>CP070840.1:0-6377 GCA_020342025.1 Deltaproteobacteria bacterium
AAGGGATCAACTTTTCCGGAAATTGAAAGGGACCATAGTTGTTAGAGCAGTTGGTAATCATGGCGGGCAGGCCGTAGGTTCGGCAATAGGCCCTAACCAAATGATCAGAAGATGCCTTGCTGGCAGAATAGGGGCTGGACGGGTCATAAGGTGATTGTTCGGTGAAGTGACCCGTTTCCCCTAATGACCCATAGACTTCGTCTGTGGATATATGGAGAAAACGTTTCTCAGCCAGTTTCTTATGATCGTCTAGGGGCCAAGAGGTCCTTGCCGTCTCAAGAAGATTGAAAGTGCCAATGATGTTTGTACGGACAAATATCTCAGGGCCTAGGACACTGCGGTCCACATGGGATTCAGCGGCAAAATTAATCACCCAGGATATCTCAAATCTGTCAAAAATATCGCTAATGACTTCTTTCTCTGCAATATCTCCTTTTACGAACAGATAACGTTCAGGATGGCCCTTTACCACATCCGCCAGATTGGCCAGGTTCCCTGCATAGGTGAGCTTGTCAAGGTTGATAACGCTTATGTGCTCCCTTTTCTCAAGGATGTACCTCACAAAATTGGAGCCGATGAACCCGCAACCTCCGGTAATCAAGATTTCAATCGGTTTTTGGCCACCTGACTGGGACATAATGGGAATTTTTATTTCAATAGGTTTCTACTAATTGATTTTTATGAGTATTTAATTATATTTAAATATCGTAAGGAATGTCAACGAGGTTTAAGTTCCTTGATCCCCATCAGGGCATCGTCTGGCGTTTCACACGCTGTTCAAGCCAAAGTGAGGCATATAACTCCATGGGATAAGAGAAAGGGGGAATCAGATTGAGCAAAGTCATGTTTTTGAAAACTGAAGATAGGGAGAGGGGGGTGAGCACAACTCTTCGGGCGCTGGATAGTCATCCAGTCCGAGGCAAAAACATCCTCATTAAACCCAACTTCAATACAGCGGATCCCACCCCGGGTTCCACGCACAATGACACTTTAATGGCCCTGGTGGATGAAATCTGGGCCATGGGGGCAAAATCCATCTCTCTGGGGGAGAGGAGCTATCCCCCTACCGCAGAGGTGATGAAAAGAAAGGGCATTATTCCCCTCCTTGAACAGAAGGACGTAAAGATTATCGACTTTGACACCCTCCATGAAAGGGACTGGGTTGAGTTCAAACCGGCCGATGGCCATTGGGCGAATGGCTTTAGGATTGCGCGTCCCATTCTGGAAGCGGAGTGCCTCATATCCACCTGTTGCCTAAAGACGCATCAGTATGGCGGCGTCTTTACCATGTCCTTAAAACTTCACGTGGGGGTGGTACCCACATCTCGACATGGCTTTCCATACATGGGTGAGCTACATCGATCCCCGCACCAGGAGGAGATGATTGCAGAGATCAATCAAGCCTTTTCCCCAGACTTGGTTGTTCTGGATGGGATCGATGTATTTGTGGACGGTGGCCCAGCCATGGGCAAGAGGGCGAAAGGGGGCGTATTTCTTGCCTCAAAAGACCGTGTGGCCACCGATGCGACGGGATTGGCCCTCTTGAAGGTCTTGGGAAGCAACAGGGTTATTATGGATCGAAAGATCTTCGACCAGAGACAGATCGCCCGGGCCGTTGAACTCGACCTGGGTGCATCTTCTGCCTCGGAAATCGATCTGATTCCCGTGGAGAAAAATAGCAAAGAATACTGTGATCAGGTCTCCAAAGTTCTGTCTGAGGGCTGAGAACTTTGGTACTCAGATGTTCCTCCAAGTGCCGCCTTGAAATATATTTTGAGAAAGGTTCGCAATAGAACTCAAAAAGTAATATTTTACTTTAATAAAATTATAAAAATACTCGTATTTACTATAGTATGCTAGAGTCCAATCCCTGTCTATAGGTCAAATAAAAAGGGTAAGGTTGGCCTTGGAGGCAAACTCGAGAAACATGGCCGCGCCTCCCACCTCGATCTCATCCATCAGGTCCTCACGGGGCACACCCATCACATCCATGGTCATTTGACAACCAATAAGCTTCACCCCGCCTTCCACGCACGCCTCTAATAACTCGGTGATGGAGGGCACGTTCTGGTCTCCCATCCATTTTTTCATCATCCACGTGGCCATGGCCGTCATGCCGGGCAAGGCACCCATAATATTGGGCATCGGCACAGGCATGGCAGGGTTTGCCAGGGGGGGCACTTTTAAATGGGCGTTTTTCTTCTTGTTAATGATGTCTAGCCCGTAGAAGGTGAAAAAGACGGCCGTCTCCATATCCAGTGCCGCAGCCGTGCTTGCTAAGATAAGTGGCGGATAAGCCATGTCCAGCGTCCCTTTTGACGCAATAATGGCAGCCCTGTCTCCAAAACCTTTATCTTTAAAGGCCGCGGCCAGTCGGTTTTCGAGTTCGCGGTCTAGTATCTCTTTGACCTTTTTTTCGATCTGGGCATCTAATGCTTCGTTCATGCAATTTACCTCCCGAATAAAATGGTTTAATGCGCTCACCCTCCTGTCAAATAGAAGAAGTGAAGGGCCAATTTACGTCTTAATCTAACAACACAACCACAATCAGGAAAATTTGTTAACTTTATTAACTAATTTGCAGCTCATTTCAATTCTGCTTTAACCGCCTCCATAGATGACCTGAGCAATTCCAAGGAGGAAAGGATCGCCTTTCTCTGGTCTACCTCTATTTGATAAAGTATCTTTTGGTGGATGTCCCTTATAAAGGTGCCAATCTCCTTCAGCTTCTTTTGACCCGCCGGCGTAAGGCTAAGCAGTTTAACCCTTCCATCATTGGGGTCCTCAATGCCTTGAATCAGGCTTTTTTTGGTCAATCCATCCATGATTTTCGTGACCCGGCTTTTCGCCACTTCCATTTTCAGGGCAATACCCTTAACGGTCAAATATCGCTCCGTGTCAAAGAGCATCAAACACTTCAACTCTGCTTGGGGAAGACCGAACTTGTGTGATTCAAATAGCATCCTCTCCTGGCAGCATTGGAGAATTTTACGCATCAGGTCCTGCAGCCTCTGAGATTGATAGGTCAAGAGATCATCGGAGGTTTTGGGATAAAAATTGTTCATAGTATTAACTAGTTTATGTCCCTCTGCCGAAATGTCAAGCCCATTTTCCAGGATTCGTGCAAAAATAAAATTTCTCTTTATTTTCGTACTAACACTTTGATCTGAATTGGGAGGTCCCTCCTGTAGCTTAAGGTTGTAATATTCTAAAAGGAAGCTTAAATTTCTAAAAACGGGTGATGCGGGTTTTCAATTCTTTCCAGGCCTGGTGCCGTCTGCAAGTCGCGGGGCAAAAGGCGTTACAAATGGGTTGATAGGGTGAGAATGAGGGATATTGCGCGTTTTTCCGAGTTCTTTGGTTTGAGAAGGAGCACAGTAGGCATGCTCTGCATGGTTATCCTGGTGGGCATGGGGGAACGGATGGCCGAGCGATTTCTGCCCATCTACCTTATAGCGCTGGGTGGCGGTGCTTTGTCTGTGGGTGCTCTCAGTGGACTGGATAATCTACTATCAGCCCTATACGCATTTCCTGGAGGTTATCTTTCAGACCGCGTTGGGACCAAAAGGGCACTACTCGTATTCAACATCATGGCCATGTGTGGATTCCTTCTGGTCATCCTGATCCCCGCATGGCAGGCTGTGTTGGTGGGCGCGATCTTTTTTCTTTCCTGGACAGCCATTTCTCTGCCAGCAACCATGAGCCTTATTGCCAAAGTCCTGCCGATGAACAAGCGCACCATGGGGGTTTCCATGCACTCTTTTGTGCGACGCATCCCTATGGGTCTGGGGCCGATTCTGGGCGGCCTTTGCATTGGTATCTGGGGAGAACGTGATGGTGTTCGGGTCGGCTTCGTCGCCGCTTTACTGCTCTCCGGTGTGGCGGCCGTATTGCAGCAACGGCTCATACAAGAGGACCAGACGGGAAAGGCAGATGGGCAACAATCCCTAAGACCAGAAAAGAATCCCTTGCGACTTTTGCGCCAGATGTCCTTGCCCCTCAAACGACTCCTGATTTCCGACATTCTGGTGCGGTTTTGTGAGCAGATCCCCTATGCCTTTGTCGTTGTGTGGTGTATGAAAAGGATAGCAGCGCCTGTCAACGCGTTTCAATTCGGTATACTCACAAGTATAGAAATGGTCACCGCCATGCTCATCTATATTCCTGTGGCCTATTTTGCTGATCGAACCACCAAAAAACCATTTGTGGCCACCACCTTCCTCTTCTTCACTCTATTTCCCTTGGTGCTTCTCTTCTGTAAGTCGTTTTTTTGGCTCGTGTTCGCATTCATCTTACGCGGTCTAAAGGAGTTCGGCGAACCCACTCGGAAGGCCCTCATCATGGACCTGGCACCAGAAGATGGTAAAGCAGGAATGTTCGGGCTCTATTACCTCCTCCGGGATGTGATCGTTTCTGTCGCCGCATTTGGCGGTGCCTTTCTGTGGCAGCTCGGTCCAGCAGTGAATTTTCTGGTTGCCTTTTCGTGCGGGCTTGTGGGTACAATCGGCTTTGCGTTGCGAGGAATTGACCTCTCAAGAAACGGCTCAACATGATGCCAATCTTTGTTGGATCTTTTAAGGATTAGGAGATGCGATGGCCGTGGCAGATGATTGGGGATTTGACCCATCTGTGCGGATGATGCGGCGCGTGTTCGGGCGCATAGAGAGGGTCCAAGGAGATCTGCTTAAGCGCTTGAGCATATCGTCTTTTGATCCCAGGCTCAGACGCTGGCGCGAGAAGGCCCGTGATTATCTTGAGCGCTGCTGGGTACAGGCGTCCAGATTAGGGATAGAGGTGGGGGAAGAGCAAGCGGCGTGCATATACGCCCATTGCTTAACGTGGGCTATGAATTTGGATGGTATAAAGGTTCCGCGCGAGACCTTGCCGAAAGATGAAAAGATCGAAATTTTGCTCAAGGAGGTCCTTCGGTGATCAGGTTGAGACTATTTGGTCGGTGCCGGATATATCATGATCCCGTGAGTCCGGTGCTACGGTCTCCTGCAGAGATTGGATGGGCGGCCTGGTTTCGTACCATAGATCTGGTTACGCCCAGACGATTGAAGGGCAGGGAGCTGCTCATGCGCACGCGTGATTGGTGGACGGTGGAACCATCAGATGTGGAAGAAGTGGTGGAGAAACATGGTCATTTGGTGGTGGGCGAAGAGGGAGAACTCATGGTGGAGTTCTCTGACCAGAAAGCGGTGGAGGAACTCTCCTCTGCCTTATCCAGGCGCTTCGGGGATAAGGTCCTTCTTTGTCCATGAGCGTTTGCTTTCTAAAAGAAATAGTCCTCTTAATTAGGAATTGCACAATAGCAAGTCTTCTCATATTAGCGATAGTTCTGACTCTGTCTGCATGCCAACCGGCTGAGAAGGGCAGGGCATCTACTGGGGCGGCAACCGTTATACCCCGGGAACACAAAGTACAATCCATACCCCTTTCAGGGAAGTTGACAAATGAATGGGCAGAAGTCTCAGGTCTTGCGTGGTATGGCGAGCATTTAATTATCCTTCCCCAATACCCTGGCCGATTCTCTTCGGGGGCTGACGGCCGTCTTTTTGCCATTTCAAAAGAGCGCATCGAAGCGTTCTTGGAGGGAAACGCTCGCGCACCCATCCTACCTCGTGAGATTGCATTTGTTGCAGTGGGCGTAGAGGAACGGATCAAGGGCTTTGAGGGGTATGAGGCCATCGCGTTTAAGGGAAATCGTGTTTTCATGAGCATAGAGTCAAAACCGGGTGAACAGATGGTGGGTTACCTGATAGGCGGGGAAATGGCGCCTGACCTAAGTGTAATACGTCTCAACCCAGAAAGCCTGAGACAGATACCACCCCAAACCCATCTGGAAAACATGAGCCAAGAGGCCCTGTTCGTAGTGAATGGTAGGGTTGTCAGCCTCTATGAAGCGAATGGGGTCAACATTAATCCAAATCCCTCAGCACATATTTTTGACCTCTCACTCCGTGCATTGGGAACCATTCCTTTTCCAAGAATCGAATACCGGATAACTGACGCCAGCGCCCCGGACCCTGAAGGACGTTTTTGGATCATCAACTTTTTCTATCCGGGGGACCGAGTCAAGCTCAAACCCGCGCCAGATGCGTGGGGGGCCGCATACGGCTTAGGTCCCACCCATTCCCGATCCGCCACGGTTGAACGGCTCGTGGAATTTCGGTATACAGATGCCCAAATCTTTGCCACATCCAGGGCGCCCATTCAACTGGAGCTGCTTGAGGATGGCCGTGCTCGGAATTGGGAAGGGGTGGTCCGTCTCGACCAAAGGGGCTTCCTGCTCATGACAGATAAGTATCCCGAAACCATTCTGGGCTTTGTTCCTGCCCAATAACGCATCCCTACCGGGTAGAGAGCCAGGAGAT
>CP070840.1:6477-10352 GCA_020342025.1 Deltaproteobacteria bacterium
GTTGCACATAAGGACCCGGCCCACCTACTCCATAGATTAACTTGCTTACTGGGCAGGCACTCCGCCGCCTTTCATGAATTCCAATTTGCCCTCTCCGGGGGCCAATGCGGGATTGCCCTCAAGAACAATCGCCACGCCGTACCGGTCCTCAAGCTCAGCCAATTCTCTCCTCTTTCGATTCTGGAGGTAGGCGGCCACACCCAATGGAAGGACCCCTTTCACTTCCGTCACACCTCCCTTCCAGAGACCCATCCAGATGCGACGCAAAAGGGAAACGGCGGCCGACTCCACAGACATAATGGTCCCCCTGCCCTGGCAATAGTGACAGGTTCGGTAACTCCTTGATTCGATGGACGGCCTCAGTCTCTCTCTGGATAGCTCCATAAGACCAAATTTCGAGATATTGGATGTGTCCGTCTTGGCCCGATCTTTTCTGAGTTCCTCTCGAAGAACCTTTTCCACTTCTCTGACATGTTTACGGTCCTTCATATCAATGAAATCAATAACCACCAACCCACCCATATCCCTTAATCGGAGTTGTCTGGCTATCTCGCTTGCCGCCTCCAGATTGTTCTTATAGGCCATGCTCTCAATATTCTTTCCCATTTTCGCGCGGCCAGAATTCACGTCAATGGAAATTAATGCCTCTGTGGCATCGATGACAATGGAACCTCCGGACTTCAATTGAACCTGGTTGCCATAAATGCTCTCAATCTGGCTCTCTACTTGGTACTGGTCAAAAATAGGACGGTTGCTCTTGTAATGCCTCACCTGCCCCTTCCGCCTCGGGGAAATGATCTTCATATATTCCTTGATCCGGTCGTGGGTTTCCTTATCATCCACGAGGATCTCGGAAACCTCACTATTGTAATAATCTCTCAAGGTACGGAGACATATATCTTGCTCCTTATGAATCACAGAAAGGGGGGTAGATTCTTTTGCCCTCGTTTTGATGTCTTTCCAGATCCTCAGTAGACGGTTGAGATCCCGGGACAGTGCCCTCTTGTTTTGCCCCGCCGCAACCGTCCTGACGATGTATCCTATCTCTT
This sequence comes from Deltaproteobacteria bacterium, assembly GCA_020342025.1. The sequence continues at coordinate 7,527 of CP070840.1, forward strand.
CCGGGAGCTTCAATCGTCCCATTATGGATTTTAGTCTCTGTCTCTCCTTATCATCCTCTATCTTTCTGGATATCCCATTTGTGGTCCGGCCCACGGTCAAAACAAGATATCTCCCGGCCAGAGAAAGATAGGTGGTGAGATGGGCGCCCTTGCGCCCGGGCATCTCTCTTGTCACCTGGACCAGGAGCTCTTGCCCCTTTTTGACCAGTTTCCCAATGGGCGGAACACCCTTGTCCGTCGGATCTGGGCGTGTCGTTTGGTAGTATTCGGGATGGATCTCGTCGGCAGGCAGTAAACCGTTTTTTTCGGAGCCAAAATTGACGAAACAGGCATGGAGCCTCGGTTCTACCCGTTCCACAATGCCTTTGTAGATATTTCCCCTTATCTCCTCGGCAGTGGATGTTTCGATATGAAATCCATCCAGCATGCCATCCTTAATGAAGGCGACCCTGTACTCTTCAGGCTCCAGGGCATTGATAAGCATCTTGGTTGTCATACGCTATTCAGTTCTGCCCTTCCATTGCGTTCGTAATGTTGCTGTGCCTGATACATGAAGGTCCTAATGGCCGCCTCCCTGCCTGGTTGAAAGGTATCATCATAAGGCGTATCCAAGTAGGGGACCTTCATACGGTTCATCATAGGCCTGACTATCGCCGAAGTGGCGGTGCCCGGCATGCATGTGAAGGGGTACACATTGACCACGCCGTTATACCCCTCATGCACGTACTCCACTATCCCTGGAATGCTCAAGCAGGTCTCTGTACCCACCTCAAAGGAGTAGAGATCTTCCTTATTGAGCACCTTTTCCAAATGGCCTATCCTATGATCACTGGCCAGGTCAATGATTCGCTGCGCCCGTTTATAGATCTGATCCTGTTTTCTCTGCTGGAATCGAAGTTCTATTTCATGACTGAAGATCTTCTTCAGGTAATCTAAGGCCTTACCAAGACGAAATTGTTTCAGGCTCAACTTCAGTCCCCTTCTGGCCTCTCTCACCCTATCATAGGTGGTGTAATTGAACCATTCCGCAATAGATGCATTGACCACCTCGGCCCCATACTTTTCCAGCATGCGAATGACATCCTGGTTCGATTGCACATGGCTTCTCAAGTAAATCTCACCCACAATCCCAATGAGGGGTTTAGGCGGAATGGTCGGGTCAATAATGTCTTTTCCCTGCTGAACGATTTCCTCCAGCTTATCAAGTATTTTATCTAAATCTTTCTTCGCCCCGTATGTTTCAAAGCAGGCAGCCATCTCATGCATGGATTTCTCTATGAATTCATCAGCCATACCCGGCTCTTTTTCATAGGGCCTTACTCTCCACAGAAGTCTGTCTAAGACATCAGCCACGACAATAGAGAAGTAGCCAACCATCCGCACATCCGTCTTGTTCTCCTCTTCAATCATCCCATCCAGAGCATATGCGCTAAATGCGTTGGGTGAGCCAAAATTCACAGCCTTCAGTTCAGGAAAGGAATCTAAAATGATCCTCTGATACTTATCGTACATCCCGAAACGGCACGGTCCTTCTGAGGTGGGCATGAGGATGGTGTAATTCTCCGCATGAAAATCATCCGCGAGCCTCTCCTTTTCTTTGTTCAAGAAATGGAGGATGTCACCTGTTGTCACCTGACAGGGATAACACTCTTTACCGGAGGTAAACGCCTTTCCCAGGTCCATGCCCTTGTAAGTATCGATGACCCTCGCATTAATCCCGAAGCTCCTGAGGGCTCCAGCAACAAGGTAATTTGCCCTCCTGGCCATCTCTGGCAGAAGAAGAATCTTGTCGCTGTCACTAGATTCCTTCCCACCTTCGGAAAGGGAGCTAAATATTTGGCTGCCGTATTGTTTCATTTCCATCCCACTTACCTCCACTTGGCTTCAGCACCGAGGCGTTGTGCCATAAAGCCTGGGTTCATTTTCCTCAACTTCGATCGGTCGTAAGGGATCCAGGCTGCTCGGGGGAGGTGGTGGAAGACGGATAAACATGGGGTCTATCCGCAGGACACTCTCCTCCATCCCGATCTGATTTCTGCATTGTATTGTCTATGACATTCTTGTACGCTTCGAGCCTTGTCATCACCCCGGCCACGGCACTATGCTCATCCAGTTCTAGGATGAGATAGGGTTTGTCTCCCATGATATGCTTGTAAAAATGTTCAATAAAAGAGTCGGCCCCACAGCTGAAATTGGTGATATGGAGTCCAAAATAGTTGGGGCGATCCTTTATAAAACGCGCCGTCCTCAGTATCTGGGCCCCCAGCCCCCAGTACATGGCGGGAAAATCCGAGAGGTCCACCTCACTCACGTCTATGAAATCCATGGGCACGGCGTCCACACCGATCTTGGCCATGTTCTGGCCCAACCTCAAATTCAGCCTCTCATCGTAGAGGTTATAGGGCCGACCCGTGACCAACACCAAGGGCATGTCGGGGGGATGGGTCTCAATGATCTCCTTTCCCACCGAATGCATTTCATCCACGAACACGTTCTGTCTTTCCAGGGCATATTCCAGGGCCCCCTCAATTTCTGATCGGCTCTTCCCCAGCTTCTTTGACAGCTGCTCGCTCAACTCCACGGCCAGCGTGGAGGTGTCATATTTCAAATGAACGATAGGGCTCAATATAGCGGCCTTGTCCAGGTCAAGGGCCATACGGACCATATACTGGTTGGAGGATACGAGGGGACAATAGAAACCCCTTTCAGCGGCCTCCGGTGTAGGCATATTGATAATGCTGGGCAGGAAAAGATATCTGGTTTTTCCCGCAAGCGCCTTCACATGACCGTGGGATACCTTGATGGGATAGCAGGTCTCTGAGGTCA
>CP070840.1:10452-21012 GCA_020342025.1 Deltaproteobacteria bacterium
GATGAGTCGACGGCAATACTGGGATGTGAGATCTATATCGTGTGATACCACCACCACACTCAGCCCCTTGTCCAGGCTCAGAGAAGAGATCAGTTGAAAGATTTCTCTTTTGAATTTCAGGTCCAGAAAAGAGGTGGGCTCATCAAGCAAAATCACCCTGGGCTCCTGAGCCAATGCCCTGGCAATGAGGACCCTCTGCTTTTCTCCTCCAGAGAGTTCGTGAATAGACCGTTCCGCAAATTCCAGTGTGTGGGTCGCGTTCAAAGCATTCAAGGCGACTTCCATGTCCCGTTTCCCTTCAAACTGTAACCGCTTGAGGTGAGGGAAGCGACCCATGAGCACCACTTCCAGGGTAGAAAAGGAAAACCTGAAGTGACTCTCTTGGGCCACCATGGCCACTTCCCTTGCGAGATGGCTCCTCCCAAAAGTGGCAAAGGGCCTATCTTCAACGAGAATTTCCCCCTCTTGAGGTACGAGTATCCCATCCATGACTTTGAGGAGCGTACTCTTGCCTGATCCGTTGGGACCCAGTATGCCTAGGATTTCACCTCCATGCACCTGGAGATCAATGCTTTTAATGGCCTGTATCTTTCCGTAACTGTATCCCACATTTTTTAAGGTCAGGATTGGCTCCATTGGCTCCCTTTCTTTCTAAGGAGGTAGATGAAAAAGGGTGCGCCCATAAAGGCGGTGATCACGCCCACAGGCAATTCACTGGGGGAGATGATGGTCCTGGCCAGGGTATCGGCGGCGATTAAGAAAGAGGCACCGCCCAGGGAGGCGACCGGGATCAGGAGCCGATGATCAGAGCCGAAGGCCATTCTCCCCAGATGGGGGATGATGAGGCCTATGAAGCCTATGAGGCCCGAGAAAGCGACCACGAGTCCCATGACCAGGGAGACCACAAGAAAGCAGACCCTCTTTGCCCTGTCCACCTCCACACCCAGCTGGAGCGCCGTCTCCTCTCCGGCTGTTATCAGGTTCAAGTGTCTGGCGAAGCTGTAAAGGATAATCGATGCAATGACCAGGGTCGGAGCGATGAACGCGAGGTGGGTGTAACGGCTCTGCGACAGATCACCGTACAACCAGAATAGCATGGAGTGGAGCCTGGCATCAGCGATGATGGCAATAAAAAACATGATGATAGCGGTAAAAAAGGCGTTAATGATCACCCCTGTCAGCAATATGGTGGACGATTCCATGCCCATCTTCCTGGCCCCCAGGGTCATGAGCAAATAGATGGTCAGCAGGGCCCCTGCGAATGACATCACGGGCACACCGAAGCTGAAACCTAGACCAAAGACAATGGCGAGTACGGCCCCAAAGGCTGAACCGCTGGAGACGCCCAGAATAAAAGGATCTGCCAGAGGATTTCGTAATAGGGCCTGGAAGACCACCCCGCCCAGGGAGAGGGCAAACCCCACAAGGCCGGCAAGGATAACCCTAGGAAGCCTGATTTTGAGCAGAATGAGGCTCGCCGGATCATCCGTCTCGAGACTGCCGGTAAAAAGTCCGATCACCTGGCCCGGCGAGACCTGGGCGGTGCCGAGCATAAGGGAGATGGCGGCAACCAGTAAAAGCACCAGGCACATGATGAGGGAGAGGACGACCACCCTAACGGGCGTCAAGGGTCTTTTTATCATGGTTTCCATGCTGTACACAGAGTCATTTGTCACTCGTCATTTGTCATTTGCTAATGACTAATGACTAGTGACCAATGACAATCTACTCCCATTTCACTTCAGGATGGATGAACCTGGCCATTGCCTCAAGACCTTCAATGATTCGTGGCGAGGGGCGGTCTATGAGGTCTGAATCAATCAAGTGGACCCGTCCGTCTTTCACCGCTGGTATGGAGGTCCATTTCAACCACTCCACCCTGGCCGCCTCGAATCTCCCCCCTCTTTCCATGGAGGAGATGATGATGACTTCAGGCTTCTTTCTGATCACCTCCTCCAGGCTAATCCTGGGATAGGTAATCGGCTCATCCTCTGTCATGTTCAGGCCGCCGGCCAATTGGATGAGGTCATGGAGAAAGGTGTCCTTGTTAATGGTCATAATTGGTTTAAGATTTATCTGCAAAAAGACCAGCGGCTTTCTCTTGGATCTTGTTTGGTCTATGATGTGGTCCACCCTTTGAGACAGTTGCTTGGATAGGGCATTGGCCCTTTTAGGGATGCCGCATAAACGACCCAAGGTAGCAATGGTATCTATGGCCTGGCGCATGTTCCGAGGGTTAACGATAAAAATCGCAATGCCCGCCTGCTCCAAGAGATCCACAACGCCTGGTTGGTTTCCGTCTGCCGTGCCGATGACCAGGTCTGGAGCGAGGCTTATGATCTTTTCCACATTCAGATCGATGTAGCTTCCAACTCTTGGTTTGAGTTTCGCCTCAGGCGGATAGTAGCTGAATTGTGTAACCCCAACCACCCGGTCTCCCAGACCCAGGAAGTAGAGAATCTCGGTGATGCTTGGAGCCAGGGTAACGATCCTTTGTGGTTCTCCTTTCAGGGTGACTTCTCGTCCCAGGGAATCCTTAAAGGTGTCGCAAAGGGGAGCGTTTACCCACCCAAAGATAATGCCCACAAATAATAAAGAGGTTATAAATTTCAAACGCATTTTAGCAGAGGAGAAATCTTGATTCATTTATTTGTCAGCAAGTCACCACGCTCATAAATCTTCTTCGGCTCAAAATGTCCGAAAATCCCCTCCGGCTCCCCTTTAAAAAAGGGGAGGGATTCCCCCTTTTATAAAGGGGGACAAAGGGGGATTCAAGAGCGGTGTTTCTTTTTATACTTATAATTGGGAACACCAAATTGCAACCATAACACCTTATTTGCTAAATTCCAGAGGCCGAAAAGGCCAGGCTATCTGCCATTAACCTAGCATATTTTCAATAATCATACCTGACCCCAATGAGGAAGTTTATCTTTGGTGAAGGGAAGAATGCGGGCTCTTCGGGAAAGGTGCCGACAACGCCATATCCTGCATATTCCTTATCAAATAGATTGTTCACATCCAGGAAGGCTGTCATTTTCTTCCAAGTGTACTTGAGTTTGGCATTGACGACCACATAGTCCTGTTGCTTGGGGAACTTATTTTCAAAATCGCTTTCCAGGAATCTCGAACCCACATAGATCCCGTTGAGAGCAACAACAAAACCCTCTAAAGGAGACCAGACCGCATCAAACGTGGCTTGGTGTTTGGGAACGGCCGGCACTTCATTCCCTGAGTTCGCCCCGCCTCTTATTTCCGTATCTCTGTAAGTGTAGGTCCCTCTCAAGCCAACGTTTTTGTAATCGAAACCGATCATCATCTCCACGCCGTCCCGCCGGGTTTCTGCATCCAGATTCTCATTTGCAAAGGTATTGGAATTGAAAAAGATCTCTTTCTTGGTATCGAGCCGAAAGAGATTCACGTTTGCATATAGGTTTTTGGTGAAATAGTGGCGAATACCCACCTCGTAATTATCTGAGGTCTGAGGCACCAGATCCGTGCTGATTGTGTTCGTGAAGAAGCTGAAAAGCTCGTCCAAGAGGGGATAGCGGAAACCTTCCGAAAAACTGAAATAGGCATAGGAGTCTTTGTAAAAATTGTAATTGATGCCCGCTGTGAAGGGATTTTCATCGTACTCTGTTTTGTCCGGGGTACCGGGGGTGGTGGGGAAAAATTTGTACTCCACCTTATCGTAACGCAGACCGGCAGACAATGAGAGGCCTTTCAATGGGTAGAATTCATCATGAATATAGAAAGCGTAGTTTTTCTTTTCCAGTTCGAATTCGCCGATGGTGAGGGATCCGAAGAAAAGGGATTCGTTAACTATGTCCTCTTCGGCATTGTAATAATCAAAGCCAAAGGTGAGATTGTTGTCAAACCCGGAAATGGGCTCTTTAATGACAAACTGAGGGGAAGCGGTAACTGATTTAATCTCCGTGTTTCCCTCAAATTCTCCACCCACGAAGGTGGCAAATTGTAATGTGTCTCGTTTTCTATAGGAAAGGGGGGTTTTGAAGAGGCTGTTCTGAAGGAAGAATAACTGCGGATTGAGCTGAACGTAGTTGTCTTTCGTGTTGGCGAAGTCATTTGGGTGCACGGTGCCTGTGCGGGGAATACCAGCTATCAATTCGCTCAGCCTCAACGCACCCGGGAGTCCCGCGTCATCCTCGTGATAACCGCCGCTCAGCGTTATCTTCGCTTTTTCCCCAAATAGGTACCCCAGGTTTAGGCCCACGTCGTCAGACTTTATCTGGCTGTTCTGGCGGTAACCGTCTGTATCATATAGCCTGCCGGAAAGGGCATAGGAAAAATCCTTGTGCGTCCCGCTGACATAGGCATTGGTTGTAATCGTATCAAAACTGCCTCCTGCACCTTCTATGCCTGCTCTGAACTTTTCCCCTTCCTTGGTAATAATATTGATTACCGCGTTGGTGGCATTGTCCCCGTAAAGGACGCTTCCCCTGCTGCCTCTGATGATTTCAATCCTCTCTACTCTATCCAGCGGGATCATCCACCAGTCCGTTGTACTCAGATCCGGATTATTGATTCGCCTTCCATCCACAAGCGCCAGGGTATTTGACGAAGCCGTTTCGCCAAAACCGGCCCTGTCAACCCTGTAGGCTCGGCGGTTGCCAGCAATATCCACCACGTAGACACCCACTTCCCTCCTTAAGAGGCTTGGAATGTCCTTGGCCGTAGAGTTGGCGATGTCCTCTTCTGTGATGACAGAGACACTTGCAGGCACGGTCACCACTTCTTCTTCGTATCGTGTCGCGGTGACCACTACCTCTTTCATCATCACGGGCTCCGGTTCCTCCGTTTTTGTGGCGGGCTCATCCGCCGCCTCAGAGAAACCTGATAAAATAAAAAGACCCAGGACCAAAAACACGAGAAAATGTAATGCCTTCATCTCTGCCTCCTTAATTAGAAAAAATGGTGAGGGACTGGGTCCGGGCCCTGAAAACAAAAATCCCCGGACCGATTTCGACTCGATCCGGGGATTTCCCTTTTTTATCCTCAAGATCTGTAAGGCAACCTCTGTCCGCGAAGATAAATCACCTTTTGTTCAGGCAGGTCTTCTGACTTTCGGATCTTCCTACTAACCGCGCCTTCCCAGACCCGATGTGCTGAGCACATCAAAGGTCATTAGCCAATCGTCATTGGTCATTTGTTGATACCAAGGACAAAAAGCATGACCGCTTCCAGTGGCGTTGTGCGGTGTTCGTCCCCGATTACAGCGGCGGGCCCGTCCCCGATTCTACAGGGTTCCCTATTAAGCTCACGGAGAGCACCTGAACTCTATTCAATTTCTAGGGAAGAATCGAGAGAAAGTCAAGAAAAAATTGGAAGTGAAGCGGATGCAACAAGAAAGAGGCAGGCCTCCTCAACCTCGGCCATGGCCCCCAACATGTCCCCTGTAATGCAACCCAGCCTCCTCTTGAAATAGAGTAGAATGAGCGTGGTCATTAGAATGAACAGAGCGTTGAGCCAGATTGCAGGATATCCAAGCCATAGGGAAATTAGCGGGGGCAGGAAAATAGAGGCTAACGCAAACGTGGAGGGTTTCCGAGAGAAGAAATCGGTACCCACCCCGCCTTCCGGCCTGCCATAGCTTAGGAACTTGATCCCAAACATCATGGACCCTCTGGAGTAGGCAGGTATGATGATAAGATATAAGCCCCGATGTTCCGCCACACCTTGGAGACTCGTCCATTTGATGGCCAGAACAAACAGGATGGCCAACAGCCCCATTACACCGATCCGGCTGTCTCTCATGATGGCCAAAGCCCGCTCAGGTGATTTATGGCTGAAAAAGCCATCTGCCGTATCCCCCAAACCGTCCAGGTGGAGTCCCCCAGATAAAATCGCAAGAAGCAGGATATCGAGTAAGGATATAACGCTCAGGGGCCACAGCTTTGAGAATAGGTAATCAGCGAGCATGAGTATCAGTCCGATGCCCAGGCCGACAAGGGGAAAACAGGGTGTTATTTTTGAGGCGTCAAGAGTTCGAGGTTTGCCAAGGGGCAGAATGGTCAGGAATTGGAAGGCGGAAATGAGGTGCTTCATATTTTCCCGCTGACGCCAGCTTGTTCAAACGTGAACACTTCTTTGATGACACGTGCTGCGGCTTCAATAATATGCATGGCCAGCGCAGCCCCGGTGCCTTCGCCCAAACGCATTCCCAGATCGAGAATAGGCGCGAGTCCCATATGGTCAAGCATGATCTTATGACCCTGTTCTTCCGAGAGATGACCCGCAAAAAGGTAGTCGGTGACCGAGGGACAGAGGCCATGGGCGATAAGTGCACCTGCTCCTGAGATAAAGCCATCGATGACCACAGGCGTTTTAGAGAAGGCGCCTGCGAGAATGGCGCCTGCTATAGCCCCTATTTCAAAGCCCCCGACCTTTGCAAGGACATCCAGGGGGTCGTCCGGTTTCGGATCGTTGACCTCTATCCCCCTTTTTATCATCTCAGCCTTTCTCCGAAGGCCTTCATCATCAACCCCCGCGCCTCGACCCGTCATTTTTTCAACAGGTTGTCCCGTGATGACCGCACCAATGGCACTAGATGGTGAGGTGTTACCGATTCCCATATCACCCGTGCCAAGGAGGTCCACGCCTCTGTCAAAAAGCCCTTTTGCTGCCTCAAAGCCTTTTAGAATGGCAGACCCTGCTTCACCTCTGGTCATGGCTGGTCCCTTGGTGAAATCCCGGGTTCCTTTGGCCACCTTGCTCACGATCAAGCGGCCCTCTTCAGAGTCTTGAGGCGGTATTTCAGAAATAATGCCCACATCCATGACGAGAACGCTGGCCCCCAGTTGGCGGGATAGGACATTGATCCCGGCTCCCCCCCTTAGGAAGGTTTTCACCATCTCTGCGGTGACGTCCTGCGGATAAGCGCTTACACCTGATGCAGTGATCCCGTGGTCACCGGCCATGACCAAGAAGGCCTTTTTTTTCACCGAAGGGCTTAATGTTCGATTAATTCCGCAAAGCCGTTCTCCAATGCTGTGAAGTTCTCCCAATGCTCTTGAAGGCATGACCAATTGGCTTGTACGCTCTCTCGCCTTTTCTATGAACGCCTGGTTTACCCCTTCAATGCTCGAGATTATTTCAGTTAGCTTCATAATCTATTTTTCCTCTTAGTTATGCACCCGCATGGGGGTTGCGTGTAAAACGCGACCCTACCGTAAATTCCCTTTTAGTATCTGCGGCAATCCTGCGATTGTCCACACCACCACGTCTGCACATGCGGCCAGTCGCTGATTCACCGTACCCATGATGTCACGAAACTGCCTGGCTATGTCATTGACGGGGACGATCCCATAACCCACTTCGTTGGACACGATGATCACGGATTGTGGAATCTTTTGGATGGCTTCTATAAAAGCCTCTGTTCTGGCAAAGATCTGGCTCTCTTGTTCGCCTGCCATGATGAGATTGTTGAGCCATAGGGTCATACAATCGAGGAGGATAACCTCGTAGTCGGTTTCTACAGAAGCCACCGCTCTTGCAATTTCTTTATGTTCTTCTATGGTGGCCCATTCAGGGCCTCGAGCCTCCTGATGGGCCTTAATCCTCTTCTTCATTTCATCGTCGAGGGGGGGAGCGGTCGCCAAAAAGGTCTTGCTCTTGAAATGCTTGTTTGCATAGTCAAGGGCAAAGCGGCTTTTTCCACTTCGACAGCCACCGGTAACAAAAATGATCTGTTTCACAGTAGGTCCCTTAGTTTTCTTCTCCTCTTAAGAAAAACCCCGAACCGATTCCTGACCCGATCCGGGGATGTCCCTGGTAAGCCTAGGGAAATCACCTGAAGGAATTGGCTCTTCGTAAAGAATAATCCAATTGAAGTCAAGGGAAAAGGTGCGTGGCGAAAGCTAGCTAGAACTTGATGTCCGGCCAATTGTCGATGGGGTCGGTGGAGCGGACAGTGTGCATTCCCGCATCCGCGAATCTCTGGAATGCCTCATTGGCTAGGTCGGTATAATCTATGACGTCAGTTATAACGACTGGAGAGGTGCAGTCTTCCAACAGATACACTTTCTCGGCCAACCTCATATCTTGAGTACGAATGGCGTCCAACAGGTCATCAATAGTCCAAGCAACACAGTGGCTTTTGGCTTGGCCTGCGATCAGTACGGCGTCAAATTGTAAGAGTTGCTCAATGAACGTCGTGTTCTTTTCGGCAATGGGTTTTCCGTTCGGGCCCTCTGTCACCTCCGGGCCAAGGACCGAATAGTGCTCGGTCAGGGGATTGCCCCCTTTGATTTGAAAATTTGGTTGGCTCTGTCGTGCTATCGTATGAAAGAAGGCCGCCTCCTCAAATGAAGAAACAAGGGCGTGGCCGATTCCTCCCAACATGGCGTGATAGGGCCATATGGTCAGGTCATATTTGCCACCCTCTTTCAGGGTTTTTGAGTACTTCAAGAGATGCTGTTGTCCGTAATCCTCATCAATCTGGAGGCTATGGCATAGATTAGGGTTGAGCTTCCAAAGACCTTCCTCTATTTCCTCTTCTGAAATGAGGGTGAAGGGTGATGGGTGGTCTCCTTTGTCATTAACCAAGAAGATGGCGTGGAAGATCTGCATCGCCTGGTGGGTGTCCATGGTGGGGGCAATTTGGCTGAGCACATCAAGATTGCGGTAAATAAATTCACAGAGTCTTCTATTATCATCGATGGCCCCGGTCCCTGACCGCCCGCCGACAAATAACTCGAAATCAGGGATACAGAAGGTGTTTTGAACGTCTACCGCCACCAGACAGACTCTGAATTCATCATCGCCTGCTGGCGGTATAAGATGCTTTTTTGCCCAGTTTTCAGCTTCCTCGGCCCGATCTTGATAGGGAACTTTCCATACATGCCCCACTTGATTCGGGTCGAAGTGGGGTGGCAAGGGTAATTCACGGTGTGACATCTTTCCCCCCTATACTCGCGAGGATCCGCGTCCCGGCCCCGGACGGGCAATCCAACGAGCGAATGGAGTAAATATCACATGGATTATAGCGAAGAGATTATGGACCTGCCCTGTGGAATGCCGCCGAGAGCAGCCCTCCTGTGGAGGATACCACAGGGTAAAGATACTTGTTGCTGGATAAATTGGGACTTTATTCACCTTCACGAAAATCGTCGCAGGGCTCATCCTCTTCGTCTGCCCTGGCATGCTCTGCGCTGGGTGCGGTGGTGCAGAAGGGAAGTTCTTCTTCCTTTTTCTTTTTCTTCTCCACCTGCTCTTCTTCTTTTTTCTCTTCTTTTTCTTCCATAATGCCTCTCTCCTTTTAGATTCTACTCCTATTTATTTATATTTATATCAGAAAAGGATGGACCGCAGAAAACATAAACGCTCACGCATCATTCTTGCTTCTGCAAGTTTCTGAATAGGCTCAATTAACCTAAATCCTCTTTAACATAATCTATTTTTGAAAAATGTCAAATCCTGCTCTCTAGCCTGTCATCCTATTCTCCAATGATTTTCACTCTTGGCCTTCCTTAGTTCTTTACCAATCAATAGGTGTATCCAGCGCAGTTTCTATCTGGTTCATTCGTTTCACACTTGGCATCAGTCAAAGGCCCCTCTTACTCAATCTGTCCTTCAGAGAGACAAACAGACTTTCAAGCTCTTTATCTTCCCATCTCAATAGAAAGTCCAGATTCAGGTCCGTTGTCAGAAGCTCTTTGATTTTTTCCAAAAGCTTTTCTTTTTTGAGAGACCGGTCCATCATACTGAGTCGAGGTATAAAGTCGGGGACAAAAAAAGCCCCTGACACTGAACTCGCCTGCAAGGATTGCCAGGGGCTTAGACCAGGCGTAGAAAAAAGATAGCCAAACACGAAGGAGTGGCTGATGAGATGCCTTTCACCTGGTAACAGCCAGTTAAAATATGCCTTCTATATGTGAAGCGCAATCAGGGGAAACCTGGTTATAAGGTTCGAAATACCTGAAATTTGGGTAAGGAATTTTCGAAAATCCAAATAGAAGGCGAAGTGATATTGATGACAGGGGGACTATCTGCAATCTTGGTAGTGGCAGTCCTGGCTTTTACGAGTAATGTCCGGCCGGGGAAGAGGAACGGATAACCAATAGCCAGCAAAGGCTTTGCTCATTGACATTTCGGTTCTTGCGGAGGTGATCGATCTTCGGCTTTCTTAGCCGCTTATGCTCTCCAGATGCTTTATAATAATCTCTACGGTGTTTTTCTGCTTTTCAGGCAAACGGTCATATAAACTCATTCTTCTATCCTTACCACTTCTTCGCTCAGTCCCGCTTTTAGTCCCTATATTTGACTTTCTGCGGTCTTTCCCTGATCTCCTATCTCCAACTATTTTACGGTTAAAAAAAAGCATTTGTATTCCTCCCAATTAATCCTTGATTAAATCAGTCAACTCCTCTTTGAATATTGGTAGCATGTCAAGCGCCTACTGTCAGATTTGATCCCAGATTGTCTGGTTTGCGATTCACAGGCTTTAATCCTGAATTATCTGAAACGAGTGTAGGCGTGGCGCCATCCTTCTTGGAAAAAACAAGTGTATCCGTGGTGCCATGCTTCATGGAAGAAGCGAGTGTA
>CP070840.1:21112-25798 GCA_020342025.1 Deltaproteobacteria bacterium
GTTCTGCTGAGCTCAGGCCGAGGCCCTCCCCCATCGGAGGCTGTGTCGCAATTCGAAAAAGCCGTCATTCCGGACGAGCCCCGCAAGCCTGCCCCGTACTCGATACGGAGTTGGGCGAGATCCGGAATCCAGGAAAATCACTGAAAATCAAATCATTCTGGATCCCGGCTCGCATCCCGCTCCGCGGGACTTGGCCGGGATGACAAATTGCGACACCCCCTCTCGAGGGGGAAGGAGCACAGGGCGGGGTTGTGCCTCACCAAAATAACACTTCTCTCCATATGGTCAATCTATTTCACGAGGATCAGGTCAGCCATTCTTGAATGATTGACAAGTTTTTGCAATTAAACTACGTAGATAGGTATCTGAATTCAGACGAGTTCAGAAAACGCAGGAGAGGATAAGAAATGAATAGGCGAGGGATTAAGGAATTAAGGAATTGAGGAATAGAGGAATTAGGAGAAAGGAAGGAGAGGACGCAATGGAAAAGGTTAAACTTGGCCCCCAGACTTTGCTTTACCCCATGCCTGCCGTTCTGGTAGGGGCTAAAGTTCATGAAAAGCCCAATTTTATGACGGCCGCCTGGTGCGGTATTGCGGCGTACAGGCCGCCTGCCCTGTCCGTGGCCCTGAGGAAAGAACGCTATACTTTGATGGGAGTAGAAGAGCATGGTACGTTTTCTATCAACATACCCTCCGTTGATATGGCAAAGAACGTAGACTTCTGCGGCATCTATTCTGGCAAGAAAAAAGACAAGTCTCAGATTTTTAAAACCTTTTACGGTGTCCTGCAAACTGCCCCCCTCATACGGGAATGTCCCGTCAATCTCGAATGCAGGGTGATCCATTCCCTTGATCTGGGCAGCCACACACTGGTTGTGGGGGAAATCGTGGAAACACACATCAGTAAAGACTGTCTGACCAACGGGAAGCCAGATCCTGACAAGATTGATCCTCTCGTCTATACGCCCGACGTGCAGAGATATCAGCGCCTGGGAGAAGTCATTGGCAAGGCCTTCCATATGGGAAAAGAGAAATAGAAAGGATGGAAAACAAGGCTAACGAGAAGAAGTCCCTTCATGCAATAGGAAGAGATTACTTTGCGTACATGGGGAAGTATTTTCCACAGCAATGCGCAAGTGATGAGTTCTATTTCTTTCCCCGATCAGAAACAGCCATCCAATATTTAGATACCCTAGATGATCTTACTCCAGAACGAATTGAGGACCATGTTCAATATGTCCAAACACTTCTAAGAGAGGTTTCATTAAAGGAATCGAAAGACTTAGAGGAAGAGATAGATCTGGTCCTCCTCAAACAGAGTATGGGCAGTTTTGTCCTGGAGTTTGGGGAGGCAGGGGTCTGGCGACGTGATCCCACCCTTTACGCAAAGATTCCCCTCTTTGCAGCAGGTCGAGTCCTTTCGCAGGAAAGCAAAATGCCAGCGGAGCTAAGAGCGGCCCTATTGACGCTTTTCACCCAGATCCCGCCCTTTCTCAGTCAGGCCGTGAAGAATCTCTCGGCACCTCCAGAAATCTCTGTGGAGGTGGCTCTTAACATGGCCCAGGATGCCCTGCATTTCTACGACCATAGTATTCCGCCCTTTATTAGGGAGAAGGTGGGAGAAGATGAAGAACTGCTCCAGAAGAGCAAAGCGGTGTCAGAGGCCTGGAAGATCTACATGAAGGATCTGCAGGGTCTTTCATTTAGACAATCATTTGCCGTAGGAGAAGATGGGCTTAGGGAGATTCTGGATACTTGCCTGTGTTATCCAAAATCGCCCGATGAAATCTTAGAGACGGCAAAGGACGCCTTTCACGAGACACATGAAAAGCTCCACACTCTTTCCAAAAAAATAGACAGACGAAAGCGCTGGGACGTGCTCGTCTATGAAGAAGGGCCTTCCATCACATCATCCTCGGAATTCATGGCATTGTATGAGAACCAGGTGAAGGATTTGCGGCGTTTCTTTTACGCACAGGAGATCATTTCGTTTCCGCATGGAGAAGAGGTGACTGTGCTTCAGACACCCGTCTATCTGCAATCCTTGAGGGCCACCGCATCCTACAGTGCGCCTCTGACAGGGAACAGGAAAAGCCATGGGATCTTTTACCTCACCCCAGGCAAAGAGGACCTGGCTAAAATCTCTGCCCACTGTCCCTATCTCTCCGCCCATGAGACCTATCCGGGCCACCACATATTGGACCATCTTCGAATTCATCACCCCAACCCTATCCGCCGCCAGGTTGAATCCCCGCTCTTCTATGAGGGATGGGCCTGTTATGCGGAACAGCTTTTGGACGAGCTGGGATATGTGCGGGATCTGCGACAGCAGCTCATTGGACTGAAACGTCAGCTGTGGCGTAATCTGAGAGCAGAGCTGGATATCAAACTCCAGACAGGGAGGATCTCCCTGGACCAGGCAGCCAAGGAGATTGAAGACCTCGGTTTTTCCAGACAGAGGGCAGAACGTCAGATCCGACGCTTTGCCCTGACACCCGGCTATCAACTATGTTATTTCATGGGGAACCATGAGATTATCAGATTGCGGGAACAATTCTGTTCTAAACTAAGTCAAAAGGCTTTTAACGATACGCTTTTGGGCGGTGGTGAGATACCTTTCCATCTTGTGGAGCTGAGATTGAAGGAGAAAATGAATGAAACAGGTTAAGGGGTATCACGGCGAGTGGAACATGGGAAGTCCCGGGGGATGGGACTATCAACGCATCGCGCAGATTCTGGGCAAGATGGCGTGGAATCTGATTCTAGAGAATGTGGAGGTGGACGTAGAACTCGATTATGAAGATCCCCAGATCAATGCGGTGCCCGGGTTTGCCCGCATGATCCTGCGAGCCCACCAGAACTTACACGGCAAAAATCCCGTACACGCCGTGCTCCTCGCTGAGGCAGATACCTTGGATGTGGTCCTGGAAAACAAGAACTTTGTAAATTATCTGAATGCCATGGAAGGGGTCAAGGCCTCCTTGGCAGGCCCGGGTGATCTCTCGCTAAAAAAAGGAAAGGTATGTTGCAGGGGAGATGAAGCCACAGTTATCTTCATGGACTTTAATCTGAACGTGCTGACCAAGATCGGCAAAGGGGAGGATATCGGGCCGATCAGAGAGGCCATCAGGCAAGGCATCCTGGTGAATCCCCGTGGCATGGAACCCCTGGGTGCTAAAGGTCTATTTGAGGTGATGACCGAAAAATACAAGGACCGACTGAGTGAGGATACAGTCAAGCACACGCCCTGGACCCGGCAATTCCAACCTGGCAGCACCACAGATCCAAACGGAGAGCCGATAGAAGATCTGGTGGCCTGGACAGAAGCCCATTGGGAGAGCCTGGTGCTTAAACCGGCTCACGGTTACTCGGGCCACGGCATCTTCGTAGGATACAAGCAGGAGGATCCGAAGAAGCATGTCCGGACGGCCCTGGACGCCGGTGACTATATTGTCCAACAACTCGTCCCCTTAGGACTATGGTCGGAGCAAAGTACGTGGCCCCTCCTGGAAGAGCGATCCCTATTTCTGAAAGAATGGCAGACAGATTTCCGATGTTTTATTACAGACGAGGGGCTCCAGGGGTTTTTGGCCCGTTTTGGAGGCGTGCCCACCAACGTGGGTTCAGGTGGCGGGATCCAGCCGCTGGCCATCTTGAAAAATGATATGACGCCAAGAGTGGCCGTGGAGAAAATCAATGAAGGCCTCTTAAAGCTTGGCTACGAGGCCTTTGTGCAGATCCAGAACGAGGTGAACAAGAAGGCCATTGAAATGGGCTTCACCTATCTATTGGGCCCTATTATGATCAGTCTCAGGCCCAGGTTACTCACGAGGGACCATATGGGTGAACTGAGGCAATATGCCCGCAACCTCTGGCAGGATGCCCTCAAACTGGAGGAACTCTGGCGGGAAGGAGATCTGGATTATTTGGTACAGGTAGGGCCTGAGGAAAAGGAGTTGGCCCTAAAACAACCCTGGCGTGGAAGTCCTGCGCTTATGGTCTCCGATGGACTTTTCAGTTTTGGTGCGGACCTGATGAACGGATGACGTTGAGATTGTCTCGCCCGCTCTCTCTCGGCTGCACTCGTGGTCGCTCGAGCCCTCAGAGCTCGCTGAGAATACTCTAAGAATTTTTAGCCACTGACGCACACAGACATACGCAGACAGGAAAGATGGCTTGCAGCTATAGGAGACGCGTATGACAAAGAATAAGCTGGCCTATTTTTTGTCATACGGTTCTCCATATCTCCCAATGTGAAAACATTGGGAGGCCCCGTTTCACGGGGCGCTCAAGCTATACTCTAGTCGATTGGCAAAGAAATCCCTTGCCCCTTGAAATTTCCGCTTTAGCGGGGCTATTTCACTGGGGTGTCCATCCTGTCTGGTAAAATAATGCTCTGACTCTGCGATCCCTGCCCGCCATCGCTCTCGCTCAGGCGAGGCAGGCGGGTCTGCGAGAGATATACAGAGAGACCCTTTCAGGGTGGGCAATCAAATATCACTATCGAATGCCAACGCTTTTAACAAAGACCGATAGACGTAGGAAAAAGAATGGCAAAATTCGATCCAGATTGGTGGAAGCGTATCTTTGATGAAACGTATCTGATCACTGATGCGCGTTCAGTTTGCGACGATGAATTGACCATTAAGGAAGTGGATTTTCTGGAGGAAGTCCTCAAGATGGA
>CP070840.1:25898-28840 GCA_020342025.1 Deltaproteobacteria bacterium
AAACTGCCAGAGACGATTGACCCTAAAGGCCTTGTGGGAAAAGTAGCGATGATAGAAGCCGGTAATGGCAAACATGCGGATAAAATAAAGAAACAGGGCGACAAGTACTGCCACCGGACTCCACCCTACCCAAATCACGCCAAGGCACCCCAGATGCAGGACCACGAAAGGCAAAATCCGGAGCCAGTCCGTTTCAATGCTCTGATTCTCTCGCAGCGCCTTAAGACCGGCCTCCGAATCAAACCATCGGACGATTGACGCAAACATGTGAGAGCGTTTCAGTAAATCATTAAACCTGCTTGGCATGCGCGAAGGTCCCTTTTCGACCCTTTCTCCCCCTTTTCGTGTTCACAAAATCCGAAATTCCCTTCTTAGACCGTGTACACGCTCAAAGTATCTTAGTGTAAACATAAATAGTTTTCTGTAAAAAACAAAACAAAAAAACCCAGAATGAGACCAGAATCTTCAAATTAGAGTCACCAAATTTGCCGCACGTGCGGAAGAGCGGGAAAGGGCTTTTGAAATATGAAGCCCGTATTGACACCAAGTCCCTTCAGTGCTTAAGTTAATGGAAAATCGAAAATTCTCTCTGGCGCGTTATTGACGGAGTTATTAATGATGGCAAAGCTGAAGAAGGGGGATAAGGCCCCTGCTTTTAATTTGACAGATCAAGACGGGAAAAAGGTGGAATTGCCTGATTTCAAAGGAAAGAAATTGCTGCTGTACCTCTATCCAAAAGCAGATCAGCGGGCTCACGTTTCCTCTTTAAAATCGGATAAACAGTGAAGGTATGGCAAGGTTGTCTTTAATTGGTTGACGAGGGAGGGTCATGTTTTGAAAGACCTGGACAGCATGAAAAAGGATCTTCAGAGCCTCTTTGAATCTCAGCGCCTGGCCGTTCTGGCCACGCAAAATGAGGGACAGCCCTATACCAGCCTGGTGGCCTTTGCTGCCGGCAAAAATCTTAGGCACCTTTTCTTTGCCACGACTCGGGCCACTCGGAAGTTTGCAAACCTATTGGCCGACCCAAGGGTGGCCATGCTCGTGGACAGCAGGTCCAATGTAGTCTCCGATTTCAGGTGGGCCATGGCCGTGACGGCCACAGGCAAAGCCGAGGAAATAGAGGGACGTGAAAGAGAGGAGGCTTCGAAGCTCTATCTGGACAAGCATGCTCATCTAGACGACTTCGTCTCCTCTCCCAGTTGCGCTCTGATCAAAATTCCGGTGGAAAGATATTATGTGGCAACCCGTTTTCAGAACGTTATTGAAGTCCATGTGAAGCAATGAATCTCGTTCTTCCCCTCCGTAAAATAGATGAGAAACACCGCATTCAGGTGGGTGGGAAAGGATTCGCCCTTGCGGAGATGGCAAAAAAGGGCCTTCATGTACCCGAAGCCGTTTGCGTCACAACAGGCGCATACAATGAATATGTGAAAAAAACGGGCCTTCGAGATCAAATCATCCTGGAGCTCTATCGCAAAGCATTCGAGGATATGCGATGGGAAGAGATTTGGGACACCTCGCTCCGGATCCGCAGCCTCTTCAATAAGACGCCCATGCCGCCTGATTTGCGGGCAAGGTTACTCCCTGAAATCCAGTCAAAATTTCTGGGAATGACGGTCTCCGTAAGATCCTCGGCGCCTGGCGAGGATTCAGCGAAAACGTCGTTTGCGGGTCTACACGAATCTTTTGTCAATATCTCTGGGGAGGATGCCATTCTGGATCATATCCGGCTGGTTTGGGCTTCCTTGTGGTCTGATAGAGCTCTTCTCTATCGTCAAGAGTTGGGCCTGGATGTGAAAAAGAGCGCCATGGCCGTGATTATACAGGAGATGGTGTTTGGTGAGCGATCCGGTGTGGTGTTTGGAAAAAGTCCTGTGGAGGAATCCCAGGCAGTCGTGGAAGCGGTTTATGGGCTGAACCAAGGCCTCGTGGACGGTACCGTGGAGCCGGACCAATGGGTACTCAACAGGAAAACGGGAGGGATCATCTCCCACACACCCGCGATCAGGGAGAAAATCTTGAGTCCCGCCCCAGAGGGCGTTCGGGTGGAGCCTCTAGCACCCCAATTAAGGAATAAACCCCCATTAGAAATACCTGAGATTTCGGCGGTCTTTGGGCTTGCTATGAACGCCGAGACAATATTTGGTCCACCTCAGGATGTGGAGTGGACTTACAAGAAGGATATCTTGCATGCCCTACAGGCGCGGCCAATTACGACCGGATCAGAGACCGGAGATGAGGAGAGGCGCTGGTATCTGAGTTTGCACCGAAGCCTTGACAATCTAAAGAGGCTCCGCAATAAGATCGAGAAAGAACTTATTCCTGCCATGGAGGCAGAGTCTTCCCAAATGGCCCGACGGGGCATTTCAGGAATTTCTGATGCCGAACTGGCTGATGAAATCGAATACAGGAAAGGGATTCATGAAAAGTGGCTGGACATCTACAAACGAGATTGTATTCCCTTTGCCCACGGCATGCGGCTTTTCGGCCAAATCTACAATGATGTCATGCGTCCCAAGGATCCATTTGCGTTCATGGACCTTCTTGTGGGAGCCAAGATGGTCAGCATTGAAAGGAATGAGATGTTGGAAGATTTGGCCTCTTGGATTCGGAGGGAGCCTGAACTTGCAGCCTGCTTAAGAGAGAATAGACTGGACGAATGCGATTTGTCATTTCAAGAGGCCTTCCACGCGATGAGCAAGAGATTCGGGGACCTCACCTGGGGCGAGGCGCGATTTGGCCAGTATTCGGGGCCAATCGTTGATTTTATAATTGAAATGGCCTCCCGGCCACCAGCAAAGGAAACACAAAAGAGGGAAAGCCATGAAAAACGGCTGGAGGAATTCCTTTCCCATTTCCACGGTGATCAGAGGTCCTACGCGCTGGAAATGATTGATATTGCGCGGGCCAGTTATCGTTTCAGGGATGACGACAACACC
>CP070840.1:28940-32546 GCA_020342025.1 Deltaproteobacteria bacterium
GATCTGTAAAGGCAAATACCATCCCTTTTAGATTTTCGAGGGAATGATAGGGACTGTCCCGATTCACAATAAGGTATGACTGGTAAAAGTGGCTTCCATGAACTTGAGGTGTTGATAATAATTCGAAACGGTATTTTTCTTTTCCATTGGCATAGGGGCCTGAGCAGACAAAAGCGAGATCAATCTCACCCTTACCAAATAGCTCATTAATCTCGTCATATGTCTTCCGCTGGATGAGCTGGGCCTCTAGACCAAGCTTCTTGCCAATATAATCTAAAAGCTGGCGGTAATATATAAAGGTTTCTTTGGGCGAGATCATGGCGCCGACGGCCACCCGGATACGAGGCCTTTCAGGTGAATTCCCCTTAGGTTGCCCAACAGCCACTGCTTTCGAGAAGTCAATGACTACCGTGTTCGCGTCGTTGCCGCAACCATATGCAAAAAGGATGACGGCAGGAAGCAGAAATCGGGAGAAAAGGCGAAATTTTTTAAAAGCATAGAGCATCAAATCCGAACATCTCCCTCAAAGAGCTGGGGCCGTAGCATACAGGAAACTGTGGTTAGAATAGCCCAACAATTCCGAATTACAATGGGGTAAACTATGTATTTTACAAAAAAAAACACCCTATTTTTGAGAGCACGCTTGACTTGATACATACCTCAACTTATTCACTAACACTGCCAGGATATTGACCGGCTGCTAAGCCTTTTCTGATTCAAGTAATTCCCAGCACTTACACCCTTGTGATGGCTCAGGATAAAAGAAGATCTGATCTCGCTAAAAGCTATGCCACAATGTAGCACACAAAATCAAGCGCTTTTTTAGCTATTTGAGCCCCTCCCCTTATCCTAGCCCTCTCCTGCCAAAGGAAGCGGGTGGCCTCAATATTGATCGAATTTATAGATCTGGCAATTCCTGAGCCGCTTCCCTTGCCTCCCCTTCATTCTGCTTTTTCACATCTCGATCCTCCGAACATTTCGGACACCAAGTGACCGGCCCGCCCACCCAATTCCCACATGAACAAATCCATAGATCGCCCGCTTCTTTAACAAGCATTTTTGACCCTCCCTATCCAAATTTCAGAAACGTTTTTTGAAAACTGCCCCCTTTTTAGAGTATCCTCTGACCGTAGGATGAAGAACACGAGCACGCGAATGTCCCCGGATTCTAAACTCTTTGCGATTCTTGGCGCATGGGCTCCGACGCAGTTTGAGAAGGATAGAAACGAGAAGCGTGGTTAGTCCATTTAATAGATTCGTCGCGCTTCCTTCCATTCTTGTGGTTGAGCAGGTGCCATGCCTCTTTGTATTGGGCATACTTGCTCTGCTCTGGGTTCGCCTCGGGCAGAAGCGAAACGAGTGCCTTTGGCATGGCGGTGGAGGGGATAATGAAATGTATATCCTTTGCTCTTTTCCTGCAGAGGCAAATAACAAAATCCATCTCTTCGTTGGCCCGCATTGTATTGTTGATGCGGAAATATTCTTTTTTGTTGATCAAAGTCGGTTTAGAGCTAATCCTGAAACCGAGTTTGTAACCGTTGGTAAAGATGATGTAGGAATTTCCCTTATAGGTAACGTTAAAAGGGAGCCTTAGGGATTTCATTTTTTCTTCAACTTTCATTAAGGCCCCTGCCCGCTTAGACTTATTCCTCTTTTCCGCAAGCCGTTTTTTGTGCTTCAAAAACCTTTTTCTCCTGTACGCTTCAGTATAAGGCCGACCGAAAATCTTCTTGTAGACATGCCTCGCGTATTCTCTAGTAAAGCTAAAGTGCTCTCCCACATCCGTCAGGGACGCTTCTGGTCTCTCTATCAACTTCTTGAATGTTTCTACCGCCCCAGTTCCATATGTGCGTTCAAACCGCCTGAAAAATCCCTTTGCCCTTTTGATTCCATAGTCTCTTCTCAACTTACAGATCCTCGATTGGTTTACCTTCAGGATACGGGCAATTTCATAATCATGAAGCATATCCACACCCGCCTTCTCTTTGATAAACTCGTATAATCCCATTCCAAATCTTTGTTGCACATCTTGCTCAAGTTCTGTTCGAGTCATTTTTGGACCTCATTTCTATTTTTTCAGAATGACATTCCTACCACTTTGTGGTATGGGTGGTCAAGAAAAATTTTATCCTGTGGCTAGGCACTCGATTCTTGACTCTTAAGTCATCTTGATCCGCCTGTTCCCTTTGTCCGCCAGGGCACGTCCTGCGCCTTTTCTGCCGGGATATTTTGGGAAAATAAAATTTTCGTGGGAATGGTTTTTTTTGTTGACTGCCCTACCACATTGTGGTAGAAAAATGATTTCTATGGTTCCTCAGGGTATTAATTAAACATTTTTGGAGTCACCCATGGATAGCCAGGAATTCGGCACCATTCGCAAGAAACTCAATAAGACGCAGATCCAAATGGCACAATTGCTGGGGACGTCCGTCAAGGCTATACACAGCTATGAGCAGGGGTGGCGAAATGTGCCGACCCATGTGGAGCGCCAGCTTTTTTTCTTGCTCTCCAGGATGCGTGGTAAT
The DNA here is from genome assembly GCA_020342025.1 of Deltaproteobacteria bacterium. The sequence continues at coordinate 31,466 of CP070840.1, forward strand.
GAGAAAAAGATAAAGCCATGCTGGGCAGTTAAGAAATGTCCCCCTGAACACAAACAGAAATGCCCAGCGTGGGAGTTTAAGACAGGAACGCTGTGTTGGCTCATCAATGGAACTATCTGTGAAGGAGAAGTTCAGATGAATTGGCAAGAAAAGATGAAAATCTGCAGGTCGTGTGAGGTCCTGAGTTTTTTGCTCTAAATATGAGATAGCCTTAAGCGAGTCTTCTCCCCTTCGGCCCTTTTGCGTAAAAAGATGTTTTTCAGTGGGCGAGGGGAGAGTCATTTATGGGGCATTGTAAGTGTCTGCGGGGGAAGAAGCCATGAGAAGTTCTTTTCTCCCTTTATCAAATAGATTTGCCACACATTTGTGAATCGGAGGTATGACATGAATGAGAATAATTCTTACAGTTTTCAGACGCGAGTGATCCACGCCGCCCAGTCACCGCGAGGATGGCAGGGGGCCACACTGCCCCCCATTTTTCAGACGGCATCCCATTCGCACGACACGGCTGAGAATCTTAGCCAAACCTTTGCGGGCATGACTACGGATCACATTTACATGCGTCTCACAAACCCGACCAATCGCATTCTTGAGGAGAAATTGTCTGCCCTGGAGGGTGGCAAAGGGGCAGTGGTCATGTCTTCGGGCATGGCGGCCATTGCCAATACCTGTATGGCGTTATTGCGCACCGGGGACGAGTTTGTGACCGGGAACTCCTTATTTATGTCCACATATCTCCTTTTTGCCAATGTCCTTAAAAAGTATGGCATCACGGCGCGCTTTGTGGAGTCCACGGACTTGGAGGCCATACAAAAGGCCATCAACGACAGGACGCGTTTTGTTTTTTTGGAGACGATCGGGAATCCCAAGATGGATATTCCGGACCTGGCTCGGGCCTCAGAAATCGCCCACGCGCACGGAATCCCATTGGTGGTGGACAATACCCTGGCCACGCCATATCTCTGCCGCCCCTTTGAGCTGGGGGCAGATGTGGTGCTCCATTCCACAACCAAGTACCTCAGTGGCCATGGAGACGCCGTCGGCGGAGTGGTTATTGATGGGGGGAATTTCTCCTGGTCCA
>CP070840.1:32646-39130 GCA_020342025.1 Deltaproteobacteria bacterium
GGTATGGGCCCCCCTTCTCCTTGGCTTCGGATGGAGGGAAACTCATGGATCTATCTTTGATGGTCTCGTAAGAAGTCATGAATCAGACGGCACAGTAAAAAGCTCCAGTTGCAAGGCACGTGAATCTTTAGGAATGAGGCGTACTTACCAGTACACCGCAGTGACTAAAGATGAAGCCCAACGCCGCCCTTCGGCTTTGCTCAGGGCCGTGAGCCTGTCGAACGGCACATGATGCCTTGATGGTGGATCAGGGATGGAATAATGGGCTTGCACACATCTAGGGTAAGTGATACGAATGGAGGGAGTCAAGGGAATTGTCTGCCCGCTCAGGCCCGCCCTCCAGCCGAGCAGGCGAGGCGGACGGGTCTGTGGCTAAAAAGTTGTTGCTTGAGGTGGGAACATGTGGATTCAGAAACTGCCCCTAATACTCTCTGTTCTCATGGTATTCTTCATATTAAGTGGGTGTGCTGGGAAAAAGAGACCTTCGCCTATCATGGCAACCATACCAGGCGTTTCAGAGCATTTTAAGATCGGTCAAATATTGGACCTCAAAACAGGAACCGCGCTCTCTTTTGATCGGTTAATTGATCAGATCTCTTCAAAGGACCTTATATTTATTGGTGAGGCACACGACAACCCGGAACATCATCTTATACAGGTTCAGATTCTTCAGGCGCTTGTGGAATGCTGTAGCCCCATAAGCATTGCCATGGAGTTCCTCGAGAAACTGCAGCAGCCGACCCTCGAGCGTTATCATCGAGGCGAACTGGATGAAAGCGAGTTCTTAAAGGAAGTGGACTGGGGTCCCGATTATCACTTTTATCGGCCTCTTATACGAATGGCTAAGCAACATGGCGCGACGGTACTGGCCATTAATGCGCCCCGCGACGTGGTAAGAAAAGTGGCAAGACAAGGTTTAAAAAGCCTGGACGAAACTGAAAGGAATAAGATAGCCAAGGAGATTGATCTAAGCAACGAGGCCCACAAAAAATATGTGCGAGAGGCTTACGAACGACATACTCATGGGGACCTGAAAGAATTTGACTACTTTTATGAGGCCCAGTGCGTATGGGAAGACACAATGGCAGAGAGTCTGGGAGAGTATTTGAAGGGACATAAAAAAAGGCTGATCGTTTTTGCAGGGAATGGACATATCATCAACAAGTTTGGTGTTCCAAATAGGACTATCGAGAGGATTCCTGTATCCATGGTGACGATCATGCCCTACTCCTTAAGTGAAGGGGTAACCATAACGCAAGAGATAGCCGACTATGTCTGGCTGACTGCCAATTACCCACCCAGGCCCACAGGGATTCAAAAATGAATCGTGACCACCTCATGATGCACGAAGAACCCGATTTCCAGTTCTGCCCAGTTTGTGGGGGAAGGCTGAAAGGCTCAAAGCTTAAGGAGAATGAACCGCCAAGGCTGGTCTGTACCGATTGCGACTTCATCTTTTATCTGGATCCTAAGTTGGTGGCCAGTTCCGTGGTGGAACTTGATGGAAGGATCGTGCTCCTAAGACGTAGCATTGAGCCCCAAAAGGGAAAATGGGTCGTGCCTGGGGGATATGTGGATCGAGGTGAAGCCGTGGAGGCTGCAGCACTGAGGGAGACTGAGGAGGAATGTGGGATCAGGACCCGTATCAAAAACCTGCTCGGGATCTATTCGTACCCAGGTCGGTCTGTGGTCGTAGTCGTCTATGTGACCGAATATTTGACAGGAGATCTGACTGCGGGGGACGAGGCCTGGGAAGTCAAGCTGTTCCGGCATGAGGAAATACCCTGGGATGACCTGGCCTTCCCAAGCACAGTGGATGCCCTGAGGGATTATTGTCATTTAAGGGATGTCAGTGGTTAGTGGTCAGTTGTCCGTTTTTTCAAACCACGGACCAGGGACCACCGACAACATACCAACCTGAAAGGAGACAGATCGTGAGGGTCAAGATAAAGCCTGAAAGCATCGAAAACTTGAATCCAGAACAACTGAAAGGAATCATGGAGAGATCCATGGAGGATATCTCCTCTGTTTATGAGGAGATGCGTAAGATCGTGGAAGATATCAGGGAAAACGGAGATGCCGTCTCCCTGAAGCATTACAAAAAGCACAAGGAGGACATCTCAGCGGCGGACCTTGAGGTGACTCGAGAAGAAATAGAAGGGGCCTACAAACAGTTAGATCCAAAGGTTGTGGACTGCCTCAAGATTGCGGCTGGGAACATTACCAAGTTCCACCGTGCTCAGCTTGAGAGGGATATGTGGTCTATAGAGGTTTCAGAGGGCATCCTGGCTGGGCGTATGACCAGGGCCATGGATATTGTCGGTTGCTACATCCCCGGAGGAACGGCGGCATACCCCAGTTCCATTCTTATGACCGTGCTGCCTGCCAAAGTGGCTGGCGTGGGAACCATTGTGGCTGTGACCCCTCCCAGCAAGGGGATGGTGGCAACCCCCGCCACCTTGGTGGCAGCGGATCTGGCAGGCTGCGATCGGATTTTTAAGGTTGGAGGTCCATGGGGAGTAGCGAGTCTGGCCTATGGAACAGAGACCATACCAAGGGTGGATAAAATCGTGGGTCCAGGGAACAAATATGTCACCGCTGCAAAAATGATTGTCTACGGTCAGGTGGACATCGATTCTCCAGCAGGCCCGAGCGAGGCCTTGATTTTGGCTGATGAGACGGGAGATGCGGATTTGATCGCCGTGGATTTTCTATCTCAGATAGAACATGATCCCGACTCAGCGGCCGTGTTGGTCACCACCTCAGAGAATTTGGCAAAAAAGGTCTGCGATTTGATAAATGGGGAATTTGATTCCCTTCCCAGAAAAGAGATCTTTGAATCTTCGCTCACCAAGCACTCCCATGTGCTGGTGGCTAAGGATATGGATCAGGCGATCGATTTTGCAAACGCGTACGCAACTGAGCATCTTCAGATCCTCACTGAAGACCCCTTTATTACGCTGAACAAGATAAACCACGCGGGATCCATTTTTTTGGGGCCCTATGCGCCTGTGCCCGTGGGTGATTATGCATCTGGGACCAACCACGTTCTCCCCACGGGCCAGTGTGCCCGCATGTTTTCGGGACTTTCAGTGGATGACTTCATTAAAAAGCCCACGTTTCAGTATTTGAGCAAAAAGGGTCTGTCCAGTCTAAAAGATGTGGTTGTGACACTTGCTGAAGCAGAAGGCCTACCCATGCATGCTAGGGCAGTGAAGGCGCGATTCAAATAATCAGAAGGAATTCTATAGTTGCCATTTACGATTTCTTTATGTTGTGTTGAAACCGTGAACAGTAGATGATACAAAGCTTCTCTAAAATAAACTGTTGCAATGGAAGTCCCGCTTGCAGCGGGACGTTTTATAAAATCGTGGAACGATTTTATTAGAGGAGGTTGCGCTATGACTGATATCAAAGGGTATAACATGCCTGATGAGCTCTATTACCATGAGGAACATAGCTGGGCGCGAGTGGACGGCACAAAGGTGACCGTCGGGATGACTGATTTTTTCCAAAAGGAGGCAGGTGATATCGTGTTTGTGGATCTTCCCGATGAAGAGGACGAAGTGAGTCAGGGCGAAGTCTGCGGAAAGATCCAGTCAAGAAAATGGATCGGCAACTTGGTCGCCCCTGTCTCCGGTGAGATCGTGGAGTTGAACGAGGAACTGGAAGAGGATACCAGTCTTATAAACACGGACCCCTACGGTGAGGGCTGGATACTTGTCATTGAGGCAAGCGATCTGGAATCAGACCTGGGGAACCTGATCCATGGGAAGGCTGTTGCAGATTTTGTAGAAAGAGAGATGAAAAAGGCCGAGGAGGAGAAAGTCAAGGCTGAATAAAGATGGCTGAACGCTGGCGTCTTTTCAAGAATATATCAAGAGCTGTCTCCACTGCCGAGGGACTGGCTGTGGACGACACCCTACCGCAATCCCTGGCCTATCATCAATCCCCGCCCATCCTCCACCTCTACACATTCGTCCCATCCGTCATTGTGGGTAAGTACCAGGATATCGAGGCTGCGCTGAGGCTTGAGAGATGCAGCGCAAGGGGGATTGAATACAACCGGAGGAGCACGGGCGGTGGCACGGTCATAATGGGGCCTAAGATCGTTGCTTTGGGTCTAGGGATAAACGTGGATTATCCCGGACTCAGGGGGGGGCTAGGGGGGGTTTTTGAATCCCTGGCCCATGTCTTGATCAAGGCCTTGGGGGAATTTGGCATCCAATCCTATTTTCAGCCCAAAAATGACCTGGAAGTTGCTGGGAAGAAGATAGCAGGCTTGTCAGCAGCCTATGAAACGGGCAAGAGTCTACTCTTTCACACCAGTCTCCTCGTGGACTTCGACGTCCCGCTGATGACAGACATCATGAATACCCCTTTGCTCAAGCTCAGTGACAAAGGGTACAACTGTTTCAGCCAGCGAATGACGACTGTGGATCAAGAAGTCAGAGAAGATGTCCCTGTGGTTCGGGTCATGGATGCCATTGAGGCATCCTTTGAAGAAGAATTCGGAATCGTTTTTCAGAAAGACGAGCCGGATGACTGGGAAAGAGAGGTCATTCGGCGCTACACCAGGGAGAGGTACACCAACCCGGCATGGATCTTTTCCCACAAGCATCCCAGGGCCAGGATGGGCTTGGGCCGGCTCAAGACCAGGGGAGGACTTCTGGAGATCTACCTCGCCCTGTCAGGGGGATCCATAGAGAATGTGATTATCACGGGGGATTTTTTTTCCACCAGTGAGGATATCAACCGCCTTGAAAAGGCTCTGAAATGGACTTCAGCACGAGAGGAAAGCATAGGGGAAAATCTTTCAAGGGTATGGAAGGATGACATGATTTATAGCCTCGACGTCCCTACGCTAACCAAGGCCATTATGATGGCCAAAGAAAACCAAGTCAGGCTCTGAGACCTTTGAAAAACGTCCCCTTTTCCCCAATCGGCATCTCCTCTCCGAGGCGTAGGCTCTCTGAGCCGGAGGCCGATTAGACAAAAAGTATTTCTCTGTGCTCTTTGCGCCTCTGTGGTGAAGAATTGAGTATGACGAAAATAGAGAGTCCTGAATATGTGAAAATGAGCCATGCCACAGCCATCTCCCTCGGTTTGACGGAGGGGAGGATGTATCGCGGCGCGGTGAACCGATGCGTGAACCTGCTGGTTCATTACCCTGAAGGGTGTTCTGCCAATTGTGCCTATTGTGGCCTGGCCAAGAGGCGTCCTGGAATCTATGAAGAAAAGAGCTTCATTCATGTGGCGTGGCCCATATACGCGATGGATGAAGTCATTGATTCGATCAACAAGGCCCCCCACTATGTTAAACGTACCTGTATCTCCATGATCACCAACGGCAAATGCCGTCAGGACACCCTGGTGTTGGCCCATCGGCTGAAGAAAGAGACCGGCAATCCCATATCCGTCCTTATCAGCCCCAGCATACTAGAGACGGAAGATCTGGTCGCCATGAAGGAGGCTGGCGTTGATAAGGTGGGCGTGGCCATAGACCTGGCTACTCCGGAACTCTTTGATAGATACCGGGGAAGTGGCGTTTCAGGACCTCACACGTGGGAGAGATACTGGGAGATATTGACAGCTGGCCTTGAGGTTTTTGGCAATTTCCATGTGGGCGCCCATCTCATGGTGGGCATGGGTGAGACGGAAAAGGAGATGGTCTCCCTTATGGACAGGATGTGGCAGATGGGTGTTGTGAATCATCTGTTTTCTTTCTTTGCAGAGGAAAGCTCCGGCCTGGCCGCGAGACCTCAGCCCCCTTGGCCCAAATACCTGCGGGTACAATTGGCCCGGTTTCTGATCGAGCATGAACGGAGTCGTTTTGATCACATGGATTTTGACGGGCTCGGACGCATCATTGATTTTGGGTTTGACTCGGAAAGTCTAATCGAAATCATAAACCTCGGTGCACCCTTCATGACCACAGGTTGTCTGGGACCAGATGGAAAAGTGGCCTGCAACCGCCCGTTTGGTAATTGCCTGCCTGACGTGAAGCAGTGGAACTATTCCTATATTCCCGATGATGAGGAGCTCACCCTCATCCGCGAGAATATCTTTAAACTGGGATAGACCTGCCCAAAAATCTTTTGACAAGATACGTAAAAGGTATTAGTTTAAATATTTTGATTGGGCCGTTAGCTCAGTCAGGTAGAGCAGCGGACTTTTAATCCGTTGGTCGCGTGTTCGATTCACGCACGGCCCACCAGTTGCTATGTTGTTGAATGGGATTTAGTATTAGTTCCAGCCATCTTCTATGACATTTGGATGCGGGGAACGAGCACATACTGGATTCTTGATGCTGGATGAGTTGAATATATTTTATTTATCTAGTATCCAAAATCGCTCCGCCTGAGTCAGTCAGATATTTTGTTAGGAAAATCGCTGGTTCATCACGGGGCAACATTTAAAAAAAAGCTTGGGACCCTCTCTGAGGTGAACACCTCGGCGGTGGCCATCATGTTGCTATCAACCA
>CP070840.1:39230-44219 GCA_020342025.1 Deltaproteobacteria bacterium
AACGATGTGGTGTAACTATCCTTTGCGTAGGCGATACTGAAGGTGCACGCTGTCATGACGAGAACAATAAAAAAGGTAAAAAAGATCTTTACCGCCTCCTGCAACTTAAGGCGCCTTGCAAACTGAGCCTCCCTTTTTCGCATGAGATTCTACCTCCCTCCCGTTGAGATCGTCGCGAGCAGGAAAAACCTCGCCTAAAGTACCACGCTGTTACACACGCTGGGGTAACCCTTGGTGCAACGCTCGTGCCAAACAGGCGGGAGTCCGATATCTATACGGTTTTAATAGAGATTTTCCGGGCGAAGGGGTTTCTGAGGCATTTCAGGTGAAGCATTTTTCATACTGCTATACGAGAGCCTAAATGGCCTGAACCACGTCTAAAAATTTGAATTTTATATGTTTTTTTGGGTGTATGTTTTTCTTAGCATCCCGGCCAGGCCAAGGCGAGAGATCTACCTGGCCCTCGTTGTGCAGAGCAATTCCGCCGATGGGAAAAAGGGGGTTTTGGATACTGTAGGATATGAGATACGGAGGAATACGGGGAGAATCAAGGCTGATCATGCATGATACGGAGCGAGCTTGCCCGTTCTGTATGCCTTTTTCGGTTTCCTGGGCAAAAGGGACTGCTGCTTAGTGCCATAGTGCCCAGGAGGACGTACTACTCCCTTCAAGTGAGAGAGAACCCCTCACCCGGGAGACGGTGAATCCAGCCCGAGTCAACCCTCAGCAGGTTGTTGGTTCACAATGTAATGAATGGGGGGATCTTAGCGGGCGCCCCGCTTTGAAGCCTTTAACGGGTTTATTTTCCCGTTATTTTGGGCTTTCGTGGCCTTCATGTGGGTGGCCATGCTGCAAGTTCCGACCCGCCATCTGATGGTGGGGTCGGGAAAACTCACGCAAAATTTACCGGCTGGGAATTCTTTGACTTTTTCGCAACCTTCACATTGCTCAACAACAGGGTGGCAGTTGCCGCCATTAAACTGACAACCCTTCTTGGTCATAAAGAAGCATTCCATCCCTTGTTTTACCGTTGCACAAACCATGGTTATCACATCCTTTCTTTCAATTTATGGATAAATAAGCGCCCCCACCTAATCCCTCCCCTCTCCGAGGCATAGGCTCTCCGAGCCGGAGGCCCCAGCGGAGCGATCGGGTGGGGGCGTAAGTCCTTTTTATCCCTTAAGCTATCTCGATTGTCAAGAGAAACAATTCACAAAATCTAATCAATATCTAGAAGATGTCAAGGGTGCTAAAGCCTTTTCCGGGATTCCAATACGCCATCATTCCCCCTCTGCCGGCTGGCGGGCAGGCATGTGGTGAGCCGTTAAGACGGCTTGATTCCCAACTCGTCCAGCTGACGTGGATCCACAGGGGATGGGGCATCCGTGAGAGGGCAGGTGGCACGTTGGGTCTTTGGAAAGGCGATCACCTCCCTGATGGACTCAACACCGGTCATAATGGCCACCAGCCGGTCAAAACCGAGGGCTATGCCCGCATGGGGAGGGGCTCCATATCTTAGGGCCTCCAGGAAAAAGCCGAATTTCAAGGCCGCCTCTTCTCGAGAGATCCCCAAGCTTTCGAACATCTTTTCCTGCATGGACAGGTTATGGATCCTCACGCTTCCACCGCCTATCTCAGCCCCATTGAGAACCAGGTCATAGGACCTGGCTCTCACCTTTTCAGGCGCTTCACCGAGCAAGTGGAGATCCTCTTCCATGGGGGCTGTGAAGGGGTGGTGCACCGCTTCAAGCCTCTTTTCCGCGTCGTTGTATTCCAGCAGGGGAAATTGGGTGACCCAAAGAAGGGCGTAATCTCCCTCCTTAATCAGATTCATTCTTCTCGCCACATCCAGCCTGAGCAGCCCAAGGGATTCATTGGCCACCGCAGAGGTGTCGGCCACGATGAGTAGGAGGTCGCCTGGCTTGGCAAGGAGTCTCTCATTTATGGCCTCTTTCTCTTTGCCCCTGAAAAACTTCTTCAGGGAGGACTGCCAGCCCTCCTCCGTTATCTTGATCGTAGCCAACCCCTTGGCTCCCCACTCCGTCACCTGTTGCGACAATTCATCCAGAGCCTTTCTCGAAAACAAAGAAGCGCCCTCTCTCACATTGATCGCCTTGACCACGCCACCCTTCCCTACCACCTCGTTGAAGGCCCGGAATTCTGAGTCGCCTACAAGATCCGAGATATCTTTGAGTTCCATCTCAAAACGCATATCCGGTTTATCCGTCCCAAACCGCTCCATAGCCTCCTGGTATTCAAGGCGTGGCAGGGCTGGCGCAAGCTCTATGCCCACGACTTCATTGAAGACTTCACGCATCATCCCCTCGATGACACCCATCACACCCTCTTCATCCGTGAAAGACATCTCCAGATCCACCTGGGTAAATTCGGGCTGACGGTCCGCCCGCAGGTCCTCATCTCGAAAGCATCGGACGATCTGGTAATACCGGTCAAATCCGGCGATCATGAGGAGTTGCTTGAAGAGCTGGGGGGACTGGGGTAAGGCGTAAAACTGCCCTTTGTTCACTCTGCTTGGAACGAGATAGTCCCGGGCCCCTTCAGGCGTACTTTTGGCCAGAAAAGGGGTCTCCACCTCTATAAAACCGTTTTTGTTCAGATATGCCCTGATACAGGACGCCATAAGGTGGCGCATGTGGAAGTTCTGGAAGACCCTTTGTCTCCTGAGTTCCAGATAACGGTATTTTAATCTCAAGGTCTCTGACGCATCCACCATGCCATCCACCTGATAGGGCGGGGTCTCCGTCTTATTCAATATCTTGAGACTCCCCACTTTCACCTCAACAGCGCCGGTGGGAAGACCCGGGTTTTCTTGCCCGTCGAGCCTGGGGGTCACCTCTCCTTTCACAGCCAGCACCCACTCATTTCTTAGGATATGGGCCCGTTCATGACTATTTTCATCCGCCTGTGGATCAAACACGACCTGGGTGATCCCCTCCCTGTCCCGGAGGTCAATGAAAATGAGGTTTCCCAGGTCCCTTCTGCTATTCACCCACCCCATTAACACCACGTCTTGACCCACGTCTTCTGCCCTCAGGCTGCCGCAGTCATGGGTTCTTTTCCAGTCTCCCAGGGCATCGATCTTTATGGTTTCATTTTCGTTCATTTCACTAAAGGCTTTTCATCAGGTTGTTTACCACGTTTTCCAGATCAATTTCTTGCTGGCTCTTCGTTTCCATATCTCTCAGTATCCCCTTGCCTGATGCCAGTTCCTCGTCTCCCACGATAAACACTTTTTTGGCTCCAAACCGATCCGCCTTTTTCATCTGTGCCTTTAGACCCTTTGAGGCATACTCCATTTCCGCCCATACCCCCGACTTCCTCAGCTCACTGACCCAGATAAAGGCCTCTCTCTCAGCCTTTTCACCTAGTGCTGCCACATAGAGTTGAGGGGCGATGGGTTCCTCTCCTTTCTTTTCATTCAACAGAGTCACCAACCTCTCCACACCGATGGCAAAGCCCAAAGCGGGGTGGTCAGGGCCACCCAGGAGTTTCACGAGGCCGTCATATCGGCCTCCGCCTGCTACGGCATTCTGGGCGCCCAGGCTTTCTGTCTGCAGCTCAAAGGTGGTTCTAGTGTAATAATCAAGACCTCTTACCAGCTTGGGACTGAGGACAAAGGAGATACCCGAGCCCATGAGGTAATCCTGAAGGACGCGAAAATGCTTCTGACAATCCTCGCAGATATGGTCGAGGATGGATGGAGCCCCTGACACCACCTCCTGGCAGGCCTCCACTTTGCAGTCAAAAACCCTCAGCGGATTGGTTTCCGCCCTTCTTTGACAGTCCCCACACAGGTCAACGATTCTCTGGGATAGGTATTGCTGAAGCTCCTCTCTGAAGCCTACTCTACACTCAGCGCAACCCAGGGAATTCAGGTGAAGGGTGAGTCCCGGTAGTTTAAACGCATCAAAGAGGGCCATAGCCATGACAATAATGTCCGCATCAGACCTTGGTCCCGGATCACCCAGTATTTCTGCATTGATCTGATGGAACTGCCTGAATCTACCTTTCTGAGGCCGTTCATGGCGGAACATGGGGCCCACGGTGAAAAGCTTCTGTACGGGGTTTTTTTCATAGAGCCTGTGCTGAATGTAAGCCCTGACCACGCAGGCGGTCGCCTCTGGACGCAAGCTGAGCTCCCTCCCTTTCATGTCTTTGAAGGAGTACATTTCCTTGGCCACAATATCCGTATCCTGGCCGATGCTCCGACTGAATAGCTCTGTTCTTTCCAGGATGGGAGGTTTGATCTCCTGAAATCCGAAACACTGGAAAATCCTTCTGGACTCCGATTCTAACCGCTGCCAGGTCCTCACCTCTGCGGGCAGGATATCTTTAAAGCCTTTTAGGGTTGCAAATTCCAAAAGGTGCCTGTCTCTCCTTTCATCTGGTTTCAAGCTTTTCTATCAGAGGCCGCAATATCCCGTCAATAGATTTGCTCAACAGGCCGTCGTTCCACCCCAGCGATCGCAGAGAAAATTTTTGCCCGATCCCACAAACGCGAGATCGGGCAAAAACCCTGTCATTTGGGCAGCTTTCTTAACATCTAAGACGGAACGACGATTTACACTTTCGTTGCCCGTACCACATCCACTCTGCCAAGAGAGACGAGGCCGTTTTGATTTAGCTCTGCCTCCTCAGGGGGTCAAAGGCGACCCTCTGGCTTTCGGCCTTAGAAACTCGAGCTCGGAGAAGGTCAAATCCGTTGCGTCATCCAGGACGATAAGGATTTTCACTCCACCTTGATCTTGGTCGCTCTCTTAGACCTGGCGGCACCCTTTTTCTCAATATCAGCTATTCTCTCATCAACGAGGGCCCTGATCGCCTTTAGAAATTCAACGCGCGACTGGTCCATATGATCAAAGAATTTGGACCTTTTCCGGGAGCCTTTCTGCATATCCCAGAAGAACTTGCCCACAGGGCAAACCATCATCTCCTCTTTATGCCTCTCTTTTGCCATGTTCCTCTCCT
>CP070840.1:44319-54987 GCA_020342025.1 Deltaproteobacteria bacterium
ACATGGAAATTCTCGCAGATTTTATCTTAAATCTGGTCCATAAATTTCCTCGGTTTTCCAGGGAGACAGAGTATATTGCCCTGAGCCATCCAGACGAGTACGCTCTCTATGATGGGGATATCTCCTCCACGGACGGTGGCGCATGGCCTGTAGCCCAGTACAAGGAGATTACCAATGAATACTTGGTTCCCCACTCCACCGCCAAATTCGCAAAACACAGTGGGGATTCTTACATGGTCGGGGCCCTTGCCAGATTAAACCTTAATTTTGATCATCTCTGCCCCAAGGCCAAAGAAATTGCAAAGGCGTTCCAGCTTCGGCCGATCAATTACAATCCCTTTATGAATAACGTTGCTCAACTTGTGGAGGTGATCCACTCTGTTGTTGATTCTATGGGGCTTATAGATGATCTTCTAAAATCCGGTGTTAAGGATGAAAAGCCATCGGCTACCGTAAAGGCTGGGCGGGGGACCGGGGCAGTGGAAGTCCCCAGGGGTGTACTATTTCATGAATACGAGTATAACAAGGATGGAGAGTGCGTCTGGGCCAATTGCGTTATCCCCACGAACCAGAACCATGCCAATATTCAGAAAGACTTGGAAGCCTTGATTCCGGAAATCAAAGCTCGACCCGTGGAAATGATAGAGCTCACCTCTGAGATGCTTGTCAGGGCGTACGATCCCTGTATCTCTTGCTCTACCCATTGCATTTTTCTCTAGAAAAGGATATAAAAGGAGGCAAAGGATGGATAAACGAAAGATCCTTGTCATTGATGATGACCCCGACCTGGTTGAGAGCATCCGGATTACCCTGGAAGCCAACAATTACGAAGTCCACAGCGCCCAAAATGGTACTGAGGGCCTTAAGCTGGTAAAAGAGATTCACCCAGATCTTATAATCCTTGACGTGATGATGGACACCATAACGGAAGGATTTCAGGTTACGTACCAACTCAGAAGCCGGGACCCGAAATCCGAGTACAGAGACTGTGCAGATATCCCCATTCTCATGCTTACGGGTATATCTGAGAAGACCCATATAAAATTCTCTCCCAAGGACGACGAGGACTATTTACCGGTCGATGAATTTGTGGAAAAACCCATAAGGTTCGAGGCCTTGCTAGAAAAGGTCAAGAATTTGACCCGAAAGGGCTGAAGTGGTCCATGGGAATTTCTCCCCCTCAGAAAGGGAAGGCCTACATTCAGGAAATGGGTGGGGAAGAGCCTATCTCGAGGGAGCGGTGGTGGGTCATCCTGAGGTGGGTCCTCATCGGGGTGGTCCTCTTCGTTTCTCTCCTAGGCAACCAACTCACTGAGCTCCATGTTCCAACCCTAAGGGTCCTTTCCTTTTGTACGATACTTGCCTTACTCAATGCTTTTTCCCATTATCACGCCTTTGTCATCAACAGGAGAAGTCCTTTACCGGATTCAGTGCATATTGATGCATTCACCTACTTCCAGTTTACCATGGACTGGGTCTTCATCAGTCTCGTCTTCCATTACACCGGGGGCATTGCCAGCCCACTTGCCTTTTACTTTCTTTTTCATGTGATTCTGAGCGGGGGTCTACTAGCCAGACGGGCCTGTCTACTTTATGTGACCCTAATCGCTATTACAATCAACGCATTGGCCCTTTTGGAATTGGGAGGCTATCTTTCACATAGCTACGCTTCATCGTTCATATCCCGAGATGTACAGAATGATCCTTCATTTGTTTTGGTCCTTCTTTTCTTCTTTACCTCCGTACTCTATGTCTTCAGTTTTCTTATCGGAACATGGTTTAAACGTTTAAAGGAGCGCATGGTGCGGCTTAGGCTACTGCAGCATAAGCTTGAGCAGGACAATCAAGATCTTAGATTGCTCAATCGTCTTGCCAGAGGTATCAGTGCTACTTTTGGACTTTACCCGAGGCTTGACTTCATCTGCAACACGATTACGGAAGTCATGGGGGTCAAAGGAGTTGCCATCCGACTGCTAGACGAGAAAACGGGCCGGTTGGAACTGGTATCTGCTTTCGGATTGAGCGAAGCTTATCTCCATAAGGGACCAGTGGATGCAGACAAGAGTCTGAGAAAGGCACTGGGAGGAGAGTCCCACTTTGTTTTGGATGCCGCTACGGATCCAAATGTTCAATATCCAGAAGAAGCCCGCAAAGAGGGAATTAAAAGCATGTTGGCCCTTCCCTTGAAAGGTAGAGAAAGGGCTATTGGTACCCTGAGACTTTACACCAACAAGAAAAGACACTTCAGCCAGTATGAACTCACTCTTCTTTCGGCTTTATCGAACCAGGCGGCTATTTCCATAGAAAACGCAAAAATTCATGATGTACTAGAAAGACAAGACAAAGCAAAAAGCGAGTTCATCATGTCCATGACCCATGAGTTGAAGGGGCCATTGATGGCCATCCAGGGTCTCTTGGACGTTTTGCTAAAGGGTTACGTGGGAACGCTGACAGAAAAGCAGCAAGATTTGATTGAGCGGATGTACAGGCGCATAGGATCTGTCATGGAGGTGTCAACCGGGCTGCTCGATATTTACCAGTGGGAGTCACGACGGGCGGATGTCAAATGGGGGCCTGTGTCGGTGAAGGAGCTGGTGGAAAGGGCCATTGAACTCTTTAAGCCGACTGCTCAAGAAAAGGGACTCGCTATACATGCTGCTTTACCGAGTGAGGATCCTGCCATCATGGGAAGCGAGGAGGAGATGGAGAAGATTCTCAATAACTTGATCACCAATGCCATAAAATATACGCCCAACGGTGGCAGTATACTTTTAGACCTGTCGACTTCAGAAGGGCATATGGTGCTTAAGGTCGAAGATACAGGGATAGGCATACCTGCTGAAGATCTCCCCAGAATATTTGAAGAATACTTCCGGAGCAGGGAAGCGAAAAAGATTGACCACTACGGACGCGGTATAGGTCTGCCGTTTGTTAAGAGAGTCGTGGAAGCGCTCGGAGGTAGCATAGACGTGAGAAGTGACGAGGGTCGGGGCACGGAGTTTATCCTTATGTTTCCCCTAAGAGAGGCGCCCAAAAATACGAATAAAGAGGGGTGAGATCAAAGGCAACATTATTTCCCTCCCTCCCAGACCATCCCCACCTTTAGAAACTGCCAGCGTTCTAACGCTGTTTGCCCATGCCGTATCAGCAATATGCTCGGATAAGTGATCTTGCTTTCCAACTTAATAGGAACCAGCGGCAGGTCTTTTACGATCTGTAAAAATCTTCGACATCTCTGCACCGAATTCATTCTCCAGGATTTCTCCCCCGCATGCTAATTTTCTTGAGATGTTATACACTTACCTTGTTGGACGGTCTTTTAATGCTTTGGTACGCTCGTTGCAGCTTTCCAGTTTTAGCAGATCTGATGAGGTACCTTTAATATGTCAGACTGAAGATTCATGTGAGCGTTAAAGATAGATTTGAAAAAAAGGTTTGGGCATTTATTAAAAAGGAGTAAAGCTATGGAAAAAATGAGAGCCCTGGTGATTGATGATGAACAGATTGTTTTGGACAGTGTAAGTAAGATACTTAGCGAGGAGGGTCGCTATGAGGTCGATGTCTCACTCACTGGGCGCAAAGGACTTGACCTGGCCATTCAACGACAATACGACGTTGTCCTCACGGACATACGCATGCCGGATATCGGAGGTATGAGGGTTTTAAGGGACATCAAGAGGGCCAAGCCGTCCCTTCCGGTGGTTATGATTACAGGTTACTCCTCAGTCCGCTCGGCAGTGCAGGCGATGAAACTCGGTGCAGCAGATTACATAGAAAAGCCATTCACCCCTGATCAAATCCTAGAAGCTGTGTCATCAGCCCTCGACATAGCTGCCACACACGAGCCTGAGGAACAGGCCTTGATTCATCACGAGGAAATGATCAAGGTCCTGGAGCGGGCTGCATCTGATGGGCTATTTCTCACAAGCCTTCTGGAAGATGCCGCGGATGCCTTAGATGAATATGATTTGACAGGTCCTGAGAAACTCGCCCTCTTGACCGGTGATATTGAGTGGATCGAGGAGAACATCGGACGTCTCTCAAGATCGCAGAGGCGCTGGCTTGATCTAAGGAGAAGTGCCGAAATATGGTAATCTGAGGGCCAAGTGGGCGTGCAAGTTGACCGTTCCCGGCGTACGGATTTTATCCTGGGCTGATCTTAGAAAGGGCTAAAAAGAGGGGCGAGGTGTTTTACACAACAAGATCCAAGCTCATAGCAAGTTTTCTCGGTGTCTCATTGCTTGTTGGTGCCGTCTCTCTGTTCATTGGTGGCCAGCTCCTTTACAAAGCCATACTCAGCGAAGCAAAAAATCGCGTCAGGCTGAACCTGAATGCCGCTCGTGAGATCTATCTCACCCGTATCAGTAATATGAGGGTTGCCGTTGATATTACCACACTGGGACTCGGGTTCCTTTCAGCGGTCAGGAGGCATGATACCTCAGAACTGGTCTTCCGGCTCAGTCGCCTGGCCCAGAATGCCGAATTGGATTTCGCGGGTATCATAACGAAGGAGGGCGCAACGCTATGCCGTATCGGCCCAGATTCCTTACCCAGGGAAATGGTTGAAACGACAAACCCTGTAGCAAGATTGGCACTCAAACGAAAAGTTCCCATCTCGGGAACCGTTGTATTGGGTCAGGATTTTCTCTACAGTGAAGACCCTGCACTTGCGGAAAGGGCCAGAATTCGATTGGTTCCCACACCGAGGGCAGCCCCGAGGGCCGACAAGGAGGAAACCTCAGGTATGGCCCTCGCTGCGGCAGTCCCCATATTTGAAGGAGGCGACTTGCTGGGCGTTATTTACGGAGGGATCCTTTTGAGCCGGAGTCACGGGATCGTTGACACGGTACGGGACACGGTTTTTCAGCAAGAGATATACAAAGGCCGCAGTATAGGGACAGCGACTATCTTTTTGAATGACCTCAGGATCTCAACCAATGTCCTCACCTCGGAGGGAGGGCGGGCCATTGGAACTCGAGTTTCAAAGGAGGTTAAAGAGCAGGTCCTCTCAGAGGGGAAAAGATGGACAGACCGTGCATTTGTTGTAAGTGATTGGTACATTACAGCTTATGAAGCCATTGAGGATGTCTTTGGGGAGCGGGTGGGAATGCTGTATGTGGGGGTATTGGAGGAGAAGTATGTGGACATCCGGAAGAAGGCCCTTTCCGTTTTCATCCTTCTAACAGTGGCTGGGATGGCACTTGCCATAGGGCTAGGATATCTCCTGGCCAACAAGATCATGAATCCGGTACACAGATTGATAAAGGCGAGCCAACAGGTTTCCGAGGGGAGCCTGTCCCCGGAAATGGGTCCCATATCCCCTGGTGAAATAGGCGTTTTGCAGAAGACCTTCAAGGATATGGTTGCGGCTATGGCGCGCAGGAGCGAAGCCGCTCAGAAGCAGATAGTACACTCAGAAAAGCAGGCCAGCGTTGGAAAACTTGCAGCGGGTGTTGCTCACGAGATCAATAACCCTCTGACGGGTGTGTTAACATATACACACATGTTGCTGCGTCGAAAGGATATAGACGATGAGATTCGGTCTGATCTTCGAAAAATAGCCGAGTCCACCGAACGGGTCCGGAAGATCGTTAAGGGTCTCCTGGACTTCTCTCGTCAGACAAAGCCTGATCCGGAGCCAACAGATATAAACAGGCTAATAAGTTCCACCGTTTCATTGATAGAGAATCAGGCATTGATTAAAGGTGTGGGTTTAAAGTTCAATCCAGGAGAAAACCTGCCCATCCTGACCGTCGACCGCAGCCAGTTCCAGAGTGTGTTATTAAACTTGATAATAAACGCCCTTGATGCGACTGGGCCGGGTGATTCGATCAATATATATACCGCGACCGGTTTGTCCGCAAGCAACTCTGGTCAGAGAGGCGTTGAAATTGTCGTTGCTGACACGGGTAGTGGCATACCGCCGGAGAACCTTGATAAATTGTTTGACCCCTTTTTCAGTACGAAAGGGGTGGGTGAAGGTACCGGTCTTGGTCTTTCCGTAACCTATGGGATTGTAGAAAGACACGGGGGAACGATTAGGGTTCAGAGCGAAGTCGGCAAAGGTAGCAGATTTTTCGTATGGTTGCCCATAAGGAAGAAGGCTGAAGCAGGATGAAGATACTGGTTGTAGATGATGAAAGTATCGTGCTCGATAGCTGTCAACTGGTGCTTCGGGCCGAAGGCTTTGAGGTCTTACTTCTCCCCAGTGCTAATGAGGCGTTAAAGGCAATGGAAAAAAACGATTTTGCCATTTTGCTCGTAGATTTAAAGATGCCCGGGCTCGATGGCATTTATCTCATTAGAGAAGCCAGAAAGAAACAACCGAAGATACCTATCATAGCCATGAGCGGGTATCCTACAACAGAGACCATTGAGGAAGCCGTAAGGACGGGGGCAGTCACCTTTATTGCCAAACCATTTACTCCGGACGAACTGATTGAGAAAGTCCGTGAGATCCTCCAAAAGGAGCAAGGCTCAGGAGACAGAAGGCCCTAGCCAGTGATGAGGTATAAATTCTCTTGGATCGTGTCAGCGAGATATTTGACCATGAGAAGGAGCGGGCGGCGAACTGGTTTTCTTCCAGATCGTGAAATCCTTTGTGATAGGAAGAAAAGGCATGAGCGATTAGGGGTAAATCAGTGCTCCGGAAGGTGTGAAGGAGCACGGGAGGGAAGAACGTGGGTACTTTCACTTTTGCTTACAAAGATAAGGGCTACGAAGTGGATCCGAAAGGTTTTCTGGTGGATTTTAACCAATGGGATGAAACTTTTGCAGAGGGGATGGCACTCCAAATGGGGATTCCCGCTGGACTGACGAAAGAGCACTGGGATGTCATCCATTTCATTCGCAACACGTTTAAGGAAAAAGGCAGATGCCCACCTGTGTACGAAACCTGCCGAATGACCGTTTTGAGTCTCCTAGAAATGGAAAAACTATTTCCCACAGGGTATCTGAGAGGTGCATGCAAGTTAGCGGGCATCACCTCTAAGGTAGGTCAGCTTGGGCTAACCTATAACACCGGCAGATCCCTGGAGAACACGCCTCTATTGTCATCCTTTAATAAAACCTATGAAGTGGATGTGCGTGGATTTCTGGTAAACCCTGATCAATGGGATGAGCAATATGCTATCTACAGGGCCTACGACATGAAAATCCATGGTGGAAAGCTGACGGAGAAGCACTGGCAAATCATAGGGTTCCTGCGTGAAAGTTACAGTCATAACCGTGATCTGCCGAGCGTTTATGAAACATGTGATGCGAATCATATAGATATGGAAGAGCTTGAGCGCCTGTTTCCTGACGGATATCATCGGGGCGCGGTTAAGCTCGCAGGCCTAAGGATAGGTTGAGTCCGGTCTTAGATATATGTCTGCATAAGATGAAGAAATTTGGGTGATAGAAAGGAGGGCTAATGTGATGGAAGCAAGAGCAAGGCATGTTGAATCGGTCTATGCGGAGAGGAGGATCTTTCAGCCCCCTGAGGAGTTCGTTGAAAATGCCTACTTAAAGAGCAGAGAAGAGTATGAAAGGCTCTATAAAAGATCCATCGAAGATCCTCAAAATTTCTGGGCTGAGATGGGTGAGGAGTACCTCGACTGGTTCAAGAAATGGGACGGACCCGTGGAGGAATACAGTTTTAAAGATAATATTTATCTTCGCTATTTCGTGGGCGGGAAACTGAACGCTGCTTACAACTGTCTTGATCGCCATCTAAAGACATGGAGAAAGAACAAGGCCGCATTGATTTGGCAAGGCGAACCCCCGGAAGAGTCAAAGGTCTATACCTATCAGGAGCTTCATCGAGAAGTCTGCAAGTTTGCCAACGTGCTCAAGGGCCTAGGTGTGAAGAAAGGGGATCGGGTCACCATCTATCTCCCGATGATCCCCGAGCTTCCCATAGCCATGCTGGCCTGCGCGAGGATCGGCGCCATTCACAGTGTGGTCTTTGGGGGCTTCAGTGCGGATTCCTTGAGGGACAGGATTCTGGACTGTAAGGCAGAGACGCTCATTACTTGCAATTACGGATACCGTGCAGGCAAGGTCCTGGAAAGCAAGAAGAGCTCTGACGCAGCCTTACAGTCTTGTCCGGATGTGAAACACTGTATTGTGGTCAAAAGGATTGATAAAGAGACGACCATGGTGGAAGGTCGGGACTATTGGTGGCATGAGTTGATGAAAGAGGCTTCTCATATATGCGATGCCGAACCCATGGATTCGGAAGATCCCCTCTACATCTTATATACGAGTGGTAGCACAGGAAAGCCAAAAGGCGTCCTGCATACAACGGCAGGATACCTGCTCTACACCATCGTAACCCTAAAGTACTGTTTTGATTACAAGGATGAGGACATCTGGTGGTGTACGGCTGATATCGGCTGGGTCACGGGCCACAGCTATATTGTTTACGGCCCCCTCGCCTTAGGGGCCACATCTCTTATGTTTGAGGGCGTTCCGAACTACCCCGAACCCGACCGTTTCTGGGAGGTGGTGGAAAAGTATGGTGTGAACATCTTTTACACGGCGCCAACGGCCATTCGAGCGATCATGAGATTTGGGGAAGACTGGCCCAATAGGAGGGACCTCAGTACCCTTCGGCTCCTCGGTACGGTTGGGGAGCCCATCAATCCCGAGGCCTGGATGTGGTATTACCAGGTGATCGGTAAAGAGCGGTGTCCTATTGTAGATACCTGGTGGCAGACGGAAACAGGCGGTTTCTTGATAACGCCCATTCCCGGGGCCATGTCCATGAAACCGGGTTCGGCTGCCCTACCCTTTTTTGGGGTAGATCCCGTGGTGCTCCGGGAAGACGGAACAGAAGCCGAGGTGAACGAAGGGGGGTATCTCTATATGAGAAAGCCTTGGCCCGGTTTTATGCGGACGGTCTATGGGGATCCGGAACGGTTTAAGCAACAGTACTTCATCAAGTACCCGGGGCTCTACTTTACGGGGGATGGTGCCAGAAAGGATGAGGACGGCTATTACTTCCTGATGGGCCGGGTGGATGATGTTCTCAATGTGTCAGGCCACCGTATGGGGACGGCGGAAGTAGAGAGCGCCCTCGTGGCCCATGAGGCGGTGGCAGAATCGGCCGTGGTCGGTTTCCCCCATGAGATAAAGGGACAGGGGATCTATGCCTTCGTGACCTTGAAACAGGGCTTCGCGCCTACGGAGGCGCTCAAAAAGGAACTTGTCCTGCACGTCCGAAAGGAGATCGGTCCCATTGCCGCCCCTGACAAGCTCCATTTTGCCGAGGCCCTACCCAAGACCCGGAGCGGAAAGATCATGAGAAGGATTTTGAGGAAGATCGCCGAGGGGCGGATTGATGAACTGGGAGATACATCCACTCTGGCGGATCCGGACGTGGTGGAAAGACTGGTGGCCGGAAGAGAGTAGATCGCGCGGCCTGGAAAGGAGGCGTTCATGTCAAAATTATCCAGGAATAGAGGTTGGCTCGTGACTTTCGCCGGGACAGGGATCAACCTTGCTCTCGGCATTCTCTATACATGGAGTATATTCAAGGGGGCCATCAAATTATCCATCGAACAAGGGGGTGAGGGGGCCTTTAACTGGGACCTCGCCTCCCTGAATGACCCATACGCCGTCTGCTGTCTGGTTTTCGCCTTCATGATGATCTTGTCTGGAAAGTGCCAGGACAAGTTTGGGCCTAAAGTAGCCGCTTTTATCGGAGGACTGCTGGTTGGACTGGGGTTTATCTGGATTTCGCAGACCACGGATTATAGAAGCTGGGTCCTTGGTTTCGGGGTGCTGGTGGGTGGGGGAATAGGGTTTGGATATTCGGCTGCCACCCCCCCCGCGCTCAAGTGGTTCCCTCCTGCACGGACCGGATTGATTGCAGGGTTGGTGGTCTCCGGTTTTGGTCTGGCCTCCGTCTATATCGCGCCCCTCTCTCAATATCTGCTCGGAATCTGGGGGTTGCAAAATGCCATGTTGTTTTTTGGATTGGCCTTTCTGATTGTTGTATGTGGGCTCTCCATGTTCCTGGTGAATCCACCGGCCGGGTACGATCCCGGATTGGTTGGTAAGGATCATGGCCGGAGGGCTCATCCGGTTGAGAAGGCCCTGGGTTCCATCACCACAAGAGCCGGAATAGCTGCCGAAGGTCACCAGATGGCGTCTGCAGTTCCAGTAAAGTCTGATTTTAGGCCCTCCGAGATGATGAAAACACGCACCTTCTACACCCTATGGTTCATCTATTTCATCGGGGCCGGAGCAGGACTGATGGTGATAGCCAGCGTTGCCGGCATGGCAAAACGGAGTATGGGAGAACTGGCGTTTTTGGTCGTGGCCATTCTGGCCGTGGGAAATGCGGCTGGGCGAATCGTTGCAGGAACCCTCTCGGACAAAATTGGCCGGCGTACCACCCTTCTGTTCATGCTTTGCTTCCAGAGTATACTCATGCTCATAGCGATTCCCATTGTGGGGTCGGAACGGTCAAGCGCTATCCTTCTGGTGCTGATGGCGACCTTCATCGGCTTCAATTACGGGACGAACCTCTCCCTGTTCCCGTCTCTGACCAAAGACAATTGGGGCCTGAAAAACTTTGGCATCAACTATGGCATTGTTTTCACTGCATGGGGTGTGGGTGGCTTCGTTATGGGAAGGCTATCCCAGATGTTGATTGCCAGCACGGGCAGTTATGCCCTC
>CP070840.1:55087-60611 GCA_020342025.1 Deltaproteobacteria bacterium
ATGTCTGTTGTTGGGATCCCTGTTTAATGCCTTCAATATGGCCTCGCTTATGTGGGAGGGAATATCCTCAAATTCATTGAGGATCAATTTGGGCTCATCAAGAGAGCCTTCCAAGTGAAATTCTAAAAAATCCGTGGCCTTGATTCTGTCTCCTGATGGAAAAGTGGCTGTTAGCATATTAAAGAAGTTCACGCCCAGAGAATAGATATCGGATCTGATGTCCACGTCTTCCTCTAATAGCTGCTCTGGAGACATATAGACAGGCGTGCCAACAAGGGACATCTCTCCCTTTTTGTTCTTTCCATAGCGGGCGATAAAGGCCAGGCCAAAATCGGCCACCTTGGCTCTGCCCTGCTGATCCAATAGGATGTTAGAGGGCTTAATGTCCCCGTGTATAATCTTGTATTTGTGGGCAAATCCAATCCCCTCCAGGATCTGCAGGAAGATATTCTCAGCCCTCTGGACAGATAGCGCTCCCTTTCCGCCCTTGCTCTCTCGAATGGCTTTCGCCTTTCTTATAACCCTCGCCAAGTCCGTCCCTTTGATGAGTGGCATGACGATGCAGAGGTTTTCTTCATAGTTGAACATCCTGAGTATCTGAACAATATGGGGATTATCCAAATTTGCCTGTATTCTTGCCTCCCTTAGGAACTGTTTCTTAAAATGCTCTCTCTCACTGTAGCCCGGCTTTATGGTCTTAATGACCACTTTCCTCTTCAGCGCCTGATCCTCGGCCAAAAAGATCTCCGCCATTCCCCCTTTTCCGATCTGCTTCTCAATGACGTAATCCTCCACTTTTTGTCCCGATTTGAAGGTGGGTTTAGTCAATGAATGACCTCCTGAACATTTGCGCCCAAAGAAGGGCATGGCTTAGTTCGGTGTCGTCGAACGGGATCGTTTAGCCAGAAATTGAGGCGCTTTGCTGGCCCGCAATAGGTTTAACCTTTCTCCAATCCACGTCTAACAAATTTTTCAGTCTTATTACGCCGCCCTTTGTCGGGTAGTAATAAAAAGAAAACTTGTATCTTTGCTCGTGAATATTCTCATAGAGGATGGTGCACAAATAGTGTCCTCTCTCTGGTACCTGTTTCATTCTTAGAACAAAGTTTGCATTAATATGGGCTGCCAAATGGCTATTTGTGAAAATAATGTAATCCCGGGTTAACTCAATAGAACACCCCTTATACTTGGGGACAGAGGTTTTCCACACCCCTATCAGTTCAGTTGGAACGCCTTCAGATCCCCCGGAAAGACATCCGAACAGGGAAACCAAAACGGCGAGTGTGAGGATAATGCCTGCTGTTCTCATCATCCAAGACGTGATCAGTACTCGGAAGCTGGCCCTATGTACGTGCCGTCGTTGGCCCGGACAATGTCATCATGGCTCTCTTTGGCCGTGAGGGGCGGTTCGCTTTTTCCATCCCTCCCCACGCTGTAAAGGTCGTAGTCCGTGTTCAGCGGCACCATGAACCGGTCCTTACGTCTTTTCTCCTTTTCATCGGTATGGGTGAAATTGTGGTATTGATAAGGTCTGCCATAGGGGTCCACCAGACCTGCCTCGCTTATGTCACTTAGCCTGCGGGGCAAGATGTTTTTCCTCAGTTTATAGATCTGGATCTCTTTCTGAAGAGTACTTACCTCTTCTGCGGTCCTGGTCATCCTCGCCTTCTCGATATAGGCTGTATAGAGAGGAATCCCAGCGCCCATCAATGCCACAAGCAGGACGATCGCGGCCAATAGTTCAACAAGGGAGTAACCGCCAAAAATCTGGGATTCTGAACGTCTCATCCATCTCAACGAATCAGGAGGTGTGATGCCATGCTGAGTGAGCCTCGATATCATTTTTCGCAAATATCATGCACCGGTGCCGTCGGCCTTTTGTTCAGCTTCGTTCACCCGGAAGTATTGTGCCATATCCAACAGTTTTTCCAGGCGTAGACGGTGATGGCGCATCACCGATTGGTGTGTTTCGCTCCAGTTAGGGAACTGTTTCACTTTCCCCTCCAACTCGCCTAGCGATTTCAGCGCCTCTGCGCCCGCCTGTTGTATGCTTTTTACTCTTCCAGCAAGCATGCCTAACATCTCATTGAGCGCAGCCTCTTCCTGGTGCAAATAGTCCTTTTCTCTTATTTTCACCGCATAGCTCAGTTGCCCCTTCCCCACCTGCTCAAAGACGGAGCGAAAGCGGTGCAGGGGACCGATGAGCCTGTGGAAGGAACGAACCGAATGGAATCCAACCACGCAGATAATCGCGATGACTGCGGGCCAGACTCTTGCATGCAAGGTGAGTATCTTATTGGCGGCACCCGCTCGGGCTTCCAAACTGAGGCTTTCATCCTGCATGCGTATAATATCTGGCACGAAGAGGAAGACGGCCAAGAAAAGCACGATGGTAAGGCAATAGATAAGGATAATGGCGAGAAACCTGTATTGGAGTGGCTTATTGACGATATAGGAACGCCGACGCTGGTCCCCTTTGGTCATGAAATCTCCTTTCCCTTGCCCCTGCATGCGTATGCGGGATCTCTTGGATCCTGCGTTGTTCTCATCTGATAGTCTCTAAAGTAACTATGGAGTTCCAAATAGGTGCTGCTTCGTTGGGGCCCTTTTATTACACAGCCAAAGACGGTCCTGGATTGTAACGATGTTTAACCAAATAGAAATGAATAACATTATAAATAATTAAACGAAAATAGTCAATTATGAAGGACCAAGGGCCCTGTTTAGGGTAAACTTCTCTATTTTCTTGCTGGACTTCCCAAAAATGTTCTAATAAAGGAGAATTCTGCAGTGCAATCAGGATTCGCTCTGTGACAGAGGAGGTTGAATGATGGGTAAAGGCTTTTGGGGATGGATCGCTTGGTTCCTGTTTCTCTTCCTCTTGGATTTTGTCGTGCCCTTTATCTGGCTCAAAAACGTGCCTAAGATAACGGGGAGTTTCCTCTTCTGGATCCTTTGGATCACCGTGGCTATGGGGAGCATGTTCTTGATCTTTTTGAGATGGCGGGAGCCCCAAGAGGGCGGGGAAGGGGGCCAATCATGAGTGAGACGATGTACGCTTGGTTGGCTATCGCCCTTTATGTCCTAATCGGTCTCACCATTGCCTTCATGGCGAGACGAAAACTTGGCCAAGGAATGAACGATTTTTTCCTGGGCAATCGTCAGATTGGCGGATTTATCTCCGCACTGACCTATGCGGCCACCACGTATAGCGCGTTTATGATGGTGGGGCTAGCCGGTCTCACATACAAGCTGGGGGTTGGAGCCCTTGGTTTCGAACTCACTTATCTTTGCGGGCTCGTCTTGGTGGTCTTTTTTGGTCCCCGGTTCTGGTTGGTAGGGCGCAGGTTCAACTACCTGACCCACACACAACTCCTTGCGGATCGGTATCAAAGCCCAGCGGTTGGCATTGTGGCTACGCTTCTGTGCCTTGTCTTTCTCATCCCTTATGCTGCTGTCCAGGTGATGGGCATCGCCTATCTGCTGTCAGGGATTTCCGAAGGGGCCATACCCTTTTTTGTCGCGATGATTTTGGCGGTGCTGCTGGCCCTTGTGTGGTCTAATGTGGCAGGATTACGCTCTGTGGCGTGGACCGATGCCCTTCAGGCCGTGATCATGCTTTTGGCATCCATTACAGCCGTCTGTTTTCTCGCTTATGGGGGATTTGGAGGGTTTGGCGGCTTCGTGCAGCAGATGAATGAGAAAATTCCCAAACTCCTGGCAGGGGCTGGCCTCTTCAAATTCAACCTGTTTTTCGGACTCGCACTTCCCTGGCTGTTTTTCTCCGTCTCCAATCCGCAAGTGACGCAAAGACTCTTCATACCCAAATCCGTCAGGTCGTTCAAGCAGATGATTGGGGGATTCTTGGTCTTCGGGTTTATTTACACCATCGTATCCGTTATGTGGGGTTTTGGGGCCAGGCTATTGATTCCGGGGTTGGATAAAGCGGACAAGGCCACGCCAGCGCTCTTGGCCCTTCCGATCATACCAAAGGTTATTGTCATTATCGTTATGATAGGCATTTTGGCTGCAGCGATCTCCACCATCGATTCCATACTCCTAACCCTATCCTCCATGTGCGCCCGTGACATATATCGGAGTGGAATCAATCCCGCGGCCTCTGAAAAGATGGAACTGCGGTTGGCAAAAACGGCCATTCCCATCCTGGCTGTCATATTCTTTATTTTTGCCTATTGGGCCGCGGGCAAAACCGGACTCGCATTCATGATCGCTCCCCTCTCCTCCGCAGCTTCTGCCGGGCTTTTGATGGTGGTCCCGGCCATCATCGGCGCTTTTTTTTGGAAACGGGCCACCGCGGCAGGGGCCTTGAGCAGTATGATTGTGGGTGCCATTCTGGTCTTGGTGCTCCAACTCTCGGGCAGTAAACCTTTGGGACTTTGGCCGGGGGTCTGGGGGCTTATGCTGTGCCTCGCTCTCTATCTCTTGGTCAGCTTATTGACGCGCGCCCCTAAAGAAAAGGCTGAAGAGTTTATCAATTACCTGAAGCAGGCACTTCCCAAGGGAAACTTCGTTTAGGATTCGCGAAAAAAAGAAAGGCAGGGCGGTTTGCCCTGCCTTTCGGCTGATTTCGAAGGTCTCAATATTTATCAAGGACAGTTCAAGGCCTCAAAAAACTTCTTCTGTCCTTGCCATCTCTCCGATCAATGGCTTTTCTGCGATCTGTACTCAACTCCCGCGCCTTTCCCTTTCTCCTTTCAAGACCACTTCTGCGCTCTATACCGTTTCTTCGTTCTTCACCACTTCTCCGATCAATGCCTCTTCTGCGATCTTGGCCAGATCTTCTTTCAGGAACATACTCGGGATAGGAAATATGTCTTCTCTCAATTCCAGAGCGCCTACCTGCCTCGTTCATGCTCTCCCCATCCTAACCGAGCGGCAGCAGATGGTCGGCGAGTCTGCTCGATGTTTTGCGTAAGTTAAGGCAGAGCAGACGGGCGATTCCTTTGAGAATTTTAACGCCTATCTTTGAATGCTCAGCCAGTATATAATCGAAGTTCTCTCTTGACAAAGTGAGCAGGGTGGCCTTTGTGCGGGCTTTCACGGTGGCAGAGCGGGGGAGGTCATCGATGACAGACATTTCGCCGATTGAACGTCCTTTGGACAGTGTGGATATAACGATGTCCTCTCCACTCTCGGATCTCTTAAGCACGTCTAGTGAGCCCTCCACCACGAAACAGACATAATCCCCTGTATCCCCCTCTTCAAACACAATTTCCCCAGGAGTGAGCTCGATAAAGTTCAGGTAGGATTCTATGACCATCAGTTCTTTATCCTTTAGAGTACCGAGTATTGGGATGTTAAGAATAAGGAACTCGATGATGGCTTGTGACATCACCCGATCCGCCTCTTGCTTACTTTCCCCCATTTCTGATGCCTCCAAATATGCAGCTTTTCATCATGTCTCTCAGAATGCTTAATGCAATGTCCCGGTCTTTTCTCTCCCGTAGAGTAAGGCATTCTCTATGGCAATAGCGGCCGAGCTACTCAAGGCGGTGAGAAGAGA
>CP070840.1:60711-67523 GCA_020342025.1 Deltaproteobacteria bacterium
CTCTCCAATCGCCCGTCTTGAGCTCAATAAGTTCTGTGGCAATAGGACAGAGATCATTGGGAATTTTGGATTCGTCAAAGGGTTTCCGCGCCTGGCGTCTCATGATGCCTCCTCTCTATCAAGTTCAAAGACAGTGGTTTCTTCAAATCCGCGTTGCACGGCCTCAATGTTTTTGTCCAATGCTGCATCTCGAAAGGCCACCGTTTCCATCCCCTTATGTAATGAATCCAGGGAGACCAAGCCGGTCGTTTTGGCAAAGGATCCTAGCATGATGGAATTGGTAATCGTGCGGCCAAAGACCTCTAGGGCGATCCCAAAGGCATCGCAGAGCCCTACTTTGGACACGGTTTCCGGCACCTGCAACTGGTCCAAGGATTTCTTTGTGGCCTGAACCCAGACACCCTTCGGACGGAGGCCTGAGAAGATGTCCACAGCCCGAGGAAGGGTCGGATCGATGCATAGGATAAAATTGGGGTTGTAGATGTTGGTGGTCTGACGAATGAGCTTATCGTCAACCCTGAGAAACGCCGCTACGGGCGCTCCACGCCGTTCAAAGCCGAAGGAGGGAATAGCCTTTACAAATCTCCCCTCTTCCACCAGCGCCTTGGCCAAAATCTTTGAAGCCAGCACTGCCCCTTGGCCACCTCTACCATGAATTCGGATCTCATACATCTTTGTTACCACTCCATGGACTTCTGACCGGGTTGTGGTTTATTCTCGAAAACGGATCTATCGGTCCTCGATAGTCCCAATTCCTACCATAGCACTATTATACGTGCAGCACAAATGATTCTGCCCTTATAGGGAAGAAATTCAGCACGGTTCTCATTAGACGAGCAATTGGACAAACTGTCCAGTCTTCACATCCACCAGACCGTCCTCTGAGATTCGCAGGAATGGAATGGCTGGGGTGGTTAGGGTTGCCAGGGTGAGGGCCGCATCGGGATAAGGAAAACCCAAATCCTCTGCCTTTTTTTGAATGGCGTCCAGCCTCTGAGCCGTTTCCTCCATATCGAGGTTCGTCATGAGCCCGCCTATGGGTAGGGGCAGTTCGGCCTGCCTTTGCCCGTCGACACAGAAGACAACCCCTCCCCCCAGTTCAGATATCCGGTTTACGGCCAAGGCCATATCTCCTTCGTTTGCCCCGACCACCGTGATGCCAAAGGTCTCCCAAACCACGCTTGTCGCAAGGGCCCCAGCTTGAAACCCATGTCCCTTGATAAAACCAGTAAAGGTCCTCCCATCACAGGAGGTGTGCGCCACTTTCAGCAGATCATGTCCAGGATCCGCTTTGAGCTCGCCATTCTGGGGCGTAAGATCGAGAAAGGCTTCTCTGGTCACGAGTTCACTCACTTGATCCATCACCCTGACTTTAAAAGCATTCTTCCCCCCTATTCGCACGGTGAAGTCAGACGCATTCACACTGATTCCCTCGAGGCCCTTTAATGGAAGTGAGACTTCACGGGGATTGACCTTTAATTCACCGTCTTGGGCGATGATCAAACCTTTGCTTATAACAGTCTCCGCCTTAATGGTTTGGAGGTGGGGTATGATCAGAATGTCTGCATGCTTTCCCGGAGCAATGCCGCCGAGAATATTGTCAAGACCAAAGTGTTCGGCAGGATTGAGGGTGGCCATCTGAATGGAAACGATGGGATCAAAGCCCACATCGATGGCCCGCTGAACGATAGGTTCCATATACCCATTCTTTATGAGATCCCTCGGATCAATTCCATCACCCACCAAAGCGAGACGCCTAAAATCAAGGGGCAGGTCCTTTATTTTGGCAATCGCCTCCAGCTCTCTTCGGACGCTGCCTTCCCGGATCATCACGTACATCCCGAGCCGCAGTTTTTCCAGCGCTTCATCCGCGCTGATGGACTCATGGCAAGAAGAGACACCAAAGTCTGCATAGGCCGAGAGTTTCTCGGCCCGACAACCTGCTGCATGTCCTTCTACGGTCTTTCTCAGCCGTAGCGCCTCCGCTGAAAGGGCAGCAAAATCCGTATCTCCCCGTAGAACTTCTTGCCAGAACCCCTCCCCAACGCCCAGAACATCATCCCTTCTAAGGATTTCCATGAGATGATCAAGGCTGCTAGCCCTTTTTTGAGCGTCTTTGCTAAAACTGATGGATGGGGGAACCGTAGCGAAAACCTTTATGGGCTGGTCCTGTAAATTATCAAGAAAGTGAACAAGTCCCGAATGTCCTAGCGGATAGATGAGCTCCATGATCTCCGTGATAATTGTGGTCGTCCCGCCTTTCATTGCGTACCGGAGGACTTCGTCGGGCCTGCCATATAAAATCATGTGGGCATGGCCATCCACAAAACCGGGTATCACAACCTTGCCAGAGGCATCAATAACTTCTGTATCAGGGCCGATGGTGCGACTCGCATCCGGGCCCACATAGGCGATCCAATGTCCCTTAATGGCGACTGAATGCCCCTTGAGCAGTTCGCCGCTATAAACATTGACCAGGTCCCCACCGGATATGACCAGATCGGCCTTTTCTTCCCCCAGGCATACCCGCTTCAGCATTTCCATATCCTTCGGTTTCAGAGAATCCGCCATCTCCCCCTCAAAAAATGATTCTATTGTCCTGTATTATATATTCCTGACTTATTCGGCCCGGCAGACCAGGTCTGGACTCAGGTCCCGCACGCTGGTCTTTCCGCAAAGGGCCAGACACGTGGCGATCTCATGGCTGAGAATCTGTAGTGTCCGATCAACCCCGGCAGCCCCGTCAGCAGCCAGCCCCCAGAGGGCCGTTTTACCAATGGCCACCACCTTTGCTCCCAAGGCAATGCCTTTGACAATATCGGTGCCGCGAGAGAAACCCCCGTCGATCATGATTTCTGCCCTGCCGTCCACCGCCTCGACAATCTCGGGCAGCACGTCGATGGTCCCCAAGGTGTGATCCAACTGTCGTCCTCCGTGATTAGAGACCCAGATAATCTCGACCCCCGCCTCCACGGCGAGTCGGGCATCTTCTGCCGTCATGATGCCTTTCAAGCCAAAGGGTACGGAGAGGATTTCTTGCAGCCAAGCCACATCGTCCCAGGTCAGTCTTTCTGAATACGACTCTTCTTTAGGACGGTGATGGGGTGCCACATCCATGGCTGAACGGGGATCATAGCGTCGTCTAATGTCTCGCTCCCGACGCCCATAGACCGCCAGGTCGACGGTAAGACAAACGGCATGATATCCTGAGGCCTCCACACGCCCCAAGAGGTCCTGCACCCAGGATCGTGGACCGAAATGGTACAACTGGAAGAACAACGGCCCACCGGCTTCCTTTGCCACCTCTTCCACCGACCAACCCGTGACCCCGCTGACCACGGCCAAAGTGCCGCTTGGACCAGCCCCTCTTACCATTTCACAGTCGCCCCGGGGGTGAAAGAGGACGAGGCCTCCTATTGGCGAAATTGCCAGGGGAGTGGGTAACCGTAAACCGGCGAAGGTTGTGCTCAGATCTCTGTGACTCACATCAACCAGCACACGTGGACGAAGGGCCAGCCTGCCCAGAGCCTGGCGGTTGCGTTGTAGGCTCGTTTCTGTCTCCGCGCCGCCTGCACCGAAATCCCACACTTGAGGGGGGAGTGCGTTCTTGGCGGCATGTTCGATTTCAGGCAAGGTCATAAAGCGTTCTGACATGAGCAACTCCCCTTTCTTTCATCAACCGTTCTTTCCTTTGGCCTTGGGCCTTCATATGTAATACCTGAACTTATCCCAAAATTCCTTGTCCTTATCTTTCCAATCTTCGCCGAATTTCTTATCGTAATAGGTCCCCCACCGGTCAAGCCAACGCCACCAAAAATGCTTCCCCTTTTCTTTGGCTTCCAATATTTCCTCAAGGAAAGTGGCGATGTTGGCCATTTCTTCTTTAGGCAAATAAGAAGCCGCGCCTTCTTTATATGATTTCACGATGTTCTCAGGACTCAGGGCATGGGCGGTCAACATGACGGCTATCACCTCTTTATCCCGAGCAATCTCCAATAATTCAAAACCCTCGACTCCCATGATGTCCAGAATGGCCAGATCAAAATATTCGAACTCCAGAAGTTTTTTGGCCTCTTCAAAGCTGGAGGCTTTGGATACATCACACATGGAAAGCAACTCCTCTAAGGTCTCCAAAACATCTGGCTCATCGTCGACGATGAGTATTTTTTTGCCTTCTAATCTTTTTTTGCTTGTCATTACAGCCTCCTCCTCTCCATGAAGGTGGTCTAAAACTATTTCCTTTTTTTCTTTTCAGCCCTTATCAAAATATCCCTCGGCCTTCCTCGCATGGGGAGGAAATCGGGGATGTAAAGAAAGCGCTTCAGAGGTATCAATTAGAAAATTAAGGCCTTTTATCATTGAATCAAGAAAGGATGGGACTTACTGCTATCACACACCACCCATCATTGCAATCGTCATTTTGAAAATGTGCGATAAGCCCTACTGAAAATGCCCACCCAGCCCCTTCCCCACCCTGCTTTAGCGGGAGAGAAGACATCCATTCACTCTGAGGCAGCGGTTTATGGCTTTATTGGGTCCCGCTTTTTCACATTGTCCTTGACGCGGACCTGAATGATCTGCGATGGTCCTCCAAAGGACAAACAATGAAGGACCTCCGCATGCCTACCGAACTGTTGCCTCAGAGAGACTTACCATCAACAACTTCTATAAGGAGTCTTGAACAATTCCGGCCATCCTCAAAATATTCATGGTCTTCAGCCTGATTTTGATTCTCAACAGGCTGCGTGTCCAGTTGAGCCTTTCCCTGCTTATTGGCTCCTTGCTGCTCGTCCTTTTGACGAAATTGGGACCTGGGGCATCTATAAAGGGAGCACTTGCCGCCATATCCAGCTTGCAGACCCTCAGTCTGGCCGCTATTATTGGGCTCCTATTGATCATGAGCCATCTCATGGAAGGCTCTGGACATATGCAAAGGCTGGTGGATAGTTTTACGCGTCTTTCTAAGGATGCCCGTATTGTGGGCTCCGTCATGCCCGCCCTGATCGGGTTGCTCCCCATGCCCGGGGGGGCCCTCTTTTCCGCACCCATGGTTGAGACATCCCTTAATGAACGCTCTGTCAGCGGTGAGCAAAAGACCGTCTTGAACTATTGGTTCAGACACATATGGGAGTATTGGTGGCCACTTTATCCAGGCGTCGTCCTTGCCATCGCCCTGCTCGGGGTGGACACGTGGCGCTATATCTTTTTTATGGCACCCCTGACCCTGCTCTCCGTCATGGCTGGCGTTATCTTTATAATTCTGCCCCTAGGGGGGATCGAAAGTCACAGAGAGGGACATCTCACATGGTCTGAAATTAAGGGCTTTCTTTGGGAAATCATGCCCATCCTCATCGTCATTTTGGTCATCCTCCTCCTGGCCGGGTTGACGAGATTCCTTCATCTCTTTGACATAAACATCAAGATATCGGGCGTGACCTCCATCTTGCCCGCGCTCCTGGCAGCGATCCTATGGGTATGTCTTGTCAACCACATCCCGCTCCGTCAATTTCGGGCCGCCTTCCTAGAAAAGGGTGTTCTGCCTCTGCTCATTCTTATCTTCTCAATCATGATCTTCAAGACCATCATGACCGAGAGCCAGGTGGTTACCCAGGTCAGGGACGAACTGATGGCCTACAAGATCCCCGTCTTGCTCGTTATCATGATCATGCCCTTTCTCTCCGGTTTCATCACCGGTGTGGCCATGGGATTTGTAGGGGCCTCGTTCCCCCTCATCATCCCCCTTTTTCACACGACTCAGCCCTTTGATTACATGGCTCTTGCTGCGCTGGCTTTCACGTACGGCTATATGGGGATGATGCTCTCGCCGGTCCACCTCTGTTTGCTGGTTTCAAAAGATTACTACAAGGCGAGTCTTACGAAGAGCTATCGCTACCTTTTGCCACCGGTCATTATGGTCCTCATTGGGGTCGTGATCATGTTTTTCGGCATAAGAGCCCTCACCAGCTAGAATTCTTGAAACATCGTTTTTCCCTAAAATATTTGGACAGAACTGCAACAATCTCTTCAGTTGAGCCCTCGTTGAATTACTCTTGCATTTAATCACCACCCATGCTACCAAAAGAGAACACCCCGATGGACGGCTCGTCAGGCAGGTTAAATCCTTTACACATACTTTGCCCATCAATATCGGCTTCCATCAAAACTGGATACACCCTCCTATGGAGGATTCAGAAAGACCTCAGATTTTTAGGTCTGCATTGATCTATGGACCTTAAGAGAGGTTTTACGGTTATGAAGATCTTTATTGAGTCCAATTTCGTGGTACCCGGCCTGGAAGATGAGGAAGGCTTGGAGATAGATCAGTCTGAAATAACGCTGAGAGAATTCCTCGAAAAACTCTCCAGCATGTCGCCCGATCGGGTAGAGTATGTGGAACCGGGAGCCCAGAGTTTGGATCCGTCCGACTGGGAAGTAGAGATTAATGGGCTTCCTTACCAAGATTATGAGGCGGGTCTAGAACATCCTATAAAGGATGGGGACAGGGTGACGATCAGGATTGTCGCCCTCGGGGGAGGATAGTACTCTATCAGAGTTAATGGAATAAGGGGGATAAAGAAATGGATGAACTGAGTGTTGTGGGGAAATCGGTCGAAAGAAAGGATGGTAGGGTCAAGGTTTCTGGTAAGGCAAGATATGCGGCCGATCTCTCTGCTCCGGGTATGTTGCATGGGAAAATCCTAAGAAGTCCCCTCGCCCATGCCAAGATACTCAACATTGATTCGCGAAAGGCTGAGGCCCTTCCCGGTGTTATGGCGGTCGTTACAGGAAAAGATTTCCCGGGCAAGCCTTAC
>CP070840.1:67623-74676 GCA_020342025.1 Deltaproteobacteria bacterium
GGAACTGCATTTGCGTCACCACCGAGAATCAGAGCCCCACCCCCGAGGATAGGATCTATTATCCCATGCAGATGTATCATACAGCCGCACTCAGCCGCTTCTTGGCCTACATGTATGCGGGCGGTACCTTTATCGGAAGCAAGACCTTTGACCCTGAACGCTACCTGGACATGGTGGAGAAAGAGCGGACCACCTTCATCGTGGGCAATCCCACCATCTTTCGCATGCTGTTGGAGATCAACAAAAAGCGGCCCAGAGACACCTCCTCCATAAAAAGCTGGTTATGCAGCCAGGGGTTCCTGCACAAAGACCTTAAAGAAGAGGTGGAAAAGTACCTCTGGCCCCATGCAAGGCTCTACGTTTCCTACGCCTTGACAGAGGCCTCCCCCGCTGTGACGATCCTGAAGCCCTGGGACAAGCCGAGAGAGTGGGGCAGCTTGGGCCGACCCTATATGTGCACGGAGGTGCGCATTGTGGATGAGCAGGATCAGGCTCTACCTATAGGTAAGGAGGGCGAGATGATCGTCAGAGGGCCCACTGTGTTTAAGGGCTATTACAAGAATCCGGAGGAGACAGCAAAGGCCTTAAAGGGCGGCTGGCTCCATACGGGGGACGTGGGCAGATACGACGACCTGGGATATCTCTATTTCGTGGATCGTATCAAAGATATGATCAAGACGGGCGGGATCAATGTCTATGGCCAGGAGATCGAAAGGGTCCTCTCCCTTCACCCTGATGTGGACGAGGGCGTCGTTATCGGTGTTCCGCATCCCAAATGGGGAGAATCCATCCGGGCCATCATCGTACCCAAAAAGGGTTCCCACCTCACCGAAGAGGCGGTCATCCATCATTGCCGTCAGCGCCTGGCAAGCCACAAGAAACCCACATCGGTCCTCTTTGTAGAGGAACTCCCCAAGGGGTCCTTTGGCGGAAAGGTATTGAAGAGGGTATTAAGGGAAAAATATGGCAAGGCCTGAGCCCCCAAGCCTAACCAGACGCTGAGAGGCTGTGTCGCAATTCCACAAAACTGTCATTCCGGGCGAGCCCCTCAAGCCTGCCCCGTACTCGATACGGGGTTGGGCGAGACCCGGAATCCAGGAAACTAGTGGAAAATCAAACGATTCTGGATCCCGGCTCGCATCCCGCCCCGCGGGATTTGGCCGGGATGACAAATTGCCACACAGTCTCTGGGGACACAGAAAAAAATTTTTGACCATTTCCACAGGGCGGGGCATTGTGGCATGTTTTCTTGAGAAGGAAAGGAGAGATATGAAACCTTCATACTTTGAAGACTTCCATGTGGGCCAGGAGTTTGTCACCAAATCCCGCACCGTGACCGAGGCGGACCTGGTCAACTTCTCTGCACTTTCCTGGGATACCAACCAGCTTCATACGGACAAGGAGTTTGCCAAGAAATCCATTTACGGAGAACGTATTGCGCACGGCATGCTGGGCCTTGTGATCCACTCGGGACTCTCCCAGATGCTCGGTATCATGGAGGGGACCATCCTGGCCTTCCTCGGAATGACCTGGAATTTCCATCTCCCCATAAAGATCGGGGATACGATACACGTGGTCCAGCGGGTGAAAGATTTGCACGAGACCTCAAAGGAAGATCGAGGGGTCCTGACCTTTGAAAAGGAGCTTGTGAATCAAAGGGGAGAGGTGGTTCAGACTGGAACCACAACGGTCCTTCTGGCGAAGAGGGAAACAAAAGGCGAAACAGGGGAACCCTCAGGGAGTTGAGATGAAGATAGGCCTGGATAGGTTGCGCTCAGATGACTTCATGGTTGTCACGCGAAAAAAGGGGACCGGGGTTGCAAAATAGACACCTCTTACCAGAACTGTACTTGGCTCACCCCCTCTTCTTTTGAGAGGATCTCCCGGAGTTCATTCTGTATATCCTTGTCTGTGACGGGCTCCACAAGGGAGGTTAAAATTCCCTCCGGCTGGGTTCCCGACTTCCAGCTCACCACGGAACCGGGGACAACAATATAACGACACCCACCAGCCCCGCAACAGGAGGACTCCACAACCCCATCACCCACCAGGTACAAATATTCCTTTCCTTTCAGTGTCACCCTTTCTTCCTTAAATATTCTGTACCAGCCAGCGATACTGTGCACCTCCCTATTCAGATCGTGGGTGTACAGCCTGGTCATCTCCTTTCCTCCTGGGGGTTTCACGTCTCCTCGTTATCTTCTCTCTCTTCTACGATCATGATGGTGCACCGGGCCGTGGCAATGGTGCTTCCCTCATCATCTTTCACTTCAGCATCACTGAAGGCTATTCGTCTTCCCATCTTCTGAACCCGCCCCTCGCCCACAAGGCGTTTTCCTCGCGCTGGAGCCAGGTAGTGCATGTCCATCTGAATGGTCCGGCCTGCTTGTCCTTGGGGCAGATGCGTATGTACGGCCCTCATGGCCGCCTGATCTGCCAGGGAGGCGATGGCCCCTCCATGGACGACGCCCCGGATGTTTGTATGGTGGGGTTTGATCTTCATGGAGACCCTGGCGCAACCCTCTTCAGCCTCCTCGTACACCATATTCAAATGATTGAAATAGGGAGATTGCTTTCCCTTCATTTTGGGCGTTTTCCTGTCCATGCGTTTTCTATCTACCCCCCAGACTTCAAGGTCTTATCAGCTAACGAGCGTTCTCGCCACATCATATCCCCTGAGGTGCTCCCCATCTCATTCAATGATTTCCCGGACCCATTTCACCTCTGCGTTCAGGGCGTCCGATTCGCTGCCCTATGTGATCACAGGGTCCTCGCCTGCCTCATTGTATAGGGTTTCGGAAAAGATCTCAAAATGCCTCCACGGGTATATCCAAAATCTCCCGTCCCTCGCGGAGACATGTCTCCACCCGCGCCATTGTAAGAGGCAGGGTTACGCCGGCATAATAGGACGCCTGCATGACCTTGCCCAGATAAAAATCATGCTTCTTCCCTGCATCCATGGCTCGCTGGGCAACCAGGGCCATATCCAGAAGCCGCCAGTTCATGGTCACCTCACCGAAACAGAGAAGGGCTGGATAGGTCTGGGAGGCCCACAGCAAGGGGTCAGACTCCATTTTGGCCCGCATCTGCAGGGCCACTTCACCCAAACGCGTCACCACCTTTGACAGGTTCCGAATGGCTTGCCCCAGTATGGGATGATCCCGGTTTTCCCGGCAGAACCCCTCAAGCTCAGCCATATAGGCCTTAAAAGGGGCCCCATCATGGATCCGCATCTTGCGCCCCATCAGATCCATAGACTGAATCCCGTTTGTCCCCTCATAAATCGACGCGATCTTTGTATCCCGCAAGTACTGCTCCACATGGTATTCCTTACAGTATCCATATCCTCCCAGGCATTGGATGGCCATCTCGCAGACCCTGAAACCCATATCAGAGCAGTAGGCCTTGATGATCGGAGTTATGAAATCAAGCAGGCTTTGGTAGTAACGCTTTTCATCCCCTTCGGGCAATTCGAGGGCCAGGTCGGACCAGAAGGCGCCTGTATAGATCATGCAGCGCATGCCATCCACAGTCGCCTTCATCCAGAGCAGCATTCGGCGTACATCGGGATGATCGATGATGGGGACGTATCCGGGTTTCCTGCCGGCGATGTCTAGACCCTGGATGCGCTCCTTGGTATAGGCCAGCGCGTTCTGATAGGCCTGACTCGCCAGAGTCATTCCACTGACACCCGTGTTTATGCGGGCCTGGTTCATCATCTGAAACATGTAGGGCAGGCCCCGGTTCTCTTCCCCGCAAAGGTAGCCAATGCAATCGTCATGATCCCCGAAATTGAGGGCACAGGTGGGAGAGGCGTGCAACCCCAGCTTCTTTTCCACCGCCGTGCAGATCACGTCATTGGGCTCCCCCAGAGAGCCATCAGCATTCACCTTTATCTTTGGCACGATAAAGAGGGATATGCCTTTCACCCCCTCAGGGGCCCCTTCAATTCTGGCCAGAAGGAGGTGGATGATGTTTTCCGCCATGTCATGCTCGCCTGCGGAGATGAAAATCTTACTGCCCCTGATCTTAAATTGATCCCCTGCGCGAATGGCCGTCGTGCGGGTGGCTGCCAGGTTGGAGCCTGCATTGGGCTCGGTCAGGCACATGGTCCCGGACCACTCTCCCCCGTACATCCTGGGCACAAACTGCGCTTTTAAATCTTCTGTGGCAAAGCTCTCAATCAAGTGGGCCGCCCCATGGGTCAAGCTGGGGGTTATATTAAAGGACTGGGCCGCTCCGTACATCTGATCATTGATGACAATCCTCATCATGTGGGGAAACCCCTGTCCCCCATACGCGGTATCCCGAGCGGCCGCAATCCATCCATTTTCACCGTATACCTTAAAGGCCTCCCGGAACTCGGGGGCACAACGCACCTGCCCATTTTCAAAGACCACACCGAACGCCTCGCCAATCTCCTGCAAGGGCGCAATCACACCCTTTGCAAACTTGATGGCCTCGGCGACCAGCATATCCAGCGTATCCTGGTCCAGTTCCCGGTACCGTTCAAGTTTACAAAGGCTCCCATAGTCCAGTTGCTCTTTCAGGATAAAGAAAATGTCCTTCTCGTTGAGCTTGAAATGTCCCATATTTTACCCCTCGGAATGTGTGTAACGCTCTGAATTCAACGAACGCCCCCCATGGAAGATCCCGATTTAGGGAAAAGGGTGGTTTGTAAGCCCGGTTTACTGAAGATAAGGGCTCGGGTTCATTGCAGGTCCCGAAAGTCACTGGGCACGTGAATCCTGGGCCGGTTCGCCTTTTTGATGCCCAGGGCATCATCGGCTATGAGAAGCCGCATGATATTGGCCGTTCCCTCCCCCACCTGGTAGAGCTTGGCATCCCTGTAGTATTTTTCAACAGGCATCTCCAGGGAATAGCCCATGCCCCCGTGTATCTCCATGGCGATCCCTGCAGCCTTCACGACCGCCTCACCGGCAAAGAACTTTCCAACGGCTATTTCCCGACTGTAGGGGCGATCCTGGTCATTCAGCCAGGCGCCGCGACGAACGAGAAGTCTGGCCGCCTCAATCACAGAAACCATTTCAGCAACCCGCCCTTTGATCAACTGGTATTCCCTGATCAGCTTTCCAAATTGGACCCTTTGATTGGCGTATGCCACCGAGGCATCGAGACAGGCCTGGGCCAAACCCACCGCCCCACTGCCCACGCTGATCCGGCCCCGGTCAAGGGCGGTCATGGCCACCCTAAAGCCGCCTCCCCATGTTCCCAGGAGGTTCTCCTTGGGGGCCTTCACGTCTTCAATGTGAATCTCTGCAATGGGGGAAGACTTGTCACCCAGCTTGGGGGTCTCGCGCGTTGTCCAACCGGGTTGGTCCGTATCCACCACCACGGCACACAGCCCGCCATGTTTGAGATTCCTCTCAAAGGAGGCATATACAATGGCCACCTCTGCAACGGTCCCATTGGAAATCCACGTTTTGGCTCCATTGATGAGGAAATGGTCCCCCCGATCCTCAATCCGGGTCTCGGTAGACGCGATATCAGAGCCCACATTGGGTTCTGAAAAACAGGTACACCCGATCCTTTTGGCCAGGACAAGCCCCTTCACATACTTTTCTCTCGCCTCCTCTGTCCCCCATTCCATGATCGTATAGGGAACGGTCATGGCCTGAAGATTGAAGAGCGAACGCAGTCCCGAATCGGCCCGTGAGATCTCCTCACATACAACGGAGTGGGCTAGAAAACCAGAGTCCACCCCCGCATACCTCCCGGGGAATGCGCATCCGAAGAGGCCCAACTCGCCCATCTTTGTGACCAGATCCCGCTTGAACCCTTCCTCTTTTATCCTCGGCAGCACCTCCCGTTCCCCAAACTTACGGGCCATATCCTGCATGGCAAGGGCCTCTTGATTCAAATCAAAGTTCATACTGGCATCACTCCTAAATTTATAAGCCTATCCGTCAGAATTTAGGCCAACAGGACCTGGCTCCAGTCACAACCCTAACAGATGAGGGATGTGGGCCATGCCCTGCATATTCTTCTCGCAGAATGACTGAAGCCTAATGCTCTCAGAGAATCATTCTTCCAAGAATATAATGAAAACGACGCCCTTAGACGTTCTATACATTCACCTTGAATCCCAGATCCACCTCGCTCGCCGGAATTCCACCACGGATCCCCCAATTTTCCATGGGCGGCTCGTATAATACGATAAACACGTCCATGGGATCGGTGCCCAGCTCAGCAAGGTTTTTTACGAGACTTTGATAGAGGTGTCGCTTTGCCTCGATGGATCGACCCGGGAACATGATGATTTCGACGAGCGTGTATTTGGCCGTTTTACCGGGCGGAATGATGAGATCCTCATACACATATTCCGTGATTCTCTGGTTACGATCATTCTCCGGAATGTTGAGGGCCTCTATCATGGAAGCATGGACTGCATCCAACAAGGCCTTCTTCTCGTCTGCCGTACGGCCTTTCCGAATACTGATTCTTGCGAGCGGCATGGGACACCTCCAATGAAAACCTTACCCTTTCCGCGTCCGAACGCGATCAGGCCTTATTCTTTTAACAAATAACAATTAACAACCCCTTGAGCCTTTTCGCTCAATAAGGGCCTTACTTCCTGCCAAAGCCCATGCGCAGTCCCCCATCCAACCGAATATGCTCACCGTTCAGATAGGGATTCTGGACAATATGGCAGACCAGGGAGGCAAATTCTTCGGGTCTGCCCAAG
This sequence comes from Deltaproteobacteria bacterium, assembly GCA_020342025.1. The sequence continues at coordinate 74,330 of CP070840.1, forward strand.
CGGGGAGGAAAGGGGACCTGTTTACTCAGCCGCTCTCTCACCTCTTCCGGGAGCGCACCCAGCAAAGGCGTGTCAAAGATCCCCGGAAGGATGGTCATAATCCGAATCCCATCATGGGCAAATTCCCTGGCCAGGGTTAGGGTCATGGAAACAAGGCCCCCTTTTGAGGAGGAGTAAGCAGACTGACCCACCTGACCGTCATAGGCGGCAATGGAAGAGGTATTGATATAAACCCCCCTCTCCCCCTCTTGGTTTGGCCTGTTTTCCATCAGCGTTGGGGCTGTGGCTCGAATCACATTAAAGGTCCCCACCAGGTTGACCTGAATGATGCGATTGAACCTCTCCAC
>CP070840.1:74776-78011 GCA_020342025.1 Deltaproteobacteria bacterium
AACGCGAGCACAGCAACAGAGGGCATATCAGGCAAAGGAAAAGCCATTTTCTCCGCAGAGGCGGGCTCGAATGGAGGACGCAGATAAAAGTTCCAGATGGCCAGCGCACCAGCCATCAGAACAAGTACCACCACCCCACCAATGGCGGCCCAGCGCAATTGTTTCGTTTTTGGCCTTGCTTCTCCGATCACCTTTCCAGCAGCTTCAGCCTCGGTGAGAACCCGGTAGACACGCACAGGCTTTTCAATATTCTTGACGCTCTGCTCTCCAAGATACTTGTAACCAAGAGGGAGCTTTTTCCCAAGTTGATCGTAAGCAGTCCCGGAGATGGATATGCCCCCCCCCTCCGCTAAACTCTCCACACGAGCAGCAACATTAACCCCATCCCCATAGATTACCTCACCCTCTTCAATGACATCCCCAAGATTGATGCCTATTCGGAAGTACATTCTGCGGTTTTCAGGAAGCGTTTCATTTTTCGCACTCAGAACCTGCTGGACCTCTACCGCACACTGCACCGCATCAACCACAGTGGCAAACTCGGCTAGTAGGTTATCACCCGTAGAATCCACCACTCTACCCCTGTATTGCCGGATCAGCTTTCCCATGGTTTCTTTGTGCGAAGTCAGGGTTTCTATGGTGGCGAGCTCATCTTCACCCATGAGGCGGCTATAGCCTTCAACGTCGGCACTGAAGATTGCGGTCAGCTTACGTTTCACATCTCCTGTAGCCATCAGATCACCTCCCCAAATGAAAAAACCTCCGAGGGAATAGAGAAATCCCTTAGAGGCTTTACTTTTGTGGTCTTCTGCTGACACATACCCATAACTTGCTCTGGAAGGTTAGGGGTTATGTTTTTGAGTTAATTTGCTGCCAGATTTATTGAAGCGACACAAGATAGCTTTTTTGGGCGAGAATGTCTATATATTGTATGTGGCTGAAATGGCTCAATATAGTAGATAACTGCTATAAACGTTGATTCTATACTAAAAAAGTCGAATTAAATAATAACATATGAAATATGGAACGAGCCTACATGCCAACATACTCCTGAAAGCCATTACCCTAAGCATATTTTGAAAGGCTATGACTTGCACAACAATCTTATACCCTGAAGGGGGCAGATTTATACTTTAGATTTTCGTCATTGGGGTTGATATATCCATACCGCTGCCCAACTCACGCTCCATACCTATGGAAAGGGAACGCCCGTGAGTGAGATCGTTAGAAGATCTGGATGATGTACCTTATGGAGAGAAACAGAATGACAAGCCCCAGGATCAGTTTTATGACTTTGGCCGGAAAGTATTTTTGTAGCCTCGCTCCAGAGTAGATCCCGAGGAGACCCCCTATCCCGAAGAGGATGCCCAATTTCCAATCAGGTGCTATGGCCAGGCCCGTGTGGGCATAGATGGGGGCGACGAGGGTATAGAACACAACGCCTGAGATTGAGGTCAAAAAAGTGCCGAGCAGTGTGGCCCCCGCGATGGTGTAAACCGGGAGCCTGAAGATCGTTATCAGAAAGGGAGCGATAATGGCTCCTCCACCTATCCCATACGTCCCTCCTACGATACCCACGGCAAGGGCAAGGGCAAAGAGAATGGCAGGGTTAAAAGAGAAAGTCTCCCCATAAAACTCAAAGGTGTAGTTGAACGGTGAAAACCTCACAGTCTTGACGGGCACATGGCTGGCTGACCCCAATTGTTGCCGTTTTCTGATCTGTGCGGATCTTTCCTTGAACCTTTCCTCAAGGGCATTGGTTTTTTTCTTGAGGGCGCCCGCCTTGGGGGTTAGATCATACAGCAGCCTAGCTGCAATATAGAAGAGCACGCAACCCACAAAGAATTTGAAGTTTTTCGGGTCTGGAAGGTACTTGATTCTAAAAATGACACCGATAAACACCCCAGGCAATGTGCCAGCAATATTCACCAGAGCGAGGGGCCAGGCCATCCTTTTCTCTTTAATGTATCTGTAGACCCCGCTTGGGATGGCCACGATATTGTAAACAAGATTGGTGGGGCTGACCGCAGGGCTGGTAAACCCGAGCACGCTCACCTGGAAGGGAAGGAGCAGGAAGGCACCTGACACCCCGCCCATGGATGTGAAGAAGGAAATGACAAACGCCACGATGATGGGGATAGCCGGGAAGACGTCGACTCCTGAGACAGGAAAATGCAAATGGTTTTACCTCCGTGAATCGACCGCAAACGTATAGACTCCTGAATAAAAAAACAAGGGATTTGTTGAAGGGATTCAATCGGGAGGCACAGGGCAGACCTAAAATAGGCAGCCACGGCCTCCAGCCCGTAAGGCTTACGGCCCGGAGGGTGGAATGCCTAACAAGCTCCTCTTTTCAGGCCCACTACTCTATTACTCCAATGTCTTTGCCTTGTAATGCCTCCAGATTCTCCCTCGCGAAACCAATGGAGGGGTCCAGCGCTAGGGCAAATTGATAGTATCGGATGGCATTGTCTTTGTCGCCCATATCCCGATAATTGGAAGCGATGTTCGCATAGTCGATGGCAGAGCTGGGATCCAATTGGAGGACCTTTCGGAAACACTGGATGGCCTTGTCATGCTCCTTCAGTTTGAAATGGCAGTATCCCATAAGGTTGTGGATATCCGTCCTCTCACTGTCATGTTTTTCTCCCTTTTCAAGGGTGCGTATAGCCTCTTTGTATTGGGCCAGGTCCTTCAAGCAGACCCCCATATAAGAATAAATGCTAGGAATGTCCTCCTTATTGGGATTAAGCGTTAGGGCCTCTTCAAAATACTTCAGCGCCTGGGCCTGTTCATTGATGGTCAGATGAGAGGTTCCCAGGAAAAATTTGACGTAGTATCTTCCGGGCATGAGTGTATCCATTTTTTTCAGCTCAGTGATTGCCCACCCTGGGGTGCCGTTCTCCGCAATGAGCTTGGCAGAGAACATGCCCACACTGGTATGGGCGGCCCGCTCCCTGAAATGGGCGCCAGGGATAATCGTATAGAAGGCAGGAATTTCTAGCTTCGAATGCATGGTATTGATCACAATGACCTCCATGCCTATGCGGGATAGCGCTGAGATACAATTCTCCACTTCCTCTCTGATGTTGTCATTGGAGAGGTTGGGCAACGCGGTAATGTCTATGGCCGTCTCAGCGTGTGTGACGAATTCCGCCTCTTTAAGATTTTTGAACTTGGGTAGCCCGCTCGCCACATAGTTGGCGTTGGTGTTGAAGTCACCAGCGAGTTGAGC
>CP070840.1:78111-90545 GCA_020342025.1 Deltaproteobacteria bacterium
AAAGCCCTCACTGCCACGGCCTTAAATGACCAAGCGGCTCGCTATATGGGTATCCCCACGGAAAAGATGAATGCCATCGCCTGGGGCATAGGGGGTGGGACCGTGACCGTTGCCGGTGCGCTGCTTGTCAATTTCTGGTCCGTCAATCCCTACGTGGGACTTCTTTTCACCATGATCGCCTTTGCTATTGTTGCGCTGGGGGGGTTTGGCAGCGTGACAGGGGCCTTTTTTGCCGGATTGGTGGTGGGCATCATTACTGAGATCCCTGGTATCTGGGACTTTTTTACTTACACATTTAACGTGAAATGGATGGAAAGTGTCCCCATGACCTCCTTCAAATATACTTGGGTGTATCTCGCCTACTTCGTCATTATGGTGGTTAGACCCAGAGGACTCTTTGGATGGAAGTATTAAAGAGCGCTTTTGATTTTTCAGACTTTCCTCGGGTTGATCTGATCTTGGCCGCAGGGGTCGCGACCTTTCTATTGCTCTTTCCCATCCTCCCTCACTCCTCATTTGCCATGGCCACCATGATCCAATTCCTCATGTTCTCTGTGTACGGCATGGGATGGAATACCATTGGGGGTTATGGAGGCCAAGTGGACCTGGGGAAGGCCCAATATGTGGGGATCGGAGCCTATACCACAGCGATCCTCCTGATACGCTGGGACATCCCCTTCTGGGTTTCCATGCCCATCGGTGTCTGCTTTGCCGTGACCTGGTCTTTCATCATAGGCTATCCGCTGTTTAGGCTTAAAGGACACTATTTCGCCATTGCGACGATAGCCACCTCCTTGGTGCTCAAAGACATCTTCGAGGTCTGGGATTTTGTGGGCGCAGCAAGAGGGCTGGAGATATCACCCGTTAAATATCACCCCCCCGATTTTGTGAGACTCATATTTAAGCAGGATATCTACTATTACTACGTGATCTTGGGTTTTTTCTTCCTGGGCATTCTTTATGTAAACTGGTTCAGGAAGTCTCAGTTGGGATACCAACTCCGCTCCATAAAAGACAATGAGCATGTGGCCCAATCCTTGGGCATCAACGCGCACTGGGCCAAAATAAAGACCTACGCCATCGCCACCGCCTTTGTCAGCGTGGTGGGGTCTTTTCATGCATGTTACATCAAAAACATTGAGCCTGAAGATACCATGAGCTTGGATATCTCCATCCTCATCGCGCTCATGGCCATGTTGGGGGGCGCTGGGTCCTTGTGGGGGCCTATCATTGGTGCTGCCGTTTTGATTCCCATGAAGAATTATCTCAAGGCATGGCTCGGGGCCCAGGCGGGTCTGGCCGGAATCGATCTGGTCATTTATGCAGCCATTATCATGCTCATCTCGGCCGTGGAGCCCAGGGGCATATGGGGCATTGTGCAGAGGTTTCGTCAAAAGAAACGGGAAAGATGAAATTATTAGAGCTACAAAACGTGACCAAAGACTTCGGAGGACTGAGGGCCAATGCGGATATCTCCTTCAGCGTGGAGAAGGGGGAGTTGGTGGGCCTGATCGGCCCCAATGGGGCAGGGAAGACCACTCTCTTCAACTGCATAGCGGGTTTACATCCTGTCACCTCGGGGAAAATCACTTTCGATGGTCGGGATATCACTAAGCTCAGGGCTTACGAGGTGGCAAGACTCGGCCTTTCGCGCACCTTTCAGGTCTATGTGGCCTCCGGAGACCTGCGAGTGTTGGGGAATGTCATGGTCGGTTGCTTCATGCGAACCCGTTCAGCACGTAAGGCAAAGGCCCGTGCGGAAAAGGTGTTGGATGATTTCAAATTACGGGATCTTGCTGATTACATGGTAAGTGAACTCCCTGTGGCCGCCCAAAAACGGGTTGCCATGGCCACGGCCGTTGCAACAGATCCAAAGATCTTGCTTCTTGACGAAGTGGCCGCGGGCCTAAACCCCAGTGAGATTGAGGCGGTCATGGCGTCCATCCGTTTCACACATGGAGAACTGGGCGTTACGGTGATGCTCATCGAGCATGTGATGGAGCTGGTCATGAACGTCAGCGAGCGGGTCATCGTCTTGGACTACGGGAGAAAGATCGCGGAGGGCCATCCAGAGTCCATTGCCAGGGACCCTGATGTGATAAAGGCCTACCTGGGAGAACGATATGCCCAGGAATACCAGCAGGAGTTCACATAACCCATGGAAGGTCAGGTTCTTCAGCTCAAAAGAATCGGGGTTCGCTATTCTGGCATACCTGTGATCCAAGGGATTTCCCTTGATGTGTGCCAGGGTGAGGCCACATGTGTGGTAGGTGCCAATGGGGCAGGGAAGTCCACCATTCTGAAGGCCATCATGGGGGCCCTAAGGGTTTTTGATGGCCAGATCCTGTTCAACAGCCGGGAGATTCAGAACCTGAAGACAGAAGACATCGTCCGTATGGGAATCACCTATGTCCCGGAAGAGAGAATGCTCTTCAGTCCGCTCTCGGTGGAGGAAAACCTTCTTTTGGGTGCCTATGTGCTCAAGGATGCAAAGCAGATTCAAAGGAATCTTGACTATGTGTATAGCCTCTTCCCAACGCTTCGCGAGAGGCAAGGGCAGGCAGCATCCACCCTTTCTGGCGGTGAGCAGCAGATGGTGGCGATAGGCCGAGGTCTCATGTCCAATCCCCAATTGTTCATGCTAGATGAACCCTCCCTTGGCCTGGCTCCGCGCCTGGTGGACGAAGTATTAGGTACCGTCCGACAGCTGAAACAGGAAGGAATAACCATCCTCCTCGTGGAGCAGAATGTGCGCGAGTCACTGGATATGGCGGATAGGGGATATGTGATACAAACGGGAAGAGTGGTCTTAGAGGGAAGCGGTGATGAATTGTTGCGCTCTGATCTGGTAAGAAAGGCCTTCCTGGGTCTCTAATTCGCAGATTTTTTTACGAATTCTTCCTCAGCCCCGTCTGAGGCTGGGTCATAATGTCATTGCGAGGGACTCCTGCGGAGCCGGGAGGACCGAAGCAATCTCATAAGACATGGAAAAACAAAGAGATTGCCCCGCTCCCTTCGGGGAGTTTATCCTGAGACACTCGAAGGGCTCGCAATGACCAAAATGGGATTGCGACACGGTCGCCTAGTGGGGGGTTAGAGGGAGGAGGGGGAACTCAGATAGCGTGGATGGAACGATCATGGACATTAAAGAAAACACTCGTTTCGTTAAGCTTCAGAAGAAGGCGTTAGAGCTGGGTGCAAGTGACGCCAAAATCATCTCAGTCGACCGGATTCCTGTGGAGGATGAGGTGGTCGAGATGTGCAAAGGCCATCTGTGTAAAGGATACGGCAAGAGTGCCAACTGTCCGCCCCATGTCATGGGACCAGACCAGGCAAGGGAATGGATTGAGAAATATGAAACAGCGCTATTTTTCAAAATCGATGTTTCTCCCCAAGTTCTCCTATCAGAGGATCGGTTTAAGACATTCAAAACGGTCTACATGATCGCCTCCAAGCTTGAGGCCTCAGCCAGAGAGGAGGGATTCCCTCTTGCCCAGGGCTTGGCCGCTGGCTCCTGTAAGCCTGTTTTTTGTAAGGGTAGAGCATGTGATGCATTGACGGATGAAGGGGAATGCCGTTATCCTTCACTGGCGCGTCCCTCCATGGAGGCTGTGGGAATAAACGTGTTCACACTCTCAAAGGATGCGGGCTGGGATATTCATACTATCCTGAAAGACAGTGATCCTGAGGCGGTTCCCAAGGGTATGTTGGCCGGACTTGTTCTCCTGTCTTAGGGTAAGTGGGGTTTTCGAGTACCACCAGGGGGTGTGGGAGCGGCTGATGTAATGGACTAGAACATCTGAAAATTCGAAGCACGAAATCCGAGGTTCGAAACAATATCAAATGACCAAAATTGTCCGCACTCCGCTTGGACTCCCCACACTTCGGGCGGGTCCCCGGTTTCAAAATCCCTAAACCGCTTTGTGCGGCAAGCCATATAGAGCGTGGAAGCTGGACGCTTTGTTTCTGTCATTGGAATATTCGCGCTTTGAATTTGGTTCGGATTTCGACCTGCCCGCCAAAGCCCACAGGTGCCGCAGAGCGCGGGCAGTTTTCGCTGGTGATTCAGGGTGTTTTCACATCCGCATGCTGTTTAAGGTATGGCAGGCGGGTATTCGAATTTCGTATTTAAAATCACCAATCAATAAAACACTTTTCATAGAGTTATTCCAATGCCTGGTCTCCTGGGCAAGGAATCTTTTTGGAAGGGAAAACAATGAGACCACTGGATGGAATTAGAGTTATCGAGATGGCGGGTCTGGCCCCATCTCCGTACTGTGGCATGATACTGGCCGATTTTGGCGCGGATGTGGTCATTGTGGATCGGCTATCCACGGGGGCACCAGAGATCCCCAACATCATGTCCAAAAATCCCTTTGACAGGGGGAAACGGTCCATGAGGGTCAACCTGAAGACAAAGGAAGGCATTGCGGTTGTCCGCCAGATGATTCAGGCCTATGATGTCCTCTTGGAGCCCTACCGCCCTGGTGTTATGGAGAAACTGGGCCTGGGCCCGGATGAGGCCATGGACCTGAACCCGAAGCTGATCTACGCACGCCTCACAGGTTGGGGCCAAAAGGGCCCCTATGCCAACATGGCCGGACACGATATCAATTACATTGCCCTTTCAGGGGCACTTTCCCTCTTTCGAAGAAAGGGAGAAAAACCTCTTCCACCCTGCAATCTCCTGGGGGATTTTGCAGGCGGTGGCATGCTTTGCGCCATGGGTATCCTACTCGCTTTGATAGAGAGAAACACTTCGGGGAGCGGACAAGTTGTGGATGCCGCTATGGTTGACGGTGCGGCGAACATTTCTACTTTTTTTTGGGGCCTCTTGGGCAATCATCTCATGACCCTGGATATTGGAACCAATATGCTGGATAGCGGCGCACCCTTTTATCAGACCTACGAAACAGCAGATGGCAAGTTCATGTCCGTGGGCGCCATAGAGGCACGATTTTACGCAGAGTTGTTGAAAGGGCTTGAAATAGACCGATCCACGCTTCCCTATCAGCATGATATGGGGAAATGGCCGGAAATGCGGGATCGCTTCGCTGAAGTCTTCAAGACAAAGACGCGGGATGAGTGGGCAGCCATATTTGACGATACAGATGCATGTGTCGCCCCCGTAATGGACATGGATGAGGTGAATAACCATCGCCATAACAAGGAGAGGGCTCTTCTTGTTGAGGTGGAGGGTGTCTCCCAGCCAGGCCCTGCCCCACGGCTTTCCAGGACACCCGGAAGTGTTCAGAAACCAGGCACGCCCAGGGGATCTGAAACCAGAGAAATCCTTGAGGAAGTGGGATACAAAGGTAAACAGATCGAGGAGCTTTTTGCAGAGAATGTTGTTGAGTAAAACGCCCAAGGACATCCCCAAGCATAATGCCAAATGTCAAAGCCCAAATTCCAAAGGAATGCCAAATGACAAAGTCCAAAATTCAAGAGCTACGGACAAGGTTTTTCCTAAAGATCATTTGACATTTGGACTTTACTTTCACTGTAAAGCCCGAGCGGTTTTATTGCCCTTGCCCTTTTAAGTCAAGATGTACCTAAGATGAAAATCCTACTCATTTATCCTTACTTTATTGAGGAGCGGATTCACGTGGAAGATATTACGGTGCCGCCCATAGGCATTTACTATGTGGGCGCTGTCTTGAAGGAAAACAACTATGAGGTTGAGATACTAAACTGGCATGCCATCCATAAAACGCCTGAGAGGATCGAAGAAGTCCTCAGGGACAAGAAACCAGATGTCATCGGGTTTTCTATCCTGCACGCAAACCGTTGGGGTGGGATAGAAATTGCTCGGATTGCCAAACAGCTGAACCCAGAGGTTCAGATTGTTTTTGGAGGAATCGGGGCCAGTCTCTTATGGGAACACCTTCTGAGGCATTTCCCAGAAATAGACTTTGTGGTGATCGGTGAAGGGGACTACACATTTCTGAAACTCATGAAATGGGTGGAGGGGGGAGATGAACCCCCCCCAAAAAACATCAAGGGGATAGCCTTCAGGGAGAATGGTAAAGTCGTGAAGACAGAAAAAGCCGATCCTCAGCCTGATCTTGATAGACTGCCCACGCCAGCCAAATACTTTGAGTATCAGCACCTCTCTTCAACGCGTGGCTGCGCGTGGAACTGCACCTTCTGTGGATCACCCCAATTCTGGGGGCACAAGATAAGATTTCGTTCTCCAGAAAACTTTGTAGAAGAACTGGAACACCTTTATCAGAGGGGCATCAGGTTTTTCTACATTTCAGATGATACATTTACCACGAGCAAAAAGCGCGTCATCGAAATCTGCAAAAGGATTATTGAAAAGAATCTCGAGATCACCTGGTTTGCCATCTCACGGGTCGATCATGTGGATGATGAGATCTTGTACTGGATGCGAAAAGCGGGTTGCATCCAGATTAGCTACGGTGTGGAGAGCGGATCTGAGAAAATCAGAACGGTATTGAACAAAAAGATTAGGCCTGAGCAGATCAAAAAGGCTTTTGCTTTGACCGTTCAGTACGGCATTGTGTCAAGGGCCTATTTTATATACGGTTCTCCTGGAGAAACGTGGGACACCATACAAGAATCCCTGGATCTCATCCATGAAATTAAGCCCTTGAGTATGGTCGTTTACATCCTTGATATATTTCCAGGTACCCAGATTTACGCGGACCTGCAAAAACGATCTCATGTGACGGATGATGTCTGGTTAAACAGGATGGAAGGGATTATGTATTTTGAGACAGATCCCAATTTGTCAGATGAACTGATTTTGGCCTTTGGTAAGAAATTGAGAAAGGACTACTATGAGAACATCCACAAGTTCGTTGACGCCATTCATCTTGTAGATAGAGAAGACTTGTATGTGATGCACGCGGATTTCTGCTCAAGACTCGCAATGACCTTCAGTCATGGCGATTATTCAAAGATTGATGTGATAAGGGACAAGGATAAAATTGCTGAAAAACTGTACAGGAAAGCATTAAGCTATCATCCCAACCATCGAGCCTACTTGGGATTGGGGATTATTAAGCAGAAGGGTAGAGCGTATAAAGAATCGATTGAGGTTCTTTTGGAAGGGATTGAATACTTTCCCAATAGCCAAGACTTAAATATGTGTTTAGGGCTGAGTTATATGAATCTACGACACTATGACAAAGCCCTTGAGCACTTCCTGAAGCTGCCCGACTCAAAAGACGCCCTCTATTACGCTGCAACATGTTATAAAGAACTGGGTGATTCTAACAAAGAGTCGGCCTATCTGGAGAGATGCCACAATTTGGAGCAGGTTTGACTTAGACCTTCATGATACCCATATTATTTGTCTAGGGATCTCTGTCAGTCCCGGAGGATTTTCACAGTGACCCCTTGTCGTTTATGTGTTTTTCACTTAATCTTTGACCAAATCATGAAAGGAGTGAAGCTATGGCAACATTGAAAGGATCCAAGACTGAGCACAATCTATTGGCCGCGTTTGCCGGTGAATCTCAGGCCCGTAACCGCTACACCTTTGCTGCAAGTATCGCAAGAAAGGAAGGTTACGAACAGATCAGCGGCATCTTTTTGGAAACCGCTGATAATGAAAAGGAGCACGCCAAGGTCTTTTTCAAACAACTTGAGGGCGGTGAAGCGACCATAACGGCGGGTTACCCGGCCGGTGTTCCTGGAGACACCCTCGTCCAGCTGAAGGCGGCGGCCGCGGGTGAAAACCTGGAGTGGACCAGCCTGTACACCGGTTTTGCCGACGAGGCGACTCAAGAGGGTTTCAAGGAGGCGGCCGAGGTATTTAAGCAGGTCGCGGCGGTGGAGCAGTGGCATGAACGGCGGTACAACAAGCTTATAGAGGCAGTGGAAGGGGGGACGGTTTTTAAGAAGCCGAAAAAGGTATTTTGGAAATGTCGAAATTGTGGTCGCGTCATAGAGGCATCAGGGCCTCCAGCCCAATGTCCCACATGTCAGCACCCGCGAGCCTATTTCGAACTCCACGCCGAGAACTACTAGGAATGCACCCCTCAGGTGCCTTTGAAATGAGGATAGGATGAGCACCTTATTTGAACAAAGCGAAATCAACGGGATGCCCTTGTCTAACCGGTTCGTACGGTCCGCCACCTGGGACGGGCTGGCAACCGATGAGGGGGCTTCTACACCCAGAATGATCGATCTCATGGCCAAACTTGCGGATGGGGGTGTGGGCCTGATCGTCACCGGCCACGCTTTTGTGCACCAACAGGGGTGGCACCAGCCTTGGCAGCTTGGTATACACACGGATGAACTCATCCCCGGTCTTAAGGCCATGGCAGATGCGGTACATGAAAAAGGGGGTAAAATCGTGGTGCAACTGGGTTATGGCGGGGCCTATCTGTCCAAATCGCGCGTGAGAGGGATGACGGTACAAGATCTCAAGGGGGTGTTCAAGGCCTTTGGCCAGGCAGCCTTGAGGGCAAAAGGGGCTGGATTCGATGGTGTGCAGATCTTCGCGGCCCATGGTTTCTTCCTCAGTCAGCTGCTTTGTCCCCGGTATAATGATCGAACGGATGCTTATGGGGGCGATATTGATAATCGGGCGAGGGCCCTGATGGAGGTGCTTCAATCTGTCCGAAATGCAGTCGGCCCAGAATATCCCGTTCTGGTGAAGCTGAATGCCCAGGATTTTGTTGAAAATGGACTCACCCTGGAGGATTCGGTCCGGGCCGGCGTTATGCTCCAAGAGGGGGGCATCGATGCGATTGAGCTGAGTGGGGGACTTCTGAACAACCCAAACCTCATGCGAGAGAAAATTCGCTCAGAGGAGGATGAGGCCTATTTCAAGATCGCGGCGAGGGCCTTTAAGGAGAAAATCCAAGTCCCGCTGATTCTGGTTGGGGGGATAAGATCCTATGATGTGGCCAAACAGCTTGTGGAGGAGGGCACAACCGATTATATCTCCATGTGCCGTCCTTTCATCCGGGAGCCTGATTTGATCAACCGGTGGAAGGCGAGAGATCTCCGCAAGGCTGCGTGCATCTCATGCAACAACTGCATTGAACAAGCAAAGAAGGGTGAGGGGATCTCCTGTGTGCCACTGGAGGACGTGGCGGTTGAGAGGTTCTTTCCTCAAGTGTCAGAGGAGATCCTTGCTAGTCCCCCACACCCGGCTGGGACAAGCTATAGAATTTCCATTGGGCTTGAGCAGTGGGAATCAAACTTCATCCCTGTCGTGAAAATCCAGATGGTCCATGATGGAACGGTATTTGAAGGGAGCCCCTCCTTTCCTTTGGGCACAGAGGACCACGCCAAAGTAAGTAAAGCCATTGCAGATCTTTTGGAGAAACAGGCAGCTGATAAGGAGAAGGGGTAAAAGTGAATTCTATAAAGCGGTACCGTGTTTTCTTGCTCTGTATTGGATTTCTACTCTGGTCAGACGCCTTTGGCCAAACAGAAGCGCCAACCGAGCTTCCATCTCTCATCTCATCTCTTCATGTAGCTGTACCTACCGAGCTTTTTGGTGAACGGGTTCCTATTGAAATTCAGGAGGTACGAGAGCGATTTGAAAAGGAGCTTTTGATTTCCCTCTGGGATCGACCGCAGGTCATCCTCTGGCTGAAGCGCTCACGTCGGTACATGCCTCATATTGAACAAATGCTGAAAGACAACGGCTTGCCTGAAGATCTCAAATACGTGGCCGTTGCTGAGAGTGCCCTGCGTCCCCACGTGAGGTCAGGAAGGGGGGCAAGGGGGTTCTGGCAATTTTTAGCCGAGACGGGAAGAAAGTATGGGCTGTTGGTTAACAGGCGTATTGACGAGAGAAGAAATCTCTTTGCGTCTACCCGGGCCGCCATTCAGTATTTCAAAGACTTGCACAAGACATTCGGGTCCTGGACCCTTGCTGTTGCTGCCTTTAACATGGGAGAAGAGGGGCTCATGACAGAAGCGATGGAACAGGACAGCAACAATTACTATGAACTCTACCTCCCCCTTGAAACACAGCGATTCATATTCCGAATTCTCTCCGTAAAAATGATTTTTGCAGATCCGGAAAGATTCGGTTTTAGACTCAACGAAGAAGACTACTATCCTCCGCTCACATTCGATAGGGTGGAAGTGACCTGTGAGCGGGAAATGCCCATCCGTGTTATCGCAAAAGCGGCCAAAACGCATTTCAAGGTGATCAAGGACCTTAATCCCGAAATTCGAGGCCACTACCTGGCTCAAGGCACCCACCCTATTCTTGTTCCCAAGGGAGCCTCAGAAGGATTTGGGGCCCGATATCAAAGCGCGGCAAAAGATCATCTGAAAAACGAAAAGGAGCAGGTCTATTTCGTGAAAGAGGGGGACAGTCTTTCTACGATTGCAGATCGTTTCGATGTTCCTCTCACAAGCCTTATCCTCTGGAACCGGCTTAACCCCAGGCGTCACATCCATCCGGGTCAACGTCTTGTCATTTATCCGAACAATATGAAAACGGGGAAAACGGACAGTGAGAAAAACGAGAATGGAAGGGAGTCTTCGGGTCAAACGGAGTGAACGCGGGGCTAGGTATCCCCAGCTTCATGCCCCTGCCATCTAAACTATGGCGCTACAACAGTAATCATGGTCGATTGGAACTATCCCAAAACTGTGGATCAAGCTGTGGAAAGGCTTATATCGGATTTGTCCCTTAAAGACAGGGTATATATTGCCAACCTGGCGCGGGAGAATCTCTACTTGATTCACCTCTCATTGAGGTCCCACCTTGGGCAGGAACTGGGCCTGTGGAGTGGGAACAAAGACCTTATTGAATCCTGCCGGGCCATGAGTGGTTCCAGTGAGTTACGTGCCGACCACTGCCCAGAAGTCATCTTGGAAGCATTGTGGAAGAAACTTCGAGAGACCCATGCCATGCGGGTGGTGTCAAAGGGGGATTAAGGCCCTGCTATTCATGCTAAGAGCCGAAACGGGCTTTATCAAAAGGGGACTTTGTCAGTGGAAGCGCAACTATTGAGTCATCAAGATGTGGATATGGTCGTGGATCCGGACATACTGAAGCGAATCTCCGTGGTGAGAGGCTACGAAGAAACTGACGATATTATGATCCATTATACCGTCACCGCAGACTGCCCGTTCAACTGCCGGGGCTGTATCAACTCCCTCACGTCTGGGCAGGCCAGGCAGGACGGGGCAGCCCGGGTGTCGAACATGGATGTACAGGAGGATGTGGAAAGAGATATCAGGGCGATGGCGCAGTTGATAAGACGGAGTGGGAAGGCGCAGGCGGTCATCGTTTTTTACGGCGGGGAGCCCATGCTTCGTCTAGACAAGATGAACCGGGTCTATGAGCATCTATCCAAGATGATGGATGGACGGGTATTGCTCAAGTATATGGTTGTTACGAGCGGACATTACCTGGAACGAAGCATCCAGCGCTATCCAGGCCTGACCACCCACATGTGGCTGACCGCCATCTCCATTGACGGTACTGAGGCGCAACACAACGAGATGCGCCGGGGGACTTCGCTGGAGACCATCAAGCGACAGGTGGCCTCTCTGGAGCGGGTACGCGGAGGGGAAGTCCTTATCTGGTCAACAATCCGACCTAAAATGTCTCTCTTGGACTGCTTTGAATCATTCATGTACTTCAGCGAGCGTGGCCAGGCCGAGCACTTTTTCTGGCATTTGGACGAGGCGGAAGGGATCATTGCGGACTTGCCAGACTATGTGGCGAGATACGGCGCCCACCTGGACGAAATTATGAAGGTCTACGTGGATCATTTAAAAGGGGGCGACCTCCTGTCGATCATACATGTGAACGAACTTATTCTTTACCTGTTGGCCCAGAAGCGCCGGGGCAGCACGGCCTGCGCGGTGGAAAAGATGGCCAATTTCGACATCATCGGCGATGGCAAGGTACACGCCTGCGCTGATCTGCCCGAGACGAAGTGCATCGGAGAAATTGCGGAATCTGGGGAGATTATATTTGAGCCGGATGCAAGGGCCCGGCTGAGCAGCCTTGTGGCCTACAAGGGGGACCTTGGCTGCAAGGTGTGCGGGGTGGAAGCCTATTGCGGCGGCCGATGCCCGGTCCAGATACATACGGGAGGAATTGAGCGGGCACGGCAATACTGTTTCATGATGCGCGAACACGTGCGCACCGTGAAGAAATATACAGGGCAAATTGCGGACCTCATGCTTGAACATGGCCTCACGTTGGCAGACATTTACCGCTCAGCCCGCTACGCCAAATATACGGACGTCACACCCTGAGGGACGAAATGGCCTGTATCCGCAGAAATGATGCCTGCCCGCTCAATTCCTCAATACATTGAGACACCCATGACAAGCAAATTGAACATCCTTATCATTGGAGCCTCGGGCTGCGTGGCTAGGGCGTTTCTCAAGAGAATTGGCCACGATCGGGAACGCATTGGTGGGCTCCTGCTTGCGGACAGGGTAGAAGGGCTGTTAAGCGATGCCTTCATCCC
>CP070840.1:90645-114641 GCA_020342025.1 Deltaproteobacteria bacterium
AAGGAAAATCATTCATGATTAAACTCTATATGATGGACGGGTCAGATGAAGGTCAGTCTTTCGACCTCAAGACTGGTATCGTCTATGTGGGACGCTCACCGGATAATCACATCCAAATGAAGGATAAATTCATCTCTCGAAAGCATATTAAGATACTGAAGAAAGGTGACAAATACTTTATTGAGGACCTGAAAAGCAAAAACGGCACGTTTGTAAATGGACAACAGATACGCCCTGGCGTTGAACATGAAGTGGGAGAAGGAGTTCCCATTGTTCTTGGCATGAGTGTGCTTTGTCTGGGCAAGGCATGTTTGGAGGATGTGATACCTTTTCTGGATTCCATCGATCTTTCCAGAGAGATCACTGAAAGTGAGACGATCGTGGTTCAGGACAGGCCGATGACTTCGCAGAAAAACATGGAATTGATTAACAAGGTATCAGAAGTTCTCATAGAATCAACAGACATCAATGAGATCTTACAGAAGATCCTAGATGCCATTCTGGATCTTCTTAAGAGGGTAGACAGGGGAGTTATTATCCTCATTGATCCAGGAACAAAGAAGATTTCAGATGTCATCCCCAAGAGTCGAATGCCTGGTGATGCTACCCATAAAATATACAGCCGGACAATTGTTGAGCGTGTCATAAATGAGGGCAAACCGGTTATGATGTTGGACACCCTCAGTGAGGATGAAGCCGATCGTTCACAGAGTATGGAACTAATGAGGGTGAGGTCCGTCATGTGTGTTCCCTTGATCAGCAGATCTCAAATCCGGGGGGTGATCTATGTGGATTCGGTGAACAGACCCCATGGATTTCGAAATGACGACCTTTCTCTCCTCAGCGCCTTGAGTAGCTCGGCTGCTATTGCCATAGACAATGCATTGCTCTATGGGAGAGAAAAGACCGGGACTTTGCATTAAGGATTCTGAGAAAGATTGTGAAAAGCCGCATATTTGGAGGCATCAGAAATGGGAGAAAGTAGCCTAGAAGCGGATCGGGTGATGTCACAAGCCATCATCGAATTCCTTATTCTTAACATCCCCATACTTGGTACTTTGCAGGATAAAGAACTTATGGTCATAGAATCCTACCTGAACTTCATTGAACTCACTCCTGGGGAAATTGTATTTCGAGAGGGCGAGCCTGGGGATTATGTCTGTTTCGTGGTGGAGGGCTCACTAGACGTGCTTAAGAGATCCGAGAGTGGAGAGGACATCGTCATATCCACACTGTCGAAAGGACGTTCAATCGGCGAAATGTCTGTCATTGATGATCTCCCCCGCTCTGCTAGCGTGAAGGCCCGCACAAAGGCCACCCTGCTCACATTATCAAGAGAGAACTTCGATTATATACTGGCTGAGCATTCAAAGATAGGTGTTAAAATTCTGAAAGGGATCGCCCGTCTGCTCTGCCTTAACTTACGCAAAACATCGAGCAGACTCGCCGATTATATGCTGCCGCTCGGTTAGGATGGGGAGTGTATGAACAAGGGAGAAAGGCGCTCTGGAATTGAGAGAAGACATGCTTCCCATCTCGAGTATGTTCCTGAAAGAAGAACTGGCCAAGATCGAAGAGGGGACATCGATCGAAGAAGTGCTGAAGAACGAAGAAACGGTATAGAGCGGAGAAGTGGCCTTGAACGGAGAAAGGGAAAGGCGCGGGAGTTGAGTATAGATCGAAGAAGCGGGATGGATCGGAGAGATGGCAAGGACAGAAGGAACTTTCTGAGGCCTTAAACTCTCCTTCATAAAAATTGATGGCGTTGAAATGAATGAAAAGGCAGGGCTAGGCGCTCTGCCTTTCTTTTTTCTTGGAAATCCTAAACAAATTTTCCCTTGGGAAGTGTCTCTTTCAGGTAACTGATGAACTCTTCAGCCTTTTCTTTAGGTGCGCGCGTCAATAAGCTGACCAAGATATAGAGAGCGAGGCACAGCATAAGCCCCCAGACCCCCGGCCAAAGTCCCAAAGGTTTGCTGCCCGAGAGTTGGAGCACTAAGACCAGAATAGCACCCATAACCATACTGCTCAAGGCCCCAGCCGCGCTCGCCTGTTTCCAAAAAAAAGCGCCCATGATGGCCGGGACGACCATCAAAAGTCCCGCAGAAGCCGCGGAGGAGAGGGGTGCGATCATGAATGCAAGTCCGCTTTTACCAGCGGCCCAATAGGCAAAAATAAAGAATATGACAGCCAAGATGGGGATGGCTGTTTTTGCCAACCGCAGTTCCATCTTTTCCGAGGCTCCGGGATTGATTCCACTCCTATATATGTCACGGGCGCACATGGAGGATAGGGTTAAGAGTATGGAATCGATGGTGGAGATCGCTGCAGCCAAAATGCCTATCATAACTATAATGACGATGACCTTTGGCATGATGGGAAGGGCCAAGAGCGCTGGCGTGGCCTTGTCCGCTTTATCCAGCCCTGGAATCAATAACCTGGCCCCGAAACCCCACATAACGGATACGATGGTGTAAATAAACCCGAACACCAAGAATCCCCCTATCATCTGCTTGAACGAGCTGACAGATTTGGGGATGAACAGTCTTTGCGTCACTTGCGGATTGGAGACGGAGAAAAACAGCCAGGGGAGTGCGAGTCCGAAAAAAAGGTTGAATTTAAAGAGGCCAGCCCCTGCCAGAAGTTCGGGAATTTTCTCATCCATCTGCTGCACAAAGCCGCCAAACCCTCCAAATCCTTTATAAGCGAGAAAACAGACGGCTGTGATGGATGCCAAAAGCATGATCACCGCCTGAAGGGCATCGGTCCACGCCACAGAGCGTAATCCCGCCACATTAGACCAGACAAGGGCCAGCAGCACAGCCAAGATCATAGCGACCAAAAAGGGTATCGCCCCTTCGGAAATCCCTGACAGGAGATAACCGATGCCCATCACCTGGACGGCGGCATAAGGAATGAGAAAGATGAGGCACAGAAGTGTAGCCACAATACCAACAGCTGGACTTTGATACCGATCCGCAAGGAGTTGTGTGTGTGTCAGGTAGTTGAACCTGCGCCCCACCAACCAGAACCGGGGACCAAAAAAGACCACCAGAACGAGCCCGCAAAGGTAAGTGAGTTCAAAACCAAGGGCTCCAACTCCAAGCTTGTACGTGAGACCGGCTAGCCCTACCATCATAAACGCGCTATACGTGGTGGCCGCATAGGTCAGTGCGGAAATAAATCCGCCAATCTGACGATTTCCCAGGAAAAAATCGTTCATTCCCTGCCCGAGTTTCCGTCTTGCCATGAAGGCGATGGCGAGGCCAAGGAGGATATAGAGGACGATGGCCAACCAGGCGTACATCGTTTCACTCATGATTGGCCCCCTTCCCCGCCCTGTTGGGGCTCCCGCCATCTCAAAAAGATCAAAAACATACTCCCAATAGCGACGGCGATCCAAAGGACCCAAAAGAGGAAACTCCCCGCTATCTTAGGCACGTTTTTGAGCCAAATAAACGGCACGACAAAATCCAAAAGGAAGAGAAACAGGAACCAAGCAATCCAACCCCAAAAGCCTTTACCCATCCGTTACCTCCTCTCTGACAAAGCGAATCCCCCTCGCACTCCAAAATCCTCCTTTATTAGAACATTTTTGGGGAGTCCGGCAAGAAAATAGACATGTCCACCCTAAATAGAGGTCTTTGTCCTTCATAATTGACTATTTTCCTTTAATTATTTATAATATTATTTATCTCTATTTGGTTAAACATCGTTACAGTCCATGAATGTCTTTGGCTGTGTCATAAAAGACCCTATCGAAGCAGCACCTATTTCGAACGCCTTAGTTGCTTAGAGCCTATTAGATAAGAATCATGCGGGATCTATGAGACCCCGCCTACGTATGCAGGGGCAAAAGAAAGGAGATTTCATGACAAGAGGGGACCAGCGTCGGCGTTCCTATATCGTCAATAAGCCACTCCAGTATAGATTCCTCGCCATTATTCTTATCTATTGCCTTACCATCGTGCTTTTTTTGGCCATCTTCCTCTTCGTGCCCGATATTATTCGCATGCAGGATGAAAACCTCAGTCTTGAAGCCCGAGCGGGTGCCGCTAATAAGATACTCACCTTGCATGCACGGGTCTGGCCCGCAGTGATAGCCATTATCTGCGTGGCTGGATTCCATTCGTTTCGTTCCTTTCACAGGCTCATCGGTCCCCTGCACCGCTTTCGCTCGGTCTTTGAGCAGGTGGGGAAGGGGCAACTGATCTTCAGGGTGAAGATAAGAGAAAAAGATTATTTGCACCAGGAAGAGGCTGCGCTCAATGAGATGCTAGGGATGATTGCAGGAAAAATAAAAAGCATACAACAGGCGGGGTCAGAGGCGTTGAAATCTCTAGGCGAGCTAGAGGGGAAGATGAACGAGGTCCCCAACTGGAGCGAGACCCACAAAGCGGCCATGCGTCATCACCGCCAACGCCTGGAAAAACTTCTGAATACGGCGCAGTATTTCAGCCTAAGCGAAGCTGAAGAAAAGGATGACGGCACCAGTGCATGATATTTGCGAAAAATGATATCCAAGGTCACTCAGCATAGTATAACACCTCCTGATTCGTTGAAATGGATGAGAAGACCAGAATCCCAGATTTGTGGCGGCTACTCGCTTATTGAATTATTGGTCGTGATTGTCCTGCTTGTCGCATTGATGGGCGCTGGGATTCCCCTCTACACAACCTATGTCGAGAAGGCGAGGATTACCAGGGCCGCCGAAGAGTTGAGCACCCTGCAGAAAGAGATCCAGATGTATAAGCTGAGCAAAAACGTGTTGCCCCATAGGCTAAGTGATATGAGGGATGCAGATCTGGTGGACCCCTATGGCAGACCTTATCAATACCATAATTTCACTAATGCCGATGAAAAGGAGAAAAGGAGGAAGGACCGGTTTATGGTGCCGCTAAATACGGACTACGACCTTTACAGCATGGGTAGAGATGGAAAAAGCGAACCGCCCCTTACGGCAAAAGAAAGCCATGATGACATTGTCCGTGCCAACGACGGCATATACATAGGGCCAGCTTCCGAGTACTGATCACGTTTTGGATCATGAAAATAGTAGGTTTTTTTCTTACATTCGCCATTTTAGTTTCCCTTTTCGGATGTCTGTCTGGGAACTCTGAAGGTGTTCCAAATGAACTAATAGGGGTGTGGAAAACCGATTCCTCCCCCTACAAGCAATGCTCTATTGAATTAACCAGAGATTATATTCTCTTCACAAATAGCCGTTTGGCAGCGCATATTGATACAAATTTTGTTGTAAGAATGAAACGGGAACCAGAGAGAGGACACTTCTTGTGCACCATCCTCTATGAAAATATTTACGAGCAAAGATACAAGTTCTACTTTTATTATTACCCGAAAAAGGGCGGCATAATTAGACTGAAAAATCAGATAGACGTGGAGTGGAGAAAGGTTAAATCTATTTCAGGCCAGGAAAGCTCTCCAATTTCTGGCTAAACGATCCCCTTCGACGGCACCGAATGAAGCCATGCCTTTCTTTGGGCGCAAAGGTTCAGGAGGTCATTCATTGACTAAACCCACATTCAAATCGGGACAAAAAGTGGAGGATTACGTCATTGAGAAACAGATCGGAAAAGGGGGAATGGCGGAGATCTTTTTGGCCGAGGATCAGGCGTTGAAGAGGAAAGTGGTCATTAAGACCATAAAACCGCGTTACAGTGAGAGAGAACATTTCAAGAAGCAATTCCTAAGGGAGGCAAGAATACAGGCAAATTTGGATAATCCCCATATTGTTCAGATCCTCAGGATGTTCAACTATGAAGATAACCTCTGCATCGTCATGCCACTCATAAAAGGGACGGATTTAGCGAGGGTTATAAGAAAGGCGAAGGCCATTCGAGAGAGCAAGGGCGGAAAAGGGGCTCTATCTGTTCAAAGGGCTGTCAATATCTTCCTGCAGATCCTGGAAGGGATTGGATTTGCCCACAAATATAAAATTATACACGGGGATATTAAGCCCTCCAATATTCTCTTGGATCAGCAGGGAAGAGCCAAAGTGGCCGATTTTGGCCTTGCTTTTATTGCTCGCTATGGAAAGAACAAGAAGGGAGAGATGTCCCTTGTTGGCACGCCTGTCTATATGTCTCCAGAACAGCTATTAGAGGAAGACGTGGACACCAGATCCGATATCTATTCCCTTGGCGTGACCTTCTTTAATATGCTAACGGCAACTTTTCCCTCAGGAGACAGAATTAAGGCCACGGATTTCTTGGAATATCACTTGGAAGGCTCCCTTGAGGAGGCCAAATGCATCCTCGATGAATTTGAGGATATTCCCCCGCACATAAACGAGGCCATATTGAAGGCATTAAACAGGGATCCCAACAACAGACATCAGAGCTGTCTTGAATTCTCTCTCGCCATAAAAGAGGACGCACCCCATGAGATGTATTCCGAGCTGCTCAGGTTCAGTCTATTGACCAAGAATGACATCACTTCATCAGAGAGATCCTATTTGGACAAGATTGCATCGAGAAAAGGGCTTGCCCCAGAAGAGGCGAAAGCCCTTGAGATAAGAATGCGAGAAGAGATGGGACTTGCCACTCTGGACTTTGCCAAAGAGTATGGAGACGCCTTCAATGATCTTTTGGTAAGGGGCAGAGAAAACGAGGATATGTATTTGGATAAGCTGGAAAGGATCTATGTGAGAAAGGATAGAATCTCCGGCGAAAAGGCAAAATCCATAAGGACAGGGATACAAACAAACAAGCCGAAACATTAAGCGGTGCATGCATTCACAGCTACGCTCTTAAGAGGATGGTAGCTTACATAGAGGCGGGACCCCCGTGATCCCGCCCATTTGCGAATAACCCCAGAAAGGAGATGCCATGTCAGGCAGGAACCAACGTAAAGGTTACCGTGTGGTCAACCGATCACTCCAATATAGGTTTCTGGCCATCGTCATTGTCTACAGCTTTGTCATTGTGCTCTTCTTGGCGCTCTTCATGTTCGTACCCGACATTGTACGACTGCAAGATGAATCCCTATCTTTCGACGCCCGGGCAGCTGCCGCTGACAAAATGCTTACCCTGCACGCAAGGGTTTGGCCAGCCATTCTTCTTGTCATTTGCCTGGTTGCCCTCCATTCGTTCCGTTTCTTCCATAGACTCATCGGCCCTTTGCATCGTTTCCGCCAAGTCTATGAACAGGTGCGAAATGGAGACCTGAACCAAAAGGTAAAAATAAGAAAGAAGGATTATCTGCACGAAGAAGAGGCGGCGCTTAATAGGATGTTGGAGACGCTGTCTAGAAAATGGAGAGACATGCAGCAAACCACCGAAAGCGCTTTGAGGTCTATGGATGCATTGGAGCAGACAGGGACCCACGCAAACAACTGGAAGGAAAACCGTGAAGCGTTGTTGCGTATCCACCGCCACCACCTGGAAACGCTGGCAGAGACTTCGCGATATTTTTCCGTACAAGAGGAAGAGCAAGGGGACGGAGAGGAGACCCCCGAAGACAAAGGGACTTAATCATGAGAAGTTCTGGTCATAGGTTGGCAAATCCCAACGTTTTGACGCGGATAGGATAGGAACGATCTATGTCTGCAAATGACCTCAAGAAAGGATTCTTTCATAGTTCCAAGTTCTTAATGGCTCGTGCTGGCAGGTATGTTCGCAGGGCCGGGTCCACCCTTATGGTGAGATTGCTCAAAATGAGCCGTAAGGAGGTTGTGGCAGGCTTTACCCTCGTTGAGCTGCTGGTCGTGATCGCCATGTTGGGGACACTTTCTGGCATTGCCATCCCCGCCTATTCGCGATACATTGACAAGGCAAGAATTACCAAGGCCGTAGCAGAAATAAGACTTCTTCAAAAAGAGATAAAACTCTATGAGATAGACCGGAATGCTCTGCCCAATTCTCTTGATGATATAGGACACGGGAATCTCCTGGATCCTTATGGCAATCCATACATATATGAAAACTTCGCGACTGGGTTTAGTGGCAAAGGTGTAGGGGGTAAACGCAAGGACCAATGGGACAATCCATTGAATGACGACTACGACCTTTACAGCATGGGCAGAGACGGGGAGAGTGCGCAACATCTCCACAACAAGAAAAGCCATGATGACATCATCCGGGCCCGCGAGGGAAGATTCATAGGGCTTGCTTCCGAGTTCTAGACAGGCAGCATCTAATGAAAATAGAAAAGACGTTTCTTAAGAGCAAGGTGGGACGACGAATCATGGGGCTCTTTGTCTTTTGCGCCCTCGTTCCCATCTTGGCCCTGGCCATCGTCTCCTTTACCCGAGTAAGCGGTGAGCTTGACAAGCAAAATGAAAGACAACTGCATCAATCCTGCAAGGCGCTGGTTATGTCCATTTTGGAACGTATGAACATCCTTGAAAATGAGTTCAAGGCCTTGTGCGCCAATCCTGTCCTGAGCTCCAGCGCTTTCACGCAGAGCACAAGCGAAACATATGGCAAGGAGCTGAAGAACAGGTTTAAAGGACTGGCGATCATCACGGATTCGGGAGAGCTTTTCCCCCGTTTTGGTCATATTCAAAAACCGCCAATGCTCTCAGCTGAAGAAACCCAACACCTTGGATCTGGCCATACCCTCGTACTCAGCCATAGCAACTCGGACGGCCTTTCAAGAATGTACATGATGAGGCTCATTAACCCACTGGACCGAAAGCAGGGTAAACTATATGGAGAAATAAACACCTTTTATCTCTGGCTCCTGAATCAAAAGCCAGAGGATATACTCCCCTACAGGACCGAGCTCTTTGTATTAGATAACTCGAATCAGGTCATCTATTCAACCATGCCAGCGCCTTCCACATTGCGAGAAAGAGCAGAGTATAACATGCCCCGGACCGGCAGAGGCATATTCGAATGGAAACATGAAAAGGAAAGCTACATGGCGAGTTTTCGTGCCCTAAAAATAAAATATAACCCAACGCATCCCCAATGGACAGTGGTCCTTACCGTTCCAAAAGAGACTATTAATAGGCCCATGGCCCAATTCAAACGGATCTTCCCCCTTATCGTGCTCCTCTCCTTTTGGGTGGTATTACTCCTCGCCTTCATCCAGATTCGACGAACAACACATCCCCTGGAAAAACTTGGAGAAGGCACGCGCCGGATAGCCATGAGAGACTTCGATAGCAGGGTGACAGTCACGAGTGGGGATGAATTTGAAGAGCTCGCCACATCATTCAACAACATGGCCAGACAATTGGGCAGACAGTTTAACGCCTTGACCACCATGGCCGAGATAGACCGGGCAATCCTCTCTGCCCTGGATACCGAAAGGATTATAAGAACGGTATTCAGTCGCATGCGGGAGTTTTTGCCTTACGACTACCTTTCTCTTACCCTCCTAGATTCCAAAGGGCAAAATCCGGGGCGCACTTATATGGAAAGCGCCAACCGCCTGCAATTATTAGAAAATATTGAAATCCCCACGGGTGAGCTGAAAAAATTTATTTCTCATCAGGAATTGCTGTTATTAAATTCGCCCGAAAAACTTCCTCCCTATCTTGCCAACAATATCAGAAGCGGGATCAAACTGGTTGTATTGCTCCCCCTTTTCTTTAAAAAGGAACTGGCCGGGATCATCACCCTGGGTTCGCTTAGTCCGTCGCCACCTGACCGGGAAGATCTTGATCAGGTACGACAACTTGCCGACCAAGTGGCCGTCGCCCTGGCAAATGCCCAACTGATAGAAGATTTGGATGCCCTCAACTGGGGCACTTTGAGGGCACTGGCTCGGGCCGTGGATGCGAAATCTCCCTGGACAGCGGGGCATTCTGAAAGGGTGACAGAAAAGGCGCTTCAAATTGGCCGGGCCATGGGACTCACGCCTGAAGCGTTGGACGACTTACACCGGGGGGGTTTGCTCCACGACATCGGCAAAATTGGGATCCCTGTCACAATTCTGGACAAACCCGGGAAACTGAATGATGAAGAATTCCAATTAATCAGGGCACATTCGGGTATGGGAGCGCGCATACTTGAACCCATTGCCGCATATGCGCATGCCATACCCATTGTTTTGCAGCATCATGAGCACTTCAACGGCAAGGGTTACCCTGACGGTCTTGCAGGAGAAAAGATAAGCATGGGCGCTCGCATTTTGGCTGTAGCGGATGTCTATGACGCGCTTGTCTCTGACAGACCCTATCGATCGGGAATGGATCGGGAGCGCGTCATTGAGATCATTAAAGAAGAGGCAGGCAAACAGTTCGATCCGAATGTGGTGGAGGCTTTACTGGAGGTCATAAGGCAAGAGGGTGTTGAGAGGTGAGTCATGCTGGGATTAAGGAATATCATAACAAAAACGAGTTTTTTGGCAGTCGCCATTTCCATCTTTATGTGGGGATGTCAACCAAAGGAAGATGAAACCCTTCCTCCCGAATTGATGGGTGTGTGGACGAGCGCTGCACCACGATTCAAAAATGACACGCTTGAGCTGAGCAAAGAATGCATCGTCTTCACGAGCGGGGAATTCCAGGATTTCATCAGTGTGAATTTTATCGTAAAAGTGGAAAAAAGGCCTGAGCGGAATCACATCTTGTACACCATTCATCACGAAAATGTGGAGGGGCAAAGATACACGTTCTCTTTTTATTACTACCCGGAAAGGGGCAACGTGATAAGACTGAAAAATCAGTTGGACTTCGAGTGGAGAAAAGTTGAACCCATTGAAGGCTCAAAAAGCCCCCCAGCTTCTCGCTAGAATACCCCCCTTATTCACCTTTGATACGGATCAGTGAAGGATCGTAGTCTTCCCCCTTCTCATAGCCCAATAGATTCAACAGGGTGGAAGCCACGTTGGAGAGGCCCGGTCTTTTCAAATGGGCCAGTTCATACTCCCCCTGGTAACCTGGGTCGTATATGGCAAAAGGGACAGGGTTCAGGGTGTGGGCCGTCTTCGGGTTCTTTCTGCCTTCTTTATCAATAGTGAACATCTGGTCCACATTTCCATGGTCTGACGTGACCACTGCCATGCCTTGTAGGCCTCGGATGCATTCCAATAGCTCCCCCACACATTGATCAACCGTCTCGACTGCAGTGATAGCGGCCTCCATGACGCCTGTGTGGCCAACCATGTCCCCATTTGCAAAATTTAGGCGGCCAAAGCGATACTCACCCCCTTTCAACATCTCTGTGGCTCTATCTTTTATTTCCAATGCCTTCATTTTTGGGGCTTTATCGAACTCAATCCTGTCGGATGGAATCTCCGTGTAGGTCTCCACCGCTTCATCGATATAACCCGAGCGGTTCCCGTTCCAAAAATAGGTCACGTGGCCATACTTCTGGGTTTCGGAAATGGCGAACATCCTCACCTTTTCAGCACATAGATATTCGCTGATTGTCCGGTCGATCGCAGGGGGCCAGACCAAGAAGTTGGGCGGCACATGGGTATCCCCGTCATACTCCATCATACCCGCATAAATAATGTCCGGTAAGGAACCCCTGTCAAACCCGTGGAAGTCCTTTTCTGTGAAGGCACGGGAGATTTCAATGGCACGATCACCCCTGTAATTGAAGAATATGACCACATCTCCGTCCCCTATGGGGCCCACGGGTCTTCCGGAATCCTTTGAAATAACAAAGGAATCCATATATTGATCGGTGATATGTGGATCTTCATCGTAGTAGGTCCTCACCGCATCAGCGGCTGTTTTGAAAAAACGCCCCTTCCCAAGCACGTGTGCATCCCACCCCCTTCTGACGATGTTCCAGTCCGCCTCGTAGCGATCCATGGTTACCTTCATGCGGCCACCGCCAGACGCAATACAGTAATCCAGTCCCTTTTCATGGGAGATCTCTTCCAATTTCTTCTCAGTGGGAATGACATATTCCAGCGCAGATCGCTCACCCACGTCTCGGCCGTCGAGCAGGGCATGCACTCGGACCCTTTTGAGACCCAATTCGGCGCATTTATCAATGAGCTTGTATAGTTGGTCAATATGAGAATGCACGTTCCCATCAGAGAGGAGCCCCATGAAATGAACGGTCCCCCCCTTTCTGGCTCGCTCAACGATACGGCGCCAGAGGTCTGTCTGGAAAATCTCGCCTGTCTGAAGGGCCCTGTTCACCAGCCGGGCGCCCTGGTCAAATACCCTCCCTGCGCCCAGGGCATTGTGCCCCACTTCGCTGTTGCCCATATCCGCATCGCTTGGAAGCCCCACGGCGGTTCCATGGGCCTGCAGTTGTATATAGAGCTCAGAGCTGAACAGGCGATCCAACGTGGGCGTATTGGCCAAGTAGACCGCATTGCTTTCGTCCTGCCGGCCAATACCGATGCCGTCCATAATGATAAGCAGAAGTGGGCCCTTACGCCCATGAAAGGACTTCAATCTCTTGAGAGCGAGTGCCATATGAATTATTGGGCTTCCCTGACGACTCTAAAACCGAGGGTGTTGTGTTTGGTGGCAGGGTGGGCAAAGTTCCGATTGGCGGAGCGGCATACCCTTCCATTTTTGAACCAGCTTCCTCCCCGGCGAACTCTCTCTGTTCCTGTCTCAATGCCGTTGGGATCGACCACTGAGGTGGGGGGATACTTTCCATACCAGTCTTGACACCATTCCCAGACATTTCCGTGCATGTCGTATAGGCCCCAGGCATTGGGAGGATAACTCTTCACGGGGGCTGCGCTGTCCGTTGCTAGTCCCTTGGACTTCACATACTCCACACATTCCTCTGATTTCAGGGTATTGTTGCTGTACATGGCCTTTGTGCAGTCGATCTCCTTGCCCCATGGATAAGCTGTCTGGCTCCCTGCCCTGGCCGCGTATTCCCATTCAGCCTCTGTGGGGAGACGAAAGGCTCCTTCGTTAAGGGCATTTAGTTTCTTGATGAACTCTTCACTATCAAACCAGGAGACCTTGACTACCGGTTTGTTTCCCTCCCCCCTCCTTTTAAATAGTCCAAAAAACCTCTTCCCCATCAACGCCCGCCATTGTTTCAAGGTGACTTCGGTGGTCTGCATATAGAAAGACTTGCTGATGGTGACTTGGTGCTGTACCTCGTCTTTATTTCGACCGGGCTCGCCCGGGGGACTACCCATCATAAAAGTGCCCGCAGGAATGAGCACAAACTCCATCCCGAGGGAGTTGGTAAATCCTTTATCAATACCGAGCCCGGCAGCAGGCATAATGATTTGAATCCATAGAAGAAGAAAGATAAAAACGGATACAAGGCTTGTTCTTTTCACTATTGCAGCCATAAGGGCCCTCCCCTGCTCTCTTCTTTTGAATCGATGGGTCTTTTCGCGAATTGATTGATGGAAGAAACAATATTTATAAAAAAAAGTAGTTTGAATGGTCAAGAAAAATGGCGTCATCTTCTTTTCGATGATGATAAGCCCTGCGAAGGGATCTCATGGGACGAACGGAAAGAACACGGAGAAAAACGTCACACGATGATATCAGGGTCTCATGACGGTTACCCGGGTTGATGGAACGCCCAGCCGCTCTAGATTTTCACGGTTTATTTCCACACCCAGTCCGGGGCCAGCAAGAGGGCCCGCCTCCCCACCATGCCCAAAAGACACATGCTCAAGGGTGACGTTTTCCCGCAGGAGAAATTCATCATAAGATCCGTCATGATATACAGCGTCAGAGCAGAGGAGGCTTAGGGTCCTTCCCGCTGCAGAAAGAAGGCCGGATTCTCCCAATTGGCAGCCGATTTGAAAGGAAATTCCGTGACGGCGTAAATAGTCTATCACCTTCAAGGAATTCCGGAATCCCCCGCACTTGGACAGTCTTACATTTACCATACCATAGTGGCCCTCTTCAACTATCCTCTCCATATCTCCAAAGGAGCATGCGGACTCATCCGCCATAAGGGTCACACCACAGTCTCGCATAACCGAGGCGTAACGGGCAATGTCTGGGTCATCGGGACTCATCGGCTGTTCCACCACGTTCACCTTGTGCTCCTTAATGAGCGGAACGTGCGCCACGGCCAATTCATAATCCCACACCCCATTCACATCCGCTCTCAGATCGCAATTATCGCCAAAGATCAACTGAATGGTCCTGGTCGTTTGCCGATTCTGCTCTAGATCCTTACCCATTTTGAGGCGTAATTTGTTAATCTCCATTTTTCTAATCAGTTCACAGAGTTCCGTCAATGTCTTCTTTGAGGCCAATGGAACCACCGTGCCATAACAAATGGATGGGGTAAAGAAATCGGTAGGGAAATATTGAATGATGGCTCTCTCCTCCCGCTTCCCCAGGGCATCCAGTAAGGCCAACTCGAGAGCGCAAGTTGCAGAATTTTGTTCCTTTCCATCAGGGAGGCTATCCAAAAAATCCCATATCTGGCCAACTTCATTGAACTCCCAGGGAAACGAATCCCTTTGTAACAGATCGCCTATGTTTTTGGTTGCACTTCCTTGTGATTCACCCGTTACATAGGACCTAGGGGCACCCTCTCCATATCCCTTTATCGCCCCCTGGTCGGCACTGACTTCCACAATGATGTTATTGGCTGAGGATCTTCTTCTCAAGGAATGGGAAAAATCAAAAGAAAAGGGAAGAGATATGTGATGGACACTTACCTGATCTATTCGCATAATACCTTCGCCTGACCTGGTCTCCTGATCAAGGTGAAATTTTGGAGGGCAACGTTAGCGTGAATACGGTACCTTCTTTGACTCCGCTCTTGACCTCGATGGTGCCCCCATGATCCTGCATGTTTTGATAAGCGATAAATAGACCAAGACCCGTCCCATCGTGCATGTTACTCTTATGTTTGGTGGTGAAATAGGGGTCAAATATCTTGCCCATGTTGGATTGGGGAATTCCTAAGCCATTGTCTTTGATCTCCACACTGATATTTCTACCTCCTTCTTTTTGTGGTAGGTTTCTGGTTGAGATCTCGATTCTACCCCCTTCTGGTGTAAACTCTACGGCGTTGGAGAGGAGATTGAGGAAAACCTGCTTCATTTTTTCAGGGTCTATCCATACCTCTCCAATATCAGGGTCAAGCTGACGTATCACGTCAATCTTTTTGGCATTGGTTTGTGGAGAAACAAGGAGGACCATCTTATCAATCAAGCTGTTCAGATCGTCGAATTTGAATTGGGACTCTTTTGGTTTCACCAGATCCAAGAGTTCCGTGATCAAATTGTTCACCCTGGCCGTCTCTTCCATGGCGATCTTATGGAAGTCGCTTCTGAATTCTTCATCTTCATATTTCGTGGGCAGTAACTGGATGAATGTCCCAATGGCTGTCATAGGATTCTTGATCTCATGGGCCAGTCTCGCGGCCAGGTTCCCCAAGAAAGAGAACTTCTCCGCTCTACTCAACAGGGCATGAGATCTTTTCAATTCTCCCATCTGCTCCTGCAATCTGCTGTAAAGTCTTGCGTTTTCTATGGCAATGGCAATCTGGGGAGCGAAAACCTGTAGTGTTTCGCGGGTCTCCTTTGAAACCCCATCGGTATCAACAGCATCTGTAGCAATGACCCCGATAACTTTAGACCGGGTTATGAGCGGCACCACATATACGGAAGTGGGTTTGCCATAAGTGAGGATGATGTTTTCTCTTCTCAATTTGGAACTTTTCACATCTGGAATATACTCTGGCCGTCCGGTATTGGTCACCCTCACTAGAATATTGCTTAGACGATCCAGTGAAACCCTGTAGTTCTTGATCTCCTTTGGCACCTCACCCGCAAAACCCAAACCGTGTATGTATTCCAGACACCCTTCCTCTTCGTTCACAAGCATGATGAGCGCCCGGTGGATTTTACATACGCTGGACAAGATACTCATAATCACGTCCAAGAGCGGCTCCAAATCCAATACGGAGAGGATGGCCTTTCCCGTCTCTTGGATGGCCATGAGTTGTTTGATCCTTTGATTCAATTCCACATTTAGCCGGTTCACCTCTTCATATTTTTGCTCAATGACCTGCTTGTCCTCCTCCATTTCCTTTACCGTCTCCATGAGGACACTTTTGGATGTGAAAAGCTTGGAGAAAAACTCGTGAAAGCTATTTCTGAAAGTCCATCTCAAGTGGTATTCACAATATGGAGCCCCATGAAAATAACAGCATTCTTCCCTTAAGGTGATCGGCTTCCCTCCCCATATGATCGGTAAGAAGCTATAGAGTCCCTGATTATAAAGACATGTATCCTTTGTTACATCCATGCCCGGATGCCAATGTAACCTGACTATCGCTTCATTCCTCTTAATCTCCGCCAGCTCCACCCTTTTGGTTCTGCTGAACTTGGCGTCTATTTTTTGCAGATTCTTGAGCCCGTGCTTGATGGACCAAAATGCCTTGACGATGATACGCTGTATATATCCCAAAGTGACATTCTCAACAGCATATCTGGCGATATTGTAAGCAGCCATCTCGTCTTCAAAAATCATTCTGGCTCTCTTAAATAGATTGGATACAAGTGCAGAAGAAACCCAATTATTGGGATCCCTCAAAAAATTTTCCGGATCCGAGAGTTGGTCAATTTCTGGGTCTAGATTCTGCAAGAGACCCGATAGATCCCCATCTCTGGAAGCCTTCACGTAATCCAGGATGGCTATGCAATTTATGCAGCTATTTTCTTTTTCCATGTGTAGAAAGAATAGGTCTAAAAGTCTGCATCCGAGGCTCTCCATCTCCCTTATGGACAATGGGTAGATAGGGAGAAATTCCCAAATTTCCCAGACTAAGATTTGTAGAGGGTCTTATTTTATAGGGGGTTGGACTTTTTGACAAGGGCCTCAATAAAATTAACTCGCACTGCCAAAGGGCAGAGGCTTCTGATCAGTTCCACACCACCTCTCATGAAGCCTTTTCAAATGCAGGTCTCAAAACTAAAGGTGAGGATAACTCCCCGGTTTTGCTCTCCGCGGGAGCCATTCTTATCTTCAGATACTGTTTCCATTGATACCACTGCTCTGGGTTGGCATAGATATGTTCTTCAAGAATTTTCAGGATGGTTTCTCCAATTGATGAGGTGACAGGCCCATTTAGATATCCCATCATATCTGCATAATCATACATAATTAGCTTGTAATTACTTAAGCTATATCTATGTACGACTCCAAAAACAATCTCGGCTCCAGTCCTTTTTCCGAGGATATTAATTGTCCTATCCAGGTAGGTATTACGTCCCAGAAAAGAAATCCTTTTCTTCCACGATGGTCTCCATTCCTCTATCTCATCACATTGAGTTATAAGAATTCGGTTTTCTCTTAATTCTTTCATGGCGGATTTCATCACATTCCCCGTATTCTCTGCATCTATGAGTCGTATGTTATACTTTTCCGCTTGAGCATAGACCTTTTCCTTCAATTGCTTCGTTTTAAATTTGGCTATCATAGAGGTGGGAAAGTTGTTGATGGCAAGCAGAGTCGGTATGTATTCAATGGCCCCATAGTGACCTGTTACAAGAATTACGCCGTTGCCCTTTAGTCGCTTCTTATGCAATATCTCCAAGTCTTCAGAAATAACATTTTTATTGAGGAAATTAGTCGCCTTTTCGGGCTTCTCATAGGCTATAAACAGCTTCTCGTGATAGTGGAAGAATATGCCTCGAAAGACTCTCCGCTTGAGAGATTTTAGGTCAGCATGGGATTTTTGGTGGCCAAAAACAGATTCAACCGCCTCTTTGATGGTTCGTTTTTCGCTTCTTTTCAGGAAAAAGTATAATGCACCCAGGAAGGTTATATAATGGTAGGCGATTCTCCAGCCCAGTCGGTGATATAAGAAGATATTAATTTTCCATTGCAGGAAAGAACTTAAATTGATCTTCACCAAAACCCCCCTCGACCACACGGCTCCAGTTGAAGAAAATGTTTAAAGTGGGTTTCCCAAACCCATTTAAATGAAATGAATTTTTCAATATTTGTGCCAAAAGGGGTGAGCCCGTTAATTTAGATATTCCAGGGATTTTGAGGGAAAAGATCTCCCCCATGGGTAATTAAGAATCCTCATTTGAATTCATTCAACCTTAGTTTGCAATGACCCGCTTTGAGTGGCCCATTGAAGGTTTGAGGTGAGGGCGGGAAAAACCTATAAGAGACTGGGAACATTCAAAAAAAAGACTGTGCACAAATGCGCAACGACTGTGCATTTTACTTAACATGCTCTTTGATTGACGAAATGGAGATTTTGTGGTTGTATAGGCTCCCATTAAGAGTTACGCCGGCTTCGTTCTGTATTTCAGGGTAGCCAAAAAATCCGTGCCATAGATATGGCCAAACACCGGGCCAAGTCCAAACGGATGGAGGGCCTGTCAAGAAATTGGCAGCTTAGACAAGGCGCATGGATAAGAGACCGACTATTTTAGTGGTTGATGACGAATATGGGGTCCGCCAGTCCTTCAACATGGTCTTGAAGGATGAGTATACGGTTCTTCTCACCGGTACAGGGGAAGAGGCAAGCGACATATTTACAAAGAGTCCCGTTGACTTGATTCTGCTCGATATTCTCCTGCCTGATATAAACGGCATCGATCTTTTGGAAAAACTCAAGGAATTGGACCCCAATGTGGAGATTATTATGGTCACCGCAGTCAAGGAGATTCAGACGGCTGTGAAGGCCATTAAATTGGGGGCGTACGAATACATCATCAAACCCTTCGCCGTGGATGATGTGCTGACTGTGATCAGCCGAGCTCTGGAAAAACGCAATCTTATGAGGGAGGTCACCTATCTGAGAGGCGAGCTGGAAAGGTATCATCCCTTTGAAGAAATGGTGGGCAAGGACAAGGCCATGAGGGAGATTTTCGATTTGATATCGGACATCTCTCAGAGCGATGGCACAGTCCTTATACAAGGAGAAAGCGGAACAGGGAAAGAACTGGTTGCAAGGGCCATACATAATCTCAGCCCAAGAAGCGCCCACCCTTTCGTTGTCATCAATTGTGCCGCCATCCCAGGAACCCTGATGGAGAGCGAAATCTTCGGCCATATGAAAGGGGCTTTTACCGGGGCCACCAGCACGACCGTAGGCAAATTGGAAATTGCCAATAAAGGAACCGTCTTTCTGGATGATATTGATTCTTTGGATATCAATATGCAAGCCAAACTCCTTCGGGTTATTCAGGAAAAGGAGTTTGAGAGGTTGGGCAGTACCAAGGTCATCAAGATTGATGTGAGATTCGTGGCCGCCTCTAATAAGGATCTTCGAGAGCTGATGTCAGGAGGGAGGTTTAGGGAGGACCTCTTCTATCGGCTGCAGGTGTTCCCCATGGAGCTACCCCCTTTGCGAGAAAGAAAGGGCGATATTCCGCTGCTCTTGGATCACTTCTTGGAGATGCAGGCGAAAAATACAGGGAAGCCGCCAAAATCATTCTCTGACAAGGCGATCAAAGCACTCATAGAATATGACTGGCCAGGCAATGTGAGAGAGCTCCAGAACTTGGTGGAAAGATTGTTTGCCGTCACAAAGGACTCCCTCATACACCTGAAAGATATTTCCGCCTTTAGCATGGGGAAGAGAGAAATCAAGGACATGACCCTTAAAGATGCCGTCAACCTCTTTGAGAGGCAGCATATCAGGGAGGTGCTCGAGCTTGTGGACGGAAGCAGAAAAAAGGCGGCAGACATACTCGGCATCCATCGGAATACCCTTTTGTCTAAAATGACTGAACTGGGTCTCAAGTCGGAACAATAGCTTCCGGGCCCATCCCTCCTCTCTTCACCTTTCGCCCTCTTTTCAATTCGGACTCAAGACCCTCCGTTGTCACCTCCCCTATTTGAGACCTTTTAAAAATGTTCAATTTTGTTCAATGTCAAGGAAGGCGAAGATTTTAACCGCAGGAATACACAACAAGTATTTCGAGGATCAAAATCTGAGTCTGACGCAGAGATTTGGCAAAAGGGGGCGCTTTTCAAAGGTCTCTCCTTAGGATCCATTGGATCAGGCTTCGGCTGATTGCGAAACGATATGAACATCCCTCTGAGGAAATGGGATTTCCACGCCGCCTTCCTTTAAGTTTTGGTAAACGGCCAAATTCACTTCATAGAGGGTTAGAAAATACCTCTTGCCGGGCACCCATCTCTACCTCTTTTCCAAGAAAGGTCCTCCCTTCACGGGCCCCTAGTTTAGATGACTATTCTACAGGGGAGGCTTAGTCCCTGCCTCATACTCCAGAGCGATCAGGAGATTCTTCCACCAAATCATTTCCCAAAAGGAAGGCCTTTGAGAAGGTCTTTGGCTTTCTCCTCCGAGGGTTTTTGCACACCTTCTTGCGTCGTCTGCCCTGGAAGCATTTTTTTCAGTTCAGAGGGGTCAGAGATCCCCTTTTCCAGCGTCCCTTTGAGCATGCCCTCAAGATCGGGGCGAAACTTTGGCGAAGAGAACGTCCCCGTGACCAGTACGGGGACCGTAACGCCGCCCCGTTGCTGCGTGTCTCCTTGACCTTTGGTGGTCCCGACGAATTTTGGCTCCACCCTAAAGTCCAAGGACTCTCTGACCAGATTCGCTTTGCCTGCGGCCAGGACACGCAGAAGGGGTGATGCGAGGCTCGTCTGGCGAGTGTCCACAACGCCCTTTGTGATAGTAAACGGGGAATGAAGCTCGGAGAAATCAGTCCGGGGCTTCCCCCCGCCTCTCTCAGCGAGACCAAAAGCGGCCTTCGCGTTTCTGACCATTCCCCCCAAGTCGATCCCCACGACGGCCCCATCATTGAAAAGAAAGTCTCCCTTACCATTCAGGGTGCTTTTGATCCTTTCAGGATCATCGCCTGCCATGGCTATGTCCATGTCAGCCTTTACCGTTCCTTCCAGAAAGTCCTTCTTCAACACATCCTTCAGGAGGGGGTTGACCTGTATCCCCTTGGCCTGGAGTGCCATATGGCTCTTCGGGACATCTTGGCGCACATCCAGGGCCCCTTTTGACGAGACATTCCCTTGATAGAGGTTGAGGGTGAGGGGATCCAGATTGAAGAGACCGTTCTTCGCGGAAACCTTCAAATAGATATCTTGGACTTTGGCGCCATGCGCCTTGAGGTTTCCAACGCGGATTTTGCCGTCCAGCACCAACTTCCGGAGCGGCGCATAATCCGTCTTTTTCCTTTCAGCGGTGGGCGGTTTTGTCCCTTCCTTCTTCTCGCCAGGCGCCTTTTCACTGGGCGGGGGGAGGTATCTGTCCAGGTCAATCTTATCCAGCTTGAGATCAAAGGCCAAATCGGGTCTGGCAAAATCCTTGGCATTCATTGAAAAAGCCAGGTTTGATTCGTCCAGCTGCAGCGCGCCATCTGATATGGACACATTTTTGGGGTTGCCCTTGAGCTGGGCCTTGAGTGTCACCCTGTTTAGGGCTTTGGGATCCGCTGTTTTCACCGGAAAATCTTGGCCCAAAGCGGTCATCAGCTTCCGAGGGGAGAATGGAGAGACCTGGAGGGCCAGATCGAACTGCTGGTTCGTGGCGGGGTCAACCAGCTTACCCTTCAGATTCATCTCCAGTTCTTTCAGGGCCTTGATGGAAAGGTCCACGGGCAATGTCCCTTTGCCAGGCTCTTTGCCCAGCGGGCCCACATTCCCCTTCAACTCTACAGGTTGCCCATCAAGCAGGGCAGACAGGACAAGCCGAATGGGACGATCCAGGGAAACATCCTGAAGACGAAGGGTCAAATCCGAAATTTCTTTGCGCTCACCCTTGCCATGGTCAATCCAGAGGAGAGATCCTTTTGTGATGGCAAACTCACCTACGGCAAGGCCTTTTATGGGTAGGCCCTCCCCGGGTCTGCCCTCGGGCGCCTTCCCCTTTTCAGGCTTGGGCGCTCCTTCCGCAGAGGTCTTCCCCATGCCCTCCCAGTTTGTCCGACCGCTCTTGCTCTTCTCCAGTGCGATCTGGGGTCCCTCCAATATAAAGCGCTTGACCTGGACATCCTTGGAGATAAGGGGGATAAGCTTTACCCTCACCTCTACGGACTTTACGCTTGCCAAGTCCTTTTCCTTAAATCCTGGAGCATTTCCCAAGCGGATATCCGAGGTGGAGAATCCCACCCACGGAAACAGGGACAGGTCTATGTCGCCCCCGATGGAAAAGGGACGACCCGTGGCCTCAGAGACCATCTTTTCGATCCGGGGTTTGTAACTCTGAAGGTCCACGAAGGTTGGAATGATGAGGAGGGCGACGATGACCAGGGCCACCAGTGCACCCGCCACGATAGCTACCCATTTAATTGCCTTATTCATGACTTACCTCCCCCTTAAGGTTAACGTTGAGTCAAACGGGTATTTTCCTTTTGCGGTCTACCTAGTTGCCAAGCCTCCAGGGTGGGACGGGGATAGAAGAATGAACGAGAGCAAGGCTCGAATAGAGAGGGGGAACCCGTTTTTATTTACTAAATACTTCCTTCAGCAGATCGGTCACCCTGGCTGCTGGGTCTTGGCGTATTTTCCTTTCCTCTTCAGCGAGCATGAGGAAGAGGCCATTAAGGGCCCCGTCTGTCACATATTGATCTAGGTCAAAACTCAAAGACTCTGTAAACGGTATGGTGCGCACCTTGGCATCCAGCGCCTGGTACTGCCGGGTCACGCCCACCTGGGACATGGAGGAGTGGACGATGGGCTTAAAGATCTCCGTGAGTTTGCCCCGAGTTTTATCCTCGAAATAGAGGGTCGCTTCATTGTCTCTCCCATCGAGAATCTTTCGGGCATCTTGGAACGACATCTGCTTGACAGAATCCACGAACAGGGCCTTCGCCTCAGGAGCCGCCTTCTCTGCCGCTCGGTTCATGCTCAACTCAAAGGCGTCCACCTTTGACCCATATCCCACGGCCCTCAGGGCCTTCTCCACCCTTTTGACCGAATCGGGCAGGGGAATCTTGATTTGGGGATTCCCGTAATATCCGTCTACTTTGGAGACCAACTTCACCGCATTGGACGTCCCGATCTCCAGGGCCTCCTTGAGACCTTGGATGATCTTGTCCTCACTCAATTCTCCTCCCAGACCAACCGCTTTTTTTGCGTCTTTCAGAATATCTTCAAACCCGAACTTGGCATCGGCCGGCATGTTCAAGATAATAGCGAAAATTGTAATGGGTAGAAGAACCGTGATAAATCGGCGTAAGCCCATATGAGCACCTCCTAAAGAGAAGATTTCAACTCACAGAGAAGAAATATCTCTCAGATCCCATTTGATCAGCGCATGGAGATTGCTGTCAAAAAATACCTTCCAAATGCGGGCAAAATACTGCCCATAATCTAATGCTTAAGGCCTGGGTGTCAAATCGAGTCGGGCCCTTTGAACCAAAATCAACTATTTTAGGCGCCTGATCCCTGTGAGATCATATGGACTGTGCGCTGCGGGAATGGGATTTCGATACCATTCTCATCAAAGGCTTCCTTGATTTTGCGCGTCAGATCGAATTTCACGCCCCAATAATCCCCTTTTTTCACCCAAGGCCGGACCACAAAATTGACGCTGGAATCCGCCAATTCTGCAACAGCAATCTGGGGTGCGGGGTCTGAAAGGATGCGCGTATCTTCTTTTATCAGACCCATCATCACGTCCCAGGCCTTTTGTATGTTTGAACTATAACCGATTCCGATGACAAGATCCACCCGCCTCGTGTCAAAGGCAGTCACATTCTTGATAACGTCTCCGAAGAGTTTACCGTTTGGCACCATGATCTTCACGTTATCGGGCGTTGCAAGCACCGTCGTAAACAGGCTAATCTCCTTCACCACGCCCGCCTCACCAGCGCCCATGATAAAATCCCCGATTCTAAAAGGTCGAAGCACAAGAATGAGGACACCGGCCGCAAAATTGCTCAGTGATCCTTGCATGGCAAAGCCAATGGCAAAACCCGCAGCGCCGAGGATGGCCACAAGCGAGGCCGTCTGGATCCCAAACTTTGCCAGGGCAGCGAGTACCGCAAAAGTCAAGATGAGAAAATAGCTCAAGCTCCCAACGAAAGAAACAATGGAGGGTTCCGCTTTCGCCTTCCGTAAGATCCGCCTTACAATCTTTCTCCCAACACCGGCTGCAATTCGACCAAGAATAAGAATAAGGATTGCACCGAGGGTCTTTAAGCCATAGGTGGTCATAAAA
>CP070840.1:114741-117374 GCA_020342025.1 Deltaproteobacteria bacterium
CTCATCCTTTGAGGACGTATGCGGCGGATTATTAGGTTCGGGAAAGATAGAAGGCAAGATAGTACGGGATAATGGATGACGTTTTTTCGGCAGTCTCACTCTTACTCTTAAATCGAAAATCCAAAATCGCAAATCCGAAATCTAAAATCGGCAATCTAAAATCCAAAATCGTAAGTGGTAGTGAAACTGTCAAAAAAACCGGCTTCTTAGAGGCTGGTGGAAAATGTCCGGATGCAAGGCTTCCGAAATCCTGAGGAATGAGGCGTACAGAGAAGAACGCCGCAGTGACGAGGGATGAAGGTAACGCAGCAGATGGGCGTTTTCCGACAGCCTCAAGAAAAGGGATTAGAAGGCCTGGATGTCCTGATAGCACGAATCTGCTGAACAGTCTCTGCTTAATATGACTTTCCCCAGGAGAAAACCTCCTGCACCCAAAATGCCCAATATCCCAAAACCCCAAGTAAAGGTGCCCGTGGTATCTTTTAGCAGGCCAAAGACAATGGTGAACAGAACGGCCCCCAAATTGGCCAGAAAGTTGACGAATCCAAAAAGGGTGGCCAATGAATCGACTGTGGTAACGGTGGAAGCCAGATGAAAGAAGGCGCCAAAATTGATGCAGGAGACCCAGGCTGCCAACAAGGCGAGAGATAACAAGAGACCCGGTGAGGGCAATGAGAAAAGACCCCAGAAAGTAAGGGTAAGCAGGAGTATGGAACCGTTTGCCAAGAACAGTGGCGTGACTTTCAGAAGAATAAAACCACCCGATATGCGCCCCAATCCGCTGATCAGCATCACGAGCATGGCTCCCCATGCGAGTTGTGTGGCCGTTGAATCTGCCCAAAATTCCGCCAAGAGGGAGGGAATCCAGTTGCCCAGGCAGATCACAGTTCCCCATGAGAGGGCATGGTAGAGCCCAAGGATCCATCCGGCCCGGATCCGGGCAATCTGCCCCAGGGGCAGAGGTCCCCTGGGGAGTAAGGCCTGTGATTCAGGGCCGAGCGCAGTCCAGAGGATCAAGATGGATAAGCAGAACATGCCCGGAATGAGATAGATCCATTGCCAGCTCAAATGAAGGGCTTTTGAGACCAGATAGTAAGCCAGTATGTTGCCGAGGGAGAATATGCCCGCAAAAAACGACTGATACATTCCAGCCCGGCCTCCTGGGGCATGCTGGGCAATAAATTTCATCGTGGTGACAAATGTTAAACCGGTCCCGATCCCGGTCACCACACGACTCACGACGGCCAAGGAAAGACTGGGCATGGCTGCAGGCATCAGATTTCCAAGGGCCATGAAGGTCAACCCCAGGAGCAGGGTTCGCCCGATACCGAGTCTGTCTGCGATCAGCCCGCCTGGTATCTGCATGAGGGCGTGGGACCATAGCAGGGCACTGATAAGAAAAGAGATCCCTGTGTAGGTGACCCCATAGACAGCCATCAGAAGCGTGAGGCCAGGGGGGATATTCATAAAGGTGAGTCCCAGGCCCAGACCTATAAAGAAGGCAAGCCATATCTTGACGTTCATGTGGGAAACCTTTTCCGTGTTGATGTCCTCGCATGGGTGTCTAAACAAAGGGGGCCTTTCTTGTCAAATGAAATATGAAAATACAAAATGATGTAAAAGGGGCATAGTGCAGAGCGCCAGGCGCAAATAATGGTTAAAATCTGAGTTTGACAGTTTCGCTTCGATAGAATAGGAAAAAGCGAATTGACAACGGTGCGACAAGAACCCTGGAGTGGAAAACCATTTTTTCATTGTTTAAAGATAGGCTTTTCTATGGCTGGATCGTCGTAGGATCCGGCCTCCTCATCGCCCTTATCGGTCTTGGGACACGATATTCCTTTGGTGTGTTCTTGAAATCCATACAGGGCGAGTTCGGCGTGAGCCGGGGAGCAACTTCCGGCATTTTTTCCGCATACATGTTGCTCTGCGGCCTGCTTTCCATTATTGGTGGTTGGGCTCTGGATAGATACGGACCTCGGAAAGTTGCGTTTATCATGGCCTCGTTTACGGGTCTCAGCCTGCTGCTGACGAGCCAGGCCAATGCCGCATGGCAATTGTATATAACGTACGGTTTGCTCCTCTCGTTAGGGACCGGACCCGTATATACGGTTGTAAACACAACAGCCTCCAGGTGGTTTAGTAAAAAACGGGGTTTCGCTGTGGGCATTACCTCATCCGGAGGGGGATTGGGGGCCATTATTCTTGCACCCTTTGCCTCATACCTTGTTTCCAGCTTTGATTGGCGTACAGCGTTTGTTGTGCTGGGGCTCGTGTCGTGGATCGTTATGGCTTCCATGGCTCTGCTGCTGAGAAAAGACCCCAGGGATATGGGACTTTCGCCCGATGGTGTGAAATCCGAACCGCGCCAAACGGGCACACAGACGAAAGAGAGTAAAGCCGGGCCGGCTGATTCCACGGTTATACAGGCATCCAAAATGAGTCCGTTCTGGCTTTTGGGGTTCACCTGGGTATTCATATCTCTGAGCCTACACCTTATATTCGTGCACGCGGTCCCTTATGCTGTGGATATGGGCATTTCGCCCATGGACGCAGCCGTCATGCTCAGTTTGATTGGTGCGGCCAATATTCCCGGGCGTTTGGTGGTAGGCAAAGTCTCAGACACCATAGAC
>CP070840.1:117474-120660 GCA_020342025.1 Deltaproteobacteria bacterium
TATTGGTACACGCCCACCTGCCCAAAAATTTCACAAATACGCCATCATACCAATCCACGTTCTGGTCCAAAAGGATGCCTACGCCCTTATTTTCCCTGACCGCCCCCAAAACCCTTCTCATGCCTCGCTGCTTCATGATGATTTCGGTCCCAAATCTTGAACGCAACCCATTCACAAGCTCATCCAGAGGCTCAAAATCAATGGGTCTTGCGACCACCGCCCCGTCCATATCACTAAATCGAACAGCCAGGGCCGCTGACATGAGTTCCCAATTTCCAAAGTGCCCGGTGAGCAAGAAAACGCCTTTTCCTTTCTCAAATGCTTGAATGAGATTCTCTTCATGCTCAAAGACCACATATTTACTCAGATTCCCAGGGCTGAATCGCATGATATGGGGAACCTCGAAAAACATCTGTGCGAAATGCCTTAAAACTTTTCGGTTTAGCCTTTTCGCCTCGGCTCGGCTCATGGAATGACCGAAGCTCTTCTGAATATGCTCCAGGGATAAGGCTATCCTTTCTATGGGTACCAGAGCAAAGACCGTGCCCAGCATCTTCCCAAAGAACTGCCCTACTCGCCAAGGTATGTACGACATCATCAAAACAGTAGTATGCAGCAGTCTATATATCATATCCCAGACTATTTTCTCCGTCCCCCATTTGCCATCTGGATCAGCATCCCAAACTTTGCCCTATTCGCCTCTTATTCCACGTTTCCAATTCCAACTTCGATTTTCTCTAATTCCTAATTCCCCCCTCCGAAATCCGAAATCTTTCTGCCTTTTCCTTTACCATGCTGAAAAACTTCTCTCTGTCGTCTAGAACGCTGAACTTGATGGTGAGGTAAGCCAGGTCAGGATGTGGGGGTACAAAACCTTCCATGCGTACCCAGTCTTTTTCTGTTGTTAATACGTAAACGGCGTTGAGCCTTCTCTTTTCGGCCATCAATTCCTGGATTTCACCGCTGTGGTATGTATGGTGATCTCTGAAAACCCTGAAAAAGACCACCTCCGCCCCCAACTCCGCTAATGTCTCCTTGAACACATGCGGCCGCGCGATCCCCGCAAAGCCCATGATAGCCTTGTTGTTAATGAGATCAACATTGTTGACCAATCCTAAACTGGGGATAACGATCTTTTCAGGAAGGTGATCGCTTCTGAAAATAGGTTTGTTCGGAAATTTATTCTTCAACTCATCTATCAATTCATCACTCGAGCCATCAGGGCCGGATCGTGTGATGATAAAGGCGTCAGCCCTTTTGAGTTGGGTGACTGGCTCTCGGAGTGGTCCCCGTGGCAAGAGATAACCATTTCCAAAGGGATTTGACGCATCTATTAGAGCCAGATCCAGGTCCCTCTTCAAGGCCAAATGCTGAAAACCATCGTCTAGTATGAAGAAGTTGGTTCCAAATTTCTCGTGGGCGAACAGGCCCGCCAGATAGCGTTTTGGAGAAACAATCACAGGGACTCCCTGAAGTTTCTTTGCCATAAGGTAAGGCTCGTCACCCGCCTCGTGTGGTCCGGCGTTTATATGATTGCCGTCCGAAACCTCAAGGACTTTCCCCTTGTACCAACCCCCATAACCTCTGGAAAGTACGGCCACACGATATCCCTCCTCCAAGGCCCACTGAGCAAGCATACAGGCCGCTGGGGTTTTACCCGTTCCTCCTACAGTCAAATTCCCAACGCTTACAACGAACCCTGGTAAGGATCTTCTCTTTTTTCTTCGGTAGACCGTAAGCCGGAACCTTACTCCTAAGCCATACAAATAAGAGAGGAATGCTAAAGGCAGAGTAGCGGGCGAGATGCTTCTTCTTTCGTGTATGTCTGACCAGTTAATGGGCA
This sequence comes from Deltaproteobacteria bacterium, assembly GCA_020342025.1. Next base: position 119,318 of record CP070840.1, read on the forward strand.
TCATTGGTCATTCGTCACTTGTCATTTGCCTGCGCCGTGAAACGCGCTTGAGCACCTGTTTCACAGGGGTCATTCGTTATTTGTTGTTCGTGATAGGTTATTCACCAATTCCCAGCGTTCAATCTTCAATCGTCATTCGTCAATCATCAATATTCACTTCTCAATGCCTAGAGAAGGCACCTTATTGACCTCTGTTTATTGTGTCAACGCCCAAGTCCTTCTTCCACCCCTATTTTATCACCAAAAAAAACTTGACCTAACCTAAAGCCATTCTCGCTTACATGTTAAAATGATTTTTATTGATCTTTTATTTATTTTAGGTTAATATAACCTAATGTTTTTTAATTAATAAATCAAGGGTTTTTCGGTATCCTTGAATTTTTCCCATATCTTCCCTTCTTATTGGGTTTTCTAAGTCAATTGGTTTTACCATACAAGAACGAAAGGGGGTGAAAAGATGGAAGCCTATTGCTTTAAATGCCGAGCCAATAAAGAGATGAAGGACCCCAAGGGTATAACGATGAAGAACGGCAAACCAGCCACTCAAGGCGTATGTCCCACCTGTGGCACCAAGATGTTCAGAATAGGAAAGGCTTAATCTGGAAAAAGGAAAGGGGACGTCCGTGAAAAGAGGGGTGTAAATGCTTCATCGGCGTCCCCAAAACCCTCATAAGCTCTTTTGAGCGCATCTACGTTAAAGCAGCAAGGCGTGACGTCCCCAAAACCTCCTGCAACGAATCTCTCGTCTTGACCCTTCCTCATATCAATCCATATCTCTCAAGTATATAGATTTTACCGCCAATCTGTGCTAAGGCTGAGTGCCATGTTGTACGAGCAAAAATGAAGGAGGTAAAATCCGATGAGGTACTTACTGGCTATAATCCTTCCACCTGTGGCTGTTTTGATTTGTGGCAAACCCATACAAGCCCTTCTCAACTTAGTGTTGACAATACTTTTTTGGATTCCGGGGATGATTCATGCGCTGTTCGTGGTTAACGGCTATTATGCGGATCAGCGGACAGATAAAGTTATCGATGCCCTAAAAGAAAAGGATTCCCAGTAGTTCATATGAACGCCTTTGGATGTGACTCAAGAAGGAGGATATCTATGACCAAATTTATCCTGGGAATTGAGCTTAGGCTGGCCGCTCTTTTCACGATTCTATTATTCCTACTCGGTTGTGAAACCACTTATTACAAAACCATGGAGAAGTTTGGCTACCACAAGCGAGATCTGATGGTTGAGCGGGTCGAGGAGGCCCGGGACGCACAGAAAGAGGCTAAAGAGCAGTTTGAATCGGCCCTGGAAAAATTCAGTAGTGTTCTGAAGTTTGAGGGAGGGGA
>CP070840.1:120760-123532 GCA_020342025.1 Deltaproteobacteria bacterium
ATCTTCGGGCTGTTTAAGTTCACTTTGCTGGCCACCGCCTTCACCAAGGCCTTTGTGGCCATCAGCAGTCCACACACCTATTTTCTCATCATCTACTGGTATGCGGGACTCCTCAACTACCTGATCCCATCGGGGGGCTCAGAGTGGGCGGTAACGGCCCCCTACCTGCTCCCCGCCGCAAAGGAACTCGCACTTCCCGCCTGGAAGGTGGTCGTCACGTATGCATGGGGGGATATGCTCACCGATATGATCCAACCCTTCTGGGCCATTGCCATGCTGGCTGTGGTGAAGTTGGAATTCAGGGAGATCATGGGATGGCTGTTTCTGGTCTTTATTGTCTATGCGATTATCACCTCTGCAGCCTTCTTGCTTTTAGGATTTATCTAAATGAGCCCGAACCCCGGAAGTGGGAGTCACAAAGAGGCCCCTGTAACGGGGCCTCTTTTTTGTTTACTCCTCTCTTGTGGTAAACCCTTTGCTCCATAACGGTGATAGGGGGAAGAGTGACGTTCCAGAAGCCTTGTGCAAGTTGAGATCTCAGATGACCGCCAGAAAGGAGATGTCATGAAACTCTACGATGCGACACTCCCCATCCAGGAGGGCATGGTCAGCTTTCCTGGGGACCCTCCTTTTCAAACAAAACCCTACTTTCAGAGGCAGAAGGGGGATCCCTTTGATTTAGCCCTTATGTCCATGGGAACGCACCTGGGCACGCACTTGGATCCACCTGCCCACTACTTGGACAGAGGAGCCACAGTAGACGAGATACCTTTGGAGGCCCTCGTGGGCCCAGGCATAGTCCTGGATATGAGAGGCAGGTCTTCAGTGGATCGACAGGCCCTGGAAGAATCGGACATGGGAGATCATGTCCGGATTCTGCTGAAAACGGACAACAGTCCGCGCCTCCTGGAGTCTTCCTTTCATGAGGACTACGTGCACCTCGTGGAGGACGGGGCCCGCTATCTGGTTAGGCGAGGCGTTCAGCTTGTTGGAATTGATTATCTTTCTATCGAGCTTTACAAGAATCCCGGAGCACCCGTACACCATGCGCTTCTGGAAGCAGGCGTTGTGGTGGTGGAAGGGATTCACCTTTTAGACATTGCGCCTGGACCCTACGAGATTTTCTGCCTTCCCCTTCGGATCAAGGGGGCGGATGGCGCACCAGCTCGGGTCATCTTGCGACAGTAACGCTTTTTTTTCTAAAAGGAAAAGTCTATCATGCCCAATCCAAAAAAGATTCTACAGACCGACGTGGTCGTTGTGGGTTCAGGTCCTGGCGGGGCCACAGTGGCTCGGGAACTTAGCCGCAGGGGAAAGAAAGTCATCCTATGCGAGGCGGGCGCCTATCACAGGCAATTTGGCTATTCTATTTTTATGGCCAACATGATGGCCCGTAAGGCGATGACTTTCTCGCGAGAGGGAACCTGGGTCGTCCGGCCAAAGACGGCCGGAGGGGCGTCTGTGGTGTTTAGCGCTACGGCATTCAGGCCTCCCACATGGCTGAAGGCAAGGTATGGCATCGATTTGAAGAAGGAGGTTAATGAGCTATATGAAGAGATACCCATTCAGCCTCTTCCGGATCGGCTGATAGGTCCTGCGGCCAGAAGAATTATGCGATCTGCCCAGGATATGGGACTGGACTGGAAGCCCTTGGACAAGTGGATTCGCCCTGAGAAATGCAAACCCCATTGTGGCAGGTGTCACGTGGGCTGCAGTGTGGAAGGGGCCAAATGGACGGCCAGGGAATTCTTGCAAGAGTCGAAACAGAACGGGGCTAAACTCTTTCTCAAGACGCACGTGGACAGGATGTTGACTGAAAACGGAACCGCGGTTGGGGTAAGGGCAAAGACGCCTCAAGGCTGGATAGATATAATGGCAAATACCGTGGTCTTGTCTGCGGGGGGTCAAGGGACGCCGCCCATCTTACAGCGATCAGGCCTCTTCGCTGCGGGTCAAGGCCTTTTCGGAGACCCTCTCTGCTTAGTCTCCGGCGCCTCTGACACCCAGGGCTCCCTGTACGACATTCCCATGACCGCGGGGACTCAACTGGACGAAGACGGCATCGTCATGACGGATTCGATGGTCCCGCCCACGTTATATGCCGCCTTGCTTGCTCTATCAGGACCGAAAGGTTTGGCCTCTCTGCCCAAGCTCATAGATTTCAGGAAGACGCTCACCATCATGATCAAGGTGAGAGACGGCTTGCACGGATGGGTCCACGCGGATGAGTCTTTCTCCAAGCCCATTGACTCGGAAACGTGGTGGAAGCTTAACAAAGGGGCGGTGCTCGCTGAAGATATCCTTCTGAACGCTGGCGTGAAGAGGGAAAAGATCATGAAGACGGGGGTGGTTGCCTCTCATCCAGGGGGGACGGTCAGGATCGGTAACCTGTTGGACAAAAACTGTCAGATACCCATCAAGAACTGTTATTGTTTGGATACTTCTATCATTCCTGAAGCATGGGGCCTACCGCCCACCGTGACAGTTGTAGCCATGGGCAAGCGCCTGGCAAAACATCTGACCGCGACCAAGAAAAAAAGGGTCACAAAGAAGAAGGCGACTCAATCCAATACGCGTGCCTGAAGATCCAAAATGACGATCTTCCGCCTTCCAGCTTCCTCGCCTCCCAGCTTCGTAGCTTCTTACCTTTTCTTGCCTTGTTTGCCCTGAGCAAGAGTCAAGAGCAGTCTTGACCCCTTTTCCCGCCTCCTAACCTTCCAGTTTTAAATTATCCCCACAATGATGCCAGAATCGTTGGGTGCTCGGAACGGA
>CP070840.1:123632-129661 GCA_020342025.1 Deltaproteobacteria bacterium
ATGGTATTGCCTTCCCCCCCTTCACTCTTGCTCATTTTCTTGGTGGGATTCTCCAGCCCCATGATCCGTGCGCCTATTTTCGGAATCGAAGGCTCTGGAAGGACGAAGGTCTCGCCATACATGGTGTTGAACCGTTGTGCAAGGTCTCGTGTGAACTCCAGGTGCTGCTTCTGGTCTTCACCAACAGGGACGAGATCCGTATCATAGAGCAGAATATCTGCGGCCATCAGGGCAGGGTAGTCGAAGAGACCCACGCTTACTCGTTCTTTCTGAATTTCAGATTTTTCCTTGAACTGGGTCATACGCTGCATCCAACCAATGGGCGTAAAACAATTGAGTATCCAAGTCAGTTCAGCGTGTGCAGTGATATGGGATTGTACAAACACAACGGTCTGCTCGGGATTTATCCCAGCGGCGATAAGTATACCGGCCACCTCCCGGATTTTTGCCTTGAGGATCTTAGGATCTTGTGGAATCGTAATGGCATGCAAGTCCACCACGCAATAGATGCAGTCAAATTCAGACTGTATGGACACCCAGTGCTGGATGGCACCCAAATAGTTTCCAATATGAATTTCACCTGTCGGCTGAATTCCCGAAAATACTCGCTTTTTCCTCTTTTTCTCTAGATCGTTCCCCATTTCTTAAATGATCCCTTTCCTAATAATTCGCTGGCAACCAAGTCTCACCGAGCCTGAGGTCCATAAAACCAACCCTTGAGTTCACACCATAGGAGCGTATCATCCCGGTCATGCCCTTTTCGAAAGGCCATATCTCAAAGAAAACTCCACTGGACATAGCCGCGACCCAATATTTGGGGTTTACTCCCCCCAAGCATCTGGAGATCTCCTCAGAACTCGTTAAACCCCAAATATTGGGGAGCACCCCCTAAGCTAATAGATATGGCCTTGCCTCCGGCCCGTAGGGCCTACGGCCTGGAGGGAGAAAAGCGGCATGGCCTGAATAGTATCTCTTTTCGGGCGAAGCCATAAAGCCTGAACTCCCCCATAGAGGCTGCGCATTATGTCATTGCGAGGGACTCCCGCGAAGGCGGGAGGACCGAAGCAATCTCATAAGGCCTCGAAAGCAAAGAGATTGCCGCGCCCCCTTTGGTCGCTCGCAATGACCAAAGGGGAATGGCGCCGGAGCCTCATAGAACTTGGCTTCACAGCTAGAGCGAATCTCTCATCCTTGAATTAATTTTCAGTCTCTCTAGGGACAACTTTATCACATCTTTGGCCTTTTCCTTTTCGGCCATGTAACCCTGAAAAAAAGAATCTATCTCTTCTTCACGCCCCAACCCGCACAATGGGACGAGTGCTGCGATGACTCGTTCATAATGCATTGGGTGAAACTTTTCAAGCGCTTCCAAATTGGTCAAATACCATTCCCACATGTAAGGCAACGCATGAGGGTTGGCAGCCATATAGGTGATCGGGACGAACTTATTTCTAGCGGGCACCTTTTCCAAAATGTATCGTTGAGCCATTTCCAAAAGTCCCCTCTCTTTGAAACACCCCATGGCCGCGAGCATATTCATTCTTTCATGCTCACTTTCAGCGGCGTCCAGTCGCTCATTGAACCACTCAAAAACGCTGTCGTCACCTTGCAGGGCACCAACCTGCATGACACTTTTCATGATGTCCGGGTGGACCTTTTCTCCACGCATCAGGGATGAAAATTTGCCCATTGCAAACTCTACCACATCTTCAGATTCATACAAGGCCAAATGCCATATAATCTGGTCCCTAAGTATGGATAAGGTATGTCTCTCTTCTGGCTCCGGCTCAAAGCCAATGTCTGCGAGAACCCTCTCCAGGAATGGTTTGCCCGTGGACAAAATATTATTTCTCCTCCCACCCTGCATGATGAGGTAAGCGTGTAACAAGTTCCCAGCAATACTCGCGAGGGGCAGGAATGCATCTTCCTTGGCATAATTGGCAAGAAATCGGAGATAATCATCTATGGAGACATGGCGGCTCCTCACCAGGGCATAGAGATCGTTTTGAAGGCCCCATCTGTCCTCCGGCGATAACTCTTTCTCGGCCACCCGTTTCCCAAGGTCTTCTAAGTCGTTCATTTCCAGATATCTTACTCTGAAGAATCCGATCTGTTCATGATTTATTTTGTATGCCACAACGTCGTTACCCACCTCCAAATCCATGCTTTTGCTCGCAAGTAGGGTGGTTAAGATCTTTGATTGACCGTTGCTGTAAAAAACTCTGATGCCCAGGGGAATGAGCCATTCCTGTATTGTGTCGTTTTCCAGATAGGTGAACCTTCTCTGTGTGAGCACCAATCTGCCCCCTTCCCTCTTCACTTCAACCATAGGAAACCCAGGTTGCTCAATCCAACTCTTCATCATTTTGGTCACGGGCATGGCTGAAACCTCTTCAAGGGCTTCCCACAAGTGATGACTCGATGCACACCCATACTCATGCTTTCTCAAGTAGTGTCGAAGACCTTCCTTGAAGTTTCCTTTACCCACATATCCCTCCACCTGCCTTAATATACTTCCTCCTTTGCTATAGATAATGGGTGCGGTGCTCGCCGTGATGACCACATGCTCTCCTCCAGGGATCTCTATGGGAAAGGTCTCGTGGAGAGCGTCCCTATCAAGGGCACTATTCGTTTGCCCGTGCAAAAACTGCTCCCATACATCCCACTCGGGATAGTAGTGAGTCACGATGCCATAGCCAAAATACGTGGCAAAGCTTTCGTTGAGCCAGAGGTACTTCCAGTCAGACGGGGTGACGAGATTTCCAAACCATTGGTGGGCCATCTCATGGGCAATAACTTCGCATATCCTCTCCTCACCCGCTTTGGACGTTATGTTCGGATAATGAAGAAGCAGATTTTCTCGGAACGTGATGGCACCCCAGTTCTCCATGGCACCGGCGGCAAAATCTGCAATGGCAATCAAATCAAGTTTCGAAAGGGGATACTTTATCCCATAGTAGCCTTCAGAAAATTCCAGGGCCTTTCTGCCAAATTCTAAACCAAATTTGGCATATGCTGTCATCCCTGGCATGGTGGCCACACGCACCAAAACTTTCCCCATGTCCTCAATAAACTGAAATTCCCCAACGCCGAAGAAGAGCAAGTAGGTGGACATCTTTGGGGTTTCCTCAAATTTGACACGCTTCCTCCCACCCCCCAGAGACCTTTCTTCGGTGATTGGACCGTTGGAGATTGCAACCAATTTTTCATCTATGATCATCTCCACGGCAAAGGTTGCTTTTTTCACAGGATGATCAAAGCAGGGAAATGCGCGTCGCGCGTCGCTCTCTTCAAATTGAGTCACCGCCATGTACTTCTCATTTCCACCCACCACGTATCTGCTCCGATAGAACCCGGCCATCTTGTCGTTGATCTTTCCTGAATAATCGATCTCGAGCCCTATTCTTCCGCCCATCTCTTCCGGAAGAGATATGCGTATCTCCTCTTTTTTTGAGTCTACAGTAAAAGGACAATCTACATGGGAATCCCCCCGCTTCACCCTGCAGTTCCGTATGGCCAGGTCCAGTGCATTTAATGCAATCTCATGCACCGGTTCCACTGCTTCCACGGAGATTTCCACACTGCCCTCAAACTTAAACGTATGCAAATCCGGCTCCAGGTGGATCTTGTAGTTTACTGGATTCAAATTGCTCATCTTCTCCTCTTAACCTCCTAAGATTATCTTCCTTTTTTCTTAGGTAGCATATGGGTCACACTTCCCAGAAAGATCTCAGCGGCCTCTCCCAGGGTCTCTGAAAGGGTGGGGTGCGGGTGAATACTCAGTCCCATGTCCTCTGCAAGGGCCCCCATTTCGACGGCCAACACCCCTTCGGCGATCATCCCTTCCACATCTCGCCCGGCCAATCCCAGGCCCAATATCCGTCCTGTCTCCGGATCAACCACTAACTTGGTCAAGCCATCAGTGGCATCCATTGTTATGGCTCGTCCCGAAAACTTCCAGGGGAATCGCTCCACCCTCACAGGGCGATTCTGTTTGCGGGCCTCCTCCTCCGTCAGACCGCACCAGGCCACTTGTGGATCGGTATAGACCACCGCAGGAATGGCACGTGCATCGAATGCGGATGGCTCGCCGGCCAGTACTTCGGCAGCCACTTTGCCCTCCTTTATGGCCTTATGGGCCAATAACGGCCCACCAGCCACATCTCCTATGGCAAAGATCCGCTCATCGGAGGTCCGCTGCTGTTCATCTGCAGCCACAAAGCCTTTTTCATCCAGTTTCACATTTGTCGTCTCTAAACCCATATCTTGGGTGTTGGGCTGGCGGCCCACGGCAATGAGCACCCGGCCAAAGCTCTGTTGAGGCTTGTCCACCTCACCCTCCAATGTGACGTCCACCTTATTCTTATGTTCCTTCAGTGAAGCGATTGTGGTGTTGAAGTGTATGGCCTCGAACATGCCCTCCAGTCTCCGGATTAAAGGCTTTGCCAGGTCCGTATCGGCACCTCGGAGAAGTCTATCACTGCGCACAGCCAGGGATACCCGACTGCCCAACGATGCATAAACGGTCCCCATTTCCAGCGCGATATACCCGCCGCCATAGATAAAGAGAGACTCGGGAATATCAATGAGGCCCAGGGCGCCCGTGGAATCCATGACGCGTCCACCCTCTTTTATGATTATTCCGGGGAGAGGACTGGGCTGGGAACCCGTGGCCAAGATGGCGTGTTTGAATTTTATATGGCTAATCTCTGAATCGTGCAACCGAACGCGGTCAGATCCTTCAAAGACAGCGCGGCCTTTCACCAGTTGCACGCCTCGCCTGTTACTCATGGTCACGAGCCCATCTGCCAAAGTGTCAATGACCTTTTCCTTCCAGGCCCGAATCCCATCCAGATCGATCTCTGGATCGGTGAAGGTGATTCCCATGGACTTGGCCCCGCGGGCATCGTGAATGAGGTCTGCCAGGTGGAGAAGTGTTTTGGAGGGGATACAGCCTCGGAACAGGCACTCTCCGCCAGGACGGGGCTCCATATCAACCATGATCACTTCCATACCCAGATCAGCGGCACGGAATGCGGCCGCATATCCGCCCGGTCCACCGCCGATGACCAGCAGCTCAGTCTCCTGCGTAAACTCACCCATAACCATTGATTCTTGTCCTCCTCTTCCTTAAGGACGCATCAATCGACCTGCTAGACTTCACTCAAACTGGAGGTCACACGAAGATCAAAAATCCGAAATCCGAATATCGAAATCCCAAACAATTTCCAATGACCAAAATCCCAATGTTCTAAACTTAAATACTTTCTGCACTCCTGACCCAGCCCCGCCAGTTTCGAGATTTGGACATTTGAATTTTGACATTGTTTCGAATTTCGTATTTCGTGCTTCGGATGTAAAAGCAACAGGATTTGTTTCATCTGAAGGAGCTGACTCGTCAGTTCAGCTTTCAGCACTGGAAGTTGCTTATATCATTGTTATTAGCAGTTCTTCCGGATCTTCCAGGGCCTCTCTGAGGACGCGTATGAACTGCAGCGCATCCGCCCCGTCCAGCACCCTGTGATCAATGCAGAGCACAATGGGCATCATGAGGCGTGGTACGATCTCATAATCGTCCTCCCCCTTCCCTTTCACCACAGCCTGCATACGTGCTGAGCCCATGCCCAAAATAGCCACCTCGGGATAGTTGATGATGGGCGCGAAAAATCCCCCGCCCATGGGGCCCACATTGGTGATCGTGAATGTCCCGCCCTGCATCTCCTCCAGGGTCGCCTTTCGTTCGCGGGTTCTCTGTACCAGGTCGTTCAGCTCTACGGATATTTCCACAATACTCTTACGGTCCACATCCTTGATCACGGGGACGATCAGGCCGTCGTCTGTGTTCACGGCCACGCCGATATGAAAATAGTGTTTGATTACCAGCTCTCCCGCCCCTGTATCCAGTGTGGCATTAATCTTGGGATAGGTCTTGAGTGCCGTGGCAGCCGCCTTCATGGCAAACACTGTGGGCGTCAGCTTGCCCCCTTTTGCCTCAATTTCGGCCTTGTGGTTTTTCCGAAAGGCCTCCA
>CP070840.1:129761-138865 GCA_020342025.1 Deltaproteobacteria bacterium
ACAAAAACCGCAGTCCTCAGCGTCCCACAGAAACCCCGGAGACATGGCTTCATACAGCTGAATGACATCCATATCCTCGGGACCATACCCTGACATTTCCCAGGCCTGTTCGCAAGCAATCTCTGCGGGGTTTGGGTGCATTTTATTTGCAACAGGAAAACCTATATTGTCGTAACCATAGGTTGACGTTGCGTGGGCTGATGCAGCGATCGTTACAGGTCTCGCTTTTGACTTGAGCTTATCTTTACTGCAAAGAATGGCCGCTGATGCTCCATCAGCATTAGCACAGGTCATCAAGAATCGTATTGGGGAGGCAATCATGCGAGAGTCGAGAACTTCTTCCACAGTAATCTCTGGTCCCTTGTACCAGAATGCATTCGGATTCATAATAGCATTCTTTCGCTCCACCACGGCTACTCTGGCCATATCCTCTTCTGTAGCGCCGGTCTCTTCCATGTGCCTCCTTGTCCCTAAAGCGTACGCTCCTGGCAGATTGAATCCCATCATCAAAGTCCATACGGGGGCTAACGTATCTGCTATCAAGCCAGGGGGTATTTTTTCAGTGCCAAAGGCGAGACCCACATCATACAGACCATTGGCTATGTCCAGGTACGCTTGTCTCATTGCTTGCTGCGAAGAGGTGCAAGCACCCTCTAAGGTGGTTATGGGTATGCCGGGCATACCTAACCGTGAAGTACACTGGTTAGGAACAGCCAACCCTCCAAACATACTAGCGCCGTAAGCAACCTGTATGTCCTTCCACTCCATATCAGCATATTTTAATGCCTTGATTATAGCTTCCGTCCCTAGCTCATAGATCTCCTTATACGGTCGACCTTTTTGCCCATCATACCTGCCGAACTTAACTAAACCTATACCGGCTATGGCTACTTCTCTCATTGAACCAAGCTCCTTTCCCCCTATTTCTCAACAGGAACAAAGCAAAAACCTAAAATATCGTTGCCTTCCGCATCCTTTTGCATCACGTCTATGTCCAGTTCCACTTCCTGTCCCATCTTAAACGTTCCTGCCTCAGCACCCAATAATCGGGTCCATACTCTGACCCCTTCTGGTAGCTCCACACGGGCAAGATCAAAAGGAACGGGTCCCTGATACCAATGAGGCGGGGCTAGCATAATCGTGGTAAAGCTCCAGATTTTTCCCTTACGGCTCAGTTTAATCTCGTCCGTTTTTTCATTCTGGCAGTTAACGCAAACCGGATTTACAGGAAAGAAAACCTCTCCGCAGTTGGGACACTTACTGCCAATCAATTGTGGTTTCTCATCGGGAGATGAAGGCGTAGTCCATAAACCTTCCCGGCACGGTATCTGCGTTTTACTATCCATAGTCATCTTTTGCCTCCTTCATCCATTATTATAAGGGCCCTAAATTATGGAAAGCATTTCATGTAAAAGTTAATCTGAATTCCTTATCGTTTCGGAATATCTTTCGACTCTCTATCCCTCTGCTCATAATGTGATGTAAAACAGCAGGTGCGTCTAGTCGGGCTGATCTTTGCGTGTATTCGCATTTATCAATACTCTAACAGCTTGTCAAATTGAAATCTTAAGGGCGTCCCCCTCTCAGATGTTGGCTAAATCGCAACTTGTCATTTTGCTATGCAACCACTTTCCCCTTTTTCGTTTTTTGGATGAAAAGCTCTCCAGCAACACAAATCCATCCAAATACCAGGGATTGTTCAATTTTTTGACACTTTTTCTCCTCATAATGCACAAAAACATAAATGCCTTTACCTGGTAGCAAATTAAACCAGGACCAACTTATCGAAATCATTGGACAAAAAAGCTATCCCGTAACCTGGTATGAGTTTTGCTTTTACCATTGTTGAATCGTTCGACTTTTCATTTTTGTCCTTTTCTCTCCACGGCGTGCGCACATGTGTACGCAGCCAGTTGCGATGAGAAAATGTTTGGGTTGGGAGGATGAAATGAAAGATTACATCAAATTCTTCGTAGTCTTCTTTTTTGCATGGTGCGCTTTTCTGAGCACTGCCAGGCCCTATTGGAACAAGTATTGGCTTGAGTTGCAGTTAGAAGCTGCCTCTGTTTACGGGACCAAAAACAGCGTTGAGGACACAAGGAATTTCTTGAGCGATAAGATGGAGGATGAAGGCTTCAGTTTCAATGGGGATGATTTCGTCATTGAAAAAGATGAAAACAACAAGGTGTCCATAAAGATCACCTATGCGGATGAAATAAGTATTTTCGGTTTAACCTTAAAAGAACTCAAATTCACCGTGCAAAGAAGTTCATACGAGGTGAAGGAATATTTTTAAGTGTTCAGGTTGAGGGATTACCTTAACGCTCTCCTTATTCCAATACGGGTTTGGTAAAAAGCGATGGAGCAAAGTGACGATTTCATGGTCGTAATTAAAGTGGAGAACCATCCAGTTGATGGTATTGTTTGGCAATGGCGGGCCGACGGACAGTATTTCCGCTTTGATGATAAACTGACCAAAGAAATCAATTACAAACTGAGGGATTATTTTCTTCGCCTCATGGCTGAAGAAGGGTTGCTCGTAGAAAGAGACCAACCGCAATCAGCCTGAAAATCCTATCATCTGTCTCTCACGCCAGAGAAACCGAGATGCAAGCCCTTTTTTCGGGAATGATCACTTCCTAGCCTCTGAGGTTGAATTTCAGTTTTTAGAGCTTATATTAGGGGTTGAAAGAGCTCATTACTCTTTCCTCCTAAGCCCCCCTGAGTTCATCGCTGGACTTAGAGGGGCTCTCCTTACTTTCATAGATAGACGCCTTCTATTTTCCCACCAATCCGCCCCTCTAGCTATACAAGCTCGTACGCAGATATAGAAATTAATTTCTAAATAAAATAAGGGATTTCGAACCCCAAAACCAGGCTTCCCCCGATTGCTCTCCTTGATAGGATAAGATTATCATACAGCCCCTCTATCTGACTTTCTCCGCCTGGGAGCAGCCTCGGCGGGCAGGTGGGAAGGATAAATAGATTTGATTAGGGGAGCATCATGAAGCATATCGAACGGGGAACCACGGTTCCCGAGGTCATAGTCACTTTAGGCATACTCTCCATCTTGGCAACAGTTGGTGGATATGGTTTGAGCCAAGCCCTACCCAATTACCGTCTTTCCAGCGCCGCAAGATCCCTTTTATTTCACATTCTGGAGGCCAGGTCTCGCGCCGCTTACCAACGGGCCATCTGTTACCTTGACTTCGATTCAGATGGCGACGGGAATGTGGGACCCGGCCGGTGCGTGCTTTGGGAGGACCTCAACAATAACAATCAAAAAGACCCAGAGGAGAAAGAAGAGCCTAGTTTTGGGCTCAAAGAGTTTCCACACGTCTATTTTAAAGCCTATCCTTATGAACTGGGCGGGCCAGAGCGTGGGCCAAACAATACTGATATTGGTGCGGGTGGGGGTGACGGAGTCAGTTTCGCCAAGAATCGTATCAAATTCAATCCCACTGGGACATGCACGAGCGGAACCGTCTATCTACACAACCGGAAAGGCCAGACCTATGCTGTCCGGCTCCGCTACAACGGGCTGGTTCAGCTCTGGCGCCATAATGGGGTCCAGTGGGAGAGATAGGCGTGGTAAATCATCTCGTCAGTTACCACCCAAGGGGTATTGCTGATCCAAAAGGGCCTTACTTGTCTCTCACCCCAGTACGATGCACAACAACTACGGGACAGGCAGTCAAAAGATGGAACCCGCTTCCGAATAGTCTTTTGAACGGCGAGCCTACTCATACCAACAGATCTTCCCAGTTGCCATTCATTCCAGTGTGCACCTCTCTTTGTTGCTTTTCTTAATAAGATAGAATGTGTTATATATTCCCTTATCGCACTCCGCTAGCCCCTCCCGCTCGGGGAGGGGAATTCTAAAGATGCCATTCATCCCGCCCTGCGGATGGGCATCTCTAAGGTAAATTCATCAGGGGCTAAGTTGTATATCGAGGTATTCTGAAACGTTTTCATAAAGAAATAAGAAGGGAGCTGAGAGCATGACCAAGACCGATTCTACCCATCAGCCCAATTTTATCCGCAACATTATTGAAGAAGATTTGAAGACAGGGAAATATGATGGCCGCGTTCACACCCGTTTCCCGCCCGAGCCCAACGGCTATCTTCATATAGGGCATGCCAAATCCATCTGCCTCAATTTTACGCTTGCTGCCGACTACAACGGCCTTTGCAATCTGCGCTTCGATGATACGAATCCCACCAAGGAAGAGGAGGAGTATGTAGCCTCTATTAGGGAGGACGTTCGATGGCTTGGATTCGATTGGGAAGACAGGGAGTACTATGCCTCGGACTATTTTGACCAGCTCTATGAGTGGGCCGTTAAGCTTGTAAAGGATGGAAGGGCGTATGTGGATGACCTGAGCGCAGAAGATATCAAGGAATACCGCGGCACCCTGACCAGATCGGGCAAGGAGAGTCCGTACCGTAACCGTTCAGTGGAGGAAAACCTGAAACTCTTTGAACGGATGCGGGTTGGAGAGTTCGGAAATGGATCCCGCGTCCTTCGAGCAAAAATTGATATGGCCCACCCTAATCTAAATATGCGCGATCCGGTCATGTACCGGGTTCTGCACGCAAAACATCACAGAACAGGCGACACATGGTGTATCTATCCCATGTATGATTTCACCCACGGACAGTCGGACTCTATCGAGGGGATTACCCATTCCGTTTGCACGCTTGAATTCGAAGATCATCGACCCCTGTACGACTGGTTCATTAAAGCCTTGGGCATCTATCATCCCCAGCAGATCGAGTTCGCCCGCCTCAATCTCAGCTACACTGTGATGAGCAAGCGAAAACTCATGAGACTGGTGCAAGAGGGGCATGTTACCGGATGGGATGACCCACGGATGCCCACCATATCCGGTCTAAGGCGGCGGGGTTACACGCCCGTATCCATCCGAGATTTCTGTGAACGCATTGGGGTGGCCAAAAAGGAGAGTACGGTGGACGTGGCACTCCTAGAGCACTGTCTCAGAGAAGACCTGAACAGACGCGCACCCCGTGTAATGGCGGTCCTTAGTCCGCTCCGGGTGATTATTGACAACTATCCGGAGGATCAAGTGGAAGAGCTGGAGGCGATTAACAATCCAGAGGACGCCAGTATGGGGACCCGGAAGGTGCCCTTCTCACGGGAGCTCTACATTGAGCGGGAAGATTTCATGGAGGATCCGCCAAAGAAGTTTTACCGTTTAGCACCCGGTCGCGAGGTACGGCTCAGGTATGCCTATTTCATCAAATGTGTTGACGTGGTGAAGGATAAGAAGACCGGCGACGTAGTGGGGCTGCACTGCACCTATGATCCGAAGACAAGAGGGGGTGACTCGCCTGATGGCCGCAAGGTGAAGGCGACGCTTCACTGGGTCTCTGCGCCACATGCCCTGGAAACTGAAGTCCGTTTATACGATCGTCTGTTTGACAAACCCAATCCCGAAGATGACAAGGATGCACCCGACTTCACTGCCCACTTGAACCCCAACTCCCTGGAAACTTTGACCGGTTGCCGCGTGGAACCCAGTCTGGCAGGCACAGAACCAGAGAGCCGATACCAATTTGAGAGATTGGGCTATTTCTGCGTTGATAGAAAAGATTCTTCTGCAAATAGACTCGTCTTCAATCGAACGGTCCCGCTGCGTGACACTTGGGCTAAGATCAGGAAGGCGGGCGGGATGTAGCCTCCACCCGGCAAGGCACATATCGGTGTAAAGGTGTGGCCGCCATCCTGTCCCGGTGGGTGTTCTTGGTGAGACGGTTCACATTGACGCCGTAAATCTTCCCCATATATTCCATCCCAAAGCCATGGGGGATGATGACATGGCCCGGTCGAGCTGCTTTTGTCACCTCAACCTCGATTTCCGCCTCTCCCGCCTCTGTAAAGACCCTAGCCACCTGCCCGTCCGCAAGACCTAGGGCCTCCGCATCCTTCGGGTTCATGGCTAATGTGCAGGCGCGACGATCCTTGTTCCAGGATGGATCTCGCATGAGGGAATTGGCGTTCATGTCCATGTGACGCCCTGCCATGAGCAGAAGCGGGTAATCTGGATCCGGTTCAAGTGTCCTGGCCTCAGAGTCAGCGTCAATCTCTTCAACCCAATCCCTCATATCAGGGGCCCAGATATCAATTCTGCCGTGCTCGTGCCGCACCGAAGCAAAATTGCTCTCTGGATCGGCGCGCCCGATCCATATGCCCTCCGGGTGTTCCAGAATAGCCCGGAAAATCTCTTCACCCTGGGCCAAACCCTGCTCAAATCCGGCCCGCGCTGCATTTTCTCGAAAGCTCTTGGGAGCTGTTTGAACCAATCCCCAAAGGGCAGAAAGATGCGCCGACCCCAACTCCTTTCCCAGCGTCTTGGCCAGTATGAAAGGCGCGTTTTTCATGGCATTCGGCTCTGACTGTGCAAACTTCATCAGTTCCATGCCAAATGTCATACGGTCCTTTTTTGCCGCAGCATAGACTGCGTCAGGAATCTCAGGAATAAGACCCAGGCCCTCTGCGATCCGGGTAAAGATCTCGCCGCATTCCAGGGGCTCTCCTTTCTGTTCCACGATGGGTCTGCGCATCTGGAAGTAGACCTCGGGATACGTCCAGGCAAAGAAGGTCCCATCCCAGGACTCATAACCCGAGCGCGCAGGGAGCACATAATGGGAAAGCTTGGCCGTTTCTGTCATGGCCAACTCGATTGTGACCAGCAAGTCTAAGCGCTTGAATGCCTCCTCATAGGCGCTGGTATCGGCATAGGAAACCAGGGGATTGGAACCGCATACGATCACTGCCCGCAAGCGATCCTTATGATCGGACATGATTTCCTCAGGCATAACATTGGGGGGAAAAACCCCTGCCAAGGCTGGGAACCCTGTGGCCACGGTGCGCCAGGTTCTCTCGTCTCGTTCATCAGAATGGGAACAGATGGGCATGACACGCCCAGGGATCACGTTGCCACCCGGCACGCAGATACGACCACAGATGGCTAGAAGGATGACCTCCAAATAGGTGGTTGCCGTGCTGTGGCGGTTCATAAAGACGCCCAGATCAGGGTGCATGGACGATTCACGGGTTGCAAATAGGTGGGCCACTTCACGGACCTGGTCATAGTCCAACTCGCAGACCTCAACCGCTGAGCGGGCATCGAATCCTAAAAACAAAGGCTCAATCTGCTCAAATCCAGACACGTGCTCTTCAATATAGTCCCTGTCATGCCAACCTTCCTGCAGGATGATGGCAATCATGGCCTTTGTGAGAAGCGCATCGGTTCCTGGGCGGATGGGCAAATGAATGTCTGCGATGCGGGCGGTCTCCGAGCGACGGGGATCGATCACAACCAGGAGCCTGTTGGGATCTTTGGAGATCTCAGTCAGTGCCCGACGCGCCTGGGGCATGTTGTGGCTCATCATGCCGTTCCATCCCACAGCCACGAGCATGTCGGTTCTCTCATGATCTGGTATGGTGAAAAGATATTGACGACCTGCGGCTCTCCCCCAGGCCCAGAATGCACCTGTTAGTTCTTGAGCCAAGGCATTATAGTGATAGTGCGAGCCCAACGCCCGGAGCAGGCGTACGCCGAAAGCAGCCTCGAAGTGACAACCCTGCCCCCCACCACCCATATAGGCCAAAGCACGGGGGCCGTACTGGTCCACAATGGACCTGAGCTTTTCAGCAATTTCTTGAACGGCCTGATCCCATGAAATTTCCTGAAAGCCATCACCAACTCTCTTTAGCGGGTGAGTCAGGCGCTGGTCATGGTGCTGATGATAGATCACATTCAGGCCCTTTCTGCAGACATATCCCACACTGCGTGGATTACCTTTGTCTGGCCGTATTTTGACTAAGCGGTCATCCTCCACCAAGGCCTCCAGGCCGCAGTTTTGGGCGCAGAGCACGCAACTCGTCTTCTGCCATTTTCCCATATCTCATTCTCCTCAACTGGAATCAAAGCACATCTTCTCTTGTCCACAAAGGACTGAATAAAGCTCGTATATTGACCATGTCGATTCAAGCAATTTCTTTAACTCGCTCTTATAAATGCTGCACATTAAAAGTCGCAGGAATTCTAAACCGGAGGGTCTCGAGTTACCCTATCTTTTAGAAACCTGTCGAAGGTAAGCCCATGAAGCCTCAAACAATACAGATGCGCAGATGACCCCTATCGCAAGCAACTGCCACATGGTCAAAGATAAGTTGAG
Source organism: Deltaproteobacteria bacterium (assembly GCA_020342025.1). Next base: position 137,967 of record CP070840.1, read on the forward strand.
AAACAGGACGGCCAGAAAAGCGGCAATCACAGGCTTGAGAAAGAAGATGTAACTCCCACGGGTAATGTCCGGGACGGCTGCCAGACCCCCTATCCAGAGATATTGGGTAATGGTGGTGTTCCACAGGGCTATTGTCAGTAGAGACGCGGCCTGGGACGCAGGCCGATCAAAGAGGGTCAAGGGATTCACCCAGATATTCCAGAAAAAGCCCACCACCAACCATAGCCCCACAGCGCCCATCATCATGGTGATGGCTGTAATTCGCAAGGCGCCGTATCTGCCAACGATTGGGCGCGCCATGACGACGTAAAGGGCGACCAGGGCGGCACATATCATGGCCATGAAAACGCCGATCAGGTTCTGGCCCGATCCGGCCAGCTTGGCCAGATAGCCATCCGTAATGAGCAGCCCCACGCCCAAAACCGCGCTGATGCCTGTGACGATCTTGGCACCGGTGAACGGCTGCTTGTTAAGCCAGAGATTGATCAATCCCACAAAAATAGGTATCGTCGTGACGAGGGTGGCCACTTGGGGGACCGTGGCAAAATCAAGAGACCAGTGGAAAAGGAGGTAACCAAAGGTAATACCCACTACGGAAAGTAACAACAGTCTGCCAGTATGGGTCTTGAAAGGTTCAATCAGGTCTCGGCTTGATGAAAAGATGAGGGATAGAAGGACGAGTCCTGCGCCTCCTATGAGAAAGCGCCAGACGGACAGTTCGGGACCTGCCACACCAGAGAGTACCGACACGAACTCGCTGGAGGCATGGCCGGTTACGCCCAAAAATACCGCCAGATACGCCACGGATGCATAATTGTGCCACAGACCCATCATAACTCCCTTGCAAAATCTAGAAGTGCCTCTGCCAGGGCTTCAGGCCGCTCCATCGGTATAAGATG
>CP070840.1:138965-143021 GCA_020342025.1 Deltaproteobacteria bacterium
ATTTTACGCTTTCCATTCGCTACTATAACCATGCGAGCTTTGCCATTAACGTTCCTCCTTCGCATGACCCCATCGTCACCTATGATGCGGTTGCAAAAATAGTCAACCATGGGAGCAACCACTATACAATGGGCATGCGTGGATATTATCTTGCTATACCACTCACACTATGGTTATTTGGGCCCACTTGGATGCTTATCGGTTCAATCATTTTGGTCATTATACTGTACAAGCTTGATCGTACTGCTTAGCGGACAACCGGGAAAAATACGGAGTTACGTTATTGGCAGATATAACAGGTGAAAAGGATTTTCAATGACAGATATAATTCGGAATCTGTTTCCTAACCTTCCCCAGCGTCTTATGGGTCTTGGGGAGATCGCTGAAAACCTCTGGTGGAGCTGGCATCCCGCAGCGCGGATGCTGTTCAAGATGCTGAACCGGCAGGCATGGAAGGAGAGCGGGCACAACCCCGACAAGATGCTTAAGATGCTTCCGAAAGAGGATTTAGAATCTGCAGCCAACGACCCTGATTATTTACGTCACTATGACGTGGTCCTTTCCAGGTTCCGAAAAGAGATGGGGAAAAAAGGGTGTGAGATCTTGGATACCACCAGAGAGTATTCTGGACCCGTTGCCTACTTTTCTGCAGAATATGGATTGCATCGCTCACTCCCTTTCTATGCCGGTGGGTTAGGCTTTCTGGCTGGTGACTACATTAAAGAATGTAGCGACTTGGGGATTCCTCTCGTGGCCATAGGATTTATGTATCCAGAGGGATATATCCATCAGGTCATCAGAGAGGACGGCTGGCAGGAGAGTAGAGATGAAATCCTTGAGCGAGAGGCGGCCTCCATCTCCCGAGTTTTAAACGGGGAGGGGAGCCAGTTGGTGGTCAAGGTCCCGCTCACAGAACCTCCAATATACGTGGCCGTGTGGAAGGTTGATGTGGGCCGTGTCCCCCTTTATCTGATGGACACGGATATCGATCTGAATGATCCCTGGAATCGTGGCATCTCAGCCCGGCTTTACACCGGAGACATGGAGCAGCGGTTGCGTCAGGAAATTCTCCTGGGAATAGGGGGATCAGAGGTTCTGGAAAAGCTGGGAATAAAACATTCTGTGATTCATCTGAATGAGGGGCATCCCGCCTTTGCCTTGCTGGAAAGGATCAGGGATCGCATCCAGGAGGGGATGAGTTATGATGAGGCTAGTGAAAAGGTAAGGGGAACGAGTATCTTCACGACCCACACCCCTGTTTCTGCTGGTCATGACGTATTCCCATTCCCATTGATGGAGAAATACTTTCACTCCTACTGGCCCTCCCTGGGATTGGAACGCGACGCCTTTCTGCAACTGGGAATCCATCCCAATGCGCCTCAAGCAGGCTTCAATATGACGGCCTTCGCCCTCAGGATGTCAGGATATTGCAACGGCGTCAGCAAGAGGCATGGGGAAGTGACCCGTAGGATGTGGCAAAGCCTTTGGCCGGACTTACCAGAAGACAAAATACCCATAGATCATGTGACCAATGGGGTGCATGTCCCCACATGGACAGAACCCAAGATGGAACTGCTCTTCAACACATATCTGGGTCCCGACTGGCTGGAAGACCATGATAACCCTGTCGTCTGGGAGTTCATTGAAGAAATCCCAGACGAAGAGTTGTGGAAGACCCATTACTGGCTGAAGATCAAATTGATCGATGCCATACGATATCGGGCGCGTCAACGCTGGACAGAGGACAGAGTCAGCCCCTCGATCGTGGTGTCAGGAGGAGCCATGCTGGACCCCTCCATATTGACCATCGGTTTTGCACGCCGATTCGCCACCTACAAGAGGGCAGAGCTCGTGTTCCGCGATATGGAGAAGTTAAAGAGGCTCCTGAATGACCGGTGGAGACCCGTTCAGATTGTTTTTGCCGGCAAGGCCCATCCCGCAGATGACCCGGGGAAACGGATACTCCAGAGGATTTTTAACGCAGCGCGTGATCCTGAAATGGGAGGTCGGATCGCCTTTGTGGAGGACTATGGCGAACAACTGGCACAGTATTTGGTACACGGCGTAGATATCTGGCTGAACAATCCCATTCCTCCCATGGAGGCTAGCGGAACAAGTGGCATGAAGGCAGCACTGAACGGCGTGCCCAACTTGAGCATAGCGGACGGGTGGTGGATTGAAGGCTTCAACGGCAGAAATGGTTGGGCCTTTGGTGAAGAGGAACTTGGCGAAAACCGCGATCAGGCGGACGCCGAAGCCATTTACCGGATCCTGGAACAGGAGATTCTTCCCCTGTACTATAAAATCTCGGAGGATGGTGTCCCTCACGACTGGGTAAAGGTCATGAAGGAGTCCATAAAAAGTAACGCGGCAAAGTTTTCTGCCCGACGGATGGTCAAAGAATATGTTCAAAAATTTTACTCGAAGGCATTTCCTCAAAGGTAAAGGGACAAGTACGGTTGACTAAGGAGCATATTTTCCTGTAATGTGCACGAAAAAACAGATTTCTTGAATGTGGGAGGAGGGGAGCCATGGCACCTTATGAACCTTCTGATAGAGAAGATGAATATTTTCTCAGGTTGGATGCGGAAAAGATTGAAAAAATGCGTACGGGCCTGGATAAGCAACGCGAGGAAGAGGCTAGGCAGAAACGCAAGGACGCCCACTGGATGAAATGTCCCAAATGTGGTGCGGATTTAGAAGAGATCAATTATCAGAACGTGATGATAGACATATGTAAAGAATGTAAGGGTATCTGGCTGGATCACGGAGAACTGGACCTCCTCTCGAAAGGACAGGCGCAGTTCACCAAAGGATTTCTAAGCCGAGTGTTTGGGTAATTGCGCCTCCTTTCCTAAGGTGTAGAAAGCCTATGGCCAAAGAATTCTGGACAATCACTGAAGTGGTGGAGCTCTTGGAGATCGAAGAAGGCTTCCTTCTAGAGCTGGAGGAAGAGGAAGTTATCTGTCCTGTTTGCCGTGAGGAGCCGCCCAAAAAAGTGTTCACGTCCGGTGACCTGGAACGGTTGCGTCTCGCAAAAGCTCTCGTGGAGGATATGGGCGTCAATTTGGCAGGGGTTGAGGTCATCCTTCGGATGAGACAAAACATGCTCGAGATGAGACGGCAGTTTGATGCCATCCTGGAAGACCTTGCAAAGGAGATCCAGGAAACATTCAGGCGAGGGTCTTCATAGAACCCATTTCGACTTGCCTTACAACCGAATACCCTTTCTCAAATCCTCCTTGTAAAACCTGTCCATCTTTCCAACCGCTTCCAAAATATCCTTGTCCTCTGTCTGGGGAACCTTGACCACCAGTTTCACCATGAGGTCGCCCCTTTTCTTTGTCTTGGGATTGACAGCGCCCTTTGCTTTCAACCTGAGTGTTTGCCCGCTCTGACTCTTTGGGGGCACCTTAACGTTGACCTGGCCGTCTATGGTGGGAATATTGATGTTTCCGCCGGCCATGGCTTCATGAACAGTGACAGGAACCTCCATATACAGATTGTCCCCTTCGCGCTTTAAAAAAGGGTGGGGTTTAATGTGGATGACCAGGTAAAGATCTCCAGGTGGACCGCCATCGAGACCTGGTTCACCTTTTCCTGCCACCCGGACCTTGGAGCCCTCTTTCACACCTTGAGGGACGGTCACCCTAATCCTTTCTGTTCCGAGGACCTGTCTGCTACCGCCACACTCTACACAGGTCTTTCCTGTCTTTCCGTGGCCTCCACATTGCGGACACGGCTTAGTGAACTGGATAGGGCCTTCAGCCACATTCAGGCGGCCCGAACCCTTGCACGTGGAGCACGTTGTTATAACGGATTTCGGGTCTGTGCCTGTTCCCTCACATCCAGGGCAAGTCTTCGACTTCTGCATGGAGAGTTCCGTCTCAAAACCTCTCAGGGCTGAGACCAGATCAATAGCCATATCATGTTCAATATTCCTCCCCCTCATGGCGCCGGTAGCTCTAAAACCACCAGGCTCCCGGCCGAAACCGAAGAGATCACCAAAGACGTCCTCATAGCTCTCGTATCGGCCAAATCCCTCTCCACCCCTGG
>CP070840.1:143121-145992 GCA_020342025.1 Deltaproteobacteria bacterium
CTTTGATTTCGCATGGTGGGCGGTAAGGGATTTGAACCCTTGACTTCCACCGTGTGAGGATGGCACTCTCCCGCTGAGTTAACCGCCCGTTTTTTCGGTTATAAGTTACTCGTTAATCGTCAATCGGTTGATTAGTCGGTGCGTTTAAAAGAGTAAGTATCATAGATACAACAGAAAGGGGAGGGAGTAAACAAAAAAACTCAAGCCATGCCCACCAATCTTTTCATCGCCTGGATCTCATGAGGCTCAAGATGTCGGTAATCCCCCATTTTCAGTTCACCCAATTCAAGACTCCCGAACCCTGTCCTAATGAGATGGATGACCTTGTATCCGACTGCATCCAGCATGCGCCTGAGCATCCTGGATCTTCCCATGGTAATGGTCATCCGGATAACACTCTTCTGTTCATCCCGCTGTATGGGGGTGGCCTTGCAAGGGCCTGTGGGTCCGTCCTCAAGCTGGATGCCTTTTCTCAAGCGATCTAAGGTCCCGTCAGTTATCCTGCCCTCCAGGGTTAACTTGTAAGTTCGGGGGACATGATAGCGCGGGTGGGTGAGGCGATGGGCCCATTCGCCGTCATTGGTCAGGAGTAATAATCCGAGGGTGTCAAAATCTAAGCGCCCAACGGGGTAGACCCTCTCTTTGATATCTTTCAACAGATCGGACACAATGGGCCTTCCCGCGGGATCGCTCAGGGCGCATATGTAGCCAAAGGGTTTGTTGAGCATCAGATAGACCCTCTCAAAGGGTGCGGGTATCTCTTGACCATCCACCTTGATGCTATCAATCCCCCAGAGCGCCCGGGTCCCCGGTTCCCTGATGACAAGTCCATTTATACAAATGCGTCCTGCCTTGATCAGTTCGTCCGCTTTTCGTCTTGACGCCAGGCCAGCCAGGGATATGATCCTGTTAATCCGCTCTTCTTTAGGGAGATTCTTGTTCGAGGAGATCCTCTCTGGACTCATCTTGAAATGGTAATTCCTCTTGGTTGGATTCTGTTTCATCTTGCCCGCCAAGGGCCTTGAACTCCTTCAATTTTGGGAGGGACTCAAGGTCTTTAAGACCAAATACCTCTAGAAATTTTTTCGTTGTGCCATAGATGAGGGGCCTTCCGGGCAAATCTTTACGGCCCATGATCCTTACCAGGTCCTTTTCAAGTAAAGCCCTCAAGATACCTCCCACATCCACCCCTCTGAACCTTTCCACCTCCTGACGGAGAATGGGCTGCTTATAAGCAATGATGGCCAATGTTTCCATAGATGCCTTGGATAGCCTGTTTGGTGAGCGTTGGAGCATCCTCATAATATAGGGCCCATACTCGGAACGGCTCCTGAACTGATACCCATTTGCCACCTCACTGAGGGCAAAACTGCGCCCCATGGCCTCATATTCATACTGCAGAACCTTAAGGGCACTTTTTATGTCGGGTAACTTGGCATCGGGAATGATGGCATGGATTTCTCTGGCGCTGAGCGGTTTATCTGCAGCATAGAGCATTGCCTCTACGATCAGTTTCAGTGATTTAGCCATAAGCCTTATCTCCGGCGTAAAAATGGACGAATGGGGTGGACTGGAACATGGCTTAATGGCGTGTTGGAGTATTGGATTATTGGACTATTTACTTTCATTCTTATTCCTTCCCATGCTCCACTACTCCATTACTCCAGTACTCCATGAGTCCAAAATTTTATGCCAGGTCAGTCGTCCTCATTGTCTTCGAAAAGGGCCTTCAATCGTATATCCTTCCCTGGGTCCGGTTGGAAGACTCTGATCATGCCCATATGGACCAATTCCAACAGGGCCAAAAAAGTAACAATGAATTCAGAGATTGTCTTGTCCTCAGTGAAAAGGTCTCGAAAGTAGATGGATCCTTCATTTTTCAGGCGTTCAAGGATATAGGATGTCTTATCTTTGAGGGACCATTTCTCAAATTCCAGCCTCAGTGGAACCCCCGGAAGCCTCTCGTCAAGAATCCTCTTAAAAGCATCCATGAGTTGGAAAAGATTGACATCCAGGAGGGGTTCTTCACTTTCCAGTTGAACGGTGTATTCGGGGGACAACCGACGGGCAAAGACATCTCTGTCCAATAGCTCCCTTTCTAATAGTTCTCCCGCCATCTCTTTTAGACGCAAATATTCCAAGAGTGGCCGGGTAATCTCCACTCGGGGGTCTTCCTCTTCATCCTCTTCCAAGTGGGGGAGCAGCAATCTGGATTTAATATGAAGCAGCGTCGAGGCCATGACCAGGAAATCACCCGCCACGTTTATGTTCAAGGCCTTCATCATGTCCAGGTATTCCAGATATTGATCCGCAATCGTTGCAATGGGGATATCAAAGATATCCACCTCGTTCTTTCGAATCAGATGCAGGAGGAGGTCCAAGGGGCCCTGGAAAATTTCCAGCCTAACTTCATAATCCGGAGTGACCGTCACGGGTCCGTTGTCATTCATCATTATGTTTTTCTCGTATCTGAGGGGTAGGGCAGGGCGTAATCGCCACGATCTCTTCTATGCCGTTCCTGTGTGGCTTCCAAACATCTTCTTTACGAAGCGGGCCTCTTCATCTCTTGTGCGGATCAAATTGTTGAGTCTGGCCTTTAAAAGGCTATCAAATATTTCCTTATAAATGGGCCCCGGCTTGACGCCCAAGCCCTTCAAATCTTTACCCTTTAGCATGACCTTTGTGCTCTTTAATTTTGTGAAATAATTGGAGATCATGCGCTTGATCTTCTCCGTGTTCACCCTGGCCATCATGTAAAGCAGGATCTCTGTATCATAATGGCAGAGCAATGTATAGAGTTCATAGTTGTCGTCTGCCTTCATTCTGTAAAGTTTCTCCAGCACGCCACCCATTTCTTCCCTTTCCCATATC
>CP070840.1:146092-149863 GCA_020342025.1 Deltaproteobacteria bacterium
AGGTCTTCTTCAGAAGCGATAAAGTCCCCATACCGTTTCATATTGATTTCCCCCCTTTCTAGAAATTGTTATAGAGACACGGTTTTGCTAAAGAACTTCAATTAACTTTTAAAGAACAGAAATTCAAGAGATTTTCGTAACCAGTGCACCGTACCATAAATTTCAATGCTAGAAGATTGTGTCTTCGCATTCACTGAGCGATGCCCCATTCCTTCAAGACGATATCTAAGCTGTTCAGGGGAAGTGGTCTAATCTTAGAGGGTTTAAAAGGACTCTGTATAGGTCAGGATGATACATTCTGCCAGGGGTTTGTGGGCGTAAACCCTCTAAGATCAGACCACGGCGATGCTCAGTGGAATTTTTTTTGAGATATCGTCTTTCAGGAACAGGCCATCACTCCGTTAGACAGGAATATATAATATAGTAAAATAATACCCTTTGAGCCTTCTTCCTTTTCAAAACTTAGAAACCGGCAACCACGGGATTCTTGATGGTACCGAGCCCCTCAATGGTTATCTTCACCGTATCGCCCGGTTTGAGATATAACCCTCGGGCGTGACCCACTCCAGATGGCGTGCCTGTGGCAATGACGTCCCCGGGCAGCAAGGTGATCAAACTGCTCAGATACTCGATTTGTTCCGGTATGGTAAAGTACATCTGATTACTTGAGGCATTTTGCATGAGTTCGTCGTTAACCCAGAGCTGGATGGTCAAGTTGTGGGGATCGGATATGAACTCCACAGGCGTTATCCAGGGCCCCATCGGTGCAGAGCTGTCGAATGACTTACCCCCCAACCAATCGAACTTGAAAAACCAGTCGTTTCTGAAGTTCCTGGCACGATCAGACACATCATTGAGGATGGTGAAACCGGCCACGTATGCCATGGCCTCTGAGGCTTTTATATGTCGGCAGCGGCGACCAACAACCACGCCGATCTCGGCTTCCCAGTCCACTTTGGCCTCTGGGTAAGGAATTCGGATGGATTCCTCAGGGCCGATGACGGTCTGTCGGGGTAACTTGGTGAAAAAGTAGGGTCGGCCTTCGCTCTTGTCAGGCAGTTTTTTGTCCCCCATCTCTTTGCTGTGATCCACATAATTTGCTGCTGCACAGTAAATGTTGGGTGGATACAGGATGGGTGGCGCGAGGCGGATCTCGGATAACAAACCAGCGACAGCAGAAGCAGACCCACTGCTATGGCTCGCCATATCCCTTAGCTCCGGCAATATATTTTCCCAGTTTTCCAGCACGCTCAGGGTGGAGGTGGGATGGAGTCCTTCGAACACTGCTTTTCTGGCCTTAAGGGCCAACGCCATATCCATTACACTTTTCTCTTCCACAAGCAGTCCCGCACGGGGTACCCCCTTTCCCCCCACAAAGTTTAGTAATCTAAATTCCATGGATTCACCCTCTATCTGTGATTAGCCATTTAAATAGAGCCTTGTTAAGAACAACCTGAAATGTGGCAATCCCACGAAATGTATATTGCCTTATTTCAGCAGCGCATAGGCGATACGCAAGTATGTCTCCACCCCGTTCAGGAGCATCTCTTCATTGAAATCGAACCGGCTGTTATGCAGGGGGGCTGCGTTTTCATGCCCCACTCCCAGAAAAAAGAAAAAGCCCGGGACCTTTTCCAAGAAAAAGGCCACGTCGTCTCCGGCCATAATCGGTTCCGGCTCAAACACGTTTTCTTCCCCCACCACCTCTGCAGCGCAGCGAAGGACGATCTCAAGTAAGGCCTCATGGTTTACGGTGGGCGGGTACCCCCGGGTATATTTCAGTTCATATCTGGCCCCCGTGGCCTCACAGATCCCTTTTATGATCCTTTCCATGCGCTCTTGCCAAGAATCCCAAATGGCCCGGTCAAAGGTTCGGGTCGTCCCCCACATCTCGGCCTCCCCGGGGATGACATTGAAGCTGGAGCCCGCGTGAAAACTTGTCACGGTGAGCACGACGGGGCTCAACGGATTGATCTGCCGGCTGCAAATCCTCTGGAGGGCGTTTATCACCTGCACACCCACGTCAATGGGGTCAAGGCAAAGATGGGGCATTCCGCCATGTCCGCCTTTCCCGATGATCTTTAGTTCAAAGCGGTCATTGGCAGCCAGGATGCGCCCGGCCTTTACACCAATCGTCCCTTCCATGGCATCGTGCAAATGGCAGCCAATCACATAGTCCACCTGGGGATTTTCCAGCACACCTTCCTCGATCATGGGCTTTGCACCGCCAGGGCCCTCTTCAGCGGGCTGGAAAAGGAATTTAACGTTGCCTTTCAACGCCCCTTTGGTTTTACTGAGGATGTTTGCTGCGGCCAAAGCCATGGCCATGTGGGCGTCATGCCCGCAGGCGTGCATAACCCCTGGGTGTGTGGAAGCGAAAGGCAGCCCGGTTTCTTCCTCCACTTTAAGGGCATCCATGTCCGCCCGGATCATCAAGGTCTTGCCCTTGTCTCCCCCTTCCAGCAATCCTACCACACCCGTTTTGGCGATCCCCGTCTTGACCCTGAGTCCCATTTTATTCAAATGTTCTGCAACAAAGGCAGAGGTCTTTTTTTCACAAAACCCCACTTCGGGAATCCTGTGCAGGGCTCTTCGTGTCTCTATGATCTCTTCCCTCTGCTCCTGAACCCATCTCTTGAAATCAATCATCCCATATACCCCGTGTTCTTTTGCCTTGAAGTCTGAATGCTTCAGGGGAGCTAGATTTTAGACTTTGATCTCCTTATCTTTCCAGTATTCCTCGCGGATAGCCCTCTTCAGGATTTTACCGGACGTGCTCTTTGGCAGCGACGGGACGAAGCTCACAGATCTGGGTATTTTATAGCCTGCCAATCTTTCTCTGCAGTAGTGGATGATTTCATCTTGATTTGAAGACTGCCCCTCATTGAGAACAATCAGCGCGGTTACCGACTCGCCCCACCTTTCGTCGGGCACGCCTATGACAGCGGCTTCCAAGACCTTAGGATTTGAATAGAGCACGTCTTCAATCTCCGTAGGATAGATATTTTCGCCTCCTGAAATGATCATATCCCTGGTTCTATCCACGATGTATAGATAACCCGCTTCATCCCGTTTGGCCAGGTCGCCCGATGCGAACCACTCCCCTTCAAATCCCTCTTTCCCTTTATTATGATAACCATCCATGTTGTAAGGGCTCTTTATCAAAATCTCTCCCACCTCATCGCCCGAAACCTCCTCTTTTCTTTCATTAACCAGTTTCAGTTTCACGCCGAACAGGGGTTTTCCTGCGGACCTTATTTTTTTGAGTTGATCAGCGGGCTTTAGAAGGGTAACGACGCCGCACTCCGTAGAGCCATAATGCTCATACAGACCTGCCTCGTGAAAAAAATCCACAACCCCCTCCTTTGTCCTTGTGGGCAAGGGGGCACCGGCACAGTCAATAACGCGCATTGAGCTGACATCATATTTCGATCTCCTGCCTTCCGGTAACTCCAAGATGAAATTGAGCATGGTGGGAACCATAAATGTATTCGTGGCCTTTTTCTGATCAATCAGCCTTAAGGCCTCTTCCGGGTCAAACTCCCTCATGATACACAACGCGCCCCCGATGCAGAGCTTTCCCAGGGAAAGAAACATGCCGCCTGAATGGCATAGGGGCGCTGCCACCAAATGAATGTCATCTTCATTAATCCTGAATTCAGGCACATGGGCTAGAAATTCCAGGATTCTCGCTTTATGCGAGGCGACGGCGCCCTTGGGCTTACCCGTGGTTCCTGAGGTGTAACACATGACTGAGCAACTCTTTTCGTC
>CP070840.1:149963-155327 GCA_020342025.1 Deltaproteobacteria bacterium
GTAAGGCATCAGGTTTTCATCCTTTTCAATGGCCCTTTCCAGTTCCTTCAAGCCCCTGCGGATCTCTTTATCGTTTCTCTCGGCCTTGACCCTGGCCAGCTTCTCTTTCTGCATATCTTCCACAGCCGCATCCACTTGGAAGATATCCGACTCCGCTAGATCCTCTTCCTCTGGCATCACATATTTGTTGAGCCCAACAATGACCCTTTCTCCGCTGTCAACGCGTCTTTGAAATTTCACGCTGCTTTCCTGGATTTCCTTGTACACAAAGCCGTTGTCAATGGCCCCGAGCATTCCGCCCATTTCATCTATCTTCTCCAGGTAATCCATCGCCCTTTTCTCAATCCCATTGGTCAGAGACTCCACATAATAGGACCCTGCCAAAGGATCGATGGTATTGCTCAGGCCGCATTCGTGGGCCAGGATCTGCTGGGTTCTGAGCGCAATTGTCGCTGCATCCTCTGTGGGAATGGCATAACCCTCATCCCAGCAGGCTGTGTGAATCGCCTGATCGCCCCCAAGGATCCCCATCAGGGCATGCATCGTCACCCTGACGATGTTATTGATGGGTTGCTGTGTCACCAGTGTGGAGCCGCAGGAACCGGTAAAGATCCTAAAGAGATAGCTCTTTGGATTCTTGGCCTGAAATCGTTCTTTCATGATTTTCGCAAACAGTCTTCTTGCAGCCCGAAACTTTGCAACTTCCTCAAACAGATCCATGTAGCACCCGAGGCTGTAGGAGAGGCGTGGCGCGAAATCATCGACTTCAAGGCCCCTTTCCCTGGCCTTCTCAATATACGTGATGGCGTCTGCAAGGGTGAATGCCAGTTCCTGTATGGCATCTGCCCCTGCTTCGCGGAAATGATATCCTGCAATGTTCAAGGTGTTCCATCGTGGGACATGCTCAGCGCAATATTCCACCACATCCAAAACGAGCTTAATGCTAGGTTCGGGTGGGAAAATATAGGTTCCCCTCGCTATGAACTCTTTCAAAATGTCGTTTTGCGTGGTTCCCATGAGCGTCTCTTGGGACACCCCCTGCTTCTCTCCAACGGCAATATACATGGCGAGCAGAATGGTGGCGGGTGCGTTAATCGTCATGGAGGTGGATACCTTATCCAGGGGGATACTCTGGAAGATGATTTCCATGTCGGCTAATGTATCCACCGCCACCCCCACCCTGCCTACAGCGCCTTCGGCCAGCGGATCATCCGAGTCGTAGCCCAACTGCGTTGGGAGATCAAAGGCCATGGACAAACCCGGCATGCCCTGCTCCAGGAGGTAGCGATAGCGTTTGTTGGTGTCCTCAGCAGTGCCGAATCCCGCATAATTTCTCATGGTCCACAGCCGCCCTCGGTACATGGTGGGATACACGCCTCGGGTGAAGGGGTACTGTCCGGGGTAGCCCAGATCGGCATCATAGTCCATGGCTTCCACGTCCAAAGGGGTGTAAAGCCTTTTAACCGGAATGCCGCTCTCAGTCCTGAAAACCTCCACCCTTTCGGGCGAACGTTCCAAGACTTTCCTGAGCGTTCTGTTTTCCCATTGATCCATGTTCTCTCTTGTCTTCTTCATGGCCTAGACCTCGCCAGTTTCTGCTTCTTCAAGCTCTTCGGTGGATAGACATCTGACCACCTCATCCCTCGCCTTCTGAATATGGCCTCGGACGCGTTCGATGCTTCCCAAGATGTCCTTTCTCTTCATCCTCCCCACGAGGTCATGATGCTCGCGTGCAGAGGAGTCCATTCGGCGGGGATCGTAATTATCCAATCTTGCGCGCAGGAAGATATGTTCAAAGTTCCGCTGCAGCAGCCATCTGAGGATTTGATTCTTGGCCATGGCCGCGATTTGAAGGTGAAATTCAGAATCCAGTATGAACTTCCTGCGGGTATAATAATGGGGCTTGTACTCCGCATGAATCCTGAGCTTCTCCTCCAGGTCCACCATGTCACGGGTATCGCTCAGTTTGATGGCCTGCTCCACGGCATAGACCTCCAGCGCTTCACGAACGCCAAAGGCATCCCACACCTCTTGAGCATCAATGGGTCTCACGTAGAATCCACGAAAACCCTCAAAACCGATAAACCCGTCCTGGACGAGTCGGTTCAGGGCGTTGATGATCGGTGTCCGGGACATGCTCAATATCTCAGCCAGATCGCTGTTCACCAACCGCTGCCCAGGGGCAAATTTCTGCTCAAGAAGCATTTGCTTGATTTTTCGATAGGCTTCCTCGATCAAGGTATGGGGTCTCTGTTTATGCTCCGTTTCAGCGAGGGCTCTCCTTGCTGTGGCATCTGGGTTCTTATTCATCCTGAATTCCTATGTTTAAAATTTAATTCAATATTTAATTCAAACTCTGACGCGTGTCAAGGAAAAAATAGGACGGCAAATAAAGGCTAAAAAATGGCTTAACTTATTGATACAAATGTGTTATTATCCCGTAGACGTTTGGCTATCCTTGGGGTTTCGATTTTTCTCTTGACATCGCATGTTTTAGAATATAATTCAATATTTAATTCAATCAAGCACTTAACAGGTGATTTAATTCGCCACCCAAAACTGTCAGGGCCAGCCTACACTGCAAGTTCGCGCCTCTGGGGGAAGCTGGCGGCCCTGTTTTAGAAAGGATTCGGAGGGATCGGAGATGATCAAGAAAGTGAGCCATATCGGTCTAGCCGTGGATAACCTGGAGGAGGCCAGAACCTTTTTCAGCGAAAATTTTGGCCTTTCCACTTCAGGAAGGGAGAATTTTGGGGAGCTCATCTTCTCTTTTATCCCTATGAGAGGTACCCATCTGGAGCTGCTTCAGTCCACAGAGCCAGATGGCCAGATCGCCAAGTTTGTCGAAAAGAGGGGGCAAGGGATTCACCACATCTCCTTTGAAGTGGATGATATTCAGAAGGAACTGGACCGTCTAAAGGGGAATGGGATAAAACTGATCAATGAAAAGCCCTATCTGAACGCGCACAAGGATCTGGTCGCTTTTATCCACCCCAAGAGCACCTTTGGCGTCTTGATCGAGCTTATTCAGAAAACAGAAGGCTGACTTGAACAGGGCCATAGGCTGAAAAGGTTCATATCAAGACTTTAACGCCGGAAGAAAGGAGCGAAAGAGCCATGCCTGATGAAAAGACCTGGGAAAGAGAGCTGGCCCAGCTTCGGGAAAAAGAGTCTGAAGCGCTGCGAGGCGGCGGAGAAGAACGCCTGGAAAAGCAGCGAAAAATGGGGAAGATGACGGCCCGGGAACGGATCGACCATATCATGGATCCAGGGAGCTTTGTGGAAATGAACATGCTGGCCGAGCATCAGTGCCAGGATTTCGGCATGGACAAGAAGAAATTCCTTGGTGATGGGGTTATCACGGGGCATGGCACCATAAACGGGCGAAAGGTTTTTATTTACTCGGAGGACGCCACCGTCCTTGGTGGGTCTACCGGCAAAACCCATGGGGCCAAAATTCACTATATTCTGAGACTTGCCCGGGAGTACATGGTTCCTGTGATTTGCCTGAACGACTCTGCAGGGGCCCGAATCCATGAAGGCATGGATAATGTATACGGCATCACCGGCATGTTCTATCAAAATTCCCTGAACTCGGGGATCATACCCCAGGTTGCTGCCATTATGGGCGCATGCACAGGGGGTGCTGTCTATTCGGCGGCCCTGTGCGATTTCTTCATTCAGGTGGAAAAGACCTCGCATGCCTTTATCACGGGACCCGCAGTCATTAAGGAAGTGACAAGAGAGGAAGTCTCTTTCGAAGCGCTTGGTGGGGCAAAGGTCCATAGCACCAAGTCAGGTGTGGCCCACTTGACCGCCAACGACGACAAAGAGTGTCTGGATACCATCAAACGCCTCCTTGAATATCTCCCCCAAAATAATCTTGAAAGGCCTGCCAGCAAGGAATGCACCGATCCTGTGGACAGAGAAACACCTGAACTGATTGATATGGTCCCCATCCAGATGCACAAGGTCTATGATATGCGACAGGTCATCCAGGCTGTGGTAGATGATGGTCAGTTTTTTGAGATTCATCCCAGATTTGCGCAAAATTTGGTGGTCGGCTTTGCCCGCTTGGCAGGCCGGGGGGTCGGATTCGTGTGCAACAACCCGCGATTCCTCGGTGGGTGTCTAGATATTGACGCCTCAGATAAGGGGGCACGATTCATCCGCACCTGTGATGTCTTCAATATCCCCTTGATCACCATGGTGGATGTGCCCGGCTTTCTCCCCGGCGTTCGCCAGGAACACAACGGTATTATTCGACACGGTGCAAAAATGCTCTATGCGTGGACAGAGGCGACGGTTCCGAAGATCTCTTTAATTCTCAGGAAGATGTACGGGGGAGCCATTCCTGCCATGGGTGTCCACCAGATCGGTTTTGACCAGGTATTCGCCTGGCCATCTGCTGAAATGCAAATGGTGGGCGCCGAACCTTCTGTCAAGATACTGTACAGGAGAGAATTGGCCGCAGCCGAAGATCCGAAAGCCTTTCTCCACAAGAAGGTAAAGGAATACCAGGATCTCTATCTTACACCTTACCATTCTGCTTCTCGATCGGTCATCGACGCGGTGATTCACCCAAAGGACACACGAAAGAGAATCATATCCGCGTTAAGGATTCTAGAGAATAAGGCGGAACCACCCCGACCATACAGGAAACACGGGAACATACCTCTTTAAAAGGTTCAAAGGTTTTGAGGAGAAAAACGCAATGGCAGAAAAATTTGTCAGTGAGAGGAATTTAAAGTTCTTACTCTATGAAGTTTTTGATGCCACATCGTTGACCCAGTATCCCTATTACCAAGAACACAATAGGGACATCTTTGATATGGTTGTTGAAACGGCGTTGAAGATGGGGAAGGACATTTTAAGACCCAATCTCCAGGAAATGGATAAGAACCCGCCCCAATATGTGGACGGGCAGGTAAATGTTCATCCGTCTGTGAAGACCTTTCTAAAAGAATGCGGCGAAGGCGGATGGATAGGCTCAAACGCTCCCATAGAGATGGGAGGCCAACAGCTGCCCCTTATGATCGCCTTTGCGTGCCGTTTCATTTTTGCGGCAGCCAACTATTCTACCATGGTCTATCCCCTCCTCACAGACGGTGCTGCCCACCTCATTGAGGTCTTCGGTACAGACGAGCTAAAGGAGACATACATTCCCAAAATGTTTTCAGGTGAATGGCAGGGCACCATGGCGCTGACAGAACCCCAGGCGGGAAGCTCTGTGGGAGACATCACGACCGTGGCAGAGCCCACCAATAAGGGTTACTACATGATCCGCGGGCAAAAAATATTTATTTCCGCTTCGGATCACGATGCCGTGGAAAATGTGGTTCATCTTATGCTCGCGAGAATCAA
>CP070840.1:155427-159722 GCA_020342025.1 Deltaproteobacteria bacterium
CATCGCCGTGATCTGATCTTAGAGGGTTCCTGCCCGCCATCGCTCTCGCCGATTAGCCCTTCCCCTTTGCAGGCCTGGTACGAAAGAGACGCTGCTTCCCGTCAGGCGATTGCCGGGCGGGCTCAGGCGAGGCAGGCGGGTACGCCCACAAACCCCCGGCAGAATGTATCATCGCGACCTAGACAGAGTCCTTTTAAACCCTCTAAGATTAGGCCACTTCCCCTGAACAGCTTAGATATCTTCTTGAAGTAATGGGCCCTCCCTCAGTGGATAGGAAGACACGATCTTCTAGTATTAAAATTTATGGTACAGCGCACTAGACAGGGGCATGTTTATTTCTTAACCTCGTTGTGTTTTTTGAGTCTGCTATGTTAAGATCTGAACTCTATTCATTATTTTGAGGATAGCCCCATGTCCATACTAGATGAAGTATGGTTTTCACATATCAGACGGCCTAGTCGTTACCTGGGAAATGAGATCAACGCCATCAGGAAAGATCCGGCCGCCACGGAGGTCTCCATCCTACTCGCCTTTCCCGATGTGTACGAGGTGGGGATGTCACACTTGGGACTGAAGATCCTTTATCGTATCTTAAATAGCCACGACTGGCTCGCCGCTGAAAGGGTTTTTTCCCCGTGGGTGGATCTGGAAAAAGAATTGAGGGAGAGGGGTAAATCTTTGCATTCGCTGGAATCCGGCAAACCGCTCTCAGACTTCGACATATTAGGCTTCAGCCTGCAACATGAACTCTGCTTCACCAATGTCCTCAGTATGCTCCATCTCTGCAATATTCCTTTCCTGTCAGAGCAAAGGGCTCCCGTATTCCCACTCATCATAGCGGGAGGGCCAGCATGCTTCAACCCTGAACCTGTGGCGGCCTTGTTCGATGCCATTGTGGTCGGCGACGGAGAAGAGGTAACCTTGGAAATATGCCATAAGGTCAGGGAAGCAAAACGAAAACAAATAAAAAGTAAAAAAGACCTCTTGCATGAGCTGGCAAGCATCAAGGGGGTGTACGTGCCCTCTTTTTTCAAATCGCACTATGAGACTGATGGGACCATTCGCTACATTGAACCGTTGAGAGAGAATTACGGGAAAGTGGAGAAAGCCATAGTCCCCGATATGAACCAGTATTCCTTCCCATGCCGCCAGGTGGTCCCTTTCACCGAACTGGTCCACGATCGACTGGCCATAGAAATCTCTCGTGGCTGCACCAGGGGATGTCGCTTCTGCCAGGCCGGCATGATATATCGCCCCACGAGAGAGCAGAATCCCGAATTGGTTATTAAGAACGTGGCAGAAGCGCTAAGACATACCGGCTTTGAGGAACTTTCATTGCTCTCCCTGAGCTCAGGGGACTATGGCTCAATTGGTCAACTTCTAAAGGAACTCATGGATCGACAGTCAGAGAAGAAAGTCGCAATCAGCCTTCCCTCCCTTCGGGTTGACAGTTTGGATCCAGGATGGTTCGACCAGATTAAGAGGGTCAGGAAAACGGGTTTTACGCTCGCCCCGGAGGCGGGTAGCGACAGGTTGAGACAGGTCATTAACAAGCCATTGACCAATGCGGACATTTTGAACATGGCACAGGAAGTCTACGGGGCTGGGTGGAATCTGATCAAACTCTATTTCATGATCGGTCTTCCCACTGAGGAGCAGGCGGACCTGGAGGCCATCATTCACCTGGCAGAGGCAGTAACCCGCTTTGCAAGAGGCAAAAGGAAAAAGGCCAAACTCAACGTGAGCGTAGCCACCTTTGTTCCCAAATCCCATACCCCTTTTGTCTGGTTACCCCAACTGCCCTTTGAGGAAAGCCAGAGACGCCTGCAATTCATCCAAAACGCCCTGAGGGGGAAACTTGTGCGGGTAAAATGGAACCAGCCAGAACTGAGTTGGCTCGAGGGTATATTTGCTCGGGGTGACCGCAGATTGACTGAGGCACTCATGGAGGCCTGGCGGCTGGGTGCCAGATTTGATGCATGGAGAGAGCATTTTCGTATGGATTTATGGAAGGAGGCCTTCAGGAGGACAGGCTTAAACCCTGAATTTTACCTCTACCGCTCAAGATCTACAAAAGAAATTTTACCCTGGGATCACATAAAATCAGGCGTCAAGAAAAGTTATCTCAAGAGGGAATGGGAAAAGGCCTTTCAGGGAAAAATCACGCCCGATTGTCGGGAAAATTGCTTAGAGTGCGGTGTATGTGACCACGAGAAAATCCATCCCATTCTCTTTAAAGATTGGGCGCCGCAACTCAGAGCGGAAGAGCGCTTATCCAACCCCAGCCCTCGTGAGGCCAAGAAATACAGAATGACCTTTTCAAAGACCGAGCATGCCAGATACCTCAGTCATCTCGAATTGCTCCGTCTCTTTATCAGGGCCTTTAAAAGGGCGGGCCTGAATCTCGTTTATTCTAAAGGTTTTCATCCCCTGCCCAAGGTCTCTTTTGCTTCTGCCCTGCCGGTGGGGACCGAAAGTATTCATGAAACCGTCGATTTTGGATTGTACGTGACCATGCCCATTTCTTCCGTCAGAGAAGAAATAAGCCGACAGCTTCCCAGCGGAATCAGGGTTATTCATTTGGAAGATATTACCAATCAAAACAAGAGCTCCCGTATAGAGGAGAGTCATTTCCACGTCACCTTGAACGGGGTGCAAATAGAAGAGACAGATTTAAAGAGGTTCTTGCAGTCGAAATACTTCCCTATAACCAAAACGCGTAAAGGGAAGGAACAGGTCATCAATGCCAGATCCATAGTCAAATCCCTAGGCTTCATCCCGCCTAATGGCCTTAATTTGGTGATCTCCCATAACTCTGGACCCCAATTGAAGCCAGCAGATATTATCAAGGGGGTATTTTTTCTAAGCGAGGATGAGGCCTTAAAAATAAGGATTTTGAAGACCAAGCAGGTTTTTGGTTAATATTTCAAGTGACTAAACCCTCTAAAATGCCTAAAATAATCTAAAATTGGAGATTCTTTGGGCAATCCAGCAGGGGAAACTTACGCTTCGCCCACCCATTGGGACCTCTAGCAGAAAGTAACTTTAGGCACTTTAGTTCATTTTAGGCACTTTTATTATGGCTAACGAACTCATTATCAATACAAGGCCCCATGAAACCAGAGTGGCGCTTGTGGAGAACGGGCAAGTCATTGAGCTCCATATTGAGAGAAAAACGGGGCAGGAACTCATGGGGGATATCTACCGTGGGAGGGTGGTCAGGGTCCTCCCGGGGATGCAGGCCGCATTCGTTGACATCGGACTGGAGCGGACCGCCTTTCTCTATGTTTCAGACGTGCATAAGGATTTTATGGAGCTGGAGCAGATGATGCTCCAGAACAGCGCGAACAACGAAGATCCTTTGCCCCTTGGTCTTGAAGAGATGAGGCCTGACCCCCTTCTGGGGATCTCTTTCAACATAGAGGATCTGCTCCACGAGGGGCAGGATATTATGGTGCAGGTATCCAAGGAACCCATTGGAACAAAGGGGGCGCGCCTTACCTCCCATATTTCTCTGCCCGGAAGGCATCTCGTCCTCATGCCTACCGTTGACCATATCGGAATCTCCAGACGCATAGAGGATTTGGAAGAAAGGGAAAGACTCAGGCGGATCGTCCAGGATATCCGGCCCAATGAACTTGGCTTTATCGTAAGGACGGTCAGCGAGGGGGCGGACGGCAACAAACTCAAATCTGACATGGATTTCCTTGTGAAATTATGGGCCAATATCCAGGAAAGGATGGGAAAACAACCGAGTCCTAGCCTCCTGTATAAGGATTTAAACATCTCGTTGAGATCGGTGCGTGATCTATTCACCCGTGAGGTGGATCGACTCATTATTGACTCTGAGGAAGAATACAAAAACATCATGGAGTTCATTGAGACATTCGCACCCAGACTAAAATATTCCGTTGAACTCTATGATGGAATTGACCCCATTTTTGATACATACGGGATAGAAATGGAGATCTCCCGGGCCTTGGAGAAAAAGATATGGCTCAAATCAGGGGGTTACATCGTCATTGAACTGACCGAGGCCTTGACAGCCATAGATGTGAACACGGGAAGCTATGTGGGCAAAAGGAACCTGGAGGAGACCATTTTAAAGACCAACCTGGAGGCATTAAAAGAGATTGCCTACCAGCTTCGTCTAAGAAACATAGGCGGTCTGATTGTGATTGATTTCATTGATATGGAAAAAAAAACCAATCGGGATCGGGTCTTCATGGCGTTGAAAGAGGCCCTGAGCAAAGACAAGGCCAAGACCCATATCCTTCGTATGTCTGAATTGGGGC
>CP070840.1:159822-165629 GCA_020342025.1 Deltaproteobacteria bacterium
ACCTTTCCCGTGAGAATCTCCACATTGTCAAAGGGCTCCCCCTTCCAGGCCTGGGCAATGGCGAAGAGCATCACCCCGTTGAGGCCTGCGCAGTACGTGCACATGCTCAGGTCGAATTTGGGGGTGGTAATCCCCTTGATCCCCCTCTTTGCCAGTGAACGTCGAAGGGTATCATTGTCCACATAGGGATAATCATATTCGTGAAAGGAGGCCACATCCTCGATCCTCTCGCCTACCACGTCCACGTCGGACAGATCCATGGGCCTCTCCCTGTCCTGAGCCGCGTGGACCAAATGCGGGACCCCAGAAGGCTCATAACCAAGCACTTTGGCCCCCACCAAGTCCACCGAGAGCACATCTGTTGAGGCCACGAGGAGGTTGCTCCGTCTGATGCGGCCGTCGAAGGCGGGCCCCCGTTCGTTCGTATAAATGCCGTCCAGGTGAGTGAACATGGGGGGCATCTTGTTGGCCAGCCTGGCCACCATGTAATTGAGGTCCTTTTTCGGGTCAGCACTGTGGCACCTTTTTCGGGAAGGGATATCGATCATACCCTTCAGGTTCTTGATCCCGAGGGTGACCATGGTCTGGTTATGGGTCTTGAGCACGGGCAGGTTCACCACAAAGTCGCTCTCCAGGATATCCACGTTGAAGTTCAGCACCACTTTTTTGCCCAGGTCCACCCTTCTAAAGGGTCGCTCAAAGGTGTTGAGGGACTTGATTCCATAGCGTTCTTTCAAGAGATGGTACCCCAGGGTTTCAAAGGCATGGGCAGGCGTCTCCCTATCCTTCGGATCCATGGTGACCGTGCCTTCCCCAATGGTGATATCATCCACACCACGTTCTTTGAGAAGCACCACCATATCTTCCACCACGCGAGAGGTGGTAATCACCCCCCACTTGGGTATGCGTGCGGCCCTTGTCCAGTAGGCGATGTTGGGCTTGATAAAGACCTTTGAATGGGGGGACACGCGGTCCAGGCCATGGCAGAGTTCTACGGCCCTGCGGACTGATTCCAAAGGGTGTGCATAACGGACGATGGCCACAATTGAATTACCCATACTTGAACCTGCCTTTCTGAAGTGTGGGATGAGAGTCACCGTGGATAAAGTATGCTCTATAGAAAAGAGAATTTAAATTTAGTATGGTTTCTCAAGGAGCGTCAAGTGGGATTTCTGTTCTGCTAAGGGTCCGCAAATCCCGGCTTGACATTTTCTCTGTGATCTTATACTAAAATGCCACAATCCATCCGAAAACAAACAAAGGCGCATGGCCTATGGCTTGGAGGTCTTTCAACATTTCATGGATTGAGGGAAAAAGCCATCACTTCCATGAGATAAAGGTTCAATCGCCAAACAAATGGACGCCTAGTCGCATTATTTCACCTTCCTTTGGTCATTTGAGGAGACCTGTTTTGAAGATCAGGCAAAATGCCCAGGGCACGCACGTCTTCAAAGGAAATTTCTCTCCCACCATCCGAGAAAAACACTCTATCCGGAACACCATTTTTTCGAATCACACAAATTATCAGCAGACGATTAAACCAGATTTCTGCCGACCGATTTTCATTGGCATGTGGAAAATTCAAATGTGATGAGAGAGATGCTTCCCCAGTGCGGGAAGTCTTCAAGACCTGACGCATCTCTCGGTGGATTGCCAACAAGCAGTCAATCTTAAAGTGAAAGGGGGATATCATGAAAAGGCGTAATCTTTTATTGAGCGTTTTGCTTGCCCTCTGCTTTGTGGTGAGCATGAGTTTTTCCGCTTGGGGGGCCCAGACCATCAAAATCGGCGTGATTGGACCCATGAACTTTATGCAAGGCAAAGGACATTGGAATGGAGCCACCATGGCCATGGAGGAGATCAATGCCAAAGGAGGCGTCAAAGTTGGCAAGAAAAAAATGAAAATTGAGCTGGTCAAGGCCGATTCTAATGAATTCTTGAACGTGACGGATGCCACCAATGCCATGGAGCTGCTCCTCACTCGCCACAAGGTAGATTTCATTGTGGGCGGCTTTAGAACAGAAGCGGTTCTGGCCATGCAAGACATTGCCATGGACTACAAGAAGATCTTCATTGGGTGCGGTGCTGCCCACCCGGAACTGTGCGAAAGGGTGGCCAAGGACTACAAGAGATATAAATACTTCTTTCGGGGAACGCCTTTCAACTCCAGGTTCCTGGTCAAGACCTGTTTC
This sequence comes from Deltaproteobacteria bacterium, assembly GCA_020342025.1. Next base: position 162,015 of record CP070840.1, read on the forward strand.
ATCCAGATGGCGACCGTGGGCGGAATCTTGAAAAAATACCTGGGCATCCCCCAGGTAAAGGTGGCCATCGCGGCTGAGAAGGCCATGTGGGTGGACCCCATGATCAAGGCGGCCCAGGGGTTTATCCCCAAAATGGGCATGGAGGTGGTCGGCATCTGGAGACCCTCCGCGGTGGCCACGGACCTGACGGCCGAGCTCTCCGCGATCCAGCGTTCGGGGGCGCACATGATCTTCACCACCTTTTCCTCATCGGTGGGGATTGCCTTTGCCAGGCAGGCTGGGGAGCTCAAGGTCCCCGCGGTGCAGGTGGGGATCAACGTGGAGGCCCAGAAGGATGGTTTTTGGGAGGCTACCCAGCAGATGGGCAACTATGTGATGACCATGAACACCTATGCCCGGGATGTGGAATACAATGAACTCACCAAGCCTTTTATTGATCAATACATCCAGAGGTTCGGTGAGGTGCCCACTTACACCGTTGCCACCTATGACGCTATAGTCTCTACCCTGGTCCCGGTCATCGAAAAGGCCGGGACACTCAATGCGGATAAGCTTGTGGTGTTGATGGAGAATCGCGAGCCGTACAAGGTGGCCTCGGGAACGATAGCATACATCAAAGACGCTGAGGGCCGTCCTCTTCATGATCTGAAATGGGGGCCAGGTTTTCTAACCAGTCTGGGTGTCCAATGGCAGGATGGGAAGCTCGTGGGCGTGTGGCCCTATAAGTGGAAGCCGACCCCTGATGGCCCCGAGGTCACTTACAAGGGCATCGTTCCTTACAAGATACCGCCGTGGGTCGTCGAAGCCTATAAGAAGTAACCTATCCTTTGCATCTTTCCCGCCTCTCCTCACCGAGGAGGCTGTGTGATAACGTCATTGCGAGGGACTCCCGCGAAGGCGGGAGGACCGAAGCAATCTCATAAGGCGTTGAAAACAAGGAGATTGCCGCGCTCCCTTCAGGGAGTTTACCCTGAGGCACTCGAAGGGCTCGCAATGGCGAAAAGAGACTGCGACACAGTCTGGAGGGGGGAGGGCCGGGAACGAACCATCTCTGAGGCCATATGATACTGGATATCATTACCAGCGGTCTGATTAGCGGGAGTATATATGCCCTCCTAGCCATTGGGTTTTCGCTCATCTTTGGCGTGGCCCGTATCGTCAACATTGCCCACACGGCCTTTTACATGGTGGCCGCCTATTGCATCTATTTTGGGACGCACAAACTGGGTTTCCATCCGGTCTGGGGCATGGTGGGGGGCATCGTGTTGGTCACCCTGTTGGGGCTCATTTCTTACAAGCTCTTCATAGACCCTATTCGTGAGCACGAGGGGGCGGTCCTCATCGGGACCATCGCTCTGGCCGTAGCGCTACAGGAGATTATGCTTATCCTCTTTACCGGGGACTTTCTGAGCGTGCCTTCCCTGGTTGGGGGATACTTCAAGATTTCTGATGTCAAGATCTTCTACCAGCAATTGCTCACCTTTGGCATGGCCCTGATCATATTAGGCGCCCTCTGGCTCCTGTTAATAAAAACCAAGCTGGGCCTGGCCATCCGATCCACGGCTGAGGACAGGGAAGTGGCCAACCTGATGGGCATGAATGAAAGTCGCGTGGCCTTGATTACCATGGGTATCTCCGTCGGATTGGCCGGGTTTACAGGGGCCGTGGTGGTGCCCCTCACGACCCTTCACCCCTTTATGTGGATGCACCCCCTGATCATGATGATGGCGGTCGTTGTTCTAGGGGGATTGGGCAGCATCAAGGGGAGCTTCGTGGGGGCCTATATCCTGGGATTTGCCGAGGCCCTGGTGGTCTTTGTGGCACCCATGGGGGCCTATTTGAAGGGTTCTGTGGCCCTCTCCATTATGATCCTCGTGCTATTGATCCGGCCAGAGGGCCTCTTTGGCGTGGCTTTTGAGGAAGAGAGATAGGCTTATGGGTCTGCTCGGTTACTACCTGAAAAAGCTCTTTACTATTTTTAAAGGGGAAGTGCTGGTCCTCCCCAGCCGGATTGTCGTCTTTGTTTTCTTCCTGGTCCTGCTCCTTTTGCCCGTGGTGACCCAGGATCCCTATGTGCTGCGCATCCTCATATTGACCAGCATCTTTGCCATACTGGCGGCCAGTTGGGATCTCTTGTCCGGTTTTACAGGCCAGATGAATTTTGGGCACGCCCTTTTCTTCGGCGTGGGGGCCTACACAGCCGCCCTTTTGAATTACCACACCCACTTGCCCCCTTGGGGCAGCATCCCCATGGGCGGGCTGGCCGCGGTTCTGGCCGGTCTGATCATTGGCATCCCTTGCCTTAGACTCAAAGGGACTTACCTGGCCCTCACCACACTCGCGTTCCCCATTATTTTGATGGGAATCGTTTTCGCCATCCCCAATATCACGGGAGGAGAGTTGGGGGTCTCCGGCCTCTCGCGCCTTTCCGGGAGCCGTCTGAGTGATTACTACGTCAGCGTCGTGCTCATGCTGGGTTTGTGTACCGTCATGTGGAAAATCACCGACTCCAACACGGGCATTATTTTCCATGCCATCCGAGAAGATGAGCTGGCCGTGAGGTCTGCAGGCATCAATACAACCCGCTACAAGCTGCTTGCCTTTAGCCTGAGCGGGTTCTTTGCCGGCATATCCGGGGGACTCTATGCCCACTTCATGAGGATCGCCGGCCCTTCCACTCTAGAGGTGTCCATGTCTTTCACGGTGGTGATCTGGGCCATATTCGGGGGGATAGTGACCATCTATGGCCCTGTGGGCGCGGTCTTCATTCTTTTCCCCTTGTTGGAGTTCTTTCGCTTCTGGCCCGAATATCGCATGCTCATGTTCGCCATTGTTATCTTACTGATCCTTCTCTACATGCCAGACGGGCTCCTTCCCTGGGTGCGCGACAAGATTGAGACGGAATGTCCCAGGTGTAAGATCAGGAACGTGGCGACCCGGAAGACGTGCCGGATCTGCACGGCGCCATTGGATTGAGGAATACATCCATTTGTTATGAGACGAGGTCTTTCGACCGCAATTGATCAATAACTTGCAGCGTTGGTTATGGAGTGATGGATAGCAAAAGAGGGAAATACGTTTTTACATCTTTTAACCCATTACTCCAGCACTCCAAGACTCCAATACTCCACGTCCGGGCATAGCCCAGATTAAAAGGTGAGGATAATTTATGGATCCTAGAGACGCATACCTGTCCAAGCCCTGGGTGAAGTACTACCCAGCGGGTGTTCCTGAAGAGGTAGAGGTTCCCGAGACATCCGTACATGGGCTTTTTGATCAAATGGTGGACAAGTACGGAGGCAAGACGGCGTTGATCTTTTACGGCAAAAAGATCAGCTACAAGAAACTCAGGGAGCTGATAGACCGGTTTGCCGCGGCTCTGGCTGACCTGGGCGTGGGCAAGGGCGATACGGTGGCCATGTACCTTTTAAACTGCCCCCAGTATGTGATCGCCTATTTTGCCACCCTGAAGGTGGGTGCCAAGGTCACGCCCATCAGCCCGGTCTATACGAGCAAAGAGGTAAAGCACCAGATCGAGGACAGTGAGGCCAGGACCATTATCTGCGAGGATATCCTCTATGATAATGTGGAAAAGGCGGGTGCGGAGCTGGACAA
>CP070840.1:165729-170206 GCA_020342025.1 Deltaproteobacteria bacterium
ATATTTCAACCCATCCAGATCGCATCCATTATTGCCTTGAACGGCCCCTATGATTGCGTCAAAGAGATTGTGGAGAGCTATCGTAAGAGACGTGATACACTGGTTGATGGTCTAAACCGCATTGGTTGGACTTTGGAAAAACCGAAAGCCACCATGTTCGTTTGGGCGAAAATTCCAGATCCATATAGCAAGATGGGATCCGTCGAATTCTCAAAAATGCTCATCAAAAAGGCCAAGGTGGCCGTCTCCCCGGGCATCGGTTTCGGAGAGTACGGTGATGAATATGTAAGATTCGCCCTGGTGGAAAATCCCCACCGCATCAGACAGGCTATCAAAGGGATCAAGCAGGTGCTGTGAAAGAAGGGGGACCGATGCAACAAGTCAACGTGGGAATCATTGGATTCGGGACTGTAGGGGCCGGCACGGTGGAGGTCCTTTTAAACAATAGAGGCATTATCAGTAGCAGGGTGGGTTCGGACATTATTATCAAAAAAATCGCCGACCTTGATCTGGATTCTGATAGGGGCATCCCCCTTGAATCAGGCCTTCTGACCAGAGAAGCCATGGAGGTCATTGAGGACCCTGATATCCATGTGGTGGTGGAACTTATGGGCGGTATTGATCAGGCAAAGGAATACATCCTGAAGGCCATGGAAAATGGAAAACATGTGGTCACCGCCAACAAGGCCCTGCTTGCAGAATTCGGGGAGGAAATTTATCAGGCCGCCGATGACCATGGGGTTAGCATTGCCTTTGAGGCAAGCGTGGGTGGCGGAATCCCAGTTATACGCTCTTTTAGAGAAGGGTTGTCTGCAAACCGCATTCAAACCATAATGGGTATACTAAATGGGACGTCAAACTACATTTTAACCCGGATGACGGAGCGGGAACTCCCCTATGATGAAGCCGTACAAGAGGCCATACAACTTGGGTACGCGGAGGACCCTCCCACCCTTGATGTGGATGGTACTGATGCGGCCCATAAGCTGGCCATCCTCGTCTCCATTGCCTTCGGCGTCCCCGTATCCTTTAACAGACTCTACCGGCAAGGGATAGATAAACTGACTCCGGAAGACATCCGCTTTGCGCGTGAATTCGGCTATTGCATAAAACTCTTGGCTGTCGCGAGGAATCGAGAGGGCAAGGTGGCGGCGAGGGTGCATCCATGTATGGTTCCCCTGGACCACATCATGGCAAGCGTTAACGGCGTCTACAATGCCATATACCTGGAAGGCGACTTTGTGGGGCCCAACCTTTATTACGGGCTGGGCGCTGGAAGAAGGCCTTCTGGAAGCGCAGTGGTTTCCGATATCATATATCTGGCAAGGCAGATCAGACAGGGGGTCAAAAAACTGACTCCCCCTCTCGCCCATGTCCGTCCGCAGGATGATGCCATATCCATCCAGCCCATAGACGAATTGAACACGGCCTATTACTTCAGGTTTGCAGCCGTTGATAAGCCTGGCGTACTGTCCAAGATATCTGGCGTCCTGGGCGACCACCAGATCAGCATTGCTTCTGTGATCCAGAAGGGAAGAGAGGAGAAGGGATCGGTCCCCGTTGTCATGCTGACCCATGAGGCCCAAGAGAGTAACGTCACAAAGGCCTTATCACTGATGGAGAATCTGGATGTACTGACCGATGAAACCATAATGATCAGGGTTGAAGAAGGGTAATTTAGGCACTTTAGATCACTCTCAAGGGAACCCCATTGAACAGTCGTGGCAAAACGAAATATGTATTCTTGGTGGGCGACGGCATGGCCGATTATCCCCTCGACGAACTTGGAGGGAAAACGCCTCTGCAGGTTGCCGCCACACCCCATATGGATCGTATTGCGGCCTGCCGGCTTGGTCTGGTAAAGACCATCCCAGATGGTATGGCGCCGGGCAGCGATACGGCCAACCTCACCCTTTTGGGATATGACCCTAAAGTCTATCACACGGGACGCGCGCCCCTGGAAGCGGCCAGCATGGGCGTGGCCCTGGAACCCAACCAAGTGGCTTTCAGAATGAATCTCGTCACACTGGACCTGAAAACGGACGATGAAATCATCATGGTGAGTCACAGTTCAGGAGATATTTCTACCGCAGAGGCTGAAAGAATTGTGGAGACTCTAAAGCAGAGGATCAGGACCCCGGAAATAACCATATACCAGGGCGTGGCCTATCGCCACTTGCTGGTCTGGGATAATGGCCCTGAGGATATCCTGACCATTCCACCTCACGACGTGTTGGATCAGAATATGGCCCAATACGTAAACCACTCTCCCGACAATCCTGTCCCTGGCCTGATTAGAAGTTCCTGGGAGATCCTGAAAGACCATCCCGTCAATGTGGAGAGAAAGCGGGAAGGCCTTAAGGAGGCCAATTCCATCTGGCTGTGGGGTCAGGGAAAAGCTCTCCAGTTACCCCTATTTAAAGATACGTATGGTCTGGAAGGAGGGGTCATTTGTGCAGTAGATCTGGTCAGAGGCATCGGCATCTACGCAGGATTTGCCCCCATCCACGTGGAAGGCGCCACAGGCTACCTGGACACCAACTACCTGGGAAAGGCTGAAGCCGCCCTGAAGGCCCTGGAAACCCAAGACTTTGTGTTGGTTCATGTGGAGGCACCGGATGAGGCAGGCCATAGCGGGAACATAAGAGAAAAAATAGAGGCCATCGAGGCCTTTGATGAAAAGGTGGTTGGAACTGTCCTTAGAGGTTTGGAGGAATTTGAGTCCTACAGGGTTCTGGTCGTAAGTGACCACTTTACCCCAATTACCAAAAAAACCCACACCCCTGAGCCTACCCCTTTTGCATGGGCGAGTGATAAGGAGCTTGAATCAACCACAAAAGGGCCTCCTTACACAGAAGCCTCTGCCCAGAAGAGCAGACTCATATTTGAACATGGACACAAACTAATGCCCTCTTTCCTGTTTGGAGACTGATCTGCGCCGATTCTTTTTGACGCCCCATCCCGATAGCAGCAGAAAGCCTAAACCGACCCAAGTGGAGCTCCCCGCGCCAAGGCGCGGGCATCCGTGCGAAGGCCAGTTAACGGGCCATAAGGTCTTTTCACCCCACACCATCTTGACACCGTACTCTTTTTAAAATATTTTCACCCCAAAAATAATTTCAGATAAGGAGATGGGAATATGAATATTCTTTTTTTCGGCCCCAATGGAAGTGGCAAAGGGACTCAAGGTGCCATAGTGAAGGAAAAATATAAGATCCCCCATATTGAGACTGGGGTGATTTTCAGGGACAATATCTCACGGGGGACAGACCTGGGCAAAGAGGCGAAGGGCTATATAGATCGGGGCGAGCTTGTACCTGATAGCATCACCATACCGATGATCTTGGAACGCCTGAAAGAGGACGATTGCAACAATGGCTGGCTATTGGATGGCTTCCCCAGAAATTTGACACAGGCTGAAGAACTTGACAAGGCCCTAGAAAAGGAGGGTATTGATCTTGACATCGTCATCGAGATCGTTCTTGACAGACAGATAGCAAAAAACCGTATCATGGGCCGCCGTCTCTGCGTCAAGGATAACAACCACCCCAACAATATCTATATTGATGCGATAAAGCCGGACGGAGACAAATGCAGGGTCTGTGGCGGGGACCTCAAAAGCCGCTCTGATGATCAGGATGAGGAGGCGATAGATAAGCGGCATAATATCTATTACGACACCGGGACCGGCACAATGGCCGCCATAAACTATTATAAAGGCGTCTCGGCCAAGAGAGATGGGAAGCCAAAGGTCATCGACCTGGATGGAGGACCAGGCGTGAAAGAGGTCTCAGCAGACCTGATGAGCAAACTCGGATAGGGGCAGGCTCTAGCCAGTAAGCACTAGGCGGTCAGCAGTAAGCCGTCGCAACAGCCCAAGGTTGTTTGGTGCTCACGGCTTACTTGTTTGTCAAGAGGGTGAAACCCCTAATGTTCGATGGGGTGAGTGAGGGGTATTGTTAACTGAATGTGGATTAAGAGCCCGTTGGGCTTAGAACCCAGTGGGCCTGATTTGGCATAAGGAGGGATTTGACGTTTTAGTCGAATCCCTATTCTGTTTCTATTTAGCGCGTTTCAAATAATAGATTTTGAACCTACCTGCCAGGTATCGATTATGGAAAAAATGGAGGATCTGATTAGCAGATGTATTGTGCAACTTGGCTGGATCGAAGGTTTTGGCAAGAAGTCTTGAAAACCTTGACTCCCCAAAAAGTGAAGATTAATTTGGGCAGTCTATACCTTGAGAAATAACCACGGTTCCATATCTACCGTCATCAGTAGTGGCTAGTAGGAACTCAATCTTTGAGAGATTATGATGGAATTAAAGAAGGTCGTATGTGTGCAATGTCACAATGCATGCCGGTTGGCTGCCACGGTGGATGCTGGACGCCTGGTTTCTGTGGAGCCCGATGAAGATTTCCCGGGGACAAAATCTTCCTATCCCGTCACCAAAGGCTGTCCTCGCCGAAGAAATGTC
>CP070840.1:170306-184679 GCA_020342025.1 Deltaproteobacteria bacterium
GCTGCTGTTCATGACTCTCCTATACGGTTGCTGGCATTTGTGGCGCCCGTCCTCTCCATCCTCCGCAGTAATCTGCTACGGAGGATGGAAAGCCAAACGGAACTCCGCCAAAGCGCAGGGATCCCCTTTTGGCTTCGTTTCCGCGGCTTGCCGCAGTGCATCCCCGCGCGCCCTTCCTCTCCATGCGGCAGAGGATGGAAAGGCGAGTGAAGGGAGGTTAGAAAAAAACGCTGAGGTTTGTCAAGAAAACACGCCACGCCTTCTGATGCAAGGAGCGCGGTTCCAGTTAAGGAGAGAGGCCCAGGGTAAATTTCGTTGATGGCCTTCAAGTGAGAAACCTCGAGTCCTTGACTCCTGTGGTTTCGTTCCCTAATATATTTCCTTAAGAAGGAAGGACGTTTTCTTCCGAACGACTCATAGGAAGACGTTGATACGGCAAGGTAAGCAAAGATTGAATGGATCAGCAAAAAAACAACTCGTTTTAGTAGGCGGTGGACATGCGCATATGACCGTCATGTCCAAACTTGATCATTTTACCGGGCGTGGACACCCCGTGACCCTGATCAGCCTTTACCCATATCACTATTATTCCGGTATGGGGCCAGGATTGCTTTCAGGCATCTACAGGCCAGAAGAAGTGCGCTTTCATGTGCAGAAGATGGTAGAAGACCGGGGCGGAACCTTTGTTCAGGGCACTGTGGTGCGGGTTGATCCAAAACGACGTGTCCTTTTTCTCAACTCCGGTGAGCAGGTGGGCTATGATGTGGCCTCTTTTAACGTGGGAAGCCATGTCCTTGCTGATTCAGCACCCGTTTCGGATCCGAATGTTTACACGGCCAAGCCGGTCCAGAATCTTTTTAAGGCCCGTCAGGCGATTCTGGAATCTGGCAAGGTGGGGGAACTTAGGCTTCTTGTTGTTGGCGGTGGTCCCAGTGCGCTGGAATTATCTGGGAACCTCGGGAAGTTGATTCAGGATCATGGAATCCCTGCCAAGGTGACCCTGTTGGCGGGTCGAAAACTACTCTCACGCTTTCCTCAGAAGCTGCGCGGACTGGCCGTGAGTTCCTTTAAGGAAAGAGGCATTGAGGTGAGAGAGGGTGTGCGTGTTGGCCGGATTTTGTCGGGTAGTGCCTTTTTGGAGGATGGACGCGAGTATCCATTTGATTTCCTTTTTCTGGCATGGGGTATCAGACCTCCAGCGCTTTTTGAGGAATCGGCTCTACCCGTTGGTAAAGATGGTGGTCTGCTGGTAAATAATTACTTACAGAGTGTGGGGTTTCCTGAAATCTTTGGTGGGGGCGACTGTATCAGCCTGCAAGGGCGTAATCTGGACAGGGTGGGCGTGTATGCGGTTCGCCAAAATCCCATTCTCTATCACAATCTTATGGCAGCCCTTGGTGGGGGGAAGATGAAGCGTTTTGATACGGACGAAGTATATCTGCTCCTTTTCAACCTGGGTGATGGAAAGGCAATATTTAGCAGGAAACGATGGATTTGGTGCAGCAGGTTCAATCTTCTTCTCAAGGATTACATCGACAGAAGATTTATGAGAAAGTTCCAGTTGTCAGGAGAGCTTGATGAATCCAATCCCTGAACAGGACATAAAAAAAGCGGTCAAGTGTAAACCCCCCGACACAGCCTTACATGGAGGAGGTAAAAGATGATCCAACTGAGAAAACTTTTCAAGCCCGTCAAGAACATGGACTCGGATGAGGCTAAAGCATTTATAGAAAATCAGGATGAAGGGACCTTTACGGTTCTGGACGTGCGCCAACCCGGGGAGTATGAAAAGGCCCACATCCCGGGGACAAAGCTAATCCCATTACCGAAACTGCGAGATTCCATCAGCGAACTGGATCCTGAGAGGCCAACCCTTGTCTATTGAGCCTCTGGGGGTCGGAGCCGCGTGGCGGCTCAGATGCTATCCGGACTTGGATTCAAGGAGGTCTATAATCTCAAAGGCGGTATGATGGCGTGGGAGGGGCTTCAGACTTCCGGTCCCGAGGCGCTCAATATGGACTTGGTACGAGGGGATGAAAGCCCCGCGGAGATGGTCAGACTTTCCTACAGCATGGAAAATGGCTTACAGAAATTCTATGAAAATATGCAAGAGAGGACGAAAAACAAGGCTATTCAGGCACTTTTTTTAAAATTAGTCCAGATTGAGCAAAATCATAAAAAAAGGCTTAGTGAGCTGTACGCGAAGATGGAAGCCCCAGAAAAGGCCCTAGAAGGTCTTGAATCGGATTCAGCCCAAGGGATTATGGAGGGGGGCTTCAGCATTGAGGCGTTTACGCAACAAAATGAGCCATTCTTGGATACGCCCCATCATGTCATTGAAATGGCTATGATGCTGGAAACCCAGGCATTGGATCTTTATCTCCGATTCTCCCAGAAGACTGAAAATAAAGACACCAAAGGAGTCCTCTTCAGGCTGGCAGATGAAGAAAAAGCCCACCTGGCTTTACTGGGTGACTGGTTAGAAAAGAAAACGGAGGGGTAAGAGGCAAGCCTAGAAGGTTTCTATATCCTCTACAGCCACTTTAATCACATTTTTCACCTTCATCTTTTTCTTCGCATACTCTTCTGTCATGGCGTCGAAGAGCGGCCCCGAATTCAGGATCTCGCCCTTTCCCCAGACACGGCAACCTTTACGCGCGGCTGCATCAAGACAGATGACAGCTACTTGGGGGTTCTCTTTGATGTTTGCCACAGTGCGTGGAGAAGCGATGTCTGCAAAAACAACATATTCATCATCAAGAACGCGCAGTGAACCTTTTGCAGAAACATTTGGCTTGCCGGCCGCATTCGCTGTGGCCACGAGCGATGGTTTAATCTCTGCGATCGCTTTTTTGGCTTCTTTGCTCAATTTTGTCATGACAATCGCCTAACCTTCGTCCCTATTCTAGGTTATTCATAGATTGATGATCGCCTTCTTCTCTGCTTCCTTCCCACAATGAGACCGAAAATGAGCCCGAAAACAAGCACCGATGCCCCGGTTATAAACCATTTTATCCTTTGAGAAGACCGCAATTCCTCGTTTTCTCTGGTTAGCTTTCCAAGATTTTTCCTGCTGGTTTCCAGTTCTGATCTAACGGATTCGTGTTTGGTTCTTAGCGCCAAATAGTCCGCAGCCCCCTGTTTTAAACTATTAAAATCCTTTTCTAGCTTTGTCCGTTCAGCGCTCGTATTCTTTAGCTTTCCGGCGAGTTCTCTGCTTAGACGAGTCGTCTCGCCCAACTCCTTTTCCACTGTATCAAGCTTCTCCTTGAGCCGGCTGTTCTCTTCGGTCAATGCGTTCGCGCGCACTTCCCACGGGAGACGAGTCATCAAGAATCGGCTCAATACCCAACCTTCTTGGGTAATTTCGTCATTCTCCAAAATTTGAACCCGACTCCACTCTCCACTTGTCTCGAAGATCTCTACAACCTGACCCGAGGGAAGCATCGTAATGATCTTATTATCTACGCTCGGCCCCGTGCGGAGTGTAATCCTCAGAGAATCGGTCACATAGGCCTTTTGTGCCCAACTCGTCTGCACCGAAAAAAAGAGGACGAACATAACAACCATGAAAAATGAGAATCTAGACATACGCTCCAAACCTTTCATATGAGTTTCAAGTGTCTTTGATCGACCCAACCGAACCCTATCTGATCATGACTGCCCTGAATACCGCAATTCTTTCTCCGGGTCAATAGATTGTGGGTTTGATGGCAAGATTCGGTAGGGGACCCTCGCATCCGAGATTTTCCTCACGGCACTGCACTTAATAATTTCACTAATTATAAAGCCATATTATTATATATTTATTCTTATATATTAAAAATGCATTAAATTAAACTCGAGAAGCTGATTCCCTTGCCCCTGCGGGTTTCCGAATAATTCACAGTGAAGCTCCCCGCGCCAAGGCGCGGGGCATCTGTGGCGAAGCCAAGCGAAACTCCGCCGAAGCATAGCACCCGCCTTCGCCACCTAGGCTCCGCCTGAGGCTTCGCCGCGGTCGCCTTTCGCTTCCTCCCCGCAGCAAGCCGCGGGGAATCCGCGCGAAGGCGAGTGAAATTCTCAGTTCGCTCTCCAGGGCAGAGCCCCAAGCTAGCCAGCAGAAATTTCGTCCGGGAAGAGAAGAGCGTGTCGAAATCTTTTTACAATTGGGGTGGAAAAATGCAATAAAATCAAATTCCACTCAGGCCGTTCATCATATGTTCGTTGCACCACAATATAGGAGGTAAAAATCATGATTACTGCACTTGTTCAATTCAAGCTCCCGGCACCGCTAACCAGGGATGAGGCACAGGAAATCTTTTCAAGTACAGCACCAAGATATAGGGACTTTCAAGGACTCATTCGGAAGTATTACGTTCTCTCGGAGGACGGAGGGACGGCTGGAGGGGTATACTTGTGGCAATCCCGTGCAGATGCGGAACGACTCTATACGGATGAATGGAAGAAATTCATTGTGGAGAAGTATGGCTCGGAACCATTTATCACTTACTTCGAGAGCCCGATTATTGTCGATAACCTGACCGGCGAAATCCTCAAGGACGCGTGACACTTACAAAGTTCAGTCACCGTTTGTGTTTGCTGTCTCCATGCCCCCTAGCCCTCAATCCAACTTATGCCATTGGAGTCCGCTATGTCGGCTATTGAAATAATGGATGACCTGTTTTTCATTGAAAGGGGATATCTGAATGCAAACCACTTTGTTTATCGCTCCAAGAGGCCAATCCTCATTGATACAGGGTACACCGCTGACTTTGACGTCACCGAGCATCTAATAAAGCACATCGGGGTCAACCTCTCCGATACTGACTGGATCATCAGCACGCATACCCATACTGACCATATTGGGGGTAACAAGATGATCCAGGACAGATCTGGTTGCGGCATTGCCCTGCATAAGGTTGGGAAATATTTCGTGGATACGCAGGATGACTGGGCCACGTGGTGGAAATATTACAACCAGGAGGCTAATTTCTTCAACTGCACCAGAGCCTTAGATGAAGGAGACCAGATCCATATTGGCCCCCACGAATTCCAGGTCTTTTACACCCCAGGCCACGCCTCTGACGGGATTGTGCTCTACCATAGAAAAGCGAAAGCACTCATCTCTGGGGACGCCCTCTGGGAAAATGATATGCCCACGATTACGATGCGCGTGGAGGGGAGTACGTGCCTCTTTCACCTTATGGAATCCCTTGAAAGGCTTGAATCCCTGGATGTGGAGGTCGTATACCCGGGACATGGCAGCCCATTTACAGATTTCAAGGGAGCCATTTCAAAGAGCAAGAGAAAGACAAGGGACTACATAAATCACAAGGAAAAGACCGGGGCTGACCTTCTCAAGAAGATCACCATATACACCATACTGATGCACAGACAAATGAATGAAGAGAACTTCTTCGAACATCTCATGGGGACTTACTGGTTCAAAGAAACGGTCGATCTGTTCTTTAATGGCGAATATGAGAAGAAATATAACGAAGTGATGAACGACTTCCTTCGTCGAAATATTGTCAAGCGCAAGAACGGTGAATTGTTTACAACCGTCAAGCCCTAATAACCTACTTTTTATCTAACAGTCTTGACAGGCCTATAGATGTCACGTTACCTAGTAGGTTCTTGCACATTCCGGTTTTGCTTGTTTAATTCCCATTCTGCTTACCCGTTATGGCCTCTCATTGTGACCACGACCTCTTTGTTGTGCTCTTTCTTGATCCCCTGATAAAAGGGGGCCTTTGTGATTTGAAACCTTAGAAAAAGGAGGAAGGACATGAACAAGAAATCATTTTTGGTTGTTTTGGCCGCTTTGTTCCTCTGTGGGGTGGTCCTGCCATCTATGGTCTGGGCCATAAACATCAGATTTAACGTGATGTACTCTCCAAAGCATCCCTTATGCAGGGAGGCATTCAACCCCTGGGCCGAAGAGGTGGCAAAGGTGACCGATGGCCGTGTAAAGGTGACCATGTTTTATTCAAGCGCCCTGTTTAAAGTCAAGCAGGCCTATGATGCCGTTGCCACCCGGGTTGGGGACATGGGACTTGTTTTGCCCACCTATGAGCGCAACCGTTTCTTGGTCAGCAGTGTCCTGGATTTGCCCATGGTTGCCCATGAGAAGGCCAAGATAAACAGTGAGGTCCTTTGGGAGATGTATCAGACCTTTCCAGAGATTCGGAACGATTACAGTGAGGTGAAGGTCCTCTGGGCATACATGAATCCCGCCTTTCAACTGCACTTCACAAAGAAACAGGTCCGAAATCTGGAGGAACTCAAGGACACGGTGGTCAGTGCGGGCGGCACCGTCAATGCGCGGATTATGAAGTCCCTGGGCGCATCGGTTGAGGCCATACCCATGGTCCAGGTCTATCTAGCGCTGCAAAAGGGGGTTGTGGAAGGTTGCTTCCTGCCTTATGCGCCTCTACGTTCCCAAAGGATGGCGGATCTCCTCCATTACCATACGGATGCGAACCTGATGGCCGTCTCCTTTTTTGTGGTGATCAACAAAGACGTGTGGTCAAAAATATCTCCAGAGGATCAAAAAGCGATCGAGAAGATAAGTGGCCTGGAAGGTGCCAGACGGGTTGGAACCATCTTTGACAAGTACCAGGTGAAGGACACAAAGTGGATGGCCGAGAAAGGGGACAAGTTCTTCCCATTGGATCCTGCGGAGCGTGAGAAGTGGGCCAAAAGAATTCTGCCCATACGCAATGAGTGGATCCAGGACGTAAAAGTAAAAGGCGTCAATGGGGAGCGCCTCCTGGCGACGGGCCTGAAGCTTATGTCGGAAAAGAGCAAGTAGATTTTTTGGGGGCCTCGCCCTATTGCAGACTCAGCGTGGTGGCGCAGGCCTCCATTCTTACCTGCCTGATTCCATCCCCAACTTCCAGAGAGGCTCAAAGAGTGGCATTTAACGGTGTGGTGGGGCCAAAGCGTTCCCTAAGGCATGCCAAATGTGGCTTGATAGGACAGCAGATTTCATTGAGAAGCGCATAGAACCTTTCACCAGGGTCCTTAACGCGATAGGCGCCGGCACCGCACTGGTCATGGTGATCCTGGTGACTGCCCATGTCTTGAGCCGTGCACTTTTCAAAAAGCCACTTCTAGGCACCGTTGAAGTGGAAGAGTTGATGATTGTGATCTTGGTCTTTCTGGGGATGGCCTACACCCAGGTTCGTGGAAATCATATCTCCGTGGACTTTGTGACCTCCCGCCTTTCTGAAAAGGTACAAAATATTCTCTCTGGAGCCACTTCACTCCTCAGTATGTGCCTTTTCTTCGCCCTCTCCTGGCAGAGCATCCTCCTTTCCCTCACCTATTGGAACAAAAACGTTGCCACATTCCACCTGAGGATTCCCATCTTTTGGGTCATGTGGATTGTCGCTTTGGGCTTTTTCTTGCTGGGTGTCATATTGTTCAAAAACTTCCTTCAGGCCGCTTCACACACCATGAGAAATGGAAGCATGTCATGGCTTGTCGCCAGCATCATCTTCGTCGCCTTATTTGTGACCATGCCCTTCTTGCTTGGTCTGGCACAAGTGGAACCAGATATGAAAACGGCACAGATCCTGGGACTTGCTGCGCTCCTGGTTTTCTTGTTCTCACGCATGCTCATTGGAGCCGTTTTGGCCGTTTTGGGATTTGTGGGGATGACGATTCTGTTCGGTTCTAGTGCGGGGTTCGGTCTTTTCAAAACGGTACCCATCTCCACCACGGCCTCATATTCCCTCTGTGTAATCCCTTTTTTTATTCTTATGGGTGAGACCTGTTTCCATGCTGGACTGAGCGAAAAACTCTACAGGGTGACGTACAGATGGGTGGGCCAGTTCCGAGGCGGACTCTCCATGGCCACGGTTCTGGCCTGCGGGGCCTTTTCAGCGGTCAGCGGGTCTTCCCTGGCCACGGCAGCCACCATGGGAACCGTATCTCTTCCTGAGATGAAGAGATACCATTACGCTGACACCCTTGCCACAGGCTCCATAGCAGCCGGCGGCACGATTGGCATCCTTATTCCTCCAAGCGTGATCCTTATCATCTACGGGGTCTTGGTAGAAGTTTCTATTGCAGAGCTATTCTTTGCCGGCGTAATCCCTGGCCTCATTTCCCTTCTCTATTATGTCATTGCGATCCATATATGGACCCGCATAGATCCCACCGTGGGCCCCCCCGGGCCTCGGACTCTATTTGGGGAAAAGGTGCGCTCGCTCAAGGATACATGGGAAGTCCTGTGTCTATTCCTATTGATCATGGGCGGCATCTATGGAGGACTTTTTACACCCACCGAAGCTGGCGCTATCGGCGCCTCAGGCGCCCTTTTGTTTGGATTGATCCGGAGGAGGTTGTCGCGTCAAAATCTTTATGCTTCGCTTCTGGCCACGGGTCGCACCTCCGCCATGGTCTTTCTGGTGGTGATCGGAACGGCTATCTATGGATATTTTCTCACGTCCACCCAGCTGCCCATGGAATTTGCCGACTTCGTGGTCAACCTGGAGGTGGCTCCCTTTGTCATCGTACTGGCCATTATCCTGGTTTGCTTCGCCCTGGGTTGCGTGATGGGAACGCTGCCCCTGGTCTTCATCACGGTTCCCATCTTTGCTCCGGTTATGGAAAGCCTTGGCTACGACCTCATCTGGTTCGGCGTCATCGTTGTGGTGGTTTCTGAAATCGGGCTGATTACACCGCCAGTGGGCATGAATGTCTTTATCATGAAAGGCGTGGCAAGGGATGTCCCTTTAGGCACCATTTTCAGAGGAATTTTCCCTTTTCTCATTGCCGACTTTGCGCGTCTCATAACCCTTATTGCCTTTCCTCCCCTAGCACTGTGGCTCCCCCAACTGTTGAGATAGAACCCCGGCCCTGGTCTGATATGCGTGGCAACTTTTACTTGCTTTTTATATTTTTTTCATTTATATTAAGTAGAATTTATCGAAAATTACCTAGATCCAATCACAGGAAGTTTCTTATGGCTTTAGGAAACAGGATCTTCCCCTGATCTGAATTTTAAAGCTGTCCTGCATTTCTTATGCTTTTCGCTTCTCCAGAACTCGAAGCCAAATCACGCCTATCTCCTCCCACCCTGACATGGCGGGCAGGCTAACCTATCTACAGGAGATGGACAGATTCCCTGATGGTGAATCAGGCAAGGGTAGATAGCTGATATCAGATTGGAATATTCTTAATAGCATCTCTTTTCATGGTTCAGTGATGGATTTGTCGAGAACTCAGATATGTATATTTGACGTGAACGGGGTCCTAATTGAGTCAAATTTGGCCAATGCGCGGGCCATGGGAGAGGCCTTTACGGATGACCCGGCCTTGCAGGATCAAATCATCGCGCAATACCTCAAACTCACCGGAATAGACCGTGGGAGCAAGATACGTATCATTCAGGAACAGGTGATGAAAAGGCCCTTTCAGAAAAAAGAATTTGAACGGCGCTGGGAAAGGGTGAAGGAACTTGTTCATATGTCCATGACCAAAGCGCCTCTGACAAAAGGCTGTAAAGAGGTCCTGACCGAGCTTGGCAAACGGAAAATCATGCGACTTGCGCTCTCGAATACGCCTCGGGCTGAGTTACAGGAAATCCTGTCTGCTCAAGACCTTGAATCTTTCCTGGACTTTATACGAGGTGGTGGGGATTGGCCCAAATCCGAATCTCTGGGCAGGCTTCTACGGGAGTTTCAGTTTGAACCGCGCAAATGTCTCTTTATGGGCGATGGGAAGGCAGACCTGGCTGCCGCAAAGTCTGCCGGCGTACCCTTTGTTGCCATTGATCCGGGTACTGGAGAATTCGATGACGAGGAGGGGTTCGACGGACCTTACGAAAATCTCCTTGATTGGGGCCAGCGGGTACTGGGTATGACATCCGGAAGAAAGCGGGGAGGCGAGAAGGCTAGGAAGCTAGAAAGCTAGAAGGCTGGAATGCTAGGACGCTGGGAAGCCAGAATGCTGTGAGGCTGGGAGGCGTGCCAAACTATGCTTAGTTATTACTAGCACTGATGTAGCAATTCCAACAACTTTCCATCTTGACTATGATAGGGATCCAGGCCATGGCTTTCAGATGTCTTTTTATCTCTTCTTCCGACAAAAGTTTAGCCGACAATAGGTGTCTGATTGTCTTCTCTTTTTCTGGCACTGCCTTGGTATGACCGCATTTCTTGCACCTGAAGAATATACATTCCACTATCTTCTTGGAACACTCATCACAAATAGCGACAATGCCGTCACCAGGCACGTGCAGTGCCAGCTCAGGTTTGCTGGATGAACAGAAGAAGCACGTAGACAACTTGTCTAATAAAGCATTTCCCTGGCTACCCAGATTCTTACGGAATAAGGGACTTTTATACTCCATTCTAGACATTCCTCTCCTTGTGTGGAAAGATCCCAGACGATCTGTTTACGCTTGCGACACCATGCCAACCCTGATTTGGTGGAGCTAAATCGGCAATTAAAGCAACCTTTTTCCCCAATTCCCGTCCGAATCATAGCTTCGTTCTTTATCATCATTATATACCTCGTCACTCAGGCAGGGTCGCTGGAAGATAGACCCCTCATCGTTGCCGATGCACACCCTCGCCGCCTATCCCCCTTCTTACTCTTATGCAAATGCAATGCCGGAAAGGGCTTTAGCCTCAGGAACATAGGCTGAAATGAGATTTGCGACTAATTCAGTCGCTTCTTCAAGCATAACCTCCTCTTTTCTAAATCAGATTCTTATTATCTACGAAATACTGCCTAATGCTCTTCTTCTGTGCCTCGTTAGACCTCGCAATATCTTCTTCCCTCTCTAGCAAGCCGTTAAGCCGTTTTACACTTTGCGTACCAATTTTTGTCAAATTTTGCCTTAAATGGGCTCGAATTTAGACAAATAATCGAAACGACGATAATCCTCAATTTTTGTCTTAAGAAAATCTTGAAAAAGCGGTATAGCTCTACCGTTAAGCCTATTTTAAGTGTTGCAGTGATCAGGGTGAGCCTTTTTGAAGTCGCAAAGAATGGGGTGAATTATGATGGCAGAATCAAGCTTTGAAAGGAGCTGAAGCGAATCCTCACCCCTCATCAGATTCAGAGGTATGATGAATTAAGAGGATATGAGGGTGCCGGAGGGGATCATACGCATCAGGGACACCCTGGAGGCCATCATTAGGAAACAAGGGCCTCCATTTGCATTCCGCCCCATCTGATGAGACGGCTGGCTTCATATCATAAGTTTTTGGGATTGCTTCGAAGCGCAGAAAAATAGCAGGTGTGCTAATAGACTGATTTTTCTATTAAAATAAATCATACAGGATAGGGACAGCAAAAGAAGCAGGGCCATGTGATCTCCCGCCTGTTTCAATCTGTCTTTGGAACGGATGGGCTGGCCACTACTTCCTATCAGCCTCAGTCTCAGGATCCTCCTTACCTTGGCGCCGCGCCATCTTTTCCTTGGCCTTCTTCTTTCGCTTAAGCTCCTTCTGCAACTTTTTAAAGCTATGCGTATTCCGCTTCGCCATGATTCCCTCTTTTTACATCTTTATGCATGATGAAATCTGTCAACCATACCTCCTATAATAACGACCCATCGGAGCGCGGTCATGCTCTATCGTGGAGCAATGTTTAGTAGAAACGCCGTCCACCGCCCTCTCTTCCGCCCCCTCGATTTCCTCCACATCCACGACCTTCGGAATGGGGCCGGGCCTCATTCACCTTGAGCCTAAGATCTAATTAATCCATCTTTTTTCTTGTCACAAAAGTAGCAATATTTACTCCATACCGTAGGCCAGCTAATTGTGGAAGTCAGCTTGTCCTTTGGATTTTGATACCTTTGTGCCGGTTTTGACTTATCAACTCCCTTTCCGTAAACGTGCCGCGTTTCACAGCTTGCACAAACATACGCCTGACTCATAAGTACCTCCTTTGACTACATTTTGTTAATATTAAAAGGCGTTTCTCAACCTTTTGTTTTTGTTCTTTCGGTGTAAGGACAGGCCACGAAAACTCTATTTGGCAAAGTTTTAAGTTAGCGGCAGCAGTGCTACCATAGGCTAAGATATATCCCGCTCGGATAGCAAGATGAGGCTGAAAGATAAGAACATCATGAAAGGACAAACGATCTGAAAAGGCGAGACAAAACGGCTTCTTACAGCCTTAAGCTATTATACAAGCATCATTTTCGCCATGATATCTCAGGCTCCCAACGGGATAGCCACGTCCCATGGGAGCATGTGTAAGGCATTTCGAGTGGTTTGTTCATGAAAAGGCCCTCAAATGAGTTTAAGGGATGGCCTTAAGAAAATCTAGCCCTTGGCGATCCATTCATCAATGACTTCCTTATCAAATCGCCATACCTTACCGATCCGAAATGAGGGGATTTTACCTTCTTTGGACAACTTACATATGGTTATTTCATGCAATTTCAGGTACTTCGCCACTTCTTTGGTGGTCATGATCTGTGCCAAAATATACCCTCCGGTGAGGCTTCATCACATGTTTCTTGGTTTCAGAAAGATCTTCTTTTTATTGTTACTATCTGACACTTAAAAAAGCAAGTTTTTTCTAAAATAATTAAAAATCTGTTATTTTATAAAATCTTATATCCTTTTTTTATTAAATATAAATTGTTGAGCTTACACTTGTTTTAATTAATTCAGGAATAAAAAAAGATTTTTTTACTAAACTAACACCTATTAGCCTTATGGGAGATTGGAGAAGTGCACCATACTTGCAAGCCTCAATCTGAACAGCTTAATACATCCGAAACGCCAAATTTTTAGGCTTTTGGGCATTGCGCAACCAGAAAACCACATTTTTGAATCAAATTAGCCATATACAATATCTGGACATACTCCCAAAAAATTACTATTTACGAACCCAAAGTAAAGTGGTGGCTATTTAAGCTCACAACTTACCCCTCTATTTCTTTAAATCTTGAAGCAGATTGAACATCTTCTGATGATTGTGGGATAGAATGGCACGGTCTGATGTGGTCGTCATCAGCCTGCACCCTTTTTCTTTCCAGAATTGAGCAGACGCCCGGATCTCGTCGGGTTCCACGGCGAACAGGACAACTGCACAGTCAACACCCTTTTTTAGAGCCATATCTGCAATACGGTTCAACTCCTTCTTTACATCAGGGTGTTCAGGATCTCCCCCGAGTCCCATGGCCATGGAAAGGTCAAATGGCCCCAGAAGTATGGCGTCCAGCCCCTGATCTAGGATATCCACAATATTTTGCAGGGCCTCAACCGTTTCAATGACGGCCCAGACCATGACATTCTCATCGGCCCATTCCCTGTAGACTTTCCAGTCCAGAAGTCCATGAGATATGGACCTCACCACAGGGCAGGCTCCTCTTTTTCCGGAGGGTTCATATCGGGCAGCCTGTACCACGGTTGAAGCTTGTTCGGGTGTACTGATTCTGGGTATGATGACACCCAGAGCCCCTGCGTCTAATGCCTTGCCAATGTCAACGGCAGAATCCCCAGGTAGACGGATGACTGCTGTTGCGCCGCCACATTGAACAGCCCTAATCATCTCCACGGCACTATCCCACCCAAAAGATCCATGCTCCATGTCTATGACCACAAAATCATAACCCACAGCAGCAGCCAGTTCGCACGCTTCGGGATTCCTGGTCTGAACCCATGTGCCCAAAGCCATGTTTCTCCTATCTAACGCCTCTTGAATCCTATTCTTCAGAATCATAACATTTCTTACTTATATATGATGTATTTGCAGGGCTCGTCGATTTTATTTCCCTGATCGTCGTATTGACGCCCCCATTGGAGTTGGGCGGTTATGCCAAGGTCTTTCCACAGTTCGTTGAAAAAGGTGGCGTGAGCACAATAATAGGGAAATCCGATTCTGTTAAAACTCCAGGGATAGGCTTTCTTTGTGATGGGGTTTTGCCGTTTCGCCATGCCATCCCTCATTAACCTGCCCCTGGCATTGCACCCTGTTATCACCACAACGAATTTTTCTTCATCTTCTTCAACGTGGAACTCACTGTAGTGCGCTCAGTGTGAATGGCAGACGGCCTCTACCCGTTCTTCGACCGACATATCCTTCCAGCCTTCAAACCTTGCTCGAAACGCCTCAAAGACTGAGTTTCGATCAAAGGCCTCAAACCAGTCCTCCCCCTGAATTTCCGCCAATGTGCCTTGTAGCAAGCTGATGTGATTACAATATAAATCATGAAATCTGTGAAACTGTTCGTACACATCATCGAGATGGGCCAATGCCTCTTCGGCCTTTCCCGCCTTCACCGCCCCAACGGCCTTTTCTCTGGGGCCCACAAGAAAGTCATCTCTTCTGACCATGATTCTTATTATTCTCCACATTTATGCTGAGCGCCAGGTAATGGGCGGGGCTTTTCTCAGGGGCAACCTGTGATAACTA
>CP070840.1:184779-190362 GCA_020342025.1 Deltaproteobacteria bacterium
TAAAGGGGGTATTGCGTGCTTGAAATGCCAACAGGAGACAGCGATTAGTCCTGGCCTAGATCCCCAAACCGTTGAGATGATCAGACTTATTCAGACGCATCCACTAGGTTTATTAATGAAGTTGCAACTAAAAGAGGACATTGCAGGAGAATTAAAGCCGGTCCTCAAGCTCCACAGGGAATACCATTTGGGGCGAAGACCCAAAACCGCCAACTACGTGGAATAGGGGTCGAGTTTCGAGCCCATATTTTTTCTCTAACCGAACATTCGTTCATTTTTAGCCAATCCCTTTTGCCATAGCAAAGATAAAAGAGAATACCATTCCATCATACTGCTTTTCTCGAATATATCCAATTGAAAAGTGGCCTATTTTCGGCCAAAACTTGTATAACAATAGAAATATCACTTGACATCTGAGATATAGATGGTTTAGTGAATAGTTATTCGATTTCTTGTAATAGTATCAGAAGTGAACGGTTATTCGCTTCACGTGAGCCTTTGAAATTGAACACTTGCCAGGGTAAATAAGAGGATAGAGATTCGCGGTAGAGAGCGGGGGGGAGGATTTGATGGCCAAACCGAGCGTGGCCCAGAAACAACCGCCGGGCGAGAAAAAGATCAAGAACAAGCGACTGGTGGAGAGACGCCAGCAGCAGATATCTGAGGCCGCCCTGAAACTGTTTGCCCAGAAGGGGTATCATAATACCACGGTGAGAGACATTGCGGGGCTCTCAAACATCAGCACGGGATCCGTCTATGACTACATACGGAACAAGGAGGATATCCTGTTCCTGGTCTCTCAGAACTTCTTTGACAATCTGAAGAAAGAGGTGGAAAGGGCCCTGCAGGGCTTGAAGGATCCTTTGATGAAGCTCAAGGCCACCATAGAAGCGACCCTTACAGTCATTGATAATTTCCAGGAATATGTGCTGATCACCTACCGGGAATCAAAATACTTCAAGAAGCAGGATCTCATGGGGATCTTTCACCAGGAGGCCTTCTTCACGAATATCTTCTTAGAGATTATCGAAGAGGGAAATCGATTGGGGGTCTTCCATGTTCGCGAGCCTTTTGTGGTTGCCAATCTCCTCACACTCATGACCCACTGTTGGGCTCTGAAGCGTTACAACTTAAAGGAATACAGTCTCTTTAACTTCAAAGAGACGCTCATCGGGCTTGTTCTGGATGGGATGATTAAAGAGGGGGAAGTTCCTAGGAAAGCCTAGGGAGCCCTTGGAGTAATGGATTAGAAGATATAAATGAATGAGATTTCCCGTATTGATTTCCAATACTCCAGCACTCCATTACTCCAGACGGACATGGAATATGAATTCAGTTTGTAATGAGCAATCAGATCCACAAAATGTAAGTCCTGTAGCTTTTTGAACTCTTGGGAAGAAAGGAGTCATCGTCATGGGAAATGACACAATTGATTATGATCGAAACTATGGTGCGTTAATCCGGGACAAAACCCAGAGCAACATCCCTGTCAAGCCCGTTTACGGGCCTGAGGATCTCCAGGGCCTAGATTATGGGAGGGACCTGGGAAATCCAGGAGAAGCGCCATTCACACGAGGGACTTATCCTCAGATGTATCGAAAGGCGCTCTGGTTAAAATCATTTATTGTCTGCTACGCAACACCAGAAGAGACCAACAAGGCTTTCAAGAGATATATTGCGGCCGGCCAGACAGGACTTCGGGTTCTGACGGATACTGCCACGCTTTCCGGCGTGGATCCCGATCATCCCCTGGCAAGATACGATATCATGTGTAACGGGAATCCCACATTTTCATTAACTGAATACGAAACGATGCTCGATGGGATATCTCTCGAGAATATCGATTATGAGTCAGCAAATTCCACGCCTTCTGGCAGCTTCTTCACTTACATATATCTTGTCTCTCTCATGGAGAAGCGAGGATCCGATATCTCAAGGCTGAGGGGAACGAATATCAATGACCCCATCCACGCCTTCATTGTTTATGGAACACCAGAGTTTCCTCCAGACCTGGCCAGAAAGGTTAATCAGGATCTCATAGAATTCGGAATCAAAAACACGCCCAATTACCATCCCTGCACACCCTGCGGATACGACATGCGAGATGCAGGAATCACTTCGGTTCAGGAAATGGCCTTTATTATGGGCAATGCCCTGCAGTACTACGGCGATGCCATCCGAGAGCGGGGCGTGAAATTTGATGATTTCAAACCCATGGTCTTTTCCATGAGCTCGGAATCGGATTTCTTCGAGACTATCGCCAAGTTCCGTGCCACGAGACGGCTCTGGGCCAAATTAGCAAAAGAAAGGCTCGGCGCGACTAAGCCCCGTAACATGGCATGTCGAATAGGTATTCGCACGGCAGGCAATTCAATCTATCCCCAAAAGCCGATTAATAACACGGCCAGAATTACGATGCAGATTTTGGCTGCTGTTTTGGGTGGAGTCCAAGCGATTGATCCCTCTGGAATTGATGAGACCTTTGGCCTCCCCTCTCAGGAGTCGCGGATCTTCGAACTGGATTTGCAGCACATTATTGCCCATGAAGCCAATGTGCCACTCACCGCGGATCCGCTGGGAGGGTCTTATTATGTGGAATGGCTCACCAACAAGCTAGAGGACGAGACCGTTAAACTATTGGAAGAGATAGATGAGCAGGGCGGCATGTGGGAATGTCTCAAATCAGGTTGGCTTCAAAGACAGTTCGACATGACAACCACGGAAATCCAGAATGAAATAAATACGTGCAAGAGGCTTATTGTGGGCGCCAATGCCTTTAAGGGCGATGACGGAGAAATCAGTAAAGCCATTGTGGATGGCGCTTACAAAGTACCACCGGATGAGAAAAGGTTTGGTGCTATCACCCGCGTTAAGGAACTGCGCAAGTCACGCGATCAGGAAAAGGTGAAACAGGCCTTGAAAACCCTGATTCAGGCGGTTCGGGAGGATCAGAACATTGTAAGACCCACCATGGAGGCTGCTAAAGTCTATGCGACTTTGGGAGAAATGGTGGGGACGATCCGGATGGCAAAAAGACTTCCGTATGATCCTTACGAGCGGATCCCGACGCCAGAATTTCTAAAGGACATTTTTTAATTCAACTGGGAAATCCGCGTCGTTTAGGCATGGTTAGAAGTAGTTGGCTATGCTTGAAATTTATACTAGGGAGTGTTGGAGTATTGGAGTCATGGAGTACTGCCGTGAATCGAAGAAGAACAATATGTTTCTTGTTTTGAATTTTCAATACTCCATTACTCCATCACTCCATTAATCCAGAACACCGTTAAGCTGTGTTAAGGTGCTTTAAGTCTCCTTTAAGTTCAAATCAAAATTGGGGCCCCTAGGGCTGGATTCTTTATAAGAGGGTGAAGTTATGGCGGCAGAAGAGAGAAAAATCAGGGTATTGATCGGCAAGGTAGGATTCGATCCACATGATAGGGGCATTCTAATCCTTTCTCACGGATTACGAAATGCGGGCATGGAAGTGATCTTCCTCGGGAAGTTCCAAACGGCAGAAGAAGTGGTTGCTTCTGCCATAGAGGAGAACGCGGACGTCATAGCACTGAGTGACCATTGCGGTGTTATGCGACTCATCGCCAAGGATGTGACGGATCTTCTACAAGAGAACAAGGCAACGGACATCTGTGTCGTTGCCGGTGGCATTATTCCGGAGGAGGATATTCCCCTGCTAGAGCAGATGGGCGTGACAGGGAATTACGGTATGGGGACGCCCATGGAGGAGATCGTTAATCACATTGTGGCGAGGGTCAATGATAGAGACGAGAAATTCAGGCTAAAAGCCGCTTCTTAAAAACTATAGAGTCTGTGTGACAACCATGTTTTGATCTGGTCATCGCAAAGGGGGTCACATCTTAGAAATTAAGGATTTGGGCTAAACTTCATATTTGGGGTGTGATCCCAGATACGAATTGGATGATCTCTTTCAAGGGGGTTCCAGGCCCAAAGACCTCCTTGATGCCCGCCTTTTTGAGCTTCGGAATATCGTCGGGGGGTATGGCGCCTCCGAGAACCACCATCTTCTCTTCTACCCCTTTTTTTCTGAGGGCGGTAACAACCTCTGGGGCCAATATCATGTGGTTTCCGGAAAGTGTGCTCAGCCCTATAAGGTCGGCATCCTCTTGTATGGCCGTTTCAACAATATTCTGGGGCATTTGATTCCCTATATAAATCACTTCCATCCCTGCATCGCGCAGGGCGCGCGCCACCACAATACTTCCCCTCCAGTGGGCATCCATACCAAGACGAGCAATTAAGATCCTAAGACGTTTTTTCATAGTGACTTGCCTTATTCTGTAATTCGAAAAACAGGGTAAAAATTCCACCTTAATTGGAGTACTGGAGTGTTGGAGCACTGGAATGCTTAATTCAAATCAAAAGGAAAAACCATTACTCCAGTACACCAACACTCCATTACTCCATGCGCCGAGTTTATTATCGCTGAAAGCCTGTCTTACCATGAGAGTTTAACAAGCCTCTCGGCTTTGGTTCAAAACAACGGTGGATTCCATGTCCCGTAGTTTTTTTTCAAAGTCTGGGATATCTCTCCCTCTGTTAAATGGGCCTTTACCGATTCAACGATGACTTCCATTAGGTTTCCATCCTCATCACAACACCGGGCAATCGCCTCAAGAGCATGCTCTGCCTCCAAAGGGCTTCTCTCTTTCTTGATCCTTTCTAACTTTTTTTGCTGGACCTGAAGCGTCTCTGGAACCTCGAAGAGTTCTATGGGAAGTTTCTCATCCTCTATCTGATAGCAGTTTACTCCCACTATCGGCATTTCTCCAGAGTCAATGGCCTTTTGGTATTCGTATGCGGAATCTGAAATCTCTCGGTGTATCCAGCCCGTTTCTACGGCCTTTACAATGCCTCCCATTTGATCAATTCTTTCCAACAGGGCCCCGATCTTCTCCTCCAGTTGGTTGGTCAAAGACTCCACAAAATAGGATCCCCCAAGGGGATCTACCGTGTGGGTCACTCGGGTCTCAAGTTGTAAGATCTGCTGTGTCCTAAGGGCGGTAAGTGAAGAGAGCTCAGTGGGCGTACAGAGCGCTTCATCGTAGGCATCCACGTGGACGGATTGTGCGCCTCCCAGTACGGCCGAAAGAGCCTGATAGCCAGCTCTTGCAATGTTGTTCAGGGGCTGCTGTGCCGTCAGGGAAACACCGGACGTCTGGACATGGAATCTCAGGGAGCGCGCGCGGGGGTTTTTGGCCTTGAATCGTTTTTTCATCAATCTGGCCCACAGTCTTCTGGCTGCCCTATACTTGGCGATCTCTTCAAAAAAGTCGCTGTGAGCAGAGAAAAAAAAGCTGAGCCTTGGGGCGAAGCTGTCCACATCGAGACCGCGCCTAATAAGTTCCTCTGAACACCCCACAGCATTGGCGATCACAAAGGCCACTTCTTGAATAGCAGTGCACCCCGCTTCTCGGTAATTGTAACCGGCGAAACTTATGGGGTTCCACCTAGGAGCGTGCTTTGCACAGTATTCAATAGCGTCGCACCTTAGCTTAAAGGAGAATTTTGGGGGTAAGACCTCCGGGGCAATGCAAATGGTTGTCTCCA
>CP070840.1:190462-194474 GCA_020342025.1 Deltaproteobacteria bacterium
AAAGAGGAGGGAGATGGGGTCCATGAGACCCACTAAATTGAGGCCGATGATGGCCGCCAGTAGCAGGGTGATGAGGAGGAAGTACTTCACTTTTTGGCTGGGCGTCTTCTGGTTCGCCCTCACCATGCGCGCCCCTTTGAGAGAGGGTTTAATCCGGCTCACCACATGATGGATAGTTCCCAAAGGGCAGATGAAACCACAGAAGATCCTGCCCAGGAAAAGGGTTAAGAGAATTAGGCCGATCGCCCACCAGAATCCTTTGATGAGATGGTGTCCAGAAAGCAGGGATGAGAGCCAGACGAGGGGATCCAGTTGAAAGAAGAACTTTACTGGCCAGCCAATTCTCAGGTCCACCTCGGAAGAGAGGACCGTGGAATACTTCAGGTAGATATCCTGGGGAAGACGGCTTTCTACCAGCAGAACAAGGAAGAGTGACAGAAAAAAAGTTTGACTAATTCTCCTGATCCAGACCAGATGTTTTGCCTTCAAAGGACCACCTTTTTCTGATCCAGTTGCTGAAGGTCATAGGTACCAAGATTCCGCTTGTGCGCCAGCCGGATAAAACCGATCTGTTCTGGGCGACGGTCGAAGAGCCTGGCTGCCAGGGCATCCGCAGCAACTGGGTCGTCACTCAAGATTAAAGTATTCTTTATTACAACATCGGAAAGGCTTCCACCGGATGGCCCGTTCTTTGTCATGATCCTGGTGGCATCGATTAGGGTCACCGTGGGTTTAAAGAACTGCGCCAGATCCACAATCGTCTGGTGGATGTCCTGGTGAAGTACGTTTCTTCTGCCTCCCACAGCCCCGATCCAGTTTTTCATACCCAGGGTCAGGGTACTCAAGACATGATCCTTTGCCACTGGCAAATTGATGATCTTGTCGGCCTCCAAAAAAGGAACAAAGACAGGCCAGACATCCAGACGGTCCCCTTGAATTTTCATTTCCTTCATGAGGGAAGATCTGGGGAAGATAAGGTCCGCGTTTGTCTTCTTGGCTACCACGCCTGCTCCAGTCATGGCAAAACAACGTGTTGCATCATTGATGGTATTGTCAGCTATTCTCACCTTTTTGGCCCCAGCATTATAGCAGAGCTCGATCACGCTTTCTAATACCTCCGGATTGGTGGCTGCGGCCAGTTTGGGCCCCCTGGCCCAGGAGATATTGGGCTTGACCACCACCACATCCCCTCTTGAAATAAAACGGGTGATACCCCCCGCAGCCTCAAAAACCTTTGAGGTCAACTCCTTAGCAGCGTATCCTTCGGTTTGCCCCAGGCCCTCAATGATAAACCTCTTCTTTTCACTTTTGGCCCAGACGCGCTTAGGATCGCTTAAGGGCCACCCCGTGAAGGCTGTGACTGCCGTTGCGCCAGAAAATTGCAGCAGCCTTTTCAAGCTGTCTCTTCTGGTCATAGGTTGATTCATATTCATATGTGTAACCTCTGCTTCTCTGTGGTTAATCCCATTCATCCTTCCAGGGCGGCGATGATGGCCTTCATAAATAAGGAATGGGCCATCACTCCATACGACAGGAATATATGTTATGGCGCACTAGCTAAACCCCCTTTAGGTCATAATTTAATACCACTATAGTAGGAAATAAACCGGATATCAAATAATTTTGTTAACAGCGTCTCATGGGGTGAAAATAGGCTTTTCTTTTGACTCTGAAATCCCTTTCCCCTATATTGCCACGCACATGGAGTATTGGAGTGCTGGAGGGATGGATTTCGATGAATTGAGAGGGCTTTCTCGTTCTAATAACCAATCCTCCGATACTCCAACACTCCAGTACTCCCCTGGGGCACAGGCCTAAAGGGCAGGAGGCCGATGGTGCAAGGCCCCTGTCATCTGCCGGAGGTTTTGACTTGACGAGTAAACTCATTTGGATAGACCTGGAGATGACCGGTCTGGATGCTGAAAAGCATTTCATCCTAGAGATCGCCAGTGTCATCACGGACGATAGCCTGGAAATTGTAGCGGAAGGTCCAAACATAGCCATAAACTATCCGGAGCAGGTTTTCCAGGCCATGGACGAATGGAGCAGGACCCATCACAAAAAGTCTGGCCTGTTGGATCGTATAAAAGCCTCGCCCCATGACTGTCATAGCGCTGAACAGGAGACCCTGGAATTTCTCTCGATGCATTGCAGGCAAGGAAAATCTCCCCTTTGCGGAAATTCCATTTGGCAGGACCGCCGGTTCCTAATCAAGCATATGCCCCGCCTTGAAGCGTTTTTCCATTATAGGAACATTGATGTGAGCTCAATCAAAGAGCTGGTCAGGAGGTGGTATCCCTCACTTCCTCCCTACCCAAAGCAGAAGACACACCTGGCCCTGAAGGACATTGGGGAATCCATTAATGAGTTAAAGTATTACCGGGAAAAGATATTCCTACCAAAAAAATGAAGGACGGCCAGAAGGCCGTCCTTCAGGAATGGAATGCTTCAACGAGAGCTTTGAACAAGAGCAGAATACCGCTTCAACAGGAAATTTCGAGGTTCAGCATTCCAAACTTCACATTCTGAATTCCTCACTCCGCATTCCGAGTTGGAAATCTACCATCCCCAGGTGAGGTATTTTTGTATAGAATCAGAGGCCAGTCGTCCTGCGCCCATGGCCAGGATCACCGTGGCCTGCCCCGTCACGATATCTCCACCGGCCCAGACGCCCTTCTTGGTGGTTTTGCCCGTTTCTGGCTCGGCTATGATGTAGCCCCATTTGTTCAATTCTATACCTTCAGTGGTCTGGGTTAGCAAGGGGTTTGCCCCTGCGCCCACAGCGATCACAGCCAGATCGCATTCCAATTGGAACTCAGAGCCTTCAACGGGTACCGGTCGGCGCCGGCCTGATTCATCGGGCTCCCCCAATTCCATTTGGAGACACTCTACCCCAGTAACACGACCCTCGCCATCTCCCAGGAATTTTGTCGGTGCAGTAAGGAGGAAGAATTCTATGCCTTCTTCTTCGGCGTGATGAATTTCATCCACTCGGGCGGGCATCTCTTGCCTTGAACGCCGATAGACGATCCGGACCCGATCCGCACCGAGACGCATGGCCGTGCGTGCGGAATCCATGGCCACATTGCCAGCGCCAAAAACCACCACGTCCTTGCCAAGTGCAATGGGGGTGTCGTAGTCTGGAAAGAGGTAGGCCTTCATGAGATTGGCCCTGGTGAGATATTCATTGGCAGAGTAAATACCGATGAGGTTTTCTCCTGGAATGTTCAGAAAGCGGGGAAGACCTGCGCCTACGCCGATGTATACCGCATCATATCCCTCTTCGAAGAGTTCCTCCACAGATACGGTCCTGCCCACCACCACATTGCACTCCAATTTCACGCCCAGACGTTCCAGATAGTTTACCTCAGAATAGACGATCTCCTTGGGAAGCCTGAACTCAGGAATGCCGTACACGAGGACACCGCCCGGCTTATGAAAGGCTTCGAACACCGTCACGTCATGGCCCTTGAGGATAAGATCCCCTGCAACCGTCAAACCGGACGGACCAGACCCCACCACGGCCACCCTTTTCCCCGTAGGCGCAGCCTTGGGAGGCAGGTCTCCTTTCCCAAATTCCCGTTCAAGATCTGCCGCGAAGCGCTCCAGGTTACCGATGGCTACCGGATCTCCCTTCTTGCCCAGGATGCACAAACCCTCGCACTGGATCTCCTGAGGACAGACCCTGCCACAAACGGCGGGGAGGGCATTTCTTTCCCATATCTTCCGGATGGCCCTGGTAAATTCCCCCTCCTTGATAAGTTTGATAAAAGCGGGGATGTCAATAGCCACTGGGCAACCCTCCATACAGGAGGGTTTCTTGCATTGCAGACACCGCTCCGCCTCTTTCACGGCAAGTTCCGAAGGTAGTCCAAGCGGGACTTCATCAAAATTTCTCTTTCGGACCTCGGGTTTCTGCTCAGGCATGGGCTGCCTGGGTATTTTCTCCTTGTTCTTAGCCTTTTCTTCTGCCATGAGAAATCCCCCACAAATCAGTCTCTTGTCAACAGGC
>CP070840.1:194574-204361 GCA_020342025.1 Deltaproteobacteria bacterium
CTCTTTGTAGCCCTCACCCAGTCGCCCGAGCAATATCCTTATCTTTCTTTCCGCCATTCCGTGCTCCTATGTATAAATTTGGTCAAGTGCCACCGCTAGTCTGCTAGCTCGTCCCATGGAGTACTGGGATACTGGAGTGTTGGAGTGTTGGTTTCCAAATGAAAATGGTCCATGACCTCACCTTATTTCCCCATCCTCCATTACTCCAATACTCCAACACTCCATGTAAACTAATGCTGTGACCATTTACCAAGCCTGTTATTCTTTAGCCTTGCATAATCTTTCATAGTCACAATAGGTGCAATCTTTCACATCCTTTTTCATCTCCCCCAGATCTTGGACCCACTGGCTGCGATCCGCCTCATACTTTTTCACCGCTTGCACCATCTCTTCGACTATGTCGGCCGGGTTTCCCTCCCAATCGCTTTTAATCAGTTTACCCCCATCTGTAAAGTAAATATAAGTGTCACCCACCGCTTCATTGAGTATGTGTTCCACGGCCCACTTATAGCAGGCGAGTTGAAGGTCGTAATCGTTCTCTTCAATCACCTGATAAAGATCCTTGTTCTCAAGGTCATTACTCTTCCAGTCCAGAACAACCCACTCCCCTTTTTCCCCGTCCCTAACCAGCCTATCTATGGTTCCCCTAAATTCACATCCTTCAGAAACGGTGAAAAGAAATGGAACCTCCATGTATTCATTCCGCACGCCCAGAATTCTGAGTAGCTGTTGGTCATGAATCGTGGTCTCCAGGTGTTTCAGTGCCTTCTCTCTTAGAATAGTCAAGGTCTCAACATGGAGGCTATCACTTGCCCGATCCGACTGA
This sequence comes from Deltaproteobacteria bacterium, assembly GCA_020342025.1. The sequence continues at coordinate 195,401 of CP070840.1, forward strand.
GCCAAGCGCCCGCAAACATTATTCAGTAGATCCATGTCTAATGGATCACCGAAACAGTGTCTCTCAAGGTATCTATGGATAACATTTCCCATATAGAGCGATTCTTTGGAGGCATAATAATCTCGCTCATCCTCTCCTTCCAGGAAATCCTTTTGCACGCCTGTTTCCTCTCCCCTTGAACCCGAAACCGTCAAGCCATTCCCTTTGAGACCCAATATGACTCTGTAGTAAAACATGACGGGACACGTTCTGAACATTCGCATGGATTTAAAGCTGAATTGATAATAGGGCGCTGACCTGATCGGTTCGGTCAGATCAATCTTCTTGACCGCTTCATCATAATCTCCTAGCTGCTTTCGCGTTAATTCTTCCCCACCATATTGGACGCCCTTAAACATCTTCGGTTCGGGTTCTCTATAAATGACCGTAGGAACACTGCCCTTCCCTTCAAAAAAACTTGACTGTTCTCGGGGGAAGTTGACTTCAAATTGGTAAATGTCATCCAGCAGGTCCATGATTGTGGCCCTTTCCCGATAATCCTCTGTAGAGAGGGATCCCTTGCCTTTTTCCAGCATGTTTCTTCCCATATGGCCTATTAAAGCGAGATGATTCATGGTTCTTGAACAGCCCACATAAAATACGCGTCTATTCTCCGCCATATCCTCCAGTCTATCTCTCCTGGTAAGAAGATACCCCAATGGGGTGAAGGATTTTCGATAATCCAACTCAGGGATCTCGATGGGCCATACGGGAATTTCTCCCTCCTGATCGTTCCAGTCTCCGGGCCGGCCCCTTTCCGACGCATAGAGACGGACGGGCCTACCCACGTGAGTCCTCAATGGAGGGCGGCGATTCAGGTCAGGAATAATGACCATGGGAAATTCGAGACCCTTTGCCGCATGCACAGTCATCAGACAGATAGGACTCTGGCCTTCAGAAACGAGCAAGGCCTCGCCCTCCTCTTCCTCCTCTTCTGCCATCTCAAGACAGTATCCAACAAATTCAGGCAAGGCCCCATTTCCCTCACCTTGAAAACGACGGCTTATCTCTATCAGCTTTTCCATATTCGCCAATCTCTGCATCCCATTGGGATGAGCCGAGTAAATGGCAGTTAGGTATCGATCCGATATAATGGTTCTGATGAGTTCGGCTATGGTTAAGCGGGTGGAAAGGAGCCGCCAGGACCGGATCAGTTGCCCTACGGATCTTACACTGGGGTTTTCAGAGGAGAGAAATTGCTCGAGCGTGGGTTGCTTGCCATAAAAAAGATCAAAAATCTCCGCATCAGTGAGGGCAAAAATGGGACTCCGCAGGGCCGCCATCAAAGAGATATGTTGTCTTTCATCAGCAAGATAATTGAGAAGCTGGATCATCTCCATGACCTCCTGGCACTGATAAAAACCTTTTCCCCTGTGGACCTTGAAGGGAAGACCCGCCTCTCGGAGCACATTTTCATAAATCTTCAGATGGGTGAAGGCGAAGAAGAGAATACCTATGGCCAATTGGTTACGCTCTATCCTTTCTCTGATGTCCGCATAATGCTTATACTCAAAGTTCTTCTCTCCTTGCTTTCCGAGGAGGCCTTCAATGATATCCACGATCAGAGCCGCCTCCCTTTCCGTCTGCTCTTTCCTTGAGGAGGAGCCTTGCGTCAGGTAAAAGGTTGCCGAACCCTCGTTTCCCGGAACAGATCTTTTCCCCTCGGGCATGGTGATGGGCATGGGAGCCGTTTCATACGCTTTCAATTTCTCTGCTCCCTTGTTGCTGAATATCTGGTCAAATGTGGCATTTAGGAACTCTATGGGCCGACTATCAGTGCGGAAATTGTGCGGAAGATATATGTCACCTGTCTGAATCTTTTCTCTCTGTGATTGGGACAACCCGTTGAAAGCTTTTTTGTGCCTGTCGAGCAGTTGAGGGTATCCCGGGTCAAGTGCCCGGAGGCGATCATCTATCTCTGGGTTTTGCCAGAACATGGGAACCTGTTGTCCCTGATTTGACTGCTTTACCCCTTCTGTCCCGTGCTCGAAGACCGTCACATCACCCCCACGGAACTTATATATGGCTTGCCTTTTGTCGCCAACCACAAACAGTTTTCCAGGATGGAGGACTGGCTTGCCATTTTGGTCTCTCCTTGAACAGAGTAGACTGATGATCTCCCATTGCACCCTGTTTGTATCCTGAAACTCATCCACCATGATGTACTTGAAACGTATTTGCACCCTGTTCAATCCGTGTGGATCATCACCCTTAAAAAGCTTCGTGAGAAAGAAATGACACTGGGCCTCCAAGTCCGCAAAATCAAGGGCGTTTATCCTCTTTTTCTCGCTTTGATAGCATTCCAGGCAGACCTGAGACACCTGGATAAATGATCTAAGCTGTTTCTCAAAGAGGTCATCAGGTGGGGAGGAGGAAAACAGATCAGGATAGAATTGTTCTACCAGATCCACGTAAGATATCTCCTTCAGACCATACTTTATCGACAGCTTGGGACTCTTGGGTCTCCTCTCCTTGACCATCTGCCTAAGTGTGTGAAAGAGGTTTGGCACACCAGAATTGTCATCAGATTCCGCTTCGTGGCTCTGCCAACTCTCTAGGGTGGCAAGAACCTTCTCAACATGTTCTTCCCCTTTCTCCCATTTTCTCAACCCCTCCAAGTAAGGAATCAGACTCTCCTCTTTGATCACATGGCAGTATTCCCTGAACACCTGCGGCTGCCATCCGCTTATATGGAATAGTCTTTCACTGGTCTCACGAACCCTCCGGAAGTTAAGAGGATGCTCCATGACGTGGCGTACGGCGCGAAGAAGCCTGGTGCGGCCTCCAAAAGATTCTAGGAGGGGGAAAAGCGCATCCCGATCATTCTCCCAAACCAATGATACCCCAGTCTCGATCGCCTGCTCCATGATGTTCCTTTGTCTCGCGCCTTGGACGATAACAAAACCGGGATCGATTCCAGATTCCACGGGATGCTCCCTCAAAAGATTGGCACAAAAGGAATGAATGGTGGAAATCCTGTTCTTGTGGAACTGCTCCCTAGCCTCCCTGATTTTCCTTCTAAGCCCTTCATCTCCATTGGGCCGCGTATGAAGATCTCTGTCCAACTGGCCCAGCATCTCATAAATGCGGCCTTTCATCTCCTCAGCCGCTTTTTCAGTGAAAGTGAGCGTAAGGATCTGAGGCAGGGAGACGGTATCATCGGTGAGAAGGATAAAGCAGAACCTGTGACTGAGAATGCGGGTCTTCCCTGCCCCTGGACCAGAGGTGACCACCATGTTTCTCTGATAGTCAAGGGCGCAAAACTGTTGAAATGTGAGGTCTTCAAGCATCATTTTACGTTTAGCATTCGAAATGAACCGTCATTGCGAGGAGCTCCGCACTGTTGCGGTGCGACGACGCAATCTCATATTTGTTCATACAAATCTTGCCATTTCTCATTCAAGCTATTTATTAGCTCAATTTTCTTCTGTCTCGATCCACCCTTTATCTGTTTTTCTCTCAATACGGTGTTTTCTGGGTCCGCGAGTACTTCATAATAAACCAGCTTGTTGATGTTATACTTCTTTGTGAATCCGCCAACCATTTTTTCTTTGTGTTCGTTGACTCTCCTTTTCAGATCGTTAGTTATGCCTGTGTAAAGGGTCGTATTGTTTCTATTGGTCATAGTGTATACAAAATATTGTTTATTCATTTATTCCCGTCCAGATTGCTTCGGCTTCCTTCGTCAGCCTCGCAATGACATTTTGAGACACGGATAGGGTATATGCTAATATAACCTTCCCCGTTAGCGGTTTCCCGATCTCCTGCGACTAACGAGAGCTAAGAATTGTCAAGCGCATTTTAAGGCAACTTTTATCAATTAAAAAATTTACATTCAAGCAAATTGCCTGTAAAGAATAGAACAAATTTAGAGATTGCCGCGTCGTCCGGCACTCAGCAAGTCGGAGTACCAGACCCCTCGCAATGACGGAAATTTCGTTCCTTTACAGTCCCTCGCCTTCTGAACGGAGTCTAATTAATGACCTCGCAGAAAACAGCCTCCCTTATCCTGGCTGCTGGCAGGGGTAGTCGCATGAAGGGTTTTGATGGGAATAAGACCCTTTTGCCCCTGGTTTCTGGTGATTCGCCCTTCAAAGGAAGTCACCCCATTTTGTTGCACATCCTTAGCCGTCTCCCTCCAGGCCCAAAGGCCCTTGTGATTAACTACAAGAAAGAGGATTTAGTTCAAGCCACCCGGTCCCTTAAGATCTCCTACTATGAACAACCCGTGCTTAATGGCACGGGTGGAGCCCTAATTGCGGCCAGGGAATTTCTTCAAACTCAGGAATATGATCGTATGATCATCACCATGGGAGATGTCCCGTTTGTCCGCAGTGCCACCTACCTTGATCTCGCTGAGGGGCTAAAGGCGAATCACCTGATGGTCCTGGGCTTCCGTCCTTCGGACAAAAAGCAGTATGGTGTGCTCGAGATTGATGGCGTGAACGTGACAAGAATTATTGAATGGGAGTACTGGAAGACCTACCCTGAAGAGAGACAGAGGGATTTGCAGATTTGCAATTCGGGAATCTACGCGGCACGCAAAGATGAGCTTGTCCAGTATCTAGGAATCCTGGAAAAGAGGCCCCATACGGTAAGGAAAGAGAGAGGTGGAAAGCTGGTGGAGGTGGAAGAGTTTTTTATCACAGATCTGGTAGAATTGATGAAAGATAATGGTTTTAAGGTGGGATTCGCTCTTGCCGAGGACGAGAATGAGGTCATGGGCGTGGATGACCTTCCGTCTTTATTAACGGCGCAGGAGATATTCAGAAAGTCTGCAGACAAGTAAAGAATCCATGCCCTGAGGACCTGGCTTTGAGCTGCCCCCAGAGGGGGCTTCTAGGGTCTTTCCTTCATGCGAAAGTCTGTTGGAGTAATGGAGTGGTGGAGTAATGGAGTAATGATAAGGACTTATTCAAGTTGAAATTCGGGTTTTAGCTTTTTCCAACACTCCAATACTCCAGTACTCCAAAACAGCCCACTATCTTTACCGGCAAAGCCATTTAACTCTGACCTGGCCAAAGGACGAGGTTTCCAAGATCCAAATGAACAATCCGATCATCCGACAGATTCCCATCGGTCCTCTACAAGTGCTCACCTATCTTGTGGCATGTCCACAAACAAAAGAGGCCATCATTGTTGATCCGGCCGGAGAGGAAGAGAAGATCTCTGCCCTCCTTGAAGAGGAAGACGTTAAAGTGAAATACATTCTCAACACCCATGGCCACGCCGATCATGTCCTCGCCAACCAAAGGTTGAAGCAGATGCTGTCTGTGCCTACCTGCATGCATGAGTTGGATGACCAGTTCTTTTCCCAAACGCACGTCCGGGAAGAATCCTCAAGAGAATTCGGCCTCTCCCCTTCAGAACCTGTTGACCTTAAGTTGAAGGATGGAGATGTACTGCAAGTGGGAACCCTCAAAATAGAAGTGATTCATACACCGGGACACACGCCGGGCTCGGTCTGTTACCTTGTCAACGGAAACCTGTTCACAGGAGATACCCTTTTCGTGGGTGCGGTGGGCAGGACAGATCTTACAGGTGCATCACTGGACACCCTCTTGGATTCATTGGAAAGGAAGCTCTTATCCCTCCCTCCAGATACGATCGTATGGCCGGGTCATGACTATGGTGAGACCCCCACCTCCACCCTGGGGCGAGAGATGGAAGAAAACCCCTATATCACCGACTTTATCCTCGACAAGTGAAATACCACCTACATGTTTGGTAAATGCTCGCGTGATTGACCGTTATTATTCAGGCCGGTCATTGCGAGCCCTTCGAGTACCTCAGGATAAACTCCGCGAAGCAATCTCGGCGCCAAAACGTGCCTCTTTTGGAAGCCCTGCAACGAGATTGCTTCGTCGCCTACGGCCTACCCGCCATCATCCCGCTAAAAGCGGGACTCGGGCGAGCCGGACGAGCTCCTCGCAATGACCTTCTTAGCACACTGATTTCTGCAAGTAAGCACTAATGTTTTTTTTACACCCAGTCTCGCTCCATACTAACCGGAGCCGTGAGGAGGGGGCTCGTTGCCCATAATAAGGGATAGGGCGTCAGGCACTATCTCAATGACAACAGGCAACGATCCCAATTGCTCCCCATCCACATCCAGAAGAACCCGCTGATCCGAATCAGCCTCCACCTTCTTTGCCTCAAAAGCGCTCACCTTACCCACCTCAAGGAGCTTTCCATTGTAGAGCTTCGGAAGATGCCAGAATACCTCGGGGAGAGAAAGATCCCCAATGACTGTCACCTGGAACAGGCCATCGTCAACATGGGCATCCGTAGCCACCCACATGCCACCGCCTTGATACTGCCCGTTGGCGACCACCACGTTCCAACTTGAGACTGTCTGTTCAGGTCCATTGTCCACCTTGAGGCGTATCCGTTTTTTGTCATAAATCAGAATGGAGATCAGAGTGGCCCATATAAATGAGATGAACCCTCCAAACGCCTTAGTGGTCCGGTTGACCCGCTCATCCACCTCGCCCCCCAAACCAAAGCTGGTAATGTTATGGAAGTATCTTAGGGCAGGCTGACCACGATGATCCCTGAATCGAAGTTGCCCCAGGTCAATGGGACGGGATTGAGATTTTACGATCAGGTCCAGTGCCTTATCCAGCTCCTGAGGTATGGGAACCGTCTTTATGAAATCACATCCCGTTCCCCGTGGGATATATGCCAATACAGCTCCGGGCTGAATCGGGCCATCCTCTCCCATAAACCCATTCACCACCTCATTAAGGGTTCCATCTCCGCCCACACAAACAATTTGCTCAGCGCCTTCTAGAAGCGCCTGTCGTGTAAGTCTTATGGCATCTCCCTGAGCGGTGGTGAGGTAGGCTTCAAATGGCCCTAAGCGATCTTTTGCAACTGACTCAATTTGGGGCCATTCCCTTCCCGTGGCCCCCATTGCCGCATTGGGGTTAACAATGAAAGCGATCCTCTTTTGACGGGATGACATGATTGACACGATCCCCTGCACTTTGTTTTCACCACAGAGACCCCAGCCGTCGCTAACCGCCGCCGCTAAAGCTATGGCGATCGAGAAGCTATGGCGGGCAAGCAGTGGCCGCAGAGATATTTAAGCTGAATCCGGAAATTAGTAGGTTATGAAGGATTCCTGATCACCATCAAGGTATTAGATGTAAGGCGCCGAAGAGCGACGACTGAGGCGTATGGAGTAATACGCCGCAAGGAGGAGCGATTGAAGGCAACGCCGCAGATGATGCCTTGATGGTGCATCAGGGTCCCATCTTACATTATTTTCCGGACAACCCTTTGATCAAGGCCAACACATTGTGACCCAGAACCTGATGGTTGTACCCCCCTTCCAAAATGCCGAAGCATCCCCCACTGCAGCGCTCTGCGGCCGCCCGAACCATACGGCCAATCTCCTTGTAGTCCTCTGTGGTAAGGGTCCCACCCCAATCCTCTTCATGGTTGTCAAAGCCTGCTGAAATCCCGATGATATCCGCCTGACAACGCTCCATCTCGTCGGCCACCTCTCCCATGTACACGTCACGGGTGTGGGTCGTGACATTATGAACGGTCACCCACGCCTTGTCTCCTAAGGTGTTTACCGTACCATCCCCAAAATGGAGGTCAATGTCCAAGACATATGCCCGATGAATCTTTCCTTTTCGTTTCAATCGGGTAAGGGCTATGGCCATGTTGTTGAAATAACAGAAGCCCCAGCAGGAGCCGGAAGAGGCGTGGTGCCCAGGGGGACGAATAAGTCCAAAGCATGGTTCGCTTAACCCGCGGGTTGCCGCCTGGATGGCGCCGCCTGCTGCCAAGGCAGCAATGGGGAAAAGCCCTTGGCCGCTAACCCTCCCAATCAATGACTCCGTATGGACAGCAGCAATATCCTCCACGGAGGCGGACTCAGCTGTAAGGAATTCCACCTCAGGAGCGATCACTTCCACGACCGCTTCCAGTCGTCCGGGAGCAGCCGCTGGATCAGAAGTGTAGACCTGGTAGAAATCATCGTGGAAAATGACTTTCATAATAACCTCTCGGGTTTAATTGATTTGGAGTCGTGGAGTATCGGAGTATTGGAGTGCTGATTCAGTTTAAGATATGAATGATTCCGATAATTACTGCTTTACATTACTCCAGGACTCCAGTGCTCCATCACTCCATGACTTCTGAAAACCTACTTCCCCGAAAGGATTGCGGCCAACTTTTCCAGGTCATGACTCTTGCCAAGGGATATGAGTGTATCTCCTGCTTCAATCCGGGTCTGAGAGGAGGGATTAAATCTCATCTCCCCCTCCTTTGTCCTGATGGCCACGATAATCACATCCATTTCCCGCCTTATCCCTGAATCAATGAGCGTGGCCCCGCTCAAGCGGGACTTTTGACTCACCACCAATTCCCCCATTTCCAACCCCATTTTTCTATTGTCCACAGCGAAGTCTATGAAGTCTGTGACCGCTGGTCTAATGAGGGTCTGAGCCATTTTATGGCCGCCAATGAGGTAGGGCCTAACCACTTTGTTTGCCCCTGCCCTCAACAGTTTTTTTTCTGTGTGCTCCTCATCAGCGCGGGCAAGAATAAAAAGGTCGGGCTTCAAACCCCTGGCTGTTATGGTGATAAAGAGATTGTCCGCGTCAGAGGCCACCACAGAGACCAGACCCTTTGCCCTTTCCACCCCCGCCTCCAATAGCACCTCCTCACTGGTGGCATCATCGATGATGTAAGGGGTCTCCTCGTTTTCAAGGGTCTGTTCTTCTTCCGGGTCATTGTCTATGACAAGCATAGGCATCTCGTTTCCCTTTAGCTCCCGAGTGATGATCTTTCCTATGCGACCATAACCGCAGATGATGTAGTGGTTCTTTATGGATCTTATTTTTAATCCCAATTTTCTCCTCCCGATAATAGATCTTACCTGCAGTTCAACCATGGCCTGGGCTA
>CP070840.1:204461-209095 GCA_020342025.1 Deltaproteobacteria bacterium
CCAGGCCTTCATGGCAGAATCCTCATTGGTGACGCCATCCAGAACACGGACCAGGTAACCGTGGAATTCGGCGGGTGAGCGCCAGTCGGAGGCGAGCAAATCCTGGCGGTGAGTGCTCGCCGCTTTTCCATTGACAAGCCAATCGATGATGGAGAGCATCAGCTTGGCATCGTTGTTTTCTGCATCCATGGACAAAGACTGGGCAAAGAGGCGTCTCGCGCCCTGGAGGTCACGTGTGCAGAAATGCATCACGCCCGCGGCCATGACCAAGGAAGGCTGCATGCCCCTCTCCAGTTCTTTGTCTGCAAGTACTTGTGCATCGGCCCATCGCCCCTGCATAGCCATATCGCTTATTTTTTTCACCGTCTCTTCCACAGAGAAATCCAGCACGCCATTCCACTTAACCTGGCCTTTTCTTATTTCCCCAAGAAACTCCACCACTCTGGTAATAGGTAAGACCATTCCCATGTCCCACCTGGGCCTGATCATGGGCACCATCCCCTGAGCCCAGTCTAACGCCACACCTGAGACAATGCCGATCACCTTGCCCCGTGTATCAATGATAGGTCCGCCGCTATTCCCTTTGTGGATGGAGCCATCAACCTGGAGCATATTTTCAAATGCACGTCGCACATGGCCTGTGGTCACACTCACATTGACCGTGGCCTCCTGGGTCCGGCTACCCAAAGGAAATCCAAGTGTTATGAACCGCGAGAGTTTTGGTACTTGCTGTGAATGCATTGCCGTATCCAGGGGCAGGGGCATTAGCCCAGGAGGGACCCTGTCTATTTTTAACACGGCATAGTCGTCCTGTACCGGGGATGCAACCACCTGCCGCCTTTGCGTGGGCGTTTTGGGTATACCGGCGATGGAAACGCCTGGTTTTGATTCCGTGCTAAAGGCAGCATCGACGAAATAGACATCGGAGAGGTCGGGGGCTTCCATCACGGCTGCCACACGGTTAAAGGCCTTGGCCCCTTCAAACCACAAAAATAAGCGGTATCCGAAGTGCGGGGTTATATGGTTGATTTGGTACTGTTGAACGGTGGCATAAAGACCCATGTCCTCCATCCAGGGGCAGACCACGTGCCGGCTGGTCAGCATGTAGCCATCTTTGTCCACAAGAAAGGCTGTTCCTTCAGCCACGTTATGGTAAGTCTTCTCTCCATCCACCTCTAGCCAGTACTCAACGAGTAAAAAGGCTACCGACGGTGCATACTGATTGGCGTAACCCTCCAAGGCGGAGGCCGCATCCTCCTTTTTCTCGCCCGGTTGAAAAAAAGTCCAGTAAACGGCTATGGCAAGGAGGAGGAGAAGGGCGGTAGACAGGCCGATCCATTTGGCGAGTCTCCTTGTTGGTTGGACCGCGATCATAGGTATTTCCGGTTGTTCTTCTTTAGGTGCCATGGCGACTTCAGGCACCCGCAGTCCCCCGTCTGCCCCCTCTCTTTTCCTGATACGGGCCAAGGAATCCGCCACCTCAGACATGGAGCGGGGACGCATGTCAGGATCTTCAGCCAGCATGACCTTGAGCAAGACCTCAGCCTCACGGGGCAGGTTCAGTTCTTCAACTTTGGAAATGAAGTCGGTGCTTTCCAGGTCGGCAGTGAGGAGTTCAACAAAGACCTTACCCAGGGACCAGATATCACTCCTGAAATCGAGGGGCCGCTGGTTGATGATATCCGGATGGCACCGCAGGAGTCTCTTTAGCATGGGACCCGGACGGTCCAGTTTGGGGTCAAAGAACCGGAAAAGCTTGTAGTCGATCTTGACCTGAAGCCCTTTTCCGTCGCCATTGATGGGAATAATATCGTTGAGAATGAGATGGGGGATGAAGTAGCCCTCCTTGTGGAGCAGAGAAAGGGCAGAGGCCATTTGATAGAATAGGTCAAAGATTACCCTGCGGTCGCTAAGGCGCTCGGAGGCGAGCAGAGAACCCCAACTTTCCGTGTCTAACCATTCGCTGATCCGGTACCACAACCCGTCGGGGGCCTGTCTGATCGCATAATGCCTGACAAAGCCCTCATCTGGCAGTTTCTTCAGTTCTTCCAACTCTCGCCTGAGCCTCGCAGCGGCCGCCTCATCCACCCCAGACTCTGGGGTGAAAAGGCGGATCATGACCATCTCGGCTGTACGCTGTCGAATGGCGCGGCAGAGGAAGCTGGCGTGGCCCTCGTGCAGCACGTCCACTATCCGGTAGTCGTCAATATACTTTCTTCCCTCGCCCACCTGATTTCCGCACGAAGGACAGATGGTGATCTCTTCGGCAACAGGCTGGTCACAATTTGGACAGAGTTTCAAGGTCTGTTCTCCAGAGAAAAGTTGTTTCAAGCGTCCGGGCCCGGCAGGGCTGTTGTGCGAGGAGAATAGAACAGTCAGAGAGAGGTTCTACTTCTTGTTTTCGACTTGGGTCAGAGAACAAAGTGGAGAGTCTTTGAAGGCCAGATTTCAGATGATTAGCAGTTCGTGGTATAAAGCCCGGCGATTGATTTCTCCATTCTTATCAATAAATTGTAAAGGAGTACGACGGCAGTGTCAAGAAGATAGAATGAAAACCCTTTACGGACACATGCAAGAATGCACCCGTTGTTAACTGCAACTGGCTCACATTGCCACAATGTGAAGATACGGGAATACTTTTCCTCAAGGCCTGTGATCAGAAGGAGAGATAGGACATATCCAGGTTGGGACAAGGGAATGAAGCTGAAAGAGAAAATGCTTTGCCTGTAATTTAAGAATGTGAGATGTTTAATCAATTGGAAATGGTTTTTCCCCACATTTCAAAATAGGATACTCAACAAGTGCCGATCAAGACCTAAGGCCATTTAGGCATAGACACTAATCTAATGAACCTTCTTATTAAAAAGGTGGTAAGAACACATGCCAATTAGGATTCTGGGTGGCGGGATATCGGGACTCACGGCCGCCATTAATCTGAAAAGGGCGGGCTTTGATGTGGAGGTGCATGAAAGAAAGGACTATTGTGGGAAGCAGACAAGAGACTTTCAGTTCCTGGAGAACTGGACATCCAATGAAGATGCACTTGACGCCCTGAGCGCCATGCATATTGAAACAGATTTCTATGTGAAGCCATGGTATTCCCAAGAAATTCTCAGCCCCACGTTGAAGAAATACATTGGAACATCGAAGGAGCCTTTGATGTATCTCGTCAAGAGGGGTCAGGGGGAAGGGTCCATCGATAGCGCCTTGGAGGAACAGACCAAGAAGAGGAAGATCAAGATCCTATATAATTCCAACCTTCAGCACAAAGAAGCCGATATCATTGCAACAGGACAGAAAAGCCCCGGTTTAGTTGTGACAGGGATTATGTTCAGTCTCAAGCATCCAGACAAATCCATTGTCTTGCTGGACAATAATCTCTCGTATAGATGTTACTCTTACTTCATCGTGAATGATAACAGGGGAGAAATTGCATGCGGGAATCCTAAGGGTTTGAGTGGGTATGGTGATCACCTGGCGTTGACCGTGAAGAAATTTGAGCAGATATTAAAGGTAAACATAGAGAGTATTGAGGAGAGGTTTACGTCTGTTGTTAACTTCGGATTCTTGCACCAGGCAAAAGTGAGAGGGCAATATTTTGTGGGGGAGGCTGCAGGATTTCAGGATCACCTGGCCGGGTTTGGTATGGGCTACGCCTTTAAATCCGGCTACTATGCGGCCCGGAGTATTGGTGAAGGCGTTGAGTACGACCGGTTATGGCAAGAGGATTTTCTCAAGCCCTTAAGAATTTCGGCCAGGAACCGATGGATATATGACAGATTATCCAACCAGGATTTTGAGAGATTTGTGGACATCCTGCGGAGCAGGAATTCCCTGGTCACACATCTGAGAGGTGGAGATGATTTGCAGTCTATTATGGGCACGCTCTATAATACGCCCATATCCTTATTTCATGTCTACTTCATGGGGAGGAGCATCCTGAGGGCCTTTGACATCCGAAGAACACGCGGTGGATAGAAAATGGGAGGTTTACACCTTGGCACAGTTATTTAGAAGGAGATAAAAATGGGGAAGAAGCCATATGTTGTTATGCTGATCTTGGCGCTTATCGCAGGCGTAATCGGCGGCGCCCTGTCGAGCAAAATCTTTTGGAGGCAGGAAGGGACACCTGAGGACCTAGAACTTAGGAAGGTCATTGTTGCCAATGAAATCCATTTGGTAGACCAGGATGGAAAGGCCCGCTGGGTACTGGCCATTTCCAGAGATGGAGAGGCGAGTGTCACGTTCGTCAACAAGGACGGTTGGGCGCCCATGGCAATGGGTGTGAACAGGAATGGATTGCCCTTTTTCAATATGATTCTTCAGCCTGGTAAGGGTGCAGGCCCGTCACTTGCATTGATGGATGGCGGAATGAAGAATCGTGCCGTATTAGGGTTATGGGAGGATGGAGAGCCCTATTTGAGGCTTTTGGACGGGAACGGGCAGGTACGCGCGAGCCTGGGCAGCACAGTACTCAGGGATTCTTTGACGGGCTCCAGTGTAAGACGCCCATGCTCATCACTGGTTCTTTTTGATGAAAAGGGAAAGATCATCTGGTCTGCACCCCAACACGTGGTGCGTCCCATCCAGTTTTCGAAGAAATGGAGTTCATCGAAATAGAAAGAAAGAGCCGG
>CP070840.1:209195-213450 GCA_020342025.1 Deltaproteobacteria bacterium
CCCACGGTCTGTCCCTTAACATAGGGTCCATATGGCTTCGGGTTTTTCTGGATCAAATCCACCAATTCATAAAGTCCGGGCGCAAAGCCACGACTGATGCCAAAATAATCCACGTCCTCCGTCAGAAAACGATCGTAAAACGCCACCAGCTCAGACTCTCTATTTTTGGCAGATATGGCGAGCGCCCTCTTTTCTTCTCTGATTTCCAGCAAAGGCAGACCTTCACTGAACTGGATGTTCATGTCTTCCAGATGCGTGCGTTTGACAAGCTGGGGCCAAAAGGGGATCTCTGGGAGTTGTTCCAGAATGTGAATGCAGGTGTCCTGGACCCCCAGGGACGGAACGCTCCCAATTCCCGTAGCCTTAAAGTTGAATGCCGTTTTATCCATTACTGCAAAAGTCCTTTCCCTCGTAAATTCCAGTTATTGAACCCCTGATTAACGTTTCAGACCGTGAAGGCCGATTCGTGACGCGAGGATGGCCTATGATGAACCTGTTTTGCAGAGGTTGAGAGGTAGGATTCTACTCCCGAGAATTTACGGTTTAAAGGGACCCATATGGGTTAGTCTCAGGCGGTGTTGAACTGTTCCCGGATGTTGCCCAACCATGATTCGAGAATGGCGATCATTTTTTCCTTTTTTTGCCTGACTTCCTCTAGGGCTCTTTCTTCAGCGATCATGGTCTTCAGTTCTTCAAGGCGCCTCTTTGAAGATTCATCCTCCGGATCTTGTGCAACGATTATTCCATAGGTATCGATGGCCTCTTCTATTTGCCCTTGTTCGAAATAAATCTCAGCCAGGGTAGGGGTAGCGATCTCAGGTGGCTCTTCTTCAGTAGCAGGGGTTTCCTCCACTAGCTCTTGTTCTTGGTCCTTAGCGGGGATTTCTACAAAAGAGGCTTGGGGTTCCTGGACTGGAGCCCCTGCTTCCGGTGTCAATGTGGCAAGGAAATCAAGCGCCTCCTGGTCATCGGGTCGATGCGCCACGTAGAGTTCAAGGGAGCGAGCGGCCTCTCGCTTTCTATTCTGCTTCATGTAGATTTGAGCTTGCAGTTTATATGTGTCAGTTAAATCACCGATCAGTGCGCTGACCTTATCCAGTTCCGCCTCTGCCTGGGAGATCAAACCCGCTTCAAAATAGGCCTGGGCCAGAAGCCGTCGGATATGGATGTCATTAGGATATGCATTTAAGGCCTTGAGAGACTCCTGTATCACCCTTCTCAGCTGCCCCTCCTTTTTCAGCTTTGAAAGGAGATGAAAAAGGGTTTTTGGTGAAGGCCCATCGGCTAAGATCTGGGTGTAAAGGTCATCAGTATTGGCCATGCGCTTATCCTTTCGCCTTATATGGGTTTATGGAGTGATCTTGTTCAAACCCTACACACCTGCTGATTTGCATGCCGTCATGGTCGCTTCTCTTCTTTTGTTTGAGACGGACTGCGCTTTTCTTCTTCTCTGTTAAATCTGTATAATACTTCGTTATCCTTTAACAGGCCCAGTTCCGCTCTTGCCACCGATTCCAGATATTCCTTATCCGCACGAAGCCGCTTGATCTCATCAAACAGGACTTGATTCTCTTTCTCCAATTTGTGAATCCTCTCTATGTGGGCCTGTCTATCCTTTTCCATCCGATACAGGTGGATAAAGCCGCGCTCGCCGAATCCAAGCCAGGCCCCCATGAGAGCCAAAAAGAGTAGGGTAATAAACGTGAACTTCCAAATCCCTTTTTTGCTAAGTGCCAAGATCAAATAGCTCCAAAAATAAATTTAAAATGCCTTTTCAGGCTTCCATCGGGCAGCGATTATGATGGAATGGGCACCAGCCGTCTTGGCAAGATCCATGATCTGCACAACCTTGCCGTGGCTCACATCTTTATCTGCCTGGAGGATAACTTGAAAGATTCCCTGCCCTTTAACAATTTCTCTTATCTTTTCCTGGAGGGCCTTCACGTCCATTCTTTTCCCTTCCAGATAAGTGTGACCAGATTTGTCAATGACCAGGGTTATCCTGTTTTTCTCCTGATTGAGGATCCTCTTGGCCACCTTGGGTAGGTTAATCCGAACACCGGAGGCCACATCGAAGTGTGAGGTGACCATAAAAAAGATCAATAGGAGGAAGACGATATCAATGAGCGGCGCGATGCTAAGTCTTATTTCGTCCTCCCGTGGTTTTCTGAAACGCATGATCCTCTAATCCTGCTTATTATAATTCTCCATAATCTCGATAATTTTCAGAGAGTTCTCTTCCATTTCAAAGATGAGGGATTCTGCTTTGTCCCTTATAATTCTGTGACAGACCAGGGTGGGAATCGCCACACAAAGACCTGTTGCTGTCGTTATGAGCGCCTCTGCAATGCCTCCAGAAAGGGCAGCCGGGTCTCCCACACCCTGGATAGAGATGACGTTAAAAGTCTTGATCATGCCCCATACCGTGCCCAACAGACCCAGCAATGGCGTCAAATTTGCGATGGTGGCCAGAATGCCCACCCGTTTTTCAAGGATAACCGCCTCCCGTCCACCTCGATCCTCAACAGCCTCCTTGACCAACCACATGCCCCTTCCGATATTTTTCAAACCAGCGGCAAAAATGTTGGAGATAGATGATGTATCCCCCTGGCACAAGAAGAGGGCTTCAGACACCTTCTGTTGCCTAAGCAATTCTCCCACATTGCGAATGAATTCATCGGGGAGAATGTGTTTTCGCCTTAATACCCACAACCGTTCCAGGAACACGGCGAGTGCTATGATGGAGCAAAAGATAATGGGGTACATAAATACCCCGCCTTTCATAATGAGATCAATCACGGTCCCATCTCCGAATGCTCGCGTATAGATTTGGAGCCTGATGCTGCCCGCTTGGGAAAAGAGAGATTATGGATTTGGTGGAAAAGATTTCCGGAAGAATATGCCTGGGAAGCAACGGCTGATCTGGATGGAGGGCTTAGAAAATCTATTTTGGCTCGTCTCCTCTCTTCCAATTTCAGAGTCTAGTCACGGGTGGCAAGTGATGTCCTTATGGGCACAGACCTTGAAAACGCGCACCAGGCTTCAATTTGACTGGTGTTACTTGAATCTTGTGATCTTGAATTTCCTGTACCTCAGATTCTCATTCTCCCCCTGAAAAAGACTATCCAAGTCTCTTACGAGGAACCTCAAGTAGGAGAGTTTGTCCGGCACCTCATCTGTTTCAAGGATCTCAAACGCTTTCTCAATCTCTTCCACCGTTTTCTCCAGCTCTTCCACAATATCAAATTCCCTGCTCAGTTCTGTGCTTTTGCCATACTCCTCTGTCATATCTATTTCCTTTTCTGTAATTTAAAAATTTAATCAAAGGATAAACTGTTCAATCCCCTCTGCCACTGAGGATCTGTCTCCCATACTCCACAGAAATCAAGAAGCATCCTCTTCTAAACACATCCGGACAAGATCAGTAAATGGGGATTACGTACGCGGTAAGGGTACAATAAATCAGCCTTTTGGTCAAGATTATGAGTGTGGTCAAGACAAGGAAAAGCCCTGCCACGTTATGGCAGGGCCTTGATGAAAGTTCGTTTGAACCACAAGATGGGAGTTAAGGTCACCCCTTAAGTCCTGATTTCCTGCATCATAAATATCAGGTAGGATATTGCAAAACATATCAGCGTAATGGCCAACAGGGCGACCATATGGGGGTAGACCACAACAATACTTTGCCCTAGGGTGAGAGGATTTTGAAAACGGGAGGCAGAAAGTTGCTCAAGGAAGCCCATAACATGAAAACGTGTGGTCTTCCTCGTTGGGTCCACTATGACGGCTGTTGAATCGGAATAAAGGACCATGGGGGAGAACAGGGAGACTGCTTCCTTGATACGGGCATTCTTGATGAGTATTTCTGGACTCGTTTTCTCCCTATTGTCCACTGGCGCGACAGTATTGGCCAGGACACTTGCGCCAAGACCGACGAAGAAAGACAGGAAGATCCAGAGTGCCACCGATGCCAGCGCTGATGTGGCAATGCTCCTAAATGCAATAGAAAAAAGGATGGCTATCCCAAGCCAAAATGAGATGTAAAAGATACTGATGATAAGGTAGACGATGAGACGCAGGATCTCCTCGATGCCTGGTACGATTCCCAACAGCAGAAGCCCGAAACCGGAGATGATCAAAACAATGGATACCAACATGATCGTAATATTGGTCAATCCGGCGAGAAATTTTCCGTTGATGACCGCGTCCCGGTAGATAGGCTGAGATACCAACTTGATCAGGGTTCCATGGGCCC
>CP070840.1:213550-221482 GCA_020342025.1 Deltaproteobacteria bacterium
GGAGAAAGGAGGAAGGAGGACATGAACAAGGGAGATCTGGTGAATCAGGTGGCCAAAGTGACTAGCACCAAAAAGGAAGCCCAGGCCGCGGTGGATTGTGTTTTTTCCACCATTACCAAGGCATTGAAAAAGAAGGACACGGTTACACTGGTGGGCTTCGGAACATTCAAAGTGGACAGAAGGAAGGCCAGAAAGGGGAGGAACCCACAGACCGGGGAAGAGATCAAAATCAAGGCAAAAAAAGTTCCCAAATTTGTGGCCGGTAAGGCTCTCAAGGCTGCAATAAAGTAAGAAGAATCGCAAACGTTTGCGTAAGGCCCCCATCAGGAATATACTTGCCTGACGGGGGTTTTTGTTTCCGGTTAAAGAGTAAAATCCCTATCCAGTGGGCTTCTCCCATATTAACCGACGGCGGTTCGATATTGATATGAAAAGCCAAAGAATGGCCAACAGAGCAGTTCTCATTTCTACAATATTCCTTTTCATGTTGTTTCACGGGCTCCTCCATGCTGCGCAGAGGGGTGCACTTCGAGAAAAGGGAGTCATTGTTCTTTTTGACGAGCCCCTCAGAGTTGCTGCTGAAGAAGCGGCAACCCTTTTTCCCGTAATGAAGAAAGAATTGGAAAACAGGCTCGCAAGGCCAGTTAATTTCACGCCAACGGTCGTGCTGGTCAAAGAGAGCGAGACCTTCAAGCGGATGGCCGGGACCAGTCACATTGTGGCATTTGCCATCCCAGAGAAGAATCTGATGGTGATCGATTATTCAAAAATGCGTATCGACCCTTTCTCCATCGAGACCACCATGAAACATGAATTGTGCCATCTTTTACTCCATAGTCACATTAAGGAGGGAAACATGCCCAAATGGCTTGATGAAGGGATCTGCCAATGGGTGAGCGATGGCATATCAGAGATCATTATGAGCCAGAAAAAAGGCGTTCTGGATGAGGCTATCCTTTCAGGTCAGTATATAAGCATCAGGGCCCTTGCAGGCCGTTTCCCCCGTGATGAAAGATATCTTGTGCTCGCATATGAGGAGAGCAAGAGTCTGGTGGAGTATATGATAAGCGCATTTGGTGAGGAGGCCCTGCTCTCGGTGCTGAATGATCTGGAAAAGGGGGTTGAGGTGGATGAGGCCCTATTGCGGAGCCTATCCATTTCCTTGGACGAGCTTGAATCAAGATGGCATCATCACTTGAGGAGAAAAATCACTTGGGTAACCTATCTTATAAACCACCTTTATGAGATACTTTTTTTCTTGGCTGCCATGGTGATGATATATGGATTCATAAGAGGATTGATGAAAAAAAGGGCTTACCGGGATATGGAGGAAGAGGATGGGGAGTGATGCACAGGCGAAAGGCCCAGCTTGGAAGTCATGGTCAGAATCTCCTCTGCCAATTCGGCCAGAGACCTTCGATCATCTTTCGCCCTGACGGTGATCCCAACGCGGTCTTGCTCAAGGCCGATACCCCCGATGATCCATTGGGTTCTTTCAACCCGCTTTTTTGCCCTCCGATTTCCCTCAAAATATCGGCAGGTGCCTTCCGGGCAGGTGATGACATGGGCTGCATCGGCATACTTTTCTAGTGCCTTAAGGAAGTGAAGGGGTTCCAGCCTCCCACTGCAGGGAACAGGAAAGAGGCGTAATGACCTGCCGTGCAGTTCCTCTAGAGACTGCCTTTCTGGTTCACCGCAATCGGGCGTGTTCTGGCAATAAAAGAGGGCCAAGGTGGGTTTTTTTGTATCGGTCATTTCTAACCCTGCCTTTCCGTTTTTCTCCCAGAAGTAGTTAGGGAAATGAGAGCGCACGCACAACGGCAAAATACACCATTTAATATATCACATGCAATATATTTTTCAACCAAAATCGGCATATCTTCT
This sequence comes from Deltaproteobacteria bacterium, assembly GCA_020342025.1. The sequence continues at coordinate 215,435 of CP070840.1, forward strand.
CTGGGACAAGAATTTGACAAAAGACTTTGGAGAATTTATGGAATAATGGACACTATTCCAAACAAGGTTTTGGCCTCATTATTCTTCTTTTGGATCAAGAGATCTCTGCAGTGGATAACCTGCCAACCATTTTTCATTAGAAAGGAGGGGATCCCGTGATTGAGATAGCCATGTATTTTGAGTTGTTGCCGGGCAAAGACCAGAAGGCTTACGCAGAGCTTGCTAAGGCCGTTGTTGCCATGGCACTGGAGGCGCCCGGGGTCGTTGAGGTTCGTGGCCACCGAAACATGTTAGGTGCCCCCCAAGTACGATTTACGACCGTATGGGAGCGTCTCGTTGACTGGGCGACTTTTAATGAGAGCAAGGAATGGCAGGAAGCATGGGCTGAGATGACCCCTTTTCTGACCAATCTTCGTCTTGAGATATGGGGACCATCTCCCATTGTTCCGGAACCCCTCCGGCCTGAGGAATAGATTTCTATGCTGCGATCAAGCGATTCACGGGTCATCTTCTGGATGTATGATTATAAGATCAAATGCTTGTGGGGAGCTGAGGTGATCGTGGTTGGAATGCTAAGATGAATCTGAATCTCAAACCCTAATCGAGTCAAAACTCGATTGGGCGTTATTCGTTATTGGTTATATGGATTGAAAAGCAGATGCCCGAAATGATATCACACGTCTGGTAGAGATACAAATCCGGCTCTGGCGGATAAAAATAGCGATTAGCAGCAGTCGAAAAACGGATAACAAATAACGTCTAAAGGGGCCTTTTCGCTCCATTAGGTCAAGTATAACTAGGAGAAGTGAAGATGATAACCATTGACAGCACTATGCGCGCAGAGAAAGACGTCAAAACCATCTGGAATCTTTTCAATGATATCAACACGGTCGCGGGCTGCGTACCCACTTGTACAAGCTACCAAGTGATAGATGATAACACCGTGGCTTGTGATCTCCGCATAAAGCTGGGTTTGATACCCCTAGACAACAAGGCTAAGGTCAGTATAACCGAAAGAAGGGAGAATCGGCATCTTGAGGCAAAAGGGGTCTCTGAAGCGGGTGATATGATGCAGAAGTTTGGGAAGGTGGCTACAGGTACGGTCACTAACATACACCTCATTTTGGACCTGGAGGAGATGGGCCCCAATGAAACGCGAATCCATTTCCACGCGAAGGCAGATGCAGTAGGTCAGATGAGGAGAATATATGAGGCCGTCATAAAAACAAAGCGGGAAGAGATTGAGGCCCAATTCATAAGAAATTTGGAAAATGCCCTGGGGGCGAAGGTGGTTAAGGAGTAAAGGCGTATTGACAGAAACAAGGACAAGCCCCTAGAATTAGGCTGACTTAAAGGAACGGTCTCAAGAGAGAGAAATGTCCAACCGGCCCGTTTCAAGAAAGATTAATGTAAAGATCACCCTTTTCCCCCCATTTTCGAGAAAGACGACAAAGGAAGAGACCACCATGGCCTTCGAAAATGGGTCAACCGTCTAAGACATCATTGACGATTTGGTCAGGAGCAATGATCGATTCAAAACGTATCTCGGGGAAGTTGCCGAGGAAGAAGAGACACGGCTTAGAGCACTCATTATCCATAACGATCATATTGCCAGTTTGGATGAGGTGGTCAGTGACGGGGACAGCTTGAAATTTCTTCATCCCCTCCAGGGGGGTTAGGCTGGAAGTTATTAGTTATTTGGTCATCTGAAGGTTCATGTAAGGGACTAGAAAAGGAGTAAACGAAATGGATGGATACAACTTGAGGCTTCTGGATGTGGATCTCACTAAAGGTGAAACGGACACTCACTCCATCGGCAGCGAGACGATTCAACGGTTTATCGGAGGTAGCGGCCTTGCCGCATGGTTGTTATGGAAGGAGGGCCCGGAGGATCCGGACCCACTGGACCCAGAGGCCCATCTCATATCCATGACCGGTCCACTGACAGGAACCCCGGCCTCCAGCTCAGGAAGGCATGGTGTGGCAGGGCGGAGTCCCTTGACCGGATTCTGGGGAGAAGCCAACGTGGGAGGGACTTGGGGAGCCATGCTACGGAGGGCAGGCGTGGATGGCGTCCGAGTTTTCGGCAAGGCAGAGGGACCTGTGTATCTATGGATCACCGAGGATGGTGTGGAAATCCGAGATGCCTCCCACATTAGGGGGAGAGATACTTTTGATACCCAGAACGTCCTCCAAGGAGAGACCCATCCCAAGGCGGTCGTCTCCTGTATTGGTCCGGCCGGTGAAAACGGTGCAAGACTTGCGTGTGTGATGACAGACGGTCCGCATGGTCGCGCTGCAGGCCGGTGTGGTCTGGGCGCGGTGATGGGGGCCAAGAATCTGAAAGCAATGGCAGTGTTTGGGAAGAAAAAAATTCCCATAGCACGTAGGCAGGAACTCCTAAAGGACATGGAGGGGATGATGAAATCTATTCAGGAGATGTCCGCCCCCCTCCGCAGAGCCGGAACCCCTGGTATCGTCATTCCCCAGGAGGAATTGGGCTCATTCCCTATCAAGAATTATGCTCAGGATCGATGGCCAGAAGGGGCTCAAAAAATCGGCTGGCCATCTATGGAAGAGACCATTTTCATTCAAAATTACAGGTGCGCAGGCTGCGTCTTGGGCTGTGGAAGGAGCGTGGGAATGGACGCGAGTAATGATCCCAAGTCAGGGCTAACAGGTGGCCCTGAGTACGAGACCCTTGCCCTTTTAGGCGCCAATCTACTTGTGGATGATATTCGGGCAGTCCAGAGGATGAATGAGGCCTGCAACCGTCTGGGGATGGATGTGATCGAAGTGGGTTCCCTGATTGGTTTTGCCATGGAGGCCTTTGAAAAAGGCCTTGTTCCATCCGATCTTTTAGGGGGTATAGAACCCCGGTGGGGAGAGGGAGATGTTGCCCTAGAGTTGATCAAACAGATGGGTGAAGGCAAGGGATTCGGTAGGTTTCTGGCACAGGGTTATAGCAGAGTACTGGAAGGGCTATCCCCAGAGGCCCGAGAAATCGCCATGCAGGTTAAGGGTCTGGGATTTCCGGCCCATGACCCCAGAGCCTACAATTCTACGGCACTGGGATTCGCCACATCCAACCGGGGAGCCTGCCATCTTCAGGGTTTTACACATGTCTTTGAGAGGGCGGTCACGGAGCCCTCCTTGGGTATCCACAAGGTGCCAGACCGGCTTGGAACCGAGAAGGGAAAGATGGTGGCAGACCTGCAAAACCTCATGGCCGTCTACGATAGCCTGAGCGTTTGCAAGTTCAACCTTTTCGCCGGTGTGAAGCTGAAGGACCTGGCGCGGTGGTTTGAGATGGTCACGGGAATGGAGATGGACCAGAAAGAACTTCTTTCGGCGGGCGAACGCATTTTCAACGTGAAAAGGTTGCTCAACTTCCGGTGGGGCGTCTCGCCAGATATGGATGTCCTCCCAGAGCGGATGCTCACGATGGCGAAAAAGGAGGGCCTGTCCAAAGGGAACCTCCCCCCCTTAGACAAAATGATGGGACAGTACTATCAAGCCCGAGGATGGGACGCCTCCGGCGGGCCTGACCCCAAGAAGAGAGAACAACTGGGAATCTAGAAGTATTTTTCACCACGGAGACACCCGCCGTCGCCTGTTCGCCATCGCTCTCGCTCAGGCGAGGCGAGGGGGTCTCCCGGCCAGGGAAAAATTCCTCATCTCTGTGTTCTCAGTGCCTCTATGGTGAATCCTCGAGTCTGTCCTCCATTAGGGGTAAGAGGGGAAATAGAGGGAGTTGCTTTTGGATTAAACTAACCTGAGGCTGGAGCAAGGGCCCTTAGCTGATTGAAGGCTTCTTCATCGATTTCAATAAGACCCTCGTGTAGGCACTTGCGGCGTCGTTTCTCGCCCTGCTCGCCCGGCACGAAGATCTCTTTATGCCCTTCGGCGACGCGGGCGTTCTTTATATTATTAATAAAGGTATTCACTCTGGCGTTAAACGCTTCTCTGTCCACGCCGAAAAGTGATGGGGAGAAAAAAAGACACAGCGCTCCCCGTTGAGAAAGGTCTCCCTCCAATCCCACATTCACCCCCAGGAATGGGCCGGTCAGAATCTCAAGCATCACAGCCAGGGCATAGCCCTTATACCCACCAAAGGGTGATACCGCTGTTACTTGGGAGGGATCCGTTACAGGTTGTCCATTGCTGTCCATTCCCCAAGTATCCGGGATCTTCTCTCCCAGGGCTTTAGCAAGAGCTATAAAATAGAAAGCCCTTTCCGAGGTGGCCATGTCCAAGATGAGTGGTGCGTCGTCCGTGGGAATTCCAATGCCGATAGGGTTAGTGGAGATCACGGCTTCTGCGGCTCCGTATGGGGCCATAAATGCCTGTCCGCCATATTCGAAAACGAGGGCGATCATCCCATTTTCTGTGGCCCGACGAGCCACCGTACCCGGCGTTGCAAAGCGCTTGATATTTCTCATCCCCACAATGCCGATCCCATGATTTTGACAACTCTTCTCTGCCCAACGGATGGCTTTATAAGCCACCAGATGGCCAATATCCCCATTCCCTTCGTACAGGATAACCGGGCCTCGCTCCAAGCCCACTGTGGCTTTCCCCCGATTTTTGCTATCTTCCACCACGACAGAAAAGGCCTTTAACCCATGGGATGGCTTCCCGCGCATTTCCGCATCCAGGTAATCATCTGCTATAACCCTTGCCTCTTCCTCCGTGAGTCCATGTGACAACAGAATGCGTTTGCAGAGATCCCTCATCTCATCAATGGGAACTTTCATCTGAACCTCCTGGAGAATAAATGCATGGTTTAAACAAGAAAGAAGATAACCAAAGCGTAAGGCATAGCCAACAAAAAACGCCAGATCCCCCAAATTTCCTCTTTAGCCACGGCTTTATGATATAATGTATGGGCGTCTTCACATTGAGCGATTGACAATGGAAAGTCTTTGAGGAATATATTAAATATGATATATTATGATCTTACGTGTAGCGCTTGAATGCTCCACAAGACAAGGTGGACATGTGCGGGATCCGCAGCAGAGGACAGGGAAGCGTTCTATGGCCAAGAAGAAGCAGAAGAAGGAAGTGCAAATCAACAGGGATTGGTGCAAAGGCTGCGGCATTTGTGTCACATTCTGCCCAAAGAAGGTTCTGGCTCTCGATAATGAGGGAAAGGTTTGTTGGGTCCATTCCGACAAGTGCATCAATTGCGGGTTTTGTGAACTGAGATGCCCGGACGTGGCCATAGAATTGGTAGAGAGGTGAATGCCGTGCAGGGTAAGGTAATGTTTCTCCAAGGGAACGAAGCCATCGTTGAAGGTGCACTTTATGCGGGGCTCAGGTTCTACGCAGGGTACCCTATCACGCCTTCCAGCGAAGTGGCCGAAATTTTATCCGAAAGACTTCCTCGGATTGGTGGAAAGTTCATTCAGATGGAGGACGAAATTGCCTCCATGTGCGCCATAATCGGCGCCTCTTTGACTGGACTCAAAGTAATGACCGCAACCAGTGGCCCGGGTTTTTCTTTGATGCAGGAAGCCATCGGATATGCGGTTATGGCAGAGATCCCCTCTGTGGTGGTCAATGTGCAACGGGGAGGACCGAGCACGGGGATGCCCACATCCGTTGCCCAAGGCGATGTGCTCCAGGCTCGATGGGGGACTCATGGCGACCACTCCATCATTACCCTCACCGCATCCAAACTCCAGGATGTCTTTATCATGACCATAGAAGCCTTTAACTTGGCAGAGACTTTTCGGACGCCTGTGATCCTCCTTCTGGACGAGGTGGTGGCCCATATGCGTGAAAAAGTGGTCATCCCAGAGCCTGGCGTGGTTGAAGTGGTAGAACGCCTCCACACGTCCGTGCCGGAGGGGACCGATTACCATCCTTATCTGGCTCGTGAAGATGGCAGGCTCCCCATGAGCGATTTCGGAGGGAAACATCGTTATAATGTGACCGGCCTTTTCCACGACATGTGGGGCTTTCCGTCCAATGACCCGAGAGTCGCCTACGACCTTTTGCACCACCTAGTGGACAAGGTGGAAAACCGGGCGGACAGCATGGCCC
>CP070840.1:221582-224319 GCA_020342025.1 Deltaproteobacteria bacterium
AATACATCTTTCTCATTCTCTTGCGGCGCCTTTTGGCAGCCTTTGCCTGCTTCTTCTTCCTCTGGACACTCGGTTTATCATAAAATCGCCGTTCTTTGATCTCAGAGAAAAACCCTTCCTTGGTCAATTTCTTCTTGAGATCTCTTATGGCTTTTTCGATCTGATTGTTTTGTACGATAACTTTCATAACCCCATCTCTTTGTTTATCCACTTCAATAATATTGCATAATAAACAGAAAAAGCATCTCTGATCGCTTGGGAGATGCTTTTCCAGGCCTTCAAAAATGGGTTTGTGAATGGTTCACCACATATTAGACTCCCACCCATATCGCATGGAATGGCATCTCCAGGGCTGTTTTGAAGGTCTGTAAGCACTCACACCTATTCAGGGGGTTTTCAGGTTCCACAAAGGGACAAGACACCCCGGCGCTTTTCCCTCTTACTGGACCCGCATTCATAAAGAATCACCCCCTTTTCTTCACCCCATCCTTTTCCCAATGGTATGGAAACGGATTTGGACGGGAAGATGTTTTCTTTTGTAGGCTGCGCTCTCCAAAGGCGTTGTGGGGAGCGCATGCAAACTTGTAATTTATATGCATTTTTGCCAAGTTGTCAACAAAATTCCCCAAAAAAATTTTGGACTGGAACACACGAATAGAATCATCGGCGGATCAATTTGGCAATGGCTTCCACATGGTAGGTATGGGGAAACATGTCTACAGGTTGGATCCCCACCACAGCATACGCTTGCCGCATCGTTCCCAGGTCCCGGGCCAAGGTGGCCGGGTTGCATGACACGTAGATGACCCTCTCTGTTCCCAGTTCCATCACCTTTGAAAGAACATCCTTGTGCATCCCCGCTCGCGGAGGGTCAATGATCAATACATCCGGTTTCAATTTCAGAGAGGAAAGCCTCTCTCTAATATCTCCAGAAACGAACTGACAATTATGGATGCCATTCGCCTCGCAATTTCTCTGGGCATCAAGAATGGCACTCTCCCCAATTTCCATACCGATAACCGCCCTTGCCTGCTTTGCGAGGAATATGGGGATGGTGCCCGTGCCACTGTAGAGATCGAGGACCCATTCAGAACCCTTTACTTCCGCAAACGCCACCACTTTTTGGTAGAGTTGTTCAGCACTGAGGGGGTTGGGTTGGAAGAAAGAGTTGGCCGATATTTGAAAACGGAAAGGCCCTATCCTGTCTTGAAAGTTTCCCTCCCCAGAGAGAACGATTTCCTTTTGCCCCACGGCAATGGCCGCCTTTCTTGAATTGATATTGTTGACCACAGTGTTGATATTATGAAAGCCGTGGCACAGGGCTTCAGCAAGGGGTTGGACCACATCTCTGCGTTCCTCAGACGTGACAAGATTGACCATCCATTTGTCGAAATAAGTAGAATGGCGAAGGGTCAAAAAACGCCAGAACCCCTGGTGACTCCTCAATCCATAGACAGGAATTCCGCATTTTCTCACATACTTTTTTACTTCCCGAAGGATTCGGTTGCCTGTCTCATGCTGAAGCAGACAGGCCTCCACATCGATGACCTTATAAAAAGTCCCAGGCACGTGAAGGCCCAGGGCAAAGTCCCTTTCCCCTTGCCGGTTCTCATATTCATGGGGGAGAAACCAGCGGTGGTCGGAAAAAGAAAATTCCATCTTGTTGCGGTACGCAAATTGGTTTTTCGAGGGGATCACATCGTGGACCAGCACATCTTGGAGAGACCCAATGCGCGCCATCGCATCTATGATATGTCCTTTCTTATATTCCAGCTGTCGCTCGTACCTCACATGCTGCCACTGACAACCACCGCAATACCCATGGTAGGGACATGGGGCCTCCACCCTGTCAGGGGATGGCGCCAGCAATTCTGTGATTCTCGCCTCTGCATAATCCCTTTTCTTCTTGACCACCTGAGCCCTGACGCTGTCGCCGGGTATGGCGCCCCTCACAAAAACGACGAGTCCATCTAGGCGGGCCACCCCCTGCCCGCCGTAGGCCACCCTGTCAATCCTGAGCTCGACCATGTCTCCTTTACGTAGCGCCATAGCGTCATTGAAATGCGAAATCTGAAACGTGAAACCTAAACAAAGGAGAGATTGCTTCACCGACCCGCTTGAGCGGGACGCCTCGCAATGACCATCCTTGAGCTTTGCGAGATTGGAGAATATGAAAGCTCAAAAAGCGAAGGATATTAGGAGTGTAAATCACTCAGGAAGGTATTTCAAGTGCCGTGTCCATCATCCTTTTTCCCTGCCGCCCTCCCCGGCTTGGCAACAGCAGATGGGGTCAATTGACCCATGACGGAATACAGCCGAGACTGTCGAAAAACCGGCCTCATTATTCAGTTTCCCACAGGATGGGAGACACACCAGGCGGAGGACCGGGGATGCTGGTGGATCCCTCTTCTCCGACACCCACGAGACTTCCTCCCGCGCTGGTAAGACCGGCCGCCTTACCTCCTCTAGTGATCACCGTGACCCCAGAAGGGATGGAGCTTCCAGTAATCACGCGGTAGGTGTCTCGGATGTCCCTGGTCTCAAGTGTAATCAGATCATTTTCTTTTTCAAAATTGAGGGCCGCCGTGAACCAGGCGTAATCAAGGGCATAGATATAGGCGTTCCCCAGGGGATTGCAGGGATCTCCAAACACCGCCTGATAGGAGGTAAAAAAGACATTCTTGAAGAAGAGGGTGGGCTGGCTAAGGACCTGCTCACCCGTATGGTCGAAGTCGTC
>CP070840.1:224419-230341 GCA_020342025.1 Deltaproteobacteria bacterium
ACACGTCCTTTCCAGGCAGAGCCATTGGATTCTGACCCGGCCCAGAGGACCGGGTTTCCGATACTAAATTGAAACCTATAAAGAGAAAGGGAGTTCGCATTTGAAAGGAGCGAAATCCCCATCTGGGCATTCAAGCTATCTGGCGCCAACCCCTATTTGATGGTCAACAGCCTCTCCTGCGAATAGTAGGCTTCAAATCGACCCGGATACAGGAAAAGCTCGAGCAGGGGTTCCATATTCTCTATCCAATCATTGATATCGCCTATCAGCATTCGGGGAACATAAACCATGTCCCCATCCTGAAGGCGTACGTTCTGGCCCAAGTCGGCCCTCCTCAGAAGGGACTTCACATCCGACATCATCACAAGGGGTTCTTTGCCCTGTTCGTATCCCCTCACGATCAGGGTATTCTCCTCCTTGGCCAGCCTGGTAATACTGCCTGCAAGAGAGAGGGCTCCCAACAGATCCTGGGCATCCTTGAGGGGATAGATTCCTTGCTTCTCGACCTCTCCAAGCACGTATACCCGTTCGCCAAATTCGGGCAACTCAGGAATATCCACCGCATCTCCATCATCAATGATCACATTCTGGCTCAGATCGCCTTTCTCAATGATGTCAAAGAGATTAATCACATAGGTACGTCCCCCTCTGATGAGCCTTGTGTTCTTTATGTCCGCATCCACGGTGTAACCTCCTGCCATGGCAATCAAATCCAAAAGGGTCGTCTTGCCTTGCAGGTTGATCCTGCCCGTAGCCGCCTCAGTGGTTCGGTATGTCCTCAATGAGGAAAACTCTCCAATCACTGTAGCGCTCTTACTGTTAAATTTGTTGACCAGGATGTCTATCCTGGGATTCCTTATGTAGCTAGATAACTTCCTGGTCAGGACCCGGTCCAGTTCACTGGGGCTGAGTCCTGCTGCCTCCAGATCATCGATGAATGAATAGGATATTCTCCCCCTGCTGTTGACAGTCACTGTTGTCGTCGTCACCTTATCGCCTACGTGGGAATGGATCTCCAGGACATCGAGAGGTCCAATACGGTATTCCGCAATCCCATCAATCTCAGCAAAGACCTTATTTCCCTTTACGCGGCTCATCTCGCTGATCTGGTCCTTGTCTTCCAGGGTGGGCAATCTTGCAAAGACCCTCTGATCTTTTGAAAGGGCCAATTCTTTCACGGGCGTCCCCATGACGGCCGTTGAGGAGGAGCAGGCCGGGACAAGGAAAAGGATTAACAGAAGGGCTACAAGAAACTGAACTGGTGAACCATTGTGTCTTATATCTCTTATTTTTCCCATTTCTCTTACCATCTAAAGTGTTTTGAAAGATTGCCCCTTCATGGGAGATCTCTTTCGTGAATGCTCTCGGTGATGTAGAGCAAGGGATTCTCCGACAGTCTGACAACCTCTCTTCTCTCCATTTTGCCCCCAGTGCTATCATAAAGAAGCTCAACGGCGGGCCTGAGAGGCTGTTGCTTATCCGTGGATATCACCCGTCCTATGGATTTGTTGTTCAACACCACATAGGTATTCACAGGAAAAAGGGAAATCCGATCTAAAAAGACTTTTCGGATTCTTGCCGGGAACTCCCCTTTAGCCTTTTCAACGATATGCTTGATGGCATCCGTCTGCACTATTTTATCTCGGTAAGGTCTCTCACTTGTCATGGCCACATACACATCCGTTAGACCTATAACAGACGAGAGCTCGTAGATCTCTCCCCCTTTCAGCCCATAAGGGTACCCCGAGCCATCTGTTCTCTCATGCACTTGAACGGCCACTTCGGCCAACCACCGGTACCTCTCACCCATATCATCAAGGATCTCATAACTCTTCTTGGGGTGCGCCCTAATCATTGCCATCTCATGGTCATCAAGGCCTCCCCTCTTCTCAACCACACTTTCCGGTATCTTGTACATGCCCACGTTTTCCAAAACCGCAGTAAGCCCCAATTTCAATAACATCTTGATATCATAACCCATTCCTTGACCAAGAATCAGCGTTATGAGCGTAACATGGACACTATGCACAGGGAGCCAGTCGCTATCGGCCGGAGCGAACATGGCATACTCATAGATCTTATCAACCAGATCCCTATTAAGGATGTAATGAATATCAGAGAGAATGGGAGATGGGCTTATGCCCTGTTCATTCCTGACCCTGCCCCGAATATCAATCACCCTCTCAATAAGCTTTTCATAGTATGTGTGGACCTCTGGACTCCATTCCTCTCTGAATGAGGGGCCTGGAGAAGCCTTTTCCCCTCTCACTTTCTGAATCTGGGTATCACTCATCACCTTCAAGATTTGAGAATCAGTCAGCATCAGGTCTTCATCCTCAGCCCTGTTATGAGCGGACTCTTTGCTGGGTTCCTTTTTTTCCCTGTCTTTTATGATATCAGAAAAGCGCACCATCGCTTATGATGTCCTCAATGATTTGTGGATCGATCACCTTCCCATTCTTGCTGAACCCGATCAAAAGGGACAGGTCACACAAGTTATTGATCTTTCTTGGCACCCCTTCGGTCATCTCGTAGGTCCTCTCCATTGCCTCTGGAGTGAACACATTGTCTTTCCCACCCGCCTTCTCTTGCCGGAAAGTGATGTACCGGACCGTATCCTCTTCATCAAAAGGCGTTAAATGGTACTTAAGGGCGATTCTCTGCTCCAACTGCTCGATGCCCTTAATTTTACTCCTCAGCTCCGGTTGGCCCACAAGAATCACGTTAATAAGAAAACGATCATTGAGCTGAAAATTTAGTATAAGCCTTACCTCTTCAAAGGCCGACTCGCTGAGCACTTGGGCCTCATCCACAATCAAAAGCGTCTCTCTATTCTTTTTCATATTCTCGATCATCTTATCGTTTAACAACCGAAGGCACTGCACCTTGCTATCGGGCACATCTGTCATACCAAACTGATATAATACCTCTTGCAAGAACTCCAAGGGCTCGAGCTTTGGATTAACGATAAGACCAATATCGAATTGTTCTGCGGAGAGTTCCTGCACATAGACCTTGGTCAGGGTCGTCTTTCCGCAACCAATATCCCCGGAGAGCATGGCACCCCCCTTTCGCATCTTCGCGGCATAAATGAGGCGGGTGAGGCCCTCTTCATGGGTCTTGGAAAGGTAAAAAAAATCTGGATCAGGTACGTTCTCAAATGGGAACTTGCGGAATCCCCAATAGTCAAGATACATGGTCGTCCATTTTAAGTTTATTTATCAAAGATTATACGTAAAATTAGTTATTTGTCAATATATAACGCAAGAATTATATAAAGTTATATATAATTACAATAAAATACTTACGATACATATTTGGGATCTTTGCACAGTATACGCCTCATTTTTTTCAGGCTCTTGGGGCTCCGATCTTAGTGCTCCGCATCATATATTCCTCTCGTATGGAGTGATGGCCTGCCTCCCCCTGGCAAATCCCGGCTTTTGGAGTAACTTGTGGAAGACCCTTCTCAATCCAGAGGGGAGGCCACCACGAGGATGATACAGTCTCCCTCATGAGAATTGGTTAGGGCGTGTACAGACCCCACCGGGATCCAGATGGCATCTCCCGGGCCCACGTGCCTTGTTTCCTCATCCACCTGCATTTCTCCCTCCCCGCTCATTATGAAGTAAATCTCCTCCATAGGGTCACTATGTGCCTCAATCTTCTTTCCCTTCTCCAGTCGGGCGATGGCTAGGAAACCGATTTCTCTCAGGACTCGGCGATCCAGTATCATCTGTGCTATGGCCCCGCCATGGGCAAGATAGGTGGTCTCTAGCACTTCCTTATCCCCTACGTTTCGCACAATCATGGGATTTCTCCTTAGACTTTCTCAAACAAAAGACTCAGGATAGTAGATTCCTCCACCCAATTGATCTTGATTATATGGAAAGATATGGCTTAAACTGAGGTCCCGTCCTTTGAGCAAGGTGGCTGTCCCCAAAATCGGCATGCAGTACCAGGTATTCTTGGGGCTATCTACTATTTTCAACATGCAGAAGTTGTTATTATAACGCAAACCAGGCAGGGTTGCCAAATGGAAAGAGGACGCCCAGATGCCCCATTGAGAGCCATCCTGAAGGTGCGAATGAATAGAAAATAGGAGTTTTTGACATGTCCATCACTCCCCTTTTTGATCCGAAAAAGATGGGAAGACCCATGAGGGTGGCTGCCTTCATGTCTGGGTCAGGAACCAATATCATAAAACTCATTGAGAGGGAAAAGAGTTTGATGGCCGAAATGGGCTCTTCGCCCTTTCAAGTCATCTTCATTTTCAGCGACAGGTCTGACGGCACCTGCAAGGGGGAAAAGATCGCATACGAGTATGGTATGCCCTACTTCAGCCACGACATACGTACCTTCCATCGTGTAAGAGGGTTGAGGAGAAGAGTCGATATCCCTGAAGGGCTCCTTGCCAGAAAAGAATTTGACCGTGTGCCTCAAAGGCTTATAGAGGCCTTTGAAATTGATGTGATAGCACTCGGTGGATATATGAGCTATAGCACCCTTGATAGATGTGTTAATGTCCACCCTGCTGACCTTTCCATCCTGGCACCCGACGGCAAGAGAAGATATGTGGGTGATCACGCTGTCCACGATGCCATCTCAACCGGAGAAACCATACTTCGTTCCTCAACGCTCTGGACAGACCAAGGCGTGGATACCGGTCCCCTCCTTATGGTCTCAGATCCCCTGAAAGTTGAACTGCCCCGACCCCTAGCCTCTCTGCGCAAAGACAGAGAGAGGCTCCTCCGTGTGATCCAGGAACATCAGGAACGCCTAAAAGAGGTGGGTGACTGGAAGATCTTTCCCCGAACCATTGAGATGATTGCCGAAGGCCGCTTTGCGCTCGATGAGATGAATCGGGTCTATGTGGATGGCCACCCCGTGCCAGAGGGTTACAGGGCCTAGGGGGAACCTATCGCTTTATCATACTTTTCTGTGCTCTGAGGTGATGGCCTCTTCCTGAAAGACCATATCTCAAAAAAAACGCCACGGTGTATCGCCGTGGTCTGATCTTGGAGGATTCCTGCCCGCCATCGCTCTCGCCTATTCACCATTCCATCCTCCACGGGATGCTGCTGCGGAGTAGAAGGGGCCTCCCATCATGCGAATGCCGGGCGGCCTCAGGCGAGGCAGGCGGGTACGCCGGGTAACCCCTTGCAGAATGTCCCGGCCCGACCTATACAGGATCCTTCTAAACCCCCAAAGATCAGACCACCTCCCCCGGACGCCCTAGATATCGTCTTAAAGGAATGGGCCATCACCCAGTAATTCCCTGTTCAGCTCAAAAGGGTTTTCCAATCAATGGTCTTGAAGGTCTTGTGGAGATAGTGGTCATCGTCCACGGCATGGAAGGTGAGGTTTTGGAAGGTTTTTTTTGCGATCTCTTCCACCGTCTCTAGGGGGATCACCTCATCATCCCGACCGTGGTATATGGAGACGGGAACGGCTATTTTCTTCTCATGGTGGCTGTAGAATTCCATCAGATTGAGTGCAGGCGCCAGAAGTATCAATCTACCCACCCGACTCTCATTTTTCGCTGCAAAGATGGCGGCCATAAGGCCGCCGAAACTGGACCCCACGAGCCTTATTCCGGATTTCTCTGCCAAGATCTCATGGAGCTTCTCCATCCTCTCCTGCAGGCTACCCGGGAAATTGGGGATGAGCATACCTGGGAACTTTTCTTTGAAGAAAACCCCCTTGGTGCCCTGATTACTGCTCTCCAGTCCGTGAATAAATATCCTCACAGGCACGTGTGACCTCTCAATACACGAATCGCTTCTGCGGATCTGTGTTTCCATAGATCCTAACGAAACTGTCGAAAAACCGGCTTCTGAAAGGCTGATGGAAAATGCCCATATGCAAGGCTTCCGAAACTGGGGACCCGCCCGCAGGGTGGGGAGTCCAAGCGAAGCGCGG
>CP070840.1:230441-233928 GCA_020342025.1 Deltaproteobacteria bacterium
CCAAACACGTTAGGCGAGACAATTTTCTTAATGGCTCTTTGCAAACATTTTAAAGAAGTACGTATAATGTGTGTAAGGACTTGGTTCAAAATGAAGGAATCCAATTTCTAACCCTTTGCCCTGGTTTCACGCATGAAGCGGTTGCGAAGATTGTAAATGCTGTTGGTGAAGGAGTTGCGGTAAATGTAGCAAGGGGTGACGTTCCAAGCACAATGACAGCAGGCGAGATTCTGACAAGAGAGGGGTGGTTTCCAGAAGGGCACTAAGGCTGATAGGGTCGCGAAGAAAGCAAAGAGACGCGAGGAAGTTTTTCCAAAAGACTGCGAAAAAGCCTTTGAAATGGGGGCTAGATTTGCCAAGAAAAATGGATAGAGCCATGAAACGCGAAAATCATAAGATTGTGCGCACTACCACCTGGTCTGCCGGACCTGGCTGCCATGGCGGCTGTGGGGTGCTAGCCCATATCAAGGATGGCAAACTGGTCAAGATTGAAGGTGACCCGGATCATCCCTGGAATCAGGGACGCCTCTGCGCCCGGTGTTTGGCGATGACACAGTATGCCTATCACCCCGACCGATTGACCCGTCCACTTAAAAGAGTGGGAGAGCGCGGCGAGGGCAAGTGGCAAGAGATCTCCTGGGATGAGGCCTTTGACCTCATAGAGGAGAAACTGGGCAAAATCCGGGAAGAATTCGGCCCGGAGAGCGTGATCTTTTCCATGGGCACCGGCAGGGACATCGGGCCTTGGATATGTATGCTTGCCTATGCCTACGGCAGCCCCAACGTCATGTTCGCCCTGAGTGGGGTGGCCTGCTACAGTCCGAGGATCGCCGCCGTGGAGACCGTCCAGGGAGACTACTGCATACTGGATGCGGCGCAATGGTTCCCAAAACGCTACGACGACCCGAGGTACAAAGTTCCAGAGTGCATAGTGATTTGGGGCTACGATATTCCGGCCTCATGCCCAGACAATGTCTTTGGACACTGGATCATTGATCTCATGAAAAAGGGCACGCAGATCATCTGCATTGACCCGAGATTGTCGTGGTTTGCTTCCCGAGCCAAGAAATGGCTCCGACTCAGGCCAGGGACGGATGGGGCCCTGGCCATGGGCTTTCTGAATGTGATCATCAATGAGGGTTTGTATGATCAGGAATTTGTTGAGAAATGGACCAATGCTCCCTTCCTAGTCAGAAGCGACACCGGAAAGCTGGTGCGTGCCAGCGACTTGGTGGAGGGCGAGTCCCCGGACAACTTTGTTGTCTGGGACACGACAGAAGAGAGGCCCGCAATCTGGGATTCGGATGCAGTAAAGTACCGATCGCCCAGCGTAAAACCGGCTCTGGAAGGGACATATGAAATTGACCTTTCAGATGGGAAGAAGGTTGCCTGTAAGACTGTTTGGGACGTTTTCTGCGAAGAGGTGAACCAATATCCGGTGGAGCGCGTAGCGGAAATCACCTGGGTTCCGGAAAAAGATATTGTAGATGCGGCGCGCCTGTACGCCAAGAGCAAGCCTGCGTCCATACATTGGGGTGTGCCCATTGACATGACGCCCGCCATTACCCCTACCACCCAGGCCATCACCGCTCTGTGGTGCCTCACCGGCAACCTGGATGTACCTGGTGGGAACGTAATCTCCCGCTATGCCTTTGACGCAGTTGCCTACGCTTTGCCAGGGGCCGAAGGGGTCATCAAGTTAGAGTCTGAGGAAACTGACCAGAAGAGGATCGGTTCTGACCAGTACGGGCCTCTACGCAAGTTCATCTGGCGGGCTCAGACGGATCTGGTTCTGGATCAGATCTTTACCGGGGATCCCTATCCTATCAAGGGTATGTGGATACAGACCTGTAACCCTTTGGCCGGCATAGGGCTTGACCCGAGGAGATGGCGTGAGGCCCTCAAAAAGCTTGACTTTGTCGCTGTAGTTGACCTGTTCATGACCCCCACCGCTCAGTTCGCGGATGTGGTCCTGCCGGCGGCCACCTTCCTTGAAAAAGAAAGTGTCAGAACTTGGTGGGTGCCCCTTCAGTGCATCAACAAGGCCATGGAAGTGAGCGAATGTAAGCCTGATATAGAGATCAACTTTGAGTTAGCCAAACGCTTTTACCCCGATTTCCGATGGGACACTATCCATGAACTGTTTGATGAGATCCTCAAGCCGTCTGGCATGACTTTTGAGCGACTACAGGAGAAAGGGTGGGCTTTCCCGCCCGAGGGTCACCCCAGCGCTCCATACCACAGGTATCAGAAGGGGTTACTGCGAAAGGATGGGAATCTTGGCTTTCAAACCACCTCCGGTAAGGTTGAGCTGTACTCATCGCTCCGTGAAGAGTGGGGATTGGAGCCCGTGGCTCACTATGAAGAACCGCCCTTCACCCCCATCAGCCAGCCTGAACTGGCCAGGGAATATCCGCTGATCTTGTCCACGGGGAGAAGGTCCGCCGTGTATTTCCATGCAGAACACCGGATGATCCCGTGGCTGCGCGAGCTCGACCCCGATCCTTTGGTGGAGATCCACCCGGATACTGCCAGGGAACTCGGCATCGGTGAAGGAGAGTGGGTCTGGATCGAGAATTGGCTTGGCAGGTGCAGATTTAGAGCAAAGGTCACTCTCGTGGTCCCACCATGGATGGTGATGGCAGCCCATGGATGGTGGTTCCCTGAGGAGCCGGGCCCCGAGCCATCCCTGTTTGGCGTGTGGAAATCGAATATAAATCAGCTCATTCCGATGGGCTGCCAGGGCAAAGACGGCCTTGGCGCTCCCATAAAGCACATGCTGTGCAGGGTCTACAAGGTTCGTGGAGGGTAGGCGGAGAATGAGTGAGAGAAAACCCGAGTATGGCCTGCTGATTGATTACGAATACTGTACAGGATGCCATGCTTGTGAAGTCGCCTCTGCTCAGGAACACCAACGGCCGACAGGGATGGCGGGGATCAAAGTCATTGAAGTGGTCCAGAAAATGCCGAAGGATAAGGCGTATCTCGCCTACCTGCCGTTTCCCACCGAACTTTGTATCTTATGTGCAGGCCGCACCAAGGAAGGACTTGAGCCGGCGTGCGTCCAGCATTGTATGGCCGCATGTATGAAATTTGGGCGCATTGAGGAACTGGCCAAGGAAATGAGCAAAAAGGCGAGAATGGTGCTCTGGGTGCCACGCTAGTACACGTGAGCGTAAATCCTCCACCGGTTGCAGGACAAGCGCCGGTTGAGTAGCTTCGGAGCGCTAGCGGAAAAGCGTATCGAAGTGTCCGTTGATTTAGGCCTTAAATAGGACGAATGTGAAAGGAGGTGGGGTGCTAGCACGTGCGAAAGGCGTTTATATCAGACTAGTAAGGACAAAATTGAGGTAAGAACTAAATACTCGAAAGGAGGAACTAAGATGGAAGTATCAGAGGCAATTCTAAAGATGAGAACCATAAGAAGGTGGAAGCCGGCGCCTGTGGAAAAAGAGAAGATTGAAAAGGTGTTGGAGGCGGGCAGGCG
>CP070840.1:234028-237279 GCA_020342025.1 Deltaproteobacteria bacterium
GGACCTGTTGGCTGCGGCGAGAGAAGCGGACAGGTTCACGGCGGTGGTTGTTTTTCCCACGCCCCCTTTTTGGTTTGCAATGGAGATAATGTGCCCCATGAGGCAGATGCGATCTACTTAAAAAGATTTGGTTTTCTTTAGATCCGATGGGTTGACGACCATGGCAAGTGGACGCCATTGCCCTCTGGTTTTGCAACAAGCAGATAGCACAATCCCCCCTCTTTGAAAAGCAAAATAAGTAACAATTTAGATCTTTCAAAATAGCCGGTTCAAGGTTCGCAGCGGTGGGGTTCCCTCTCTTCAAGAGCATATCCATCGGGTCCCGTGCAAGTGGTCTGATTTTGAGGGATTAACCATGTCCTGTCCATGTGGGAATGATACATTCTGCCAGAAGTCCTGCTGCGCAAACCCTCAAATCTGAGGTCACCTTCTCAGGGCACAATAGATATGGGCCTGGAAGGACGGTACCGGACAGAATCTTTTTATGGTTTTCAAAGACGTAAATGGTTACCCAAGTAAATGTTTCACGTGAAACATTTTCCTCCTCCCACTCTAAAGGAAATCGCATGTTTCACGTGAAACATCTTACTCCAAATATGACGTTGGAGCCCATCCGATCTCCCCATAACACATTGATTTAACTATAAAATTTTTTCGCCCGCTTTAAGGCTTGCGAAGAGATCACAAAAAACACTAGCATGGATGGCATTCTGATTCTGTGCCGAAAAATTGTGGTCACTGCATTTTTCTTGCTAAAATGTGTTATTCTTTATTCATTTAATAAATTTTAACCCATATTAATATCCGTGAGAGGAGCAAATAACCATGGAAAGGATCGGACTTGATCATGGCAGTGGAGGAGAGGCCTCCCATGAACTTGTAGAGGAAATATTCCTAAGTCGGTTAGATAATGACTACTTAAGACCACTGGATGACAGCGCCGTGCTCGATCTCCCTGCCTGCACGCTGGCCATCACCACCGACAGTTATGTTGTGGATCCCATCTTTTTTCCTGGGGGCAATATCGGCAGCCTGGCCGTGCACGGGACCGTGAATGACCTTTCTATGCAAGGCGCCCGCCCCCTTTATCTGACCCTTGGTCTGATTTTGGAAGAAGGCCTTCCCTTGCAAGACCTTATTACAATCATCGATTCGTTGGCTCAGGCCGCTCACGAGGCGAAAGTCTCCATTGTGGCAGGTGATACCAAAGTTGTGCCAAAAGCCGCTGCGGATAAAGTATTTATCAATACATCCGGGATCGGATTGATCCCGGAGGGGGTGAATGTCTCGGGACACAATGCACGTCCCGGAGACGTGTTGATCATTAACGGCAATATTGGCGATCACGGCATGGCCATACTTTCAATGCGTGAGGGACTCCATTTTGAATCCCCTCTTATGAGCGACTCAGCACCTCTCAACGGACTGGCATCGTCCATACTTGAGGTGAGCAATGAGATCCATGTGCTCAGGGATCCCACAAGGGGCGGCGTAGCGACAGCCCTGAATGAGGTGGCCTCTCGTTCCGGTGTGGGCATTCACATTTTTGAGGAGGATCTCCCCATCAGTCCCTCGGTGGTAGCCGCCTGCGAAATTCTTGGGTTGGATCCCCTTTATGTGGCCAACGAGGGCAAGTGCCTGGTGATCGTTTCTAAAGAGGAGGCCCAAAAGGTTCTCAGGATCATGAAGAAGAATATTTATGGGAAGAGATCTAGAATAATAGGTGAAGTGACGGCGGAAAATCCAGGAAGAGTCCTTTTGAAAACAAAGATCGGGGGAACGCGAATTCTTTCCATGTTGACGGGAGAACAGTTACCCAGGATCTGCTGATTCCAGGGAGAGTTCAATCAACCGATCAAGGAGTTCGGAAAGGGACAGGCCGGCTGTCTTCGCTGCAAGGGGGACGAGGCTTGTCTCGGTCATGCCGGGTATCGTGTTTGTTTCCAGCACATAGACCTCCTCGCCTTGAACAATCATGTCCGTCCGGCTCCATACCCGGCACCCCAAGGCCATATGCGCCATTTTGGCGCAAGACCGCGCCTCCACCGCCTGCTCTTCGGGTAAGGGGGCGGGGCAGATCTCCTTGGTGGCCCCTGGTTTGTACTTGGCCTCATAGTCGAAAAAGGCATATTCAGGATTCGGTACGATCTCTATGAGAGGAAGGGCTTCAAGGCTTTTGTTTCCTAGGACCGCACAGGTGACCTCCCTCCCCTTGATATATCTTTCCACGAGAACCTCTTGATCATATTGGAAGGCGAACCCGAGTCCTTTTGACAGCGCCTCTTTTGAATGGCAAATGGACATGCCCAGACTTGATCCCTCAGCCACAGGCTTCACCACTGTGGACGGCCCGACTCTCTCCATGATGTGATCAACAGAGTATTCTCCGCCTTTATTAAGGATGACATCCTCTACAACTTTGAGTCCGCTGATCCGATACAATTGCTTGGCCACTTTCTTGTTCAGTGCCAAGGCACTGGGTAGAACGCCTGAACCCACAAAGGGGATACCCATTAGATCCAGAAATCCCTGTATGCAACCATCCTCACCGAATTTCCCGTGCAGCAATATAAAGGCCATGTCTATGCCTTCCTTATCTCGCATCAAGTCAATCAGGTCATCACGCGGGTCATATCTGGTCACACGGTATTTCTGCTTGTCTAAGGCCCGATAGACGGCGTCCCCGCTTTTTAGGGATATTTCCCGCTCTCCAGACCATCCCCCAGAGAGTAAAGCTATGCGAAATCTTCCCATTGCAAAAATTTTTCTAATTTTTCCCCATAGAATAAAAAAATTTTTGTCAAAAAAATTGTTACTTATATATCCTAACGGGTCACCTAAAACAATGACAAAATAAGGATGCCCTTGAACTGCGAGACTCTCCAATCTCATGCAAGAAGCTTACCTGAAGTGGAGGCTGTTCTTAACCGGGGACTGTGTTCAAAAAAATGAAGCATAATAAAATGAAAATCGACAAAAAATAAAAAAAAAAGGAGAAAACCGGAGAATCTCAATTGTTGGTATATTTATACACCGTCGGGAAAAACTGGGAAAGTTTCTGAATTCAATAGCGAATCCGCGTTTCCAATTTATTGATTTTTAACTGAATGTTATCTCTGTTTACAAAAATATTTGCGTCTTTTCAGGCAGTTATGGTATGTCAAAAATCGGGTGGAGGCTAAGTTATTCCAGCTCTCCATCCCCTTTGACAGCCTCCACAATAATTGGATAGTAGCCGATTCTTAGACTGA
>CP070840.1:237379-249681 GCA_020342025.1 Deltaproteobacteria bacterium
ATCGCCCCACGAAATCCTCTGCCTTATAACCCCTGGCCACCACGTTATCGATGTAGGCAAAGGCAATCATGAAGGCATAGGATATTTCCTGTGCCGGGGTGCACCCGGATTCCCTGATATGATAGCCTGCCACGGAAACCGGATTACACCTGGGCAGCTCCTTCATCGCATACTCAATGGTGTCGCCTATGAGCCGTACTGCCGGTTCCACGGGGTAGATCCAAGCACCCCTCCCCACGATCTCTTTAAGGATATCGTTCTGTGGGGTGGCAGATATCTCGGTCTTTTTGTATCCAAATTTCTCGGCCACCGATTCATACATGGCCAGCATGACAGAGGCCACCGCATTGATCGTGAGGCCCGTACCGATCCGATTGAGTTGGATATCTTTGAAAGCGATTTCAAAATCCCGTAGTGAATCCACGGCCATGCCCACGCGTCCCACCTCCCCTTCAGCCATGGGATCATCTGAGTCATAGCCCATCTGCGTGGGCAGATCAAAGGCCACGTTAAGACCCGTCTGGCCGTGAGAGATCATCAGCTTGAATCGCTCATTGGTCTCTTCAGGTGTGCCAAACCCGGTATATTGCCGTGTTGTCCAGTTTCGGCTACGGTAACCCAAAGGGTGAAGGCTTCGGGTGAAAGGAAATTCACCCGGATCTCCAAGATCCTTATGGTAATCAAAACCTATCCGTTCCAGGTCCTCAGGTGTGTAGACAGGCTTGACCTTTATCCCTGACTGGAGAATCACCTCCTCAATGGCATCCTTCTCATCCTTGATATATGTGGCAACTCCCATGCGAACCTCTCGATATTGGTTATTCGTTATTGGTTATGGGTTATTCGCTGTTCGTTATTCGCTGTTCCACGGGTATGCTCGAGAAAAGCGGGATTTGTTTATTTTTCAACCGACTCCTTAATAAAGCTGACAATCTCATCGAAAGGGCTCCCCCCTGGAAAAACGCCATCTATGCCCAGTTCTTTGAGAATGGGAATATCCTTGTTGGGAATCACGCCACCCACAACAACCACCACGTTTCCTTGTTCCTCATCTTTCATCATCTCCATCAGTTTCCTACTAATGGGAATATGGGCCCCGGACATGATTGAAAGACCGATCACATCAACAGCCTCTTGAACGGCCTGCTTCACAATGCTTGGAACCGTCTGGTGTAGACCCGTATAGATCACTTCCATGCCCGCATCCTTCAGGGCGAGTGCCACCACCTTCGCGCCGCGATCGTGTCCATCGAGTCCCGGTTTTCCCACAAGAACCCTTATTTTTCTCTCCGCCATGATAATCTCTTATATCTCCTACCTAGAATTCCTGAACTCGGTTCTCCAATTCCCTTAGTACAATCTTTTGCCCTCTCAGAATATGTTGCCTAACCAGCGTCTCAACCCTGTCCGCATCCCGCTTTCTCATGGCCCTCAGCATGTGCCGATGGTCCTCATTGCTCGTCTGCGCCATTGTCTCTATTTTTAATATGATTCTTCTGAAACGGTAGATCTGGTCCTGAAGATCATTAATCATTTTGATCAGCTTGGGACTTCGGCTCATGGCGTAAAGCAGGCCATGAAATTCCGTATTTATCTTGAGAAGCGCCTCCATTTCCCCATGATTCAAGAAGTATTGAAACTCCTCTATCTTTTCCTCCAAAGGCGCCAGCTCTTCTTTCTTATGCTTTATGGCCGCCAAGCGGGCAGCATAACTCTCCAACACACCCCTAATGCCGAAAGTCTCCTCAATATCTTCGCGGGTCAGGTTCAGAACGTAAAAACCACCCTGTGGAAGCTTCTTTATCAAACCTTCGCGTTCCAGCTTGTGGATGGCCTCCCTGACAGGAGTCCGGCTTATACCCATCGCTTCCGCTATATGGCTTTCTACCAGTCGGTTGCCCGGTGAGAAATTTCCTCTCACGATGGCCTGTTTCAAGTTCTCAAACACATAATGCCCCAGCGGTTTCCGCTCTGGAATTGCCGATAAAGACCCAAGATCTGGATTTCTTAATTCAGTTTCACCACTCATGCATGTCACTCCACGAGCTCTAAAGTCCCACCCATCTTGCTATATTGGCCTGGAGAATCTCATGGGTTCCACCACCGTAAAGGAAAAATCGGTTATCTCTGAAATACCTCTGGGGCGTGTATTCCATGGAATAGGCATACGCACCAAAGATCCTTGTGGCTTCATCCGCCGCCCGGCAGGCAGCCTCTGTGGCAAAGTACTTGGCCATCGTAGCCTCTTTCATGCATTCCATCTTGCTGTCAATCATGTGGGTTGCTTTATAGGCAAGTAGTTTTGAGGCCTCCAGATCCGTCGCCATGTTTGAGATCTTGGCCTGAACGAGCTGATAATTGCTTATGGGTCGACCAAACGCGATCCGCTCATGGGCATACCGGATGGAATCATCAAGAGCGGCGCGCTGCAGGCCGATAGCCAGGGCCGCGGTCATGGCCCTGATCTCGGCCAAAATGGAGAGTAGATTGTTCATGCCCTGCCCTTCAACCCCTAACATATTCTCATGGGGGATGAGCACGTCTTTGAAGGCCAACTCTGAGATGGGCGTTGATCTCGTCCCCAGCAGATCGAAAGGCTTGCTCACGGAGAGGCCAGGCGTCTCTTTAGGAACGAAAAAAAAGTTGAGGCCCTTAAATTTCTTGGCCGGATCTGTTTGGCAGAGGACTGTAAAGAAACTCGCCACAGGGCCATTGGTGACCCAGGTCTTCATGCCATTGATGAGATATCCTTCCCCAGTTTTGATGGCCGTGGTGGTCACATTTCCAAGGTCTGAACCTGCTTCAGGTTCTGTGAGGCAGAAACAGGCCACTTTATCACCCCGCATGGCAGGAAGGAAATACCTTTCATGCAGCTCATCAGTGCCATAATGAAACAGGAAATTGGTTCCCATAAGACATTGCATGGCCGTCACTGCTGCCACGCTCACCAAACCACGGGCCAATTCTTCACAGATGATACAGTAAAGTGTCGTATTTCCTCCGGCACCCCCCCTGTTCTTTGGATACCTGATCCCAAAGACTCCCATCTCCCCCATCTTTCGAAACATTTCCCAAGGGAATTCGCCCTTCTCATCGATTTCCTGGGCCGTTGGAATCAGTTCAGTATTTACAAACCGGGCCATGCTCTTTCTGACCAGTTCCTCAGCATTTGACCTCAACATGTGTTCCTCCTGTTTCGCATAGCGCAAAGTTCACTGGATATACATTAGTCCTGATGCCCTATGCTCCATGCTCTTTGCTCAGTGCTCTATGCCTCCCCTACTTGTTTTATCATTTCGGGGACCACCTCGTGGAGATCTCCCAAAATACCCCAATCAGCCACCTGGAAAATGGGGGCCCTCGGATCCTTATTGATGGCAATAATATATCTGGAATTCATCATTCCCGCCCTGTGCTGTATGGCACCTGAAATACCGCAGGCCACATAGAGCTCTGGACGGACCGATTGCCCCGTCTGCCCCACCTGACGGTCCGCAGGGATCCAGCCCTCCTCTACGGCCACTCGAGTCCCGGCCACTTCGCCCCCCAAAGCCGCGGCTAGCGCCTCTACCACTCTGAATCCATCCCCCTCTCCCACGCCCCTCCCTCCTGCCACTATCACCTTGGCATCGGCGAGATTGACGCCCTTCTTCTCTTCTCTAACCATTTCCAGCACCTTTGACCCTATCCTCTCCTCTGACAGGGAGACCTCCTGGCTAATCACGTCCCCTCTGTTTTTGGGCTTTGCTTGAGGCTCCATGACCCCTGGTCGCACGGTGGCCATCTGCGGTCGTGAATACCGGTTGGCGATGGTGGCCATCACATTGCCACCAAAGGCGGGTCGGGTCTGGAGAAGAATACCTTCCTCAGGATCGATGGTGAGCTCAGTACAGTCCGCGGTGAGGCCCACCCCCACACGTCGCGACACACGAGGTGCTAGATCCCGACCGAGATGTGTGGCACCCATGAGAAGGATATTCGGTCTGTAGCGTTTTACAAGTTCTTCCACCACTTCTGTGTAGGCGATGGTCCTGTAATCTTTTAGGGCGGAATGTTCCACTAAGAAGACCTTCTCCGCTCCATGCTTTATCAATGTATCGGTCATAGCGGAAACCTGGGAACCCAGCAGCAGGGCAGAGACCTCCTCTCCTAGCTGCCCAGCAAGCTCCTGGGCCTTACCAAGAAGCTCCAGAGAAACCCGCGCCAGCTTACCCTCTCTCTGTTCAGCAAAAACCCAGACGCCTTTCCTGTCGCTAAAATCGGGAACTACCCTGGGCTCAATATCCGAAAGGATGGCTTTTTCCTTGCACACCTCCAGACAGGCGCCGCAGGAGGTGCAGCGTTCCAAAATGTGGGCTTTATCCTCTTTCATTTCAATGGCACCATACGGACATGCCCTGATGCAGCGTTTGCACGCATTACACAGATCGACTTCTATCCATACACTCATAGGCTTCTCCTGCACTTCAATTGGCTGAGTTCGGCCTCATCTCTCGCTCCATCGGTGAATATATTTCTCTTCCTCTGGCAATTGCCTTGCTAAAGCATAGAACTTCTTCGTTATAGCTCTTGCCCGCTTGTAAATTTCAAGGGCTTCGAAATCTTCCTCCTTATTCCTATCATCCCGTCCCCCCGTTCCTTTACGGGCAAGCCTGGCTTCCTTAATCTGCGTTGAGACTTCCTCATGGCAGCTCCCCACTTCCTAAATGAGTCTATTCTGTCGCAACTTCCCAATAAGACTTGCCACCACCTCCTTTGTATTCCCTTCCAACATCTCTGTCTCTCTCTTGACCTTCGGTGCAAATGTCTTAATAACGTGGGTGAGAGAACCCTCCAATCCCACATCACGTGTCTGAACACCGATATCCGCCGCATTCCAGATTTTGATTGGAGCCTTCTCCTTACACGCATCTATCAACCTGCCCACTATGGCATAACGGGGCGCATTGAATTCGCCGATGGCTGTTATCACGGCAGGGAGATTGCATTGAACCCGCTCAAAGCCATCCTCTAGTCGCCTCTTGACAATCATGCTCTTTTTATCAATTTGCTCAATCTCAAAAACATAGGTCATCTGGGGAAGTTCCAGATAATCTGCCACTTGTGGCCCTATCTGGGCAGTATCCCCATCGATAGCTTGCCGGCCACAGATGACCAGATCATAGTCTCCCACCTTTTCTATGGCCTTCCCCAAAGTCAAAGAGGTGGCCCAGGTGTCTGCACCGGCAAAGGCCTTGTCAGAAAGGAGAATCCCTTCATCGGCTCCCATCCCCAGTGCCTCAGATATGGCATCGATGGCCTGAGGTGGCCCCATGGACATGACGATAATCTCCCCTCCATGGGCCTCTTTCAAGCGTATGGCTGCTTCTAGGGCATGGCGGTCATCTGGGTTGATAATGCTCTCTATGCCCTCCCGGATAAGACTTCCCGTCTTGGGATCAAGCTTAACCTCTGTGGTATCGGGAACCTGCTTTACTAATACAATTATTCTCATGATCCTGGCTCCATTTCAGATTAGGGAATTCAGGAATTAGAGGTCAATCCATTAATCCCTTAATCCCGCAATTCTTTAATTTTTCTCATATGACCCCTTTTTCTTTGAGGCGATTCAGATCCTCCTCCGAATAGCCCAGTCGTCCATAAATCTCTGTGTTGTGTTCGCCAAAACGCGGAGGAAAGGAAAGCTCTCGATGGCTCTTTTCCAGAAACGTTGACATGTGGGGGGGCGGTGCCAAAGTAATCTTACTGCCTGTAATAGAGTCCTTGGCAAATAGCAGCCTTCTCTTCACAAGGGGATCTTGGATCACCTCTGGTATGCTTTTTATTTTGCTGATGGGAACGGTTATGGCGTTAAACAAGTCGATCAGTTCTTCCGACGTATGGTTCATCGTGATCTCATTGATCGCCTCATTTAGATTTTGTGCGTCCGCAATACGCCCCGCATTCTTCTCGTATTCGGGCTTGTCGATCGTTTTGAACATCTCCATTGAGACAATAGATTTCCATTGCCGATCATTCCCGACGGCCATATACACGAAGCCGTTGCTGGTTTTGTAAACGGAGACCGGACTGAAGAATTCATGGGTGTTTCCTCTGCGGGTGATCTCTTTCCCGAAACTGTCGTTGAGCGTTATGGGAACGGTCAGCCACGACACGGTGGATTCGAACATGGCCAGATCGATTCTTGTGCCTTCTCCCGTGATCTGACGCTCATAAAGGGCCTTCATCAAAAGCCCGTAGGCATGTTCACTGGTTCCCATATCAGGGAGTGGTATGCCCAACACCTGGGGGTCACCATCTGCCTCACCGGTCAACGCCATCAATCCCGATCTGGCCTGTAAAATGGGATCATAGGCCGCTTCATTACTTTCGGGTCCAAAACCTGTCACACCCAGCCAGATGATATTCGACTTGATGGCCTTCAGTGATTCGTAGTCGATACCCAGCTTCTTATAATTCCTGGGCAGCTGATTGGTGGCGAAGATATCCACTTCCAGCTCTTGGATGAGGGATTGGAAGATCTCTTGTCCGTCCGGTTCAACAAGGTTCAATGTCAACGCCTTTTTCCCCCCATTGATGCACAGAAAATAGGCGTTCATCCTCTCTTCTCCCAGGACGTTTTCGCCAACCATCCGATTGGGATCACCGTAAACAGGATGTTCCATCCTGATCACCTGCATACCGTCATGGGCTAGCCTGTAGGTCAGATAAGGAAGGACGGTGGCTTGCTCAAGGGAGAGAACCGTGAGGCGCTTAAATAAATTCACAGATCGGCTCCAATTGATTCGGGTGAAAAGAGGGTTGGGGAAGGTCTGGCCTTCAACAGGCTGAACGTTGATAGTGGACGCGTTTGGCTTTCGTATACTGTATACAATTCAACTCTGTCAAGAGTTTTTCCCACGCCTCTTGCGCCCACCCTTCTGGTAGGTCTGGACTGCCTTGTTATGCTCGGATAAAGTTTTTGAAAAATGGTGAGAGCCGTCATTTTTCGACACGAAGTAGAGATAGTCTGTTTTGGCTGGATAGAGCACTGCTCTAATGGCTTCAAGTCCGGGACTGGCTATGGGACCGGGAGGAAGCCCCCGAATGGTATAGGTATTGTAGGGTGTCGATTTATTCAGATCTTTTCGGGTGAGATTTCCGTCAAAGTCCTTGATACCATAAATAACCGTGGGATCGCTTTCAAGGCGCATGCCTTTCCTTAGACGGTTCAAAAAAACGGATGCAATGGTCGGTCTTTCTTCAGCAAGTCCCGTCTCCTTTTCCACGATGGAGGCCAGTGTGATGACCTCTTGCAGGTTCATGCCAACCTCATCCATCCTTTCTTTCAACGGACTCACAACCTGCCAGAACCGTCCAACCATGGCATCAATAGTGGACCGAGCGGATATACCCCGTGCAAAATGGTAGGTCTCTGGATAGAGATAACCCTCCAGACTCGGGGCGGATATGCCATGCTCCTTTAAAAGGGAAGAATCATTCATTAGTGACAAGAATTTTTCTTTATCGATCAGCCCCCCCTCATGCAGCAGTTGAGCAATTTGTTCCGCTGTGAATCCTTCAGGGACCGTGACGGGATAGGTAACCACCTCTCCCTTGATCAGCTTCTCCAGTATCCTCTTGGGAGCCATATGAGAGCCCAGTTCATACTCTCCGGCCTTGATTTTCCGGCTATAGCCCAAAAATTCGGCCCAAAGTTCAAAAAAGGCCTTGCTCGTTATGATTTTTTTTCTATTCAGTTCCCCTGCCACCTCTTTAAGGCTAAGGCCCTCTTTGACTACAACCAACTGTTTACTGCCCCCCTTTTGCGCAGGCGTTATGAAGAAATGGCCCAATGCCGCACAGAGGAAGAGGGCGGCCAGGAACAACAAACCCACACAGATGATGATCACTCTTTTTCGAGAAAAACGCCTTTTGGAATTAGTCTGTGTTATTGGCATAACTGCCTTTTGATGGTGGACGTTTTGACTGAGTCTCCCGAAATGATGGCATGCTGGGCGCTGCGAACCTAGTTCTACAGGTGGATAAAACGACTCAAGACGAGACCGAGAGAGAGAAGGAGACCTTGGGCTATGAGTGTCT
This sequence comes from Deltaproteobacteria bacterium, assembly GCA_020342025.1. Next base: position 245,462 of record CP070840.1, read on the forward strand.
TAACTGTGAGGGCTTGTGCGGGAATCAACGCCTCGTAAGAGAGATACTCCCGCCACAAAATTCGCATCGCCTTTAGAGCAAGGGGGAAAGCAACGAGGCCAAGCATGGCCAGATAGGATATCCCCGTGATGCCGACCAGAAGGATGACGATGATAAATGCGGACAACATAAATGCACAGTAGAGATATCTGGAAATACGGGGTCCCAACCGAACAACCAGGTTCTTTTTACCCGCCTGTTGATCGGCCTGAAAATCTGGAAACTGATTTATCAAGATCACCTCTCCGATCAAAAAGCCCTGTGGTATGCCGATAGCAAAGGCCTGCCAGCTCAGATGACCTGACATTACGTAGTATGTCCCTAGCGTAATCAGTGGACCGAAAGCCAAGAAAATGATCAGCTCACCGGTCCCCCGCGACATCAATTGGAGTGGTGGAGATGAATAGGCCCATCCCGCGACAAGGCCCAAAAGACCGATGACAATCGCAAGAGGCCTTTCCATGTGGGCCAACCAGATACCAGTAAACAGGGCGATGACAAGAAACCCAATGGCCATGAGAAGGATGACGGTTGAGGCGATTTCTTGGTTTTGTATGACACGGCTTCCGCCACTGAAGGGCGTTAATCGTATGTTAATGGGATCACTTCCTCTGGCGTCGTAATAATCGTTGATGAGGTTCGAACCCAGGTGCAAGGCAGTCACGCCCAGCAGAACGATCAAAAACAAGGAGAACGAAAAGGTCTTGTCCGTAAAGGCGAGGGCGGAACCTATGATGACGGGGACGATGGACCCGGCCAGGAAGGGAGCTCGCAGGGCCCTTATGTAACGATTCATTATTCGGAAACCTCCTTCGATTCTTCAAGCCCTTGGATTTATTCGAAATCATTAACCCGATGAACATTGAATAAATCCTGGTTCTGCTTGGTCACTCGGTGTTTTCTAATCTAATATTCCGCTGTAAATAAGTCAACATGAGGGCGTTGAATCTAAAATGAATTTGTTTTCCTCATTTTCTTCTGATAAGAAACTGCCTTTCGGCATGGCATCATTTGGAAGGACTTTGCAAAGGGGACACCTACATTGACGGATATCTCCGCCTCAAGAAGAGATCCTGGTCGTGGCCAAGACGAGAATCCCGGCTCCATTTTCGCACAATCGAGACCCCTCCTGTTGTTGGCTTTAATCTTTTTCCTCAACGTTATGGCCAGGATCATCCTTGCTCCCCTAATGCCCACTGTGGAGAAAGATCTGAGCATCGGCCATGGCGAAGCTGGATCGCTCTTCCTGTTGATCTCCGTGGGATTCTGTCCGGTTCTTTTGGCCTCCGGATATTTCTCTTCCCGACTGACGCATAGAAAGACCATCATCCTTTCCGCCACTGCGCTGGGTATCGCACTTCTGGGAATTTCCTATAGCAACAGCTTGTGGGGCATTCGGCTGGGTCTCATCTTTCTAGGAATGGCGGCAGGACTCTATCTTCCCTCGGGTATTGCAACCCTCACTTCCATGGTTGCTTCAAGACACTGGGGCAAAGCACTTGCTATTCACGAACTGGCTCCCAACTTGAGCTTTGTCGTGGCGCCTGTGGTGGCTGAGGCCTTTCTGGGATGGTTTTCTTGGCGTGGCGTTATAGCCCTCCTGGGCGGAGCGTCACTTTTCGTCGGCATGGTGTCTGCGCGATTTGGAAGGGGCGGAGAATTCGCAGGTGAGGCCCCTAACCTTAGATCCTTTAAGGCCCTCCTTGCAGACTCCAATTTCAGGATCTTGGTGGTCCTCTTCTGCCTGGCCGTCAGCGCTTCTATGGGTATATTCGCCATGCTCCCCCTCTATCTCGTAACTGAACGAGCTATGGACCAAAACCAGGCCAATACGCTGATCGCGCTTTCCAGAATCTCGGGTCTAGGTATGGCATTCATTGCGGGATGGGTTGTGGATCGCTTCGGTCCAAGGTGGACCCTAAGTGGCATCTTCTTGCTCACCGGTCTCACCACAGTGATGCTGGGTATAACCCACGGCTACTGGATGAGAGTCATCATCTTCATACAACCCGCCTTGGCTGTTTGCTTTTTTCCCGCAGGCTTTTCCGCCTTGGCCCTCATCGGGCCCCCAGCCACTCGGAATTTGGGAGTCTCCCTCTCCATTCCCGTTGCATTTCTCTATGGAGCAGGGGCCGTTCCCATCGGTATTGGCATTGCAGGGGATGCGGGCTCTTTTTCTCTGGGTATCATTGTCGTTGGGGTGGTCATCTTTGCCGGTCTTATCTTTTCCCTGCGTCTACGGTTCCCCAGCGAGAAACAAATTTGAGCAAAAGCCATAGCAAATTAACCGCAGACGATATTATTAGAGACAATTTAGACGTCCGTATTTAAAAGTTAAAAGAAAATGGCTTAAAATTTTCGCTTCGCGGGGTTTTAAGCAATAGTCCATTCCCGTCTGTGTCGGCCTGCGTGTTTCTGCGGTTAATTAGAAACGGGCGAGGTTGGTCCCCATGCCTTGAGGGGACAGAGGTGACAGAGGGGTTTTCTTCGGCAGCATTCCTTTCCTGTCTTAACGAGCAGGGCGTGAAATTCATTAAAAAGGGCTGGATCATCAGGGAGGTGATCCATAAATAGTGCCTGCAATTCATGATAGCTCGCCTGCTCATCCGACATGCCATGGCGCCTCAGAATGCGGTGGGTATAGGCATCAATAACAAACACGGGTCGGCGAGCGGCATAGAGCAAAATGCTGTCCGCTGTCTCAGGGCCAATTCCCTTCACTGACAGGAGACCTTCTCTCAGGATATGAGTCTCCTCCTTCAAGAACATGGACAGGTCTGTCTGGTAGCGCTCTACAATAAAATTTATCAAATTCTTCAGCCGTTTCGTTTTGATATTAAAATATCCTGCCGGCCTAATCGCTTCAGCCATCTTTGAGATGGAAAGGGCGCTCAGTTTGTGCAAGGAGAGTAGATTGCCTTTTTTCAGGTTTTTAAGGGCTTTTTCAACGTTCTTCCAGTTTGTATTCTGCGTCAGTACCGCCCCAACCATCATCTCCAGCTCAGTCTCAGCTGGCCACCACCGCTGCGGACCAAAGTGATCCAAGAGGCTTTCAAACATCTCCATCAGTCTCTGATGTGTTGAATCATACAAGGAACACTCCTTTTCGCCTATTTTTCTTGCCTTGACAGACCTTGCAAGATAACTTAGATATACGCTCCGTGTCAATTTGGTCTAACCGGTTGTCCGGTTCGCCAGTCCGCCGGTTCGCCGATTTTTTGCCAACGGGCTACCGGGCCTGACCGGCAAACAGTATAACTACGATGAAAAACAAATTTTTTTGTAAACCGTTTTCGCGGCTTTTTAATTGCGTTTAAATTTTCGTAAAGCAAAGACATGACTGCAGTTCAAAAACTCAAAAAGACGCGTAACATAGGCATCATTGCGCATATTGATGCTGGGAAGACCACCATCACGGAGAGGATATTGTACTACACGGGTCGGGTTCACAGGATGGGCGAGGTTCATGATGGGGAGGCCACCATGGACTGGATGCTGGAGGAAAAAGAAAGGGGGATAACCATCACCTCAGCGGTAACCTCGTGCAACTGGGCAGGGCATATCGTAAACATCATAGATACCCCGGGTCATGTGGATTTTACCATCGAGGTGGAGCGTTCCCTGAGAGTCCTGGATGGCGCTATCGGTGTCTTCTCTGCTGTGGAAGGCGTAGAACCCCAATCAGAAACGGTCTGGCATCAGGCGGACCGATATAAAGTGCCTAAGATCGCTTTTATAAACAAGATGGATCGAATAGGGGCCGACTTCTTCCGGGCCATCAAGATGATCGAAGAGCGCCTGGGAGCGTCCCCCTTGGTCCTTCAGTTGCCTTGGGGGGCCGAAGAGAACTATGTTGGCGTGATTGACCTCCTCAAGATGAAAGGCATTGTGTGGGAAGAAGAGACGCTCGGCGCCGAATTGGAAGAAGTCCCCATCCCCCCAGACCTTATGGAAGAAGCCTCCAAGTACCGGGAACAACTCCTGGAAACTTTAGCAGACAAAGACGATCTAATCATGGACAAGTACCTGGCTGAAGAGGAGATCGATGAAAAGGAACTCAGGCGCGCCATCCGGACAACCACTGTAAAGCTGGAATTAGTCCCTATTTTCTGCGGTGCCGCATTGCGTAACAAGGGAATACAGCCTCTACTGGATGCCATTGTAGACTATCTTCCTTCCCC
>CP070840.1:249781-255803 GCA_020342025.1 Deltaproteobacteria bacterium
AATCCTAAAGCAAGGCAAGGAATACATGCCCCTTTTCACGCCCCTCTATGGAGAACATAACATCTCCAACCTTCTGGCCACGGTCGTCCTATCTCATTTTTTGAAGATAGATCAAATTCATCTATCTGAAGCCACGAAAGGGTTTGGGGGAATCAAACGGAGACAAGAGATAAAGGGAGAGAAGAGCGGCGTGCTAGTGCTGGATGATTTCGCCCATCATCCCACGGCGGTGAGAAAAACCATCCAGGCCGTAAGAGATAAATACAAGACGCGTCGCCTTATCGCTGTCTTCGAGCCGAGATCCAACTCTAGCCGTCGCAACATTTTTCAGGATAGATACGCCCTTTCCTTTGACCAAGCAGACCTGGTGCTGATACCGGAACCCCCTTTGATGGAAAAGATTCCCCTGGAAGAAAGGCTCTCCTCCAAAGAACTGGTTGAAGAACTGAAGCGGAGAGGGCTCAAGGCTTCTTACTCTCCCAATACGAATCACTTGCTGGAGGAAATCATCCAACGAAGTCGGGAAGGAGATCTTGTCCTGTTCATGTCCAACGGCCCCTTCGATAACCTGCCCCAGCGTCTCCTGGATCGCCTATAATCACGCATTTTTCTCGATTGCCCTAAGATGCACAAACTCACCGTCTAATTTGGGTATAAAAACCTAAATTAGTAGGTTATGTAGCATTCCTGATCCCCAGAGAGGTATTAGATGCCGTTCGACAGGCCGTTCGAATGGCAGATGAGGCCTTGATGGTGGGTCAGGGGGATGGCTATCAGGTTTACAATCTTTTCCCTTGTGTGCTAATCTCGTCGATGAGTTAAGGCGTAGCTAAACCTCCACGACCACACCTCATAACTTGCTGAAGTTGCTGATGTTTCACCTCATCAGAGAGTTGGGCACCCAGGCAGGCACAGGTTTTTGGGAGATTTAATGCCCCACGATTATCGCATAGCCAGAGAGCGGATGGTCAAGGATCAGCTTATGCCACGTGGCATAAAGGACCCTGGGGTGTTGAAGGCCATGGGAAAGATTCCTCGGCACCTTTTCGTGGAAGAGGCCTTAGTGGGAGAGGCCTATAATGATCATCCTCTGCCCATCGGGCATCAACAGACCATATCCCAACCTTACATCGTCGCCCTCATGACAGAAGCCCTTGAGCTTACGGGCGAAGAGAAGACGCTTGAAATAGGGACGGGGAGTGGATACCAGACAGCCATCCTGGCCGAATTATCTGAAAAGGTCTACACCGTTGAAAGAATTAGATCGCTCATGGAAAAAGCGAGGAGGCTGCTTGACGAATTGGGTTACACGAATGTCCTATTTGGTGCCTTTGATGGGACACTCGGATGGAAGGCATATGAGCCTTACAATGCCATCATGGTCACAGCTGGCGCACCGAGGGTCCCTGAACCCTTGTGCGAACAGCTCGCTGAAGGCGGGCGAATGATCATTCCCATTGGCGACAAATTCAGCCAGGAATTGATTAAGATTGTCAGGGACAAGGATCAGTTCAGACAGAAAAACCTGGGTGGATGTCGTTTTGTCGATCTCATAGGGATCCACGGTTGGAAAGACTAGTCATCTCCTTCCCCATTCCGCCACCTGCAACTTCTTGCACCTTACTCTTCAGCCCCATGCAATAGTTAGGTTCAACGAATTTCCCTTGTCAGATCAAATATGAATTGCTAGAGAATTTTTGATGATTGCCAAAAAAGATACTCCTCTTAAACAGATCCAGAAACTCACCCTACCTCTGACTCGTCTTAAAGGCATCGGACCCAAGAGGGCCACATTTCTGGCCCAGAAAGGGCTCCATACAGTTCTTGATTTGCTGTTTTTCATCCCTTTCCGATACGAAGATCGCACACGGGTCTCCCCCATTAGAGCGGCTGAGGAGGGTCTCCCTGTGCTGGTCAAGGGCACCGTCGTCTCTGGCAGGGAGGAAAGATTTTATCCGAGCCACAAGAGATTGTTCAAGGTTGTATTACGGGACAAGGACACTCGTTTGGGCCTTCTCTGGTTTCAATACAAGAAACCACACCTGACTAAATATGCCACCCCTGGTCTAGAACTCTTCGCCTATGGTCGTATCCAAACACATAGGGGACAGAGACAGATGGTCCACCCCGAGATTATCCTCGCCGATGCACAGGAGACTCAATCCGAAAAAGGCGGACTTGGCTTCTATCCGGTGTATCCCGCCGTCCCCGGGATTTCGGCAAATCTCTTGAGGTCAATGATCAGAAAGGCATTGGATGAGCATCTGACGGCCTTGGTGGATCCCATTCCCGAAGAAATCACGAGGCGCCTAGGCCTGCCCCATCTCGGCGGGGCATTGGAACAGGCCCATTTCCCCTCTGAGGAATCCTCCACTGATGAACTGAACCAATGTGACACCCCGTTCCAGAGAAGGCTCATCTTTGACCGGTTCTTTCTGGTCATGTTGACGATGGCTTTCAGGAAGAGATTCAAAGAGACCAGGACGAGCCCCACCTTCTCCATCCCTTCCCGCCTGCGGGATGACTTGAAGAAATTCTTCCCATTCAGACTAACCTCTCACCAGACGAGAGCCATAGAAGATATGGTCTCTGATCTCACTAAGGGCAAATGCATGAATCGCTTGCTCTTGGGAGATGTGGGATGCGGTAAAACCGTGATTGCTGCAGTGGCCGCATATATCAGCGTCCGCAACGACCACCAGGTGGCCATCATGGTTCCCACACAGGAACTGGCCAATCAACACTTTGAATACTTCTTAAAACTTGCCCCCAAGATGGCATTCCGACCTGTTCTCTTGACGGGAAAACTGAAAAAGTCTGAGCGCCAAGACATTTATGAAAAAATCTGGAATGAAAAGTATAATCTGGTGATCGGGACTCAATCCCTTATACAAAAAGGACTTCGTTTCCCGAGTTTGGGTCTGGTTATCATTGATGAGCAACAACGCTTTGGCGTCAGAGAGCGTGCATCTATGGACCCCAAAGGCGAAAATCCTCACATCCTTGTCATGACGGCCACGCCTATTCCCAGGACCTTGGCTATTGGCTTTTACGGAGACATGGATCTTTCCTTTATACAGGAATTTCCTGAGGGTCATAAACCGGTGATCACCCACCTGGTGACAGAAAGTGAGAAAAGGAGCGTTTTCGAGACATTGAAGCAGAGGATGTCCGCCGGGCAGCAAGCATTTGTCATATGCCCCGTGATAGAAGGCTCAGAGGAGTTGGATCTAAAAAACGCACTGGAGATGGCCGAAAAACTTAAGAAGATTTTCCAGCCCCCATTCCGGATCGGATTGGTTCATGGCCGTCTCTCTTCTGATGAAAGAGAAAAGGTAATGGAGGATTTTCGCAAGGGACGAATCCATCTCCTGGTAGGAACCACAGTCATAGAAGTGGGCGTTCATGTGCCCAGGGCTACGGTCATGGTCATTGAGCATCCGGAGCGCTTCGGATTGGCGCAACTGCACCAATTGCGAGGACGGGTAGGCAGGGGAAAGGAAAGGGGACTCTGTTTGTTGATGACATCCAGCAACCTCCCTGAGCGGAGCAGATCCAGACTCGAGATCCTGGTTGAAAACCATGATGGTTTTGAGATTGCAAAGAAAGATCTTTCACTGAGAGGACTTGGAGAATTGACAGGGACGAGGCAGGCGGGAATGGGAGAATTCGATCTCACAGAAATGGTCAGGGAGCCGGAACTTCTGTTAGCGGCTAGACGAGAGGCATATGGACTGATAGACTCAGATCCAGAGCTCGTACTACCCGGAAACAGCCCATTAAAGGCTATGGTAGAGTCCATTTTAGCCAAGCCACTGGATTTATGATTTCGTCATATTGAAGATTTGACGAATCCGGATCTATAATGTAAAAAAATAAGTTTTATTGTTGCACTTTCCACAATTTCGGAAGGAGAACAGCGTCATGCAAGAGTTCAGGAGAATGAATCGTTTACCTCCTTATGTCTTTAGGGTCGTTGACACGCTAAAAATGGATTTAAGGCGCAAGGGCGAGGACATCATAGACATGGGCATGGGAAACCCGGATATCCCCACACCCAAGCACATTGTGGACAAACTCGTCGAGGCTGCAAAAAAAGGACGCAATCACAGGTATTCTGCATCAGCAGGAATTACCAAGTTAAGAGACGCTATCGCCAAGTGGTACAAAAGACGGTTCAAAGTGGAAGTGGACCCGGATACTGAAGCCATTGCCACCATAGGCGCAAAGGAGGGTCTTTCCCATCTCGTGCTTGCTACTATAAGCCCGGGTGATGTGGTGTTTGCTCCAAATCCAACCTACCCGATTCACCCCTATTCGGTGATCATAGCAGGAGGAGATCTGCGCAGTATCCCCATTGGCCCGGACAGGGATTTTTTTGAAGATCTGCTAACGGCCACGAAGCAGACCTGGCCAAACCCGAAAATGCTGATCATCTCCTATCCGCATAACCCTACAACAGCGGTCGTGGACAGGAAGTTCTTTGAAAAGCTTGTAGAGTTTTGTCGAGAGCATGAGATCATGGTCATACATGACTTCGCTTACGCCGATTTGGTTTTCGACGGTTACAAGCCGCCCAGCTTCCTCCAGATCCCTGGAGCAAAAGAGATCGGGGTAGAATTTTTCAGCCTCTCCAAAAGCTATTCCATGCCGGGATGGCGGGTTGGCTTCTGCGTAGGAAATCCCAATCTCGTGGGGGCCTTGAGAAGACTGAAAAGCTATCTAGACTACGGCATCTTTCAACCCATCCAGATCGCATCCATTATTGCCTTGAACGGCCCGTATGATTGCGTCAAAGAGATTGTGGAGACCTATCGGAAGAGGCGTGATACACTCGTTAATGGTCTAAACCGTATTGGCTGGCCATTGGAAAAGCCGAGAGCCACCATGTTCGTATGGGCGAAAATTCCAGATCCCTATCTCAAGATGGGATCCGTCGAATTCTCAAAAATGCTCATCAAGAAGGCAAAGGTGGCCGTCTCCCCAGGCATAGGTTTCGGAGAGTACGGCGATGAATATGTGAGATTCGCCCTGGTGGAAAATCCCCATCGCATCAGACAGGCCATCAAAGGGATCAAGCAGGTGCTGTGAAAGAAGGGGGACCCATGCAACAAATCAACGTGGGAATCATTGGATTCGGGACCGTAGGGGCCGGCACAGTGGAGATCCTGTTAGAGAATAGAGATATTATCAGCAGCAGGGTGGGTTCGGACATCATTGTCAAAAAAATCGCCGACCTTGATCTGGATTCTGATAGGGGCATTCCCCTTGAATCAGGCCTTCTGACCAGAGAGGCCATGGAGGTCATTGAGGACCCTGATATCCATGTGGTGGTGGAGCTTATGGGCGGTATTGATCAGGCAAAAGAATACATCCTAAAAGCCATGGAAAATGGAAAACATGTGGTCACCGCCAACAAGGCCCTGCTTGCAGAATTCGGAGAAGAAATATATCAGGCCGCCGATGACCATGGGGTCAGCATTGCCTTTGAGGCGAGCGTGGGTGGTGGAATCCCGGTTATACGTTCATTTAGAGAAGGTTTGTCTGCAAATCGCATTCAAACCATCATGGGTATACTAAATGGGACTTCAAACTACATTCTTACCCGGATGACGGAGCGAGAACTCCCATATGATGAAGCCGTACAAGAGGCCATCGAACTTGGGTACGCGGAGGATCCTCCCACCCTTGATGTGGATGGCACCGATGCGGCCCATAAGCTGGCCATCCTCGTCTCCATTGCCTTTGGCGTCCCCATATCCTTTAACAGAATCTATCGGCAAGGGATAGATAATCTGACCCCGGAAGACATCCGCTTTGCCCGTGAATTCGGTTATTGTATAAAACTTTTGGCTGTCGCCAGGAATCAAGAGGGTAAAGTCGCGGCGAGGGTGCATCCATGTATGGTTCCCCTCGACCACATCATGGCCAGCGTTAACGGTGTCTACAATGCCATATACGTGGAAGGCGACTTTGTGGGGCCCAACCTTTATTACGGTCTGGGCGCGGGAAGAAGACCTTC
>CP070840.1:255903-269393 GCA_020342025.1 Deltaproteobacteria bacterium
GACGAGAATAGCGTCCTGGTTGTGGATGATGATCCTGCCCACCGCACCATGTTGCGGACCCTTCTCACAGGGTGGGGATATACCATCTTTGAGGCGGATGATGGCTCCAAGGCCATAGAAAAGGTCCATGAACAGGCCTTTGATCTGATCTTAATGGATATTCGTATGATCACGGTTTCAGGGCTTGAGGCTCTTGACGAGATAAAGGCCTTCAACCCTGCCATACCGGTCATTATCATGACCGCATACTCATCCGTGGAAACCGCTGTGGAGGCCTTGAAGAATGGTGCCTATGATTACCTCACGAAGCCTCTTGATTTTGATGAGTTGCGCCTTGCCATGGAACGGGCCATGGACCACACACAATTGAGAGAAGAAAATCGTCTTTTGCGGGAGAGTCTTGGCAATCATTTTGACAGACAAAACATCATCGGCCGAAGTCCGGCCATGGTCAAACTGATGGAGACGGTGGCCCAGGTGGCCCCCTCCGAAGCGACCGCCCTAATTACAGGGGAGTCCGGAACCGGGAAGGAGATGATTGCCGGGGCTATCCACTTTAATAGCCCTCGAAAAGAGGGGCCCTTTGTGAAGCTCAATTGCGCAGCCATCACGGAGACGCTCCTTGAATCGGAGCTTTTTGGGCATGAGAAAGGGGCTTTCACGGGGGCGCACAAAAGAAAGGAGGGGCGCTTTCGCCAGGCGCATGGGGGGAGTATCTTTTTGGATGAGATCAGCGAGATGTCGCTGGCCATGCAGGTCAAGTTATTACGCGTGCTCCAGGAGAGAGAGATCACCAGAGTGGGCGGCGAAGAGGTGATCAAGGTGGACGTGAGATTGATCGCGGCCACGAATAAAGATTTGCTGCAAGAGATTGAGGAAGGACGATTTCGCGAGGATCTCTTTTACAGATTAAACGTGGTGACCCTCCATATGCCCCCCCTGAGGGAAAGACGGGAGGATATTCCGCTCTTGGCCAAGCATTTCTTAGACATGTTTTCTGAGAAAAATCGAAAAAGAATAAAGGGGTTCACGCCCCAGGCCATGGACCAGTTGCTCAGATATGATTGGCCCGGAAACGTCAGGGAACTCATGAACGCTGTAGAGAGGGCTGTGGTCCTTTCCAGTTCAGAATACCTGGATGAGGAAGAACTGCCTCTTGTCCTCAAGGACGAGGCTGCTGAAGGGGCGGAAGGACCAGAAGAGGCCATCAGAGGAGACGTGCCTCTCGAAGAGGTGGAAAAGGCGACCATCTTGAAGACCCTTGAGATGGCCGGAGGCAACAAGAGTGAAGCGGCCAGGCGTCTGGGCATCACGCGCAGAACCCTCCACAAAAAACTCAAAAGATATGGCGTCATGCCCTGATACACTTTTAGGCTTTCTTGCTCTCGCCGATCCATCTCCTCATCTGGAATGCCGCAGGACGCCTGTATCTGTTATTTAGCCGTCTTCAAAATCATCTGACACATGGGGGAATAAACAATCCATTGTTGGGGTCAGCACGAATCTGCTGATCTACGCCAACTTCGACAGGCTTCTCGAGGGCCTCCGGCTTGATTTTTCCTTTCTTCGCGCCCATGTCCCACCCGAAACCCGCATGTGTTTTTACCCATTTCTAATTGACACACGATGCCACTTCCCACTATATTCATTTGTGGCAGAAAGGGTTCGTAATTATTGATTATTTTCCTGGAATTTTTCCCAGGAAAAATAGGTTTCGTTACTGATTTCTAACTCGGATAGTCCCGACAAAGCTTTTGTCCTACAGACCAAGGGGGGTCTCGTTGAAAAGTTTATCTCTGAGAACAATTCTGTTTTTGGCATTTGTCTCAGTCATTGTAACGACGAGCCTGTTTTCCACGTTTATCGGGGTACATTTCATCGGTAAAAGTATTGTTCCGCGGATCCAAGACAAGGTCAAACTTGACCTAAATTCCGCCCGTGAAATACTCCATGGAGCAGTCATACATGTTGAAGAGGTTGTCCACCTAACTGCCGAAAGGTTCTTTTTAAGAGAGGCCTTGGAGATCAAGAAAGTCGTAGAATTGGTTCCTATCCTCGAAAAAATAAGACAGAAGCAACTCCTTGATATTCTTACCATTACAGATGTTGAAGGAAAAATAATCCTGAGGGCCAGAAATCCGAAGCAAAGTGGGTATTTCCCACAATCTAAGGACCTAGTGGCAGAGGTTTTGTCCCTGAAAAAGGCTGTCTCATCCATTGAGCTTCTTTCGAGAGAAGAACTCTTCTATGAGGGAGAGGATTTGGCCAAGCGTGCATATACGAAAAGAATTCCAACCCCACACGCAAGGGTGAGGAACAAAAGCCCTGAAACATCGGGATTGTGCATCCTCGCAGGCGCACCGATCTTTAGCGATCAGGGAGCCACGCTGGGAATTTTATGGGGCGGAAAGCTTTTGAACCATGACAGCAGTATCGTTGAAAGGGTGAAGGGCACAGTTTCCGAGAACCAGAAATATCGTGGGCGTGATGTTTGCGCGGTAACGATTTTTTTGGACGACGTAAGGATTTCGACGAACCTCAAGAATGCAAATGGGGAAAGAGCCGTGGGCACCATGGTTTCAGAAGATGTCTATAATCATGTTTTTGTATCGGGAGAAAAGTGGCTGAAAAGGGCGTTTGAAGTTGACGACTGGTATATTAAGGCATATGAACCCATCAAAAATATATCCGGTACCACTATTGGCATTTTAGGTGTTGGTATGCTGGAAGGCAAGTTTAAGGATATGCAACGACATGCGCTATGGATATTTCTTGGGATAACGCTTGGAGGAATTGCACTATCCGTTGTGATTTGTTCTTTGCTTACGAGAATGATTATGAAACCCATTAGTAGTTTGGTGAAAGCCACAGAAAATTTGGCATCCGGCAACCGGGAATACAGTGTTGCACTGAAACATTTCCCAGAAGAAATTACGGTATTGGGAAGGGCATTCAATAGCCTGGCTATAGCGATCAATAAAAGAGATGAGCAATTACGTCGTCAGGCCCAGGAAGAGATTAGGCGTTCGGAAAGACTCGCTATGATCGGTAGGCTGGCATCTGGCGTGGCCCACGAAATAAACAATCCCTTGGGCAGCATTCTATTGTTCACCCGACTTCTTTTACAGGGCGCCCCTGTTGAAGGCTTACAAAGGGATAATTTGGAAAGGATAGAAAAGGAGACCAGACGGTGCCAAAACATTGTTCAGGGACTATTGGAATTTGCCCGCAAACGCGAGCCAAAAGTTGAAGAGGTTAATATAAATGATGCGGTGGATAAAACCATTCAGCTCTTCGAGAATCAAGCAATGTTTCATAACATCGAGGTCGTTAAACAATCCCAACCTGACCTGCCAACGGCCTCAGCAGACCTCGGTCAAATAATGCAAGTCTTTGCCAATATCATTATGAATGCGGTTGATGCAATGAACGGTCATGGCGTCCTGACAATCCGAACAGCATTAGTCGAGGCCCAACGGTGCATCGAGATTGGCTTCTCGGACACAGGCTGCGGTGTGCCACCGGAAGAACTAGACAAGGTGTTCGAGCCCTTTTATACCACGAAGGGAGTTGGTCAGGGAACCGGGCTTGGCTTATCAGTAAGTCACGGCATAATACAAGCACACGGCGGCACGATAAAAGTCCACAGCCGCGTGACAGAGGGCACCACTTTTGTTGTTTCCTTGCCCATATGGGAAGAGAAAACATGATGTCCCATTTAGCAAATATCTTAGTAATTGATGATGAAGAATCAATGCGAGAGGCATGCATACAAGCCCTCTCAGTGCAGGGATACCGGGCCAGGGCGGTCGAAAACGGGTATCGCGGTATAGAATTGGTAGACAGAGAATCATTCGATGTCATAATCCTGGACCTGAAAATGCCCGGTATTCACGGAATGGACGTACTAAGAAGGATTAATGAAAACGACCCCAATTCTGTCGTTATTGTCATTACCGGATATGGCACAATAGAGCTTGCCGTGGAAGCGATGCGGGAAGGGGCTTATGATTTCCTAACCAAGCCGTTCACGCCGGAAGCATTTACCGCCGTAGTGAAAGAGGCCGTAAAGAAAAGGCGTCGGAATCTTGAAAAAGGCTATAATAATTTTTCGATGAATGCGGATATCGACTCTGAGAGGATCATTACTCGATCACCCGAGATGGTTGAGGTTGTTCGTCTTGCGAAAAAGGTTGCCCGTACGGACTCCACTGTACTTATCTATGGAGAGACAGGAGTCGGGAAAGAGCTTCTCGCAAGAACAATACATCGGCTGAGTGACAGATACGATAAGCCGTTTGTGACGGTTGATTGTGGCGCACTTGTTGAAAGCCTTTTTGAGAGCGAACTGTTTGGGCATGTCAAAGGATCTTTCACGGGTGCAGTAGAGACGACAAGAGGAAAGTTTGAACTAGCAAACGGCGGTACCATCTTTCTTGACGAGATTGCAAACATTAGCGTCAATATGCAAGCTCGATTGCTACGGGTGATTCAGGAAAGAGAGATTTCAAAAGTCGGTAGTTCTGAAAAAATCAGAGCGAATGTCAGAATTGCTGCTGCCACAAACAGGGATCTTCTCAAGGAAATGCGTCAGGGGAGGTTCCGGGAGGACCTTTACTACCGTCTCAATGTTGTACCTATCCGCATACCCCCGCTCAGAGAGCGAAAAGAAGATGTCCAGCTTCTTGCGACATACTTCCTGAAGCAATTCAGCGAACAGAGAAAATGTGAGCCACCTAAATTGTCAGAAGAGGCCCTGCATTTCCTGGAAACCTATGACTGGCCCGGGAACGTTAGGGAACTGAAAAATACAATAGAACGCTCATTTGTGACTTCTGATGGGAAGCGCATTGACATTGATAACCTGTCATACAACGACCTGCTTATGCCTAAGACCAATTTGTGGAAAGAAGGGTCCCTTGCTGAATCAGAAAGAATAGAGATTACTAAGGTTCTCAGACGATTCAAGGGACATAGGAGCAAGACTGCCGAATATCTGGGAATTAGCCGGAAAACGCTCCGCGAGAAAATCCTGAAATATGAGATCGAGACGTGACCCAGATCATTGGTTCATTTTTACCCGTCTTTATCAAACATTGTTACAAAAAGTACCATCTTTCAAATATCCCTGCCCGTTGTTTTTTCCTCACATAGCCCCCTGTTCTTGTCCAGAATTTATCAAATATTTGGGTAGTTGCACCGAGTGTCGATTTTTGATGGTTCGTCTCTTGCGGGTTGGCATGGCCCTTGCTGGAGTATAAGGCATATGGCTTTAGCCGGACCGATAGGGGTTGTGCGGCCTCAGCGATAAGAAGCCCTAATCTGAATCAGTCTGGGAAGGCCCCGGGATACTTACGTGAAAACAAAAGGAGTACTAAAATGATTGTCCATGAAAAAACAAAGTCAAGTTCAGGTGTCCAACAGCTCGAGGCGACAGATGTGCTCGTCATTGAGGATGAAGAATCCATGTGCGAGGCCTGCCGTCAGACCCTTGAAGCTGAAGGCTGTGCCACAGCCATTGCGAGAGATGGGGAGAGTGGGTTGGAACTGATTGAGAAACTAGAGCCCAGCGTGGTTCTATTGGATCTCAAAATGCCAGGTATAGGCGGTAGTGAAGTGCTTAACGAGATTCCCAAAATCGATCCTTCCATTATCACAATAATAATGACTGGTTACGGGACGATTGATATTGCTGTCGAATCAATGAAGGCGGGGGCTTTTGACTTCCTGACCAAACCATTTGAACCCGAACACCTTGTGAAAACCGTCAGACGTGGCATGGAGATAAGCCGAGACCGAAAAAAGCCAAAATCGGACGAGACAGCACTCGCCGAAGTTCCAGTAACTGAGGAGCCTACGACGGAAAAGCTTCCTTTGAATAGGCAGAACATACTCTTGAAAGGTCTGGAAGCGCTTGGAGAGTATTATACGCTTGGTCTGGAAGAACGCAATTTTTTCCATGAGCTCAGGTACATGGAGGCGGAAGCAGAATATCACGCTGAAAGTCTTGGAGAGACCAAGAAAAAAGAAAAGGCGATAGGCAAAATCGTTCAGGACCTCCGCAAAGTTGACGCGATCATTGCCAAATATGAATACAAAAAGGGGGCCCTGCTGCAGATCCTATTAGATATTCAAAAGGAGATGAATTGGCTGCCGAGGCACATTCTGAAATGGGTCTCCGCACGACTCAATGTCCCCCTCGCGCACATACTTACTATCACAAATTTCTATGAGGCATTCAGCCTCGAACGGCGTGGGGTGCATATGGTCCGGGGATGTGCAGGGACAGCATGTCATGTGCGGGGAGCACCTGTCTTGCTCGCCAAGGTTTCCTCTATCCTAGGGATTCAGCCGGGAGAAACCGACTCTAGGCATCTATTTACCTTAGAGACAGTCCATTGTATGGGCTGTTGCGCCTTAGCTCCGGTCATCAAAATAGACAATGAATATTACAGCAATCCAAGTCTTCCTAATTTGAACAAAATGTTGAAAACCTCCGAGGAACAGGAGCAAGTATGATGAGAAAGCTAAACAGCCTTAAGGATCTTGTCAAATTAAGAGAAGGGTTGATCTCCCTTCGGGACCCCGATCGCCGGTGCATAACCATTTGCTCAGGGACGGGATGTCTTGCTTGTGAATCTAAAGGGGTCGTCGCAGCATTTGCCGATGAAATAAATAGGCAGGGCCTCGGCCACGAGGTAGACATCCGGGCAACGGGATGCCATGGCTTCTGTGAGCACGGCCCTGTGGTTGTAATCCTGCCTGAGAAGATCTGTTACCTAAAGGTACGAGAGAAAGACGTTTCGGAAATTGTCACCAAGACCCTAATAGAAGACGAAGTCATCGAACGTTTCCTTTATGAAGATATTGAGAAAGGAGGACGCATAGTATCTATCGACGAGATCCCGTTTTATAGACACCAACACCGCATTCTATTGGCCAACAATGCAAACATAGATCCTACAAAGATCGACGACTATGTTTCAATTGGAGGGTATTCGGCCCTGGCAAAAGTCGTTTTTGAACTAGGCCAAGAGGACGTCATCCAGATAATTAAAGGTGCCAATCTAAGGGGGCGTGGGGGCGGTGGATTTCCTGCGGGCGTTAAATGGGAAACCACGCGTGATGCACCGGGAGAGCCCAAGTATGTCATTGTGAACGCGGATGAGGGAGATCCCGGGGCCTATATGGATCGGAGCCTGCTGGAGGGAAACCCCCACGGGATTCTGGAGGGTCTAATGATTGGCGGCTATGCTATCGGCGCGCAGGAGGGCTATATTTACGTACGGGAAGAGTATCCACTTGCAATTGAGAACACCGAAATGGCCATCAGCCAGGCAAGGGACTATGGGCTGCTGGGGAGAAACATCCTAGGATCTGGATTTGATTTTGATGTCTTTATCCACCGTGGCGCAGGTGCTTTCGTATCTGGTGAATCCAGTGCCCTTATGAGGGCCATAGAGGGCCGTGTTGGCGAACCATGGCCTAAATACATCCACACCTCAATAAAAGGCATTTTGAATAAACCAAGTTGCCTGAACAACGTGGAAACCTGGGCCAATGTGCCGTTCATCATTAACAACGGTGCGGAATGGTTCCAGGGAATGGGTACGGATGGGAGCAAAGGGACCAAGATATTTTCACTCGTTGGGCATGTGAATGATACCGGACTGGTAGAGGTGCCCATGGGGATAACCCTGAGAGATATGATCTATCGAATTGGGGGGGGTGTTCCGAAAGGAAAAAAATTGAAAGCGGTTCAGACGGGCGGCCCCTCAGGAGGGGTCATTCCAGAAAAACTACTTGATTTGAAGGTCGATTTTGACGAGCTGAGCAAGGTGGGATCAATGATGGGCTCCGGGGGCATGATTGTGATGGATGAAGATACCTGTATGGTAGATACTGCCAGGTATTACGTGGACTTTCTTGCCCATGAATCGTGCGGCAAATGTGTCCCCTGTCGCGAAGGACTTCGGCAAATGCTGGCCATTCTGAACGCTATTACATCGGGAAAAGGCAACGGTAATGATTTAGAAAAGCTGACGGATCTGGCAGAGGTCCTACAACTTGCATCATTATGCGCCCTCGGTCAAACCGCCCCCAATCCGGTCCTGAGTACTATTAGATATTTTCGGGAGGAGTATGAAGCGCATATCAGAGACAAGCGGTGCCCGGCATGTGTCTGCAAGGAACTTATCGACTACTTTATAGACCCGAAAAAATGTACTGGGTGCGGATTGTGTGAGAAAAACTGTCCGGCAAATGCCATTGTAAAATCGACAGATTCAATTTATTCCATCCAGACGGAGGACTGCATCAAATGCGGAAGTTGTCTTTTGGCTTGCCCTGAAAAGTTCGGTGCGGTGGTAAAGGCATCGGAGGGTATCGCTGCAACGGCAGGCGTAATAATTGAACAAAAAGAAGAAAGGAACCTGAGAAGTGAAGACTATACCTATAAAGCTTGATGGAAGGCAAATTGAAGCCAGAGAAGGCGCAACGATACTAGAGACTGCCGGCGAAAACGGCATTCATATTCCGACGCTCTGCCATGCTGAAGGGCTTGAGCCCTACGGGGCTTGTCGTATGTGCATGGTCGAGATCTCGAAAAACGGCCGCACAAGGCTGGTTGCATCCTGTATTTTTCCTGTTGAAGAGGGCCTGGTTGTCAGGACGGATTCTGAAGAGATAAGAAAAATCCGAACGACAATTCTTGAACTCTTGTGGCCCTCCCTACAGGGACTAGCAAAGAAATACGGAATAACCAAATCGCGGTTTTCCTCTGAACAGACGGAATGTTGCCTGTGCGGGCTGTGTGTGAGGTATTGCAGAGAGGTTAAAAAGTTGAGTGCGGCTTACTTCAAAGGTCGAGGAATCAACCGTGAAGTGGCGATCATTCCAGAGCTGGCAAACGAATGTGTCTACTGCAGGGAATGCTTTGATTTGTGTCCCGCTGGATGGATTGCAATCCAGGCCGGCTGACAAGAAGTTGGCGGGAGGGCCTAAGATTCTGGATTGAAAAGCATAGGGTCTTCACTTCCCTGATCATTTTCTTCTCCCCTCCTTAGATCTCTTTTATCTTACCCTTCTTCCTCTAATGCCGCCTTTAATATCTCCGAAGCCTTTCATCCGCTGGGGCAGGCGTGCCTTTTTGGTCTTCAACGATTCCAGCCCAACTACCCGAGTGATAAGGGTATTCTTTACGAATTTTCAAAACCCATCCCATCTGTTGGAATGGTGGCGTTTAGCTTTCCTAGTATAAAGAGAGTCTATCGAGTGAGAATTGAGAAGGGGGTGGCTTTTGGGCCAGGCAGGCCATGGCCTTATTAAATACACCTATACTCTGTAGTCAAATCCAGTGTCTTTGGGCCTCGAGCGACGATTATCCAGGAATTTGGGCAGCAGAAAAAAAACGCCCGTTATGATCCCGAGTGCCTGGCGAAGGGTAGAGGATCGGGCGAAGGGATTTCAAAAGGGCGGTAGCAAGAGTGAAGCGGCCAGGCGTCTGGGCATCACCCGAAGGACCCTCCATAAAAAACTCAAGAAGTACGGTGTCATGTAATTTGGTCAGAATTCCCCCACACGACTCCCGCCAAAGGCCCAGCTGACCATGAAGAAACAAAGCTTGCATTGCCGCACGCGTTTCGGTACGCATTTTCTCCTCAGACAGTGCTTTTCTTCATAAGCTACTGATTTATTACAATAAAAAAATTTCCCCCTGGAATCTTTTTCTGTTGACTTCGATGGGCTTATTTTATAATTTAAAAGGCTGACTGAGCGCTCAGTTAATTTTTGGAAGATACAAGGAACAGATGTCTAGGAAAGAGGTTATTTTAGATGGCGCAGCTTGGCTTTTCTCAGAGAAAGGATTCAGGGATGCCTCTATGGCCGAGCTGGCCAAAATGACAGGGGTGGCCCAAGGGACCATCTTTTATCATTTCAAAAACAAGGAAGAGCTTTTCCTCGCGATTCTCGAGAACATCAAGGAGGAAATTATAAGAGAGTTCGACGGCTACATCAGAGATCATGAGTTTCAAAATGGTCTGGACATGTTGGAGGGTGCGATCTCCTTCTATCTTCACTTGGCCGGGACGATGGAAGATCGTTTTATTCTTCTTCACCGCCACGATGCCTATAGTTTCGCCAGGGTGAATCCCACATACAGGGAGCAACTTGAGGCCATTTATGAGCGTCTACTGGATTTTTTCGAGCGGGCCATACGGGTAGGACAAGAGGATGGGTCTATAAGAGAGGTGGCGGCCAGAAAGGCCGCATTGATTATCTTTAACATGGTTGATGGCCTGGTGCGACTGGAAACCTATGATCTTTACAGTGCGGGCGCACTCTACAACGAGCTCATAGATTCGTGCCGCAGGATGCTACGGAATGAACGATCTCAGGAATAGGACCTAACCCATGCTGGGCCGATTTTTTCCTTTTCTTTGTTGGTTCAAAAATTACAATCTCGGCAGCCTCCGAATTGACGCCATCTCAGGTCTTACCGTGGCCCTGGTACTCATTCCACAGTCTATGGCCTACGCACAACTGGCTGGGCTACCGGCCTATTATGGCCTGTATGCCTCTTTTCTTCCGCCTGTGATCGCAGCGCTTTTCGGGTCCAGTCTTCAGCTGGCTACCGGCCCTGTGGCCGTGGTTTCTCTCATGACCGCCGCATCCCTTGAGCCTTTGGCTACGGCCGGGAGTGAGGCATACATTGCCTATGCCGTTCTGCTGGCACTCATGGTGGGAGGCTTCCAGTTTGCCGTCGGGGCGCTCAGGCTGGGCCTCGTGGTCAATTTCCTTTCTCACCCTGTGGTGAACGGTTTCACAAACGCGGCAGCCTTTATTATCGCCTCGTCCCAGCTGTCCAAGATGTTCGGCGTTTATGTGGACAAGGCAGAGCATCACTATGAAACCATCTTTCGGGTCATTGATGCCGCCATGTCAAATACCCACTGGCCGACCCTGCTCATTGGTGCCCTCGCCTTTGGGATCATGTACGGACTGAAACGATTTGACCCGAGGATTCCTTACGTCCTGGTGGCCGTGGTTGTGACCACGCTTATATCATGGCTATCAGGGTTTCAACATAAT
Source organism: Deltaproteobacteria bacterium (assembly GCA_020342025.1). The sequence goes on from CP070840.1 coordinate 266,995, forward strand.
TATGAGGTGCCCATTTCCGATTTTGAATCCGTTCGAGCACGCAGAATCATTACGGAATATAACACCACGGTTAAAGAGATCACCAGATTAGCCAGACAACAAACGGACATCTCTCTCCAGATCTTCGAGGCAGAAGCGAATCCCGGCTTACACGACGTTCATATGCTTCACCTGAGACACGAGCTCGCTTTAAGGGAACTTCAAAGTGCGGAGCTAAAAGAAAAGGCGCACATGTACAGAAAGGAAATGCGGAGGCTCAGGTTTCTCGCCACGAAGGACGCTCAGAATGGACTCCGATTTTATCTTGAAGAAGACTTTCCCCCTGGCCTTAATGTGGAAAATTCCTCGGGTTGGCGCATTGACGTGGATGAAAACCCCCTGGATCAAGAATCCTTGCCCTTGAAGAGAGGCGGATCGGTTTTGGGCGAAATTCCTAGGGGCCTGCCGGAGTTATCAAAGCCCGAATTGAATGGCCCACTGATGTTGCGCCTTTTTCCTTACGCCATCATTATATCGTTATTGGGTTTCATGGAGGCCATTTCCATAGCCAAGGCGATGGCGGCAAGGACAGGCCAACGTCTCGACCCGAATCAGGAACTCATAGGGCAGGGTCTTGCCAACATATTCGGTGCATTTGCCAAGAGTTACCCGGTTTCCGGTTCCTTTTCTCGATCGGCAATCAATTTGCAGGCCGGAGCATTAACCGGGTTGTCGAGCGTATTTACGAGCCTGACGGTGGTAGTGGTTCTGCTGTTTTTCACGCCGCTCCTCTACTATCTTCCCCAATCTGTACTGGCTGCGGTTATCATGATGGCCGTATTGGGATTAATCAATGTGTCGGGTCTTATCCATGCGTGGCGGGCACAATGGTACGATGGAGCCATAGCCGTCATCACCTTCGTTTCTACCCTTGCCTTTGCCCCGCATTTGGATAAAGGTATCCTGACCGGGGTGGGGTTTTCAATCTTAGTTTTCCTGTACAAAAGTATGCGCCCGAGGGTCGCCATTTTGTCGCGATATCGCGACGGGGCATATCATGATGCCTGCACATATAATCTGAGGCAGTGTGAGCACATTGCCATGGTTCGCTTTGACGGCCCCCTTTTTTTTGCGAATGCCACTTACCTCGAAGATCAAATTGCCAAAGTTCGCCAATCCATGCCTAAGCTGAAACACATTCTCATCGAAGCCAGCGGCATGGACGATATGGATGCCACAGGTGAAGAGGCCCTTTCTCTGATTGTTGATAGAGTCAGGAGTGCAGGTTACGAAATCTCGTTCACGGGTCTGAAGAACAACCTACTAGACGTGATGGAACGGACTTTCCTCTATGAGAAAATCGGCAGCGAGTATATATTTCCGACGCAGGCCGCTGCCATAGAGTCCATATATAAGCAGGCTCACAGGACGACAGAGGAAAGGGAATGTCCTTTGACAAGTTTCTGTCCCCTTTCCTCCGAGCCAGGTGTCGAATGAGGAGATAGGAGATGTCTTCAATAGCCATTTTTAGCGGGACATTTTGTCATGGAGAAGAGGTGGCCAACGACGCGGCCGGGTCTTTTGGTGGCAACCTCGTTCTGGATCAACGTGTGACGTCTGAGGCGAGCAGGCGCTTTCAAATATCAGAGGAAAAATTTAAATATGCCCTCTCTGGAGAAACATCCCTCTTCAAGAGATTTTCTCGTGAGAAGGAACGGTGCGTTGCTTTGCTGAAATTGGTTGTGGCCGATATGCTCAACCAGGATAAACAGGTTTTTTTTGGTTATTTCACGCATCTGATTCCCAGGGAGATCACTCATGTGCTCAAGGTGGGGCTGATTGCTGAAAGGACACACCGGATAAAGGTGGCCAGGGATGAGAAAGGGCTACAGGAGAAGGATGCCGCAAAAATCATGCGCAAAGAAGATGAGAAGGCCCTTTCATGGGTAAACTATCTGTTAGAGAAAAATCCTTGGGATGTGGATCTATATGACATCGTCATTCCCATGGACAAGAAAGGTGTTGAGGGCGCGGTCCAGCTCTTATTGGAGAATGCTGAGAAAGATGTTCTAAAAGTAACGGCAGCCTCCAAGAGTGCAGTTCAAGACTTCACTCTGGCTGCTGAGGTGGAAAGTGTTCTGAGCAAGGAGGGACACCATGTCTCTGTCTCAGCAAAAGAGGGCCATGTCACTCTGACCATTAAGAAGCACGTGCTCTTGCTATCCCGTCTGGAAGAGGAGTTAAAGAAAATTACCATGGCGTTGCCGGGGATAAAAGAGGTTGAGACAAGGGTGGGCTCTGGGTATTATAAAAGCAATATCTATCGGCAATTCGATGTAAAGAAACCATCAAAGTTTATGCTGGTGGATGACGAGCCGGAATTCGTGGAGACCCTGTCTGACAGATTGCTGATGAGAGAC
>CP070840.1:269493-279945 GCA_020342025.1 Deltaproteobacteria bacterium
AGCAGTGGATCTGATCATATTTCAAAAAACCTACCTATGGCAATGAAACTCCCGATCAATCCTAAACCCAGGCCCAGCAGAAGTATGGAACCCAGGTATTCAGTGGGCAGAAAAGTGATGTTAAGAACAGGGAGACCAATGACCTGGACCTTTTTCAAGAAAAAGATGGAATACAACCCAAAAAGGACAGCAAGCGAGAGGAGACCACCCAATAGCCCCTGAACGGCGCCCTCTATCAAAAAGGGAATTTTCACAAACCAATCCGTGGCCCCCACAAGTTTAAGAATTTCTATTTCCTCCCGGCGTGAATATATGGTCAGTTTTATGGTGTTACTGGTAATGAAGAGAACGGCCAAACAGAGAAACCCGCCAATAATAAATCCAGCCACTTTGAGCACATACATCAGCCCCTCAAATCTTTCCAACACCTCCTTACTGTATTGAACTTCATCAACCCCCTCAATTTTTTCTATCTCCTCTTTCATTTTCCCTGGGTTGATTTGATGGATGTTCACATCTTTGAAAAGGAGCTCGAATGAGGCTGGCAGCGGGTTTTTCTTTAGACCATCCAACAGTCCAGCGTGGGCCCCCAGTCCTTCCGCCAAATCCATGAAGGCCTTTTCTTTGGAGATAAAGCCCTTCAATTCAGCGCCTGGCATATTCCTCAGCAGGGTTTCTATTTTCTCTTTTGCCCTTTGATCGATACCCTCCTTCAGATAGACGGACATGGACACGGATTGGCCCCAATCCATGATCCAGTTATTGAGATTCAGAAATAGGACCAGAAATGAGGCGAAAAGGAGTAAAGAGATCCCTATGGTGCCTATGCTGACCATGTGAATCAGCCGGTTTCTAGCGATATTACTCAGTGCATTTTTGAAATAATAGGCCCAGATCCGTAAGCTCATGCGGCTATTCTTCTCCCACCACTTTCCCTTCACTCAGATGGATAATCCTCTGATCTGTGTCTCTCATGAGTTCTCTGCTGTGAGTGGCTATGACGACCGTGGTGCCCCTCAGATTTATGCTTCTGAAGAGGATCATGATATCCCGTGTTATATCCGGATCGAGATTGCCCGTGGGCTCGTCGGCAAGAAGGATGAGGGGGTTGTTGACAACGGCCCGGGCTATGGCCACCCTTTGCTGTTCTCCTCCTGAAAGTTGGAGCGGATAGGCCTCCTCTTTTTTTGATAGCCCCACCGCCCTGAGCGTCTGGTGCGTTTTTTTCCTTACAAGGGCTGAGCGCTCACCTATAACCTCCAAGGAAATAGCCACATTTTGGAAGACCGTTTTCCTGGGCAGTAATTTGAAATCCTGAAAGACAAAACCGATTCGTCTACGGAGTAGATCCAGGTTCAACCTGCTGATGCGGTTCAAATTGATTCGGTCAATGAGTATCTGCCCTTCTGTGGGACGCTCAGCACCAAAAAGGAGCCTGAGTAGGGTCGTCTTTCCTGCCCCGCTCGGACCCGTAATAAACACGTACTCGCCTTTGCGGATTCTCAAGCTAATGTCCTTCAGGGCCACATTGGCCCCGAAGTTTTTGGAAACATTGAAGAGTTGAATCATGTGAGGGTATTGCTGTCTTTCGAGTCCGTTAAATGCTACGTATTAGCTAGTTTGATACCCGCTACCGAAAAGCAATTTAGCTATTGAGGAATCGCGGAATTTAGGGATTTCCAATCTGCGCAAAGCACTATCTTTGTTTTCACATTTAATTCCTCAATACCTGAATTCGGAATTCTCAATGGCTTGGATTTAAAGCGGAGCTCAAACAGCCCTAGAGCCATCCACTTACCCGAGACTTAATCTAGCCCATGCTTAATATTCCCCCAATGCCCTCAGCAACTGGGCTTTGGCTATATTATGCTGATAGAGGGCGCCGAAATAATTCACTCTTGCCTGGGTCAGGCGCGTTGTTGCCAGGAGCACCTCAGTAATGGTGGTCACCTGGGCTTTGTAACGCTCTTCTTCTACCCTCAAGTTCTCCTCGCCCTGTTTGACGGCTGTCTGTGTGGTGGGGATATTCTTCTCGGCCGTGTCCAAGGCCAGAAGGGCATCCCTTACTTCGAGGCGAATGTCATTTTCTATGGAAACTTTGGTGTCCATTAACTGTCTCTTGAAGCTCTCTTGTTCCTTTACGGCGTACCGGGTCTTGCCCCATTCCCAGAAGGTCCAGGTAAAGACCAGCAAGGCTTTCGGATCGCGTGCCTGGTGAAAAGGACTGCCCGACACATCCGGGGTATCGCCCTCTTTGGTGTACTCCCCTACGAAAGAAATCTCTGGATAGTAATCACTCTTAGTCAACCTGATGTTTTGGTCCGTCTGATCCACCCTGATGTTGATGAGTTTCATCTCGGGGCGGTTTGCAAGGGCCTTTTCCACATATTCATCCAGTTCACCTGTTACTGGTTCCCAAAGGGGATCAGGGACTGTGACATCCACCGGGGCATTGACCGGTCTTGACAGTAGGATATTGAATTTGGAGCGGGCCAGTCGCGCGTTATTCTGAGTACGCACCAGGGCTTGTTGTGCATTCGCCCACTCCACCTCAGCCTGCAGCAGCTCGTTGATGGGCTTCATCCCCACCTTGTAAAAGCTACGAACCACATCCGCATTGGACTTACGGGCTGCCACGTCCTTTTCTGCCACGTCCACGGCCGTATCGGCGATCAAAATATCAAAATAGGCCACTTTAACCTCCAAGGCCAGATTCAGCTTTTCAAGCTCTATCTCTGTCTCAGACTGATCAATACCCAGCTTTGCCAGCTCATATTGGCTGAGGATCTCAAACCCTTGAAACAGAGGCTGTGTCAGAGCCGTTCTCCAGGCATAATTGTCAGCGCTGACATTTGTAGTAAACCCACCAAAGTTTCTTGTCGTATTTTCCAGCCGCGTGTAATTGTATTCAGTACGTAGTTTTGGTAAAAATCCCGTTCTTGCCTGGTTCTTGACCTGCAAAGCTTGCTCCATCTCTTCCATCTTTGCCCTGAAACTCGGGTTACTGGCAAGGGCCTCTGAGACGGCCTCACGCAGGGTATAGACCTTTTTCAATTCTTGAGCAGCCCCAGTATCCGATAAGATGGTTAAACATACGAAAACGCTAAGGACACCCGTAACCAATGATTGTTTCCACCTCATTTTGCTTTCCTCCCTGTTTTGGGAAAAGTTGTGTATTCAATAAAATAGGCCTCAAAATATGTCAATGTTAATCAGTTCTTATAAGGGGATTGTCTTGCTCTGGATAGAAAATACAGGCTTCGATGCATTTCGGCTGGACGCCTCATTTGGAGCATGCCTATTGGACGGGACTAAAGGGGCCATATGCGTGCAAGGTGAAGGGTGCAGAATGACGATTGGCAGGTCAGTTCGAGATAAGAGGGTTATAGGTATGATTTGGCGCGAATTGGGGATCAAAAATGATTTGTCAAAATGATGGGTTTGACCATTCACCTTTATCAATCATCTATTTCACCTCTTCGTGCCCCAGCAGGATCATCCTCTCTTTCGCCGCCTTTTTCCTTTTTTCCTCCCACTCATTCCATTCCCCTTTAAGCTTTTCCATCTTTTCTTCCAGCTCCAGCGCCTCTGCCTTGTCCTTCCCTTTGTGCGAGGATGAGATCTCAGATAGCCTCTTTTTCAGATCCCTAACACGCTCTTTAATCGCCCTCATAGCGTTCAGCGCCACCACTTCGTCCTCCGAAGGGACTTCCATCTTTTTGCAGCAGCTATCAACCTCTGCCGCGGTTTCCTTTATCTTCTTATTCCTCATAATCCCTCCTCGGAGATGCCCCCACCTTTTTTTCTAATCGGACACACCTTCTTTCTTGTCAATGAAGGGCGAAAGGCTATGTTCAAACCCTTGACAAACTTACCATACTTATACAATATATATAACTCGGTATCTGAATAATCAAACTTTGTTTGGTCTGTGGGAGGCCAAACGCATTCCTCATCCATAAAAGGACACCTGCTGATAGACCCTGCAGGTGCCCGCGGCACCCTAGCAATAAACCTGGAACTGTTTAAGAGGAAAAGGCAGCCATGAAGCTATCTACCCGAGGTCGATACGGAACGCGGCTCATGCTGGAGCTTGCCAAGAACTTCGGCAAAGGTCCCACCAGTATGTCTGACATCTCCAGGAATCTCGATATCCCCATCAAGTATTTGGAACAGCTCATTATTCCGCTGAAAAAAGCCAATCTGATCAACAGCGTGAGAGGCCCAAAGGGTGGACACATGCTTTCCAAGGCCCCGGCCCAGATTAATCTATGGAACGTTCTTACCCTCTTGGAAACCAAGTTCTCTTTTGTCGATTGCTTAACCGACCAAAATGCCTGTGATAATACGGCAACTTGCCCCATTCGGCCCATTTGGGGAAAGGCCTTTCAGGGCATGACGAAGCTCTTCAAAGAGACCAGCCTAAAAGATGTCCTCACCTCATTTGAAGGCCAGCAGAATAAAGAAACAATGGTAAGCCATCAAATCTTGAGCGGATGAGGATTTAGGCGGGTTCCATGAAAATATCTGAAGATCTCTACGGGTTTCTGTGGCTTAATCCTACCACCAACAACTGTAACGCCTACCTCATCCATGGGGAGAAAAAAATCCTTATAGATCCAGGGCATTACACGCTTTTCGGTCATGTGAAGGACAATCTGTCTAGGCTCTCCCTGTCCCCAGCAGATATTGATGTTGTTATTGTTACCCATTGCCATCCAGACCACATGGAGGGGGTAAGAACATTCGTAGGCACCGCCACATGGGTTGCCATCCCCAGCATGGAGATGCGTTTCATCAAAGAGGTGGCGCCCCACTATGGAGAAGCCCTAGGCGCTCCCAACTTCGAACCGGATATCCTCCTTCAAGAGGGAGATATGAAAATCGGAGACCTGAGCTTTCAGGTGATTCATACGCCGGGTCATTCACCCGGTTCCGTCTGCCTTTACTGGCCTGAGAAGAAGGTATTGTTCACGGGTGATGTGCTCTTCAGTCAGGGTGTGGGGAGGACTGATCTACCCGGAGGTAACGGAGAGGAACTGAAGGCGTCCATTAGAAGGCTCTCGCAGCTCGAAGTGGATCAGCTTCTTCCCGGCCACGGGGATGTTATTTCAGGGCGAGACCTTGTGAAAGCCAATTTCTCGGAGATTGAGAGAGTCTGGTTTGCGTATCTTTAGAAGAGGCTAAGAGCTTAGAGCGTGGAGCATAGAGCCGAATTTATAAAGACCAAGCCTAGAAAACTAACGCGATTACCTGCTCTATGGTTTCCTGCGTGATTAAAGGGGTCTTTCATGTCGTCTATAGACTTTGACTTGCGACAACTGGAAATCTTCTGCAAGGTGGCAGAATTGGAAAGCTTTTCTAAGGCCGCAGATGCCGTCTATCTGGCACAGGCTTCGGTCAGCGAGAGGATTGCCAACCTTGAAAAGATGGTAGGCATCAAACTCCTTGATCGTTTGGGTAGGCAGGTGGTCCCGACAAAAGCGGGAGAACTCCTCTACAAACACGCTGTCTTGCTGTTAGACATGAAAAGGACAGCGCGTCTGGAGATGGAAAACTTTCTAGGCGTCAAACAGGGTGAGATACACATGGGCGGAAGCACCATACCTGGCGAGTATATCCTTCCCAGAGTCATCGGACGCTTCAATGAAAAATACCCTTCCATCTCAGTTGTGTTGACGATTGCAGATACGACTGAAATCGAAGGCCGGGTCCTTGAGGGCCTTCTTGAACTAGGCGTCATCGGCTCCAAAGGTGCACAGAAGCGTCTCATATACCAGGAGCTCTGGAAGGATGAGCTTGTCCTTGTCATCCCCGCGAAACACCGATGGGCCAGGAAAAAAGCAGTATCACTGGCTGAGCTCTTCGAAGAGCCCTTTATATTGAGAGAGCTGGGTTCAGGAACCCTCAAAAGCATGAAAAACTCCCTCGGGGATCCCGAGTTCCAGGCTGCGGGTTCCCTTCATGTGGTCGCACGATTTGGGTCATCCACTGCGGTCAAAGAGGGTATTAAGGGCGGGCTCGGGGTGTCCATCCTTTCAGCCAGGGCGATAGAAACGGAACTGAAAACAGGCATCCTTAGGGCGTTGAAAGTGAAGGGCCTTCCCATGCACCGGAGCTTTTATTTGGTTAGAGACAGAAGAAGAATAGCCTCTCCCCTATCCCAGGCCATGATTGACTTTCTCCTCGCCGCGTCAGAGGTGTAGAAGGACAGCCCCTTTCCGTTACCGGCATTAAGAGCCAACCTTTTCCTTGAATTCATCTCTTATTTCCGATAAATAGTGAGCCCACTTGGGATCCGCATTGATGTTGGGCATAACCGCTGACCCAGAGATGCCCTTCTCTTCTAATTTTTTCCCTAATTCTTTTTCTCGGGAGATTCTCTCTCGCTCAAAGCGCTGCTCAAACGCCTTCAAGGACGCACGGATGGACCTAACATCCCATCCGGTGGTCTCCTCCAAAACTGTCAAGACTGAATCATTATTTTCTCCCAGCCCCATCCTTGAGACGGTTTCTTCCCTGATCAAACGCATCACCATGTCCTCATCTTCGTCTGCGAGGGCAGCAATCTCCTCCTTAAGCTTATCCATATCCACTGAACCGTCCAGGTACTTCTGGATAAGCCCCCTCAACTTTCCTGCCATTTCCTGCTCTTTGAAGGCCTTCTTTTCCTCTTCTGACAGGGTTAGACCCTTGGTCTTTTCCATGATGATATCCAGCGTACTCCTAATCTCTCCCATTGGAAGCCTCACTTGTCACGTGTTATTTGTCACTCGTCATTTGCCTGCCCGCCATCGCGAACCGCTCGGGCGAGGCGGGCGGGTCATTGGTCATTTGTTGGTAAAGTCTGGACCATGGGTCATGAGAAATCAAAGCCGTAAACAAGATTAGGCACTTTAGATCACTTTAGGCACTTATTCTAAACCCACTTCCTCCATGATTAGGTCGTGGAGCTTGGGTCTAAATGTCTTGATCTTTTCATTTTCCCGGGTCGGATGGACGCGATTTGTGAGCAGGAGGACGATTACATCCCGGTCAAGGTCCATCCACACCGAAGTTCCTGTAAACCCCGTGTGCCCCACACTGTTTCTTGAGAAATATCTGCCGGCACTTGAATTCTCCTCGGAGGGTGAGTCCCAACCCAGGCACCAGTCACTCCCCCTCACCATATCTTGCCTGGTGAAGAACACTCTCACTGTTTCCGGTTTCAAGTAGTCATCCCTCTTCCCCAGGTAATGCTCCCTTAAAAGATTAACCACCGTGTAGACTTCCTCAGCGGGTCCAAACAGTCCCGCATGCCCTGAATACCCACCCAACGCCCAGGCATTCTCGTCATCCACTTCTCCCTGGATGAGCTTCTTCCGCCATGGGCAATCTTCAGTGGCCGCAAAAAACCCTCTCTCGAATGGCAGCGGAAGCTGATGCGTACTCAGGAAGGTGCGCTCTAGCGAGAGGGGTTGGTAGAAGCTCTGCTCCACAAATTTCCGCATGGTCATCCCCGTAGTCTCTTCGATAATCCATTCCAGGATCATGAACCCCAGATCGCTATAAAGGTATTCTTCGCCAGGGGAGTAGGCCAGTGGATCCTTAAGAATCTGCTGTCTCAGGATCCCCTTTCTCTCCTTTGCTTCATACGCCATCAGATCCAGGTAAAAAGGTTTCCAGTCCGTAAACCCTGCGCTGTGGCTAAGGAGCAGGCGGGGCGTCAGGTCTTTTTTGTCCGACGGGATGGTCGTTGGTATGAGCCGCGAAAGGGGTTGATCCAGTTCGAGGTTGCCCAGATCAACCAACTTCATAAGGGCCAAGGTGGTGGCCAAGGGTTTTGTCAACGAAGCCAGATCAAAGATCGTATCCTTTCTTATGGGAATCTGGTCAGGAATCAAGGAGAGGTAACCAGTCTTTTCAATGAAAAGGACCTGCCCTTTTTTAGAGACCAGCAATACACCCCCCGGGAACACACCCTCCCCTACCCCTCCCTCAAGAAGAGCCTTAATTTTATCCGTTTTCACTCTATTCAGCTTCTCCCCTCTCACCAGGCTCTACTGTTTTCGATTCGTCATAGCGAAAGAGTCCTGACGCACTTTCCACTTGATTTTTGGACGGTTTTTCTTTAATATTTTAAACTACTTAAAACTTTAAATCAAAAACTTTCACCATCGCTCGATCGTGTTTGGCCTCTCAAGAGGACACTTGGAATAACGGACAGAGGACCTTTCATTCATGCCCCGAGAGGGGCCATTTTTTGTTCCAAAATATGATCTTCTTGCCCAGTGTGCCCAAGAATTCCCTAAGAGGCAAGGTATAATAGCACGCACGAGCGTGTCATTGAGCCGGATAGTTCGGAGAAATTTGAAAGATGATTCTCGACGTCCATGGAAAAAATGAGAAAATCGGCATAAAAGCTGGCTGGAGACAGAGAAAACATATCATCATGGCATCCGCCTTTTTCATCCTATTGTTTTCTTGCAGTCGGAATGACCATGAAACGAAAAAGGGCCTTCATGAACAGGATGGAGCCGAGATCGTTGCACTCATGATAAGCGCACAGGAGGCCCTTGAAGAGGAAGATGCCGAACGTTTCCAATCTCTTTTTTCGAAGAATTTCCAAATAACAGGGCGAACGGTCTGGCAGCGTCTCATGACTGAAAAAGGCTCAAATCTCCGTGACGAACTATGGCGTCTCACCAACTACCCAGAACTGGAACGGGCCATCAATCATTTACATGTGAAAAGGCTGATTCTCGATATGTGGTTTGATTTAAGCCACGCGTACGAGGGCAGAGACAATGTTTATCACACCTCATGGGTATTCAGGCGGGGGGCTTCCGACCCCCAATGGAAGATTGAAAATATGAAGATCCAACGCACAGGCTTCGCGTACGGAGCCCTGCTTATCGACCTGAATCAGTTGTCCCAGGCAGATCTCTCGGCGCTGAACATGGAATGGGAAGAATCCATTGATCCCACCCCACTTCTCATCCATACATTAGAGGCGTTGGCAGACGAGGATATCGAGGCTCTAAAGGCCTACACGCTGGACGGCACCCTCTTCCAAGCCTATGATAATGGGATAGAGATGCCCAGCGTTGCCAATGACAACACGGTTAGCGGGAAGCACAACCGCGAACAATCTTTGACCTATTTGCAACAACAAACAAGCAATCTCAAAAAGGCTTTAGCTCAATTGAAGGCGAACCCAAAGGATGTTGAGCCCTATTTCACGGCTTACCGTATTCTGTCCATGCCTGCGGATTGCACCAAACTAAAGCTTTCCATGACGTTTGACGGGAGGGGCCTGTCGAAAAAAGTAAATAGTCTCACGCTATCATGGGCAGCTGCTCGTGTTAACGAAAAATGGCTCGCTGAATCCATGGGCATTCAATCGATTCAAGGCCACCGCTGATCTCAACTATGCCCCCAAATAACCTCCAATCTTCAATCTTGACAAAGCAAAATCTTTTCTCCCAAGTCAAGCTTGAGATGCAGTAAGACGCGCGGGTTAACTGCTGATGTATTGATGGTCTTGGCGCTCTGTGAGAGATCATTGGATGGAAGAGATGGGATTGTAAGGTATCAGCTGGAATTCAGGGCTGTTTGAGATCCATTGACTTCATACTACTTGATCGTTCAATAAAACCCTGACGGGCAGTTACTCAATTCCACCTGCAAGTGGGGCGTCCAAAGGCCATACTGAAGATCTGCCCCGCTCTTGTTCGCTTCACGGCTCTTCATACTTGTCCAGATACAGGCATGCAAAGACTTTGGTGTCCGAGATGATATTCTTGATGAGACAGTATTCGTTCGGCTGATGAGGCGTATTGGGCATGGTTATCCCCACGGCAGCGGGTAGCCCTGCTTTGCGGAAAAATGCTGCCACCGTCCCTCCACCTATGCCCATCGGTCTGGCCTCCAGCCCTGTCACGGTCTTGATGGCCTTCGTCAAGAACTTTACCACGGGTGCATCGGCTGGCGTGGGGGTTGCTGCCTCCTGCCGGTAAACCGGTTCAACCAGAATGGAAAGGTCCAGTTCCTTTGCCACCTGCCCTGTGATTTCCTCAGCAGCAGCTAATATGTCGTCAACCCCATATTCTGGCAGGATGCGGCAGTCCATGTAAAAAACGTCTCTTCCCGGTATGGTGTTGATGTTAGGGATGTTTGCCTCCATTTTTGTGGGTTCAAAGGTGGATAGCGGGGGGCGATAAAGATCATCAGCTAAGCCAAATTCATCTTTCAACTTTCCAAGAGCCATAATGAGTTTGGCCGCACCATACAGGCTGTTCTTTCCCTTTTCGGGCGTGCTGGCATGACATTGCCGACCTATGACAGTGAACTTGAGCCAGAGCATAGATTTTTCTGCCACTTCAATCATGGTTCCCTCGTCGTTGCCCCCATCGGGTACAGCAATCAGATCATCTCTCCTAAAGAAATCCCCATGGTTTATCAGGAGATAAT
>CP070840.1:280045-282939 GCA_020342025.1 Deltaproteobacteria bacterium
AGGTCTTACCCTCCTCCGGCACTTCGATCCATTCCTCTGGCCCCTCTTCACCCTTTTTTTTCTTCTTCTTTTTCTTTGGCGGGTGGGTGTTCTTGATGGCCTCGTCAATCAACCAGTTGAGTCCCTCAATAATGTCGTCGCTCATCCGCTGAAGGCCATCTTCTGTGGTCATGTGAAAGGTGATCCGGGCCATCACGTCTTCACCATATTTGCACTGGGGATTCATGAGGGTAACCGTATCTACCACCTCCATGGTAGTGAGATCACAGAAGTATCCGGCCACTGTAGTCGTTCCCACATCGATGGCGAGACCATAGGAATGTTCGGCCTTCCCTGGCCGCACGCGGATGATCTCCTGGTCATTCCAGACACTGACGGTCACCTTCCACTCGCCGTCACGTAAGGCTGTGGGCAGTTGACGCAGGGTGAATATATCGATCTTCAGATCCTTGAGGCCAAATTCCTTTTCCAGTTCCCGGCAGATCCGTTCGAAATCCCCCGTGGGCTCCTCAAATGTGGGTGGTTCCACCCCCACATGGTAGATCTTCACGGCCGGATTATGTTCAATGTGGATATCGCGTGCTTTTTTGCTCACCACCTGCTTTCCAGCGCGGGATTCCTCTGGAACGAAGATCAGGACGTCCCCTTCCACCTTGGCGACACAACCCAGCCGGTAGCCAGACTTCTTCTCCTCGGCATTGATATATTTATCCTCTTCCTCCTGCCAGGTACTCAGATGTGACCCGGACGACTCAATCCCAAATTTTTCGAAAAATCCCTCCTCAACGCGTATTTTGCACTTCCCGCAGACCTTCTTCTCACCGCACAGGGACTCAATATCCACACCGAGTAACCTGGAGGCCTCTATCAACGTAACATCTTTCGGCACCTCCCCACGTCGGCCAGAGGGTTGAAATATTACCTTCACCTTATTATCTTCCATGCAATCATATCCTCCTTGGTATTGAAATCAGCAGACCTCTTCCCTCACAGCCTTTATGCTGTGCATCTGGAATCTTCCGTATCTGGCGCTTGAAACCTGTTAGGTCACAGGACCCCAACCTGAGCCCCCTTCAAGGCTGGCCAGGTGGAGATCCTGCCACGAACATAACTGTTTATTAGGCCTTCGCCTTTTCATACTCTCTCAGCCGGCCTATCATCTTGATCCCCTCTTGAACCGCATTTCCGGCTGACTCCGCATATCCATCCGCACCAAACAGATTGGCCACATCCTGGGTGACAGGGGCCCCACCGAGCATGATGGCCACGTTCGGGTTTTTGTCCTTGATCATCTTGATTACCTTCTTCATCCCCAACATGGTCGTGGTCATCATGGCTGACATGGCCACCACCTCGGCATCCGTCCGCATCTGTTCTTTGACGAAGTTCTCAAGGGGAACATCCCTGCCCAGGTCGTAAACCTCCCAACCGGCCACATCAAACATCATCTTCACCAAATTCTTGCCGATGTCATGGACGTCCCCTTGGATGCTCCCAATCACCACTTGGGCCACAGCCCCTCCTTCCGCCTTGGGGACATGGGGCCTCAGGATGTCCAGTCCACCATAAAGGGCATCCGCACACATGAGCACCTCAGGCACAAAGTACTCGTGCCTCTCGTAGAGGTCACCCACCACCTCCATGCCGGCGGCCAGACCATCCATGATCATCTCCAGGGCTAGATACCCCTCATCCAAAGCTTTCTGGGAGGCCTCCTTCACCTGATCCTCTTTGTAGTTGATCACCCCATCTTTTAAGAGCTCTAACAGTTCTTCCTTGCTTGCCATAATTGTGTTCCTCCTATCTTTATTTAATTCCTTGATTACAACCGTCCCACGGCCGGAGTCGGTCCGGTTTTGTAGGTCCTGGCCGTCTTTTCAATGGCACGCATGTTTTCTTCTTTGATGTCCGGCCAGAGATCACAACCGGGCCAGACCGCGTCCACCTGTCCATCAATGTTGTCCTTGATCCCCTGAATCGCCTCCTCCACCGTGGTCTCTTCCGCACAGGGAAGTTTAAACACGTCAAAGTTGCCGAGAATGATGGCATCATCCCCAAGTTTCTTGCGCGACTCTAGCAGATTATTCTTTATGTCAAAACTGATGCCTTGACCCCCCGAATCGGTCACACATTGCCACATCATCTCCACCAGGGGATCTGTTGATCCGCAGATGTGCAGAACCTTTGGCGGCTTCCAGGCAGACAAAATCCTCGTTAAGCGAGGCTGGATCATCTCCCTGAAGGTGCGGGGACTGAGAAGATCTGCCGCTACGCCGGGCTCCCTCAGCGTAATAAAATCCGCCCCGGCTTCTTGGAGCGCGTTGCCGATGTTGATGATCATGTCTGAGAACTTGTCTAAGATGTCTTCCACCCGCTTCGTGTCCTTGAAAACCGCCTTTAGGACCTTGTCCAGTTCGATGGTCTGGCCGCACTGGGTGAAAGGACCCAATTGCCAGGCACCCACAGCCAGGTCCGGGGCCTCCTTCTTGCAAATCTTGATGGCCTCAGGAAGTATGTTCATTGGATACTTATCCATGATCGTGTCAATGTCTTCCTGCGTTATTTCCACCTGATCCACCTCTGTCCAGTTCTTATAGGGGATGGTTGGATAAAGGATGTCCTCCGAGTCCTCGTAAAGACTGATCTCGTTCCCCAAGGCCTCGGATTCCATGCACATGTCATAGGGAATCACAACAGAATCCAGATTGAACATTCGGGCGGACTCGACAGCCGATAAGGCCATCTTCTCCGCATTCCTATGGATACTTGGAAATTTGTAGTCCAATTTTTTTATGGCAGGCAGCAGCACCATGCCCATCCCCGTAAAAAACGGCATTCGATCTACGGGTTCACGATTAAAGAACCGCTTTACTCTTTCTATGGGAGTAAGCTCA
>CP070840.1:283039-289828 GCA_020342025.1 Deltaproteobacteria bacterium
AAAACATGCTGGGGGCTGGAATCATTTCCTCTCTGAGCAGGTACATAAATACAATTTCAAGGCCCTTGAACAGATTTATCATAAGGAAGAGAGCTTTGTTGAAATCTTGAACCGAATTCCGGATGGGCTTTTCACCACGGACCAGGAATACCGCATTACCTTTTTTAATCCGGCGGCAGAGAATATTACGGGTTTCTCGGCCTACGATGCCGTAGGCATGTACTGCAAAGATGTGTTCAAGAACCCCATCTGCGAAACGGATTGTGCCCTGAAGAGGGCCGTAGCAGATGGGGGCGACATCCACAACAGGGAGTATATGATAAAGAACATTGAGGGCCAGGAGATCCCCATCATATGCTCCACCTCTGCTTTCCGCGATAACGAAGGCCGAATTACGGGAGGCATTGAGATATTTAAGGACATCACAGAATTGAAGCGGCTTCAGGAGGAGATTGTTAGGCGAGAGAAGAAATATCGCCGTATTTTTGAAGGCAGTCACGATATGATCTACACGACAAACCTCCCGGGCGAACTCCTGGACGTGAACCAGGCGGGGGTTGACCTCATCGGGTACCGAAGCAAAGGGGAACTCTTGAGGATGGGTTCGGCGCGCAATCTTTACTTCAATCCCAAGGACCGAGATAGATTTCTTAAAGAAATTAATGGCAAGGGATATGTAAAGGACTTTGAGGTGGATTTCAAGAAGGCGGATGGGTCCCCTGTTCATGTTTTGATATCGAGTCGACGCTACCGAAACCCGGAGACCGGAGAGATTGAGTACGAGGGTATCATCAAGGACATTACGCGACGAAAGCATCAAGAAACTGTGATCACCCAAAGAAACTTAGAACTCTCCATTTTGAACAGCATTGCCCTGACCTTGAATCTTACCATGGACTTGAATAACATCCTGATGGTGACCTTGAAACACACACTCAAGGTCCTGCGACTGAAACGGGGGGCCATCTTCCTGATTGACCCTGAGGAGAAAATGGCCCGGCTTCAGGTCAGATTCGGGCTTCCCGTGGAAGACCCTGCACATACGGATGGGATCATTTTCAAAGACAGAGTGCTGATGAAACACCTCCTCGAAGGGGATATTAGGCTGAGACCGGAGCCCTCCTTTCCCCGCTTTCAGGCCAGTTATATGACCAAAACGGGCAAAAAGGCGCGTTGGTTATCCTGTTTTCTCATCAGTTTCAAAGGGAGGGCGGTCGGCTTTTTTGGCCTCGATATACCCGCTTCAAGAGAGTTAAGCCCCCATGAGATTCATCTTCTGGGTTCCATGGGCAACTATTTGGGCGGGGCCATTGAGAATACACAGCTCATTGAGACGGTCCGTCTTCACCGCCAAGAGTTGAGTCGGCTCACAGAAAAGCTTTTTCAAACTCAGGAAGAGGAACGGCGCCGTATTGCCCGTGAACTGCATGATGAGGCGGGTCAGGCCCTGACGGCCATCAATTTGGGCCTGGAGAGATTGGAAGAGAAGGTGAGCTCCAGCGAAAATGGTATCAGGAAGGATATCAGTGAGATCAGGGAAATGGTTATCAGGACCTCCTCTGAAATCAGACGCCTCTCATACAGTCTCCACCCTACCCTGCTGAGTGATCTTGGTCTGGAGCCTGCCCTTAACCTCTATTTCAAAAATGTGAAGAATCATTCAGATCTTGATATTGAATTCCGTATGGTGGGATTCGATCAGCGGCTGGACGTGGACACGGAAACCGTTCTGTATCGTTTTAGCCAGGAGGCGCTCACCAATACCATAAAGCATAGTGGCGCCATGCATTTCCGGCTTTCCATTATCAAGAGCTATCCCAAAATTATCTTTTTGGCCGAAGATGACGGCAGGGGTTTTGACGGTCAAATCAGGAGCGACAGTGAGAGGAGCCTAGGACTCCTGGGCATGCGGGAGAGGGCATCCCTCCTCGGCGGGACTTTTCAGGTGCATGGGAGACGGGGAGAAGGGACCCGGATTCGTATTGAGATACCTTTGGCGGAGGCCCGGGGCGATGGATCGACCAGTTAGGATCATCGTTGCTGAGGATCATACCATTGTTCGTCAGGGGCTAGCACGACTTCTGGAGGATCAACCAGATCTGAAGATTGTCGGGGAGGCGGTTAATGGCCGGATGGCCGTGGAAATGGGATTGGAGTTAAAGCCAGACGTTATCATCATGGACATTGCCATGCCCCTGATGAACGGTATTGAGGCCGCAAAAAGGATAAAAAAAGACTCACCCAAAACGAAGATTCTGATCCTTTCCATGTACTCCCACGAACATTACATCCACGAGCTTCTCGAGGTGGGCATATCCGGCTATCTCCTAAAAGATTCCAGCGGCCGTGATATTATAGAGGCCATTCATGCGGCCATGAAGGACGAGACCTTTCTCAGTCCCTCCATATCCAAGAAGGTGGTGGATTCATATCTTTCGCCCCGCAAAGGGAGTTCCCGAGAAGAACGATACAAGCTGCTCTCCAACAGGGAGAGGGAAGTGTTCCAGCTCATCGCGGAAGGCCGTTCTACCCGGGAGATCGCTGACACGCTCTATGTGAGCGTGAGCACCGTGAAATCCCACAGGAGCAAGATTATGGAGAAACTGGGGATTGAAAATCCTGTCCAGCTTGTCCATTTTGCCATTCAGCTCGGCTTGGTCGACCCTGAACTCTAGTTGCGATATCTTTTAGCCGCAGACCCACGCAGACTTTTGGTTCGACCGACCCGCCCGCCTCGCCTGAGCCAGAGCGATGGCGGGCAGGCTTGGCCGAACCAAAGGTTAGAATCGCTTTGTGATAGAGATTTGATACAAGGTCGGGATTATCAGTTTAGACCTGGGGAATCGTGAACATGCCCCAAGGGCATTGACCATAAATAGTTCCGCCGCCGTCGGCGGAACTATTTGTCTGTGAAAGTCTGCGTGTGTCAGCGGTTAAATCTTAGTATAATGAAAAAAGTCGGAATCATAACCCTCACCAGACAGAATAGCCTGGCTTACTCGGTTCTAAGAAGGATCGTCCAGGAGCTGGGTTATACCCCCGTGTGCGGTGAAGCGCTTGGGGCGGATTGCCTCTTTTTCCCTTTAGAGGAACTGACCCTGGTGGGCTATGATTTTCTGGGTGACCTGTTCAGTAAGGCGGGGTTCACCGATGTGGATACCATTCTGATTTCCGCCCCCTATTCTGTAAATCTATTTGTCTTACCAAAGGTCATATGCTGTCTAAGAAGCGTCAGTTCAGCGCCTATCATCCTTGGAGGGAATGAGGCTTCGAACAACTACAAGAACTTGATGCTTCATAGGTTTTTTGCATTCGCAAACAGATTGATAGATATCGCTCCTGATTTCATTGTAAGGGGATCTGCCGAAAGAGTCCTATACGCCCTTTTACCGTTGCTCGATAAAACGACCCTGAACGAAAATTGGGACAGGGACTTTTTAAAAAAATTACTTGAAATCCCCAACATCATATTTTGGCTTCCAGGACGAAAAGCGCTCATCTCCACGGCGTTCTCATCAGAGGAATTGTCAGAGAGAGAGATTTTCTCCTATGTGAAGTATGGAGAAAAAACCATTGCCCTCACCCTTCAGAGGGCATGTATTTGGGCAAAAAAATCTGGTGGCGGATGCCTGTTCTGTGCCATAGCCACCCAGTTTGGGAAGGATTTTCACTGTGCGGTTGAGAGCAATTTCTTTGTGGAGGAATTGCTTACATTCTTAAAAAACAATCCGGAAATTAAATCCATCGATCTCTGGGATGACACCTTTAACACCAGCGAAGATTGGGTCATAAAGATCTGTGATTACTTGCAGGTTTTGAATCAAGCGGTGGGCAGGGAAATTATTTATACCTGCTTCCTGAGACCAAAAGGGATGAGTGGAAAGCTCGTCAAAAAAATGAAAGAGACCAATTTCAGGGTGGCTTTTGTGGGCGCTGATGCTCTGACAGAGGATCTTTCAAAACGATTGAGAAGGGGCTGTACTGTTTCAGAGTTGAACAAGACCATAGAAACGCTAGGCAGAGAAAAGATACAGCCCATGTTAAGTGTTCAACTATTCTCTCCCGAATCAACCGTAGATGATGGGGGAATCACGGCCACATTGGCTATATCAGGCATAAGAAACGGAAAATCTACGATTCATCTCCACTTGTATACGTTTCCCTTATTTGGATCAGATATTCATAGGCTTCTTGAGGCGAGGAACAATCTGAAAAAAATCCCTTCTACTATATTGAAAAAAGGGCAAGATGACGGTTTTGAGCCTTACTTACTCGCCTACGATTACGTGAACTACGATCCTGATGTGGAAGAAATCAAGCAGAAAACCTATGGACTTTTGGGCCTCTCAACGTCCTTCTATGTGAAGACGTATCCGAGTGATGACATTGATGGGAACAGGCTGAAAGAGATTTTAGAACAGGTGAGGCATTGGTGTTTAGAAGCAAAGAAAAGACATGAGATCAAATCCTTCTGGTATATGACAATCCTTCTCTTGGAAGACAAGAGGAATGGCTTAGATAGGACAGAGGTGCTCAATTTGTTATCTAGAACAGAACCCGCACTTCAGATTCCAGAGGACTTAAGAAAGGTCTACGGAGATTTCGGTTACCGCTACACCCTGTCTAGAAGTTTCGATGAAGTGATTGATATCCTTATCCAAAATAAATGGATAGGAGAAAATGGGAAGAAAAAATATAGATTGACGGCCCAAGGCTTAGAGAGACTCGGTTCCATGCTGGCAGATGCAGCAGAAGGCCGGTTGAACATCGCTGCCTATGGGAGAATCAACAGAGTTAGACTCTTGGAAATCCTGCAGCACGCCTAGCTTCTCTCCTACCCCTGATCGCCCTTTTCCGGAATCATACAAAACACCGCCACCCCCTCTGCCCCGATCAAGCCTTTCCCTGTGGAAACAGGGCTACGAGGCAGGCTATGCCGAACGGTTTGGGAGGGATCCAGGAAAACCGTCCCTTTTGCCCTGAAAAATCATCTTTTGGACGATTTTCAAGAAGAGGGGAATTCATATATTTGAGGGGACGCTTTGTTTAATGGCTTACTCTGGGATCCATTCGTGGCCTGGGGGTGGGTTTTCTTTTTTAGAAAGGAGGGAGAATATGTTTAAATTTGAGAAAGATCCGAATGTTTATGAAATCGGCGGGGTAAAATTAGGCGGACAGCCAGGAGACTATCCCACCATAGCCTGCTTTTCCATCTTTCAGGAAAGCGACAGGCTCTTTGACAAAGGCAGTCGGCGGAAAGGGTTCAACGAAAAGCGTGCCGAAGAGTTATTGAAGACAGCGGATAAATTCTGGGATGAGACCGGGGTACCACCCATGGCGGATATCGTGGCAAGCCCTGGTGAGAAATTCAACAAATACGTCGATTTTGTTACCTCCGTGAGCAAAATGCCTTTTTGTGTTGACGCCATTCAGATGAAGACGAAACTACAGGGAGCGGAATACTGTGCGGAAAAGGGCCTGCTGGACAGGATGTTCTATAACAGCATTACGGTTTGGGAAGAGGATCTGGAGACGGAAGTCAAGGAGATGGCAAAAATCGGCGTAAAGAATGTGCTCCTGGTTGCATTTGACCCCGCCAATCAGATGCCCACGGGTAGGATTAGTGGCGCGCAAAAGCTATTGGATACCATCGAAAAGGCAGGCGCCAAATTTGAGACGGTCATCGTGGACACGACCACGCTGAACGCGCCTGCGGCCGCCATGTGTGGGATAGCAGGAAAGTTGATAAAGGAGAAGTGGGGTTTTGCAACAGCCAGCGCACCCAGTAACGGCTCCTATATGGAATTCAAACGATTTAAAGAAGAAATGTGGGGCGTAAAGAGCTGGTCAGCTATTGATGCGGCTGTGGAATCCCTGTCGGCATTTTTCTTTAATGACCTGGTGTTCACCGGTCCCCTCGCAGGTGCCCCGCGCGTCATGCCGGCAATCGCTCTGGCGGATGCCTTTTTGGCCACTGCGGTTTTCGACGAAACCAAACAGCTGCCCAAAGACGCAAATCATCCCCTGACCAAGCTGTGGCCTGACTTTGCTGACCAACTCAAAGTCCGTTGGCAAGAGGCCGCCGAATTGAAAAAGGTGGAGCGTTAAGAACAATTCTAGGCCTGTCCCTAAGCGTTTAGAACTGAAACGCATATTTTAGCCTATCACGAAATGGCCGCAATCAGGTGAAGCTCCCCGTCCTCCCCTGGCAGGACAGGGAGCTTCAATGCGGCGTGTGGGCAAAGGAGATCTATGGGAAAGAAAAGGACAATGGCGGGAAAACCTTCGTCACGAGCGAGAAACTAGAGGGGAAGAGATCATGAAGGATATCCTTTTCAGTTCATGGGGAGGCCGGATTGTTGACAACCGCGGAAGAGAACCTCATGCCTATGAACCGGTGGATCATGTGGAATTGCCCGAATATTTCAAACAGGACGAAAAGATAAAGGCTTTATTGGGCTGGGACGGAATCATTCTTCGTTCGGCCGACGTCCATATCCTGGAGCTTTTCCAGGCCTACCTTGAGGCCAATTTGGACCATTCAAAGACCTGTGACAAATGCAACTACTGCAAGACGGGCTGGGAAGAACAGTTAGAAGTCTTTCAAGACATCTTTAACGGCGAAGCCACTGAAGAGGACATGGAGTTTTTGGAGTCCTCTGCTGAAGCCATCGTTGATGCGGGGAAATGCACCATCGGTAAAGCCGGCCCTGTCCCCGTCCTCCAGGCGCTGAAGCATTTTGCCGAAGAATTTTCTCAGGCCGTAAGCGGGAAAAAACCTGAAACAGG
>CP070840.1:289928-296746 GCA_020342025.1 Deltaproteobacteria bacterium
ACATATTAAGATTAAGTGCAAAAAGGCTCGATCAAAAAAGATAGAGCCTTTTGTTTTCTGGCTCCCTGGAACGGTATCCCTTCGGCCGAAGGAACCTCTTCTCCTTCAGCAGGCTCAGCTCAGTTCAGGGCCATTCCCCGCAAACCGTTGTATGTCCGAGACGAAGTATGATGCTCCCTGGTCTACTTCAACGGAGTTGATTCGGCCTTGGCCAAGCTCCGGATTTTTAATGTAACCCAAAACGGTCTTCGCGCGTCTAATATTAGTAGATCAAGAAATAATCATTTTCCTTAAGGTTCTTTAAGGCATTAAGCGTGCGTGAGTAGTTAGTTAGAGACCATCACGGCCAGAAACTATGCCTAGGTGATCGCGCTAATAACTCCAAAATGATAAAGGAGAGATACATGATGAAACTACGATTTATTCAATATTTTTGTATGGTTACAGCATTGACAGCATTGGGAATGGGATTCGGCCCACGAACGATTATCGCTGCCCAGGAAACAGCTCCGGTGCCGGAGGAAGAGGTTCAAGTGCTTGCCTCGGGTCCCATACATGAGGCCTTTGCGGAGGCCGTGGCATTGGATCCTGAGCCGGGAATCCTGGCGCCCAAGGCACCGCCAGCCCTCATTGAGGAGATTCCGCCCGAGCAGAAACCTGAAGGGAACGTTCAGTGGATTCCCGGTTACTGGGCCTGGGATGATGAAAGGAACGATTATATCTGGGTGAGTGGGATATGGCGAGTAGCCCCGCCGGGTCGGCAATGGATCCCCGGTTATTGGAACCCCATGACACAAGGGTATCAGTGGATTTCCGGGTATTGGGCCAGTGTGAAGGCGAAAGAGACTGAATACCTGCCCGAGCCGCCTCAATCGGTAGAAGTTGGACCCAGCAGTAATGCACCTTCGCCAAATGATACGTGGATACCTGGTTGCTGGGTATGGCACTATGGACGCTATGCGTGGCGGCCCGGCTATTGGGCCGTCGTTCAGCAGGACTGGATCTGGGTGCCTGACCACTATATCTGGACCCCGCGTGGCTACATCTTCGTGACCGGGTACTGGGACTATACCGTCATCCATCGGGGAGTTCTGTTCGCGCCGGTTTTTTTTGCCCCGCGGGTGCACCTTGGGTTGAGCTTTTCCTTCTCACCAGGCTTTGTTATCAATCTGAGCGTGTTTGATGACGCCCTGTTTCTGCGACCCCGGTATGGCCATTATTATTATGGAGATTATTACGCACCCAAGTATTACAGAAGAGGGATATATCCATGGTTTTCGCTGCATGCCAGACGGGTTGTCTATGATCCCATCTATGCCCATCAACGCTGGCACCATCGGAACGATCGCGAGTGGGAGAACCGTTTGCAGACAAGATTTCGTGAGCGTCGAGAACACGAAGAGCTACGACCGCCCAGGAGCTTTGATTACCGCAAAGGCCCTGACAAGGCGGGCAGATCGTCAGGACCCGAACGGCCTAACTTTGTCACGCCGCTCGACCGTGCCGGAAAAACCAAGTCCAGTGCCTACCGCTTCAAGGCTCTGAGCGAAAAAGAGCGAAGGGAATTCTCGCAACGGGAGAGAGAGGTTCGCACATATCGTCAAGAACGTCAGAGTCGAGAGACCCGAGGGCAGAATATGGTGGAGGAAAAGGCTTCAAAAAAACCAGAGCCGAACAAAGAAAAATTTTCCAGATCCCCGATTATGGACAGATCGAAGGAAAAAGCGGTTCGAAAAAAAGCCCCGCCCACTCGGTACAAGGCGCCGAAACCAAACCCCAACGTTGAGCCCCTGCAGAGAAAAGATGATTTGTCGCGCTCGTGGGGCAAGTCTCAGAAGTCGGAAGATAGAGGGCAGACGGTAGAGGACAGAAGACAGAGGTCAGAAGACAGAGGTCAGAGCCTCAGGGGTCAGAAGTCGGAGGACAGAGGAAGGGTGTCGGAGGACCGCATGCCGAAGTCCAATAACAGGCCACAGAGAGGGGATGACGGACGGCAGCGGTGGAATGAAAGATAAAGGCCTGTATAGGTTAAGCTCTTCCCGTACAGTTATCTCGAAACAAGAGCGGTCAAATGGCCTTCTGGGTTATGATGGTTTGAACCCAAACAAACCAGACCCGAAAGGAGGCCGAAATGACCGGCGAGAAGAAAATAGCTCATAGGAAGCTATCATTGCTAGAGTTAGCCGAGAGGTAAGAAAAGGGTACCATCGATTCATTGATGAGTACCCTTTTCGCGTCGAAATGGCTCCCCGGGACGGACTCGAACCGCCGACTAAGTGGTTACAAGTGCCCTGATATTTCTACCAGGCTTGGACTATCTCATCACCCGTCCCAAATACTTGGGCTGAGGGTGTCGGGCGCTTCCCCCGGGATTCCCCGGAGTACGAGCCGAAGCTCTAGTCTCTGCACCTTCCCTGAACAGCGACATTTCAGGGCTTGGCTCAGGATTACCATTCTCCACATCTAACGGAGGGCAGGCTTCCCTGAATTCACCCGATTTTTCAACCACGATTTCTCGTGGAAGCTGCTTTTCACAGCCACCCGCTCTACCAGCTGAGCTACCGGGGATCTGGTAAGACTTACAAATTTATACCAAAAAGAACGGCTTGTCTAACAAAATCAGGTGGTAGCGTCAATATAATTTTGGATATTTCCGTTACATAGTCTTTGCAGACCACGATACCCGGAGTTTCCCCCTCACCCTAACCCTCTCCCACCAGAGAATTTTTCATAATGTCATTGCGAGGGAGTGAAACGACCGAAGCAATCTCATAATACATTGGAAATAAATAGATTGCCGCTTCGCCTTCGGCTCCACGCAATGACGAAAAAAGGATTGTGACACAGCCTCCGGGGGAGACGGAGAAGGATTGAGTACGTGTCTTTGTTGTCCTCATTTCCGGCTAATGATCACCCGGTCTATAGCCCTTCTGCTCCCCTTGCCCCTGCGCTCCGCAGTGTGCCCAAGGGCCACAACGGCCATGAGTTCACAACTCTCTGGCACATCCAGGATCTTTTCAACGGTTTCCCTGTTGTTGAGGATCTCACCCAGCCATACCCCTCCTAGGCCCAGGTGATGAATAGCCAGAAGCATATTCTGGAGACAGGCCCCTATGGCCTGGATATCTTTGACCCGATTATAGCTTTGCTCATTGTCCAGGAACACGGCGATACAAACGGGTGCACCTTTAATAATATGGGCGTATTTGGTCTGCCGAGAAAGCTCTGTTCTCAACTCCCGATCCCGTACAATGACAAATTTCCAGGGCTGGTTGTTGAGTCCAGAGGGCGCCCAGGTCCCCATCTCGATGACCCGATCGAGGGTCTGGTCATCCACCGCATCCGTTGTAAATTTTCGTATGCTCCGACGCGTTTTAATCTCTTCCAGCATTCGCAGCTCCTTTTCTTTTCACGACCCCTATTGCATTGGGGATTCTCTGTACCGATTTGAGATCCTCACTTTCTGAGGTATCCGCTTCACAGGCTCCGACAAATGTCATCTCATTGTCATGAACTCTCAGGTAAAGGGTTGCCTCCGGCCCACCCTCAACGTACATGGCGCTTTTGATGTGAATAGGGAGGGAAAGCAGAATATGGATGAGGTCATGGGTCGAGAAGGGCGACCGACTCAAGATGAACAGGACATGGTTGTCTTTGTCCATCCCAATGGCAGCTGAACCGTAGATCTCTTCTCGCGGTGGCCAACCCACCTTCTTGCCCTCGCTAATCATCCTGTAGTTCTGCACGACCGTTTTGTACCCCTTGATCACCTGATTCCAGTCCTTTTGAAGGCGCCGATCCACAATCTGAACTGAAGGGAGGGAGGCGTCAACGGGATTAAAGCAAAGGAAGGCCCCAAAGGCAGGATTGATATAGGAATTATTGAGGTATTTGTCATTCCTCATATAGCCCGTGCTCCTCAGAGGTTCCATATTCTGATACATACTTGCGTTGATAGCGGCAAGCAGGCCAAATTCTTTGCACCACTTTTTTGCTGTCCGGGGTTTGCCGTCCAGTTCTGACGCGGACAAGAGTCTCAGGGCATGAAACTTCGGGTCGATTTTAAGGATAACCATTTTATGATTGCAGATCTTGGATCTCATTTTTGGATCAAACGTTCCAAGATATAACCCTGGAGCAAGCCCCTGCCACACGTGAGGTTTGGCAAAGATATCCCCATTAGGTGAAACCGAGAGCATGAGAAGGAGCAGCCCGCTCGCAAATAGTCGCCTGTTCAACATGTGTCTCCATGCAGCACTTTTCATCTGTCTCCTCCCAAATTCCAGATTTTCTTCGAGGGAAGGAACGGCAGTCCATGAGTATACCAAAGACCCCATGGGATTGCGCAAGCCTGGAATCCATCAAAACGGCGGTTTTCTGAAAATATAATTAATTTCAACATATTAGACCGCACCAGGGAAAAGTGACCAAAAGCGTTTTTTGGGACAATCGCTGTCCGAGCGCTTCATTTGACATTCTGAGTGAAGTTGTTATGTTTTGATATCCGATACCCCCTTGCCTTGGATGCGAAGATGCTCTATCTTCATTCTGCCCTTGAAAAAACCGGTGGCAATGGTGCGAAGGCCTATCACTGCGTTGCCTGCGGCGGTCTCATCACCCACTCTGACCGACTGATCCTCGTAGGCGGGACCCATAGACACCTCTTTGTAAACCCGGCAGGCGTGGAATGCGACTTTCATACCTTTTATTCCTGTCCGGGGGCAGTTGCCGTGGGAGAGGCGACAGAGGCCCACACCTGGTTTTCAGGCTATACATGGCGAATGGCCTTCTGCCGCCACTGTGCTCAACACCTTGGCTGGTATTATGAAGCCCTTTTGAAATCCGAGCGCCCGGGGGAGTTTTGGGGGATCCTCATCTCCCACGTTATCAAACAATAGTCAAGGGCCCAAAAAATGAACAACCGGAAAGACGGAGGGATAGGATATGCCCAAACAATTCCAGGAAGTTCCTATTGAGGAGCTTCGAGTTCGTGTGGATCCAGAGTCTCTTCCCTTTGAAAACACGGCCTCGCTTGAACCCCCTAAAGAACGAATCCTGGGTCAGGACAGGGCCAGTGATGCCATCAAATTCGGGATGGGCATGAAGGATAACAATTACCACATATTCATAGCAGGTCCCTCCAAAGCGGGTCTGACCTATACGGCCCGGACCTATCTTGAAGAACAGGCGAAAAAGGAACCAAAGCCGCCTGACTGGTGTTATGTATACAACTTCAAGGAACCGGACAAGCCCAAGAGCCTACGGATTTCAGCTGGCCTGGGCAAAGAACTCAAAAAGGATATGCAGGACTTGATCGACACCCTTCAGACAAAAATCCCTGAAGTCTTTGACAGCGAGGACTACCGAGGCAGAGATAGCGACTTGCAACAGGCCGTGGACCGACACCGACGAGAAATTATTGAAGGGTTGTCTCGTGAAGCCAAGAAAGAAGGTTTCATACTTCAGGTCTCTCAGGTAGGCATGGTCATCATCCCGGCCACGAAAGAGGGGCAGCCCTTGAGCCAAGAGGAACTGGCCCAACTGGGGGAAGAGGAGAGGCAAAAGCTCAAAGAAAAGAGTGATGAACTCCAGGAAAAAATGAAAGGAGCGGTGAGCAAGATCCGAGATTTGGAAGCGGAGTTCAAGCAGAGACAGGAAGAGCTGAAAAGCAACATCGCACTCTTTGTCGTGGGACAGCAGCTGGAATCCTATCTCCAGAAGTATAAGAAAGAGTCAGATGTGACAGAGTACCTCAACATGGCGCAGGAAGATATTGTGGAGAACATAGATGATTTTTTAAAGAAACCGGAAAGTCCACAGCAGCAATTCGTGCAGCTTCCTTTCGCTCCCAGGGAACCCAGCTTTCGCAAGTACGATATCAACGTCCTGGTTGACCATTCTGAAAAAGAAGGTGCCCCGGTGGTCATTGAATCCAATCCCATTTATCCGAACCTCTTCGGCACCATTGAACGCCAGGCTCTGTTCGGTGCCCTGTTTACCGATTTCACCATGATAAAGCCGGGTGTCCTTCACAAGGCGAATGGCGGATATCTTGTCATGAAGGCCTTGGACCTGCTTCGGTGGTATATCTCCTACGAAGCACTGAAGCGGGCGCTTCGTGATCAGGAAATTCGGATTGAAGACTTGGGAGAACTTTATGGCCTCTTCAGCACAAGGACTATTCGTCCTGAGCCCATTCCCCTCAATATCAAAATCGTGCTCACAGGGGATCCCTATCTTTTCGAATTACTTCATTTCTACGATGATCGTTTCCAGAAGCTCTTCAAAGTCAAGGCACACATGGATGACCGTATGGACCGAAAAGATGAGACCACCATGCAGTTGGCACAAATGATCGGGAGCCTCTGTTCCGAGCAGCACATTCGTCATGTGGATCGAACGGGTGTGGCTCGGATCCTTGAATACAGCATGGAACGCACCGAAGACCGGGATAAGCTTACCCTTGAACTGGGGGACGTCAGCGACCTGATCAGAGAGGCCAACTACTTTGCTGGCCAGGATAAGACGGAATTCATCCAGCAGTCTCACGTGGAAGAGGCCATTCAAAAGCGCATTTTCAGATCCAACCTATGGGAGGAACGGATCAAAGAAATGGTGGAGAAAGATATCTTTTGGATCGAAACGGATGGCTCGAAAATCGGTCAGATCAATGGGGTATCCATTCTCATGACTGGTGATCACGACTTCGGTAAACCCAACCGGATCACAGCGACAGTCTCCGTGGGTCGCGAGGGTGTGGTTGGCATCGAACGTGAATCCAAGATGAGTGGCAACATTCACACCAAAGGCGTCATGAT
>CP070840.1:296846-300076 GCA_020342025.1 Deltaproteobacteria bacterium
ACAGATCGATGGGCAGATATCTATGGCCCTGGGCCACGCCTTTTTGGAAGAGGTGGTGATGAAGGAGGGCCAGACCCTTAACCCCAACTGGTTGGAATACCGGATGCCAACCATCCACGAGATGGCCGGTTCAGAACACATCGATGTGATCACAGAGGTCTACAAGAAGGATGAAGCCTATCGGACCAAGGAGGTGGGTGAAGGCTATGTCTCAGGCATCCTGGCGGCCATTGCCAATGCCATCTACGATGCAACAGGGGTAAGACTCCATTCCACACCCTTCACTCCGGAAAAGATCCTGAAGGGAATGGGGAAGATCAAGTAAATCCTTCTAATGTTCCTCGTGATAGGATCCGTGTTCTTTCTGTTAGAACATGCTGTCGAAGTAAAGAATACTGAACGCCGAACATGGGAAGTAAGAAGGGGGAGTTTCGAAATTTCTTATTCATTATTCGTCATTCCAATTTGATGCAGGACCGTCCGTCTCACTCCAATTGACAGAAGGGGAGGCTTGCTTGACAAGGAGGTTAGTTAGGCCATGGAAGAGGTGACATACTGGAACAAGGAGATGGAGACCCTTCCCAGGGAGAGATTGGAGGACCTCCAACTGCAGCGTTTTAGGGAACGTATGCAGTATGTCTACGAGCGAAGCCCCATGTACCGGAGGAAGTATGATGAAGCGGGGATAAAGCCTTCAGACATTCAATCCTTGGATGACATTCAAAATGTTCCATTTACCATCAAGGAAGAGCTTCGAGAGAGTCAGGCCAAGCAACCCCCTTGGGGTGATTTTCCCTGTATTCCCCCTGAAGAGGGCGTACGTGTATTCCAGACCACAGGAACCACAGGCATCCCGGTAAAGATCCTCCTCAACAAGACAGACTGGTACAAACACTTCTATGAGCAATTCATGCACTTCATGTATGGCTACGGAATCAAAACATCAGATATCCTCTTCGTCCCCTTTGGCTACAGCCTCTACATCGCCTGGTGGGGTTTTCAAGCCGCCCTGGAGCAAGCGGGTGTGATGATCGTCCCCGGGGGTGCCCAGTCTTCGAAAGACCGCGTGAGGAATGTCTTCGATTGGAGCGCCACGGTGGTCTGCGGCACGCCCACATATCTCCTTTATCTGGGCGAAGCGGCAAAAGAGATTGGCCACTCCTTGGCGGATTCTTTAGTCCGCGTGGTGGTGGCGGCGGGAGAACCAGGGGCCAATGTGCCTTCCACGAAAAAGGCCATTGAAGAGATCTGGGGCGCAAAATGTTACGACGACATTGGTTCCACAGAGATCTCCAATTTCGGCTTCGAGTGCATCGCTCAGAAAGGAACCCACGTGATCGATACCATGTTCTATCCAGAGTGCCTAGACCCGGACACGCTGACGCCGGTACCCGATGGAGAAGTGGGGGAATTGGTCCTTTCTAATCTCTGTACAGAAAGCGTGCCCCTGTTGCGGTATCGTATGAAAGATCTGGTCCGTTTCAACAAGGAGACCTGTGATTGCGGTCGGACCTTTTTACGCCTTGATGGAGGCATCTTGGGTCGTTCCGATGACATGTTCCAGTTTGCGGGAGTCAATATCTTCCCTTCGGCCATTGAAAACCTCATTCGAGAGGTGCCAGAATTCTCTAACGAGTATCAAATCATTGTGCCGAAAATGGGAAGCGGAAAACGCCTCAAGATTCGCATTGAACCTGATGCGGCCGATATTGCCCGAGAGAGATTGGAAGAGGCCGTTGATAGGTTCATTGAGACCTTCAAGTACAGGATCACTGTGACCCCAGATGTGGAGATTGTGGAGGTGGGGGGGTTGCCACGCTTTGAACTGAAGGCGAAACGGCTGATTCGGGAGGAATAGCTCTTACTTTCAGGCCCTTACGGACACGTGAAGGGTAGATTGTATGTATTATATCCCCTTGACAAATAAGGCTTGACGTGAAAGTTTAAGGGCATATTGGGATCATAGAGGTCAATTTGTGACGTGAAGGATAAACCGGCCCAGTTTTTGGCCAGCGACTCTCTTTTCCTCTATGGCGTTCGGCCGGTTTCAAGCGGCAGACAGGGGAGAGACAAAAAATAGAAAGGGGGGATGTTAATCACATTTCGTTTCGGTAAAAGGAGTCCAACCATCTTCTTAAACCCATAAAAAAAGGAGGGCTGTAATGAAGAAAAAGGGCATTGTATTCTGTGTCGGTCTCTTAATCGCCTTTACGATGGTGGCGTCCAATTTGGCCCTGGCCGCGGAACCCAAGGAAATCGTGATCGGATCAACTCTGGCGCTTTCGGGAAGATTTAAAGGCATCGTCGGAGAGTTCGACAAACTGGCAAAAGCATGGACTGACCTGGTTAACGAGAGGGGAGGCATCTATGTGAAGGAATATGGGAAGAAACTCCCCATCAGGATCCAGATCTATGACGATGCGAGCAAACAAGAAAATGCCAGAAAATTCTATGAGAAGATGGCGGCTGACCCGAACATCGCTTTCTTCCTGGGCCCATTTTCCAGCTTTATCTCTAACGCGGCCATCACTGTGGCGGGCAAACACAAGATTCCCATGCAGATGGTCTGCGCCAATGATGCCGTCCTCTTCGAAAAACATAATTATTGGAGGGTAGGTACGTTGCTACCTGCTGAGGCGGAGTGGAAAAGCCTCCTGCCGGTTTATAAGGCAAAAGGAGGATTAAAGACCTTTGCCACGATCACCATGGACACCCTTCACAACAAAGGGGCAACCCGGGGGTTTGAGGAAGGGTTGGAAGCGAACGGGTTTAAGGTGGTCTACTCCGAGATCGCTCCGCCCCCCACCAAAAACTTTGCCCCCATAATTACCAAGATGAAAAGGGCTAATCCAGATGCAGTCTGCATCGAGGCCCTCAGTATGGGTTTCACCATCGGATTTCTCAATCAGATGAGGGAGGCAGGGTTCAAACCCAAAGAGGTTATCCTGGGGCATGTCACAAAGCATGTCATTGATGCCCTAGGGCCCGATGCGGAAAACATTACGGGGTTGGCCTATTACTTTGAGGGGAATACCCAAGACCACAAAGACTATAATGAGATCTGCAAACGGTCTGGTTTCACCTGGGGCGAGTTTATGGAATCGAGCATCCGGTACTGGGCCTACACAAGAGTCAAAGCGGCCATCGAAAAGGCGGGAACACTCGATAGGAAAAAGATCATGGATACCCTTTGGGACATGAAGATTAAAATCATGGGCTTTGACAGCTAC
>CP070840.1:300176-302695 GCA_020342025.1 Deltaproteobacteria bacterium
CCCAGATACCCGAAAATAACGGCCAGACCTCCCAGGACAAAGGCGAGGGGGTGGCCCATGAAAAGGCCGATAAGCAGCCCGACGAACATCCCAATGGTCACGAATTCTGCACTCATACCTCTTCTCCCCTAATCATCTGAAGGATGGCCCGAATATATATGGCCAATCCCTGAATGAGCAGTAACGCAAATGTTATAGGGATGGCTGTTTTTATCAGCGGAACGACTCTCAAGGCCGCGGACTCGCTTGTTTCGCCGAGGGACCAGGAAGTCCATGCGTAGAGAAGCCCTTGTTGGAAAACGATGATACAGAAGGGGAAGAAAAAAATCGTATAGGTGATCAAGTCCAGGATGCCCCGCGTCCTTGGCGAAAACCTCTGATAGATGATGTCGATCCGTACATGGGCCCCATAGAGCATCGTGTAGGCGGCCACCATCATGAAATGGGGGCCGTAAATGTAATCCGTCACCTCTGTGGCCCAGATATGGGGTGCATTGAAGAACCGCCTGGATATCACCTCAAAAAAGACGACAACCGTGAGGGGAATCACAAGCCAGATAAATATCCTGCCAGACCATTCGCTTACCTGATCCATTCCTCTTAAGAATGTCTTAAGCTCCATGTCGATCCCTTTCATTCATCAGAAAATGTCTACCCCATGCCAGGGACTCTCAGAGTTTCCATACTCTCCTGCGGGGCCAGCAACATACGACCTATGGCAAACGCTGTAAAAAAGAGGCCCTTGAAGCTCAATCTCCAAAGGCCTCTGTTGGGTCTACTTGACCCCCATCTTCTCCAGTTCGGCCAGCACCTTATCCGCGTAAGTAGGATGAAAGCCGAAGCCAAACTTCCCTGTCATATCTCGCCAGTCCTTGTATTCGTTGAGGTAATCCATCTGGGATTTGAGGATCTTGGCAAAGAGCCCGCCTCTCTCCTTGGCCACTTTAATGATATACTCACCGGCCATGTCGTCCAACTTCTTCAGGCTCTCGTCATCCAATTTGACGATCTTCGTCCCTTTGGCCACAAATTTCTCTATGGCTTTTCCAGAGTCGGCTTCGTAGAAAGTGAGGGCCTCCATCGCCGCCGCCTTAGCCGCCCATCTCAATATAACCTGATACTGTTTGGGTAGCTTATCGTAGGCCTTCTGGTTCACCATCATCCCCACCTGTGATGCGGGTTGGAACCAGCAGGGCACGCTCCAGTACTTGGTGATCTCGGCAAAACCCATCTCCCAGTCAATACCGGGGCTGCTGAACTCGGCGCCATCCAGGGTTCCCCTCTCCACGGCCAGGTAGATCTCACCCCCAGGCATCTTCACGGGCGCTGCGCCCAGTTGCTGGAGAATCTCGATGGTGCCTCGGGCCGGTGTCCTCAGCTTCTTACCCTTGTAATCCGCCAGGCTTTTAATGGGCCCCGTCTTCTCCGTGGTGCGAAATCCGGACTCGGAACTTGTTGAGCCCAATGAGAAATATCTCATGCCGAATTTCCCGTAGGCTTCATTGTAGAGGGCCTCTCCACCGAATTGATAATACCAGATCATGTAATCCATGTTGGTGAAGCCATAGGGCATGGACCCCAGGAAGTCGAAGACAGGGTCTTTGCCGACCCAGTAGCTGGGCCAGTCGCCCACGGCCTCCACCACACCCTTGCTGCAAGCATCAAAATACTCGAAGGCCTTCATGAGCGACCCATGGGGAAACCACTTGATCACAAAATTCCCTTCAGTCATCTCATTCACATACTTAATCATCGATTTGTCACCATGGTACAGATTGATAGCCGGCGTCCATGTGCTGCCCATTTTCCAATTGACTTTCGGACCGGCAAGTGCCGTGGAGCCGAATGCAAGAACCATGGCCCCCACCATCAAAAACAATGCGATCTTTCTCATCTTTCCCTCCTACGTAATGGGTTAATGACTTAAATTTCTTATGAATTTTCAGCCCCTATCCGCTGATTTCATCACCTCCTTTCCAAACAGGATTCCCCATTAATAACCCAGGCTTAAGCACTTGGCTTTGCACCGTGCTAGAACGAGATCATAATGATGTGGTGCGTAAATGACAGCCTTCAAGTAGCGCTCTATCTTCATTCTCAGGCCTGCCCGGGATGTGCAGCCATCGCAAGGCAAAAACGCTGTTATTCATATCAAATTCATGCTTCTTGTCAAGCAAAACATTACCTTCTCCTAGCCTGACCTCGCCTTCTTCTCTGCATAGGTGAGCACCATTCCGCCGTCAAACAGGAGATCTCCACCCGTGAGATATTTGGCATAACGGGAAAACCCAAAAATAAACAGATTGGCCACGTCGATGGGGGCCATCATCTCCTTGATGCGGGAGAAACCCATCATCACATCCCGGACCACTTCCTCTTGGGTGATGCCCCGCTGTTCCGCCTGCGCAGGGATCTGCTTCAGAGCGAGCGCCGTCTTCACAAAACCCGTACTCACAGAAAATGCCCGAATCTTTCCATCGCCTTCCGCAGCGATGGATTGAGTTAGGGCACGAAGTCCG
>CP070840.1:302795-312259 GCA_020342025.1 Deltaproteobacteria bacterium
TGAGGGATATACTCTACGATCGCATGACCAAAATTATAGGTTCACCCAACAATATTTCCCACAGTTCTCTGTGTGCAGAGGCAGAGAAGTTTGGTCCTTTCTATACAGAAGGTTATTGGAACTATAGGCAATACGATGTGAAAAATGCCAGGTGCATCACTGTTTGGGGGGCCGACCCACTCGCGGCCAACCGGCAGGTCTCTTATTATTCAAGTGTCTGGGGTGATGTAATCGACCGTGCACACATAGCCGTTGTTGAACCTCGGTTGTCGGCGACTGCGGCAAAAGCGGATGAATGGTTACCCATCAGGCCCGGAGAGGACGGAGCGCTGGCTGTTGCCCTTGCCCACGTCATCCTGACAGAGGGCCTTTGGTATCGAGAGTTTGTTGGGGACTTCAAGGACGGCGCAAACAAGTTTGTAGCTGGTGATGATGTCAATGAAGAGGATTTTGAAGAGTTACACACGCACGGCTTGGTCAAATGGTGGAATCTGGAGCTCAAGGACAAAACGCCCGAGTGGGCTGCAAAAAAGACTGGATTAACGGCCGAGCAAATCAGAAAACATGCCCTTGAAATGGGGCATGCGGCCCCGCATACAATCTCATGGCTTGGCGGGGGGCCATGTATGCAGGTGAGAGGCGGATATACAGCCATGGCCGTTCACGCCTTGAACGCGCTCTTGGGATCCTGCGACAACGTGGGCGGTACCCTTGTGAGCAATAAAGAGTATACGAGCGAATTCCCCAAACCAGATGACTTCATGGATGAGATCGCAAAGAAAGGCAAGAAGCATGAAAAGATAGATCAGAGAGGGAGGAAAGAGCTTCCTTGCCTCAAAGAAGGCAAGCCCGGATCAGCCGTCATCACGAACAATGCGGCGGATGGGATTATAAACGAGGATCCATACGAAATTAAGGTGGCCATTGGGTATATGAACAATTTTGCCTTCTCAGCGCCGCAGCCCGAGAGGTGGGAAAGGGCGTTGTCCAAGATCCCCTTTCTTGTTCACATCACGACCAATGCCTCTGAATTTTCTTGGTTTGCGGATATCCTCCTTCCCGATACCCATCACATGTTTGAGAAGTGGGGCTATGTGAAGACCATAGGGAACGGGTATCGGCATGTGACCCTGCTTCAACCCGTCATCAAACCCGTATGGGATTATAAGACAGATGAAACGGAGATCCCCTGGTTGATTGCAGAAAAGCTGGCAGAGAGGGGATTTGACAACCTCCTCAACCACTACAAGGAGTACAAAGATCCTGAGACAGGAAAGGCTCCGACCAATGAGAAAGAATTTGCCCTGTATGCCGTTAAGTATGCCACCCAGAATCTCTGGGATCCCGCAAAGCACAAGGGAGGAGATAAATTCAACGGGTGGGAGGAGTTCAGAAAGGCTGGTGTCTGGAATTCGGATCCCTACCCTTACAGAAAACGCTGGAGCCACATGAAGACCAAGACCAAGAAGTTTGAGTTTTACAGTGAGACCCTCAAAGAGGCCCTAGAAAAACATGCGGAGAAACACAAAACGACAGTCGACGATGTGTTGGAGACGTGCCTCTACCAGGCAAGGGGGGAGAAGGCCTTTGTACCCCATTACGAAGAACCCTTCGTGCTCGGAGAGGAGGCCGAGTACCCGTTCGTTCACGTGGATTACAAATCAAGACTGAATAGAGAGGGTCGCTCTGCCAACTGCAACTGGTATTACGAATTTAAAGACCTCGATCCGGGGGATGACATGTGGGATGACGTGGCCAAGCTGAATCCTGTAGATGCCAAAAGGATCGGGATAAAGAATGGGGACAGAATAAGACTTCTATCGCCCACTGGAAAATTAGAATGCACGGCAAAGCTATGGGAAGGTGTGAGACCGGGCACGATAGCAAAGTGCTATGGGCAAGGGCATTGGGCTTATGGGAGAGTGGCCTCCAAACAGTTCGGTAAGGTGCCCAGAGGTGGGAACAGTAACGATATCATACCGGCCCAATATGACCGGCTCAGTGGAAGTTCAGCCTATTACGCCGTCACTCGGCTCAAAGTCGAAAAAATATAAGGAGGTGAACCCATGCCAAGATATGCAATGGTTATTGACCTGCAGAATTGTGTTGGATGTGGCGCTTGCAGCATCGCCTGCAGGAACGAGAATAACGTGCCAGATGGGATTTACTGGTCTAACAAAATAACCGAAACCTCCGGCACGTTCCCCAATGTACGTTTCAATTATATCCCGACGCTCTGCAACCACTGTACAAACGCCCCGTGCGTCCAGGGTTGCCCAACAAAGGCGATGCACAAGCAAGACAACGGGATAACGATGCACGATCCTAAAAAATGCATCGGTTGCAGGTACTGCATGTACAATTGTCCCTACGAGGTGATCTATTTCAACTGGGAAGACGCCCACAAATTCTGGAAGGACTCTAGAGCTGTCATCAACGGTGGCACAAGCTCTCCCAAAGAAGTGGTCAATAAGGTGAACAAGGGAAATGGAACGCCCTATAGCAATCCGGAGAGGGCAAAGACGCTTCCAGAGACAAGACCGAAGGGGGTGGTTGAGAAGTGCACCTTTTGCGACCACAGAATCAAAGAGGGCAAGCTCCCTTACTGCGTGGAGTCCTGTCCTGCTGATGCCAGGATATTTGGAGATCTGGACAATCCGGGCAGCGCCGTGACCCGACTTTTGGGAAAATTCAAGCCTATGCGGCTGAAGGAAAGGCTCGGCACCGAGCCTGCCGTTTATTACATTAGAAATTATAATCCAGCACGCTATAATGGGACGAAAGGGGGGATATAGATGGAATCAACTAAAATTCGATTGTGGTACGGGCTACTTGGACTGGGGATTCTCCTTGGCCTGCTCACCGTGTTCAGGGTTTTTACCACGGGCTTTGTCCTGTACGCGAAGACAGATATAATGGTGTGGACCATGCCCATAGCAGCCTATATCTTTTTCTCGCTCACGAGCTCGGGACTTGCCTTTGTCTCGTCCATCCCCATGGTCTTTGGTATCAAGCGATACGAGCCCATTGAAAAGCGCACGACATTTTTGGAAATCGCCGTATTGCTTGCTGGTTTCACATGTCTGCTCTTACATCTCGGATCGCCATGGAATGCGATCTATTTCTTGTTTTCCCCAAACTTCAGCTCACCACTCTGGTGGATTGCTATGCTCTATGGGCTTTACCTCGTGGTCTTGCTCATATCATTTTGGAGAATGCATTCTGCCCGTGCCAGGGGGCTTGGCGTATTCACGTTCATCATCGCTGTTTCCACCTCCACGGTGCTTGGCTGGCTCTTTGGGCTCCCGGCTGCGAGGCCAGTTTACAGCGCAACCTTCTTGACCATGTATTTTCCGCTGACCGGATTTGCCTCCGCACTGGCAGCAGTGCTGTTATTTAGCCTGGCCTACCATCATTTTTCGCAGACGCCCATGAGGGAAGAGGAGAAAAGCCTATTCAACGACATCGGCAAGCTTTTTGGTATTGCTGTATTTTTTACTTTGGTTTTTTTCATATGGAGAACCATCTCTGGAGGCGTGTCTGCGTCGGGAGTTGAGTTCGCCGGCTTCAAGCACATGTTGAGGTCAGGATGGTACCATATTGCATTGTGGGTTGGGTTGGTCATTCCACTGCTTTTGATCTTGAACCCATCGGTGCGAGAAGCCACCTGGGGAAAGGTTACAACCGCCGTGTTGTTCCTGGTGGGTATGTTTGCAGGCCGCCTGGAAATGGTACTGAGCGGTCTAAATACGGCCACGGGTCCCAAGGCAGAAGGACAGCCCCCGTTTGTCAGCTACTGGCCCACGATCTGGGAGGTGTTTGTTTTTGTGTTTGGGTTGGCAGTGCTACTTCTCGTTTACACCCTAGGGGAACGCCATCTCAAGCTGCATGCGGCGCACGATTAGGGGCGTAACGAGCAGGTAATTTTTAGACAGGTCAAGAGTGGATAATCTATCCTATTAGGAATGAGATAAATATAAGGTATACAACGATGGGCGATGCGCTGTTTATTGGTTACGAAGAGGCGAGGGGTAAGGCATTCAGCCTTTTCTCTGAGTGCTACCGCTTGCCGCGCGAAGACCTTCCCAATATTTTGAGGAATTTATGCGCCATCATGGGTGAGCTCTGCGAAGGCGCTACCCAGCACATTTTAAGAATGTGGGAGGATTCCGATAGAAAAGATCATCTGGTGGATCTGAAAGCGGATTATGCAAAACTCTTTTCAGGGCCCTATGCCCTGCTTGCCCCCCCTTATGGATCTGTGTATCTAGACGGGGAGAGGAAAGTGATGGGAGATTCCACGGTAGTGGTCAGGGGCATTTATCGGAGAGCCGGCGTCGATATCTCTGAGGATTTCCACGATGCGCCTGATCATATCGCCGCAGAGCTTGAATTTATGTATTTCCTCATTTTCAAGGAGGTGGAGGCGCTTAACGAATCCGACGTGGGAAGGGCCATCGACTTTCTCAACCAGCAAAAGGCCTTCCTCAGAGATTATCTTCTTGCCTGGGTGCCCGGATTTACTGAAAAAGTGGAGGAAGTGGCGGGAACCGAATTCTACAAAAATCTTGCAAGGGCGACCAGGGCCTTTTTAGAAGAAAATCTGGATCTGCTCTCGAATCTGGTAGTGGCTGAAAATGAGCATTGTGCAGAGGCGGGGAGGAGTGGATTATGAAAGGTCCAGGTGCCTATGCTTGGCCTAGTCACTACTGTCGAGAAGCCGGACGGTAAACTGATAAGCCTTTTTGAACTTCCCCTGGAAGGAGAGGCCATGCTTGTTGAAAAAATGAGGGACCTATGGATCTGTTCCTGCGGCAACTGGGTACCCCAGGGTCTCACATGGTGCCTGGAATGCTGTGAGGACCGTGATGTTCCAACGCCAATGGAGGATTCGGAGCGGCAAAAGCCACCCAAATTCGGTCATCACTAAATCGGCAAAAAAGGGAAGTTTCTGCTTCCCTTTTTTGATTTCTGCTAGGTTAAATTTAACATAAGGTCTCACGCTAACCTCAGAGGTAGCAAGAACGAAAAGGTCCTGTAAACGGAATGTTCCTTAAGTGGAGCCTGATAGCGCGCAATGACTTTGTATATATGAAGGAGTTAGGATAATGCTCAAGACGATAGAACTAAAAGCGGCTGTGGGTAGTAAATTGGCGCACGACATCACAGAGATTCGTCCTGGAGAGTTTAAGGGACCGGCTTTTCGCAAGGGCCATACCGTGTGTGAGGAGGACCTATGCCGACTTCAACGCCTCGGGAAGAACCACCTTTATGTGATAGACCTCGAGGATGATGAAATTCACGAGAACGAGGCGGCCTGCATTCTGGCCGAGGCCCTCGCTGGAGAAGGTATCGTCTGGAAGGACGAGCCAAGGGAGGGGAAAATTGGCTTGCTGGCGGGTCGAGATGGTTTGCTTGAGGTAAACACAGCCGCCCTCGCCGCCATCAATATGGTCGAGGAGGTGATGTGTGCCACCCTCCACAACCATACGCTCGTAAAAGAGGGAGAGTTGGTGGCCGCTACCCGTGCCATTCCTTTGGTCATGAAACGGGCTCCCATAGAACGGGCCGCTGCCATAGCTGGCCAGAGCGGAGCCGTGCTGTCCGTGCAGCCCCTTCGCCGGGCGCGAGTGGGCCTGGTGATCACAGGGAATGAGGTCTATCATGGTCTCATTGAGGATCGTTTCGCCCCTATTCTCACTGAGAAGGTAGTAGCTTTGGGTTCCAAAGTGGTTGGAGTAGCATTTGCCCCGGATGATCCTGAGCTCATCAGTCAAGCAATCCGTTCCCACCTGAAAAAAGGTTGCCATCTCCTTCTGCTCAGTGGGGGGATGAGTGTGGACCCCGATGATGTGACTCGTCATGCTATTCGTTTTGCAGGCGCCTCCGAACTCCATTATGGTGCCGCAACGCTTCCAGGCGCTATGTTTCTAGTGGCCTATGTGGGTGAAGTGCCTCTTCTTGGTGTGCCGGCCTGTGGTCTCTATCACCGAATAACAGCCCTCGATCTGATACTGCCTCGGATTCTGGCAGGAGAACGAGTTGGTAAGAAAGAGCTCGCCTTTCTCGGCCATGGCGGTCTGTGTAAAGATTGCCCTGAGT
The DNA here is from genome assembly GCA_020342025.1 of Deltaproteobacteria bacterium. Next base: position 308,898 of record CP070840.1, read on the forward strand.
GCACCTATCCCCACTGCCCCTTTGGCAAAGGCGTTTGAAGGGAAACGTCCGTTAGCTCGAACCACCGCAACTTCTTGAAGCGCTAAGGCTTTGAACAAGGCGTTCGAGGCGCTTATCGTAGTAAACCACTTCGGCCAGACTTTTCGCATTTGAAAACCAGGCTTTAAAGAGGGACTGCCTTTCAAAATCATTGGACGCGTCTGCAAGGATCCTTTCATTCATGTATCTGTTGATTTGGATCTTGGTTTCGAATTTCTTCCTGAAATAGTTTGGATCGATTCCGGCTTCAATGAGAGACGATTTGAATTCCTCAAAATTCTTGCCGTGATCCCGCAAAAAAGTGTTCAAGTCATTTTCCAATGCCACGGGATCCACCCTGAATCTGGTTTTGCTTATCTCCTGCATAAAGACCCCTTCATCGATCAATCTTGAAACGACCTGGGCCCGCAGGTTGTTCAGGAGCGCCTCGCCCTGAGGGCTCTCAAACAGATTGTTCCCGTAAATTTTTGAGTACTTCTTCATTGCTATGGCCAATTCTGTCTCAAAATCGGTCCGGGCAATCTCATACCCTCCAACGGATGCGATGTAGTATTGCGCCTTTGCTTCGGCCAGGGCTCTCTCCTTTCTCATCTCCTCAGGTGAAAGGATCCTCTGGATCCCCGCAGGATAGCCACTGGCGGTAATGGCCTCTGCAACACGGCTGACATCCTTGAGCCCTTTGTTGTCGTAATAGATTTCCACCTTACCGCTTCCTATATCCACGAGGGTGTCCTTTATGCCCCGGATGTCGGATACGGCCCCCTTTATGGTGGCAATACAGCCTGAGCAAGACATGCCCTGCACGTTGAGAACCAGCTTTGACAAGTCTTCGTTCATATCAGCAGGTGCAGGTGTTTCCTGACCTTTGGTGACAACCTGCGGTTGGACCACCGTCGAGGAAGATTTATATGCGAACGATACAGCCGCTGCAATCACACAGAAGAGCAGAAATACAAAGATTAGCATTTTACCAGTAAACAGAGATTTCAAACTTTTCATGTCTTTTCCCCCTTTCAATGGATTGGATGTCTTGTTGTTACCACGAACGATTCACTCCTCACCGTTTCACAAGAGACGGCCAAGGCGTGACCCGCCCAAGAGCGAAAACCCCCGTCGAGCTATCAGCCCTGATAGGCCACTTTTCTCAGATCCACATTTCTTAGTTGGGTCTGGGGACCCCCCTGTTCCATGCTCCTGTCTTCCCCCACCAAGAGACCGTCCGAGACGCGAAGGATCCTTCGGGCAAACTTTGCGCTCTCTTCGCTGTGTGTCACCATGACGATGGTCATGCCATCGCCGTTCAGGGAGAGAAAAAGGTCCATGATGGAGCGGCTGGTCTTGGTGTCCAGGTTCCCCGTGGGTTCATCTGCCAGGAGCATGGTGGGCTCATTTACAATGGCCCTTGCAATGGCGACTCGCTCCTGCTCACCCCCAGAAATTTCACTGGGAAGACGTTTTTCCTTTCCAGAGAGTCCCACATGTTTGAGAGCGTTGTGCGCCATATCACGCTTTTCCGAACTTTTCATCTTTACCGTGGCAAAGGGGAGCAGCACGTTTTCCATCACGGTCAGGTAGGGAATCAGGTGAAAGCTCTGGAAAATGAACCCCAGGTACTCTCTCCGAAATTCGGCCCTCTGATCCTGCGTCAGGCCATAGACGTCGATGCCGTCCACCCGGTAGGTTCCACTTGTGGGGGAATTCAAGGCTCCCATCATGGTGAGAAGGGTCGATTTTCCCGAGCCCGACTCTCCCATGACGGCAACAAATTCTCCTTGATCGATTTCAAAGTCCATGCCTTTTACGGCCACAAACGCCGCTTCGCCCTCTCCGTATTTCTTCACCAGATGATTAGCTTCAATATAAACCATGTCACATACCTCCTATAGGGCCCTGAGGGCCTCGTTGGGGTCCAAATTCCCGGCCAGGAAGGCAGGATAGACGCTCGAGACAAGCCCAAGGGTCACGGCCAGGATGAAGACGCTCACTGCCACGACCGGGTCGAAAGGAACGCTAATATCAACGCTTCCCGTGAAAAAGGGAATGGCGAGTTTTGTCATCCCCAACCCGATGAGATAGCCAACTATACCGGCTATCGCAGAAATAAGGCCCGCCTCGAAGAGCACCATGCGAATGACATGGCCCTTCCGAAACCCAATAGCCCGAAAGATCCCGAACTCGGCGGTCCTCTCTCTCACACTGCCCATCATGGTCACGAGGACCACCATCCCTCCGATCAAGACAACAAGTAAGGACAAGCCATAAGAAAACTTGTGGAAGTGCCCCAGCGTCTCCATCCTCCCTTTAACCACCTGCTTGATGGCCATCACTTTGGCGGCGGGAAGGGCTTCGGAGATCTGTCTCACCATCTCCTCGATGGGACAGTTCGCGCAGAGGGCCGCCACTTCAGCCATAGAGACACGGCCCACCTTTCCAAGAATCGCCTGGGCCGTTGAAAGCTGGGTAAAAAGGATGTGGTCGTCCTGGGATCCCGTGGGTTCCAGTATTCCCGAAACAACCAGTTTTCTGCCGTTCACCTCCAGGGTCGACCCGGGTTCGAGGCCGAGTATGCTTGCCGCCTCAGCCCCTGCAAGGACCCCGTTCTCATAAGTGCTTTTCCCCTTCACTTTCCCCCACGGGCGGAGGACGTGGGAGACATTGAGATCCACCCCTGCCAACAGGACCTTGCGCCCAACCACCTCTATGGCACCCAGAACCATGGGGCCTAAAGCCGCCACGTTTGCGGCATTCTTGATGGAATGGATCTTTTTGAGGTCGTCCTGACGGATCTCCTGCATCTCAAAGGAGAACCCTCCCAGAGAGAGCCCGCCGTAGCTGAGGCCGAGATTTTCCGTCTTAGGGACGATCATGATGTTAGCGCCGTACTTCTCCAGTTTGTGGTTGATGTCCCTTGTCAAGGCATCCACAAGGCTAATGAACCCAACCACAGCGGAGACCCCGATGAGAAGCCCGACGAGGATAAAGCAGGCCTTTGCCTTACGGCGTCTAAGGTTACTTAAGGATATGTCAATAAGCTTCATCTTCAGCTCCTCTTTGAAAAATCAAAATATTTTTTGCCTTCAAGGATCGCCTTCACCTGGATCACAAGGTTCTCCCCCACGACCTGTCGCTCCAAGGGAGCCGGGTTGCAGCCCCCTCTCACCTCGTTGACCTTGACCGAGGCGAAACGCTTTCCGCAGTTTCTGCACACCATGTAATCTCCATCCTGGTAATATCCTTTCCCGGAGTACCAGCAGACGTCACAGGCATCAAAGGCGGCCCGGAGCACGCCGTCCGAACTCTTGATCACGAAATACCGAACGGAA
>CP070840.1:312359-317912 GCA_020342025.1 Deltaproteobacteria bacterium
GTGGATATATGACCCGGCACGTGTCTCATCTCAAATGGATAAGGAAAAATGGAAGGCCTCCTTAAATGTTTTAGAAAAGCTTTCATATGTTCTTTTTAAGCTGTATTTACGAGTTAATCCGCCTTACACCTATCATCGAGAAGAGATTGAGGCAATGATCGCTGCCACGGAATTTAAGGAATATGAGATTGAAGAGGAGAATAAGGAAATAAAACTTAAAATGAGGAAGTAGTTTCCTATCCGCCCCCTTGTTTAGGCGGAATATGGCTCATGGCATGCTCGGCCATTGCTGTAATGGTAAGGCTCGGATTTACCCCCAAATTGGCAGGTATCATTGAGCCATCCACCACGTACATCCCCTTGTAACCGTAGACCCTGTTCTGCCCATCAATGACACCTGAGTCTGAGCTTGGTCCAATCACGCAGCCGCCTAAAATGTGCGCCGATAGGCCTTTATTCAGAAGAACTTCGTTGATGGCGTTTCCCGGAATACCGCCCGTTTTTTTGGCTAACGCTTTAGTTACGGCCTGCGCTTGTGGAATATATGCGGGTACTTTGGCCCTCCCCTGCTCTTGCTCAGAGCTGAGTAAGCGAGAAAATGGCCACCACCACCGCCGTTTGTGACGGAGTTTCATGCTATTGTCCAAGGTCTGCATGACTAAAAGGATGATCGTGCGCCGTGCCCAGCCAAATGGCACAAGAAGACGCAAGGAGGTTAATGGATGGCGGATGATGTTCCAAAGCCATTTAAACGGTCGATTGTGAGGATTCTCACCGTCCGTCAAAAGGGTGGACAAAAAGCCCATCAGGTCCGAGCCCCTGGGATAGCGAACAGGCTCCACGTGGGTTACCTCGTCGGGATAGATACTTGATGTAATGGCGATCCCTTTCGAGTAGTCTATATCGTCGTTCTTCGCGATGACCCCCGTAAGGGCCTCGCTATTCGTACGGACCCTTGCAGCAAGCATCGGTGAAAGCCGAGTCATGGTCCCGTGCTCACGACAATTGAGAAGCAGATTCACCGTACCCAAAGCGCCCGCTGACAGGACCAAGTTCTGTGATTCAAAAGTTCGACGGCGTTTGGAAAATAATGAAGTAGAACTCACGGTATCTACTTGGTATCCACCGCTAGGACGTTCGTGGATCAGTGTCGCCTTTGTCTCCGGAAAGACCGTCACTCCCAGCTTCTCAGCCAGGTAGAGGTAGTTCTTATCCAGCGTATTTTTTGCATTGTAGCGGCAGCCCACCAAGCATCCGCCGCAGTAGTTACATCCCGCGCGGTCCGGCCCCTGGCCGTCAAAGTAAGGATCGGGCACCGTTTTCTCTGGCTCGCCAAAAAATACGCCCACATCCTGGAGGCGGAAGGTATGACCCCGGCCCATGTCTTGGGCTACTTCGCGGAGCAGCTCGTCGGCTGGGTATAAGTTCTCGCTGCGCGTGACCCCCAGGATCTTTTTTGCCGTCTGGTAGTGTGGGGCGAGGATTGCTTTCCAGTCTTCCATTTCCGCCCATTGGGGGTCTCTAAAGAATGTATCAGGTGGTTCCAGAAGAACGTTGGCATAACCAAGACTCCCACCGCCTACGCCTGTACCACTTAATATCATCACGTCCGAAAGGAGGGTAATGCGAAGAATACCGAAGCAACGCAGCGGCGGGAACCACAGGTACTTGAAGATATTCCAGTTGCTTTTGGCGAATTCCTGGGTGCGGTAACGCTTTCCGGCTTCGATAACCGCCACCGTGTATCCCTTCTCGGCCAGTCTCAAGGCACTGACGCTGCCCCCAAAACCAGAACCGATAATGATGAAATCGTAAACTCTGCTTTCGGCCATTAATTTCCCCCTGCAATAGCGCGTGATAGATTCAGAATAGCTGTTTAAGGGCGGCATTATAGCAGCAGAACAGGCAATATTCCAGTACCACACAAAATAGGGAGGTCAGCCTTCGATCAAGATATCGCGGGCTTTGGGTCCGCAGTTGAAGAGAATGTCGAAGGTGGAGAGGTTAGGGATGAAACTGCCCCAGAGCTGTGGGTAGATCAAAGATGGGAGCTTGAAATACTTGAGCTCGATTCCTGCCTCCTGGAAAAGATCTTCGTTGAGATATTTCTTTGTTGCATGCTGGGCCAGGAAATGCGAGGCCCCAAGCTTTTTGCAGATCTCAATGAGCAGTTGATCTCCCCTTGCCTCAATGCCTAGTTCGGAAAGCAAGACCAACTTCGTCTCCATGTGCAACTGGTCCATCAGGTAACTGATGATCTCCATGTTCAGGTCCATCAGTTTTTCAATCCTTGAGGAGAACATGCCCTCCACAAAATCAAGATGATCCCTGAAGTATGGGGCCTTGCCATAGGCACTCTTCAGGCTCTCCAGATGTTTCTTGACCCATCGACCCTCATGGCAGATCTTCACTTCATTAATTCTTTGTAGCCCCAGGCCTTTTTTCCACACGGGCACCGTCATCCACAAGGTCCCCTGATCATTTTTGAAGCGATTCCTGCTGAGCCAAGTGGTCCCCAGAGGAAATTGGACTTCATCTAATATAACGAAGATATCAGAGTGATGGGCCTTGTAGAAAAAACCAGGAAAAGGCGAGAAGTATGGCTGGTTGGTGGAGAGGATCATGTAAAAGTGCCTAAAGTGATCTTGAGTGCCTAAAGTGAACTAAAGTGTCTAAAGTGCCTAAAGTTTATTTCTAGAGGAAAAGCGCAGGTCTTTTCAGTCTTCTGACATCAGGGGGTTCCTTTGAGCAATTGGATTATCGCCTTTGAGGTGTATTCGGCCACGTCGGCGAGCCCGTCCAGAGGCATGAAAGAGAGGGCATTGTGAGAGAAAAGGCAGGTCACAGAGGCTGCAAACTCCTCGTCAGGCAGGTAGAAAATATAGCAAAGCGCAATTTTCGGCAAAGGGTATAACACAAAGGAAAAATCGCCCGCCAAGCCCTCCGGACCCATTTCCCCTGAAAATGCACCCATAATGACGTTTTGCCCCTCTCTTATTTGTGTCACATGGGGCACCAGGACCTGTTCGCTGTTGGCAGAGAAGGCGCCATGATAGGGCATGCTGCCAGGGAAGTCCTTGAATGCTTGAAAGGGCTCGAGTTGGATCTTTTCTTGGTTGATATGGGTTGCATAAAGGGACACTATGAGACCTTTGGGACCTCTTTCTTCTGTCCCATCCAAGGTTATTTTCTCTGGCCCCAGAGAGCAATCCTGGCCAAAGGCCCTGAAGAGAAATACGTTGTCTTCCCTTTCTGCAAGAAGCGCCTTCTCCAGTTCTTCCGGCGGATTTGCATAAATCCTTGTGAGATTGTCCTTTATGATTTTTCCATAGTTGGAAGTCATGGGGAATAACTTACAAAAATTGTGAAACCGATTCAAGTCCGAGGTTGGGGTAAGGGCAAACTGAGCGAAGCCGTTCGGCCTTGAGTTTCTGGACTCGACTCGAAATCCTGAGTTCATCGAAGGGCTCACGGCCGAAAGGATCATGTTCGAGAGTCATCACGACTTCGCCAGAAAACAATGGGATTGCCGCGTCGTCCCTGAAAAAGCCATCAGGGACTCCTCGCAATGACCTTAAAATCTTTCTTTGAGAGGTTCTTGGGACAGCTCGAAATGTCAGGTTACATAACTTGGGACATGTGCACAAAGGAGAGATCAGGAGGGTAATTATCGCTCAGAAAGACCTTGAGTGCCCTTGCTGTCTCGGGAAATGGATGGCCAATCCCGATGCCACGCCCGTATTTCAGGGCAATTCTTTTCAGTCTATGGAGCTGGGAAAGGATGGCTGATTCTTCAAGTCGGTGGTCTAAGAAGATATCCCTTCGGGCTGTTGTGATCTCGAGCCTTTTAGCCGTCCCATACCCTTTGGAACGGTTTGTGGTGAGGCTGTCCAGGAAGAAGAGTTCTTTACTTTTTATGACTTCAAGGACTTCACGCATCTCCCTTTGGCAAGTCGTAAACCTGGAACCCATATGATTATTGACCCCTACCGCAAAAGGCACATCGGAAATATTTTCCTCCATTGTTTCGGCAATCCTATTTATCCCATCACCCACATAAAGGGCACCAGGCCCCGGGTCAATATCAGATTGAAAAGGTTCCATGGGCTGGTGCAGCATGATTTCATGGCCTTGGTTATGAATCTCGAGAGCCAAGTTGTGGGTTTTCGGAAGTCGCGGCAGAATGGCAAAGGTCATGGGAATGCCAAGTTCCAAAAACGGTCTAGCGTGGCAATAGGCCACGCCTATATCGTCAATGATCAATGCAATGTGGGGTTGAGAGGGGGAACTGTTTTCAGCCTCTTGAAAGGCAAGGGCCTTGGAGAAGGCATTGAGCCCAAAGAGACTTCCCAACAGAAAGGAGGTACTTTTCAACAAGAAGTTCCTACGATCCATGGATATCTCCTCTGAGACCTTTGAAAAACGCTCCCTTTCGCCCAATCTCTGTGTCAGACTCAGATTTTAATCCTCGAAATACTTATCGTGTATTCCTGCGGTTAAAATCTTCGCCTTCCTTGACCTTGAACAAAATTGAACATTTTTCAAAGATCTCGCCTTTTTGAGCTTTGGCTTTACACTCTCCATGAAAGCCGTGAGATGTTACGGGTAGATGAGAGATGAAGACACAATAATTGTGGCCGCTAATACAACAGATTGCGGTCGAAGTCAAGAAAAAACACAATATATGGTGTAAAATTGGATTTGAGCGAATGGTCCTTGGGAGGTGTTAAGGGGTGAAGAGCGGCCTATCATAGGACAAAAGCGAGGGGATAGGGCGTGATACGGATGGATTAAAGAGAAGGTTATGAGGAAAGAATTTGGTCGGGCAGGTGAAGGAGCGGTGCCGTTCCGATGCCACGCCCATTTTCTCAAGGCCGCATCTACTGTGTGAGTGGGTGGTGGCCCAATATTTTGCGGTTTAGCAAAATAAGGGGAGACTCCCAGGCGCGCAGAGGGTAAACCTCAAAATATTGGGTCACTGCGTGGCCCGGTGGAATTTTTTTGAGATACGGCCTTTCGAAAAGGGCCGTAGCATCGTCCTGATAGCGCCTATGGGGCTTGAGCTAGGCTGACCCCCTAGGCCCTGATTCTCTGCCGAGATACAAATGACCCGTGGCCAATGACGTACTACTTTTTTTTCCATCGTTGCACGAGATAGGGTTTGGTCATTTCAAAGGTCATGCAATCCTCTTCAATGGCGTCTTCTGCCTGGCGCGTAGACATCCGTTTAGTCCTCTTTACGAATGAGAAAGTTCTTCCAAAATAGAGGGGAATAAGGGAGTCCATCATCAGATCCAAGTCACATAAAGCGTCTCGGTATCCTATGGTTAAGTCATACAGTATCCTTGCCCATAGATCAGTTGGGAAGGTAAATACCCTGTCCTTCATATCTTTTATCTCTAAGAGCTTCTTGTATACATCCTTAGAGAGCACTTGCTCCCATACTTCCGTATACTGGTCGAAGCCGCTATGAAATTTTTCGAGAAGCTTTTCAGTATCCACCTCCACTTTTGGAGGCATCTCCACCTCACCGAGACCAAACCCATAAATGGA
>CP070840.1:318012-321767 GCA_020342025.1 Deltaproteobacteria bacterium
CCGTTCCTGCCCTGCTGAAAGGGTGCAAGGACATGGGAGTCAAGGTGGTTCCCATGGCCACGTTTTGGGGAATGGGAAAGATGGTCCTTGACAAACTGGGTCCCTTGGCCGAAGGGTTCACGGGGGTGATGCAGTATACCTATTACTGGTATGATGTGCCTGCCATTCGTGAGATGAAGACCTTCAACGCGAAGCACCATCCAAAAGTAGAACACCGCTCTTCCTACTACACACAAGGGTGGTTTACCGGAATGATCTTCGCGGAGTGTCTGAAGCGTGCAGACCGCGCCGGAAAGTTGAACAGGGAAGGACTTAGCGAAGCGCTTGCATCGCTCAAAAACTGGAATACAGGCGACCTCATAGCGCCAGTGACCTTTAAGAACAACAAGATCCCAGTGGCCAAAGTCTGGCAGGCTGATGTTAACAAGAAGGTCTTTGTGCCTATATCGGACTGGATCTATTTAGACTAGCCCTTGAGGAAACCATCGTTATTTTGACCGGCTGGATCGGCGTCCGTGTGGAATGCCGATCCAGGGCTCTTTTGTGCCCTGAGGGGCAATAAAGCAAGGAGAAATCAGCAACGCCATGGCTGAAGAAACGATACCAGCCCTTTTGCGGAGAAACGCACTTCGATATGGTGACAGCAAGGTGGCCATTCGAGAGAAGGAGTTTGGTATCTGGCAGTCGATCACCTGGAAGGGCTATTATGAAAAAGTGCGGGATTTTGCTCTCGGGCTTCACTGCTTGGGTTTCAGGCGGGGCGACAGTCTCTCATACCTGGGAGACAACAGGCCTGAAGGCCTCTACGCTGAACTGGGTGTTCAATCCCTGGGAGGGGCCATTGTGGGGATCTACCCGGACAGTCATTTGGAGCAAGTGGAATACATCATTAACCACTCAGATTCAACCTTCGTGGTTTCCGGCGACCAAGAGCAGGCAGATAAGATCCTTAACATTAAGGAAAGGTGCCCCAAACTGATTAAGGTCATTGTCGATGATCCCAAGGGCCTGCGGCACTATGATGACCCGGTCCTGATATTTTTCAAAGAAGTTCAGAAAATGGGCCAAGAGCTGGCTGACAAAGAACCCAATCTTTTTGAAGAGATGATCGAAAAGGTCTCTTCGGATGATGTCGGCATGATCAATTACACCTCGGGCACCACTGGACTCCCGAAGGGGAGCATGATCACCCACAAGAATATGGTCAGCGTGGCCAAGGCCCAGGACCTGGTGGATCCTGCCTTTGAATACTTCGAATATGTCTCTTTTCTTCCCCTTCCCTGGATTGGTGAACAGGAATTCGGTGTCTACTGGCCATTGTATAAGGCCTTCACGGTGAATTTTCCAGAGAAGGTGGAAACCGTCCAGGAAAACATCCGCGAAATCGGCCCCCACATCCTGCTCGCACCGCCCAGGATTTGGGAAAAGATGTGTTCTGAAATTCAGGTAAAAATCCAGGATTCAGCCTGGATTAAGAGGTTGGTGTTCCGGATATTTCTGTCTGTAGGCTATAAAATGGCCGATTTCAAACTAAAGAAAAAAAAGCCGCATTTCCACTGGAGACTCCTGAACTGGATCGCTTATTTTATGCTATTCAGATCTCTCAAGAATTACTTTGGTCTGACCCGTCTTCATCATGTATATACGGGGGGTGCGCCCCTTGGGCCGGAAATCTTCAAAATGTTTCAGGCCCTGGACATTAATATCAAGCAGGCCTATGGAATGACCGAACAGACGGCCGCTTCTATTATTCATCGGACCGAAGACATCCGTCTGGATACGGTTGGCAAACCCCTGCCGGGGCTGGAGTTCAGAGTCTCCGATTCAGGAGAGCTCTTATCTAAAGGGGACACCATCTTCAAAGGTTACTACAAAGATCCAGAGGCTACAGCGAAGGCAGTTCGGGATGGATGGTTCCATTCAGGGGATGCGGCCCTCATTGAAGAGGACGGGCACATCATTATCATTGATCGCATGGCCGACGTTATGAAGCTGATCGATGGAAGCAAATTTTCACCCCAACTCATAGAGAACAAATTGAGATTCAGCCCCCTCATCATGGATGCCGTAGTGGTAGGAAAGGAAAAGCCCTTTATAGCAGCCATGATCGCCATTGACATGGGGAACGTGGGCAAGTGGGCGGAGAACAATCAGATCCCCTATACGACCTTTACGGACCTTTCCCAGAAAGAGGAGGTCTATGAACTCATTGCGAAGGAGGTAGCCAAGACCAATGAGTCCCTGCCCAAGGTCGCCAAAATCAAGAGATTTGTCCTTTTATACAAGGAACTGGATGCAGACGACGATGAGTTGACCAGGATAAGGAAGGTAAGGAGGAGATTTGTCGCGGAGAGATATCAAGACCTGGTCGAAGCCCTTTACGGAGACCGGGGAGAGATTGAAGTGGAGGCGGATATTCGCTACCGGGATGGCAAGGGATTTCGCATGAAAACCCTTGTGAAGATCAAGCAGGTAGAACCATTGGAGTAAAACGGAATCGTGGAGCACAAGGACAATTATCAACTCAGGGTAGAGGAAGTTTTCCTCAGGTTCGGCTTACTGGCGGCCCTCAATGGAGTGAGCATCGGGGTCAGAAAAGGTGAAATCTTTTCTATCATTGGGCCCAATGGTGCAGGGAAGACTTGCCTGCTCAATTGTATTAATCGTTTTTATCATCCGGAAAAAGGAAAGATTTTCTTTGAAGGTCAGGACATCTCCAATCTAAAGGCCCACAGGATCGCATCGTTGGGGATTGCCCGCACATTTCAGAATGTAGAACTCTTTGGCCACATGAGTGTCCTGGACAACATCAAACTGGGGGGACATGTTTATTTAAGATCCGGTTTTCTAGCAGGCGGCATATATTATGGCAAGAGTAAGAATGAAGAGATGGCTTTCAGGAAGTGGATAGAGGAGAGGATTGTTGACCTTCTGGAGATCGAACATATAAGAAAAAAAACCGTCCACACCCTCCCGTACGGGCTGCAAAAGCGCGTGGAACTTGGAAGGGCCCTCGCCATGAAACCTAAGATTCTCCTTCTGGATGAGCCTGCCACAGGGATGAATCTGGAAGAGACAGAGGACATGGCCCGTTTTATACTGGACATCAACGAAGAATGGGGTATCACCATTATTTTGATCGAGCATGACATGGGGGTGGTCATGGATATCTCAGACAGGATCTGTGTCCTAGATTTCGGCCAGAAGATCGCCGAAGGCGAACCCGAAGAAATCCGGTACAATGAACTGGTCATCAAGGCCTATCTGGGGGAGGAAGACCGCACCTACTCCCGGCTCGGGGCATAAGTCGCAGATGGAACCGCTACTCAACGTCAACAATATCGAAGTCATCTATCACAACGTGATCCTGGTTCTAAAAGGTATGTCCCTCAAGGTGGAAAAGGGGCAGATTGTAACCATCCTGGGCAATAATGGTGCGGGCAAAACTAGCACCTTAAAGGCCATTTCAGGATTGTTGAAATCGGAAGATGGGGAGGTGACAGACGGACAAATAACGTTTATGGGCAACCGTATTGACAAAAAATACCCTGAAGAGATCGTCCGTATGGGGATCTTCCAGGTCATGGAGGGCAGAAGGGTCTTTGAGGATCTGACTGTGGAGGAAAACCTGGTTGCCGGCGGGCACACCACCAAACGGCGCAGCCGGCTCAAAAAAGACCTGAACATAGTCTACACCTACTTCCCCAGGCTCAAAGATCGAAAAAAAATCCTGGCGGGCTATATCAGCGGCGGCG
>CP070840.1:321867-325938 GCA_020342025.1 Deltaproteobacteria bacterium
CAATCCTTAGATTAAAACCTCCTGCGAGTAAAGGCACCTATCTAAGAAGCATAGCCATCTCTACGACCATGGGTCCTGGTATTAAGGTGGATCCAGCATATGTGAAAGAATTACTCAGCTAGCAAGTGGGCTTTTATCCTCAGGCATCCCGGATCTGTCTGATTCTGTCGGATGCCCTTATAGGGTCAGAGTTCCAGATTTCTAGATATGGTTAAAGGAGCTAAGAAAGCGGAAAAAGAAAAAACCTCTGCAACATAGCTCTAATGAAAGTCAAAGACAGTGGGCGCCTCAACGACTGAAAGCCCCGAGAAAGGATCACAGTCGTCAAGGGCTTAAACGATTTTCAGGCCTGCCGAGACTATCCATGAAGGTTCTTCTGTAAGGAGGCACCCCTTGACTTTGGCGCCTGATATCTTCTTTGTCAGAGAGGGGGTGATTGGTTTTTGGAAAGAAAAGAGAAAGAAATTTTTGTAGCCGATATGAAGGATCGGCTCACAAGGGCAAAGGCGACCTTTATAGTGGACTATCAGGGTCTTCGTGTGGAGGCCATTAATAAGCTCAGGAAGGAACTCAAGGATATCGGGAACGAATTTCAAGTGGTAAAAAACCGGCTTATGAAACTGGCCTGCCAGGATACAGAGTCCGAATCCCTGAAAGAGCACTTTGAAGGACCATGTGGCCTTGCCATCACCTACGATGACATCGTAGCCCCAGCCAAAGTCCTTGTGGATTTTAGCAAGGATAATAAAAAGCTGGATATAAGGATAGGACAGATGTCTGGCAAAACCATGGATTTGGAGGCCATCAAGAGACTGGCAGAATTGCCAGGCCGTGAGGAGCTCCTCTCCCAGGTGTTGTCAGCCATGCAGGAGGTTCCCACCTCACTTGTGAGGGTTTTGAATGGCCTCCTCGTCAATTTTCTCAACGTCCTAAAGGCGATTGAAGCCAGAAAAGAAAATGGAAACGCCAAAGATGAGTAATCCATCAAAATAAATAAGATTCTAAGGAGGTTATAAAATAGATATGGCAGCGAATATTAGTAAAGAGGATGTAATTGAATACATATCCAACATGACCGTGCTTGAACTCTCAGATTTTGTGAAGGAGCTTGAAGACAAGTTTGGTGTCACTGCGGCAGCTCCCGTGGCTTTCGCCCCCGGCCCGGCTCAACAGGCCCAGGAGGCGGCCCCTGAGAAGACAGAGTTCGATGTTGTTCTTTCTGCCGTTGGGGACAAGAAAATTCAGGTCATCAAAGTTGTGCGTGCCATAACGGGCCTTGGTCTCAAAGAAGCCAAGGCATTGGTGGATGGTGTCCCGGGCGCAGTGAAAGAGGGCGTCTCAAAGGACGAGGCAGAGAATCTCAAAGGTCAGCTGGAAGAGGCGGGTGCGACCGTTGAGATCAAGTAGCTTAGTGGCTTAGGACTCGGGAGGAAGGGCTCGAGAGTGGAGAGGTTTGACTTGTGTCCAAGGGCCGAGCTTTGCGCCTGAATATTTTAAAGCAAAATAAGGAGATCAGATGAAATCAAAAGATGATGACGGCCGCCGCATCAGAAGAAACTTCGGGAAGATCGATAAGATCATCGATATCCCGAATCTGATCGAGATGCAGAAGAATTCCTATGAGCGGTTTCTGCAAAAAGATGTCCCCCCCGAGGAGCGGAACGCGGTTGGGCTTCAAGGGGCATTTTGGAGTGTTTTCCCTATCCGCGATTTCAGTGGCACCTCTTCTTTGGAATTTGTCAGATACACCTTTGAGGATATCAAATATAGCGAAGAGGAGTGTCTCAATAAAGGTATGACCTACGAGGCTCCCCTCAAGTTGACTGTACGTTTGCTCGTGTTTGATACGGATGGGGCTGAAGGGACAAAGAGCATTAGGGACATAAAGGAGCAGGAAATCTATTTTGGGACAATTCCCATGATGACCGAAAGAGGGACCTTTATTATTAATGGCACCGAGAGGGTCATAGTCAGCCAGCTCCACAGGTCTCCTGGGGTCTTTTTTGATCATGATCGGGGGAAAACTCACTCCAGCGGTAAGCTTCTCTATTCAGCCCGCATTATACCCCTCAGGGGTTCGTGGCTTGATTTTGAGTTTGATCCGAAGGACATCTTGTTTGTTCGCATTGATAGGAGACGAAAATTCCCTGCCACCACATTCCTGAAGGCCCTCGGTTACTCCCCCAAAGAAATCCTGGCCCAATTCTTTCAGACTGAAGTAATTGTTATCCATAAAAAAGGATGCTTTCGCCCGGCGAAGATAGAAAATCTATACCAAACGCGGATCACCAAAGATATTGCTTATCCCAAATCGCAGAAGATCCTGGCCAAGGCGGGTGAAAAATACACGAAGCGGCTTCACAAGGAAATCACAGCGGCCCGCATAAAACAGATTCCCATTCATGTGGAGGACTTGGAAGGAAGGGTCATAGCTGAGGATCTGGTGGATCCCGGCACAGGCGAGGTATTGGTCCCCGGAAATACGGCCCTTACCCCTGAGATGCTGCAGATGATCCAGGAAAAGGGGATCGGGGAAATAGAATGCCTCGTTTTAGATGCCCCCGGTATTAGCCGCGCCATCCGGAATACCATGTTACTGGACAAGATTGAGACTTGTGATGAGTCTGTCCTTGAAATCTACAGGAAGATGCGCCCCAGTAGCCCGCCCACACAGGAGGTCGCTAACAACTTCTTTCAGGGGCTCTTCTTTAATCTCTCCACATACGATCTCTCACCTGTGGGCAGGCTGAAACTGAACTACCGGCTAGACTTGGATGTGCCCCTGGATCATCGGACCCTTCGGAAGGAGGATATTATTGCCACCCTCAAAGAATTGATACGGCTTAAGAATGCTGAAGCGATGGTGGACGACATAGATAATCTGGGGAACCGGAGGGTGCGGGCCGTGGGTGAGTTGCTTGAAAATCAATACCGGATAGGCCTGGTAAGGATGGAGAGGGCCATTAAAGAGCGAATGAGCCTGCAAGAAGTGGAAACACTCATGCCCCATGATTTGATCAACTCTAAACCTGTCTCAGCCGTGGTCAAGGAGTTCTTCGGTACAAGTCAGCTTTCTCAATTCATGGATCAGACCAATCCTCTATCAGAAATAACCCATAAACGAAGATTGAGTGCGCTTGGACCAGGTGGGTTGACTAGGGAGAGGGCAGGTTTTGAGGTTCGCGATGTGCATCCCACCCACTATGGCAGAATTTGTCCCATTGAAACCCCTGAAGGACCGAACATTGGTCTCATCGTCTCTCTGAGTACCTATGCCAGAGTTAATGAATTTGGTTTTATCGAAACACCTTACAGACATGCGTCAAATGGAAAGGTTTCCAAGAAAATAGCCTACCTGTCAGCCCTTGATGAAAGGGACTATCCTATCGCTCAGGCCAATGCGCCGCTGGACAAGAGAGGGAATTTCATAAGGGATGATGCCGCAGTGCGGATTGAGGGAGAAGCGAGCAAAACCCCAGTGGCGGAAGTGAAGTATATGGACGTCTCTCCTGATCAGCTGGTGAGCGTCTCCGCCTCCCTTATACCTTTTTTGGAGCATGATGATGCGAACAGGGCCTTAATGGGGTCAAATATGCAACGCCAGGCCGTCCCCTTACTCAAGGCAAAGGCACCCCTGATCGGTACCGGGCTAGAGAGCGTGGTGGCCAGGGATGCAGGGGTTTCTGTGATAGCAAAAAGGAATGGCATTGTGGAAGACGTGGATGCCTCGCGTATTGTCATAAGATCGGGTGGGGATGGTGAGCAAGAAGATGAAGTGGAGATCTATAAACTCATTAAGTATAAGAAATCCAATCAGAATACCTGTTACAATCAAAAGCCCATTGTAAAACGGGGAGATGTGGTTAAGAAAGGAGAGATCATCGCAGATGGCCCTGCAACTGAGCTGGGAGAACTGGCCCTCGGACAAAATGTCATGGTCGCTTTCATGTCATGGGGCGGGTATAACTTTGAGGACTCTATCATTATCAGTGAAAGGGTGGTAACCGAGGATGTTTATACCTCTATTCATATAGAGGAGTTTGAGTGTGTCTCTCGTGATACAAAGCTGGG
>CP070840.1:326038-331154 GCA_020342025.1 Deltaproteobacteria bacterium
TGGGCGAGGTGTTCTTACAGGGCATCTTTCAAGGATTCCTGTCCGTCATTGTCGCTTTACTCGCCTTTACCCGCGCGGTGGCGGCTCTAGGGCCTGTGGTCACAACCATGATGACATCGGTTGTGCCGGGTACTGCCGCCCTTGCCGCCATTCCGCTCCTGCACGAGCCGCTTTCTGCAATAGCTGGCGTTGGAATCATCTTCGTTACTTTTGGCATGGTGGGCGGGGTTCTCAGTATGCGCAAATAGGGCAAAAAAAAAGCGCGCCTCGGGAGGTAGGTTGGGCATAGCAAATATGAGGATAGGATTAAGCTAATAAAGATTCAAATCCAAGTATAGCGTTATCTTGACTGCGCTAAAAACGAGGCGTTAGCTAGAAACCTCTATCCGGGAGTCTGATGGGCCAAACGTGAGGGAGGTTTGTGGTGGGTCTTTAACTTGGAGACGGGATTATGTTTTGTCTGGACCCTCTCTATTTTTGCTCCCACGGACGGAAAAGATGATCATCGAGGTGGGTATTTATGGAATAGTTTCTGATCTGGATGCTTTCCACGGGTGTGCCGTTCAGCTCGTACCTCTCGATTTGAACGGGTAGCCAGGTTTTTTGGGAGATAACGATTCGATATTTTTCAACCCTTTTCCAGTGGACATAGTCGAGAGCCCGGAGCATGAAGGTCATATGTTCTTCACTTTCCTTTAATTGATGATCAGCCTGATCTACTTTTTGAAGACTCTGGAGAACAAAATCGATGAAATAGCCCATGTCCGTTTGCTCAAGCCTTTGTCCTGTCGGCGTCTTTAGCATGGTGTGGTTGTGGGATATGTTAAATTTCAATCTAGGCCAATAATTGAACGGGATCACTATCGCCTTTTCATTGTCTTTGCTGTATAGGACGATTGTCCCAGGATAAGGCTCTTCAAAATCGACTCGGATTTTTTTCTCTCTCTTGAAGTAGAATTTGAATCGATACCGATCCTGCTTTTCCTCCTCACCCCTCCAGCTCTGGTGATACGTCACTTCCACCTGGCAGGTGTAATCCTCCACCCGCTGAAATCTCGATGCCATCTCTTCTGCTATAGAAAGAACTTTGTTTTCAATGGCCCGTTCTTTGGCTTTGGCAGATATTGACACCGAAAAGAGAACGATAATTAGGATGGAAACCATGCCCGCCCCTATGATCAGCCGGCTAGCAATCGAATTCCGATCACAGGGTTTTTGGGCATGTGAATGGATAGGGCCAGAGGACGAAATGGAATGATGAACTGGGTGAGGCATGTTTCTCATGGTTTAATTTTTGATGGAGCACCTCTTTCGAATTTCTTGGGCCTATCAAGGGCGCTTTTAAGGGCTTTAAGTCGATTTTTGTGATAAATTATGATGTGGTCAATAGGGTGAATACTGTATTTTGACGGAAGAATTGCTGTATTTTTTGGATTAAGGGTTGCCTGGTTGCTCAAATTTACGTAATCTTATTTGCTTGAAAAGATGGCTCTCTGCTGGATTTGAACCCGACAAAAATCCCGTGAATGAACACCATTGACACTTTCCTCTTTGTTGGGCCCACTGAGGAGTGAAAGTGGAGTGAGAAAGGAGCGCAGACACCATGGAATCTCTCTATCAGCTACTGGCAAAAATTGGCTACACACATCCCCTTCATCCCACTTTGACCCATCTGGTTATGGGTCTCGTGATGGGCGCATTTATTTTTGTCTTGATAGCCACGTTTTTTAGGCGAGAAAGTCTGGCTCGAACTGCGTGGCGCTGCATGGTTTTGGCCCTTATCGCCCTGCTGCCCACCGCTGTGCTGGGATATGCGGACTGGCAGCATCGCTTCGCAGGAGATTTGATTTTCCCTATCACTATGAAGCTCATACTGGCGGGGCTGCTTCTGGTTCTCCTCGTCATTGCCATTGTCTTGGGCTTTCGGACCGAAAACTGGTCAAGGAACATTGTGACCATATATGCGGTTTGCCTATTGGTCGTCATTGGCATCGGCTATTTTGGAGGCGAGTTAGTGTATGGGAAAAGGGCCCCTAAAGCCGAACCGCAAGAGGGGGTCGTAAGTGAAGGGGCAATCGTCTTTAATGAAAGTTGTTTTGCCTGTCACCATTCAGATAAGGCCGAGTACAAGATTGGTCCTGGCTTGAAAGACCTCTTCAAAATGGAGAAGCTGCCGGTGAGCGGCCGTCCTGTAAATGAGGCCAATGTGCGTTTGCAGATGAAAACGCCTTTCAGGAATATGCCCGCGTTTCCTGAGCTATCAGAGGAGAAGGTGGAAGCACTGATTGCGTATCTTAAAACGCTTTAGGTGAGGAATGGACTAAAAACAACGGGAGCCCTTGCCATTTCTTGCCAAGGATTCGTACTTTAGTACCAGCAAATCAAAGCCTTCTTTTTCTACGATTTCCTTCAGATATAAATTAGGCAGATACCATTTTTCGTCATATATGCCAATCGTTCTGAATACATCACTATGTTGGCACAACAACAGGTCGAATGCCTTTTTGCTCATGCCTAAAGCAAATGCTGCCCTGTCCATGATCGTATATCCATATTCTTCTTTTTCATACTCTTCTTTACTGTAGCGGGATGGCGTCAGAATGGTCTTCTCATATGCTCTGTCGTCCGCCTCTATCATCTTGTTCGTCAAACATACCCTTAATACAGACAGGAGTCCCCCTAACCTGGTTTTTGCATGGGATTTGGGGATAAATTGAAGCAAAAGGTGGGGTCTGCGCTTTATGTAGTCGTCACAATCATCCTTAATTCTCTCAGCCCTCCAGGAAGCTATCCTTCTTAGTTTCGATTTCTTATAAACACTGATGCTTCTTCCCAAATATCTTTTTGGACTCTTCCTGGCATATTTTCTCAAAAACTCCAATTCTTCCTCCACCTCGGAGTAGAGAGTCAATCCTCTTCTTCTGCCGTAGATCTCCTCTCTCAGTTTCTCAATTGCAAATCTTGAACCGGAGCTGACAGCCTCCTCTGTTCTCTTCCTCAGTCCCAAAGCATACGCATATATTTTGTCTGGCACAGTTCTTAGTTCCCCGGATTCATAACGAGCCGACCACTGATTCAGGATACGGGAGGGATTAACTTCCAGCGCATCTTCAAGATAGTCCAGAGCAGGCCTTATTTCCTCATAATCAACCCTTTCTTCTTCACCCATCCGGTGCAATTCTTGTATCCCTGTTTCTATTTCTGACCTGCCAAACCCGTGATCCAAAAATTTTTTCTCCATGATTCTTTCGAGTCTTGGGTCAATGGTCCTTGTCTCACCGCTGAAGATTCTATAGTCCACCCTCTTGAATTTTTTCCCGTTGTAGAACTCCTCATAAAGCTCCGCCTCAGTGGTCCCCTCATTCAAGAACAACCACAGCCTTACCATGTCCCTGAAGAAATCTCCGTCCACCCTCTTTGGCACCTGAAAGGGTGGGTCCTCTCCGAATATCCTTCTGTAATCACTTGCAGAGAGGGAGTGAATTCTGCCATTAACGAGGTTGTAAACCAATGTGTAGGATAAGCCTCTAACATTGGCTAACTCAGAGATTTTCCCTGGAAAGATGTTATCAAAAAACTTCGTCAACATCCCACCAGTCAGTGTCACTCTCCGTGGGTGGGGAGCTTCTATGTTTGAATGCATTTTGAGGGCCTCTTAAATGATAGATCGGGATTCTTATTTCTCTTATGGTTTCGGGGAGATATATCCTACTCTTCTAGTATAATTTAAGCGCAATCCGCCTTGTGTCAAGGCTTAGATCTCAAGATATCGCCGAGGACAGGCTCCTCTGAAGGGGCACGTAAGAAACATTGGCGGGTTTACCCGCCAATAGGCCATGGCGGGCAGAAGAAGACTAATGGGTGGGTAGGGGGCTTGTTGGATAGGAAGGGTTATCTATACTGCTTCGGGTTTATGTCATATTTCCTCACCTTGTATCCGAAGATACGTTCGGTGGTATCCAGATTCTTAGCGGCCTGTCTCATGTTTCCCCGAGTACTTTTCAATGCGTCAATCAGCAACTCTCGCTCAAATCTCTCAATGGCATCACTCAGGGACTGGGACTGATGTGTCCCCGTATCTTCGGCCGTCTGAAGTGTGGGAGGGAGATGGTAGCTGTGAATCACCTGGTCATCGCAGAGGAGAACCGCCCGTTCCATGCAGTTCTCCAACTCCCTGACGTTTCCTGGCCAGTGATATTGTGTGAGGGCATCGATCGCGGGGGTGGAAATTCGCTTTATGTCCTTGCTGTACTCCTGTGCGTACTTTTCGAGAAAATAGTCGGCCAGCAAAAGCACATCTGCCTCCCTCTCTCGTAAACCAGGCAGATAGATGGGATATACGTTCAGGCGGTAGAATAGATCTTCACGAAAGGTGCCTGTCTCAACGGCACTGGCAAGGTTTTTGTTGGTTGCGGCGATGAGGCGCACATTGACCTTAATAGTCTTTGTTCCGCCCAGCCTTTCCAGTTCCCTCTCCTGCAGGACCCGCAACAGTTTGCCCTGACTTTCCAGGGCAAGTGCGCCAATTTCATCCAGAAAAATAGTCCCTCCGTTGGCCAGTTCAAATTTCCCCTCTTTCTGGCGATCGGCTCCGGTAAAGGCCCCTTTTTCGTGTCCAAACAACTCCGCTTCCACCAGGTTTGCAGGTAATGCAGCGCAATTCACCTTCACCAAGGGCTTGTCCGCTCGTAGGCTGTTGTAATGGATGGCGTTGGCAACCAGTTCCTTTCCGGTCCCGCTCTCCCCCAGCAGAAGCACTGAGGCATTGCTCTTGGCTACCTGGTTGATGAGGTGGAAAACTTCCTGCATTTTGCGGCTGTTTCCTATGATATTGCTAAAACTGTATCTCTTGCTAAGTTCCCTTCTCAGCCTTAGGTTTTCGTCCCTGAGTTCATCCTTTTCCCTGTTGATTTTCTCCAGCAACGCCGCCTTCTGGGCGATCAAACCGCTGATAATGGTCAAGAGCCTCAAATCCTCTTCCAACGGATAGGATCCTTCAAGGATGCGGTCGGCACTGAGGGCCCCGATCACCCTGCGCCCCTCTTTTATGGGCACACAAATAAAGGAGACCTTCGACTTGTCCATTCGGCTTCTGGCCCCTGTTCTGTCCAGGAAA
>CP070840.1:331254-334282 GCA_020342025.1 Deltaproteobacteria bacterium
AAGGGGTCTCTTTTTCACTGGATGAAGGAAGATCATTGGGCTTCGTGGGTGAGTCTGGATGTGGAAAAACCACGCTGGGTATGGCCTTGATGGGATTATTGCCCCCCAACGGTCATGTAACAAATGGCCAGATCATTTTTGAGGGAGAAGATCTGCTCGAGAAGAGCGAAGATGAGATGCGGAAGTTTCGTTGGAGGAAGATCTCCATGATCTTTCAGGCCGCCATGAACGCCTTGAATCCTGTCCAGAGGGTCCAGGACCAGATAGCGGAGGCCATACTGACCCACAATCCAAATCTTAAGACAGGGGAAGCCCTTCGGCGTGTGGAAAAGCTTTTTCAGCTCGTTGGACTTGCGGAAAGCCGCATGAGGGATTATCCCCACCAATACAGTGGCGGGATGAAGCAGAGGGCGATCATCGCCATGGCCCTGTCTTGTAGCCCCAGGTTGATTATCGCAGATGAGCCGACCACAGCCCTCGATGTCATTGTGCAACACCAAATCCTGGAGGAGACCAAGGATCTTCAAAAGGAATTGGATCTCAGCATCATTTTTATTTCCCATGATATCTCCATCGTGGCAGACGTCTGTGATATGATCGGGATCATGTATGGTGGCCAGCTGGTGGAATACGGTACCAGGGAAGAGGTCTTTGATGATCCCATGCACTACTACACCAGGGCCCTCATTTCCTCCTATCCCACACTGACAGGCGAAAAGAGAGAACTCTTGCCCATCCCCGGTGAGTCGCCTAACCTTATTGAGCCCCCACTGGGGTGCCGGTTCTGCGACCGTTGCCATGCTTCAGGGGATTCATGCAGGATTGGGCCCCCGGAGTGGGTGGATGTTACACCCACCCATAGAGCGCTTTGTGGGCTCTGCTTGAAGTAACAAAATAGTGCTGGAGTAATGCAGTGGCGGAGTGTTGGACACAAAGGAGCAAAAATAGAGGGCAGATTAGTCTTTTGCTATGGCGAACGAGAAAAAAACTGTACTCGAGCTAAGGGATATTTCCAAGATCTACAAGACAAGGCCTTCCTTTTTTGGCCCAGGGGGGGAAAAGGTGGTGGCCCTAAACCGGATCTCCTTAACCATTTACAAAGGGGAAATATTCGGTCTTGTGGGTGAGAGTGGGAGCGGCAAGACGACGGCGGGGCGCCTGATTGTTGGATTGGAGAATCCGAAGGAGGGAGAGATATACCTGAACAGTACGGAGATTATCGGGCTAAGGGGACGGGCGCTGAAAGAATATCGGCGAAAGGTGCAGATGATTTTTCAGGATCCCTATCAGTCTCTAAATCCACAACTCTCCATTTATGAAAGTGTGGCGGAGCCCTTGATTATCCACAAGATAGGGGATGGTTTTGAGCGCCTTGAGCGGGTGATGGAGACACTCAAAACCGTAGGGCTTTCTCCTCCTCAAGAATTTCTCTATCGTTATCCCCATCAGTTGAGCGGCGGGCAGAGACAGAGAGTTGCCATTGCCCGCGCCATGGTGTTGAGACCCGAATTTGTCGTGGCAGACGAGCCCACCTCTATGCTGGATGCATCCTATTCCGCCCAAATCTTCAATATATTGCTCAATCTCCGAGATACACTCAAGGTGACCATTCTTTTTATCACCCACAACCTTGCTGCGGCTCGATATCTCTGTGATCGAGTCGGCGTTATATACAAGGGTAATCTCATGGAGCTGGGGTCAGCCGATGAGGTGATACAGAACCCAAAACATCCCTACACCCAGGCCCTTATCGATGCCATACCCAAGTTTGGGCACTGTGGAGAGATCAGAGAATACAAGACTTTCCTGCATACTCAGAGGAAAGTATCAGAAGGGGTGGGTTGCCCCTTTTTCTACCGGTGCCGTAAGGCGGATCAAACGAAGTGTCGCATCGAGGTGCCGCCACTGAAGGCGGTAGAGGATTCCCATTATGCGGCCTGCTTTTTCGCAGAACCTGGTGATGAAAAGGGGCCGGAATCCGAGGCATGTTTGTTAGGGATTTAGCGGATGTGAGGAATCTTTTTGATTCTGTAGGGGGAACCATCACGGGTGTTGGGATAACTGCCTACTCAAGGATCATACCGGCCTACTTTTGCCAGCCTTATAATATCATTGCCCTGAGGAGGACCTTAGACCTACCGCTGCTGCGAAAGCGGGCGGAAATCTTCTGTCTGGAAGAGAAAGTAGGGCATTTTGTGGAGGCAAAGGGTTTCACCTCGGAAAGCCTTTTGTCCCATCCCACAGTAAGAGAATTTCTCAAAAAGATGACAGGACCCCGTTACCTTCTTTTGTATCAAAGCTATTCCGATTTGGAGGCACTGGCTGAGCACCAAGGATGGGTGCTCCTTGCCAATCCCTCTTCCTTAAGGGTGCGGGTGGCTGATAGGGCCTTTTTCTACAGGATGGCCAACCAAGTTAAACTCAACCGAGTCCCTGGGGGCATATATCCTATAAGTGATTTACTGGCCTTTAATTATGAATATTGGGCCCAGAGGATAGACCCCCATTTTGTGGTGCAGCTTCCTGAGATACGACAAGGTGGCGGGAGGGGGACCTTTTTTGTCAAATCCGAATTGGATTACCAGGGCGTTCAAAGAATCCTGAAACAAGGCACATGGAGGGGGATAGAAATTGAGACCACGGCCATCCATAAATTTATGGACGGGATACCAGCCAGTCTGGCCCTCTGCCTCACAAGGCATGGAATCCTCTTCTCCGGCCTCCAGAGACAGCTCATCGATCTACCCTATTGCGGGGATATCTCAGAAAACGGTATCTTCTGCGGACATTCCTGGGGTGAAACCGCCTGGCCATCTCATGTGCAGGCTGACGCCGTGCGTCAGGCGCGTTTGATAGGTGAGTATTTGGCCGGAATAGGCTATAAGGGGATACTGGGAATAGATTTCATTATCAGCCGCGACAAAAAGCAGGTCTATCCCCTGGAATGCAATCCTCGATTCACAGGCGCATTTCCAATGCTATCCCAGCTTCAGCTTTGGCATAACATCATCCCTATGGATGTTTTCCA
>CP070840.1:334382-352641 GCA_020342025.1 Deltaproteobacteria bacterium
GATTCGTATAGGATAATCAGATGAAAAAACTAGGGAAGCGGCCGTTTTAGCAATTTGGAAGAATTCATTGGAAGTTGGTACACCTTAGCAATTATTTCTTTATTTCTTATGGGTATGCAGAGATTCTTGTACAAGGTCTCTGCTGAAAAAAGATGCAATACCGCCTGGACGACCTTCTCTTTCATGGCCACTGTGGCTATTTTGAGCTCAATCCTTTTTCTCTTCTTAGAGGAAACAGTCACAAATCTCCCATTTCTGTGCTTTATTGCCCTAGTAAATAGCGCCGCTTTTCTCCTGGCCACAGTCACTCACATGGAGGCGTTAAAGAATATTCCTGCCAGCGTAGCCTATCCCATTATCAGGCTGAGTGCTGTCTTGGTGGTCATATTTTCCATCCTCTTTTTCAAGGATCGTCCATCTATTTATCAGGTCATAGGCATCGTACTCGCCATGGTGGTCATCGTAGTGTTAACAATGGATTTTGGCGATGATGCCACGTCCTATGGAAGAAGAAAAAGGGGCTTTCTGTGCATATTCGTTGCCCTCATAGCGGGTGCTGCGGCCATCATTTCGAGCAAATTTGCCGCCATGTACACCAACAAAATGGCCTTTATTGCCATCTCATATTTGGCTTCCACCTTTTTCGCTCTCGGATTGAGAAAGAGACTGCAAACAGAAGAGGCAAATGAAAACCCAAAAGATGCGCTGCTTATCGGTCTTGTGATGGGCGTGATCAATTTTGCAGGCTACTACTCATATCTTAAAGCACTCTCGACGGGACCGCTTTCAATTATCACTTCCTTAACGGGCATGCATTTCATTATCGCCATCATTTTGTCTGCCCTGATTTACAAGGAGAAACTGACGCCCTCAAGAATTCTGGGCATTTCCTTGACCGTTGTCTCCATCATCTTGCTAAAGCTTTGACACACCTGTCCCCTTTGGGAGAATCTGGTCCCCAAAAATAAGAGGAATAAGAATCGGTTGGGAGGTGATTAGAAAGTTCCCAACTGGCAGGAAGAGATCTTGATCTTTAGGGCCTCGCAGGCAGCTGTCACATCCATTTTGCCAACACCAAGCTTTTCAGCGATCTCCCAGGCGGCGGCACAGGAAAGGCGATTATTGACCAGTGCCCGGCGGATGGCATCTTCCAAACCGGATGATACGGATTCAGCCGGCTTGACAAATCCCTTACGCGGGTTATATCCGAAAAGGCCCAACTGACATTTGGTTACGGGAATTTCCATAACATCGATGGTGAAACCCAGCTCAAGGGGCGAAACCCCCAGATCACTGACAATCCTAAAGGCAGCCGCACAGGATATCTCACCTTCTGCTGATATGCGGCCTTGCACGGCCTCAGCCACTTTCTGATCCATCTTGCGGTCTGATGAATGCTTTTTCGCGTAGCGTCCTTTGTCTTTTCGAGCCATAAGATCCACTCCAGAATTTAAATTTTCCGCGGGGTTTCCCGCAGCGTCTATTTTTGGAATATACTCTATCTACGAGACCGATTTCAACTATCAATTGGAAAATTATCGGGAAATACGCCTTGTTCGAGCTTGGCCGCAATATAAAACACGACCCAGGCGCCACAAAGGTCGCAGTCCACGTCATTGCCGTAACAGCAAAATGGGGTTACAAATCGGTCGCCTTCGAGATAGAGGGGCAAGACATACTTTTTGGAAGGACAATTTTCGGTCACCTGTTTGGCGTTTTCCGAGAGCGTCAGCTCGAGGCTCCGGTGGTTGTTCCAAATAAAGTCCGGATATTTTTCCTTTAATCTGAAAACTTCATACACGGCCTCATCACGCCGTTTAAGCGAGCCCCACGTGAGATCCGATTCATCGTCTTGTGGAGGAACGTAGAAGGAAAAGGTCATACCCTCAGCACGCGTGGACCGGAGGCACTCGACCAGGTCTTCTAAACTGTCCTCATTTGTCTTGGTCCCCACGCATTGACACATAACGGTGGGCTCGAAATCCTCTGGGACACGCGAAAGGGTTTTCATGACCTTTCCAAAGGCGCCTTTACCTCGGATGCCGTCGTTCAGTTCCGGTGGACCATCCAGAGAGACGACATAAGTGCAACGAGGCAGATCTATCAAATCAATCGTGCCGTTGGTTGTAACCGTGTTCCTCTCAAATAGCTTAGCGCCTTCCCTCAGGACATCCGGCCTCAGGAGAGGCTCACCGCCCATCCACAACATGGTCCCTATCGCATGGCGCTCTTGTAATTCGGAGAGCTTTCTGATCATTGTGGGGGTGTCCATCTCCTTATGTGGATCATTCGGGTTTCCATCGCGGTAGATGAAACAGTGTTTGCACCTAAGCGTGCACCTGTTCGTAATATTCACCATGGCTGCGGGATACTGCCGATAGCCTGTCTCTGGCTGTGTCATACTTCTCCTTTTGGCCGGGCCTTAAAATGGGCACAAATGAGGTGATTTATGAAAATATAGGTCTATCCTCAAAGGTCTGGGGATCCACCTCCAGGTCTCCCACATGAATGGCATCTATCCTATCCAAGGTTTCCAGCGGTGTCCATAATGTCATCTGCCTGGATTTTCGTTCAAATTGTGTCACGATCCCCAAGCCAAGTGCGAACCCTTCTCTGTCTTCCAGGGCCACCAAACGGTTGAGACTAAAATCTGCCGCCGGGAAGACGGCCATCTGGCCCCAGTGCACCGTGAGTGACCGCGCATCGGCAAAGTAACGCGCAAATCTCTCGGCACGATAGGCTCTTCGTGCGGGGGGATCTCGCCATTGCGCAGCCAGGGACGGGCGCATTTCCAAAACAAGCGTGCGAGAGCTGTGGCGCAAAGGCCGTAACAGGTACTCCAACTCCTTTTTGTGTTGGATCGCAAAAATCACCGAGGGCCGAAGCAGATCGACTTTAGATTGCTTGAGACGGGCGCCGCCTTGGATCGGGTCTATAAGGCCGGTTGTGTCGTAGACGACCACCTGGGCCCCCGCATCATAGGCGGCCTGAACCAGCCTGGCTGCACCCACGAGCACCTGAAGCATGTGCCCTGTGGGGGAGACGGCACCCACAAAGACCCGAAAGACCTGGCCGGAAGGCGGCGGTTCTTCACGATTAGGGGCGCCCAAGGCAAGGGTCATAGTGGTTGGCGGTCCCAGGCTCCCTTGGCCAGGATCCCCATCCAAGTAAGCCGCATGACCCGATTTGGCTTGGACGCTCTCAAAGAGATAGCGAGAGAAGGTGCTTTTCCCCGCATCGGGCGCACCCACCACGAGCAGGGTCCCCTTGAGTTGGCTCAGATCGATCTGCTTCCAGTCAGGCTCTATGTGCGTTTTAGACAAAATAACCCCCCAAATCCGTTCAGACCTTTTTTAGGATAATGTCTTAGTCTTATGTTTTTTTCAACTCTCCAATCCCCCTGCTTTTCCACAGGAAGGTCTTCTGGCCCTGTAAATATAATGGTTTTTCAAGTGCTTAGGGATTTTTCTTGTCAGACGTTTTCTTAAAGGTCAAGGCATTATACGGCAAGGTCTATGAAGCTAAAGAGTCTGTCGGAAAACGTCCATCTGCCG
Source organism: Deltaproteobacteria bacterium (assembly GCA_020342025.1). The sequence goes on from CP070840.1 coordinate 337,937, forward strand.
AACGGCAGATGATGCCTTGATGGTGGGTCAGGGTGGATGTGTGGAGGGTTGACAGATCATTAGAGTTCATACAAAATGCTTCCTTTTGAATGCCGTACATCAACACCAAAGCAGAATCAAGGGCAGCCGTTCAGGATTGAAAAGGAGAGCTTTCATGGGTCGAGGCAGAGAGAAGTTCCCACACATGTTCAGCAAAGGCCAGTTTGGCAAGTTTGAGACGAAAAACCGTGTGAAATACGCAGCCTGCTGCGTTTCCAATTACAACAATCCAGATGGTTCCCTCACAGAGCGGGAATTTGCCCGTGACGAGGTCATCTCCCGCATGGGATGCGGTATTTTCACCAATCAGGGCGCCCATCCTGATAAGAGCGGTGCAGGCAAGGCGTATACGACGCAGCTATGCCTGAATGACGATCGGTTCATCCCTGATATTGCCAGGGTTGCGGAGATTTTTCATCGGGATGGGGCCATTGCCATTCAACAAATCCTTCATGGGGGCCGCTATGGTGGCATTGATTTGGAATACTGTCTTCAATCCTCTGATACGCCCCAGACGCTGAAGCATTTCAGGCCTCCGCGGGAGATCACCAAGGATGAGATTCAGCGAACCATTGAAGACCATGCGGATGCGGCCGTCCGGGCCATCAAGGCGGGGTATGAAGGGGTGGAGATCACCAGTTTTCTGGGATACTTGCTGGCCACCTTTCTTTCCTCTTTTGTCAACAAAAGGACGGATGAGTATGGAGGGTCTGTGGAGAACCGGGGCCGCTTCATGGTGGAGACGATCCAGGCCATGAAGAAGGCGATGGGGGAGGACAAGCTGCTTTGCGTGAGGCTGAACGGCACCGAGCTGATGGATGAATATGGTGGGAGCAGTGAAGAGGAATGTCTTGAGTTCATGAAGATGGCTGAGGGCGCTGGCGCGGACATGATCAGCATGGTCATTGGCTGGCATGAGTCCAGGTCAGGGGCCCTTGGCAGGGATATCCCATTAGATGGCTGGCTATATTTGGCAGAGCGGGCCAAGAAGGAAGTTAATGTGCCCCTGGCCTTTGGTCCTCGGTTGGCTGATCCGATGTTGGCAGAGAAAGCCCTGGCAGAAGGCGTGATCGATTTCTGGGAGGTCTGCCGACCCTTCCTTTCCGACCCAGAACTTCTACACAAGGTGGAGGAGGATCGGTTGGAGGAGATCAAGCCCTGTATCGGTTGCATGATCTGTCTTGCCAAGCTCTTTGCCAATCAACCCTACATCTGCACGGTCAACCCTGTTTTAGGCCATGAGATTGACCCGGAGTTTCACATTACACCCAGCGTACGGAAAAAGAAGGTGATGGTCATAGGCGGGGGTCTTGCGGGGCTGGAGTGTGCCATTGCCGCCTCCAAACGGGGGCATGATGTGACGATTTATGACAAGAGGGATCGCCTAGGGGGGCAGGTGAACTCTGCGGCCAAGGAGATCAAGGGGGGTGAAGACCTCATGCGGTTGATAGGGTATTATAAAAACGAGATAAAGAAGAGTGGCATCGAGGTGAAGCTGGGCGTGGAGGTGGACAGAAAGCTCTGCGGAAAGGAGAGGCCGGATATAGGGGTGGTTGCCACGGGTGCTGACATCGTGAAGCCCGATATTGCGGGCATTGACAGGGAGAATGTGATCTTTGCCTGGGATGTCTTGGAGGGAGATGTGCAAACGGCAGACACGGTGGCCATTATCGGGGGTGGCAAGGTGGGTCTGGTCACGGCAGAGCATTTGGCCTCCAGAGGAAAAAAGGTCTGGGTGGTGGAGTCTCAGAAGCGGGTTGATTACGATGTGAGCACGACGTTTAAGTGGCGTCACGCGGCCTGGGTAAAGGAATTTGGTGTCAACGTGTTGAATCTGACGAAGGCGGTTGCGGTGACGGATAAGGGGTTACTGGTAAAGGATGAGAAGGGGAAGCAGCGGCTCATAGAGGCGGGCACCATCATTTTGGCAGGCCCAAGGAAGTCTGTGCAGGACTTGGCCTCATCCCTAGAATATGTCTGTGACGAACTTTATGTGATAGGGGATGCAATCCAGCCCCGTTTCATGCACAGAGCGATTCATGAGGGGTATAAACTGGGTGCCAGGTTGTAAGAGGGGTGGTTCTTCGTCGTTAAATCCGTTTGGTGTCAAGCTTAAGATGCGATTCTATTTGATTGAAAACATGATGGGATTTGAAAGACCGGTTGAAGAGGGGAGCCTTTCCGACCTTGAGTCAAAGAAACAAGTCTATGAGAGAAAACCGACCTCCCAAATGGTGGGATCCAAGTCTCATGCCTTCCTGATAGAGGCCACGTACTACATCGTCGCCAAAGATGACTGGGATATTCATGACTGCCCTCTCATCCCTGTTGACCTTTCTTAGCGACCCTATTTCCCCCTTGATAGATTCTGTGATCTACATTCATTTAGAAAATCTTCGTATACTAAGTTTAAGAATATAACCCCAACAAAAAGATCCAAGTTGACAGAGTAGACTTTACCTTATTATATAATGGGCAAAGTTGAATAGCGGTCTCAAGAGTCCCCGGTAAAGTTCCCTGGGCGCACTCAATGTGGTCTGCTCTTGCCATTACAGAGGCCCCGCTGCAGCTTTAAACCCCCTTTGTACCCAACTGAAGGCCGAATCTTTATGGCAGGATGTCTGGCTTAGGAGGTGGCAGCCATGGACGTGATCGTCTATGGATTGGTAAACGGCATGATATTTTTCTTGATGGCCGTGGGATTTTCCTTTGTTTACGGGATTAGCAGGCTACCCAACTTCGCCCACGGGGCACTATATGTTGTGACAGGCTTCATCACCTGGAGCTTCATGAACAATGCGGGCCTACCCTTCTGGTTGAGCATCATCATTTCCCTCATCATCGTTTCCCTTGCCGGCATGGCCATATACCGATTTATTATGATCCGGGTCAGGGGAATGCCCATATCAGAGATTATTGTCTCCTTCGCTATCGCCCTGGCCATCCTGGAAGGGTTACGGTTGCAGGGCATCGGTGGATTTAAGGGGTTCATCGGACCGGGCTATGTCCTGCCGCCGTTCTATGACGGTGTGGTTGCCACATCTTGGCTGATGATAGATATGCATCGTTTGCTCATCATCGCAGTGGGGGTCCTCATTCTCGGTTGCACATGGCTCTTCACCCACTATCATAGGATCGGATTGGCCCTCAAAGCCATGGCGCAACATGAGCGAGCCGCCTTGATGATCGGCATAAACTCCGATCGCATGGCCCTTGTGGCGTTAGCCATTGGCTCCGCTCTGGCTGGGATAGCGGCCGTAGCTATCATGCCTTTAGGCAATGTGAACGTGGAGTCAGGGTACCATGTGCTGACCCATGCCATTGCTGTATGCGTCATCGGGGGGCTGGGCAGTTGGGCAGGCACCCTGCTTGCCGCCCTTGTCCTTGGCCTTGGCACAACGATTATGTCCGCCTTTGGTGGAACCATGTGGAACAATGTGCTCATCTTTGGGCTCATTATTTTTATTCTGATTGTGAGACCTTCAGGGCTCTTGGGCAAGCAGAAGGAGCTGGAGGAAAGGGTCTAGGGATGTTAGATAAAGAAAGACGCAAAGAGAGGCTTGATCGCGGTATAAAGGCACGAACAGAGGGCCTGTATGCGGTTAACTCCTGGCGTGAGATAGGGTACCTTTTGGCGCCCAGAGGAGGATTGGTCCTGGTGCTGCTCGTTGCGCCTTTGGTTGTGCCAAGTCTCTACTGGCAGAGGGTTTTGTGTTTTGCAGCGGTTTACGCCCTGCTCGCCATCTCTTTTGATTTCCTGACCGAGCGCGTGGGACTGGTTTGCATCGGCGGCGCATTCATGATCGGGGTGGGTGGCTACATATCCGGTTCACTGAATTTTTACCTGGGCTGGCCAGTGTTTCTGACCATACCCATCGGGACAGTGGCAGGCGCATTCATTTGCACGTTGCTTTGGCTTCCTTGCCTGCCACTACGGGGCATTTACTTCGCTGTGGTCACATTTATGTTCCCCTTCTTGGGCACGAGTATCATTTTGGCAACCGGTCTTTTCAGGGGCACTGAGGGGTTAAGCCCCGTTGCAGGTTTTCCCAATCCGTGGGTTGGCGTATATCTCATTATGGGGGTGGTGCTTGTCTCCATCTTTGCCCTGAGGAGGCTGTGTGGTGAGGATATCGGGCTTGTCTTTGCAGGTGTAAAGGATAATGATCAGGCGGTCCTGGCCTCTGCGGTCAATATTACCCGGGTAAAAATATATGCGCTTTTTATGGCAACGCTGATAGGCTGCTTTGCGGGTGCCTACGTCTCGCATTTTTCTGGGTTTGTTGGCGTGTCTCTTTTCGCCGTGGATTTTACCATAATGCCCATTGCCGCGGCGATAATGGGCGGGCCCGGGAGCATAGCGGGCCCGGCCCTGGGGGCCTTTATTTTGGCTCCTTTGTCAGAGGGACTTCGTGGGTTCGGACAGCTCAGGGTCGTTCTTTATTGTGTCGTCCTCGTAGCCTTTATCCTCTTTAAGCCCGAAGGCCTATTGAATTGGGCGACCCGCAAATACCACCAATTTGAACACTGGGTAAGGGTCTAGTCATGATGGCGGAAGAAAAGAAACCACTCATTAGGGTGAGGAATATTAGGAAGTCCTTTGGCGGAGTGGTGGCGGTGAACGACCTGGGTTTTGATCTGCTGGAAGGGGAAGTTCTGGGCCTTATCGGGCCAAATGGTGCTGGCAAAACCACCATCGTGAACACCATTACAGGCTTCACGAAACCAGACGCTGGGGAGATCTTTTTCAGAGAAAAGAAACTCACCGGGCTGCCCCCTTACAAAATTGCAGAGCTTGGGGTAACGCGAACTTTTCAGATCGTGAGGCCATATCCCAGTCTGAAGGCATATAAGAGCCTCATCGTGCCGCTCTGGTCACCAAGGGCCCGGCGATTTGCAGGGAGCAGAGGGGGGGACCGAGATGCGGTGGCCATAGATTTGCTCGAGGAAGTGGGCTTTGAGCGGGATGCCTATGTCCCATACAAACTCGCGTCCGCACTTCCTCTAGGTTACCTCAAGAGGCTTGAGCTTGCCAGGTGCCTAGCTCTTCGGCCCGAGGTCATTATTTGTGATGAGGTATTCTCTGGTTTGAGCATGAGTGAAATAGCGAGCATGGTTCCCCTTGTGGATCGGCTCAGAATGAAGGGCGTCACCCTGATAATGATTGAGCACAGGCTAAGGGAGCTCTTCAGCGTAGCCGATAGGGTGGTGGTGATTGACTTTGGCGTAAAGATCGCCGAAGGCAAACCGGATCAGGTGATGCGGGACGAAAAGGTGCGGCGGGCCTATCTGGGGGAGGAATTAGAACTGTGAGCCCCATTCTACAGGTCAAAGATCTGATGTTGTTTTATGAAAACGCCGTGGCCGTCAATAATGTGAACCTTGAAGTAAATGAAGGCCAGATCGTGGGGGTTTTCGGCTCGAACAGTGCTGGCAAATCCTCTCTCATGTTTTGCATCTCTGGAATCATCTTTGATGTGAAAAAGAAAGAGGCCATGAGAGGAGGAGAGAGGATAACCCTGACCGGAGTAATCAAATTTAAAGGTGAAGACGTTCTGAGGGTTGAACCGAGCGAAAAGGCCAGGAAAGGGATCATACTCTGTCCAGAAAGGCGCCTCATTTTCCCAGAAAGCAGTACCATAGAGAACTTAAGGATGGGTGGATACCTGGCCAGCAGAGAACAAGCCAAAAAGACTCTGGATTATGTATTCGTTCTTTTTCCTGAACTGAAGAGACTGAAGAGAAGAGCAGGCGGATTTCTGAGCGGAGGTGAGCAGCAGATGTTGGCCATTGGGCGGGCCCTGATGGCTCAGCCTCAGCTTCTGCTCCTTGACGAACCCCTCCTGGGCCTTGCCCCGATCATAGAGATAAGACTTGCGCAGGCAATCAGGGATATTAATAAGGAGACCGGGATCACCGTGTTGGTTTCCGAGCAATATGCCCGGCCCGTCCTTCCCATCATAGAATATGGCTATGTGCTCGAGAATGGGGGATTGGTTGCAGAGGGCAGTGGTGCCGAGCTATTGGAAAATCCAGACGTGAAAGAGGCCTACTTCGGCTTGTGAGTTTGCCCCCTTTTCTGGCCCATCTTAAAATCCAAGCAGACCAACGCTATCCTATATGTGGGGAATCCTGTGGTGAACAAAGGCGTTATTTGGGATCTGGAGGGCGTACTGGCCGACACGGCTGAGGCGAACTTTCGCTGCTGGGTCACTGCCCTTGCTGAAAAGGAAATTCCCCTTGACCGGCCCACCTTTGAAGGCCTTTTTGGAATGCAGGACCGGGATATATTGGCCCTTTTGCTGGGCAGGCCGCCAGAGCCGAGTGAACTGGAGAGCATTGCAGGCCGCAAAGAAGAGATTTTTCGGATGGAGGCCCAATGGCTGGTTCGTCCCATGCCTGGCGCCTTCCCTCTTCTGGTAGAACTTGAGGGGGCGGGCTGGCTGCAGGCCATCGCTTCCCCCACGCCAAAGGCCAATGTGGAGCTGGTGCTAGGCATACTTGGAATCCGGCAACGCTTTGCGGTTATCCTCTCTGGCGATGAACTGTGCGCCGGCAAACCGGATCCGATCCTGTTTTTGAGAGCAGCCGAAGCCCTTGGGCTGCCTCCTGGGCATTGTGTTGTTGTAGAAGATGCCCCGGCGGGCGTGGAAGCAGCCCAGAAAGCAGGGATGCCTTGCATTGCTGTCGCCACGACCAGCCCACGGGACGTTCTGGCTTCAGTCACATCCTCAGCCCTTGTTCTTGACGACTTGACCCAGGTGACAGCCGAAGATTTTGCTGTTCTTGTAAAGACGAATTAAGGCGCTGATGCTTTCTGAAGGGTTCCGGTTGCCGAAGGTTTGATGATTTCTTTTAAATTGTGGATAACGGCAAAAATACCGAGTTCTTAGGCTAGGACCGGTGCCTGAATATATTGTGGATTGGGCTATCTTACGCCAAGATAAGATGTCGGTTTTTGAAGCATTCTAGACAGCCAATTTTTCTTGACTTAGGGGGCTTTTTATCGTTCCATAAGCTCAAGCTTTTCTTCCCGTTGTCTTAACCTCTTCCCGGGGGTTATTCATGGAGAAACACCTAAAAATGTGCCCACCTATCTCCTGGTAGGACATGGCCTGTACTGCTGGGAGCTTCAAGTTTTTTCTTTGGATCGTTCGCCTAATCGCAAACAGATTTCTTCAACTCAGGGGGTCTGTTTAAGTAACAACCACCGCTTACAAGACGATAAATATGAGAGGAGGAGTATAGGATGGCGAAAATCCTTTTGGTGGACGATGAAAAACACATTTTGCAATACTACACTGAGGAACTATCGGGAGTTGGGCATCAGGTGGTGGCCGTAGATTCTGGCGACCAGCTCTTGAATAAAATTGCTCTCCACCAGCCAGACGTTATCGTTCTGGATATCAAACTCGTGGAATGGGATGGTCTTGATCTGCTGCAAGACATCAGGGAGCGTTACTACAACCTACCCGTAATTTTGTGCACCGCTTATGATACATTCAAAGAAGACCCTCGTTCGATAGCTGCAGATTATTACGTGATCAAATCGTTCGATCTCACTGAACTGAAAACAAAGATAAAAAGAGCTATTGATACTCGCTTGCCCATTCACATGGCAGAAACACAAAACGGCTTTACCTCCGATACGATTTAATGGGGGAAATTTTCTTACAGTGTTTTGTCTTCTGATGTATTTCGCAAAGTTTTATGTATCCGTCACATGCTATCCCCGCAATAGAAAAATTGCCAACAAATCCGATATATTACTGCCATCAAATAGACTTCCTGTCCATCATAACCTATTACACGCCACATTGTGTGCCCGAACCACATTGTTTACGAGCAATGAATTAGGCTATACAAGGGGAGATAATATTGGCCTTTAGCCGCTTTGTTGAGCCAATGAGGTATCATAAATGGCAGAGGAAAATAAAAGAAAAGAGAAACCGATTGATGTAACTGAATCATTGAAAAAGCGAATCGCGGAATTAGAGATTTCAGATGCCCAGCGTAAGTTGGTGGAAGAGGAACTCCAAATGATCGAAGAGCATTTTCGACTCTTTGCAGACTTTACATATGACTGGGAAACTTGGCGAGGTCCGGACGGAAAATATATCTATGTATCACCATCTTGTGAGCGAATCACGGGATACAAAAAAGAGGAGTTCATATTTGATCCCTGGTTGATTACGAAGATGGTCCATCCTGAAGATGAGGAGAAACTCTCTGTGCATTTGAAGGAGGAGTTGGTCCATGAGCGTGTGCTTCACATGGATTTTAGAATTATTTCTAGAACTGGAGAGGATCGCTGGATCAGCCATTATTGCCAAGCCGTATACGGCAGGGACGGATCTTGGCTCGGTCGACGTTCCAGCAATAGAGATGTTACGGAGCGAAAGCAGGTCCAGACAGAGTTGCAGCGGGTGAACCGAGCGCTCAAAGTGCTCAGCGGATGCAATGAAGCGATGATGCGTTCCAGTGAAGAAGTGAAATTTCTCCAGGAATTATGCCAGATCATTGTGGAGGCAGGAGAATATCGGTTGGCGTGGGTTGGCTTTGCCGAGCAGGACGAAAAAAAGAGAGTGCGCCCTGTCGCGCAAGCAGGATTTGAGGAGGGCTATCTGGAAACGGTGGATATCACTTGGGCTGATACGGAGCGAGGGAGAGGCCCAACAGGAACAGCGATACGGACGGGCAGGCCGAGTATTTGCCAGAACATTCTGACTGATCCCAAGTTTATTCCTTGGCATGTTGAGGCATCCAAACGGGGCTATGCATCATCTATTGCTCTTCCTCTCCTCACGGATGATCGAATCATTGGCGCACTAAATATCTATGCCGTTGAGCCGGACGCTTTTGATTCAGAGGAAGTGGAGCTACTGATGGAGCTGGGACAAGATCTTGCCTATGGGATCACAACGCTGCGCACCAGGGCGGAGCGTAAACAGGCCGAGGAAGCCCTGCGCCAGGCTCACGACGAGCTATATAATTTGAGTCGAGAGCTCGAGCAAAAGGTTCAGGAAAGGACTGCTGAATTGGAAGAGAAGAGTAAGCGATTGGTCGAGGCTGAAAGACTTGCTACACTGGGTAAAATCGCAAACAGAGTAGCTCATGAGCTAAGGAATCCACTAACGGTGGTGGGTGGTTTTTCGCGGAGAATGTATGAAAGTACACCTAATGATGATCCAAAAAAGAAATATCTCAAGATAGTCGTCGAACAGGTCAAAGCCTTAGAAGAGAAAATTTCAGAAATCATAAAGGTTCAAGACCAAGGATGAGAAATACTTGTCCCCGTTGCTCGTCATATTGAGCTGGACAGGGCTGATTCGCTAGGCTAATATCTCTCCGATCAAAGTGTCCAGATATGAAGCTGCCCATGGTTCATCTAGAACGAAGTAAAGGGATACTAAGAAGCGGATTTTAATTTACAATCAATACATATATTCATATCCAGTTTCTTGGTGACCTTCTATCCGAGTTAATCTAACTGTTTGGAATATGGAGTCTCTTCGGGAGCCTTTTTTGGCATTTTTCGGCTGGTGAGAGGGAAAAAATTGGCTAAGTATCCCGAAAAAACAAAGTACCTGAAAATCAAAACCAAGTGGCCCATAACGATAGTCACCGACCAAGGCGAAGTCGATGGGGAACTAAGAGCGGTTACTGATGCAGGGATATTCATCCACTGTGACAAACCGCTACGGAACAATGAAACTTATCGAATCGTCATAAGACCCAGCCCAGATCTGTCTGTAGAGGTTAAGGGAAAGCTTATATTGTCCAACCCAGATAGTACTGATTACAGCAGTAATCTCTCTGGCATGACCCTCTCTTTTGTAAAGATTTTTGAGGGATATCATGGGCGCCTTAGAAGTCTGATTTCAGCTATGGAGGTGGATAAAATGGAAGCTGTTAAGAATGTTAAGATGAAACTCCGTGTAGAGACTGACCAAAGAATCGTGGAAAAGGAGTTTAGCAATCTCTTTGACTTGAGGATATTTATGGAAAGCTTTTTCTCTCTTCCCGACGTAGCAGATCGGAGGACCAGCCAGTCTTTTATTCGCTATACCGGACGGGAAAGGCGAATGTGGGTATGACGATGCGAAAACGCCGATCCAATTTAGTGCTCAGCTCTTCCTTAACCGGGTCATCAGGCTTGGTTTGCAAAGCCAGGCTCCTGAAGGCCCCGCCTTTTCTTTTAAGAATTACAATATATTGTGTATGCTAAATCTCACCCAAGGTGCTAGCTTACGGCTATGATTGCGCACTCTGGGAGAGCTCAAATTTTCAAGTATTCCATATCTGCGCTGGGCTTTTTCTCTCCCCATTCTATTTTGAAAACGATAAAGGTTTTAAATCTAAATCATGAAAGCCTGAAATCTTCGTTTATGATTGAACTCAATCCAATTCTTGGAGGAAAAAATCATGGGAGATGAAGGTATCAATAGAAGAGAGTTCATCTTAAAGACGGCACTTGGTTTGATCACTGCCAGCCTTGGTGTTCACCCCGCTACAGCAGCCAGCAAAGAGATAGGCAGATCGCCAAGGATAGTTTATCGGACCCTTGGCAGAACCGGCCTGTCAATTCCCGTGGTAAGCTTTGGCGTGATGAACTCTGATAGCCCAGATCTGATCAGAAAAGCCCTTGATATGGGAATTAAACACCTGGATACCGCACATGTCTATTTGAGGGGCAATAGCGAAAAAGTCATAGGACAGATCTTAGAGGAACGAAAATGTAGGAATGAGGTTTATGTGGCCACGAAAATGCTGTTTGCTCGAGACAGGGAGAAAAAAGTCTTTAGTCGTGAAGGGGAAGGGAGATATGTTGGAGCGACCGAAAATAATTTCAACGATCAGCTCGCCACGAGCTTGAAGCGCCTTCGCACCGACTATGTGGATATCCTCTACCTTCATAACTGTTCCGGCCCTCTAATGCCGACCTATGAGCCCATGATGAACGTATTCGCAAAAGCTAAGGAGTCTGGGAAGGCGAGGTTTATAGGGATAACTACCCATGCCAATGAACCTGAAACGATCCTCGCTGCCGCAGATGCAGGCATATGGGATGTCATCCTTACTTCATATAACTTCATGCAGAAGCATAAAGAAGAGGTAAAAAAGGCCGTCGAGTATTCGGCACAAAAAGGCTTAGGTGTTATAGCTATGAAAACCCAGGGTGGCGTAAAATTGAACCGGGAGAAGAACGTGGAAGTCAACCATGCGGCCGCCCTCAAATGGGTACTGAACGACCCAAACGTGTCTACAACCATACCAGGGATGACCACGTTCGAGCAGATGGATTTGGACTTGAGTGTCATGAGAGATCTCTCATTGTCAGAGGAGGAAAAGAGAGATCTGAAGATATCATCAATGCTAAGGGATCCTCTTTACTGCCAGCAGTGTGGTTCTTGTATCCCCTCCTGTTTGCAAGGGGTTAACATCCCCGCGCTTATGAGGGCTTATATGTATGCAGAGGGCTATGGTAATCTCATTCAGGCTGAATGGACCATGGATGCCCTTCCGGCAGAGCATAGCCTGCAGGCTTGCCGGGGGTGCGGAATATGCACGGCCTCCTGTCGCAATGGGATAAGCATAAGCGATCGTTTGAATCTCCTCTTGGCCAGGAATCCGGTTGAACACAGGGGCATATAACTTGAATGGGACAGAGGAATCTATGAAAAGAAAAGATAGCGTTATTGTTGTGGTTATTTTCTTCCTGGGCCTACTTCTCATTACCCCGGCGGGTTCCAACGCGGTCTCGCAGGATGAATTGACTAGAGACAAGGACCTCCTGAGAGCCTTGCTCCCTAAAGATGCTGAGAGCCCAGGCTGGCAAGCCGTTTCAAGTCCGCAATTCTTCGAACCCCAAAACCTGTGGGAATACATCAACGGGCAGGCAGAGATGTATATCGATTATGGCTTCCAGCTTGTGGTGACTTTGGAATATAGGTCCATGGACGGCGCTAGATCCATGGCCATTGAAATATTTCAGATGAAGAACCCAGACCATGCATTCGGCATATATGCTGCTGAGCGTTCAACCGATGACCGTTCCATTAACATGGGGACTCAAGGCTACTTAAGTGAAAACGTCCTTAATTTTTGGAAGGGTCACTATTACGTCAAGCTCACGTCGTTTCAAGTGTCCTCAAATACAAAAGAAATCCTCATGATGGTGGCAAGTGTTATTGCCGCCAACATTAAGGGAACTTATTCTGAGCCAGAACTATTTGCCTGTTTCCCCGCAAAGAACAGGGTGCAAATGAGTGAGCGGTTCATACCCAAGAACTTCCTGGGGCAGTCCTTTCTGGAGAATGGCTATCGGGTGGAATACAAGAACGGGGGAAGCCGCTACGAGGTATTTCTGGTCAAAAGCGCTTCACGCGAAAAAGCAAAAGAAGCGTTCGCCAAATACGAGGATTTCCTCAAATCTCAAAATGAGAAGATGTCATCGTCAAGAAAAGACGATTATCAGCTTATTTTCGCGGAAAGAGAAAAAGGGAAAGCCATATTTCAGTACGGCTCTTTCGTGGGAGGGGTTTTGAACAGCAATGACTCGTCCGAAGCCGAGAGGATCATCGAGGAAATTGTCCGGAAGTTAAAGCGAGGATGTTCTTAACGTATTAATTTGGGGAGAGAGAATGCCGGACGAAATCGGCACCCGAATTTCGAGCCCACGGTCCTGAGTTTAAGACAAACCTGCAACAACACAAAGGCGGGGTCATCACTTGGCCCTTCTTTTTAATTGCCATTTTTCGGCTGGCTTTATCTGGCTATAGAGGTTTGATGAGCAGACATATTCTACGCTTTCCCGGGATTGAACGTTATGGCTAGAAGTCTTGACTAGCAGGCTTCAACAAGCAAACGAGACATATTGTCGGTAGCTTCACTTCAGCCCCGCCTTGCGCGCGATTTCAAGGGCTCAACCTATTCTCCGATGAAAAGGCTTATTAAGCCCTGCCCACCTGTTAATTTCCCATAAGTCTTACTTCCTCCGATGGGCATTCAGATCCCGTTTCTGTGGAAAGGGAAAGCTTACAAAAAGGTTTGATTCTTGTACTACGATGTGGTACTAGTTTATGTCTTGTTCAGCATGCGAAATGGATGAGCAGAACTGAAATTCGGCTGCTGTTTAAGGGGGAAGCAGATGAAAAATCTACTCATATCCATTGTATTCTTGCTGGGGGTGGGCTCAGTGTTTATAGGGCGTGGCCTGCTGGCGGAGGAGAATGAAGCTGTATTGAAAGACGTTGATGCCACTCAGGCTATGGAAATCGCCAATGAGTGGAAGTGGACCCAAAAGGAGATCAAAAGCTACGTTACCACTCAAGAGGTGGTATTTGAGTTTTCTAAGGGAAGAAGTAAAAGGGTTCCCCTTCCAGAAGAGAAGATGCTGGTGGCTGTGGCTCCTTAAATAAACCGGACGCATAAGTGAAAAATCCACTACATGTCCTCCTGTCAGGGGGAATTACCCCATAGAGTGTTTTACGTAAAAGCTACTGACCAAGAGGGGACTACCTCGGTCAGTGAGAACATAGCCACGTTGCGCAATGGTTCTTTCGAGCTATGGCTGCTTAGAGACCGTAGAGTCGAACTGACCATTCAGGGAATGGGTCGAAAGGTCAGTGGTAGGATTGAGACCTTCGATAGAAGCAAGACCTGTATAACTACGTTTCGATTGAGATAAGAGCACTTTAAATACTGAGAGGTAGCCGTGTCAACAAAAGGTATTGATAAAAGCAGAATCAAGTCCATAAAAGGATTGTTTAGGCCAAATGCCTGGCCTCCGTGGGTGTCTCGCGTCCTGGCTGGAGCTGTGGGCTTTATTTTGGTTGCGGCAAGTGTCTTAAAGGCCACCGATATGGAACTATTCGTAAGGCAACTCAAAGATTACGGCATCATATCCCAACACACTGTTCTGGCCTTGGGCGCTTGGGGTTTGATCGGCCTTGAATTTGGCTTAGGGCTTGCTTTATTGATTTCTTATCGTCGGAAAATCACGCTTCCATTTGCTGGAATGCTCTTTCTGGTCTTTTTAGGGGCAACCGGCTGGACATGGCTCAGTGGTACAACGGAAGAATGCGGCTGTTTTGGCGACTGGGTCAAACACACACCGCGAGAGGCAGTGGTTCATGACCTCATTTTCCTGACTGCAACGGTCCTGGCCTGGTTAGGGAGTCTACATGAAAAGTCAGCCCGGAGCCGCGCCAAGGTCTTGACAGTCGCCGTTGCCTGCGTGATCGGGCTTCTGCTGCCTGTTGTCTTTGGTTTTTCTGTGTCAAAAATCGGCCAATCCCCACGCAGTGCAGTAGAGACACCGGCCGAGGAAATAGAGATTGACAGAAAGGACACCATGGATCAGAAAAGGGGGCAATAGCTTCTCGCCCTCATGGACACGAAAGCTGCGCATTGTCAGAAAGATGTCCCAGTAGGTGTTGGAAAAATATCTCGATAACCTTGAAATATTCCACTATTCACAATAGAATCTTTTAGGTCTTTACCAGGACTAAATGAATTGGGTAAGAAAGAGGATATCTCAAAAGTTTTTATGAATTTTAACTTAGGATTTAGCCCATGAAACGCCAATACTTACTTGTGCTATTTTTTCTTGCGCTCATACTCCCGGGTACAGCCCATACACAAGACGAGATAACGGCTATTGA
>CP070840.1:352741-359918 GCA_020342025.1 Deltaproteobacteria bacterium
CCTTTCCAGAGTCCGTGGAGGTTGCAGTATTCACGGGCGGTTACCCCTTTGGCCTTGATGTCAAATACCGCCTCGGGCGCACCTCCAGGCTTCAGAAATTCCCGGTAGGCCTTACCGTCCACGATGACCTCAACCCATTCGATGTAGTGCTTCTCCTCCATAGGATGGGGCACGCTACCTACTTTCACCTTCACGCCTTCTGCCACCTCTTCTACCACAGGGCCATGTTTTTCCTTGGCAGCATCCACCGTGTTTTCTACAAAAAGCTTCATGGGCTCGCCACAGCAGACCAGCTCCCCCTCTCCGCCGTGAAGAACTTCAACAATATTCCCACATTTCTCACACTTGTAAATCTGTAATCTCTCTGCCATTTCTCATCCTCCTTTTCTTATTACACGTAATAAAGGCGGTCATGAATCGACCACATCTCAGCTGCACATTTGACCTAAACCAATTTGTTCACCGCATCCAGGACCGCTCCGTAGTCAGGCTCCTCTGTCAACTCCTTGATAAGCTGAACATACTGAATGATCCCTTCTCGGTCTACCACAAAGACGGCCCTCGCGAGCAACCGCAATTCCTTGATCAATACCCCGTAAGCCTTTCCGAAACCGGCTTCACGATGATCAGAAAGGGTGATGACTTTCTCCACACCGGCTGCGCCACACCATCGCTTCTGAGCAAAAGGCAGGTCCATGCTGATGGTCAGAATGACCACATCATCACCCAGCTTTCCTGCCTCCTCATTAAATCTTCTGGTCTCCATATCACACACAGGGGTGTCAAGAGACGGTACGGTGGAAATGATGCAAACTTTGCCGCGAAAGGAGGAAAGCTTTACCGGGGAAAGATCATTGTCAAGAACCTCAAATTCCGGAGCCACATCTCCCGCTTTTCGTTCCTCCCCAACCAGGGTTAGGGGATTTCCCTTCATCGTTATCACCTTTGGCCGTTCTTCCATGTCGTTATCCTCCCACTTCCATCTCAATGATGTTTTTAATTTCAAAGGTTTGGTACTGATCTATGGGCCCAACTCCTTCATCTTTTCTACGAGGGAAGATTTTCCCTCTTTCATGCAGGCGGGGCACAACCCGAAAAATTCCAAGCTATGCCCAGCTATTCTATAAGCGGTTAGTTTAACCAGTGACTTTGCCAGATCATCTAGATTGTGATCAGGCTGATCAACCGGGACATCATCGATTCTCCCGCAATTCATACAGGTGATATGATAATGGTCGTTGATGTTGCCATCGAAACGCATCTGAGGATATCCAGGATCGATCTTTCTAATGAGACCCGTCTTGGATAGCACGTCCAGGTTTCGATAGACGGTCCCCATACTGATGCGGGGAATTCTCTTCCGGACCCTCTCATACACTTCATCGGCTGTGGGATGGGAATGGACCTTCTTGACTTCCTCCAGAATGATCTGTCTTTGGTTGGTCATTCTGTATTTCTGGTTGGATACCAAAAAATCCTCCTTTTGCCTATCTCGAATGGGCACCGAAACGGCTATTTTTCCAGCTTTTGAAGTTCTTTCACAAGGACCTCAAGACGAGGTCTTAGGTTGATGTCGTGCACGTCCATGTATCGAATGATCCCTCTCTTATCGATGACAAAGATCGCCCTCTCTGTCACGCCGCTTGAGCGCAATACCCCATACTCTTTAGCCACGGCACCATGGGGCCAAAAATCAGAAAGCACGGGAAACCACAACTTCCCCATCTGATTGGTCCATGAATACAGGGTCGGGATATTGTCAACCGTTATGCCAAGGAGCACAGCATCATTCTCCTCAAAAAAACTTCTTGCGATATTGTATCCCGGCCATTGATCCGAACAGACAGGTGTCCACGCTGCGGGAACAAAAGAGAGCACCACGTTCTTATTCCCCCGGTATTGGCTGAGGGAAATTTCACCCCCAGAGACGGCAGGAAGTGTGAATCCGGGCGCCGGATCACCCACCTTCACCTTCAGCGTACTGTCGGTCGGCTTAAGCTGACCTGGATCGTAGATATTCTCTTTATAGGCTTCCGACCTACTTAGGGCGTTTGAAGTCAAGAAAAGAAATGTGAGCAGGACACCTATACCCGATATGATGAGAGTCTTTTTCATTTTGCTGCCGACTCCAGACCGGACAACTGGGTTATCTGCTTCAAGAACTGCTCTGCCCCTTGCGTACCGCCAAGCTTTGAATAGATGACCTTGTGGGAACTGTCTTCATTGATTTGAATCGCTATGAAGTAAGGCGTCCTTGTCTCTCCAAAGCGCTTATGGAGAGAGAAATCCTCATCGGGGAAAAGCGGAAAGGGCACTTTGTAATTTTCCCTAAACACCCCCACTTCAAATTGAGAATTCCCAGCCCCTATGCCGATAATTTTGATTTTCCCTCTCAGGTCGTGGTCACCCTCAATGGCCTGATACAATTTATTCACCTCGGGTGCCTCTCTCTGACAGTAAGGACAATACATGCTAAAGATCTCGATGATGACCACCTTGGCTTTGATCTCCGGTATCTGGAAAGAGCCTTTTCCGCTCAAGCCCAGGTAAAGTCTCTCCGCAGGATCATTGGGGACAGGTAAATCTGTGTTAGGGAGCTGCGCCCCTTTGGCGGGAGGAACAGGGGTGGCATGGGTCGGCGGAGCCCAAAGAACAAAGGTGAACACTATCGCTGAAAACCAAAGAAGTATGCCTTTCAAGGATACCTTCGTGCCTGCCATTTTCTTTCCCGGTCTGCTGTCCATCTCCATCCTCTTGTCCAGATTTCCGATTTAGTCCACCTTAAAAAATGCACTTGCCTTGGCATTGCACACAGGGCACTTATCGGGGGCCTCGTTCTCACAGGTGTACCCACAGACCGAGCAAACGTAGTAGTCAGCTTCCTTCAAGTTCTCAAGGTTGTCCAGGGCATGCTGGTACAGTGCAGCGTGGACTTTCTCAACTTCGTTGGCGAAATTGAATGTCAACTCTGCGGCCTTGAGCTTTTCCTCTTTGGCATGCCCGATCATTTCAGGATACATTTCTTTGAATTCGTGGGTTTCCCCGGAAATGGCCTCTTTCAGGTTATCTGCCGTCCCTTTGACGCCACCCAAAGTCCGAAGATGGTTATGGGCGTGGACAGTCTCTGCCTCAGCAGCTGCCCTGAAGAGTCTGGCCACCTGCGGATAGCCCTCTTTATCCGCCTGCTTGGCGAAAGCGAGGTACTTTCGATTGGCCTGTGATTCCCCTGCAAACGCAGCCAACAGGTCCTTTTCCGATTGCGTTCCTTTTACGTCTGCCATGTCTTACCTCCTTCTGTTTAGGTTCCAAATTTGATGAGCGTCTTTTCTTTTATCTTCTCAGTCATTCCCAAACCGCCCGAATTTAATAATCCATAGGCCGTCCTGACCATAAAATCCTCCACTTAGTGAAGTGTTGCTGTCATTTAAAATGATGCGAGGATTTCTGAATAACTTATCAGGAATGGTTACTAATAGCGTTATTAATAGTCGACCGGGTGGCTGGTGTCAAGCGTTAAATCGGATTTTTTTATTATTTCTTCGAGAGATTTGGCCCACCAGCAAACAATCATTGTAATTTCAATATATTAGCCGCAAGAAAGGGCCCCAGGAATGGGAGTAGGGCGAGGATTTTTGCGCTTTTGAACATATGTTATCTCAAATATTGGCCGTGGACGGCCACTTCATCATTCTGATTAATCGGGACGGATCAGGCTGTATACCCTCACCTTCCCTTTCACATTCTTGAAGCTTTTACGACCCCGGTCATACAAAGTGATCTCCTTTTTGATGCGTTCTGCCGTCTCTGCCCCTACAAGGATGTCCCCGTCCTTGGCAGCAGCCGCGATCCGGGCCGCCAGATTCGTCACAGGTCCGCTGGCCGTAAATGTCATCCTTGTCCCGGCTGCGCCATGAAACCTGGTCATCCCTACGGAGGCCACCCCGGAGTTGATTCCCATGTTCACGTCGACGGGTTGAAAGCGGCCTTTCAGCTCATCATTGATCTCTATCGTCCTTTTCCTGATCTCTAGGGCGGATCTTGAGGCGTCTAAGGCGTTTTGCTCGGAAGGGCCCTGAAAGATCACCATTAAACCATCTCCAGCCGTCTCGTTAATATCTCCCTGATGAGCATAGATCACATCCAAAAAAGAGGAGAAGTATTTCTCAATGATGAAGTTCACCTTCTCTTGTGTAAGGGATTCACTGATCTTCGTGTAGCCAGCCACATCCAAAAAGAGGACAGAAACATCCACATCTCTTTTGTCCAGGGAAGGAGCGGACGGATCCTTCTCCACGATCCGCTGCACGGTCTCCGGGACAAAAGGCCGCAGGTGCGTGAGGATTTGATCCATGTTGAGCTTTTCCTGAGCCATCTTCCAGTGGTCACGGGTGTTGACGATGGCGTTGGTGGCAAGATCCGCCAGGTCTTTTAGGAGGGTTATGTCCAGCTCGTCAAAAGAGTGCCCCTCCTTTGCAATGACGTCCAGTACCGCAAGTGGTTTTTTTCCATCATGTATGGGCAGCGCCACCTCACAAACGGCCTGTTTGGATCCACCGGTCTTGTCGTCGTCACGGTAAGAACACTGATAGGTAAGAGGCTGGTCGAGGACGCCTTCGATAGTCTCACGGCCTCGTTTGCAGAGCTGACAGTTGATTCGGTTTTTGTATACCGCACAATGAAGAGGGCGAGTATAATGCAACGCCTCATCGTCGAACATCAACAGGCACGCCTCCCGTGAGCGGGGAACGGTCACCTTGGCTTCGTCACGGATCGTTTCCAGGATATCTCCGATGTCCAGGGATGATGTGACCTTCTGCGCAACCCGAGACAGATTTTCAAAACGTTCTTTGTACATGGTTATGTACCCGTGACGATATTCACTTTATGATATGCACACGGTCAGTTAGTATGCCGTGATGAAATCGAGCCATTAATGCATTTCTTTGACGGCCTGAACCAACTCAAACCCTGACTGGTACGCCTCTTCTAAATATTCTGGATGTTTTAACACATCGCCCTCAAAATCTAAACCTCTGTAGAGGAGTGTTCTCCAGAGCTCTGCATCAAACGTTTCAAAAAAATAGCGGATGGTGAGATGGACGCCATCAAATAATTTTTTCCCTTTGGTGGCACCTACAGAAATAAAAAGACCTTTGCGTTTGGGGTCGAGTTTTCCAAAAGGCGTTTTATCGATCCAGTATTTCTTCACCCAAAAGGACTGACACCGATCCATGAGGATTTTTGTGTGAGCGCTCACCGTATAAAAGAATATGGGCGAGGCCAGTATCAAGCCATTGCACGACAGAATCTGATCGTAGACGGTCTGGAAATCGTCTTTGATGACGCACCGACCCTCCTTTTTGCAACCATAGATCTCAAGACAGGGGGACATCTTTAAGTCACGGAGAACCACCTCTTCCACTTCCGCACCGCCTTCTCTTGCTCCTTCAACGGCCTTTTGGAGCAGCAAGGTGGTATTGCCCTTCCGACGCGGACTGCCATATATGGCAAGGATCTTATGCATTCAAAACTCCTCTCCAAAGTTAATCGTTCTTCAGTTATTGTGTGCCGTTACAAGTAAAAGTTCTTTGATCTTTCACCTTTCGGTCAAAGAATTCAACTTGGCTTTTTGGGGCCCCGCGTATTATAGATCGACTGTATTCTCTTGAAAATCTCACAGAACCCGGCTGAAGCTATGTGTCGCTTGCCAACTCCGATCTGAACTTAGCGGTTGCACAGTGGAAGCCCCGTGAAGAGGTGTAGCATCAAACGGTTTGATAAGTAAAGGGGGGAGTGTTTATGGAGTATGAAACCATAGAATATGAGATCAAGGAAAAAGGTGTTGGCATCCTGTCGCTCAATCGGCCCCGCAGGTACAATTTGATCAATCAGAAGATGATGGAAGAATTGGAAAGCTTTTGGTGCGAGAGGCAGCTTGACCTGGATACCCACGTCCTGATTCTGAGGGGAAATGGGGAAAAGGGGTTTTGCGCGGGCCTCGATGTGAAAGAGATGATGAAGGATCTTCCTCACATGGGGACTGACCAGTTTTATAGGTTCCAGTCCCGTCTTGGAAGATTGAATCTGGCCATGAGGCGCACCCCGCAGCCTATCATTTGTGCGGTTCACGGTCCAACCGCCGGATTGGGTTTCAGCTTTACACTGGCGTCGGATGTGCGGATTATCAGCTCGGATGCCCGGTTTTCAGCCGCCTACATCAATATCGGCCTGGGTGGCGCGGACATGGCCTGCAGCTACTTTCTTCCACGGCTTATAGGGGCCGGGAGGGCCTATGAATTTATGCTCACGGGAAACTTCATGTCTGCCGAGGACGCCATGAATCTTGGCCTGGCCAGCCGACTTGTGGAGCGTGACAAACTCCTGGAAACGGCTTTAGAGCTGGCCAGGACTATGAACAGCAAGAATCCCATGGGCCTCCGCCTTACCAAGGAGGCCATTAACATGAACCTGGACGCAGGAGGTCTCGAGCAGGCCTTAAACATGGAGGATCGTAACCAGGCCCTGCTGGTTGCCAGGGGAATGCTGGGGAAAGACGGAAAGACGAGTCGGTATTTTTGAAAGAGGTCCTAAAAAAACCCCCTGAGCAAGGAGGTAAACTCAGAGGGGTTGGGGGTAATAATGGGGTTAAGGGGCCGCTAAGGAAGGGAAAGTCAGAAAAAATCGGGTTGTGATGTTAACCGTCCAACTGGGCCATCCGTATTATGTATCCCAGTAGTATTCCCTGCTGAAATCAAAAGTATGAGTTTTTTACCCTGATAGCATAAAAAGAAAAAGTCAAGAAAAATTTTCGTGATTTATCAATAAGTTACACCCTTTTTATACATGTGGAATTGTCAGTAAGTGCCTTAACTGGCTGGTTTGGTGACAAGAATTTTGACGAGGCATGTCAGTAACTTTTTGATAACTGATGCCCCCCTGATCATGTATTTGTCTCACCCCGCCCTCCCCCTTCATTTCTCACTTTTTTCTTGACTTCCAGCAAAACTTACATTATTTTAACTGTAACTTTTACTGTAGTTGATTAACCGCAGGGAATTTAATTAGACAGGATGGACAGGATGTCTTTGATCATCAACTGGAGGATAGCTTGAGCGCCCCGTGAAATGGGGCCTCCCAATGTGAAAACATTGGGAGATATGGAGACACGTATGACAAA
>CP070840.1:360018-364286 GCA_020342025.1 Deltaproteobacteria bacterium
CACCACATCTGCTTCGCCTATGTTAGCTCCTATATGTCCTTGAAAGATTTTTCCTCCGAGACGGGCAAGCCTTGCGGTCACCGGGGAATCCTGAATATCAGAACCACTCACCTCATATCCAAGATTGATCAGGAGTTCGGCTATGCCGCTCATGCCGATACCCCCGATGCCCACAAAATGTATATGTTTGGCCTTGCCGAATGTTTTCATGGCTTCGTTGAGTATGTGACCCTACAGATGCAATTTAACACCAACCACTGATAACGAGGGTGCATATCACCTTCTCATCGCCTCCAAGTGATCCACAATGACTTTGGCCGCATCACGGCGTCCCGATTTTGCTGCCTGCTTGCCCATCTCCTCCAGAGCGCTCCTCTGATCCATATATTTCATCAAGAGTTCCGCCAGACCTTCACTACTCAGATCTTGCTCAAGGATCATCTCAGCACCACCTACCCGAGCCAACATAAGGGCATTGGTTTCTTGATGCCTGTTGGCCGCAAAAGGGTAGGGGATTAGAATAGAAGGTTTCCCTAGGGCGGCCAATTCAGAGACCGTTGTGGCACCTGCCCTGCTCACGACCAGGTCCGCCTGTCGATAGGCCTCTGCCATGTCCTCAATGAAAGGCACAATCTTGCCTTCAAGTCCTCTCCGTTCATACGCCTCAACCACATGGGCATAATCTGTTTGCCCGCTCTGATGGATAACAGAGGGATCCTTCCCCTCCTCTCTTAAAATCTGTAATGCGGCCACGAAGGCCCTATTTATGGCCAGGGCCCCCAGACTCCCTCCCACCACCAGGATGGTGAATCTCTCGTCCCTTTTTCTCGGATCCTTCTCTGCTGCAAGCAGTTCTTCACGAACCGGATTGCCCGTCAAATAAAGGGTTCCACACGGGAAGTGTTGCCTGCTCTCTTCGAAGGAGACAAAAACCTTGTCTACAATTCTGCAAAGCAGGCGGTTTGTCAGTCCGGGAAAGGAGTTTTGTTCATGGATGGCCGTGGGCACACCCATGAGCCTGGCGGCCAAACAGACTGGGCCGGAAGAATACCCGCCCACCCCAAGAACGAGATGGGGGGAGAATCTCTTCAAGATGGAAACTGACTGGAAAAAACCGTAGGGCAGCTTTATGATGACCATGATTCCCTTCTTCCAACCCCGACCCTTGATGCCTTCCACACGGATGCTCTGCTGATGGAATCCCAAGCGGGTTAATATCTCTGACTCCATTTTCCTCCGGCCTATGACAAAGCGAATATCTGCTGATCCGTATCGCTTAACAATCTCCTTGGCGACAGCCACGGCAGGGAAAAGATGACCCCCTGTGCCGCCACCCGCAATGATGACCCTTAGTGGGTTACTAACCACACTCCCCAACTCCTCCGTCCCCTCACCCATCACCCTTTTCCGCATTCCCCATCTCGCATTCTCCCTTCCCTTTATCTCCTTGCCGAGATACTGAGAAGAATGCCGATACCCACAAGGTTGATCACCAGAGATGATCCGCCGTAACTGATCAAGGGGAGTGTAAGCCCCTTGGTAGGAAGCAGGCCCATCACAACACCCATATTCACGAGGACCTGAAGCCCAATGAAACAAATGATTCCCAAGGCCAGATAACTGCTGTAGAGATCAGGTGCATTCAGGGAGATTTTGATCCCCCGCATGATCAAGATGGAAAAGAGGATAATGATGATGAACAATCCCACCAATCCCAGTTCTTCGGCCACGATCGAAAGAATGAAATCTGTGTGGGGCTCCGGCAGATAAAAGAGCTTTTGCTTGCTGTTCCCGAGTCCTACGCCAAGGATGCCACCAGAGCCGAAGGCCAAGAAGGAATGAATGATCTGAAACCCGAGGCCTTGTGGATCTTCCCAGGGATTGAGAAAGGCCCACCATCGCTTTAGCCGATAATCTGCCTGCCAAACAAGCCACATGACAACCGGCATGGACACGAGCAATACGGCCAAGAGATGAAAAAGATTGACGCCACCAACGAAAACAAGGATCAGGAGCCAGCAACCTATGATAACGGAGGTCCCCAGATCTGGCTGAAAAAGAATAAGTATCATGAAGGTTCCCACCACAACGAGATGGGGGGCTAGCCCCTTGGAAAAATGCGCCATATGGGGGCCCTTCTTGGCCATGGAATAGGCCATATAAACGGCCAGAGACAGCTTTGCCAGCTCTGAAGGCTGAAAAGAGACACCAGAATATCTCAGCCAGCGCGTGGCACCTCCCACCTTAACCCCCATACCCGGGATAAGGAGCAGAACCAGAAGGGCCAGGCTTAGAAAAAGAAGCGGATAAATCAGCCTGCGATAGAAGTGGCAGGAGATATTTTTGGCAAATATGAGCAAACAGAGGCCTAGGAGACAAAACACCGCCTGCTTTTTCAGGTAGAAATAGCCATCCCCCAGCTTGTGGGCCGCGAGGAGGGAGCTGGCACTGTAAATGGTCACTAATCCCAAACCCAATAAGATCAGGGTTGGAATGAGGAGCGAGTAGTCATATCCCCGTTGTGCTTGCTTCTTAGTCCCCATGACCAAGCCTTTCCACTTCCTCTCTAAAGACCCGTCCCCTGTGGGTATAGTCGGAGAACATATCAAAGCTGGAACATGCAGGAGCCAGTAAAACCACGTCCTTGGGCTCGGATGATGAAAAGGATTGTGACACGGCATCCCTCATATCCTCAGCCAAGGCAAAAGGGATCGTTCCTCTAAAGGCGTCCGCCAGAATACGTTTGGCTTCACCCAAAAATATGGCTTTTCTCACTCTGCCTGTTGCAGCCTTGACAAGAGGCATGTAGTCCGCTCCCTTGTGTCGGCCTCCAGCAATGAGAATGAGGGGTCTGTCAAAAGTGGCCACAGACCTTAATGCGGCATCCACATTGGTTGCCTTGGAGTCGTTGTAGAAGTCCACGCCCCTGAGGGTCCCCACATACTCGAGACGATGGGGCAGCCCTTGGAACTTCTCGATGGTCCCTTGTATGATTCGGGGCCCAATGCCTAGAATGAGGCCCGCCAAAATCACCCCCATGAGATTCTCCCGGTTGTGTCTCCCGGGGAGCTTGAATCTCTCCAGCCCAAAGGATTCCTCTTTTTCACCAGGCAGATGGGCCCTTATGGACCTGCCCTCCATGTGGGCTTGACGGTTTTCCCTCTTCTCCAGCCCATAGCGGAGTACGGATACGCCTCCGGCCGGTTCAAATTGAGACAATACCTGATCATCATCGTTTAATATGGCATACTGTCCAGGCCCCTGATTCTTGAAGATGTTGAGTTTGGATTGCACATAGGCCTCGTAGTCGGGATATCGATCCAGGTGGTCAGGGGAGATATTTAGCAGCAGAGAGATCATGGGCGAGAAATTCTCCATGGTATCCAGTTGAAAGCTGCTCACTTCCACCAGAGCATAGTCGGCTCTCCAATCTCCGGCAACATAATCCATAAGCGGTGTTCCGATGTTTCCGCCCACAAAGGCCCCTAGCCCTGCATCCTTTAAAATGGAACCCAAAAAGGCCGTGGCCGTCGATTTTCCGTTAGTCCCCGTGACAGCCACAAGGGGTATATCCATCAGTCGGCTTGCCAATTCCATTTCACCCAGAACGGGAATCCTCGCTTCAGCTGCGGCTTTCAGCGGCCCTATATCAAGCGGGACACCGGGACTCACGATGATCATGTCAGAATTCAAAAAGGTCTCCTCCCTATGGCCACCTATCTCCAGTTCTATCCCCAGTTGCAATGCGTCCTGGAGCAACGCCCTTTCAAGCTCCGTTTCTTCCCTGAGCTCGCTCACCGCAACTTGAGCTCCTTTTTTAGATAGATACCGGGCTACGGAGAGCCCCGATTTCCCCAAACCGACTACGAGGACCTTTTTATGAGATAGTTCCACGCCTTTCTTAGATCCTTCGATTCACTACCTCAACTTGAGTGTGCCCATGGACAACAGGGCCAAAATAATGGCGATGATCCAGAAACGAACGGTAACCTTCGACTCCGGCCATCCCTTCAATTCGAAATGATGGTGGATGGGGGCCATACGAAAAATCCTTTGCCCGCCGGTCATCTTGAAATAGGCCACCTGGAGGATCACCGAGATGGTCTCAAAGACAAAGATGCCACCCACGAGGATGAGGACCAGCTCCTGTTTGGTAATCACGGCCACAGTGCCCAGCACAGCACCCAGGGGTAAAGACCCCACGTCGCCCATAAAGAGTTCTGCGGGGTAGGCGTTATACCACAAGAAGCCGAGACTGGCCCCTAAGA
>CP070840.1:364386-367391 GCA_020342025.1 Deltaproteobacteria bacterium
AGCAAGAGCAAAGGCCGCCTTAAGTACGAGAAGAGCCTCTTTGGAGAGACCTGTCCGGAATGTGGGCAGACCATCAGCTTCGAGGAAGGATGCATGACCTGTCACTTCTGTGGCTTCACAAAATGTGGTTAGGGTACCCCCAGGGTACTTTCATCCATCGTTCTGCTTTTCATATTCTCACCTCCTGAGCCAAATCTCTTTTTTTTATACAAAGTATCTCCACTTTCACAGGACCTCGTTTGTTCAGCGCGTGCTCAAAACCGCCTCTTGTCACCTGCGAAATCTACGCCGGATTTTCTCTTTTTCCTCCTGGGGCAAGCCGTTCCATTTTTCGAGCCTTTCCCGGATCCTCTCCTGTTCTTCCGGTGAAAGCCTCTGCCATTGCTGAAAACGTTGTTTATAAAGCGAACGGTCTTCAGGGGGAAGTTCGTTCCAGCGCTTCATTCTGCGACGCAGGAGATCTTGTTTTTCCGGCGGTAATGACTTCCACTCTCGAAACTTTCTGTCCATTCTATCCCTCTCTTCAGGAGACAGTCTCTGGTCATCCCCCCGCTTTCTTTCCGTGAGTTCATCATTTTCCGGGGATCGCCCCCTACCCTGTTTTCTGGTTATCACAATCCTTTTTTTGTATCGTGTTTCAAGGGGCCTCACGCCTGGGGAAATAATCTTCCTGCTGTATGCTTCTCTTTCCAGCTTGGTCGCCCTCCTATCATGCCCGTTCGATTTACCCCATGCGAGAGTGAAAAAGCAGAGCCAGAAAGCCAAAACCAGCGTCCCCACCGTCCTCCACCGTCGCATAGATAATAATGTCCTGATCATATCTTTTGCCATATCAATCTTCCTCTAAGGCCTTGTCCCTCCATCCGGAGAAGGTTTCCTATAGGGCGTTTCTTTCGTCTACCACTCGAACCAGTTTCTCAAGGACCTCCATCTCTTCCAAGAGCTCGAGATTCCGGATGACTTCTAAGTCCTTTGTTATCATCTGTTGCTCTGAATTAAGGTTTGTACCGGCCCGAAAAATGGAAGGGCCTTTAACTTCTCTCGTGCTTAACCAACCAAAAACCAGGATCAACAAACAAACCGCCGCAATCGCAGGTACAAACCTGTTGGGAAAACGCCAAAACCTTCCTTTCCACCATTTCTTCTCGTCCTCTGTTTTGAGCTCTTTTAGGATGAAATCATCGAGAGCCCTAGCCTTCTCTGGAGAAAGGGATGGGGCTGGCATGGCCTCTTTCAGCTGCCGGAGGAACTGGTGCAACCGTTTCCTCTCACGACGGCAGCCTTCGCACACCCCCAGATGCCTCTCCCATGCTTCCCGCGCTGAGGGCGCCAACTCGCCATATACATCCAACAACAAAGTCTCTTGGAAATTTTCGCAAGCTTTCACACTCTCCCCTCCTCTATGGAGCAACCCAGTCTTTCAATGCATCTCGAAGCACCTGGGTTGCACGGAAAAGATGGCTCTTTACGGTCCCTTCAGCCATTTTCATGACCTTCGATATCTCTGGCATGCGCATCTCATGTGGTACCTTGAGTTGAAAGACAACCCGCTGCTTTTCCGATAAAGATTGAAGCGCCTCTTGCGCCTTCTCCGCCATTTGCTTTCCACTCAAAACCTCCATGGGGTTCAAGGCTTCCTCCATTTCCGGGTGCCCTTCCATTCCCTCTTGTGATGACTCTCCCCTATGTTCTCCCCATCGCCGCAGCGAAAAGAGGCTTTCCCGCCGTCTTCGACGCCTCATCCCGTCTATACAGGCATTCACAACAATGCGATAGAACCAGGTGTAAAATGAGGATTTCCCTCTAAACTTTTTGAGATTCTTAAATACCTTTAAGAACGCCTCCTGGGTGAGGTCCTGTGCCTCCTCCCTGTCTCCAAAACACGTGTGGTAAGCAATCGCATAGGCCTTTTGCCGGTAGCGGTGAACCAGTTCCTCTGTGGCCCAGGTATCGTCTTTCTGGGCACGAATGACCAACTCTTCATCACTTAACAACATGAGGGATATCTTTCCTTGGGCTTCAATGTCCTGGGCATCGCCCTCAGTCAACTTTGCTGGTTTAGAAAGCACAAGAATTCTCATCCAATCGGAAGCACCCCAATGCACGGCGGTATCAGGATAGACCTATACCATGGGCATTCCCAAATTTGCAAGATCACCACCACCCCCTAAATCCACCGTCTAATTTGGCGATTAAGACTTAAATCAGCAGGTTATGTAGCATTCCTGATCCACCATCAAGGAATAATTTGCAACGGCATACGTCCATTCAAGGAGGTAGCCGTAGTATGTTGGCTCGGACCAGTATGGGACCACCTCCTTCTCCACAATTCTATCTATTTAGACGTCTGCAGAAAAAAATGGTTTACAGCTGGCGCTCTGATTTTTAGGGGCGGGTAGATGGGGTGATTCTGGCCTCCCGGGGGAGACTGAATTATCATGGCCGGTAGGGACCCCCGGAAGCCTAGCCAAGAAATGGCAAAAAAAAGCAGAGCTGTAACGACCCTGCCATCCTAACGCTGAAGCAAGACTTTCGTGTTCAGTTTCAAAAAAATAGCTTTGATTCCAGTGGCATATCTCCTCTAATGTGTGGTTACGCTCTGGAGACTTTTTCCCCATAGGGTGCTCAAAGTTTAGAGGGTCTCCAGCACTTCATCAATCTGCGGGAGTTTTATGACCCCCATTTCGAACAGAATCCTGCCGATGAGCCTGTGTTCCCCTTTTTCTAATTCCTCTTTGATTTGAATTTTGATCGCCTCGAAAAGTTGGTCTACTGTAATAAAACCCATCTCCACGGCGGCGAGTCCAAAACGCCTGTCTATGTGTTTACTCTCCATCTTATCCTCCTTACTTTTTGCGGGGGTTTATGATCGATCAGTCCATAACACCCTAGAGCTGGACCATACTCAGCACTTCTTTACATCCCCACCTGTAAGTCTGAATCGTTATGCCTAACGACTATTTCTTCTTTTTACGCATAGCATCAAGCACTTCATCAATCCGGGG
>CP070840.1:367491-371165 GCA_020342025.1 Deltaproteobacteria bacterium
AATCTTTCATCTCTAGGAGCTTCTTGTATACATCCTTGGAGAGCACTTTCTCCCATACTTCCGTATACTGGTCAAAGCCGTTATGAAACTTTTGGAAAAGCTTTTCAGTATCCACCTCCACTTTGGGAGGCATCTCCACATCACCGAGACCAAACCCATAAATCGAAGTGGGCTTGCTATACTTGACGTTGATCCAGAACGATTTAAAGTACTTCATCATAAAAAAAATGGTCCCCACCACCTGTCTGAACATGGGGCCCAGATCCGCTCCCGGGTCTTTGGGCCGATGTATCTTGGGTCTTCCCATAAAAGATTGGCAGACTTGGATCTCTTGATTGAGGGCAAGGGTCGTCATCCAGATATCAATTCCAAAATTGGCGATCGCCTCATCCCATATGGGGCTCTTCAGATAGACCTTGGCCAGATCGCCACCGAAGCCGAAGTCTCCTCCTATGGGCTGGCGTACTCTTCTTCCGTACAGCGCCCTTGACAGGGGGTAGGCTATCCCGTTGGTTATGGTACCATCATACTTGTGTCTCACATAGAGGGGGGCCACAAAGGAAAAATCGCTAAAGAGGGGTTCGGCCAGGTGTTTTATCCACTCCGGTGTGATACTCTTTAAGTCGGCGTCCACCACTGCAACGGCCTTTGCCTTAAGATCAACCACCTTCTGGAAAAGATTCCTAAAATTGTTCCCCTTCCCTTTCACACCTGGAGGTGTGGAAATATATATTTTGGGAACTTCTGTCGGTGTATCTAAAAAGGCCTGCTTTGTATTATCAGGGGAATTGTTATCGCAATTGATAATGACAGAACTTTTGTCAGGAAAATACTGGAGTAAGCCTTCGTTGGCCATTTGGGTGGGGAAGCTGATGGAATCCGCCTCCTTATATGAGGGGATACATACGACCAGATCTGTTTTTTGGATGTTTTCCTGGTTAACCTCACTCTCGAACATTTTTGGAAAGTCCTCCATTCAAGTGAATTGGGGCGACGCCCCAACGCGCCACGCTTACCTGTCTCGGCTTAAAATTCAGGACGCCAGAAAGTCAAAATCAGTGTTATTTGGCAGTCTTTTTATGTAACCAGTCCAAGACTGCGGCATTCCATCCCTTCGGTCCCTTCTCTTTCGTTATCTGCAGGCCAGGAATCATCTCCTGCAGGTCAGGAAACTGACGTGAAGAGCGAATCAGCACGGGATGATTCACCCTTGTTAGCATGCTGAAATCATTGGGGCTATCACCAAGAGCCATCGTCACAACGTGCGAGCGATGTTCGCCGTACCATGCCACAAGCTTCTCAACAGAAAGGCCCTTGTCGTTTTTTCCGTGGAGGTGATAGAAGCGCCCTCCGCTGCTGAGGCTGAGCCCCCTTTTCTTCGCAGCATCATAGAGGGCATCAAGATCTCTTTCCTCCTCTTCCACGAGAATAAACGGTTCATCATATTCTCTCAGGGATGCCAGACGGGAGGACGCCAGATCCAGCCCTGTGAGATGAGAAATCTCTTCGAGGGGCATATCTGAAAAGCCTCGAATCTTCCACCCCAGGTCGTCTCGGATCTCTCGAAGGGACTTGACCAACAGACCATAAGGCAGACCGAGAGACCATTTCCACAGACCGTCCTCAAGAACCGTAGCAGGGGGAACAGGATGAGATCCCTCTTCCGGGAAAAAGATTCCTCCACCATTTTCAGAGATAAACGGGGAGGTCAATCCCAGTTCATGTCGAAGAACATCCATCTCTGCCCTGGTCTTGCTGGAGACCAAAATAAGAGGCACCTGAAGCCGCTTGCAGAGATTTAAAGCAGGTTTCGCTTCACGCCACGCGTAGGAGTCGTGATCAAGCAGTGTGCCATCGAGATCAGTAAATATCACCACAAAGGGGGCAGGGGGTTCAGGAGAAACGTCTTTTCTCATTCTCGACCACCTCGATGAGATCATAGAAGATTCGAGGCAATTTGTTGGAGACTCGCTCCCATGACACTGTTGTGGGTATCTCAAAGACACTCTGTTCCGTCTTGCTTTCCACCGAGAGGATGGCTTCTGCAAGTCCATTTTCCAAGAACGGCTTGAATTCTGGATAGGAATTGACAAACCGCAAAAACCTCTCTGTCATTCTGTAAGGGGAGGTGAGCAACTCCCCGGCATAAAGGATAGAATTTCTGAAGACATTCCTCACGAGATCTTCTTCCGCCTCCCTGTCATAGCTCAGGTTGCTGAAACTGGCATCATCGGAATATTTCTTGATCTGCCCTTCGGCCACACCCTGGTAAGTGATAGTAAGGTCCCTGAAAAACGTGTCAGAGATTTCCAGCCCTTCTTCGATGACCAGGGCATTCATCAAAGTGGTTACGATGTCCACAGCCATACGATTCAGCCCCTTGCTCTGGTCCTGTTCCGAGACCCCTTGATGTTTATGGTCAAAGGGCGCCTCGGAAAACATGACCTGAGCCGGAGAAGAGGCCTTCCGATAGACCTCTATTAATGTAAATATCTCCACACCCCAGTTGGTTGCAAATCGCATCTTTTTCAAGAGGTCCACATGAAAGGCCACCTCTCCAGAGAGCTGGTAATGAAACCCCAGCAAGAAATCAATCAATCGCAACATCTTTTCCTCTCGACTCTCGGTGAACTTCCTTTTGAGCGCAAGGAGCAGAGGGTCAAGGAGAAGCCGTTTGACTCGACCATACAATGCTCTTTCCTTGAGGCGGGCGTAATAGGCCTTTGAGAAATCGTAGCCCAGTGTCACGACAGGGTAAAAAAGGCGGTCCAGATGCACCCGTTTGAATGTCCTGATGTCCGCATCAATAATTCCTATGGATTCTGCCCCCAGGGCGATGGCGATGCCAAAGCTCAGGAACATATTCTTGCCCTTGCCCGGTTCCTGGATGTTGAAACCAGCCTCGTTCAACTGATCGTATATGTTGCTGAAGCCGGGTCCGTCGTTCCACTGAATCAAGTGATTTCTGATTCCGTACTTATTGCTGAGATCTCGCAAGAGAAAGGCCTCTTCTTCTGAAGCCCTATCCAGGCCAAAGATGATCTGAGAAATATACGTGCTATCCCTCAATTGTCTCAGGATATTCTCAAACACAGGAAGATTATCTCCATCCGTGTACTCGCTGGCGAGCAGTGGAATAATCAATACCGTCTTCTTCCACTTGGAATGGAGCCTAAGCTGAGTTCTTAGATGCTTTTTATCCTGCTTGAGTATGTGGAATGTGGTAAGCTGTACACGATCTTGGGAGAAATCAGAAATAATCTCACCTCCACTTTTATTCTATCCGGTCTGGAAACTAAAGAAAACTCCATTAATTGTCAACTTCCTCTAACAATCATCAATTATGGAACCCCTTCGGTCGATTCAGGGGCCATAGGAATGGGCTGAAAGAAGGATCAGACAGGGGGATGTTATGGAGGGTTTTTCGGATTATTGGTTGGGTGTCACCGTTCAAAACAATTTTTTCTGAATAGATTCCACATCATCTCCCATCTTGATACCGAAATGCTCATAGGCCCTTTTTGTGGCCACTCTCCCTCTCTGAGTCCGTTTTATGTAACCTCTCTGTATCAGAAAGGGTTCATAGACATCCTCGAGGGTGTCCTTCTCCTCACAGACCGCGGTTGAGAGGGTATCTAGGCCAATGGGACCCCCATTAAATTTTTCTATAATGG
>CP070840.1:371265-375444 GCA_020342025.1 Deltaproteobacteria bacterium
CATGGTGGGGGTGAAATCCTTACTGCCTAGCCCGTACCTCCCCCCCACAATAATCGGGTTCTCTCCCTTTTCCTGGAAGACGGTACACACATCCAAATAGAGAGGTTCCCCCAACGAACCCGGTTCCTTGGTCCTGTCAAGAACGGCAATTCTTTTGGCGGTGGCAGGAAGGGCCCTCAGGAAGTGTTCCCTTGAAAAGGGGTGGTAAAGGCGCACTTTAATCAACCCGACCCGCTCACCCAAGCGGTTTAAGTAGTTTACCGTCTCCTCTAGAACGTCACAGCTGGATGCCATGGAGATGATGATCCTCTCTGCCTCGGGGTCTCCCATGTAGTCGAATAGATTGTAGGGACGGCCTACCAGGTCTCCCACCTTTTGCATCTCCTCCTGGACGATATGCGGGACCCTCTCATAGAATGGGTTTGCCGCTTCCCGGTTCTGAAAGAAAATGTCAGGATTTTGGGCTGTCCCTCTTAGCTGTGGGTATTCTGGATTCATGCAACGGCTTCTGAAATCGTCAATGGCGTCCCAGTCCACCAGCTTGGCCATTTCTTCATATTCGATGAGTTCAATCTTTTGGATCTCCATGGAGGTCCTGAATCCGTCAAAGAAATGGACAAATGGGAGGCTCGTACGGATGCTGGCAAGATGGGCCACAAGCGCCAAGTCCATGACTTCCTGAACGGATGCCGAAGCGAGCAGAGAAAAGCCAGTCTGTCTGACCGCATTGATATCTGAATGGTCTCCGAATATGGAAAGGGCATGGGCAGCAATGGCCCGGGCTGATACATGAAAGACAGTGGGCATAATTTCGCCCGAGATCTTGTACATGTTCGGGATCATGAGCAGCAGGCCTTGCGAGGCGGTAAATGTGGTGGACAGTGCACCAGCTGAAAGCGAGCCATGAACGGCCCCTGCCGCTCCCGCTTCAGACTGCATCTCCACGACTCTGAGGACCTGGCCAAAGATATTTTTGCGTCCATGGGCTGCCCATTCATCACAGTACTCCCCTATGCTGCTGGAGGGTGTAATGGGGTAGATGGCGGCCACTTCACTCATGGCATAGGCCACGTGAGCAGCCGCTTCATTCCCTTCGATGGTCTTTGTCTTTCGGCTCATATCTTTCTCCCTGGTTGCTGGAATTTTGTCACAGTGCTTGATTGTAAGAACCAAAACATTTAACTTAATCCATACAATTTTAAAAAGTCAACCGGATATAAAATTGCGCAGCGATTTTATAAGTTGAGGTTATATTAATGAAAAGAGAGTACCCGGAGCGCCCCATTGTTGCCGTGGGAGGAATCATTTTTCACGAGGACACCGTTTTACTGGTAAAAAGGAATAGGGAACCCGCAATGGGGCAGTGGAGCTTGCCCGGAGGGGCGGTGGAACTGGGCGAGAGCCTGGAAGAGGCCTTGAAGCGCGAGATCCATGAGGAGGTATCCATAAAGATCGGGATCGGAGGCCTGGTCAGGCTTCTTGAGCGCGTTGTCCATGATCAAAAGAGAAGGGTCCGGTTCCATTACGTAATCGCTGATTACTGGGGGTGGAAGGTCTCTGGTCAACCCCATGCCGCCTCTGATATCAGTGATGCTCGCTTTGTGACCCTAAGAGAAGCCCGAAAACTGGGAATCCACAAGGAGGTGGAGGGGACCATTTTGATGGCCATGAAGATGAGAGATGAAAAAACGGAGGCAGATTGAGACTGAATAGATTGGTAACGTTCAAAAGTGTTGGCACAGCCTCTTTAAGCTGTAAGCCATGATTATCCACTAGATTCTCCGGCATTCCCTCCGACTAAAAAACATCAAATGCCAATACTTTTGAAAGATGCCAAAAAATTATGCAAGGTTGCAGCTTCTGGAAGGCTATTTGACTGCGTCCAAGAGCCTTCTCCAGTTTCGTCCAGACCAATATATAATGAAGGCCTTTCCCTTAATAGATTCAAAGGGAACGAACCCCCAGTACCTGCTATCCTGGCTGTTTTCTCGGTTATCCCCCAAAACGAAATACTGGCCATCGGGCACCGTAACAGAGCAATACTTACATTTTCCTGTGGGGTTCCCCCAGGTTTCGCCTGGGTTTTCATAATAACCGTATTGGTCATTGAAGACTTCTCCATTGATGTAAACTTTTCTTCCAATGACTTCTATCTTTTCCCCTGGCAATCCGATAACCCGCTTTATGAAATCTTTGCTCTCATCGTCAGGATAGATAAAAACGATGACATCACCCCGCTCTGGCTCCTTGACAGGGATGACCGTCTTACGAAGAAAAGGGATTTTTACGCCGTAAATGAATTTGTTGACCAGAATATGATCACCCTCTATGAGGGTGGGTCTCATGGACCCTGAGGGTATTTTAAAGGCCTGCACAACAAAGGTTCGGATAAACAGGGCAAGCAACACAGCAATGGCTGCAGCCTCAGCATATTCTCTCAGAGTGCTCTTTTTTTTGATACCTACTGTCTCCTTTTGGTTCTCCAAAACGCCTCCCGAATTGTCTTCGCGCTTCCTGTCTGAATTTTTGGATCGCATTTAATCCCTATTTAAGACATTTGTAAAGGGATTTTTGCCATATCTATACAAATTTCGTGCATTATAGGTGAAAGAATGGTACAATTTGTGCATTTAGGCCCCTAAGCCATATGCCATTGGGACCGGGTCTCCAGGGGGAAGTCGTCTGCATTTCGCTCCAAATCTCCTTCAACTGTTGGAAATTACTACATAAAGGATGAAACTAAAAACGAAATACAACATATAGTGCCAATTTTGGTTATTGTGCACTATATATACACAAATTATATAAATTTTAGTTAATTTATAAGAAAATACTTGACAAATAATGCCACATATATATGATAAACGATCAAAAGGTGAATATAAATTGTGGCCAACATCTAGCTTGGAGGAGACATTGAGTGCCAACATTGTAAAAGAGATCCGAGAAGAACTCCTGATGAGTAAAGCGGAGTTAGCCAGAAAAGCAGGGGTTTCACCGCTGACCATCGACAGGATCGAGAAGGGTAAGAGTTGTCGGATGGAGACAAAGCGAAAGATCATTCTGGCTCTCGGTTATCACCTCTCTGACAAAGACAAGATTTTCCCTCAGGATTAAGTGAGCATTAAGTATGGCCGTAGCTAAAAAGAATCAACTGATCGGGTTGGATATTGGATCCCATTCCATCAAATTGGTGGAAATAGAAGAGAGCAAGAAAGGGAGGATCCTTAGGAATTTTGGTGTCATCGGGTTGCCCCAGAACGCCATCGTAGAAGGATCCATTAAAGAGATGGAGATCGTCTCCTCAGCCATCAAAAACCTCTTCAAACATTTAAAGATAAAAAACAGAAACGTGGCCAGCTCTATTTCTGGGTATTCAGTTATTGTAAAAAAGATATCCATTAGCCAAAGAAGCGATGCGGAACTTGAGGCCACCATACCGGACGAAGCAGAGCAATACATCCCCTTTGATATAAGTGATGTGAACCTTGACTATGAGGTCTTGCCCTCTGCCAGAGCAGAGGCGGAGGGACAAAAGGGTGACAAAGCGGGTGAAAAAGAAGACTTCATGGACATCATGCTCGTGGCCGCAAAAAAGGATATCGTTGAGGATTATGTAAGCTTGCTCCAATTATCAAATCTCAATCCCGTTGTGCTGGACGTGGACGCATTTGCCCTTCAGAACGCCTTTGAAATAAGCGCGGAAAAGACTTCGGGGTGTTACGCCATTGTGAATGTGGGGGCAGAGGAATTGGGAATAAATGCCATTAAAGACGGCATATCCATATTTACCAGGGATTCATCCTATGGCGGCTCCCAGATCACAGAGGCGATCATGTCGAAATTCGACGTCTCGCACGAGGAAGCTGACCGAATAAAATTGGGTGGCGCCAAGATGGATCAGGAACGGGCAGCCATGGAGGAAATTTTTACCTCTGTGGTATCGGGCTGGGTCCAGGAAATAAAACGGGCCCTCGATTTTCTCGGGACGACCTATCCAGATGAAAGTATTGAGAAGATTTTTGTGACGGGAGGTTCCTGCAGGATTCCCGGGTTCCAAAAGTACTTGGAAATGGAAACGGACATCCCGGTGGAGGAATTAAACCCTTTTGCCAGTCTTCAAATAAGCGAGAGGGTCTTTGATCCCAAGTATCTGGGCTACATGGCTCCCCAGGCTGC
>CP070840.1:375544-378516 GCA_020342025.1 Deltaproteobacteria bacterium
AATGAAGGTGGTTCGCTTTTCTTTGGAGAGCCTCCGGATGTTTTCCAGGATTTTCACGCGTTCCCCCGGATTCATCCCGGAGGTGGGTTCGTCCAAGAAACAGAGCTCGGGGTGAGAGGCCATCGCGATGCCCATCTCCAACAGTCTTTGATCTCCATGGGACAGCTCACCAGCCGGCAGCCCGCTCTTATCCCACAACCCCACATCTCTTGATATCTTTTCAACCTCTGCTATGACGTCTCCATGCGCATCAAGATGAGAGAAAAATTTGAGACTCTTATCTAATAGGGACAGGACAGGAATCTGGATATTTTGGAACACGGTCAGCATGGGAAAAATATTCATGATCTGAAAGGAACGCCCAATTCCTCTCTTGACCCTTTCGTGGGTGGGCATTTTGGTGATCTCTTCACCTTTGAAAAAGATCTTTCCTGAGTCCATGGCGAGACTACCGGTCAACAAGTTGATCAGGGTGGTTTTGCCGGCACCATTGGGACCAATGACGGACGTGAGCGCATCCGCGTCAAAACGAATGTCTACGCCATCCACTGCCCGCAGATGGCCAAAGGACTTTTTTAGGCTCTCCGTTTTCAAAAGCTCAGTCAACGGGAACTCCTTCCAGCAAACCACGAACGAGCCCAGGGGATCAAGTTCTTTTCAAAGATACTGACCACCCCACCTGGAAGGCCCATGACCAGGGCCAGAACGATGATGCCCAGGCAGATAAGCCAGTACTCGGTGTACCTCACGATGATGTCTTTTATCACATAAAAGAGAAAGGCACCCACCACAGGACCAGAGAACGTATGAATGCCGCCCAGGAGTGTGGCCAGGACGGGCTCAGCCGAGTGCGTCCAATGTGCCGCGGGCGGCGTTACGGTGTTCTCCAAAGGAGGGAGAAGGGCTCCGGCCAGGCCCGCATAGAGTCCAGCAATGGTAAAAGCGATGAGCCGATAATTCCTCACGGAGACACCGGCAAAGGCGACTCGGCTTTCGCTATCCCGAATACCTTGCAATGTGAGACCGAAAGGGGATTTGACGATCCTGTGTAGCAGGCCTATGGCCAAGAGGCAGACAATGAGTACGAAGTAATAGTAGCTCTCTAACGAACTCATATCAATACGGAAGATGCCCGGTATTTCAAGGGGAGCCCTCGGTATACCCACCAAACCATCATCACCGCCGGTCATGGTGTACCACTTCCAAGCAAGAGAGTAGATCATCATGCCAAAACAGAGTGTGAGCATGGCAAAATAGATGCGGGTATGGCGGATGCAGAGGAATCCCAGGACCAGTGCAGTTACCCCAGCGAACAGCACACCGCCAATGACACCTGGCAGCAGGGATGGGATCACTAAAAGGACCTTTCCACAACCATACGCCCCACATGCGTAGAAACCCGCCTGGCCAAAGGAGAGTAGGCCTGTATACCCCAAAAGGAGGTTGAATCCCAGGGCAAATACGGAAAGGATTAAGATATGCATCGTCATGTACATGGGGTATCTTCCTGCAAGCTGAGGAAGAAAGAACAGGAAGACGATCAACAGCAAAATAAGAAGATTAGAGACACTTCTATATCTCTCTCCGAATAGGGAAACCCATTTGCCCGCAATCATTGATTTACTCCCCCGAATAATCCTTCAGGTTTTACGAGCAAGACGAAGGCCATGACCACAAAGATGATGAACAGCTCAAATACGGGAAAAAGCAGGATGCCATAAGCGGTCAATACCCCCACAATAACGGCGCCGGCAAACGCCCCTTTCAGATTTCCCAACCCTCCGATGACCGTCACCACAAAGGCCTGGATTATAATGGCCGCGCCTATCCCGGGCGCCACCACCCGGACCGGGGTGCTCAGGGCACCCCCGAGGGCTGCCAAAGCGGCCCCCAACATGAAGACCGTTGTAAAGAGAATAGGGATATTCACCCCTATGGCACCGGCCATTTCTCTATCCGATGCGGAGGCCCGAATGATTCGTCCCCACCAGGTCCTCTCCAGAATGAGCCAAAGCCCGATCGCAACACCTATGCCTGCCCCAATAATAAAGAGGTTATACACGGGAAATGGTCTGCCGAAGATGGGAATAGCGCCAGAAAAGAAATCAGGCATGGGTGGGATCATGAATACGCCGCCCCATATCATCTTCACTGCATCGTCGAAGATGAGGATGAAGCCAAAGGTCAGGAGAAGCTGATAGGCCACGTCCAAGCGATAGATGAATCGGAGGAAGAAGCGTTCCATGACCATGCTGATCAGCGCGACACCGATAAGGCTAAGAAGTATGGAGAGCCAAAAATTTATTCCCCAGAGCCCGTAACAAGTAAAGGCGAAATAGGCGCCGAGCATGTATAGACTGCCATGAGCAAAATTCAGGATTCCCAGGACCCCAAATACAATGGTAAGCCCGGCAGCAATAAGCCAGAGATACATGGCCAAACTCAAACCCACGAGGCCCTGAAAAGCAAGAGTCTCCATTATCCTCCGCTTCTGTTCGTCCGTTTCTCTGATATTGAGGGGAAGCCAGTAAACGACTGGCTCCCCCTCGACGCGCTTTACTCAACGGGCGGGAAGGGCGGGTTGCGATAGTAGTCTTTGGCAGGTATCACCCTGAGCTCTCCCAACACGGGTAAGGGATAAGCCGGGTTTTGCATAACCTTGCCTGCTGGGACGGTATACACAGCCTGATGATCCTCGGGCCGGAAGTATCTCTCACCACCGGGACAACTGATCTTCATGCCTTCCAGGGCCTAGATCAACTCTGCCGTCGCTAGGCTTCCTGTTTTTTCAATAGCCGCCTTGCATGCATAGATCGCAGAGTAGGAAGTTTCTGCCGAATAGTTGGGATACCTAGCCCAGCGATTCAGATATCTTTCATTGAAAGCCCTGTTATCAGGGGTATCAGGCCAATTATGGATATAGCGGGCAGTGGCCCAAAGCTTTCCCTGGAATTGGTTCTTTGCCACCTCCC
>CP070840.1:378616-383743 GCA_020342025.1 Deltaproteobacteria bacterium
CAAAAGCCAATAAGGAATTTGCTGATACTTTCACTTCCCCGATTTTTTCAAAATATGGCGGTACTGTTTTAGAAACTTGGAAACGAATTGCTCCAAAAGACAGGTTCATAATTGTTCATTCAGAAAGCCTGTTGACTGTAATAGAACAAGTGGTAGAAATAAATAAAAAACCGCACGTCCACGCTCTTCTCCTCCGTCCCGCCTACCGCGACAAATGTGCGCTCCTGGATGACCCGCAGTAGTTTGACCTGTATGGCTGGAGGCAACTCTCCGATCTCATCAAAGAACACCGTTCCGCCATCTGCGGCCTCAAACAGGCCCTCCTTGTCCGTTGCAGCTCCGGTAAAGGCCCCCTTTTTGTAACCGAAGAGTTCGCTTTCAATGAGATTTTCTGGAATTCCTGCACAATTAATAACCACGAATGGGTTCTCGTTCCGCGGGCTTTCTCGATGGATGGCCCTTGCTACCAGTTCTTTACCCGTTCCACTCTCTCCTGAAATGAGTATATTGGTCTTGGTTGGGGCCACGCGTTCTATCAGGTCGTAGACCTTTTTCACCTGCGGACTCTCACCGACCAGAAAACCAAAGTGATAGTGGCTTTCGAGAAGATCTTTCTCCCTGCCTTCGGGAAGGGATTTCCTCGAATGCAGGGCGTCTTTAACAATCCTTTTGAATTCCCTGACCTTGAACGGCTTAGGGATATAGTCGTAGGCGCCCTCTCTCATAGCCTCCACAGCCGTCTCCGCGGTTGCAAAGGCTGAGATCATTACGACCACGGTTTCCGGTCTTAGCTCCTTTGCCCTCTTCAGGACTGCAATACCGTCCACGTCTTTCATCCTGATATCTGTAATAAGCAGGTCAAACCCCTGATTTTCCAGGAGTTCGTAGGCCTCCTCACCGCTCTCAGCAAAAGAGACCTGGTATCCCTCCTTGGTCAGCATGATATCGAGGAACTCCCTCATGCTCCTCTCATCATCAACCACTAAGATGCTCTGCGCCTCTTTTCCAGACAATCCGTCCTCCAATCATGGTGAGTAAATTCCGGCCCCTCAAAGGTTGACCAATGAAGGGAGAGTTTTTGCTTCTAGACTGAATATCTTCGGCTTTAAGGGTATATTCCTCTTCAGGATCGATAATAGCCAAGTCTGCGGGCCCCCCTTCCCTCAGGGATCCCCCCGTCACACCCAAGATAGTGGCGGGATTATGAGACAATTTCTTTATGGCCTCAGGGAGACTCAATACACCTTCTTCCACCAGTGCCAAGGTCAAGGGGAGGGCTGTCTCCAGGCCAATGATACCGAAAGCTGCCCTGTCAAACTCCAGATCCTTTTCCAGCGTGCTGTGGGGGGCATGATCTGTGGCAATCACGTCAAGCACACCTTCAGCCAACCCCCTCTTTATGGCCTGAACATCCTCCGGCGTTCTCAGGGGGGGATTCATTTTTGCGTTCGTATCATAGCCGATGACGGCGCGATGATCTAGGCTAAAATAGTGGGGGGCCGTCTCAGCGGTGACAAGCACACCCTCTTCCTTGGCACGTTTAATCAATGCGACGGATCCTGCAGTGCTTACGTGCGCGATATGCACAGGGCATCCCGTAAGTTTTGCAAGGGATATCTCCCTCTGAACCATAACCTCTTCGCTCGCCGCCGGAATGCCTCTCAAACCGATTTGCGTGGATACAACCCCTTCATGCATGACGCCATCCGCAGAGAGGTTCGTATCCTCGCAGTGGGATATCACCACTAAACCATAATACCTCGCATACTCAATGGCGCGGCGCATCACCTCGCTATTAGAGACCGGAAATCCGTCATCTGAAACACCCTCCACGCCGGCCTGCCTAAGATCACCAAATTCCGTGAGGGCCTCCCCTTTTTGCCCTTTCGTGATGGCGGCTATGGGATAGACCTTCACGAGATTGCTCTTTTGGGCCTGTCTCAAGATAAACTCTGTTACGGAACTGGAGTCGTTTACCGGCTCCGTGTTTGGCATGCAAGCAAGACCCACAAAACCGCCGACCACAGCCGCCTTCCCGCCCGTGGCAATGGTTTCCTTGTATTCATGACCGGGTTCCCTCAGGTGAACGTGCATATCGATAAGTCCGGGGACAATGATTTTTCCTGATGCATTGATGGTCCTCAATTTGGGGCCTTTTTCTTTGAACACTCCCGGTTTCAAAATTCTGCTTATCCGGCCTCGCTCCACAACAATATCCCGCTTCTGAATCACGCCCCTTGCCGTATCAACAATCTTACCGCCTTTAATCCAGATTGTCACTCCTGGCTCCTCCGATTAAGAGATAAAGCAAGGCCATGCGCACGGCCACGCCATTGGCCACCTGGTCAAGTATCACGGAATAGGGACCATCTGCCACATCTGAAGCAATTTCCACACCCCTGTTTATGGGGCCAGGATGCATGACAATGACATCCTTCTTGGCCCTCTTCATAACCTCCCTGTTAAGCCCAAAAAACGTGGCATATTCCCTGATACTGGGAAAGAGTATCTTGCTCTGCCTTTCCAATTGAACTCGGAGCATCATAATCACATCTCTGTCTTCAATGGCCTCTGCTATGTTATGAACAACTTTGACCCCCAGACACTCTGCTTGGAGAGGGATCATGGTGGGAGGACCCGAGATGGTCACTTGGGCCCCCATTTTCATAAGCCCAATGATGTTGGATCTTGCCACCCGGCTATGGGCTATGTCCCCGATGATGGCCACTTTCAGTCCTTTGATCCTGCCCTTTCTCTCCCTTATGGTGTATAAGTCGAGCAGGGCTTGCGTGGGATGTTCGTTGATGCCATCCCCCGCATTGATGATCCCAGCCTTCACTTCCTTGGCCAGAAGGTGTGGGGCCCCCCCTGAAGAGTGCCTCAGCACGATCAAATCCGGATTCATGGCCTGAAGATTTCGGGCCGTATCAATAAGGGTCTCTCCCTTTACCATGCTACTCCCAGAGGCGGAAAGGCTCACCGTATCGGCACTGAGCCTCTTTGCGGCCACTTCAAAAGAGGTTCGGGTTCTGGTGCTTGGTTCATAAAAGAAATGAACCACGCTCTTACCCCTCAGTGTGGGGACCTTTTTGATCTCCCGCTCCGAAATCTCTTTCAGGGATTCCGCCGTATCCAGGATGAGTTCAATATCCTCCACCGTCAATTGACTCATCCCCAACAAGTCTTTATGGCTGAATTTCCTCACCAAAACCTCCTGGCAAAAAAAACCTCCTTGGCGACGAACCGACAAGGAGGTCTCTCTCGTAATGGGGTATTAAGTTCACCATATCCAGATGGGTTTATCTAAATTTTGAATCACATTATCAAATAAAATTATATAGGACAACCTGAAACTTATCTCAGGGGTATATATGCGGGCTCTGATCAAATCTTAACTAGTCGCCGTCTTCTGCGCCTTTTTCTGTGCCTTTTCCCCTGATTTCTTCTTCTTACTATCCTCTTTTTTCAGGTCTCGTTTCTCCTCCTCCTTTGGTTTGCTCTCTTTCTTCTTTTTCGGTTCGGCAGGTCCAGCGGATTTAGCGGGCCTTCCCCTCTTTTTGCTCTTTTTCTTCTCTTCCTCCGCAGGCAGCAGCTGAATCACAGAAACGGGAGCGGCGTCCCCCTTGCGATTCCCCTTCTTAATGATCCTCACATATCCTCCCTGCCTATCCAGGTAGCGGTCCCTCAGATCTTCAAAGAGTCTATGGGTTGTGGCCTTATCCTTTATGTAGGCAAAGGCCTGACGCCTGGCATGGAGATCTCCCCTTTTGGCCAGCGTTATCATTTTTTCCGCCACGGGTCTTAACTGCTTGGCCTTCGCGTCCGTTGTCTCCAGTTGTTCATGTCTAAAAAGGGAGGTAACCATGTTTCTTAACATGGCCTTGCGATGGCTTGAGTCGCGCCCCAGTTTTTTCCCAGCCTTTCGATGCCTCATTTATCCGTATCCTCTTCCTTCTCTTTTTCTCCCTTTTCGTCTAATTTTTGGGGCGAAGAGAACTTATCCAATTTCATTCCTAATGAAAGGCCCATGTCCTCCAATATCCCCTTTATCTCATTCAGGGATTTTCTCCCAAAATTCTTGGTCTTCAACATTTCAGCCTCTGTCTTCTGAACCAGTTCACCGATCAGCGTAATATTGGCATTCTTTAGACAATTGGCCGAACGAACGGAAAGCTCCAGTTCTGACACGGGTCTGAATAGGTTTTCATTGAGCCTTTCTTCCTTCACCTCCACTTCCTCTTCCATGGGTTCAGGCTCTTCTTCAAAATTGATAAAGGGCGCCATTTGCTCTTTAAGGATCTTCGCCCCGTATGCAACAGCATCCTCGGGGAGAATACTACCATCCGTCCACACCTCCAACGTGAGTTTGTCATAGTCGGTGATCTGCCCCACCCTTGCATTGGTGACCACGTAATTGACTTTCTGAATGGGCGAGAAAATGGCATCAATGGGTATGACACCAATGGGCTTATTTTTGCCCTTATTCTTTTCTGCTGGCACATAGCCCTTTCCCATTT
The DNA here is from genome assembly GCA_020342025.1 of Deltaproteobacteria bacterium. Next base: position 383,134 of record CP070840.1, read on the forward strand.
TCACAACCATTTCCATATTGAGCTTGCCTTCCTTGTTGAGGGTAGCAATATGTTGTTCGGGATTCAAAATGGCTACCGAACCGTCGCTCTCTATGTCGGTCGCCGTAGCGACACCCTCTCCTTTCTTGGACAAACGAATCACCGCCTGTTCCGCATCAACGAGTCTCAATTTTATCTCTTTTAGATTTAGAATAATATCCGTCACATCCTCTATGACGCCTGGGATCGTGGTGAATTCATGAACCACGTTATCAAAGGAGACAGAGACGATAGCCGCCCCTTGCAGCGAAGATAGCAAAATGCGCCTCAAAGAATTGCCTATGGTAATTCCAAAGCCCCTTTCAAGCGGTTCGCACACAAATTTGCCATAGGCTTTTGTCCGACTATCCTCATCGATAACGACGGTCTTCGGTTTAATCAGTTCCCGCCAATTTCTTACTTTTAAATCTATCAAGGAAATCCCCCTATACGGTCTAAATTACTAAAAAGTATTAGATTTGCTCATTCCTACTTGGAATACAACTCCACGATGAGTTGTTCCTGAATAGGCATGGTGAGCTCTTCACGATTGGGCAGAGCCTTTAAAGTGCCCCTGAAATTTTCTTTATCC
>CP070840.1:383843-387054 GCA_020342025.1 Deltaproteobacteria bacterium
GTTCTGCTGAGCTCAGGCCGAGGCCCTCCCCCATCGGAGGCTGTGTCGCAATTCGAAAAAGCCGTCATTCCGGACGAGCCCCGCAAGCCTGCCCCGTACTCGATACGGAGTTGGGCGAGATCCGGAATCCAGGAAAATCACGGAAAATCAAATCATTCTGGATCCCGGCTCGCATCCCGCTCCGCGGGACTTGGCCGGGATGACCGATTGAGACCCAGCCTCTATAAGTGGGGGCAGTTACCTACGACACATTAATATTTAGGCGAGGGCAAGCCAAAGTCTTTGGCTATCACCAGGTAACAGTTATAACTTGGACCGCGTCCGATACCCGGTCCACCGGCTACCCCTGAAGAACACATATAAAGACCCTTGATAAATGTCCGATACCCCCCCGGCAGTCCTCTGAAACGTCCACTCTGAGAGCCGCCGCAGTTGCCCTCTGACCAGCCCCCTTCCCTCATGTCCAGATGGGTGTCCTGAATATCGATGGGCGTAGCAACACGCTCTCCGATGAAGTTGTCTTTAGTCATGTTGGGGGCGTATTTCTGCCATTGTTCTATCATGGAGTCGTAAAATTCATCATGCAATTGGCGCCACTCTTTCCTGGAAAAAATCCGGGCAGGACAGGTAAATTCCTCCACAAGCAGGCTGTGTTTCCCTTCTGGCACGCGGGTTGGATCCCATATGCTGTCCGGCGCCGTCAGAAGAAGAAACTTGGAGGGCATCCCAAACAGGAAGATCTCATGCATATATTTGTCTTCCAGAAACGCCAGATCCTTGGGCGCCAAGTAGGTCCGCGGCGTGGCATTGACATCCGGGTTGTTTTTGGCCGCCTTATAGTTGGGAAGCTCATGCACAGCTACGGGTCCCCAGAAAAGTTGTGCACGATCAAAGAAATAGGTATCCACCTTACGCCTCACCTGCGTGCTTAGATGCTCTTCTCCAATCATGCGAAGGAAAAGCTGGGGAGTGGCATTATCAGATACCACCATTTGCCTGGCCCCAATCTCGGTGCCATCCAATAACTTGATGCCTTTGGCCTTACCATTTTCAATCATCACCTTATCCACTTCAGAATTGATAAAATATTCAACGCCCAGTTTTTTACCTGCCGAGACGAGCGCATCTGTAATGGACTGCGTTGCCCCTTTGGCAATGGACGCCGACTCCCATCCGAGCACCAGGTGGAGGGTCGCAAAGGTATACATAAGACCCGGCACATCATCAGGTTGAATGCCGCATGAGGTGAGAAACCCTCTAAGCGTTATAATCCTGAGTTCCTCGCTCTCGAAGAAATAGTGCGCCATCTCCTTGGCGGTCATGAATTGCATGGAAGGATCAAACCCGCTCTTGGGATTGCTCATCAGTTCTTCTAGGGGATCAGGCACTCCATAAGGAGTCGGCACGGAGAATCTATACCTGTGAAATGCCGGTCGGATGATCTCTGTGTACTTTTCCGTCCAATCAAGATAGGCCTCTGCGTCCGCTTTGGAAAACTGGGAGATCTGATCATAGGTCTTTTTCACATTTTCTTCGCTAAACTCTGTCTTCCCTGTTTGAGGGTCCACGACCGGGAAACCGGCATAAGACACATAGGAGGTTTCATCATCAAAGATGACTGCCTCATTAGTGTCAGGAAAGACATATTCCAGCCCCTCGTCGCGAAGATTGAACTCCTTATAGGCCGGATGACTATAAAAACGCGTAAAATGGGCGCAAAAGTTGCCTCGAAATCCGGGCGCCGGCGTGTCATCATAGGATATGGCACCGCCTCCCAGATGATCCAGTCGTTCAAAAACCCCTACTGTCAAGCCGGCCTTGGCGAGATAAGGGGCAATAATGGTCCCATGATGTCCGCCGCCAATAATCACCGCATCGTAAGACTTGTCCGCCATTGTATCTACCTCCTATTTTGTTAAAATGATTAAAGACTCCTCGTATGCACTTTCTAAAATATCATCTGAGCGCCTTGAAAACAGCCGCCAGTTTATCGGCCTTTTCTTCAGGTGTGGCACCATCAATGAATTCGCAGTCCCTTCTCATATCTGGCGGCGACGAAAGCTCTAGGATCTCCATTTTCTGAAGCCCCCCCTGGGCAGAGACAAAATCCTCTCTGCTCCACGAAGGAATGGAAACCCTCCCCCTGAGCATCTTCATCATCTTGGTCCTCGAGATATACCGCAGTTCGCCCACCTCATTGCTCACCGTTACCAGGGCAGGCATGCTGGTCCTCACCTGTTCATATCCCCCGGGAATGTTCTTTTTGACCAGCACGTTCCCGTCTTCCACCTTGATCTCGCGGGCCAGACTGATGCAGGGAAGCCCCAACATTTCACCCAGAATCAGGCCGACCTGACCGGAATCCCAGTCACCGGCCTGCCTCCCGGTCAAAATCAGATCATATTCGCCAATCTTCCTTATGGCGTCCCCCAGGGCACTGGCGATGGAATGGCTGTCAAGCTTTTCAAAAGCGTCATCTTGTAGAAGGATCAATTCATCTGCACCGGCTGCCAGGCTCTTTCTCAATACCGTATCCGAGACCTTCTGGCCTAGGCTTAAGACGGTGATCTTCCCGCCGACCTCTTCCTGTAGCTGAAGGGCGACCTCCAGGGCATTTTCATCAAAGGGGTTGATGACCAGCGGTGCATCAACGATAACCTCCTTTTTGTCCGTATCTACACTGACATCCGACAAAGGCGCTTCGGGGTCGGGGATCTGTTTGGCGCAGACTATGATTGATAATTCTTTCATGACAGTTCCTCCAATCTCTCTACAAGGGCAGGTATCACCTTTTCAAAGTCTTCAACAATACCGTAATCGGCCACCTTGAACATGTTACAGCCGGGATCCGTATTGATGGCGATGATCTTTTTGGAGTGAATCATGCCCACAAGATGCTGAATCGCCCCCGATATTCCCACCGCAACATAGATATCCGGTGAAATCATACTGCCGGTCAGACCCACCTGATGATCGGAAGAGATCCAACCTTTATCCACGGCCACTCTGCTGCATCCGATCATCACACTTCCAAAGGATTTGCTTAGCGCCTCTGCCAGCTCCCGGAGTATCTCAAACCCCTCCTCATCATCCAGCCCCGCGCCGCCAGCAACCACCACATCCGCCTTGTCCAGCGCAACCATATCCTCTTTGACCACCTCGACGGACTCCACCTTGATCATGGATTCATCGATTTCCGGGGCCACATTCA
>CP070840.1:387154-393925 GCA_020342025.1 Deltaproteobacteria bacterium
CGGTATGGCCGAACTATATCGGGCCATGATGACGGGTGACGAAGGGTTTGAAAAACTCATTGCCATCAAGAAGCTCCTCTCCCATCTCACTGTTCAAGAGAATCTGGTCAACGCGTTTGTAGAGGAGGCCAAGCTTGCCGCTCTGCTCCAGCATCAGAATATCGTTCAAATCTACGATTTCGGTAGCATGGACGGGGATTATTTCATTGCCATGGAGCATCTATTTGGCAAGGATCTCCGTCTCATTACGGAAAAGTTGGAAGAAAAGGGACGAGCGCTCAGTTTGGAATATGCGCTGTATATTGCTTCCCGGGTCTGTGAAGGCCTCGATTATGCCCACCACCTAAGAGACTTGGAGAGAAAGCCCCTCCACATTATTCATAGGGACATAAGCCCTCCTAACATCTTCATAACCTATGAAGGTGAGGTGAAGATCGTAGATTTCGGCATCGCCAAGGCGGCTACCCAGAACACCGCGACCGTGGAAGGGGTGATCAAAGGGAAGGTCTCCTACATGTCCCCTGAACAGGCCGGCGGGGAAAGTATAGATCAGCGCTCTGACATCTTTTCAGCGGGAATAATCCTTTATGAGATGCTCACTGGGGGAAGGATGTTTGAGGGAGAACCTTTGCAAATTCTTCCAAAGGTGTGCGAAGCGGAATTTGAGCCGCTAGAGCAGGTGCTCACAGATCTACCCCTGGAACTCTACGAGATCCTGCATCGCGCTCTTGCCAGGGACCCTGAACAGCGTTACCAGTCAAGTGGCGAGATGCTGTCTGACTTGGAAGAATGTATGCATGAGAACGACCTTAGGCCAACCGCCCGGGGGCTTTCTCAAATTATGAGAGAACTTTTCCAAGAAGAGATCGCCGCTGAAGAAGGGACTCTTCGTGAAACGGCTCAGATTCAAACGGTGGATGCGTCAGAACCCGCATTGGAGACCATCGCCCTGACAACAAAGCGTGAAAAGACCAAATTGCTTTCACCCAAGGAGTTGCCTGGCGTAGGGAAAAGAAGGAAGCCCATGTATGGGGCCATTGCGGTTTTCGCTCTCGTGGTCATCGGTGTCGTGTTCGCTCTCCAGTTCAAGGAGGGCTCCGTGTCGCCGCCTGATAAGGTGGGCCCCGTATTACCCGTGAAACCCTCTATCCAGGAGCCGGTTCGGAAATCTTCCAAAGCTGGCGTTTTAGAGCCTGAATCCGCCCAAACCACGTCACCTGTTAACGAAAAACTTGAGGCGGGCATGCAGGCTCTGAAAGAGGATCGGTACTCTGAAGCCGCGGCCCTGTTCCAGGAGGTCTTGGATCAGGAGCCCGCTTTGAACAAGGATGTCTCGGGTCCTTATGCTCGGGCTTTGGTCGGGCAGGCCAGTATGCTCGCTGAGAAATCCCCCAATAATGCCGAATCCCTGTTGCTAAAGGCGATCAAATCGGACCCTACAAGCCTCCAGGCCCATTTCCAGTTGGGTCACCTTTATGTGAAACAAAAGGAATTCACTAAGGCTATTGGGGTCTATCAGAGCGTGGCAAAGTTGGATCCTCAATTTCCTGAGACGTATTTCAATCTTGCTTATATCTACGCAGTGAAAAAGGAATACGCCAAGGCAGTGGAAATGTATGACCGCGTGGTCGAACTCGCACCGCCTTACCTCGATGAGGCCCTATTCAACCTGGCAATGGTGCAAGAGAAGCAGGGGAAAAGGGCTGAAAGCATAAAGAACCTTGAGAAAGCCCTGCAGGTTAACCCGAAGAACGAAATGGCAAAGAAGTACCTTCTCAAGCTCAAAAGAGATTCGGGGAAGCGCTGATGAAGTCTGGCTTCCAAAAGATACGGCTCGCAGGTTTGCTGGGATTTACTCTGCTCTGGATTTTTGCAGGTTGTGCGCAGACGCGTGACATGAGCGAACGACCGCGCAAAGGTCCCGCTTTTTACGAGCATAAGGTAAAATGGGCAGGCGAAAGCCTGTCCATCATTGCCAAATGGTACACGGGCAGCTTCGAAAATTGGATGGTGTTGGCCAGGAGCAATCCAGGCATCGATCCCAACCGGATCCAGATGGGCGAGAGAGTTCGTATCCCGGAAGATCTTTTGAAAACCCGCAAGCCCATGCCTGAGAGTTTTGTGGCCAGCTTTGCCCAAGAAAAGGAGAAAGCGCCACCAGCAACACCTGAACTTAAACCATCCAAACCAAAAACGACCAAGATCGCACCAGCTAAAGAGATAAAGCCTAAACCGCCAGTAAAGCCCGCTTATTATGAACACAAAGTAAGATGGTCAGGTGAGAGCTTGTCCATCATTGCCAAATGGTACACTGGCAGCCTGGAAAACTGGAAGGCCTTGTCCAAAGCCAACCCCAAAATCAATCCCAGCCGGATCTATAAGGGCCAAGAGATTCGTATCCCTGAAAATCTCTTGAAAACCCGAGAACCCATGCCAGAGAGCTTTCTATCCCACCCGGTTAAGAGGAAAAAAGAATCACCACCTCCCGAGCCCGAACCCCCTCCGCCGGATGAGGAAGAACCTCAGCTGTTTGGCCCCAAGCCGTACCCCAAGAAATAATCACCCTCTGCCCCGCCTCTTTACTTAGCCCAGGGACACCTTGAGGAAGGAGCAGGAGAAAAGCCACCCCAAATAATACTCTCATGAACTTCCCTACAAAGATTTATAATATGTTATGCTACGAGCACATTCCGGGCACCATGTCCCTGACCATACGGAGTCTCCTGGAAAATCTTGGTGCTTCGGTTCCCAAAAAGGGTGAACTGTTTTGTCGACTTGATCATAATATCTTGCTGGCTCAGCGCTAAGCTTACAGGAAATAAGCTCGTCTTTGAGCTTATGAATTGAAGGACTTAGGTCTAAGGATTGGAGGGTTCTGTGATGGCCAAGAAACCATCCTATGAAGAACTGCAACAAAGGGTCGAGGAATTGGAAAAAGAGGCTGCCAAGAGCAAGGCAGCAGAAGAGGCCTTGAGGGCGAGCGAAAAGAGGCTCTCAGAAATTCTAGATGGAAGTTCCATCCCCACCTTCGTCATCGACGGAGATCACGTCATCACCCACTATAATCGAGCTATGGAGAATCTCACGGGTATTTATGCAAATGAAATCATCGGAACCGAGAAACAGTGGATGACTTTTTATGCCAAGGAAAGACCAATTTTAGCTGACCTTGTTGTGGACAACGCCTCTGAGGAAGAGATCGCCCGTCTATACGGGATCAAGTATCGAAAATCCGAGGTGATAGAAGGGGCTTACGAGGCAGAAAACTTCTTTCCCGATCTGGGGGAGAGCGGGCGGTGGGTTTTTTTCACCGCAGCGCCATTGAAAGATGCTAAAGGCAGGGTGACTGGAGCCATTGAGACCTTGCAGGACATCAGTCAGCGAAAGCAAGCCGAAGAGGCTCACCTGAAAGCGCAGAGACTTTACAGAACCCTCCTTGATTTCGCCCCATACCCTATCGTGGTCTTCACCCTAGACGGAAAGGTCTCCTATTTGAATCCTGCCTTTACGGAAAGCTTCGGCTGGACGCTTAAGGAACTCGAAGGGAAGCGGATTCCGTATGTTCCCCCTGAACTTCAAGAGGAGACCACAGAGAGCATTAAGAAGCTTTTCGAGGATAAGATCATACTGAGGCATGAAACGAGGCGGCTCACCAAGGATGGCCGCACGCTTGATGTGGTCATGCGGGCAGCGGTCTTCGCAGAGGATGAAGATGAGCCAGCCGGCGAGCTTGTTATCTTGAGAGATGTGACCGAGCAGAATAGGATTGCGAGAAACAACGAGGCCATGCTCCGTATCACTATGGCCCTCCCAGAATACCCTGATTTAGAGGAACTTCTAGATTATATCAGCAGTGAGGTGATCACACTCTTGGATACAGAGGGAGCCGTTGTTGTTCTGCTTGACGAACAGAGACAGGAGATTTTCTTCCCCGGCGTCGCTTATGACGACACAATAACCAAGAGGAGGGTGAAGGCGGTTCGATTGCCCATACAACAGATGGATCAGGTGGTGGCAGGCAAGGGCGCTAGGCTAGGGGAGCCGGTTATTGTCAACGATACGTCCAAGGTGGACAGATCTTATCCAATTCGAGATGAAAAGCTCGGATACGAGACGAAAAGTTTCCTCCAGGTCCCACTCAAGAGCGGTGATCGAATTATTGGGTTCTTGACGGCCATAAACAAGAAGCTGGGGCTTTTTGAACAGCCCGATGTTGAATTGCTCAATACCATCGCAGGAACGGTTGTGCTGTCCATTGAAAACGCGAGGTTTTCTGAAGAGCTAAAGCAAGCATACAGAGAGGTCAGCAGTCTGAACAGGGCAAAAGATAGGGTCATCAACCATCTGTCCCATGAATTAAAGACCCCTATCTCAGTGCTCTACGGCTCTTTTAGGATACTTGCAAAAAAATTGGCAGGATTGCCAGAAGAGGGCTGGAAGCCGACCTTAGAGAGGGCGCAAAGAAACTTACGACGCATACTGGAGATCCAGCACCAGACGGACGATATTATGCGTGAGAGACAATACAAGACCTATGACCTCCTTTCATTGATAATTGATGAATGTGCCGATGAGCTGGAGGTGCTCATTGCGGAGGAAGTGGGAGAGGGCCCTGTCATCGGGCGCATCAGGGAAAGGGTTGAAGAGATATTTGCTCCCAAGGAAATTGTTCCTGAAACAATTAAGTTAGATGAGTATGTGAAACAAAGACTCGAGCACCTTGAACCATCATTTTCTCACCGCCAAGTGGAAATCAGAAGCCGTCTTAAGCCGACTCCGCCTGCATATTTACCCCGAGACGTCCTACAAAAGGTGATTGACGGTCTCGTAAGGAATGCCGTGGAAAATACGCCGGACCTAGGGAAGATGGAGATCCTGGTGCAAAAAAAGGGAATCGGAAGTGAGTTCGTCCTGCGCGACTACGGGGTGGGAATAACAGAAGAGCATCAAAGTCGCATATTTGAGGGTTTCTTTACGACCCGTGAAACGATGGATTACTCCACCAAAAGGCCCTTTGACTTCATGGCTGGGGGGAGAGGGGCGGATCTCTTGCGCATGAAGATCTTCTCCGAGCGTTATAATTTTAGGATAGAGATGAGATCCTCCAGGTGTCGATTTATACCCCAGACGAGCGATATTTGTCCTGGCAGGATCAGCGAGTGTGACTTCTGTAAGACAGAAGAAGACTGTGACCAGTCTGGGGGAACCACTTTTACCCTCTATTTTCCCCCAGCTCCGGAAGCCAATTGATATTTTTAGTCCCTGGCCTGATAATTAGCCGTTATAAAAAGGGCCGTCATGGCGAGGCAGGCGTGTCGTCCCGCTCAGAGCGGGGCTCAGGCTAGGATAATTGAGAGGAATATGTCACTCTATTTTTGAAAAACTATACTAGGGAGGGAGTTAGAATGAAAGAGAAGATGCGGATTATGAGCGAAAAGCCTTTAAATGCAGAAACCCCCATCGAATCTCTACGTTCTTGGATTACGGCCAATGCCTTATTCTTTGACCGGAATCAGGGGGAAATCCCGGAAGAGCCCATTTCCCCATCCGACTGGAAACTACTCGTTGGAGGGGAAGTGCAAAATGAACTTCATCTAGATTATGACCAAATAACGCATATGCCAAAAGCCATCGTTTCCAATACGCTTGAGTGTTCCGGCAATTCCCGGTCCCTGCTGGAAGAGAAGGCCAAGGGCAATCCTTGGACAATAGGGGGTGTGGGAAACGCCGTTTGGGGCGGTATCTGGCTGAAGGATATTTTGAATAAGGCTGGGCTGAAGGAGAGCGCGAAACATGTGAGTTTCCAGGGATTGGACAGACCTCTCGGCTCATCAGGGGTGAAGTTCGAACGCAGTATACCCATTGAAAAGGCCATGTCTTCGACCCTGCTCGCCTACGAGATGAACGGTGAACCCCTCCCATTGAAACATGGTTATCCTCTGCGTGCCCTGGCACTGGGTTGGACAGGGGCCAACTGTGTGAAGTGGCTGTATAAGATAACTGTCTTGGACCGACCTTTTGAGGGTTTTTACATGGATCAGGTGTATCGTGTATTTCAGAAAGGAGAGGATCCGAAGACGGGGAAAGTCGTAACAAGTATGAAGGTGAAATCTATCATTACACAGCCATTGAATGATGAGGCGCTGCCTGTAGGGTCAGTGACCATATTGGGGGCAGCTTACGGGGGAGAAGCTGAGATCAAGAGCGTAGAGGTGTCCGTGGACAAGGGCAAAAGCTGGAGCTCCGCCACGTTTATAGGCCCGCACGAGTCCTTTGCCTGGAGGCAGTGGCAGTTTGTCTGGGACGGGACAGAGAAGGGGACTTATACCATCATGGCCCGGGCAATTGATACAAAGGGACGAACACAGCCCATGAAGGCCCAGTGGAATGTCTTGGGCTACGGCAACAACGGGATCGAGGAGCATGCCATAACCGTCCGTATCACATAAACGACAGACATCATGGGATCTCATTTGCATCCGATTGGGGCAAACACGTGGATTTTGTTTGCCGGCAAGTATTCCTTATTTTAGGAGGATATTCGGATATGCGTCAATGGAATTGGTGTCATCCTTTCAAAATCCTACTGATCGCTTTTGCTGGTATGGGCATGATTGGCGGATGCGACAGCGGCGAAAAGGTGGTAGATGAGGTGACAGGACATCGGGCTGTCAAACAGTACCATAAGTCGAAAAAAGACCTGGAGAAGATAGAGGATCAACAGGCGGAAAGATATAAAGCCATCCCCGATGATGAGAATGAGAATAAGTA
>CP070840.1:394025-400415 GCA_020342025.1 Deltaproteobacteria bacterium
ACTCATCAAAGCCTCCTTCTAGGAAATTTGGCTAACCAGATTCATAATATTTGGTCTGGGACGTGTTCCTCTAAGGGCTTACTGGTCGATTATCAACCAGCGTTCAAGGCCTTTTTAAGACCAACAAAGTCTAGAGAGCAAAATTTGTGCCAGAAGGGGTCGAATATAAAAAACAATGCAATTTCAATATCTTATGTGTATTAGCGGTTACGGGCATAAAAGGTGTTGCCGATTTTTGTCATTTTGGCGTGATATCTGCCAATTTTTGTCAGTGTTTTCGGGCTCTTGGATCGCCCATATGAAAAGAAATGTTTATGCCGGATAGGAGAACCATGAAGGGGCCGGATGGAAACGTGGTGGAGCCGTGGGTTGATATCGGACCCCTTTTGGGGAGCGGAGAGATGGACTGGGATCTCTATACGAGTCTCGTTACGTCTTTCGCCACCTGGGGGTAATTCTCTGCCATGAGGAAATCATGGCCAGGAAAAATGAGGCCAATGGAAGAGGCCTTTGCGCGGAGTTTGTTATAGGACTTCATCCAACCCACCAGATCCACGATGAGACAGCTTGGCCAGTCCTCACGATAATTGCGGAACAGATGGGCACAGTCGGAACCAAGGATAGCCGTGCCTTTTGCTGTTTTCACTGCCACCGCTTGTAGCGCGACCGTATGTCCCGGTGAAAGCAGACATTCGATCCCGGGGAGGATCTCCTGATCTCCTTTGAGGAGTGCAAGGCGGTCTGTCCCCTCGAGGGAAGCCAGGTATGCTTTGGCTTTTTCATCAGAAACATGTTTAAAGGGAGGCCGATTGGCTACGGGATCCTTTAACCAGAAACGGTACTCCTCATCTTGAATGTAAAGAGTGGCATTTGGAAAGAGGCTAACCCCGCTCGTGTGATCCCAATGAATATGGGTGATCACCACATGTCGTATTTCATCAGCCTTCACATGGATCCTGGAGAGGACTTGCGCAGGGTTCACGTATCCATTCAGATTTTTTTCCGAGGCCAGTTCAGGCGCAACACCTGCATCCACGACAACAGTTACCCCAGCTCCTTTTATGCACCATATGTAGTAATTCCTCTTTACCGTTTCTTCCCATTCCCTGTTCCACATGACAAAGGCCCCGGAACTCTCAAAGGGCCCAGCGTACTTGATGGCAAAGATTTCATAAACCGCCATGGTAAACTCCTTTTATTTTGCCTTATTACCCTCGGAAGATCGCTGCCATCCGAAACCGTTGGACCAAAGTAGAAAGTGAATTGGAGAAGTGTTTGGACAGGATTATCGAAACAGAGCTTGGTACTCGATGCGCTTCTCCTTCTTCCATCTGGGGCAGATTGCAGGCCTTCCTTGCATGACCAGTTGGAAGCAGGCATTGCACTTGGGGCTGCATTTGAGAATCGATCTGTCACGACCCTTTCGGGCTTTCCTGATCCATTCTGGATCCACCCAGAGCATTCTCGCAAGGCCAATGAGATCCGCCTTCTTTTCTTTCAAAATGGTGTTTGCCAGGGCCGGGGTTGAGATTCGACCAGCGGTGACGACCGGGATCGTGACGTCCTTTCTGATAGCATCTGCTAGTGAGACCATATAGCCGGGTCTGCGAGATTTCTTAATAATCTCAGGTAGAAAAAAAGATTCATAGGTGCCACCCATGACCGATATATATGCCACGCCGTTTTCCTCCAAGGCCTTGGCCAAGATCCTGGCTTCGTCTACCTTAAGTCCATCAGGCAACCATTCATCAGCCAGGAACCGATATCCCACCGGGAAATCATACACCTTTTCTTTTACGCGTTTGAGTACTTCTAGCGGAAACTTAACGCGGTTTTCTATGGGCCCACCATATGCATCGGTTCGCTTGTTCGTCCTTGGAGAGACAAACTGGGCAAGGAGGTATCCTGTTCCCCCATGTAGCTCCACCAGATCGAATCCCGCTTCTTTAACCCTCAGAGCGGCACTGGCATACTGCCTCTGGATCTCATTAATCTCTTTTTTGTCGAGCGGCTGAGGTATTTTACCAAAGGCAGGAACCGATGAGGGTGCCCTCGGTTTGTCCACATAGGCAAACCGTCCGGCATGGTTGATCTGCAGGCTGGCAAGAGCCCCTTCCTGCTTTATTGTCTGTGCTAGATTTTCTAAGCCTTTCAGATAGCGGTCATGATCGCACCGCAGGGTTCTGGGTGAGCCTGATCCTTTGGGGGTGATACATGCGTTCTCCACAGTGATCAATGCTGCCTCACTTTGGGCCATAAGTCTGTAATGGGCTATCAACAGCGGAGAGACTTTGCCTCCCAGAGAGGCGTAGCCCAGATAGAGCGGAGCCATGGTGATGCGATTTTTGAGCCTGAGACCATTCAACCGTAAAGGTTTAAAGAGCTCTGGATAATATGCATTCTTCATCTTGCAATTCCTCTTGCTCAAGTTATTGCCAAAAGATTCTTCCCCACCCGCCCATCCAGTGGGTGATAAAGATGACCAAAGCTACAATGACCACGTGCTCGATGACCACCCTATAAATTTTCCCCCCCTAGTGGGTTTGCCAAATGCCAGTGCATATCCTTCGTTGCCTCAAATAAGGCATTCCATTGCAGTTAGATATCCCGCGAAACCGGGAGATTAGGCCCAGACCATATCATTTTTCCCCTTGACCGCCAAGTTCGGAGCAAGATGCAGGTTTAGTCCAAAGCACACCTGGAATTTACTTGGCTTCCTGATTATTCAAAGGCGTTTATTCACTCTTTTTCTTATCAATGAGAGAAAACATGGCAGGGAGCATAAACAACATAAGGTGACGTTCCTCAATAAATCAACAACCTGCGAGTGGGTCAGCCTGAAGGCTTCCCCAACCTGGACCTCCTCTTCAAAAGTTTGGCTATTAAAATATTAAGTTTCTTGTGGCGGTCCCTCCTTTACTGGTTTCGAAACCTTACCTCGCAATTTCCCTCTAACCATGGATGAGAAAATGCCTCCAAAACAGAGGAGGGCAAAGACCGCGAAAGCCACCTTTACGCTTTTTATGAAGACAGGATAATACTCCACGGTGATCTGGACCCTGCCCAGATAGACAGCGAATACGACGGTTGCTATCCCCATGCTGATCATCATTCCGAGCAGACGCATGGTTCCCACAGACCCTGACGCCAGACCATAGAATCTCTTCTCAACGGAGCCCATGATGGCATTGGTATTGGGGGAAGAGAAGAGAGCGAAACCCAGGCCAAGAACAATTAACCTCACTATAATGGACTCCTGGGTTGAATTTTCATCAAGAAAAACGAAGAGAAAGAGGCCAAGGGTGGTGAAGGTCATTCCTATAGATGACACGATTCGGGGTTCGATCCTATCTGAAAGCCTTCCGGCGAATGGTGATACAATAGCCATGACAACGGGTGCGGCAATCAAGATGAGCCCTGCACTTTGAGGGCTGAGCGCTTTTATGTATTGAAGATAGAGGCTGAGGAGGAAGCCCATGGCAAATGTGGCGCTGTAATTAAGAAGTGCGGCCAAACAAGAGAAGGCGAATACCCTATTGGATTTGAAAAGATTGAGATTGTAAACAGGATATTTTACTCTACTCTGCCAAAGAACGAATGCCAAAAAACCTAGGAGGCCCAACAGGATAATCCAAAAACTCTTCATAGCCGGGAGCAGGGAAATGCCGTACATTATGGCAACTAAGGCCAGACCATAGATTATGGCGCCGGGTAGATCAAACTTTTCACCTTTCGCTTCCGCCCATTCCCCTTTCAATTTCCGTAGAACAAGCCAGACAATGATCAATCCAAGGGGGACGTTTAGGAGGAAAACGCTGCGCCACGTAAGGTGATGCGTGAGGAGTCCGCCTAGAAATGGTCCGAGGGAGAGCCCAATGTAAACGGCAGCCACATTTATGCCCAGCGCCTTTCCCCTCTCCTGGGGAGGAAATACGGAAGTGAGAATAGCGATCCCCGTGGCGAAGATCATGGAACTCGCGGCACCCTGAAAGATCCTGAATAAAATGAGGATGGGAGTAGAGTTGGAAATGGCACAAAGAAAAGAGGTTATGGTGAAGGCTGATATACCGTAAGTGAAAATTTTCTTTCTTCCGTAGATATCTGCCAGTCTTCCAAAGGGGACAAGAGATATGGCTGCGGCCAAAATATAAGAGGTGGCCACCCAACTCAACAATACAGCATCAATTTGGAATTCCTTTCCAATAGATGGAAGCGCAAGGTTGATGGCGGAACCCATAAAGGGGGTGGCAAAAGAACTCAGTGTGGCGATAATTAATGTGGACCTCTTCATCCCGGTATTATTTGGCAATGTGGCCTTCATCTACTTTTCACCCTCATATTCCTGAAAAAATCTTTCAAAGTACTTCTCCATAAATGCGTGGCGCCGTTCGGCTAAAAGGCGGCCTTGGGCTGTGAGCATCCGATCCTTGATCTTGGACAACTTTACCTTGAATTCCCGATATCCGGTATCCTCGACCGTATAGGGTTCGCTATCCTCAGGCCTGATGGTTGGATTGTGGAATTTGGCCCCCACCTCTCCCGCGAACTGAAAGGCCCTTGCAACGCCGATGGCACCAATCGAGTCCAGTTTGTCTGCATCAAATAAGATCCTGGCCTCCAGGGTCTCTGGCAGGCAGTTTCCCCTGAATCTGTGGGACCGAATACAGTGGAGGACATTCGCCTTCTGCTCCGGGGAAATGGAATATCTACCGAGTAATCCCGCGGCTATTTCGGCGCCTTTTTCAGCGTGGCAGATGCTCCCTTTGGATTCGTCTTGATGAGAGCGTCCCACGTCATGAAGATAGGCTGCAATTTTCAGAACTTCCATATCTGCGCCTTCAACCTGTCCAATGTGCATACACAAGTTATAGACTCGACGGGTGTGCTCCCAATCATGACTGCCCCGGGATTTAGAAAAGCACTTCTCTGCAAATGTCTGTATGTCTTCTATGGCTAATTTCATGGAAATGCTTCATATCAAATTTGTCATCCTTACGCCATCCCAAACTTGAAGGGAGGCTTCCCAGCCCAGGCCAATTTCACCTAGCCAACTCACCACTTGCCTGCCGAATGAGGGAAAAGCAGGAGACGGAAAACTTGACACGGTATCGGCATTTCTGAAAACATACACTTTCTCGGATTAGAAAGAGGGACTTTATGTACAAAAACCTCACAGAAATTCCTATTATTGACACCCACGTACACGTATTCCCACAAAAACTCTCTGAGGCCGTCAGACACTGGTTTGAAGGGTATGCGTGGAAATTCAAATATCAGGGAACGCCAGAGGACTTACTTCAAGCCCAGTTTGACAATGGCGTCGCAGGGTTGGTGCTTCTGACCTACGCGCACCGTTCCGGGATCGCGGATCAGCTCAATGACTATGTGGCCAGCTTGATCAAGTGTTTTCCAAACACGGTGGGTCTGGCAACGCTACACCCGGAGGATAAGGACCCTGGAGATATCGTAAAGCGGGCCCACGAAGAATTGGGTCTCTGTGGCGTTAAATTGCACTGCCACGTCCAGAAGGTCGCCCCTGATGATCCCGTTCTCTTTCCCACATACGAGGCCCTCCTCCAATGTGACGGGGTACTAAACATCCATGCCGGTCGAGAACCCGCCATCGATGCCTATGGATTGGACGTGAGGGCCATATCCGGGGCTAAGCGCGTGGAAAAAATCCTCAAGCGCTATCCAGACCTGAAGATCATCGTCCCCCATTTGGGGTTCGATGAATCCGATCGATTTTATTCGCTCCTGGATGAGTATCCGAAGCTTTATCTGGACACCACCATGATGCTGGCCGATTTTTTCAATGTATCCGTAGATCGAGAAAAACTCATTCAGTATGCTGACAGGATCCTTTACGGGTCAGATTACCCCCATATTCCCTATAGCATGGAAAGGGAAGTGAAGGCGATTTTGGAGATGGACTTGGGGAAGGGGGCGACGCGGAAAATCTTCTATGAAAATGCGAAGATGTTGTTTCCCATCAGGCCTCGTTAGTTTTTTGTCACAGATATGGTCTCTCGAATATGAGGCTGTGTCACGATTCGTCACTTCGGTGAGTTCTACCCTATGCATCTTTACATGGGAGAAGCCTTCCTGAAAGCTTCAGAATTTGCTTTGCTGGTATTTTGCTCTGGAAAAGGGTGCACCTTGCGAGCCAGATTTTTCTGCAACTTCCTGTCCTTTTCTATGACTTTGAAAAAGGCAGCGACCACGACCGGATCGAAATGACTCCCAGAGTTCTCCTCTATAATATGAAGGGCTTGATCGGGTTCCATGGCGGTGCGGTAGGGTCTTTCAGAGGATAGGGCGTCATAAACATCAGCCACAGCCAGGATTCTGGCGCCTAAAGTTATGGCCTCCCCGGCCAGGCCTTCGGGA
>CP070840.1:400515-403903 GCA_020342025.1 Deltaproteobacteria bacterium
CTATGAGGATGGCAAAGTGAAGGTGCCAGAAGTGTTCCGTGAGTGCTGGCGGGTCATGGCAGAAAACGGTTGGATGGCCGTCTCTTCAAACCCAGAGTTTGGAGGTCAGGGTCTCCCGGCGACGGTGGGTGGGTTAATTAATGAGTTTTTCGTAGGGGCTAACCTCGCATTCATGACTTATCCTGGGCTCGCCGTAGGAAACGGGCATCTGATCGAGAATTTTGGCAATGATGAGGACAAGGCTTTATTTGTAGAAAAAATGTACACGGGTGTTTGGGGCGGCACCATGTGCCTGACTGAACCTGATGCTGGGTCTGACGTGGGGTGGCTTCGTACCAAGGCCGTTCCCGATCCTGACGCCGGAAACCCACGAATCTATAAGATCGAAGGGACCAAGCGTTTCATCACCTGTGGTGAGCATGACCTGACCGAGAATATCATACACCTGGTTCTGGCTCGGATCGAAGGTGCCATGCCCGGGACCAAAGGCGTCAGCCTGTTTATTGTGCCCAAAATTTGGGTCAACCCGGATGGTTCCCTCGGTGAACCCAATGATGTGTATTGCGGAAACATTGAACACAAGATGGGCATCAAGGGTTCGTCAACCTGTACGCTCAATTTTGGAGAAAACAGGAAATGCCGCGGCATCCTCCTGGGTGAGCCCAACTCGGGCATGGCAAAGATGTTTCAGATGATCAACGAAGCCCGCATGGGCTGCGGCATACAGGCCATGTCCCTGGCAGCCAGCGCGTATGACGCAGCTCGCCAGTACGCGAAAGAGCGTGTGCAGGGGCCTCTCTTTACAAACCGGGATGCGGACAGGGTTCCTATTGTTCAACATGAGGACGTGCGACGCATGCTCATGAACCTCAAGGCGGGTACAGAAGCGATGCGCGCCATGATCGGCAAGGTCTTGTATCTGATCGACGTGTCTATGAGAGATCCCGATGAGACCGCTCGCAAAGGCGCTCACAGGCAAGTGGAGCTGTTTACCCCTTTGGTCAAAGCCTATTGCGCCGATTTCGGCTACCAGCTCACCCGTGATGCGATCCAGGTCCTCGCCGGTGTGGGGTATTGCAGTGAATTCCCAGTGGAACAGTACGCCCGGGACGTGAAGATCGTGTCCATCTGGGAAGGAACCAGTTTTATTCAGTCCCTGGACCTGGTGGGTCGCAAGCTCGGGATGGAGGGCGGAAAGGTGTTTCAGGATTGGATTCAGGGTGTCATGGCCTTTACGGGTGAGCACAAGGAAGACGGAGACTTTGCACCGGATTTCAAACTGCTCTTCAAGGCAGCCCAGGCCACCGGCGATTTCGCCATGCGATACATGCAATACTTTCAGGGAGGCAAGCCGCACCTGATTCCATTGACCACGACACGCTTTCTGGAGTGCTTTGCCGAGGTTTTGATGAGCCAGTTAATCCTTGAGCAGGGTTTGCTGGCCCGGGATAAGTTGAAAGAGGTTGACGAGAACTCCAAGGACGGGATCTTTTACCGTGGCAAGGTGGAGACGGCAAAATACTTCTGCCGGAATATTTTGACAAATGTATTCGCCCGTCACATGTCTTTACAGCAGGAGGATACCTCGGCCCTGGATATCCCTGAGGAGGCCTTTTAGGAGGCGTTTTTTGTAAAGGCCAGGGGGATAAGGGTCTTGCCCCGTTCCTGGGCCAGTTGCGTCATGAAGTCCTGGGCTGTCGGCGGGGGGTCACGGCGCTCTTTTTCCGGTTTGGGCTGAAGACGCATGGCCTCGGTGGCACAAGTGGTCACACACAGGCCGCAGCCGATACAACGGTCCAGGTCAACGACGGCCACGTCGTCAGACCCCATGGTGATGGCCTCCATCTGGCAACGCTCCAGGCAGGTTTCGCACGAAGCACACAAATCAGGATCCACCTCAGCGTAATAGTTGGATACCACCCTTTCGACGGGGCGGGGATGCTTCTTGAGCGATCGAAGGGAAGCACAACAATCCCCGCAGCAATTGCACATGCCCCCTGGATTCTGGGCATTGAAGGGTTGAGGAACCAGGCCCGCCTCCTCGCACCGATCAAGGATTTCCAGGGACTCTTCCTGGCTTATCCAGCGACCCATTCCTCTCTCAACATAGTACTTGGCATGGGAGCCAAACATGAAACAGGCCTCCAGGGGTTTGTCACAGTCCTGATCAAGCCTTGCTTGCTGCACCCGGCAGATGCAGTTGGCCACAGCAATTTTCTCTTTTGACTTGATAATTTCGCGGACATCCTCATAAGGCGCAACAGGCCAGGAGACATCGAGGGACTTGTTCACGGGGATGGTCCGCATGGGTACGGTTTTCACAGACGTGTCATGGCCAAAGGTTTCTTCGAAATATTGTTCACAGAGCATGGCCAGTTCCTGGTCCATGGTTTTCAGCTGATATTCATAAATGCCAACCACATAAGGCGCGGCGCCATATCTTGCCGACCCCTCTTTTCGCAGGCGAAACAGGAGTCCTTTCTCTGCCATCTGCTCCAGAAGGCGTGCCACCTTCTCGGGGTCCTGTTTCAGCCGTTCAGCCACGGCCTCAGGTGTCTCGAGCATCATGCTGAGATTTAGATACATCTGGGCCTCTTCCTCAGTGAAGAGCGTTTCAAGGATTTTTATTTCCACGCCCGATTCGGTGGCGGGAAATCCAACGGAGTACTGGTCTAACTGTTCTCTGAGTTGGTCATAGATATCACCTGTCATAACATCCTCCTCACAAAAATGACTCGAAACCGCAGAAAAGGCGTTAACCCCCTTTAGGAAGCTGAGCGATTTCGAGATGGGCCAGTATAGGGAGAGGGACCGGTACCTGTCAAGAAGAGGTTTAGGCCGGGTTAAGATTTTGCTTGACTCTCAAGCCGTTTCCATATATTGATTCCATCAAATGATGGAAATTAGATTTGAGTCCCTGCCATGGCAACACCCTTAGAAAAGGCGCGCAAAGACCCGGGCTCCATGAAGGCGAAAATCCTGAAGGTGGCTCGCCGCGTATTTGGTGAGTACGGGTTTCACGGTACCACCACTCGGATGATCGCCCAGGAGGTGGGCATCGACATCTCCACGCTCCATTATCACTGGGGGGACAAGGCCGATCTCTACGAAGCGGTGATCCTTGACATCAGTGAAAACCTCCGCCAGCAGCTGACGGAAGTGGAAAAGGTCATCCACGGGCTGCCATTAGAGAAACGGATGAATATTGCCATCGACATGATGACCGATTATCTGTTTGAATATCCCGAGATCTCCAACCTGATCCTTTTTCGATACTTCAGAAAGACCCGCAACGAAGAAGACTTCGACTTTCCTGTCCCTGAATTCATTTCAGATATCGCCCGGTCAATGGATCTTTGCAAAGATAAAAAAAACGTTCCTGCGCGAG
>CP070840.1:404003-407637 GCA_020342025.1 Deltaproteobacteria bacterium
GCGGCGCCCCGCCAGCCCGGCGGCACGTGTACCCGACAGCCCGAGCACCCCCGGAGTGACGGGGAACGATGTCAGGAAGGCCAACAGCGGGGGGGAGTGGTGGCAAACCACATTCATCACGTCCATATATTTGCCTCAGATGTTGATAAAAGCATCCGTTTCTACGAGGAATATTTTGGCGCCAAGCTGATCTTGGATGCGGAGCTTGCAGGCGCAAGAAATGTGTTCATGAGCATTGGGAAAGGTGGACTGCATCTTTATGATCAGCCCCCCAAGAATCCCGGGAGCGGGAGTATCCATCATTTTGGGATCCAGACGGATGATATAGAGGGGGTGGTTAGCGCGATGAAGGCAAAGGGCGTTGAATTCAAGAAGGGGATCACCGATTTCGGGTTCTGGAGATACGTTATGATTCCGGCTCCGGACGACATCTTGATCGAGCTCTTTGAAGTGGATAAAACCCGTATCCCACTCCAGCTCTCAAATTATTTCGAGTAAGGTGGTTTGATTGAACAAATGGGGCAAGGGCCTTTAAAGGATGGCGGGTAGATGGCTGAAGAAGGTCCTCCCAAGATTAGAAAATTCAAACGAGAAGATATCCACAGGATCCTCGAGATTGAGGAAGAGGCATTTCCGAAGACAGCTTACCCCAGAGAGACTTTTCTGTATTATGCAAACCGCGTCCCTGATAATTTCATGATATTAGAAACCGGCGATGATGTTGCGGGATACATCATCTTCGACATGGATGGTCACATCCATTCCACTGCTGTGAAACCGGCACACAGAAGAAAAGGTTTCGGGAAAATGTTGTTCCACCATGCCCTGGAGTCCGTCAAGAAGAGGTTGTGGCTCGAGGTAAGGTCAAAGAACAGCGGTGCTATTGCTTTCTACAAGAGCATGGGTATGAGGGTAACAGGAAAGGTTGCCAGCTATTATGGTGACGATGATGCGCTGATTATGGTTTTGAGCGAAGAAGAAGGCTGAAGGGAGGTTTCCTGTGAACAGTAAGCATTTATCCAAAAATCCGTTACTCACTCCAGACGATTCTCTCCTGGTGATCATTGACATGCAAGCAAGGCTTCTTCCTGTCATTGCAGAGAAGGAGAGCGTCATTGAAAACGTTGTAAGGCTCGTTAAATTCTCTCACATTATTGGACTTCCGGTGGTTTTCACGGAGCAGCAGAAGCTGGGAGATACCGTCCCTGAAATTCGTGAACTGCTCAAGGAAATTCAGCCAATACCCAAGCTGGAGTTTGACTGCTTCGGTTCTAATGCTTTTACCAAACATGTGCGCGAACGAAACAGGGATGCATTGATCATCACCGGTGTGGAGGCCCATGTCTGCGTGGCGCAGACAGCATTAAGCGGTATCTCTGATTACACGGTGCACGTGGTGAGCGATGCCATCTCATCCCGCTCTCTACACAACCGGGAGGTGGCCCTTCACAGGATGGGTCAAAATGGGGTCACGATCACCTCTACAGAGATGGTTATCTATGAGCTATTGGGGAAGGCAGGGACGGACACGTTCAGAGAAGCGCTTACCCTGGTGAAAGGATAGGCGCTCAGGGTTCAGCGTCTGACAAGGAAAAGGGGTGGATGAGAATGGATGAAAAGATAAGAGATGCATTACAAAAAGCTTACACGGGAGAGGCGAAAGCGGCATTGAGACTCAAGATATTTGCCAAGAAGGCTGAAAAGGAAGGATATGTTCAGGTGGCAAAGCTTTTTCGGGCGATCGCCTTTTCTGAAGAAATTCATGGGGAACGGGCCCTTCGGGTACTCCGGGAGATCGGAAGTACGGAGGATAATCTTCAAGAGAGTTTTGAATCAGAAACCCATGTGGCTCAGGTGGCCTATGAGAACTTCATTCAGTTGGCCCTTGACAGGGCTGAGAATGAGGCGGCAGAGCACTTTACGCAGAGTAGGGACGTGGAAGAGGGTCATGCCAAGCTTTACAAGAGCGCCCTCAATGATTTGATGGAGGATCGAACCACCACATACTACATCTGTTCTGTCTGTGGCTACATATCGGACGGTGTCCTGCCTGAAGAATGCCCTGTATGCGGCGCCAAAAAGGAGCAATTTGTCCATTTTGAGTGAGTACAAAAAAGGGGGAGGGCAGGGTGTGGGTGGAATTTATAGGGCAGCCCCGGGAGAAGGAAAGCTAACAACCCTATGCCGGCGCTCTACCTGAGACAGTGCATTGACATAAGCGTCCAATTATACTATACTTCTTCTTTTAAAAAGCCAGTTCTTATCCGTATCTGTTCGCCTGTGGATGATGACTTGGGCGGATAATCTTGTTCCCATGGAGGTTGACTTGTGGCTCGTTTAAGTGAAGAGGATGTGCAGGAAATCATTGAGGTACTCGAGGAGCAACTCTACAGCGTTCCGCAACTGAATAAGATTGAAAAAATGAGAATGAAAACAAAAATCAGGCATCAAGCCGGTTGGCTTACAACGGTCCTAAATCCTACACCGAAGAGGGTTTTCGACAAAATGAAGAGTAAAATGTCTGATGTATTTATGTTATTTCCCTATGGGTTTAATGACACTTTCCAGGAATTCTTGGATGAAAAACTGAAAAATCTAAAGGCAACGCCCTAATCTTGACGTCTTGATCGAGAAAGTGGGCGCGAGCTCACGTCTTCATATATCGATTAGCATCTTCTAGCCCTTTTTTCCCATTCTTCTCCCTTAAAGCATGGCGTGTTTGGACGCCTAAGCTGCAATAGCTGAGATTCAGCTAGTTTTATTTAATCAATATTAGGTCTTCCGATCCTCCTGTTTATGCAATATAGGATAAAAAAACACCTCAATACAACAACTTCGACGTCCGATTTTTACGTGAGATATCGATGAACTACCCCTCTATAACCAATGTGCTGGGAAAGTTACTCATTGTCACCGGCTGCTCAATGGTCCTGCCCTTGATCTGTTCCATCTATTACAAAGAGAATGATCTGGTTCCCATATGCATCTCAGCAATAATCATCATCTTGATAGGGTTGCCCCTCTGGTGGATTTTTCGAAAAAATCACGATCTGGACATGAGAGACGGTTTCTTCTTGGCTGTCTTTGGTTGGATTCTGGTCTCCGCTGTGTCCGCCCTGCCTTTTATGATTCACGGATCGATTCCTTCCTTCACCGACGGGTTTTTTGAAATGATGTCCGGTTACACCACCAGTGGGGCGACCATACTCACAGATATAGAGGTGGTCCCCCACGGATTGCTGTTTTGGCGGAGCGAAACCCATCTGCTCGGGGGCATGGGCTTTTTAACCTTGGTCGTCATATTCCTGCCCCATGGCATGGGGGGACTTCGCATATTCCGGGCAGAGTCGAGCCCCGGCCAGGTGATCACAAAAGAGAGATTCAAACCCCGCAACAGGGACACCATGATCTGGCTCTGGGGGATCTATCTGGCTTTGAATCTTCTGGAGACCCTTCTGTTGGTTCTGGGAGGGATGACCCTTTTTGATTCCCTGTGTCATGCCTTCGGAACCGTGTCCACATCCGGGTATTCCCCCAAAAACGCCAGCATAGGCCATTATAACAATGCCTATTTCGACTGGGTGATCATTCTTTTTATGTTCTTGGGCGGGATGACCTTCATGCTCTTTTATCA
>CP070840.1:407737-414148 GCA_020342025.1 Deltaproteobacteria bacterium
GGAATCGTTCAGATTCCAGAGGGCCGCGGCATGTTGTCTCGAATGACCGTTAAGGAGAATCTGGAGATGGGTGCCTATTTGCGTACCGACAAGGCTGGAATTGACAAGGACCTGGAGCGCGTCTTTGAGAAACTTCCAAGACTGAAAGAACGCCTGAGTCAAAACGCAGGGACACTTTCGGGGGGTGAGCAACAGATGTTGGCCATTGGACGTGGTCTCATGGCAAAGCCCTCGTTATTCCTCATGGATGAACCCTCCCTCGGACTTGCTCCGGTCCTGGTGGAGTTTATCTTTGAGACGATCCATGCTCTTCGTGAGAAGGATGGGTACACCATTCTACTGGTTGAACAGAATGCCAATCAGGCCCTGGACGTGGCAGATCGCGGGTATGTTTTGGAGACGGGGCGGATCGTCCTTGAAGGGGAGAGCGAGGCCCTTCGAGGCAACGAAAAGGTCCAGAGGGCCTACCTGGGTAAAGCGACGGTAGAGGTCCAGAGTTAGGGGCTTCAACGCCACGAAAAAAGAGAATGGATTTTGGTTGACAGGAGGTAAGCAAAGTCATTACTAATCTGAAAGAGAAAAGGGGGTGATAAGGGCATTAGAAATAATAAAGTGTGTAGTCTGAAGCCGTTCACTTTAACCAAAAAGGAGGTTCAATAATGAGTAGAAAATTTGTCCTACCGTTTTGGATGGTGGCACTTCTCGCGGCAATGAGCCTGATCTTTGTTCCCTCCACCATGGCGGGAAAGATCTACGGGGACAAAATCAAGCTCGGGGGCATCTACTCTATCTCCGGCGTCTGTGCGGAGTGGGGGATGGCTGCCAAGATCGGTAGCGAAATTGCCATCGAAGAGATCAATGCTGCGGGTGGAATTGGGGGAGTTCCCGTAGAGCAGGTATGGTATGATGTGGGTTGTAAAGCCCCTCCTGCCATCCCAGTAGTGGAGAAGCTTGCAAAGCAAGACAAGGTTCTTGCCGTCAACGGACCTTGACAGAGTTCTGTGGTAGAGGTCATCTACCCTAAGCTGAATAGGTTAAAACTGGTCCTTGTTTCCTTTTGTTCCTCCAAACCTGGGCTTTCCGCCCTAAGTCCCTATGGGTTCAGAAACACGCTGACGAGCGACAAACAGCTCGCCCCCGCCATCGTGAAATGGAAAGAGAGATATGGCATTAAGAACGCCGTCATACTCTATAACTCAGAGGATGCCGTCTCCACTGTGGAGGGGAAGAAGATCATGCCCGTCCTCTTCGAGAAATACGGCATCAAGCTGCTGAAGATGTACACTTTTCAGACCGGAACTGTGGACTTTGCACCGTTTATGACCGAGATCAAGGGCCTCAACCCGGATGGGATCGGTGTGGGGAGCTGCTATGAGCATGGTGCAAAGATCGCGATAGAGGCCCGAAGGCAGGGCCTCAAGGCACCCGTACTGGGTGGGGCCTGCAACAGCACGCCAGGCCTGATCGAGATCGGTGGTGCGGCGGTGGAAGGTTACTATGGTTCCACGGCTGCATGGATCGAGGGGAACCCGGATCCGAGGATGGTGAAGTTCTTGGAGAAATTTAAGGCCCGTTCCCCGGGTGGAAAGGCGCCCCCCTATGGGGGACCACGTTCCTACGACAACATCTACATCCTCAAAAAGATCATCGAAGAAGAGGGCGTGACCAACCGGCCCAAAGACCTGCAAAAAGACCGTGACAAGATCCGCGCGGGTTGGGCAAAATTGAAGGACTACCAGGGCATCTGCGGCCCGACCACCATGGACAAGAATGGTGACGGCGTCGGGGGCGTAAAGACCCTGGTGGTGGAAAATGGCAAGTTTGCGTCCAAGTGATATTGGACATGAACGGGTATAGAGTCGGACGTTTGCGGCAACGAACCGTGTTCGGCTCTAAGACATAAAAACATGAGGGGAGACGCTTAGTTGCTTGCCTCAAGAGGTGATATCCACTAAAACTCCTATGGCATGCGGTTAACGTCTCCCCTCTTATTTAGAATACAGCTCTCGGTTCCACGGGAGTCGCTCGCAATGACAAAAAGCATTATGCTATAGTCTATGGTGTTGGCGGATTAAAGAGCCAGAGAGGCGGACAGGCGGGATTTTTATAGGGACCAGCGGAGGGCATAGAATTTATGGTGAAACCATATAAAGAACTAAGGGAAGTCATTGATAAGAAGGATCGTGGACTGCGGGAGAAGGTGATGTCTCTGGGAGACGCTATTGGCATGATCAAAGATGGAGATCATCTGACCGCAGGAGGCTGCCACTACTCCAAGACCCCCATGGCGGCTATCTGGGAGATCATCCGGCAGAAGAAGAAGGATCTTGTTTACTCCAGGAGTATTACCTCCACAGAAGGGGATCTCCTCCTGGTGGCTGGAGTCACAAGACATGTGGTGACCAGCTGGTTCAGCCCTGGGGTGACCTGGGGTGTCTCAAAGGTGATGCGGCACTATATGCAACAAGGCCTTGCCACGTTTGAAGAATGGAGCCACATGTCCCTCGGTCTTCGATATCGGGCAGGGGCCATGGGGATCCCTTTCATGCCCACAAGGGATATGTTGGGATCCGACCTCTTCCCCAGGGTTCCGGGTATCAAAGAGATGGCGTGCCCCTATACAGGAGAGAAGTTGGCTTTGGTGCCGGCCCTGAACCCTGATGTGGCCATTCTTCACACCCAACGCTGTGACCCCTATGGCAATGTGCAAAGTGACGGTCTGCCCTTTATGGATGAAGACATTGCCCTTGCCGCGGACAAGGTCATCATGACCACAGAGAGGATTGTGAGCAACGATCAGATCCGAAGAGCACCGGATCGGACAACCATCCCCTTCTTTTGTGTGGATGCCGTGGTGGAAGTCCCTTATGGGTGCCTGCCTCACGAATGCTATGGACAATACGAGCCAGATTTTATCCACATGGATAAGTATGTGAAAATTATGATGGGGGAAGGGCCTGAGGGTGTAAAGGCATACCTGGATCAATACATATACGGCCCAGAGAGCTGGAACGATTACCTGGAGATGTTGGGATTCAAGCATATCCTCGAGGCAACCGTTAACGGGAGGGGAGTTTACAATGACTGAGCCTGCGTACAATACCGCGGAATTGGTGACTTATATGAGCGCTAGGGCGCTGGAGGACGGGAAGATTGTCTTTGCGGGAGCAGGCATGCCGTTGCTTGCCTGTATCCTTGCCCAGAAACTACATGCCCCCCGATTGACGATCCTTTTTGAGGGAGGGGTGATCGGACCCCACGTGGAAGCAGGGAAACTTCCCCCGTCTACGAACGAACAGCGCTGTGCCAGAAGGGGCAACATGCTTCTCTCCATCACGGATGTCCTGCTCCTCCAACAGAGAGGCTATGTGGATTATGGGTTTCTGGGTGGGGCTCAGATCGACCAGTATGGAAATCTGAATAGTTCCTTTATTGGTGATCCGGACAACCCGAAGGTGAGGCTCCCAGGAACGGGGGGGGCCAACTCTATAGCCAGCCTAGCCTCCAAGGTATTAGTGGCCATGCACCACGAGAAAAAACGGTTTGTGGAAAAGGTGGATTTCATCACCACGCCCGGTTACCTTCAGGGCCAGGATAGCAGAGAAAAAGCGGGGTTGACGGTGGGGGGCGTACACCAAGTGATCACCCATCTAGGGATCTTCGGCTTCGACAAAAGGACCCGAAAGATGCATATCGAAGCGCTCCACCCCGGGGCAAGTGTGCAGGAGGTCAAGGAGAAGACCGGATTTGAATTGATTGTGCCGAAGAATCTCCCCTACACGGAGCCACCCACAGCGGAAGAACTGCGGATTCTTAGGGGACTCGACCCTGAACAACGCTATACGCGACCCAGGGAAGAATAAGGATGAATCGGGTGAGTCCTCGCAATGACGCGACAGTAAGGGCGAATCATGGAATAAAGGACTACAAGTCTTCCTCGATGTAATCCTCCAGCTTGATTCGTTCCATAACTTCCTTGGGCACTTTACTGATCGGAGCTATCTGGTCTAGGCTTGGTTTGGCTGTAGCGTCGATCCCCATCTTGTCCACCACACCCAGAGGCTCAGCGGATGGATCCAAGGAGGATCCCCGAGCGCGTGGAATAATGAAGATGTCCCGCTCCGCCTGGACTCTGGTGGCGATGGCCCATAGCACGTGCTGCAGGTCTGATATTCGGATGTCGTGATCCACAACGATCACATGTTTGAGATAAAGATCCGCATTGAAGGCGGCAATCATGGCTGTACGCGCCTGGCCCTCATATTTCTTTCGCATGGAAATAATCAAGGTGAAAGCCGCAGCCACCCGAACCGCCTCCACTTCGGGGACCGCTCCCTTGATCACCCTGAGGTAATTGGCCTCCATGGGGATGGTTGCCAGGACCAGGTGTTCTCTGTGTTGGCCACCGCAGATGTCCTGATAGATGGGATCTGGACGATGTGTGATGGCCTTGACGCTCAGCACAGGGTTCATTCCAGCGCGGGTTGCATAGCCCGAGAACTCACCAAAAGGGCCCTCCTGTTCCCGGGTGAAGGGCTCGATCTCTCCTTCTAAGACGATTTCAGCACCTGCAGGGACCATGGCGTCCACTGTCTTGCATTTGACCATCTCTAGGGGGCTTCCTTTTAGTCCACCGATGATCCCCAGTTCATCCTCTTCGTAAGGGCCAATGGCCAAAGCTCCGATGGCAACAGCTGGATGATTGCCAATGGAGACAGCCACTTCAAGGGGTTTTCCCCGTTCTTCCAACTTGGAATAGATGGCATTGAGGTGTTTACCTACCGTCATGAAGATGCCAAGCCGGTCCTTGCCTTTGACCATAAGGCGGTTATAGCTCAGGTTATAAACACCTGTGTCCGGGTCCTTGGCAAAAATAATTCCTGCGGTGATGTAGTGGCCCGCGTCCGTATCGTGGTAGATCATGGCGGGTATCTTTTGTAGATCCACATCGTCCCCAGAGAGGGTGACTTCTTGAACGGGCCCGCTGGAGACCTCCACAGGTGGGATAGGGTTCATGTAGGCCTCGTTGACCCTCTTGCTCAAATCCTCCTTTGGAACACCAAACCCTCTGGCAACGCGTCCCCGTGTGGCATAGCAGTTGACCACCACAGGCATATTCTTTCCTTTAACGTTCTCGAAAAAGAGAAGGGGAACCTTCCGCGATCTTTCCAATTTTGTCACGATGGCGGCAATCTCAT
This sequence comes from Deltaproteobacteria bacterium, assembly GCA_020342025.1. Next base: position 412,936 of record CP070840.1, read on the forward strand.
ACCGGGTATCTACTTCCTTATGGATCCGAATAAACCCGCCCTCTTTGGTTTCTTCCATTTCTTTGAGAAAACCCCTGAAATTCTCTCCCATCAGTATGACCTCCTTTAGGGATTACTCACCGCCCGCCTCGCCTGAGGTGAAGCCGATGGCGGGCAGGCGGGTCTCAGCGAAAAGCAAAATAGGATATAAAACTCTGCGAACTCTGCGACTCTGCGGTAAAGGAAAAGGGAATCAATCCGCTTTGGTTTCAGGACTGGCCCCTGAATGGGCCATTACCGTATCCTGGATGTCAGCTTGTGTTGGAGAAGTATGTCCCTTTTTCCTCGTGAAATAATTCCACGCGCACATGACCACAGCAAGGGGGATCCCTATGTAATCGCTTGTGAGGCCCGGAAAAATGGAAGCAATCCCTCCACCACCCATAAGAATTCGCTCTATAGGCGTCATACCTCTGAAGAGAAAACCCATGGTGGCACCCGATAGCGCTATCACCCCGATCAGCGCCGTTATACAGGCTCGCACCACTTCGGCGGTGGATCCAACCAAAAGCAAGGCAGGGTTGTAGACAAACATGAAGGGTATAATGTAGGCCACGATCCCGAGGCGCATGGCCGTAAAGCAGACCCGCCACGGCCCGGTTTGGGCAATCCCGGACGCCGCATAGGCAGCCAGCGCCACCGGTGGACTGATCATGGACAAGCAGGCAAAATACATGGCGAACATATGGGCAGAGAGCGGGGCGACTTTCAGCACGTAGAGGGCCGGGACCGCCAGGGTCGAGACGGTGATATAATCCGCCGTGGTAGCCATCCCCATGCCTAGAATGATCGCACACATGGCGACGAGTATCAGAGCAAAAAGAAGATGACCGCCGGAGAATGCGTTGATGATGCTCGAGAATCGGAGACCGAAACCCGAGAGGGTAATCACACCCACAATAATCCCTGCACAGATACAGGCAACAGCCACGGTCAGGGCCATCTTGGCACCCTGATCCAGCGTCTTTCCAAGGCCAACGAGCGCCGAAATCACCCCTCTTATCGCCGTGTGCAACACATCTCTGGGACCCCCGTTGGAGGCCGCCCTGACGTTTGAATAGAACGCCAGGCTCTTTGGATCCAGCAGATAAACAACCAGCGTGGATAGGGTCGCCATAAGCGCCGCTTTTGTGACCGTGTAGTCCAGGGCAAGAAAGGAGATCAGGATCACAAC
>CP070840.1:414248-420366 GCA_020342025.1 Deltaproteobacteria bacterium
CCGTGCGGCCCGGTTCAAGGCTCCCTATCACCTCAGCCAATATCTGACACATCAAATCAGCAGACGCTTCTATGGCCTTTATTTCAGCCCTTTCTTTGACCTCCCTCATCCCATCCACCAGTCCCTTTAGGGGCGTGAGGCGGATGCGCGGGGAGCGCTTTTTCAGCTTTTTACTCAGTTCTCTGTGAAGACCCCAAGTGACAGAATCCTCTTCAAAACCCAAGGTCGTGGTGTCAAGACGTTCTAAGATGCCTGGAAGGCTTTCCACAAGTCCCTTTTGGTGCGTGATCACCTCAAAATCGACGGCTTCTTTTTTCGCCTCTGTGGAGTATCGGGAGTCTGTGACGAGCAGGGCATCGGTCTCGTTTATGAAGAGTGAACCGGAGGATTCGGTCAGCTGGGTATCTGTCGCCTTAAATCTCGAAAGATATCTCCTATTCTCGGGCTGAGTAATCCAGACGGTATCTGGAACCATATCAGCCAGCTTCTCCCTGAGGATTCTGACGCGTTCCCGGAAAGCTGATCTTTTCATATCTTGACACTACCAAATTCATACATCATTTGCAATTCTTGATCCCTCCCTTTTCCCCTTTTGCAAGGGGGCTCCGGGGGATTCTTGCCTTCTATCGTATAAAGAACTTTCGGGGCGGAACGCTAGTGTCGTGTCACGAAAGTTCTTTGCATAAATAAGGCTTCCAAAAGAGGTCATCGCGACCCCCGATCCAGTCGGGGGAAGCAATCTCATTTTGTGAAAGTGACCGTTTTCGCCAACTTAAAAGAGATGGCCTCTCGGCCGTGAGTATACTGCCAAGAGGCTCGATGCCGAACGGCTTCGTCACTTGCTGCCTGCCCGCCATTGCTCTCGCGCAGGCGAGGCGGGCGGGCTCCTCGCAATGACACTGTGATATGGCGGATTAGTGTAATTGACTACAAGATCGGGGTAGGAGGTATGGGGGGTCAGAAGTCTACCTTCAGGGCAAGACCCAGGCCACCCCTGGTGGTAAAAAGGTTTAGATTGAGCCTGTCAGGTAGGCTCCGACGGAAATCATTTCTCACCTTCCTGTTGTATTTGTGGGCACTGTTCACGGCGCTGTATATGTTTCCCGTATACCAACCCACCTCTAAGAGGAGAAGTATGCCCCCAAGCACCTGAAGGTCTTCATCAAAGGCTTCGATGGCCGCCCAAATAGTAAGCCCGTTGAGGAGGAATGACACCAGGGCATCCTTGGGACGCTCGCAGTAGAGATGTCCCAGGCCGGGAAGGACAGCCAAACCCCCGGCGGTCGTGGGGTTTTTGTAGGGCAGCGCTTCCCCTTTCAGGCTCATTTTTGCCAGATCTTGTGAATTGGGATAAAGAAGACTACTTTTCTCCACCATCATGAAGGTCTCTGATGCCTCCCGCCACTTGTCCTCCTTCATCTGGCTCCAACCAAGTCTATACTGGGCAGCATGTTTCACGTCCAGATACGGGTACATCTCTATGACCCTTTTAAAGTACTGCTGTGCCTCCTTCACAAGACCCTCCCTGTAATAGGATTCTCCCATCAAGAAGAGGGCTTTTCCACCCACAGGCCTGCTTGAATAGCGCTTGTACACCTCTTCCAAGGCCTTTCTCGCCGACTCATACGCTTTTGCCTTCAAATAGCAGTATCCAATAAGATAGCGGACCTGAGGGACCTTTTCATCCTCCGGAAAAAAATGGATAAATCGCTCATACTCTGCGATGGCCCTCATGTATTCCCCCCGCTCCATGGTTTGTCGCGCAAACTGGAATTGATCCTCGCTGTCAAGGGTGATCTGAAGCGAAAAGGCGGAGGCCGGGAGTATTAAGAAAATGTAAGTATAGGTTAGAAAAAGGGATAGGCACCTATTCATGATCTTTTCCATCCCGCGGGTACCACCAGAAATCATTGTTTTCTACCGGGTCAAGAATCAGCACCTCCCCATCAGACTGTATGTATGGGGAAACAGAGGTCTCCTCTTTGCCTTCATGGATCAGACGGTCCACGGTCATCATCCAACCCATGAAGAAACCATGTTTTTTCATGGCCTGCTCGGCATAGGAAGAGCAGGAGGGAAAGCTTGGACATCGGTCCGCATTTACCGGTGAGATGTGATCCTTGTAAATGGATAGCAGCCACGGTGCTAGATTGAATCCTGCGGCCACCTCAGAGGAAGAAGATTCAGATTGTCGGGAGATTTCCTCTTCAGCGTAAACGACCGGGATATAGCCCCTCGTTGTGATTAAAAATACGAAACATAAGAGGATAAGCACTTTGGTTGATGGATTCATAGACGTTATCCCTATGGTTGGAAAATGGCCAGAATATGCGAGTTGGCAATGGACCCTAATGAACAACTGCGAATAAGTCAAGATGGTAACAGGGCATCTCAGACTCTGAAAGTTGACAAAAACTGTTAACCGAGGGAAAATACTTTCCAATATCTCAAGCAGTTACATTTTACGCGTTTCCTGCTTGCGACGAAGTAAAATGGAGAAAATCCCCACCCCTGAAAGGTTTATAACAATAAGGGGTACTAAATTGGTCTCTTATGCCTGTTTATGAATATACAGCCCTTGATAAGGCTGGCAAGAGCAAGACCGGTATTATTGATGCTGACAGTGCCGTGGCGGCCCGGCAGAAACTCCGAGGCACCGGGATCTTTCCCGTGGAAGTGAAAGAGACCACGGCCAGGCCCAAGGATCAACCCTCCGGCCCAGTCGCTGTCTCCACCCTTTTTAAACGCGTAAGACCAGGAGAGCTCTCGGTTATCACTCGACAGCTATCCACCCTGTTGGGCGCTGGGATTACGCTCGTATCTGCATTGGAGGCACTGATAACTCAGGCCCCCAACCCGCTTCTCAAGAAAATTATGGCCCAGATTAAGGAATCCGTCAATGAGGGGAACAGCCTTGCCTTCTCCCTGTCCCAACATCCCAAGGTCTTTTCGCAAATCTATATCAATATGGTCAGGGCTGGAGAGGCCTCCGGTTCCTTGGATCTTGTTCTGGACCGCCTGGCCGAATACGCCGAACATCAACAGGCCCTCAGAGGACGGGTGCAAGCGGCATTGGCCTATCCTATTTTTATGTTTTTTATTGGGACCCTGGTCCTCCTATTCCTGGTCGCAGTCGTTGTCCCTCAGATAACAAAAGTCTTCAGCGACATGCATCAGACCCTCCCCCTGCCCACTGTGATTTTGATAAGTGTAAGCGAGTTCCTAAAGACCTTTTGGTGGCTCCTCCTTGCCGGCTTGGTGGCAGCCATCATATTGGTGAAGCAATTTCGGAAAACCCCCAGGGGCAGTTACATTTGGGATGAGATCAAGATACGTGTTCCCATGTTTGGTTCCATTAGTCTGAGATTGGCCATTGCCCGATTTGGAAGGACGCTCGGCAACCTGCTGGATAGTGGTGTTCCCCTCCTAACCGCTCTGCAGATCGTGCGTAATATCGTCAACAATGTGCTGATCGCGGATGTGATCGACAAGACCATGGATGAGATTCAAGCGGGGAAGAGCCTTGCCGCGCCTCTCTCTCGGAGCACCTGGTTTCCACCCATGGCTATTCAGATGATCTCGGTGGGGGAGCAGAGCGGAGCGCTGGAGAAAATGCTCAACAAAATTGCGGATATCTATGAAAGGGAGGCGGAATCCCGAATCACGGTCATGACATCGATGCTCGAGCCTATCATGATCCTGGTGATGGCATTGGTTGTGGGATTTATGCTCGTCTCTATCTTACTCCCCATATTTGAAATGAACCAGCTGATAAAATAGCTTCTTTTCGTGAAGCTATTTTATATAATGGGGCTCCGCCACTTCAAACAGAAAAGGAGTGCGTAATACTATGAAAAAGATAATTTTCCTCTCCAGAGCGGCGAAGCCGCAATTTATTAAATTTTGGACAAATCGTCCAAAATTTTATCCAGGGTTTACGCTCATTGAAATTATGGTGGTCATTGTGATCCTTGGTATTTTGGCCACGCTGATTATTCCCAGGTTCATGGGCAGAGAGGAAGAGGCGCGGCGTACCATGGCCCGGGTCCAAATGGAGAGCTTAGAGACCGCTCTGAAGCTCTACAAGCTGGACAATGGCGTCTATCCCTCCACTGAACAGGGCCTTCAGGCCCTCGTCGAATCCCCAACAATCGGCCAACTTCCCCGCAAATGGCGGGAAGGGGGATACTTGGAAAAAAGCAAGGTCCCCACAGACCCATGGGGTAATGATTATATCTACCTCTCGCCGGGCCTTAATGGGGATTTCGACTTGATCTCATACGGGGCTGATGGAGAGCCAGGTGGAGAAGGGAACAATAAGGATATCAATAATTGGGAGTCGGAATAGCTTCCTGAAAAGACAAGTGATGTTTCGTGAGACCAAAGGATTTACATTGATCGAATTAACCGTGGTCGTTGTTCTTCTAGGCATTATTATGACCCTGACGTTCCCCAGATTTCAAGCGGCCATTTTGACGGATGACCTGAAGGCCACGACCCGCAAGATGGTTGGCATGATTAAAGGCCTAAGAGACGAGGCCATTCGGGAACAAAGGGTCTATTTTCTCCATTTTGATCTGGAATCAAATAGGTTCTGGATAGACTCCACAGGCATGAGTGAGGAAGAACGGGCCCGCGCGGCTGAGAAGGCCTTTACCCTGCCTGAAACGGTTCGGGTCCTTGACATTTGGTTCAGCAGCAAGGGCAAGAAAATGACCGGTCAGACAGCCATTCGATTTAGTAAAAAGGGCTATGTTCAGCCATCGGCGATCCATTTGGGGGCAGAAGATGGCAGGGAATTCACCCTTGTATTGAACCCTTTTCTGGGAAGGGTCAAGGTCTATGATAGATATATAGAATTTGAGGAGACATGATGGAAAAAGAGGACTTCGGCTTTACACTCCTCGAAGTGATGGTGGCGGTAGCCCTCATTGCCATTGCGCTCATGGCCGTTTTGGGCTCACAGTCTCAGAGTGTTTCTCTGGCGGGTGAAGCAAGGTTCAGCACAACGGCTACCCTACTGGCCCAGTCTAAGATGGCCCAAATCGAGCTTCAGGACCCTGAGGATTTGACCACGGATTCAGGGGATTTTGATGAAGACTTTCCCGGCTACACTTGGAAGTTGCGCGTGAGCAATGTGATGCTTGATCGTCCTGAGAATGTCTCCGATCATCTTAAGCAGGTTGACCTCATCATAGCCTGGGGTGAGGATGAAAAATATCAATACGCGCTCAGAGTTTATCGTTTCTTCACAAAAACGCCGTAAAGCTATGAATGCCATAACCTCAGAACTTCCTATGAATCTCAGGGGCCGGGTGGGTTTCACGCTCCTGGAGATCTTGCTCGCCATGTTTATTTTCTCCATTGTACTCTCAACGCTCTATGCGGCCTATACGGGAACATTTCGAAATGTGGATGAGACCGAATCTCAGGCAGACATTTACCGAATGGCACGGATCGCCCTGGAAAGAATCGCAGAAGATCTAGAATCCGCTTACATTCCCCCATGGGCAGTCGGCACAGAATCTGAAGGGAAGGCCCCGCAGTCAGCTGCATTTGTGGGACAAACCGCCCAAATTAGTGACCGGCGTGCAGACACCCTTGTGTTCATTTCCAGAGCGCATCTTGTCTTTGACGAAGAAGAAGTGGACACGACGGTCGCCCGGATCTCTTATGATGTTCGACAGAGTGCGGAAGACGAAGAGGTCTTTGTGCTCTACCGTTCGGATATTCCCGGGTTTGAGGAGCAGCCGGAGGAAAGGGCAGGGGGATTGGTCCTTTGTGATGGCCTCCATGCGGTAGATTTCACCTATTACGACGACGAGGCCCGCGGGTACGATGGCTGGGATACCACAAAAGAGGAGTTTAAGGACAGATTGCCCGTGATGGTCTCCATTGTATTGGAATTTGCAAATAAGAGAAACCCTGAAGCGCCCCTCAAATTCGTGTCGGGAGTGGTGCTTCCCATGGCCAAGGAGGGATATGAGAAGACGCTTTAAGGACTGCAGGGGTTTTGCCCTCCTTCTGACCGTATTAATCATCAGCCTGATTGTCACATGGACGCTTCAGTTCAATGCTTCCATGCGCTCCGAGTTGTTTGCGGCTACAAATATGCGAG
>CP070840.1:420466-437038 GCA_020342025.1 Deltaproteobacteria bacterium
CTGAGTTAAGCGGATACCGTCAGGCCATGGAATACACAGCCGATTTTGCGGCTTCCCGGCATAATCTGGGCAACATGTATACGAATCTGGGGCAACTGGAAAAGGCGGTCAAAGCGTATCAGGCGGCCATTCGGATTGACGATCAGTTCTATCCGGCCAAGGTCAATCTGGCCATGGTATATAACCGGATGGGCAAGAACAGCGAGGCTGAGCTGCTGCTACGTGAGGTCGTCCAAGCCCAGCCCCGGCTCCACGAGGCGCAATACTCCCTGGGGTTGCTGCTTGCGGAAAGGAAAAAATACGGGGAAGCCTCCCTCTACCTTTCTATGGCCGCCAGAGGACTGCCGAACCGTGCTCGCGTTCACTACAACCTGGGCCTTCTCCTCGACTTCCTGCACAAGGACCTTGAAGCCCAGGCCTCCCTGCTGAAGGCCCTGGAGCTCGAGCCCGGCGACTTGGACTTCCTTAACGCCCTTGCTCAGTTCTATTTGAAGCGGGGCAAGTACCAGGAAGCGAAATCCATTGCTGAGCAGATGATAGCCAGATATCCTTCCAATCGACTGGGCCACAATCTGCTCGGTTTTATAAACAGAGAAATACAGAGCAAAGAGTAAGAAATCCGACCCTGAAAACACCGCTTTTCGATCCACCCCTTCAAAAAAGACATTTCTATCCTGCAGAATGGGGAATCACTAAAAAACCTTTCTTGTCTAGACGTTAAAGTTGTTGGGTCCTGACCTTGCCCTCACGATAAGGATTGCTATATTGAAAGAAAGTTGTGAATAAGGCGTGGCGGCTTTAAGAAAGGAGGGAAAATATGGATGGGCAAATGCGCAGACAGCCATGCACCTGTTTTCTGATGTTGCTGGCAGTGGCCTTTTTCGTCTCTAGTTGCGCGCTTGGTCCGGGTGAGATGGCCCTTCAGCCTGTTGAGAAGGACCGGGAAATCGGCCTGAAGGTGGCCCAACTGATTGATACAGAGCTGGGCATTGTCAAAGACAGCAGGGCCCCCAGCTATCTGAATAGCGTGGGAGAGCGTCTCGTACGTGTCGAAAAGGATCAGCGCTTTCAGTACTCTTTTCACATTGTGGACCAGTACGAGCCGAACGCTTTTGCCGCTCCCGGTGGGTGGGTCTATATTACCCGTGGCATGCTTATGTTGACAAATAATGAAGATGAGTTGGGTAACATAATAGGCCACGAGATGATCCATGTTATCCGCCGCCATGCTGCCCGACAAATGGCCAATGCAACGTTGCCGGCCATACTAAGCATACCCGGCAGGATTGTGGGAGGGATACTCAGTAAGGATCTGGGCAACCTGATAAACGCACCGATCAATATACTTGGTGCGGTATATATTGCCCAACACAGTCAGGCCGACGAATACGAGGCTGATCAACTAGGCCAGCAGCTTTCAGCTTCGGCGGGTTATGACCCTCGGGCATTAGCGCCCGTATTGATTCGGCTTCAGCGCTTCCTTGACCTTAAAACCGGGGAAAAGAGGATGCCGGGGTTTTTTGACACCCATCCATCCACGCCTGACCGCGTGGAACGGGTCTCCAGACAGGCCGGAAAGATTGAATGGATGCGAGAGCCAGCAGTGGTTTCCAGTTCAGCGGAATACTTGCATCAACTGGAAGGACTATTGATAGGGGTGAACCCGGCAGAGGGGGTTTTTCATGGATCTCAGTTCCTCCATCCTGATTTGGATTTCACGATCACCTTCTCTGAGGGATGGAAATCCGTGAACACGCGTCAGGCCGTCATTGCTGTTGCCCCTAAAGGGGACGCTTTACTTTCCCTTGGCATAATTGCTCAAGGCACGGATCCTGTCAAGGCGGCAGAGGCATTGACTGGCGCCATGTACAAGGAACATGGTATCAGGCCAACAGCCTCAGAATACATCCAGATTGGAAAGATTCCGGCTCATCTCGTTATCTATAAGGATAGGAGTGGCAGAGAGCCGGTGGACTTGGTTTTTGTCCACTTAGCCTACCGGGGGTTGATCTACCATTTCTTTGGTATGGCCCTTGAATATCACCGATCGACTCTGCTGGAAGCGGCCCAGAGTTTCCGTCCTCTGACCTATGAGGAACGCACATCGATCAGGGAAACCCGTTTACGCATTGTTTCGGCGCAAGATAACGAGACCCTTGCCCAGATCTCAAACCGGACAAACAACGCATGGGACGTGAAAACCACCGAAGTGGTGAACGGGATCCGTGCGGATCAAGTTTTGAAGAAAGGGCAGCTGGTCAAGATGGCGGTATCTCAGTCTTACAGGGGGGCTACGACAAAAGACTGAGGAACGCTATTTATGCCTCTACCCGCCTGAACCTCCACCCAAAACCCACCTGTTGCCACACTTCCCATTTGTGGGCTTTTTGTTTGACATACGGGTCTGATTTCTATTTATTGATCCTCGCAAAACCATTCAATGTTTTAAAGCTGGGGGGAGTTTAAAATGGAACAGGAAATTTTGAAGTTAGGAAGATTCCAGGAGGTGGTACAACTATACGGGTTTGATCTACTGCTGTCTCTGGCCATGCTGGTGGCGGGGCTCATCTTAGCAAAACTAATCCATAAGTACTGCAAAATCATCCTTCGAAGATTCATTTCCAAGGAGTCCACGGTCGCCACAGTGGCCAATATCATTTCCCTCTTGATCATCGTATACGTGGTCTCGGTATCTTTGCATCATGTGGGGATGGATACCATCGTCATCCGTCGCATCATAATTGCTTTGACCCTGGCCGTGATTGCGGTGATCATCGTTTTTCGCCCCCTGATCCCGTCCCTTCCCTTCAAAGTGGGGCAGGTGGTCAAAGCGGGCAATCTCCTGGGAAAAGTGGAAAGCACATCATTAATTAATACTCGCCTGAGAACCTTCGACGGAAAGACGTTTTTCGTCCCCAATCAAAAGATTATCAATGACATTGTTCAAAATTACCATCTTACCGGTACCCGCCGGATCAAATTGAACGTGGGTATCCGCTACGACCAGGACCTGATGAAGGCTAAACAGGTGCTTGAAGCCATCATGGTCGAAGACCCGCGGGTCAATGTTAACCCGAGACCCGTGGTATGGGTATTAAACTTGACCAATGGCTGCGTTGAGCTGGGAGGGCGCTGCTGGGTGGATAACGTGAAATACTGGAAAACCCGATGTGAATTACTGGAAAAGACAAAATTGCGATTCGATGCTGAGGGTATTGTCATTGCCCACCCGCAGCGGGATGTGCATATTTATTACGAAAACCTCCCTAAAGACCGATTTGGAGAGGCAAATTCTATTTTGGAGCAAAATGCAAATGACCCCGAAATGGCCTCCTAAATGTGATATTTAAGTTGAAATGGATAATAGCGGCAAATAGGAGATTAGAGATGAAAACAAAGGATGCACTAGAAATCATTGATGAGGGTTGGGTAAAGAAAAAAAAGGGCTTCAGGGTCCATTTTCAGAAGATGGTCAACGCCGAGCTGATAACGGACTATGTCCCCCCCCAGGAAGTTAAACCCTTAGACTCAGATGTGGTTGCATGGCGGCTGGCCTGGAAACTTGCTGAAGCCACGAAAACATACACTTCTGAGATTAATGATGGCGAGATCATTAATGTCTATGTGGTTGATGACGAGGGCCATCCGATGAATTATTATGCGACAAACCGACCAGAAATTTTCAATGCCAAAGATGTTGAAAAGGGGTAAAAGCTGATTAACATATTTTGTAGAGTCAGAAGGCGACAATACAGAGCGAGCCTCAATTAAAGATGGGATCAATCAGGAGGAAGCCATGAACATAATGAGAACCCTCTCATTCACCATATTAATTTTTATTGTTGCGGCCTTATGCTCCTGTGCCTCCCGTGAAGTCATATCAAAGGAGGTTAAAGCGGAGTCAGAACGCGTGTCATTCAAGACCCTGGTGCAGGAAACGGACAGGCACAAGGGCAAGACCGTGATTTTAGGGGGGTATATCCTGGAGACCAAGAACATCGCGGGGGTAGCAAACATGACCGTCTTGCAGACACCGCTGGGAAGAGATGAGAAACCTGTCTCTCAAGGTCGTTCAGAAGGAGGATTTATCCTTTCATACAACGGGCATCTGGAACCGGAAGTATATGAGAAAGGCCGCAGGACGACTGTGGCAGGAAAGTTAGCCGGTCGCGCGGATGAAGGGGCTGCCAACTGTCCCAAACCTTGTCTCAAATTGGAGTACCGCCAAATCTATCTCTGGCCAATGTATGAGTCGCCGTCCTATTTATCTTATGAGGAGGACCGAGGCACGTTTTATGAACGCCATCCTTATGGTTATTAGATAGTCGACCAGGCTTGCCCCGAACATTCCTCTCCTTTTAGTGCCGCACCAGCATGACATACACGTCCATCACATTGGTCCGAGTGGGCCCTGTGATCACTAGATCGTCCAGGATTTCAAAAAATGTGTAGGAATCGTTGCGTCGGAGATAATCGACAGGATCAAGGTCCTTCTCTCGGGCTTGACGAGCGGTTTCCCCATCGGCTATTGCGCCCGCAGCATCTGTAGGCCCGTCTGTCCCATCTGTGCCCCCACTCAAAAGGACCACATTCTCCACGCCCTCCAGTGAGAGGGCCGACGCCAGGGCAAATTCCGTATTCCGCCCCCCCTTCCCATCTCCCTGTAGCGTCACGGTGGTCTCTCCTCCCGATAGCACACAGGCGGGGGGTGCAATGGGATTTTCCGAGCTGAGAACCTCTTTCGCGATGGCGGCATGGGCCTTGGCCACCTCGCGCGTCTCTCCCTCCATCATACCCGATAGGATCATCGTTCGATAACCCAGCCGCTCCGCCTCTTTCTTCGCGGCCTTCAGTGCCTGAAGATTAGTACCCACAAGCTCCCACGAGTCTCTTTGGAAAGATGGATCCCCTGGTTTTGGGGTTTCCGATATTTCGCCCTTTGCCCCCTTTTCCATATACATCCTCACAGACCTGGGCACCTGGTCCCATATCCCATATCTTTCCAGTATTTGCCCTGCCTGGCGAAAGGTGGTGGTGTCAGGGACTGTGGGGCCTGATGCGATCGTATCCAGATCATCTCCTATCACATCCGAGAGTATGAGGCTCACCAGAGTGGCGGGATGGGCAGCGTGTGCCAGGCCTCCGCCTTTGACCCGAGACAGGTGCTTGCGAACGGTGTTAATCTCATGTATGCTGGCCCCGCATGCGAGCAGGAGCTGCGTGACCTGCTGTTTGTCCTGTAGTGTCACTCCCTCAGCGGGGGCCACAAGAAGCGCAGACCCACCTCCAGAAATCAGGCAAATGACCAGGTCTCGTTCCCCCGCACCCCTGACCAGGGAGAGAATCTCCTCAGCACCTAGAAGACCTCGTTCGTCAGGAACCGGGTGACTCGCCTCGTGAACCCTGACACGCTGGAGTGGAAGTCCGTGCCCGTCTTTGACCACAATGACGCCGTCTGAGACGCGCTCCCCTAGCAGGCTTTCAACGGCCTGGGCCATGGGTGCATCCGCCTTCCCTGCACCCACAACCAGGATCCTGTCAAACTTGCTCAGCTCCAGGCGCCTTTCCCCGATCAGGAGGCTCTCACCCTTTATTCTCACATGCTTAAGAATAGCGTCCACGGGATCAACAGCTCGGAGGGCAGCATGAAAGATCTCGAGGGCCTGGTTACGCATCTCCTGCAAAATGCTTTGATCTGCGTTCATACAACGCTCCTACTGTTAGTCTGGAATATTCAGCCAATCTAGACTCTCTGATGGACTAAATCCTAGAATCCTCATTTTTCCCAACACTCCATCACTCCAATACTCCATTCCTCCCCTCTTTCTATTTCCTCAACTCCTTAAACGCATTTATCAACCCATTGGTGGAAGAATCATGGGAATCAACCGGCTGGTTATCCATCAACTGTGGCAGTATTTTTTTTGCCAGTTGTTTGCCAAGCTCAACGCCCCATTGGTCAAAACTAAATATATTCCAAATAACACCCTGGACAAAAATCTTGTGCTCATACATGGCGATCAGGCTGCCCAGAACTCTCGGTGTCAGTTTTTTGAATAAGATGGAATTTGTTGGCTTGTTGCCCTCAAAGAGTTTGTGGCGATACAGTTTCTCGATTTCAGCATCGTCTTTACCCTCTTTCCTCAGTTCTTCAATGACTTCCTTTTTGGTCTTCCCATTTAGAAGGGCCTCGGTCTGTGCGAAGAAATTTGACAACAGGATGTTATGATGTTCACCGAGGGGATTGTGACTGATTGCGGGCGCCAAGAAATCTGCGGGAATCATTTTCGTCCCCTGATGGATCAGTTGGTAAAAGGCATGTTGGCCATTTGTCCCCGGCTCTCCCCAGATAATGGGGCCTGTCTGGTAATTAAGTCTCTTGCCGTTTCTACTTGCCGATTTCCCGTTACTCTCCATATTCCCCTGCTGAAAGTAAGCAGGGAATCTGTTCATATATTGGTCATAAGGGAAGATAGCTTCCGTTTGTGCCCCGAACAAGTTGTTGTACCAAACGCCAATGAGTCCTAACATCACAGGGATGTTTCCCTCAAATGCTGCCCCCCTGAAATGCCCGTCCATTTCAAAGGCCCCTTCCAGGAGTTCAACGAAGTGCTCATATCCAATGGAGCAGGCGATGGAGAGTCCAATCGTTGACCAGAGAGAATAGCGGCCCCCTACCCAGTCCCAAAAAACAAACATGTTGTCTTTGTCGATGCCAAACGCCTGAACCTTTTCTGTATTGGTAGAAAGGGCTACAAAGTGCTTTGAAACATGGGTTTCATCCTTTGAATGACTTAGAAACCATTCTCTGGCGGAAAGGGCATTGGTCATGGTTTCTTGTGTTGTGAAGGTCTTTGAAGCAATCAAAAAAAGAGTGGTCTCCGGATTCAATCTTTTCAAAGTCTCTACGATATGCGTTCCGTCCACATTCGAGACAAAGTGCGCTGACAAGCCTTCTTTTGCATAGGGTCGCAGACACTCCGTGACCATGACTGGCCCCAAATCTGAACCCCCAATGCCAATATTCACGATATCGGTTATTCTTTTACCCGTAAAACCCCTCCAGTCCCCGGATATGACTTTATCTGAGAATGCCTCCATCTTTTTGAGAACCCCATTAACCTCCGGCATAACGTCATTTCCTTCCACATAAACGGGGGTGTTTTTTCGATTTCTCAAGGCCGTGTGCAGGACGGCCCGATCCTCGGTCTCATTGATCTTGTCTCCACTGAACATCTTTTCGATGGCGTCCCTCAATCCAACTTCATCAGCCAACCCGATCAACAGCCCTAGGGTCTCCTCCGTTATAATGTTTTTGGAGTAATCCACGAGTATGTCGTTGAATCGTATGGAGAACTTTTTGAATCTCTCCGGATCCTCAGCAAAGAGGGTTCTCATGTGAACTTTCTTCATCTTCGCAAAATGCTCAGTGAGAGCCTTCCAACTCTGCGTCTTCGTAGGATCAATTTTATTCAACATACCAACATCTCCTTAACAAATTGAGGGGCGTCCTTAAGTAACTCAACAACTTATTCAATATCTGGATTTTCTTTACCGAGGATATGGCAGTCTACGCCTGTCACCCGTGGTTCTCACAACTCGACCGTCCTTAAAATGGACGAAGTAGACCAGTTCTCTCCGGGCGTAAGCAAAGCTATCAATAATGACTTCATATCCCCATGTTTCTTCACCCGCTTCACGGGTGACAACATCCGGTTTCCCCAATGCCGCCTCCACCATCTCTGGCCTCATCCCTATTTCCACCTCTCTGGCTGCCACCTTCTGAACCGTGGCTTCATCCCATTGAGGATGCTGAGATTGAATTCGCTCAAGACGATTCTCAGGAGAGGCACAACCACCGATAACCAAGACCCCCACCAAGATGGCTATTATTCTCCACATCATCACGCTTACCTCCCTTTCACCCCATCTCCCTCGGCTGCCCTGTGCAGGAAAGCACATTACTCCAAAACCTTCCTTCAGGATCGATTTGCTTACGCTTGGAAACGGCTAAGGAGATGGGTACATGTGTGAACTGATTTTTCCAGAACCCCACGAGCATGTTTGTCCGGCCTGCCATGGCTGCGTGCACCGCGTTGTGCCCCAGAAGAAGGCAGAATCCTGAATCACGAGGATTTGCAGGCATACTCCGGATCATGTAGCTGGGATCGATATACTTAAGCGTCACCTCCATACCAGCCTCTTTGAAATATGCGTTAATTTGGTCTTTCAGGAAAATACCGATGTCTCCAAGGCGGATATTCCCCGATGCATCCCTTTCCCCTGTCCCTGCCATCAGATCCTGTCCTGCACCTTCTCCCACCAAAATAACTGCATGACCCCGTCCTTCCAGCCTTTCCCTTAAAGCCTGCAGAAAGGCCTTAAGACTGAAGCGCACCTCCGGTATCAAGCAGAAATTGACGTCATTGTTGGCAAGTGCGGCATACGCGGCAATGAAGCCAGCCTGTCTTCCCATCAGCTTCACCAACCCGATACCATTCCTCGCACCGGTCGCTTCTGTGTGCGCTGAATAGATGGCTGTCCTTGACTCTGAAACTGCCGTCTCGAAGCCAAAGGAAGTATCCACGTAGGAGATATCGTTGTCTATGGTCTTGGGGATCCCTATGACACCTATCTTCAGCCCTCGCCGCTCGACCTCTTCTGAAATAGCCTGGGCGCCTCGAAGGGTGCCGTCTCCGCCTACCGCAAACAGGATGCGAACATTCATTCGTTCCAAGGTATCAACCATGTCAGAGACATCTTGAGGTCCGCGTGAGGAACCGAGGATTGTACCCCCCTTCTTGTGGATATCGTCCACCACCTCTGGTGTCAGTTCCATGGGGGTGTGTCCGTACCGATAAGAAAGACCCTCATAACCATACCGATACCCTAAAACCGATTCCACGCCGTAGTGGTAGAAAAGCCCCATGACGATGGCGCGTATGACATCGTTCAAACCTGGACACAAACCTCCGCACGTGACAATACCACACTTGAGCTTTGAAGGATCAAAATAGATCTTCTCCCTGGGTCCCGCCATCTCAAAGGATGGGGGCCTTTTGCCTTTCTCCACAAGGGCTTCGATCTGCCTTCTTTTTGAGTGATAGATCACATCATCCCTGTCACTTACAAATTTTACTTGAGACATGGGTGACGGAATACGACACGCTCCCAGCGTCGAAATCGTTAAGTCCAAATCCATGTTATCCATTTCAAGTCTCCTCAAATCCTTTATGGAACAGACGGCTTACTTATGTTGCATTATTTTGCGTGTCAGACCCCTGCCGCCTTGAAGGCCCCATTCACTATGGCCTGCGCCTCTTCCTTGATTTTCTCTAAATGCTCCTTTCCTTTGAAGCTCTCGGCATAGATCTTATAGATCTCTTCAGTGCCAGAAGGACGTGCTGCAAACCAACCATTCTCCGCCACCACCTTCAGACCTCCTATGGGTGCATTGTTCCCTGGCGCCCGGGTATGTTTGGCCATGATGGGCTCTCCCGCCAGGTCCTTGGCTGTGACCATTTCAGGTGAAAGTCTTTTGAGCACCTCCTTTTGCTCAGCCTTTGCGGGGGCATCGATACGCTCATAGACCGGATGGCCAAACTTTGCTTTGAGTTCCTCATATATTTCGGCCGGATCCCAACCCGTCTTGGCTGTAATCTCGCAGGCAAGCAGGTCCATGATGATCCCATCCTTGTCCGTCGTCCAGACCGTGCCATCTTTTCTCAAGAATGCGGCTCCGGCACTCTCTTCTCCACCAAAACCATAAGAGCCGTCAAGGAGACCCTCCACAAACCACTTGAAGCCAACGGGCACCTCAGAGAGTTTTCTCTCAATATGAGCGGCCACTCGATCGATCATCGAGCTGGAAACCAGGGTTTTGCCCACGGCGGCGTCTTTTCTCCAGTTTGGACGGTTTTGGAAAAGGTACCACACTGCTACCGCGAGATAATGATTGGGATTCAGTAGTCCCGCCCCCTTGGTGACGATGCCATGGCGGTCCGCGTCCGTATCATTGCCGAAAGCAATATCAAAGTTGTGCTTCAACCTAATTAGACTTGCCATGGCATAAGGGGATGAACAGTCCATACGGATTTTACCGTCTTTATCTACGGTCATGAAAGAAAACGTGGGATCAACGATTCGGTTCACCACCTCCATGGAAAGCCCGTAGCGTTCGGCAAGGGGATCCCAGAAGTCAATGGACGAACCACCCAGCGGATCTACGCCTATCTTGATCCCCTCACCCGCGATGGCCTCCATATCGATAACATTCTTCAGGTCATCAACGTATGGTGTGATGTAGTCGTGCTCCCTGGTCGTATTTGCTCTCATTGCCCTTTCAAAGGGAATCCTTTTCACACCTTTGAGGCCACCACCAAGAATCTCGTTCGCCCTATCCTGAATGGCCTTGGTTGTTTCAGGGGATGCCGGTCCACCCTCGGGGGGGTTATACTTGAATCCGCCGTCCTCTGGGGGGTTGTGGGAAGGGGTGATGACTATTCCATCGGCGAGCCCTTCCTTCTTGCCCTGGTTGAAAGTCAGGATGGCATGGGAAATGACTGGCGTAGGTGTGTAACGGAGTCCCTTTTGGATCATCACCATAATCTCGTTTGCCGCAAATACTTCGATGGCGGTGGCCAACGTCGGTTCTGAGAGGGCATGGGTGTCCATGCCAACAAACAGGGGGCCCGTGATATCTTTGGATTTTCTGTATTCGCAGATGGCCTGGCTGATGGCCAGGATATGGTCTTCGTTAAAGCTGCTCTTGAATGATGATCCCCTGTGCCCCGAAGTCCCGAATGCCACACGATGCGCTGGATCTGATACATGGGGCTTATACGTATAATAGGCAGAGATAAGCCTGGGGATGTTGGCGAGCAATGTTCTGGGGACCGGTTTTCCGGCAAGTTCATGGACCACTATTTGCCTCCTGTGAAAGTTCCGGGCGAAACGGGCCGCTTACTCAGATGATCACAGATCAAATTCCCAGATAATGCCAAAGATTTCACTAAAATAATTGCAGATTTTTTATTTGTCCATGTCAAATGCCCTAATTTTCGGTCAAACAGGGACAGGCGTTGGTGTAAGTGATTAGAAATAAATTAAACTTGAAATATTTTCAACGGGTTGTTATGAGTCTGACTGACCCATTTTCCAGATCAGCGATACGCTTTTTGTCTTTTGCTCGTTATCCAAAAGAACTTTTATTCGCTCTTTTGGCGTTTAACCTTGATGAAAGAGGTGACCGAGTGGAACGCCTCGCGTTTCCGCGGGGGCGTTCTGTGTGTTTGTAAGATTGTCATGAATTGCCGACTAAAATTAAAAGAAAGGGAATGAGACTTGAAAATTATGGCTCGTAAAAACGTTTTCCTGTTCTTGGCGATTTCTGCTGTAGCGTGGCTAATCGCCGCATGCGAGCAGAAGAATACCTACGTGGAACCGCCCCCGCCGAAGGTGACGGTAGCGCAGCCTTTACAGCAGGAAGTCATTGACTACCTGGAGTTTACCGGCACCACACGGGCTTTTGAAGAGGTAGAAATCCGTGCTCGGGTGGCCGGCTTCCTGCAGAGTATGCACTTCAGCCCCGGTACTTTAGTCGAGAAAGGTGACCTTTTGTTTGTCATTGATCCGAGGGAGTACAGGGCGGCGGTGAACGCCGCCCAGGCGGAGTTGGATAGCGCCAATGCCCAGCTCGAGAGAGCTGATACCGAGTTTACCCGAGCAGAAAAGCTATTCAAGCAGCAGGCGGGTTCGGAGAAAAATGTGGTGCAGTGGCGCGGGGAGCGCGACATGGCAAGGGCGGCTGTAACCATGGCAAAGGCCAAGGTAGAACGGGCCCGTTTGGATCTGGGCTACACCCAGGTCACCGCCCCCATTGCCGGCCGTATTGGCCGTAATCTCGTGGATGTGGGGAACCTGGTCGGAGAGCGTGAGCCCACGCTGCTCACAACGATCACAAGCTACGATCCCATGTATGTCTACTTTAATTTGAACGAGCGTGACCTCCTCAAAGTGGTGGCCATGTATCGGGAAAGAATTAAAGAAAAAGGTTTCGATCCCGATGCCGATGCCGACATCAAGGCGGATATATCGCTTCTCCTCGGACTCGCCAATGAGGAAGGGTATCCCCATGAAGGAACACTAGATTTTGCGGAATCAGGTGTTGACCCCGGGACCGGTACCTTGCAGCTGCGTGGTGTCTTCCCCAATCCGGGCAAGGCGCCATTGCTCTATCCGGGCCTTTTCACCCGTATCCGCATGCCCATCGCCGAGCATGAAAATGCGCTGTTGGTGACCGAGCGTGCCGTCGGCGCCGATCAAGGCGGGCGTTATCTGCTGGCAGTCAGCAGCGAAAATGTGGTCGAGAAACGGCTGATTCGCATGGGCCAGCTGGTGGACGGTCTGCGCGTGATCGAGGAGGGTATACGACCCGGCGACTGGGTGGTGGTCAACGGCCTCCAGCGGGCCAGGCCAGGGGCGAAGGTGGATCCGGAGCGCACCGACATGGGCCTCTTTAAGGCCTCTGCCCTCAGAGCCGCTGCACAGGCGGGCCGGGATTCAGCATCGCCCAAAGAACCTGCCACAAAACCCGCCCAACCGGAGGAAAAACAGTAACCCAAGATCCACCTGAGACGGAAACCCAAAGCGTTTAAATCTTGCAGTACTAAATAGAGGTCGAGTATGTTCTCCAGATTTTTCATAGAACGCCCCATCTTTGCCAGCGTCATCTCCATCGTCATTGTTATTGCAGGTGTGGTCGCCTTCGGCGCGCTCCCCGTGGCCCAGTATCCCGAGATTACGCCGCCCACCGTAGAGGTCTCCACGATTTATCCGGGCGGCAACGCGCGCGTGGTGGCTGAGACGGTCGCTGCGCCCATTGAGCAGCAGGTCAATGGCGTGGAGGATATGATCTACATGTCCTCCACCAGCGCCAGTGACGGCTCCTACAAATTGACGGTCACCTTTGAGATCGGCACCAATCTTGATATGGCCCAGGTGCTGGTCCAAAATCGAGTCAAGCTTGCCGAGCCCAACCTGCCCGAGGAGGTGAAACGCCAGGGTGTCAACACCAAGAAGAAATCGACCAACATCGTTCAGTTCATCTCCCTGTACTCCCCCGACGGCCGCTACGACGAACTCTACCTCAGCAATTACGCCACCCTGCGCCTGCGCGATTTGCTGAGCCGTATTAACGGCGTCGGTGAGGTGATGATCTTTCCACAGAGCGACTACAGCATGCGAATCTGGCTCAATCCCCGCCAGCTCAGGTCGCGCAACCTGACCACAGAGGATGTGCTAAACGCCATCCGTGAGCAAAACGTTCAGGTCGCTGCCGGTCAGATCGGGCAGCCGCCGGCTCCCCTTGGGCAGAACTTCCAATACACGGTCAACGTGCTCGGGCGCCTTACTGAGATTGAGCAATTCGAGGACATTATCATCAAGACCGACGAGGGCGGCCGCATCACCCGCCTTAAAGACATCGCCAGGGTCGAGCTGGGAGGAAAGAGCTACGACCTCACCTCCAGTTTGAACGGCGCACCCTCTGCCAGCATCGCCATCTACCAGTTGCCCGGCGCGAATGCCCTGGATTTGGCAGAACAGGTGCGGACGACGATGAGGGAGCTTAGCCAGGCATTCCCTGAAGGCATGGCGTATAAGATCCCTTATGACACGACCATATTCGTGAAGGAGTCGATCAAGGAGGTCTATGTCACCCTCTTGCAGGCGGCGGCGCTGGTGTTCCTGGTTCTCTTCATTTTCCTTCAGGACTGGCGGTCAACTCTGATCCCGGCAGTGACCATACCCGTAGCGCTCATCGGCACCCTGGCCATCTTGCTGGCCATGGGATTCTCGCTCAACATGCTCACACTCTTCGGCCTGGTGTTGGCCATCGGCATCGTAGTGGACGACGCCATCGTAGTGGTGGAGGCTACCGTCTCTCACATGGAGCAGGGTATGAAGGCGAAGGAGGCCGCCATAAAGGCCATGAGTGAGGTCTCTGGTCCCGTGGTGGCCACCACCCTGGTGCTGCTGGCTGTCTTCATTCCGGCAGCCTTCCTGCCCGGCATCACCGGGGAACTCTATCGCCAGTTCGCCCTGACCATCGCCGTGTCCACTGTGTTCAGCTCCATCAATGCCCTGACCCTGAGCCCCGCCCTCGCAGCCCTTGTGCTTCGGCCCCCGCGCCAGCGGAAAAACATCTTCTTCCGCGGATTCGACACCCTGTTCCGCAAAACGGGAAACGGATACGCGGCCATGGCCAAGAGCCTGGTGCGCCGAACAGCCATTATGATGCTCCTGTTTTTGGGACTGGCGGCGCTAACCGGGCGGCAGTTCGCACGCCTGCCTACAGGCTTTCTACCCATTGAGGACCAGGGTTACCTTATTGCCAATATCCAGCTGCCCAACGCCGCCTCCCTGGAGCGCACCCAGGAGGTGCTCTACAAGATCGACCGCATTCTGGAACAGACGCCCGGCGTCCAGAACTGGGTCTCCCTCGGCGGTTTCTCGATGATCGATGGTACCAATGCGTCCAACGCGGCGACCGTCTTTATTGTGATGGCGCCCTGGGAAGAGCGCACTGATCCTAGCCTGAGCCAGATGGCGATTCTGGGCGGCCTGCAGCGCAAACTCTTCCAGATCCAGGAGGCGATCGTCTTTGCCTTCCCGCCGCCAGCCATCACGGGCCTCGGGGTGGTGGGTGGCTTCCAGATGCAGCTCCAGGACCGGGCTGACGTGGGCCTGGAGGAGCTGGACAAAATGGTCCGGGAGATCATCCTGGACGGCAATGCCCAGTCCGGGCTGGCAGGTCTTAATACCACCTTCCGCGTTGACGTGCCGCAGCTCTTTGCAGAGGTGGACCGCACCAAGGCCAAAACCCTCGAGATCCCGCTCAACGGCGTCTTCAACGCCTTGCAGACGTATCTCGGTTCCTATTACGTAAACGACTTCAACAAGTTCGGTCGAACCTGGCAAGTTAAGATCCAGGCAGACCACCCCTTCCGGGTGGAGCCTGGCGATATCCGCCAACTCGAGGTGCGGGATGCCAGAGGTCATATGATCCCCATCGGTACCTTGGTCGCGGTGGAACAGGTCCTCGGGCCTCAGACCATCCTGCGCTACAATCTCTACCCAGCCGCCTCCATCACCGGGCAGGCGGCACCGGGCTTTAGCTCGGGGCAGGCCCTGAACCTGATAGAGCAGCTGGCCGACGTCAAACTGCCCACCTCCATGGGCTACGAGTGGACCGCCATGTCCTATCAAGAAAAGAAGGTGGGCTCCGAGGCGATCATGGTCTTCGCCCTGGCGATCATCCTCGTGTTCCTGGTGCTGGCGGCCCAATATGAGAGCTGGAGCGCACCGGCAGCCGTGATTCTTGTGGTACCGCTGGCCGTGCTGGGGACGGTGATTGCACTGGTGTTGCGCGCCTTTGACAACAATGTCTACACGCAGATCGGCGTCGTGCTGCTCATCGGGCTGGCCAGTAAAAACGCCATCCTTATCGTGGAGTTTGCCCGGGAACAGCGGTCGCAGGGCAAAGGCATCCTCGATGCGGCCGTCACGGCGTCGCAACTGCGCTTCCGTCCCATCCTGATGACGGCCATTTCCTCCATTGCCGGATTTATGCCCCTGGTGGTCGCCTCGGGCGCCGGGGCCGCGAGCCGTCAAGCGATCGGTACAGCCGTGGTGGGTGGTATGATTGCCGCGACGATCATGTCCCTTATTTTTACGCCGGTCTTCTACGTGGTCATGCAACGTCTCAGCGAGTCGGGGCACAAGGAAAAGGGGCGGGTACCTCAGCCCGCGGTTCAAACGGACAGTCTTTCAATAGAGGAGTAAGACCCATGTCGAAAAGAAAAATTTTCCCTTTATGCCTTATTGGGATAACGGGGCTGATAGTCTTCTTTAGTGGATGTGCCGTTGGGCCTGATTATATCAAACCATCGGCACCGGAACCAAAGGCATGGATCGAGAAAGAGGATCCGAAGATTAAGAGCGAGCCGACAGACTTCAGCCAGTGGTGGACGGTTTTCGATGACTCTGCGCTCAATACCCTCATCCAAAAGGCCTACGAGCAGAACCTGGACCTGCGAGCTGCAGGAATCCGGATCTTGGAAGCCCGCGCCCAGTTGGGGATAGCCACGGGAAGTCTCTACCCCCAACAGCAGCAGGGACGGGGCGCCCTTAACTACACTGACCTGAGCAAAAATCAGGCCAACACGCTTCCAATTCAGGATTTCAACTATAGCGAAGCCAATCTCGGTTTCGACGTGGGGTGGGAGCTGGATTTCTGGGGCAAGTTTCGCCGTGCCATCGAATCGGGCATGGGAGCCCTGGACGCCTCTATTGCCAACTACGATGATATTTTGGTCACCCTCACTGCCGAAGTGGCCCGCACCTATGTGCTGATACGGACCCTTGAGGCGCGGCTGTCCATCGCGCGAGAAAACGTGAGGATTCAGGAGCGGTCCCTGCAAATTGCCGAGGTCCGCTTCAAGGGGGGTGAGGTGACAGAGCTGGATGTGGCCCAGGCCAAATCCCTGCTCAGGGATACACAGGCCTTGATCC
>CP070840.1:437138-439828 GCA_020342025.1 Deltaproteobacteria bacterium
ACGAGGACACAGTATGTCCGCGACTGGGCAGAATTCCCTGAGCTACGGTGGTTAAATCGCTTTGACAGCCTCGTTCCCATCTTTCTGGCCATTTCCCTTTATGCTACGGGGGACCTGCTTGCCGAGTATGTCCCGCATTTGGGGACCAACGGTCCCCAGATGCTGATCTGGGGGTTTTTCATATCAACCACGGTCCTCTTCCATGGCACCTGCACCATCAATTCCCTCGATCATATGATTGGTAGCCGCCGGTACAACACGTCTGATACAAGTCGTAACAATGCCCTGCTGGCCTTGATCACCCTTGGGGAGGGATGGCACAACAACCACCACCACTACCCAGTTTGCGCTCGGCAGGGATTCTTCTGGTGGGAAATCGACATCACGTACTATCTGCTTCAGCTTTTGTCATGGTTGAGGATTGTTCGGCACATGCGGCCCCTTCCCGAAAGCGCCCGAGGCGCAAACCGGATACCTTGAGCCCTCTCAGGATAGGGATTCACATGCCCAATTGTGGAAGCATCGTCTCTGAGGATCGCATCTTATGAAGATCGCCATTATAGGCTCTGGTATTTCCGGTATGGTCGTCGCTTACCTCCTCTGCGAGGATCATGATGTGGTCGTTTTCGAAGCAAACGATTACATAGGTGGCCATACCCATACCGTCGACGTGGAGGAAAATGGCCGGATATACCCCGTGGATACCGGATTCATCGTTTTCAACGAAATCACCTATCCCAACTTCCTCAAGCTGATGGGACGCCTGGGCGTTTCATGGCAGCCGTCTCGCATGAGCTTTAGCGTCACCTGTGAGAAGACTGGCCTAGAGTATAGTCCAAGCTCTCTCAATAGCCTCTTTGCTCAGCGCAGCAACCTACTGCACCTCTCCTTTTACCGGATGATTCTGGACATTTTCCGCTTTCGCCTTCAGTCCACAGCACTCCTCAAAAGTGACAACTATGACATGAGTCTCGGGCCCTATCTGGAATCCAAACGTTACTCAAAGGGCTTTATCCAGCACTTCATCATCCCCATGGGGGCAGCCATTTGGTCTGCCGAACCCGGACAATTTCATCGGTTCCCCGCACGATACTTTGTGGAATTCTTCAGGAACCACGGCTTCCTCAACGTGCGCCGTCAACCCCAGTGGCTCACCATAACAGGGGGTTCAAGGCGCTACGTGGAGCGCTTGACAAGCCCTTATGCGGATCGAATCCGCCTTCGCTGTCCTGTGCAATCCATTAGGCGATATGACAGCCATGTGGAAGTGAAAACAGGGAACGGCGAGGCCGAAAGATTTGATCGAGCCATCCTGGCAACGCACAGTAATCAGGCCCTAGCCATGCTCTCGGATCCCTCCAGGCAAGAGGTGGAGATCCTATCTGTCATACCCTACCAGGAAAACCTGGCCATCCTCCACAAAGATAGCTCTTTGCTTCCTCGTCGGAGGGCCTGCTGGGCGAGCTGGAACTACCGTATCCGTCGTGAGGCCGTGGGACGTTTGGCCCTGAGCTATGATATGAATATCCTCCAGAGCCTTCCCATGTGCGAGGAGATCTGCGTCACCCTCAATCTGCCCCATCACGTTGACCCAGATAAAATGATACAAACGATGATCTATCAGCATCCCGTCTATACGCCGGAGGGGCTGCGGGCGAGGCAGCGCCTCGGCGAGATCAATGGGGTCAACCGAACTTTTTTTTGCGGTGCCTATTGGGGTTATGGCTTTCATGAGGACGGGGTCAATAGTGCCCTGGAGGTCTGCAAACACTTTGGGAAGACCCTATGAGTCTACAGAGTGGCATATATGAAGGAAAAGTGAGACACCGTCGGTTCAGTCCCGTGCTGAACCGCTTTCAATACCGGTTGTTCATGATGTACCTTGATTTGGAGGAACTCTCCACACTGTTCAGGGACCGCTGGCTCTGGTCCGGTGATCGCGTAAATTTTGCCTATTTTCGTCGTAGAGATCATCTGGGCGACCCGCGTCTTCCATTGGATAGAGCGGTTCGAGACCTCGTGGAGAAACGCCTGGGAGACCGCCCTAAGGGGCCAATACGCCTCCTTACCCACCTCCGATACTTTGGCATTTGTTTTAATCCCGCGAGCTTCTATTTTTGCTACGATAGGGATGGCCAATATGTGGAGACCATCGTGGCCGAAGTCCATAATACGCCCTGGCTTGAAGAGCACTGCTACGTGTTCGGTGAGGCCCAGAATGAACACCCCCTGCGGGGTTGGAAGCGCTACCAGTTTCCCAAGGCCTTTCATGTCTCTCCCTTTATGGAAATGGAAATCTCCTACGATTGGAGGTTCCGGGAACCCGGCGAATCCATCAATGTGCACATCATCAACATGGCCCATGGCAGGAAACGTTTTGATGCGACCCTTTCCTTGATGCGAAAGGAGATCACCGGCGCGTCACTGGCGCACGTTTTACTCACCTATCCCTTGATGACCATGAAGGTCATCTGCATGATCTATTGGCAGGCCCTCAGGCTCTGGATCAAGGGCGCCACATTTTATGTTCACCCTGCCAAACGAAAAGCAAAGATGATTGAGAACAAGACATGAAGGAAACCATCATTCCGTCCCACTGGCCCACCCCTGAAGAGGCCAAACCGAGTGCCTTCGACCGTATCGCCCGAAAGGCGGTTTTTTCTCTCCTTAAACGCCTAGACCGAGGCAAA
>CP070840.1:439928-443235 GCA_020342025.1 Deltaproteobacteria bacterium
AAAGGGAAAACACCCCCCTTCGCCAACCGCCGCCGCCAAGGCTTTGGCGGTTAAAAGGCTACGGCGGGGCAAGCGAAAAAGAAAAAGCTTGCCATCCGCTCGCTGCACTTCGTGCCTTTGGTTGGGTGTTTTATAGGTATGTTTTGGTGGTAGAAAGCTCTCTGAGGAGCATCAGCCGTGGGGATATTTACTAGTTATTAGGGTGGATGAGAAGGGCGTAGAGCATGGAGCAAAGGGTGAGGAGTATTGTGATAGAGGATCGGCCCTGCGGGCCTTGCCTCCGGCCTGTAGGGCCTACGGCCCGGAAGGAGGACCGCTGCGCTTGAGGCCATATGACCAAAATCTTAATGCCAAATGTCAAAATCCCAAATCCCAAGCAAAAGGGGGAGAAGGCGAGGCGGGCGGGTCTGTGGCTAATAATTTTCGGAGTTTTCTCTGTGTTTTAGTGTCTCTAGCGAGTGAAGCGAGCGGGTCGTGATTTTCTTTATTTCGTGGTTTTGTACTTTTTCCCTTTTCGTGATAAATTCCTGGTGTCTGAAAGGTCAGGGGTTTCTCTCAAGGGGAAGATAATTGACAAAAAGATCCCTTATCGGCTAAATAGGAGGATCATGATTCTCACGATTAATTCTCAAAATCCGCAACAGCGTCTCATCAACAGGGTCTGTGAAATCCTGGATAAAGGCGGGCTGATCGCCTATCCCACGGACACGTTCTATGGAATAGGATGCGATCTCTTCAATAAGAAGGGAATACAGAGCATTTACAAGCTGAAGAATCGTCCTCTCAAGAAACCTTTCTCTTTTATATGCGATGACCTCAAGGAGATAAGCCGTTATGCTCAGGTTTCCAACTGGGCCTACAAGACCATGAAAAGACTTCTGCCAGGTCCTTATACGTTTATCCTGGAGGGGACCAAGTTGGTGCCTAAAATCATGCTGACAAAGAGAAAGACGGTGGGTATTCGGGTTCCGGACAATAGGATTTGCCTGTCCATCGTTGAGACTTTAGGGAGGCCCATCATAAGTACCAGCGCAGGTTTGGATGATCCCTACGCCATCCAAGAGGCCTATGCATCCTATCTGGATATTGTTATAGACGGTGGTCTGCTTTATCCAAGTCCTTCCAGTGTGATCTCTCTGATAAATGATGTGCCGGAGGTTATTCGGGCCGGGAAGGGAGATGTGAGCTCTTTCCTGTAGAGCAGGCAGAGTACACGGAACATATCCTAAGAATTATTAGCCACAGACTCACACAGATACGAAGGACAAGAATTTTAGACAGGATTTACAGGATAACTGGGATATTTCACGCCCGCTCCCTCCGGTCGCTAGAGACGCAGAGTTCACAGAGTTAGACATATAATTGAGAGAGAAAACGGTAACTAGTTGATCGCTTGAAGCTATATGGAGAACCGAATAACAAAAAATAAGCTAGCTCATTTTTTGTTATTCGCGTCTCCATATCTCCCAATGTGGTAACATTGGGAGGCCCCGAATTACGGGGCGCTCAGGCGATCATGCATCCTGTCTGTGTCAGTCTGTGTGGGTCTGTGACTAATGACGCTTAGAGAATTAACCATCAAATCTTTGTAATCCACAGAATCCTTTTTATCCTGTCTAATTGAATTCTCTGTGGCTCTGAGAGCCCTGCCCGCCATCGCGAGCCTGCCCGCTCAGGCGAGGCAGGGAGGTGTTCAAGGGGTGGTAGTTGACTCTAATGGGTTTGGAAGGCCATCCCATCTATATTCTATGTGGGTTTTGAGGGCCTTTACGGTGGATTCATAAATGGCTCTTGTGGCATCTCGGAGAATCAAGTCCCAAATACTGGGTCCCACCTTTTTGGGATAAATCAAATCGACCTCCCCTTCAATTCCTGTCTCTTTTTTTGCAAGGTCCACGGCATCCTGAAAATTCCCCAATACGTCCACAAGACCTAATTCTTTGGCCTTGGCTCCGGAAAAGACGCGGCCATCGGCAATTTCCCGAACGGTCTCCACCGAGAGATTTCTGCCCTCTGCCACTGCCTCCACAAACTGATCCTTGATATCTATAATCAATTCTTGGAGGAGTTCCTTCTCCTCCTCAGACATCTCTCTGTGCGGGGAACCTATATCCTTGAATTCTCCACTCTTCAAGACTTCCATACTGATGCCGATCTTATTGAGAAGCTCTTTGAGTTGGACGAACTGCATGATGACACCAATGCTCCCCGTGATGGTCCCGGGACTTGCCACGATTTTGTCTGCCCCCGCAGCCACATAATAGCCCCCCGATGCCGCCAGACTGCCCATGGAGACGATCACCCGTTTTGTCTTGATCGTTCTTCTGACTTCACGATAGATCTCTTGGGACGGACCCACACCCCCACCAGGGGAATCTACCCTTAAGATGATGGCTTTGATGGCTTTGTTTTTTCTGAACCTCACCATCTGTGAGACAATGGTTTGAGATTCCATGATTGGGCCTTGGATGGGAATGACGCCTATTTTGTGGCCAAAGGATAAGTTTGTAGAAGGGCCAAAAAAGGTGAGAACAAGGGTCATCAGGGTGCCCAGAAAAAGGACGGCGATCCCAAGAATAATGATGACTGTGAGTATGGGACGTTTTTTTGTCGACATTTTCCCGAATGCTCTAAGGGCCTGTACGTAAGCCGGGTAGGGTGGCAGTATTGGAGGTAAAGGCTATGGTTGCCCAGGCGAAGGGAAACCACTGGAATCTGTTTCCATCATTAGCCGTTAAACGGGTTCTGTCTTCTCAGTCTTATCTTCAACGGGGGAGGTATCAGAAGAACCGGTCTCATCCTGCTGTTCTGAAGGTGATTCTTCTGGCTTCTGATCGTCAATAGAGGACTGGCGCTGCAGATTCATCATGCCTTCCTTCAAAAGCTCACCCAAGTTTGAAGTGGCCTCCTTGTGACCATTGAGATAGCTCTGGTAAATCTCCTTTTCCTCGCTCTCTTCCAGCTTCCTTACGGATAGACCAATCTTCTTATCGTGTCCCGAAACGTTTATCACTTTAGCCTGAATCACATCATCGATCTTGAATCTGCTGAGGGGGTTACTCCCCTTGTCCTTAGACAGTTCGGAAACGTGAATAAGGCCCTCTATTCCTTCCTCCAACTCCACAAAGACGCCAAAGTCGGTTATATTGGTCACCGTGCCGGTAACACGAGTCCCAGGCCTGTATTTTTCAGGAACATGCTCCCACGGATCAGAAGAGAGTTGCTTGATGCCCAATGAGAAACGTTCGCTCGCTTTGTCAATATTCAGAACCACCGCCTGTACTTCTTGTCCCTTTTTGTACATCTC
>CP070840.1:443335-447212 GCA_020342025.1 Deltaproteobacteria bacterium
GGGTAGGGTGGTCCATTCGGGCGGCTGCTAAGGCTTCCTCGCAACCCGCATGACCTCCACCCACCACAAAGACATCGTATTCCTTATCAAAGGTGATCATAAAAGAAGTGAGCTAAAGTGCCTAAAGTGATCTAAAGTGTCTAGAGTGACCTGCCCGCCCATGCCACTTTGCATAAAACCCTTGAGCCGGGTCAAGCAATGCCACACGAACACCAAGATAGCACTGCTCACAAATGGCTATGGCAGGCGGGGCTAAAGTGCCTAAAGTGGAGGAGGAGTGAACGGGTCTTTCAGGATAATCGTTTCCTCCCGCATGGGACCCACAGAGACAATGCAGAGGGGGACTTCCGTGATCTCCTCGATTCTGTTCAGATACTTTCTCGTTGCAGCAGGCAACTGGTCCATCTGCCTTGCAGAAGTGATGTCTTCTTTCCATCCCTCCAGCTCTTCATAAATGGGTGTGCACCGGGCAAGTTTCTGAAGACTCGTGGGTCTGGCACCAACCCGTTCACCTTGGTATTCATATCCTGTGCAGATCTTCAGTTTTTCCAATCCTGTCAGGACATCCAATTTGGTGATGCTCAGACTGGCCAGGCCATTAAAACGGACAGAGTCCCGAACCATCACGAGATCGAGCCAACCACAACGTCGACGGCGCCCTGTGGTGGCACCAAATTCAGCGCCCATCTCCTGCATATAATCGCCCGTTTCATCCAGAAGCTCTGTGGGAAAGGGGCCAGCGCCAACCCGAGTCGTATAGGCCTTTACGATGCCGTTGATATGGTGCAGCTTGTCAGGACCCACGCCAGCCCCCGCGCATACGCTCCCTGAGACTGGATTGGATGACGTGACGAATGGGTACGTGCCATGATCTATGTCCAGGTGGGTGCCTTGGGCCCCTTCAAAGAGTACCTTTTTACCTGATCTTATGGCCTGATCAATCTCTATGGAAACGTCCGTCACATAGGGTCGAAGCGTCTCCGCCATGGACCGGTATTGATCAAAGATGGGCTGAAAATCGAGAGGCTCTGCATCTAAAAACTTTGTGAGGTAGAAATTCTTTTCTCTCAGATTGGTTTTGATTTTTTCTTGGAGGGTCTCCGTTTCGAGGAGATCAATCGCCCTGATGCCTGTTCTTCCCACCTTGTCTTCATAGCAAGGCCCAATCCCACGGCCGGTGGTCCCCAGTTTATCTTTTCCTTTAGCTGCCTCCCTGGCCAGATCCAGGGCCCTATGGTACGGCATGATGATATGGGCTTTCTCACTGAGAGACAGCCTCTCGGGGCTTATGGCAATACCTCGTTGTGCCAGGTTGTCCATCTCCTCTAAAAGGACCTCCGGGTCCACCACTAACCCATTCCCGATAAGGCACTTCTTACCCTCATGGAGGATACCAGAGGGGATGAGGTGGCAGATGGTCTGCTCACCATTGACCACCAGGGTATGACCCGCATTGTTTCCTCCCTGAAATCGGACGACGAGGTCGGCTTTGACTGTGAGAAGGTCAACCACCTTGCCTTTGCCTTCATCGCCCCACTGTGTTCCCACGACCACTACATTGGACATTGTTGTACCCCGATTTGATAGTGTATATTCTTGTTCTTGAAGGGCCATTTTTTGTGTAATAAGCGCAAATGACCTGTCAGGCCTCTTCTACACAAATTTTTAGTCTAATCCGAAACTCAAACCATTGTCAATGGCCTAGAGGACCAGTGCCTTCAATTTACAACCCGTGAGTCCTTTGTTATGATTACGACTTCTTGTTGGGGCGTATTGCCACCTCAAAAGGCCCTTGTTATAGAGCCATTAATAGCATCCAAAAGGAGTATAACATGGATCTTCCAAATGCCAAGACAGATGGGACTGTTTCATTGGAAAAGAGCATCAAAGTCCGAAGGACAATCCGGTCTTTTAGTTCACAGCAACTAAACCTGGAGCAATTGTCACAACTCCTCTGGGCAGCCTACGGGATTACGGAAGATAGAGGCTACAAGCGGGCAGCGGCTTCGGGTGGGGCCTGCTATCCTATGGACATATACTTCCTTGTTGGAGAAGAAGGGGTAAAAGGGATGCACGCCGGAATTTATCACTACGAGCCAATGGGCCACAATGTGTCCCTTATATCAGAAGGTGACCTTAGAGAGGGAGTGGCAAGGGCTTCCCTGGGACAGATGTGGATGGCGAAGCCGCCTCTAAGCCTGGTTGTCTGTGCGGAGTACGCCCGAATCACGAGCAGGTACGGTGACAGGGGTGTGAGATATGCCATGATAGAGGCGGGGCACATCGGTCAAAACATCTTTCTCCAGGCCGAGGCCCTGGGTCTGGGCGCCGGAATCGTGGGTGCCTTTCAGGATGAGGCTGTGATCCAGGTTATGGGCACACCCCCATCCCATGAACCCTTGCTCATCATGCCTGTGGGATATAAAGGCTAGGACGCTGGGAGGCCAGGAAGCTAGGAGGCTGGAACGCTAGGACGCCATGACCCTTTAGGCTTGGCAAAAGGGTGAAGGGTTGAAGCGCGAGGCAAAAGGAGGGACGGTTTGAGTGATCAGACATCGAATCCGGGTCAACTGCTGGAGATATCAGGTGCCTATTGGGAATCCTGTGCCCTCCACGCGGCCATCAAGCTTGGTGTATTCACCATCATCGGTCCGGATCAATTAACGGCAAAGGAGATCGCCCAGACGCTGAATGGGGACGAGCGGGGAGTGGCTACCCTATTGAACGCATTAACAGCCATGAAGCTCTTGATCAAATCCAACAACGGGTACGCGAATGCTCCCTTGAGCGCCACCTACTTAACAAAGGATTCGCCCCAGTACATTGGTTACATGATTATGCACCACTACCATCTCATGGAATCATGGCACCAGTTAGACCGTGCGGTCATGAAAGGCGCTCCGGTCAGATTGAGAGCCGCGGCCAGCACCGAAGAACAACGTGAGAGCTTCCTCATGGGCATGTTCAACATGGCCATGACCCTCGCTCCTCAAGCCACCAAAGAGATGAATCTGGCCGGTCGTGAACACCTGCTGGATTTGGGCGGTGGCCCTGGCACCTGGGCAATCCACTTCTGTTTAAACAACCCTGGAATGAGAGCGACCATTTACGATCTGCCAGCCACTCGCCCATTCGCAGAGAAGATTATCGCCCGCTTTAGGGTGAGCAACCGGGTCCAATTTCAGGTGGGCAATTATCTGGAAGATCAGATAGAGGGCAAATACGACGTGGCTTGGCTCTCTCATATCCTTCATGGCGAAAGCCCTGGAGATTGTCAGATTATTATAGACAAAGCCGTGGGAACCCTCAAGCCCGGTGGCCTAATCGTGGTGCACGATTTCATCCTGAACAACGACCTGGCAGGCCCTCTCTTTCCGGCGCTATTCTCCCTGAACATGCTGACAGGCACCAAGGGAGGGCGGTCCTACTCAGAAGAGCAGATCATGGACATGCTTGCCAAGGCCGGGGCGAAAAA
The DNA here is from genome assembly GCA_020342025.1 of Deltaproteobacteria bacterium. The sequence continues at coordinate 446,811 of CP070840.1, forward strand.
CCTGAGCCGTCATCCGTTCCGCGCAACCAACGACTCAGGCATCGTTGTGGGGATAATTTAAAACTGGAAGGCTAGGAGGCGGGAAAAGGGGTCAAGACTGCTCTTGACTCTTGCTCAGGGCAAGCAAGGCAAGAAAAGGTAGGAAGCTACGAAGCTAGGAGGCGAGGAAGCTGGAAGGCGGAAGATCATCATTTTAGATCTTCAGGCACGCGTATTGGATTGAGTCGCCTCCTTCTTTGGGTTGAGACGCTTTTTTTGTGGAAAGCTTATTTTTCTTGGTCGCGGTCAGATGTTTTGCCAGGCGCTTGCCCATGGCTACAACTGTCACGGTGGGCGGTAGGCCCCATGCTTCAGGAATGATAGAAGTATCCAAACAATAACAGTTCTTGATGGGTATCTGAC
>CP070840.1:447312-459649 GCA_020342025.1 Deltaproteobacteria bacterium
GAGCTAGGGGATTTGATTTACGAGATTTTTGTGGGCGGACTAGAAAATCGAAGTCTTCCGCGACCAAAGCAACCTAATCCAATCTAATATCCCCGTATAGATATATTTAAGATGCTTTAAAGAGGGATTGTTTTTATTGACTAAATACCAGCTCGCCGGTATTTCCTTAACAGCCTCCATTAACCTCGTTCAAAAAGCCATGGTCTAAATATGGACTTTCAATTTACCAAAGAACAAAGAGATATTAGAACTGCCGCGCGAGATTTCGCTGAAAACGAATTTCCCGAAGTAGCAAGAGAAATTGACCTCAAAGAGGAGTTCCCTTTTGACCTTTGGAGAAAGGCATGCAAACTGGGTTTTATTGGCTGCTTCATCCCCGAGGAATACGGCGGGGCTGGCTATGGGCTTATTGAACATTGCTGCATAGCTGAGGAATTTTTTCGAGTTGATCCTGGCTGTGGCCAATGTATGAATTCGGTTGTCGTTGGCTCTGAAGTCATTCAAATGTTTGGTGATAAAGGCCAAAAAACAAGATATCTTTCTCCCCTAGTGAGAGGAGAGACAATTACGGGCATCGCTATCACTGAGCCCGATGCAGGAAGCGACGTCCTTTCCGTTTCGACCACCGCTAAAAAGATAGGGGATGACTACCTGATAAATGGAAACAAAATTTTCATTACCAACGGAACCATCGCTACCTACTTGGTGGTTTTTTGTAAGACAAATCCTGAAAGAGAGAAGCGTTCCGAGCAGTTCAGCATGCTCATCGTAGAAACGAACAGCCCTGGTTACGAATCCAACAAGCTCAAGGATAAATTGGGAATTCGAGCATCTGACACATCTGAAATAAGCTTTGTAGATGTACGTGTGCCTAGCAAGAATCTGGTGGGAAAAGAAGGAGAAGGATTTCCCTATCTAATGAAATTTTTTGAAAAGACGAGAGTTATGGTTGCCGCTACGGGAGTCGGATTGGCCCAAGGAGCTATGGAAAGGGCAATAACACATATTAAGAGAAGGAAGCAGTTTGGAAAATCCTTGTTCGAATTTCAAGCGAATAGATTTAAGGTGGCAGAAATGGCTACCCTGATTGAAGCGTCTAGGAGCCTTACCTACAAAGCCGCTTCCCAGGTGGATAAAGGAATACCGGACACGGCCCTAGTTGCCATGGCCAAGTGGTTTTCAGCTTGGACAGCTGTTCGAGTAGCAGATGAGTCTCTTCAGATGCATGGTGGGTACGGTTACATGGGAGAACATGACATCTCAAGGTTCTACAGGGATGCCAAAATCCTTGAGATCTACGAGGGAACAAAGGAAATCGAAAAAGAAATAATAGCAAGGAGTTTCTTAAAAAAGCAATTTTAATAGAATAAAAAATTAATCAGACATATTAATCTTTTCGCTTTCTGAGAGGGGAGGTTATATAAATGGCAAATAAAAGGGAATTTGTCGACTATGAGATCAAAGATCGGATTGCCACTGTTTTGGTAGACCGACCACCGGTAAATGCCCTCAACAATCAAGTGGAAGAAGAAATTGGGCAGGTTTTTGAAGAATTAGCCCTCTTGGAAGAAGTGGGGGCTGTCATTTTTACCGGGGGTGGCGAAAAAGCTTTCATTGCGGGTGCAGACATACAAATGCTATCAAAAAAGACCCCCCAAGGCGCCTATGAGATGTCCGCATTTACAAAAAAAATCCTCTTGAAAATCCAGACATTCGACAGGGTTGTTATTGCTGCTATCAATGGTTTGGCACTGGGAGGGGGCTGTGAGTTCGCTATGGCGTGCGATATAAGAGTCATGGACGAATCGACCATTATTGGATTGCCGGAAGTTAGCCTGGGACTTTTACCAGGAGCGGGGGGAACCCAGCGATTGGCGAGACTCGTGGGAGTGGGAAAAGCCAAAGAGTTGATTTTGACAGGTGATCCCATCGACTCAAATGAGGCCAAATCCATAGGATTGATTGAGAGAATAGCTCCAAAAGGAAAAGCGGTATCGGAGGCAATGAGCCTTGCTAAACGGATTATGCAGCGAGGACCTGTAGCAGTAATGAACGCTAAAAAAGCCATCAATGCAACTATAAACATGACATTTGAAGAGGGTCTCAAAAGAGAGACAGAGCTTTTCTCTGCCCTGTTTGAGACTCAAGACGTGAAAGAGGGTGTGGGTGCATTTCTTGAAAAAAGAAAACCGAATTTTATAGGAAGATAAAATAGCGCAATGCACAAGAGTAGGCTTGAAGTCTATGAGCCTTTTGGGGGGTGCTCAGCTTTACATCATGACCTGGGGTTCTCATTTTCTCGTAGCTAACCAACCGGTATAGATGAAAGGGGGTGGCTGCCAGTGAGGAACATTGGAGAAGTCCTTCGCATTAACGCTAAGTACTATCCTAATAAGAGAGCTGTTGTGGATTCCAAAAAGGAATTCACATGGAAAGAAGTAAATGAACGTGCAAATTGCCTAGCCAATGCACTGATGGGCTTAGGGTGCAGAAAAGGAGACCGCGTTGCCATATTAGGCTATAACTCATCGGAGTATGTTGAAAGTATTTTCGCCTGCGCAAAAGCGGGCCTGATTTTTGTCCCACTAAACTTCAGATTATCCCCACCAGAGATAGAGTACATTCTGAATGATTCAACTCCAACCACTCTCCTTTTCGGAGAGGACTTTTCTGATATTGCATCCAGCCTTAGGCCAACCTTCTCTCTGAATTACATTTGTATAGGGGATGCTCCCGAGTGGACCATAGAGTATGAAACACTGATCAAATCCAGTTCACCTGTAGAACCCCCCGAAGATCTGGTTTCAGAAGATGATCCTGCGGAGATTTTTTACACCAGTGGAACAACGGGATTGGCAAAGGGGGTCGTACATACTCACCGCGCACGGCTAAGAGGTGCCCTAGCTTGCGTCATTGATGGTGAACTCAACTATGATGACGTACATCTCGTAAATGTGCCAGCTCTTTGTCATGCGGCAGGATGGGTATGGATGTTAGCAAACGCCTCTGTTGCCGCTTCAATAATTATCTCCCAACTAAGAGGGTTTGACCCAGAAAATATACTCAAGACCGTACAAGATTACTCTGTCACCAATCTTCAGTTGGTTCCAATTACAATTATGCAACTCATAGACTTTCCACACATAAGAGAATACGACTTCTCTTCATTGAGACTGATTTTCTATGCAACGGCTCCGATGCCCCCCGGCCCCTTAAGAAAGGCCCTGAGCATCTTTGGCAATATCTTTATGCAACCCTATGGTCTTACTGAAACAGGGCCTAATGTGACATGCTTACACAAAAAAGAACATAGTATCAGCGATCTTTCTGATGAAGAGGCTGAAAAGAGACTAAAGTCCTGTGGCAGGCCTTGTTATGGGATATTAGTAAAATTAGTGGATGAAAAAGGACAGGAAGTCCCTCCCCATACCGTCGGGGAAATCGTCGTGAAGAGTACTGACACTATGGAAGGCTATTGGAATAATGAAGAAGAGACGCAAAAGGTGATCAAGGATGGCTGGCTTTACACGGGAGATCTGGCTGTCTATGACGAGGATTATTACGTTTATCTGGTTGACCGAAAAAAGGACATGATCATTACTGGTGGGTTAAATGTCTATCCTGCTGAAGTAGAGAGAGTGCTCTATGAACATCCTGTGGTATCCCAATGTGCTGTGATTGGAGTGCCTGATGATCGATGGGGAGAGGCGGTGAAGGCCTTTGTGGTATTGGAAAAAGGCCAGCAAGCATCTGATGATGATATCATAGAGTTTTGCAGGAAATCCCTTGCCAGTTACAAGAAACCTAAATCTGTAGAGTTCGTGGAAGAGTTGCCTCGAAATCCGCAGGGTAAAATTTTGAAAAGAGTTCTTCGCGAAAAATATTGGGCTGACAGGGAGAGAAAGATCTAAATGAATCCTTATGAGCGGGTAATGGCCGCCATTGCAGGAGAGGAACCGGATCGTGTCCCAGTTATTCCAGCTGCACGTGACTGGTGCATCAGACAAGCGGGTTTCAAGTTCCGCGAGGCCATGGAATCTCCTGAAAAGTATGTCTTCTCTCAATACTATTGTGTCAAGGAATTCAAATATGATGCCGTATGGGATCTGTTCGCGATCCACGCCGAGTCAGAAGCACTGGGTAGCAAACTTCAGATTGCTGATGACATACCGCCTTCCGTTATAGAGCCTGTCGTTCAAGACTATTCGACAGATTTGCCTCGGATTCGGCTTCCAAATCCTCACAAAGATGGAAGACTTCCTAAACTGCTGGCCATTATCAGCCGATTGAAGGAATTGTGCGAAGGCCATATTCCAGTGTTGGGCTATTGCCAGGCCCCATTCAGGCACGCTGCCATGTTGAGGGGTTTAGAAAAGGCTCTGCGGGATACCAAAAAGGAGCCAGAGAATCTCAAGAAGCTCTTAGAGCTTTCCCTGATAGGTTTAATCCACTGGGGCATCGCCGTAGCAGAAGCCGGAGCGGATATCATATGCATCTCAGATCCCACTGTATCACGGGACGTCATGTCCAGGGATACGTGGACAGACTTTGGCTTCCCCTTCCTGAAAAGACTTGTTGACGCCCTTAAAAAGACGGGTAAACCTTTGCAATTGCATGTCTGTGGGGATACAACGGATAGACTGGATACTTTTGTTCAAGCAGGGTTCGATATCCTCTGTCTGGACACGAAGGTAGATTTTGGATTGGCCAGAGAAAAGGTGGGTGATAGCGTCTGCCTAATGGGCAATGTTTGTCCCAACACGACACTTCTTTTCGGCACTCCAGAACATGTTGAAAAGGATTCCGCGAAAGTGATAAAACAGGCAGGGCTAAAAAGTAAATTCATTCTATCATCGGGCTGTATGTTATCCCCAGATACGCCGAAGGATAATGTGCATGCCATGGTTAATGCCGCCAAAACTTTTGGCCGCTATCCTATGAGCAATTAGTGGCTCGTGCTATTATCTTCACAGACCATTCTCATATTCCAGGATGACCAGACACATATGGGGAAAAGACTTTTTTTGTTCTGAGATTGTGATAGGGATCGGGATAATGCAGCCATAGCCAGCCTATGAATGCAATTCATAGCCATTTAAGAGCTGCACAGGTGACAACCTTTAGCAAGGGAGGGTGCGAAGATGAGATTCAAAATTCTGTCTTTTTTGGTCGCGGCAACAGTTCTTCTTTTAGGGGTAACATTTCTTGTGGAAACATCTGTAGCTGAAACAGTAAACCTAAAATTTTCATCGCCCTGGCCCCCTAGGCATCCCCAACATACCATGCTTATTGAGCCGTGGGGAAAGAAGATTAGCGAGTTAACTGGAGGTCGGGTGAAAGTGACTTTGTTCCCAGGTCAAGCACTGGGAAAGGCAGCAGACCACTATGACATGGCGGTTAAGGGTATATGTGACATCGCCTTGACAAACCCGATGTATACCCCTGCCCGCTTTCAATTAACTTCCGTCTTTTGGCTTCCTTTTATGGTGACTTCAGCCGAGGAGACCTCCGTCGCCCTTTGGAAGACCTATGATAAATATTTCCGGGATGAATATAAGGAGGTGAAAGTGCTATGGCTCTATGTTCACGCGCCAGGCCAGATTTTCACCAGAAAAAAGGCAGTCAAGACCCTTGAAGATCTGAAGGGGATGAAAATTCGTGCAACCAATCCCCATATCCAGGAGACTCTGAAGATATTTGGTGCCTCTCCTGTGTTTATCCCTGTTCCGGAGGTCTATAACGCCTTGGAGAGAGGCGTCGTTGACGGAACGGCGATGCCCTTCGAGGGATTGTGGGTTTTCAAGCAGCACGAAGTGGTGGATTACGCTGTGCTTTGTAATCTGTATACTATGACTTTCCCCATCGTCATGAACAAAGCCAAGTGGGAATCCCTCCCGGCTGATGTTAAGAAAATTATTGAGGACAATATTGGCCTGGAAACATCAAGGCAAGCCGGAATTGTCTATGATCGCACAGAGGCGAGTATGAAGAAAAAAGTTCTTGAGCATGGGGTGAAGGTAAATGAATTGCCCATGGAGGACCTGGCTAAAATGCGATTGGGAGGAAGCAAAATACGTGAAGCCTGGGCAAAGGAGACGGAAGGCAAAGGACTTCCTGGGAATGCTGTTTTAAAGGAAGTCCAAACTCTGCTTGGAATAAAATAGAGCGTCTTTCCTTAATTTTGGAGTACATGAAAAAGATCTTTCCCACTCCCTCGCGCCACGCCGCGAGGGAGTCACCAAAATCTAGTCGGAGTCATATGTTTGCCTTTCACCTCTGATAGGGTTTGTGATTTTACTGAGCAAATATTTCAAAAGACTCCGCATATACCTTTTGAGGTAGAGAATGATCAAGGCCATGGTAAAAAGACTGGGATCTCTGAATGCTTGGCTTGCCAAGGCAGGAGGATATATTCTTCTCTGCATGATGCTGTTGACCACCTGTGACGTTATTGGCCGCTATGTCTTCAACTCACCCATCACTGGGGCCTATGAAGTGACCGAGGTCATGATGGTAACGGTCATTTTTCTCTTCCTTGGTTATACCCAGGCCGATAAGGCGCATATTTCCATTGATTTGGTCGTACGGCTTTTGCCCAAAAAACTGCGAATGACCATTGACCTCATAACTCACCTATTTTCACTATTTATTATTATCTTGATCGCTTGGATGAATATTCTCAGGTGCCTTGAGCTTATGCGTAGAAATGAAGTCACACCTATCCTTTATATCCCTGTTTCACCGTTTCTTTTAATTCTTGCTATTGGATGCCTTGTATATTCCATTGAACTCTTAAAGAATATCAAGAATCTATTTAAACATCAGGAATTATAGGCTATGGACCCCAGTCTGATAGGAATACTAGGTATCTGTGCACTTTTCTTCCTCCTTGCGATGAGGATGTATATAGGCATTGCCATGCTCGTGACGGGATTTTTTGGTTATTGTCTCATGATGGGGATACCAGCCGGTCTCGGCCTTCTTAATCTTGTTCCCTATTCAGCGGGTTCCTCATACACGTTAACCGTTATCCCACTTTTTGTATTGATGGGGCAGTTTGCATATATTTCAGGCATTAGTGGTGATATATATAAAGCCGTTTATTCCTGGATCGGCAATTACGCTGGCGGTCTCTCTATGGCAACGGTTCTCGGTTGCGCCGGCTTCGCAGCAGTGAGCGGATCGAGTTTGGCAACAGCCGCAACAATGGGGACTGTGGCCATTCCTGAAATGAAAAAATATGGCTATGACTCCAAGCTGGCAACGGGGTGCGTGGCTGCTGGCGGCACACTGGGTATTCTAATCCCCCCCAGTTTAGGATTTATGATCTACGGAATCCTGACAGAACAGTCTATTGGAAAACTCTTTATGGCAGGTATCCTGCCAGGTATTCTTCTGTCTGCCTTATTCCTGCTTACCATATTCGTCCAATGCAAAATCAAACCATCTATAGGCCCCCCCGCAGAGCGCATCTCTTTCAAGGATCGTGTTTTATCCCTCAAAGATATCTGGGGACTACTTTTTCTGTTCATGCTTGTTATGGGCGGCATCTATCTAGGTGTGTTCACACCTACCGAGGCTGGTGGTGTCGGGGCCTTTGGCTCCTTTCTGATCGCTCTAGTGAAGGGAAGACTAAACTTTAAAAATATCCAGGAGAGCGTCTTAGAAACAGGGAAGACGACAGCGATGATTTTTCTCATCATCATCGGTGCCGAGTTTTTCTCGAAATTCATGGGCGTGACCATGCTTCCCATGATGCTCGCGGACTATATAGGAGGTCTTGCTTTAAATAAATATCTAATCCTAACATTCATCCTTTTTACCTACATTATACTTGGTTGTGTCATGGACTGCGTTGCAATAATGATCCTTACGACTCCTATCATTTTCCCTGTAGTGAACGCTCTTGGATTTGACCCTATATGGTATGGGGTGATCATGGTGGTCGTTCTCGAAGCCGGTTTTATTACGCCCCCCGTGGGATTGAACGTCTTTGTTATAAGAGCCGTTTCAGGTGATGTTGAATTAGGCACCATATTTGTAGGCATTTTGCCATTTCTGGCGGCCTGCTTGGCGGCTGTCATATTGCTCATCGTATTTCCAAAAATTGCATTATTTATCCCAAGTCTCATGTGAAATAATAATATAAGAATAATGTGGGACTGTTAAGATGTCTTCACGTCCTGGAACGGATTAGCATTGATTACGTTATCATCCAGCCATAAATCAAGTTTAAAGAGATATAATTCACAACTGACAATTTAGCCAGAGGATAAAAAAATGGAATCTAATAAAGGTGGTGGGAAGACCATTATCGAACCAGGCAGGGAGACCAAAGTTTATAAGGAAGCAGAAGTCCTTGTTGTAGGGGGAGGTCCAGCTGGGGTAAGTGCTGCGGTAGCTGCGGCTCGCAATGGAGCTGAAACCGTATTGGTGGAACGGTATGGCCACCTGGGTGGAATGGCCACAGGGGGTCTTGTCATTCTGATCCCCCATCTGAGTGATGGGAGCAATCAGTTGGTCATAGCCGGACAACAGAAAGAGTGGTTGGATAGACTCGAACTTTTAGGAGGCGTACTTCAGCCCCCACGAGACGATATTGGCTCTTCAAATCCGGCCCTTATCAAGAAATGGGGTAACTACCGGTTCTTTGTGGTTGAAGGCAAGGTGAGGTACTCTGCCTACGTAGATCCGGAGATGCTCAAGTGCGTTCTCAACGACATGGTGGCGGATGCGGGCGTTACACTTTGTCTTCACTCCTGGGGTTGCCAGGCCATCATGGATGGCAACAGGATAAAGGGGATTTTCTTTGAGAGCAAGGAAGGCAGGCAGGTAGTTCTTGGCCAGGTTGTCATTGACGCCACGGGAGACGGCGATATCTTTGCATCCGCCGGCGCCGACTTTGATGGGACTTTGGATCCCAACCTCAGGTCCTCGAAGCTGGCCCTGGTCTTTCGTGTTGGCAACATCGACTATAAGAGATTTCGCGCTTTCAAAGGCAAAGAGACTCAGACCACCTCCATATACGAAACCGGGTCGGAGGAGAGCAGCTATGCCAAGTTAATGGGGAAACTGAACCGGCTTGGCGGCTTTACAGTAACCATGCCCACTTCCCGGGATGATGTGGTCTGGTTTAATAACTGGATCCCGGATTTGAGTTGTTTAAAGGTGAAGGATCTCACTCAGATGGAAGTGGAGACCCGCAAGAAAATGCTTCTGACCCACCGGTTTTTTAAAGAGAATGTGCCCGGATTTGAGGATAGCTATATTTTGGACACAGCGTCCCAAGTAGGGACTCGAGGGAGTAGGCGGCTGATCGGAGAACACATATTGACGCAAGAGGAGCTGCGAGCGGGGACCGTGTATGAAGATACCATCGCCCTGTTTCCTCCCCTCACAACCAATGCCTCGCCAGAGAAGCCCAATCGCTGCATTCCTTACCGGTCCCTTTTACCTAGAAATGTGGAGGCCATGTTAGTTGCGGGTCGCTGTTTTTCATCAGATTTGGTGGCAAATGATATCATGAACCTCATTCCCCCTTGCGTGGCCATGGGTGAGGCGGCAGGCACTGCCGCAGCACTATCCGTTAAAGAGGGTGTCGCACCGAGAGACGTTGACTATACCATTTTGCGTAATCACCTTCTAGACCAGGGCGTTCCTTTACCGCATCTCAAATAGGCTCTGGACTGTCTGGAAGAAACAAATCCAGAACCTCCAATCTTCTTTATGTGCTTCAGATGGACACCAAAGAGAATATCAAGAAACTTCAAAAAATCACTCAGGAAGCGGATCTTGGAGGGGACCAGCGGCGCATCGGTAATTATACTTAAGTCGGGAGTGACATTTGATGTAAATTTCGGCCAGTAAACTGCAAAAAACATGACCTTGCTATGAAAGTTAACACGTAAAAGCAACCAATAGAGATAATGCCATCTTAGATCACTCGTATAGTTTGCGAACCAACTTTCTCTTATATTGATATCTTGGGAGCTCGCTTACCAATTCAACGGAGGCACGAAACATAAGCTTATCGCGGATGACAGTCTCCACCAACCTTTTTAGTTCGCCTTTTTCGCCGGGCTGTTCAGCCAATTCCACTTTGATCTTAAGAGGGGGCTCGACTGCAGGGCCATGCTTTTCAAGTTGGATCTCGATTTCCCCGCTGACCCTTGGCCGAAGAGTCGATACGACGTCTCTGATCGCCAGAGGATATACATTGACTCCAAGTACAGTAAGCATTTCGTCGGTCCTGCCTAGCACATCAATACGAAACCCGGTTCGACCACAGGTACATTCGTCGGTAGAAACTGCCCGCACATGGTCGTGGGAGCGATAGCGTATCAGGGGCATTCCCTGGAGTTCTAAGGCTGTATATACCAATTCTCCCGTTACTCCTTCCGTGACATCCAGTTGTTTGTTTGTCTCAGGATCGATAAGCTCCACATGGATGAGCCCTTGCCCTAGGTAGTGCATCCCATTTCCCCTGTTCTGGACACACTCTCCGAAGACAACACAGGCCATCTCCCCCATTCCCATTCCCTCAATCACGGTGGCCCCAAAACCCTCTTCAATCCGGGGCCGTACTACCTTCGTCCCGCCTTCAGCACCACCGACAATGGTCCTAAGACCAAGCTCCTTCGGATTCAGCCCTCTCTTTTGCACTTCCTCCAGCAGGTAGGACCAGAAGGAAACAGTGGAATGCAAAGCGTTGGCCCCCTGATATTGGAAAGCTGCGATTACCCGGTCGGTGTTGAAACCCGTGGGGATATGGACTGCCCCCGTTTTTTCGATTCCCTCGCGGAAGGTGTCAGCGATGAATGGAGCTGTTGGTATGCTGACAACCACACTATCAGGCCGAATCCCACCACCCCAGCAGAAGCGGGCTATAGCCTCCGCATGAACTTTTGAAATATCATGGTCCGTGAGACCTACATAAGTTGGAATGCCAGTGGTTCCGCTAGAAGAATAGATGCGGGTGAGTTTTTCCAGCGTACAGGCTCGGTGCCTTCCTACGGGTGGCCGGCTCAGCTGTGCCTCCCTTAGCTCATCCTTCTCCGTGAAAGGCAACTTGACAATATCATCCAAGCTTTTAATGTCATTTTTCCCTAGGCCGTTGCCCCTGAATTTCTCCTGATAAAAGGGGGAACTTTTGAATACATATTTGCACTGCCTCAGGAATTTCTGCTGATGTAACACGTATAATTCCTCTCCTCCTATCGTCTCCATTTCCTTATTCCAGAACAATGGCCATTCTTGTGACATCACACACTCCTTACTGATGGCTTGGTGAAAGGGCAATTACGAGAGTCTAATGGCACACGCGTTAGGAACCCAAAGAACCTGGGATGACGTCCATCCGTTTTTGGCAATCCTTCAATGATCCTCCGAACAAGCTCCCTTGCGCACTGAACAATTATGGTAAGGCTGTTGAAAAAAACAAAATCATTAGTCATCTGAGATAACTTACCTGAATTTTGGCTAAGCGATCACGGTTATCTGGACTTCCACCGTGGAAAAGGACCAAGGACAGTTCTAAGATTGTTCAAGCGTGATTTGAGGCCCCAGGGGGATCGGAATATTAGAGCTTTTTATTGTGATGCAAGACCACCAGAAGCTTTGCCTTCTTTTTTCCCAGGCTTCTACCACTGTGTGATATCCTTGAATCGTAATAGGCACTATCGCCCTTCTTCATTATGTAGGGCTTCCCGTTATATACGAGCTCATGCCTCCCTTCTAGCACATATATAAATTCTTCTCCTTCATGTTCGAACATAGTCTGAAGTTCGAATGCGGGTTCGATTACGTAAGGTTCCATATTCTTGCCCGGCCTGTCTGTTGCAAGGGCTTGATACGTATATCCATAAGAAGAAGCAGAATTTTCTACAATTTCTCTCCTGTTCTCTTTGTCAAATGAAAGGTTGGGCGCCGGAACTTCCTGATGAGCATCTCTAAACAAAAAGATAACGTCAAAACCGAGGGCTGTAGCGATCTTGTTTAGAGTAGAGTATGTAGGAGCACTTTTAGATCTCTCGATTTTTGAGAGATAACCTTTGGTAAAGCCAGTGAGATCAGCTAGCTCTTGAAGCGTTATCTTCTTTTGTCTACGAGAAGCCCTGATTCTTTCTGCTATAGACTTTTCCTTCATCTGGCCACGAAAAAGCGAGTTTAATCGTATAAACCCTATAAGTGTTTAGAGCAAACGACTCTAGGCTGTAAGCCGAGGGTATAAGTTTCGAATATTTAAAGCCCTAGCTCTTGAGCCACTTTCTCTCTATGAAAACCCGTATCGCCCCAAAGAAATTCTGATAGTTTAGCTCGCCTTGAATAAAGTTGCATA
>CP070840.1:459749-466425 GCA_020342025.1 Deltaproteobacteria bacterium
AAAAAGGGAATCCTTGGTCGTTTACTCAAAAGATGAAGTTCAAACCCATTTGCAAATAATCGTGCGGAGGAATGAATGGCCTATATCGAGAAATTTCTGGGAAGGCGCGTGGAGATACCTGAGGATCGTCGTTATTATGCAAAACAAGGCCTGTGGGCTAAATCTGAGGGGCAAGAAATTGTTTTCGGGCTGAGTGAACCGGCGTTGGTTCTGCTCGGGGGCCTCAAGGATGTGGACTGGCTCGTTTCGGAGGGGGAGGGTGTTCAGGAGGGCGAGAGTGTCGTCTTTGCAATCACTGGAAAAATCCTGTATATCGATTCACCCATAAAGGGGATTTTTGATTGCAATCCTAAGATCAAGAAATCCCCAGACCTCATATCAAGCGATCCTTATGGCAAGGGGTGGTTGTTCAGAATCGCACCAGACGAGGGGACGGAAAAGGCATTAGAAAGGTTGGCGGATGCTGCTGGCTACATTGAGAGTCTCAAGGGTACGGAGGGATTCAAGAATCCGGAAGGGCTAAAGGGGGGCGTCTCGGGGATTTGTAAGGCGGTCTATACGGGTATAGGAGAGCAGAAGATCTGAAAGGCTTGGGGGATCACCTGCTATCCGAGTCTATATTTAACCATCGGCCGATTTTACTTCATGGGAAGGATTGGTAGATATGACCAATCAAAGTGTTTTTGTGGAGATTGTCGCCAAAAAAAAGGGGTGCATGCTTTGCGACTTGGCGATAGGAATCCTGGAAGAAATTGCTCCGGAATTTGACGACGGCATGCTAAGATGGGATGTGGTGGATGTGGGAGATCGGGCTGGCTTGGCGAGGTTCGATGAGTTGACCAACATATGTGGTCAAAGGCCCGCAGTTCCTTCCATTGTCATCAACGAAAGAATAGCTTTTGATCACATCCCCGATTTTGAAGCGCTCTCGGAAGCTGTTCGACAGGCTATGGTCGGTTAAGAGTATTAGGGCCTGTCATAAATATTCCACGATTGAAAAAAATGTTTGTGTTCGAATTTCCTCCTCATGGGAGGTGCAAAGATGGAATTTAAACTGACAACAGAAGAGAAAACGCGGATCGAGAAGAGCATCCGGCAGAAATATACGAAGGTTGCCACAAAACCAGACGGCCTTTTCCAATACCCTACCGGGCTGGCAGGCCTGGCAGCATCGGGTTACGACTCCGAGCTTATAGGAGCCCTCCCCGAGCCTGTTGCAGCGTCTTACTGCGGGGTGGGAAACCCTTTCGCGTTGGGGCCGATACGGAAGGGGGAAGCGGTCCTAGATATTGGGAGCGGCGCGGGTGTAGATGCTCTTCTGGCCGGTATGATGGTGGGCCCTGAAGGGAAGGTGGCGGGCATTGAAATGGTACCGGAAATGCTCGCACGAGCGAAAGAGAATCTTCGGATGACGGATCTCAAAAATGTTACCTTTGTTGAAGGATCCGCGGAGAAAATACCCTTTCCCGATGCAAGCTTTGACGTGGTGATTTCCAATGGAGTGTTCAACTTAATCGTCGATAAGGCCAAAGCTCTGGAAGAGGCATTAAGAGTCCTGAAGCCTCAGGGAAGATTCCATATCGCGGATCAAATACTGGTTGGCCAATTACCCAGCGACAGGGAAGCTCGTGTGAAGAGCTGGTTTCAATGAGAAGGGGGAGCCATACCGGGAAAGGATTTCCTGGCATTGTTCAGCCAAACAGGGTTTGCCGGAATAGAATTTGTGGCGGAAACCGGTTTCAATAGTTCCCCTGTCACAAAGGGTGCATTGTTTCGCGCCAAGAAACCGTTCATCTCGACGGTTAAAGAAGAGGGAAGGGGAGAAAATGCCTTGCCCTCTCCTACTGAAACGAAATCTTCGAAGAGCCAAGGGGAGGGAAAAGGAGAGCTGAGCGCAGAAGAAGTCCGCTCCACCTGACCCAGTGAATCTAGCTCTGGATGAGCTGTAGAGACGAAGGAAAAGGCGCCAATCCTATCAGGCGCAACAGGGATCACCGCTGGTCTGGGTCTCTGGCAAAGGATTTTCCGGGGTGATTTGAAACCAGGCCATCCCATCTTTTTCAGCGAAATCTATCGTAATTCGACCGAGTCGTTCGATGAGGTCTTTCGCAATCACATAGGTCACGCCGTTTGCTTTATAGCTCTTGTCGCCCTCTTTCAACGCGTCAACAGCCAGGGCTAGGTACGGACCTTCGCAGCATGCCTCTGCCACCTGAATCCGAATCGGAGCTTGGACCGAGTTCTCCTGGAGGTAATTATCTATTTTCTCCTGGGCCTTTTCTGTGACTTCGATCATGGTTACTCCTTTCGTTTCGTATTCTTTGACAAACCTCAGATTTTTCAAAAGTGTGTTCAGTAACTTCTATGGCCATTGTTCTTTTTCTTGGTGAACTTCCTGGCTCGGCGCTTTTTCCACCGCCTCAATAATACACGCCTTCCACGCTCGAGAACAGGGAGAAGACCATTCTCTAGCGCTCATGGTTCTGATGGACTTCCGACAAATCCGATCTTGAATAAGGCTTGGCACATCTGTTGAGGGTCGATGACCTCCCCATCGTAGTGGACCACAGCCTTCTTCTCTGGATAGCTGGCTTCTGCTTTTTGAACGCCATCCAAATCTTCAAGCGTGCGGACAACGTTTAATTCACACCCAACACAGTCCATTCCTTTAACGTGCAAAACAATCTTGTCGCGCATCGGGGTCCTCCAACTAACAACATTTATAAAGCCTCAGGAGACTTTCGGTCATGACGAAGTAGAACTTCATAAATGAAGAACCATCCCATCGCGTCCTTACCCCATGCAGCGTATCTGCCAACTGTATCGTACTTCGGAGGTGGGTAATCATGATGAGTTGTTTATGTTGGGCGAGGGTCTTGAGTAGGGACTGCATGGACTTGTGATTGGTGTAATCCAGCGAGGGTTCCACTTCATCAAGCAGATAGAATGGACTGTCTAATTGCTCAAACATGGCCAATTTTAACGCCAGACTGGTTACGGACTTTTCCCCTCCCGAAAGTTGATGCGCCTTGCGTTTCCGATTCCCTGGCAAAGTAACCTCCACTTCCAATCCTTTTCGGCCATTTTGCTCAAGGACTTGGAGTTGCCCTTCTCCTAATGGGAACAAGAAGTCCAGGTACCGACGGAAGAGGGGATCTATACGCTTATAGATGCTATTGGCTAAATCCACTGTACCTTCTGTGGATAATATTTTCTCAACCCAGTGAAACCGCTGCCATGGATCTAATGAGATCATGTCATTGATCTGTTCCTGCCTGACAATGGACTTCAGGGCATGGGGTAGATTCAAGTTTATCAACTCTTGCTCGTACTCTTGCCGCTGAAATTTTTCCTTCTGAACCCCATACACATCTTTTCCGTTCTTCGTCATCTCTCGAAGAAGGCGTACCGCAGGCGCATTTCTTTCTGTTCCTCTCCTGAATACCAATTCCACGCGAATGCGTGAGGCAGGGGGATAGTCCTTGCTGCCAAAAAAGAACAAATCCTCTTTTTCGTGACAACGAAGACGTTCCAAATCATCCTCCCCGAGAGCCCACACGATGGCATCCAGTATATTAGATTTTCCAACGCCGTTATTGCCCATGATCACGCCGATATCTGGTCGAAAGCGCATTTCTGTAAGTTCTGAAAAGGATTTGAATCCCTCGATGTTCACATCTTCCAAGAAAAATTTCTCTGAGTTACCCATCTTTTGCCCTTCCCTTGGCTCCACTCGGCCCATTTCTACAGCGTTTAACAAGATCAACTTTTGTTTTTTTCCTGGTGCCGACGACGAATCTCAGCGCACAACTCCTCCTGCATGGGAATGATGGCCTCATAGAGCAGTTCTCCATCCAGGGCGACGCTTGGGAGAGACTTGGCTTTAAGCTCCTTGAAGCGCTGGATTCCTTCCCGGGTGCGCATATCCCACTCTCGCACGTCTATCAGGTCTTGAATATCCTCCGGTAAAACCTTCACCGACTCCGCCATATAGACGCAGGCGAGTCATTGGTTAAAATCGGTCAGAAGTACATCCACAATTACTTTTTCTGACATTTTATTCCCTCTTAAAATCCCTCGCAGCCTCGCCTGAGCCCTCCTTTACAACAGGAATCTATAAGGGGGGACGAGAAAATCTGACGGGATTGCTTCGCCCCCGAACTTATCGGGAGCTCGCAATGACATTTCACGGATCTTTCGTGGTTCGCGAATATGGTTCTTTCATAATTTTGAAATCGATATTTTCACCCCTTGCTTCCAACATCCCCCAGGTCAAGAGGTTATCACGTATTGCGGGCCCTGTACTTATAAAATCGATCCCGCCTATTGTCCAATGCCCCCATTTTTTTATTTGACTGAAGAGGATAACCTGGGCTTCAAACTGCGCTACCATGGCTTCGAGTGCGGGGAATACGGTCTCATCTTGCAAGAAATGGGTCAAATCGCACACCATGTTCATTTCCAGTGCAAAAGGCTCGAAATCAGAAAACCCGGGGAGGTCCTGGAGGTATTGGCCAAAAAAGGCCATACCTCTTTTTTCACCCAACTGGAAGGATAAGACCTGGGGAAGGCGCACAAGGTAATCCCTTTCTTTCATGTCGAGTGAAGGAAAGTCATCTGGCTCTTGCCGCTGAGAATATCGAAAGTCCAGTTCTCCTTGAACGGCCAGGAGGCCCTCTTTTCGAATGAGGGCGAGTGTCTCCTCGTTATTCAAAGAGCTCCCCGTCAGGTTGCCGAGGCAATAGATGACCTCCACTTCCTCTCCGCGCATCTTCTGGATAACGTTTTGCAGCATGTCGTTACGCCCACCCAGATCTCCGATCAACCCGATGCGGCTCCTGGTCTTCGGGTCGTCATAGACCCGAAAGGAGCGTGCGGGTTCAATGGCGCCATCCCTGACGGCTCTTAACGCTTTTCCCAATTGATCTGGACACGAAGTCCCATTTCTGCAATCGATCTCTTCAAGGAGGCCCAGTACCTCATTCATCGGTTTTCCCTCCAGGAACCGACTCACCAGCTGGGCGTTACCGGGGCATCCCCCGCCCACAAAACGAACCTCTCTGAGAACGCCCCCCTCTAATCGGAAATGGATCTCTGGAGGGCAGACCCCCTGAGTGTGAAAGATGTAACGTCGGGGTTCATTGTCCTGTTTCAAGAGAGAACCTCGAAATCAAGGCATTACTGAGCAGGTTTTTCAAAATACTTGACCAGACATTCCCTGAGTTCCTCTTGACCGGGTGTCTGCTCAAATACCAATTCTCCCTGGATGAATATGGAGGGGACAGGTGCTGGCCTTCCCAGTTCTTTGGAAATCTCCCTATAACGCATTCCACCGTCTAGCTTCGTGGTGACGACCGTTTCCACACGTACGGCATCTCCGAATTCTGGTACAACGGACTCGACCACCCTGGCCATGTACTCGCAGGGGATTCAATGGGGCCCTTCGTGTAAGAGCAGGAGTTGAATCGGTTTCATTTCTTGCCTCCCTTTATCATGGCAGGAGATTCATGTCTTTGGAGTCTCCCGGAAGCTCAGCCCTCTGTGAAAAACGATTATGGTTTATACATGAGGCTGTCGGAAAACGTCCATCTGCCGTTCGGCAGGCTCACGGCCCTGAGCAAAGCCGAAGGGCTGCGTTACCCTCATGCCTCATCATTGCGGCGTACGTCTATGTACGCCTCATGCCTCGGGATTTCGGAAGCCTTGCATCTGGACATTTTCCATCAGCCTCTCAGAGCTAGGTTTTCGACAGTCTCATTATTATCACGCGCCCTTTGAGGGCGTCAAACGCCTCTGAGAAGACCACAGGGCAAAAAGCGTTCGACAGGAGGACCATTCATGATCGGCATCAGCGCTTACGGGGGATATGTTCCAAGACTGAGGCTCAATCGCAAGAGTATTGTGAAAGAGATGGACTGGTTTGCTCCAGCCATTGCCGCTGTAGCCCAGGGGGAGAGATCCTTCTGCAACTGGGATGAAGATTCTCTGACCATGGCCGTGGCCGCATCCAGAGACTGCCTCGTGGGCAAGGAAAAGTCTGCGGTGGATGCCTTCTATCTCTGCTCCACCACCCTCCCCTTTTCAGACCGACTCAACGCAGGCATTGCTAAGACAGCCCTTAACCTCAAGGACGAACTACAAGCCGCTGACTTTACCTCCACACTGAGAGCAGGCACGACGGCACTTATCCACGCGCTTTCCGTGGTGCGCAGTGGCGACAGGAAACAGGTCCTCGTCACCGCAGCGGACAAACGACTGGCCAAGACGGCCCACTTCTATGAGATGTGGTTCGGCGACGGAGCCGCCTCCCTGCTCGTGAGTGATACAGATGTGATTGCTGAATTCATCGGCTCCCACTCCGTCACCCTTGATTTTGTTGATCATTACCGGGGTGCCGAGAACCGATACGACTACATCTGGGAAGAGCGATGGATACGTGATGAAGGCTATTCCAAGATCATTCCCAAGGCCATATCCGGGCTTTTCTACGCGCTCTCCATCAATTTGGTTGACGTGGATAAACTGTTTTTTCCCTGCTTCTTCAAAAGGGAACACCACAAGATTGGTAAAGAGCTGGGAGCAAACTCGGAAAAGGTTTGGGATAACCTCCACGAGGTATGCGGTGAAACCGGGGCGGCCCATCCCCTCCTGATGGTTGTGAATGCACTGGAAAATG
>CP070840.1:466525-471452 GCA_020342025.1 Deltaproteobacteria bacterium
CCTCTGTCCCAATGAGACAGATACAAACCCCGCTTCCCCAGCGGCCCGGACCTCTTCCTGGGAAAAGCCGCCTTCGGGCCCCACCATGCCCAGGAATCTCTTCACAGGCAGAGATCCCCTCAATACGCCCTTCAGATCCCCGTTCCCACCTATAACCCTGAGGATGGTGGACCCTATCTTACCGCTGCTATCACTGTCAGCAAGGATCCGGAGACCGGTATTCCAGACATAGGCCACTATCGCTTTCAGGTCATAGGTAAAGACAAGATGTCCTTTTTGGCTCAACCGTTTCATCGCTTTGGCAAAAACATGGGAAAGGCAAAAAAGATGAGAGTTCCTTTTGGGGCAGCGCTCTTCATAGGGGGAGACCCCATCTTGGGGTATACCTGTCAAACGCAGCTGCCGGATGATACCAATGACTGGGAGATAGCGGGTGGATATCGTGGGCAGCCTTTGGAACTGGTCAAATGTAGAACTGTTGATCTGGAGGTACCGGCAACATCAGAAATTGTTTTAGAGTTGAAAATCCATTACGATGAAACCTATTTTGAAGGACCCTTGAGTGAGTACACAGGATACTACACGCCGCCCAGCGACAAGCCCATCGCCGTAGTCTCGGCCATCACCCATAGAAAAAATCCCATTTGCCAGGGCTTGTTGACAGGCAAACCGGTTACAGAAAACCATATTCTCAAACAGATACCCTTTGAGGCATCCTTTTACAGAGATATGAAGCTTAGGTTCCCTACAGTAAGTAATGTGGCTATTATCCCCTCTGGAGGAGTGTCCTTCTACGTGATCATTGCGATGCAGCCCCGCTATGCAGGCGAAGCCAGGCATGCTATTCTCCATGCCATGAGCAGCAAGATCAGACCCAAGTGGGTGATTGTGGTTGACGATGATATTGATATCCATAATTCTTCAGACGTGGAGTGGGCACAGGCCTTTAGAGTTCAGCCTGCTAGGGATATTTTCATAACAGACGGCTTCGCTGCCGGTCCTCTGGATCCATCTGTAGCGGAAACAGAGAACCTGGTAGCACGGACAGCTTCGGCTATTGGCATGGATGCTACCCGACCTTTCGGCAAGAGTTTTCCAAAGGTGGGAGAGGTCGCTGGCTGGGAAGAATATGAGTTTCCTGAATTGGAAGGGGCCTAGGCAGCAAACGCTCAAAACTGCCAAGAAGGTTTTATTGGTAAAGTGCTGCCCAGATCTGAAGGTTGGCAGAATGGACTTGTAGAATTTTAGCTCAAGTAGGGCATCAGGAGGCAACATGGATTCGGGTTTTGTTCGAATTGAAAAGTCCTTTGAGAACAGGGTGGCCAACCTGGTGATTGACCGTCAGGAGAAGATGAATTCCATGACAGTCGCTATGCGCCAGGGAATCGGACAGGCGTTCAGGGATTTTTCCCGGGATGATCATTTGCGGGTCGTTGTGGTCCGGGGGGCCGGGGAGAAGGCCTTCAGTTCTGGAGGCGACGTGGAGGAGTTCCTCAAACTGGAGCCCCACGAGCTTGCGGCGTGGGGTGAAGAGATGACCGAGATTGAGAGATGTCCCAAACCGGTTATCGCAGCGATCGACGGGTATTGCTTCGGCGCTGGGATGGAACTGGCCTTGAGTTGTGATATCCGTGTGGCCACGGATCGGGCCCTCTTGGGCATGCCAGAAGTCAGTCTCGGTATGATACCTGGAAGCGGAGGGTCTCAGCGTGTGCTCAGAATCCTGGGAATGGGCCGGAGTAAGTTTCTATTGATGACGGCACGCCGCATTGGGGCCGAAGAGGCGGCGCGCTGGGGCCTCATCAGCGTATGTGTACCACCTGAAAAACTGAATGAAACCGTGAACGATGTTGTGGTCCATCTGCTCAAGATGCCTCCCCTATCCCTTCGTGCCATCAAGGCCGTCCTTCAACAAGGTGCGGATGCCTCTCTGAGTTCCGCTTTAGAATTGGAACGTAAGACTTACGCCTGGCTGAGAACGACACAAGATTATGTGGAAGGCGTCAACGCATTCCTGGAAAAGCGCCCACCCCATTTCAAAGGAAAGTAATTGCACTAAAATCTTTCATGGGGAGTGAAGATAGCCTAGACCGGTATGGCTAGATCTGAGGTGAACGGATGAAAGGAAATTGTTAAGAAATCAAGTTGTCGATTTATCAGACGACAGCCTCAGGAAGGTGAACAACAGGTTCTTTTCAAACTGAATCTGGTGTTCACCTTGAGCAATAGCTGATTAAATGCTATTGTGCTCGCCGCACCGAATGACTTTGGTCGAAACGGTGGGCTGAGATAGACAAAATGCTAGTGCGCTGTACCATAAATTTCATTATGAAAAACTGTGCCTTCGCATCCACGGAGTGATGACCCATTCCTTCCCTCCGGGCCGTAGGCGAGACGATATCTAAGGCGTTCAGGGGAAGTGGTCTAATCTTTGAGGGTTTAAGAGAACTACGTATAGGTTTTGACGTTACATTCTACCAGGGTTTTTTGGGCGCAAACCCTCAAAGATTAGACAACAGCGATGCTCAGTGGAATTTTTTTTGAGATATCGTCTTTCAGGAACAGGCCATCACTCCGTGAGACAGGAATGTATGGTAGAGTAAACTTAGGAACAAATTAAACGCCATGGGAAAAAGAAGACGAAAAAAGGGGCCACGCTCAAGGCCGTCTAACAAGGGTAAGGAGGACGGGCTCGGGAGGACTGAAAAGATCGCCATATCTGGAGTCAGACCTAGTAGGAACGATTCATCACTATCTCCGGGTGTTGGGCAGCGGAAGGCTTACGAATGGTTGTATGTGCTCGGGCTTGTGCTTGCTTGTTTGCTCGTCTGGTATCAAACCGTCAATGTCCCGTTTCACTTTGACGACGTTCATTTTGTTGAGGAAAACCTTTCCATCCGGAAATTAGAAAACTGTTATGAACACCTTGAGAACTTTTTCAACAGAGGGTTGTTACAGATCGGCTATACGTTGAACTACGCCATAGCCAAGAAGCTTCCTGACGGCCGTCCCCTTCCGGGAAGCTTTCACGGGGTCAACCTGATGCTTCACCTGATTAACACCCTGCTGGCCTTCGGACTGGCCCGCTTGGTGATCAGGCGAGTCTACGGGACCACGGGGGGAACCTTTGCGGCGTCCGCTGTGGCCCTGGTGTTTGCTGTTTTGCCCATTCACACGATGGCGGTCCACTTGATCGCCAGCCGCGCGGTCGCACAATCCGCCACCTTTTCCCTCCTGTTTCTCATCCTGGCGGTTCTGTTCCTGGATCCTGGGCGCCCGGTGCCGCAACGGATCGGTTTGGCGGCCGGGGCCCTTGCCGCCCTGTTGTGCTCTGTGGCCTCCAAGGCGGTAGGCATTGGGGCCGTGGGGCTCTTTGGGCTTTTGGCCCAGGTCATCGGCAGACGGGCCAGCAAGGTCAGCTTCGCCCGCGGGCAGCTGCTTTATCTAGGCATTATCATAGTGACCTCCGGGGCTCTCCTGGTAGGGCTGATTGCCTCCGGGGCGGTGTGGCAGAGTCGTTTTCACGGGGTGTGGGCCAACTTGCTGACCCAGGCCGGCGTGACGCTGCGTTATCTGAAATTACTGATCTGGCCGTTGGGGATCAGCGTAGAGCACGATGTGCCCGTGGTGCATGGGCTCTGGGATCCGGGGGTGATCGTCTCGGTGGTGGTGGTTGTGGGACTGCTGGGCATCGGGGGATGGCTACTGCTGCGCGGCAGTCTGCTGGGGCTTTGTATCCTGTGGTATTTCGTGGCCCTGGCTCCCTCCTCCAGTCTGATTCCGCGCACCGAGACCATGGTGGAGTACCGGGCCTACCTGGCGGCCCTGGGGTTTGCAGGAGCGTTGGTCTGGGTCTTGTACCGATTGCAAGCCTGGCTTCGTACCCGCGGGCAGGGCTTCGGCCGCTGGGGACTGGCAGGGGTCCTGAGCCTGGGGGCGCTGTGGGTCATCGGAGTGGCTGTTGTGACCTTCCAGCATAATGAGATTTATGCCGACCCGGTTGATCTTTGGGCTGATGGGGTAAAAAATGCACCACAGAAAGCCCGGCCACATAATAACCTGGGATTGGCACTGTTCAACAAAGGAAGGCTCGAGGAGGCCAAAAGTCATTATCAAGAGGCATTGCGTTTAGAGCCAGAATTTGTGTACGCACATAATAACCTAGGAGTTGTTTTAGAGAAGCAAGGGAGACTCGAGGAGGCCATGCGTCATTATTATGAGACATTGCGGATCAGACCCGACTTTGCGCAGGCACACTATAACCTGGGACGTGTGCTCATGCTCCAGAAAAGGTTCGAGGAGGCCATCCGTCATAATTATGAGGCAGTGCGGATCAAACCCAACTACGCGGAGGCACACCTTAACCTGGGAAATGCTCTTGAGAGCCAAGGGAGTCCCAAGGAGGCCATCCGCCATTATTATGAGGCATTGCGGATCAACCCAGCTCTTGTGGAGGCACACTATAACCTGGGAAATGCCCTCATGCGCCAGGGTGAGTTTGAGGAGGCGACCAGACAATATTATAAGACATTGCGGATCAACCCGGAGCATTTTGAGGCACACTATAACCTAGGCGTGGCCCTGGCGCTGCAAGAGGATCGAGACGGTGCAGCATACCACTTTTCCCAAGTGTTGCGCATAGATCCAGGAAACATAAGGGCCCGCTTAGCCTTGGAAAAGGTTACACAATAGGGTTGTCACGGGAATACCGATAGGGCAGACATGATGAAAAACCGTTAAGTTCTGGCATCCCGAATAGGGCAGTGTGCATGGATGAAAAGAGGTGGAGAGAAATGGCTTACGATCCGAGTAAGGACAAGATTCTTGAAACATGGGAGAATGAAGAGACAGGACTGATTGTCTCCATCAACCGTTATGGAAACGGGGAACCAAAGCTGCAGATTGGGCCGAGAAGCTACACAAAACG
>CP070840.1:471552-475458 GCA_020342025.1 Deltaproteobacteria bacterium
AGCCCTTTGTGTCCAATCCACGCGGCAGATTGGTTATAAAGGGGCTGATGTCCACCTGTTCTATTCGGCGACCATCCTCTGCCCGAATCTTAACCGCATCCCGACAGGTGATCACATATTCACGGCCATCCCCTGGAATGTGCGAATAGACACCTCTCTCCAGGGCCTGAAGTAGGGTTGATTTTCCGTGGTATCCTCCCCCCACGACCAGCGTTACACCCTGAGGGATGCCCATCCCGCTGATTCTATGACTGGGAGGTGATCTGCCGGCCACGGGGTTGGGGAGATCCAAGGTCACGCCAAGGGTGTGGGGGCTTTCAAAGAGAACGGCCTCTTTCTGGGCAAGGGGTCTCTGGCTGTTGCCTCTCTCACGCGGTAATACAGCACCGTCGGCCACAAAGGCGATCAGACCCCGTTCTTGCAAATGAGCGCGAATGAACTCCTGGTTCTCCACACATTCCACAAACGCCTTGGCCTCTTCATGGGAGAGGTTTTGCCACACAAGACCCTGCTCAGCGATCTTTGGAATCTGGTCACAGAGTATTTTCTCGGCCTCACGCCCCAGAATCCTTCTGCCAGCAGCGGGCAATCCCACGTAGAGGCGCGCCTCCACCCAGTGGGAACTCACCTGGCAGGCCGTGCGTTCCAGGACCTCTTGACCCCCCGCGTCAATGACGATTAAGCCGCTTTTGCCGCTTCCCCTCCCCCTTTCCCAAACCCTGTAAATGGCCCTCTGGACCTTTCGCGCCAGGAAATCCTCGAATGCCATCTGCCGGACCCTGTTGGAAAAGAGAGGGGGTGGAAGGGCTGCATGCTTCATGGGAACGCGCACCCTGACCTTTGAGGGTGCGGCAAAAGGATCCCCTTGTACATGGTCCATGTGGAGGGAAAACGGACCAAAATCGTAGGAACCCTCCAGATCCTTGTATGCCTTGTATCCCCTGCCATCTATGCGGGAAAGGGTCCTTCGTAGCTTTTCTTCCCTATCCATCTTCCATAAAACCCCTTTTTGCGGCCGTTTTCAGCCCATTAGCCGTCTTCTCTGCCTTCTCTTTCTTCAGGATGATGGGCCGTTTTTTTTCTATCAGATCCCCATATTCAGAGGCAATGATGCGCAGTCGATGTCATTTTATTCTTCTCTCTGTTCTGAATAATAAAAGATGGGTGAAGTCAGCTCCATGAAGTGAAGTGCGTCCTCCTTCATCCAATTGTTGTTAAAGAGGAGGTAACTAGGTCTTTTGCCAACCCATTTTTTCAGCTGCTCCAGATCTTGATCCGTATAATGGTACCTGTATCCGGTGATCCCATGCAGACGAAAATATTGAAAATCCCCAAAGAGGGGCTTGTCTTTGAAAGGGTCAACACAGTGGATCAATCCCAGCTCTTCACAGAGCTGACGGATCAGCTCCTTTGACCATTTTCCACGCGGCTCCCACGCGAATTGAAGGCCCTCTCTGGGTATCTGACCGAAGAATTCCCGCATATTGGCCACATTCTCCGCTGTCGGATGAAAACTCGCCGGGCATTGAAAAAGGACGAGGGTGGCTCCCAGTGTGCTTGCAAATAGGGCCGTGCGCTGCCAGGCTGCCAAGACCTCTTCTGTGGGTCGAAAACGTCCATAACAGTCAGACTTCTGAGGGGAAATCTTTTCCATAAGGCGACGGTAGGTGGGGCTGGAAGGTTCATGCGTGATCAACTGCCACGCCTTCATCGTGAACTCGAACCCTGCCGGTGCGGACCCGCGCCACTTCTCCGCAGTCTTGAGCTCCGGCAGCTGGTAGAAGGTGCTCTGGATTTCAATCAGTCTAAAGAGCCTGAAGTACTTTTGTTGGGAGGTCACAAAGCCGCAACATCCCACTTTGATTTCTGCTTTTCCTCTCATGGGATACCCGCCTCCACGTATCGATGATGCGTCACCACACATTTGAAGTCAGGGATTTCGTCCAATTTTTCACCCGCCTTTCCATCCTCCGTAGCAGGGCTACTGCGGAGGACGGGCGCCAGGATGCCCCACCCCTGAGGGGATCGCTTGAGACACCCGCCGTCGCCAAGGCTATGGCGGGGCAAGCGCAAACAGACTAGCGCAGACAGGAATATTAATCACGAAAACACGAAAAAAAGAAAGCACGAAAAATTTTTTAAGACAGGATTAACGGGATGTAAGGGATGGGATGCAAAGATCGCTGGAAATCCCGCTACGCGGGATTCCCAAGGCTGCGCCTTGGGACCAATGGGAAGCCCTGAAGTACAAAAATAAGCAAGCTTATTTTTGTGATTCACGGATTCCCATTATTTCAAGCGATCCAGTCAAACCAGTTTCTTGAATATCCGTGAAATCCGTGCGTTCAGCGGAGCAGAACCCGTGTCCAAGAAATATTATGGGGAAGACTACACTCTAGTCACGCAGGGCCCGTTAGATCCCTAAAATCCTGTCTATCCTGTCTAATTATATTCCTTGTGGCTCTGGGATCTCTGTGAGAGATATGGAGAGACCCTTTCAAGGTCCGCAATAAAGTCACCACTTTGAGTGGTGGTAATTGACTCTCTTCTGCCCCGATTTTTTTGCCCGGGACCTTTTTGGATATGGGCATGGGTTACGATCTGTTTCCCCATGAAGGCGATAGAGGGTTTACTCAGAGCACAAGACCGAATTCCACCAAAAAAATTATAAAATCAATAAGTTGTGAAATGCTCGATTCCCATAGATAATAGTGTGTCAGATAGGAAAATCAATCTATTTTTGCTGAAGTAAAAGGCGTGGGCTTTATGCATGATTGATTCCATCCACAATATTTTATTGACATGACGTTCAGCTTAAATAAAATCATAATATCGTTCCGAATGGGTGGTACCATCGTCCAATAGGCCAGCTGGTCACACATCAACGAATTATCCGACCATGTCAGCTTCCCCAAAGGCTTCACAAAGACCACATGACACAACAGTTATCGTACAACACCGAAATCTTACGAATTTTAACCATTTAGAGGGAGGTGTAAGATGAGTGAGTATTGTGTTGTGGTATCGGGTGGCGCGCGCGCGCGCTTTTTTACCCTGGAACCGGTGGATTTCCCTGAACTGGAATCAGGCCCCAAGCTGATTGACAGGGGCGAACTCCTTAATCCGACCAAGGAGACGGCAGGACGGGACCTTTTCACAGACCTCAGGACGGGTCGCAGTCGCGCCCCTCGCGGAGGCCCTTCTCATGGTTATGATGACCACCGGACACAACATGAAGATGAATTCGATCGACGATTTGCCCGTAAAGTTGCGGAAAAGGCCAGACATCTGGCCAAAGAAAGCCGGGCCCGCCGCATTGTGCTGGCCGCCCCAGCGCGTATGCTTGGATACCTCCGAGAGGACCTAGCAGGCATTCCCAAAGAGGGTATTGAAGTACACAAAGTGGCTAAGGATATGAGTAAATTCTCCCCCAGACAGATCCATGACCATCTCGCCAAAAGGCGATTGCTCCCTGCTTACAGGAAGCCTGGAGTCTGAACGGGGGACGGGAGAACGATACGAAGGGTGCTTCAATTCAAAGTCCGGGGAGAGGAGGTAATGGGAAAATGAAAAAAGGTGCGAGTGGTAAGAAACCTCTAAAAGCTGGTTTAGAAGGCTCGAGTCAGTCCTTGCCCGTAGGGAAAAATCTGAAAAACTTCAAAGCAGGGGATCTCCTCGATTCATATCCCCACGTATTCGACAAACGCGTACCCGACGAGCAACGCTTTGGCTTTATCAGTCTCAAACAGTTTCAGGAATATCTTGGTGGGTTGGAATGCGCGGTGTGTGGAAAGGCGGGGGGGAAGTGTAAATGTCAGCCCGAGGATCTCGTGAGTGAGGGGGGATGATGTAAGGAAGGCTAACAGAGGGGGGGGAGTGGTGGCAAACCACATTCATCACGTCCAT
>CP070840.1:475558-481758 GCA_020342025.1 Deltaproteobacteria bacterium
CATAGAAATGATGACGAAGACCCATAAGTAGTTAGTTAAAGAGTGACCAGTGACAGGTGAGGAGTTTTCAGCGACTTCCAAGGGTCGAGCAGTGCTTACGAACTCGTTGCTCGTCACTTGTAACTCGAGCACTGTACCATAAACATCAATATGAAAAAACTGTGCCTTAGCATCCACGGAGTGATGGCCCATTCCTTCAAGACGCTATCTAAGGTGTTCAGGGGAAGTGGTCTAATCTTAGAGGGTTTAAGAGGACTCCGTATAGGTTTTGACGTTACATTCTGCCAGGGTTTTGTGGGCGTAAACCCTCTAAGATCAGACCACGGCGATGCTCAGTGGAATTTTTTTTTGAGATATCGTCTTTCAGGAACAGGCCATCACTCCGTGAGACAGGAATATATGGTACAGTAAACTAGTGACTTACCCATGCCTAAACGCACAGACATAAAAAAGATTCTCATCATCGGCTCCGGCCCCATCATCATCGGCCAGGCCTGTGAATTCGATTATTCCGGAACCCAGGCCTGTAAGGCCTTAATGGAGGAAGGGTTCGAGGTGGTGCTCATAAACAGCAATCCCGCCACGATCATGACCGATCCGGAGACGGCCCACCGCACCTATGTTGAACCCATCACGCCGGAGATAGTGGCAAAGGTGATTGAACGGGAAAGGCCCCATGCCCTTCTCCCCACGTTGGGTGGCCAGACCGGGCTCAATACAGCGGTCGAGGTGGCTGAGACCGGCCTGCTGGCAAGACTGGGCGTGGAGATGATCGGGGCTACGGTAGGGGTCATCAAGAAGGCCGAGGACAGGGAGCAATTCCGAGACGCCATGGATCGGATCGGACTGAAGGTGCCCAAGAGCGGCATCGTCAGAGACATGGATCAGGCCAGAGAAGTGGCAGAAGGGATTGGTTATCCCCTCATCATCAGGGCCAGTTTTACCCTGGGCGGAATTGGTGGCGGTGTGGCCTACAACCGGGAAGAAATGGAAACCCTTGCGAGCGCAGGGCTCGAGGCCAGCATGATTTCCGAGATTATTATGGAAGAGTCTCTCATCGGCTGGAAGGAATATGAACTGGAAGTCATGCGGGATTTCAAAGACAACGTGGTCATCATCTGCTCCATAGAAAATTTCGATCCCATGGGCATTCATACTGGTGATAGCATCACGGTGGCTCCGGCTCAGACCCTGACGGACAAGGAATATCAGGTCATGAGAGACGCGGCCATTGACATCATCAGGGAAATCGGCGTCGAGACCGGCGGTTCCAACATCCAATTTGCCATTCATCCGGAAAACGGCGAAATGATGGTCATTGAGATGAATCCAAGGGTATCAAGAAGTTCAGCCCTCGCCTCCAAGGCAACCGGTTTTCCCATTGCCAAAATAGCCGCAAAACTTGCTGTCGGATACACCCTGGATGAGATCGCCAATGATATCACACGAGAGACGCTTGCCTCCTTTGAACCGACCATCGATTATTGTGTGGTCAAAATACCCCGCTGGGCCTTTGAAAAGTTCCCCGGGGCAGAAGACCGATTGACCACTTCCATGAAGTCGGTGGGTGAAACAATGGCCATCGGAAGGACCTTCAAAGAGTCCCTTCAGAAGGCCCTCAGGTCCCTGGAGATTGGTCGATATGGACTCGGTTCGGATATCCCCCAAGGCCGGGAGCAGGAACCGGATCTTCGGAAGATTGAAAAGGGACTCATTAATCCAAACTCGAAGCGTATTTTTTACATCCGTGAGGCCTTTCGCGAGGGGATGTCCATTGAAAAGGTCTATGAACTCACCCGCATCGATCCCTGGTTCCTCCACCACATCCAGCAGATATATGAGATGGAAGAAGCCATGAAGGATTTGAGGCGAAGAGGGCTTCACCTCAAAAAGTGGGACTCGGATTTCTTGAAGCAGGTGAAAGCATATGGATATTCTGACATCCAGTTGGCCAATCTGTTTCGGACTGAAGAGCAGACGGTGAGAGAAATAAGATCCTCCATGGCGGTCGCGCCCGTTTACAAACTGGTGGATACCTGCGCAGCAGAATTTGAGGCCTTCACGCCTTACTACTATTCAAGTTATGAGCAGGAAAATGAGATCCGTTCTTCAGATAAAAAAAAGGTTGTTATTCTTGGTGGAGGTCCCAACAGAATAGGACAGGGTATTGAATTTGACTATTGCTGCGTTCAGGCATCCTTTGCCCTCAGGGAAATGGGGATTGAGAGCATCATGGTCAATAGCAATCCGGAGACGGTGAGCACAGACTATGATACCTCGGACAAACTCTATTTTGAGCCCCTTACTAGAGAAGATGTCCTAAACATCGTGGAGCAGGAAAAACCGGAAGGGGTTATCGTGCAATTTGGAGGACAAACGCCCCTGAACTTATCTGTTCCTTTGGCAGAGGCGGGCATAAATATTCTTGGGACGAGTCCTGATAGTATAGACAAGGCAGAAGACAGGGAGCGTTTCCAGGGCCTGCTGAAAAAGGTGAATCTGCTCCAACCAGAAAATGGAATCGCCACCAATGGACCGCAAGCCGTAGAGGTGGCCAGACAGATAGGATATCCTGTGGTGGTGAGACCGTCCTTTGTCTTAGGGGGTCGTGCCATGGAGATCGTGCATGACCAGGCCGATCTGGAGGTCTACATCCAAAGTGCGGTCCAGGTCTCCCCTGGTAAACCCGTACTGATCGATCGATTCCTTGAACATGCTATCGAGATTGATGTTGATGCTATATCTGATGGCGAGGATACAGTCGTCGGTGGGATCATGGAACACATTGAGGAGGCTGGCATCCACAGTGGCGATAGCGCGTGTGTTTTGCCTCCTATTTCTTTGGATGCGGACATTATCGAGCGGCTCAAAGAGCACACAAGGGCCTTGGCAAAGGAACTGAAAGTGGTGGGTTTGATGAACATTCAGTACGCCATCAAAGGTGGGGTTATCTATGTCCTCGAGGTCAATCCCCGGGCATCAAGGACAGTCCCATTTGTGAGCAAGGCGACCGGTGTCCCCTTGGCCAAACTGGCCACCAAGGTCATCATGGGAAAGAGCCTCAAGGAACTGGGCCTTACCAAAGAGGTCTCCCCATCGCACCTTTCTGTGAAGGAATCCGTGTTTCCATTTGCCCGCTTCCCCGGAGTGGATACCCTTTTGGGCCCTGAAATGAAGTCCACAGGCGAGGTCATGGGCATAGATCAGTCTTTCGGTCTTGCCTTCGCCAAATCGCAGTTGGCGGCAGGGCAGAAATTACCTTTGTCTGGAACCGTATTCGTCAGCGTGAAGGATGAAGATAAGATGGGTTTGCTAAAGACCGCATTTCTACTCTACGACCTGGGGTTCAAGATCGTGGCCACCAAGGGCACTTCGGCCTTCCTCTCCCAACATGGCATTACCAATGAGCGCGTCAACAAAGTACGGGAAGGAAGACCGCATATTGTGGATATGATTAAGAACGGGGAGGTTGACCTGGTTGTAAATACCACAAGCGGTAAGCCTGCCATCTCCGAGTCCTATTCTATCCGTCGCGCGGCACTAACGTTCGATATCCCTTACACAACCACCCTTTCAGGCGCCATAGCGACAGCACTGGCCATAAAATCGATGACCCAGGGTGAACTGGACGTGAAGACCTTGCAGGAATACCATAGTCATTGAAGATTGAATATTGATAATTGAAAGATACAACCAATAGTCAATCTTCAATCGGCAATAGTCAATAAATAGAGGCTGAAGATCCATGAGGCACTACGAATCCAGAAACGGCATTTCAAAAGAACAGAAAAGCACCTTGTCCCCAAGGCGGCCAAGGGAAGAATGCGGTGTATTTGCCATCTATGGTCACGAAGAGGCCGCAAAGCTGACCTATTTCGGCCTGTATGCCCTCCAGCACAGGGGCCAGGAAAGCGCTGGGATAGTAGCATCTGAAGGGAATTGCGTAACGGAGCACAAGGCCATGGGCCTGGTGCCGGATATCTTTGATGAGCAGATTTTGGACAAGTTGAAAGGGGATGTGGCCCTTGGCCATGTGAGGTATTCCACCACCGGTTCATCCCTCCCCGTAAATGCGCAGCCTTTCAGGATCCAGCACGCAGGAAGGACATTGGCCATCGCACACAACGGCAACCTCGTGAATTCCCGCCAGATGCGGACAGAACTGGAGGATGCTGGATCCATTTTTCAAACGAGCATGGATACGGAAATCGTGCTGCACCTTGTGGCCAAGTCCATGAAAAAGGGGTTGGAGCAGGCCATGCTTCAAACCATGAAGCAGGTCAAAGGCGCCTACTCCATGGTTGTCATGACCGAGGATGCACTCATTGCAGCGCGAGATCCTCACGGGTTCCGACCTCTATGCCTTGGACGTCTGAATTCAGGCTATGTGGTCACCTCTGAAACCTGTGCCCTCGATCTGGTACATGCAGAATATGTGAGAGATGTGGAGCCGGGCGAGATATTGATCATCAACAAAAACGGCCTAAGGAGTATCCAATTAGAGACAGACTGCAGAAAGGCCCAGTGTATCTTTGAGCTCATTTACTTTTCCAGGCCGGACAGCAATGTGTATGGGCAAAATGTGTATCTCTTTCGCAAAAAACAGGGGGAGCTTCTTTCCAAGGAGTTCCCTGTTGAGGCGGATTTGGTGATGCCCTTCCCCGATTCGGGCAACTACGCGGCCATTGGGTATGCCCAATCTTCCGGTCTTCCGTTGGAGATGGGTGTCATTAGAAATCATTATGTGGGAAGGACCTTTATCCAGCCCTCCCAGAGTATGCGGGACTTCGGCGTCAAGGTCAAACTCAATCCCGTAAAGGATCTGTTAAGAAACAAGCGGGTTCTGATCATAGAAGACTCCATCATCAGGGGGACCACGGCCCAAACAAGGATCAAAACATTGCGAAATGTAGGCGCCCGCGAGGTTCACATGCTGGTCAGTTGCCCCCCTCATCGATTTCCTTGTCATTACGGCATTGATTTTTCCACAAGGGGTGAGCTGATCGCTGCCGAGAAGTCGGTGGAGGAGATTCGAGATTTCATTGGCCTGGATAGCCTTGGATACCTGCACGTGGACAACCTGGTGCAGGCGACCCATATCCCCAGGAAAGATCTCTGCCTAGCCTGCTTTGACGGGGAATACCCCGTTCCCATAGATGCAGACTTCAACAAATACTGCCTCGAGTGAAAATCCTGCCCTGGATTCCAAATGTGAGGGGCGTCTATAAATAAATAATTTTCTATTGTAGCGAGTTACTTATTTAATCATGGCCGTCCCCCTCTTCGTAGGAAAGAAGGATGTTGGATGCCCCGGGAAAAATTAGCGAATTGAGCCTCGAACAACAGAAAAACCCATTGAAAATTATGGAAGCCGTCTTAGGTTTAAGTAAATGAACCAGAAAGAGTTAGATAAAAAGGAAATTTTTTTAGACTTTGCAAACACTAACCAACGGAAAGGAGCAGAAAAATGCATCTGAGGAAATCATGGATTATGTTTGCGTTCGCTGCACTGGTGCTTCTGACGTGGGCCGTCGGGCCAGCAGCGGCAGCCAAGAAGCCTAACATACTGGTGATCTGGGGCGACGACGTAGGTCAAACGAACATCAGCGCTTACACTTTCGGATTGGTAGGCTACAAGACACCCAATATCGACCGCATCGCCAAGGAGGGCATCATGTTCACCGATTATTATGGTGAGCAGAGCTGCACTGCGGGCCGCTCATCGTTCATTACGGGTCAGAGCGTGTTTCGCACCGGTTTGAGCAAAGTCGGCCTTCCTGGAGCAGACCTGGGCATAAGGGAGGAAGACCCGACGATTGCCGGTCTTCTTAAAGCCCAGGGTTATGCCACGGGGCAGTTCGGTAAAAACCATTTGGGTGACAAGGATGAACATTTGCCGACCAACCATGGATTCGACGAGTTCTTTGGCAATCTTTACCACCTCAATGCTGAAGAAGAGCCGGAGCTTCCGGACTATCCAAAAGACCCCAACTTCCGTAAGCGCTTTGGCCCGCGCGGTGTCATCAAGTCCTCGGCCGAAGGTAAGATCGAGGACACCGGGGCGCTCACGAAAAAACGCATGGAGACCATCGACGATGATACCCTAACCGCCGCCTTGGACTTCATCGAACGTGCCCAAAAAGAGGGAAAACCATTCTTCGTCTGGTGGAACGGCACACGTATGCACTTCCGGACCCACG
>CP070840.1:481858-489990 GCA_020342025.1 Deltaproteobacteria bacterium
CCATAGATGGTGTCAATTCTCTGCTCGTCCATCTCCGTTCCAAGGGTGGTCAAGACCATGGCCTGGGTCTCACCTCTTGTAAAGAGCGCAGATCCATGAACCCGCGGTAACACCCCGACGATACACTCGATGGGTCTCACTTGCGCGAAGGGGCGTCCGTCTATCCGCCGCCCGTCTTCCAGGATCATCTGGCGTACCATTCTTTTCTCCAGATCATAGATGATTTCCCTAATCTCTGAATCCTTTTCTTCATACGCGTCGGAAAGGGCTTCCAGCACGGAGACGAAGGTATCATCCCTTTTCTTCTGCCGCCATTTTTTGTCCGCCGTTGTGATGACTTCTTGGAGCAAAGGCGTTGCCAATTCAATCGCCCTATTCTCCATGTCCGCATCTTTGGCGGGAGCGGAAAAAATCCTTTTCTCCTTTCCCACTGCTCTTTTAATTTCCGCCTGCATGTCCAGCATGGGTTGAAGGGCATCGTGTCCGTAAAAAATCGCCTCGATCATTTCAGATTCCGAGACAAATTGGGCACCCCCTTCTACCATCACCACACCAGACTTGTTTCCAGCCACTATGATGTTGATATCACTCTCCTCCTGCTGACTCAGCGTAGGATTGGCAATAAACTTCCCGTCTATTCTCCCAACACGGACTCCAGCTATCGGTCCATCAAAGGGAATATCCGATACCTCAAGGGCCGTTGACGCGCCCAGCATGGCCAGTACGTCCGCTTCATTTTCTTTGTCTGTGGAGAGAACGCTGGCAATGATCTGCGTCTCATAGCCGTAGTGATCTGGGAAGAGAGGTCTGAGAGGCCTATCCATGAGTCGGGCAGTAAGCGTCTCCCTTTCCCTGGGCCTTCCCATATCCCTGCGGAAATAATTTCTAGGAATTCTGCCGCCCGCATAGGACATCTCCTGGTACTCCACGGTCAAGGGCAGAAAGTCTATCCCTTCGCGAATCTCATCTGTCGAGACGGCGGTCACCAGCACCACGGTTTCTCCCAGTGTCACGACGACGGAGCCACTCGCCTGCTTAGCGATTCGGCCGGTTTCCACGTATAGGGTTTGCCCGTTCATATCGATGGAACTGCTCTTAATCATTTCCCTGTCCATCCTTTCTCCATATCTGGAACTTCATGAGTCTTTCATCATCAATGCTTGGATGTGAGGTTACTCTGGGTAAAGCCTACTTTCTGATCCCCAGCTCTTTGATGATATTTTTGTACCTTTTCACATCTGTCTTCTTTAAATAATTCAATAGTCTTCTCCTTTGACCCACCAATTTTAGCAGACCCCGCCGAGAGTGGTGGTCCTTTTTGTGTATCTTAAAATGATCGGTGAGATAACTTATCCGCTTGCTCAAAAGGGCGATCTGAACTTCGGGTGAACCTGTGTCCTTTTGATGGAGCTTAAACTGATCAACAATCTCTCTCTTGACCTCTGGCGTCAACACCACTTTTTATCCCTCCTTATAAAATGGATTGATGTTTGAACGAATGAACAAACGGTTCAATGATCTAAAACAATCTGGGCTCAGTTGAAGACCCTCATAATCTTTAATGATGCCTTATTCTCTGATTCGGGGTGGACCTTGGCGATGGCCACCAATCCCTCTCTATCCACCAACTTCGTGTAACCTTCAAAAAAGCGAGGAAAATCGGCCATCGCAACCTCATCACATCCAGGTTGATGCCCATTTCTGATTCGCTGAGCCATTCCGCCCTCCACTCTTGCCTCTTTCATGTCAGGTAACGCCTTGTGCAGAGGTATTCCTATCTGTTGGACGAGGCGAATCCGGGATAAATGCGCCAACGTCTCTAAGTTGAGGGCATCTTCCACACGGAAAGGTCCGCTACGCAATCTTCTAAGGCACTTGAGATGGGCACCAGGCCCCATTTCCTTTCCCAGATCTGCGGCAAGACTTCTCACATAGGTGCCTCTGGAACAGGTGACCCTCATGGTCACATCTGGGAGGTCAACGGAGGTGATTTCTAGCGAATGGACTTTCACCCTTCTTTTCTGTAAATCCATTTTGATCCCTTCTCTTGCCAGCTCATAAGCTCGTTTGCCCCTATAATTGACGGCAGAAAAGAGGGGGGGGATCTGGTCGATCTCTCCCACGAATCTCTGGGCCACCTTCCTGATGGATTCTGGCTCAAATTCCGGCACCAACTTCCTGCCTACAACACGTCCGGTCAGATCCTGTGTGTCTGTTTCAACGCCTAATCTCATCGTGGCCTGATAAGCTTTATCCCCTGCCATGAGGTAATTGGAGAGCTTCGTTCCCTGACCCAACAAAATGATCAATAATCCGGTAGCGAAGGGATCCAGTGTACCGGCGTGACCGACCTTTTTGACCTTTAGGAGACGCCTGACCCCCTTTACCACATCAAAAGAGGTCTTCCCCTCTTCTTTATCTATCAGGATTATGCCATCATAGGGATTTCCCATCTACTCACTAGTCAGGAGTATCGCCTGAGTCTTCTAACTTTAGTTTCTCAAAAAGCCTCTCCATATGGTCGCCCTCTGCCAAGGAGGGGTCGCGCTTGAATGTAATGTCAGGCATATATTTAAGGTCCATCCGGTGACCTATCTCTTTTTTTATAAACCCCTTAGCGCTATCCAGGCCAGCCTGAGTCCTCTCAAAGTCTTCCCTGTCCCCCATTACACTATAATAAACTTTGGCATGTCTTAGATCATCGCTGAGACGGACGCCTGTCAAAGTGGCTCCTTTTATTCTCGGATCTTTAACCTTTTTTACCAACAAATCAGCGATCTCCCGCAGGAGCTGATCACCGATTCGGACTGCCCTCTTGCCTGCCAACATGAAGTGCCTCGCAGCCTATCTATTTTTCTTCCCCCTTCTATCTAAGGGGCTGCTCGTTGTCCGCAGTCAGTGGTCAGTTGCCTCTCCGCTTGACGGATCCGAAACACGATATTGAAGCTCAAATAAGTTTCCCTTGTTGACAGCTTTATTGCGTACATACTTATGCGCCTCTCAACAGGCAACTGACAACGATCCGGAGATGCTTTTCTTAAATGTTGAGAATCTCTATCTTTGAACCAACGATCTCAGCCAAATACAGAGAATCCACGAAAGCAAGTATATTATTCAGTGAGGCATCAATGTGACGCCTGTCATTTCCAACGGTGCTTACGCCCAATTCAATCCTTTGCCATTTGTCATTGGATCCAACTTCTGCGACCGAAACGTTGAACTTGTACTTGATTCTGTCCACTATGCTTTTTACGATCTTCCTCTTGCCCTTCAAGGAACGGTTATCGTGTAAATGGAGGTCTATCTTAAGAATCCCCACGACCATTTCCTACAACTCCGCTTCCTCCTCTTCCAGGGTATAGACCTCAAAAACATCTCCTGGTTTTATATCCTGAAAATTTTCCAGTCCGATGCCGCATTCATAACCTGACTGGACCTCCTTCACATCATCCTTGAAACGTCTTAGTGAGGATATCTTGCCGTCAAAGACCACCACTTCGTCTCTGAGGAGTCGAACATTGGCATTCCTCTCAATGTGGCCATCGGTCACATAGCAACCAGCCACAGTGCCCACCCTTGGGACATGAAATATCTGCTTTGTGTCCGCTCGTCCGATGATATTCTCCCTATAAATTGGCTCAAGGAGTCCGGCCATGGCCAGTTGAATATCCTTAGTGACATTGTAAATGACATCATAGTAGCGGATATCAACCTCCTCCTTGGCAGCAACCTCCTTGACCCTGGGATTTGCGCGCACATTAAACCCGATAATAATGGCACCAGAGGCAGAAGCGAGCATCACATCCGTTTCCGTGATGGCACCCGTTGAGGAATGGATGATTTTGACTTTAACCTCTTCCGTACTCAACTTGAAGAGGGAATCTGAAAGGGCCTCAATAGAGCCCTGCACGTCCGCCTTTAAAATAAGGTTGAGCTCCTTGATTTCACCCTCTTTTATCCTGTCAAAAAGGTCATCAAGGCTGATAATGCCTCGTCTGCTCACCCCGGCCGCTCTTAGTTTGGCCTGGCGCGCCTCAATGACCTGTTTGGCCGTCTTTTCATCCCTGACCACTATGAATTCATCTCCTGCCATGGGGACTCCGGAAATCCCATAGATCTCTACGGGAATTGAGGGCCCTGCGGATTTCACCTGCCTGCCACGATGATTGAGCATGGCCCTGAGCTTGCCGTAGTGCTCTCCACAGATGAAATAGTCACCCTGTTTAAGCGTTCCGCCCTTGATAAGAACCGTGGCGATAGGCCCTCGGCTCTTATCCAGCTTTGCCTCGATAATAGTACCCCTTGCCGCCTTGTCTGGATTCTCCTTCAATTCTAGGACTTCTGCCTGCAGCAATATGAGCTCTAAGAGCTCTTCAACACCCTCGCCCGTCTTTGCCGAAATATGGCCAAAGATGGTTTCTCCCCCCCATGCTTCTGGTACCAGGTCCAGTTCGGACAACTCTCTTGTGACCTTGTCAATATTGGCTTCCGGTTTGTCGATCTTATTCACTGCCACAATGATCGGAATGCTCGCAGCGCGGGCGTGATTGACCGCCTCTACGGTCTGCGGCATGACGCCGTCATCCGCCGCAACCACCAGGACAATGATGTCAGTCACCTTTGCCCCCCTGGCGCGCATGGCCGTGAAGGCCTCGTGTCCAGGTGTGTCCAGAAAAACGATATCTCCACCCTCGATTTTCACATAATAGGCCCCGATATGCTGCGTAATCCCCCCCGACTCTCCTCCAATGATATTGGATTGTCTTATATAATCGAGCAGAGACGTTTTTCCATGATCCACATGGCCCATGATGGTCACCACCGGAGGCCTTGGCCTCAGATCTTCAGCTTTGTCTTCAACTTCAGCAATGATGCCTTCCACATCAAAAAGATCCAGCTCCAGCTCATAGCCGAACTCATCTGCCACCACGGAGGCGGTTTCAAAATCTATGGATTGATTGATGTTGGCAGGAGCGCCCAGGCTCATCAAAATTTTGATAACCTCAACGCCCTTGATCCCCATGGCCTTGGCAAGTTCCCCCACCGTCACCTGTTCCGGGACCTTAATTCTTCTCTTTATGGCCTTGGGTACAGTAATTTCTGTTTGCTTCAATTTCTTTGCGGTATCTTTTAGCTTTTTTGCGCCCCTTCGCTCTTTCTTCCCCACCATGCGGCCCTCGTAAAGATCGGCTCGCTCGAATACCTCTACTTTCCGATGACGCACAGAGCGTTTGGGCGCGATTTCTTCTTGCTCGGCCCTCTTTTTATCCCTCTTTTTCCTGGCAGGTTTCCGCTCCTTTTCCTCCTCAGGTGTAACAGGCAATTCCTTGACCAGACGCGGCGTGGAGAGGGGCGCTTCAAGTTTAGGCCCTATTTTCTGACGTTTGGCGATCAGTTCCTTCAACGGGCCCTCTTCCGGCCTCTTTATGATCTTGGCGGGTTCATCGGCCACCTTCTTCTTGGACTTTTTCGCCTTTTTCTTGGGCTTAGGCTTTGCAATCGGTCCTGCAGGTTCCGGTTCTGCCAGAATCTCTTTCTTCCTCTTCATGGCCGGAGCCTGGATCTTCTTATCTGAGACCCGAGGCTCTTTGGCAGGAGCTTCCTCCCTCTTGATCTCCTCTTCAACCTTTTCCCTCTCTAGCGGAGCCCGCTTCTCCACTTCAAATTCCACCTCTTCTGTCTCCACCGAAGGCTCCTCAACCGGTTTTTCTGGCTCAATCTTAACCGTCTTCTTGCGCCTGCGAATGACTCGCGGCTTTATCCTTTTCTCCTCGATGACCTCTGAAACCCTTCCAGCAAGAATGTCTCGTGCCCTGGTCGTCGCTTCCTCATCCAGAGTACTCATGTAATTCTTAATGTTCATACCTCCAGCTTTCAGCTTTTCAACCAACTGCTTGCTGTCCATATTAAGGTCTCTGGCCAATTCATAGACCCTGACTTTAGCCATGTAGTCCCCCAAAACCAAAATGTCCCATATCCGTATAACCGCTTATCATTTGCCTTGGGTCCACCCTCAGTTATTCTGCGGCCCACATATCCGGACTGATTGCTATCGCCTTCTCAGTCTTGAAACGCCGCAGGATACGTTTGTTCTTTGACAATTGCTTGCGGCAGGATTCACTCTTGCAAACGTATGCCCCCCTGCCCTGCACTTTTCCTGCATCGTCCCTGATTAAATGACCTCCTCCATTGGCTACCAGACGCATAAGTTCACGCTTACTTCGTTTTGCACCACATGAAATGCATGTCCTCGTGGGGATATGGCCTCTACCCTTCCCCATCGGCCGTAGACTCCGTCAATTCATCTTTCTCTTTAGACTCTTCTTCTACCCCCTCCTCCGCTTCTTTCGCCTCCATACGCTGTCTGGCACTCTGGATGATTTTTCCTGCTTTTTCCTCGCCTATTCCACCCACCTGAATGAGGTCAGAGGGGGAGGCCTCTGCCACTTCCTCCATGGATCTGAAACCCTGTTGGTAAAGATTTGAAGCGGTCGCCTCTCCAACCCCATCCAGCTGGAGCATGGAGTTATAGGCCTCCTTCAAAGCGGCGTTGTAATTTGTCTCGCTGGTGACATCTAAATTCCACCCGGACAATTTCGAAGCCAATCGGACGTTCTGGCCCCTCTTACCGATAGCCAATGATAGCTGGTCGTCTGGCACCACCACCTCCATCGTCTGATTGCCCTCATCCACGATGACCCTCACGATTTCTGCAGGCGCAAGGGCATTGCAGATGAATTTGGCCGGGTCGGGATCCCAGGTGACGATATCTATCTTCTCTCCTCGCAGCTCTTGCACAACGGCCTGCACCCTGGAGCCCTTCATTCCCACGCATGCGCCAACGGGGTCCACATCACTGTCCTTGGAGCTCACTGCGATCTTTGCCCTGCTCCCAGGCTCTCTTGCCACCTGGACAACCCTCACGATCCCCTCAGAAATCTCTGGCACCTCATTCTCAAAGAGAGCAGACAAGAAATTGGGATGGGTACGGGAGAGAATGATCTGGGGTCCTCGACTGAACTGTTTCACATCCAGAATATAGGCCCTGACACGATCACCCTGCTTATAGGACTCTTTGGGTATTTGCTCTTTTACAGGCAGTTCTGCCTCTGTACGACCCAAATTGACGACGATTGCACCTTTGTCAAATCGCTGGGCAATACCATGGATGATCTCACCGCGCCTGTCCTTGTAGTCATCATATACAATGTCCCTTTCTGCCTCCCTTAGGCGCTGCATGATGACCTGTTTGGCGGATTGCGCCGCTATCCTTCCGAGGGCGTCTGTATCCATCTTGATGCCAAGGCTGTCACCCAGTTCCGAATCAGGATCTATCTCTTTCGCCTCTTCCAGGGAAATCTCTATGTTATCGTTCGTAACCTTTTCCACAACCTCTTTGAATTCGAAGATCTCGATCTCCCCCATCTCCTCGTTGAAGCTGACTTCCAGATCATAGTTCTGGCCAAGTTTCTTCCTGGCTGCGGCCCTTACTGCCTCCTCAATGGTCTTGATCAGGACCTCCCGGTCAACCCCTTTTTCTCGACTGACTTGGTCAATCACCCTTAGCAATTCTGT
Organism: Deltaproteobacteria bacterium; assembly: GCA_020342025.1. The sequence goes on from CP070840.1 coordinate 489,434, forward strand.
AATCATCTTTCCTTTACTCCGACAAACGCTTAAATTAGTTCCCTTTGCCTCGCCCGAACTCGCCACTTGCCTGCCAGTGCCTGGCACCCGCCGCCAGGGAGGCATGCCTGAGGCGCAAATTGAATCTTACTGAAAAACCTCCAATTTCAATGGCTTATGGAAATTGCGAGACGTTAAATTAATGGTTGAACTCATATACCAGGTTTGCCTTGTCCACTTCAACCAACGGCAAAGCCACCAGCGCGCCTTCCGCCTCCACATACAATGTGCCCTCCTCAAAATTTTTGAGATATCCGGTAAAATTTCGACGGCCATTAACAGGCTTGACCATTCTCACCTTCACCCTCTTTCCCGTGGCCCAAATGAAATCCTTCTCCTTTTTCAGGGGCCGATTCAGACCTGGGGAGGATACCTCTAAAATGTATTCATGGGTTATCACATCTTTCACATCAATCAGATGGCCGATCTCACTGCTTACTCGGGCACAATCATCTATGGTTACTCCTCCATCTGTGTCGATATACAACCTGAGCACCCATCGGCCATACTTGGATAGA
>CP070840.1:490090-495337 GCA_020342025.1 Deltaproteobacteria bacterium
CGTTGTGGACACCCAAAAAAGAGGGTCATCATGGAGCCAATGGACCTCAAAAGGGCCTTGGTGGTTGGCGCGGGTATCATGGGGCATTCCATTGCACAGGTCTTTGCGCAGGCCGGGGTTGAGGTGGATCTCGTGGATCTGAATGGGAAGATCCTGCGGCGGGCCGTGAACCTGATAAACGTAAATCTGGAGACACTGGCAGACGCTGGGCGTGTCTCAAGGGGGGAACTGGAGGCCATACAGGCCCGCATTCACCCCACAACCCTGCTTCCTGCGCCGGCAGAAGGCATTGGTTTTGCCATCGAGGCCGTGTCCGAGGTCCCCGATGTAAAGAGAGAGGTGTTTTCCCAATTGGATGAATTTTGTCCAGAGGATACCGTGCTGGCGAGCAACACGTCCACGTTGGACATCTTCAGCATTGCAGAGATCAAGAGACCGGAGCGCTTGGTCGTGACCCACTGGTTCGCGCCGCCACACATCATCCCTTTGGTGGAAGTGGTTCCCGGGCCGACCACCTCTCTGGCGGTGGTGGAATTTGCAGCGAAGCTCATGGAAAGGCTCGGCAAGAAGCCAGTGGTCATGAAGGCGTTTGTGCCCTCTTTTATTGTGAACCGGATACAAAATAATATTTCACGGGTGGTCTGGGAGATGCTGGAAAAAGGATGGGCAACCGCTGAACAGATCGATCTGGCCGTGAAGTTGAGCCTGGGGGTCCGCCTGCCTATCGTGGGGGTGGCCCAGAGTCTGGACTTTACAGGGCTCGATTTGCTTTTCGATATGATGAAGTCTCGCGGATCGGTTAACCCATTTGTAGAGGAGAAGGTCAAGCGCGGGCACCTGGGTGCCAAGAGTTCGAAAGGGATTTATGATTATGGGGGTAGGAGCGAGACGGAAATCCTCAAAAAGAGGGACGAACGCTATCTCAAAGTTCTTGATCAGCTTGAAAAAATAAAGGCCTTTGAACCCATATGAACTGGTGAAGCGAAGCCACCTCACAGGCATCGAGATGGCCATGCCCCTCTTCTCAAGGCCATATCTATATTGTGAGTGATAAGTGCCCCAATATTTGAGGTTCAACGAGTGAGTTGCAGACTCCCAGAGGCTCAGGGGCGCAAACCCCAAATATTGGGTCACGGCGATGCCCGGTGGAATTTTTTTTGAGATATGGCCTCTCGAAAAAGTCATGCCCACACTTCATACCCCTGAGAGGTGCAATTAAAACCGGATCTTTTGGGCGCGGATTATTTGCGATTCGTACTTCCGGGAAAGGAGAGATTCATGGCCAGGAAAATACTCAAAACAAAGCTATGCGACATGCTGGGGATTGAATATCCGATCCTGAGCGCAGGGATGGGGCCCACACTCATTGGAGAGAACACGGGGGCCCCGGTGGAACTGGTGGTGGCCGTTTCAGAGGCAGGGGGACTGGGTGTGCTCGGGGGAAGCGGCTTTACCGTGGAGGAGCTCCGAGCGGCCATTCGGGAAATCAAGGCCCAGACAGACAAACCCTATGGGGTCGATCTGCTTCTTCCGAGACGCTTTGCCTCTCGCGGCTTGGATATGGATGGCGTTGAAAAGCTGCCCCTCAGCCAGGTACTGGAGACATTGCCGAAGGCACATCTGGAGTGGTTCAAGAAGGTGAAGGAGGAAATGGGGCTCCCTGACACCGATGTGATGTTGAAGCTGAACACGACCACCATGCGTCCCGAGGAGTCCATAGAAGTCTGTATCGAAGAAAAGGTCCCTCTTTTTTGTGCGGGTCTGGGAAATCCCGGCTTTATGGTGGAGGAGGCCCATGCCGTGGGGATGAAGGTCCTGGGGATTACGGGAAATACAAAGAATGCCCGTCGGATAGCGGAGTCAGGCGTCGATCTCCTGGTGGCCCAAGGACACGAGGGGGGAGGGCACACGGGAAGAATCGGGACCATGGCCCTGTTGCCCCAGGCCATCGACGCAGCAGCTCCCGTGCCGGTCCTGGCTGCCGGTGGCATCGGGGATGGCCGGGGTGTGGCGGCCGCATTGGCCATGGGTTGTGTGGGCGTCTGGGTGGGTACCCGTTTTCTGGCCACAAAGGAGGGGGGCGCCTTGGAGGTCAATAAGGAGCGCATCCTCAAATCCACGGATGAGGACACCCGTGTCAGTACGGCCTACACCGGCAAGACGTTGCGGGCAAGCCTGAACAAATTCCACAGGCTCTGGGACTCTTCAGGGCTGGATCCCCTCCCTTTCCCGACCCAGGTCCTGATCTCTTCCGCGCTGCTCTGGGGCTTTCTTGAGGGCAATAAGACGGACTACGTGGGTGGCCTGGCAGGGCAGATCTCGGGGCTTATTCAGGATATTAAACCGGCCCGGCAGGTTCTGGAGGAGATGGTGGAAGAGACGGTGGAGATTCTGACAAAGAGATTACCGAAGAACGTGGTTGCGAGATGAAAAAATTCAAGGATAGCGTGGCCATTGTGACCGGTGGGGCGTCTGGTATAGGGCGCGCGCTAGGGCAAGAACTGGCCCGGCGGGGCGCGCTTGTCATAATGGTGGACATCCAGACAGAGCTGCTCGAGGAAGCTGTTCTGTCTATAACGCAGGCCGGTCATAAGGCTGAAGGCGTAGACCTGGATGTCACCGATTTCCAGGCTGTAAAGGGATTGGTGGAAAATACCGCTGCCCGACACGGCCGGCTGGATTACATCTTCAACAACGCAGGTATCGGGGTGGGTGGAGAAGTTCGAGATGTTTCCATTGATGACTGGCGTGACGTGCTTGATGTGAATCTTTTCGGCGTCGTCCATGGCGTGGCCGCGGCATACCCGCTCATGGTCGAGCAAGGCCACGGGCATATTATAAACACCGCGTCTATTGAAGGTTTGATTCCCTTTCCGGGGACAGTTAGCTATGTGGCGAGCAAATATGGTGTGGTGGGCCTCTCAAATGCGCTGCGGGTGGAGGGCGCAGACCTTGGTGTGAATGTGAGTGTGGTTTGCCCGGGATACATCAAAACGGCCATTTTTCATACGAGCAAGTTGATCAAGATAGACCGCGAAAAAATGCTCAAGTCCCTCCCTCACCGATTTGGAATAACGCCTGAGGAGTGCGCTTCAGTGATTCTGCGCGGCGTGGAGCGCAACAAGGCAATCATTCTGGTGACGGGCCTTGCGAAGATCTTATGGTGGCTGCACCGGATCCACCCGGGATGGATACTCTGGATGATGGGGCGAAAAATAAGGGAAGCTCGTGAAGAGATGAGGATAGAAGATTGAGAGGGGTGTCAATGAAACTGAGAATCTTAGCCCTGATTGAATTTCTCGTGATCGTGGTATTGGCCGTGGCGCTGGTGGCCCAATTCATTTCCCTAAAACAGACGAAGGCCGTTGTGCGTGAGCCAGAGACGCCGGGAGAGTCCACTCTGCGTTATACCCCGCCACCCCCTCCCAAATTCTCAGTGCTCGGTATCAAGAAGCTGGTCGAGTTGAAAAGGACCTTTACCCCACGCGTGACCAAGATCACCGATTGCATTTATTATGCGAGCGGATATGCCATCGGGGGCGTTCAAATGGTCATTACCGATGAAGGGCTGGTCATTATAGACACCACCGAGAGCAAGGAGGCGGCGAGGGAAATTCTTGGGGAGTTCAGAAAGATCACGGACAAGCCCATCAGATACGTCATCTATACGCACGGCCATATGGATCATATCTGCGGTTCCAAAGTGTTCATGGAGAAGGGGACTGAGGTCATCGCCACAGAGGATGCCGTGAAATTCTTGAGAAAGGACTTTGGGTGGCTGGGTGAGTTCCACCGTCGAAGCCGTCACAATCAGTTAGGCGACCTCGCCGAGGCGTATGCCCGAAAAATCCCCTTCAATTCACCCTTTCGCCTGCCAACCCTGACGGAAGGCAAGGATTTCGTCTGGCCCACCATCACTTTTGATCAGGCATATTCCTTTGTTCTGGGCGGAAAGAGATTCGAATTGTACCATACGATGGGTGAAACACCAGACCACTTGATGGTCTGGTTGCCCGATGAAAAGGCCCTGTTCTGCGGCGACCTTTATTATCTGAGCTTCCCCAATCTTTCCAGTCCCATGCTGGAACCGCGGCCTGTTCAAGGTTGGTATGAGTCCCTGGAGCGCATGATCGCCATGGAAGCTGAGTATCTCATTCCGGGGCACACCGCAGCCCTTACCGGCGCGGCCAACGTTCGGGAGACCCTGACCCATCGCGTGCGGGCTATTCGCTATGTGTATGAAGAGAGCATAAAGTGCATTAATGAAGGGAGGAGCGTGGAGGCGGCGGTACAGGCCATCAAACTTCCGGAGGAACTGGCCCCAATGAAGCAGCTTGAAGAGGGATACGGTCGGGTTGAATGGGCCGTGCGGGGTATCTACCAGGGTGAGACCGGGTGGTACGACGGCCGGGGCACCCACTTGAATCCGCTGCCGCCCGGTTACCGTGCCCGGGAACTGGTGACACTGGCTGGAGGTGCGGACAAGATACTGGCGCGGGCCATAGACCTGCAAGACAAGGGTGAGCACCAGCTTGTTTGCGAGCTCTGCGACATTGTCCTGGAAGCCAACTCCCAAGATAAATTGGCCCACATGGTCAAGGCCAATTCATTAGAATACCTGGCGTATGCCAGCGGCAATTTGAATATGTTCGGCTTCTATCGCTCGGCCGCCTCCCTCGAACTCCAGGGAGCGGGAGTAAAGCCTGAATAAGGGGAATGGGTGTCTGCCCCCTCTCCGCGCGTTGATGACCCATCAGGTGTTGGCCAGGGTCCCCCCGTCCACGTAAATGGATTCTCCGGTGATAAAGCTGGAGTCTTCTGAACAGAGGAACAGGACCGCGCCAACGATCTCCTCGGGCTCAGCCAGACGGCCCTTGGGAACCCGGGTCGTAATCATTTGCTCCAGCGACGGATTGGACCAAATGGGTTGGCTAAAGGCCGTCTTGGTCAAGCCGGGGCCCACCGCGTTCACATTCACATTAAGGGGCGCCCATTCCACGGCCATGCACTTGGTCAACATGGATAGGGCCGCCTTGCTGGCGTGGTAGACCCCCATCCCCGCACCCCCGCGAACCGCGCCCACGGTGGTGATGTTAATGATTCTACCTCCACCCTGCTCACCCATGATCTTGGCCACGGCCCTGCTCAGCAAGAACGCGGCCTTGCAATTCACATCAAAGATCTTATCCCACCCATCTTCCCTCAGGTCCATGAGGGGTCTGAGAAAGCTCCTGGCGGCGTTGTTGA
>CP070840.1:495437-499261 GCA_020342025.1 Deltaproteobacteria bacterium
ATCCGAAAGAATTGCCTCCATAGGCAAAATGGCCGCTGGCGTGGCCCACGAAATAAACAACCCTCTTTCAGGTATTTTAATTTACGCCGAGCTCCTCAGGGAAAGCTTGAAAAGGGACCCCGAGCGTTCGAAGGATATAGAGGAGATCATTGATCAAACCTTGAGATGCAAGAATATCGTGTCCGAATTGCTGGAGTTTAGCCGTCAAGCTGTGGGCAAAATATCCTCTTTCAGTCTGAAGGAGTTGATCAACAAGACCCTAAGCCTGATGATCAATCAGGCCTTCTTTTACGATATATCTGTTACCACGGATATCGATCCTGAGATACCAGAAGTGGTGGGTGATATGGGCCAACTTCAGCAGGTTTTCACCAACCTCTTTATCAATGCGGCCGATGCCATGGAAGGAAGAGGAAACCTGACTATCAAGGCACGTTTTGACCCCCTGACGAAACAGTTTATAATTCGAGTTTCTGATACTGGACCCGGCATCCCAGAAGCCATCAGAGAGAAGATTTTTGAGATCTTTTTCACCACCAAGCCCGCTGGAAAAGGGACGGGGCTTGGCCTAACCATCACGAAAAACATTGTTAAACTGCACGGCGGGGATGTGAGGATCGAATGCCCTCCTGAGGGAGGCACCACCTTCATCATCGAGCTGCCCATGGGATTTGTGGAGCAACCTGATGAAGAGCCCCTTTTTGTGGGATTGGACGAATGACAGAAGAAAAAACCAAGATTCTCGTTGTGGATGACGAAAAGGTGGTCAGGGATGGATGCCATCGCGTTCTGACGGGCAGAGGGTATGAAGTGTTGACCGCAGAAAACGGACAAGTGGCCATGGATCTTCTGGGCAAGGATGCTGTGGATATTATACTTCTCGACCTGAAAATGCCCGTCATGAGCGGAGAAGAAGTCCTCGAGAAGACCCGTGACCAATATCCCGAGATCCCCGTGATTATTATAACGGGTCATGGAACCGTTGACACGGCGGTAGAATGCATGAAACAGGGGGCCTATGATTTCATCACCAAACCTTTTCAAATAGATCAGTTTCTCCTAACCATCAACAGAGCCGCTGAAAAGCGAATACTGGAAGAGAAGGCCCGCTTGTACGAGGAAGAAAAGCTGCGGAATCTGTACGACCTCAATCTGGAAAAGAGCCGGTTGAGGACCATCATTAACTGCATGGCCAACGGGGTCATGGTGACCAACCGCAATCTGGAGGTGGTCCTCCACAACCCCGCCCTGATGACCCTGCTTGAGATATCTGAGGAGATAGAGAATCCCATATCCGTTGATCAAATCATCAACGATGATTCCCTTGTAGCCACCCTGAAACAGATTCAAGCGGGTGAATCCTCAAAAAGTGCGTTCATATCCCAAGAAATAGAGGCAGGGAAAAAAATGCTTAGGGCCATTTCTGCACCCGCGATAGGACCCGATGACGGCGTGGTGGGGACGGTTACTGTGCTCCAGGACATCAGCGCGTTCAAACAACTTGACGAGATGAAATCAGACTTTGTGAATATGGTGGCCCACGAACTCCGAAGCCCCCTTGTCTCCATAAGGCAACAGGATAACGTGCTCTTGGAGGGGCTGGCCGGACCGCTGGAGGAAAAACAGCAGGAATTCCTAAGAAAAGGGGTGAGAAAAATAGACCAACTCCTGGAGCTCATCAATGATCTTCTCGATATAGCCAAGATCGAGGCGGGCAAACACATCCAACGCCAAGTACCGACTGATATCGAACAGGTGATAAAAGATACCCTTTCCTTGATGGAGCCGAGGGCACAAGAGCAGGGTGTCACCCTCGCCTGCTCGTGTCAGAATATGTGTCCAGTGCATGCAGATCCCAAGAGTATTCAGGAGATCTTCAACAACCTCATCACCAACGCCATCAACTATTCCCCCGGTGGCGGCCAGGTCACCGTTACGGCCGAGGGTCTTGGGGGATACATGGAAATCAAGGTGAGTGACACAGGGGTGGGCATCGATCCGGAGGAACTTCCCAAGATCTTTGATAAATTCTACCGGGTCAAGCATGCTAAGACGCGGCAGGTTATGGGCACAGGATTGGGCCTTGCTATTGTAAAAGGTGTCGTGGAGAGCCATAATGGCACCATTGACGTGGAAAGCGTTCCGAACAAGGGGACCACATTCAGAATCCTGTTACCGGTTATTCCCTTCGCCAGCCGTCCCGCTTGAGCCCTGACTTTAGCGGGACGACCCGCCTGCCCTGCCCTTCCGCCTCGCCTGCTCGGCTGGAGGGCAGGCCCGCGAGAGCGCCATGTTGGGCAGATGGGGGGCAGTCCTAACCTTCCCCGCCAGGGGAGGGACAAATAGAACACATTTTATACGTGGATGGAATGGGTCGGGCTCAAGGCTCATGCATATCCCTTTATGATGCCCTCCTGTTCAAAGCGAAGCGGGCATTGAGAGGGAATAATGAGTTCAATTCATTGCGAGGAATATAAAATATTGCCAAACAGACACATTTGAAGTATTAGCTTGAACCACTCGCTTTTCTCTCCCCACCTTTGCTGGAGGTTAATGGTATGGCGTTGCAGGAAAAAATAAAATCCGGAAAGTTTGTTATACTGGGTGAATTTGAGCCGCCTAAAGGAGCCGATTTCTCACCTCTCCTGAAAAGTGCCAATCTGGTAAGAGGCCGCCTAGATGCCATCCTCGTCCCTGAAATGGCCAATGCTGTTTTGAAGGCCAGTTCTCTGGGCGGATGCGCCTTCTTTCAGAAGGAGGGCATCGAGACCGTCCTCCAGGTTTGTTGTCGGGATAGAAACCGTTTGGCTCTACAGGCCGATCTGTTGGCAGCCGGAGCGCTTGGGATAAAAAATATCATGGCCGTGAGCGGAGAAGATATTAGATTCGGAGATCATCCCCAGGCAAGGACGGTAAATGACCTAAATCTCTTGGAGCTTCTGGAGGCCGTTCAAAAGATTCAAGGGGGAAAAGACCTGGCAGGAATTGAATTGAGAGGATCGCCAACCTTCTGCCTTGGCTCCACAGTAGACGCTGGGGCACCAGGGGGTCTTTTGGAAATAGAACTGGAGAACCTGAATAAGAAGATTGACTTGGGTGTGCAGTACGTCATTACGAATCCCATATTTGACATCCGACGTTTCCAACAGTTTATTAAACGCGCTGATCCCACCAAGGTGGCCATAATTCCCACGGTCCTGCTCCTGAAATCCGCAGGGATGGCACGCTACATCGATCGAAACGTTAAAGAGATCTCTATCCCCTCAGACATGATCAGGGGTATTCAGAAGGCTTCCGATAAGGTGAAGGAGTGCGTTAGGATTGCCGCGGACCTCATAACCCGAATGAAAGAGATGGGAATGGCTGGTGTTTTGATCTCCACGGTGGGCTGGGAAGACAGACTGCCCCAGATTCTGGATGAAACAAAGCTATAGCTAACGCCGAATGCCAAAGCTCAAAGTTCAAATAAATGTCAAACGACAAATTTCAATTTTTGGGTTTTGGGCATTGGGATTTCATTTGGCTTTTGGATTTTGGCATTTGAAATTGGCTCATAAAGGGTGTTAACGAAAGGCACTCGCTAAGTGCAATTCGAAAGGGAAAAATTAATGACCAACGAAAAACTCCATGAAATATCTGGTTCCGTTATGGTGGTAGGCGGTGGTATTGCCGGAATGCAGGCGGCCTTGGACCTGGCCAATTCAGGATTCTTTGTCTACCTGGTGGAGAGATCCCCCTCCATTGGTGGCGTGATGTCACAACTGGACAAGACATTTCCCACCAATGACTGCGCCATGTGAATTCTCTCTCCCAAACTGGTCGAG
>CP070840.1:499361-505243 GCA_020342025.1 Deltaproteobacteria bacterium
CTCTCTCAGTATACAACCCGGGTGTTTTGTATACCACCGGCTCAAGGTATCGCTCACAGAATGGTGGGATGCTACATGTATATCTGTGCCCTTGCGCCACCACCAGAGGCGGTCATCGGTGAGAAGGCCCAACTCTTTGAGAAGAGGGTCTTCTATGTATTTGAGCACTATGATGAACTGTGGGACAAATGGCTGACCAAGTTTAAGGCCTTAGGTGAAGAGATGGAAGCCGTGAAGGTTCCACAGGAACTTCCCAAATTCGTTCCCGAAGAGGAGGTACTTCCCGCACCTAAAGGCTACTATGTGACCTATGAGCTCATCGAGGCCTTCGACAAACTGGTCAATCAAATGTTCAAGGGCTGGCAGTATCATTTCGAGATGCTCAACCTGACCTATCTAGCCTATCTTATGTTCGCCGATGTGTGCAGGAAGCTATTTCCGGGCATCAGTGAAAGCGCCATCGGCAAGATGGTGGCCGGCGCCTATGTCTCCATGTTTCGCCCAGAAGAAGAGCTTTGTCGATTAGCCAGATTGGCGCGTGACTCACGCGGTGTGGCCGATATTCTCAAAAAGGATGTTTCTGTGAAGGATAAGATAAAGGAAATGAACAAGATCCCCGATGGCAAAGGGTGGCTTGAGGAATATGCTAAGTCCACAGACCCGTGGTTCTATGTATCTTGCGGAAGTGGTTGGTTTCATTATGAAGGAAGCTGGATCACGATGCCTGAGGTCCCTTATAGCTATATCAAGAGCTATTTGGAGCGTCTAGATAACGGAGAAAACATTGAGCGCTCCCTGGATGAGATCGAGAAACAGAGGGATCAGATTGTTAAAGAATACATGAACCTGATAAAGACGGACGAAGACAAGAAGTCTTTCAACGACGCCTACAACACCATTCGAACTATTTACAGGTATGCGGAGGACCACCTCTTCTGGGTTGAGCACTGGTTTCACACCATATGGTTCCGAAAAATAAAGGAATTTGGAAGCCTCCTTGTCAATAATGGGATGCTCAATGAAGTGGACGACATATTTATGTTCAACCGCTATGAAATTCCTCAGCTCCTCAGCGAGCTGGCAATCAGTTGGGCGTTGGGCGTGGATGTGCCCACCAGAGGTCAGTACTATAAAACCACGGCTCAAAAGCGAAGAAAGATTCTTGAGGCGGCAAGCAAGATGAATCCCATACCTGCCTTAGGTGTACCACCCGAAGAAGTGGCCGAGCCTTTCACCATTATGCTGTGGGGTATTACCACGGACAAAGTGAAAGAATGGCTCAAAGGTGTGGAAGCACCAGCGGGTGAAGATGTCTCAGAGCTCAAGGGCTTTGCCTCTTCGGCGGGCGTTGTTGAGGGCCCGGCACGGGTACTCAAGCTGCTTGGGGAGATTTTAGATCTTCAACCCGGAGAGATAATGGTCTGTCCCAATACCAACCCCTCATGGGCTCCCGTGTTTGGGAAGATCAAGGCTGCGGTTACGGACATCGGTGGGCTGACCTGCCATGCGGCTATTGTGTGCAGGGAGTATGGGGTCCCCTCAGTGACCGGCACGGGTGTTGCCACATCGGTCATCAAGACCGGCGACATTTTGAGGGTTGATGGTGACACGGGTGTCGTCACCATTGTGAAAAGAGCAGGGAAGTAAGAGAATCGAGTAATGGCCTCCGGCTCGGAGAGCCTACGCCTCGGAGAGAGTACTGGAGTAATGGAGCTGTGCACAGAAGATTTCACCCATTACTCCGGTACTCCCTGGCTCAGACTTTGTGGAGGGGATGAGGTGATTCGCCCCAAGGCGGGCAAACACCCCAATACTCCTGAAGAAGCGATACTCCGAAGATCCAATTATGGAGATCCATATGGATTACATCCTTAACTTTGAGAAGGTGGACAAGGGTTCTCTTCCTTTGGTGGGTGGTAAAAATGCTAGCTTGGGAGAGATGATCAAGGCTGGCATCCGCGTCCCACCGGGATTTGCCGTGACCACCGAGAGCTACTTGAGTTTCATAACCGAGACTGGAATCAAAGATAAGATCTATAGCATTCTCGCTGACGTCAACACCGATGATGTGGAATCTCTCAATAAGGCGGCGGACGAAGTTCGAAGAATGATCAATGGTGGCTCCATGTCTGATGAACTTCAGATGGCGATTGAAAACGGTTATTCAGATCTTTGCAGAGAATGCTGTTCTGATAATGTTCCTGTGGCAGTTCGCTCCAGCGCCACGGCTGAAGATCTGCCCACGGCCAGCTTTGCTGGGCAACAAGAAACTTATCTCTGGGTTCAAGGGGCAGCTCAGGTGGGTGAAAGCGTTCAGAAGTGCTGGGCCAGCCTGTTTACACCCCGTGCCATCAGTTACAGGATCAAGAATAATTTTCCCCATGAAAAGGTGTTGATCAGCGTGGGCATACAGAAAATGGTCAACTCAAAGGCAGCAGGGGTGATGTTTACCATTAACCCCACCGATGGTGACCCATCGAAGGTGGTCATTGAAGGGAGTTGGGGACTGGGCGAGACAGTCGTGTCAGGGTCCGTGAACCCTGATAAATTTGTCGTAGACAAAGTGCTCATGGAGGCCAGCGAAAAGACCATATCGAACAAGCACATTGAATGTATCTTTGACCCAAGCAAAGGAGAAGTGGTCAACGCGGATGTGGATCCCAACAAGCAGGATGCATGCTGCGTGGAGGATGAGGAAGTCAAAGCGCTCGTAAGGATGGGGAAAGAGATTGAAGCCCATTACGGGCGTCCTATGGATATCGAGTGGGCCATTGATAAGGACATGCCTTTCCCCGAGAACATGTTTATTGTTCAAGCCCGACCAGAGACCGTGTGGAGTCAGCGCGAAAAGGAATCCGTTCTCGGCAAAAAGAGTGGGTATGAGCTACTGATGGAAAAGGCATTATCCACGATAAAGATCAAATCTTGAATACCGAAGAATCCCACTGGTGCCACAAAGAGGATGTCTGCGCTCAAAATCAGGGAAATTGCCGGTCGATTATGGGCGCTCCAACATATTCTTAAAGAGGCATATCGATCTTTGGATTTTATTTTTAGAAAGGAGTAGGACATGAAAGACTTGAGGGATTTTATTGCCAAATGCGAAGAGGAGGGGCAGCTTCACAGGATCAAAGCGGAAGTAGATTGGGATCTGGAGCTCTCCCATATTGCCAAGCTCAATGAGGAGCAAAAGGGACCCGCGCTCCTCTTTGAGAACGTAAAGGGCTCTGACTGGCCCATTATCACCAGCACCTGCACGACCACAGAAAGGCTCGCCATTATCATGGGTATGCCCAAAGAGACCCCCCTCGTTGAGATCATGAGGCACTGGGTGGAAATAGGGAGCAGGAAGATCCCACCTAAGTTGTTAAAGACTGGGCCGTGCAAGGAAAACAAGATCACGGGGGACGAGATTGACCTGTTTAAATTTCCTGTGCCCAAGTTTTTTCCCAGGGATGGGGGGCGTTATTTCGGGACAGCTCATGCCGTGATTACCAGAGATCCGGACTCGGAGTGGGTTAACATCGGGACATATCGGCTCCAGCTGCTCGAGAAGAATATCCTGGGGACCCAGTTCATCAAGGGAAAACACGCAGATATCATGCTCAAAAAGTACCAGGCCATGGGCAAACCCATGCCGGTGGCCGTCGTTGTGGGCACGGATCCCATCATGTTTGTCATGGGCGGCGCCAGGTTCTCCGCATTTGAGTCGGAGTATGATCTGGCCGGCTCGATCCGCGGCGAGCCCATCGAGGTCGTTAAGTGCGAGACCAACGACCTGATCGTCCCTGCCGGGGCGGAAATCGTCGTGGAGGGCGAGGTGGATGCTGATGAGTTTCTGGATGAAGGGCCTTTCGGCGAATACACAGGCTACTATTCAGGGGTAGGGGCTAACCCACGGAATTTTATCAAGGTAAACTGCATCACCCATCGGAACAACCCCATCTTCATGTCCACGACGGTGGGCCGGGCTGTCACCGACACCCACATGTGCCTGGCCCTTGCGTACGGCTCCACCCTGTGGCAGCAGCTTACTGACATGAGGATTCCCGGAATCAAGGCCGTTTACTGTCCCCCGGAGGCAGCGGGAAGGTTCATTGCCATCATTTCCGTGACACAGATGTATCCGGGCCATGCAAATCAGGTTCTAACCGCCGCCATATCCACTGAAATGGGGGCTTACGGCCTCAAGACGGTCATCGTGGTGGACGACGACATCGATCCCTGGGACATTCCCAGGGTCCTGTACGCCCTGGCCTTCCGCTTTCAACCCAATCGCGCCCAGGTCATTAAACGAGGTCGCTCCACGCCCCTGGATCCCTCCCTGCCCATTGATCAGCGGTGGATAACGGGCCGTCTCCTTCTTGATGCGACCATTCCCTATGATTGGGAAAATAAGCCTATCAGAATCGAGTTGGATCCTGAAATGGTCAAAAAAGTCCAGGCCCGCTGGAGCGAATTGGGACTTGAGTAACCACAAGCGGACGCGGACAAAGACAGGCTTTATTCGACCGAGACTCGGCCGAATAAAGCCTGTCCCGCTCGAATGAAGGTTATGGGTAAGTGAGGAGACCGGATCATGTCAGATGAAAACATATTGGCGGGCAAGAAGATCCTCATCGTGGATGATGAGCCTGATGTTTTAGATGTTTTGGAAGAATTACTCTCCGTCTGCGATGTGAGAAAGGCTTCCACATTTGATGAAGCCAGAAAGCTCCTGGAATCGGAGGATTTCGATTTGGCGATTCTGGATATTATGGGCGTTAACGGTTACAAGCTTCTGGAAACGGCCAGAAAAAGGAGCATAACGACCGTCATGTTGACCGCCCACGCATTCAGCCCTGACAATCTGGTCAAATCCATAAAAGAAGGAGCCGATTCTTACCTCCCCAAGGAGGAGATGAAGAATATTACAACTTTCTTGGTCGATATATTAAACGCCAAAAAAGAGAAGAAAAGTCCATGGGGGCCCTGGCAAGAGAGGTTGCCCTCCTCCTATTTTGAGAAGAGATGGGGGGCCGCGTGGAAGGATAGTGACAAGGAATTTTGGGAGAGATTCAGGGCAAGTATTAAAGCCAGGAAATCCTAATCACTTCTTAAGTTGGGAGGTTAGCCATGGGGATTGCAGTAGTTGGCATGCTTGATGAGCGGGAACAGGGCCTGAGCATAATAAAGGAACACATAGAGAGACGAGGACATAAAGCGATCCTGATTGATATCACCATAGGTACAGGTGCGATCACTTCCTCCCTACAAGCGGAGATCTCCTGCAAAGACCTGGCTAAAGCGGGTGGAACAACCATAGATGCGATCAGGGAGATGCTGGGCAAAGAGAGGGACAAGGCCACGTCGATTATGGCCACAGGCCTGGGTAAGAGGCTGATGGATCTTTACCAGGCCGGCGAATTGGAAGGGATTATAGCTGTCGGCGGGATGACGGGGACATTCATCACCCTCTCTGCCATGAAACAATTGCCATTCGGAATGCCTAAGATCCTCATTTCCAGCGTAGCGGCCATGCCAGCCTATGCGAAGAAGATGGCGGATTATTTTGGGGTCAGGGACATCACTGTGATGCACAGTGTGGTAGATACGGTGGGCCTAAATCCCCTGGTGAGGAATCTGATGGTGAATGGCGCCGGTGCCATATGCGGTATGGTTGAGGAATTGGAGCCATCCCCAGAGGCAGACAAACCCTCTATTGCTATCACCGAATTTGGCTTCTGCGACAAGGGCGCCCATTACGTAAGAGAACTCCTGGAAGAAGATTACAATATCATCTCCTTCCATGCCACTGGATTGGGTGAGAAGGCGGCCGTGGACCTGGTCAGCCAAGGCTTATTCGAGGCATTTATCGACCTGGTTCCGGGCGGTTTCAGCGA
>CP070840.1:505343-510089 GCA_020342025.1 Deltaproteobacteria bacterium
ATCAGCTTAATATTGGCATTCTTTAGACAATTGGCCGAACGAACGGATAACTCCAGTTCTGACACGGGTCTGAATAGGTTCTCATTGAGCCTTTCTTCCTTTACTTCTATTTCCTCTTCCAGAGGTTCGGGCTCTTCTTCAAAGTTGATGAAGGGGGACATCTGCTCTTTTAGGATCTTCGCACCATATGCCACCGCATCCTCGGGAAAAATACTGCCATCCGTCCACACCTCCAAGGTGAGCTTGTCATAGTCGGTGATCTGCCCTACCCTTGCATTGGTGACCACGTAATTGACTTTTTGAATGGGCGAGAAAATGGCATCGATGGGTATAACGCCAATGGGCTGATTTCTGCCCTTATTTTTTTCTGCTGGCACATAGCCCTTTCCCATTTTTACAACCATTTCCATATTGAGCTTGCCCTCCTTGTTGAGGGTAGCAATATGTTGTTCCGGATTCAAAATCACCACTGAACCGTCGCTCTCTATATCGGCCGCCGTAGCGACACCCTCTCCTTTCTTGGACAAACGAATCACCGCCTTTTCCGCGTCGACGAGTCTCAGTTTTGTTTCTTTTAGATTTAGAATAATATCCGTCACATCCTCTATGACGCCTGGGATCGTGGTGAATTCATGAACCACGTTATCGAAGGAGACAGAGACGATAGCCGCCCCTTGCAGCGAAGAGAGCAAAATGCGTCTCAAGGAATTGCCGATGGTAATGCCAAAACCCCTTTCAAGGGGTTCGCACACGAATTTGCCATAGGCTCTTGTCCGGCTATCCTCATCGATGACGATGGTTTTCGGTTTAATCAGTTCCCGCCAATTTCTTGCTTTTAAATTTGTCAAGGAAATCCCCCTATACGGTCCAAATGGCCAAAAGCTATTAGATTTGTTCATTCCTATTTGGAATACAACTCCACGATGAGTTGTTCCTGAATAGGCATGGTGAGCTCTTCACGATTGGGCAGAGCCTTTAAAGTGCCCCTGAAATTTTCTTTATCCACTTCCATCCACTCCGGAATGCCCCTTCTGACCACTGTCTCTAGCGCCTCTATAAAGGCTGGCACCTTTCTGCTCCCTTCTCTCACCTGAATCACATCACCAACTTTTACCTGATACGAAGGAATGTTGACCTTTTTGTCAACGACCAAGAAATGGGAATGCCTGATGAGCTGTCGTGCCTGTTTCCTGGAAGAAGCAAAACCCATTCTGTATACCACATTATCCAATCTACACTCCAGGAGGATCAATAGGTTCGTACCTGTAATTCCCTTCTGTTTTTCAGCACGGTAATAATATCTCCTGAACTGCTTTTCCAAAACGCCGTAGATCCTTTTCACCTTTTGTTTTTCTCTTAGCTGTAATTTGTAATCTGAAAGTTTCCCGCCCCGTCTCTGACCATGCTGGCCCGGTGGATAAGGTCTTCTTTCAAACGCGCACTTGTCTCCGTAGCACCGATCCCCCTTTAGAAACAACTTCAAGTTCTCACGTCGGCATAATCTACATGATGAGCCTGTATCTCTGGCCAAAATCGTGTCTCCTCTGTTTTAAATAAATCATCAACAAGTGAACTAAAGTGCCTAAAGTGTCTAAAATGCCTAAAATTACTCTTCTCTTTCAACTTTAGTTCACTTTAGGCAATTTAGATCACTTTAGCTCACTGCACTCATATCCTTCGTCGCTTAGGAGGTCGACACCCATTGTGCGGAATCGGTGTGACATCCCTTATAACACTAATGGAGAAGCCGTCAACCTGCAGGGCCCTCAGTGCCGCCTCTCTGCCCACACCAGGACCCTTCACCCTCACCTCTGCCGTCCTCATTCCCTGTTCCATAGCCTGTCTTAGGGCATCCTGTGCCGCCAACTGAGCAGCAAAAGGCGTGCTCTTCCTTGATCCTTTGAATCCCTGCCTGCCGGCACTCGAGGAGGCGATCACATTTCCGTCATTATCCGTAATGGTGACTATCGTATTATTAAAAGTAGATCGGATGTGAATAATACCTGTCGGGACATTTTTCTTGTCTCTTTTTGCCTTACTCACCCTTTTTGTTGTCTTTGCCATTCCCCTTCCTCAAGCTACGATTTTTTCCTTTTGCCCATAACAGACCTACGAGGACCTTTTCTTGTTCTCGCATTGGTACTGGTTCTCTGGCCCCTAACCGGCAAACCCTTTCTGTGTCTCAAACCACGGTAAGCCCCCAGATCCATTAACCTCTTGATGTTCATGGATACTTCACGCCTTAGATCACCTTCTACTTTAAATTTTTCGTCGATGATCTTTCTAATCCCCGTTATCTGCTCCTCTTTAAGTTGGTCTGATGGGGTATGCCAGTCCACTCCCGCTTCGGTGAGAATCCTCTGGGCACTGCTTCGGCCTATGCCGTAAATATACGTTAAGGCTATTTCAATTCTCTTACCCCTTGGCAGATCAACGCCCGCTATTCTAGCCAATCCTTAGCTCCTTTCAACCCTGTCTTTGTTTGTGACGGGGATTTTCACATATTACACGCACAGTCCCCTTGCGTTTTATGATCTTACATTTCTTGCAGATTCTTTTAACAGAAGATCTAACTTTCATGGCTCAAATATCCCAGTTCATCAAAAATATGCTATTTCCCCGTGCCCCGGTATATAATCCTCCCTCTGCTCAAATCGTAGGGAGACAATTCCAGTGAGACCTTATCCCCGGGAATTATTTTTATATAATGCATTCTCATTTTGCCAGAGATATGCGCGAGGACACGATGTCCACCTTCTAGCTCCACCCTAAACATGGCATTGGGTAATGTCTCAACAACCGTCCCTTCTACCCGTATAGCCTCTTCCTTAGCCATGATCGATTTTCCAAGGGGCCAAATCCCTAAAGAACCCTTAACCCCAGTTACCTGACCCTACCCAGACCCTTTTTCATGAATCCTTCATAGTGCCGTGTCAGCATATGGGATTCAATTTGGTTGGACGTATCCATAGCAACACCGACCACGATCAAAAGTGCTGTCCCCCCAAAGTAGAAGGGCACATTCAGCTTACTGATCAACAAATGGGGTAGAACACAGACGGCAGAAACATAGATGGCACCCGAGAAAGTTATTCTTGTCAGGAGTCTATCAATATACTCGGCCGTATTCTTACCCGGCCTTATACCCGGAATAAACCCCCCATATTTCTTCATGTTGTCTGCCACATCTACTGGATTAAAGGTGACTGCGGTATAGAAGTAGCAGAAAAAGATGATAAAGATCACATAAATGAGGATATAGACAATATGCCCTGGATTCAGGAAGTTGACCACGGTCTCCAGCCAAGGGAGCTCTTTCACGTTCAAAAAGTTTGCGATGGTTGCTGGAAACATGATGATGGATGAGGCGAATATGGGTGGAATCACACCCGCGGTGTTCACCTTTAGAGGCAGGTGGGTGCTCTGCCCTCCATACATCCTCCTCCCAACAACTCTTTTTGCGTACTGAACGGGAATCCGCCTCTGCCCCCTCTCTACGAAAACGATGAAACCCACCACGGCTATCATTAGAGCGAGGAGCAAGGCCATAAAAAAAGGTGTAATTTCCCCAGTACCCATGAGCCTAAAGGTATTGGCCACGGCCAAAGGGAACCGCGCCACTATTCCCGAGAATATGATAAGGGATATGCCATTCCCTATGCCCCTCTCGGTGATCTGTTCGCCAAGCCACATCAGAAAGGCTGTCCCGGCGGTGAGGGTGACAACGGTGAGAAGGCGGAAACCCCAGCCCCCAATAGGCACAACCATGGCGCCCCCAGGGCTGGACATCCTTTCAAGCCCCACGGCTATCCCAAAGCCCTGGACGACACTCAGTATAACGGTACCATACCGGGTATATTGGGTGATCTTTTTTCGTCCCTGTTCACCTTCCTTTTTCAGTTTCTCCAAATGGGGTACGACAACCGTCAAGAGCTGCAGGATAATGGAGGCGCTGATATAGGGCATAATCCCCAGGGCCATGACAGACATCTGGCTGAGGGCACCGCCTGAGAACATATCGAAAAGGCCGAACAATGTTCCCTGCCGTTCGCTGAAAAAGGCGGACAACGCCGCACCATCTATGCCCGGCGTGGGGATGTGGCATCCCACGCGGTACACGGCCAGCATAAAGAGGGTAAAAATAATCCTCTTTTTTAGTTCTGGAATCTTACCGATATTTTGAAAGCCGCCAAGCACTTCTGCCTATCTCCACCCTTGTTTGGTACGGAAATCTTTCAAATTATCTCCACCTTGCCGCCAGCGGCCTCGATCTTCTCTTTTGCCGTTTTGCTTACCTTGTGCACTTTGATGGTGACAGGGTGTGATATCTCTCCGTCCCCTAAGAGCTTAACCTTGTCTTTCACCTTTTTCACCAGACCCACTTTCCTCAAGGCCTCTGTATCCAGATCAGCGTCAGGTGCAAACCTTTCCAGGTCTCTCACATTGATCAGGGCATAATGTTTTTTAAAGATATTGGTAAACCCTCGCTTTGGAAGCCGCCTCTGAAGGGGCATCTGCCCGCCTTCAAAGCCGGGGGGTATGCCTCCACCAGACCGAGACTTCTGCCCTTTATGTCCTCGGCATGATGTTTTGCCGTGGCCGGAGCCGGGACCCCTCCCGACCCTCTTTCTCTTCGTCCTCGCGCCTTCCAACGGGGCAATATCGTGGACTTTCATGAGCGTTTTCCCTTCACTCAAACCTCAATCCGAACCATGAAAGAGACCTTATTGATCATTCCCCTTATGG
>CP070840.1:510189-514480 GCA_020342025.1 Deltaproteobacteria bacterium
CCATCTGCCGCGTTACCCTTATCCCTCGTCACTGCGGCGTACATCTATGTACGCCTCATTCCTCGGGATTTCGGAAGCCTTGCATCTGGACATTTTCCATCAGCTTCTCAGAAGCTGGTTTTCGACAGTCTCGTGTGTGTTCTTGAGAATAAAGGTGATGCATGTGCCATAACCGGTGCGTCTAAGTCAGAGGGTAAACTGGGAGGGAGGGCCAATGCGAGCCGTTGTTCAAAGGGTTAAGGAGGCTAAAGTGGAGGTGGAGGGAAGGACCGTGGGAGAAATAGGTCCAGGGCTCTTAGTTCTCCTTGGGGTGGGGGAGGATGATTCAGAAAAGGATTGTGAGTACCTGGCCAACAAGGTTGCACATTTGAGGATTTTTTCAGATGCGCAGGGGTTGATGAACCTTTCCCTCATTGAGATCGAAGGAGGCGTGCTCGTGGTGTCGCAATTTACCCTCTGGGGAGACTGTCGTAAGGGGCGAAGGCCATCGTTTACTCGGGCTGCCAGACCTGAAAAGGCCAGGGCGCTCTATGAGCATTTTGTCGGGGTTCTCAGGGGGAAAGGCCTGAGGATAGCGACGGGTGAATTCCAAGAGATGATGGATGTGCATCTGGTCAATGACGGGCCTGTGACTCTAATTCTCGATAGCTCAAAGATGTTCTATTGATTTTCCAGAGAATTCCTCACATAATGTTGAAGAGGTCGATAAATGTCAGACGATCTGGAAAATATGGATCGGTATGATCATCAAGCAGATGCCTTTCAGGATTCCACACCGATAGAGCCTGAAAGGAAAAAGATGGGCAGGGTGGGTCTGTTGAAATGGCTCTTTTTTCTGTTGGCCCTCCTGTACGTCCTTTTTTCCTATTACCATACCCCTATTCTTACGCATCTCGGCAGGTACCTTATCGTGGAGCATCCACCCCAAAAATCTGACCTCATCGTCTGTTTGGCAGGCGGAAATGTGGACAGAGGGCTTGCTGTGGCAGATGCATATCAGAAAGGACTTGCCCCTCGGATCTTTATGGCGAGGGAGGTGCCTCCGGATGGTTATGCGTTGCTCAAGGAAAGGGGCGTTGACTATCCCGAGAGCGTGGATCTCATGGTCAATCTTCTTGAAAGACTGGGAATCCCACGGTCGGCGTTTCTTACAAGTGAACGTTCATCGAAAAGCACATTTGACGAAGCCACCTTGGTTAGGGAGCTCGTCATGAAGAGCGATTACCACTCACTCCTCATCATCACAACCCCCTACCATTGCAGGCGTACCTGGCTCACTTTCAGGAAGGTCCTTGAGAAAGATGACGTGCGGATTCTGATGCTTCCCTCTCCCTATTCGGATTTCAAGCCCTCAGATTGGTGGAAAAAGAGAAGATATCTGAGGGAAGTAATCATCGAATATCAGAAATTGATCTATTACACGCTCAAATATCTCTGGTAATCGAACAAAGCCTGCTGCTGTCATACATCCACTGTTGTTAATAATCTGCGTTCTCATGTCATGACCCACCTTGGGCCATTTGGCGCCCAAATCCTACGGATAAACATATGGTCCAAATTGGAATTTGGCGGGCTTTCATGCAGCTGGATAAAAGGGGATATTTTGGTTGACAGTCCACAGGCCGGTTGTTAGCTTGAGGTATGGGCTAAGCCCTATATGAAATGCTGGAGTAGTGGAGAAATGGAGTAATGGAGGGTTGGCTTTATGAGGAATAGCTTTTCCTGAATTTAGTATTCATTACTCCAGCACTCCATCACTCCATGTGTTAGGGTTAAATCAACTGATACTCGTAATCCTCTGATTTTCGGCCTGGGAGGATAGATCTTCTAAGGCATTGAAGTACATATTGGCCATAGCAGGTTCTGATTCATGTGGAGGGGCTGGGATCCAGGCAGACATAAAGACCATCACCAGTCTTGGTGCTCACGCTCTAACCGCCATCACCGCTGTAACCGCTCAGAATTCCCTGGGTATAGCTGCTATCCAAAAGATCCCGGCAAATTTCATCTCCAAGCAGATTGAGCGCGTTTTTGAAGATATCCGTCCTGATGCCACAAAGATTGGGATGTTGTTGACGGGTGCAGCTATTAAAGGAGTTGCGAGGGTGATCAAGAAATATGGCATGCCCCGTTTGGTCGTGGATCCGGTCCTGAGGGCATCAACGGGGCACAGGTTACTGGATGCCGAAGCGATTCCTCTACTAAAAGACACCTTGTTACCCTTGGCCAGCGTCATTACACCCAATTTGGACGAGGCGGAAATATTGACGGGCAGACGCGTGAGGAACGTGAAAGAGATGGAAGAGGCGTCAAGAGCGATCAAGGCCTTGGGACCGGATGTGGTCATTACAGGAGGACATTTGAAAGGGGAATGTGTGGATCTGCTTTATGATGGCAGAGACATCCACCATTTCTTTGGCTCGAGGATAAGAGCTGGGCATACCCATGGAAGTGGGTGCGTATTTTCCTCCGCCCTGGCAACCTTCCTCGCCTTGGAAAATGATGTGAAAAGGGCGACAGAACTTGCCCATGATTTTACCCGGGGTGCCATAGAGAGGGGCTATCCTTGCGGAAAAGGTGATGGGGCTGTACGTCCGGGATGATTATCCATAAGTGTGTAGGGTGTGGCCTGCTAGAGCCATTTGGCAGTAGTGCCCTTGTCCACGCTCAATTCTATATTTAGGTGGGCTTTGATACCCTGTACAAAGAGAGGCATTGGCGGGCAGGTCACTTCATAAGTCTAATCATTTGTAATTGAGGAATAAATAAAATTATGACGCAGTTAGCAAAAGCCAGAGCAGGTGTCGTCACCCCTGAGATGGAAGTGGTTGCTGAAAAAGAGCAGGTGGACGTGGTGGCCCTTCGGGATAGGGTTGCTCAAGGGAGGGTGGTCATTCCTGCCAATGTAAAGCATGTGGGCCTGGTGCCTTGTGGCATCGGTGAAGGTTTGCTCATCAAGGTGAACGCGAACATAGGGACGTCTTCTGACAGAGCCATACTCGAAGAGGAGCTGAGTAAATTAGAGGTGGCCATAGAGGCGGGGGCAGATACGATCATGGATCTGTCCACGGGCGGTGATATTGACTTATGCCGCAGAAAGATCTTAGAGGCTTCAAAGGTTCCGGTGGGGACAGTGCCCATCTATCAGGCTGTGGTGGAGTCGGGTGAAGAACGAGGAGGATTGATTCACCTTACAGTGGACGACATATTCCAGGTCATTGAAAAGCAGGTTGCCGATGGGGTTGACTTCATAACCGTCCACTGCGGACTGACCAGGGCAGCCCTGGAGCAGTTGAAGAGGCAAGGTCGCGTGACAGATATTGTGAGCCGAGGGGGATCCTTCTTAACCACTTGGATGTTGCATCATGACAGGGAAAACCCCCTTTACGAGTATTATGATAGACTTCTGTCCATCGTAAAAGCGTATGACGTAACGCTCAGTCTTGGGGATGGCTTAAGACCAGGGTGCCTGGCCGATGCCACGGACAGGGCCCAGATCCATGAACTGATGACCCTTGGAGAGTTGACCAAGTTGGCCTGGGAAAAAGATGTGCAGGTTATGATTGAGGGGCCAGGGCATGTCCCCTTAAACCAGATAAAAGCGAATGTCTTGTTGCAGAAACAGTTGTGTCATCATGCCCCCTTTTATGTGCTGGGGCCCCTGGTCACCGATGTGGCCGCTGGCCATGATCATGTGGCCTGTGCCATAGGAGGGGCTGTGGCTGGAGAGGCAGGCGCCGACTTTCTATGCTATGTAACCCCAACGGAGCATCTCTGTCTGCCTGGCGTGGAGGATGTGAGAGAAGGCGTCGTTGTGACAAAGATCGCGGCCCACGCAGCGGATATTGCGCGGGGACATAAACTCGCCATGGAGAGAGACAGGAAGATGTCTGAGGCAAGAAAGAATCTGGACTGGGAGACGCAGATGGAACTTGCGATTGATCCGAAAAAGGCGAGAAGACTCAGGGAAGAGAACCCGCCCAGTGAGGGCGATGTTTGCACCATGTGCGGAAAGTACTGTGCCATCAAACAAGTCAGGGACTATTTTGACAAGAAAGTGGCCCCTTGCTGAAGTACACTAGCGTACTGTATCATATATTCCTATCGTATGGAGTGATGGCCTGTTCCTGAAAGACGATATCTCAAAAAAAATTCCACTGGGCATCGCTCATTGGATGGGAAGACACAATCTTCTAGTATTGAAATTTATGCTACAGCGCACTAGCCTCATGTTAAATGCCTTCCTTAAGGAACCCCAATCGTTAATATGATTCACCACCCGCCGCCGCTA
>CP070840.1:514580-517751 GCA_020342025.1 Deltaproteobacteria bacterium
ATCCCGGGGTATGGACCTGGAGGCTTGGAAAGAACACAGGCAGAGATTGAATGAAAGATACCACTCGGTAAAAGTAGAAGTTATGGACATGAGTATCGTACAAGTCTCCAAATGGACGGCCAAGGTCACCTTCAAACAGAACTATCAGGCCGATGAATACCAAGATTTCGGCCTCAAGAATCTTCTCCTTGTCAAAAGGGGTGAGCATTGGAAGATCAAGGAAGAGGAATGGCACCAACTCATTCAGAAATCCCGCCCGTAAAAAAGACGCCCCACGATGGGAACCGCATGACGATCATGATCATCAGGAGCTTGGGACGCGTACGCTCCTTCAAGATCTCCCCGCACATTGCTTTTTGGGCCATACTTTTCTTTATCCTTTACATTCCCTTCTCTGCTTTCATCATCAACAACTACATTGAGCTGTACCGTGGAAAAAGGACACAGTCAACTAAGATAGAACAGCTAGAAAAAGAGATTATCCAAGGGCAAAAAGACCTTCGCAGATTCCGACAACATGTAACCTTGCTTGAGGATTACATACGTCACCTGGAAGAGCCTAACAAGCCGCAAAAAGAGAAGAGTGCGAACCTTGTGGATGAGTACATAAAGGAGAAGAGTGCCAGTCCAAAGGTTGAAATTATTCGGGAAGAAACTGTCATAACGGATACAGAGGGCCCAGCTATAGGAAGCGAAGAGGACGCGAAACCCATAGGGGCGGTGGATATCAAAGACATGATCATCCAGAAGGAAGGCGGCAGGATGAGCGTGGAGTTCAAGTTGGTCAACATGAATCCGGGAGAAACTGCTGTGGGTGGCTATATCCATTTGATCGCCATGGGCAATGATCCCAATTCGCCGCCTGAATGGACATTTCCAAGAGTGCAGTTGGAGGAAGGTATGCCCGTAAATTTTCGGCGCGGGCAGCTTTTTCTCATCCAGCGATTTAAACCGGTCCATGGTAGATTTTATTTAACACCCAATTCCGAACCCCCTACAGCCCTCAAGGTCCTCGTATACGATCAGTCGGGCCTGCTCATCTTGGAAAGGGAATTTGAGGTGAGCCATGTATCCTGATCCCAAACCTTTTACAAGAGGTTTTTTCCTCGCTTTCTGCATCATGCTGTGCCATTTTCTCATCTTTCCCAGTTCCGGATTTTCCAAGAAGGAGCATATCGTCTATTTCCCCAACACGGCCTATGAACTGAACGTATACAAAATATATGGAAAACAGCCAGGAAAAACCTTAATGCTCATAGGCGGTATACAGGGGAATGAGCCAGGAGGGTTCCTGTCGGCGGATCTCTACGCGGACATGAGCCTCGCCAAAGGGAATCTTGTTGTGGTACCGCGGGCCAATTTCTATTCCATCATTTTAAATCAAAGGGGACCCCATGGGGACATGAACAGGAAGTTTACCAATGGTGACACCGCCAATAGCATAGAAGACAAGATCGTTACCATATTGAAAAAACTGATCAGTGAAAGCGATTACCTCTTAAACCTGCACGATGGAATGGGTTATTACTATCCCAAACACATAAACAAGTGGCGCAATCCCATGCGCTTTGGCCAGACCATCATTGCTGACTGCAGTGAATACACGGTTCCCGGGAACAACAGAGTGATCAAATTGGAGGAAATGGCCCAAAAAGTCCTTGATGAAGTCAACCCCCATATCGAAAACGAACTGCACAAATTTCACTTCATGAATACCAAAACGGGTGACAAAGACAGCCCTCATGGTGAACAGCGAAAATCAGCCACTTATTACGCCCTCACAGAACACCACATCCCTGCCTTTGGAGTGGAAACCTCAAAGTTTTTGCCCTCCATTGATCTGAAGGTCCGGTACCACAATCTCGTTATTAATGCCTTTAAGGAGATTTTTGGCATCATCCCAGAATCACCTGGCCTCGTCCTGGATCCACCACTCTTAAAATATTTAGTTGTTTCCATTAATGGCCAAATTCCAATAGTTGTAAAAGAGAATCAAGTGTTGGAACTGCAAGCAGGAGACTCCATTCATGTGTCCCACATCGAGTCCAACTATGAGAGGGGGCTGAGTCTGGATATTCTTGGATACGGGGACCTGAATGATTATAGACGAGAATTTGTGGTTTTCAGGAATACGAGCATCATCGTAAGAAAGGATAACCATATATTTGCTGAGATTCCCTTAAAAATCTCCAAGAAGAGACTCGGGGGAGAGAGGGTAGAGAGCAGGCCTGCAAAGTTAGACTATTTTGTGGTTGAAACAAAGGGTCACCGAATTCTTCTTTCTGATGGAGAGACGCTTGATTTAGTCAAGGGAGACAAACTTAAAATTGTGGACATTCTCCCATCATTCCCTGACGAATCCGGAATCACGGTCAACTTTAAGGGATTTGTTGGAGACTGGAATAACAATACGGGAGAGGATAGGGGATATGTCATCGATA
Organism: Deltaproteobacteria bacterium; assembly: GCA_020342025.1. Next base: position 517,022 of record CP070840.1, read on the forward strand.
CGGGAGCAGACCTTATCAATCGGTATTCCCTGCACAAGAAGGGGGAATTCTATGAAGTCATTACCTCTAAGGGAGCTAATGTCATAGGTCGGATGGCCATCAGGCTCACCCCGCCGCGGATGGAGTACCTGATCTTGAAGGTCAACGATAACAAGCACGTCTATCTAAGACCAGGGGATGCTGTTTCCCTGGCAAAGAATGACAAAATATGTCTGCAGGAGATACAGACAAACCTCTACAATAAGAGAGACATTCTCTTGAGCATAAACGGTCACAAGATCAAACCTGGAGAGATCAGACAAATAAAGGAGTTGTGTGGGGCTTCAGGTTATCTGAAGCACCGAGCAGAGGTGAGCAAAGGTCCCCTTGTCCTGGGCAGGATATTTCTCAACATGAACTAGAGGTTTGTTCTCCATTCACTTACTACCCCGCATATTCCAAGCTCAGCAGGTCATTCCATGGATCAGACTTCTTGACCGTTACCATGATCTTCTGCCCCTCAAAGAAGTCCTGGCCATTATCTCGCTTCATTTCCCCCACAAGCAAAAAGTCGGTGAGAAGGATTCGGCACCTGCCTCTCAGAACATCGAGGACCAGGGCTGAAAACTTCTCGCCCATATGCTGGAGCAGGTATTTCTGGACCCAGTATCGGATGCGCTTCCGTTTCACCCTTTCAAGATCCCTCAATATGGGCTCTACAGAGACCCTGATACGCTCCAACTCTTCTTTA
>CP070840.1:517851-521807 GCA_020342025.1 Deltaproteobacteria bacterium
ATCCACTTCTTGGATTTCGAAACATTAGGTCTTGCCATTCCCCGTTACGCAGGAACTAGACCCTATCAGAGTATTCCCTTCCAATGGTCAGATCACATTGTGCACAAAGACGGAAAAATCGAGCATGGGGAGTATCTTTGTGGGGAAGACAAGGATCCAAGGGAAGAGCTTGCGGTGAGGCTGTTAGGCGCCCTTGGCAAGAAAGGATCTATCTTCATGTACACGAACTTTGAAGAGAAAGTCATTAAGGACCTTGCTGAGCAGCTGCCTAAACATCGGAGGGCGCTCTTGGCCACCTTGGATCGATTGGTGGATTTACATAAGATTATCAAGGATAGCTACTATCATCCAGAATTCCGTGGCTCTTTTTCACTCAAATCCGTGCTTCCTGCCATCATACCAGAGATGAGCTACCAAAGTCTGGCTGTTCAGGACGGCCAGGAGGCTGGGTTGGAATACATGCGGATGCTCGATCCCAAAACACCACCGGAGGAGAAAGAGCAGATAAAGAGCGATCTTCTCAAGTACTGTGGGTATGACACGCTGGCCATGGTGCGAATCAGGGAAGCGCTTTTAAAACTATTTTGACCAAAGGGCCTGGGGGTGAATAGGGATGAAAAAGTGGATTTTGATAATATTTATGATGGGGTGCCTCTCTGACGGGGACGTGCTGACCAAGGACTATCTTGATACGGGCCGCACCAATATCAAGAGTAAGACCGGAGAAACTAAAGGATGGCTCAAGAAGGACACCTTGGATAAGGACAGGGTGAACATCTACGACAAGAAAGGGGACCTGAAAGGTTATCTCAAGAAAGACAGCCTAAATCCCGACAACTGGGAGTTTAGAAATAAATAGAGAAGGGAGTAAGGCGTGAGGAGTAAGGAGCAGGGCGGTAAAAGAGTTGACTTATGGGTCGGTTTCAATATTATTCTAACCCATTCGATTTTCCGTCCGAGGGGTAAATATCGTTGATACTGCCTGCCCGCCATCAGCTGCGCTTCAGGCGAGGGGGTTGGGGATAACAGAAAAGGAAAGATAACCTTCGTTTGAAAATCGTTTAACCATTAAACCGCAAAGGTCCCACGTGGAGCATCCTCTCTAAATGTGACCATCTATCTCCTAGCTGAACGGCCCCGCAATGTTAGTGGAGATTTTGATGGACTAAATAGGTCCAGAACACCGCAGGCCCTGCAAGCCGAACTCAAGCGCTTGGTGAAACGCTGGCATCCTTTTTATTCACCTCTAGTACTAAATTTAGTTTTCGAAAGGAGAAGACCTATGTTTGATGTTTATGAGCGTCTTGCCAAAAGGTTGGACGAACTGCCACATGGCTATCCCGCCACAGATAGCGGTGTGGAGCTTAAGATTCTTCGGAAAATATTCACACCTGAAGATGCGGAGATGGCTCTGAAATTGAAGCCCAATCCTGAGACAGCTGAAGCTGTGGCAGAACGCCTCGGAAAGCCTGTATCTGAGATACGGGCTGTTCTCGACAATATGGCCAAGAATAGACAAATCGGGTCTTTCAAGATGTTCGGAGCACAAATGTATGCGCTTGCCCCTTTTGTGGTGGGAATCTACGAGTTTCAGGTGTACCGATTGGACAAGGAAATGGTTGAATTGTTTGAAGAATATGCACCCACTCTTTTCAGGACCCTGGGCGGCCATGAACCTGCGATAGCCCGTACAGTGCCTGTCAACATACAGGTTGAGGCTAAAGGGCAGATTCATCTGTATGAAGATATCGTTAAAATGATTGAGGACGCCAAATCATTTAATCTCATGGAATGTATCTGCCGGCAGGAACGTGCCCTTGAAGGCCACCCTTGCGAGCACCCCTTGGAAACTTGTCTTACGTTTTCCCGCGAGGAAAACGCATACGATTACTTCTCGCTGGGTGGCAGGAGAATCTCAAAAGAGGAGGCGCTTGAGGTTCTCGAAAACGCGGAAAAAGAAGGTCTGGTTCACAACACATTCTACAATACGAAACAAGGACATTTTGCGGTCTGTAATTGCTGCCCTTGCTGCTGTGGGGTATTCAGAGGTCTAAAGGAATTTAAGGCCCCCTATTTATTAGCCAAAAGCAATTTTTTGGCTTCGATAGACCAAGAAACGTGCAGTGAATGCGGGGTCTGTGCAGAGGAGCGGTGTCCCGTTGAGGCGATTGTAGAAGGGGATAGCGGTTACACGGTTCAATCTGATATTTGCATCGGATGCGGTGTCTGTACCGTTACTTGTCCCACAGAATCCATTCATTTAGTTCGAAGGCCTGAGTCGGAACAAAACCTGCCTCCTGAGGATTTTGTCGAATGGTCTGTGAAGCGAGCTGCCAGTCGCGGTATCGACTTAAAACTAGAGTAATTACCCACTGCCTCAGATCATTGGCATTTGAACGGGTGTGAAAAGGGAGGCGTGGATTCCAGAAGTCACCCGCCTTTCCATCCTCCGTTGCAAGCTACTGCGTAGGACGGGCGGCAAGAGATTACGGCGTGGCAAGGAGCACAGCGTAGAAGTACCTGCCACTTTTCTTGACTTTAGCCGGGTAACCAAACATCATCATGGGTGTGGACGTTTTCTTCGTTGCGGCTCTACGCTTTTATAAGTGTCATGATTCGCCAGTGTAACGATAGGGACTTTGAGACGATTTGCTCGATTATTAATGATGCGGCAAGGGCTTACAGGGGTGTTATACCCGAGGACTGTTGGAAAGAGCCTTACATGCGGAGGGAAGAACTTCAACACGAAATAGAGGGCGGTGTGGCGTTTTGGGGATATGAGGAGGGTGGAGTATTGATTGGGGTGGCGGGTATACAAGATGTGCAAGCCGTAACCCTTATCAGACACGCCTATGTGCGAACTGCGAGGCAAAGTCAGGGCATAGGAGGACAGTTACTCGCTGAACTTGGAAAGAAAACGACTCGCCCGATTTTAATCGGAACGTGGGCTGATGCCCACTGGGCCATTCGTTTCTATGAAAGACGTGGTTTTCGATCGGTATCTGCAAAAGAAAAGGATCGATTGCTGAAAAAATATTGGTCCATTCCTGATCGGCAGGTGGAAACCTCTGTGGTGCTGGCAGACCGCAAGTGGTTTAAAGAATGAGGAAGATGGGGGCAGGCCCCAGTTGAATAGGCTGCGCATTCAATCCCAGTGAAATAGTCTTCGAATTTCACAGGACAGGCGGGGAAGGTCTTTTGTTTTGACAAACCAAGAACTGGATGGCCAGAGTTCTATGACTCGCCTTGAGTTGCGAACGGCTGACAAGGAGAATGGACAGTGGAACAGGATGAGAGCAAACGCGTTGGGATCTGCGGGATCTATTGCGGCACGTGCCCGCGATATTTGGCAAATCGATTGAAGGACACTGAAGAGATGGAGAAGATTCACAAGGAAACCGGGGTCCCTTCTGATCAGATCCGTTGTGATGGCTGCCTGTCGGATACTGTATTCCCCACTTGTGAGGTATGCAAACACGGGTTCCGCCAGTGCGCTGCGGAGAAGAAGATCTCCTGGTGTTTTCAATGCGACGCGTTTCCATGTCAACGGCTCAGGGATTTTAGAGATATCCATATCGTCAATGGGATCTCGCACCATGAGCATGTGATCGAGGATTTGGAGTACATGCGGGAAAAGGGTCTAGAGCAGTGGGTCGCAGAACAAGAGGCTAAAGCCCGGTGCCCGGAATGTGGGATGTCCATTTACTGGCATGCTCGCGAATGTCCTAATTGCCATGAGCGTGTGAGAAAGGGGACGTGGATTCCAGAGGAAAGAAGACAGACGACAGAGAACAGAAGACCCCAGTGAAATCGTCGCGGTAAACCGCTTTACTTTACCGAAAACAGCCTTGGAGACTGTCGAAAAATCGGCTTCTGAGAGGCTGATGGAAAATGTCTAGATGCAAGGCTTCCGAAATCCCGAGGAATGAGGCGTACATAGAAGTACGCCGCAGTGA
>CP070840.1:521907-529256 GCA_020342025.1 Deltaproteobacteria bacterium
CCCTGATCATTGCCCCCAACAAGACCCTGGCTGCACAGTTATTCGGAGAGTTGAAGAATTTCTTCCCTCACAACGCCGTGGAATACTTTGTCAGTTACTACGATTACTACCAGCCTGAGGCCTACATTCCTCAAACAGACACCTATATCCAAAAAGATGCCCACATCAATGACTATATAGACAAGATGCGGCATTCAGCCACCCGCTCCCTTCTTGACAGGGAAGATGTGATCATTGTGGCCAGCGTCTCCTGTATCTATGGTCTTGGTTCACCTGAGGCCTATCACAATCTTCTCCTTTACGCGGAAAAACATGATGTCCTCCCAAGGGAAGAAGCCATAAAGAAATTGGTGGAAATCCATTATGAGCGGGGAGAAATAGATTTTTACCGGGGCAGGTTTCGTGTGCGCGGCGACGTTCTGGATATCTATCCGGTCCACGAGGAGGACCGCGCAGTGCGCATCAATTTTTTTGGAGACGTGGTAGAGGCGATCCAGGAGATAGATCCGTTGACAGGGAGGGTGACAGGGGAACTCAATCGCATCACCATTTATCCTGCAACACACTATGTGACCACGGTCGATATCAGGGAAAGGGCCATAGAGAACATCAAGAAGGAGCTTGAAAAGAGGGTTGAAGAATTCCGCTCACAGAACAAGCTGCTCGAGGCCCAGCGGATAGAAGAGCGCACCCTTTTCGATTTGGAGATGATGATTGAGATGGGCTACTGCCACGGCATTGAAAACTATTCCAGGCATCTTACGGGAAGAGCCCCTGGGGAGCCGCCGCCCACCCTTCTCGACTACTTCCCTAAACACTTCCTGGTCATCCTTGATGAAAGCCATATCACGGTTCCACAGCTCAATGGCATGTATAATGGGGACCGATCCAGGAAAGAGACCCTCGTCCGATATGGGTTTCGCCTTCCTTCAGCCCTTGACAACAGGCCCCTTAAGTTTGAGGAATTTGCGGGCAAAGTCCGACAGATCATCTATGTGTCAGCCACACCAGGCCCCTACGAGCTTGAAAAATCAGAATCGGTCACAGAGCAAATCATAAGGCCCACGGGCCTTACGGATCCAGAGATCATCGTGCGGCCTGCCAGCAATCAAGTGGATGATCTCCTTGGCCGGATCAGGGAAAGGGTCTCACAGAATGAACGTATTCTTGTCACAACCCTCACCAAAAGGATGGCTGAAGATCTGGCCGACCACTACAGTGAATTGGGTGTGAAGGTACAATATCTGCACTCTGATATAAAGACGATTGAGAGGATGGCCATTATCAGGGATCTTAGGCTGGGGATCTTTGATGTGCTTGTGGGCATCAATCTTTTGAGAGAGGGCCTCGACCTCCCTGAGGTATCCCTGGTAGCCATCCTTGATGCGGACAAGGAGGGATTCCTGCGCTCAGAGCGGTCTCTTATTCAGACGTGTGGCAGGGCTGCGAGAAATATTAATGGCACTGTTCTTCTCTATGCAGACGACATGACAGGATCCATGCGGAGGGCCATCGAGGAAAGCAACCGCCGTCGTGAGATGCAATTGGAATATAACAGGGATCATAATATTACACCCGCATCCATCCAAAAAAACATTGAAGATGTCCTGGGGTCTGTGTATGAGGCCGATTATGTGCCAATACCTGCTATGGCAGAGGATGAGGCGGAATATCTCCCACCAGAGGTTATCCGGGAGATGGTAAGAGATCTTGAAAATAAGATGAAGAGGGCCGCCAAGCATTTGGAGTTTGAAGAGGCTGCGCGTTTCAGGGATGAGATACGGGCGTTAGAGCAGAAAGAGCTTGATGTGCGTGGGTAGCTTCGCTCCATTTAGAAGGAATCGTGGCTTGACTGCACCATCCTGCCCTGCGCGATTGGTTGTGAAACCACATAAAAGAAAGGAAGCTATTCAAATGGAAGAGGACATTCGCTGGGTGAAGACGCATTGCGCGAGAATGGACCATGGAGGCTGCGGCCTTCTGATTGGGGTCAAGGATAACGAAATTGTCAAGGTCAAAGGGGACCCGGACGGTTTTCTGAACAAAGGCTATGTCTGTCCCAAAGGCCTGGCCTCCCCAGACCGACTCACCCATCCTGACCGGCTCAAACACCCCTTGAAGAGGGTCGGGAAAAGGGGAGAAGGAAAATGGGAAAGGATTTCCTGGCCGGATGCCATCGGCGAGATCAGTGAAAACTTGAACACAATAAAAGAAAAGTATGGCGCCAAGGGCGTTTCCTTTTGCCAGGGCATGCCCAAAGGGCTGGAACTTTTTGTGATGGTTCGTCTGGCTAACATCTTCGGCTCTCCCAATGTGGTGGGCATCCAGGATGTCTGTCATATGCCGCGTGAAATCACCGGGATCCACAGCTGCGGGTTTTATCCTGTGGCGGATTTCCATCACCCGAGTAAGCTGGTCATTCTCTGGGGAAGCAATATCACCAGCACCAACGAGGAGGGCGCCATATGCAGTCTTCTGTTGAATCAAATCAAAAACGGGACCGAAATGGTTGGTATAGACCCCAGAAAGACAGAGCTTGCAGATAAAGCGAAGTTTTGGCTCCAGATAAGACCGGGTACGGATAATGCCCTGGCACTCGCTTTCCTCGATGTCATTATCGAGGAAGGACTGTATGATCGTGAATTCGTCGAGAGCTGGACATACGGTTTTGAGGAATTGGCCAGTCATGTCCGGGCATATACACCAGAGAAGATGTCCGAAGTGACCTGGGTGCCACCGGATCTTATTCGAGAGGCGGCAAGATTCTATGCCCAGTCCCGTCCAGCGGCAATTCAGTGGGGGAATGCCCTTGAACAGTGTGCCCACAACTTTGACACAATGAGGGCTCTTGTTGCTCTGATGGCAATATGCGGGAACCTGGACGTGCCCGGTGGCAATATTAATGCCAATGAACCAGAGACCGGCGATTTCGGCAAGTTCGTTCGGGCAGATCTCATCCCCTCAAAGAGGAAGGAGATGATTCATGCCTATCACGGTTCAATACCCAGGTTGATGAATGTGGCGCCGGCCTTCTTCAGGAGAGCCGTTTTGGAAGGGTTCCCCTATCCGGTGAAAGGCGCTTACATGCACGGGACCAACCCGATGCTTGCCTACGCGGACAGCCAAAAGACGTATGAGACCTTGATGAACCTGGACTATCTGGTCGTTGCTGACATATTCATGACCCCTACAGCCTCCTTTGCAGATATTTTGCTTCCAGCGGCAACCCAGTTTGAATTCAACGACATTGGCCATTGGGGTATGGGTCATGGCTTCATATTGGCCCGACCCAAGGTGGTCGATCCCCCTGAAGGTTGTTGGCCCGACATAAAGATACTGAATGAATTGGGCAAGGCCCTCACATCCAAGGACTACTGGTACGACGATTATGAGCAGCTTTTAGAAGAGGTCTTGGAACCGAGCGGCCTCAGCTACAAAGCCTTTGCAGATAAGGGATATCTGGAGGGTGAAGATCACTTCAAGAAGTATGTCTCCTCGGGGTTTAAAACCCCGAGTGGAAAGGTGGAATTGGTCTTATCTCAGGCTGAAAAGTATAAACTTTCTGCCCTGCCCCAATTTGGTGGACCACCAGAGGAGAGTGATCCTGACTATCCGCTGGTCCTGACCAGTGCAAAGAGCCGCTATTATCTCCATTCATCCTACAGGTGGTTGGAGCGAGTAAGAAAACAGAGGCCGCATCCAAAGACTGAAATTCATCCGGAAACGGCAGAGAAGTATGGCATACAAGAGGGGGATGAAGTGATTATTGAGACGAACAAGGGGGAGATTACGCAGGTGGCCCATGTGACGGACCGCATCCATCCGAGGGTCATCAGGGCCTCCTACGGATGGTGGTTTCCGGAAGGTTCACCTGAATCGCAATATGATTGGAAGACATCAAATTACAACATGCTCACTTCTGTGGAGAAACTGGGTAAGGAATTCGGCACCCCCAACCTGAAGGGAATCGGTTGCAAGATAAGAAAGAAATAAGGGAACTGGGTATTCTAGCCCTAGAACCACACAGACGAAAAGGACAAGAATTTTAGACAGGGTTCTTAATCACCCCAGTTGAATAGGCTCCGCATTCAACGGGGCAGGCGAAAGGACGAAGACACGAAAGAAATTTTAGACAGGATTTACAGGATCGCACCCGCCGTCGCTAAAGCTATGGCGGGGCAAGCGGATAAGAACAGTGATCGCTTAAAAGTGACTTGAAGAAGCTATCTCGGATAGAAACAAGCCAGCTTTTTTCTATCCGTGAAGCTTCTCAAGCGCCTTTATTTTAATCATCAAGGCCTCTCCGCACCAATGTGCGGTGAGCTTTTAAGCGAATCTTTTAAGCCATCTCAAATAATACTTGTTAGATCTGCGTAATCTGCGCTTAAAAGTTTTGGAGTCCCTGGTGACTAATTTTTCGTGTTTTTCAAATTTTCTCTTTTTGTGATAAATTCCTGGTTCCTGAGAATTCAGTTTTCAAGCGATCCAACCATGTCAGTTTCTTGAATTTCAGCGTAATCTGCGTAATCTGTGGATCAGCACCAGCGTTAAAAAAATGTTTTAGCAAGTACCTTACTCCAGTGAGGCGGAGCCTCATAAAACGGACATAGGATCTCATCATGGAAATTCCTCTCATAAAGGACATTCTCATCATATTTGCGCTCTCTATGGGGGTGCTCTTCATTTGCCACAGGCTGAAGGTCCCTGCAATCGTCGGTTTTCTCTTAACCGGATTGCTGGCGGGGCCACACGGACTGGGGTTAATAACGGCGGACAAAGAGGTGGAAGTTCTGGCTGAAATCGGTGTCGTGATGCTTCTTTTCACTATTGGCATCGAGTTCTCTCTGAGAGACTTCATTCGCATCAAAAGGGCCGTATTGATGGGAGGGTCTTGTCAAGTTCTGTTGACCCTTGCCGCAACCTTCCTTTTTTCCAGACATTTTGGTTATGGGCTGGGTGAATCGGTTTTTGCTGGGTTTCTTGTCGCCCTGAGCAGCACGGCCATCGTCCTCAAACTGTTGCAGGAACGGGCTGAAATTGAAAGCCCTCATGGACAGACAACGCTCGGCATTCTTATTTATCAGGACATTATTATTGTGCCGATGATCCTGCTTACACCTCTTTTGGCTGGTAAAGCAGGCGATCTCGGCACGTCTCTTCCCCTCCTCTTGGCTAAAGGGATCGGCATCATTGTTCTGGTCATCTTATGTGCTGAGTATGTTGTTCCAAAGATACTTTATTACATTGCTCGCACACGTAGCAGAGAACTCTTTCTTTTAAGTATTGTCGTTATGTGCCTTGCCTTTGCCTGGATCACCCACAGCATGAAACTGTCGCTCGCCCTGGGTGCCTTTTTGGCAGGCTTGACCATTTCAGAATCTGATTATAGTCACCAGGCTCTCAGTAACATAATACCCTTTCGAGACCTCTTCACCAGTTTCTTTTTCATCTCCATAGGCATGCTGCTCGATATCCATTTTCTTCTGGCAAGGCCGGGTCTTGTGTTTCTTCTTGCCCTAGGGATCCTCCTTGTGAAGTCGTTCCTTGGCATGGCAGCGGCTCTTCTGCTCGGTCTACCTTTGCGCACCGCTATTCTTGTGGGATTGGCCCTTAGCCAGGTGGGAGAATTTTCTTTCATCTTATCTGAGGAAGGTGTGAAGTTTGGCCTATTAAGCGGAGATATCTTTCAGTCATTCCTGGCCGTCTCGGTCCTGACGATGGCTGCAACGCCTTTCATCATAGTACTGGGGCATCGAATCGCTGAAGTTCTCTTGCGTTTGCCGCTGCCGAAAAAACTGAAATCCGGCCTATATCCTTTGCCGGGGCTGACAGATGCGGGTAAAAAGGTCACACTAAAAGAGCACCTTATTGTTGTGGGATTTGGGGTAAATGGGAGAAATGTGACCAGGGCGGCCAAGTCAGCGGGTTTGCCCTATCTTATTATCGAAATGAATCCGGAAACTGTACGGCTTGAAAAAAAGAAAGGTGAACCCATTTACTATGGGGATGCAGGGCAGGAGGCCGTCCTCCTTTATGCAAACATCAAAGAGGCAAGAATAGTCGTATTGGTTATATCCGACCCTGCTGCGACCCGTAGAACGGCTCTCCTGGCCCGTCGTCTCAACCCTGATGTCCATATCATCGCGAGAACCCGTTTTCTCCAGGAGATGGAATCCTTGTATAAGCTGGGGGTGAATGAAGTTATTCCAGAGGAGTTCGAGACGTCTGTGGAAATTTTCTCAAGGGTCCTGAGCAGGTATCTCATACCCCGAGACGAAATAGATCGTTTCGTGACTGAGGTGCGATCGGACGGATATGAGATCTTTCGACGCCTTCCTCAAGACGGAACAGCTTTTTGCGATTTGCAGTCTTACATTCCGGATGTGCATATTAATACGGTAAGGGTGGGGAATGCTTCCCCATTTGTTGGGAAGACTTTGTCTGAAGTTGGCCTACGCAGAAAATACGGTGTGACCTTGCTTGCCATACGCCGTGATAAAGAGATATTTTCCAATCCTAATGCAGATACAAGAATCGAGGCTGGCGATATATTGGTCCTCCTCGCACGCATTGAGAAGCTCGCTGAACTGACTACACTTCTATCAACGGGGTGAAAAATCCATATTGCATTGTGTTGGATATGAAATATGAGCAATCATCTTACGCTCTTGTATCCACCCCACATATTTTGTGCAAAAGTTAATCCGAAAGTAGCCATTACTGTTGATTGTGCAGTCCAGCGCACCACGAGAAAGTATAGCTTAGCAGACCTATGGTGCACTTCTTCCGAATTCCAAATTGCAGGTTTTGCCAAGAAGCCTGGACTTCCTAGACAGAACTGAAAACCGCAACATTTGGCAGTCTCTCATTGACAGAATATCTCCTTTTTAATAAGTTCCTTCCCTAGCAGGGCTAGTCCTGTCACCACGTCCAAAAATAGGCCTTTCTTTGGTTTCCCCACAGGGCAATAGTTATGAAGTGTCAAAAATGCCAATTCGAAAATCCGGATGATGCTAAGTTTTGCATAGAATGTGCTAGCTCGATGGAATTCCATTGTCCGAATTGCGGATCGCTAACGCCTGCTACGGGGAAATTTTGCAAGGAGTGCGCTTATGATTTAAGAAAACCCAAAGAGTCTCCTCCCATTGAGCCACCCCCCAAAGCCCTCTCCTTTGACGAGAAATTAGACAAGATTCAACGTTATCTTCCCACAGGCCTCACTGAAAAAATCCTCGCCCAAAGAGACAGGATCGAGGGTGAGCGGCGGCAGGTTACAATCATGTTTTGTGACATGTGTGGGTACACACCGCTCACCGAAAAGCTGGGCCCGGATGAAACCTTCTCCCTTC
>CP070840.1:529356-534320 GCA_020342025.1 Deltaproteobacteria bacterium
CGATCATTGCTCATTTATCAGCAAAGAAAAACGAGGGGAAGCCCTTGGGATTGAATATTGATTATTGACGATTGGTTATTGAAGAGAAAGAGAAAGACTTGGGATTGAATATTGATTATTGACGATTGATAATTGAAACGGGGGAAAGGGCAATACCCTACTAACCAAAACCACGGAATCTGTATTCAATGACACCCTCAGGGCAATTATCAACACAACTTCCGCACAGAATGCACTCTGTATTCTCCATTGACCCCTGCTGAACCATCTCCTCAACACCGAGACTCATGGGACATTTTTTATCGCATATTTTGCACTGGACGCACTTCTCCTCTTCAGCTACGAGCCGCAAGGAAGGCCATTTTAAGAGGTCTCTTATTTTTCTGGCAATGACCATAAAGGGGGCCATCCAACAGATGTGATGGCAGAACGATCTCTTTCCAACGACAAAGGCGGGTAGGATTATGAGGAGCAGAAAAAAATAGAATACCACGTAGTCGGTCGGTTGGGTTATGGAAATCCCCTTAGGGATCTGGAAAAAGGGATCCACTTTACTCAGACCTCCTGCCCGAATGGCGAAAATGACGATTATGCCCATCCATGGCACCCAGATGAGGTACTTGATCCAATCACCCTTTCTGACCGGTTTATCTCTGATGGAGGAACAGATCTCCTGGATGCCTGCTCCCGGGCAAACCCACCCACAAAATGCCCGGCCAAGAACCAGGCCGACGATGAACAGGAGAGAAAAAATGATGAAACTGCCCGCGATCACCCCTTGTTTGGCACCCATAATGATGAGAACGGGGGAAAGGTAATAGATCGTAATGGGGAAAAGCAAAAAAGAAACCAGTATCCCACTCTTTCTTATTTTCTGCCTCTTAGTCATAAGCCTGACACTCCCAACGCCCTATTTCCGAATAGTGCAGCCCATCACCATATCAGAACCGGATTTCTTTGGAAACCTGAAGGTAGAAATCGGAAAACTCTGCGGCCGGCTCCTTGACTTCAAAGCCCAACCCAGTTAAATGAGGGATGAACGAAAAAAAGGGGGGCGCCCTTTAGATTTCCACATTTGGAGAAAAGACGTGGAACCAAATGGGGGACGTCCATTGGTAAATCAGTAACAGCAAAAAAAGGTAGGAGGCTGGTAGGCAGTAATAGTTATACGTTATAAGCTATTGGTTACTAGAAAGGGAGCGAGGAAAGCACGGGGCAGCAAAGGAGAAGGACCGGGTGTCGGGAAGAATGCTGCGATTTTTTCTACTTGTCTTGCTTCACAGCCTGCAGCCTGATCCAGCCTTCCATAGGTTTCTTGGCTGCAATATGGTAGCCCAGCGACTCAACTAACCGGGTCACATCTTCGCTGATCTGTCCAGCCTTAACCTCCAAGCTCAGTTCGGGCTCACCGAGTATCTCCACGATCTTTTTGGTGTAGCCGACGACGAATTCGCCGCTGTCGATCTCCCTAAGTTTAAGTTCCACAGATTCCATGATTTTAATCTACACATTTCCGTTCTTGGATGCAAATGATTTTGATGAGGGCGGTGATAAAGAGGCTAGGAAGCTGGAAAGCTAGAAAGCTTGAAGGCTGGGAGGCTGATACCAGATGACCCCCTGAGAAACGGAGAAGCGGGGAAACGGAGAGTCCGGGAATGGGGCAATTGCTGAATCGGGGAACCGGGAAACGGAGAGTCGGGGAATTAGCGAATTGGGGAACCGGGGAAACGGAGCTTCATGCAACGGAAAAATAGCGAATTGCAGGAAAGGAGTCAAGCCCCGGTGAAATGGCTGCCTCCTATAAACAAGTGCCACTATTACATTTATTAAGACTAACAGCTTAATATTATGACGTTTTATGAATCATTTTTCTATCCGAGGAAATACCTATACACCCCTAGGTAGTAGCACCTGAACGGTTCGTGCCAGGTTGATTAAGACCGTGGCAAAAGAAAGCCCCTTAAACCGAGACCTTGTCCGGCTAGGGGCTGACCAGCAAGGGCCTCTCTAAGGAGGTTTGGAGGCTCACAAAGGAGAACCTTCATGCTGGCTACAACAACAATACAGGACCAGCGGCGATTATTCAAGTGTCAGCGGGGAGGCGCTATCGCCGGAGGCGATTACCAGAGGACAGATGACCCTTCGGCAAGCTCAGGGCTGGCAGACGACAGAAGCGAGGAGGCTGATACCAGAGGACAGAAGACCCTTCGACAGGCTCAGGGCAAGCAGAAGACAGAAGCGAGGAAGAAGTGCTAGTTACTCGTTATTGGTTATAAGTTATTAGAAAAAGAACAAAACGCCAGAGAGCTGATTAGCTGATGGCTCGTTGCTCTGAGTGGTAATGCCTGAACGGCCCGTGGCAGCTTGATTAAGGCGGTGACAAAAGAAAAGTCCCTATAAAATTTTGAAAATATCCATGGGATTTCTTTTCCCTTTCACTTTGATGGATGGCAATTTCTCGACGGCGAAATTCCTTGTGAGGCAGGCTCTGGTTGTTGCACTAATTAGGATGTCGGCATTGAACTTCTTGGTTAATCCCTGAATGCGAGAGGCTAAGTTCACTGTGTCGCCCACCAGATCGTAAGCCAGCCTATCCGGGCTACCGATGTTCGCTGCAACCACGGGTCCACTGTGGATGCCAATGCCGTGGGTGAGCGGGGAGGAACCCTTCTGCTCAAGCTTTTTATTTACCACAACCAGGAGCCGCCTCATCTCCAGGGCCGCCTCCAAAGCGTGGTATGGGTGATCCTTGAGGGGTAACGGCGCACCAAAGACCGCGTAGATCTCATCACCTACATACCGCAGCAGTGAACCATGGTGCCGGTGAACTGCCGGGGCCATTTCAGTGAAGTAGTCATTGAGAATCCTGACCACGGCTTTAGGCGGCGTGGACTCAGTGAGCGGTGTAAAGTTACGCAGATCGGCGAACATGACCGTCACATCCTTTTTCTCGCCTTCCAGTGGTATCCGGCCTGAGAGAACCTCATCCCGAACCTCCTCATCCATATACCTTCCAAAAGCCTCCCTCAATACGCGTTTCTGTTCTTTTTCCAGGTCCCGCAGCCGCTTCCTCTCCAAGCAGGAGTTCACTCGGGCCTTTAGGAAGACCGGGTTAAAAGGTTTACCCATGTAATCATCCGCCCCCACCTCAATGCAACGAACCACGATGTCCATCTCTTCCAGAGCAGAGATCATGATAACGGGAATGTCTCTCCATCTTTCTTCCTGCTTCAGTCGCTTGAGTACCTGATAGCCGTTTATTTCTGGCATGAGAACATCCAGGAGGACAAGGTCAAACGACTCCTCTTTCATGATCTCTAAAGCTTGACGCCCGTTCTCTGCTGTTCTGATGATATGGCCTTGCCGTTCAAGATGACGGATGAGCAGGTCACGATTCATCTCATTGTCCTCAACAACGAGTATGCAGCAGCGTCCAGCAACCATTGATGGGACGTCTTTCTCCCCTAAAGGAGATATTCTGCTTACCACATCTTTAATGATGCCTGAGCTGTCGGCGACTTCATGACCATTATCCCCGAGCGCGGCTTTGAGCTTTGGTAAATGGACTATTTCCTTGCTCAGCCTGAGAAAGCTTTTGGAAGCAGATAGAATCTTCTCAAGATCAGGGATAAAGGCTTCTTGACCAACATTCTTCACCCTTGCAACAAGCGATTCGCTGGTCCCTTTGATTGCATCTAGCGGGGGTCCAAGTAAATGCTGGAGTTTATCCTCAAGATTCTCCCAATACCTGTCTCCTTCTTCTTTTTCCACGTTTGCAGGATCGAGGATCTCATTCAGAAGGGCGAGCGTTTCTTTTCCTCCCGAGCAGATCTTTTTGAGGTCGGAGATTAAGACCTCCTGCCCCAAATCTTCAGCATCCTCCATTAACATTTCACTGTAGCCGATAATGGCATTTAGGGGGGTGCGCAATTCATGGCGCATATTGGAGAGGATGATTCTTTAGGTAAGGCCCGAGTCGGTTTTCTTAGTTGCTCTTCCCCCCGATGGCCGGGCCATTTTTCTGGGTCTGGTCCTCGATGGCTTATTTCTTCTGCCGCTCATGTCATATTCTACTTATTTAAAAGAACTTCAATCTTTCCCAACAATCGCTGAAACTCGATAGGCTTCGAATCATAATCGTCACAACCCGCCTCAAGGGCCTTCTCCCGGTCACCTGTCATAGCATGGGCTGTGATGGCAATGACGGGGATGGCGGCTGTCTCTTGCGTTCCTTTAATTCGCCGTGTCGCTTCCCAACCGTCAACCAAATGCAAGCTCAAATCCATCAGGATCAAGTCGGGGCGTTCAGAGAGGGCCATGGTCACGGCTTCTTCTCCATCAACAGCAGTGCCCACGTCATAACCTTTTCTCTGCAAGCGCCGCATTAGCATGTCCCGGTTCATCTCATTGTCTTCAACTAAGAGTATCCTGGGCATCTGTCTCCATCTCCTTTTCTCAAATTCTTCTCATGAGCGAATATCTCAGTCTGAATTCCTTTGGTGAATGCACCTTTGCAACAATTCGCGGACATCATCAAGCAACTCTTCCCAAGTATAGGACTCTTTCTGAAGGACCTTCTTCACCTTGCCGTTCAAACGGAATCGGTCCTCTGAAGTGATATTTTTGCCCGTTAAGACGACGATAGGAATCGAACGCCACACCTCGTGTTTGCGAAGCTCCGCAACCAGTTCGAAACCGTCCATCTCCGGCATCATGAGATCCAGCAGAATTAATGCCGGCTCTTCCTCTGCAATGCGTTCCAGGGCTGCACGGCCATTCTCCGCCTCTGCCACTGCCCACCCTTCTTTCTCCAGCATGCGCCGCAGCAGATCGCGCATATTGGCATCATCTTCGACCAGTAGCACCTGGCAGGGGGCAGGGGCCTTTGTGTACTGCTTTAAGACACAGACAAGGCGCTCCCGGTCAATGGGTTTGGTCAGGTAGTCTGAAGCGCCAAGGGAATA
>CP070840.1:534420-537232 GCA_020342025.1 Deltaproteobacteria bacterium
AAAGGCAAGTCCCTTGAGCAAGTCCTTGAGATTACCAACAGAGACGTGGCCGAAGCCTTGGACGGCCTTCCCACGAACAAGCTTCACTGCTCCAACTTGGGGGCGGATGCCCTGCAACTGGCCATCAAAGATTATGAAGGCCGGAAGACAGGAAAATCTAAAAAAGAGCCAAAGCGCAAAGACGAGCACCTACCAAGCCACGGCGGGGAAACCTGCTACTGTCCTTATTGTGATACGGAGATTCCTGAAGGTGAGAAAATCTGCAAAACTTGTCAGTTACCCGTTGAAGACGATCAATAATCTGGCATATAGAATAGGGAGACAGACATGAAGATCATTAACTTAGACCACATCTCGGCAAATCCGCTTTTACCTGAGGTTCAAGACGCGATGATCGAAGCCATTAAGATGAATTATGGCAATCCTTCCAGCCAGCATAAAATTGGCGACAAAGCCGCTGAAGCCCTGGATAAGGCGAGAGAGTCCGTGGCGCGTCTCATCAATTCTGCCGTCCCCAATGAGGTGGTGTTCACGTCAGGGGGCACGGAATCTGTGAATCTTGCTGTAAAGGGTGTGGCATTTGCCAAGGCAGACGTGGGTAAGCACATAGTCACCTCCAATATTGAGCACAATGCAGTTCTCCGGAGCATCCGTCGTTTGAAGATGATGGATTATCGCGTCACCTCTGTCCCGGTGGACGAGTACGGACGTGTGAATCCTGATCACGTGGCTAAAGCTATTCAGGATGACACGATACTTGTCACGATCATGCACAGCAACAATGAAATCGGGACCATTGAACCTATCAAAGAAATTGCACAAATCACAAGAGAGAAAAAGGTGATTTTTCATACGGACGCCGTGGATTCTGTGGGTGTCGTGCCCATCGATGTTCAAGACATGGGGGTAGATCTGCTCAGTTTTGCATCCAACACCTTTTATGGGCCCACCGGGGTAGGGGGGTTGTACGTTCGTCGTGGAACCAAGCTCTGGCCGCTACTTGACGGAGGTGTCCAGGAAAACAACAAACGAGCGGGCGCAGAAAATTTGATCGGAATTATTGGGATGGGTGTTGCTGCGGAGCTGGCTCAGCGGGATATGGATTCGAGGATCAATCAGGTCAAGAAGCTAAAACAAAGACTTCTGAAAGAATTGCCCAACTATGTTGAGGAATATTACATCAACGGCCATCCGGAACACAGCCTGCCCAATCTGGTCTCGGTATCCATCCAATACATCGAAGGGGAAAGCGTTGTCTTGATGCTGGATGAAGAGAATATCGCGGTGTCCACCCGGTCGGCCTGTGCTGCAGGGGCGCTGCAGGCCTCGCATGTGTTGTTATCCATCGGACGCGATTTTGCCGATGCTCAGGGCACGATGGTCATTACTTTTGGGGTGGATAATACGGAGGAGGATATCACGAGGTTTTTGACTGTACTGAAAGATGCAGTGAAAACGCTGCGAGACATTTCGCCCCTCTATAAAAAGGCTGCGCAGGCCTAGCCGGAGACCAGATACCGGATGCCGGATACCCGATGCTAGCGCAATGTACCATAAAGTTCAACACATCTAGATTGTGCCTCCGCATGCACTGAGTAATGGCCCATTCCCTCCCTCCGGGGCGTAGGCCCTACGGGCCGGAGGGATGAGACCGCCATAGCCTCATCAGAAAACTCCTTATCCAACATGAGCTCCTGAGACCATGAGGGAATTAGCTCTTGAGCAGATCTTCCAGTTTGCTTTGCAAGGCAGCCTGGGTCATGGCCCCCACGTGAGTCTCCACAGGCTCTCCATCCTTGAAAAAGATGACCGTGGGAATGCTCTTTATCCCATATTTGTCTGCCGTTTTTGGATTATCGTCCGAGTCTAACTTGAATACCTTCACTTTTCCGGCATTTTCGGCCGAGAAGGCTTCCAGCGCCGGGGCCATCGTGTGACAGGGCCCGCACCATGGCGCCCAAAAATCCACAATCGCAATGCCCTCCGCCTGTAGGACCTGCTGTTCAAAGTCATAGTCGGTTATTTCTATAGGTTTGTTCTCAGACATGGGAGAACCTCAAATAATTTGGGGCAAAGCCCCAAGTGGAGTATTGGAGTGCTGGAGTATTGGAAAATGAACTCGGAAAGTTTTTTCCATCTTAACCCATCACTCCATTACTCCATGATTCCCGTTCCTACTTCACGTCTTCTAACTTGTATTCTTTGATCTTGGAGATGAGCATGGGGCGGCTGACCTCCAGAATCTTGGAGGCCTTTGTACGGTTGCCCCCGGTGAGTTCCAAGGCTTTCTGAATGAGATCGCGCTCCAGACGTCTAGACGCCTTTTTTATGGACAGGGTGTCTTCTGGTGAAACGGAGAGGGGAAAGCGTTGATCAGAGGTTACTGCAGCGGGGAGGTCAGCCGGGGTGATCCACCTCCCCTTTGAGAGCAGGACCGCCCTCTCCATCACATTTTCCAGCTCCCTGATATTTCCGGGCCAGGAATAACCCATAAGGATGGGCATGGCCTCAGAGGAAAGCCCTTCAATGCTCTTCTCCAGCTTCTTATTGAAGAGATCGATAAAATAACCAATGAGGAGGGGGATGTCTCCACGTCTTTCTCTCAGCGGGGGGAGATGAATTTTCATAACATTTATTCGGTAGAACAGATCCTCTCGGAATCTCCCTTCTTCCACTTCCCAATACAGGGCTTTGGATGTGGCTGCAATAACCCGCACATCGATCTTCTTTGAACCGGTTGAACCTAAGGGGGTGAATTCATCTTCCTGGAGCACCCTGAGGAGTTTAACTTGAAGTGCCAGAGGGAGTACTC
>CP070840.1:537332-540785 GCA_020342025.1 Deltaproteobacteria bacterium
GCAGAAGTCTTCCCGGATCTCCTGCTCCACACTCTGGTGAAAGCCCACCAGTGCGCAATGGGGTCGAAACTGAAGGAAGCGCAGCGTATTGGGCACCAACCCCCTGGCCCGTGCCTCAAGGACGGCCTCATCCAGGCATATATTTTCAGCGGCTGTTCGCTTCTCCGTGTCTATTAAACGCCAAGTTTGCATAAAGAATTAAGCTCCAATTTCCGACGATTCTGTCCGCATACAGAACGAAATAATACGTCTTTTGGTATTCACTTGTCTGCATGGAGTGGTGGAGTACCGGAGTACTGGAGTGTTGGCTAGGGGAAGGAGGGAATTCCCTATTTTATTATGAACTGAGAAACCCAATGCTCCATTACTCCAACACTCCAATACTCCGACTGGGGCCAAGCCCCAAACCCTATATCTGAATTCCCATCTGTTTCTCTATGGCTTGGATGTCTTGGGCATTGGGAGGGAAAGGATAGTTTCTGAACAAGCCTTGCATGGCCTGGGTGGGGGTCTCATTGGCATACGGACGGTTGCATCCTGTGCAACCTGTGGTCATGAATGCGGTTCCTTTCCGAAGGGCCTCTAAAAGCTCATTGCTGGGCAGACCAAAATCTGTCAATCTGCCCGATTCGAAATTCATTTTCTCAAATCGGGATTTACCCCCGTCAATAAGATGCCTCGCCAGTTGTATCCTTCGATATTGTCCTAACGCCGGCTGTGACAGATTTTCCATGGCCACTCCCTTTTCCGGGTAAAAAGAAAAGAGGTGAACGCGTGCCCCATGATCATAACAGGACTGAATAAATCTGACGGCCTCCTCCTCCGTCTCTCCAAGGCCGATAATGAGGTGCACACCCACGGCGTGAGGTCCATTCCCCAAAACCGCTACAGCCTCCTTGATACCCCACAGATAACGGTCCCATTTGTGCGGTCCCCTTGCCTGTTTTCCGCGCAACTTATCAAAGAGTTCGGGCGTTGCGGCATCAACGGCGACCGTGATATTTTCTGCCCCAGCGGCCTTCATCGCTTCCAAGTCCTCCCTCTTAAACAGGGTCGGTGTAATGAGCGTCGAAACTTTCAGCCCCGTTCCTCCCTTAACCGCTTTCACCATTTTTACAAGGTCTTTCGGGGCCTTTGGTGACGTGATGGCTGATATGCATACCCTTTGAATGAATGGATCCTTTTCAGCGGCCCTCTTTGTGGCAGAGATAACCTCGGAGAGGGGATAAGATGGCCATTGCACCCGAATGAGACTCTTGCACGCCGGGCCGTTTGATATTTCTCTGGCCTGGCCGCAATAGAGGCAGTTGGCCACACAGCCCTCATCATACTCCATAAGCAGATTGATGCATCCCAGCTTGGCGTTCCTGTAGAATTTGCCTTTTTTGAATCCCAGGGTCATTGCCGCTGCAATGCTTAATCTTACCGTTTCGGGTGATGCCATTTTACATGCCCTCGTTAGCGTCAAACGTATTTTATTGACCAAAAAGTTGATGTGTACGTCAAATGTGGGTGATACGAGTGCAGTGTATCATATATTCCTATCGTTTGGAGTGATGGCCTGTTCCTGAAAGACGATATCTCAGAAGAAATTCCACCGAGCATCGCCGTGGTCTGATCTTAGAGGGTTTACGCCCGGAAAACCCTGGCAGAATGTCTCGTCCCGACCTAGACAGATTCCCTTTAAACCCTCTAAGATCAGACCGCTTCCCCCGAACGCCATAGATATCGTCTTGAAGGAATGGGCCATCGCTTCATGGATGCGAAGACACAATCTTCCAGTATCGAAATTTATGGTACAGCGCACTAGATACTGGAGATGTACAAATAGATACCTCGGGTTTTCATCGAGCATCCAGCATCCTAAATCTAAGATCGCGAAGCCTCACCTTCACAGGCTTTAATGTATTCCAAATATTGCTTGGCCGAAATGAGGTTTTGTGACCCGGTATCGCCGTTTGGTTTTATCCTGACGAACCATCCTTCATCAAATGGGGCCTTGTTGATCAAATCAGGTTGGCTAATGACCTTGTCATTTACTTCTACCACTTCACCTTTCAGTGGTGCGTATAGCCTGTCAACCCACTTGCTCGTCTCTATGGAACCAAACTCATCATCCAGGTCCACCAGAGTTCCTTTCTCTGGTAGCTCCACGTAGTTCACATCCCCTGCGTTACTCTGGATATAATCTGTCCAACCTAAGGTGCAGACACCGTCTCGCATCGCCACCCAAAGGTGGTTTCTAGTGTAGTTCAGGTCTTCAGGAATGTCAGTATTTCCGTATTGCATGAGAAATAACCTCTCGCCCTAGCGCCTGGTTTTTGCGTCATCAGGATATGGAGTAGAGTGCTTAGTGCATGCTTTTATTTCACCACCAACAAATGACCTTGTCGCTGTCAAAGACGAGCTGGATCAATTTGTCATAGTCCACATCCGCCTTGTACATCTCAAATTCCTGAACCTCATCGCTTTCGACAAAGGCGCTCTTAAGTGTTCTTATGGTCTCGTCGGGCTCTGATTTGAGCACGTGTAATACTTTCATCTTTATCACCTCTAGAATGGAATCACCACGTCGTATTCTGGTAATTTTTTGGCCATGTCTTCCACAGATATGTACTCGAAAAATCCCCATTTATCCACATTCGCCTGAGTGTCCGTATAGTGGTTGCCCTCAAGCTCCTCTTTGAGAAATTCCAGGTTTTCTTTGTAGCCTTCAACTCTATCTTCAGGCATGTTTACCTCTCCGAGGACGAACACATGGGCTCCAATCATCTCGAGCCCCAGACCTAATCCGGACCTGAGTCCTTCCCAATAGTTGTTTGGATCCCTTATAACGATTGCTACCAGATCTGCTTTCATCTTTATCTCCCTTCATATAACCAGATAGCGGTCGCATGTCCCCAACATGGCGCAATGCCTGGACTGGGTGGCCAAATCCTTGTCGCCCATTGCGGCCGGTACCGGCTTGCCCTTTAGTCCGTGCTCTTCCCATCGCACGTTGCACAAGGATATCTCATCTCCCTCCTCCCGGTCGATGATCTCGGCCAGCTCAGGATATTTGGCCTGTTGGGTCAAAAGCACGCCATCGTGGGTGAAAAAAATGGTGAGCACTTTCCCTGCCTTCTTCGCGGCCTTTGCCACGCCTATGAGATGATCCAAATTCTTGTCTGTGGGAACAAAGATACCTAATCTTTCCTTTTCTGCCATAAACTACACCTCCTTATTCAGTTCCTGTTTCGCAAAATGGCCAGAACCAAGTCCTCAGGGCTAACACCCGGAGATTGGATGCCCTTTTCGCTGTAAAAAGATTCAATCGCGCCCAACAATAGACCAGCTTCTAGCGGTTGGCCCGCAAGCTGGTCTTCCAGGTGCTGGAGTTCCTCTTTGGGTTGAAAATTAAAGTCACCTGAAATGACGATGTCGTCGATGGTATCGTTCTTCCTGCGAAGGATA
>CP070840.1:540885-545999 GCA_020342025.1 Deltaproteobacteria bacterium
ACTCTCTTCTGTTCATGGCCATCACGTATTCTCCTTGGGTGCAATGTGGCAGTCCCAGCAGAAGGGAGCGATTCCCGTGTAGTTGTGGCACTGAGCGCAGAATTTGGTCTTGTTTGAATGGCATTCCATACAGGTGTTCTGTAGGCTCTTGTCGTATATCTTGCCCATGCTGCTCTTGTAGACCCTGTTGGCGTCGCGTATGGCCTCCCTTCTCCACTCATCCAGCAATTTCATGTGTTGGGGCCTCATATAGGACTTGGGCTCCACACACTCCTTGGCCTCTTTCGCCTTGGCGGTAAGCTCTGGTTCCGGGGTCTTGGCACCCAACTTTCCCGCGCTCGGCCAGAACGGATATGAAAGCAAGGCGACACCTATGATAAGTCCTACAATGATTTTCCATCCGTCATACATCCTCTTCTACCTCCTTGCCTGGGAGGGGTTCCCCTCGTAGGTCTGTCTCCCTCTCTTTCTCTCCCTCCAGGATCAGGGCATTGCCCACCAACTCGTGAACCCCGGTCACATTGACCTCAGGGACCCAGTATTCCATCAACGGGGGCAAGGCAGCCCGATCTATGGCACAAACACAGGCGAGCATATTTACGCCATGCCTTTCATGGACATACTTAACAGCATTGGCCCTCGGCAGACCGCCCCGCATCCTCAGTTCCATGTCTTCCCCCGCATTCAGACCTGAACCGCTTCCGCAACAGAAGGTCTGCTCTCTGATGGTATTCTCAGGCATCTCATAGTAGTTATTGCATACGTTCTTGATCACGTAGCGCGGTTCCTCAAAGAGGCCCATACCCCTGGCGTTATTACAGGAGTCATGGTAGGTGACCACCAGATCATCGTTTCGGCTCGGGTCCAGTTTCAATTTATCATGCTTGATCAGGTCGGCCGTGAATTCTGTGATATGAACCATCTTGGTGGATTTCGCATTCTCAAACTTGCTCCCGGTGATGGGAGAGACGGGTTCCTCAAGGAAATCAGCGGGGCCATTCATGGTGTCCATATACTGATTGATGATCCTCCACATGTGGCCGCACTCTCCCCCGAGGATCCACTTCACGCCGAGGCGCTTTGCCTCAGCGTACATCTTTGCATTGAGCCTCTTCATCATCTCGTGGGAGGTGAAGAATCCGAAATTTCCCCCTTCCGAGGCATACGTACTCCAGGTGATGTCAAGCCCCATGCTCTCCAAGTAGTGGAAGAGAATGATATAACCCATGGCGGTGTAGGTGCCGGGATCGGCAAAGACATCGCCCGAAGGGGTGATAAAGAGAATCTCAGCGCCCTTTCTGTTTAAGCTGGGCTCCATCTTGATCCCCGTGATCTCCTCGATGTCGTCCACAAAAAAGTCGATCATATCTTTGTACGCATGGGGCTGAATGCCCAGATGATTCCCTGTCCTGTAAGAATTGGCTGCGGGCGCAGAAATCCAGTCGGTGTTCAAACCCAGAAGATTGAGGAGTTCCCTGCCTATGATGGTAATTTCAGCCGTATCGATCCCATAGGGGCAGAAAAGGGAACAACGGCGGCATTCGGTGCACTGGAAGAAGTAGGTCCACCATTCTTTGAGCACGTCATAGTTCAATTCCCGGGCGCCCGCAAACATCCCGAGAATCTTTCCCGCTGTGGTGAATTCCTTTCGATAGACCGATCTCAAGAGCTCTGCCCGGAGAACCGGCATGTTTTTGGGGTCTCCTCCTCCGATGAAGAAGTGACATTTATCGGCGCAGGCACCGCACCTCACGCAGATGTCCATGAAGATCTTCAAGGACCTGAACCTTCCGAGCCTCTCCCTCAAACCTTCCAGGACGATCTTCTTCCAGTTCTCCGGGAGTTTCCAGTCTTCATCAAAGGGCGACCATTCCCGCGGGTTGGGCATGCCCACATATTCAAGATTTTGTGGCTTTGAGCCATAGCAGGCAATACCATGCTTGATCTCCGCAGGGGTGTACATCCATCCCTTCCACATGGGAGGGCTATGACCAATCTTTGCTAATTCTTCTGGTTTGGGAACGTCTGACATAACTACTCCTTATCTGGTTTTTCTTGTGTTTGAGCCTCTCCTTCTTCTGCCGACCCAGCCTCTTCTTCTGCCGCCGTTTCAGGCATTTTTTCTACAGGTATCCCTGCTTCCACCATCTTGTCTCTGAATTCTTCCTCGTACTCATCATAAGTATGCGTCCTCACACGATAATTCCAGGGGTTAATGTGCCGGACGATACGGCTGTTGTTGGAAAGATTCCTCGTGGGACTGAGAAAGATCCCCCCCATGTGAACGAGCTTGCTGAAGGGGAAGTAGGCCAGAAGGACGCTCACGAGAAAAAGGTGAATGTAAAAAAGGACCCCGATGCCCTCAGGCGCTTTGGGATGAAAAGTGACCAATCCAAGGGTAAGCGTCTTCACGCTGATCACATCCACTTTCAGGAGATATCTCATGAGAATTCCAGTCATGGCAATCCCCGTAATCAAAAAGAGGGGGAAATAGTCTGCGGGAAGGGAGATGTAGCGCATCTGAGATAAAAGAAGCCTTCTGAGGAAGAGAAGAGTCACACCGCCCAGAAGGACGAACCCGCTTAACATCAGGGCCGGCAACTCAAATCCGGCGATGGGCATTAGGCCTGTTTGAAAAAAGCTATCCAGGCTTTCCGTTATCTTCACAAAACTGGGTATGGGCTCGGTGAAGAACCTCATGTGTCTTATAACCACAACGAGAAAGGAATAATGAAACGCGAGTGCGAATAACCACAGCCACTTCTCCCACTCGTAGCCAATCCTTGGCCCCCCTCTGAATTCCATCCTCGTGTTCCTGAAAAGAGAACGGAAGGTCAGCACTTCGAATATCATCCGGCCGATCACGCCGACGGTGTTTGAGGGATTATCAAATCTGTTATACTTGATCCATGGCAGGGTTTTCTGCTGGCCCCCAGTCGTCGGGATACGGAATGGGACGGGCGAGCGGGCCCAGCCTATGACACGATAGATGAGCCCTACAAAGAATGTAAGGAAGGCGAGATACGGTATGATGATACCAAAAAGCGCACGCATGTCGAACGCCCATACCCCCACCAGAGGTATCAAGACAAGGACTGTGACAATAAAACCGGAAACCACGATGCTTACGATGAAATTCATAAACTCTTACCTCGTCAATTAAGGGAATCGTCTAACGATTCTATGAATTTTTACTCTCCGTCAGGTGCGGCTGCCATTCAGGGATCTCGGCCAATAGGCCCTTCTTGTGGAGCAGCCGATATACCTGATTCCTGGCTTCCTTGGCGCTGAGTGAATAGAGCTTTTCCCGGCACCCCATATACACATCAAAGGCTATAAGTGCCAGGTCATCGATCTTGGACTCTAAAACCAACACATCATCAGAGAGTTGGTCTTCTCGAATCTCCTTGTCCAATGCCTCTCTGATGACGCTCTTTAACAGGAAAACAAAGGCTATCGCCTGAGAGGGGGAAAAATCCTGAACAGCCCTGATTCTTACGATTCTGTCCAGAAAAGGAGAGACCGCTTCGCGATCCACTCCTTTTAGGAGTTCCTTGTAAATATTTTCTATCTCTTTTGAAATGGTGTGTCGTACGGGATTGGCGAATGGGTCCTTCTGTTTCTTTAAGAACCTTTGGGTATCGGCGGGATAGCTCTCCAGGATCAACTTGAGCCACTTGTCCAGAATGGCGGGGCCTTTTTCTGATAGGAGCTTTTCCAGTTTCATTGATAGCGTAAGGTATGAGAATGTTTAAAATAAAAACTCTTGACCCGCGAGAAATCCCTTTTGTTTTGGGGGCGGAATATAGACAAATTGCTATGGCATGTCAAGAAAAAATGACCCGCGTATAACCCACCATAGAAAATACATACCATTCCAAATATATTGTGTTTTAGTGAATACAGGCGAAATCGCGGATTCAATCTTGGGATGATCCTGTGTGACCATTTCCTCAGAATCGATCGTCAGAGATCATGCGTTGTTCTGACCCTTTAAACTTCCCCTCCATCCACCCCACACGCACATATTCCCTGTGATCAAATTTTGGCACAAAGGGCTTGATATCCAACAGGGGCGTTCCATCCAGCATGTCCACTTCTGCAAGATGGAGGATATTGCCTTCTCTTTTTTCTAGGCGAACCACGGAAAACCCGATCGGGTTTGGCCTTTTTGGGGCCCTTATGGCGAATATGCCGCGAAGCTTGTCTTCCATATAGGGCTTGCAGATCAACTCATAACCCTCTGATTGATGGAAAACATAGAGCAGGATCAGGTGGGAAAACGCCTCAATATCCTGGAGTCCCTGTCCATACGCCTCAAAAATCTCTGCCCTTCCTTTCGACTCAGGGGCAAAGACACCCTGGATGGGCACCCCACTTTTTGATCTGTAAGGCGTTTTGAGAACACCAATCGCTTTGAATGTAAATTCCATCTCGGTCATCCTTACCCTTGGTTATTAAATATCACTTTCGCCCTTTCCCCAACTTCTTGTCGATTTGCTCGTCCTGACTCATAACCCACTTTGACTTTGATGTAAACGGAGAATAGGCCCTGTGACTCTGCGCTTACTTGAAAAACCTCATGCTGAGAGCTATTTTGTGATATGAGGGAGTGTTTAGATTGACAAATTACGGGATCTTTACGTATATTACCACGCCCACATAGTCACCCAACCTCCCACCTGAGATGAAGATCAGTAGAAATAAGGTAGGTGTTATTTTCACCTGCTTAGGAACGGGGGAAACCATGCCCATCAAAATCTCTTCAAAGACGGTTGATAAAGGCTTCCTTGAGAAGCTAGAGAAACTGAGTGGCCAAAAGGTACATAAGTGCTTTCAGTGCGGAACCTGCGGGGGATCGTGCCCCATGGGGGATCATATGGAGGCCCTCCCACGCAAGATCATTCACATGGCGCAGCTGGGCATGACGGAAGAGATAGAAAAGCTCAATACATGCTGGGTGTGTGCCGCTTGCCACAGTTGCAATGTGAGATGCCCAAGAGGTGTTGATTTGCCCAGGGTCATGGAGGCCATCCGGCTGATGACCCTCAGAAAAAACAAGAACTATATTGAACCTTCTAAGCTGCCCGCTGAGACTGTAAAGGAATGCCCTC
>CP070840.1:546099-554049 GCA_020342025.1 Deltaproteobacteria bacterium
GGTGATCATTCTTTTTATGTTCTTGGGCGGGATGACCTTCATGCTCTTTTATCATATGTTGAAAGGGAACTGGGGTGTCCTGAAAATCAATACCGAATTTCGCTGGTACGTGGGATTTTTGCTGTTCTTTTGCGGCATGGTCACATGGATTTTGTGGAAAGAGAGCACCTATAACAGCTTCGCGGATAGTGCTCGATATGCCACATTTCAGGTCATGTCCCTTTTGACCACCACCGGATTCACCACTGCAGACTATGAAAAATGGCCCCAGTCCGCTCAGATGTTTCTCTTTGCCGTGTGCTTTATCGGTGCCTGTGCCGGGTCTACCACCAGCGGTATCAAGGTGGTTCACTATGTTGTGATATGGAAATTTATGGTCGTGGCCGTTAAGAAAATATTTTTTCAACCCATGGCTGTTTCATCCATTCGGCTTAACCAGCGTCCTATCGACCCCCAGATCATTGATCTTGCCGTCTGTTATTTCATTGTCAATATATTTCTTGTCCTGGGAGGTGGCTGTTTCATGGTGTTGGTGGATGACATGGACTATGTCACGGGGATGAGTTCAGTCATCGCCACGCTCATGAATATCGGTCCGGGATTCGGCACGATCGGGCCCTCTGAAAACTATGCCCACATCTCGGCGATAGGGAAGTGGTTCTTGTCCTGGAATATGCTGGTTGGCAGGCTGGAAATGTTTTCAGCACTCGTTGTATTCTATCCGTCCTTTTGGAAGAGATAATTCCGAAATTCAGTGGTTGAAGAGGTTCGGCTATTCTAAAAATAGTCTCTGAACGTCTTTTAAGTGGGGTGAAGCACAGAAAACGATGACCGGTTCATTATCCTGGATATGGGTGTCGCCCACAGCGATCTGCCATTTACCGTCGCGAAAAACTCCTCCGATGAGAATCTTACCGTGAAATTCGGGATCTAATTTGGAGAGCGGTTTTCTTGTAATCAGGGAGTTTGGCGCGGCAATAATCTCAACCGCTTCTGCATCGAAACCGTGAAGATGGGCCACGGAAAGCAGCTCTCCTCTGCGAATAAATTTTATTATCTCGTTCCCTGCCAGAATCTTTTTATTTAAGGTGATATCCGAACCCATGGTGGCGGCCAGCACTAAGTAATCCTCTTTGTTCACGAGAGCAATGGATTTGCTCTGTTTGCCCTCTGATTGCTCATTATGGGTCGTCATCAGATGTTTCGCCAGAAGGCAACTCATAATATTGGTTTCATTATCGCCTGTGGCGGTAATGAACGTGTCCATGTCCAACAACCCTGCCCGTAGCAGGACATTTGCATTCGATCCGTCCCCGTGCAAGATCTCCGCATGTTTTAAGGTGAAGGAAAGCTCCTTGGCGCATTCTTCATCCTTTTCAATGAGTTTCACCTCAATGGTTTGTTCCAATAATTCGGCCACACGGCGCCCCACTAAGCCGCCCCCCAGTATCATCACCCGGTGACGGAGTTGCTGTTCGATCCCCGCCAGTTGCATCAATAGCGGCAGATCTTTACTGGTGGCCATAATAAACACCTGATCTTGAGGTAATATCTCCTGCTCTCCCCCGGGGATGATGGTGGTTATTCCCCGGGCAACCGCGACGACACGGAAGGAAAAGCCATGATAGATCCTTGAAATTTCCTTTAATTTCTTATAGGCCAGGGGAGAGGTTTCATGAATACGGGTAGCCACGACCTGTATGGCTCCTTCGGCGATATCGATGATATCGTTGCCTGCCCTGACTTTTATCAGCCTAACAATCTCCTGGGCGGCCAACTCCTCGGGGTGTATTATCAAATCAATCTTTAAATCCTTTGCATTGAGAACAGAGTCTTTATCCCCAAATTCCAGGGAACGAACCCGCGCGATCTTGCGCTGAATTCCAAATCGATCGGCAATCATTGAAGCCAGCATGTTCACGGCGTCATTATTGGTGACGGCAATGAGATAATCCATCTTCTCCGCATCGGCTTCTCGCCAGCATTGGATACTCATGGCATTGCCCTGAATCAGACGGGCATCCAGATCCCCGTCAGCGTGGCGAACCAGTCTGCCCTCCGACTCTATGACCGTGATCTCGTAGCCTTCATGTACGAGTCGCTTTGCCAGGTAATATCCGACTCCGCCGAGTCCCAAAATCAAAATATTTTCAGAGAGTGTCGATTTTTTCCTAAACATGGATAAGAAACCTTATCAGATTACCCCGAGTCGCTAAATAGCGCTCAAACTGAAATGGCGGTTTTCGGTTTCGCCCTCCCAGATGCGATCGCCTCTTTTGGACATGACCAGGATTTATTACTGGAAGCGGGTCCTGTTGTCAACTTGCTATGTTAACATTATCACCTCAAAATATCATCGATTTTGACTGAAAAATAACCGGTTTGACCGGGATGAGAATTGATTGGAAAGAGGATATTACGAGATTTAGTCGGCAATATTGGGGACAACCTATAGCCCCCTGTCATGAAATGGGGTCAGGCCTCGCTTCACTGCATTTTAGCCTTGATTATTCTGCCGGTAGTTGCAGAATGAAGTCTCAGGTTCCTGCATACAAGACGTTATAATGCAAGACCTGAACTCTATTCCTACGCCCGCTTTCCAGCGGTATATTTCAAATTCAGATGGCACAGACAAAGGAGAAGCATTAATGGCTTCTGTTGTTGCAAGGGCTATATTATGCCTGATATTTGGGTTTTTCATTTGTTTGATAACGGACCCTTGTGTCCGATCCACTCTCACTGAGCTTCCGATGCCTGTCAGGTCAAGTCTCGGCAACGAGGCTTTTAAAACCCATCCTGACGCTCGCATGTCCTGACCAGTATATAGTTCCAATCTCTATCAATAAATGAGTTCAAGAAGTTTTACATCTTTGGTCGTATATAAATAGACTACCCCGTCTTCATACCTAAAGTTGGCTTCCTCGTTATCAATAATTACCTTCCTCGGGGGCTCAGAATAAACATTAACGTGGAACGATTTTATTCCATCAAAGGCTCCTGTTTTCGTGAATTCGATACACAAGTTATTCCCTGTTCTTTTCATATCAAACTTAAACAAGACGAATGGGCTATCCGTTGTGACCCCGTCATCCATATAAAGGGTTGATGTGGAACTATCTCTCGTTTGAATTGGAAAGACCTCTAACGTTATCGTCTCCACATTTTTTTCGGTGGTATATTGGCCAGGCTCTTTGGTCGGTATAATGGCGCCTTCTTTTATGAACGCTGGAAGCATATCGAGCGGGGCATCGTAGTATATAGATCTATTGCCTTCCAAAACATCTTTGGTCTCATAATCATACCAGTTTCCCTTTGGCAGATACACAAGCCTCCGAATTGCACCTTCCTTGAGAACAGGTGCGACGAGGATGTTTTGTCCGACCAAGAATTGATCGTCAATTGTGAATGTGTTGCTATCCTGCTGGTATTCGTAAAGTAGGGGTCTCATAATTGGTGAGCCATACTTTGATGCTTCATAAAAACAGGTGTAGAGATATGGGAGAAGCCTGTAACGCATATTTACGTATTTTCTTATGAAGGACTTATATGGATCTCCGTGTACCCATGGTTCCTGATCGTATTCACCCCTGCAATTGTGTTCCCTCATGAGTGGAACAAGCGAGCTTGCTTGGTACCAGCGTACCAAAAGCTCTGCGTTGGCTGACTTGAAAAATCCGCCTATATCCGATCCAATAAAGGGCGTACCGGAGAGGCCCATGTTCAGAAACATGGGTATCTGAAGGCGAAGATGGTCAAAGTTTGAAGTATTATCGCCTGTCCATGAAGCGGCATATCTTTGGAGACCAGAATAGCCTGCTCTTGACAGAACAAAGGCTCGCTTGGTACCCATCAGTCGTGAAATGCCCTCCAGTGTAGACTTCGCCATGTATGATCCATATATATTATGTATTTTTTTATGTGATGAATGAAGTCCAAAGTCATTAAATACCGCGTTGTCATCCATTGTGCCTGTTTGCGTATGGAAGATATCCGGTTCGTTCATGTCGTTCCAAAACCCGTCCAGGCCTGCATTTACGAGACCTTTATATAGACTTCCCCACCACTTCTGGACATCAGGTCTTGTAAAATCCGGGAACACACACTCTCCAGGCCATACCTTGCCTATGTAAAGACCTCCATGGGGATATTTTACAAATAAATCCCTTTCGATACCTTCCTTGAAAACAAAATACCTCGGGTCTGCCTTTATCCCGGGATTTATCATGCTGACAACCTTGTAACCCATAGCGTGAAGCTTTGATACCATGCCAGGAAGGTCGGGAAACCTGGATTTGTCCCACGTAAAACACCTGTATCCGTCCATATAGTGTATGTCCAGCCAGATGACATCGAGCGGTATTTTTTCGGCCCTCGCCCTTCTGGCAATGTCCATGACCTCTGTTTCGGGATAATAGCTCCAGCGACAAATCATGTGCCCAAGCGCCCAAATGGGTGGAAGTGGCATGTAACCTGTCAAAAATGAAAACCTTTGCACCACATCTTTAATCAGCGGGCCGGCGATAAAGTAATAATCTAGTTCTCCCCCTTCACTCCTGAAAATATATCTGTCTTCATAGGTATGCCCCATGTCAAAATGTGTGCGATATGTGTTGTCAAAAAAGATGCCGTAAGCCTTGTACTCTTTTAATCCTATGAAAAAGGGATGGGACTGGTAAAGCGGATCAGATCTTATGTCATCGCCATACTCACCCGTATTCCACATCTCATATTTGCGTCTTCTTTTATCCAGTGGCCCTGTCTTTTCACCCAGCCCGTACAAATGCTCGCCGTAAGAAAGAGATTTTGTGCATGTTACACTGTGTCCTTCCGGTGCAGGCAACCAACTCATGGGGCTGAAGTCTTCAGACAGGGAAAATCCCTCCTTGTCCAGAAAGCGTATAAGTATAGGACTTTTAGTAATAACAACATCTATGGCATTGGAGGACAAAAAAACACTTTTGCCTTGGTCTTTCACCGTGTAGCGGACTTTTTTCTTGGGCAGGTCTTCCCTGATGGCATAGCTGTAATCTTCCAAGTAACGATTCTCTGCGCTGGGCCTTTTCACCCCCACTCTTACGTGCACAATTTCAGGTGTTATCAATTCGATGGATAGATATGCGTTGGCGCAATTTAACTCTATACCATTGCCCATGTCTTGAAAGGCCTTTACGCTACCGATACTCTCTCCAAGAGCCTGAGGCACAAAACATATAAGAACCAACAACGCTAATACCATTGATCTTAGAGGTTTTGTCATGATCCCAGACCTCCCTTTTTTGTTAGCTATAATTCTTATCGTTTATACTCATTCATTCATCTGACATGACGCCTGAGCGCTTCCTTTCCTATCTCTCTAATGACGGGATCTGATGACCTGGCAAATTCCTGTGGATATCCCCAGAATATCAGTCCGTCATTTCTGTAGGCGAGGAAATAGGTTGACCAATATTCTCCCGAAGCCAATACATAGGATTGCACAATGATCGAATCCTCAGTTGTGGTCATTGACCATTGAAACACCTTTTTGGGAAGTACGCCCATGACCGCTGGTGGCTCATCAGGAGTCATTCCCATTCTCAACCCTGCCAAGTCCCTCATGTGGATTACGTTTTTTGCACATGAAAGAAGAGCCAATAGCAAAAGTGCAACGAGTGGATATAGCACTTTTTTTCTAATTACTTTCATAAATGTATTCTTTCTCATCTTCCTTCCATGACCTTTCAATGATCATAGGGGCAAGTCTCCTTACTAGTTGATCATGGGAGCGGTTAAATTCGTGGTGAAATCCCCAAAAGAGGAGTGAATCTTTGAAAAACAAAAATGCAAATTCCTCATAAACCGCGGAAATGATTTGTTCTGAGTACCAGACGTCGCCCAATTGGTAAGTATGTGTGAAGGTTTCTGTACCAGTCTGCATAAGAAATATATGGACCTGATACTCAAGGCCGTCCTCAGGATCAACAATTGTAAGCACCTTATGAGGGTTTCGCTCTAACATTGACGAAAGACTGCTCGACGACATACCCCGCTCAACAAACTGGATCTTATCCATGGTAATGTCAGAAGCGATACAGCCTACTAAAAGAACCAATACCACAACAACGGCAGGCTCAAGATATGTATTGAGTTTTCTCACACATGACCTCTTCTTTTTATTGCTGGTAACCCGCTGAGGTGCCTCCCCTTTACTGACTAATTCATGGTTTCGATCGCGTTTCAGCCAGGACTTTGGCTATTCAGGAAACTTTAAACTGGAGGATTGGAAAACAGACAGGTGTGGTCGAAAGTGGAACATCGACAGGTGGTAAGCACTTCCATTCTCGTCTCAGCGATTGAAATGACAGAGGCGGCAATAATAAGACGGGCCCAGCCGGGTCGCGACGCTTTTCAAACAGAATTGACTGGAGCGAAACTGTTCCGAAATGAGGGTTTTGCTCCCAGCAGAATATCCTGCCAGGAGGGAAGCTACCCCATTTTGATATGATACTCCATGAATTAACCGCTACCCGACTTCGTGGTTAAATGGTTGCAAGGAAAACTTTACCTTTATGTATAGTGAGAGGAATTAATCTGTCAAGAAAAAAGGAGTTTATGAGGAGGCATGAGGGCGTATCTTCGCCATCGGGAACAGGAGTAGTAATGATATGCTGGCGCTTATCATAGCCAGGAGAAAGGCCCAGGCATACCCGCCTGTGGCGTCGATCGTCCAGCCCGTCATGACAGGAGAAAGCATGGAGCCAACGCCCAAATAGATAGTCCACAGGCCCACAACACTCCCTGCGGACCCTTTGGAGAAATAATCCGCGGCAGATGCCGCATAAACAGGCCAAATAGCGCCGTAACCCACTCCGAAGATGAGAGTGGACAAAACCATTGTGAAGTAACTTTGAAAATAGGCCATTCCCAGACAACCTGTTGCCACGAGGGCTGCGCATAGCATCATCACCCTAATCCTTCCCAAGGTATCAGAAAGATGCCCGAGCACCAGCTTTCCCAACACAGCTGCGATGGCGATCACAGCGATTAACCGGGTTGCCGCTTCATAGGGCATCGCCAACCCCTCTGCAACATATATGCTAAGAAATGTGAAGGGGATGAGTATGGAAAAAGCGAGGGCCAGATAGGAGAGGCCAATGAGCCAGAACGTGCGATTATACAAGAGCCTTTTATATGTGGCCCTGACCGTCTCATGGGTAAATCTGGCAGAGGGTAGATGCTGAGAACTGGACTCTTGCTCTGGGTGGCTTCTCACAAGGAAGCCGTTCATCCCTGCCACGAGGAAAGCGAACATGCCCAAACTCGTCCACCCCGTCCTCCAGCCATAAGTGGCTACGATGAGCGGGATAATAGTACTCCACACAGCAATACCTGTTGCGCTTCCAATATCCGTGAAAGCCAGGGCGATGCCCCTGCGTTTGTCGCTGACCCACCTCTGGATGAGGGCGACGACAGGGACCCAACACGCTGAATGGCCGATACCGGCCAAAGTAAAGAAGAAGCTGGCATTGCTGACCGACGAGGAATAGGACATGAGAAGGGCCCCTAAACCCAGTATGCCTACAAAGAAGGTGAGGATGAAGCGTGCATCATATCTGTCTGCCATTAGACCGAGAATGGGTGAGAAGATCGTGTAGGCGATGAAGTATGAAGAATAGACGACGCCCGCCTGCGTCTTTGAGATGGCCAGCGCTGGGAGCATCTCTGGGAGAAGCAGGCCGTAGGCATACCTGACGGCGAACGCGATGAAGACGGTAAAGAAACCAGCAATTATGATAGCTAGAGTGCGCTTACTCATAGGCCACGCGTGTCAAAGAAATGTGTGGAAGCTGTCGGAAAACGCCCATCTGCTGCGTTACCCTTATCCCCCGCCCTATTAAATTCTCGCTAAGCGAGACGGCGAAGCCGATTTAACAGGGCAAGTCACGGCGGCGTACTTCTATGTACTCCTCA
>CP070840.1:554149-560668 GCA_020342025.1 Deltaproteobacteria bacterium
CAGAGTAGGACGTCTCCGCCGAGTAGTTAGGATACCTGACCCATCGCTTTAGGTATCTTTCAATGAAAGACTTGTTATCAGGGGTCTCAGGCCAGTTGTGGATGTAGCGGGCAGTGGCCCAGAGCTTTCCCTGGAATTGGTTCTTTCCCACCTCCCTGGCCAATCCCTCCAGGACATCCACAGAGCCGCCCATGGCCTGCCACCAGATCTGGATCTTATCGAAAACACCAAGGAGCAACGCCTGTCTCAGAAGCATGACGGCCTCACCGGCCCATGGTGTTGAAAAGATGGCATCGGGCTCTTTTGCCATGACCGCTGAGAGGTGCGGTGAAAAATCCCCGGTCCAGAAGGGGGCCCAGGCCTCGGCCACAAACTCCACATCGGGACGATACTTCTTCATCGTCGCTTTGAAAAGGGCCCAACTGGTCCGCCCATACCCATAATCGCAGTTGATACCCGCCCATTTCTTAATATTAGGGAAATCCTTGAAGATCATGGCTGCGACGATGCTGTCCTGGTAGACAGGGACGCTTATCCTGAAAATATTTTTGATTCCCTTTTTGTAAACCAGATCTTCGGTCAACTTCTCCGTTGCCGCGTGACAGAAGATCTGAACCCTGTCGAGCTCAGGTAGAACGGGGCCCACGGCCATACAAACGCCACTGGAATCCACGCCAAAGAGAAGGTGTGCTCCCCATTCCTGTACCATATACCTGGCATTCTTAACGGCCGTTGCCGGTTTCAGCTCGGAATCCATGAACTTCATCTCCAGTTTGCTTCCCAATATCCCACCGGCCGCATTGATCTCTTCAATGGCCAATGTGGCCCCCATGATCATCTGCCGCCCATAATCGGCGTGGGCGCCAGAAGTAACCCCTTGTCCTCCGATCTTGATGACCTTTGGGAGGTCACCTGCACTAACCGGAGGGGTTAAAATAAAGGCCAAAAGCAAAGCAACCCCTAATACGCCTGTCATCTTTTTCATTTTCACCCTCCTTTTTTACCACTCCCGTTTCACAGAAGTTAGCCTTTCTCGACTCCAAAAAGATTTCAAGACATGTTTTCCTCGATCCACCCCCTTTCATGAATTGATTTTCCCCGCCGGCACCTATCCCCCTCTCTCAACGGGCGGCCTTCTCCGCTTCATCCTTTATCAAAAATATCTTGAACAGCTGCAAACAAGAAACTTAAAGGTCCGTGCGTTTCCCGCCTCGCCTCATGGTTGGGTTGACTTCACTTAGATGATACCTCAAGCTCCCAACAGAACAGCCATGTTCTGTCAGGAGATGGGTAGGCACATTTTGAGCGGTTTCTCCATTGGGCAACCTCTACCCCGAATTAGAGGTTAAATGGTTGGAAGGAAAATCTAATTAATCGAATCATATTGAAAACCACTCATAAGTCAAGTCTTTTAACGCCCTGCTCCTTACTCCTTACTCACTCAGGGGGTCCCCTATGACATTGACACACAAGCCGAAATCCCCTATGCTTCGGCTCCCCAAAATGGACTTCTTATCACCTCACCAGGATTAAAGGAGGGATTATGGACAAGCAAGAATTGAAAGAGCTGACCGTCTCCGTTTTTGAAAGGCTTCGCCAGGCCATAAAAAGTGGGGATAAAGAAAAAGCACTGGCATTGACAGATGAGATTGACCGCAACAAGCATGACTTTGACGATTCCTACCGGATATGGATTGACCTGATGCTTACCCATATTGCCGACAAGCTGGGAGAGGAGGCGCTGTACGATGTCCACAGGATAAACTCCGAACGCGCTCTCTGGCCGCGTTTCGGTTGGGTATTTGACCCATCCATAAGCATCGAAGAAAAGCTCAGAAGAAGGGCCTATGCGTGGACGCATTGGCATATGGCTAACATCGATTCCCTAGAAGAGGACGATGAAAAGTTCACCTTCAAGTTGAAGTGTGACTCGGGCGGCTCAATCAGGATGTGGAAGGCATACGGCAAGACCAAAGAAGCGCATCCCTGGAGCTGGGGGCAGGAGGGGCTCTCCTACTATTGTGCCCATTACCCACGAAATTATGGCCATAGAGAAAGGCGGGCGTCCTACCTGGCTCTGTGAGCCCCAACCAGAGGGTCGATGCATTCAATATATGTATAAGGACCCGGCGAAGATACCTGAGAAATATTATGAGCGTATCGGCATGAAAAAGAAGGAGGCCAAGTGAGGCAGAGGTGGCTAGAGATTCAAGTCACCCCAACTGCCGCCTCAGACGCTTTATCCTTTCCCTGGCAAATTCAAACTCGTGCCATGTATCCATCAGAGACTCCAAGGCTTCTTTGTAGTATTCGACAGCCTTCTCCTTTTCCCCGGACCCTTCGGCCCACAAACCCAGGGCCGTGTAAAGGGTAATGAGGTTCTCCGGGCTCATCCCGGCCTCCTTTCTCAGGGACTCCAAACGCCGTTTCCCCAGCAGGCACTCGCTGATGGCCCGAAACCACGAATCCCTCGTCACCCGGTTATACGCCTCAAGGGCGGCGCGAGCCTCCTCCTGCCGCCCTTTGTAATGGAGAACCTCGGCTTCCAAGAGCCCCATCCCCAGGCGATTGGCACTCTCTCGGCCACGCCTTTTCAAGAACGTCCGGGTGTATGCCAAAGCCTCGTCCCATGCCTCTTCCATGGCGCTGTAAAAAGCCAGCCCCACCAGAACGTCCCCATTGTCGGGAGCTTCTTCGAGGATCTTCTCAAGCGCTTCTCGCCGGGTTTCCGAGCTGGTCGCACGATTTTGGAGCTCGGCCCTTAGATCGGCCAGCTTGGACAATCGCTTATCCTTGTCCATCTGGTCTTCTTGTACGCTCTGGTTGAAACCCTCAATACCTGCTTGATACGCAACCCACCGGGCATCGCCCCTTAGATCATCCAGCCTCCTGTTCTGAATCTCCTCCAGTTTCGCGCGGGACAACAGGAATACCCAGGCTCCGGCATCCGCAGACAATACGGCCTCCCTCAGCACCTTCTCCGATTCAGCCCACTGCCCACGCTTTGCCCGCATGAGGCCCACGGCGTAATCGAGCCAACTACGCTCATCCGCGTTTTCCCAACCTTGGAGGGCTGTCTCCTCATCCACCAGACCTTCAAGAACCCGGCACACGTAACCCAGGAACTCGTCCTCAGAGCGCCAGTCCAAGGCGAGCAACGCCTTGAGGTAAGTTTCCACCGGGGGAGCGCCTGCCAGCCAGTCGATGATACAGAGCATCAGTCTGGCCAGGCTGTTCTCGGGGTCCATGGATACGGACCGCACAAAAAGTCCACGAGCGCCCCTGTCGTCGCCCGTGCAGAAGTGCATCATCCCCCCGGCCATGACAAGGGATGGATGGGAACTGAGCTCCAGTTCTTTATCGACCAGAGCCATGGCTTCGGCCCAGCGGCCCTGAAAGGCTGTCCGGATAATTTCTCTGACCTTCCCCTCCACAGATAAATCTAGAACTCCGTTCCATTTGACTTGGCCCGCCTTGAGATCTTGAAGAAAGGCACCAGCCTTCGTGATCGGCTGGACCATGGCCATGTTCCATAACGGGGTGGTAATGGGCACCATCCCTGGAGCCAGGGTTGTGGCCACCCCGGAAGCGATGCCGATCACCTTCCCGCGCGTATCAATGATGGGCCCCCCGCTGTCACCTCCATAGAACGCAGCGTCAACCTGGAGCAAATCTTCAAATGTACGGCGCACATGGCCCCCGGTCACGCTAACATTGACGGTGGTTCCCTGGGTTCGGCTGCCCAGGGGAAACCCCAGGGTAATCACCCGGGAGAGCTTGGGAATACGCATTGGGTCCAGTTTTAAGTCCAGAGGCAGGGGACTCAGCCCCTCGGGCACCCGGTCTATTTTGAGAACGGCGAAATCATCCCTGAGAGGAGATCTGACGAGCTTGCGGGTCTGGATCGGAGGCTTGGCCACCCCGGCAATCGTCAGGCGGGGGATGCCATCCGAGCGAAATGCTGAACCGAGAAAGTACAAGTCAGCCAGATCCTCGGCTTCAAGCAGCTGAGCTGAGGGGTTAAACGCTTTTTCCCCTTCAAACCAGAGCAACATCTTGTAGCCGAACGTGGCTGACCGCCCACTTTGCCTGAAATGCTCCACAGCCCCGAGAAGGGTCATGTCTTCCAGCCAGGGGCAGGCGACGTGGCGGTTGGTGAGTAAATAGCCTTCACGGTCTGCCAGGAAAGCGGTGCCCTCCGTCCTATTTCGATAAATGGTATTTTTGCCCTCTTGCAGCCAATATTCCACCACCACAAAGGCAACGGATCGGGCGTACTGATTGGCGTAATTCTCCAGTACGGCTTCACCCGCCTTCTCCTTCACGCTTAGATGGTACCAGGCGAGGCCGCCAGCCACAATCAACAGGGCGACCGAGGCCGCCAGTAATGTCTGCCTTCTTTTGATCCCCCTGATCCCCCGGGCTGAAGTTGAAGCCAGCTCAATCTGCCGTTTCTTCGCCTCCTCAATCTCCTCTTCCGAGATCCGGCTGAATGTTTCAGCCACCTCGCTCATAGAGCTTGGCCGAAGAGCCGGGTCTTCGGCCAGCATGGTTTTAAAGAGGGCTTCAGCCTCCTGGGGCAGGGAGAGTTCATCAATTTTGGCCGGGAAGTCGCAGGTCTCATAGTCGGCCGTGAGGAGCTCCACAAATATCTTGCCCAGCGACCAGATATCACTTTGCAAGTCCAGCGGTCGCTGATTGACGATGTCAGGGTGACAGGCCAGGAGGCGTTTTAACATGGGACCCGGCCGATCCAGCTTCGGGTCCAAGAATCGAGAAAGCTTGTAGTCTATTTTAACGTCATAGGCCCCCTCTTCGTCCTTTATCAACATAAGGTCATTCAGAATTAGATGGGGGATAATGTGTCCCGTCTTATGGAGGATGGCCAGTATGGATGCAATTTTGGAAAACAGGTCAAAGGCCGCCCGATAGTCCTCCAAGTGCCCGGAGCGTACCAGGTCGCCCCAGCTCTCCGTATCGACCCATTCGCTGACCCGGTACCACAATCCTTCAGAAGAACGCCTAATCTCCTGGTGGCTGACGAAATGCTCAGCAGGAAGCTTCTTTAGCTCCTCCAATTCCTTTCTGAGTCTGTCGGCCACCTCTTCGTTGAGTGCGGATTGAGGGGTGAAAAGTCGGATCATGACAGGCTTCTCATCACCCTCCTTTACCGCCCGGCAGAGAATGCTGTCGTGGCCCTCGTGTATAATCTCCTCTATCCGATAATCGTCGATGTATTTTATCCCTTCGCCGACTTCGCCACCACAGCTTGGACACGTCCCAACATCTTCGGCCACCGATTGGCCACATTTTTGACACAGCTTCATAGCTTGTTCCCTGAAATCAAGTTTGCATTGACTGGACGAACTTCCTCAGACCCCCCTGACACTGGAGCCGGACCGTGCTGATGTGAGGTTCCCATCCTCTCCCAGCAGATGCTACGGCAGACCTGAATAGCCACCGCGTCCCATTGAATATCCATTTCAGGGCGTAACTTCTCTTTTAAATCGTTAAGCAATTTCTCCACCAACGTCCCCTAGTTCACAATCTTAGCCGCGATGATAATGTTCACACGTCTATTCTGGGCACGCCCTTCTTCGGTTTCGTTGCTGGCAATAGGCTCATAGAAGGATCGTCCGACAGCCTCCATGTTCCTTGCATCGAGCCCCATCTCTTTTTGAAAATAACGAACGACTGCGCCCGCGCGAGCAGCAGAAAGCTCCCAATTTGACGGATACTTGTTTCGATATTCTGGCAGGATAGCCTTATTGTCGGTGTGTCCTACCACTCGGATTTGCTTATCCGTGACATTTTTCAAGATATCTCCGACCCTTCTGAGAATCTCTCGTCCTTCCAGAGTAATAGTCGCCCTCCCAGATTTGAACAAGACGCGATCCATAAATGTAACCGAAAGTTTTTCTTCCAACTCTTCGATAGTCACTTCTTTATTTTGAATTTGATCTTTGAGCTCGGCCAAAATGGCATCATGGGTAGATTTCAACTGGTCTATTTTGGTTTTGAGCTGAGTCTCTTGCCCTTGCAGTTCCGAAAGACTGCGTTGAAGCCTTTCAATCTCTTTATTGCCTCTTTTAATC
The DNA here is from genome assembly GCA_020342025.1 of Deltaproteobacteria bacterium. The sequence continues at coordinate 560,245 of CP070840.1, forward strand.
TCTTCGTTGAGAGAGACCACCTGCGAAGAAGCACCTTCCAATTGTACTTTAAGCTCTGCGACCAATTGATCCTTGGATGCGAGTTCAGCCCTGAGTGCTTCGATGATCTTCTCGTTCTCTTGAGAGTCGTTTCTTAATTTGAGGAGCTTTTCTTCAAAATCGGAAATTGATCGGTCCTTCATATTGATATCGTTCTCAAGTTCTGAAACACGCTTCATGGCGTTTCTCTGTTTCTCAAGATATTCGGCCTTCTCATGGATTTGATTCTGAAGGGCCCCTTTTTCTTGATCCAACTGAATCATTTTTTCTTCCAAGGACGATGCCTTCTTTTCACTGATCAAGAGGGCATCTTTAGTGTCCTGACCCTGTCGGTAAAGAATGATCACAGATATGATAGCCGCAGCCAATAGCCCTGATAAGACTA
>CP070840.1:560768-565354 GCA_020342025.1 Deltaproteobacteria bacterium
GGGGATGAGGGTAACGCAGCCCTTCGATGCTTCGACATTGCTCAGCATCGACCCTGAGCTATGTCGAAGGGTCGACTTCGCTCAGGGCCGTGAGCGTACCGAACGGCAGATGGACGTTTTCCGACAGCCTCAACGGGCAAGCTTATTGCGCTTATGAATATACTGGGAATAGACACCTCCTGTGACGACACCTCGGCCGCCGTGGTCGTTGATGGGCATCAGGTCCTGTCCAATGCCGTCAATTCACAAATTAAGCTCCATCACCCATATGGAGGTGTGGTCCCTGAACTCGCCTCAAGAGAACACATCAGAAATATTGTGCCTGTAGTCAATGAGGCCCTTTCCAGCGCCAAACTCGAAGCAAAAGATTTGGATGGAATTGCAGTAACCGTTGGACCGGGCCTGATAGGTTCCCTTCTGGTGGGGCTTCATTATGCCCAGGGTCTGGCCTACGTGAATCAGATCCCTTTGGTGGGCGTGAACCACCTGGAAGGGCACTTACTCTCCATATTTCTCGAGGATGAGATCCCTCCATTTCCCTTTGTAGCCCTTACCGTTTCAGGAGGACATACGAGCCTCTATCATGTGAAACGATTTGGTGAGTATACGCTGATGGGACAAACCTTGGACGACGCAGCTGGGGAGGCGTTTGATAAGGTGGCCAAAATACTTGGTCTCGGTTATCCGGGAGGTGTTGTCATTGAAAAACTAGGAAAATCAGGCGAGAAAGACAAGATAGATTTCCCAAGGGCATACATGTCTCCGGACTCCCTTGATTTCAGTTTCAGCGGCATCAAGACCTCTGTGGCCCTCTATGTTAAAAAATGGCGAGAGCGTGAGGAGAACAAGACCCACGTGAAAATAGCGGACATCGCTGCCTCCTTTCAGGGGGCCGTAGTAGACGTCCTCGTCCATAAGGTTATGAAAGCGAGAGAAAAGGCTGGAGTAAGTTCGGTGGTTGTGGCAGGTGGAGTCGCGTGCAATAAAGCCCTGCGTAAGCAATTGATAGACACCGCCTCGGCGTTTGCTGTAAAGGTCTATTATCCTCGCGCAGAATATTGCACTGACAATGGTGCCATGATAGCTGTCGCAGGATACCATCGTATTCTTAACGGCGAACGGGCTGATCTCGCAACCGATGTCAGATCCAGATTTCCCATCAAGGACCTCGCACCCTTCACGCGTTAAGGGAGTAAAATTTCTTCTGTCCCTGAACAACCCTCCGATTAATCTTACCTCTTAGATTTTCTACCCCCCCAATCCACCGTCTAATTTGAGATTCAGTGGTGAAATCAGGAACCTACGAGGTACTCCTGATCACCAGCAAGGTATCAGATGCTAGGCGCCGAGGAACGACGACTGAGGCGTATGAAGCAATACGCCGCAAGGAGGAGGGATCGAAGGCAACGCCGCAGATGATGCCTTGATGGTGGATCAGGGTCCCCCTTCCGTTGTTGCATAGTGTGCAAGGGCTGTGTATCATGCAGACGCAGGCGTTGGGCAAGCGATCAAAGAACGAGAGCAGGTGGAGATGAAGTGAGGTTCAGCAGGCAGATCCGATATTTCTACCTTCGATTCATTCGACTCAGGGGTGAGCCGCACGAACTTGCCCTAGGCATTGCTTTCGGCATCTCTGCGGGCCTGCTGCCCATCATGCCTTTCCAAATAGCCTTGGCTGTAACTCTAGCCCTCCTTTTCAAGGCAAGCAAGATTACGGCGGCCCTGGGCACCTGGGTAACCAACCCCCTGAACTGGTATTTTCTCTACTATTATTCCTATAAAATAGGAGCCTCTATACTTGGGATTCCTGGAAAGAGCGAGATTTTTTCGTCAGTAATGGCCTCCATTCGTCAAGGCGAAGAGGCCATGGCCATTATAGGAAAGATAATGGGGGCAGGGGGTGCCATGATTTCCGCATTTCTGGTCGGGGGCCTTGTCATGGGAGTCATTGCCGCCATACCATCCTATTTCATCTTTTTAAGGTTTTTCCGGTTCTTTAGGGCCTGGCGTCGGCAAAGGAGAGAGCGTAGGTATTGGCAGAGAATCAACGCATAAAGGGAAGGTATGGGTTTCAACCCAACAAGAGGCTGGGCCAGCATTTTCTTAGAGACACAGGAATTGTCCGTAAAATTATCGATCAGGCAAGACTCGATCCGTCAGATCATGTTTTGGAAATTGGTCCTGGTTTAGGGGCCCTTACTATCCCTCTTGCAGGTTTGGTTCATCACGTGGTCGCCGTTGAAAAGGACCTGCGGCTCGCAGAGATGCTCCAAAAGAGACTGGCTCATGATGACATCAGCAATGTTCATCTCATTAATGATGATATCCTCAAACTGCCGTTTGAGGGCATACCAGGACGCCCTGCCAAGAAGATGAAGGTCATTGGTAATCTCCCCTACAACATCTCCACACCTTTTCTTGAGAGACTCGTGGAAAACCGGAATCTGGTGAGCAGGGCTATACTCATGTTTCAGCTTGAACTGGCCAAGAGACTGACCGCGTGCCCCGGAAACAAGGAATTCGGGGCTATGACCGTGCTCGTCCAATACCATGCCCACATTTCTCCCCTGCTCGAAGTGTCGAAAGCGTCTTTTTACCCCAGGCCAAAGGTGGACTCAATGGTCTTAGAACTCGATTTTGAGAAACCTCATCCGCGAAGAGCTGAAGATGAGGCTAAATTCAAGAGGGTTGTGAAGGGGGCGTTTGCCCATAGACGGAAAACCCTTTTGAACTCCCTAAAGCGCACACTTTCCCCGCTCACCAGCCATGAGATTCTGGATGCGCTACGCAAATGTGCTATCGATCCTGGAAAAAGGGCGGAAACCCTCAATATTGATCATTTTTTATGCCTCACCAGTGCTCTCCCAGCCGTTTCTTGACAAATGAGGGGCGCAATGTTATCAATAGCGGTTTTTAGTTAAGTGCCCTAAACCTGGTCGAAATTCTACAATTAGATTTTCTAACATGCATCATTACATTGTCATAGAAGGGCCCCTGGGTGTGGGGAAGACCAGCCTGGCTCTAAAGCTGGCAGAGAAGATGAATGCAGAGGCGCTGCTGGAGGATGCAGAAGAAAACCCCTTTTTGCGCAAGTTTTATCAGGATCCAAAGAAATATAGCTTTCAGGCTCAGATCTTTTTTCTCCTCAGGCGCTACCAGAGGGCATTGGATATTACGCAAATGGACCTCTTTAAAAGGACCATGATTTCAGACTATCTCTTTGATAAGGACAGGATATTTGCGCGAGCCAATCTGGATGACGATGAGTTCTGGCTCTATGAGCAGCTCTTTCAGCTATTGAGAAAAAGAATAACGCCGCCTGATCTGGTCATATTCCTCCAGGCCACAACAGACGTGCTCGTGGAAAGGATAAAAAAGCGAGACAAGAAATACGAAAGAGGCATAAGCACCAAGTACTTGGATGAAATCAATCAGGCCTTCAATAATTTTTTCTTTCATTACTCTGATTCTCCCCTGCTCGTGATAAACGCCTCGAAAATCGACTTTGTCAACGTTCCGGAAGACTTTGAAGACCTGGTTGCACAGATCAAGAGGATGAGGACGGGGACCCAGTACTACGTCCCCATGAGTTCAAAGGATAAGATCAAGTAGGCTTAAGTTGAGGAAAACGGAACCTTACTTGATGATTTTATTTCATTTACTTTAGGCACTTTAGACACTTTAGTCACTTTAGGCACTCAGTTCACGTTAGGCACTCGGGCATGAAAGTCATTGAAACCATTGACGCCATGCAAAAGCAGTGTGAGGAGCTAAGGTCGTCGGGAAAAACCATAGCCCTGGTACCCACCATGGGTTTCTTTCACGAAGGGCATCTACAGTTGATGAGGGTGGGAAGGCGTCTTGCGGATATCTTGGCCATAAGTATTTTTGTGAATCCAACACAGTTTGGCCCGAGTGAGGACTTCCAAACATACCCCCGGGATATGGAGGGGGATCTGGCTGGTGCCATGGATGTGGGGGTAGATCTGGTATTTGCCCCGTCTGTGCAAGAGATGTATCCAGACGGTTACCAGACAAAGATTTTGGTTGAAAGCGTCACAAAACACCTTTGTGGTCTTTCGCGGCCCGGACATTTTGATGGGGTTACGACCGTGGTTGGCAAGCTTTTCAATATCGCAAAGCCCCACTTGGCCCTATTCGGAGAAAAGGACTACCAGCAACTGACCGCGGTAAAGCGGATGGTAAAAGACCTGGACATGGACATCCGGATTATTGGGGTCCCCACGGTTAGAGAGCCTGATGGCCTGGCTATGAGTTCCCGTAACACCTATCTGAACCCTGATGAAAGGAAATCCGCTCTCTGCCTAAAGAAATCCCTGGACCTGTCTAGAGAGATGTTTAGGCAAGGGGAGAAAGATGCTCAGAGAATCAAGGAAGCCGTCGAAAAACTGATTCTGAGTCATCCCTTTACTGAAATCGATTATATTAACATATGCGATCCCATGTCTCTGGAGGATGTGGATCGGATCGAAGAAAAGGCCCTTCTTGCCCTTGCCGTCAAAGTGGGCAAGGCAAGGTTGATTGACAATTGTCTCATAGGGGCCATGGAAGATGAAAAATCACAA
>CP070840.1:565454-571149 GCA_020342025.1 Deltaproteobacteria bacterium
ATCTGAAAACAATCATCGCAAACGACCCAAAGGCTGACCCTCCGGATAAGTACAAGGTCCTGGGGGATGTCCAGGAGTGGACTACCAACGTGGGCTACCCCGGTTACGCGAACGCGGCCATCGATGAGATCTACGGCACGTATGTTATTATAAAGATGTTTAGAAGGGCTGCTATGGATGAGGCCACCCCTGAGGATGCCGTCAAGGAAGCAGAGGCCGAGTGTAAGCGCATTTTCGCCATATGGAAAGAAAGGGGGGCCGTATAGTCCCTTCTACCTTGCCTTGCGCAGGGCATCATAGGGCGTTTCCGGCATCCCCGCCTTGCGTAAACCCTCCAATAGACGATCCTGATCTGCAGGGTTCTTGTAACTCCACAGGGGGCTTCTCCTTACAAGCGATAGCGTGACAATAGTAGGGAGTGCTTTTTGGAGTGCCTCGATCGTAGCCGCAGCCTCTTGCTCGCGGCCTAGGTGAGCGTATGCGGCAACGAGAGGAATTAGCGGCACATAGTTTTTAGGGTTGAGTTTGAGGGCCCTTTCAAACAAAGGCACAGCAGCGTCAAATTCTTCCATAACAAAGTGGGCGAGCCCAAGAATATACAAATGATAAGCTGGGTAATGGGGATCAAGCCGCATCGCGCTTTTGACAAAATCAACGGCCTCCTTCGCCCTGCCGGCGTAAACCAATGCGTAAGCCATCGCAAGGTAGCTATTGGCATCATTGGGATCCAGGGCTAGGGCGCGCTCTGCTTCAAAGATGGCCTCTTCATGCAAAAGCCAATCAATAAGCATTTTAGAAGAGGCTTGGTGGGCTAAGGGCGATGGTTTTTCCATGGCCGTTTGCAGATGTCTTTCCGCCCGGTCCCGAGCCTCCTTCCACGATACCCCCAGTTTAAAGGTCCAGAAATTATGCGAGCTTTCCCAGTAGGTCAAGGCTAGAGCGGCATATGCCTGGCCATAATTTGGATCCAACTCGATAGCCTTCTCAAAATACGACACGGCCTTGGCGTAATCTTCAGGAGTACATCGGACATAATGCGCCCTGCCTTGCAGGAAGGCATCATAAGCCGCCGTGTTATTAGTATACTTGCGTTCGACCTGTTCCTGCTCCCCCGATGTCAACTTCACCGCCAGGGCTGCTACTATCTTCCCCGTGATCTTGTCCTGCAAGGCAAAGACGTTGCTTATAAGCCCATCATAGCGCTCGGCCCACAGATGATGACCCGTGGTGGCGTCGATCAGCTGCGCGTTAATCCGCACCTGGTCTCCAGCACGGCGCACGCTGCCCTCTAGCACATAGCGGACACCGAGTTCCTGAGCCACCTGTTGCACCTTCACAGCTTTGCTTTTGTATGTGAAGACCGAGTTACGAGCGATCACAAACAACCCGGAGACCTTGGAAAGGTCTGTGATGAGATCATCGGTCATCCCGTCACTGAAATACTCCTGCTCCTGATCGCCACCCACGTTGACAAACGGCAGTACCGCAATGGAGGGTTTGTCAGGTAAAGGGAATGCCATTTTCTCCAAAGATGCGACTTCGATCTGTTGATATGAAGGGCGCCAATAGTAATGCCAGAGAACCGCGGCAACACCCACCAAAATCACAATCGCCAGTGCCACAACGACTACCTTTTGCCATTTCCTAAACGCCCTTTTTTTTTCCTTTCCCTCAACCGGCCCCATGGGAACCCTGTACACCTTCACAGGCTTGACGATGTTCTTGACCGTATGTTCCCCCATGTATTGGTAACCCAAGGCAAGCTTGTTCTCGATTTGTTCAAAGGCACTGCCTGAGATACAGACCCCGCCCCCTTCCGCTAGGGATTCCACACGGGCCGCAATATTCACGCCGTCTCCATAGATGCGCTCTCCCTCTTGAATAACGTCCCCAAGGTTGATCCCGATTCGGAATAACATCTTGCGGTTTTCAGGCAGATCCTCATTCTTTGAGCTGAGCACCTGCTGAACCTCCACGGCACACTGCACGGCATCCACCACACTGGCAAACTCCGCCATCAGATTGTCACCGACGGAATCTAGCACTCGACCCCTGTAATGCTTGATCAGGTTTGTCATGGTTTCTTTGTAGGAGGTCAGGGTCTGAACGGTGGCGAGTTCGTCCTCCCCCATGAGGCGGCTGTAACCCACAACATCGGCACTGAAGATCGCGGTCAGCTTGCGCTTTACATCTTCTGTGGCCATCAGATCACATCCCCAAACACAAAAGCCCCCAATGGGGTAAAGGAACCCATTAGAGGCTTTCTTTTCTTCATCTTCTGGTGACACATACCCATAACTCACTCTGAAGGGTTAGGGTTATGTTATTGAGTTGATTTGCCGCCAGATTTATGGAAGGTTCACAGGATAGCGTTTTTTAGGGGAAATGTCTATATATTGTATATGGCTGAAATGGTTCGGGATTGCAGATTTCTGCTATGAATCTGCACTCCGGAACACCCCTAAAAAGTGTTGATTAGCATTTGTAAGCTACACTTTTTGAGAATTGCAAATTATGGCAAGAGGTATGCCCTTTTGGGGTTCAGAACGTGAGCACAAGATGTGGTAGTTGGCCCTTCGTTCCTTCAACCCCATCCTAATTTAAGCGTTGGCGAGTCGGACAGTCAGGCACTCCCGCCTTGCGGAAGGCATTCCTCCAGCGTTCAGTGACCTCAAGATTCTTGTGGAGTCCTGGCTCACGACGGATGCAGAATTTGGGATTAAACCTGAGCACCTCCGCCGCTTGAGCACGGGCCTCCTCTTCTCGGCCTAGCGAGGAATACCCCCAGACTAAGGCTAGGCGTGAGAAGAGATCCTTTGGCTCTATATGAACCCCTTTCCTGGCGGCCGCAATTCCTTCCTCATACTTCCCTAAGAGAATATAAGACATCGCTAAATTATGAAAATAGCGGCTCGGTGGGTAGGGGTTGAGTCGGATTGCTCTCTCTAGTATTGGGATTGCTTCTTGCGGCATGTCCGACAACCAAAGCACATGGCCCAATGAGCCATGGGCGTTCGCAGAATTGGGATCTAATTCGATGGCCTTTTTCCCTTCTGCGATAGCTTCATCGTATTTCCTCAAAAGGATATAGACCCCCGCCAATGTCCTGTGCGGTTCCGGGGAATCTTCTATCGAGATGGCCTTTTTTGCGAGTTTAATGGCTCGCATCATAGACTCTTTAGGAGACTTGCTTATGCGGAGATGAACGTCAAACAATTCAACTTGGGCAAGAACAGAGTATCCCCCCTGAAAGCTTGGGTCCAAAGCAATGGCTTCCTCGGCAGCCTTGCGCGCCCGAATATTTGTATCTCTGTTAAAATCAGCCGCATATTCCCGGGCTTCCAGGTATTTCAGATAAGCATCAAGATTTTTTGCGCTTTTTATTCTGAAAGCTGCTTGTTCACCCTCTGTTAGTTTTACCCGTAAAGCTGTAATGATGTTCATCGTGATATCATCTTGTATCGAAAAGATATCTTTCAGATCCCGGTCATAACGCTCCGCCCAGAGGTGTTTTCCAGTTGCGGCATCTACAAGCTGGGCCGTGATCCGCACGCTATCGACCCTTTTCCCCAGTGATGGTACCGTACCATATTCGACATACCTCTGAATGCTGCCTTCAAGTATATATCCAACACCCAACTCCCGGCCGACTTGCTGGACCTTGACAGGCTTTCCCTTGTACGTAAAAGACGAATTACGTGCAATTACAAACAGCTTCGGGGTCTTGGATAGGGAAGTGATAATATTCTCTGTTATGCCATCGCAGAGGTATTCTTTCAATGTGCCCCCGATGTTGGCAAACGGGAGCACCGCAATAGATGGTTTATCAGGTAGCGGAAGGGCAGGATATAGGGGGAGTCCCGCTTTGCGTAATACATCAAGCTCACGCTCCAATTCCGTATGGTCCTTAAAGAACCGTGTCTTTTCATAACGCTCCAGGCAAAACTTTGGTTCCTTCTTGAGGAGCTCCTCCACGAGAGCGTTGGCGTTTTCCATCCGGCCTGATTGGCCATAAGCTATGGCCAGCTCAGTGTAAGAGTGTACATGTTCTGGATTGCGCTCACGGTATCTTTTGAGTGCTTCAATCGCCTCATCATACCGACCTGTCAACCGGTAGGCCATGCCTAACCGGTGGAGAAACCAAGCGGGATAGATCGGACTTAATCGCATGGCCTTTCGTACGTACTCGATACCTTCCTCTGGCCTTCCCGTGTAGTTCAATATCTGAGCCAGAATCGCATTAAAGTGAGTTCCATTGGGACTGATAGACACGGCCCGCTCTCCCTCGGCAATTGCCCGATCGTACTGCCTTTGGAACAGATAGATCATACCGAGCAAGCAATGGGCGGCTGCCTGGGTATCATCTAGCTCCAGAGTCTTTTGCGCAAGTTCAACGGCCTTTTTTAAGGAGTCGTGGCGGGACTTACTCCATCCGTATGTTGCATCCGAAAAGTGAGTCCAACCCAAGATCCTGTACGCGCTTGGGTAGTCAGGGTCTAGTGCAATAGCCTCCTCGCAGAGCTGCCTTGCCAGAATATTTCCCTCTCTACTGAATCGCTGGTACTCTTCTAGTGCTTTTAGGCACTTCTGGTAAGCCTCCAGATTGTCAGTTCCTTTTCCAATCAAGCTTGCTTTGTCGCCCGCGGTAAGCTTCACTTGGAGGGCCTTCAGTATTTCCATAGTGATTTCGTCCTGAACGACAAATATGTCTTTCACAAGACGGTCATAACGCTCAGCCCACACATGATGACCCTTAAGGGCATCGATCAATTGAACAGTTATCCGCACCCGTTCTTCGGCCCTGCGGACACTGCCCTCCAGAACATAACGGACACCCAATTCTTCTGCGACTTGTTGAACTTTTACGGGCTTGTCCTTATACCTAAACGTTGAGTTGCGGGCGATTACAAACAGGTGGGGGACTTTGGAGAGTGCTGTAATGATTTCATCCGTTAAACCATCACCGAAATACTCCTCCTTGGGATCACCGCCTATGTTGGCAAAAGGAAGAACGGCGACGGAGGGTTTATCAGGTAAAGGGAATGCCATTTTCTCTATTGAGGCAGGTTCGATTGGTGGAGTACGGAAATAAAAGTCCCAAATTGCTAAAGCGATGGCCACTATAAGTACTGCGACTCCCCCAAGCAGAACCGTCTTTCGTCGCCACGTGGGCAGAGCTTTTTCCTTTTCAATTTCTTCGGCCACCGTAATCCTTGGCTCCATCAATACTCGATAGGCGCCCACAGGCTTTGCGATGTTCTTCACCTCTTGTTCTCCAAGGTACTCGTACCCTAGAGGAAGCTTGGTTTCTATATGGTCGAAGGCCGTCTTGGAAACGCATATACCCCCAGGGTCTGCCAGGGCCTCGAGGCGGGCCGCAATGTTCACTCCGTCACCGTAGATCCGATCTTCTTCGTCAATGACATCTCCCAGGTTGATCCCAATGCGGAACTGCATTCTGCGGTTCTCCGGTAATTCTGCATTGCGTGCCTGGAACTCTTTCTGCACAGCCACTGCACATTGCACGGCGTCCACCACACTGGTAAACTCCGCCAGTACGTTATCGCCGGGGGAGTCTATCACCCGGCCACGGTGCTGTTTGATAAGATCGGCCATAATTCCCCGATAGGTGGTCAGGGTTTTGACCGTGGCAGCCTCATCTTCACCCATGAGGCGGCTGTAGCCCGCAACATCG
>CP070840.1:571249-584991 GCA_020342025.1 Deltaproteobacteria bacterium
CCCAAGGGAATTTGACGCTCAGGAAAACCCTGATGTTTGGGTTAGACATGCCTGATTTCTTGATGTGGAAACTTCCTAAAATGGGAAGGGTAAAAATACTTATATGGGTAACGTCTCAACCCAACTTAATGAACATTGCATAATTTTATGGAAACCCCGTTTTTCATTCTACGCTTTCCTTTCCACACTGAAGAAATGGAAATCCCATGGTTCAAGCTCCACATACAGGCCTGACGCCTGAACCTGCTCTGTGGATCGAAGATAATTGTCGTTCTTCACAGGGTCACGGTATGAAAGGCTCTTACCGGCCGGAAGCCAATTGTCTGGCATTCTCACATAGCCTTGGACGGGGGAGGGACTGAAATTAACAACGATCAGACGCCTGTCGTCGTCCCAAAGCCAGCACCAGGTCAATAAGTGGTGATGGGATGGGTTATCGGGCCAGCCATACGTTTCGCACATTTGCCAGGTTCCATCATGAAACACAGGATGATCCACCTCACGCAGGAGCTTTTCACAGAAGTCCGCAAACTCGGGCTGCCGCATTTCCACAGGCGCACGCCTCATTTGAATGGGGACCTGGATACGGTTTCCTTCAAGCTGTCCTTGGTGCCAAAACCTCATCCCCGGCACTGTGGACTGGATGACCATGGCCGGATATATTTTTTTCGGACCCAACACCTCCATGGCCCTTGCTTCATCATGGTTTTCCAAAAACCGGACCAGCTTCTCTTGATAGGTCACCGGTGCGCAGAGGTGGGCCTTAAACTTCTCTATATCACCCGCTAAAAGCAGGTCATAGAAGGTCTTGTCGTATGCATAATCAAATCCGAGATTCAGCAACTGCTCTTCCATCCCCCAGTACACCTCCGCAAGCCATAAAAGTGGAGGGCGGCCGCTATTTTTTATGGCCAAGGGCCAGAATTCTTCGGCGCTCGCTTCGGTTTTCAAATACCCGCTCCAAGTCTTTTGCAACACGCCCCTGACCACCAGCATGGCCATGTCACACCGAAAGCCATGGCAATATTGGGAGATGTCAGAGACCACATCCAACACGGCACGCACCGTCTCCGGGTTGCTATAGTCCACCTGGGCTGTATCGGTCCAGGGAAGGAAATAGGGGTCCCTGCCGTGGGCGATGCATGGTCCTCCCGGGGCATCGAGAGCCGCTACAAAGCCGTCGGGACAGTGCCCCGTGCTGTCCGGTTCTGTGTGGATATAATGCGACGGGTTTTCTCCGATCCACAGGTAATCACATGCCGTGTGATTGGCCACGAAATCGAGAATCAAGAGGAGTCCCTCATCCTCGAGCTTCCTCTTCAAGACGGCGAGGTCATGGACAGAACCAAATGTGGGGTCTGGAAGGTAGCGGTAAACGGCGTACGGGGAGCCAACGATATCTTCCATTTCAAAATCTTCTAAAATGGAACGGCATGTTTCTACCAGGCGCGGCTCATCTCTTGCCGCTTGTCTGGAGTAAGGACTCCTCTGCCAAACACCCATGAGCCAGATGAGGTCCATTCCCTTCTCTCTGAGCCCTTTCCACTCCCTCTGAGGAATATCTTTCAGGGTAATTTTTCGTTCCTCTCTTTGGGAGAGTTGATTGAGCCACGCCATCAGGTTGATCTCGTAAAGGTGAGGGTTTTTTCGAACCATTTTTCTCCTCGAGGTCGAATCGGTTTTCCAGCCGATTATCCGGCGGGTGTGGAGTGCAGGGGCCCCTGTCAAACCTTCACATCTAACAAGAGGTTCCTCCAGATTTGTCCAATGTCTGAACCATACACCCGTCGTTCAGCTCACAATAAATCAGCTTTTATGTCAAGAGAATTGGCGACGGTCAAGACAGACATTTGGATTGAAGCATCGAAGGCTCGGCGGCAATTGCTGGTTAGGCTGATTTCATACCTCCCATGTCCTGGGCTGAACCCGACTCACCCAACGCCCAGCGTTTCTATTTCTTCCCTTTTCGGGCGATAAAAGAAAAGCGCTATGGCCGAAATACCCACGAAAATATAGAGCGTTCGAAAGTTCTCCCCAAGCAAAAACAGTACAAAACCATAGAGCCCAATGCTTTCGGAAAGGGCTAGGGAGACAATCATGGATACGGCATATTTAGAAATAAGTGAAGATTGATTCGAACCTAATTGAGGCCGCAAGGACGTTGGCCCTGAGCCGCCGGACCGTTGGGCAAGCATAAACTTTTTCAAGAAATGGGTCAGGATCAGTGTAACGATGGCGACACCGTAAAGTACGTTTCTCATAAGATCTAAAGGGAAATTCGGTATCGCATTTCGCCGTATCGCATCTCCCCACAGATGACAAATGAGGACATAAAGAAGTAGGGACACGAAAATCGCAGCCCAAATAATCCATAAGGACAGGAGCCTTTTCTCATTCGCTCCTCCTTCAGATACGCCCACCATGTTGTCCTCCTAAAGTTTTTTCTTTGGTGCCTAACTTTGTTTCAGGTGGCCTAAAAGATTCTGCTCCCAATAGAACAAATGACTTTCTGCCAGGGGGAAGGTGTGCCTCTTGAGGGACGGGTCTCCTGGGAATGATGTGAAGAAGAGATTGCGGTAATGATAGGATAAAATTACTGAAAAGTCAAGTATTTTAAGTTACTTGCCTTAATAGATGGCCAACAATTTTATTCAGCATCTAGAATCTAATTCTAGGGAGTCCAGGTTTTTCCTTATTTCAATAATCAATCGTCAATAATCAATTCTAATGGCGTGCCCCTCTTCACTGTCCTCGTTGCCGCGCCGTTGCGCCGGCTTGTCGCGGCGAAGTTTCTCGACCGCCATACCTTTAACGAAGGCGGAACCCATGAGGCGTCTGTCCATTTGCCCCGAGCTTGCCGAAAGGTCCTCTGAAATCAGCGTCCCCCTGCCACGATTGACACACAAGGCGAAATTCCCTATATAGGGTATTGGTAAAGGATCAGCAGTCAATCATAAACTAAGGCGGAGAGGAAAGATGCAGGCATTAGTATTAGGTGGAACAGGGAGTATGGGCCAGGCAGCTGCTCGGGACTTGATTAAGCAGGAGCAGGTTAAGAAAGTCATTTTAGGTGATATCATTATAGACCCAGGTCGATTGTATGATAAGTTGCGTACCAGTGAAAAGGTATCGCTCAGTAAAGTCGATGTAAACGATACCGAGGCCCTAGTCAGAGTCATGAAGGATGTTGACGTGGTCATCAACTGCGCGGGACCATTCCATAAGACGGGTGTCACGGTATCCATGGCGGCTATCGAAGCGAAGGTCGATTATGTGGATAATTCCGATGAGTATAAGACGGTAGTCAATCTCTTTGTTACTGAAATTGATGGCCCTGCCACGGAAGCAGGAATAACCATCTTGACAGGGATGGGATCGGATCCGGGAACAAACAACCTCATCGCCAAGTATCATGCAAATCAACTGGATCGTGTGGACGAGATCGCCTTATTTTGGGTCGTCAGTATCGCCGACCTCGAGGAAGGTGCAACTTCGGGTGCAGCTTGGGATCATAGTCTCCATATGAACACGGGTAATGTCCCCCAATACTTGGATGGTCAGCTAGAATATATACAAGCCGGTACCGGTGAGGAGACAGTCAAATTTCTCGAACCCCTTGGCAATTGTCAGGTTCGTTATGTCGGTCATCCTCAGCCACTCACAATGCCACGGTATATAGAAGGCGTAAGAACGGTCGTTATCAAAGGCGTAATGATACCGGCCTGGGTAGACCAGCTCATTCAAGAGCAGAATGAATCAGGCTTTCTCAGTACGGAGCCCATAGAGATCAAAGGGACTAAAGTAGCACCCTATGATCTCACGTTGCGGCTTTGGCGCACAATTCCCAATAACAAAGATAGGGGACCCATGGCTTCGGGCATGAAAGTGATCGTAAGGGGGGAAAGGAAAGGGAAACAGGTGACGTACACTTCCGATATCGTAGGCAGGACGGCACCAGGAACAGGAATTGCCGCCTCCATCGCAGCTCTAATGCTGGGTTCTGGCGATATTAAAGTAAAGGGAGTGGTGGCCCCAGAAGGCTGCATCGATCCAAAAAAATATTTTACAGCTCTCCTAAAAAGAGGCGCAAAAATACATCAAACGGAAACGATAACATCTATGCTTGGACTTTAGCCTGGATCTGCCCCGTCAATGAAGGACCGGCCATTTTGTGGATGCCCGCCTGAAGTTGAGATACAGACCCTCCTTTGTCGCTTGCCTATCAGCTGGGGGGGAGGGATGTCTAGCAGGAAAGGCGTGAGCTATGATAGGGTGCCATGCGTGGATGTAATCAACCTGCCAATCTGGATCTGCGTCACTGCCTCTATGTAAGAACGCCATGTCTTTCATGTACATGGGCCAGAGCCTCATCTATGGCTTTGGCCGCCATGTCCAGATCCTGTTCCGTGTGCCTGTAACAAATATATCCATGATGGTGTGGGTGTAAAAAGACGCCCCTACGAATAAGCTGTGTATAGAAATCCTCGCGTCTGGTTTTATAGGTATCCCCTTTATCCCTCTTGAAGGTTATGAAAAACATGGGGGCAACACCGCTTAACTCGGCGCCAACGTCATACTTTTTAATGATGTTCTGTACCCTTTCCAGAAAACGGCCACCTCTTTCCCATATTTTGTCAAGGACATTGTCACGTTCTAGAATTTCAATGGTTTTTAGAGCGGCAATATAACCGCTACTGTTTGAGAAGAAGGTAGAAGAGACAAAGACCTTTTGTTCTGCAGCTCTCATAATTTCATCTTTTCCAGTAACAGCACTTATGGCATATCCGTTGGCCATCCCTTTCCCAAAGACTGACAGGTCAGGCGTAACGCCATAAAGCTTTTGTGCGCCACCCATAGAAAGCCTAAACCCGGTACGGATTTCATCAAAGATCAAGACTGCACCATACTTTGTAGCCACGTCTCTCACACCTTCAAGGAATCCAGGTCCAGGTTCTTCCATCCTTTCATGGAGGGGATGCCCAAAGGGCGTCAAAATTATAGCGGCTGTCTCATCACCATATTTTGCCATCAAGTCTTCCAGCTGATTAAGATTATTATAATGGAATTCATGTACATCCTCGTAGAGCTTCTCAGGAATGCCCCCTTTGAGCTCAACGCACCAGTCATGCCAGCCGTGGTAACCACAGCGCATGACCTTGATCCGGTTTGTGTATCCCCTTGCAATACGGATGCTCGCTGTGGTGCCATCTGAACCGGTCTTTGTGAAAACGCACATCTCTGAACAGGGGATGAGTTCATTGAGTTTTTCCGCGAGCTCATTCTGATACGGCTGTGTAAGGGTGAAGCAGAAGCCTTTGTCTCTTATTTGCCGAATAACAGCTTCATCAACTTCTTCTTCTCTATAGCCCAGGATAATAGGCCCAAAGGCACAGAGGAAGTCCACATATTCATTTCCATCCACGTCGGTTACTCGGCCACCCTTGCCATATTCAAAAAATATGGGATATTCTCCTCTGACAAAATTGTAGGGTCGTCTGGCACCTCCCACGCCGCCGGGAACCAAATTTCTTGCCTCATCAAAAAGTTTCAGACTTCTGCTTATGTTTAGTTTTTCCATGTTTCTGATAGTGATTCTCCTTTCAACATGAAGTAAATTTCTTTAGGCCGGATATTACACCGCCGTCTCCTGCTTGTAAAGCGCCGCTGCTTGGCGCAACAAGAGAAGTCCCTGTATTGGCCTTAAATCCACATTTTTTGGGGGAAAGAGCGATTTGAGCAGGCGAGCGTGGGATTTTTCCCCTGCCTGCCCCGCAAATTGATGGCCAGAGGCCATCAGCTATGGGGCTCTATGCTCTATGCAGTTTTTAGGACGTGGCCTATTTCAGGGGAAGTCAAACAAGGGGAGACTATGTTTGCATTCGCCTTTCCAGCCCCGCGTGGCGGAGCATAGCCATCCCGGTCCTTCGATCCTCCACTTCTGGCAAAGCGAAAAAGTCTTGCATGAATATCTTTAAATCATGTAGATTGCTGAACTCCTTTACAATCAATCTTTTGCTCGTCTCTATTTCGAGCATCATCCTTATCTCTTTAACAACCTCCATTTTCCTTGCCCTCCTTCTATTTTACGCTTCTCAAACCATGTGTTTCTCCCACGTTTTCCACAATTCTCTGACAATAAAAGTGGAAGCATCATAGCCCTAAAGATTTTTTTTAACAGAACCGTTTGTTGGATCCGCAAAAGCAACGGTAGATTGTTATATTATCCGCGCCCGACAGAACAAATGGCGTTCTGCCAGGAAAGGGGAGTGCATCTTGAGGGGCGGGACTCGTAGAAATGAAGAAGAGATTGTGTTAATATAGGACAGAGCTGCCGAAAAGTCAAGTATTTTAGGCCACTTCCACAACAAATCACCATCAAGAAATACCCCGTTCACAGGCGCCAGGTTACTTAATACACGGCTGCGATAAGAATGATTTTTACCGATTTTAGATCAATGCTGTTTTCGGTAAAGAAAAATAACAAAATGGGGGACGCTGGTAAATAAGTAAATAACTTTTTGGTAGTATAGCGAACAGATGGGAAGCAGACCAAAGAGCGCGTGAGCTAATGAGCCGATAGCAAAAGGGGTAAGCGCCCATAGGCTGTAAAGCCAGGACGCTAGGAAGCTGGGAGGCTGATGAACTGAACGGTGGGTTTAGAGGTATTCCTTCCAGAGTTGCCCCCGGAGTGCTTCAACGGCCCTAAACTTTTTGTTCAGGATTTGCGGCAATCCTGGCTCTTTGCGCGTCATCTCCGCCTGCAGTTCTGAACAGAGATATCGGTGGCAGGCAAAAGGCCGGACTTCGGGTGCAAGGCGACAACCCTTTGCAGATAGAAAGGGACAACCCTCATTCCTCTTCTGCTTTCTTCTCGGCACATCTTGCCCCAGTAAGACCTTGGCATAGATCATATCCTTCTCATCAAAGAGGTGCTGCACCCTACCGCAGCAAGGGCTGTCACAGGTTGAGCATACCACGGCCACGTGGTCGCGCTGTAGGAAGATCAGTTCAGATAAGAGACCCTCTATCTTGCTTGCGACCTGAACCAACGCTCCCTTATGGCATTCCGAGCCTTTAAAACCTGTCATTCCTCTTTTTTCGCTTCCACTTCCGGATCCACGTGGACGATCACCCGGTCGAGATCTGGAACCTCATCCATTAGGCATTTCTCCACGGCTTTGGCGATCAGGTGCCCCTCGCTAACACTCAGTCGGCCATCCACGACGATATGGGTTTCCATCTGGTGTAACCCCCCCAAGGTCCGGACCCTGAGGTCATGCGTTTCAATCACCCCTTGCACGTTCCGAGTACACTGCCTAATTCTGTCCAAAACTTCTGGCTCAGGAGCCGTGTCAACAAATTCACGCAGTGTGTCCCTGAGGATGTCTAAGGCAACCTTGAGGATAAAGAAGGATACGATGAGGGCAGCATAAGCATCGAGGACGTGCCAAGAAGGTTTGATGCGAGCCCCAGCCACCCCCAGCAAGACGGCCACAGAGGAGAGGGCGTCCGAGCGATGATGCCACGCGTTGGCCATTACGACCCCGCTTTTGATGCGCCGCCCAACGTACACGGTGTAATGGTAGAGGGCTTCTTTTAGGGCTATGGAAAGAGCCGCAGCAATCAGCGCCAGTGCTGTAGGGTGGTATTCCGTATGAAGATGGATATTCCAGGCGGCCTTTAGCCCCAAATACAGGGCCGTAGCCACAAGCGCCAGGCCCACGGCCGCAGAAGCCAAGGTCTCGATGCGAGCGTGGCCGAAATGGTGTTTCTCATCAGGGGCCTTTCGACCCATCCCGAGTCCTACCCATACCACAGCGTCGGTAAACAGGTCGGAAATGGAATGGACCGCGTCTGCGATGAGGGCCTGGCTCTGACCCAAAATGCCTGCCACAAACTTCAGCAAAATCAGAAGGCTGTTGACGATGGCCCCAACCAGTGTCACGGATCTTCCAGCCTTGGCCGACTCTTTCATAAATTCAGACATTGAATTTGGCGTCATGTCTTCCATTTGAAAAAAAATAAAAAGATTCACTCTACAAACTAAGCTCGTGGCTCATCGTTCGACCACCTCACCTCGGATACCCTTGGCTGCCAAGTCCGCCCTGTGTTTCTGAGCACGTGCCACTTGGTAAAACGCCCCGGTAAAGAGCCAGGAAGCACCGTTCGTATCCTTTACCTCATAAGAGGAGCACCCCATGGCACCAAGTTCCGTTCTCTCCGTGTGGATTTCCTCTTCGGATTTGTAAGTCCCTATGAGTACCGCGTATGTTGTGCGTCTCGAGAATGCACCGGCCATATGATTCTCTCTGATAAATGCATCGGCTTCTCCCCTTGTACTGAAAAAGCCCGTAAAGAGTCTGAACCAATTCCCTTTTTCTCCAAGATCAACTTGAACCCAATAGGGTGAAAGCCCCTTGCTTGCGTAAGTGGTCTCGGCTTTTTGCAGCCTTTCAAGGGTGCGGAAAGAGCCAAGGTAAACGGAAAAGGGATAAACCCCCTCAACCCATTTGGGCGGTTGAATGTCAAGGGCAGGCTCTTTAAGTGAAGCGGTCTCGGGCGGTGTTTTCTCGGGAGCGAGCTCTGGTGTTGACGGCATGGGCTTTGGTTGTTCACTGGGAGCAACCGGCTCTTCCACGGGCGTCTCTGGCGCTGTTGAAGTGACGGGTTCTGGTGTTTCCCTTACTGCCACCGGCTCTTGGATGGGCGTCTCTGGTGTGGGAGGTTGAGTAGGGGGGGTTTCCACAGAAATGGGAGGGGTGACCGGCTTTCTCACCACCCGATGCTTTACCACGGGTGTGGGTCTCCACTCGGAGAGTGGCATGAACTTGCGCAGATCGACGATCCCGAAATAGTTGATGGCGAAGGCCCCGAGAGCGAGCAGTAAGAGAGCCAGCGATGCGGTCCTTAACCCGTGTGACCTTTTGGCAGGTTTCGCATCTGTTTCAGGCTCAACATCTTCAAGGTCATCATCTTTGTAACGCCAGATTGGCGACGTGTCGATGAGTTCCTCCAATTCCTGGTCCTCTTCGGCCTCGAATTTCTTGACTGTATCGTTCTCAGCACCGATGCCGGGTTTTATCTTCAAAATCCTTCTCTCAGCCGTGGAAAGTGCAACGGTTTCGGATAGTTCATCCTGCTCAGGCCATTCGGAATGTTCCTTTTTCGCCTCGCTCGCCTCTGTATCGGCCTCAGGCGGCGCCTGTCCTTGGCCATCTTTTTTCTGGATATCCAACTCCTCACGAAAGAGCGTGTCAAACATCTCCTTATCTTCACCCTTTGAGGAATTGTTACTACCGTTTTTATCGTCGTTCCTGACCATATTTCTTTTTACCCAAGGAATAGCAAGAGAAGAGAGACATGTATAATATTATAACGTTCCAGAAAACAATACAAGAAAGGCGTTTTTTAGATTGCTGGCTGGGAGCAGATTACGGATGACAGATGATCCCAGTTGAATGACTCCGCAGAGCGAGCCCTAGCTGAACGGACTTCGGATTCAACAGGGTAAAAATTCAGCGGGGCAAGCATTGATCATTTCTCAGGAAAAAGGAGGGGACGTTCGGGTAAAAGGTGAATAAAAAATACAAAATGATTTGAAAGAAAGGCATTTCAGGTTCGGATGCGTTCATGGAGAAATGGGTGGGTCTGAAACAAGGGCCGGATCAATTCATACGGGGATCAACCGGGCCCTCTTGAGGTGTCTCTGTACAAATCGTGCCATGGCTTTAACCTATTCGTGCAATATCTTAAGTTTTATATTTTTTTAAGAAATTTTAGAAATATTATATGGCTATGTTGTTTGTTTAAAACAGGGACGTCCGAGAAATATCAGAAGTTAGAAACACCTTACTCGGCGCATGATTCTTGCCATTCTACACGCAGGCCTCCCTTGCTCCTGACCGTTTATCCGGCCAAAAACGGAGAGACAAGATCATTATTTGTTATTGGTTATAAGTTATTCGAGGGGTAAACCTGCCCTCGACTCTGATTCGGAGAAGTCTACAGCTTTTCCACTCGACAGAGGAGTGCGGTATGGGGCCAGCCTCCGATCTCCGGACTACAGAACTCGGGCCCGTCGGGGCAGAGGATATTCGCGTTGGACTCAAAGACGCCAAACAGCTCCGGCTCTTCCTCTTTACGCTCAGGGAACCACCACCCATGCTGTAAATCTGCCATGCGGGGGTCAATGATATCTGAGAGATTGAGCCGCATGCGAATGCTCCCTTGAGGCGTTACCACGCTTACCCACTTCCCCTCGGACAGGTTCAGTGATGCTGCGGTTTCTGGATGCAGCATGACCAGGGGATCCGGCCACTTCTTCCTCACGGACTCAATCTGCCGCTGCTCAGAGTGATAGATGGGCATGAATCGACTTCCCGTAATAAGGACCAGGGGGTATTCTTTGCTCAGATAGGGGTCACCCAGTGGACTGTGGGGCATCTCCCTGAAAACCGGGAGGGGCTCAAAACCCAGTTCCTCAAATATACTTGAGCGCAGCTCCACCTTGCCCGAAGGCGTCCCAAAACCAAACTGCTCATAACGCTTCTCCCCTCCCCGACCAAACAAACCGTTTTGCTCCAGGAGTTTATTGAATGTGAGCCCAACCGGAGCCAACCGGTAGTCCCATACCTCGTCCACGGTTTCCCAGGGCCAGTGCTCCTTCTGCCCCAACCGGACCCCCAGACCTCGCCAGAAGTCATAGGGGTTACGGCGTTCATGGAGAGGTTCGATACCTCTGGGACCAGCCACACAAAACGCGGGTGTCAACCAAAATTCGGTCGTTTCTATCGTTGAGCAGATGGGAAAGATATAGTCGGCCAGGGCAGCCGAGGGTGTAAGATAGTATTCGGCCACCACGTAAAGCTCAAGGGCTTTTAGTGCCTCGTAGACCCGACGTGTGTTGGCTAATGAGAGCAAGGGATTGCTGGCCAGAGAAATAGCCGCCGTGATCGGATAGGGCTTTCTCGTAGTCATGGCATCACAGACCGCCCGCGCATGGGCCACGCTTGTCATGCCCGCCAGGGGTGGATGCATATACTCACTGGGAAGACGTTTGTTGGCCTCCACGTTTCTCTCCCAGCCAGGAAACCCGAATAAGGCATACTCATCCGCACCCAATTGCTTGGCACGCTGCTCCGCCGGGAGAGCGTCATTGAATTCCATCTCATCGTCGCCGATGATCTTCCCTATGGGATCGTTCCACCCGAGGGGCTCTCCCCCCGCCACATCCAGGTTGCCGGTAATGGCCCGCAGGCAACATCGCGCCCTAACTGCCTGGGTCGCATTCAGGCCCTGCTTGTCCAGACCAAAACCCCAGGTGATCATCGCCGGCTTGGTCATGGCATATCGCCTCGCCGATTCAACGACCTGCTCTGGCTTGAGCCATGTGATCTCTGCAACCCGCTGCGGGGTATAGTCGGCCACAGCAGATTTGAGATCATCGAACCCGACCGTCCAATGGGCCACAAAATCACGGTCGTAGAACTCCTCCTCAATAATCACCCTCAGCCAGCCCAGCATGAGGGCCACATCCGTCCCCGGCCTTATGGGCAGCCACACATCCGCTTTCTCCGCCTCGGCGATACGACGAGGGTCCACCACGATAAGTTGTGCGCCGTTCTTCTTGGCCTGGAGGATCATGGGATAGAGGCCAATGGGGTCGGATTGGGAAGGCGCGTGTCCCCACAAGACCACGCACTTCGTCTTCATCACATCGCCCCAGGTAAAGCCCCCGTAGGTGGCATACTCTACGGTCTGGCTCGGGCACATGCAGACATTGTTGGCCCCGCAAATGTTGGGCGTTCCGAAGAGATTGTGAAAACGGCGCTCATCCCAGTGATAGGTCCTTTTGGTGCCATGGGTGAATGCCAGGGTTTCTGCGCCATACTCCTCACGTAAGGCATGGAGCTTCGCCGCCACTTCATCCAGCGCCTGGTCCCATGTGAGGCGTTCCCACTGCCCAGAACCCCGTTCGCCTGTGCGTTTCAGCGGGTAATTGATCCGATCCGGATGATAGACGTGGTCAAGCATCAATTTGCCACGGCTGCAAATTCGACCCCTGGTAATGGGATGCTCCCGATCCCCAGAGACCTTGACCGCCCTGCCACCCTCTATTTCCAACCGAAGACCGCATCGCGGATGGCATAGACCACAATAGGTTCTCCTGGTTTCTGTCATGCCAGACCCCCTCCTTTCTTCTCCCTCTTGGCTCTCAAAACCGAGCGCCTGTGTGAAGCATATTAACCAACAACAGAGGAATATTGGACGACCTAACATAACATGTGGAAAAGTGGCGTGAACAGAAAAAAGTGATGTGGCCTGGAAGGCGAGGAAGCTGGGATGCTGGGATGCTAGGAGGCGGATAGAGGATCCCACCCCCCTTCGTCACGAGACTACGGCGCGGCGTGAGGATCTATTCCAATCCTTTCAAAAATTTTGTCGCAAACGCCAAGGATGGCCCCGCGACAAGATACAATAGAGCGTAGAGAAGGAAAAAAACCGAATAACGGGGCTTCTTAATATAGATTGGAAAGGGCACATCTCTGTGCGCTCTTCGATCTTTACTGATTTTTTTAGCGATGGCACCTCTGGATCTCCGGTCAATTCTGAAGAAGAGACCGAAGCCAGACAGAAACTTTTCGGGGTGTGACAGGATAATGTTTAGCCCGATCATAAACCATAGGATTATCAACAGTGATGTCAACATAACAATTATTTATTGTGCCAACCTGATCAAGTCTCCAACCAGACGCTCCAGGGCATCCCGTGTCAAGGGTGCGGGCATAGGCGTGCGCGCTTCTGTCTTGGGGTCATACGTGTACCGCACCAGGGAGAGTCTTTGGGATCTATCAAGCACCATCTCGAAGAAACTGATGACCTCCCCGTCCACCCTGGGAGGCGCGCTTCTGAGTATGGTCAGACCCTCTTCTCCCTCCGTCTCGACCACCTCCAGTCTCTCCCCGAGATAGGTGATTTGCTCCACAAGCTGAACAGGGTCAATGGCCAGTTGGCCGCCCTGCGCATGTTCCAGGTGTAGCTGGTCCAGCAGACACCCCAACCGAGAGGAGTCGGCCAGTTTCACTTCCACCCGAAGTTTTTCATCGGATGCCGCAACCTGCACGGCTTGATCAGAAGGGGCGTTCTGGAGTTGCTGATTGATGCGTTTTGTTAAGCTCATTGCTCGTCCCGCCTTTCTTTTAATTCTTGTTGGCATTCAGGGGGGCCTTTTTCAGCCCAGCTCCTTGATCTTGTTCTCCTTCCCATCGTAACTTAGGAGCACCCTCTTCCCCTCCTTTATGGTTTCCACGTGAACGGGTCTCTTCCACAAAAGGTGCAGATTGACAAGAGTCTCATCCACGAAGTTCCACTTGAGATCCCTCCCTTCGTGCTCATGTTCCAGGAGGAGCTCGCCACGGTTTTCAAAATTCCCATCCAGAACCCTGATCTGTGGGCTTCCCAGATTGGTCAGACCACCAAGGATCAACTCTTTGACCTTGGCAAACTCGCGGGTCTTTATGACCCATGTAGGGTCCTTTTCTTCCTTGGCATACACAAAAAGTTTTTGCCGCCGACAGAAATCATCGGTCAGGAATGTATCCACAAAAGTCAGGTCGTTGTAGAGGCGCCGCACCTCAAAAATCTTTTCTTGACCCAGACCCAGATCCAGGTCCCAGCTATCACGAATGGCCAGGTCCTCACATTCTTCGTACGCTTTGCCAAAGCGGCCTTTGTTCCATCGT
>CP070840.1:585091-590924 GCA_020342025.1 Deltaproteobacteria bacterium
AGGGTTATGGATACCATCAAGGAGAGATTTGGCCGGGATGCTATCAAGCGCGGTGGGCTATTGAAAGACCCACAGACCAAATAATGACCTGCGGGTCTTAAGGCTAACAAATTTGATGATAGGTTGAAGTAGTTACAAGCTAAGGTCTAAAGGTTAGGCTGGTCGTTAACCCTCCAACAAGGCTACGATAAACGGCTCCACTTGATGCCGTTATTATCGCCTGAACACATCTCTTAGCTCATACCCTAAGATAATCTCGAAAATGAAGTTGTAAAGGTTTGCCAGGCTATTTTTCGGCGCCGTGCGCTGCAGAATTGTGTGTGGGGAAGGGGCTGTAATGGGATGGGGTGGGCTAGAGATTCTTCATGAAGTTCAGCGTTTCTTCCAGGCTGGGGATTCCTTTGCGTGCCCCCATTTCCATGCATTTTAGCGCAGAAGCGGCAGAAGCAAAACGCATGCATTCGGCCATAGTCCACCCTTTCAGAAGACCATAGAGATAGGCGCCATGATAGACATCTCCTGCCCCTGTGGTGTCTATAGCATCAATGGGGAGAGCCTTCTGGGAAACCGTCTCCCCACCGCGCCATGCAATACTCCCTTTTGGCCCAAGCGTGATGACCACCTCTTTAGGTCCCCATTGACTGAGGGTCTCAAGGGCCTCATTAACAGGTTCATCGGTGCCCACCAGAGCGGAGCCAAATCGTTCAGAAGCGATCAGAACGTCTACCATGGATATGAGCTCTCGGTAGCCTTCCCTAAGGGTACCCGCATCCATAACGACCGTTAGTCCCATCTCTTTTGCCTGTCGTGCCCCTTCGATGGAAGCTTCAACCATCAAGCCATCTGTGTGAAGAATACGGGCCCCTGGGAATGGACTCAGATCCACGTCGGTCGACTTCAGGTGTGGAACGCTGCCCCGGGTCCAAAAGATGGTGCGTCTTCCATCGTCCTTATTGACAGCAATAAAGGCAAATTGAGAGGTATGTCCGGGAACTGTCTTCAAAAAGGTGTGGTCGACTTTTTCCTCTTTGAGTCCCTTTACTATTTCAATGCCAAAAGCATCATCAGAAACGGATCCCAGAAAGGATGTTCTTATCCCCATGCGGGATAGGGTTACAAGGGCTGTGGAAGCCGGCCCGCCACATTGCATCTGAAGATCCATCAATTCCACCTTGCCATCCTCTTCGGGATAGGAGGCGACCCTTCCCAGGTAATCGATGCAGGCCTGGCCGAGGCCCACAACTTCTACGGTGTGGAGGCGTTCTTGGGTTGAGGGAGAGACCATGATGGAGCGTCCTTGGGGTAAGCTGGATACATCAATGATAAAACGTCACATCAATTCGTTTTTGGCCGGTCCACGCGTCGAATTTTTTTCTGAGCCATCGCTTGAACGTTAGCCGGGTTGTGGGAATCAAAATCACGAGTCCAGCCAGATCGGTAAGGAAGCCTGGAGTCAGAAGTACGATGCCCGCCAACAGAATCAGCAGGGCATCGAGCAATTCCTCAGCAGGCATCTCTCCCCGCTCCAAGCTCTCTCTGACCCTGAGCATGGTTTGAAAGCCTTGATAACGGGCGAGAAGGGCCCCCAAGAAAGCGGTCAAAATAACGATCACGACCGTGTTGAAGGCCCCCAGATAGGAACCGATTTTAATGAGAAGATAGATCTCAATAAATGGGATAATCGTAAAAGCTAAAAAGAGCTTTAATAACACTGGTCGAAACCTAAAATCAGGATTCTGGGTCTTTTCCCAGTTTGGTCAACTCCTCTCTCACAGTTCTTAAGTTGTCATTCAGCTTCTCTATCATAGGGGAGGAGGGATAGTTTTCAATCAAGGCTTTGAGGATGTCATAGGAGGAAAGCAGGAGTTCCCCTTTTTTTGTGGGATCCGCAGTCTTTCGGGCCATCAAGAAATACTTGGCCGCCTTGTTTCTCTCCCGTTTTATCAGCCTTTCTGTCGCAACACGCTTGAGCTCCTTTATTTCTGAGCTCATGTCTTGTGCATCTCTGAGGGTTTCAATCCTCGCTAAAGCCTCCTCAAAATTTTCCTCCTCGATCAGTTTTTGAGCCTGCTTCAGGGTCTCTTTTTCGTAGGAGAGCTTGGCACTCTTTTCCTGCAGAAATCTTTCTTCGGCCAGGTCCACGGTTTTCAGGGCCTGGTCAATGATTTCAAGTTTAGGTCCCTCTTCTGTTCTTATCCTATGTTTTATCAAGAGCAGTTTTGCCTCGCGAAATTCATGTCTTTGTACCAGTTCATCCACGGCTTTAAGTAGGTCTTCAGTGGAATCCAGTTTGGCGAATTGTCTTAATTCGCCTGCATGGGCCGCTTCAGGAACCTTCTGCCGGGATGCCCTTCTTCCTTCTTCCATGACGACTAGCTTGGATTTCGCTAATAACTCCTCCCTTTCATCCAGGTCGTCCATCATCTTCTCATAAATCTGCAGAGCCTTTTCCCTGTTGCCCAGGTCAAGCTGCCATTCTATCATACTCGCCCTGAGATGGATCAGGTCTGGTTTCCCTTCAAGTTCACGGAGGATCTTCTCGCTGATGATTATGGCTTCGCTTAACATCCCCTTTCTGGCCAGCGCAACAGCGAAAAGGAGACCGATTTCCGGCGTCAGAGAATCAGGACCAAAAGTGGCTTCCAAATCAACACAATCATTAATCACGCCTTGGTAATCTCCAGCCAGGTAGCCATCCACGATCTTTTTTCTCTTATCGGAGAAAGAAGAGAGCGCTTTTGAATAGGCAGGCGCTTTGAATTTTTCTCTCAAGAAGTATTCTTGCTCAAGCCGGCCCAAGTTTTCAAAAAGGAGCTGAATGATCTTGCTTTCATCATAACTTGAAGATTCGTTTTGGAGATAGGACCTGATTGTTTTGTAGGTGGCCAACAAATTTGAGGCAATGGCCTTGTCTTCACTATCCAGCTCTTGCTCATCCAAGAGGGTTGTGAGATGGGCAATTTTCTTGTCAAGTGTCTCAACGGACAGGGGCGGAGGAGGTTTGAACACCGTCTTTGGGCCCATATCCACCTTCTTCGTTTCAGGCAGGCAGCCTAGGGCAACGGCGATAAGTAGCAGGGGGAGAATCGTCAATCTAAATCTCGGGTACTTCCTCATAATCTGCTCCTGATATGGGTTCAAACACCCTTTTTAGGCTCATTATACCCTCTTTTGTGTCCACGTGAGAGCGTATTTTTAAATGGCTTTCCAATGTCCTTTCATCCCCCTCCCGTGAAGGGAGTCCTGTGGTGGATGAAATCGATACGGGGACGAGTTCATCATTGTTCCTCAGGGGAACCGACTGGATATCGAAGGCAAGATCAGCCACCTGGATATCTTTCTTGAACGTATTGCTGTTGATAATGGTGTTGGCTGTTTCGATCCAAAGGGGAAGCGCGCCTGAGGCGCCGTAAATGGTCACATTCTCACCTTTCATGGGACGATTGTCATCATATCCCACATAGCTTGCAATGACATATCCCTTCTGGTTATCAAGCTGA
The DNA here is from genome assembly GCA_020342025.1 of Deltaproteobacteria bacterium. The sequence goes on from CP070840.1 coordinate 588,592, forward strand.
TTCGGATTTTTCTGAAGTCCAGGGATAAACCCGACGAAACTGGAGTTGGTAAATCGATCTGCCGTGCCCGTCTTCCCGAAAGAAGGAATGGGGATGTCAAGTTCTTCGTTGTCGATTTCTACAGAGAGGTGAATAGCATCCTTGGCCCTTTGCCCTGTTCCCTGTTCTATGACCTGGTGAAGGATTTCAGAAACCAACCCCGATACCCGGCTCGTAAGTATCCTTTTGGGTTGAGGCCTGTATTCCCATATGGGTTCACCCTCCCGGTCCACGATCTTCGTAATGACGGGTACCAAGTTCGGCTTCAAACCCTCCGAGATGGGGTAAACAAGTCCTGTCATTATCGTATGATAGGCCAGGGCCGACTCAATAATGCTTATGGAGTTTGCACCAAGAGGGAATGAGAGGACCGGGTCAAGCCTCGTGGAAATTCCCATTTTCTTTGAAAGGTGTGTCACATACATTAAGTTTACGAGTGTCCTGAAATCTCTGACCTTGGAAAGCACTGCCAGGTCGTAACGGTTCTGGCTCATCAATCTCTTATAGCTCTCTTGGAGCTGAAGTTGCAATAGATCAACCCCTTCAGAAGGAACCAAGCCGTTGATCCATACCCCTTTTACGGGAAAAGGCTCCGGCCTATTAAAAATCCATTCAGGTGTAACAGGAGTCAGTGCAGCCAGATCCAGTTCACCCATGGGGTCTGCGTAAATCACTCTCAAGCCAGCCTTTTGGTCTTGTGTAAAATAAAAAAAAGGTAAGATTTGCTGAAGCTCGTCTATCCAAGTCTGTTCTTTATCTTTTTCGTAAAGTTCCAATAGGTCTTGCATCCTCTTGAAACGCCTCTTCATCTCAAAATTCAGGGTTCGTAGCCTCTGAAAACTTAGCGCACTGATCCGACTCTCGTGAGGGTCCTTGAGATTCAATTTCGTGGTGTCCAGATTGAAATGAAGCCTGTGGACATTCTCCAGTGCATTTTCATGTCCGATAAATATGAGATCGGATTCGATCTCTTTCTTGGCTTCTTGGAAGGCCGCTTCCAACAATGCCTCATTATTGACGACCACGCCATATTTATCCCGTATCCTTTTTACGTAATCTTCATAGGCTTCGTCCTGTTTTCTCGAGAGTCCGACCAACTCCACCACGTGCCGGAATTCACTCATGTTGAGGCGATCCGTAAGATGGTACAGGAGCCAGACCGTGGCCAAGTTCTCTGATTTGACGCCTGCCCACGCGATGGATACCTTATCGGATTGGGGTTCATGATCCGGTTTTGGGAGGTAAAAGGTGTTTTCAAAACGAAACAGATCCCTCCTGTTTATAATGGGGTCTAAGCTATTCCACTTGAGCTGAAAAGCCGCCGTGTAGACCAGAGGTTTAAAAATGGATCCCAACTGCCTTTTGGCATCCACAGCGCGGTTAAAATAGCGGTCGAAAAAGCCACCCACCATCGCCTTTATCAAACCTTCTTTCAGGACAATGATCCCACCTTCCAGCTCTGGAAACTTGGACAGCATGAGTCGTGTCTGACTATTTGCCTCCCGGGTCTCCATGAGCTGAACAGCCACCAGATCCCCCACGTGGAAGTTCTTCATGAAGTCGGCCACATGCCGTCTATCAAATGGAGCCCAGCTGCCCAGCTTCCATTTCAGCCATGCCTGGCCCGTGGGTTTCAGCCCCTCGTAATCAATGATGCCCCCACCCTTGTCCCAGGCTACGATCATAGAGGGATTTTCTTTATCACTCTTGATATGGGTAATGCGACACAAGAAGGGAAGGTCAGTTTTTCCCTTTGTGAGGCTTTCATTGGCAGAGTCCCCGTATCCTTCCCGCGCAGGAGGGGTGCTATAGCCTGACAACTGGATATCCAACAGAGGCAAATGCCTTCGGATGCTCCTCAAAGCCCCCTCCTGGATCTCCCTGTTAATAGAGGTGTATATCTTAACGCCAGAGGTGGCAATATTGTCCACGCCCTGTTGCTGAAGTATGGTGGTGAAATAACCCGATTCAAGCTGTTCACGAACATAATCGAGAATCACATTCAATCTGTAAGTCACTTTTCCTTCTTTAAAGGGGACCTCCTTTTCTGTAGCCTCCAGATATTGCTCTTGGGTGATAAAGTTCATTTTTCGCATGGCTGCGAGAACGTAGTCCTTCCGTAATTTGGCCAGCTGCCTCGCCTTTTCCTTTTCTGCCTCTGTCTTCTTGGTGAAGGGGTTATATCTGAACGGTCCCTTTACGGACCCGGCGATGAATGCGGATTCGACGAGATCCAGGTCCTCTGCCTCTTTGTCAAAAAAGTATTGGGCCCCAATTCTGAGACCCCTCCCAAA
>CP070840.1:591024-612035 GCA_020342025.1 Deltaproteobacteria bacterium
CAGTTTGGACGCACGGGGATCTGCAATTCCACGCCTGGATTCACGGCGGTCACCTTAGATTCAAAGGGGAGCTCGATGCCATCAATATCCACTGCATCCCCTTCAGCACTAGCCAGAGTCACGGGGAACAAGAGTTTAATACCCCACTTGTCCTCCTGCATGGGACGAAGTTGGTAGGAAAAAGGGATTTGAATTGCCCTGACCTGCTGCTCTTCGACGTCAAATCCTCCCAAGCCAAAATCAGAGAGGTAGGCATAATTGATCAGGTCTTTCTCACCGTCTGCCCCTAGCGCATAGGGCAAAAAGCCGGTCAACCCTATCAGAGATAGGAGTGTTGAGATGAAAGAGATGCGCAGTGCGGAATACATAGACATGGATGCAGCGGTCTTTATCTTCATGTATGCATGGATTCGAAGCTGTCAAAACAGTGGTGCCTAGAATTAATACAATCCGCCAATGGAAACAAGAAATAAGTAGAAAGGCAGAGCCCCTAGGGACTCTGCCTTATTTGTGGCTTTTTATGTCTTTAGGTTCAAATCAAAACATCAAGCTTAGTTTCACTTAAAGGTTATGTTGATTGTTAACAGTCCAACAAGGACAATTAATAGAAAGCTTTCTTTGATGCCGCGCGTGGCTCTTACTGAAGAGACCGGAATCATCCTTGCGCGGCATCTCAAAAGCTATAAAAGAAGAACGCCTCCGCAGACCCCCTTCTCTCTAACCACAGGCCCATGGCAGTCGTATGACTTTTCGTTTGGGGGTCTTTGCGACGCCTTTGCCTATTCCTCTAAGCAAGAACCGTGCAAGAACTAATATTTTTGTGCCCTTTTTTGTTATTTCATTAAAAACCAAATACTTTGCCATACTAAAAGACAAGGATTTCCTGAGTCATATTGCAGATATATTGTGGCAAAAAAACCACAATTCAACCTGCGGGACAACGTCATTTTTAATACTTAAATCCGAGCATACTAACAAATTTTATGTCGGCGGTACCAACGTCCCGGAAGGGGATCCTATCCCAATCATAATTTAGTTGAAGCGTCCATCTAATGAATTTGTAGAGGGGTATCCGTATGCCTGTCCTGCTAAACAAGAAAGTATTGTCTAGCCTGTCAAGCGCAACATAAACCCTGTGGTTATGAAAGAATTGGAGGTGTTTGTTGAAGAACCACCTTTTGTAGTCCAATGTCCAGGTCATTGCGGGGAATGCTTGCTCACCTCCAGGATCTGTATACCGCTCTTCCACGGTGGAGAGACCGGCCTCAGCAAAGAGACTTGTGAGGGGCGTTTCCAAGAATTGATATCCCGCGCCTGCATCAAATGAATGACGCCGTCTGAGGTCTTTGAATTCATCCCAACTGACGAGCGAGCGAGCCATAAGCCACTTTTTGTCGGAAAACAAATAGTTGTATTCCAGATAGGAGAGTCCTTTGTTCTTGGTCTCCTCACCAAAAGTTACGTCGTACTCAATATCGGCCCCCAGTTTCACCCTGTGTGCGTCTCTTCGAACAAGCAACTGCCCGTTCACATCAAATTGATCCTTCTCCGTATTGCCTCTGTCCGTTTCCACGCCAATATTTGCGTATACTTCCACCTTGCGTGTAGGTGCGGGGGGTTCCGGGTTTATGGCCTGAATATCGGTGAGGATAAAGGTGACCGCTTCCCCGGTTTCCTCGACCTCAAGTTTCAATTTGCCGTCCTCTGTGGGTTGGGTGACCCCCTCGAAGGACCTCTCGTCTTTGAGCACTACCTGTGCTGGGCTGTCCGTCCTGAGTTGAGTGACTTCAACCCACTTGATCGTGATCTGGCCTGCATACGAGGTGTTGATGACTAGCGAGCCTTTTTCCACAGTCACGATGACGCCGGTGATGCGGTCGCCGTTCTTCATCTCCACCTGGTCCGCAAAGACAGGACCCACCAATATGGCCACCAAGACAATACCCAAACAGCAGATTCTCAAATATCCCATGATCCACCTCTCCTCACTTCAAAAGGGGTCAAGTCTGCTCTTGACTCTTGCTCAAGAGAGATATCAGTTTTTCAATCCTCGTGCTCAGTTTCCTATCCTTAGCAGCCAACTCTTTCAATCTTTCAATCGCGCTGCTCACAGAACTGTACTTGCTCATGCCAAACTCTTTACCTATCTGTTTTAAACTGTCGCCTCGCAATCGCCGGGTGAGGTAAATCGCCACGTTCCTAGGCTCGTTAAACATCCCTCTTTTGGAAAGCAACAACTCTCTTTCGCTGATCTTGTAAAATTCACATACGGTCTTTCTGATTTTGCTCGATTCAATTGCCAGTTCCCTCGATTGCGGAACCTCTTCATCGGCTTTTCGGGAAAAAAATTTTTCTTTGATCGAGTTGACAAACCCTTCAGAGCCCAAAAACGACGGCCATCGCTTTCTTTCATACATCCTGATAATCCCATCTTCATCGTTCATAGCCACAAAGTGCCGATAGGTTCTCAACCTGTTTGCTTTATCTTTTGAGAGCATGGAAAGCACATAGTCCTTGTGGAGCCAGCTCCACCGGGCAGCGCCTGATAGATACCCTTTGTGGCTACTCCAGGCGTATCTCTTTAGACTATCGGTGAGACCGGCCCTCAATGGATTTCTATGAATATACCTGACCAGCTGCAGCAAATAGCTGTCGGCATCTACAAGGATCGATTTGTATCGCCCTCGGAATAATTGCCCCTCACAGTGGTGACGTCGATTATATCTTTGGGTGTAGACACCGTTGATATGCTGCATACATCTAGATATGTTGGCATCCGGTGTCTGTACGAGAAGATGATAATGATTTGGCATTAAACAATAGGCGGAAACGCGCAGGTTCCACAACTCTGCGGTCTCTTTGAGAAGCTCAACAAACCGCTCGTAGTCCCGATTATCCTGGAAAATGCGCTCATCCCGCCTGCCATGGCTCATAATATGATACCATGCGCCCGGATACTCGATTCTCAAGGGTCTAGACATGTGTGGATTTATAGAACTGGACGGAAGCAAGAGTCAAGAGCAGACTTGACCCCTTTTTATCTGGGGGGGATTTGCCACTTCAAGATTTCGACGGCTTGCATAGCCACGGGATCACTGGACACCCACAAAACGGCCCGCAAGCCGTCGGTGAAGTAGGGATCGCCGGTGAGATTGCCCCGTGGCTCCGAAATGGGTGCGGGGCCAACCCCTTTTACATAGGCGACTTTTGCAAGCCCCTGCGAATACCACAAGTCCTGGATCAGAAAGTCCCTGGTTTCGTCCACGTCCGGATCGATCTTGTGGGTCAGAATCGTCTTCGTGGTGAACCTCACACCAATGTCTCGGCTTATCTGTCCTACCCACACGGGCTTACCCTCAAATCGCATGGGCGAGAGCCACAGGCGCAGGTGGTTGCGCTCGTGGATCGTTCCGCGGGCTTTCTGAAAGGACACGTCTTGTCTGCGGCCGTAGACATAAAGGGGGCTAATCGGGGAATAACGGTATCGCCCGCCAAATATAAAGGACATTCCCGTCTTCCAAGCTGACGCCCCATATATAATTTCCGTTTCATCCCAGCCGGCGCGAATGAAGGCATAGTGGACGTCATCATCATCCCCGATGACCACTAGGTTAAGGGGGTCGCCCTGCTCGGTTCCTTTTTGGTTTGTCGTACAGCAGGGAACGGTTTCTAGGGCCTTCCTCAAGCTCTCCTCAACGTAAGAGACAATCTGATCCTTGGGATAGAGGGCTTCAAAGTCCACCTGCTGGTGGTCGGGGCGAATACCCGGTACATTGATGAAAAACGTGAATGTCCTGATTTCCTTATCTTCACCCATCAGATCCACATTAAACGCCTTGGTCCCTTCATCCACAGGGGTGTAGACAAAGCCCGACCCGACGCTCCGCGGGGCGATGCGAATACCCTGGCGTAGCTCGTAGAAGAACCGGTTTATTTCCTCATTGGCGGGCGTTTTAAAGCCAAAATGGTTGACGTAGGCCGCCTCTATAGGGCTAAAGTAGTTGGGATCCAGACCGATAGGCAAAAAATAGACAGGTTCCTCATCCCTATTCTCGATTTCAAGCCAGATCGGCTGGACTCCTCTCTTGTAAATATCCACGCCGAACAGCCTTTGGCTCTCCTCCGCACTGGGCACAGCGGCTGTGACCCGTACATTTCCCTTATCCTGTGTCTGGGCCCGTTCCCGGAAAGGCACTTCTTCCGCGGGGCGAGGGTTGAATGTGGCGCATCCGGAAACGGCCAAAATGAAGATAGGCGGCAACATGATTCGCCAGATGGGCATGGGATTAGACATATCATCACCCCCTTATGTGCTGGGTACTATCTAAAAATACTTTCTGCTGAAAGGCGGAACCTCCCAGTGCAAAGCTTCCACTTTTGAAAAAGAAATGGGTTTCCTGGAGACCCAGATGACAAGGCGATAACCATCTGTAAAGTAGGGATCATCTTGGAGCGTTTTACGGGGTTCCGACATGGAGGCCGCGCCAACCCCTTTCACATAACCGAATCTTGCCAGCGTCTGCGAGTACCATAGATCCTGAAGTATATAGGTTCTCGCCTCATCCACGAGAGGTTCAATACGAAACGTATTCGGTAGGTATCTCACTTTGATATCGCGACTGATCTGGCCCACCCACACCTGTTTACCCTTATAGCGTATGGGAGAAAGCCAAAACCGCATATGATTTCGCTCGTCTGCCGTTTCCCGAGTTTTGCGGAAGGCCGCATCCTGGGGCCGGCCATAGAGATAAAAAGGGCTGACGGGCACATGCCGGTATTGTTCTGTGACGGCTACCCCCTTCTCCGTGGTACCCGTTTCATCCCAACCACTACGAATGAGGGCCCGGTGTACGGTCTCGCCACTGCCAATAACCACCAGGTTGAGCGGATCCGCCTGCTCCGTCCCGTCCTCATTGGTCGAACAGCAAGGCAGGGTTTCCAGGGCCTTTCTCAAGTCGTTCTCATCCTCATAGGAGACAATCTCATCCTTTGGATACAAGTTGGCAAAATCCACGTCGGCGTAACTCACCTTGAGTCCCGGCACGGAAATAAAGAACGTGAACGTCCTGATATCATGGTCTTCTCCCACCAGGTCCACATTAAAGATCTTGGTCCCCAGGTCCAGATAGGTAAAGACAAAACCGGACTTGACACGGCCCGGTTCTATGTGCCCTCTGATGCCTTGGTCATGAAGGTATTTGTCTATTCGGTCATTGGTTTCTTTTGAAAAACTCCTGTGGTGCATGTAGGCCACCTCGAGCGGGGAGAAGTAGTCCCGGTCAACCCCCACAGGTGCAAACCACACGCGTTCCTCATCGTTATTCTCGATTTTTATCCAGATTGGCTGAATGCCCTTCTTGTACAGATCAAGGTCGAAAACCGCCTTGGTCTCTTCCGCACTGAGTACAGCTGCCGTGACACGGACATTATTTTCAGACTGTGTCTGGGCACGCGCCTTGAAAGGAACTTGTTCAACAGGGCGAGGGTTGAATGAGGCACACCCGAAAACCATCAAAGACAAAAGGATTAGGAGCCCTAGACCATACTTATATTTATAACTACGCATACGGGAACCTTCCTCCCTCAAAACAAAAGGGTAGTCATGTGTTTAGGCGGCGAAAAAAGCTGCGGCGATCACCTTTTAGAATTCGATTGCGTGATGTAGCTCTGTTGGGCTATTTGAAAATAAGTTCCAAGAGGCTCAGGGAACATAATCCTGGAACGTATTTATTTGTGCACGATACAATAAATTCGTCAAGGAAGTTTTGTAAATGGAACAGAGCCCTCTTGACCTTCTATTTTTCCTAAATTGCGAGGGTGGTCACCCAGGTTGGCTTCTCAATCTTCTAGGATATGGCTGGAAGTGGGGGATTGCGCGGAGAAAGGCGGTCTTCGATCAGTGGAGCCCGTCTCTTCATTTCTCCGGTCTCCGCCACGTCTTCTTTCCGGAATGTGGTGGGAATAGGAAAAACGTCTTCTCTCGATGCCTGAACGTCTCTCTCCATTATATGTATATGTAAAGGAAGATTCCATCTCTCTGATGGACCCAAGTCGCAGAAAAGCCCGTGCAATTCATTGGCCATTTTATATGGTTCCGTTGTCTCTTAGAGGCCAGCAAATTTACGTTTGAACTATTAGCTATTACTCGGTTCCCTTTCTCCTCGCGCAAAGTATTTGAAGATTGCACGCTCATAAATTCGGCACACAAACATGGCCGCATTCCTCGAAATCCCCATATCCCGCAGGCGACAGTACACATGCAAAGGGTTCATGTAGTGTTTAATAGTCGCAACCATGATTCCTACCCCTCCCCATCAAATCAGTTTCCATAAGACGTATCCCCAGTTTCTTCTTTTGAATGGCCCCTTGCCTTTTCTAGGTTTTATAGTCTGCAATTATTTTTAGTTTTGAACAATTCCCACATGAAACGATTTTTACTAGCAAGAATCATGCAAATAAAGTCATCTTCCGACTATTTTTTGATTTCATTTTTATTTTCAAACGGTTAACTTGCAGTTTGCCAACCGAGGAATTGAACATTTCCACCGAACAAGCGCTGGCCTGGTGTTAATAGTGCCACGTTTGCGGCAAACATGACACACTGGAGGCTGGGCATGGAGGAGGTGAGGTGGCGGGGGTTTAAGTGCGCAAAAAGGGGTCAAGTCTGCTCTTGACCCTTATTCGACGGTTGGCCTACTGGGCTGAAAGATTGGGACGGTAGACATAGTATTGGCAGTGGATCGAGGACTGAGGAAAAGTCTGGTTCAGATACACTTCATGATAACCAAGAGTCAAGAGCAGACTTGACCCCTTTTTATTTTGGCTTGGGACCCACGCGCTTCAAAAACTCCCACACCGGGACAGCCGTCAGGCCGCCGATTACACCCCCGACGTAGCTCGGTAGGGTGATATTAAATAGGGCGTGCCAAATCAAACCAGCAATAATGCTGGCTGCCACAATGGCCACGAGAGTGATTAACAGCCGCTGCCATAACGCCATCTGATCTCTCCTTCCTTAGTTGATGCCTAATAATAGGTTGTTCTCGATTTTCAAACCTTCAAAAATTTAAAAAATGTGGAAATGTGAAGGGCGTCCCCTAATTTTGTTGTACGTAAATAAGATTCTTGGTTTCGAAGCCCCGCTGCTTCGCCTTTGAAACAAGATCCGAAAGCGTCCTTGGATTCAACGTCTTGTCCCTCGCCAGAATCCAGAGATAGGAACGACTCGGTCCAGCAACCATGGCATAGGCATAGTTCTCTTTGTCCAGTTCAATGATGTGATACCCGCCGTAAAAAGGGCCAAAGAAAGAAACCTTCAGGCTGCCCACACTTTCGCTTTTGATGAAACGGGCGCGGCCCTTGATCTCCTTCCATTCTCCGGTTTCCCCATTGAATCCCCTGTTTATGACATCAATCTCACCGCTCTCTTTCCTGGAATAATGGGCGGTCACGTTACTCAGATCGCGCTCAAAGGAGTGGTCGAGCCTGGCGATCTCATACCATTTGCCCAGATACCTGTTGGGCTCGAATCCGGTCACAGGCTCCAGGCCCTCAGGTACCCCCGTACAACCGCTGAGCAACAACGTCACAAGGAACCCTATTGTTACTGCCATCTTCTTCATGTCATTGACCTCCTCCCCCGCCCCTAACCCCCTCCCCCAAGGGAGGGGAAATATAAGGATGCCATCATGGATACCCGACTTAGAAGTCGTCACATTAAGGCTTCCCTTTGCAAGAGCCAAAAACCGCTTATTAGCACTTTAAGGTTTGAGATGAATTTAATGACCCCAAAAAACATGTCAAGGCGCATCACTGTGCAGACACGCCCATTATTCTTATTTGACCGGAAATCCTTAATTCTTAGTTGAAATATGAGAGGGATTATTATAGTCAGGAGAAAGAGATAACGCCGCATCCGTCGTCGTAACCACATTTTTCATCTCACGTCTCCTTGGTTCACAGGCTAGACCCCATGAAAAAGACGATCCTCATCACAACCATTTTCTTGTTGACGCACTGTAGTCTGCTCTTTGCCCAAGGTCAACCCGCCACGGATGCTGGAGAGCCGATAAAGTCCATGGGACAACCATCCAAGTGGGAGCTCTTTGTGGCGCCCATGGCCCTCTATGATGGTGACCTGGACAAGTGGGGAGGGCAATTGACCGGAGGCTTATGGCGCTATTTGATGAATCCAAACTACGGCATCGGCCTGGCTGGCGAAGGATATCTGGGCGCAGTGGACAGCAGAACGGATTCCGGGCTAAGGGCCCTTGCTGGGGTCAAGATGTTTTTCTTTCAGGCCGGCATTGATTACTCGTTCAGAAAGGATGAGGTGGATGGCATTTTCCGCCTGGAATTCCCCCTGCGGCGAGGTGGACTCTTTGGTAGAGGAGGGAAATTCAGAGTCGATTGGATCCCTGGCCGAGACCATTCCTTTAATATGGGACTGACCTTTCCACTGGGCCAGCCTTACAAGGGCAAGACGCGAACCAAGCACGATCGTATCGCCCTTCCCCCACCCCCTGAAGGGCCAGAAATCTCCGAAGAAATCGCACTTTCATCGAAACTGGGACCCCTTTTAGACCAGGCTCGCCACGCGGCAAGCTGGATTAATAAGTATACCACCCCCTTCTTCGATCAAGATTTATCAAAGGGAGAAGACGAGCTTGCAGCATTTCGCGAAAAGGTCCTCTCTTTCAAGGCGCACCTCAACCTGGTGGATGATCAATATCCCGAGGGCCACACCCCCTATGCAGAAACCTTAGCCTATCACCGAGCCATTGACCAAGCCTTCACGCTGGCGGTGAAGGGGAGCGAAGAAGTTTTTCGAAATAAAGAAAATGGAACACGTATTGCCCACGTGGCCAGAAAGATTCTACTTGAAGAGGTGATCACTCCCTACAACCGTCTTCTGGGACAAAACAAGAAAAACGATTCCCTGTTGGGATACGGCGACCTGGCCAAGAGTCGATTTGAGGGATGGCTGGATCAGCACATGTCATTATTTGAAGCCCAGAAAAAGGCCATTTTATATGTGTTCGAGGAGGTGGTCAGGATCACGGATACAAATCGAGAGGGGTCGAGAGCCGTGTGGCGTGACTCAAAACTTGTGTGGATTCCCATGCAATACGGACTCAAACCCTTTGAACATGACTCCCAAAAAGAGATGGACAGAATCTTGGAAAGGGTTACCGAGGATAAATTCGCCCACGGGAATGATGCCTATTACGTGATCAATGAGCAGTTCCAACCTGAGGTGGCAAGGATGATCCTTGAGGCTGAGGACTACCATGTGCTCTGGATCCATGATTACCGGGGGGTGACCCCCGAAGGGAATCCAGATCGTATAGGATTCGCGCAGACCCTGTATGGATATCTCCATGCCATGACCAACAGGGTGCGAGCGTATGACGAAAAGGGGAAATTCCCCGTCTATCTTATCATCATCGACCAGTTCTACTATGAGGCCAATAAAGGGAAACTCTGGCTTGATCTCCTTGAAGACCCGCTCGGCTACGAACTCCGGTTGCCGCAGGGGTACAAGGAGTGGGAAAAGCAGATCAGGGAGGCACAAGCCCAACTGAGATCTGCGGTGGCGAACTCATCTCGCCTGCAGGAAGAAGCGCGCCGGTTAGGCAAGGACTGGCTCTCCAAAAAGATCAAGGTGCATGTGAATATCACCTACCCTGCGGACTGGTCTTTCAGGAGTGCCCATTTGATTGACAATTTCCCCATCGCCCCGGACGTGCTGATGCATGATCACCGCAAGATTTCGTTTTACGACGTCACGGAGCTGGATCCGGGAAAAGGGGAGGCGATTCACGGTGGCCTGGGCATTGGGGAACACTATTCAGGTCCCACTTGGGAAGATCGAGCGATCCTAATGAGAGGTCCGGTCCTGCTGAAGCTAAAAGATGCGGCCCGTCGCGTTCTGCTCCAACAGGGCTTTGGTGAGAATGAAATCCCCGCACCCCTGCGCCCACTGCTCAAACCACCCAATTATGAACAAATGGTCAATGCGCTGGTCGAAAGAGGATGGGATGCCACCCTCATGGACGTTCATAATGACACAGGTTTCAGGTCTAAGCCCATCAATGCCGTCAAGGCAACGCTCTATAGCCTCATGCCCCCCGAATCCATCATTATTGTCCCGGACAGCCTGTGGAACTCCCCCTTTTGGGGCGGAATGCTTGCAGGTGCAGCGTTACGTGGTTGCAAGGTTTTGGTCATTGCCCCAGCATTGAAGAACGCCCCAAGTGCAGGCTTTCCCCAAATGTCCAGGGCGCATGAGCTCTTCTCAAGGCTGATCATTGTTCAGAATGAATTGCAGAATGAAATACAGACCGCGGGAGGCATGCTCAAGGTGGGGAAATATGCAAGGACTAGCGAGATGGGGGATTACAGGGCGGGATTTGAGGAATTCAGGAAAGGCATTCTCAACTATCCTTTTATTAAGGAGATCTTCCCATTTCGTCAGCATGTTTACGACACCATAGATGCCTTTGAGAAAGAACTGGAGAAAGAAGGATTCCAGCCCACTTACTACACAGAAGACATAGAGAAGAGAATGCCAAAACTGCACCTGAAGACGAATTTCTTCGCCTCTAGAGAAATGCAGGACCTTTTGGCCTGGGAGGGGTTGGCGGAGGTTATGCTTCACTACGGCCGCCGTCGAGCTGCCATGGTAGGACGGGAAGAGGGCACCTATGTGGACGTTAAGGATATTCCTGAGGAGACAGAAGAGGCGACTGTTAAGCTCCTTAGTTCATACTGGAATTCCCTGACCGAGGAGGAAAAACGCAGAGTCATGTACTACCTTTCCATCGGCTCTCAGAATCAGGATTACCGAGGGACAATTATGGACGGCGAGGTGGCCGCTGTCGTTTCCGGTTATTACAGCCTCATGGGAGTGATCGACCTCTTCTTTATGTCGGCCACCACGACCTGGGTTGACAACCTGGAGGACCTGGATGAGTTACTCCCGCCGGAAAGTGGCTGGCGGCGATGGCTCGGGCGTTATATTCAGAAGGCGTTGTAAATCCACCTATCCAAGTGAACTAAAGTGTCCCGCCTTCGCCTGTTGGCCTAGAATACTGGAGCGTAGCCAAGCAGTACGAGATGAACGGCCACAAAGAGTTGCTCAGAAATGGCTATGGCGGGCAAGCTAAAGTGTTTAAAATGGACTAAAGTTTAAAACAGGACTAATAGCCAGCTAACCCCTTGAAACGAATAGACAGCATATCTGCCACGGTTTTCGTTGTATTGCTTATCTTTTCTTTTGCATCTCGTGTTGACTCGGGTTCTCGGCCTCAATCTTTGAACAATGGAACCGCGGCTTCGTCCATCGAATGGATAAGACCGTCGGATGCGGCGGAGCGGGAAGCCCATGCGTCCTGGCGCAAAGGGGTCGGACCGCCTCTCGTATTAGGGACGCCCGATACGGGTCAGAATGCCAAAAGACAGGATTCCCTTGTCGTCGTCTCCTGGAACACCCACGTGGGTGGCGCGGATCTCAACAGTTTCATTCAAGACCTTCGCAGCGGAAAACTCACATCCGGTGAGGCGATTGATGACTTTGTCTTACTCCTTCAAGAGGCCTTCCGTGCGGGGCCGCCCGTCCCGGGCTCCATTTCACCCAATGTCCCAACAGGGTCCCCTCTAAGGTTCACGCCCCCTTCTGGTGAACGTGTGGACATTGTTAGGACGTCACGACAACATGGGCTTTGCCTTTTCTACGTGCCTTTCATGCGCAATGGACGGCCGGAGAAAAGCCACATACCAGAGGACAGGGGCAGTGCCATCCTTTCCACCATGTCACTCTCCTCGTTCACGGTCGTCGAACTCCCTCTTGTACGTCAACGGAGGTTGGCCATTGGCGCCAGCTTGTCCGGCCAAACGAACGCCGGCCCACGATGGACAATTAAAGTGATCTCCGTACACCTGGAAAATAGGGCCAGTTGGTCGGAAGTCCTTCGGAGCTTTGGAAGCGCTCGGCTTCGGCAGGTCAAAGCCCTCGTAGAGGCCTACCCGACGGCGACACCAACCATAGTGGGCGGGGATTTCAACACATGGTCCGACGAGTGGGATGAGCCAGCCATACACTACATGGAAAAATTTTTTGATCGGCCTGCAGCCTTCTCTGATTTAGGTACGGTCAAACGTACCTTTCTGTTCCCAGAACGCATGGTGGATTACCTGTTTTTCCGGATCCCCGAAGGCTGGACAGGCGCTTATCAACGCGTTGACAATTTGTACGGGTCCGATCACTACCCCCTCTTGGGACGGGTCCAGATGGGAGATAAGGAGTAGGGCAAGACACATGCGTGGACAGGATGAACACACCATAAAATGGCCAAGACTTATCCAAGGCACACTTATCCAGAGATATCAACGTTTCAAGGCGGATGTGAAGCAGAGAAACGGTCATGTTGTCACCGCCCATTGTCCCAATTCCGGGAGCATGTTGGGATGCTCTGAACCAGGCCGACCCGTCTATCTCTCGCGCCATACCCATCCAAAGAGGCAGTTGAAGTACACCTGGGAAATGATTGAAATGCCTCCCTCCCTTGTGGGTGTCAACACCTGGGTCCCCAACCACCTGGTGAAGGCATCGATTGTACGCAAAAAGATTAGGGCCCTTCGAGGTTATGAAACGATCCGGACTGAGGTGAGCTATGGTAAAAACTCCCGAATCGACCTCCTCCTCGAGAGTGGTGAAAGACGGTGTTTCGTCGAGGTGAAGAATTGCACGCTCGTGGAAGATGGTGTTGCCTATTTCCCGGATGCTGTGACTTCCAGGGGCCTCAAACATCTTGTGGAGCTTCAGAAAGAATTACGTAAGGGAAGCCGAGGGGTCATGTTCTACCTGGTTCAAAGGATGGATGCAAAGCGATTTAGCCCTGCTGATCATATAGACCGTGCCTACGGGGAGGAACTGAGGCGAGCGTTTAGAAACGGCGTCGAGATCCTTGTATATGACGTTCTCTTGGACCTAGAGGGAATGTCGCTAAACAGACGGTTGCCCTGTGAGCTGTAGATTGATTCAACGAATCGAATATTATGACCTTACTTCAAAAAGCCCCCCTACCCCCCTTTACGAAAGGGGGGTGACTTAGGGGAGATCGAACAGATTGTTAAGGGAGCTTTATTGTGGAAAGAAATGACATGGTCTTGGAGGAGGAGAAGCAAGCACTTTCTGACCGCTCGACGATCTGCCTAAGATCTTCAATGGTGTCTATGTCATTCCAAACGGGCAGCACATAAACCCGCTTTTTATGGTCTTTCAGGATAGAGAGGGTTTGCCTGAAGACCCCCTCCGTACCCCAATCCACTCCTTCAAAGGACTGATGAAAGGACGTGTTATTCCCGTACCCTATCAGGTAGTACCCGCCATCCATGCTAGGGCCTATGACAGCGTCGTGGGTGTTTAGGGCGCTTAGGGACTCTTCAAGAAATGACTGGGGTAGATCCGGAAAGTCGCTACCAATGAGGATAACCCGCCGGTATCCGCCCCCAAAGGCCTCCTCAAAAGCCCCGGCCATACGTTCACCAATATCGGCTCCCCTTTGCGGAATGTACTCATATTCGTTCCCCAGCCATCCCATCAGGAGTTCTCTTTTCTGTTCTGGATAAAAACATATCCTGAAGGGCAGCCGTGTAGATCCGAGTTTTGCAAGGAGATCCAGGACAAAGTTCCGGTAAAGCTCGGCGGCCTCCTTAGAACCTATATACTCAGCCAGGCGCGTCTTCACCTTTCCCGCTTCGGGGTATTTAACAAAAAAAAGTATCAGGGCATCTTTTTTCACAAAAATACCGTGTGACAACTTACTGAATTATGACTGAGATATAGACCTTTTTTGGATGCTTGTCCATATGCGGCCTTTACAAACAGAGTCGCGCTAAAAAGTCCCCTTGAAGTGCCCGTATGGACTTGAAATGTCCTGGAAGATCAAATTTGAAGCCCGAAAGGGCTTGACTCTGAAGGACCTTTTACGGTAACCAGTAGTGGTTATCTCGACATGCATTTCTCAAATAGATCTATGTGCATGAGAATTGAAAACGCATCTGCCTGGAATAGGACGCGCTGACTTATTTTTGCTCAGGCAAAGGAGGGAGAACAGAATATGGGTGATCATGATGTTATGATGTATACGCTGAGTACGTGCAGCCACTGCAAGGCCACCAAGAAATTCCTGGGTGAGTGTGGAATAAAATATGAATTCACCGATGTGGACCTGCTCGGCGGCGAGGAAAGAGCCGCCATTCTTGAGGATGTGAAAAAGTTTAATCCCCGATGCTCATTCCCTACCATTATTATCGGCGACAAGGTCATTGTGGGATTTAAAGAAAAAGAGATCAGGGAGGCATTAGGACTATGAGCGAGGCGGAAAAACTCTACGACACATTAAAGAAAATTCAGGAACCCAAAGGGTATTACTTCAACAAAGACAGGGAAAGGACCTTAGACCTCCTTGAGGCCCTCCTGATCAACAAGGAACGTTATGGGTACATGGGTTGTCCATGCCGCTTGCTCTCAGGGGATCGAGAAAAGGATAAGGATATTTTCTGTCCCTGTGCATATAGGGAACCGGACGTAAAGGAATACGGCAGCTGCTATTGCAACCTCTATGTGACACAAGAGTGGAATGACGATAAGATTTCACACGACTATGTCCCCGAGAGGAGACCACCCGAAAAGCTTCCCTACTAATTCCTTCCTCAGTATCGTTTCAACTTTCATCTCAGAGAATTATCTTGGATACTGCCTGCCTGGCAGCGCCCCGCTGAAAGCGGGGCTTTAGCGAGACGGGCTGGGATACTTGATATCGAATATGGGATGCTTAATGTACTGGTAGGCCTTAACCTCTTATTGAAGGAAAATCAGAGGGATATCATCATTCATGAATAGCAGAATGTTGAAAATGCGGGATAAATTGGGGTGGAAATCCATGAGCTCCCCAATGCACTGGATGCCCGCTCCCCGATCGGTGTCGAGGACAGGTTCCTCAGGAATGACACGAGAGCGACGGCAGGGGCTATTTCAGGATGCTAATGGCACTCTAAAGAGACGGCTGTCCATCCCATGGACTGCTCTAGGCTTTGCACTCATCCTGTTGATGCTCTCAGGATGTGCGTATTCACAAAAAGGGGTTTATGACCCCACCCATACCATCTATTTCTCTCACGGAGAGGCGGATTCACTGATCCACCGTTTTGTCCCCGTATTTCTAATTTACAATTACCGCGAACCCCACAATCGCATAGGCCGCCCGTCGGCCAGTTTTGACGCACGCGGAAATGAAAAAATCTATGTGGATCACGAAAAGCCAGCCATCTACCATATGACCAGGCACTTCTCAACAGAAAAGGGGACATACACCAACTTGATCTATCGCATCCATTTCTCTGAAATCCCTTTCAGCCTGATTCCCTTTCACCTATCTGCAGGCAGAAATGTGGGGCTCATGGTCGTCATTACCTTGGATGCGTCCCAGAGGCCTCTGCTCGTCACGACTGTAGGCACTTGTGGCTGTTACGCTGCGATAGTTCCCACGTCCTACCTCCCGTCTGATTCTTTCCCATTGGATTGGAAAAATGAGCCTTTAGAGGTTTACGGAGAAAAAATCCCCCACCTCCTCGACTATAGAGAGTTGAAAACCCCGAAATTGGTTATCCATTTGAGATCAGAGGTGCACCGGGTTATGCACCTTGAACCCATGGAAGAGGATAAACTCAGGAATCCTGAGCTATTCACCATTATGAAAGCGCCATTAATCCCCATGGCCTCTCTGGAGCAAATTCACGTGAACGGGAAAAAGACCAGCTTCTATCACAATCGAGGGCCGTTGAGAGGCCATGTGAAGGGCTCGGTCAAGCTATGGGAAACCCTCTTTTTGAGCCTGGTCAGCCTGGATCTCTTCGTGGGTACGGACAAGGTCTACGCCGACACTGGAATCACGGAAAATCCCTTCTATACGAGCCTAAAACCCTGGAACAGAAATTCCTCTGATATGTGGAATTTTGCTGACTTCCTGGAATTCTGGGGGTGGAGGCTGTAGCGACGGCCAGAGCCGCTTTCCACGGTCACCATCATGAAATTTGGCTTATGGGAAGGGGTCACCCTTCTCCGTTCGGGAGTTTACCCGCCCATACATGAACAGGGACTCTCCCGTTTCATGATACCGAGGCGCAGAAGGTATCTCCTTATTACAATGATAAAAAATAGCCATTGAGAATGGCAAATTTTCGCCTGGTTAATTGTATTTATCTGTGTTAAAAGATTTTTTTTGGATTTCAAAGGGGGGTGTAAGGGATGGAACAGACTGCCAAATTGGTCGTAGATGGAAAAACCTTTGAACTGCCCATTATCGAGGGAACAGAAGGCGAGAAAGCCATCGACATCTCAAGGCTGCGGCAGGAAACTGGCCTAATTACCTTGGACCCTGGTTATGCGAACACGGGGAGCTGCCAGAGCAGCATCACCTTTATGAATGGCGAAAAAGGGATTCTTCGCTATAGAGGTATCCCGGTGGATCAATTGGCGGAGCATTCCACTTTTGTAGAAACGGCATACCTATTGATAAATGGTGAGCTCCCTACCCGAAGCCAACTGACACGGTTCTCCGTATTGTTAAATGACCACTCTCTTGTCCATGAGGATATGCGTGAGTTTTTTGAGAGTTTCCCTCGCAGGGCCCACCCCATGGGCATTCTTTCCTCCATGGTCAATGCCCTGCGTGCCTTCTATCCTGAACTGCCTGAGAGAACAGAGGAAGAGGAAATCGATGTCACCTTCACCCGGCTCCTTTCCAAGTTGAGGACAATGGCGGCCATCTCATACAAGATCTCAAGGGGTCACAGGGTCGTATATCCGAGGCACGATCTCACCTATGCTGCCAATTTCCTAAATATGATGTTTGATTCCCCAGTCCGACCCTATGAAATTGACGACGATCTCGTGGATGCTTTAAATGTCTTCTGGATCCTCCATGCGGACCACGAGCAGAACTGCTCCACCGCAGCTGTCCGTTTGGTGGGTAGCGCAAGGGTGAATCTTTATGCTGCCATCTCGGCTGGCATATGCGCGCTGTGGGGCCCCCTGCACGGTGGAGCCAACCAAGCAGTGGTAGAGATGCTGAGCAAGATACAAGCCAGCGGTGGTGATGTGGATCCTTTCATCGCTCGAGCCAGAGACAAGAATGATCCCTTCAGACTCATGGGCTTCGGTCACAGGGTCTATAAGACCTATGACCCCAGAGCCCGCATCATGAAAAAAATGTGCGACAAGGTTTTGAATAAGCTGAAGCGGCATGATCCTTTACTGGATGTTGCCAGAAAATTGGAGGAGGTGGCCCTCAAGGATTCCTATTTTATAGATCACAACCTCTATCCGAACGTGGACTTCTACACGGGCATTGTCTTACGTGCCATTGGCATTCCCCTCAACATGTTCACGGTCATGTTCGCCATCGGACGTCTGCCCGGATGGATAAGTCAATGGAAGGAGAGCATGGACGATCCCAATTGGAAGCTACACAGACCCAGGCAGATCTATTCAGGTTTCAAGGAAAGGGATTATGTCCCCATGGAAGAGCGGGGATAGACGTGATTTGAAAAAGCGGTAAAGAGGACATAGACCAAGCCCCCTTCATACGGATGCGGCGAATATAATATTGTGAATGATTGCGAAAGGGAGGAACCCATGGATCTACGCATCTTCGAAAAGATGGAATCAAATGAGCTTCGAAAGTATCTGGAATTCCTTCTCTGGCACTATCGGGTGATTGATGCCTTCTGGTTTATCTACGTGGCGGAGCGATTCGATCAGCCCACAGCGGAACGTCTCAACGAACAGGTCTGGGGACGTGTTGGAGGGATGGCTGCCAAAGACTTGATATCTCGATTTCAGGTCAAGGAAAAAGGACTGAAAGGGTTTGTGAAGGCCTTAAGGTATTTTCCTTGGTGCATTCTTGTCGGTTATCAGATCGATGAATCGGAAGATGAGGTCCTGATCTCTGTGCCTTCCTGTCCCACACAGGAGGCTCGATTGAGGAGGGGCTTGGACGAATTTATTTGCAAGGAAATGCACCGGGGTGAGTTTGTCAGCTTTGCCCAGGAAGTGGATGAACGCATTCAGTTAGAATGCCTTTTTGCGCCACCCGATCCCCATCCTGAGGATTTGTTCTGCAAATGGCGTTTCTACCTTGAAGAGGATCCAAAATAGCATTATTTATTTAGATATACCTACGATGGCCAAGACAACTTGATCCGATGCGGCGTGACCTCTTCCTCGGCTGAGCCGCGGGGTGGGGGTGCGAAAGAAAGGAGAAAAAATGGATAGGCAGACTGAAGAGATTTTAAAGGGCTTAAAGACAGCCATTGAGGCTGAGCTCACCGGGCATGAGTTTTACAAGAATGCGGCCAAGAACACCTCTGACCCCATGGGTAAAGAGACCTTTAAGCGCATGGCGGAAGAAGAGATGGGCCATTTTAGTTATCTCAGGCACCAGTACCAGTCTGTGCTTGAAAAAGGGGATTATGATTTTTCAAAGAAATTGATGAAAAAGGAATACCTCCACGCAAAAAACCCTATTTTCAGCGAAGAGATAAAGGGCAGGATCAAGGACAGCCATTTTGAGGTGAGCGCCTTGACCATAGGCATGAAGCTCGAGCTGGATGCTGTGAATTTCTATAGATCCTGTGCCCAAAAGGCCCAGAGCGAAGAAGCGATAAAATTCTACAATGCGTTGGCCGAATGGGAGCTGGATCATTATCTCGCTTTTCAGGCGGCCTTAAACATGCTGAAAGAAGATTACTTCCAAGCAAACAATTTTGTTCCCATGTAGACTTTGTCATATTTTCAGCGCCTGTTGCCATGCAGTAAGGGCGTAAAACTCTGCAGAATGTCTTTTGGGTCCGCCATTGCTTCGCGCTCCCCCACCCTCCGCCGGCCTTAGCGGGTGTAAGCTTCCCTGGCGCGAACCTGACAGGACTCCTCGAAATGACCCTTTAAGATCTCTACAAAATTTTGGATTGAGACAGAATATCTTGCCAATTTGCTCGATGGAACAAAATGGAAAAGGCATTGTGCGATTTTGACACCTATCGATCTGAGTTCCCGGTAACCAAGCGATGTGCGTTCATGAACCACGCTGCCATCTCCCCCCTTTCCATGCGGGTGGTCAACACCGTGGAGACCCTGTTCCGGGAGTTCAGCTATTATGGTAGTGAATATTATCCGAAATGGGCCAAGAGGATAGAGGAAGTACGCCGTCTTTTTGCTACGCTTATTCATGCAGATCCGGACGAAATCGCGTTTGTGAGCAATACCTCTGAAGGCTTGAGTGCCATTGCCGAAGGCCTGGACTGGAAAGAGGGTGACGGCGTGCTGATTGCAAAGCCCGATTTCCCCACCAACGTCTACCCCTGGATGAATCTGGAACGAAAGGGTGTCAAAGTTCATTACTTTAAGAGAAATGGGGGACGATTCAGCATTGAAGACCTGGACAAGGCACTGAGCCCGGGCACCCGACTCCTCTCTGTCAGCTCTGTGGATTTCGCAACCGGTTTTCTCTGCGACCTGGAAGCCCTTGGGGAATTCTGTCGTAGAAAGGGACTCTTTCTTTGTGTGGACGCCATTCAAAGCCTAGGGCTCATCCCCATGGACGTGAAGAAATACGGAATCCATTTTCTAGCCTCGGGTGGCCACAAATGGCTCCTGAGCGCCATGGGATGTGGAGTGCTCTTTGTGTCCGGGGAGGCGGACAACCGGGTTCATCCGGTGCAGGTGGGATGGAAAAGCGTTGTGCAGGAAGAGGAGTTCTTCCAAATCCAATTTGACCTGAAGCGCAATGCCCTCCGGTTTGAGCCGGGCACCATGAATGTGGCAGGGATATATGCCCTCGGTGCGGCCATTGAGTTGCTCATGGAGGTGGATGTTGAGAAGGTATATGCCCATGTTATGGCCCTAAACGATCTCCTATATGAGGGATTGAAAGAAAGAAAGGTTAAAATCGTTACGCCCATGGGGGCCAACGAACGCTCGGGCATACTGAGCTTTATTCCTTCCCCCAACCCCAAATCTCTCTATGACCTCCTGACTAAGGAGATGATCAGGGTTTCTTTAAGGAATCAGATGATCCGCGTTTCACCCCATTTCTATAACAACCAGGACGACATTGAACGGTTCTTTCAGGCCTTCGATAATTATTAACTTGAATTTGCAAAAGCCCTCAAATGTAATCGTCATTGCGAGCGACAGCGAAGCAATCTCTTACTGGGAAGGCTATGGAGCTTGAGCATAACCTATCTATAGATTGCTTCGTCGTCCCAAATGCCTTGGGACTCCCCGCAATGACATAGTGCCCACCTAGAGACACCAGGTCTTTTTGCATGGGGAGAAAAGTGACTAACTGGATGCCGCTCACGCAACACTGAGCAACTTTAGAAATGACTGAAAAAGAATCCAAACACGTGGCCAAGGGCATTGTTTGGAACCTTGATGACCTGTATCAAGGACACGATGATCCAAGGCTCGACCAAGATTTAGAAGCCGTCCGTGATAAGGCCCAGGCATTTGTCTCTTTCTACAAGGGCAAAATCTGTGATGAAGACCTGGAAGCGCCAACGCTTCTCTCTGCCATTCAGCAATATGAATCCATCCATGAGTTGGGGATGAAACCCTATGCTTTTGCCTATCTTTACCACGCCTCTGATGTGCGCGACTCAAAAAGATATGGTCTTTTCCAAAGGGTCAGAGAGACGTGGAATGAAATCCTGGAGATGCTCACTTTTTTCCCGCTTGAGATTATGGCGCTGCCCCAGAGTGCTCTTAAAAAGCTGACAAAGCACGATGCGCTTCAAGACTATCGTCATTTCCTACTTCAACAGACGAAACTCAAACCTTATGCCTTGAGCGAACCCGAGGAAACGATCCTCCAAAGGATGCGTCTCTCAGGAAGAAAGGCCCTGGTATCTCTTTATGATGAATTCATGGCCTCCCTTCAAGTGGC
>CP070840.1:612135-616495 GCA_020342025.1 Deltaproteobacteria bacterium
CCAGCAAGGTCTTTGGATGTCCATGGCACGACTCTTGCCCTATCTGTGAAGAAAGAAAAAACTTTCTATAAGGAGGGTATACCCATGGGATCTAAAGCGACGGGAACGTCCATGAAAATCATTCCGCCTGGCAAGAAAAAATGCATATGGATGGAGGCTGGCGTGGTCTCCTACAAACTCTGTGATAATAATTACGATTGTCCCACTTGCGTGTATGACCAGGCCATGCAAGCGAAGGTGGCACGACAAAAGGAAGCAGAGATTGTTGCACCTGTTGAAAGACCGGCAGATGAGCTTCCCGCCACCTGGGTGGATAAAATGATGCAGCTTCCCGCTTCTCAGCGCAAATGTCGTTATATGATTACGGGTGAGATTGACCGGAAGATATGCCCCAGCGCCTACGAATGCGGCACCTGTTCTTTTGATAAGATGATGCAGGCGCGCATTCAGGCAGAACCGCTTCCTGTGGCGGCCGAAAGTTATGAGGGAGGTTTCCAGTTGGTCTCAGACATGTATTATCATGAGGGACACGCCTGGGCCAAGCCTGAATACGGGGGCCGGCTCAGAGTGGGTCTGGACGATTTCGCGCAGAAGCTTCTGGGTAAGCTCACCAAGATTCTCGTTCCTGATCTCGGTCACGAGGTAAAGCAGGGTGAAGTGGCTTTTCAATGTATGCGAAATGGCGAAACGGTGGACGTTTTGTCTCCCATTGATGGCATTGTATTCCGTGTGAACCATAAGGCCCTTGAAAATCCCCAACTTCTCAATGAATCCCCCTATGAAAATGGATGGCTTGTTATGGTAGAACCGAAAAAGCTTCGCAAGAATCTCAAGGGGTTATATTACGGTGAAGAGGCCCAGAAATACTTGAATGAAGAGAGGGAGAAGCTCTTTTCTATGGCCCATGATGATTTAAGGATAGCTGCAGATGGCGGTCATACGGTGGACGATATTTTTGACGAGCTGGAAGGAAAAAAGTGGTCCAAATTTGTGAGGGCCTTCTTCAGGACCTGATTCAGTCGAACCCTCTATACCCCGCCATTTAAAATGATTGCGTCTGACATAAACCAACTTTTAGAGGTGGTATGGCGGGGTGAAAATGGGTGTGAGACTATCCCTCCAGTGAATCTTTCCCCTCCAAGCGGTCCAACAAATACGCGTAAAGGTCTATAATCTTAAAATCCAGATCTGTGTTGGACTGGGCGCAGCTGAGGTGAATCTTGCACTTGGGACAGGCGGTAATGAGGGCTTCTGCTCCGGTTTGTATGGCCTCATTGAGCCGTTCCACTTGCATGGCTTTGGAGCAACCTGAGCATTCCATCCATGCCGTCGTACCGCAACAGAGGGAATTCTCCCTATTTCTCTCCATCTCCACCAGAGTGGTCCCTGGGACCATCCGCAACAGTTCTCTGGGAGGTTCGTATATGCCCGCCCAGCGACCCAGTCGGCAGGGATCCTGGTAGGTGATGGCTCCCAGGGCAGAAGGCTTGAAGGATAACCCTGCCGCAGGTAACTCTCTGGCAAGGAACTCTGTCATATGAAGGACCTCAAAGGGCAACGGGCCGAAGTACTGGGGATAATGCTCTTTGAAGGTGAAGTATCCTTCCGGACATGTGAAAATCACTGTTTTGGCCCCAGTGGCCCGGATAACTTCCAGATTCAACTCTCCAAGTTTGCGGAAGGTGGACTCATCCCCGCTCCAGAGTGCATCATGTCCACAGCAGCGCTCATCACGACTAATGACAGGCTCCAAGCCCATCCTATTCAGTAAGGCGAGGACGCTTCGCGCCGTCTCCGTGGGAGCCAAGTTGAGGTACGCAAAAACCACATCAAAATAGGGGAGACACCCCACAAAATAGAAATACTCCCCCTTCTCTTTGAAAGTCCCTGCTTCCTCTGCCCATGCCATACGCTGTTGTTTCACGCCCAAGGTTTGCAGGCTGGCAATGGCCTGTAGCATGCCGTGATGACTTTCCTGGGGCACATTCCCTGCCTTGCGGGCCTGCTCCCGCAGGGCACGGGTGAATTCAGGGAAATCAATTTCCACAGGGCATCGTATGCTGCAACGGGCGCAGCTCAGACATGCCCATAGATCCTGACTTTTGAGCAGGTCTTCACCTCCGTCTGACATGGCCCGTTTGAGCATCTGCCTGGGAGAGAACCCTGGCAGCGTCCGGGCCACAGGACAACTTCCCGTACATACGCCACACTCCATGCAATAGTCGATCTGTCTCTGAGTGAGTTCCATTCTCTGTTCCATCAAATAGGTATCGCTCGCCCCACACGTCCAGAACCTGGGTGGAGGGGCTCGCGCATCAGGAGGCTTTACTCGCGCATTTTATACTTTCGAAAATTTGCCCTGATTACCTTCGTTGGCCTTTCTAGACGCGTTGTGGGACAGGCTTGAGGATATGACAAAATTCCCAGTCACTCGCCAGGATTTATCAAAGCGATCCATTCTGTCAAGTGAAAAAGCCTTTAGGCGCATTATAGCCCACAGAATACAATCAAATTTTTTTAACCTGTAAAGTCGCCTGTTCTAAACCGTTCGGTGAGCGCTTCCACCTCAACCGAGGACTGATCGCAAAAGCCTATCCGCCAACGGGTTTCACCTTTGGAGAAAAAAAGCGGGCGGAGTATAGCAGAAAAACGCTCTTTTTCTGCAAAAAATTTTTTTCCCTTAGACTGCCACGCTTTTATCCAAAATGAATTGACAAACTGCGGAGATGGAAATATAAGGAGGATTTCCGATTTTTCGCCTATCCCATCTTTTTACTAACCATTCAGGCACCCGTTGACAGTCTCTCTTTGAAGAGAATATTATCGGGGCGCAGATTATCAAGAGCGAGCGGTGAGGGTTATGGCCAAGAAACCACAACGAGGAAAGATAATTATCGATAGAGAACTCTGTAAAGGTTGCTCCCTTTGTGTTCCTGTTTGCCCCCAGAAAGTGATCATCAAGTCAAAAAAATTGAATCAAAAGGGGTATTCTCCAGCTCAGTTCAAAGAAAACACAGGGGAAGATGAAAAGGGCTGCACTGGATGCGCTATGTGCGCAACGGTCTGTCCCGAAGTCGCTATCGAGGTGTACCGTGCCAAGTGAAAAAATGTTAATGCCAGGTTCTCATGTGGTGGGTGAGGCGGCGGTGCGCGCTGGCTGCCGATACTATTTTGGATATCCCATCACACCCCAGAATGAGCTGCCAGAGTATCTCTCTGCACGCTTACTCCAGGTGGGAGGGACTTTCATCCAAGCAGAAAGTGAGATTGCTTCCATCAACATGGTTTTGGGCGCTTCGGTGGCAGGGGGCCGGGTCATGACCTCCTCCTCATCACCCGGGATCGCCTTAAAACAAGAAGGCATCTCCTACATGGCTGGCCAGGAACTGCCGGCGGTCATCGTGAACATGATGCGCGGCGGGCCTGGGCTGGGCAATATCGCCCCCTCAGCGGCGGACTATTTCCAGGCCACCCGGGGCGGCGGGCATGGCGACTACCGCACCCCAGTGCTGGCTCCGGCCGGTTGCCAGGAACTGGCGGAGTTGACCTTCGTGGCCTTTGATCTGGCCGATGCGTACCGCACCCCTGTCGTGCTTCTGGGCGATGGCTTGATGGGTCAGGTCATGGAGCCGGTTGTTTTCCCTGACTTCATTGACCTCAAAGACTTACCGAAAAAGGATTGGATTCTGGATGGATGCGAGGGTCGTGAGGCCCGCGCTATCTTTTCCATGCTCCTCGGTCAGAAGGGCGAACTCTACTACCATAACTTGCATCTCCAAGAAAAGTATGACCAGATAGCCGCAAAGGAACAGCGCTGGGAGACCAAATTCACCGACGATGCAGACGTGATTGTGGTGGCCTATGGTACCGCCGCGAGGATCGCCGAAAGTGCGATTGAGGAGTTGCGCCAAGAGGGTATGGCTGCTGGCCTTTTCCGCCCCATCACGCTCTGGCCCTACCCGAAGGCGACCTTGCGCGATCTGGCCAGGGACGGCCGCAAGGTGGCCGTGTTCGAGTTGAGCATGGGACAAATGGTGGAAGATGTGATTCTCTCTGTGGGCGAGCGAGCCGAAATCTTCTTTTACGGCATTCCAGGGGGTGTTATCCCCACGCCCGCCGATGTTGCCGAGTTTCTGCGCTCAGCCGCTCAAGGCGACGAAAAGGTGGGCAGGAGGATCGACGTATGAACGCTGAAGTAGCTTACAAGAAGGTCTTTGGCCGACCCGAGTCTCTGAAGCCGAACCCGACCCATTACTGTCCCGGCTGCGGCCATTCCATTGCCCATCGACTGGTGGCCGAGTGCCTGGACGAAATGGGTCTGCGCGGGAAGACGATCGGCGTACCGCCGGTGGGTTGTGCC
>CP070840.1:616595-626436 GCA_020342025.1 Deltaproteobacteria bacterium
CATACTTCCCTCTATATCCTGCGCATAGAGGCGTGCATCAAAGCGGATGGAGGCATTAAACTTTTCTAACGCATCATCCATGCCCTCTCGAAAACGACCTCCCCAAACTTTTGACTTGTCATCTGTCATTGGTCATTCATGATGTGTTCTTAATTTTCTGTGAACGTGAGAAAAGGGCCCCATGATCCTATGGGGGCCCCTCCTATCTATGGCTGACTTCCTCCCGGCTTCCGTCCCATGAGTTTCCCTATTTTCAGCCGGAGGGCATTCAGTCTGATAAATCCTTCCGCATCCTTCTGGTCATACACATCTTCACTCTCAAAGGTGGCAAAGTCCGCGTCATATAGGGAACGCTCAGATTTCCTTCCCACAACGATGCAGTTTCCTTTGTATAGTTTGAGCCTCGCCATACCGTTCACGTTTTTTTGAGTCTCATCCATAAGTGACTGAAGCATTTCCCTCTCTGGAGAAAACCAGTAGCCATAGTAGATCATCTCGGCGTACCGCGGCACAAGTCCGTCCCTAATGTGCATGACTTCCCGGTCCATGGTTATAGACTCAATGGCCTGGTGAGCCACCCTCAGAATGGTCCCACCCGGGGTCTCATACACGCCCCTCGATTTCATGCCCACATATCGATTCTCCACCAGGTCCACCCGGCCGATGCCATTCCTCCCGCCCAAGGCGTTTAGATGGGCCAAGAGGTCTGCGGGAGACAATGATTTTCCATCTACCGCAACCGGGTTCCCCTCTTTGAATTGGACTTCTACATACGAGGCCCGGTCCGGCGCATCCTCCGGAGATACGGACATGACGAACATGTCTTTGGGAGGCTCTTTCCATGTATCTTCTAGAATCCCGCCTTCGAAACTGATATGCAGCAGATTGGCATCGGTGGAATAGGGCTTCTCTTTAGTCACAGGAACAGGGATATGCTTTGAGCGGGCATAGCTAACAAGATCTTCTCGGCCCTTGAAATCCCATATCCTCCAGGGTGCGATGACCTTTAATTCAGGCTCAAGGGCCATGTAGGCCATTTCAAACCTCACCTGATCATTACCTTTTCCAGTGGCCCCATGACTCACCGCATCCGCCCCCGATCCCCTTGCAGCCTCTACTTGTCTCATAGCGATGAGGGGCCTTGCAAGAGAAGTCCCGAGCAAGTAACCGGATTCATAGATGGCATTGGCCCTGAGTGCGGGCCATACGAAATCCCGCACAAACGCCTCTTTAAGGTCTTCCATGATAACTTCTTCTGCACCCGTCTGGATGGCCTTCTCCTTGATGGCATCCATATCATCTCCCTGCCCCAGGTCTGCGCAAAAGGCAATGACAGGGCACTGATAATTTTCCATCAACCATGAGAGAATGACGGATGTATCAAGGCCCCCTGAGTAAGCGAGCACTATTTTGTTAATTTTTTCAGTCAATTCTTAACTCCATCGGTAAGCTCATCCATGTTATTGGCCACAGAACCATGCGGACATTTTCGCCGAGCGATCCGCCCGCCTCTCCTGAGCAAGCGCGCCCGTCCTCCGCAGTAGCCTGCTACGGAGGATGGAATGGCGGGCAGGTTTCGGACAGGCCCGCTCGGCTAAAAGATCTAGCCACAATCGCTTCTAGGCCATACGAACCAGAAGTGTTCGAAAATGGATGAATCAGTGTATAATTGCCGCCCGGAGGGCAGACAGCCCCTTTTCCTCTGCCATTATCGGCAGAGGAAAAGGTCTGTGTTTGTCTGTGTGTGTCT
The DNA here is from genome assembly GCA_020342025.1 of Deltaproteobacteria bacterium. The sequence continues at coordinate 618,346 of CP070840.1, forward strand.
GCGGTTGACTTATCTTCACCTGTTAACCAGTAACTTCTCAAGAAGAGCCTGATGGAGGTGGAGCTTGTTTTCAGCCTGATCAAAAACGACGGAGCGAGGGCCGTCGATAACCTCGGCCGTTATCTCCTCACCCCTGTGGGCCGGAAGACAGTGCATGACCAGGACATCGGGTTTAGCCAATTCGACCAATGACTGATCCACTTGAAAGTCCCGGAAAACCTTCATCCGTTCCACTTTTTCGTCTTCTTGGCCCATGCTGGCCCAGACATCTGTATTAATGACATCTGCTCCACGGGCAGCCTCTTCCCGATCTTCAACGACACTGATGTTTTCACCCACATCCTTCAGGACTTCAGGTAAAGGATGATAACCGCGGGGACACGCTAAGACCAGCTCAAATCCCAGCAGATGGGCCGCGTTGATCCACGAGTGGGCCACGTTGTTGCCATCTCCGATCCAGGCTACTTTTATATTATCCATGTCCCCTCGCTTTTCCTTCACTGTCATCAGGTCACTGAGAACCTGGCAGGGATGATAGAGATCCGTCAGGGCATTGATAACGGGTATATCTGCCCATTTCGCCATCTCTTCCACCAGCCCATGGGAATAGGTTCTAATCACCAGACCATCAAGATATCGAGAAAGCACCCGAGCCGTATCCTCCACTGTCTCATCTCTCGACAACTGCAGATCGGCACTACTCAGGAAAAGCGTTTGGCCACCCGACCGGTACATGGCTGTCTCGAAGGAGACCCTTGTCCTCGTTGAGGCCTTATCAAAAACCAATCCGATGGTATAACCAGAGAGGGGTTTTGCCCTTTTCCGTCCCTGCTTTTTTATCTCAAGACCCCTATCAATAAGCGTGAGAATGTCCTCCTGACTGAGATCTCGAATGGTTAAAAGGTCTCGTTTCATCTCTGTTCACCCAAGATCTCATCCAAGGCGTCAACCAGAAGGTCAATCTCTTTCTTCTGAACAATAAGAGGGGGAATAAACCGAAGGACATTGTCCTGAATGCAGTTGATTAGAAAGCCCCTCTCTGTGCAGGCATCCACAATTGGGGCGCCTGGCCGATCAAGCTCCACGCCAAGTATGAGACCAAGACCCCTTACATTCTTCACTATATGATGTCTCTCGCCCAGATCCTCCAATCTTCCCTTGAAATATTCTCCCATCTGCCGACTGTGATCAATCCATCCATCTTCCAAAAGGCTCTTCAACACAGCCTTTGCAGCAGCCGTCACAAGGGGAGTTCCTCCAAAGGTGGAAGCATGACTTCCAGGACCAAAAGCGCTGCTCAGTGTCTCGGTGGAGAGCATGGCACCAATGGGAAGGCCGTTTCCCAGTGCCTTGGCCAGCGTCATTATGTGTGGGGTTACACCATAGTGCTCATAGGCAAATAACTTCCCGGTGCGGCCCATCCCCACTTGGACTTCATCAAAGATGAGAAGCAGATTTCGAGCACGACATATCTCCTCAACCCCCTTAAGGTAATCGGGATGAGGGCAGACGACTCCCCCTTCTCCTTGGATGGGCTCCAGCATGACACCACACACGTCATCCTCTACCGCCTCCTCCAGGCTTTGGAGGTCGTTAAAAGGCACGAATTTAAAGCCGTTCAGCAAAGGGTCATACCCTTTCTGGACCTTTGCCTGGCCAGTGGCCGATAGGGTCGCCATGGTCCTCCCATGAAAGGAATTCGTCATGGAAATGATCACATACCTGCCTGAACCAAACTTTTCCTCTGTATAGCGCCTTACAAGCTTTATGGCCGCCTCGTTGGCCTCAGCACCACTGTTGCAGAAAAAGACGCGATCAGCGAACGAATTCTCCACCAAGAGCTGAGCCAACTCCGTTTGAGGTTTTGTGTAATATAGGTTTGAGACGTGCACCAGCGTCCTTGACTGCTCTTCAAGGGCCTCGCTAACCAATGGTGAACTATGCCCCAGTGCACAAACAGCAATCCCACCCACAAAATCCAAGTACTCCTTCCCTTCCTCATCCCAAACGCGACAGCCCTCCCCCTTTATTAGCGTGAGAGGGAAACGGCTGTAGGTTTGAAACATATATTTGTCTGCAAGGCTGGAAGTACTCTCCATCAATTCACCCACTCCCTTATCTGAATTCATTGATTCCTATAGGGCGGGGCGCTGTGCCCGCCTCTCTTTAACCGCCACCATCGAGGGCCCCACGATTTCGCACTCCCCATTCCAAGATCCGAAATCTCAGTTCACAATCTCCGTGCCAACCCCAGTCTTCGTGAATATCTCTAACAAAATGGCATGCGCTTTACGCCCGTCAATGATATGGGCCTTCTTGACCCCGCCTTTCAGGGCCTCCAGACAACAATTCACTTTCGGAATCATACCCCCCTTGACGGTACCATTCTCTATGAGCTTTGGGGCCTCTTTCTTTTTCAGAGAGGAAATCAATTTCCCCCCTTGATCGAGAATCCCCTCTGTATCTGTGAGGAGAATCAATTTCCTGGCCTTCAAGGAAGCGGCTATCCGCCCTGCCACCAGGTCCGCATTAATATTGTATGTTTCACCTTTTTTGCCCGCTCCCACGGGGGCTATGACCGGGATAAACTGGCCCTCGAGCAGATTCTTGAGGACCTGGTTATTCACGGACGTGATCTCGCCCACCATACCCATGTCAATGATTTCGGGAGGTTGATCGCCTCCCATGTTTTTCACATATTTCATCTTTTTGGCGGTGATGAGTCGACCATCCTTTCCCGAGAGCCCTATGGATTGGCCACCGTTCTGGTTGATGAGGGCCACAATCTCTTTGTTCACTTTCCCCACAAGGACCATCTCCACCACGTCCATGGTCTGTTTATCAGTCACCCGCATGCCATCCACAAATTCAGATTCGATGGAGAGTTTATGCAAAAAATTGCCTATCTGAGGCCCACCACCATGCACCACAATGGGATTGAGGCCCACGTATTTCATAAGAATAATATCCAGGGCAAAGTTCTTCTTCAGCTTTTCATCAACCATGGCGTGCCCACCGTACTTAACCACGATGGTGGCATTGCTGAATCGCCGAATATAGGGTAAGGCTTCGATAAGAACTTTCGCAATATCTGTCTTGGTTTTAGTCATCGCTCATTAAAGAATGTATCTGCTTAAGTTTTCGTCTTCTAGAATCTCCTTCAGCTTTTCTGCCACATATTTCTTGTCAATAACCACCTTTTTTGTGGCCATATCCGGGGCATCGAAGGATACCTCGTCCAGGAGCTTCTCCATGACCGTATGGAGACGCCGCGCACCTATGTTTTCCATGCGTTCGTTAACCTTGCTGGCTATGGAGGCAATCTCCTCAATGGCTGAATCTTCAAACTTCAGATCGATCTCCTCCGTCTCAAGGAGTGCTTCGTATTGCGTGATCAGGGCGTTTTTGGGCTCCTTTAGAATGCGAATAAAATCATCCCGGGAGAGGGATCCAAGTTCCACCCTGATGGGGAACCTGCCCTGGAGCTCTGGCAGAAGGTCTGATGGTTTGCTGGCATTAAAGGCCCCCGCCGCAATAAAGAGTATGTGATCGGTTCTTACCATACCGTACTTGGTAATGACCGTGGAACCCTCCACAATGGGAAGAAGATCTCTCTGCACACCTTCTCGAGATACGTCCGGGCCATACCGGGACTCTGAACCCGCGATTTTGTCCAGCTCATCCAGGAAGATAATCCCATTTTGCTCTGTCATGCGTATGGCCTCTTCTATCACCTGATCCATATCGATAAGACGCTGTGATTCTTCCTGGAATAGGATCTCTATCGCTTCTGGAATCTTCATCCGTCTCTTTTTCTTCTTCGCGGGAAAAATATTCCCAAAGACCTCTTTGATATTGAATTCCATCTCCTCCAAACCCGCGCTGGAAAAGATTTCAACCATGGGCACATTTTTATTAGCGGTCTCCAGTTCCACGTACCGGGAATCCAGCTTCCCATCTCTCAACAGCCGTCTCAATTTCTCACGGGTTGAATGGACTTCAGGCTTATCCACCTTCACCACCTCGAGGACCTTTTCCTTATCTCCTCCTTCCTCCTCACGCACCTCATCTCGTTTCTTGGGCAGGAGGATGTCAAGAAGCCTTTCCTCGGCCAGTTCCCGGGCCTTTAACTTGACATTCTCTTGCTCCTCTTTCTTGGCCATGTTCACAGCCAGCTCGGTGAGATCCCTGATCATGGATTCCACATCGCGACCCACATATCCCACCTCAGTAAACTTGGTGGCCTCCACCTTGAGAAAAGGAGATTTGGCAAGTCGTGCCAGACGCCTTGAGATTTCCGTCTTCCCAACGCCCGTTGGACCAATCATGATGATGTTTTTGGGTGCAATTTCATCCCTGAGTTCTGGTGGCACTTGTTGCCTGCGCCACCTATTTCTCAGGGCAATGGCCACGGACCGCTTGGCCTGATCCTGCCCAATGATATATTTATCAAGCTCAGAGACAATCTCTCGGGGTGTCAACATTTTCATGGGATATTGATTGTCTGCTTTATCCAGTTCCATTTCTATTCCTTCTTTCCAATCTCCTCCACGACGATCTGCTCATTGGTATAAAGGCAGATTGAAGCCGTTATTTTCATGGCTTCCCGGGCAATGGATGCGGCGTCCAGATCAGAATGCATGGTCAGAGCCCGGGCTGCCGCCAGGGCATAGGGTCCTCCAGAGCCTATGGCGGCCACCGGGTCATCAGGCTCAATAACATCTCCCGTGCCCGAAATGATGAGGGTATGCTCATTATCCATGGCAAGGAGCAGGGCTTCCAGCCTCCTCAGGATCTTATCCGTACGCCAGTCCTTGGCCAGCTCAACAGCGGCTCGGGTCAGGTTTCCGTTGAACTTCTCCAGCTTTGCCTCCAGCCTCTCGAAAAGGTTGAAGGCGTCTGCCGCGGTGCCAGCAAAACCGACCAGGACCCGGTCCTTGTACATGAACCTCACCTTGTTGGCCTTGTGTTTCATAATGGTTTCGCCAATGCTCACCTGGCCATCTCCGGCCATGACGGCCCTTCCGTCCTTCCGAACCGCAAGAATGGTCGTCGCTTTCATGGTCTTATCGGGACGGCTCATCCTATGAAATTCTCCTCTCCTCACTCCTTACTCCTTACTCCCTAATGCTTAACTCCTCGGATGGGCCCTATCATAAACCTCCATGAGCTTTTCAAGGCTCACATGGGTGTATTTCTGGGTGGTTGAGAGACTCGCATGCCCCAGAAGTTCCTGAACCGAGCGCAGATCCGCACCTCCGTCTAGGAGATGGGTGGCAAAAGTATGCCTCAAAGAATGGGGAGTGATCTCAGTCATGAGGCCACATTGACTCGCATATTTCTTCACAATCCTCCCGATGCTCCGGTTGGTGAGACGGCCCCCTCTAAAGTTGATAAAAAGAGGTTCATCTTGAAGATCCCTCTGGGCCTTTTTCCTGAGCGGGCGTGTGGCTTCAACGTAACTCTCAATCGCCCTTAATGCCTTTCTACCGATTGGAACGATTCTCTCTTTGTTTCCCTTACCCAGCACCTTGACCAGACGCTGGTGGAAATCAATGCTGGATAGATTCAGACCTGACAGTTCGCTGACCCTAATACCACACGAATAGAGCACCTCCAGTATGGCCAAGTCCCGCAAGCCAAGCGGCTTCGCCCTATCGGGTCCCTCTAGGAGCCTGAACATCTCATCCACAGGAAGATGGGTAGGGATGTACCTGCCCTGCTTGGGACTGGAGATGTCAGCCGCAGGATTGCTCTGCAATAGACCTTTCCTCTCGAGGAAGTGGAAAAAGGATCGTATGGCTGAAAGTTTCCGAGCAATGGTCGTGCGTTTGTACTGGCTGTAAAGCCTCCCCAAGTATTCCCTGATGACCAGGAAATCAATAGACTCCAACTCCGGGGCCGTCTCTTTTTTTCCTTCTGCCTCCTGCTTGTTCACAAGAAAAGTCAAGAAATGTTCTAGGTCCACCTGATAGTTCTTGACCGTGTGATCCGAATAGCCCTTCTGCGATCTCAAATAATCAAAAAAAGACTCTATGTGGTCAGCAAGCTGCATATCATTTTGGGGATCAAGTTATTAGGGAAAAATCAATAACATAACATATTTGCGACAATTGGCAATCAAAAAATCGCGATTCGTATTCTGGGCTTGACTTTGTTTTCGTTGGTAATGTAATTTTAAGGTTTTTGGGAATCATCTTTTTCCTTCAATCCTGTAATTTCCCCCACCATCTTGGAACACTCTGCAGGAAGCATGAGAGTGGAAAGGAATTTAACATGAAAAGAAACACCGAACAATTGAGAAACGTTGCCATAATGGCCCATGTGGGTTCCGGCAAAACTTCCCTTGGCGAGGCCATGCTTCTGAATGGAAAGGCTACCAATAGACTTGGCAGAGTGGATGATGGCACGTCTCACTTGGACTTTGAACCGGAGGAAGTGAAAAGAAGAATAACCATCAGCACATCCTTTCATCACTGCGATTGGAAAAAGTCCTATATCAATCTTATTGATACGCCAGGGGATGACAACTTTCTTTCCGATACCCGCTTTTCCCTTCAGGCCGCCGATGGGGCCGTCATCGTTATTGATGCAACGGCGGGCGTCAAGATAGGAACGGAAAAGGTCTGGTCCTTTGCAGATGAACAAAAACTCCCACGGATCCTATTTATTAACAAAATGGACAGGGAGCGAGCTGATTTCTTCGGGGTGGTGGAGGAAATCACCAAGGCCTTCAATGTGAAGGCCTCGCCCGTCTTTTTGCCCATAGGGGCTGAGGACAAACTTCAGGGTTTGGTGGATCTCATCAAGATGAAAGCCTATACTTACACCAAAGATGGCAGCGGGAAATTCCAGCAATCAGAGGTCCCCGAAGATATGCAGGAGATGGCAGAAGAGTGGAGAGAGCAGTTGATAGAAAATATTGTGGAGGCCAATGACGAATTGATGGAAAAGTACTTGGAAGGAGAAGAACTCTCTGCGCAGGAGATAGAAGGGACTTTTGTCCTGGCCGTCAAGTCAGGACTACTGGTGCCCATCACCTGTGGGTCGGCAACCCTGAATATGGGCGTCCCTCAGTTAATGGATCTCATCGTTCAAGGGCTCCCAGCCCCTGTTGAGAGAGGTCCTTTTGAGGGTGTGCGGCCGGTTGGAAAAGAGGATACCCAAAGGAGTCCAGAACCGGACGCCCCTTTCTCCTCCCTTGTCTTCAAAACAGTGGCGGATCCTTTTGCAGGCAAGTTGAGCCTGCTGCGAGTATTCTCTGGCACGCTGAATGCTGAATCCAACGTCTATAACGCCAATAAGAGGGATAAAGAGAAATTTGGGCAAATCTTTCTTTTAGAGGGCAAAAAGCAGCAGGCTACGGAGATGGCCATTGCAGGGGATATCGTGGCCATTCCCAAGTTGAAGGGCACGCAAACAGGGGATACGCTCTGTCTGGAAAACGATCCCATCATCTATACACCCACGGCGCCCCTTCCTCCGGTTCTCTCCTATGCCGTTGAGGCGAAAGTAAAGGGGAGTGAAGATAAGGTCTTCAGCTCTCTGGCTAGACTTCTGGAAGAAGATCCCACGCTCAGACTGGAAAGGGATCAGGCGACCTCTGAAATCGTCCTTTCAGGAACTGGCCAGATACATCTGGAGGCCACCTGCGAAAAGTTGAAACGGAAATTTGGGGTGGAGGTCAACTTGAAGACCGTAAAGGTCCCTTACCAAGAAACCATTAAAAAACCTGTAAATAAGGTCATTTATCGTCACAAGAAGCAGACAGGAGGTCGGGGGCAGTTTGCCGAAGTCCATTTTGATGTGTCTCCACTGGATAGGGGTCAGGGTTTTGAATTCGAAGAGGCCCTTGTAGGAATGAATGTCCCCCGTAGTTTTGTCCCAGCCGTTGAGAAAGGCCTCAATGAGTCCATTAGAAGTGGCGTTCTCGGGGGCTATCCTGTGGTTGACTTTAAGGTCCGTTTTTATGATGGCAAATCACACGATGTGGATTCCTCGGAAATGGCCTTCAAAATAGCGGCCAGCATGTGCCTCAAAAAGGCGCTGCAGGATGCGAACCCTGTTCTCCTTGAGCCCATCATGAAAATG
>CP070840.1:626536-639248 GCA_020342025.1 Deltaproteobacteria bacterium
CGTTTCCCTCCTCGACTTGGCCTCACGGTTTCGCCTTACCTCTTCCTCCGATTCCAAGATCAGCGGGGGTATCTCTTTGGGCCGACCGTTTCCATCCAGCGCAACAAAAGTCAGATAGGCCGAAGCCGTGTGACGAACCTGGCCGGTGATCACATCTTCGGTCTCGGCCCGGACACCAATCTCCATGGATGTTCTCCCCACAAAATTGATACTCGCTCTAAGCGTAAGAAGATTTCCCACGAAAACGGGATGATGAAAATCAAGCCTGTCAATGGAAGCGGTGACGCAGTTGGAGCGTGCATGACGGGCCGCTACAAAACCCGCAGCCGTATCCACATGTTTCATGATGACGCCCCCGTGAACATTTCCCGCTATGTTTGCATCCTGGGGCAACATGACATGTGAGATGGCGACGCTACTCTCTTTGACTCTTTTTCCCTCCATTTTTGCCTCCTCGTTAAGGAAAAATAAGATACTTAAGTGATAAGTCAATACTCTAGGGGACCTTGTTGAAATTGTTGAATAACTAACTCGATCGAAGTGAGTTATGAGCTTCCTGATAGACACGGTGAAGTGCAGGTGATCATTGTCAGTGAGACCCTGAATCGTGAATCAACAAAAGAGTTACTCAACAAATTCAACAACGTCCCCTAAAGCTTTATGTCTAAAATGACATAACCAATTAATATTATTGTTCTTCCTTGACATTTTAGATGGCGGCGAGTATTCATAACGTCTTGGGTTAAGAAGCAACGCTCCTCCCACCTAGAAGGAGGACAGGTTTTGTTCCAAATTGCCGCGCAAAACAAGTAATCAAACACCTTTATAGAAAACATCAAGGGAAAGGAGGCGTTTTATGGACAAGATCCTAAGGATCAATATGGGGCCTGAAGGTGAGCCCAAGGTTAGTGAGGATCCCATTGGGGATTATGCTGGTTTGGGGGGAAGGGCGCTGACTTCAGCGCTTGTGGCCAAAGAAGTCCCTCCGTTGTGTCATCCCCTCGGGGAGAATAACAAGCTGGTTATCGCCCCTGGCCTGTTGAGCGGGACCGCTGCGGCTATGTCCGGGCGACTCTCCGTGGGTTGCAAGAGCCCCCTAACGGGGGGAATCAAAGAAGCCAATGCTGGAGGCCAGCCCTCGCAAATGCTCGCCCGGTTGGGCTATGCGGCCATTGTGCTTGAAGGGAAGCCCAAAGAGGACAATTTTTACAAAGTGTATATCAACAAGGACGGCGTCAAAATAACCCCTGATAACAGTCTCTGCATGGTGGGCAATTATGACCTGGTGGAGAAAATGAAAGGGGAGTACGGGGACAAAATAGCCTGCATCTCCATTGGCCCTGCTGGCGAGATGAAGATGGCCGCCGCCTCGGTGGCCTGCACGGACATGGAACTTCGGCCAACCCGACATGCGGGCCGAGGCGGAGTGGGAGCGGTCATGGGAGCCAAGGGCGTCAAAGTCATTGTCATCGATGATGCGGGAACAAAGATGAGAAGTCCAAAGGACAAGGAAAAATTCAAAGCGGCGACTAAAGAGTGGGTTGATGGTCTCAAGAAGAATCCTACCACAGGTGAAGGACTTCCTGCTTACGGAACCAACGTCTTGACCAATGTGATCAATGAGGCAGGTTCATACCCCACGCATAACTTCATGTGGGGCCGTTTTGACGGCTGTTCCAAGATCAGCGGTGAAACCCAGGCAGAAACAGAAACATCTCGCGGCGGCAGTGCTACCCACGGCTGTCACCGAGGCTGCATCATCAGGTGCTCCGGTATCTATGTGGACAAGGATGGCCATTACATCACCAAGCAACCTGAATACGAGACCGTCTGGGCCCACGGTGGAAACTGCGGTATTGACGACCTGGATGCCATTGCTCAGCTGGACCGCCTTGATGATGATTACGGACTGGATACCATTGAGATGGGAGCCACCATTGCGGTGGCCATGGAGGCGGGCGTTGCCAAGTTCGGAGATGCAAAGGCCGCCATAAAACTGGTCAAAGAGGTGGGCAAGGGAACCCATCTGGGACGTATATTGGGCAGCGGAGCTGCTGTAACCGGCAAGGTCTTTGGTGTGGAAAGGGTCCCGGTGGTGAAGGGCCAGGCCATGCCCGCCTACGATCCGCGCGGAATCATGGGCATCGGTGTGACTTATGCCACCAGCACCATGGGTGCCGATCACACGGCCGGGTATGCGGTGGCGACCAACATTATGAACGTGGGGGGGAGTTTGGATCCCCTGAAACCTGAGGGGCAGGCGGAGCTCTCCAGAAACCTCCAGATTGCCACGGCAGCCGTTGATTCCACGGGAATGTGTCTCTTCATCGCTTTCGCGGTTCTGGACCAGCCTGAGACGTTTCAAGCCCTGATCGATATGATCAACTCCTTTTATGGGCTGGAATTGACCGCCGACGACGTGACCGAATTGGGGAAATCGGTGCTCAAGAACGAAAGGGAGTTCAACATCAAGGCGGGTTTTACTTCGGAGCACGATCGACTGCCCGAATACTTCCAGAAAGAAGCCCTGCCACCCCACAACATCACCTTCCAGGTCAAGGATGAGGATCTGGATCAGGTCTTTAACTGGTAGGTCTTAATTTTACTTTATGAATGGGGAGACCTTTACGGGGTCTCCCCATTTTATTACAGGGGTAGAAATTGTCTTCAAAACTATCTGGAACAGAACTCTGTTTACACCTGGAAGAGACGTTGATCCCCAGGTTTTTTCAACTCTTGCAGCGAGGTTTTAGGGTCAAGGTCCAGACAGGCTGCACGGTGAAATCACTTCTTTGTGAACAACTTGGCCTGGATTCCCAATATCTAGAAAGAAGAATCAAGACCCTCTTCCTGGACGGAAAACCTGTGGATGATGTGAATTCTGCCATTGTGAGGGATGGATCCACACTCGCCCTCTCTGGCGCCATGCCAGGACTGGTGGGGGCCGTTTTGCGTAGTGGTGGTTTTTTTGCCTCCTTGCGCAGTACAATTTCTCACCTGGAACAAGCCGAGGCCGAATGCCCTCAGCAAGAAGGCATCATTTCATTGAAACTCTTCAATATTCTGCTCAAAGAAATCGGACCCGTTTTTCTTAAGAGGGGCAATTGGATCCATGGAAAAACCCTGCAGGATTTTATAAAGCATCAAACAGATGATTTCTGGACAGGATGCAGGAAGGCCATTGTGGACGGCAAACAAGTGGATTTGAAGACGCTTTCAAAGATTAAATGGGCAGACAGAGAGGTTTTTCTTCTGCTCAAGGCCGATTAACCTCCTGCCACGGCAGGAAAGATGCCAACCCTGTCCCCCTCCCTCAAAATCTCGTCGCCATTGGCATGGACGCCATTCAAAAATATGAGCTTAATGCCTGGCCTGGGCACTTTAAGCTGATCGATAATATCGTGGATCGTCGTTCCCTCACGCACCTCCATCTCGTAGAGATTACGCCCCGTCTTTTCAGGCATGTGGGATGCCAGTGAGGCATACAATTTCAGTTCAATCTTCATCTTTCAAAAATCCTACTAATTTCCATCATATTATCTAAAATTATAAAGCATTTGTTTTGATTTTTTATTAACCAAATAGCCTTCATATGTCAACACCATACCCTCTTTCAAAATCCCCCGCCTTTTCTAAAAGGTGATCTCCCATGGTCAACGCTTTGACCTCCTCCCTTTTTTCCGGTAGAGTGCCTTCCGATTTTAGAGAATAACAATGAGAATGTCGAAAAACCGGTTTCTGGGAGGCTGATGGAAAATGTCCATATGCAAGGCTTCCGAAATCCCGTGGAATGAGGCGTACATAGAAGTACGCCGCAGTGACGAGGGATGAGGGTAACGCAGCCCTTCGACTTTGCTCAGGGCCGTGAGCCTGCCGAACGGCAGATGGGCGTTTTCCGACAGTCTCAATAGTAAAAGGGAGCGAACATGACTAAGTCAAAGACCCAACTACACGAACTGATCAGGAAAAGGTCCATAAAAATAATAGACAACGCGGCTCGCCAGGTTCAGGTCCTTGAGGACGACCAGGCCACGAAAACAGCAACTGAATTGGGCCATACGCTTCATGGCGTGTACAGAGAAGCCCTCACTCTCGGCATTGTTCCCTACCGATACATACGCAACCGAGACGCGATATCTGTTCAGGAGCAACTCGAGCTGGCAGCCTCTCGCGTCGCGGTGGTTGGTGCGGGCGGCCTGGGCGGTCAGGTCATTTTGTTGCTGGCCAGGGTCGGTATTGGGCACCTGGTTGTGGTGGATCATGATCTTTTTGATGAAACCAACCTGAATCGTCAGGCACTTTGCCACAGAGAATCCATAGGACGGCCCAAATCGGAAGAGGCCGTTGCCAGGGTGCGTTCCATCAATCCAGGCGTAGAAGTTACACCTCATCAGGCAAAGATAGATGCCTCAAACGCTGGCGAGATATTGGCCGGTTCAGACGTGGTGGTAGATGCCCTGGACAATGTGCCCACGCGATTTGCCTTGGAAAGGGAGACCAAGGCCTTGAAGATCCCATTGGTCCATGGTGCGGTGGCCGGCTTTGAGGGCAGGATGATGACCATTTTCCCCCAAGATCCTGGCCTCAAGACCCTTTACGGAGACGAACCGGTGGAAGTGGATGACACGAAAAGGCCAGAAGCGATAATGGGCGTCCCTGTTTTGACCCCTTCCTTCATTGCCAACCTCCAGGCCATGGAGGCGGTAAAGATCATTCTCAAGCGGGGGAAGCTTTTTAGAAATATTATGCTGCATGTGGATTTGGAAGGCGGCCAGGTGAGTGAGTTTTCCTTTCAAAAAAGCAATTCTTGAACCCCGCATGTACCACTCCAATAAAAAATCCGGGGCCAAAAGAACCGGCTTTGATCACACCCGGCAGGGGTGTGAAGTGAGGGCATGCCTTTTTTTGAAAGGCCACATCTCAAAGAAAATTCCGCTGGGCATCGCCGTGACCCCATATTTGGGGTTTGCGCACTTGAACTCCTGGGAGTCTGCAACTCGCTCGTTAAACCCCAAATCTGGGGTCACTTCCCACTGACAATATGGATGTGGCCTTGAGAAAAGGGGCCTGGCCTCACATAGGCACAAATGAGTTCCTTTACCAAACGGCATGGTGAATAATTACTTCACCAGCAAAGGCGGCGGGTTTTGAAAATCATTAAGCACAAGGCCCATCAGTTGATTTTTTTTCTACCGTGTGGGATTCTGGTCAAACAGGCCACCTCAAAACCCTTTAGAAGGCCAATCGAGTTAGCGGAATCGGTCAGAAATTACCCTTTAGAGGAGTACACGTTGGACGACGCAATCAAACAGGCATTGATAGATATTGTGGGCCAGGAGAATTTCACAGATCATCTGATCGATCTGGTCTCATATACTTACGACGCCTCTGACCATGACCATCGCCCCGAAGCGGCCGTGTGGCCCACGACCGCGGAGCAGGTGTCCAAGATCCTGATTCTGGCCAACGAGCAACGTTTTCCAGTTACGGCCCGCGGCGCAGGAACGGGTCTGGCAGGAGCAGCTGTTCCAACCCGGGGCGGTCTGGTCTTGGACATGTGCCGCATGAACAAGATCCTTGATATTCGCATAGCCGACCGACTCGCCGTGGTGCAGCCCGGCGTGGTCTATGCGGATCTTGAAAAGGCCTTGGCACCACATGGTTTTTTCTTTCCGCCGGATCCGGCCAGCGGAAAGGCCTGCACGCTTGGCGGAAATGTGGCCACAAATGCCGGCGGCCTCAGAGGAGCTAAATACGGTGTGACCAGGGACTATGTCCTGGGGCTGGAGGTGGTCCTGCCTGATGGGCGGGTCATGCGGACCGGGTCAATCTGCATGAAATCCGTCTCTGGCTACGATTTGACGAGACTCTTTGTGGGGTCCGAGGGAACCCTCGGCATCGTCACTGAGATAACCCTGAAAATTAACCCAAAACCCCGGGCCTTTCATACCGGCCTGGCCTATTTTGCCAGCCTGAGGGATGCGGGCCAGTCTGTCACGGACATTATGCACTCCGGAATCATCCCGAGCGTCCTCGAGGTGCTTGATGAAAATGCGGTCAAGGTCCTCCAGGGACAGACCAGAATGAATCTCCCTGATGTCAACGCCATAATCTTGGTGGAGACGGACGGCTACACCCAGGCTGAAGCCTCATATCAAATGAACAAAGTGGTCGAGGTCTTCAAGAAGAACAAAGCCACGCGCATCCAAAAAACCGACTCTGTTGAGGAAGCGGAGGAATTGTGGCGTGCCCGAAAATCGGTCGGTATCGCGTCGTCTCAACTCATGCCCAACATTGTATCAGAGGATGTGACTGTCCCCATGTCAAATATACCCGATCTGCTGACAGGGATCTCCAGCATTGTTAAGAAGCACGGTTTGCCCTTCATTATTTTTGGCCATGCGGGTGACGGAAACCTTCATCCCAAAATCATGTACGACCGCTCAGATCCGGAACAGGTCAAGGGAATAGAGCAGGCCGTGGATGAGATCTTTAAGCTCACCTGTGACCTGGGTGGTACGCTCACGGGGGAACATGGTATCGGCCTCGCTAAGGCCCCTTACATGCACCTGGAACACGATCAGGTTGCCATGGACCTCATGCGTTCACTTAAGAGACTGTTCGATCCAAACAATATCCTGAATCCGGGCAAAATGGACCTGGAGTCGTAATCGAGCGCTTCGACGATTGAGCATATCTCTCGCCCGCGCTCCTTCGGCCCTTCGACTTAGCGCAGGGCTCGGGATCTCTCGAGCTCTCAGAGTGCTCAGAGAAAAAATCTGTAGCGGTTGGGAATCGCTCAAAGGTCTCATGGGGAGCTCTTGAGGGACACAATTGAGCTAGCTCATTTTTGTCCCTCAAAGCTCACCATTGCCCGATCGGAATTTATCGGGCTCACGCTCCGCGGGTGTGCCTTTGGCGACCATGGAACGGTCGTCCATATGTTTGCAAGTCCACGACTCTGTGACTCTGTGGCCTCTGCGAGAGGCTTGTTTTTGAGATCTAATGGGAAAACACGAAAACACATATAGCGTTCCCTTTGACAAGGGCTTTCTGGAATTTGAATTGCCCTCCAGTATGCGTGGCACCCTCGTGGAGTCGCGTCCTGCCGAGCCATTGGCCGATGTGGAGAAGGCCACGGTGGGCGCATTGGCTAATCCTGTCAATTCCCCGCCCCTGAGGCAACTGGTCGGACCTCGTGATACGGTCTGCATCGTCTTTACCGACATCACCCGCGCCAGCCCAGACCATATTTTTGTGCCGACTATTTTGAGCGAGCTGAAAGCTGCCGGCGTTCGTGACGATCATGTCACCCTGATTTGCGGAACGGGCCTGCACCGACCAAGCACACCAGAAGAAAAGCGCCTCAAGCTGGGCCAGACCGTTTTAGACAGCCACCGCGTGTTAGACAACGAACCTCAAGACAGTGCGGCACTGGCGGATTTGGGCACCACCGAAGACGGGATTCCCCTCTCTGTGAACAGATTTGTCCACGAGGCTGACCTGGTTGTTGCCACCGGGATTGTGGAACCGCACCAGTACGCCGGCTACTCTGGAGGCCGAAAGACGGTGGCCATTGGTGCGGCAGGCGAACCCATGATCGCTTACACGCACGGTCCCCACATGGTTGATCACCCGGGCACACGTCTGGGCAAGATCGAAGGGAACCTTTTCCATGAAGTGATTACCGAGGCGGCGCGACGCGCCGGACTACGCTTCATTATTAACGTGGTACAGGACGAACAAGAGCGGCCCGTTGCCATCATGGCAGGCGAGCCAGAAGCCACCTTTGCCAAGCTGGTCAGGGTGGCAAGGAAGTTGTACGAGGTCCCCATTCCCCGCCAGTACGACGTGGCAGTGGCCGGGGTCGGTTTTCCAAAAGATGCTAACCTGTACCAGGCGAGCCGAGCCGCCAGCTACCTCTTTTTTGCGCCTACCAGTGTGGTCAAAGAGGGCGGCGTCCTCATTGTCCCCGCCCCCACCCCTGAAGGCGCTGGCAACGGGGTGGGAGAACAACGCTTTTTGGAAGAGATGCGGGCTGCTGTCCATATGTCCTCTCTACTTGAAAAACTACGTCGGACAGGATACCCGCCCGGTGCCCAGCGGGCCTTTGTGATGGCAAAAGTGATGGAAAAGAACCAGGTCATCATCGTCGGGTCCGAGACACCCGATCTTGTCCGTCAAATGCACATGATCCCTGCCGAGCACATGGATCAAGCCTTCCACATTGCAACCGAAAAGATGGGCCGAAAGGACCTGGACGTACTGATTGTACCCCACGCATTGATGACGTTACCTATAGTTAGCCAAACCCCCTGAAGGGGTGGCTTTGTGGCCGACGCCAAGTGCATCAAACATGATATCTCGCCGCAGAGGCGCAAAGAACGCAGAGTTATAGTCTTTAATTTTGCTTTTCGCTGAGACGCCGAAAAGCAAAATGAGATAACCCTGCCCCCCGCGACTCGAGCGAAGCAGAGCACGGGCGGGATAAACGGGCGGTTAATAGCTTACTTGCTGGCAAGCAAATTCAAAGAAAGGTAAGACTGATATGCATTCTCTTATCGACCAGGACATGGTGGATCGTATCCGGCAGACTGGGAATACCCTGGAGGATCTCCCTGATAGACTAAGTGTTTTGCAGAAGCAGGGCTTTCCATACGACAGGGAGGCTGAGAACGTGATCATATCGGGCTGCATCATATTGTCCATGCTCCCCCATATCCTCAGCTCCCTCTGCCGTATCTTTGATAGAGGGGGATTCCCATACACGTTTCTTTCCAAAGAATACTGTTGTGGCAATTACCTCTATCGTCCCGCCATAAAATCCCGGGACCAGGAGGCCATCAATGAGTGCCGGGATCTGTCTAAGGAATTCATAGAAAGAAATATTAGACAGGCAAAAAAGCTTGGCGCAAAGCGTCTGGTTATCTTCTGCTCGCCCTGCTATCCCATCTATAAGCACGCGTTTCCTGAGGAGGAGATCGTCTTCTACCCTGCTGCCATTGGCGAGGTGATGGGTTCGCTCAAGTTCGAGAAGCCGATCGATTACTACGCAGGTTGCTATAGGTTACATAAGAAGTTCTCATCTGTCCCCATGGACCTCAAATCCACCGAGGACGTCTTTTCGAGGCTGGAGGGTGTGGAGATCAACCGGATCAGTGCACCAAAATGCTGTTACCACCCTGATGGCCTTGCGCACATGATCGAAAACGTGAAGACAGACCTTATGGTGCACATCTGTACCGGTTGCTATGGCCAGGCTGTCAATCATATGGAAGAAAATAGAAAGGTCGAGGTCTTAATGCTGCCAGAGTTGGTGGAAAAGGCGATGGGGATTTAACGGGGCAAGAAGAAAGCGCGAACCGATCGAGCAATTCCAAATATCAAAATCCCAATTTCAAATAAAACCCAAAATCCTAATGACAAACATTACAGCCATTCTTTTGTGCTTTTGGTTTGGACATTTGGCATTCATTGGTCATTGGAGCTTTCGAATTTGAAATTACCGCTTGAGCCCTCGTGTGCGGTTGTGCTTCCCGTGCCCATATCCGACTTCTCCATCCTGATGAAGAACATGAGCAGCGAGGGGATCACAAAGACGGTAAAAATCGTTGAGAGTCCCAGCCCTCCGAGCACAACACTCCCAAGCCCCCTGTAGAGTTCCGAACCCGGCCCTGGCGCTATGACGAGTGGCATCATGGCAAATATGCTGGTGGATGCACTCATGTATATGGGTCTTAGCCGCGTGCTTGTGGCCTCCAGCACCGCTTCCCTGTGAGCCATTCCATGATATCTCAAATTATTGAGCGACTGATGAACAATCAGGATGGCGTTGTTCACCACCACCCCGATCAGTTTGACAAACCCGAGCATTGTGAGGATGTCCAGTGGCTGCGCTGTAATGAGGATGTTGACCAGCTTGAGGCCAATGAATCCCCCTGCCGTGGCCAGGGGAACAGTGAACATAATTATCAAAGGATAGATGAAGTTTCCAAAAAGAGCAGACATCAACAGATAGGCAATGATGGCAGCCAGCACAAAGTTCCACTGCAACGCCTGCCTGGTCACCGTGAGTTTGTCCGCTGCACCACTTTGTTTCACACTAACCCCTTGCATCATACCCTGGCCTTTGAGTTTTTCAATGACCCCCTTTTCAATCCTTTCCATGGCTTCTTGAAGGGGAAGCGTGAGTGAGGGCGTAACCTGGAGCGTCACCGTCCTGTTTCTTTCCAGGTGTCTTATCTCAGTAATTCCTGTTGTACTTTCAAATTCTGCCAGGGAAGAGACGGGAATGATTCTTCCTTTCGGGCTGACCACAAGGGCCCCATAAAGCTCCTCGGGCGTGGTTATATCCTCCTCGGATGCCTTGAGTACGAGGTCAATCTTTTTCTCGCCTTCCTGCTTGAAATCCCCGATCTTCCTGCCATCCATGAGCACATCAATGGCTATGCCAAGATCCCTGGCAGACAGCCCTGCCGCTTTGAGACGATCTCTGAGGGGCTTTAGTTTTACTTCTGGATAGAGAAGTTCAAGGGATGGGAGGGGCCTTATCTGCGCATCAGGCATCTCCTTCCTCATCATCCCGAACATGGCGCCTGCCACCTGGACCACCTGGTTGAGATCGTCACCGCTCACATCAAGATCAATGGTCCTTGCCCTTCCCATTCTCGTCTGAAAGATACCCGCCTGAATGCTCACACCAAAAATCCCGGGAATAGAGTTGGTAATTCCGCTGAAGAGTGGCAGCAGTTCTCCGGCCCGCTGCTCACGCATGCTTATGGCACCAAAAAGCATAATCCTCTCGGCGCCAATATAAAACAGGTTCTTTATGCCCGGGTATTGGTTATAATCTTGACCAATGTAAGGTTTTACTTCACTGAAAACAAACTCACCAATCTCCTTTCTCTCCTCGTAGGAGAGTCCAGGGGGTGGAATGAGGAAGCTTATGACCAGATTCCTGTTTCCCTGTGGAAGGTACTCCATTTTGGGTAGCAGAATGGCGGCTGTAAGTACGGCGAGTGTGGTGAGGGAGAGTATGGTGACCACCCTTGTCCCCCAGTTTCGGATGGCCAGCCCAACCAGCTTCATTATCCCGGCCTGTAGCCCGCCGCCCAGTCCTGCCAGGAGCCCTCTTCCAGCTCTGACCTTTTTATTTGAGAGCCTGAAGAGGACCCTTGAAAACATGGGAATAACTGTCACAGAAACAAGCAGACTGAGGATGACTGCACAGGTCACGGCAATGGCAATGTCCCTGAACAACTGACCTGCCTCATCCTTTATGAATACGACGGGAAGGAACACGGCTACGGTGGTGAGTGTTGAGGCGAGTATGGCCCCCCAGACCTCTCGCGTTGCGTCATAGGCGGCAAGGAATGGGCGCTTGCCCATCTTTCTGTGGCGGTCAATGTTTTCCAGAACCACAATGGCATTGTCAACGAGCATACCCACAGCAAAGGCTATGCCTGCAAGGCTTATCACATTGAGGTTTCTTCCCAGGAGATTCATGAAAATAAAAGATCCAATGATACTTATGGGAATTGCAGATGCAGCAACCACAGTTGATGAGATACTCCTCAGGAAGATGAGGAGTACAATGATGGCAAGGGTTCCCCCAATAAATATATTATTCTTCACAAGGGCTATGGCTCCCCTGATGTACGGTCTCTGGTCATAGGCCCACTTAAACTGGAGCCCCTTGGGCTTCAGTATCTTTTCATTAAGCCATTGAACCACCTCCTCAACTCTATCGGTAAGTTCAAGGATATTTACCCCTGGCTCAGGTTTCACCCCTACAGCCACTCCAGGCGTCCCATTGTGAAGCGTCGAATCCCTTAGTTTTGAGTAACCAAAAGCCACGCTAGCAATGTCTGAGAGCAAGATTCGTCTCTGACCCGTTGATCGAATCACTATCCCCTTTATATCCTCTGGCGAGTTGAACTCCGCAACGGTCCTGATTCTATAATCTCTTCTTCCCACGCCCATATTACCTGCCGAGACATTGATGTTCTCAGCCTTCAGGAGGTCTATCACATCAGTGATCGTCAGGCCGTAGGCGGCCAGTTTTTCAGGTTTCACAATGATGTGCATCTCCCTCTCTGTTCCCCCTCCGATAAAGAGGTCGGCCACACCTTCCACTCTTTCCAGATATTGCTTGATCTCATTTTCAAACAAGGTTCTGTACGTATACACAAGGCGCGGATTGTCGTCGGTGGTTTTCAGTATGAGCCATACAACAGGTGACGTGGCAGCCCCTGTGGCATTTATTATGGGTTTGTCCACATTTTCAGGATAGGAGGGGACCTCATTGATTTTATTGGAAACCCGGAGTAAGGCCTCATCCACATCCGTGCCAATACTAAACCTCAGATCAATGGATCCCATGTTATTGTAAGAGGTACTCTCCATCTCCGTGAGGCCAGGGATTCCCTTCAAGACTTTCTCCTGCTCCTCTATGATCTCACGCTCTATCTCATACGGAGTGGCCCCGGTCCAGGTGGTCGTCACGGTAATCGTGGGCTCTATGACAGTGGGACTTAACTGGTAAGGCATGCGCTGCAGGCTTATCCACCCGAAGAGGACCACGATTATGATCCCAACTATTATGGTCACAGGTTTTTCTATGGAGAATCTGATAGTGTCCATTACTCAATCCCTATGGCATAGGGCATAAGGCGAAACCAGGAACCCCATTATGTGCCCAGAGCCTTGCACC
>CP070840.1:639348-642868 GCA_020342025.1 Deltaproteobacteria bacterium
GGCCTCTAACCCACTGAACCTATAATAAGTCAGCGAAGGGGTCAACAAACTTTTGGGCCCATTGCAAAATCCTTGATATTTCTCATTCTCTGATATAAAAGCCGGGGAAAACAGATGGGTGCCATCTGGAGAAATGGGGTTAAAGGAAAGGCGAGGTTGTCCCGTGAAAAAGCTGATCAAACAGGGAATTGAAGCCCTTGTTCCCTACCCCCCTGGAAAGCCAATTGAGGAACTGGAAAGGGAAATGGGGATCTCCGGCTCGATCAAGCTGGCCTCAAACGAAAACCCGTTGGGCCCCTCCCCCCTAGCCATCCAGGCCATGATGGAGAAGATGAAGACCCTTAATCGCTATCCCGATGGAAGCGGGTTCTACCTCAAAACAAAATTGAGCGCCAAATTTGGATTGCCCCAATCTCAAATTATCATTGGCAACGGCTCAAACGAATTGATCGAATTGACTATTCGCACCTTCCTGAGTTCCGGGGAAGAGGTTATCCAGCCTTTCCCCACCTTTCTCGTCTATGGGAAAATAGTTACAGGAGCAGGCGGAAAGATGGTTTCCATTCCCTTATCAGACTTCGGGATTGATTTAGAAGCCGTGCGAGCGGCTATCACCCCCAAGACAAAGGTCATATTCATAAACAACCCCAACAATCCCACGGGATCCGCCCTATCCAAGGCTGAAATGGTATCTTTCCTGAAATCCATCCCTCAAGATATCGTTGTGGTGCTCGATGAGGCGTATATAGAATTCGTTTCAGACCCACGAGTGGCCCAAGGACTTGACCTCCTGAGGGACTACCCCCTGATTATCGTATTAAGGACCTTTTCCAAGCTCTATGGATTGGCAGGCCTGAGGATCGGCTATGGCTTTGCCTCTGAGCAGATCATTGACTACATGAATCGGGTCAGACAACCATTCAACGCCAATGCCCTTGCGCAGGTGGCGGCCACTGCGGCCCTGGATGATACGGAATTTGTATCTCGCACCTTGGATGTTGTGAGAGACGGGCTTTCCTATCTCCAGAGCCAGATCAATGATCTGGGCCTTGAACATGTCCCCACGCAAACCAACTTCTTTCTTATCAAGGTTCCCGGGGGGGCCAAAAAAATCTATGAGCTCATGCTCAGGGAAGGCGTCATTATCCGCGCCATGGACAGCTATGGTTTGGACGACTATATCAGGGTGAATGTGGGCCTGCCGGAAGAAAACGAACGATTTATTCAGACCCTAAGAAAGGTGCTGTATCTATAAGGTGGCAGGGTAATCGGGCAATGATACCCTTAGAAAGACGGGCCCTATAGACAATTGTATTTCTATTTTTCAATGGTCCACAGAGATACCCCTTGAACGATATTATAACCATCGATGGTCCGGTAGCATCTGGGAAAAGCACATTGAGCCGGCTTTTGGCCAAAAAACTAGATTATCTTTATCTGGATACAGGGGCCATGTACCGCGCTGTAGCACTTCAAGCAAAGAGAAAAGGGATAGATACAGGGGACAAACAAGAATTGCAGGAGCTTTGCCAAGACCTTGATCTGCGCTTTCAAGCAGAAAGGGAAGAAAACAAATTATATCTAGGAGACGAAGACATATCTTTGGCCATAAGAACCCCTGAAATGGATCTGCTCTCTTCCACAATCTCAGCCATAAAAGAAGTGAGAAAGGCCATGACAGGGCTTCAGAGGAAGATGGGTCGGCAGGGGAGGCTTGTGGCCGAAGGCCGGGATATGGGGACCATTGTGTTCCCAGAGGCAGAACATAAGTTCTTTATCACTGCCTCCACCGAAGTGAGAGCCCAGCGAAGGTATAAAGAAAGAGTAGACCGGGGTGAATCCGTATCTTTGGAAGAGGTGGAGAGGGAACTCAAGGTGAGGGATCACCAGGACGAAACACGCCCCATAGCCCCTCTGCGTCCGGCCAAAGATGCGAAAATCATTGATACCACGGCTTTGAATCCACATGAAGTGGTCGAAAAAATCCTCGAGCACATGGGAAATGAAGGGGTATGAGCCATTTTCTCTTTTCCTTGATTAGGTGTATTTCTCAAAAAAAAGCAAAAAATTATAAGCAAATAGTTGAAGTTTGCCTTTATATCTGATAGTTAAGAAAATTTTGGGGAAACCCATTCGTGGGACAATACAAACAGGGGGGTAATTGGGTTAATGGACAAACAAACAACCGAAGCGGGAGAAAACGTGATCAACAAAGAAGAAGGAGGCCATGAGAACTCTGAAACTAAACAGGAATCTTCCAGCGTAGGGACGGTACCTGAGGCCGCCGAAGGTGCTAAGGGCGAAGGGGATGGCAACCAGTTCATGGAAATGTATGAGGAGAGCCTGAGAAGCCTTCAAGAAGGAGAGCTTGTTAAGGGAGAGATTGTTCAGATCAACAAAGAGTTCATATTGGTAGATATTGGTTACAAATCAGAGGGCCAGATTCCGATTCATGAGTTCATTGACTCCGAAGGAAACTTGACTGCCAGAGTAGGTGAAAAAGTGGATGTTCTTCTGGAAAGGAGAGAGGATGAGAATGGTGTCATACTCCTTTCTAAGGATAAGGCAGCCAAAATCAAGATATGGGACGATATAAAGACGGTGTATGAACAGGATGGGACCATGAGAGGTAAGATCATATCTCGCATTAAAGGAGGTATGACAGTAGATATTGGTCTCCAAGCCTTTCTCCCCGGCTCTCAGATCGATCTGAAACCGATCAGGGATTTCGACGCCCTGATAGGGACGGTTCACGATTTTAAGATCCTGAAATACAACAAACGGAGAGGAAATATTGTTCTGTCTCGCAGGGCCATCCTGGAGTCAGAACGTGCTTCCCAGAGAGAAGAGACCCTCGAGAAATTGGAAAATGGGGCTATTGTTGAAGGCATGGTAAAGAACATTACAGACTACGGCCTGTTCATCGACTTGGGAGGAATTGATGGTCTGCTCCATATCACGGATATGTCTTGGGGTCGGGTGGGCCATCCTTCAGAAATGTATCAGATGGGAGATACGATCTCGGTCAAGATATTGAACTTTGACAGGGAAACCGAGAGGGTCTCCCTCGGTCTTAAACAGTTAAAACCAGACCCTTGGACCAAGGCTGAAGAGAATTATCCTATTGCCACGAGATTACGCGGCAAGGTGGTAAGCTTGGCCGACTATGGAGCCTTCGTAGAGGTGGAAGAAGGTATTGAAGGGTTGATCCATATTTCAGAGATGTCCTGGACTCGAAAGATTAGGCACCCTTCTCAGATGGTCAAGGTGGGTGACATGGTTGAGGCCGTTGTCTTGAACATAGACCCTCCTAACAAACGGATCTCCCTGGGCCTCAAGCAGGTGGAACCCAATCCTTGGGATATTATCGGAGAAAAATATCCTGTAGGGACTACCATAGAAGGAAAGATAAAGAATATCACGGATTTTGGCATTTTTATCGGTATTGATGAAGGTATAGATGGCCTCGTTCATATCTCAGACATCTCTTGGACAAAGAGGATCAAGCACCCCTCCGAAA
>CP070840.1:642968-645734 GCA_020342025.1 Deltaproteobacteria bacterium
CCGAGGCACCTCAATAGGGTGGCGGGATTAAAGGTGCCTGCCCCCACTTCAAGGTCGTAGGGTTGCTGAATGACACAGCCCCTCTCTGCCCAAAATCGCTCTAAAGACAGGATCAGTTCTTGAAAGGTCATTGTTCTCACCGAAAAAGGGTTGTCTTCCATATGTGTTTATACTTTTAAAGTATGCGAATTATCACTAGAAAGGGGTGATGTCAAGAAACATACATATTGGACTCAGCCGGGTTTCCTGGACCTCTTGTATCGCCATGACCCCAAAAATCTTGCATTGCCCAATAGAAAATTCTTATACTGCAAAGATATTTCATTTGCCTCTTTAGGTGCCAATTCTAAAATGGTTCTAAATCTGAAAATATTCACGACTCTTTTCTTCGCTGTTTTTGTCACTATCTTGGGGGTTGGGATCGTGGCCCCCCTGCTACCGGTTTATGCGCATGAGTTAGGCGCTGGCGCCTTTCAGATCGGCCTGATTTTCGGGGCCTTTTCCCTTACCAGGACCATATTCGTTCCATATTTCGGCAAGCTTTCCGACATAAAAGGCAAAAAACCCCTTATCACCCTCGGGATGTTTCTCTATTTCCTTGTATCCCTTTTCTATTTGGTCTCATCAAATGTTCATGCACTAATCCTTATTAGATTGGGCCAGGGGTTTGCGTCGGCCATGATCTTTCCCGTTGCCCAGGCCTATGTGGGTTTAATTACACCGAAGAACAAAGAGGGATTCACCATGGGCCTCTTTAATATTTCTCTCTATGGCGGCCTAAGTTTCGGGCCCATAATGGGCGGCGTGGTGAAGGATTTGCTGAATATCCAGTTCTCTTTTCTCACCATGGGAGCATTCACCCTTTTGGGGTTTGTCCTATGCCTCTTGTTGCTTCCCCCTGAAAAGGGCTACGAAGGGAGACAGGCCTCTTTTCCCAAAAAGCCAATTCGCTATCTCCGTCTTGTCAAAGAACCAGCCGTCTTTTCTCTTTTCACCTTCCGTTTCTGCTTTACCACCGGCATTGGCATCATATGGGCATTTCTCCCCCTACTAGCCAGTACTCGACTCCATTTAAGCAGTTCTGCCATAGGATCCGTAGTCATGATAAGCGTCCTGGTGAGTGGTGTCTTCCAGACGCCTATGGGATTCCTTGCGGACAGATTCAGCAAAAAACTGCTGATCGCACTCGGAGGAATCCTGGGCGCTGTGTCCCTCTTCCTTGTACCAGCCGCCAGCACATTTGGAGAACTTTTTCTGGCCAGCGGGCTTTTTGGTCTGGCAGGGGGTATCGCCTTTCCTGCCGTCATGGCATTGGGTGTGATCGAGGGCAGGAGGCTGGAGGCAATGGGGTCCATCATGGGTCTACTCGCCATGGCCCACAGTCTTGGTATGCTGATAGGCCCACTGCTTGCGGGCCTTATTATTGACCTCTTCTCATTTAATATAGTTTTTGTGATAGGGACCCTTATTCTGGTAACCGGCTCCTTTATTTTCGTCGCGATGCACAGGGTTTCACCAAAACAGGTTACACTTGAGATCTGATTTATGGCATGTAACGGATCGGTTGCACTATTTTACTTTTGAGCCATCGCGTACAAAAAGCCCACAAGGCCAAGCCCATGGGAATCATTGAAGTGGATCTCTTTTCAGAGGATGTGGACAGCCTAGATCACCCTAAAGTGGTCGAGTTCAAAACATTATTGGAACAGGTGGCAGATGATTTCGATTGCAGTCTCACATCATTTGATGTTGAGCATGGAACCGTTTCATTCTCTTTTGATAATGATGAACTGGATGCGGAGATTTTAAGAATATTGCAAGAGATTTGAAGAATGTCATTGCGAGGAGCAGCGCGACGAAGCAAACCCTTCTCCACGATATGGCTTCGCCCCTGACTAGGCGTCGGTGATTCGCAATGACGGCACTGGTGACGATTTTCAGATATAGACCAAAAAGGCGGAACCTTATTTGTTCCAAAGGAGATTTGCTTGAAGGGTCACTGTTGACCCTAAAACATTCGTCGAGGAGGAAGACGATGTCAAAACTATGGAACAGCCAAGCCATTGAAAAGATCAGCCAAAAAAGAGAGGGCTGGCAGGACAACATCGGCCAGGCCGAAAAGGGAAAAGAGGAGGTATTCAAAACGCTCTCTGGGTTGCCCATTAATCCCATATACACGCCGGTGGACCTTTCCCATATGGACTACCTTCAGGATTTGGGCTTCCCGGGAGAGGAGCCTTATGTGCGAGGCATCCATCCCACCATGTATCGGGGGCGTACCTGGACGCTACGGCAATTGGCCGGCTTCGGGCCGCCTGAAAATACCAACAAAAGATACAAGTTTCTCCTCGACCAAGGGGCCACCGGAATAAACGCCGTTTTTGATTATCCAACCCTGCGGGGATATGATTCCACGGATCCGAATGCCTACGCCGATGTGGGCCGAGGCGGCGTAGCCATCGACACCTTGGAAGACATGCGTATTTTGTTCGAAGGTATACCGATCGAGAAGATTAGTAGCTCTTTGGTCACGTCTCACCCCATCTGCAACATCGCAGTTCAATCCATGTATTTTGCGAATGCACAGGCTCGTGGCATCCCTTTAGAGTTACTTACGGGTACAAATCAGAATGATTTCTTGATGGAGACAACCATTTGCATTGCCCCGGAGGTCTTACCCCCAAAATTCTCCTTTAAGCTAAGCTGCGACGCTATTGAATACTGTGCAAAGCACGCTCATAGGTGGAACCCCATAAGTTTCGCCGG
>CP070840.1:645834-653430 GCA_020342025.1 Deltaproteobacteria bacterium
CCGGCCATTGGCGGCAAGATGGCCCAGCTCGACAAGACCTTTCCCACGAATGACTGCTCCATGTGCATTGAATCTCCCAAGTTTATTGAATGCAGCAGACATCCCAATATAGAGATCCTGACCTATACTGAAGTTGACCGGGTTGAAGGGGAGGCAGAAAACTTCAAGGTCACCCTGATTAAAAAGCCCAGATACATTTTGGAGGAGAAATGCACGGGTTGTACCACCTGTGTTGAGTACTGCCCGGTCAAGGTCCCTGACCCGTATAATCAAAACTTGTCTTTGAATAAAGCCATCCATATATACTTTTCTCAAGCCGTTCCCCTTGTCACTTACGTAGACCCTGAAACCTGCCTCTACCTTCAAGGCGAGAAGTGTACCATTTGCCGAGGAGTCTGTAAGCATAAAGCCATAGATCTTCATCAAGAGGAGGAGAAGGTGGAAGTAAAGGTAGGGGCGATCGTTCTGTCTCCGGGCTATGACATATTTGACCCCAAGCTGAGGGGCGACTATGGCTACGGCAAGATGGAGAACGTGGTAACCAGTATGGACTTTGAACGGCTGTTGTGCGCCACCGGGCCATACGAGGGTGAGATCAGGCGCCCTTCTGACGGGAAGCATCCACACAAAATAGCCTGGATTCACTGCGTCGGTTCCAGACAGGTTATCGAAGGCGGCAACAGCTATTGTTCCGCGGTATGCTGCACCTATACCCAGAAGCAGGTGATTTTGGCAAAAGACCATGACGCTGAGATGGAGGCTACCATATTCCATAACGATATCCGGTCATTTGGCAAGGATTTCGAGCGATTCTACCAAAGAGCAGAGAACCTTGCCGGGGTTCGCTTTATTAGGAGCTATGTATCCATAGGAAAAGAGATCCCGGAAACCAAGAATGTAACCATAAGATACTCCACTTATGAGGACGGAGTAAAAGAGGAAGAATTCGATCTGGTGGTATTATCCGTTGGGTTGAGCCCTCCTGATGATGCGGAGGACCTGGCAAATAAGTTCGGTATCGAACTCAATGCTCACGGATTCTGTAAGACCAATCCTCTTAATGCTATTGAGACCTCTCGCCCGGGAATTTTTGTAAGCGGCGCCTTCCAGGGCCCTATGGATATCCCCGAGTCGGTCATGACCGCCAGCGGGGCTGATGCCCTTTGTAGTCAGTTTCTTGCCTACCGGCGAGGGAAGCTGGACAGAGAAAGGGTATATCCTATGGAAAGGGATGTCTCAGGAGAGGAACCCAGGGTTGGGGTCTTTGTGTGTCATTGTGGTGCCAATATCGGAAGGGTGGTAGATGTTCCTTCCGTCGTTGAATATGCCTCCAGCTTAGACAATGTGGTCCACGCTCAAGAAAGCATCTTTGCATGTTCTACGGATAATGCCCAGGAAATATCGGACAAGATCCGGGAAAAAGGGCTCAATCGCGTGGTCGTGGCCGCCTGTACGCCCAGGACCCATGAGCCGTTATTCCGGGACACATGTCGTGAAGGGGGTATTAATCCGTATTTCTTTGATATGGCTAATATCAGAGAACATTGCTCCTGGGTCCACTCGCGAGAAAAGGAAGATGCCACCCAGAAGGCAAAGGATATCGTCCGGATGTCGGTGGCCCGAACCGCCCTTTTAGAACCTTTACAGGAATTTGAGCTGCCGGTGGACAAAAGGGGGTTAGTGGTGGGAGGAGGCCTGGCCGGGATGACCAGTGCTCTGAGCTTAGCTGAGCAGGGATTTGAGGTCTATCTGGTGGAAAAGGATAAAGATTTGGGGGGAATGGCTCGAAGAATTCATTACACCCTGGAAGGGATGGATGTTCAAGCATATTTGAATGACATGATACGCAAAGTTTACCAACACCCCTCGATTCATGTCTCTACCGATTCTACCATCACAGAGGCGTCCGGATACGTGGGAAATTTCACAACTAAAGTGACGTCTGAAGGAAGGGTCAAGGAGATACACCATGGAATAACCATTATCGCTACGGGTGCCGAAGAATATAAACCCACAGAATACCTTTATGGGGAAGATGATCGGGTATTGACCCTGCTGGAGTTGGAGGAGCAAATCGCCAAAAGAGAAGAAAAGGTGATCAACTCCCAGAGTCTGGTGATGATCCAATGTGTCGGTTGCAGACAAGGAGACAGAAATTATTGCAGCCGGGTGTGTTGTGATCAGGCGATAAAAAACGCCTTGAAATTGAAAGAGATCAACCCCGAGATGGATATCACCATTCTCTTTCGGGATATGAGAACGTATGGGTTTAAAGAGGATTATTACCGGGAAGCGGCAGATAAAGATATAAAGTTCATCCGCTATGAGCCGGATGATAAACCCCAGGTGGAAGCCGTTGAAGAGGATGGTAAGCCCATATTAAAAGTTACCGCGACTGATCTTATTTTAGGCAAAAAACTTTCTATAGATGCCGATTCACTCGCTTTGGCTGCCGCTGTTATTCCGTCAGCAACAAGTCATGAAATATCCATATTATTCAAGGTGGCTCTGAACCCGGATGGTTTCTTTCAGGAGGCCCATGTAAAACTACGGCCCGTTGACTTTGCCGCAGATGGCGTTTTCCTGTGCGGGATAGCTCACTATCCCAAGCATATATCGGAAACGATCAGCCAGGCTTACGGAGCTGCCGGTCGAGCTGCCAATATACTTACAAGTGATTCGATCATAGCATCCGGTGCTATTTGCGAGGTAAACGAGAACGAGTGTGTCACGTGTGGGGCATGTATTTCAGTTTGTAACTATGGTGCTATAGAGTTTGTTGATACACCGCAAGGCAAAAGGGCCAGGGTTAATCCTATTCTGTGTAAAGGAGATGGTCTCTGTAACTCAAGGTGTCCAACAGGGGCTATCTTTCTGAAGCACTATACCGATGAAGAGATCTTGTGCCAAATCGACGCAGCGGTTCCAGCCCTTGTAGATATCCAAACAATGAACAAAGCAAAGATTGCTGCTTAAGGAGTGAGACAAGAATGGGGACAGGATTTGGGTTTAAACCAAGGATCTTAGGTTTTTTATGCAATTGGTGAGGATACTCCGCGGCTGACTTGGCTGGAGTTTCCAGACTACAATATGCGCCTCATATTAAGATTGTCCGCGTCATGTGCACCGGCAGAGTCGACCTGGCATTTATACTTCGAGCTTTCTCAAATGGAGCAGACGGGGTGTTTATCGGTGGTTGTTTGCTTGGTGAATGCCATTATATTACGGAAGGAAATTACCTTGCATTAAGCATGATGCATCTATGTAGAAAATTACTAGAACGGATAGGCGTAAACCCCGAGAGGTTAAGACTTGAATGGATATCTGCCTCTGAAGGCTTCCGTTTCGCCGAAGTTATGAATGACTTTTCCAGGAAGCTGAAGGAGTTAGGACCTCTTGGCAATGGCGAAGGAATAAATGGAAATGGATTAAAGTTCAAACTTGAAGCCGTCAAAAATTTAGTCCCCTACATTAAGCTGGTGGAAAGGGAGAGGCTGAGAGTACGTTTTGATACAGAAGAAGAATATAACGAATTTTTCGACAGTGACGAGGTGGACAGGTTATTTCATGAATTAATTGGTGATAAATTGGCCATAAGCCAAATTTTGTTACTCCTGCGAGAAAGACCCCTTTCAACGGGGGAAATCTCTGAGATTTTAGGCGTAGACCCGTCTGAAATATCAATACACCTTAACCGTTCAGCAAGGCAAGGATTAATCGAATTCGATGAAAGCCAGAAGCGCTTTGTTCCTGTCTAAGGCAGGAGCGGAGAATAGGGCAAAGAAAAAGGAAGGTTAGGACAGCGGCTATGGATAATGGTGAAATCGATCAGATTATAGATAAATATCCGAGCGATCCCAGTTCACTCATTCAAGTGTTACTGGAGATTCAGATCGAAAATCGCTGGCTTCCTAAGGAAGCATTAGAGAAGGTCAGCAAGAAATTAAAAGTGCCTTTAAGCCGGATACAGCACATCGTTACCTTTTATAAAGCCTTCAGTGTAGTTCCTAAAGGACGTCATGAAATTCACGTATGTACGGGCACTGCCTGTCATGTTCGTGGTGCGCCACGTCTCCTCGGCAAAATTCAAGACCTGACTGGACTCAGACCTGGCCTAACGGACCAGGATTTAAAGTTCAGCCTGGAGACTGTTAACTGCGTCGGCTGCTGCGCTTTAGGGCCGGTGATGGTCATCGATGGCGAATATCATGGCAAGATGGCACCGGCCAAGTCAGAAGATGTGTTGAAAAGCTATGAGTAAGGGAAGATTATGCCAAGGATAAATTCACCTGCTGAATTGGAAAAATTCAGGAAGGAAATCATATCAAAAAGGGATCCGAATAAGCCTTGCATTGCTATATGTACGGGAACGGGTTGCCTCGCTCTCGGCGCAGCAAATGTGGTTGCCGCCTTCAAAGAGGAGATTAAAAAACAGGGGCTGGAGACCAAAGTGGATATCAGGGAAACAGGTTGCCCCGGCTTCTGTGAGAGAGGTCCCCTGATTGTGATTTATCCTGAGGAGATATGTTATCTTCAGGTGCAGCCGGGCGATGCAGAAGAGATCGTTTCTCAGACCATACTTGCCAAGAAGGTCATCGATAGGCTGCTTTATGTGGATCCCATCGCCGATGAGAAGATAGTCCGTGAATCTGAGATACCATTCTACAATAATCAGATGCGGCGCCTTATCGGCAATAATATTAGGCTTGACCCTAAAAGCATTGATAACTACCTCGCAGTGGGCGGTTATTCTGCCTTGGTTAAAGCCCTTTTTCAGGAGACTCCGGAGCAAGTGGTGGAGCTGGTGAAAAATTCTAAGCTGAGAGGGAGGGGTGGCGCCGGATTTCCTGCAGGGATAAAGTGGGAATTTGCTCGCAATAGTCCTGATAAGACAAAGTATGTGATCGTCAACGCCGATGAGGGAGACCCGGGGGCTTTTATGGATAGGGCTCTACTGGAGGGGAACCCTTTCTCAGTCCTTGAAGGGTTGACCATCGGAGCTTATGCCATCGGCGCCCACGAAGGCTATGTTTACGTTCGACAGGAATACCCCTTAGCCGTAGAGAATGTGACCCTCGCCATCAAGCAGGCTGGGGCGTATGGTTTTCTTGGGAAAGATATCCTTGGCTCCGGCTTTGATTTCACTGTTAAAGTGCATCGGGGAGCCGGCGCTTTCGTTTGCGGTGAGGAAACGGCTCTCCTCATGTCTCTAGAAGGCAAAGCAGGCGAGCCAAGGGCGAGGCCGCCATATCCGGCCGTAAAGGGGCTCTATGGCAAGCCGACAAATATAAATAATGTGGAGACATGGGCCAATGTTCCCTTGATTATTAACAACGGGGCTGAGTACCTTACCTCAATTGGCACTGAGGGAAGCAAGGGCACCAAGATATTTTCATTGGTTGGTAAGGTGAATAATACCGGCCTCGTGGAAGTCCCCATGGGTATAACCCTGAGAGATATTATCTATGAGGTGGGCGGCGGCATCCCCGGAGACAAGAAGTTCAAGGCCGTGCAGACGGGTGGTCCTTCGGGAGGATGTATCCCTGAGGAATACCTGGATATAGAGGTGGACTTTGACGAACTGGCCAAAGTTGGCGCAATCATGGGTTCAGGTGGCATGATCGTCATGGATGAAGACACCTGTATGGTTGATGTGGCCAAGTACTTTCTCAAGTTCCTTTCTGGTGAATCGTGTGGCAAATGCTCCCCATGTCGTGAAGGCATCAGGCAGATGCTTAAGATTCTGACTAAGATCAGTGAAGGAAAGGGAAGAGAGGGCGACATCGAACTTTTGGAGGAGCTATCCGAGGCCACCAGAGATGCCTCACTCTGTGCTTTAGGTGGGAGTGCCCCCAACCCGGTGCTGTCTACACTGAGATATTTTCGCCATGAATACGAAGACCACATCCTCAATAAGCGATGCGAGGCAGGCGTCTGCTCAGAACTTTACAAGGCCAAATGCATCAATGCCTGTCCCATCGGCCAAGATGTCCCGGGTTACCTTTCTCTGGTGGCCGAGGGCCGGTATGAGGAGGCCATCGCGCTCATCTATCAGACAAACCCCCTCCCGGGAGTCTGTGGCCGGGTCTGTACGCATCCGTGTACAGAGGTCTGCCTCAGGGGAGAAACCGATGAGCCATTGAGCATTGCAAAGATCAAGCGATTCGCCGCCGATATGGCAAAGAAAAAGGGCTTCACCGTCAAGGTTGAAAAAGGTGAGGCAAAGGAAGAAAAGGTGGCCGTCATTGGCGGTGGACCCGGTGGCCTGGCCGCAGCGTACAATCTGGCGTTGATGGGATATAAACCCACTATCTTCGAGGAACTCCCGCAGCTGGGCGGCATGCTTCGTTATGGGATCCCCGCCTATCGTCTCCCCAGAGATATCCTTGATCAGGAGATCGATTTCATTCTAAGGGCAGGCGTTGAAGTCAAAACCAACACCAGGGTGGGGCGCGAGGTTTCCATGGAGCAACTCCAAAGAGACTACGATGCCATCTTTGTGGCCGTGGGCGCTCACAAGAGCCTCCCCATCCGCATTCCCGGGGACGACCTGCCCGGTGTCAGGGGGGGTGCCGAGTTCTTAAGAGAGGTAGAATTGGGAACCGCTCCGGACCCAGGGAAAAAGGTTGCCGTGATCGGGGGCGGCAATGTGGCTATCGATACAGCCAGGATCTGCCGAAGAATGGGGGCAGAGGTGACCATTGCTTACAGACGTGAGAGGAAAGACATGCCCGCCTACGAAGAGGAGATTGTGGACGCCCTTGCAGAGGGCATCGAACTCAAGGAACTTGTGGCTCCCAAGTCCATCAGTCAGGTCAACGGCAGGTTGGCCCTTGAGCTGGATGAATGCGAGCTGAAGGATTTCGATCGCAGCGGCCGCCGAAGGCCGGTCCCCATAGAGGGATGCGTGATAAGCCGGGAATATGACACCATCTTTTCCGCCATTGGGCAGTCACCGGATCTTGAGTTCGCCGGATCGCTTGTCACTAAAGGGAACACCATCACCGTAGAGCGTCATTCTTTGCTTACCAATGTCCCTAATGTCTTTGCAGGCGGGGATGCGGTCACCGGCCCGGCGCGGGTCGTGGATGCCCTGGCACACGGGAAACGGGTCGCGGTGGAGATAGACAAATATTTGGCCAAGAAGAGGGGCGGGAGACCCCATGAGGAACGTCTGGAAACGATCAACGTGACCATGACGGTGCCCGAAGAAGTGATCGAACAGGCAATGGCAGAAATGCCCAAGCTAGATCCTAAAAAGCGAATCAGGGATTTCGCTGCAGAAGTGGAGATTGGGTTTGACGAGGAAACAGCCAAGAGGGAATGCGCTCGCTGTCTCAGGTGTGATGTGAAGGAAGAAACAATGATAGTCAAAGAGAGTAAAGAAAAATGAGTAAAATCCTTTTACAGATTGATGAAAGAGAAGTTGAAGCAGAGGAAGGGATGACCATTTTGGAGGCAGCCCAGAGTGTAGGGATATCTATTCCCACACTTTGTCACCACGAGAAATTAAAACCTTATGGCGCTTGCCGAATCTGCGTCGTAGAAGTAGATGCTCGCGGCAGGACAAATCTCGTTGCTGCTTGCCTTCACCCG
>CP070840.1:653530-656675 GCA_020342025.1 Deltaproteobacteria bacterium
CGGCCTCTTTCTTTTGATCATTGGAGGCACTGGCGCCGTCACTTTTGTCGGGAAGTACACACCAAAGGCCGTTGTCAGAGGTGTACAACTTTCAACAGGGACTCTGTTAATGACCCAGGGCGTCAAGTTCATGGTGGGCGCCTCAAAATTCCAGTTACTTAAGGAAGCGGCGGAACCCTATCTGAGCCTGCAGACCATCGGGCCTGTCCCTATCGGTATCGTGATCGGGATTATTGGGGGCATTTTGACTTTCCTGCTGCTGGACAACAGGAGGCTACCGGCTGGTCTCATGGTGGTCTGTGGAGGCATTTTGTTGGGCCTAGTACTGGGCACTCATGAAGGGTTCAACGCGTTCAGGCCGGGATTGTACCTTCCTGAGATCCTGCCATACGGAATACCCAGCAGTATTGATTTCACTTTCGCTTTACTCGTTCTTGTCCTTCCGCAGATCCCCATGACACTGGGGAATGCCGTCATCGCAAACGCCGATCTATCCAGAGAATACTTTGAGGCAGATTCAAAAAGGGTGACTTATCGGGCTCTTTGCATCAGCCAGGGTATGGCGAATCTTTTGAGCTTTCTTGTGGGTGGTATGCCCCTCTGCCACGGAGCTGGAGGTCTTGCGGCCCATTACCGCTTCGGAGCGCGAACAGCGGGGTCTAATATAATGATAGGTGGCATATTCGTTATCCTTGCCCTTTTCCTGGGAACCCACGCTTTAGCCGTGGTTTATCTCCTGCCCATGTCTGTGTTGGGTGTGTTATTGATATTTGCCGGTAGTCAGCTTGCACTGACCATAATAGACCTCAGTGAGAGAAAGGAGCTGTTTGTGGCATTGCTGATTTTGGGAATTACCCTCGCCTCCAATCTTGCCGTCGGGTTTGTGGTGGGTATTGCCCTCGCATATGCCCTCAAATCAGAGAGGCTTACTGTGTGACGCTATGCTCTATGCGCCCAACGGAAAAGGGAATAGGACTTAATTTTAGATCCACCTACCGGACGGGGTTTCTGATCACGGAACCTCCTGGGGATAGACCATTTTCCCGCAGATCTTGAGGTCATATCCGTTAAGGTCCTTCACCAGTTCCTTGAAAGCCTTATCATTGAGAAGTCCCAGAAAAAGCTGCACCCTCTTCTCAAAGAAGAGCTCTTTCGGGATGAGAAGATCGAACCGCTCCCAGCGGAGGGGAAGAAAGTCCAGGTCTAAAAGGCTGGCGACCGTCCGGATACCCGGGCCTGCATTCGCCCTTCCGCTGAGGACTTCCAGTCCCACATCTAAATGAGACGGCAACTCCTTCTGGTAACCCTCGATTTGGTCGCCTGCAATACCCGCCTTTTCCAGTTCCCGGTCCAATAAGAGCCGGGTCCCTGTTCCCGTGGAGCGGTTGACAATCCGCGTCCCGGGCCTTCCGAGATCTGCAATGCTCTGAATATTCTTTGGATTCCCTTTTTGCAGCAGGATGCCCTGCTCCCTGAGGCAAAAATTGACCACACCGGGCAACTGCCTCAATTCCTCCTTTGCGAAAAGGAAATTATACTCCGCCTCGTTGTCCTGGAGGAGATGACTGCTTGCGATGTGGCAAAGGCCCTTCCTCAGGGCCTTGATGCCTCCCAGACTTCCCAGATTGCAGAAAGCGGCCAAAAAATCCGGATAAAGATGGCTGAACAGGGAGAGGGTCCTCTCCAGAAGAATGTCGTTGCTTCCCCCGATAAGCAAAAGTCGGTGACCAAGTGTTGCTCCCTTTTCCCCTTCAGGATAGTTGATGGTCTGGCTCTCCAGCCACTTCTCTACAAGATGTCGGGGAAACAACCATTTTCCTGTCACCTTGGTGGCCGGCAGACCCTTCTCGCTAATCAGGGCATAAACCACCTTTTCATTGATATCCAGAAATTCGGCCACCTCACGGGTGTTGAGAAGGGTCTTCTTTTCCATAAGCCATTTATCCTCCCTTCCTTGAAGGATTACATCATAGGGCTGATCATCCGCAAATGATTGGCAAATTTGATAAGTACACCTTAAAACACCTCTATGGACTGTTCCGGGCAGCGCACCCATAACTCCATCCCGATACGGATATCCAGATCGTCAAGCCTCTCTTTTTGAATGAGCGCACTGAGCATGATGCCCACATCCACCAGGGCCCGAACCCGGCTGTGCTCATCGGTAAGCTGGATCAACCTTCCCGTAAATGCATTTTTGGAGGATAGATCACCATCTCCCTGTCCGACTTTGATCCTCTCGGGATCAATGGATATCCTTACCGGACCCGGTCTCCCGTTCTTCACGTGCAGTCTCACACCCCCTTGAAGGATGCAGGTTTTTTCCCCTTTTTCATCCTCCTCAATAAAACCGCTAAAGATGTTTTCATAAGTTGACTGGGCCACCTTTCCCTCGAAGAGAAACACGGTCTTTTCGGCCAGTCGTGAAGCTTGAATCATGTTGTGGCTGGTGAAGATGACCGAGATCTCTCTCTTCTGATTGATCTCCCCGATAATGCGTTCGATGACAATCTGATTTTCAACATCCACGTTTGCCGTAGGCTCATCCATCAAGATCACTTCCGGAGAGCAGGCCAGGGCCCGTGCGATGGCCACTCTCTGGGTTTCACCCCCCGAAAGTCTGTGGGCCATGGCATCCCGGAAGGAGAGCATGCCCACCAGTTCGAGGAGTTCCTCGACCAAACGTTCTCTTTCAGTTTTTTCGATCTTGCGTATGCGCAAGGGGAAGGCCACGTTATTTGCAACCGTGGAGGTAAATAGAATGGGCTGCTGCTGAACAAGGACGACTTTTCGCCGAAGATCGATCAACTTTCCACTGGCAAAATCCACTCGCTTGCCTTTAAACCGGATCTCACCCGATGTGGGCTCCAGAATAAAGGTAAGGATCTTCAGTAGTGTCGTCTTGCCAGAGCCATTTGGGCCCAATAGACCTGTGACCTGGCCCTTTTCCAGGGTGAGGCCTTCTATATCCAGAACCGTCCGGTGATTGTAGACCTTTTTCAGGCGCTTCAGTTTATAAAGCATCTTTTTATACCCGGGTCTTGCCCTGGAAGTAGTGGAATATGATGTTCATGCCAAAGCTGACAGTGAGCAGCACGATCCCCAGCGCCACACTCAGGACAAACTCCCCCTTATCATATTCAAG
>CP070840.1:656775-660347 GCA_020342025.1 Deltaproteobacteria bacterium
CAGGATGTGGCATAGGAGATGCCCTAGACATAGAACAGCTCAGCAAGGTGGCCACGGAAGAGAGCAGTGTCCCCATTTGTCGTACCCATCCCAATCTCTGCAGCCAGGAGGGGGCAGACCTCATCAAAAAAGATATCGAAGGGGAGGGCGCCAATACCCTGATGATCGGAGCCTGCTCGCCCAGGGTGATGTATGATGTCTTTAATTTTGAAAACTGTATCGTGGACCGGGTGAACCTTAGGGAGCAGGTGGTCTGGTCTCAGAAGCCAATGGAAGAAGATACGCAGATGATGGCCGAGGATTACCTCCGCATGAGTGCGGCCAAGGTGGGGGCCATGGAACTCCCAGAACCCTACCAACCGGAAGAGGAGATATCTAAAGATATCCTGGTCGTGGGAGGGGGCTTAACTGGAATGAACGCTGCCCTTGAGGCAGCGAAGGCAGGGTACTCTGTGGTTTTGGTGGAAAAGGAGGCCCAACTGGGTGGATTTCAAAATAACGTCAGGCAGATCGCCACGTTTCCCTACCAAGAGCTACAGGATAATACTCTGGAGGCGTTGATTCAGGCGGTTACCCAAAATGACAAGATCAAGGTTTATACCGGGGCACAGGTGGAAAAGACCTCCGGCGGTCCCGGTATTTTTCAGGTCTCCATCAAACAGAACGGGGCAACGTCAGAGCACAGGGCAGGAGCCGTTGTCATGGCGGCTGGATGGCGGCCCTATGACCCCAACAAATTGGATGCGAAGCTGGGCTTTGGAACCTCTCCCAATGTGATCACCAACACCTGGTTCGAAGAAAACTATAAGGAGGGTAAAATTACGAGACCCAGTGACGGGCAGGACGTGAACAATGTGGCTTTCCTCCAGTGCGCGGGTCAGCGGGATCCGAAGCATCTCCCCTACTGTTCATCCGTGTGCTGCACCACCGCCTTGAAACAGGCCTTACAGATCAAGGCACAAAATCCGGATGCCAATATCTATGTGGTCTACAAGGAAATGAGGACTCCGGGACAGGCTGAGGACCTGTACCGCAAGGCCCAGGAGTCAGGGGTTACCTTCATTCGGTGCCAGGACCCTGAGGTCAAGGCCAATGACGGACAGGTGGCTGTGGAGGCGCTGGACGAGCTTCTGGGTGAGACTGTCCTTATCGAGGACCTGGACCTGGTCGTGCTTGCCACAGGCATGAAGCCGGCCACGGCCTTTGGGAGAGATGTGAGCAAAGAGCTGGTGGCAGAAGAGGGGGAAGAGAAAAAAGCGGAGGAACTGGAAGAGGTTCCCCTTGATGTGATTAGACGCTCGAACATCCTGAACCTGGACTACCGGCAGGGCCCAGAGGCCCCTGCCCTGAAATACGATTTTCCTGACTCCCATTTCATCTGTTTCCCGTATGAAAGCCGACGCACTGGCATCTATATGGCCGGCTGTGTGCGTCGCCCCATGGGCGTTGCTTCTGCCACGGAAGATGCGGCTGGGGCGGTTATGAAAGCCATCCAGTGTATTGAGCTGACCTCGAAGGGTGCTGCTGTGCATCCGCGGGCAGGGGACCTGACCTATCCGGAATTTGCCATGCAGCGCTGTACCCAGTGCAAACGCTGCACCGTGGAATGTCCCTTTGGGGCCATCAATGAGGATGAGAAATTTAATCCCTTGCCCCAACCCACGCGGTGCCGGCGCTGTGGGGTGTGTATGGGGGCCTGTCCGGAAAGGATCATCTCCTTCAAGAACTATTCTGTGGCCATGATCGGTAGTATGGTAAAGGCGATTCATGTCCCGGAAGAGGATGAGGAGAAACCCCGCATTCTGGTCTTGGCCTGTGAAAATGACGCCTATCCGGCGCTGGATATGGCGGGAATTAACCGCATGACCTACAATGCCTGGGTGAGGGTGATCCCCATGCGGTGTCTTGGGTCCATGAATCTCGTCTGGATTGCCGACTCCCTTTCCAGGGGTATCGACGGCATCATCCTTCTTGCGTGCCAACACGGGGACGATTATCAGTGCCATTTCATAAAGGGAAGCGAACTGGCCAATATCCGCTTGAGTAAAGTCTCAGAGACACTGCAAAGACTGGCCCTGGAATCAGATCGGGTCCGTTATGAAAATGTGTCCATCATCGATTACCATAAGCTCCCGGGTATTCTGGATGAATTCGCAGAACGGTTAGAGGAAGTTGGGCCCAATCCGTTTAAAGGATGGTAGAGAGGCTTATGGCTTTTGGCTCATGCATTTGAGAGAGTTTTTAAATAGAGGAATCGCTATGGGCTTGGAGGTTGTCAGCTGATTAGAATTAGAGGGTATCAGGAGGGAGAGTATGAGTATCAAAGCAGACCCCAGTTTAATGAAGGATCTGAAGGCGTTTGGCCTGAAGGATGCCAACAAGTGTTTTCACTGTGGCAACTGCACCGCCACTTGTCCCCTTTCAACGACGGAAAATCCGTTTCCCAGAAAGCTGGTGAAGTATGCCCAGATGGGTCTCAAGGACAAGATTCAGAAGAGTCCAGAACCCTGGCTCTGTTACTATTGTGGAGACTGTTCCGACCGGTGCCCTCGGGGTGCGGATCCGGGGGAGACCATGATGGTGATGCGGCGTTATCTCACTTCCCTCTATGACTGGACCGGTTTCTCCCGCAAATTCTACACCTCTGAAAAATTTGAAATCCTCGCCATCAGCATCATGGCCGTGCTTGTTGGGCTGGCACTCTGGATTTTCCACGCGCCTAACCCGAACATGGAGCATGCCCATCTGAATTCCGTTTGGCCTGCACCAGCCATCGAAATCGCGGACATCGTCATGGCGATTGTCCTCAGCTTCTTTCTTTTCACCAACACCTGGCGTTGTTTCAGCCATGTCATGGGTGATTTGAAGGGGAAGATCCCCTTTGAGCTTTATGTCATACAAGCCAAGGAGTTTATTGTAAATTTCATTACTCAGAAGAAGTTTGGCGAATGTACAGACCGGATGCAATGGGTGATACATCTCCTGATCATGACAGGCTATAGCGCCATCTTTATGATGGTGGTCATTTTCCTTGCGGGTGGAATTGAACTGGTAGGCTTGGCATGGGAGCCCATTCGTTTCCAGCGCGATGTGATCTATCCATTTTTTCATCCCTGGCGGCTCTTGGGATATTATGCCACGTTTGCGCTCCTTTATGGGACCACCTATGCAATGATCGGTCGAATCAAGAAGAGCAAGGCCCCCTATAAGAACTCGCACCCGACGGACTGGATGTTCCTGATCCTCTTGCAACTGACTACCCTCACGGGAATATTTATCCATTTCACGCGCCTGTTGGATTGGCCTTTGACCACGTACATCTTATATGTGGTCCACCTGATGGTGGCCGTGCCCATGCTGGTTCTGGAGGTGCCCTTTGCAAAGTGGGCCCATCTCATGTTTCGGCCAGTCGTCCTTTACGCCACGAGTGTCAAAGAGAAATATCTTCAGCAACCGCAAGCGGCTGCATAGGCCCCCAGTCCTTTGAGTTCGGCCTGAAACCCGGAACCAAACCTCGAGAAGGAAGCTTGTGGGGTTTGGTTCTTTTTTTGATTGGAGTCAAAAATGAACCA
>CP070840.1:660447-678295 GCA_020342025.1 Deltaproteobacteria bacterium
CCGCGTGGGTGAAGCCCTGGCTCTGGGGATCAATGTGGAACAGGGCGCAGGGTCTGTCATTCCCATTCAGGCCACGCGCATTCTCATTGGAGGGGATAAAGAGGTTCGGCGACAAGGATACCTCAGCATGGTTCATGCCACAGGTAACATTCAAAAAATCATGGACGAAAGCCGCACGGTAGCCACCACAGGGATTCTACACTGTGCGGAATCTCTTGGCATCGATCTCAGCCAAGTGGAATCCCCCATCCATCTTCATTTTATGGGGGCATCCACCCAGAAGGATGGCCCTTCGGCAGGTGGTGCTATCGCCCTTGCCCTTGCCTCGGTGCTCTCCGGTCGGGCCATCCGAAGAGATGTGGCCATGACCGGTGAAATTGACACCCACGGAAGGATCAGAAGTGTCGGCGGGCTGGATATAAAGCTGGAGACGGCTTGCGATGCGGGCTGTAGAACCATGATCATTCCAACAGAAAACCTGCAAGCTGATGGAGGCATGGAAGGATTACCGGATGCCCTGAAAATGGAGCTCCAGATCCTCGGTTATGAAGAATGGAAAGGGAAGCACGATCCTTTTGATTATGAGCGCCATGTCCTTCAGGTTGTGGCCGTAGACCATATCGTCCAGGCAGCGGACATTGCATTCATCAACCAGGAGGAAATAGATGAGCTTGAAAAAAGTCTCATTCCCCATGCACGCTCGGTGGCAAAAGCATTAAGAGAGGCTCAAGAAGCCCCCAAATCGTCTTTTCGCCTCATGTATATGAAAGAACCCAAAGAACTCGACGTGGAAGGTCTTGAAGACGCTTTCTGGGAACATTGTGGATGTATCTTTCTGCTGCGACCAGAATTAAGAAAGATGATTCTTGCCAAGTGTCCTGAATTGGAGACATTCAATCAGTTTTGGGATTTTGATCCCCCCCGATCTAACCTCAACACCGTCATTGAAGCCATAGAAAGATCGTCTTCCTCAGAGTCAAAAGCTCCAGGCCGTATTTCTCTGGTAGCGCCTTTTTATTTTTTGATAGGGTCCGGTATTCGCCGAGAAGACTTCTCTCTAGGCTCGTCTTTTGAAGGCCTGAGGCTCTTTGCGAATAACTACACTTTGCAAGGTGTGAAGATAAAGGGGTGCAAACCCACTCTAAATCGCGTATGTTGCCATATCGCTCAACTGGAAGCCGCAGAGGTGGACGCTTGTCCTTTTCTGGCCAAGCGTGATGGCATTTACACCGTAGATCTATCCTTCATTCCTGAGAAATACCGCTTAGACGTAAAGCATGCGGAGAAGATCCTAAATGGCGCCCTGATCCAGTGGTTGGCCGCTGTTGAGGGTCCTACCTAAAGCCTGAAACCGATCTCTAGTTGGACGGATGAGGCACAGGGCGCAAGGCCTCGGGCGTAGGAAGTAATGTATGGGAACTTTAATGTTTTCTGTCCTTGCGCCCTGAGCCTTGCCCCTTGGCCATGACATTGCATCTTAGTTGACATCTAATTGTGTTTTTCGCTATAGATATCAGTCCCCGAACACGAAATCCATTTCGAATATTTAAGAGAAAAGGAGAAAATCAGCCGTGATGAAGAAAGTCATGTCTCTATGCGTGATTGTTGCGGCCACTTTTGCCCCTTGGAGTCCACTTGGATGCTCGTCTCAATTAACATTACAAAATGTTTCTGTCGAGCCCCCGCAGGGATGGCGTAAGGTAAGTAGCACTGAATACATCATGATAACGAGAGATGGGGCCTTTGCTCAATATATCCTCGTTCAGAAACGCCATGTGGATAAACCCTTCACGAATACAAAGAGGATGCTGAGGCGTGATATGCTTCCGCAGCAAGCTGCGGAGGTCATCGTGGACGAAATCAATTCTGATGCCCAAATTTTCGATCCGCAGGTCATTGAGCGCGTTCCGGCCAAAGTAAATGAATACGATGGTTTTCGAATTGTGTTCACATACAAAAGCAAGTATGGGACGAGGTATAAGACCATGTATTATGGGTTTTTGAAGGGAAGGTGGTTGTATAGTTTGCGCTACAGTGCCCTGGAATCGAAGTACTCTGAGGAAGACGTTCGAGCCTTTGAAAAAGTCATGGGTAGCTTGAAAATTGAATAGTGAAAAGGGGGTCAGACGTTGACATTGGACAAAGGCTCCAGATCCGAAGCCATATCTTGTGACGACCAGGCCCAAAATGTCCAATGTCAAGGGCTGACCCCAATTGCAGGAATGGTAGTCATTGTAGCCAGTCGTCTTTTCAGATCAGCGGGGACTCCAGAATTGGCCTCGATAAAATGTAACTGAGGAACTCCGTCAAAAAGCTGAAATGCCCGTCTAAGGGTTGGATCATCCCAAATGGTTTCTAGATTTTTTCTCAAGAGTGTCTCTGCTCCTACGGCCCGGCTCACTCCACCTAGAAGTTTGACAACCCATCGGTTAGCCACATTAACGATGAACTGGCTGCTGTAAGGGTCCCGAAGACCTCTCTTATGTTCTTCTGGGACCATCTTCCTGGATTGTAGAAGCCAGGCCAAGGATATCATGTCATGGGCAATGAGTGATTCGGAGGCAAAGATAAGCCCGGTCTTGGGTGCCACCACATACCCCTTGTCCGGACCAAAAGTGGCTTGAACTTTGTCTGCAACAGTCAGAGTGAGGCGTTGCTTTTCTCTCAGACTGGCCACGGTGTTGGCCTCTGCCGTCTTCTCATGAAATGTAGCAGCATCGTGATGATATTCTAATCGGCTATCTGTGCGCCAATACCCAACGGCCGCTTTCATCCCAAGAGTAGCGCCAGCCAGAGCGTGCCTACTGCAGCGGGGCAGCAGGACAACGTGATCTACTTCCCTTAGAATTTTAGGCATCATAATTCCGGATTTCCAACTGGATCCGGGGGCAGGACTATCTTCAAAAAATGCTGCCCAACCCTGTTCTTCAGGAAGATACAGTTCCGAACCGCCTTCCTCGGCCACCCGAGCTACTCCGCAGGACTGCATCAATTCCCTAGTGCTTCCCCGCATCTTATCAGGTGAGAGTTTGACGTGCTCGATCCCGGACATATCACTAACCACGATACGCTTGGCTCCCGTCTCTCTTAAAAGGGTTATCATGGCTTTCAGCCCGGCTGGGCTGGTCGTGGCGGGATATGGATTGCCGGAATTGACAACAGGCTTTATCAGGACAGATTCCCCGCGAGAAAGCCAAGAAAAATCCGTTGCCGACTCAGCCGCTTCTCGAACTGCCGCTAAAAGTTCCCTCTCAGAGACGCCTTGTGTCACCCCGGCCAGACTCACCTTGACTTCAGGACCGGAAACGAGGTCTTTTTCTGCAGCACGCACCAATTCATATGGCATAGCCGCAGCCACTAGAGTCAGGCTCATTGCTTCAAGAAATTT
Source organism: Deltaproteobacteria bacterium (assembly GCA_020342025.1). The sequence goes on from CP070840.1 coordinate 663,836, forward strand.
ACGCCGGTTCATGCTGGTATAATACAAGAATGAGTAGGTGTCATGAATTTACTTCGGTCAGATTTACCTCAAGAAATCAGTAGGACCTCTTCCTTCTGTTTTCTATTAAGCATTAACAGGCCTCGGTGCAACTGACCGGGGACAATAATTTCTGCTTTAGAACATGTAGAATGATCGTCCAAGACTTTTCGCTATAAGGCGGAGGCCTATTATGGCAAAGCCATTGAAGTGGCTAAAGAGATCGGCGCCAAAGGAACTGAGGGGCAGGCCTATCTAGATTTGGGATTCCTGCACAAGGCAAAGAAGAGACCCTCTCAAGCAAGGGAATACCTCATAGAGGCTATTCAACTTTTCGAGCAGTGCGAGGCAAATGGATACTTGAAGCAAGCGAAGGATGCTCTGGAATCTTTATATTAGATGCATGCTTCCTGCGCCTTAATTCCATATCTTCTGTATGCCTAAAATAACTCACCACTCAATGCTTTTGCTATATAGTCTTTACCCAAAGCGTACTGGGAAATGACAGGGGGTGAGCCCTTGACTTTGGACAAAGGCTCCAAGTCACGGAGCCAGATCTTGTAAATATCAGGCCCAAAATGTCCAATGTCAAGGGCTGACCCCAATTGGTTATTTACAGATTGTAAGAAATGCTGACATCAATATCCCCTGCTTTTCTTCGTATGTCCCGTCATAGATTAAACATCTCATTTAAAATCAGATACTTAGCCACGCAGAGGACCTTCCTTCACTTGGCACACCCTTTGCTCTAAACAATAGACCGAAGAGTACTGAATCGCCAAAGGGCTCTCCGCAATAGTAGATGGATCGCGACAGAAAAAAAGAATAGTACAAATAATGGAGAATAGCATGACTAGACAGAAAGCCACTAACGTATACTGGCACCAAGGAGCCATTGTCCGGGCAGACCGAGAGCGTTTAAACGACCACCGCGGATTCACCATTTGGTTTACCGGCCTTTCGGCAGCAGGCAAATCCACGCTCGCCGTTGCCGCCGAGGAAGCACTGTATGAGCGAGGATACCATACATATATCCTCGATGGCGATAACGTTCGACATGGACTCAATAAGAACTTAGGCTTTTCCCCGGAAGATCGTGAAGAAAATATTCGTCGAATAGGGGAAGTAGCAAAGCTCTTTCGTGATTGCGGAATCATAAATATGACCGCATTTATCTCTCCATATCGTAAAGATCGCCAAGACGCTAGAGAGCTTGGGAGTGACGATGAATTTATCGAAGTATTTGTAGACTGTCCAATAGAGATATGCGAACAACGCGATCCCAAGGGCGCATACAAGAAAGCACGTGAAGGTATCATTAAAGATTTTACCGGAATTGGCGCTCCTTACGAGCCTCCAGAGAACCCAGAGATCCATTTACACACCGACAAAATGTCAGTGGAGGAGTGCGTTCAGAGAATAATAGACTATCTTATAAAAAACAAATATATACCAAAGTGAACTGGTTTACATGAAGGATATCCTTTTGGAGGCTAGGCACAAGGACAAAGTCTTTATTCGCAAAGCCAAGTCTATGAATTTTCAATATTACGAATTGTAATCGCAATGAAATCCAAGGTTTCAAAAGCAAAGACTTCGATAAGTAGCCTGCAATTTAAGGATTATTTGCGTAGTCTATAACCCGTATTTTTGATAGCTCACAAAAGGAAATCATAAGGCAGCGGGGGCAGGAATGAAGCCATCAAAGATCAATTTCATGGAAAAGTTTTCAAAACTTCCAGATGGAGATTATTCTGTTCGAATTATCGCCAAAATGAACGATTATGAATTCAAGATCGTGAAGTTCAAGGGCGAGTTTATTTGGCATAGGCATCCTGATACGGATGAAACCTTCATCATCCTGGATGGCAAGATGATTATGCATTTCAGAGAGAAGTTGGTAGAAGTTAGTCGTGGAGAGATGATCGTCATTCCTAAGGGTGTGGAACATAAACCATCATCCAAACAGGGATACAAAGCACTTCTTATCGAGCCGGAGGATGTCTCCAACACTGGCGACGTGAAGAGCGAGGTGACGATAAACAAAATAGAATGGACATAGGTGCCCATAACCTGCCGCCGCAAGGGTCTGCTCGTACATCGCCGTCCCGCAAATTTAGTTTTTTGAAACCAAGTATTTACTTGCCTATCTCCGCTATTGCTGCTAAGAGGGGATAGTCTAACCACCTGGGTTCTAGGTAAACTTTTCAGCCTTCCTGTCTGGTATTTCTTTCGTTCTTTCTCCACAGTGGATAAGCGTTTTTGTTCTTACCATTTGACCTTCTTACAGAGGCAAGTCAACAGCGAAACTTTTCAAATTGTACATACTGAGCCACTGAATGAAGGAGGAATTATGGCGAATGTAAAAATTCTAGTGGAAGTTGACCACACATTGGCTGAGAGATTTAAAGACCTAGCCATGAAAGGCGCGTTCGGGGTCTCAGCAGCATCTTCCTCGTTCAACTTCAATCAGATAATGAATAGTTTGATCTATAAAGCGATTGAACTGGGTGACAAAAAGCTCATGGAGGAGCAGAAGAAAACGGATCAAACGGTACGACAGAAAAAAGCTTCACCAGCCTTGAATGGAATCCAAACATTAAGATTCACCAGGGAGAGGCAGGTAATTCGACCTCTGGAGGTGATCGCTTAAAGAGATCAGAACGTTTTTTGTTCTCTCAACCACGTTTTTCCCTTCCATCAGTTAATCTCCTAGTGGGGATAAGGGTCCTTTCCTGGCTTGACACACAACCCTCATTTTTCTACTATCCGTTCGCCTGATGAAAACAAGCCGTTCGTCTTGGGTTGAAAGAGGTGAACCGTTGAATACTTCAAGCGCAACCTTGCTGCGAATCTTTGTTCCTTTTGCCATCGGATATTTTTTCTCATACCTGTACCGCGTGGTTAATGCCGTGATCGCACCCAATCTGGTGGCAGACCTCAGCCTGGGACCTGCAGACCTGGGCCTTCTCACATCCACCTATTTTCTCACTTTCGCCGCTTTCCAACTCCCCTTAGGGGTATTGCTCGATCGCTTTGGATCTAGAAAAACCGAGGCCTGCCTGCTGATCTTTGCCGCCCTTGGGGCCTTTGTTTTTGCAAGGGCAGAAAGCGCGTCGGGTCTGGTCGCTGGTCGGGCCCTCATCGGGTTCGGGGTCTCATCCTGTTTGATGGCTCCGTTTACGGCCTACGCAATCTGGTTCGCCAAAGAACGATTGCCCCTCGTCAATGGTCTTCAAGTGGCCGTGGGGGGTCTTGGTGCGCTAACCGGTACAGCACCAGTGGAAGCCGCCCTTCAGATCACAGACTGGCGAGGGGTATTCAGCGTGCTGGCTGTGCTTACGCTGGCAGTGGCTGTAGCCATATTTTTTGTGGTACCGGACCGCAAGCCCGAGGGAGGGAGCGCGAACCTGAGAGATCAATTGGGCGGTATTGGCAGGGTCTATTCAAGTTTTGTTTTTTGGCGTATCGCACCCTGGGCGGTCATGACCCAGTCCACTTTTCTCGCCGTACAAACCCTATGGGCAGGGCCCTGGTTGCGGGACGTGGCCGGCCTGGATCGAACGGGCGTGGCCAATGGACTGCTGTTGATTGCAGCGGCGATGATTGCAGGCTTTGCCCTGTTGGGGGCATTGGCGGAGCGCCTGAGCAGGTTGGGGATAAAACCACTCCATGTGGCCGTATTTGGCATGAGCCTTTTCATGGTTGTGGAGGCACTGATTATCCTGGAGTGGACGGTTCTAACAAGGCCTCTTTGGATACTTTTTGGCTTCTTCGGGACAACGGGTATCATCACGTATGCGATTCTGTCCCAGAGTTTTCCGGGGAATCTTGCGGGTAGGGTGAACACGGGCCTCAATGTGATGCTGTTTGTGACAGCGTTTGGCATGCAGTGGAGTATTGGTGAAGTGATTAACCTGTGGCCCATTTCTCCTGACGGGAATTACTCTCCCGTGGGATACAAGGCAGGCTTTGGTCTCATGCTTGCGCTGCAGGTAATCTCGGTGCTCTGGTTCATCATCGCGAGTCTCATGATGCGTAGGCAGGAAAAGAAAATCTGATGGCTACCAGTATCTGTAAGGGTACGGGTGATACCACCACCAGGGGTAAGGGCCATAGGGGTGCGGATACGGATAAAGTCGCTCTTTCCTTTCGGCCGGCCAGAGGTGTAATTGCCTGACCAGGATAAGGGGATAGGCATACTGGATATCGCCCAAGGGCAAAACCCGCTTTTCCTTGATTTCACCGGCTATGGTTACTTCCCTTTCACGTGCGTATATGGCTGCATCCAGAAAACCATCATAGAGGGCCAAGAAACGACCGTCGGAGTGATCAACCGCCTTTGGCCTTCCCTCCCGATCCGTAGGCTTTTGCAGGACCTCTATCAGGGTTCCTTCTTTCTGGTTCTCAGCCTTAATGATTACACCACCCCAGAGGACCAGTTTACCCTTGTAGGCTTCAGGGTCTTGCAGGACCTCCTTGAAACTAAGATCCCGCGCCACTTGATCCCTAATGTCCTTTGAAATGACCGGTGCACAGCCAGCAATGATGAGGATGAAAAACGTAACCAGCCGTGCACTGTGAATTGTTTCTTTCATTGCTCTCTAATGCCCTATTGGGAATTTAAGACGCCTTTTGGGATATACAAGTTTTTTGGTCATATCACAAGTTCCCGAGCGCTATTATACAAATCATGATGCCCATCGTTTTTCTTTGGAAGACGCTTTTCTGCAAATTTCTTTTTTGTTATGTATTTTTTCGCATCACAGAAGTAATTTTTCCTGACGTTCGAGCAAAAACATATCCTCCTGAAACTTTTTCTCCCCGTGAGAACGAGACGCTGTCATGAAAGCATTGAGAGCAATATCCGATCGGATTCTTTCTTGGTATGGCCGTCACAAGCGCGACCTTCCTTGGCGTAAAACGAGGAATCCTTACTTCATATGGGTCTCAGAAGTCATGCTCCAACAGACCCAGGTGGACACAGTAATTCCGTACTACCACCGATTCTTGAAGCAATTCCCCACCATTGAGGCGTTGGCCAAGGCATCGCTTCAAGAGGTACTGAAAGCGTGGGAGAATATGGGCTACTACGCCCGAGCGCGCCATTTGCATGCTGCAGCTGGAGAGGTGGTGAACCGAATGGGCGGTAAGATTCCCCAGACCTGGGATGAACTCATTCGTTTGCCAGGTATTGGGTCCTACACCGCCTCTGCCATCCTGAGTTTCGCCTTCGGAAAGACGTTTCCGACAGTGGATGGCAATGCACAACGGGTCCTGTGCCGTTTGCATGCTATACAGGAGCCCATCGATCAAAGCAGTACCCAAAAAAAGGTATATGAATTGGCGGCCAGAATGATCCCGTCTAAGGACCCTGCCAGCTTCAACCACGGGATCATGGAACTGGGGGCTACTATCTGCAAGCCTCGGAGCCCCTTATGTAACACCTGTCCTGTTGCGGATCTCTGCCTCGCCATTCAAAAGGGATTGCAGGAAGTGTTACCGATCATGAGGGAAAGAAAACCCCTCCGCCACAAAGAGATGACGGCCGCCGTGATTGGGGATAAACGAGGACGATTGCTCATTGTTCAGAGGCCCAACAGGGGTCTCCTTGGTGGTCTGTGGAAGTTTCCTGGAGGCGAGAGAGGACCAGACGAGACCCTTCAACAGGGCTTGCGCAGGCGTGTGCGCGAGGAGTTGGGGATAGGAATTAGGGTGGGAGAGGCTTTTGCGTCCGTTGACCACGCCTATACCCACTTCCGGATCACTCTCCATGCATTCCGGTGTGCAAGAAGGAACGGCAGGCCCAGAGCCATCGACTGCCATAAGGTCCAGTGGGTGAAGCCTGACAGGTTAGACGATTTCCCCTTTTCAAGGGCAGATCGAAAGGTGATAGAGGCCCTCTGGGAGCGGAATATCTGAAATGGGATATTTACGATTTCCGTAAATAAATACAACAAACGTAATTTTTATCTTGACAAATCGTTTACTAATGTACAATATATTTACGATATATGTTTTATGAATACCATTTCGTATACATTTTGGCTGGAAGGGAGATTAAATGGCCAGCAAAACCGATCACACAAACTCCAAGAAGCATGAACAGATCGTTGAGACCGCAGAAAGACTTTTTACCCGCCACGGCATAAAGCGGATCACCGTGGAGGAAATCTGTCAAAAGGCGGGTGTGAGCAAAATGACCTTTTACAAGTATTTTTCCAATAAGACAGACCTTGTAGAACATATCTTTAATAACTGGATAGAAGAGGGTTTTGAGAAACTGGATGAGATCAATGCATTGACTATCCCTTTCCCGGAAAAGATAGAGATGATGTTTAAGTGGAGAACAGAGTTGGTCTCAAAGATGAGTACGGAATTCATTGAAGAGGTCCTTCCCATAGATCTTGAATACGGAAAGATCACGGAGCGTATTCTGAAGTTCATCGTAGATTCCCAAAAAAAAGGGGATATCCGGCCGGAAATCCGCCCAGAATTCATTGCAGCGGTCATTGATAAGATGCACGAACTGGCGCGCGATGAGAAATTAATGAGAATGTATCCCAGCTATATAGAGTTTAATCGTGAATTAAAGGATTTTTTTTGGTTCGGGCTTCTTCCTCGGCCTACGCATCCTAAGGAATAGCAGGAAGGAAGGCAGATTGAGTGGAGGGGAACCTGCATTTGGATAAAAGAAGGACACTATAAGGAAAGGTATTTTCTATGGGTCACGATAGACGGTTATGGATTTCGGTAAGCCTTGTTATTTTAATCCTCATTTTGACTGGGGTGGGAATCTTTGTCCTGATGAAGACAGGCAAGGAGAGCACGGCCAAGATTCAGGAACCGCCGCGCCGGGTGGCCGTGGTGCTTCAAGAACTTGTGCCGCGGCCATTCACCAAGACGGCGGAGGCGTACGCCACGGTATCGCCCCTCAAAAAAGGGACGGTGAGTGCCAGGATCGCTGGGCCGATAGACCAGATCTCGCCCATTGCTGAACCTGGAAGGTCTGTGTCCAAAGGGGAAGTGCTGGGTCGAATAGAGGAGAGGCGTTATGAGATAGCCCTGGAAAAAGCCGAGGCGTCCCTTAGTAAATTCAAGGCGCTGCTGAAGATTGAACGCAGCGAAAATGAAAAGCGAGCGGCCCTTTTCAACATCGCCAAACAGAGGTTTGAACTTGCCAAGTCAGATTATGGTCGCAAAAAGGTCTTGCACGAGGGGAAGCTTATTGCGAAACAGGAGCTTGAAATTGCTGAAAGCCAACTGGAGCTTCAACGATCAGAGTTGGAGAATGCGCGAAGTGAGCTCCAAAAACGAGAGTCCCGGATCCAGTCCGTTAAGGCCGACATTGCCTCTGCTGAAGCTGAAATCAAGAGGCTTAAGGAAGACTTATCAGACACCTTCATTCGCGCCCCTTTTGACGGCGTCATAGGCGAGCGCTACGTGGAAGTGGGTGATCAAGTCTCACCCAATCAGAAGCTTTTCACGGTCTTGGATGTCTCCACAGTAAAGGTCATCGCACGTATCCAGTCCCATGAGATTTCTCGCGTGAAGCAGGGAGTCGATGTCCAGATCACCACGAGGGCCTACCCCGAAATTGGATTCATGGGTCAAGTGGTTTATATCCACCCAGAGGCAGACCCCAAGAATCGGACCTTTTCTGTGGAAGTCCACGTCAAAAACAGAAAGGAGCCCATGCTTCTGCCTGGAATGTTCTCAAGAGTCCGGATTCCTCTTCAGAAATTCGATGAAGCCTTGATGGTACCCCGTGATGCACTCTTGGAAGACAATAAGGGTCCCTATCTATACGTGGCAGATGAGTCAAACCGTCAAGCACGAAGACGAGATGTGGTCGTTGGGGAACTTGGACCAGAGGAGGCCCTCATCATCTCAGGGGTCAACGCAGGCGAGTCCCTCATCATCAGGGGTCAAGAGCTTCTAAATGATGGAGCGTTTATCCATTGGGAGAAGCAGGGTCCCGATCCGTCTTCAGATCGAATTCGGCAAGCCGATAAGTAGAAAGGACTCGTGGCAAGACAATGGTCCGCTTTTTTGTCCGCAACTCTGTTTTCGTGAACCTCCTGATGATCGTCATCTTGGTTGCAGGGGTTTTTGTCTACTTGACGATCAGTCGTGAGATCTTTCCCGAGTTCTCCCTAGATTCCATTTCCATTACCACTGCCTACCCAGCGGCATCTCCTCAAGAGGTGGAAAAACTCATCACCATTAAGATCGAGGATGAAATTGCTGATATTGACGGTGTAGACAATATCTATTCTGAATCTCAGGAAGGCCTCTCCCTCATCACCGTGGAACTAAGGAGCGGTGCCGATTTAGATCGCGCGCTCAATGATATTTCCTCGGCTATAGAAAGAACGGAAGACCTCCCTGAAGATGCCGAGGATTCCGTGGTGGCGGAAGTCAAGAACGCATTCCCGGTGATCACGGTCTCTCTGTATGGTGCTCTTCCCGAACTGAGCATGAAGGATCTGGCTGAGGAGGTTCGAGACGAATTACGCAGCATTCCTGGGGTGGCCACCGTTTACATCTCTGGGGCCAGAGACCGGGAGGTCTGGGTGGAGGTGGACCCCAGACGCTTGGAGCAATACCAACTCAGTCTTGGGGACATCCAGGGGGCCCTGGAGGCGAGGAATCTCAATCTTCCGGCGGGAACCATAAAGTCCGATCAGGGGGAATTCCTCGTGCGTACAGTGGGAGAGATTCTAGAGGCCCGCCAACTTGAGGATGTCATTGTCCGTTCTGATCCTGACGGAAACCTGTTAACCCTTTCTCAGGTGGCACGGATTCGGGATGTGTTTGAGGAACCTGTGACCTTTGGTCGTTTTAACGGCCAGCCAGCCATGAATCTTGCCATAAGCAAGGAGAAAAAGGGCGATGCCATTGCCATATCTCAAGCGGTGAGAAAACTGGTTGAAGAATATGAGAAGAGGCTTCCACCCGGGGTGCACCTGGATGTGTTCAACGATTTTTCCGTCTATATTACGAACCGGCTAAATACGCTCATAAGAAACGGGGTTGCGGGATTCGCCCTGGTGCTCATCATTCTGGGGGTCTTCTTCAACGTTCGCCTCTCTGCAATGACAGCTCTGGGCATTCCGGTTTCTTTCTCAGGAGCTCTGATTCTCATGCAGGCCTTTGACATCTCACTCAACATGATGTCCATGTTCAGTCTTATTCTTGTGCTTGGGATCATTGTGGATGATGCCATCGTGGTCTCAGAAAACACCTACCGATACATGGAGTCAGGCCTTTCCCCAGAAGAAGCGGCAGTAAAGGGCACAAATCAGGTGATGGCTCCCGTGGTGGCCACCATCCTCACCACCATCGCCGCCTTCCTTCCCATGCTGCTCATTGGTGGAACCATGGGAAAATTCCTTTCTGTACTCCCGAAGGTGGTGACATTTGCCCTCTTGGCGTCCCTCGTGGAAGCCCTAGTTATCTTGCCTTCCCATCTGGCAGATTGGTCCCCGAGGCGTGTTCGGGATCTGTCCACGCACCGCTCAGAAGTATGGTTAAACAGGATCAGGAAGGTTTACACTCGATTCCTTCGGCTTTGTCTGAAATGGAAATATGTGAGCCTTGTGGCAAGCTTTGGGATCACGGCCTTGATTATTACTTTTGCGGCCACGAGGATCCCGTTTGTCTTGTTTCACGAATTCGAGTCCACACAGTTCTTTATCAACGTGGAGACACCGGTTACGTCTAAACTGGAGGACACCCGAGATGTGGTCGCGCGCATAGAGAAGCTGATCATTGAGAATCTGCCTCCGAGCGAACTTGAATCCCTGGCTACCAATGTGGGGCTTATCTTTCTGGATGTGAATCGTATTGTCCGGGGTTCCAATGGTGGTCAGATTATTGTGGAACTGACAGAGGCCCACAAACGCAAGCGCTCGAGCAACGAAATCATAAAGGCACTGCGCAAGTTGACCGAGCGGGTACCCGGGGCCACCAAGATCCAGTATCTCACGCCACAGGCAGGCCCTGGAGGCCCTGCCATTGAAATCCGGATCGTGGGCGATAACCTTGAGGTCCTTCAACAGATAGCGGAGGAAATTAAGGACTACCTATCCACCATACCCGGGGCGAAAGACATAAGGGACGATTTCCTGCCTGGGAAAAGGGAGCTTCTGATTGTGACTCGACCCGAGGCCAAGAGCCTGGGGCTGGACGTGAGATCCGTTGCCATGCAGGTGAAAAATAGCTTTTATGGCGCAGAGTCTTCCAAGATCCTTCGTTCTGACGAGGATATCCCCATCATGGTGAAGTACCCTGAAGACTACCGGGTTCGCCCATCGAGTGTGGAGGATCTTGTTTTGACAACGCCCACTGGGGAGAAGGTCTACTTCAAGGAAGTGGCGGAGGTCCGGGAGGGGAAAGGATATACCAAGATTGTGCGATCAGACGAGAAGCGCACCATTACGGTCCTGGGAGACGTGGATGAAAAAGAGGGCAATACCCTCGAGATTACCAGTCAGGTCCAAAGGCACTTCCAGGATCTGAGTCGTCGTTACCCAGGTTACAAATTGGAATTCAAAGGGAAGAGGCAGGAGATTGAGCAGTCTCTCATGGATCTTCTGAGAAGTTTCGGCGTGGCCGTCCTCCTCATCTATTTGATCTTGGGGGCCTTGTTCAAGTCCTATATTCAGCCCCTGGTGGTCATGTTGGCCATTCCCTTTGCGGCCAACGGGGTCGTCTTGGGCCATGCCGTCATGGGAATAAACCTGGGGTTTCTTTCCTTGATGGGAATGGTCGCATTGGGAGGGGTGGTGGTCAATGATTCCCTCATATTGGTGGATTTTATCAATCAGAGAAGAAAGGCGGGGGAGCCCCTCATCGAGTCTATCGTACATGCCGGGCAAATTCGTCTTCGACCGATCCTCATCACCACAATCACCACAGTGGTGGCCTTGGTCCCGTTGGGATTCTTCGCCTCAGGTCAGGCCAAGTTTCTCGCTCCCATGGCCATCTCACTCATTTTTGGGCTCGCAGTCGCTACACTCCTTACCCTGGTTATAGTCCCCTGCTCTTATGCCATTGTTGACGGGTGGCGAGGGACCCTGCGTCAGTTGTTGGGTCTGCGTAGAGATCATCTGCGGCAGGAAGAAGTCAAAGATCCTGTCTCATAAAAGCGTATAGAAGCGTCGCCTCAGACCTACGATCACAATGGTCCCTTTCACTTTGGTGGCGTTACAAAGACTTGATCCGAACGTTAAGATCCTGAGCCACGAACACGCCACCTATCGTTCACCCATTCTACATAACTTTAAGCAATTGGTTTGCGGCGGTGAGCAGGGGATCCCAAGTGGGGCCGAACGGTGGCGCATAGGCCAGATCGGACTGACTGAATTCTTCAACAGTAAACTTGGCGTGCAAGGCAATGGCCGCTGCATTGACCCGATGGGCAGCCCCATCTCTTCCAACCAACTGAGCGCCTAAAAGACGTCTGGATTTCCTGTCCGCCACCATCTGCACGCCAATCTTGGATGCCCCGGGGTGACGGTGGGCTCGGGTGGAGCTCTGGATCATCATCTCCACCGGCTCAAATCCGAATTCCTCAGCCTCAACCATGCTCAGTCCGGTGCGGGCCACCTCAAGTCCAAGAACCTTGAAGGCGGCTGTTCCAGCAACCCCTGGCAGCTCTGCGTTTCTGCCCGTCACATTATCAGCGACCGCCCAACCGGCCCTGTTGGCCCTTAAAGCAAGGGGGATCCATGTCCTTTGGTCCGTGACCACATGAAAGGCGTCTGCACAGTCCCCAGCTGCATAGATATGCGGGTCGGAGGTGAGAAGCCCCTTGTCCACAGCAATGGCGTTTTCCGGCCCAAGTTCCAAGCCTGCCTTTTCTGCCAGTTGGCTGTTGGGAGTGATTCCAATGGCCACTAATACCATCTGGCCCTCCAGCGTCAGGTCCGAGCAGACAACCTGAAGTATTCCATCCTTTTTCTCGATCCTTTTAACATCGTGACCCAGGTGCATGTTAATGCCGTTGGACTCAATCTCCTCCTTGACCATGTCAGCCAATTTTTCATGTATCCAGGGCAGAAAGACGGGCCGGGATTTCACCATATCCACCCCCATACCCCTCTCATGGAGGGCCTCGCACATCTCCAGAGCAATATACCCCATGCCAATGATGATGGCCTTTTTCACATTTTGATCATGAATAAACTGCTTTATTCTTCTGCCATCTTTCAGGGTTTTCAGGACCATGACGCCAGGAAGGTCAAAACCTGGCAAGTCCGGAATGACGGGGGAGGCACCGGTTGCTATTAAGAGCTTTTCATAGGGTAATTGGAAATCCTCGCCCTTTAGCGTCTTTCCCTTGACAATTTTAGTGGAAGGGTCAATAAGCTCCACCCGATGCTCGGTTCTCAGGTCTATGCCCTGTTCTTCCCTGAAAACGTGCGCCTGTCTTACTACAAGATCATCTATGTCCCGACCGGGATCAGCAATGTTATAGGGAATCCCTCAGGCACTGTAAGAGACGTCTCTCGTTTGTTCTAAAACGCTTACCTCCATATCAGGTTGTTTCCTCTTTGCCCGGCTGGCCGCGCTCATACCCGCCGCATCCCCGCCTATAACCACAAACTTCATCTTTTCCTCCTTCACCACGTATTAAGTTAGACCACGAATATCCGTTGCCCGGTTTCACGGGGCGCTCAAGCTATCTTCCATTAGATGATCAAAGAAATCCAGTCTAATTAAATACCCTGTGGCTCTGCGAACCCTGCCCGCCATCGCTCTCGCTCAGGCGAGGCAGGCGGGTCTGCGAGAGATATACAGAGACCCTTTCGGGGTCGGCAATCAAGCCACCACTTCGAGTGGTGGTAATTGACTCATCTTAGTTTTCTCTGCCCAAAACGCAACACTTTTGCTCACTTTCAACGGAACGCCAGATTCTTTGGAACGGGGTCTCAAATCCCTCCTCTTAGTCAAGTATTGAGACTGGAACCGGCAGATTATGCCCTGGTGGTGATCAGGGGGTGAAAAAGGTTTGACTTGGAGAAGGGAGGTATGTTAAGGTTTGAAAAATGAATGAAAGCTCATTCAGTTTAGTTTTAATTAAATAAATCAATAAGATATGTAAAATTCTCGAAAGCCAGTTTTTTGAAAGCGGTCAAATGGGGGATATAGTGGGGGAGGTCTTTCTATGAGGAAGAAGATTGAGAGGGTAGGGGTGCTTGGTGCAGGGGTGATGGGGGCAACCATTGCAGCTCAATTGGCCAATGTGGGTATTGAGACGATTCTGCTCGATATTGTGCCCCCTGAATTCACGGAGGAGGATAGGAAAAAGGGGCTCACCGAGGAAAGCAAGGCATTTAGAAACAAATTTGCGCAAAAAGGGTTAGATACGGCCCTGAAGTCAAAACCAGCCTCCTTTTATATACCCGAAAATGCCAAGCTGATCAGCATGGGGAACCTGGAAGATGATCTTGAAGGTCTAAGAGATGTGGACTGGATCATCGAGGTGGTGGTTGAAAGGCTGGATATCAAGCAATTGGTATTTGAAAAGATCGAAAGCGTTAGGGCGCCTGGCACCATTGTGACCTCCAACACCTCCGGCATACCCGCCAAGGCCATGTGTGAGGGGCGTTCAGAGGACTTCCAGAAGTATTTTGCCATCACCCATTTTTTCAATCCCCCCAGATATATGAAGCTTCTAGAAATTGTACCAGGACCAAATACGCTCCCCGAGGTGATAGAGGTTCTGGCAGAGATATGTGAAAAGGTGCTGGGTAAAGGGATTGTGTATGCCAAAGACACACCCAACTTTATAGCCAATCGGATTGGGACCTTTAGCATGTTTTCTGCCATGAAGAATATGATGGATCTGGGATTGAGCATTGAAGCCGTGGATCAGTTGACAGGGCCCGTTGTGGGGAACCCCAAAAGCGCGTCGTTCAGAACAGCTGACCTGGTGGGCCTTGATACCTTGATACACGTGGCGAATAATGTGTATGAGGGGGCGGCTGAAGATGAGAAGCGGGAGATGTTCAAGGCGCCCGATTTCATCATTCAGATGATCGAGAACAAGCTTCTGGGTGAAAAGACCAAACAGGGCTTTTACAAGAAGAGCAAGGATGCTGAAGGGGGTAAGGTCATCCTTTCCCTGGATTACAATTCAATGGAATATACCCCGCAGGAAAAGGTTAAACTCGCATCGTTGAATACGGCGAAAAATATTTCAGGGGCTTCGGAGAAGATCAAGTCCCTTTACTATGCGGGTGATGCGGGGGGGGAGTTCACCTTTAGAAGCATGTCAGAAACGCTCATCTATGCAGCCAACCGGATCCCGGAGATTGCTGATGATATTGTGAACGTGGATAACGCCATGAAGTGGGGTTTTGCCCGAAAACTAGGGCCCTTTGAGGCCTGGGATGGCATCGGTGTGAGTGAATCTGTGGCCAAGATGAAAGG
>CP070840.1:678395-682147 GCA_020342025.1 Deltaproteobacteria bacterium
ACCCTGGTGGATGTGCCCGGCTTTCTGCCCGGCGTCCGCCAGGAACACAACGGCATTATTCGACACGGTGCAAAAATGCTCTATGCCTGGACCGAGGCGACGGTTCCCAAGATCTCCTTAATCCTCAGGAAGATGTATGGCGGAGCCATTCCTGCCATGGGTGTCCATCAGATCGGTTTTGATCAGGTATTCGCATGGCCATCCGCTGAAATGCAAATGGTGGGCGCAGAACCCTCCGTGAAGATACTCTACAGGAGAGAATTGGCCGCAGCAGAAGACCCGAAAGCCTTTCTCGAGAAGAAGGTGAAGGAATACCAGGATCTCTATCTGACGCCTTACCACTCTGCTTCCCGATCGGTCATCGACGCCGTCATTCACCCTAAGGATACACGCAAGAACCTGGTATCCGCATTAGGCATATTGGAAAGCAAAGCGGTAGCGCAAAGACCTTACCGGAAACACGGAAACATACCTCTTTAAAGATTGGGGAGGAAAACTCCATGGCAGAAAAATTTGTCAGTGAGAGGAATCTGAAGTTCTTACTCTATGACGTTTTTGATGCAACATCGCTCACCCAGTATCCCTATTACCAAGAGCACAATCGGGACATCTTCGACATGGTTATCGAAACCGCGCTGAAGATGGGCAAAGACATTCTAAGACCAAATCTCCAGGAAATGGATAAGAACCCGCCCCAATATGTGGACGGGCAAGTCAAGGTTCACCCTTCCGTGAAGGTCTTTCTAAAAGAATGTGGCGAAGGCGGATGGATAGGGTCTAACGCTCCCATGGAAATGGGAGGTCAACAGCTGCCCCTCATGATCGCCTTTGCATGCCGCTTCATTTTTTCTGCCGCCAATTATTCCGCCATGGTCTATCCCCTCCTCACAGACGGCGCTGCTCACCTCATTGAGGTCTTTGGTACAGAAGAGCTAAAGGAGAAATACATTCCCAAAATGTTTTCTGGTGAATGGCAGGGCACCATGGCCTTGACCGAACCCCAGGCGGGCAGCTCTGTGGGAGATATAACGACCGTGGCGGAGCCCACTGAGGAAGGTTACTACCTGATCCGGGGGCAAAAAATATTCATTTCCGCTTCGGATCACGACGCCGTTGAAAATGTGGTCCATCTCATGCTCGCAAGAATTAAGGGGGCCCCTGCAGGCGTGAAGGGTATTTCACTTTTTGCCGTACCAAAGTTGCGTGCGAGCGAAAACGGAGAGCTGGTCTTCAATGACGTGAACATTGCAGGGCTCTATCACAAGCTGGGCTACAAGGGATCTCCCATCACCCAGATGAGCATGGGGGAGAACAACGACTGCCGGGGCTGGTTAGTGGGAGAGCCGAACAGGGGACTGGCCTGCATGTTTCAGATGATGAATGAGCAAAGGATTGATGTGGGGCTCGGGGCCGCAGGAATAGCCTCATCTGCCTATTATAGTGCGCTCGATTATTGCAAAGAGCGGCCCCAGGGGAGGCGGCTCTCTGATAAAGACCCGACCAAGCCCCAAGTCCCCATTATTGAGCACGCGGACGTGAAAAGAATGCTTCTGTTCCAGCGCGCTATTGTGGAAGGCGCCCTGTCACTTCTGTTTCAATGCGCCATGTACGCGGATATGGAGATCGTCCTGACCGGTGAAGAAATGAAAAAATATTCCCTGCTGCTAGATCTTCTAACGCCCGTGGCTAAATCTTATCCCTCGGAAATGTGCATTCTTTCTGTGAGCCAGGCATTGCAGTGTCTGGGCGGGTATGGGTACTGCGATGAGTTCCCGGTTGAGCAACACTACCGGGATGTGCGAATTCATCCCATCCATGAGGGGACGACAGGCATTCAAGGGCAAGATCTCCTTGGCAGAAAGGTCCGGATTCAAGACGGGAGGGCTTTTGAGCTGTTCTTGGAACAGGTTCAGGAGACCACCATAGCCGCCCATGCAATTCCCGAACTCAAATCCTATGCTGCGGCCCTGGAGAATGCCATCGCAAGCCTCAAACAGGTCACAGCACATCTTCTGGATGTGGCTACCCGAAAAGGCCCAGAAGTCTTCTTGGCAGACGCCACCCTTTATCTGGAGTTCTTTGGGATCATCACTGTGGCATGGCAATGGCTGCTTCAAGGCATAACCGTTCAAAAGGGACTAGAAAATAGCTCATCTGAATCGGAAGCAGATTTCCTCAAGGGAAAGCTATATACCATGCGCTTTTTCTTTGCTTACGAGTTACCCAAGATAAGGGCCCTGGCAGAAACCCTGCTGGACAGCGATGGTTTGACCGTGGAGATGAAGGCGAACCTCTTTTCAGATTAGCGGACGCTCGGCTTTCTTTCGGAAATACATGCAGATAGGGGAATGAAAAAGCAAAGAGACATGGAAAGAAACCAGATCAACCTTATCGTCAATGGTGAAAACTACCCGTTGATCGTCGGCGACCAGGTGAGCGGATTGCTCCCTTCCCACACGCTGGCATACACCCTCAGGGAGACTCTGGGCCTCACCGGGACCAAGGTGGGTTGTGATCACGGCGCTTGTGGATCCTGCACAGTCCTCATGGACGGAAAACCTATCCTGTCCTGCATGACCCTGACCATAGAGTGCGATGGAAGGCGCATAACGACCATTGAAGGTTTAGAAGATCCAGAGACCCGGCAACTTCACCCCCTGCAACAGGCCTTTATCGACCATGCCGCCTTTCAGTGCGGCTTCTGTACGCCAGGAATGATTCTGGCCTCAAAGGCGCTACTAAACAACAACCCCTCACCCTATGAACGAGAAGTCAAGGAGGCCCTTTCAGGACACTTTTGCAGGTGCATCAGCCACTACCATGTGGTCGATGCCGTGTTGGAAGCAGCCAAGAGGGGAAAATGACCCACGTGACCCAGGACTACAGATACATAGGAAAACCAACACCCCGGAAGGATGCGGTTCAGATCGTCACAGGCAGGGCAAAGTACATTGACGATATGGAAATGCCGCGAATGCTCCATGGCAAAGTTCTCAGAAGCCCTTACCCCCATGCCCATATCACGAGTATCGACACAAGCAAGGCTGAAACAATCCCCGGGGTCAAGGCGGTTTTGACCTATAAGAATGCCCCTAACTGGACAACGGGAACACCTCGTCATGTGCGCGTCCTTGACCGGAGGCTCCGTTTTGTGGGGGATGCGGTCGCCCTGGTCGCCGCAGTCACCCGGGAATTGGCCACGGCAGCGCTGGACCGCATCCATGTGGAATATGAACAACTCCCCGCCGTGTATGACGTGGAAGAGGCCATAAAACCTGATGCACCCCAGCTATACGAGGCCTATCCCGGCAATCTCCTTCCCTTTGATGTCCCCCTGTTTGGACCAAAGACGCTTCGAGGCGTTGTTCTGGGTGATGTGGAAGAAGGATTCGAAGAGGCCGATTTTGTGGGTGAAGGGACCTATGCCTATGAAAATATCCCCAATCCTCTGCCCATCGAACCCCCCGGGGTCATAGCTGAATGGACGGAACCCAACAAACTGACCGTATGGTCTGCAACCCAGAGTGTCACCTGGCATCGGCACATGATGATGCCCAGAATGGGTTTCCCTGATATCCGAGCGATCGGCACACAATGTGGTGGGAGTTTTGGTTCGAAAAACTACTCCGGCCAGCCCTTTTTCTATGCGGCCGCACTGGCAAAGGCTGCGGGTAGGCCCGTTAAAGTATGTTTCACAAAAGAGGAACATCTTGGTGCATTCGCTTTACGGTTAGGATCCCGGTTTCGCGGAA
>CP070840.1:682247-690576 GCA_020342025.1 Deltaproteobacteria bacterium
GAATGAGCCCTTCCAGGGTATTGTCATTCAGGTTAATGTGGCTCAATGCCACGTCAGGGTCCTTCAGGGACTCCATATCCACACAGAACCCATGATTTTGAGAAGTGATCTCTACCTTGCCGGTCGACAGATCCTTAACGGGCTGGTTGGCTCCCCGATGCCCGAATTTCAGTTTAAAGGTCTCCCCCCCAAGGGCCAATCCGATTAACTGGTGCCCAAGGCATATCCCGAAAATGGGTCTCTTCCCTATCTGTTCCCGGATGGTCTCGACGGCATAGGGGACTGCCGCGGGATCCCCTGGCCCATTACTAAGAAAAAGCCCGTGAGGCTCAAGCTTATTTATCGTCTCTGAACCCGTGTATGCGGGCAGCATGAGGATTGTACAACCCCTCCTGTCAAGAGAACGAAGGATATTGTATTTGACGCCATAATCCATGGCCACGACCCGCCAGGCATCCCCACGGTCCGGCCAGTGGAATTGATCCAGGCCACCTTCAATCTCCACGGGTCTGCCCTCCTGCCACAGCAAGGGTTCTTGACAGGTCACTTCTTTCACCAAATCAAGGCCAACCATGTTGGGGGCCCGCCTTGCCGTCTCCACCAAGGATTCAAGGTTCAGATCCAGAGTGGATAGGGCCGCCTTCATGGCACCTCTAAGCCTGATGTGCCTGGTCAATGCACGGGTATCAATGCCCTCTATACCCGGTATCTTGTTGGATTTGAGATAATCGGCCAGGCTCTTTTGGGATCTCCAGTTGCTGGGATACTCCTGGTACTCCTTCACCAGGAAGGCCTTGACCTGGATCCTGTCTGATTCCATATCCTCTTCATTGATGCCGTAGTTGCCTATCAATGGGTAGGTCATGGTTACCATTTGCCCGCAATAGGAAGGATCGGTCAGTATCTCCTGGTAACCGGACATACTGGTATTAAAGACCACCTCACCGACAGCCTCACCATGGCCAGTAAAGGAGCGTCCCTTGAATACGGTCCCATCTTCTAGTGCGAGAAGTGCTTTTATTCTTTCACCCATTCCAACTTACTCTCACGCCTCAAATACGAGCACCCAGCTGTTTGATCCATTGTGAATACCCAAAAACCGACTCTAACCATGCTCAGCAACCTGCCCCCACTCTTCAAGACCATCTTTCCCTATCTTTGCAGCCTCTTTTTTCGGTCTGACCTTTCTATAGACCTCCAAAGGCCCTCTTTTCTTCCCATCAATAGTTAACAAATCCTCCTCAATGGAAATACCGAAGAGCCGTTCATTCTCTTCCAAGTAGGGCAGAATCAGGGTCCAATCCTTCTCTTTCATGGGAGCCACCTCTCCCCCGTTCAGCTGTTCCTCATCTATCTGTGCGAATGGGTCTCTGACGTATATGGCACCTCCAGAGGCCAGGGAAAAAAAGTTGGACCCGGGATATGGCGTGGGCTGGGGTCTAACCTTTCCCTCATCATCAAACCCTATGCCGTTCAGGACAACGAATCCTCCCCCGTTGAGCGGATCTCCGGCCATGAAAGACTCGGCCAGGTAATCCAGACACGTGCCGTTAATCACGACTCGGGGCTTACCCACTGCGTTAATGAGCGGTCTTCCCGCCGCGTTTCCCATGACATAGATCTCTCCCCCTTTGGCGCCGTAGAGGAAGGTCTGGCCTGTATCCCCATAGATGACCAGCTTGCCCGATTTCATGATCTGCCCCAACTGGTCTTGCGCATTTCCATGTACGTAGATGGAGAGGCCATCAATACCTGAAGCCAGATAGTCGCCAGAGCTGCCATAAACATCGATTTGGACACCACCCGAATCTGGTCCGAACCCACACCCGTGGAAACGCTGGCCTTTAAGTCCAAAAACGATAAACCGCCGCCAACCCCGATAAAAGGCCTCAGCCATCAACCGACTGTCAGAATGGTCGCCTTCAGGCGGAAAAAGGGAGGCATCGATTATGAGGCCCCTTTCATTGTAGGTGGGCCCTCTGAAAAACTGTCTTGTCTCCCAGTCGATTAATCGATACGCGCCTTTTCCCTCTTCCATCTCAAGGGAGGGGAAATGGCGAAAGATGGTCTCAAGGGTTTGGTTGACCATCTGGAGAATGGAGCGCCGTTTCTTGTCATAGGTTGGGTACCTGCGATCGATGAGTTGTGTCAAGGCCTCCGAGGCCACCTCAAAGTGCGCATCTCCTTTAAGGGCCCATTTCTTGATCTCTCGAAAGCAATCCATGAGATCCGCATAGTCCCAAGTTTTGATCCCATCCCTCACGCACGCATAGAGAAGATCCGACCGTTGAAGTTCAAAAAAACTGGAGATATCAAATTGCTCCCTGTCTTCTTCCCCCATCTCGTAGAAGACCCGACCCGGTAGGTAGGGCACCTGCCCTTCTGGAGCTCTGATTTCCCGCCCGAATTTATCCACACACGTTAGACGCCGCTCCAGGGATTCAGACCCATTCTCATCCAGGTTAAAGATAAAGGCACCTCCATCCGTGTGACTCCCCCCCCGTGCGTTCCAATAACGATCAGCCGTTGTCCCCACGCGTGGGTCCTCTTCTGAAAGGCTCTTGAGAGTGGCATCTATGGCCTGTTTCTCGGAACATATCAACCCCACCTGCACCTGTCCGTCATGAAGGGCGAAGACTTGAGGCCTGAGCATGGCGGTGTCGGTAATCCCAATGAGCTGGAGCCGGCTGTTTTCTGTATCATTTCGAGCAACAATAAAGAACCAAGGGCCGTCCGGAGATGCGTGAATGTGGGTGGCCTGAATGGCGCGGTAGAGCTTCTGTTTTTCTGGTGGCAGTTGGTCAAAGTCTCTTTCCATTGTAGGGGCCAGGGCTTCAATGACATATTCCAGGGGATAGCCATACGTGCGGCTATACAAGTCAACCAGGAGGACGGAGACTTCCGTATCCGTCAAAAACAAGGGATAGATGTTCCTCTGTTTCAAGTATTCTGTCACCGAGTGGTAATTGGCGAAGTCCCCGTTGTGAACAAGGGCCTCGTTCAGCCCAATAAAGGGATGGGCGCCAGCAGGGTGCCAGACCCTACCTTTTGTGGGATAGCGCTGATGGGCAATCCAGACGTGGGCCTTGAAGTTATCCAGTTTATAGTAATGCACCACCTGCTCCGCATAACCTACGATCTTCAGAATAAAGAAATTTCGGCCGTGGGATAGAACAAAGGCCTGCTGTTTTCCAAAGGCATCATAGTAGGCCTTGTTGATCTTGAAGCTGTTCTGGTAGACGAATTCGTCCTCTGCCTGGCGGTCAGTCATTCTCTCCAGTTGGTTTTTCGCAACAAAGGCCTTGAGCACCGACGGCTTAACACGTACGAAATACCGCCACACATCTGGGGGTCGTAACCCCAGCCCGGGGATATTTCGGTAATCATCGATATGGGGAATCCTTTCTTTAAGATCCACGCTGAAGCAGGGCTCTATAAAACGTCGCTCCAGGTCCTCCATGACCCCTTCTTCCAGAACAGCTATCTGAAGCATGTAGCTTTCTTCCAGAACCTCTTTGGACACGCCGAGCATGTTGTGGTCAAACCCCATGGCCGCTATTCCCCCCCCACGTCCGTTTCCCCGGTTGTGCATCTGCCTCGAGGGCTCAAAGATGTGCTTTCCTCTGACCGGTATACTGCAGGCAAAACCGGTTACGCCGCAGCCACCCTCAGCCTCGGTCTCATAGCGAGATCTGGAGGGTAAATCTTCAACCAATGGTCTTCTGGATTGAATAATTCTCTTTATGGTCTGATCCTTTTCCATAATGATGAACCTGTAGAAAGCATTAACTTTGGTTTTTCATGTAATCCAGGTGCACCAGACAATCCGTTCGTCCCACCAACTCGCTTACGCTTCTCATTCCGAGTCTCTTCAATATTCGGATAATTTCCTTCTTCCATGCGAGGAACAGATTGATAACCCGCTGGGTTCCCCACTCAAGATCAATGAGTTGCATTAACTCCTCATCCGTCGTGGCAATACCCCTGGCACAGCCCCTGCCACTTTCACAGTTGTGGCACCGGATACACTCCAAGGCCACCAGATCTGCGGTTCCCGTGCACACGCCGTCCGCCCCAAGGGCTATGATCTTGGCCACGTCATGGGGTGTTCTAACACCCCCACTGGCAATCACCGTGATCTTGTCTCTGATACCCTCTTCCTGCAAAAAGCGATGGACCTTGGGAAGCGCATATTCGATGGGCATGGCGATATTTTTCTTGGCAATATCCGGAGCTGCACCCGTGCCCCCATAGCTCCCGTCCAAATGAATGATATGGGCCCCAGCGTAGTAACTTCCCACAGCCACCATGTCCACGTCAGTGGGCGTGGAGACCTTGACCGATACCAGCGCCTGGGGATTCATCGCCTTTATCCAATCCACATGCTTCTTATGATCTTCCACCGAATAGACACTATGAAAGGGAAAGGGGGAGAATAGGGGATACCCCACCACCGCCTCGCGCATGCGGGCCACGCCCGGTGTCACCTTGTCTCCCAAGAGATGTCCTCCAAGACCAGGCTTCGCCCCCTGAGCATACTTGAATTCAACAATTTTGACCCTCTGTATGGTCTCCTCTCTGACCCCAAACAGGCCTGTGGCCACCTGGGTGATCACATGGTCATCATAGGGTTTCAGCTCATCTGGATACCCGCCCTCCCCGGTACAGCAAAAGGTTCCCAACGCGGCGGCGGCCTTTATCCGGCTCAGCATGGTGGTGATGCTTATGGAACCGTAGGACATCCCCCCGCCATAAAAGGGAACTTCTATTCTGATCTTGTGGGCCTTATCATTAAGCCTGTTCAGTTCCACACCCACATCCACTTCCTCCTCCGGCAGATCTAAGGTATTCTTCACGGTTTCTCTGGGGGGATAGACGAGGCGCAATTTATCGAAACCACCGCCCGACTCCCCTATCTTGTATTCAAGACCTCCGGGTGGCACATCACTCGTTTCAGCCATGTACCAGGTGCTGGCCAGAAGGTCTGGGGTCCACCGGAAATCTCCCATGGCATCGAAGGTGGGATTCCGCTTTAGAGAGAGGGCCTGGACTGGGCATTCTTCATAACAGGGTGTATTGCAATCATGCCCAACACAACGGTAGGGGTATTTAACCAGGACATGGCCCCTCTTCATGACGTGGACGCCATAAGGACACACTTCCACACACTTGCCGCAGGCAATACAGTCGCTCGACCGATCCAGCCGGTATTTTCCGATAGGATTTCGGAATCGCGATGGTGCGCGCACGGCCTCTGGAAACATAAACCCTTTGTGGCTACTCAAGTTCGTATCCCTCCTCAACCTTTCCCATAGATCCAAATGTGGCCTCATCCAGATCTTCGAAAAACATGGCACGGCCTGCCTCTCCCCTCAAGCGGCGCGCGTCCCTTATCCCCATAGCACCCATCACCTCCAGGAGCTGGTTGTGCCATGCGCCCAAAAGGTTAATAACGCGAGAGGCGACCCAGGAGGATGGGGCCTGGTCGATTTCTACTGGACAGGATAGCCCCTTGGTGCACCGACGACACATCCTGCACTCCAGGGCGATAAGGATAGGGAAATCAATGAAGACCGCATCAGCCCCGCAGATCATCGATTTTGCCACATGCTCGGCCATGGCAAGACCGCCACTTACCAATAAGGTGGTCTCATCTCGCACCCCCTCGTCCACCAAAGCCAGATGGACAGAACGGAGCGCATCTTTGACAAACAGGGATTCGTCATCCGTAGCCCTGCCATTGTAACTACCCTCCAGGTGGACAATGGAGACGCCTTCCCTTACAAGGGATAGCACCTTTTCTTTCGCTCCCTCAGTCAGAGGCAGACGGATAGATATCAAGTTAGAGGGATGCGACCTCCTTATTGTATGGAGGGTCTCTTCCCAGTCCTCTTTCCAGGGAATCTCCACCAGTCTCACCCCCTCTCCCAGTTTTTCCAGATCCATGGGCCCGTGTGAAATGAGCGGAATGAGGTGGTCCCTGAAGGGGGCCAAATCTTTTGTCAATGAATTCTCGGGCAAGGCAAACAGAGTGCCCAGACGTTTGGCCGCCATGGCCCACCCCTCCATGGTCCTGTCACTCAGAGCACCAAAGGTGGGAACTCTCATGATGATGGGAAGGGGAACATCTATGAAAACCGGCAACTCACCCTCCAGATCACCGGTTTCTTTAAAGGTGAGATTTCTTGGCGTCCTGCCCAGATCAGTGGCAGTGCTTATGTATTCTCGACCGTGGATACCGTCTCTGGTGGGCCGAACGATCTCGGACATATCCGTCCACATGGCGTCAAAACCAGGCCCACTGAAAGGCCCCGGATAGCCTGCACCAGAGACGGGAATTTTTCCACTCTCCGCCTGATACCATAATCGGGCAATAACATCCGGTGTCCAGTGGGCATCTCCGAGGGCTCTGTATTCAGGGTTAAGAGATTTATGGATAAGCTCCTTGGGACAGCCCTGAACGCACCGGAAACAGTTCATACATTGGTTGTCAATGGATTCAATCATCTGACGGCCATCAAGGCCGCGATTATCATAAACCCCATAGACACATTGCTTTTTCACACAGACGGCACACTTGAGGCATCCCTCTTCCCAGGCAATGATCCCAGACTCGGTAATCTTCTTGAATCGGTGGGGAGTCGGCTTCGTATGTATCACATATTTGGATGGCACAAGCGAATCTCCTATTGCTAAACCAAATCATTTCTTCTGGCTCCCCTCCCCTTGGAGGCTGTGTCACAATCCCTTCTCGTCATTGCGAACGACCGGAGGGAGCGTGGCAATCTCTTCGTTTTCAATGCCTTATGAGATTGCTTCGGTCGTTTCACTCCCTCGCAATGACATTACGACACAGCCTCTTGTGGGAGGGGCTGGGGAGGGGTAGATCAGCCATAATCACCCCCACCTTTCCTCCCCCATCAAGGGGGAGGGACTTTTCTGTTAAGGGAAGACTATTAAACGCTAGAAGGTCGGGGCAGGAGCCCTGCTTTCTCCACAATCTCTCCAACCACCTCTTCCCATTCAATGGCCATAATATGCACGCCTTTAACACCCGGCATTTCTTTTAACTGCTCAATCGTTTCCACGCAGATCTGTATACCTTCTTCTCGCTGCTTTTCTTTGGGTACGCCCTCCATCCTTTTAATGATTTCGTCCGGGACATCCATGCCGGCCACCTTATTTTTCATGTACTTCGCCATGCCAGGGGACTTCAGGGGTGTCACCCCCCCGAGAATGAAGACTTTATCTGTAAGGCTCTTATCCCTTGCCATCCTCATCCATTCCTCAAATCTATCCAGATTATAGACGCATTGGGTCTGGATAAAATCTGCTCCCGCGTTGATCTTCTTGGCCAGTCGAACAACCCTGAAGGGCAGAGGATCTGCAAAGGGGTTTGCGGCAGCGCCAATAAAGAGTTCCGGACCCTTGCTCAGGGATTCACCCCCCAAGATGGTCCCTTCGTCCCGCATGTTCTTCACCACATTAACGAACTGAATGGAGTCCAAATCAAATACACCCTTAGCCTGAGGCTGATTACCAAAACCCTGATGGTCGCCTGAGAGACAGAGGACATTGCGAATCCCAAGGGCAGAGGCCCCCAATATGTCAGACTGGAGTGCAATCCGATTCCGGTCTCTGACCACCACCTGGAGCACGGGATCCAAGCCCGCCGATCTCAAAAGGCTGCAGGCAGCAAGACTTGACATGCGCACAATGGCCGTCTGGTTGTCTGTCACATTGATGGCATCCACCTTATCTTTCAACAGCGCTGCCTTTTTGAGCACCACGTCAGGGTCCGCACCCTTTGGAGGACCACACTCCCCGGTAACCGCGAACTCGCCTTTTTCAAGTACTTTTTTCAGGTTGCTCACATCTTTCACTTTTGTTGGTCCTCCCTGATAATGTTTCTTGGTCCCTTCCCCTGCTTCTTGGCCCAATCCTTTGGTGGGTAAACCCACTCCAGCCGCTCAAGGGCGTCGAAAGAAGATAATCTATCGATAATCACCTGCCAGGCGCAGGGAACTTCAGGGTTCACTTCGCATGTCCCTCCCATGGACCCTCCACAAGGGCCATTCAGGAGTTGCTTTGAACAACGTGCAAGGGGACACACGCCGCCAAAGAAATAGAGCATGCAGTCTCCACAACCGAGACAGTTCTCCACCCACAATCCCTGATCTTTGGTCTCACCCAAGAATTCCGTATCCAGGGCCGGTACGATGGGAATCTCAGGGAACATATCTGCCACCGCTTGGACTCCTGCCCCGCAGCCCAACGAGACAACAGCGTCGTATTTCTCTATGATATCGTCCAACTCTATGACAAAATC
>CP070840.1:690676-695222 GCA_020342025.1 Deltaproteobacteria bacterium
AGACGAATCAGTCCTGCCCTCCTGTACGAGAATGCTCCGCCTGCAAGCGTGGGGAACTTCACCTCTACTTCCTCCAGTACTCTGGCATCAGCAAGACAAGGACCGTATAGATCTCGAGTCGTCCCAAAAGCATGCAGAAGATGAGGACCCATTTCCCGATAAGGGGGATGGCCAAATAATTCTGGGTCGGTCCAACGAGCCCCAAGCCAGGCCCAATATTGCCGATGGAGGCCGCCACAGAGGCAAAGGCGGAGATCATGTCCAATCCGAGAGATGCCATGACCAGGGCAGCCACAATAAAGACGCCCAAGAAAAGGAGGAAAAACCCCCAGATACTGCTCAATACCTCTGCAGGAACTGGCCTTCCGCCCAATTTCACAGAGGTGATGGCGTGGGGATGAATGATACGAAAGATTTCATGATATCCATGTTTTACAAGCAGCATAATGCGCATGATCTTCATGCCACCGCCCGTGGAACCAGCCATGGCACCAAGAAACATGCACAAGAGTAGCAGCTCTCGGGAGAGTGAGGGCCACAGATCGTAATCTGCGGTCACGAAGCCTGTAGTGGTTATAATGGAAGTCACTTGGAAGGCCGCGAACCGGAAGGCCTTTGTGAAGGAGTCATATACGGTCCCGTAAATATTGAAAGTGACCACGATGATGAATAGAGCGACCAGGGAGAAAAAAACACGACATTCAGGGTCCTTTCCAAAGATGGTGAGATCTCCTTTGATGAGCCTGTAATGGAGGGAAAAGTTGATCCCGGCAAGGAGCATAAAGACAATGATGACCCCATCAAAATAGGGGCTGTTGTAGTGGGCGACGCTGGCATTGTTGGGCGAAAAACCCCCTGTTGGCATGGTGCAAAAGCCATGGCAGACGGCTTCAAACAGGGACATGCCGCCACCAAAGAGAAGAACGATTTGGACGACTGTGATCAGCAAATATACCTTCCACAGGGTTTTTGCTGTTTCCGAAATCCGCGGCTTCAACTTATCCACCACAGGACTGGGAATCTCAGCCTTGTATACCTGCATTCCGCCCACACCCAGGAAAGGGAGAACAGCGATGGAGAGGACGATGATTCCCATGCCTCCAAACCATTGGGTCTGGCTCCTCCAGAGGATGATGCCCTCTGGGAGACGCTCTATGTCTGTCAGGATGGAAGCGCCTGTTGTGGTGAAACCAGATATGGACTCAAAATAGGCGTGGGTGAAATTGGGTATGGAACCTGAAAGCAGATAGGGAATGGCTCCCACAAGTCCGGCTGCCACCCACCCGAAGGTTACAATGGCAACACCATCGCGATGGCTCAAGTGTGTCTCTTTGTCTTTTTGGGTACCGATAAAGCATAAAAACCCTATGCCAGAGGTGATTAAAATGGAGTAGAGGAGGGCCCAGGTACTGCCATCTTTATAAATGAGTGAGACCAGCAGCGGTCCCGCCATCGATACACCTAAGAAAAAAATCAGGATTCCGATAAATCGAAGGATGAATTGAGGATGCATTAGAAGTATTCCAGTTTGACGGTGAGAAGTTTCTCCAATTTGGGAACCTCTTTCCGAAGCGTGAAAATGATGAGGCGGTCTTTTGGTTTGATCACACTATCCCCAAGGGGGATAATGATCTCATCATTACGGACGATAGCCCCCACCAGCGATCCTTTGGGAAACTTGACCTTGGAAAGGGGAAGGTTCACGAGGTCGGAGCTCTCCAGCGCCTCAGCCTCGATGGCCTCGGCATGTTCGCCCTTTAAGGGGGCTACGGATATGATCTTGCCTTTTCTGATATGTTGGAGTATGGCCCTGATGGCAGAGAGCCTTGGGCTCACGACGGTATCAATGCCGAGGGCCGAGACCAGGGGGATATAACTCAGTTTGCTGATACGCGTTATGGTCTTCTTGGCCCCCAGTCCCTTTGCCAGAATCGACATGAGCACATTGCTGTCTTCATCCCCTGTGACAGCCACCATGAAATCGCAATCGCTAACATTCTCCTCCTCAAGCAAGGTTTTATCTGAACCATCTCCGTTGATGACGATGACCCTCTCCAGCATTTGGGCCAGGCTGGTGCATCGCTGTTTATCCTTTTCTATGATCTTCACGTTGATTTTGGTTTCGTCAAAAAAGGTGGCTAAAGCGGTTCCCGTCTCCCCAGCTCCCACAATAATAACCCTTCTCAACCCTTCATCTTTGATACCGAGCTTGCGGAACACAGCAGGAAGTTCATCCGACCTTACCACCAGGTAGGCCATGTCGTTGGGCTCGAGGGTGTCCTCACCGTGGGGGATTATGACCTGCTCTCCGCGCACAATGGCCCCCACAAGCAGTTTTCCTTCCATGCCCTTGAAGGAGAGAAGCTGGCGACCCACAAATGGGGAGTCGGGTCTGATGGTGACTCCAATGAGCTTGACGCGTCCACCCACGAAATCAATGACGTCAGAGGCCCCAGGTACCATCATAAGATTTCTGATGGTTTCAACCATCACCGACTCGGGATTGATGATCTGGTCAACGCTTAGAAGGTCTTGGCCAAAAAGGTCCTTCTCCTTCAGATACTCTGGATTACGCACTCGTGCGAGCTTCACGATATATGGATTCAGGTGACGGGCTAACAAACAGGCAATCAGATTGACCTCATCACTATCGGTGGCGGCAACCAGCATCTCCGCATCCTCAATGCCCGAGTCCCTGAGTGTGTCCGGGCTCGTTCCCGAGCCCAGGATGGCTTGAACATCCAGGTTCTCAGTGATACGCCTGATCTTTTCCGGATCTTTGTCTACCAAAAAGACGTCCTGGTTTTCTTCGGAGAGCTTCTGTGCAATGTGAAAACCTACCTCGCCAGCACCGACAATGATAATTCTCAATGATTCTTCTCCTCATAAGGGTCATGGGCCATTCAAGGTCTACACCACTGAATTTTAGGCCTCTTATTTAGAAGAGCTAAGCAAAAAAGTCAATATGAATACCTTTCTTCCTCCGTCTTTCACCTTGAAGGCAAAAAATGACCTCCATGAGTGGCTTCAAATTATATGGACAATACTTGGACAGGATGATAAGTATACCTGTTATTCTCCTGCGACAGAATGCCCTGTCCTCTCCATCCTCCGCAGCAGCCTGCTACGGAGGACGGGCACAGTAGTCTGCTAAGGAGGATGGAATGGAGGGTCAGAGGGTCAAAGGCTATGAGGAGTTTCGCCAGTGGAATCGAACGACAAAATGATAAAGGAAATGGCCCTTCACCATAAACCAGAGGAACTCAAGAG
Source organism: Deltaproteobacteria bacterium (assembly GCA_020342025.1). The sequence continues at coordinate 693,947 of CP070840.1, forward strand.
ATGTGTAGACAGGTTCTCTGATGCAAGGCTGATCGTGGTGGGTGACATCATCATGGATGAATATATCTGGGGTGATGTCTCCCGCATCTCTCCAGAGGCACCTGTCCCTGTGGTGGACATCAAGGAAGAGACAAAAATGTTGGGAGGTGCCGCCAACGTCCTAAACAACATCGCCTCTCTGGGAGGAACCCCGATTCTCTGCGGGGTCATAGGGGATGACCAAACAGGACGCGAGATCGTGGAAAGGGTGAAGAGGCAGGGTTTGAGAACGGATGGCATTTTTACAGAATCCCACCGTCCAACAAGTGTGAAAACAAGGGTGGTGGCCCACAACCAGCAGGTGGTGCGATTTGATCGGGAGAGCCGGAGGAAGCTGGAAACGCAAAGTCTAAAAAAGATCCTCGATTTTGTCCAACAGATGAAAGATGGGTATGATGCCATCATAGTAGCCGATTATGGCAAGGGTGTCATCTCTGCCGAGCTGATGGAAGGCCTGAGAGGCCTGGTTTCGCAGTCGAAGGCGATCCTCGCCGTAGATCCCAAGATCGGTAATTTTGAGTGTTACCAGAACGTTGATGTGATAACACCCAACCATCATGAGGCGGGTGCGTTCTGCCGAATGGAGGTTATTGATCGAGAAAGCCTTGTGCGAGCCGGGAAGCAGATGCTGAGGGAATTAAATTGCCGTTTTGTTCTCATCACGCAGGGCAAGGATGGCATGAGCCTGTTTGAAAAGAGCGGGGAGACAAGCCATATTCCCACTGTGGCAAGAAAGGTCTATGACGTGACCGGAGCAGGAGATACAGTCATTAGTACGTTCTGTCTGGGACTGGCCTCTGGTCTGGATCCCAAATCCGCTGCGCTCATCTCCAATTTTGCAGCCGGTATCGTGGTGGGTGAAGTAGGCACGTCAACTGTAAAGGCAGAAGAGTTGAAGAAGGTTGTCAACGATCGTCTTAAGTAATATGAGGAGGCGTTCTTTAATATGAATATTTGTGTGGTGGGGGTGGGATATGTGGGTCTCGTGACAGGCACCTGTTTTGCCGAGTTTGGCAATACCGTTGTTTGCGTGGACAATGATGAGAAAAAGATAGATGCTCTCCAGCAGGGCATTATTCCCATCTATGAGCCAGGTCTAGAGGAAATGGTGAAGCGGTGTCAATCAGCCGGTCGGCTCCATTTCACCACAGATGTTGCCGATGCGGTGGAGAAGAGCCTGGTCATATTCATCGCCGTGGGAACGCCTTCAGGGTCAGGCGGTTCAGCCAATCTGGAG
>CP070840.1:695322-701529 GCA_020342025.1 Deltaproteobacteria bacterium
AATTCCTAAGGGAGGCAAGAATACAGGCAAATTTGGATAATCCCCATATTGTTCAGATACTCAGGATGTTCAACTATGAAGACAACCTCTGCATCGTCATGCCACTCATAAAAGGGACGGATTTGGCCAGGGTTATAAGAAAGGCCAAGGCTATTCGAGAGAGCAAGGGCGGAAAAGGAGCCCTGTCTGTTCAAAGGGCTGTGAATATCTTCCTGCAGATCCTGGAGGGGATTGGATTTGCCCACAAATATAAGATCATACACGGGGATATTAAGCCCTCTAACATCCTCTTGGATCAGCAGGGAAGAGCCAAGGTGGCCGATTTTGGCCTTGCTTTCATTGCTCGCTATGGAAAGAACAAAAAGGGAGAAATGGCACTTGTGGGAACGCCTGTCTATATGTCTCCAGAGCAGCTCTTGGAGGAAGACGTGGACACCAGATCCGACATCTATTCCCTCGGCGTAACCTTCTTTAATATGCTCACAGCCACATTTCCCTCAGGAGACAGAATCAAGGCCACGGATTTTTTGGAATATCACTTGGAAGGCTCCCTTGACGAGGCCAAATTGATCCTCGATGAATTTGAGGATATTCCCCCGCACATAAAAGAGGCCATATTGAACGCCTTAAACAGGGATCCCAACAACAGACATCAGAGCTGTCTGGAATTCTCTCTGGCCATTAAAGAGGACGCGCCCCACGAGATGTATTCCGAACTGCTCAGGTTCAGTCTATTGACCAAGAATGACATCACTTCCTCAGAGAGATCCTATTTGGATAAGATCGCATCCAGAAAAGGGCTTGCCCCGGAAGAGGCGAAAGCCCTAGAGATAAGAATGCGGCAAGAGATGGGGCTTCCCACTCTGGACTTTGCCAAAGAGTATGGAGACGCCTTCCATGATCTTCTGGTAAGGGGCAGAGAAAAAGAGCATATGTATTTGAATAAGCTGGAAAGGATCTATGTGAGAAAGGATAGAATCTCTGGCCAAAATGCAAAATCCATAAGGACAGGGATAAAAACAGACAAGCCGAAACATTAAGCGGTGCAACCGTTCTCATATTTGCGTTCTTGAGAGGATGCTAGCTCACATAGAGGCCGGACCCGGGTGATCCCGTCCCGCCCATTTTTGAGAAACCCCAGAAAGGAGATGTCATGTTAGGCAGGAACCAACGTAGAGGTTACAGTGTGATCAACCGATCACTGCAGTATAGGTTTCTAGCCATCATCATTGTCTACAGCTTCGTCATTGTGCTCTTTTTGGCGGTCTTCATGTTCGTGCCCGAGATTATGCGACTTCAAGACCAATCTCTCCCTTTCGACGCACGGGCAGCTGCCGCTGACAAAATGCTCACACTGCATGCAAGAGTTTGGCCCGCCATTCTCCTTGTCATTTGCCTGGTTGCCCTCCATTCGTTCCGTTTCTTCCATAGACTCATCGGCCCCTTGTACCGTTTTCGGCAAATCTATGAGCGGGTGCGAAATGGAGAGCTGAACCTAAAGGTGAAAATAAGAAAGAAGGATTATCTGCACGAAGAAGAGGCGGCGCTTAATGACATGTTGGAGACGCTGTCTAGAAAATGGAGAAACATGCAGCAAACGACCGAAAACGCTTTGAGGTCTCTGGACGCATTGGAGCAGACAGGGACCCATGCAAACAACTGGAAAGAAGACCGTGAGGCGTTGTTGCGCGTCCATCGCCACCACCTGGAAACGCTGGCAGAAACTTCTCGATATTTCACCGTACCCGAGGAAGAGACAGGGAACGGAGAGGAGACGCCCGAAGACGAAGGGACTTCATCATGAGAAGTTCCTGTGATGGGTTGGCAAATCACAACGTATTCATGCGGATAGGATAGGGACAATTTATGCCTGGAAATGGCCTCGAGAAGGGGTTTTTTCATCATTCCACGTTTTTGATTGCCCGTGCTGGCAGGTATGTTCACAGGGTCGGCTCCAACCTTATGGTGAGATTGTTCAAAATGAGCCGTAAACAGGTTGTGGCAGGCTTTACCCTCGTTGAGCTGCTGGTCGTGATCGCCATGTTGGGGACACTTTCTGGCATTGCCATCCCCGCCTATTCGCGATTCATTGGCAAGGCAAGAATTACCAAGGCCATAGCAGAAATAACAATCCTTCAAAAAGAGATAAAGCTCTATGAGATAGACCGGGATGCTCTGCCCAATTCTCTTGACGATATAGGACGGGGGAATCTCCTGGATCCTTATGGCAATCCATACATATATGAAAACTTCGCGACCGGGTTTAATTCCAAAGGGGTGGGGGGTAAACGCAAGGACCAGTGGGACAATCCCTTGAATGACGACTACGACCTTTACAGCATGGGCGGAGACGGGGAAAGTGCGCAACATCTCCACAATAAGAAAAGCCATGATGACATCATCCGGGCCCGGGAGGGAAGATTCATAGGGCTCGCTTCCGAGTTTTAGTCAGGCCGTATCTCATGAAAATAGAAAAGACGTTTCTTAAGAGCAAGGTGGGACGACGAATCATGGGGCTCTTTGTCTTTTGCGCCCTCGTTCCCATCTCAGCCCTGGCCATCGTCTCCTTCACCCGAGTAAGCGGTGAGCTTGACAAGCAGAATGAAAGGCAACTGCATCAATCCTGCAAGGCGCTCGTTATGTCCATCTTAGAACGAATGAACATCCTTGAAAATGAGTTCAAGGCCTTGTGCGCCAATCCTGTTCTGAGCTCCAGCGCTTTCACGCCAAGGACAGGCGAAGCCTATGGCAAGGACCTGAAGAACCGGTTTATAGGACTTGCGTTCATCACGGATTCAGGAGAGCTTTTCCCCCGTTTTGGTCAGATTCAGAAACCGCCGGTGCTATCCACTGAAGAGGCGCAACACCTCGGATCCGGCCATACCCTTTTACTCGCCCATGGCAGCTCGGACGGCCCTTTAAAAATGTACATGATGAGGCTCATTAATCCACTGGACCGAAAGCAGGGCAAACTATACGGAGAAATAAACACGTTTTATCTGTGGCTCCTGAATCAAAAACCAGAGGATGTCCTCCCCTACAAGACGGAGCTCTTTGTATTGGATAACTCGAATCAGGTCATCTATTCCACCATGCCAGCCCCTTCCGCATTGCGAGAAAGGCCAGAGTACAGCATGCCCCGTACCGGCAGAGGCATATTCGAGTGGAAGCATGAAAAGGAAAGCTACATGGCCAGTTTTCGTGCCCTGAAAATAAAATATAACCCAACGCATCCCCAATGGACAGTGGTCCTTACCGTCCCAAAGGAGACGATTAATAGGCCCATGGCCCAATTCAAGCAGATCTTCCCCCTTATCGTGCTCCTCTCCTTTTGGGTGGTATTACTTCTCGCCTTCATCCAGATTCGACGGACAACGCATCCCCTGGAAAAACTTGGGGAGGGCACGCGCCGGATAGCCATGAGAGACTTCGATAGCAGGGTGACCGTCACCAGTGGGGATGAATTTGAAGAGCTCGCCACATCGTTCAACAACATGGCCAGACAATTGGGTAGACAGTTTAACGCCTTGACCACAATGGCCGAGATAGACCGCGCCATCCTCTCTGCCCTAGATACCGAGAGGATTATAAGAACGGTATTCACTCGCATGCAGGAGTTCTTACCTTACGACTCCGTCTGTGTCACCCTCCTAGACCCCAAAGGGCAAAATCCGGGGCGCACTTATATGGAAAGCGACAACCGCCTGCAGTTATTCGAAAATGTTGAAATCCCCACGGGCGAGCTGGAAAAATTTATTTCTCAGCAGGAATTGCTGTTAGTAAATTCGCCCGAAAAACTCCCCCCCTATCTTGCCAACGATATCAGAAACGGCATCAAACTGGTTGTGTTGCTCCCCCTTTTCTTTAAAAAGGAACTGGCCGGGATCATCACCCTGGGTTTGCGTAGTTCATCGCCCCCTGACCGGGAAGATCTTGATCAGGTGCGACAACTTGCTGACCAGGTGGCAGTCGCCCTGGCAAATGCCCAACTCATAGAAGATCTGGATGCACTCAACTGGGGCACTTTGAGGGCACTTGCTCGAGCCGTGGATGCAAAATCTCCCTGGACCGCGGGGCATTCTGAAAGGGTGACAGAAAAGGCGCTTCAAATTGGCCGGGCCATAGGGCTCACGCCTGAGGAGTTGGACGATTTACATCGGGGCGGTTTGCTCCATGACATCGGCAAAATTGGGATACCCGTCACCATTCTGGACAAACCGGGGAAATTGAATGATGAACAATTCCAATTAATCAGGGCACATTCGGCTATGGGAGCGCGCATACTTGAACCCATTGCCGCATATGCGCATGCCATACCCATTGTTTTGCAGCATCATGAGCACTTCAACGGCAAAGGGTACCCCGACGGTCTTGCAGGAGAAAAGATAAGCTTGGGCGCTCGCATCTTGGCTGTGGCGGATGTCTATGATGCTCTTGTCTCAGATAGACCCTATCGATCAGGAATGGATCGGGAGCGCGTTATTGGGATTATTAAAGAAGAGGCAGGCAAACAGTTCGATCCGAATGTGGTGGAGGCTTTAATGGATGTCATAAGGCAAGAGGGTGCTGAGAGGTGAGTCATGCTGGGATCAAGGAATACAATAACAAAGACTGCTTTCTTGGCACTTGCCATTTCCATCTTTCTGCTGGGATGTCAGCCTAAGGAACATGAAACCCTTCCTCCCGAATTAATGGGCGTGTGGACGAGCGCTGCACCAAGATTCAAAAATGACACCCTTGAGCTAAGCAAAGAATGCATCGTCTTCACAAGCGGGGAATTCCAGGATTTCATCGATGTGAATTTTATCGTAAAAGTGGAAAAAAGGCCTGAAAGGGATCACGTTTTTTACATCATTCATCACGAAAATGTTGAGGGGCAAAGATTCAAGTTCTCCTTTTATTACTACCCTAAAAAGGGCAACGTGATAAGGCTGAAAAATCAATTGGACTTCGAGTGGAGAAAAGTTAAACCCTCTGAAGGCTCAAAAAGACTCCCAACTTCTCGCTAAGACACCACCCTTATTCACCTTTTATACGGATCAGTGAAGGGTCGTAGTCTTCCACCTTCTCATAGCCAAGTAGATTCAACAAGGTGGAAGCCACGTTGGAGAGGCCCGGTCTTTTCAAACGGGCCAGTTCATACTCCCCATTGTAATCTGGGTCATATATGGCAAAAGGTACAGGGTTTAAGGTGTGGGCCGTCTTTGGGTTCTTTCTGCCTTCTTTGTCAATGGTGTACATCTGGTCAACATTTCCATGGTCTGCCGTGACCACTGCAATGCCTTCCAGGCCCCGGATGGTCTCCAATAGCTCCCCGACACACTGATCAACCGTCTCGACTGCAGTGATAGCGGCTTCCATGACTCCTGTATGGCCAACCATGTCTCCATTTGCAAAGTTTAGGCGGCCAAAGCGATACTCGCCCCCCTTCAACATCTCTCTTGCTCTGTCCTTTATTTCCAAGGCCTTCATTTTGGGGGCTTTATCGAACTCAATCCTGTCGGATGGAATCTCCATGTAGGTCTCCACCCTTTCATCGATATACCCCGAGCGGTTCCCGTTCCAAAAATAGGTCACATGGCCATACTTCTGAGTTTCGGAAATGGCGAACATCCTCACCTTTTCGGCACATAGATATTCGCTGATTGTCCGGTCGATAGCAGGGGGCCAAACCAAGAAGTTGGGCGGCATATGGGTATCCCCATCATACTCCATCATACCCGCATAAATGATGTCCGGTAAGGCACCCCTGTCAAACCTGTGGAAGTCCTTTTCTGTGAAGGCACGAGAGATTTCAATGGCACGATCACCCCTGAAGTTGAAAAATATGACCACATCCCCGTCCACTATCGGGCCCACGGGTCTTCCGGAATCCTTTGAAATAACAAAGGCATCCATATATTGATCTGTTATATGTGGATCTTCGTCGTAGTAGGTTCTCACCGCATCTGCGGCTGTTTTGAAAAAACGCCCCTTCCCAAGGACGTGTGCATCCCACCCCCTTCTGACGACGTTCCAGTCCGCCTCGTAACGATCCATGGTTACCTTCATGCGGCCACCGCCAGACGCAATACAGTAATCCAGTCCTTTCTCATTGGAGATCTCTTCCAATTTCTTTTCGGTGGGAATGACATATTCCAGGGCTGATCGCTCACCCACATCTCGGCCGTCGAGCAGGGCATGCACTCGGACCCTTTTGAGACCCAA
>CP070840.1:701629-704601 GCA_020342025.1 Deltaproteobacteria bacterium
GAGGGACAAGCTATCCTTTCCACCCGATACGGCGACGAGCACATGATCCCCATCTTCGATCATCTGCCGGCTGTGAATAGCCTTACCCATCAAACGCTTCATTTCTCTAGCTACATAGTTTCCCATGGGTCACCTAATAATTTAACCGCAGACTCTCGCAGACTAACGCAGAGAAAAACACGAAATTGCCGAAAATTGCCGCATTGCGGCATTCAATCCTGCGTAGCCAGATTGAATACGGGGAGTGGATCTTCAGGAAACAATAAATCGGTTTATTGTTTCCTCGAAATCCTACTCATCAAAATTTTAGGCAATTCTTTTTAGGCGATTCTCGTCAGACGTTCTCACTGCTCAAGGTGGCTTTGTCTGTGAATGCCTGTGTGTGTCTGTGGCTAAAATATTTTTTAAAGACGCGACAAATCGTTGCTAGTCATAGTCTCGTTCGCCGAAGATCTTTGTGCCTATCCTGACCATGGTGGCGCCTTCCTCAAGGGCCACCTTATAGGAATTGGACATGCCCATGGAGAGATATCTCATCTGCACATTGGGCAAATTCATTTGTTTCAGTTTTTCAAAAGTCTCCCTCGTCTTTATGAAGTAAGGTCGGGCGTCCTCCGGATCGCCCGTGAATGGTCCCATGGTCATAAGGCCCATAATTTTTATATGTTCTAGGGCCGACATCTCTTGGATCAAAGCGATGGCCTCATCTGGCAGGACGCCTGCCTTTTGATCCTCCTCACCGCTGTTGATCTCAATGAGGACCGGCATGATCTTGCCGATTTTCCCACAGCACTTATCTATTTCCCTGGCAAGCTTCATGGAATCGACCGTCTCTATCATGTCAAAAACCCTGACAGCCTTCTTCGCCTTGTTACTCTGCAGATGCCCTATCATGTGCCACTTGACCCGGTTTCCAACAACCTGGAAAGCCCTCTCTGCCTCCTGCACGTAATTCTCACCGATGATCTCAAGCCCTGCTTGCGCGGCCTCTAAAATCTCTTCAGGTGTTTTTGTCTTGGCTGCGCCTACCAGATGAACGCCCTCCGGGAGTTCTGCCAATAGCTCTTTCACGCTTTCCTTAATCATCTTCCGTCCCCTCCAAGCGTACAGATACTCCAATTCATCAAGTGTGTAAAGATACAAGGAGAAGGAAGTTCATGGTGACCAAATAAAAACCCCCGGCAGTGCCGGGGGTCAATGCTTTTTCGCGGACTGCGGTTAGTGCTTGCCAGGATCCAGGGGCACCCCTCGTCTCTCCCATGTAATGTAGGCTTCCAAGGCAATCATTTTGGGATCGTCCAGTTTCATGGGCTCACCTTCCAGGGGATTTTCAATACACCAATTGATCATATCCCGCAAGGTGGCTACAGAACCTATTTGTTTTTGAAACTTGGGATAGGTTTCTGGATGGGTATTGGATGCGTTCGGGTGGCACATATCGCAGGAGACACTATTAGTGCCGAGTGCACTGTGAAAGAGTTTTTCTCCTTCTATGACCACATCCATAAAGGCATCCTGCCATTTCTTGAGATCTTCCTTCTTAAATTCATCGGCTTCAAGGCCTGGGATTAAGCTAACCGCTAAGACAAACACGAGACTTACACAGAGAATGACTTTGTGTCGCATGAGAATCCTCCCTTAGGTATGGTCCCTAGTGAGCATTCCTGCTCAACGGGGCGTTCAATGTTATATGTTAGCGTTATTTGAAGAGATCCCGTCACGATTTATTTAGTAGTCCATGTGACTAAATGAGGATTTCGATATAAACACGTTAAAACAAATAACCATTAACGATTAACTGATAACGATCCAATTGAGCGGAAATGCTCAATTGGAGGATTAATAATGGGTTTGTGGTGGAATTCGCTTTGAAGGATCCTGGTACTGTGAATCCACGAAATGCCCCGCCTTTTCGTCGTACACTATGGTTCTTGAGGTGTTTTCCCATAAATCAAAATGCTGAGATACACGGCCCGCTTCAGCGGCAACCTGGGACCACCCCGTGGCGTCTCTTTCATGAAAGGGGTCGGCCCGATTCATGAATACGGTTATGTTGGGAACCATGTTCACCTTCTGGTTGTAGCTGACCGGATACGGCCAAGGCCATGCGGTGGACATCCAGGCCTGGAAGCTGATGTTTTCGATCTGATTGTAGAGGATCTGATGGACATGGCCATGCAGAACCGTCACCTTTTTGAATGGCCTGAGCAAGCCCTGGACCACCTCTGCGTCGTCTGTCCAGAAGTTCCAGGGCTTAAAGACCTTGTAAAGGGGAGAATGAGATAGAACAATGATTGGCGTATCATGGCTCACCTTGGAAAGGTCATTTTTCAACCAGTTGATCTGCTCGAGTCCCACCATGAAGGGCGAGCCTTGGGGATTGTCCAGTCGAGCCATCTGCAGCATTCGCTCTTCGGGTGTGCGCCAGCGTTTAATCCAATCTTCATAGGTAAGGATGCTGTTCAGTGCGACAAAGTGAACGCCTTTATGATCGAAGCTATAGTAAAGCTTGCTCACTTTCTCTTCCCAATATCTCCCCATATCCAGATAGAAGTCATGTTCTCCAATGACGAACTTTATAGGGACCTCAATCTTGGAAAGCATTTCCAGTCCGTGATCGATCTCCTCTTTCTTGCCGAGCTGAGCGAGGTCGCCACCGAACACTATAAAATCAGGCTGTGGCCACATGAGCCCTATCTCAGCAACCGCCTGCTGTAGTCCCTTGTCAAAGTTATTCACAAATTCTGTGCCCTTGATTTGGGTGAGATGGGAGTCAGAAATGACGCCAAAGGTGAATTTTTCTCCATCCTGTCCCCAACAAACGTCAACGAGCTTTAAGGGCAACAATGACGCAGCCGTGAATGTGGCGGTCGCTTTCAAGAAAGACCGTCGTGTCATCGCCTTTCCAATAACCATGATCTACCTCCTTTCTAATGGGTTACACATCAATTATTCTTTGGCTAAATCCTTGA
>CP070840.1:704701-707900 GCA_020342025.1 Deltaproteobacteria bacterium
CTGGACATGATAAAAAGCACAGGACCGATAAGCATGAGGGAGAGATAATCGGTTACTTTTCTTGTGAAAGGTCTCGCTTTCTTTATGCCCCAGATGTCATTAAATGAATGCTCAATGTTACTGAGCACCTTTATAATCGTCCACAAGAGAAACAACATGCCCACACCCGCAATCACACCACCCCTTGTGGTCTCCAGTGTGGTTTCGGCAAATTTGATGATCCAGCTGACCACCTCCTCTTGGCCCTCCAATTTTTCCATCAGCTGGCTTTTCAACGTCCTTTCGAACCCAAAGCCCTTAGCAATGCCGAACAGCATGGCAGCGACTGGAACCACGGAGAGCAAAGACCAAAAAGTCAATGCAGAAGCCCGCAGGGGACCCTTATCTTCAATGAGTCCCCGGATAGAGAGGACGCAGATTCTCAGTAACCGGACCAGAAACCATCTTGAACGGGGGAGATCCCTGGATCGGATTCTCCAGAGATCGATTGTGAGAAATTTGATCACCTCTGAGATCATGTGTCTTGTTTTTGAGTCCTTTCCCTTTCCTTCTATCTATATAAGCTTAAGCCTTGCTGCCCTAATGCGTCAAGATAAAACAGAGATCCCTGATCCAGCATCAAGGGATCATCTGCTATTCGACAGGCCGTTCGGCAGGCTCACGGTCCTGAGCAAAGTCGAAGGACTCACGGTCCTGAGCAAAGTCGACCCTTCGACATAGCTCAGGGTCGATGCTGAGCAATGTCGAGGCATCGAAGGACTCACGGCCGAGGGGCCATCTCATATGCGTCGAGATTACCACGCCCTGCGGGCTCGCAATGACCGCCTAAAGCTTGCTATAGCGTTCGTATTAATTTTGAGTTTTCCTGTGGCCGTTATCCGGGTCCTTTGTGCATTAAGAGTGGGTTTAGCAAAAAGAGGTCCTAATGAAAGGGAGGATTTCCATAACCCACTAATTTGATTTACCAATTTCAAGACACTCCGACCTCCAGTTTTCCTTGACAAATCAAGGAGATAAGGTTAAATGTTTCCACCTGGAGGAGGAGATCCAAATGACATGGGCAGCAAGGTTGCCGGTTGATCGCGAAATGGGCCAGTTGGAAAGAAAAGGGTCCCTCTGTGCATTTGCCTCAGTGGGTCGACTTCACATTACGTTTATCGCGGCGCTCGGTACCTTTACCTTTGGCTGGCTATTTATGGGCAAATATCCGTGGTTCCTGACAGGGGTATGCGCCCTGGACTGGTACTTTGTCAATCTGTTCAACCGTATTGTGGACCTCAAAGAAGACGAGGTTAATGAGATCCGTGGCACAGATTTCATCATGCGGCATCGCCGACTGCTGCTGGGATTCTGTTTTGCCCTTTTGCTTGTCTCCCTTGTGGTTGTGCACCTCCTGAATCCCGCAATCACACCCCTCCGGGTTATATGCCACTTGATGGGTCTCTTCTACAATTGGCCCCTCTTGCCTGGGGGGCGCCGTCTTAAGCAGCAGTACTTCTGGAAAAACATCACTTCTGCCGTTGGCTTCCTCTTCACCGTTCTTGGATACCCACTCGCCACCCTGGCCTGGGAAAAGGGTTTGCATCACTTTCCACCAGGCATCACCTGGGTGACCGTGCTCTTCTCGGCCCTTTTTCTCCTTCTCTTTGTACTCAGCTATGAGGTGATATACGATCTCCGGGACCTGCAAGGCGATAAGTTGGCCGGGATTCGAACCTATCCCGCGGTACACGGAGAACGCACGGCCATTCACATCGTGGATGGTCTTCTCTTCGGTTCCATGGCCGTTCTTGCCGTCGGCTATCTGTCCGGTTTTGTTCCCTGGCGGATCTTCATCATGGCCGCTGCTCCCGCCATTCAGTATGTAGTGTACAAACGTGCCCTGCGTCGGGGGATTTCAGCGAAGGACTGCATTGTGCTCACATGGATAGGAGCCGTTCTATTCATTATCTATCATCTATGGGTTCTAGCTGATCTGCCGGGCGCGGGATTCTAGGCATGCTGCTCCTGCAACTGACTGCCCTTGCCCTTGTTACCTTCTACGTTTTATTCTGCATTATAGACCAGGCCGAGCCCAAACAATTTCTCGCCAGATTTGCCCTTGTCTCGGTTGCATGTTGGGTTGTGGAAGAAAGTTGCATTCTCCTTTACAAATTCTACAGTTATAGTCCCTCCTGGAGTCTGTTCCTAGATCAGGTCCCCTTTCTCATCATTCTCATCTGGCCTGTCATTATACACTCCGCAGGGGACCTGGCATCCCAGCTTCTGCGTCCGCAGCACAAGTTCGTCCCGCTGGTCGCTGGTGCCATCGTATGCACGGATGCTGCGCTTCTTGAGCCGGTGGCCGTGAATGCCGGCCTCTGGTCATGGAACGAGCCCGGGATATTCCATGTCCCACCCATCGGAATTCTTGGCTGGGGGTACTTCACCTTTTGCTGTACTTTTGTGCTTCAACGGGCAATGCGACCAAACCGATCAAAATGGCGGGCCTTATTGCTTCTGATGTTCCCCGTCTTTGGGACTCACCTGCTGCTCTTAGCGACCTGGTGGGGGGCGCTGCGGTGGGTCAATACTTCTGCAAACACCCTAGTTGCGGTTGGCGCCGTGTGGGTCCTTTCGCTGGCATTGGTCTATACTATCCTGCAACGCGGCGCAGGAAGACACGTGGAGAGGAAAGCCCTTTTATTGCGTCTTCCGGCTGCACTGTTTGTCTTCCTCTTGCTCGTCCTAAATGCCGGCGGCTCCGGCCTTCTGGTGGTCTATGCCCTCGCCTTCGTACCTCCCTATCTCACCATGATGGCCCAACAATATGGGGCACCCTGATCCACCATCTCAGCGATACCCCACAAACTGCTGATTTCCGTCTTGGTAACAATTTAGATCTTTGAAACTAGCTAGCTTCGTGGCTTGCAGCGGTGTGGTACCCTTTCTTCAAGGGCATATCCATTGGGCTCCGTGCAACTGGTCTGATTTTGAGGGATTAACCCTGTCCTGTCTATCTGGGAATGATCCATTCTGCCAGGGGCTCCCGGGCGCAATCCCTCAAAATCAGACCACGGCGAAGCACTGTGGAATTTCTTTTTGTGATATGACTCTTTCGGAAAAAGTACCACACCGCTACCGATTATGGAAACAGGGCATTGGGATTCGTCCGGTGCTCTCTTTTCAGGCCCGTATCTCAGAAAGAGTTCCACCGGAC
>CP070840.1:708000-711062 GCA_020342025.1 Deltaproteobacteria bacterium
ATACAGGCAATGGAGCCCAGGACGATATTGAAGGTCCTCTTTGTAGCCTCAGCCTGTTTAAGCAAAGCCAGAGGGACACTAATCATGTAGTCTTTCTTTTTATGAAAACGTTTCAGCATCTCCTCGATCCCCCCTGCGGTTTTTTCCACGTTCTCTGTATAATCAACCTGAACAATGATCTGGTGTAATTCCACCATCTCCCTTTCAAAGGATCCAGAGGTACGTCGAAAGCTTATATCCCCGTAGTATACGCGTGCCACATCGATGGGGATATAGGCATCCACCTGCTGGTCTGGCAACTGGATGTTTGCGGCCTCACCCGCTTCGCTCTTGACGATGCCAACGATCTTGAATGCGTCGCTGCCTATCCGGAGGGTCTGACCGATGGTGTTTTCGGTGGCCAGGAGCCTTCGGGCACCATATTCCGTGAGAACCGCGATGGGGACCTGGCCATCTACATCAGATCCTATGAGAACACGTCCAGCAATTATGGGCCTTTCCACCAGATCAAACCATACAGGTGTGGTCCCTACAACACGGAGTTCAAGGATCCGCGCTTTCAGAAATCCTTCTTTGCGAACCAGTTTAACGGGGACGGTCTTTCTTATCGTCTTCATTGTTTCAGACATTCTGAGATGGTCTGCATAGGTGAGCCCGTAGACGCTCATAAATGATCCGGTTGTGCCTGTCGTTTCCTCCTCCACGGATTTGACTGCTGTAATAATGATGTTGTTGCTTCCCAGTTTTCGGATCTGCTCCAGGGCCTCCTTGCTGGCGCCCTCCCCCACGGCAAGCATGGCGACAACGCTTCCCACCCCAAAGACGACCCCCAGCATCGTCAGGAATGAACGAAGTTTGTGGAGCAGGAGATTCTCAATGCCCAGCAAGACATTTCTAACAAGCCTGGTGTGTCTTATCAATCTCTCCACCAATCCCCTCAATAATCCCATCTTTCATGTACAGCCTTTTCCGGGCGTGGGCCGCAATGTGGGATTCATGAGTCACCATAATGATGGTCTTTCCTTGATAATGTAATTCAACCAGTAACTCCATAATCTGTTCCCCTGTTCTGGTGTCCAGATTCCCAGTCGGTTCATCGGCAAAAAGGATCTGGGGGTCGTTGGCAAGTGCCCTTGCAATAGCGACCCGCTGCATCTCGCCGCCGGAGAGTTCTGCAGGGCGATGATCCAGTCTCTCTTCGAGTCCCACTTTGAAAGCGAGTTCTCGGGCACGCTCGGCACTCCGTGTCGAATCCCATCCCAGATAGTAGAGGGGCAACTCGATATTTCTCTGGACGGTCAGTTGGGGGATGAGATTGAAACTCTGGAAGATAAACCCCAGGTGCTTTAACCGAAACTCGCTGAGGGCATCGTCGCCAAGGGTGCTCACATCATGGTCTTCCAGAAAGTAGGATCCCCTCGTTAAGCGATCCAGGCAGCCCAGGACATTCATCATGGTGCTCTTTCCGGAACCGCTCGGCCCCATGATGGCCCAGAAGCTGCCCCGTTCAAAAGAGACCGTCACACCGGCCAGAGCCCTTACTTCCTGGCTCCCCATCTGGTAAATCTTATAGGCATCTTCCAGCTTGACGATGTCCTCATGAGACCTTGATAGTTTCATTTTGTTCATCGGCGTCCCCATGACCTATTGACTCCCCATACGTTCCTGACGGAACCTTCTTCTCTCCTCGGGCGACATGTTCTGAAATCGGTCCCTCTCTTCCGGAGATAGGCTTTCAAAGAATTGACGCCTCTTTTCTCTTTCCTCCGGCGTAAGGTTGAGCGGTCCCCGATCGCCACGGGCCGCTGAAGCATCCTGTGAGGGGCCTTCCTCGTCAACTCTTTCGGGAGGGATATCTTCCCCTACCGGTCTTCTTTCCTGAGTTGCTCCCCTGCCAATCATTTCCAAGGATGGCTGTGGCTCGGTTTTTGCGGGAATAATATCCTTCATAATATCATCGGAATATTCGTTAGGCTCAACGGCAGCGGCGGCTAGGGGCGGCGTCAGCGATACGACCTCCCCCGGTTCCAGGCCGCTGATGATCCGGACCATTCTGTTGTTGTCCAAGCCGATGTCAACCGTCCTGGGATCAAGATTGTTGTGGTTTAGAACGTAGACCGTCGGCTTTCCTCCCACCCGCAGGACCGCCTGAATCGGTATATATGTGGCCTCTTCGTGCTGTTCAATGATTATCTCTGCCTTGCAGCTCATGCCTGTCCGAAGGACATCGCTGTTGTTCTCCAGATAGATATCCGTGTTATAGATTTTCAGATCCGGATTTAACCAGGCACTTCGCGCATCGGGGAGGGGGGCGATCCTCGCAACCTTTCCCCAAAATGTCTCTTCGGGGAGTGCATCAACCGTAACCTTGACAGGGAGACCGATACGGACTTTATCCAGATTGGTCTCATGGATGCCCACTTCGACCATGGCTGATGACGTCGTGGGGAGATGAATCAACTCCTGTCGCTCCCTGACCTCTTGACCTTCTTCGAGCGGTTCAACTCCTCTCCTCCGACCTCCACCCGAAGTGCTGGTGGCATGTATGACCAGTCCGTCAGCCGGCGCATATATTTTAGTTTTTTGAATCTGGATTGCTATTTTCTCCAACTTATCCTTTTGTCGCTCGAATTCGGCTTTTTTGGCCTCAAGATTGGCCTTGGCCTGCACCACATCCGCCTTAGCCTTGCGAATGGTACGATCGAGTGCCATTTTTGCCTGCTTGACATCACTTTCGAGTTGTGCCAAGTTCCGTTTGTGTGTGTAATTTTTCAGCAGGTCCAGATTGTTCTTGGCCAATTCCACGTCCAGTTCTTTTCTCTTCAAGGTAAGCTCGTCGGCCTCCAGCTCGGTCTCTGAGATGTATTTTTCTTTAAAGAGCTTCCTTGACCATTCCACCTTTTCCTGGGCTCTGGTAGCTTCCTCCTTTGCCAGAGTAAGCTTTGATTCCGCTTCCTTCAACTGATTAGGATATTCTCCCTCTCCATATTTCTTCAGGTCTTCTTTGGCAAAATCGTATGCCAACTCTGCCTTGTCCACATCGGCCTGTGCCTGGTTCTTTA
>CP070840.1:711162-720237 GCA_020342025.1 Deltaproteobacteria bacterium
AATCAACCGATCTGGGTGCCAGAGAGGTTTTTACCCAACTTCCGGTGACCGTTGCGCTTTGGTCCCGATGGAGTCGCCTCGTGGTGGATCTCAATAGGGATTTTAAGCAACGTGATCCCAAGGGCGTCGTTCCAGAGGTGGATTATTATGGAAGACATATCTACAAGGAGAACTGCCGACCCGAAGAGATTGAGGTGGAAAGGCGGCTAAAGGCCTATTACTGGCCTTATCACAATAGACTGAGAGAGGCGATAGAGAATCCGGAGATGAAAGTCCTATTTGACTGCCATTCCTTGGTCCCTATCGGGCCATCTGGGGCCCCGGATCCCCTCCGATGGAGAAAAGATATCGTTCTTGGGAATAATGGGAATCCCAGAGGAGAGGCAAATCCCGCCCTGGGTGACATTACCTGTCCGGCAGAAGTCCTTCAAATGATGAAAGAGGCCTTTATCAACGCAGGATTTTCTGTTTCCGTAAACCAGCCTTATTCTGGGGGCTTTATTACCACCCATTATGGTCTAGATCTCGTGAAAAAGGGTAGGATGGCCGTGCAGATTGAGATCAACCAGGATCTTTATGCAGACAGCGAGACGCTACAGTTAGATAGATATAGGTTGGGGAATATTGCAAATAGGCTTCAGCTGATATTTCGCGAAATAGGGAGAAAAATATAAGAATTGGAGTGATGGAGTAATGGAGTTTTGGAGTGGTGGGGTAAAACGGAAAAAACATCCTTCAGTACTCATCCAATACTCCAGCACTCCAATACTCCAATGCAGCCGCGAAGCGGTGGCATTTTCTTATCTTCTCTTGAGATAGTAATTTTGAAGCTGGGTCAGTTGGAGGATATACTCGTTTTGAAAATGAAAATCTGGATAGAGGCTGATTTCTCTGGCCAGAGGAGTGATCTCAGGGAACACATCAATGCCGTAACTGTTCTTTCCCGTCTTGTCTGCTTCATGGACGATCAAAAGGGCATAATAGCTGATCAGAAGCCTGACATTCAGTGGCCTTCTATAGAGATAGGCCCTCCCACCGATGGTATTTAAGAAGAAACCGGCGTATTGATACAAGACGTCTAAGGAAGGCCTCGTTTTTTTGGGGTCTGGGCACTGGTCTCCCAACATAAGCCACCTGTAGAATATGTCCATATTCAGTTCCAAGGAATCCGCCTCGTTTCTCATAATTTCTCTAATCAGTCTGAGGTCTTCGTTTTCTAAGAGCCTGTAGAAGTGGTAGATATTTCGTGTCATGATCAAGGTGTCCATGTTTTCTCCCGCAGGAACGGGTGGTTCTGAGGAGAGTTTCATCATCACACGCTTAAAGCGTTCATAAGAATCCATATCCGCTTCCAAATTTCGGACATATCTCTCCTTATTTATATAGGTGAAAAAGTCCAGAACGCTATTCTCAACTTTGCTGCAATAATCTTCCTTTTCAGAGGGCCTACCCTCTTTGAACCCTTCTGTCAGTGGCGGTTCCCCCTTTGCCGGTGTTTTGGCGGCCACTTGAGGTGCCCCTTCTTTCTGAATGGGGGCCGGCTCTTCCACAGGTGCCCGCTTTTCCTCTGCCTTTTCCTCCTTGGCCGTTCTCTCCTCTGTTTTTCTTTCCTCTCCTTTTCTCTCCCCACGTTCTTTTTCCTGGAAAAGGAAATATGCCGCCAGACCCGCGGCCACCAGGACCAGCAGGATAATGAGGAGCGACCAAATCCGTTTTCTCCCTCGCTTTTTCATGGCCTATCTCATCCTTTTTCACCCATAGGTACGGGCAGTCGAATGATTACAATGGTTCCCTTCTCTAACTGACTACTTATCTTGATTTCACCATGGTGATTCATGATGATCTGGTGCACCATGCTCAATCCCAAACCGGCTCCTCTCGTCTTTGACGTGACGAATGGGTCATAGATTGCGTCTAATTGTTCTGCAGGAATACCACATCCTGTGTCCCGCACGGTGATCAGGACATTATTGTTTTGTCGATTAACACCCAGTGTCAGTGTACCACCCCTGGACATGGATTCTAGGGCATTTTCCACAATATTGGAAAGGGCGGTTACCAACTGGGCCGAGTCCATGTTTATAAGAGGCGTGTCTCCATCGATATCCGTTACAATCTGTACATTCTGTCTTTTGGCCATGGGTTCAAATAACTTGTTAACCTCATCCACAACCGGAGGGACTTTGTCCATACTGAGGGTGGCGGATTGGACATTCATAAATTCGTTCACCTGTTTTACCAGCTTCTCCAGGCGGATTGCCTCCTCCAGAATGATGTCCACGTACTGTTGAAGTTTGTGCTCCGCTCCCAATTCCCTTTTCAGCCTCTGCGTAAAACCGCCTATGGTCATAATAGGGTTTCTGATTTCATGGGCAACCCCCTGAACGAGATGACCCATGGCCATGAGGCGTTCAGAACGGAATAGTTTCTCCTGGGTGATTTTGAGCTCTTGGGTGGTTAGGGCAAAATCCTCCTCTAGACGCCGGTAAAGCTTTGCATTCTCCATGGCAACGGCGATCTGCTGGGCCATGCCGGTCAGGAGCCTAAAATCCGCCTGGGTGAAGGGTTTCTTGGATTTTTTGTTTATGACCTGAAGCGCGCCAATGGGTTCATCCTTTACAATGAGTGGGACACAGATCATGGAATTGGTCTTGAAGCCGGTTTTCTTGTCATATTTGTCGCTGAACCTTTTATCCTTCTTCACATCTTGACTCACCACGGGACGACCCGTCTTCACGACCCAACCCGCGATCCCCTCGCCCACTTTAAGCCGGATTCCTCTCACGGGTTCCTTTTTTTCGCCTCTGGCCAGGCGGATGAAGATTTCATTCCTCTCCTTGTCCAGTTCGTAAACAGAACTGGCCTCTGCCTCCATGAAATCTTCAGCCCACTTCATGGCGTGATCGAGCACATCCTCGATATTTAGAGAGGAATTGATCAGGCTACCGAACCTGAGGATGGTATCCAGTTCCCTTTGAGAGGTATTTTTTTGAACGTCCTTTTTCAAGTCACCAAGCCCTGTTTCATCACGTTACCTTGACGACAATCTTATTAGATATACAGGAGATTAAGAACAGAAGCAATCATATATCAGTATTTTAACAAAAAGCGAGCCATGATGCCCATCGCAGAATTTTACAAAGATATGCCAAAAGGCCCCGATCTCTGGTGGGAGCGCTTTACATGGCCCTTATACTTTGCGAAATTCGGTTTAAGTGGTATACAGGGGAAAATTTGACAGAGGTGAGGCCATGAAAGTTCTGCTGACCAACGATGACGGAATTCATGCCCCTGGCCTTATGGCCCTTTATCAGGAGTTGAATGGGGATTTTGACCTGGATATTGTGGCACCGGAATCGGAAATGAGTGCTGTGGGCCACGCCATCACCCTGGCGTACCCATTGAGGGTTAAGGTGGTACACAAAAACGGGGCATTGTTCGGGTATGGCGTAACAGGGACACCCGCGGACTGTGTAAAAATCGCCGTACAGGAGCTCTTAGAAAGACCCCCAGATATCATTCTTTCAGGGATTAATTGGGGCGCCAATGTGGGCGTCAACGTCCTCTATTCAGGAACGGTCTCGGCAGCCACTGAAGGGGCATTCTTGGGCATAGGCGCTGCGGCCATATCTCTCGGTAGAGAGAAAAATCCGGATTACGCGTTTGCGGCCCGGTTCAGTCGCGAGATCATCCGATTCATCGCGGAGAATGGTCTAAAGAAGGGGACGGCTCTAAACGTAAACATTCCCGCCGTCCCCGCGGACAAGATTACGGGGGTATCCATAACCAGGCAAGGTATGAGTCGGTTTAGGGAAAGGTATGAGCGTCGGGTTGATCCGAGGGGGAATGTCTATTACTGGCTTACGGGTGAAACTCCGGTTGAAGAAGAACGCCCTGATACGGATGCGATGGCCTTGAGGGAGAATAGAATTACCATCACCCCCATCACCTATGATCTCACCTGTCACGAAGAGGTGAAGAGATTGCTGTCCCGTCCTTTACCCGAGTACCTAAATTTGGGAAAACCAGAGGGGAAAGAGGCATCGATTTAACATCTGATACCGCTCGGTTTGCGGCAGATCCTCCCTAAATATCGAACAGGTAGTGGCAGACCCTACAGCCTTCCGGCGCACGAGGCATGGCCTCTTTGGCGGCTTGAGAAATCCTCTGGCGGTTGGATGATGCATCCACCAGACTCTCCACAATCGTGTCATCGTGCACATGGACCCTACTCTGGAACCGTTCTCTGAACCACTTACAGCCGTCGCTTTCCCACACGTCCAGCAGATCTTCATCTGGGAGATGGCCGTAATGCGTGGATGGCATAATCACTTCCTGGCCCAAAAAGGTGGTCGGTCCTCCGTAGGCGAGATTGATACAAGGCGCCACAAGGCCATCGTAGCGGATGAAGAGAGAATCCCGTGGATCCTGGTCACACACCGGGAGCTCCTCCGGGGTGAATGAGAAGGCCGTGGTCCGTACGTTCCGTTTCTTGGCAGAGCGACGTGCCTTGGCGAGGGCCTTTTTCGGGCGGATCACCTCCTTTGTTTCTTTTCTGGCGAAAAGACCCAATCCTTTGCCCTCCTCTCCACGGATGACGTCGCACTGCTTGAAGTTCACCTGATCCACGCCCAGGCGGGCGGCCAGTCTTACGATTTCCTCCACCTGGTGGAAGTTTGTGTTCATGAGGACGAAGTTGATCATGGTCTTGGGCACTTTCCCTACGCGAAGCGTTGCCAAATTGGCTAGATTTTCGCAAACCCGTTCGAAGTCGGATCCGCGTCGAATCTCCTCGTACACTTCTCTGGTGGCCCCATCCATGGACACGCCGATCCAGTCCAGGCCTGTGCGGACCAACCGTTCCAATTTTTCTTTCTTCATAAGGAGCCCATTGGTCAAGAACCCTGTCTCGCATCCAGCCCCTTTTGCCTCCCTTATCCATTCTTCCAAACGAGGTTGGAGGAGAGGTTCACCACCACCGGTGAAATCCACCGAGAGAACCTGAGATAAATAGGGTCGTATGGCTTCCCAAACCTCTTGGGACATAATGCCGTTACCCGCCGTCTTACCCATGCCCCTCCAGGGACACATAACACATTTGAGATTACAGGCAAGGGAGGATTCCACCTGCAGCAACCGCCATCGCCTTTTATTATGGGGTTTGGTCTTGGCTTCTCTCGTCTGCTGGGTCCGGAACAGCTGCTTCAATATTCTTAATTGAAACTGAGCCGCCATAGAGAATCATCCTCCTTCCCACTCAGGGCCTCAGAAATCTCCCCTTACCAACGTGTATCTTAGTCATGAAATCTTAGAAGCGCAAGTTCACTCCATGTTACACACCTTCCCATTGACATCAAGATTCCTTTTTTTTACTCTTCGTGCCATAGGTGTCGGTATGGGGAGTTCCCGCGTTATTTGGAATCACGAAGTCCATCAGGCGAACAAAATTGCCCGCAGTCTCGTTGATGCCAGTAGGATCAAGCTTGGCTGGGGGATACTCCTTTTTCCCAATTTTCTTATTCATTACATGGTCTACAAGAAAAATCTCATTTTGACTCGCAAGAATCTCCTTTTCACGAAGCGAATGGCCTTGGATGCCGCAAAGGAGATAGAAGGAGGTGGAAGCCATGCCATGCAATTTCGTCTGGTAGAAGTTAAGACGAAAAAGCTTTTAGACAAAGAGAGAAAGGGATACTACACGGAAAAGCTCCGCCGCAAGCAACTGCAAGAGATTGAACTGCTCATAGATCATTACCTCCATCTTCTGAATTCAAAAGGAAAGAAGTATGCAGAGATGATCAGAACAACCTACGAGACCAGACAGAAATATCTTGCTTTCCTCAACAGGCTTCAAAGGTCAGAACAGGAGGTGATTCAGGCCGCCATTGCCACCATGAAAAAGGGATCAAAGCAGGAAAGGCTCACTTGGTTTGGCAGAGTGGAGGAGGTCTCCAAAGAAGCGAGGTTGCAGGAAGTGGAACAAATATTCCCAGATGTATGATCGCCTCCCCGGAATTCCCATTTATTAACCCCAATACAGCATTTTTGAAAATCCAATAGCCAAAGAAGGAAATAGAAATGCCTTTTGTGGACATGGAAGAGGGCAGACTTTTCTATGATGTAAGGGGAAAGGGCCGCCCTCTGGTTCTTATTCACGGGGCCTGGGCCTCTCATGGATGGTGGCGTTGGCAGGTGCCGGCGTTGTCCCGGGAATATCGGGTCCTGACCTTGGATGTCCGTGGCCACGGGCAGTCGAGCGAACTTGTGAGGCCCTATTCTGTGGATGGATTTGCAAAGGACCTAGAGATTCTTCTCCGTGAGGTGGGGATATCTGAAACGGTCCTGGTCGGGTGGTCGCTGGGGGGTATGATATCTATCGCATATTGCCTGAAGCACCCATCCAAAGTGAAGGCCTTAGTCCTCATTGCCACTCGGGGTCATCGGAATGCCAAATTGAAGCGGAGGATCATCCTGCAGTATCTACAGGCTCGCCTCAGCCTTTTAATGGACTTCACCGCACCGCGGAAATACGACAGGGCGTCAGGGGATTTCCCTAGCCAGAAAATATGGCTCGAGCGAGAAGTGCAAAAGATGCTTTCACCCAAAGCGTCAAAGGAAGTCCAAGATTGGGTCATGTCTGAGGTGAGGAAAAACCCCGGGGAGAACTACTTCCAAGTGGCCAAAAGCATCTGGAACTGGGGCGCTGGTAAACAGCTGAAAGATATCAAAGCACCCACACTAATCATGGTGGGCGACAAAGATACGCGAACGCCACCGCACTTTTCCCGCCTCCTTCATGCCACCCTATCCAACTCCAGACTGGTCATCGTGGAAGAGGCCAGTCACTGTTTACCCCTCGAACGACCAGAAGGGGTCAACAGGGAGATTATAGAGTTTCTGAAAAGTCAGGGCTACTAAACACGGAGATACAGTTCAATAGTAAGATTGGGTTTGACAGCATACTTTGACCATGTCAAATGTCCAATTTCAAGGCTCCAATAAATTTCAAAATCAAAAGCCCAAAGGGTGGTCTTTTGGCATTTGGCATTGGACATTTGGAATTGTCACGGGAAGTCTATATGAAATCCGAAATAGGCATGGCAGGAGCCTTACGTAAAAAGCAATATATCCCAAACTTGTCTTCAAAGTTTATCCGCCAGTCTGCCCATCTCAAGGGGTTTCCGGGTGACCAGGGCAGAGGCATGGGTGAGGAAGGGCTTTCCGCCCCATTTCTCTTTGAAGCGGCGAACACCGGGGTTGATGCCCAGTCCCAGGTTCAAGGCCTCTTTGCCTTCCCTTTCGGCCAGACGGACCATCTCATGGAAGAGAAGATCAGAGGCGCCGGGCACGTGCGATTTCATGGATCGGACGTTGAAAAGAAAGAAGGCATAATGGGCGGAGCCCATGTCCACGATGTTAAATGCGACCAAACGGTCCCCCTTCCTGGCTTCCAGGAGATGGGCGGTCTTAGATCGCTTCAAATAGCTGGGAATTTCCCTGTAGATCTTTTTTTGCTCTTGGCCCAACTCGCGCCCTGAAATGAAACCCTTAACCAGTCTGTTGTGTTCCTTGCCGAACACGCCCACTTCAACTCGTAGCTCGCGGCCTGCCCGGCGCACCATATAGGCCACTTCTGCATCAATGGATACCAGGGGCAGGTCCAGTCGATAGTAGCTGTCTTCCGGCTGTGCCTCATACTTTTGAGGCGGCAACCAGATTTTCGGGGCGATAATCGCCAGGGTCGATGGGCGGAAGCGCTCGCAGGCAACCTGGTAGGCCCTTTCAATATCACTGGTTTCATCCTTTAATGGGTAACCGATAAAGATAAGGTGGCTTCCTCGCGAAAAGCAGAGGTAATCGTCGGCCTGAAGGTGCACTTCCGCACCGGAGATCGCCTCCACATAATCGGGCAGGTGCTCCGGTAAATAGGCGTGCTCATAAACCAGACGACGTTCTTCCGTGTTCAACATTCCAAATTCGCTTGGCAATTGGAGTGATGGAGTACTGGAGTAATGGAATGATGGGTTCGAAGGTATCGTTGACAATTCAACGGTATTTTTCCGGTTTCACCACCAACGTTTCACTATTCTCTCCGAGGCGTAGGCTCTACCCTCCGGCCTGTAGGCCCTACGGGCTGGAAGCGGAGCCGGAGGCCACCATTCCATTATTCCATGGGACCGGCGCAAAAGAGAATAGCATAAAATTACCCATAGTTTCATACAGTTGAAGAAACTCCGAGAAGGCTATTTACTGGCTGGTTTGGAAGATTTTCTGGGCGGTCTCCAGTCTCATATGGTGAGAGGCCGCTTCTATCCTGGATAGCGTCTCGGTGTCTGCCTGACTGCCAAGGGTTTTTACGGCGGCGCGATTGACCTCCCCTTCGGCTCCCTTGAGCTCCTCGAGAAAGGATTTGTACTGATTCAGATTGTTGTAGGAATGGGCCACCAGGGTTGCATGCTCCTCCCCTTCGGCCTGAAGCAGCCGGCAGTAATGATCAATGAGGAGATGGATCTCTTGCATTTGCTTCTGGCGGATTTGCTCAGAGTAGATATCATCCTTAACCGAGGCTAGTAGCGCTTTCGTCTTTTCCTCAACGGGCGACATGGCGTGAGCTTTGCTCTGACCGTTTTTTGTCACGGCCAGGGCTGCATCCAGGGCCAACTTTTTTGTGAAGAGGAGGTTCTGGGCAAATACTTCTCTGGCACCTTTGAGGCGCATGTGATTGAAGATGATGAAGATGGGGATCAATACCTCCCAGACTGTGAGGGGCTTTGGTCTCATGGCCGCAAACGACACAGCTTTGGCCCATGATTGCTCATGGTAAAGGACGGCCTCATACCTTTTATCAATATCCCTCGGCAAAACATCACCCTTGTTGGACTTTACATCATCTCCTGGAAAATCTGGTCCATTCTCTTTTCGCTCAGCCTCTTGACCTGCTGTCGTTCCGCCTCCATCTTCCCCCGAAGCTTCTCATCTTCACCCAATTCCTCTATGATGGCCCGGTCTAACTCTTCTTCTGAGGCAGCCAGTCTCCTCAAGTAGACCTCGTAATTCTGTCGGTTATCATATCCG
>CP070840.1:720337-724392 GCA_020342025.1 Deltaproteobacteria bacterium
AGAGAAGAGAAGTCTATATTATGATAGGTTTACTCATCGTTACCCACAGTAACTTGGGCAGAGAATTCCTGAATGCGGCTGAATTCATCGTTGGGCATCTGGATGCGGCAGACGCCGTCTCCATCACCCAAACAGCAGATAGTGAACAAATCCGCAAAATGATCGAGGAAAAGGTCTCTGTCCTGGATACCGGCGAAGGCGTTCTCATTTTGACGGATATGTTGGGGGGGACACCATCCAATATAAGTCTCTCATTCCTTAAGGAAGAGATGATTGAGGTCTTGACCGGCGTGAATCTGCCCATGGTTATAGCCATTGCTCAGAATCGAGCCGATATGGACCTGAGCAAACTGGCCGAAATGGCAGAAGAAGCGGGTAAAACCAGCATTTCCTTGGCGAGCAAGCTCCTGGAGTCGGAATGACCTCTCTTGTAACCATCACAAAGGAGAACTTTCAACTCTTCTTGCAAAAAATCCTTGAGGTAGAAGAGCTCTCTTTTCCATCTCCTTGGACTGTTCACGCCCTAAAGTCTGAGATAGAAAATCCTATTTCCCATTTGTGGGCGCTAATAATGGGAAAGGTTTTTTCCGGGTATATTTGCTTCTGGATGTTTGACAGGGAAATTCAGCTTATTAGTGTGGCCATTCACCCACATGACAGGGGCAGGGGTCTCGGACATTACCTTTTGAAAGAGATGATTGAGACGGGCATCTCTAAAGGCATGCGACAAATTTGGCTAGAGGTCAGGTCATCCAATTTGGTCGCCAAAGGGCTATACGAAAGACTGGGCTTTGAAGAGGCTTACCGCAGACCAGGATATTACCCTGATACCCATGAGGATGCTATTGTTATGGGCCTGAACCTCTCAAGGCAAGATCCTTACCGCTTGATCTCAAATTAAGAAATCTGTTTCTACCATTTCAATTTTTCCCCAACTTATAAGCAGCAAGGAGGAAGAGCATGGCACTGAAAGTGGCAATAAACGGTTTTGGGCGAATTGGAAGAATGGTATTTAGGGCAGGATTTTCCCATCAAGACGTGGAATTTGTCGCCATAAATGATCTAACGGACCCTTCAACCTTGGCACACCTGTTGAAATACGATTCCTCCCAAGGCAAGTTGAAGGCCGATTTGTCAGGCACCGATCATTCTCTAATCGTGAACGGCAAGGAAGTGCAGATTTATAGGGAAAAGGATCCTTCGAAGATTCCTTGGAATGAGGTGGGTGCTGAATATGTTTTTGAGTGCACAGGCCTTTTCAGGGATAGAGAGAAGGCCTCAGCCCATCTGCAAGCTGGGGTCAAGAAGGTGATCATTTCCGCACCCGCAAACAACCCCGACATAACTATCGTGATGGGTGTGAATCAACAGGAATATAACCCCCCAAAACACCACATTGTCTCAAATGCCTCTTGCACAACCAATTGCCTTGCCCCGGTCTGCAAGGTTTTGCTGGATAACTTTGGAATTGAAAAGGGGCTCATGACCACAACGCATTCCTATACGGGCGACCAACGCCTTCTCGATTTCCCCCATAAAGATCTTAGAAGGGCTCGGGCCGCCGCAATCTCTATGATCCCAACCACAACGGGGGCTGCC
This sequence comes from Deltaproteobacteria bacterium, assembly GCA_020342025.1. Next base: position 721,937 of record CP070840.1, read on the forward strand.
AAGGCAGTCTCCCTGGTCCTCCCCCAATTGGCTGGCAAATTGAATGGGATGGCCATCAGGGTTCCCACGCCCAACGTATCTGTGGTGGATCTGGTTGTCCAACTCAGCAAACCTGCCACTGCGGATGAAGTGAACAGTGCCATGAGAGAGGCTGCCGAAGGAGGCTTGAAGGGTATTCTCGCCTATTGCGAAGAACCTCTAGTATCCATTGACTTTAATGGTTCTTCGGTCTCTTCCACCCTGGATGCACTCTCCACAATGGCCTTAGGGGACATGGTCAAGGTCTTGTCCTGGTATGACAATGAATTTGGCTATTCATGTCGCATGATAGACCTGGCCCTCTACATGGCAGGCAATTAGTGTTTCCTTCGCTGGGTTCTTTTGCCTTGGCCTGTAACGAGAGAGGCCTTTCGCTTTCTGGGAAGTCATGTAAATTCCAAATGCCCAAGCGCAAAGTCAAAATCAATGTCAAAAAGAAGTCCCAAAATTTTGGCATTGGAGCATTTAGATTTCCACTTGGTGGCATCCTGGTGAGCGCGTATCTGGATAATTTTGCACATTATATGAAATTCAGAGACATTGCTGGAGGCTATTCATGACGGATCGTATACCTTTGATCGCCGGGAACTGGAAAATGAATCTGACCCTGCTGGAATCCGCCTCCCTGATTAAGTCTATTAGGGACGACATTGAAGACCTGGATGGCGTGGATGTCCTCGTCGCCCCTCCATTCACCGCCCTTGCCACGGTCAAGGGGATCATTGGAGACGCAAAGATTTTCTTGGCTGCGCAGAACATGCACTGGGAGCAGCGCGGGGCCTACACGGGTGAGACATCACCGCTCATGCTTCTAGAGGCTGGATGCACCCACGTGATCTTGGGCCATTCAGAGAGGAGGATGCATTTTCAGGAAACCGATGGGATGATCGACATGAAGGCCAACGCGGCTTTGCAGCTAGGTTTAATTCCCATCATCTGCATCGGGGAGACCCTTCATGAGAGGGAAGAGGGTCAAACCTTTCGGGTGGTCAGAAAACAGTTGGAGGGGTCTCTTAAGACCTTCATGGACGACAAAACCCTACCCTCTTCCACCATTCTGGCCTATGAACCCGTCTGGGCCATCGGCACGGGTCGTACCGCCACCCCCGAGCAGGCCCAGGAGGTCCATCATTTTGTTCGAGAATGGATAGGCGGGACTTTCAGCAGTGAAACGGCCCATCTCATCAGGATCCTTTATGGCGGAAGCGTCAAACCGGACAACGTGAAGGATCTCATGTCCATGAAGGACATAGACGGCGCGCTCGTGGGCGGGGCGAGTCTGAAAGCAGATTCTTTTATTCCCCTCATCAGATTCAGAGAACAGTAATTTCCCTCCGATTCGATTCCCAATATTCTAAGAGTCGACTTGATTAGAGACCAAGAAACGATCTCTGTATATCTCTCACAGAGAGCGCAGAGGTGCAAAGAAGATAATTGACGGGATGGACAGGATTTCTTTGATCATCTACTGAAGTATTGCTTGAGCGCCCCGTGAAACGGGGCCTCCCAATGTTTTCACATTGGGAGATATGGAGACGCGTATGACAAACAATAAGCTAGCTTATTTTTTTCATACGGTTCTCCATATAGCTGCAAGCGATCTTTCCTGTCTGCGCTTGTCTGCGTGTGTCTGCGGCTAATGATTACTGGAGCGTTCTCCGTGCTCTCTGGGGGCTCAAGCGACCCCATGCACAGCTGAGGGGGAGCGGGCGAGAGAATCCATAATTTCTGTTGCAAAATGGACTTTTTTTGGTAATACTACCAGAGCTTAATAATTATCAAAGGAGAAACCAAAGGGACAGTTAATGAAGCTTATTATCATTTTGATACATATCTCGGTGTGCGTTGCCCTTATATTGATCGTTCTGCTCCAAAGAGGCAAGGGGTCGGATATGGGGGCCGCCTTTGGCGGTTCAAGCCAGGCCATATTTGGAAGCCGGGGAGCCACCACCTTTTTGCATAAAGTAACAGCAGCCATTGCCATCATTTTTATGTTGACTTCTTTAGGCCTTGCTTTCCTTTTCGGACGGGGAGCGACCACGTCCATTATGAGAGGCGTTTCCCAGACGGAGGTTCCAGCGGCCCAAGAGACGCAGAGCCCGGCCCCAGTTGTACCTGAAAAAAAATAAGTCTCATCTTTTGAGATCTTCTTAAGTCCGTCGCAGGCGGACGTTTTACAGAATCGCAGAGCGATTGTATTGTGCCGAAGTGGTGGAATTTGGTAGACACGCTATCTTGAGGGGGTAGTGGGGGAAACCTCGTGCGGGTTCAAGTCCCGCCTTCGGCACCAGATCTTCGCCCAAGCCGCTGATACCTCAGTCACCTCTACAAAATATCCATGTTTTATAATAATTGCCACGGGTTCAGCGTAATCAATACGCGGTCGGTGGATCGCAGCCACATCCAAGCCCTCCCAC
>CP070840.1:724492-727095 GCA_020342025.1 Deltaproteobacteria bacterium
GTCTTTGATGGAAATACGCGGTCTCGTCTCCAGATCGCGAGATTCCACCACGGCTCTGCTGATCTTTCCTGTCACATTGTCTCGCCTCTCCTGCATGGTCACGCCATCCAAAATATCTCCAAATTTGACCACACCCGGCACTTCAGTGAGGATAGGGATGGTAAAGGGATCCCACTCAGCAAGAATTTGATTTGCCTTAATCCGCTGCTTATCACGCACCTTTAGAACCGCACCGTAGATTATGGGGTATCGTTCGATCTCACGTCCCCCTTTGCCCAATATGGCTATCTCCCCGTTGCGATTCATGACCACATAGTCACCCTCCACATTCTTGACCGCCTTGATGTCCAGAAAACTCACCTTCCCAGGATTCCTGGAATGAACCGTGGTCTGCTCCACCCGCTTGCTCGCGGTTCCACCAATATGGAATGTCCTCATGGTCAACTGGGTCCCTGGCTCGCCGATGGATTGAGCCGCCATAATGCCTATGGCCTCACCAATGTTGACCTCATGACCATGAGCCAGGTCTCGTCCATAGCATTTCTTGCATACCCCCCTTTTTGCTTCGCACGTTAGGACCGACCTGATCCTAATTCTCTCCAATCCCGCATTTTCTATCTTCTCCACCTTTTCTTCATCTATTTCTTCATTGGCTGAAACGAGTAGCTCCCCAGTAATGGGGTCGATGATTTCCTGAAGGGCCACTCTTCCCAAGACCCTGGTTCCGACCCTTTCAATAATCTCTCCTCCTTCCATGAGAGCGGTTACCCAGATGCCATCCACAGTCCCACAATCCTCCATGGTGATCACAGTATCTTGAGCCACATCCACGAGTCGCCGGGTCAAGTAGCCAGAGTTGGCCGTTTTTAGGGCTGTATCAGCCAAACCTTTTCTGGCTCCATGGGTAGATATAAAATATTGTAAAACCGTGAGACCTTCTCGGAAGTTGGAAGTGATGGGCGATTCGATAATCTCTCCTGAGGGTTTGGCCATCAGACCCCTCATCCCAGCCAGCTGCCGCATCTGATCTTTGCTTCCTCTGGCGCCTGAATCCGACATCATATAGATGGGATTAAAACTGTTGGCTTTGGCCTTTTGGCCTTTGGGTCCTTCCACCTCCTCCATTGCCATCTCGCTCATCATCTCAGCAGCAATGGTTTCGGTAGACTGAGCCCATATATCCACGACCTTATTGTATTTTTCTCCATCCGTGATCAAACCGCCTTTGTACTGGTCATCGATCTTTTTTACCTCCCTCTCGGAATGCTCGATGATCTCTGTTTTGCGGGAAGGAATGGCCATATCCTTCATAGAGATGGACACCCCGGAAAGCGTCGCATATTTATAACCGATATCCTTCAGTCTGTCAGAGAGGATGACGGTCGCCTTAATCCCTTCCCTCCGGTAAGATTCATTAATAAGAATACGCAGTACCTTCTTGGTCATCACTTTATTAAGGAGTGGATAGGGAAGCTTCTCAGGAAGCATCTCATAGAGCAGGACCCGACCGGTGGTGGTCTCCTCAATTTTCCCGTTTATCCTCAATTTGATAGATGCGTGCAAATCCAACTCGCCCGCGTCATGGGCCATCGTCACTTCCTCAGTATTGGCAAACACCTTCCCTTCGCCCTTACAAAACGGCCTGTCTCGTGTCATGTAATAGAGCCCTAATACGATATCTTGGCTGGGAACGATAATCGGATCTCCATTGGCAGGAGACAGGATGTTATTTGTGGACATCATTAAGACCCGTGCCTCAATCTGCGCCTCAATGGACAAGGGGACGTGCACGGCCATCTGATCCCCGTCGAAATCCGCATTAAAGGCCGTACAAACCAATGGGTGAAGTTGGATAGCCTTTCCTTCTATTAAAATGGGCTCAAAGGCTTGAATGCCCAATCGATGCAGCGTGGGAGCCCTGTTTAGAAGGATGCAGTACTCCCTCACCACTTCGTCAAGGGCATCCCAAACTTCAGGGGTCTCCCTCTCCACCATCTTTTTTGCCGACTTAATGGTTGTTGCCAGGCCTTTCTCATCCAATTTGTTGTAAATGAAGGGCTTGAAGAGTTCCAACGCCATTTTCTTGGGCAGACCACATTGATGCAACCTGAGGTCAGGGCCCACCACGATGACGGATCTTCCTGAGTAGTCCACCCGCTTACCCAGCAAATTCTGTCGAAACCTCCCCTGCTTGCCCTTGAGCATGTCGCTCAGGGATTTAAATGGCCTCTTGTTGGCACCCGTAACCACTTTTCCCCGTCTTCCGTTGTCAAACAGGACGTCCACGGCCTCTTGGAGCATTCGCTTCTCGTTTCTCACAATGATCTCAGGAGCGCTAAGTTCTAATAGCCTTTTTAATCTATTGTTTCGATTGATAACCCTTCTATAGAGGTCATTCAGATCAGAGGTGGCGAACCTTCCCCCATCCAACGGGACAAGAGGTCTAAGATCGGGGGGCAAGACGGGTATGACATCCATAATCGTCCATTCCGGCCTATTCTTGGATTCCCTGAACGCATCAATGACCTTCAGCCGCTTAGCCAGTTTTTTCCTCTTGGCCTCCGAGCGGGTCTCCATCATCTCCGCCCTGAGGGTGGGGGAGA
>CP070840.1:727195-729736 GCA_020342025.1 Deltaproteobacteria bacterium
GTGGAGAGGGGGGCGGCCACATAGAAGGGGATCTTATTCTCCTTTGCCAATACGGCGACTTGATAGGTTCCTATCTTGTTGGCCACATCTCCGTTTGCGGCTATCCTGTCCGCCCCAGTGATGACCAGGTCCACCTTTTTCTGTCGCATGAACGATCCGGCCGCATTGTCGGTAATCACGGTGGCTGGAATCCCATCCTGCATCAGTTCAAAGGCGGTTAAGCGAAGCCCCTGGAACCAGGGCCTGGTTTCATCCGCCAACACGTCCACCAATTTGTTGGACTCGCGGGCCGCCCTTACCACACCCAGCGCTGTGCCGTAGCCACCGGTGGCCAGTGATCCGGCATTACAGTGGGTCAGAATGCTCGCCTTTCTCGGTACGAGTTGTTGTCCATGTTTACCTATGCTTCGGTTAATCTCTATATCTTGTTCGAGAATCTTTTCCGACTCCTGCCTAAGGGCCCTCTTGATCTCCCCCACAGGCCTCGTGGTCATTTTCTCCACCAATCGCCACATCCTGTCCACGGCCCATTTCAGGTTGACCGCCGTGGGCCGAGCCTTTACCATCTGGTCTGCCATCTTTCTAAACTGCTTCCTGAAGGCGTTGAACGAAGTCGCCCTTATAGTTTCAGCCCCTGAGGCCAAGCCCATAGCGGCGGCAACGCCTATGGCTGGCGCACCCCTGATGACCATCTTCTCAATCGCCTCCATGACATCCCTGTACCCCTTGCAGGTGTACCATTCGATCTTTCCAGGGAGCTTTCTCTGGTCAATCATTCGAATACGCTTGCCATCCCATTCTATGGTCGGAATCATGAACCCTCCCCCTGGCACACCCGAGCAGCGGGGGGCGTGGGAGGCAGGAGTTTATGAAACCGGGGACCCACCCGTAGCTTGGGGAGTCCAAGCGCATCGGGCACAAGAAAGGCCGCTTCTGGATGGAAACTAGGCGATCTTCTCTCGCCAACCATAAGGATCCTCTTTCTCCCCATACTGTATGGCGACAATCTCATTGTAAAGCTTCTGGGAGAGTTCCCCCATTTTGCCTCCAGCCACAACATGGTCCTCTCCCCTGTAGGTTATCTGACCTACCGGGGATATGACGGCCGCTGTCCCCGTGCCAAATGCCTCTTGGAGTCGTCCGTCTTTCGCTGCAGCGATGACCTCCTCAATGGACAGGGATCGTTCGGACATCTTCATGCCCCAGTCCCTCACCATGTGGATAACCGAATCCCTCGTGATCCCTGGCAGGATACTGCCGGTCAAAGGGGCTGTAATCACTTCATCGTCGATCAGGAAGAACATGTTCATGGTGCCCACCTCTTCCACGTACTTCCGCTCATTGGCATCTAGCCATAGCACCTGAGTGAACCCCTTTTCCTGTGCTTCCTTAGCGGCCAACAAGCTCCCCGCATAATTGCCGGCGGCCTTGGCCTCGCCCGTACTCCCCACGGCTGTTCGAATGTATCTGTCCTCCACATAAATCTTCACTGGATTCAGACCCTCAGGATAATAGGCGCCCACCGGTCCAATGATGACAAAACAGAGATACTCACTGGCGGAGCGGACACCAAGGTGTGGCTCGCTGGCGAGCATGGTGGGCCTGATATAGAGGGAGGTGCCCTCACTGTGAGGCACCCAATCCTTGTCCAGCAAAATGAGCTTTTTCATCCCCTCCATGACCAGATCGATATCCACCTCCGGCATGACGAGCCTGGTGGCAGACCGGTTGAATCTCTTATAATTATCCCTCGCGCGGAATAGATAAATGGCGCCGTCCCGCCCTCGGTAAGCCTTGAGTCCTTCGAATATGAGCTGACCATAATGGAGTGCCATGGCAGCAGGATTGATATGCAGATCGCCAAAAGGCACTATCCTGGCATCAAACCATCCCTTTCCCTCCACATAGTCCACGAGGAACATATGGTCCGCATAGATATCGCCGAATCCCAGTTTGGATTCATCTTTGGGTTTTTCCTTTAACTGGTCGGGCTTCGCTGGAATCACTTTGATTTCCATGGCTCACTCCTCTCCTCATCAATATCCTGGATACGAGATTCTGGATATGACTTTGTCGTTCATATTCCTATCTCGCATCAAGTATCCAGTATCGCTCAGTTGAAAATAATCCGATCTTGTAATGCCAGACTGACAAAGGTGCAGAGGGTATCCATAGCGCTATCCGCCTACATCACATCTTTGTCACTCCCTTCAATGGCCCTATCTATTTCTGCCTTCAATTGGGGGGGTAATCCGGGAATATCAACGCTCAAGAATCCTCGGACAATCGTGGAGGTGGCCTCGTCTTCACTAAGCCCCCTGGACATCAAATAGGCGATCTCTTCCTGGGCGATCTTGCCCACGGCCGCCTCATGGGACAGCTCCACGTCATCCACATCTCCCTCTAACTCAGGTATGGCGTGGATAAGTCCGCCATTCAGAAGGAGTCCGCGACACTCCAGATGGGCCTTTACGCCGGGCACATTTCCGATCAAATGTCCCCTGGCAAAAATCTTCCCACCATTACTGATGGTCCTGGCCA
>CP070840.1:729836-732617 GCA_020342025.1 Deltaproteobacteria bacterium
AGAGCAATATTACGGATAATGAGTCATGCAAGATGTCGAGCTCCCACGGGATTATTCAAGGATATAATGGTCAGGCTTTGGTAGATAACAAACGTCAGGTGATTGTTCATGCTGAAGCTTTTGGAGATAACCAGGATCATCATCTGGTCCCGCCAATGCTTGATGGCGCCAAGGATAACATGGAGGCGATTGGTGAGAGTGAAGAATATTTTGAAGGAGCAATCTTTACGGCAGACAGTAATTATCACGATCCGACGAATTTAAAGAAATGCGAAGAAGAGAAACTGGATGCCTATATCCCTGATAAGCGATTTCGAAAGAGAGATCCGAGGTGAGACGAATCACGATAATCAATGGCCAATGGATCTCGATAACTGAGGGACGCTTTGCTCATAATAAAATGTTCCGTTCCGCCCCCCCCTATATACTACAGGAACGGAACGATTTGATTTCCACTCAATTTAGAGTTTTCTGTGTTTGTCTGTCTATTGAGTCCATGAGATTTGGTGTTCACCCACCCGGATGATGTTCTCAGAATAAGGTCCTGTCTATCGAGTTCCAGGAGGATTTTCCCGAGCCGTTGATTGTTGCATTTGAGATGTTTTCGTATGTTGGTCCGTGTCATCGGCTTGTCTGCATGATGTAAAAGTTCAAGGATGCGCTCATTCAGAGATACATCGGTTGTGATATTGGCAGGTGAAGCGATTTCAAGGTGGGCGGCAGAACCATCGGGTTGGGATAGGAGTTCGAGTGCTATGGGATCTAGTGGTTTGGCTGCCCGGTGTTCAAGGGTGAGGATGATGCGATCCTTAAGGCGTTTAAGATAGGCATTGGAGTCACCAAAAGCATGCAGATCCGAACTGCCGCGTAGGGCCTGTCCGGGCTGGGCGTAGTGCCTCTTGCTCAGGTGATGGACCAACACAATGGCAGTGTCATATGATAGCTGCATTTGGCGTATGAACCCGAGCAGACTTGAGATGTCGGTTGCGCTGTTTTCATCGAGGCGGTGGAGTCTTACCAGGGGATCGAGGAGCAAGAGCCGAGGTTTAAAAGCAGCCAGAGTGGCCTTGAGGCGTTGTTGGTCTCGTTTTAGGTCAAGGCGTAGTGAGGGAGCCGTGATCACAAAAAGGTCGAGGCTTTCTAGAGGGATTTGGCGGTGGTTGCATAAGGTCTCGATGCGTGTACGAACGGCAGGCAGGGCATCCTCTGCCATGAAGATCAAGGCAGTTCCTGGTCGCTTTACCGGAAATTGGCCAAGGCAAGGACTACCGGAAGCCACACTGAGCGCCATATCGAGGCCGAGCCATGATTTACAGCATTTGGGGGGTCCCCCGATGATGCCCACTGCGCCATCAGCCCACAGAGATTCTATGAGCCAGGCCTTTTCCGGGTGACGGATATCAAGATCATTGGCCCGGCTCACCGGTAGGATTTCTTCATTGAGAGCCATTTTAATGTCCTTTGAGTTTACGAGGACCTGGGTGCCGTGAAAACATTTCCAGGAAAAGTTTCTCATCAAGCTGGGGCATATCTTTCCTTGAGCCTTCGAGGAGCATTTCAGCGGCCATGCTATTAAGCACCCGGAGGTTTCCGGCGGCATGATCGGACAGGGTTTCCATGAGGGTTTTGCTCATAAGATGAGGGGCCCCTGCCTGAGACAGAGCATGTTCGAGGTAATCGAGCAGGTCATGGCGTCCAAGGGGTTGCAATGTCATACGGACGCGCATCCGGCTTCCTAAAGAGAGTAAAGCCGCGTTCCTGAAACGCTCGGGCAATCTCATGTCTCCGCACAAGACAGAGGTCAATAAGCATTTAGAATCGAACTCGTCGCTTCCAAGAAGGCGTATCTCATTGAGACATGGCGTAACCATCTCCTGGGCCTCATCGACGAGCAGTACGGGTCTAAAAAGGGTGCTCTTGATATGATTTTTCCAGCGTTCCCTCAGGGCCTTGAATCCACCATAACGATTGGAAGGGGAAAGGTTTACCCCGAAAAGCGTTCCCATTTCCCGATAGAAGTCACTGAGGCTGCTCTGGGGTCGTTCCATGACACCAACGACGACATCACCAATACGCTTGAGCCGGTGATCCAGCATCTGAAGGTCCTTCGATTTTCCAAGGCCGGGCTCTCCACAGATGAGGGCAAAGCCTCCATCCATGACCAGGTTTTCAACCCGAAAAAAGAAGGCGTCTATTTCCGGAGGCGGCCACAGGGCCTCAACCGGGATACTGGGCAAAAATGGGTTCCATTTAAGACCATACATGGCAAGCAGCTTTTTATCATTCATTGTGATCCTCCTTATCTGTTTCATCTTTTGGGATATAAGCCGGGGGCAAGCCGGTAGCGGCGTAATCGGATATAAGTTTCCGCAGAAGCGGTGGGATGGGCTCTTTATCGGTTGCAGGCGCTATGGATTCCGTTAGAGGTTCTAGGGTGCGTCTGTACCCATGTGCATTCTTGGTTTTATCCTGAGGATAAATGCGAGCCAAATGATCACCCGTGCGTGGATCTACCAAATAGGCGGAGCTGAGATCCCAGCTCTGGTAACGCACATGGAGATACTGAAAGTGACGGAAACGGGAGGGTACCTCAAAGCGTACCCCTTCGATCTGCAAATTGCAGTCACTCTTTCTCTGAGTACGCCTTTTTTGAGTTGTGAATGCAACACGAAGCGTTTCACTGTCAGGTGAAGACCGAGAGACATCCGGGCCTTGAAGCAAACGGTCAAGGGGAGATGAGCCAACCTCATCATGCAGGGAACGGTTGTATTCCATCTCCAC
>CP070840.1:732717-737247 GCA_020342025.1 Deltaproteobacteria bacterium
AGAAGTTCTGGTTTAACCTTCTTTAGGAAAGTTACACTGGCTGATGTAATTACGCCTTCGATCAACATAACCGGGATATGACCTGCTACCACGATCTTTGCGGCAGGCAAAAAGGCCTCGCCTGTCAGATAAAGAGAAATTCCCACCAGAATACCGCTCAAGAAGACGGCCAACGATCCAGCCATAAATGCAAACGCTGAAGATAAATAGCTCTTTGATGTCCTGGTCGCAAGCCGTCCAAAAAGGGCGCGGGAGACCAGCGCCGGGACGGCCATATTAAAGGTATTGACACCTAGAGCTGTAATGCCCCCATATTGAAACATGATGCTCTGGAGTAAAAGCCCCACAAAAATGGCGGGAAAAGAGAGCCAGCCAAGGATAAGCCCGACCAACCCGTTTAGGACCAGGTGCACGGATGCGACCCCAATGGGAACTTGAATCAGGCCGGCCACAAAAAAGCCCGCCGACAAGACCCCCACCTTGGGGATATCTTCATTATGAAGCTTTTTCAGCGCCACGCCCAGGCCTGCTGCGGTCAGCGCGGCACCGCCTACAAGAACGGGAGCGGCCAATACGCCTTCAGAGATGTGCATGATAAAACCCAGTTACCCTAGAGTGATGGAGTAATGGTTAACTTAATATCTAAACCTCAGAAATCTTAATTCCCTGCAACACTCCAATACTCCACCACGGCCCGTACGCCCAAAAGCATTAAAATGTGCCCCGAACCCCTTTAACGGTTCTATGATGCTTAGGGGAACCCATATCCAAGTGCCATTGAGACTGTCGAAAAACCGGCTTGTTAGAGGCTGATGGAAATTGTCCAGATGCAAAGCTTCCGAAATCCCGGGGAATGAGGCGTACACTGAAGTACGCCGCGGTGACGAGGGATGAGGGGAACGCAGCCCTTCGACTTTGCTCAGGGCCATGAGCTTGTCGAATGGCAGATGAGCGTTTTCCGACAGCCTCATCAGGACTTTGCGCGACCCCGTGCTGGTTTCCTTTTGGCAAGGGTATCTAAGATCCTCTGCACCTCGGGTATGATGGCGGTATTCCCTCCGAGACCGCACCCACCGGTGGCCACAAAGCTTCGTGGTAGGTCCCTCTCAGGCCTTAAGCCCGAATGTGGCAGGGCTCCTTCCTCGGGATGCAGGGCCTTGATACCGTATCCCTGTCTGGCGGACACGGGGCGACCGCATTCCGTTGCAGCCAACCAAATGAGCTGACCGTCACGTGGCATAATTTTTTTTACATGCGCTTCAAGATGGTCAAAGAAGGCCTCATCGTTGCGCAACGATTTTCTTTGTCTCGGATTCCGCCCCACGATGGCACCATCTGTGCCTTTTCCCAAATGGTAGGAATAGGTCTTGCCCTTTTCTTCGTTCTCCATCTTCCAAACAGGAACGATATGAATGTTCCCTCCTTCGCCCATGCCCGCTGGGTGGATTTTGTACGTTTCACTTTCTGTGCGTACGGCAAATAATGTGCTGATTCCGTCTACAGTTATCACCTGATCACCATAATCACCTAGGGCCATTAGCAACGTTTCTGTGATAATCGTCTTATCCTTTCCATCCGCAGCTTCTATGGTCACTGCATGACGTTTTGCTATGGGATCAATCCTGATCGCTTTGGCCACAGCAGGTTCAAACGTGGTAACCCCAAGTTCTTTGGCCGCCTTCATGGCGTTATGCTTGAACCCGAGGAGAAAATGACCACCGGGATAAAACACCGCTCTAATTCCGCCTCTTTCCATATCTATGACGATTTCAGGCCGACAACCGAAGATTTTCATGACTTCCGCGACAGAAAGCGCTTTACCCTGAAGGCCGAATTCCTCTTTTAGTTTCTCTTTGGCCATGATTCGAGGCTCTTTTTCAACCTCAAAGACCACCCGGCCCTTCAAGTCTAGGAAATCATGATCTGGGTCCTCCCCGATCCGATTCATCTCTTTCAAAGCATTAATTGTTGCGGCATTTCGTATAAGATTTCTTCTCGCCCAGTGATTTTGCGTATCAGTCAATTCATATTTTACATAATCAAGATTTACTTTGAGCAGCTTTGCCAATTCTCTGGGATTGGTCTTTAGCATCTTGATGGCGCTGCGATAGTCGATTTTAAAGGATTTGAATCGAATGCTTTTCGGATCATCGAGCAGGCCTGCGCGTTTCCTGGCCTCAGTGAACACTAGCCCACTTGTTCTATACATGGCAATAAGCCGCTGGTCCATATCTTCTTCCGGATGGAGGGTCCATCCCGAGAAGGTCCAGATGTCATGGGGATGTGTGATGATGCAATGCCTTCCTCCATGTTTAAAGGCATGATATATTACATTTAGGTAGGCGAACATACCACCGATGCCGATAGTGTCAAAGGAAAGATGGGGCGTTTCTGGCAACGTTCCATAGGTAATTGACGGCCTCTTCGGTCTTTGCGCCTGCCAATCAGAATGCCGGTCTTGATCCATGGCCGAAAGATAGCGCTTGATGGTTTCCTCTAAAACCGTGGGGCCTGAATTGATAAACAATTCAATAACGGCCTTTCTTTTCTCCTCAGAAACACCGTTTTCCCAGTTGAATCTGATAAGTATATCCCGGCTTGTCCTTGGGACGTCCTTGTTTGCCATGGCGTACCTGATGTTCTCTTCGTTTATTTGGGAAGATGCCTTTACATATAATATAAAACAACACTTTTGCATAGACGTTCGGCCACCTGTTACGTTACTCTTGCTCTGAGAGGTTTTTGCTTTCGCATGCTTTGGGTAGAGGAAAGTCAGGATGCTGGTACCAAGAGGGAGAAATGCTTTTTGTTGACAGGGCTTTTCGGATCTTATAATTGAGAAAAGGTCCTTTGGTCCCACTGAAGGATCTTTTTTTTGTGGAGGTGAAAATGGAAAGGAAAAAAGTGACTATCGCTGAACTGCAACAAAAGAAGGCGAAAGGACAAAAGATCACCATGATGACGGCCTATGATTATCCCACGGCCCACCTGGTGGATCAGGCGGGAATGGACACCATTCTTGTGGGAGATTCCCTCAGCATGGTCATGCTGGGCTATGATTCCACTGTGCCAGTCACCATGGATGAGATGATTCACCACTGTAAGGCGGTCCGCCGGGGGGTGAAAAGCAGTTTCATTATCGGTGACATGCCTTTCATGTCATACCAGATAAACGTGGAACAGGCGGTTGAAAACGCGGGTCGATTTATGAAGGAGGCGGGATGCGACAGTGTAAAACTGGAAGGGGGAAGCGAAATGGCTCCCGTGGTCAGGGCCATTGTCACAGCGGGTGTGCCCGTTTGCGGCCACATCGGGCTCACACCCCAGACTGCCACCATGCTAAGCGGCTTCAAGGTGCAGGCCAAAGACGCGGAAAGCGCCCGGCAACTTGTGAAATCGGCCAAGGATCTGGAAGAGGCGGGCGCCTTCATGATGGTCATGGAATGCATTCCAGATCTTGTGGCTGAAAAAATTACCAATGAATTGAGGATTCCCACCATCGGCATAGGTGCGGGCAAAAACTGCGACGGTCAGGTCCTGGTTTACCATGATCTGGTGGGCCTTTTTGAGAGGTTCACACCGAAATTTGTAAAACAGTACGTGAATCTGGCGCCTAAGGTCAAAGAGGCACTCGAGCAATATAAAAATGAAGTGGAAAAGGGCACCTTCCCTGGCCCTGAACACACCTTTTCCATGAAAGAAGATGAAGCAGAAAAAATCTAGAGTTTCTTATCTCCTTCCCCACTGTTGAGAGTGTCTCATAATGTCATTGCTCGCCCGGTTAAATAGAAGCCGAATGACGAGCTACATGTTTTCAGCCCTTCTATTCGTTCTTGTGAAGAGAGATAATCATTTCGAATGTATTTAACTGGGCGAGGGAGTGAAACGACCGAAGCAATCTCATAAAATCCCCTCAACCCACCTATTAGTAAAGGGGATTGCTTCGGCTTCCCACTTCCGCGGGAATCCTCGCAATGACTACTTTTTGTTGTCGTTCACTATTGTTTTGAAGTTGGAGGAATACCTTGAAATTTCTGGTTGTGGGTCCAGGGGCGATGGGTTGCCTTTTTGCGGCTCGATTAAGTAAAGCGGGATTCGATGTCACCTTGCTTGACTATATCCCGGAAAGGGCAAAGCAGATCAACGAGCAAGGCGTCGTGGTGGAAGGGGTGACAGGTCAATATACGGTGAAGGTTCCCACCGTGGCCGGAGACCTATCCTCCTCTCCTGACCTGGTGCTCATATGCGTGAAGTCATATAAGACACGGCAAGCAAGCGAGACCATCCAATCAAGTCTTCCTGCAGACGCCGTGGTGGTGACCCTCCAAAATGGCGTTGGCAATGTGGAGATATTGGAGCACATTTTCGGAAAAGAGAGGATATTGGGCGGGGTGACATCCGAAGGCGCCACGCTCCTTGGACCGGGGAAAATAAGGCATGCAGGCCAGGGGGAAACGATTATTGGCCCGGGCGGAGATCCCGATGGTCCCGCGGAAAAGCTCGTATCCGCCTTTGGCCAGGCTGGTTTCA
>CP070840.1:737347-750962 GCA_020342025.1 Deltaproteobacteria bacterium
GTTGGGAGGAACAAAATACGATGTGAAATCAAGGAAGGAGATGCTTCTCAAGATTTGTGAGGTTGTGGCCGCGAAACACAAAGAGGACTTTGAAATGGTTCTTACGTTGTCCGGACCCAATAAAGAATACTTTAGCACCAACCCCTATGAATTGTTGACTTGTGAAAAGATCTCCGGGACGGAGATGTACGTGGACGTCAATCTGAGCGCCATGGGGGCTGTCGCCCTGACCCACAGGGTGCTTTCATTGTTTGGATACGAGGAGAAGGACCTCTCCGTAGAGACCAAATAGAGGAAGGCGCTACATCATCTCCAGCGCACAGGCCATGGATACGCCGCCTCCCCCACAAAGGGTGGCCAGCCCCAGGCCCTTGCCCCGCTGTTTCATGGCGTAGAGAAGGGTGACCATGATGCGGCAACCCGTCGACCCCACCGGATGACCGAGCCCAATACCAGAACCGTTCACATTGGTGATTTCTCTGTTCAGGCCCAACTCCTTTTCAACGCCCAAGTACTGGGCTGCAAATGCCTCATTCACCTCGATCAGCTCAAAGTCGTCAAGCTTCAATTCAGAACTCCTGGCCAGAAGATTGCGGACGGCTGGCACCGGGCTGAGACCCATGACGGAAGGATGACAGCCTCCTCTGCCAGTGGCTTTGATTCTCGCTAGGGGCTGGATTCCCAGCTCTTTTGCCTTATTCCCTGACATGATAACCATACCACTGGCGCCATCATTGATACCCGAGGAGTTTCCCGCCGTGACTTTGCCGATCTTGGGGACAAAGGCTGGAGGAAGTTGGGCCAATTGCTCCATGGTCAAACCAGGCCTGAAGTGCTCGTCTTTCTCAAAGATGAGGGGCGGTTTTCCTTTTTTCTGGGGCACTTCAACGGGAACGATCTCCTCCTTGAAATCACCCTCTAAGGTGGCCCTTTCCGTGTTATTGTGGCTACGCAAGGCTACCTCATCCATCTCTTCGCGACTGATGTTGTGCAGCTGGGCCACAAATTCGGCGGTGTGTCCCATGATGTAAGGCTTTCCCCTAAAGAGATCCAAAGGCATACCCTCTTTGACAGGCCCGTCCTCCGGGTGTGGAATGAGATGAGAACCGCAGTGCAGGGCACGGATCAGCATATCCACAAAGGTCTCATCCTGAAGTCGGCATCCCCATCGCGCCCCAGGGACTGAATAGGGAATGCTAGACATATGTTCTGTTCCTCCGGCCAGGATGATATCGGCCATGCCAGACTGGATCATCGCCATACCAGAAATCACCGCTTCCATGCTAGAGGTACAGACCCTGTTGATGGTGACCGCTGTGGTGCCATCGGGAATGCCAGCCATTAAAGCCCCGACACGCGCCACATTGAGGGCATCTGCAGGCTCCATGCAGCAACCATAGCGCACATCATCGATCATTTTAGGTTCAATTCCCCCACGTTTCATCGCCTCTTTCATCGTGACGCTCGCAATGGTGGCGGCGTGCATATCCTTAAGGGTTCCACCAAAGGCACCAATTGCCGTACGACATGCCGAAACAATAACCACATCTCTCATGCTAAGTCCCTCAACTTTATAGTTAGTTTTTGCTCAAGTAAGGCATTCAAATACTTGTTACAGACCCACAAGGAGTGGCCGTTGGGTTAGGATCTAGGCTATAGTAGAAAAGAGGATTCAAGTAAAGAGAAAATGAAGGCCTCTGTTTTCGTGGGTCCAGTGGTAAGGCCCAGGATCAGTTAAAATTAAACAGGGATTGCTCTCACGGAATCGATAGAAAGCGTGATATGATCACCATCAGTTTTTCATTTTTACTATCTTATTTTCCACAGAAATGAGTTCTCCAACGAAGCTGCCCACTGCGACTTTGCTCTTTATCTTAACAGGAATACGGCGATCATCTGCTGTAACCCAGATTTGAAGCTTGGCATCTTTACTCTTCTTAAACACACCACCAATATGCTCCAAACTGGGCTCCACAAGATATGTATCATAGGTCCCGCTTATGACAGTAATCTTTTCTCTTTTTACGACCCTTGCTCTGCCCAATATCCATTTTTTGCCATCGGTTAAGGGTTTTTCAAGTTCCATATTCTCTTTCAGATCATGGAGGCGAAGGGCGTAATAAACAGAAAGTGGATCAAAAGTCCCCGGCTTAATGGGGACAGGTGCAATCTTTTCTCCAAAGTTGGAACGTTGGGCCTCTCCCTTTTCCCAGTTGAAATTCACAACCACCTTTCTTTTCCGGTTCCCTTCTTTGGTCTCTTTGTACAAGATTGAATGACTCAATTTTTCATCTGTGTAAGCATCTATTCGGTCACGCACCTTATAGATGAGATCTACGACGGGATAGCTCCTGGCGGTCAGCACAAAGTGATATGCTTTCTGTCCGTTCATGGTTTCAATGGGATATATTTCAAGAACGGCCTCGCCCGCAGGGATAAAGGCCCACCTCACCTGAAATGTGAGTTTTTCACCCGGCGAAAAAGGATGCCTGTTTTCTGATGCATGGGTGTGGGCAGAAAAGGCAAGCGTCGCCAAGAGCGCCGTCAAAATAAAGGCGAAACCCAATTTCATTTTTTCCATGCCATGCGTACGGTCCACAATTAAGCCCATCATTCTCAATCGACCTGCTTTTGTTGTACCTAAGACAGAAAAGATCTTAGAGCCATAGTCTCTCTAGCCCAATATTCTTTGGAAGCTTTAATAAACGTGAGATCATACTTAGCATAAAATGGAGAAATTACAAATCCCGCATGTGAACTTAAGGGGCAACCATTTCACACAGATATTAGGACCGAAGCATGCCCTTCCCGGGTCGCGCACGTCTGTGCCCCTTTGAGCATTGAAGGTTACGCCTTTTCCACCAGAAGGTAACGATTCGGTTTGCGGCGGCCAAAAATGGTCGCGCCGGGGCAGGGAGCCACCAGCTTTTTTTCATGCTGGGTGCCGAGGACCTGAAACAGTTCTAGACAGCAGGAACAAAGATGAGCCGTGCGATCAATGGAATAGGGAATAATGCGTTTCTTTTCCTTAACAAAGAAGCGCGGCCTGATAAAATTTGCATGGTTGGCTGTATGCGACAGATGGAGGTCTTCAAAGTCCTTCGCCTCTGAACCGAGCCGCCGCGCCCATCTGAGGAAGATCTTCTTCTCCGTATCGTTCGTTTCATTCCATTGGGCGGGAATCTGCTTGGCAAATTGCGGGTCATCAATCATAGCCTTTTTTTCTTCAGGCCCGGCCAGTCTGGGGGGATCAAAGTCTGATTCAGTGATCGTGGCTGCCTTCCTATCTTCATAGCCCTCCAGTTCAAAGGAACTTATCACCAGGTAAAGCCCGTTCTTATCACTGGCCCTATACCAACTCCCTTGTCTGGAGCAGGTCTGATTCCATACCTCAGGTGAAACACTGACTATCTCGTCCACCCCATCCAAAGGCCTGCAGACGACTCCCTTTGCCGACATCATTTCTATATCTCGGAGAGCCAATTCTTCCCGCAAACGTGCTTCCTCATCTTTTGTGAGCCAATAGATATGCTTTATAAAAACGTCATTTGGCTTCTTCTTATCCAAGGTGACCCCTTTCTGCAGAGGGCGGATTAAAAATACACGCACTAAGAAAATTATAAACAATAATTGTAGTTTTTCAAATTGAAGATTCCTGGGGCAAGCGAGCTGTAAGATTCCCCCCTTTATAGGGGATCAAAAAAGATGATTGAAACCAATTCAGATCATTGCCATTATATGAAGTGGCGGGTGCGGTTTTTTATTGCGGGGTTATATCATTTATGACACAATGCCTCACATTTGTTTCTCTGTTCTGTACTGAAGCTTCCTGCTCTAAAGAGAGGGGTATTCTGACATATCTTCGTAAAAGATAGAATGGTGAGAGGCGCACAGAAGCGACCCAAGTGGGCTTCATGGAAAGGGGTATTTAAGGCTTGTTTTTCAAAGTGAGGACTTCTGAAGAGGTCTTTAAAATCATCGAACAATTCGGTCCAGTGGGAGATGAGTCGGTACCATTGGGAAAGGCCTTTGGTCGGGTCTTGAGCCGGGATATCATCTCGCCAGAAGACCTGCCTGGGTTTTACAGGTCGTCCATGGATGGGTATGCCGTTAGGGCTAAGGATACATTTGGAGCCACGGAAAGCCTTCCGGCAATGCTCGAGGTTAAGGGAGAGGTGAATATGGGGCGAGTGCCGACCGAGGGCGTGGGAGCTGGACAGGCGGTGAGGATCTCCACCGGGGGTATGTTGCCCGAGGGCGCTGACGGGGTGGTTATGGTGGAGTACGCTCACATATTGGATGAAAATACAATCGAAGTTAGCCGCGCCATATCCCCCCTGGAGAATGTCATTTTGCCTGATGATGATTTCAAAAAGGGATCCCCAGTCCTTGAAAAGGGCAGCCTTTTAAGACCCCAGGATTTGGGCGTCATGGCCGGAATCGGCCTCTCTCAGGTCTCTGTCTACAAAAGACCCAAGGTGGCCATCCTCTCTACTGGCGACGAGGTGGTCCCGATTGATCAAAAGCCCAAGCCGGGTCAAGTAAGGGATATCAACACCTATACCCTGAGCGCCTTTTGCTGGCAATTAGGTGCAGAACCCCTGGCGTTGGGGCTGTGTAAGGATAATTTTGAAGAACTCAAGGCGAAGGTCGAAAAAGGACTCGGAGAGGCGGACACCGTTTGGATATCTGGTGGAAGTTCCGTGGGCGCCAGGGACATGACGCTCAAGGTCTTTGAATCCTTCCACGATGTGGAATTGCTTGTCCACGGGATATCCATCAGCCCAGGTAAACCGACCATCATTGCAAGGGTCGGTTCAAAGGCCGCGTTTGGTCTGCCAGGCCACACCGCTTCGGCCATGGTGGTGGCGGAGGTCTTTCTGAATCCCTTTTTGTCCAGGTTGTCTGGGAGAGGGGATTTTCCTGGACCTCTGCACAGTGAGGTAGAGGCGGAGCTGAGCCGAAACATCGAGTCGGCCACTGGAAGGGAGGATTATATCAGGGTCAGATTGATAGAAAAGGAGGGGAAACGCATAGCAGACCCCATCTTCGGAAAATCGGGTCTCATATCCACACTGGTGGAGGCGGACGGTCTGGTGCGGGTGGAGCGGAACACGGAAGGGCTATATGAAGGTGATCGGGTAAAGGTCTTGTTCATAAGTCCTAAGAAAGGAGGGTTCTGTTGAAGAGGCATGTGTATTTGGCCATGAAGACCCTGGAAGAGGCCAAAGAAGTTTTTTTCTCCAGGTTCAAAGCTGACCAAAGGACGGCTGCGGAAGAGATATCTACGGAAGATTCACAGGGTCGTGTCACGGCGGAGCCCATCTTTGCGAAGATGTCTGCGCCCTTTTACCACTCGGCGGCCATGGATGGTATCGTGGTTCGTGCGGAGACCACATATGGGACGACTGAAAGACATCCCAAGACCTTAAGGATAGGCAGAGATGCCCTGTGGATCAACACGGGTCAGGCCATACCTGAGGGCTTTGACGCGGTGATCATGGTTGAAAAGCTCCATCAACGCAATGAAGAGGAGGTGGAAATCCGGTCTCCAGTTTATCCCTGGCAGCATATCAGAAAGGTGGGTGAGGATATCGTTGCCACTCAACTACTCTTGCCTCAAAACCACCAAATACGTCCTTACGATATGGGATCGCTCATCAGCGCGGGTATTTTTTCCCTCAGGGTCTGGCAAAAGCCAAGGGTAGCTGTTATCCCCACAGGCTCTGAACTGGTCCACCACAAAGAAATCCGAGATCCAGATCAGCTGAAAAAGGGCCAAATTATTGAATACAATTCCCTCATTCTTGCCGGATTGGTTAGAGAATGCCAAGGCATCCCTATCGTATACGAAATCGTCCCTGACCTCGAGGAAAACATACGTGCCGCAATGAAGAGTGCTGTCGAATCAGAGGCCAATCTTATCATTGTCAACGCGGGTTCATCTGCAGGGAGCAAGGATTATACGGCAGAGATTATCGGAGAAATGGGAGAGGTCCTTGTGCATGGTGTGGCCATGATGCCTGGCAAGCCGACTATACTGGGGATCGTAGACGGGAAACCCGTGATAGGGAATCCTGGCTATGCGGTGTCGGCCACACTTTGTTTCGAACAGTTTATTCGACCTCTACTCTACAGCCTTCAAGGATATACCGCCCCCAAAAGAAGATCCATTCCTGTTCAGCCAACCAGAGATATTTCTTCCAAACTGGGGATTGAAGAATTCTTGCGGGTAAATATTGGCAGGGTGGGAGATAGGACGGTAGCCACACCGCTGCCCAGGGCGGCCGGTTCCATTACCACACTCACAAGAGCAGAGGGGATCCTGCGTATCCCGGCCTTGTCTGAAGGCGTCATGCAGAACGAGGAAATGGAGGCAGAGCTTCTCGTTAGTGAGGAGGAGATCCTGAACACGGTCGTTGTGATCGGCAGTCACGATATGACTATAGACGTACTTGCCGATGAGATCAGACGCCGTGGACACAATATCCGAATTTCATCAGGGAACGTTGGAAGTCTCGGAGGGCTAATGGCCATTAGAAAAGGGGCTTGCCATTTGGCCGGGTCGCACCTTTTGGATACGCAGACGGGAGAATATAACATTGCTTATGTTAAGCGATACCTCAAGGGGATCAGCGTGAGCATTTTTCATTTGGTCCTAAGAGATCAAGGCTTGATTGTGGCCAGGGGAAATCCGAAAGGAATAGGGGGTATCAATGATCTCATAAGAGATGATATTGCTTTTGTGAACCGTCAATCGGGATCGGGCACGCGCGTTCTCTTGGATTATAAGTTGGAGCAGTCGGGGCTGATGCCAGAGAGCATAAAGGGTTATGGTCACGAGGAATTCACTCATATGGCAGTGGCTGTAGATGTGCTGAGCGGAGCCGCCGATTGTGGGCTGGGCATTTTTGCGGCTGCAAGGGCCCTTAATCTGGATTTTATTCCCATTGAAAAGGAACAATACGACCTCATTATTCCCTCCCGCATGTTGGACAACAAGAATATTCAGGCAATCCTTGAGGCCATTGGGTCCCAGCGTTTCAGAGAGAGAATCACAGCGTTGGGTGGATATGATCCATCCCAAAGTGGTCAGTTTTGGTTGGAGGTGGGATGAGGGCTTCTGCAGAGACCACATGACCTTGAAACCATTCATTGTTTTGTCAACCTTTGCTTTGCTGCTCGTCAAAATCCAAGAAGGGGGCAGAGATGGTATCCCTTAGACTTAAATCTAGGCAGTGGATTGTGGATGAACAGAATAATATTATCATGGGGGAGGGAAGAAGAGAGATCCTAGAAAACATAGAAAAAACAGGATCCATAAACAAGACGGCCAAGATGATGAAGATGTCTTACAAAGGCGTGTGGAGCAAGATCAAGGCCACAGAGAGTTATATGAAGACAAAGATTGTGGAGACCGATAAGAAACGCGGCTCTCAACTCACCAAAGAAGGAAAGATCCTGCTGAAGAAGTACGCCCTTCTCAAGAAGAGGTGTCTAAAAGCGGATGACAAAATCTTCAATGCCATTTTCAGCTAATAGGGAAAGCAAGGAGAAGAAGGGAGGAGAGTCGTCGCTCCTGGGCGCCGTGAGCCTGTCGAACGGCATCTAATCCCTCGTTGGTGATCAGGAATGCTACATAGCTTACTCATTTAAGCTTTTATACCCAAATTAGACGGTGAATTTGGGGGGAAGCGATGGAAATGGAAAAGGAAACCAATGCAATGAGAACGGAAATACCCGAAATCATCTCCATTGTGGGTAAATCTGGGTCGGGCAAAACCACCCTTCTAGAAAAGTTGATCCCAGAGCTCAGAGGGATGGGATTAAAGGTGGGTACCATTAAACATGATGTACACGGCTTTGAAATAGATCACCCAGGAAAAGACAGTTGGAGGCACAAACAGGCGGGGTCTGTGATAACCATCATCTCATCACCTCAACGGATCGGCATGGTCATGGACGTGGACCACGACCACACACTCGACGAACTCGCCTTGTTTTTCTCTGGGGTGGATCTCATATTGACTGAAGGGTATAAGCAGGGGAATAAACCAAAAATAGAGATATTCAGACTTGAGGCTCACGCCGAACCTCTTTGCTTAAATGACAGCAACCTGATTGCCTTGATGACCAATTCGGATGTGGACCTGGGAGTGCCCCGGTTTGCATTAGAGGATATAGGAGGGCTAGCCCACTTTTTGACCCGGCACTTTAGATTGCATCCGCCCTAAGAAACTTCCCGGCCAATGGTCTAGGCGTCGCAAAAAACTGCTTGACAATGATGCTACATTGTGGCATTCACAAAATACCCCAACTCTTATTTCTCCAGTAGCCCTTGAGTTAGTGACTGCCGGTTACGTGAACCCTCGAGGGCGTCAATCTCCTTTGAACCCCCCTAGAGTGCCTCGACCTCCACTCAGGGGGGTTTCTCTTTCTCATGGCAGAGCTAATTTTCGTTCGGGGCTAAAAAAAAACTTGACAATAATACCACAATGTGGCATAAAATGGCCCTGTTCACTCCTCATTGGTGCCAGGCCTCTGAGAATTTTCGGGAACTTCCCACTCCCATCTCCGAACCCTTCAATTCTCAGGGGCCCTTTCTTTTCCCCGCCACGCCCATCTCTTTTGGTATTTATCACTTCTCCTCTTTTTCGTCTTTTCCAGTGAAACCACGGCGTTTGATATTTCTTAGGTCTATGATTCCCCGGTGTTTTTGTGCTATAGGACTATTCCATAATCCATAAGATTTCGGTCTACTCAGATCTTTGTGCGGATTTGGGCCCCGATGGGGTATTGCGAGATTGCCCTCTTTATGCATAACTAATTGAAAATATAAAAAAATATTTTGACAGTGTATGGTTGTGGGGCTTTTGCTGGGACGAATTGCGACGCGGTGGGCAGGCTGAGGTTTGAGTCGCTTGTCAACTTATCTCACACATTTCAGCGGTTATGAAGAATTTTATAGGGTTTGTAGAGGCACTTGAGCTGACGGTTTCCTCTGTACCGACGGTTGGGACGGAGTCCCTCGCTCTAGATCGTTTGACAGGAAGAATCTCGTCAGAAGATGTGGTTTCCAGGGTGGATTGTCCTTCTGTGGATAGTTCTTTGAAGGATGGGTATGCGGTCGTATCGAACGATATAAAAGAGGCCAGCGGAGAGAATTTGATCAGTTTGAAGGTAACGGGCCAAGTTAGCGCCGGGAGTTTGTCGAAACTGGCCATCACGAATGGGCAAGCCATAGAAATCACTACGGGTGCTCCGATTCCGAAGGGCGCGACCGCCGTTCTATCAAGAGAATTCTGCCACAGAAGAGATGATGAGATTTGCTGCTTCAATAGGGCCGAACCTGGTCGAAATATTTTTAGAAAAGGAACGGATATTCGCGCTGGAGAGACCATCGCGTCAAAGGATGAGGTGTTGTCGCCTGCCCTTATAGGACTCCTGGCTTCGGCGGGGTTGGAAAAGATCAGGGTTTATAAGTCCCCAAGGGTGGCCGTCATAGCCACTGGAGATGAAGTCGTCGCGCCGGGAACTCCCCTTAAAGAGGGAAAACTGTATGCAAGCAATATGGTGGAAATATGTTCATGGCTCTCTCTTTTCGGCTTTTCCTTTCAAACCAAGCTGGCTCCTGATTCCGCAGAAAAGATAGCGTCAACGATCATCGAACAGCTTCCCCATGTGGATGCATTCATAACGAGCGGAGGTGCATGGGGAAGCGAGCGAGATCTGATCATTAGGGTGCTAGAAAGTCTCAACTGGCGAGGTGTTTATCATCGGGTCAGAATGGGACCTGGGAAAGCCGTTGGATTTGGTCTCTTGGAAAAGAAGCCATTTTTCTGCTTGCCCGGTGGGCCTCCGTCCAGTGAAATGGCCTTTCTCCAATTGGCTTTGCCTGGCCTTCTGGCAATGAAAGGGTACCGGCAACCCCCATTTCCATCGGTGGCGGCCCGTCTAGCAGAGAGTGTAAAAGGCGATGAAGATTGGACGCAATTCGTCCATGCCCGAATTGTTGGGGGCAAGGATGCTATTATGGTCCGTCCTGCAAAACAGAAGAGCAGGCTACAGTCAATGGCCAGAAAAGATGCTCTGATCGTCATCCCGGAGGGTTGTGAGGCGTTGTCCCGTGGAGAGGTTATCCAAATACAGCTTTTGATTCCCCTTTCACCATGTCTCGGAATCTCCCCCCTCAGGCAAAAAGAAGACAAATAGTTCTTGCAACACTGGCAATGGAGTTATAAGAGTTATATAATGAAACTCGTCGATATTACCACTGACAAGAGGACATGATGATGAGCATGATAACCCTTACGCCCTGGATTTCTCTTCCTGGTGTTCTTTCTTTTGAAGGCGCTTTTGGCAGCGATATCATCCAGATGATTGTCCACGCTGGCTTGATGGTCAAGTTTGTCCTGTTGATTCTTTTTCTCTTCTCTATCATCTCGTGGACGATTATTTTCATGAAATGGAGACTTCTCCGAAGGGCCAAAGACGAGACCGATTTTTTTCTTGACCTCTTTTGGGAAAGTACGGAATTTGCCCAGCTTTACGAGGAATGTGATAACCTTCTGTTCAGTCCTGTTGCACAACTTTTTAGGTCCGGGTATTCCGAACTCAAAAAGATCAGTAAAATACAGGCGCGTCCTGAATCAAAGGATAGGGACCTGGCCATGCAACCCGTATTCGATAACGTGGAAAGGACCCTGAAAAGGACGGCCATTGATCAGAGTAACAGACTGGAGAGGGCACTCTCCTTTCTGGCCACTACAGGGAATACGACACCCTTTATCGGTCTTTTTGGCACGGTTTGGGGGATCATGGAATCTTTCAGAGGGATAGGGATGAAAGGGTCAGCCAATCTTGCCGTTGTTGCCCCGGGAATCTCCGAAGCACTTATTGCAACAGCGGCCGGATTAGGAGCGGCTATTCCTGCCGTGGTGGCATTTAACTATTTCAACCAGAAGGTCATTGGGCTAAGAGCTGAAATGGAAACCTTCACTTCAGATTTTTTAAGCCTGGTGGGCAGGCACTTCTTGAGGAGACAAATGGTTTCAAAGGAGGGATAAGCCAGCACCTTCAGGGCAGGCCCGCTCTAAAGAGCAAGAGTTCTCTGCTGCGGGACCAGATATGGGGGCATGGGGGTCTTTAGAATAGGTAAAAAGCGAGTCGATTACGATGGTCAGTGTGGGCAATGAAAAAAGGTTTATGTCGGATATTAATGTCACTCCCCTCGTGGACGTGATGCTCGTGTTGTTAATCATCTTCATGGTAACGGCTCCCATGATGATGCAAGGGGTGGAGGTCAATCTCCCCCAGACCACGGCGAAGAGTATAAAAACCCGTGAAGACCCCATGATCTTGAGCATAAACAAAAAGAGGGAAATTTTTCTGGAAGATCGCCAGATCAAAGTGGAAGACCTTGAAAACAAGATGAAAACCATCTTCAAGTACCGGAGGAACAAAGAGGTCCTTCTTAGAGCAGATAGAGAAGTCCCCTATGGATTTGTCATCAAAGTCATTGCAGGAATAAAACGGGCAGGGATAGATAAGCTGGGTATGATCACTGAGCCCATTGAATAAATAGACTCGAGAAAAAAGTCTTAAGCGCCCTGGCGCTTAAAGAGCAAGATGGAAAATCCTCCCCAGGCTTTTCTGCTCACTGGATTCTAAACGGATTAGCTGAACCTTGGGCAGTGAAGGTATGACGAACACCGATACAAAACAGAGCTGGAATAGTTTGATGGAAATGAAGTGGAGTCCTATGGTACTCCTGTCTGTGGTTCTTCATTTGGCCATCTTCTCTGTCGTCCTTTTTGTACCAGAGGCTATGCCCACGAGGCGATTTGAAGGCGTGGTGTATTCGGTGGATCTGGTGGAAATGCCCGCCGGAGCAAAACTGAAGCCCAAGGGAACCAGAACCCGGACAGGCAAAAAAGGCACCAGCGTGGCCAAGACGGGCTCGCAGGCCAAGCGAATTAAACCACAAGAAAAGAAAAAGGAACCCGTGGTCATCGCGAAGAGAACTGTCCAAACGAAGACACCAGAAATAAAAAAACCAAAAGTATCTTCTTCTGAACTCATTGATCGGGCCGTTTCTAAAATAGAGAAAAAGGTCAAATCAGAGGAAAAAAACCATGTTGACAGGGCCATTTCCAAATTGGAAAGTGAGGTGAGTACGCCAACGGGACCGGGTCTGAAAGAGGGAGAGTCTGTCGGAGGCATACCCATTCAATTTTACCAAATGGAAGTGGAGGACAGGATCAAGGACAATTGGTCCTACCCAGTTGCTCTCCAGAGCAGAGAAGACTTGGAAGCCATCGTTGTGGTCGTGGTGAAGAGAGACGGAACCATCATGAAGACCGAAATGAAGAAGGGTTCTTCTGATCCTATCTTTGATGAGTCTGTCCTAAGGGCGGTCAAGCGATCTGACCCTTTGCCCCCTTTCCCAGAAGGCTATAGGAAAAGCTATGATGAAATTGAGATCAAGTTCAATCTCAAAGACCTGCAAGGCCTTTAGGTTGGCATTCTGGCTAGGGCCTTTACTCATCTTCCTATTCTTTCCGTGCCGGGCATGGAGCAGGATTTATGTGGATATCAACGCCCCTTCGGTGCAGAAAATCAAGATTGCGATCCCCGATTTCAAGAATTTCTCCACCAACCAGGAATATCCGGAATTGGCCACAGCCCTGCCGGAAGTTCTGTCAAATGACCTTGATATGACAGGGTATTTCATTCCCATGGATAAAGAGGCCTTTTTGGAGGAAGATGAGGCCTCCGTGGAGGCCGAGAAAATACGTTTCAAGAACTGGTCGGTCATAGGTGCAGACCTTCTCCTTAAGGGAGGGTATAGGGCTGTCGGCCGCAGTCTTGAAGTGGAGGTCAGGCTCTATGACGTTTTCTGGGGCCGTCAGATTTTGGGGCGCAGAGCCTTGGGGAAAGCCGCGGACTATAGGACCCTGATTCACAGGATAGGGAATGAGATCATCTATACATTGACTGGGCACAAGGGGATGTTCCTTTCCAAATTCGCCTTTGTGGGCACGGCCACGGGATATAAAGAGCTCTATGTCTCGGATTTTGACGGCTATAATGCGAAACAATTGACCTCTGACAAAAGCATTGCCCTCCTGCCCAGGTGGTCACCCATGGGAGACAAAATTCTTTTTAACTCTTATAAAGACGGCGGGCCAATGCTTTATATGACGGATTTCACCGTGGGGAACTTCAAGAAAATATCTGGGAGGGAGGGCTTAAATATTGGTGCAGCTTGGGCACCAGATGGTGAGGAGGTGGCACTGACCCTCAGCCATAAAGGGAATCCCGATATCTATAAGATAGACCTGAGCGGAACCATCATAGATGAACTTACCAACCATTGGGGAATCGATGTATCGCCCACCTTCTCTCCAGACGGGGCCAAAATGGCCTTTGTGTCCAACAGGTCAGGGTCCCCGCAGATCTACGTGCGAGATCTGCGAAGCGGGAGCGAGGAGAGATTGACCTTTGAGGGAAACTATAATACATCTCCTTCATGGTCCAAATTGAATCGAATCGTATTTTCAGCCATGCAAAGCGGGCGTTTTGATATCTACGTTATGGATTCGGACGGACGGAA
>CP070840.1:751062-753617 GCA_020342025.1 Deltaproteobacteria bacterium
GTTCCTCTGGTTTATGGCCTTGCAATACCATCTATATCATGGATCGACATCCAACTGGGATAGGGAACGATTAGATGGTGAACTTCAAAAAAACCTTGAAGAAAGAAGGGTAAAGGCTTTGAAAGGATTCTCTCAGCTCTCTCCAGAAGGGGAAGTGATTGCGGCCTCGAGTGGATTTTGAGGTGTGAACAAATTACATGGTCATGGTGTATTCTATTCTCGTTAAGAACAATATTTGGACGCGGGCTACCATTGACCAAAATGCTTTGCATCGGGATTCCGGCCCGGCGGGTATTTCCGACGATCCATGCTACGAATGTGTGCAATCTGCTTGCCCCGTGAAATTCGCCGAAGGCGACTATTTCACCGGGACGTAATCTGCCCCAGTTGAATGGTCTACCGAATTCAACGGGGCAAATGGATCAGGATTCGCGTCAAGGAAATTTTTCAGATGAAGATAAAGGTATCTGCAGAGCAGTGGATCTATTATCTTTCCTTGGGTGCTTTATTTGCGCTGCCTTTGGGGACCTCCGCCTTTACCATCTTCGGCATTTGCATCCTGTGCGTGTGGGTCTTCTCTGCTCAATGGATCAAAAAGAGGCAGATTTATTTTAAAGAGCCATGGTTTTGGCCAGTGATTGCCATAATGGCTTTAATCTGGATAGGCCTGATTTACACACCAGATCTTCAAGGATTGGGGATCAAGTTTGCGAAAAAGACACACTACTGGTTGTATGCGTTTGCCATAGGGGGGATCGCATTTACCAAATATCCCGCCCAAAACATGATCAAGGCACTTCTAATGGGCCTTTTCCTGAACGCATTGGTGGGCTTTTTACAGATGGGCCACATTGTCCCCACGTTTGACACCTGGGGTGAGACCAAATATACGGGATTCAGCGGGGGTTACAATACCCTTTCCCTTCTTCTCATACTCGGCATGATGGTCGCATCTTTTTACATGAGAGCGGTCGAGAACAGAAAAGAAAAATTGATGTACACCATACTCATGCTCACCTATTTCTGCCATTTAATCATTCTGGAGGGCAGGGGAGGGTACCTTACCTTCGCACTTCTATCTCCCATTGTGATCTATAATATTTTTGGCAAGACGTATAAGGGAGCAATATTCTTAGTTTACCCTCTTATTATTGGGATCATGCTTTCTTCCCCAATTATCAGGAACCGGGTATCGTTGTCAGTGCAGGAGTTGAAACATCATTTGAACGCAGATCCGGGTTCGGCCTGGGGTAAGGAGTACACGATTCACCAAGACAGATTTTATATGTGGCGCGGGGCTATTCAGATCTTCACGGAGAATCCCATCTTTGGGGTCGGGACTGGGGGATATGGAACCGCCCTAAAAGAGAGAGGAAAAAAGGAGTGGCCTAAAATAGCTCACCCTCACAATAACCTGCTGTATGTGGGTGTCAGTTTTGGCATTGTGGGTCTTTTTGTCTTTGGATGGTTTTTCTGGATATTACTGAGCAGAGGGTGGAGGCATAGAAAAAGCCCACTGGGCTTTTTCATATTTTCCTCCGGCCTGGTCATTTTGGTGGGAGGCATCGTAGATACGCCCCTCCTCAATGCTGATTCATCCTTTCTGTTGGCTGTGGTTACAGGCTTACAATCTGTTTTGACAGAAGAGAGCTCCATGGCCATGGTCTAGGGGAAGGATTTATGGCTGTGGATAAAGCACCACCGAAAACTCTCCGCTGTGGTGACTTCTCAGGAGCAGTGGAAGATGTAGGGTGTCCCATTTGTGTTGATCCCTCAATGCCACGGCTGGTCTTCAAACAATCGAACGGTGTGGGCATTTGGCTATGCCCGGAGTGTGAGATCATGTATGCATCCCCGCGCTTTACTGAAGACTCTCTATCAGAGATCTATGAAAATGAAGCCTTTGTTGACGAAGGCTTTTACGAGGATTGGTCATACGAAAAGTGGAAAAGGGAAAATACGGGAAGATCCTATATTCCTCAGACGTTAAAGATTAAACTTATACGGAAGTTCTTGTCCCGAGAGGATAGGATTCTTGATGTGGGGTGCGGGACAGGAATCTTTTGTCTGGAGGCCTCAAAACAGGGTTTGAATGTGGAAGGGCTGGACCCGAGTCGTATGCTCATCGAGCTTGGGCGAAGGTTATTTGAGATACCCCTTCTCCATGGCAAAATTGAAGCCTTTGATCCGGATTACAGATATAAAGGAATTGTGCTTTGGGCTGTATTGGAACACGTCTACAACCTGAAAGACTTGATCAAAAGGTGCGGATACTTATTGGACGACGGGGGATACTTGTTTATTGACGTTCCCAATCACGAGGGTGCATCCAATCGGTTCAAGACCTTTCTAAGTCAGAGAAAGTTCAAAAAATCCGATTTCAAACACTTCGGATTCCCCTGGCATATCTATTCTTTTAACAAGAAAAGCCTTTCAAGCTTGATGAAGGCCTGTGGGTTTGAGCCCGTTCTCTTCCAGTTTTGGTCACATCTCTTGAAAGATGGCGCCAACGGCATTCTGGCGAGAACAGCTATCTGGTTGACCCAAAAATACGA
>CP070840.1:753717-756967 GCA_020342025.1 Deltaproteobacteria bacterium
AGAGACGGGAAAGGAGGCCGAGGCGTCGGAGATTGGCCTTGCTGTTGGTGGCCGTGGTCGTTCTGGGCGGGGCTATCCTCTGGCAGAATGGCATCTTGCGCCTGCCTGAGGAGTGGGATGTGGGACGACCGGTCAAAAAAGACCAGGTAAAACCAGCAGCCAAAAAAGAACCTGTCAAGAAAACGATTCCAAGTAGACCAGCACCGGTTTCTAAAGAGCCGAAGCCTGCAGTGTCCAAAGAAAAAGATCGACTTGAGGTCAAAGCGCCTGCCACTAGGCCGAAGGCCGTAGAGAAGCCAGTGGTGGTTGTCAAGAAACCCGTGCTCCCAAAACCACCTACAGAGCCGAGCACGCAAAGTAAAGGATTGGCAATACAGCCCAAGCCGAAGCCCCCTATTTCTGAGGAGAAAACCGCAGCAAAAAAGATAACGACCCTGAAGAAAGTCACGCCAAAACCGCCTGCTCAAGAAAAGGAAGAGACCGAATTCAGAGCGCCGAAGACTGCGGTGACTCTGAAAAAACCGGAGCCAAAACCCCAACGTGTAGCCTCCGTGCCAAAGTCGCCGCCGGTGACGGTCATCAAGCCACCCCCATCTCCGATGGATGCGGTCGCATACCCTTACTCCCTCTACCTGGGCTCTTTCAAGACCCTAAAGCTGGCCAAAAGGGCCGTTTCCATTTACAGGGGAAAGGGCCTCTCTCCCTATTGGGTCAAGGTGTCGTTGAGCAAGGGGATATGGTACAGGGTATATGTGGGCCATTTTGAGGATCGTGAAAAGGCGGACAGATTTAAACGGGAACACGGACTTCGGGAAGCTGATCTGATGAGGACAAGGTACGCGAACCTGATCGGGACTTATTCGTCACCGGATGAGCTTGAGGACAAGATAGTTGCATTAAAGAAGCTCGATTATTCCCCTTATGTGATAAGGGATGATGATGGGAAATCTCGATTGTTTGTGGGGGCATTCATCACCAAGGAGGGCGTGGAAAAAGAACACCGTGAGCTGAAATCAAAGGGGATCCAAAATCAGGTTGTGAAAAGATAAAATTGAGGCTGTCGGAAAACGCCCATCTGCCATTCGACAAGCTCATGGCCCTGAGCAAAGTCGAAGGGCTGCGTTACCCTCTCATCCCCCGCCCTGTTAAATTCTCGCTACGCGAGACGGCGAGGCCGATTTAACAGGGCAAGTCATTGCGGAGTACTTCTATGTACGCCTCTTTCCTCGGGATATCGGAAGCCTTGCATATGGACATTTTCCATCAGCCTCTCAGAGGCCGGTTTTTCGACAGTCTCATTGTTTTTTTGACGTTGCTCCAGAATTTTGGTGTCTGCAAGTCCGCTCTTACTAAAGATCCCTTACAAAATCCACGATACCCGCATCTGGCGCGAAACTCAGTTCATAGCATGGGATCTTGCTTACCATGCGGTGGCACAAATCAGTCGTAAAAGCCATGCCTTTATTATCCCAGAGCGGAGGAAAAGATCGCGCTAAAAGCATCGCCACAGCCTCAGCACCGTTTTTGAGCACTACCCTGTTTTCCTCACCGCGACGCAAGAAGAATATATGCCGAACGGGGAGCGCACTCGGTGAGAGTTCCCGAAAATCGCCATGCCATGGCGTCCCATACATCCAGAACTCACCATCCTTCTCCCTCACGACAATCCTGTCATCATTGAGGACTATGGCCTGGTTTTCAAACCACAATTTAGCCATCGTTGACTTACCATGACCCGAAAGACCCAAGAAAAGGTGACCAGCACCTCCATCATCAACCCCACAAGCATGAAAGACAACTCCTTTGCCGCGGGACAGGAGGAGGATCATCAGAATCTGATTCAAAGGGTATCCTAAAGGGTCGGGAAAGAGGTCGCGATCAAATGAATCATCACTAATATAGATGTCACCCGATTTGAAATCTGGTTCCAAAATGACAAACAGGGTAGGGGATGAGCCGGGTTCCAGGGTATCGTTCTGGAGGACATATTTCCCTTCGCTTCTATAAAGGGCCCACGTGGTATCTGAGTCAAATACCTTTTCTTTTCCTCCGAATTCCGGAACATGTCCATGATGAACCTTAAGCTTAATATCCTCGCCCATTTCTTTGATGAACATGTTGGTGATCCCTTCGAGGCTCAGTTCGGGCAGGTCCTGATCAAAGATAAAAGATAGACCAATGCCAGCTATACCAACGCTAAATCTTTTTCGTTCTTTCGCTCTGGGCAAGGAGGTATGATCCTCTCTGAGATTTTCCAATAAAAGTCATTCAGTTTCGCCTATTCATCGCCGATATTCTTATCGGATTTGGAAATGCTTGTTATAATTAAAATTAATATAAAATAATTGATAATATTTGTCGTTAACATTATGTCTTTCTATAGAAAAAGCTACATTTTAATTAAAAATAACATCATTTTATCTATTGGTCAAGTATTCAAAATCTTCGTATCCTACAGAAGTGTTTGCATTCTTGGTAGTTCTTGGGAGGCAATATCGGTCTAATCTATGGCTACTGTCTTGTTAACTCCTTCAAAAATTGCGTGCGTCCAGCCTGTGGGCCGTTTCCTTGACACAGAGGCCCTTTTCACCTAAAATCGACCGAAAGAGATTCTCCCTAAATAGGGCCTGTTCCAGGGGTCAAAAACTGAGGCAAAACGTTTGATCCAAAGGAATAGCCGGCTATTTGGGTTGAGAATTAAGAAAAGTGAAAAGAGACAAAGATTAATTTGGGGAAAACAAGGAAACTACTTTACTACACAGATCTACGACTTCTTCTTAAGATATTAATCACCTTTCTGAAGATTTCTTTTATCTCCTCTATAAAGGGATATCATTCCGTTATTGCCTCAATGCCTCCCGCCCGTACGCATTTACTAAGTCAGACCAGTAAAGATAAAATATATCACTATGTGAATCTCTACTTCTTCATTCGTAGAAAACTAGGAATCAGAGATACGTGTTTAAGCTATTCGGTTTTCCTCTGCCATATGCTCATTCAAGCGGGTGTAAATGCCAAGATAAATTTTGGTGCAAAAAAAGCAGGTTTCAAATCCGGAGCTGGCTCAAACATGATTGGCCATTGTTGGGTTACGGTGGGCGAACAAGAAGTGATCACCGATTATCAACTCTTATGTAAACACCCTTAGACGAAGAGGTATCCATGCTTTCTATGGAGGATCGGATACAAAGGGAAGAAAAGATTCCCTGGAGGCTCATTGAAGGAGAGGCGGTATTGGTAAATATAGAGG
>CP070840.1:757067-762218 GCA_020342025.1 Deltaproteobacteria bacterium
AATATATAAGAAGTCAAGCTAAGTATATGGCCCACGACCCACAAAATAGGTGCTTGGTGGGCGACAGGGTGAGGATTATTGAAACGCGACCCATCAGCAAAAAGAAGAGATGGCAGGTCCTAGAGGTCCTTGAGAGGAGTGCGATCCAGGAATCAGGGGAGGAGGACACCATTTCATTGGAGCAAGAGAAGTGATACAGGCCCAAACGAAACTGCATGTGGCGGATAATTCGGGCGCAAAATTGCTCTTGTGTATCAAAGTGCTGGGCGGATCAAGGAGAAGATACGCCAGCGTAGGTGATGTGGT
The DNA here is from genome assembly GCA_020342025.1 of Deltaproteobacteria bacterium. The sequence goes on from CP070840.1 coordinate 757,374, forward strand.
GGTCGTGACGGTGAAAGAGGCGATGCCCAATTCCAAGGTGAAGAAGGGCGATGTGATGAGGGCCGTGGTTGTTCGGACAGCAAAAGAGATTCCCAGAGCGGATGGTTCCTATATCAAATTCGATGATAATTCAGCGGTCCTTATCAACCAGCAGAATGAGCCCATTGGGACCAGGATATTCGGCCCCGTGGCGAGGGAACTAAGGGCAAAAAGATTTATGAAGATCATCTCACTGGCCCCTGAAGTACTTTAAATCCCCCCTGACCCCCCTTTACTAAAGGGGGGAAGAGGAGATTTCTGGGAGCAGGCGAATGCAAAAAAAGCATCCAATGATTAGAAAGAACGACAAGGTCATAGTCCTTGTTGGCAAAGAAAAGGGCAAAATTGGATCGGTCCTCAAAGTGGAGGCAGAAAAAGGTCGCGTTATTGTGGAAAAGTTGAACATGGTGAAGAGACACACAAGAGCCGGAGGGAAGAGTGCCCAGGGGGGCATCATAGAAAAAGAGGCCTCTATCCACATGTCTAATATCATGTTGGTGTGCAATAAGTGTGCAGAACCCACGAGGGTCGGTAAACAGATCCTGGAGGATGGTTCCAGGGTACGAGCGTGCAAAAAGTGTGGGGAGCTATTGGATAGCTAAATGGGCTGAGCTGTCGGAGGAGAGAAGGTTGTCCCGACTAAAAGAGAAATATGAGAAGGAAGTTATACCCGCCATGATGAAGGAGTTCGGCTACAAAAGCATCATGGCAGTCCCGCGCGTTGAGAAAGTGGTATTGAATATGGGGCTAGGAGAGGCGATCTTCAATATAAAAGTGCTTGATAAAGGCGTGGAGGAATTGACGCTTATCGCTGGCCAAAAAGCCGTAATCACAAAGGCAAAGAGATCCATCGCTGGGTTTAAACTTCGACAGGGGATGCCCATCGGGTGTACCGTGACACTGCGACGGAGCAGGATGTATGATTTTCTGGATAAACTCTTCAATGTGGCTCTCCCGCGTGTAAGGGATTTCAGGGGGTTGTCCGACAAAATCTTTGATGGACGTGCCAACTGCACCATAGGGATGAAAGAGCAGATTATTTTCCCTGAAATCGACTACGATAATATTGATAAGATAAAAGGATTAAACGTCTCCATCATCACAACGGCCAAAACGGATCCGGAGGGTTTCTTTTTACTAAAATTCTTGGGCATGCCCTTTAGAAGCTGATCGGGAGGATACGGTGGCAAAAAAATCCCTTATTATAAAAGCGAATAGAAAACCGAAATTTTCCGCGCGTGAATATAATAGGTGTCCCATATGTGGAAGATCGAGGGCCTTTTTAAGAAAGTTCGGCCTTTGCCGTATATGTTTTCGGACCATGGCTTTGAGGGGAGAAATACCAGGAGTAATTAAGTCCAGCTGGTAGAAGGAATTATCAGCAGAGGAGCAGAACAGATGGCTATGACTGATCCCATTGGCGATATGCTAACCAGGATAAGAAACGCAATGATGGCATCCTATGACACCGTGGATATTCCCAGTTCCAGACTGAAATTGAGTATCGCCAAGGTATTAAAATCAGAAGGTTTTATAAAAAACTACAGAATGGTAGAAGAGGGTGCTAGAGGGACCATTAGGATCTTTTTGAAATATGACGAAAAAGGCCTCCCCGTCATCGGTGGCCTCAAAAGGGTGAGCAAGCCCAGCCGCAGGTCTTATACCAAGAGGGATAAGATTCCCAAGGTCTTAGGGGGGTTGGGCGTTAACATCCTTTCCACGTCAAAGGGAGTAATGACGGATAGAGAGGCCAGAAAATTGGGTGTTGGCGGAGAAGTCCTCTGTGCTGTTTGGTAGATTCTGATGCGGAATTTATTTTAGAACAGATCCCACAACGATTTTGCGACAGGAGGCGAGGGGGATGTCACGGGTAGGCCAAAAGCCTATATCGTTATCGAAAGAAGTTGAAATCCACCTGAGGGACGATCTTTTGACCGTCAAGGGACCAAAAGGTGAGCTCAGACGCAAGATTCATCCCAAGGTTGCTATCCTCACCGAGAACGATCAGATTGTGGTCTCGATAAAGGATGGGGACAAAGGATCTAAGGCCCTTCATGGACTCTTTCGGGCCCTGATAGCCAACATGGTCACTGGGGTGACCCAAGGTTTTGAAAGGACTTTGGAAATCGTCGGTGTTGGATACCGGGCGGAACTATCTGGAAAGCGGGCCACTTTTCACTTGGGATATGCCCATCCCGTAACCCTAGATTTACCAGAGGGTATTGATGCCAGGGTGGAAAAGACCAAGATAACGCTGAGTGGAATAGATAAGGAGCTTTTGGGAAGGACGGCCGCCAAGATCCGCAGCCTAAGAGAACCTGAGCCCTATAAAGGCAAAGGGATCAGGTATGAAGGCGAGACTATACGACGGAAGGCAGGGAAGACAGGGGCTAGCAGTTAGTCCACCTTACCCATAGAAACTGTAAACGCATGTGCACGCATTAAGGTTACGATCATGGCAGCCATAAACAAAAGAGAGGCGAGACTGAGGAGAAAGAAGAGGGTAAGAAAGAAGATTGGAGGGACACGGGAGGTTCCTAGACTGTCCGTGTTCAAGAGTTCGAAGCATATTTACGCACAGGTTATTGACGACATATCTGCAAAAACCCTTGTTGATGCCTCTTCTCTTTCAAAAGACCTGCGGACGCAGATTCAAGGCAAGGGAGGCAATAGGAAAGGGGCTGCGATTGTTGGGGAACAGATTGCAAAGAGAGCCTTAGAAAAGGGGATTAGTAAGGTTGTATTCGATAGAAGCGGTTTCTTGTATCATGGTCGAATAAAGGTCTTTGCAGAAGCCGCCCGGGAGCACGGCCTGAAGTTTTGAGCCTATCCAATGTGGGTAAAATTACATTGGTATCTTGAAAACAAAGAAATTTAAGGGAGAGCTGTATTGTTTAAAGAAGAGGATGAAGCGCAGTTTATCGAGAAAGTCGTGCACATCAACCGTGTGGCTAAAGTGGTTAAGGGAGGCCGTCGCTTCAGTTTTAGTGCCATTGTCATCGTGGGTGATGGTAAAGGTATGGTGGGGAGCGGGCTTGGAAAGGCGAACGAGGTTCCAGAGGCCATAAGGAAGGGCATCGACAAGGCCAAGAAAGATATGGGCGTTGTTCCTATAGTGGATGGCACTATACCTCATGAGGTGATTGGTAAGTGGGGGGCAGGAAGCGTGCTCCTAAAACCAGCACGCGCAGGAACGGGTGTCATTGCAGGGGGTGCCGTTAGAGCCGTCTTGGAAGCCGCAGGAATCCAGAACATCTTGACCAAGTGTTTGGGCTCCCATAATCCACACAATCTGGTAAGAGCCACTGTTACAGGGCTACAGTCCCTGAAGAGCCCGGATGAATTCGCTCGCCGCAGAGGCAAGACGGTCGAGGAACTGATGCAGTAGATTTTCCATCGGATCAAGTAGAGTTGAGACCATGGCTGAAATGATAAAAGTGACCCTGCTCAAGAGTGGAATAGGCAGGGATAAAAAAATACGTGAGACGTTGAGGGGGCTTGGTCTAACAAAGCTGAACAGGACAGTCACCCTTAAGAATACGCCGGCCATAAGGGGAATGATCAATAAGATCTCTTTCATGGTTCGGGTAGAGGTTTGAGTGAAGGGGAAACGCTTATGAAAGTCCACGATCTTTCCCCGTTGGAAGGTGCGAGGAGAAACCGAAAGAGGGTCGGTAGGGGGCCGGGCTCAGGCCATGGAAAAACGTCCTGCCGCGGACATAAAGGGCAAAAGTCTCGCTCTGGGGGAGGTGTACGCCCCGGTTTCGAAGGCGGGCAGATGCCTCTTCAGAGGCGGCTTCCCAAGCGAGGGTTTACCAATATTTTCAAAAAGCATTATGTCCTGATCAATGTGAGAGACCTGGAAAGATTTGCTCCAAACGCTGATCTGGACACGGAAGCCCTAAGGAAAGAGGGCCTCGTGAAAAAGGTGAAAGATGGGGTTAAGCTCTTGGGGCAAGGAGAGATCTCACATCCTGTCACCATCAAGGTGCATAAGGTGAGCAAGACTGCAAAAGAGAAGATTGAGGCCGCTGGCGGCAAGGTGGAGATAATTTGAAAGATTCCTGTACCAAAAAACAGCAAGGGTGGAGATAGGTAGAATTGCTTGGCGGCTTTCAAAGTATTGGTAAGATTCCAGAACTAAAAAAGAGGATTATTTTTACCCTCTTTATGCTTGCTGTATACCGTGTGGGATGCCACATTCCCACGCCGGGCATAGATGGTGCAGCGTTGTCCGCCTTCTTCAGTGCACGGCAAGGAACATTGTTCGGCCTTTTTGATATGTTCTCAGGCGGTGCACTCAGCCAGATGTCTGTCATGGCCCTCGGGATTATGCCTTATATTAGTGCCTCCATTATCCTGCAGCTCTTGACGGTTGTCGTACCCCATTTAGAGAAACTGAAAAAGGAGGGTGAGCAAGGACGAAGGAAGATCACCCAATATACCCGGTACGGTACCGTTATACTGAGCGTGATCCAAGGATTCGGAATCGCCGTCGGGCTTGAAAGGATGTCCAGCCCTGGGGGTGCCATGGTTGTGCCTATTGGCGGCTGGGGATTCCGCCTTCTCACCGTGGTCACCCTCACCGCCGGAACAGCCTTTCTGATGTGGCTGGGCGAACAGATCACCGAGAGGGGCATAGGGAATGGCATATCCCTTATCATATTTTCCGGGATAGTGGCGCGCTTCCCTGTGGCCGTGGCCAATACCTTTAGGCTCATGGGTACAGGGGAAATTACGCCCTTTTTTATGGCATTGCTCCTCGCCTTGATGATAGCTGTGGTCGGTTTCATTGTTTTTGTGGAG
>CP070840.1:762318-770610 GCA_020342025.1 Deltaproteobacteria bacterium
ACTATTTTGGTGCATTCCTTAACATTCCCTACAATATTCCTGCCATCAAGTATCACGGAGAATTGGTCTATTCCAATAGAGCGCCGTGTGGCACGGTAAGGGGGCAAGAAGTTGTACTCGCCCAGTTCGCCTTGGATTCCCTGTTGCATATGATGGGCGAGGACATTGGTGTAGACCCTGTAGAGATAAGAATGGTTAATGCCGTCACAGACCACTGGACAACGGCTAATGGGATCGTGGTGGATGTTTCTGGTCTCTCGAGATGTATTGAGAAATCCGCCGAGATAATCAGGTGGAAAGAGAGCCGAAAGAGCAGACCCAAGGGGAGGGGGATTGGTTTCAGCTGTGCCTCACACCCTTCCGGCCCCAGATTGGGGGGCCATTTCGGCTCCACGGTCACGCTGAAACTCGTGGAAGATGGAAAAATCATCGTGACCCACGGGGGGACTGAGATTGGACAGGGCTGCAACACCGTTTTTTGTCAAATGGTTGCTGAGGTATTGGGTCTCCCCTTTGAAGATGTGGAGCAAGGGGTAAGCGATTCAGATACGACTATCTTTGACTCAGGTATGTTCGGGGATCGCTGTACCTTTTGGGATGGAAATGCCTCCATACTTGCCGCCAAAGATTTGAAAAAGCAGCTTGCTGACATTGCCGCAAGGCTTTTAGAGGCCAACCCTGACGACCTTGAATTCAAAGACAAGCGCATTTTTGTCAAAGGGAATCCTGAAAAGGGGATTGACTTTCTCCTCGCCGTACGGAAGGCCTACTATGAGGAGGGCAAGCCCCTTTACGGGAGAGGGTACTGGGCAGCCACGGACATTGATATTGTGGACTGGAAGACAGGTAGGGGCAACTTGGCACACGGCTTGGATTTTATCGCCACGGCCATTGAGTTGGAAGTTGACAGGGAAACAGGAAAAGTTACCCTGTTGAAATCGGCACACGGCGACGATGCCGGACAGCCGATCAACCCTCTCATGTTAGATGGGCAGGTTCTGGGAGGGAGCACCCACTTGATGGGCCATGCGCTCATGGAAGAATCCCATTACGATCAAAACGCGCAGGCGCTTAATTACTCTTGGAGAGATTATAAACAGCCCACAAGCATGGACGTCCCGCTCGAGACGATTGTGGAACATATTCATACCCATGATCCATATGGTCCATTCGGAGCAAAAGGAGCGGGTGAAGCGAGTTCTTGCTCAACCTTGGCAGCCATAGCGAACGGGATTTATGATGCCGTAGGGGTCAGGATCAAGGATCTGCCCATGACCCCAGAAAAGATACTCCGGGCTTTGAAAGAGAAAAAGGAGGGAAACTAATGTTTATCAGGCGATTGCCTCAATTTGAATACCATGCACCCACATCACTCGATGAGGCCCTGGATCAGTTGTCCAGGCATGGTGATAAGGCCAAGGTACTTGCCGGTGGGACTGATCTCCTGGTTTCCATGAAAAAAAGAGAGATTCTCCCTGAACATCTCATTAATCTTAAAGGCATACAAGAGTTGAACCATCTACATTACGATAAGAAACATGGTCTGAAAATTGGTGGTTTGGTGAGACTGGGTGAAATTGAACGCTCAACAATCGTCAGAGAAAAATTTAGCGCGCTTTGGGATGCGGTCAATGTCATAGCGGCTCCTCAAATACGAAGTTTGGCAACCATAGGAGGCAATCTCTGTAGTGCTGTCCCCTCTGCAGACACGCCGCCCCCATTGATGGCATTGGGAGCCTCCTTGACGCTGGCTGGCAAGAATGGTGAAAGGACCGTGTTGGTTGAAGATTTTTTTGCAGGACCCGAGACGTCCGTGCTCAACCCTGATGAAATCTTGAGACATGTCTCCATCCCCAATCCTCCTGAGAACAGTGGGGGCGCCTACCTCAAGTTGATGCGCAGAAATGCAATGGACCTGGCACTTGTTGGCGTCGCTGCCTGCTTGAGGCTGGATAAAGGAAAGAGGGTTTGCAAGGAAGTAAGAATCGCCCTCGGAGCCGTGGCCCCAAGGCCCATCAGGGCTTTGAGGGCAGAAGAAGTCCTTCTGAACAAAGAGGCTGACGAGCATCTAGCCATGGAGGCGGGAAAGGTTGCAGCCGAGGAGGCGCGTCCCATTACTGATGTCAGGGCCTCCAAGGAATATCGTACGGAGATGGTTAGGGTTCTAACGAAAAGGGCAGTCATGGAAACATTAAAGAGGATAAAGGAAAATACTAAAGACCGTGGGTAAATCTCCTTTTGTGTAGGAGGTGCCTGAGTAGGGAATTTATGTTGAGGAGTGAAGAGGATGAAAGAGGTTGAAGTAGATCTGAAAGTCAACGGGGTAAACTACCAAGTCAAAATCCCACCTTGGAGGACCTTGGTGGAGGTCTTGAGGGAAACCTTGGGCCTTACGGGAACAAAGAAGTCCTGCAATGAAGGGGAATGCGGTGCCTGCACGGTGATTCTGGATGGGAGACCTGTGACCTCTTGCCTGGTGCTGACGCTTGACGCGGAAGGTAAGGATATACGGACTATCGAGGGCATCTCTGAAGATGACATTTTCCATCCTGTTCAGGAATCTTTCTTAAAACACGGAGCCATTCAATGTGGATTTTGTACACCAGGCATGGTCATGTCGGCCAAGGCGCTCTTGGATGAAAACCCAAACCCAAATTTAATGGAAGCGAGAAAGTCAATTTCCGGTAACCTGTGCCGCTGTACAGGATATCAGCATATCATAAATTCCATCTTGGCCGCTTCGAGAACTGGAGGCCGTGCGGATTGACCTGAAAAGGACATAACTCTTTTACTTATTTAAAGTAGCATGATTGACGGATATCAAAATTTACCCGCCCTCTTTCAGCACGTCAGCGATGATTCTCCTCAGTTCCTTTTTGTTTATTTTTCCAACATGCGTCTGTGGGAGTTGATCCACCAGCTCAAGGCGTTCGGGCAGTTTAAATTTGGCAATCCTCCTCTCATTGACCAAAAAATTATTTAGCTCCTCTAACGAGATCTTTTCTCTGCCTTTTGTCACCGCGAATAAACAGGCCTTTTCGCCCAATATGGGATCGGGCATAGCCACATAGGCACAGTTCAGCAACTTGGGAAATGCCAGGATATGGTTTTCCATCTCCTCTGCACTGATCTTCTCTCCTCCGCGATTGATGGTATCCTTCAGACGGCCCTCTACGATCAAATTGCCGCTGGGGTGCATTCGAACCAGATCCCCGCTCTTGTAAAAGCCTTCAGGGGTGAATGCGGCCGCATTGTGTTCTGGAGAGTTAAAATAGCCTCGAATCGTGTATGGTCCCCTCACCACAAGTTCACCCACCTCCCCCGGTGAGACTTCTTTTCCCTCATCATTCACGATTTTCACCTCATCCCCTGGGGAAATGGCCCTTCCCTGGGTGTTAAACTTCACCTCGTCTGGATCATCGAGACGGGTGCAGAAATTTGGCCCTTCAGCCATTCCCAGGATCTGCTGCACATCGGAGCCCAGTTTTGGACCGATCTCTTGAGCCACTTCAGGCTGAAGCTTGGACCCGCCCACAAGACAAAGCTTGAGAGAACTGAGGTCGAATTGCTTTAGGTCCGGATCATTGACATAGCTAATAACCGTGGCGGGTACAGCAGGAACGGTCGTCACCCCCTCCTGTTCAATGAGGGGGAGCACCACATCGGGAGCCGGACTCGGGGAAATGACCACCTTGCCTCCGCACATGAACACACCCTGCAGGAACGTGGTGGGGAAATTGTGTGTAATGGGAATTCCAATCAGGAGTGCGGTATCCGGTCCGCTTCCGGATAAGAGCTGGCACATTGAACTGTTGTAGGTGTAGTCATTGTGGGTTCTGGGAATGAGTTTCGGGACTCCTGTTGTCCCACCTGAGAGTTGAAAAACAGAGGGCCAGAGGGGGTCTGGTCGAGCCTCCTTCAATATGGCCTGAGCGTTTTCACGTTCCTCAATGGGGTCCTGGAGAAGTGTTGTGAGAGAGATAAAGCCGGAGGGAACATCTCCATCTAAAACGAGGACGTGTCTCAGGGTGGGGGTCTGGGAACTGATCTCCTGGGCCATTTTCACATAATCAAAACCCCGGAACGCTTTGGGTATGGCATACGAAGTCGCGTGTGTAAAATCCGCGAAGTAGCCGATCTCCGCCTGGCGGTGTGCAGGCAGAGTCATCACTGGAATGACACCAATCTTCACGGCAGCGAAATAGAGATAGAGCGTTTCGGGAACGTTGGGAAGTTGCAGTATGAGCCGGTCCAAGGGTCTATGCCCCATGTCCAGAAGATGTAAGGCCAGGCGATTTACTTTTTTGCCCAACGCCTCGTAGGTCACATGTTGCTCTTCGAAGTTGAGGGCTATCCGGTCAGGAAATTTTGCCCTCGCAGTATCTACAATGTCCCCAACCACGTGTCCCTGCCAATATCCGGCCTGTTGGTATTTACGCACATAGTCCTCAGGATATCCCACAACTCCATCTATCATCGCTTCTTCCTCCTCGCCCTCACCCCTCCCTCCTCGCCTGAGCGGCTCGCCCCCGTCCCGCGCAGTAGCGTGCTACGAAGGATGGAACGGCGGCCAGGCCTGTCCTCTCCCATCAGATAAAGCCTTTCTGCACCACTTTATAAAAGAGGGGACTTGGGAAAGTTAGGGGGATAATGACATTATGAAAACCCTGCCAAACTTGGGTTTGATATTGATTCTGAGAAGATAGGTCCGAAATAGGCGGCCTTCGGTTCAATCAGATACCCAGGTATGATTCCCTGACGTAGTCCGTTTCCAGGAGATGAGAGGCTTCTCCCTCCATGGCTATGGATCCGTTCTCCAACAAATAGGCCCTTTGAGAGATTTTCAGGCTTTGGCGGGCATTCTGTTCTACCAGAAGGATATCCACGTCTTGTTGATTAATCTCTCGGATCGCCCGGAAGACCTCCAGAACGAGCATGGGGGCCAATCCAAGCGAGGGCTCGTCCAGCATCAAGAGCTTTGGCCTTCCCATCAGCCCTCTGCCCACGGCCAGCATTTGCTGTTCGCCACCACTCAGAGTGCCAGCCATCTGGGATTTCCTCGATTTCAAGACCGGGAAAAGGCCATAAACCCATTCCAGGGATTCGTTTCGGTTCTGTCTTGCCCTTCCCAGGTAGGCGCCCATTTGCAGATTCTCAAACACCGTCATATCAGGAAAGAGCATCCGTTCTTCAGGGATCTGAATCAATCCCTGTTCAACGATCTTATTTGGTGGCCACTCATGAATTGCAGCCCCATCAAAACCGATCGAACCTCCCTTAGGTCTCACGACGCCGGAGATGGTATTTATGGTGGTCGTTTTTCCAGCCCCGTTTGCACCCAGAAGGGATACCATCTCCCCGGACTTCACGACCAGGCTAACATCGAAAAGGGCTTGATGATCTCCGTAGAAAACGCTGAGTTTTTCAACCTCTAACACGATTTAAGTCCCTCATTTAATCGCCAATTTTCGAAGGCCGCTTAAACGTCATTGCGAGGACCCTGCACTTCATGTGGGGGACGAAGCCTTTCGGCAGTGAGGCAATCCCTTGGCCTACAGATTGCCGCATCCCGCCTGATAGGCGGGACTCGCAATGACTTGTTTTTATTGTCCCTTTCGAGAGTTTTGCGCCTACTCCTCTTCTTCACCCAGGTAGGCCTCGATGACTTTGCGATCAGAAGAGACCTCCTTCGGATCTCCTTCAGCGATTTTCATGCCGTGATGAAGCACAATCACCTTGTCGGAAAGATCCATGACGGCCTTCATGATATGCTCGATCATGATGATAGTAACACCCTCAGTTCGGATTTGACGAATGGTCTTCATCATCTGTAGGGTCTCGCTTGGAATAAGACCTGCTGCGATCTCATCCAAAAGGAGCAAGTCGGGTTGCGTACCCAGGGCCCGGGCCAGTTCTAGACGCTTTTTGTTCAGAGGGGATAACTGGTCTGCAGAGACCTCTGCTTGGGCCTGCAAATTGAGGAATTCTAGGATATCCATCGCCTCATACCTGGCCTTTTTCCCATCATATCTTTTGTCCCTTCCGAAGCAGACACCCACGAGGACATTTTGCAGAACAGAAAGTGCCTCAAAGGGCTTTGCATGTTGATATGTCCGTGAAATGCCCATGCGGCATATTTTGTCTGACCTGATGCGGGTAATATCCCGACCCTTGAAATTGATGGTTCCAGCGGTGGGGAGATAGGTCCCGCTGATGACGTTGAACAGGGTGGTCTTTCCCGCCCCGTTAGGCCCAATGATCCCTGTAATGCTTCCCTTTTCCACTTGGAAACTCACATCAAATAGAGCAGTAAGTCCGCCAAAGGTCTTTTTTATCTTTTCCACAGAAAGCATAACCGTGGTCTCCTAGATCTCTTGGTACAGGCCCATCTTCAAAAGGGCGCGACGAATGGGGCGCAAACGAACCAGGCCCCCTGGCATGAAGAGTCCCACAAAGAGAATAACAAGGCCATAAGCCGCAAAGTGTAGGTAAGCCATCCTGGTCCACAGGGTCTCTTCCACGATGAAGAGGAAGATGGCACCGATCACCGGCCCGATAATCACCCCAGAGCCCCCGAGCATGGCCATCGCTAGGGGCATCAATGCGATCTCCGTACCGAAAACCATCTCTGGATTAATAAATATGGTGTACCAGGTATAGAAGGCGCCCATAACGCCTGCAAAGGATGCGGCTATGACCATAGCCACGGCCTTGACCCTTTGCACAGGGACACCGAAATCAGAGGCAATTTCCTCCTGCTCCCTGACAGAGGCCATGGCCAACCCCAGCCTGGAACGCGTGATGAAATAGGTGACAGCAATCACGGCCACCACCAAAAAGAGGGAGAGATAGTACATGGGGATCATCCGATTTCCTTGCAGCACCATCAAGCCGTCGGAGCCCTGGGTGAGTGAAGGGAGGTTCAATGTGAGATGTTCCATCAGCTTGACCAGGGCAAAGGCAGCAAGAGAGAAGTAGGCGCCTCGCAATCTGAAAAATGGGAAGCTAATGATCAGGGCGAATAGGACGGCTGCGACGCCCCCGGCGACAAAGGAAAGATAGAGGGGTAGGCCCTTGTTCCAGAGGATGCCGAAGGTGTAGGCACCGACTCCGAAAAAGCAGATGTGCCCCATGTTTATGTAACCGGTGTATCCCCCTAACAAGTCGTAGCTTTGTGCAAGGAGAACGTATAGGAATAAGATGATGAGAAAGGTATTCAAATAGGGCATGTTGAATGCCGGGAAAATCAAAAGCAAAAGCAGCACGAGCCCCAAGATGACACGATTCATAGAGATCTCCACCCCTTACTTGCCAAACAGCCCTTTCGGACGAATCAACAGAATACCCACCAGCATGAAAAAGGCCGCGGTCTGTCCCCAATGGGGGCTGTGGTAGCTCACGACAGATTCTGTCAAACCAAGGAGAACGCCTCCCGCCAGGGACCCGATGAGGCTTCCCAAACCTCCCAGCACAATGATGCAGAGGTACTTGATGGTCACGGACAAACCCATGTCCGGAGCGATGGAAAGAAGGACCACATAGAATACCCCCGCGATGCTCGCAAGGACCGAGCCGATACCAAAAGTGACCGATCTGATCTGGCGAGTGTCCACCCCCACGAGCATGGCCCCGCGTAAATTCTGTGCGGTTGCCCGCAGGGCACGGCCTGTGAATGTCTTTTTCAAATAATAATGGATCCCCACGGTGAGTGCCCCGATCATCACCATGGCTAGGAGCCTGAGGTAGTTGAAGTAGATATCCCCCCAGAAAAAAGAGGGCAGGCTGTAGTCAACCCCTTTCTCTTCAGCACCTGCTATGAAGGAGGTAACGTCTTCGATGGTCAGTGCGGCCCCGAGGGTCACCAGGATGGAGGACATGAGCCGAATGTGCTCCTTCTTGGTGGCCAGAGGTCTCATGAGGAAGCGGTCGAACATGTACCCAAATAAAAAGGCCGCGGGGAGCATGAATAGGCCGGTCAAGAAGGGGTTGAGACCGGTCGCCTCAAAGAGCAGAAAGGTGACCAACCCTCCCAGCATGAGGAATTCCCCGTGGGCAAGATTCAAGACATCGCTGACCCCAAAGATCAGGGAGAGGCCAAATGCCGCCAGGGCATAGACCCCTCCCTGAAGGATTCCAGCGATAACCAGTTGAATGGCTATTTCCATTTCAGACTAATTCTTGGTTCGGCCTATGGATTCTTGAATCGATGCAGTTTCAAGGCCTTTTCTACAGGATATATGGATACGAATTCGCCCCCTTGGACCTGGCAGGGCCACGTGCCGAGCGTCCCAT
>CP070840.1:770710-777419 GCA_020342025.1 Deltaproteobacteria bacterium
ATAAACGTAATGATAAGGGTGCGAAAGTCTTAGAGAGCCTCGGTCCCAGAGAGCTCACCTACTTGAGTCAAATCATCCCGCAGCTTGGAGGAGGCGACGAGGTCCCCATAGATGAGAAAGAGGGTGAGTTCCGTGAAGGCATCTTTACCACTCTGGTCCATTTCATTCCCAAAATCGTGGGTAAACGTCCTCTTATCGTCTTAATAGACGATCTTCACTTTGGCGATGAGGCAACGATGCTCCTCCTTCGCAAAATGATGTTGAGAGATGACCTCCCACTTTTTATCTGCGGTACATCCTCGGAGACCAAAGAGGCAAAACCGGAGGAGAAAGGGCCCTTAGAAAGATTTTACGGTGCCTACGGTGAGGAACTGGGTCTTCAAAAGATCGTCCTTACCCCCCTCACGGCCGCTCAGATAGCCAGGCATATGAAAAGAATATTTCCCAATGTAGACCAACCTCAGGATTTTGAGAATGAGCTGTTCCAGATTACACAAGGAAATCCTCTTTTCATCAGTGAGATCTTGCGCAAGCTCGTCCTGGACCAACAAATCACCCTTGTGGGTCAGCGATGGGTTATCCGACCCCTAGAGGAGGGCTATCTCCCCAAGTCCCTCGAAGAGATCGTAACCCAGAAAATTGCCGCCCTAGATGAAGATAGCAGGCAAATGCTTGAGCAGGTATCCGCTCTTGGCGATGAGGTCTCATTGAGTATGCTCATCGGAAGTTCCGAAGCCATGGAAGCGAAGGTCCTAGAGTTTATAGACCAGGCCGTAGCCCAAGGTCTTCTCCAGTCAGGCTTTCAGCTAAACGATGAGGTGATACGGTTCTTGGGAAAGCGTGTCCTGGAAATTGCCTATGGTTCCATAGAACAGGAGAGAAAGCAGGAACTTCACGAGCGTATTGGTAACTATCAAGAGACACTCTATCAGCGCCAGCTCTTACCCTCCGCTGCAACCCTTGCTTACCACTTCAAGCGTTCCACGGACCAGGAAAAGGCGGGAACATACGAGCGGATCCTAGCAACATCAAACGCTGGCAAATTCAATGCCCGGGAAGCTATCCTTTATACCGCCGAAGAACCGACTGAAGCTGCTGGCGCAGATATCCCCTTGGATGCTGACGGCCTAGCTCGTGTCCCCCATATGATACGCGAGTTTATGATCGCGGTCCGAAATATAAAGCTTTACCCACCCGGGAGTAAACCCGTCATCGGGGTCACGAAAACCCTGAAGACCAGAATCGATGGAATCCTGGAAAAAAATGAATACTTCAATATCATGCAAATAGAACGGGCCTTGGTGGTCAACGGACAGAAGATCAATACGAAGGACTTCAGGGTGGTCGCCCAGGGTTTTTTCGAACTCCTGAACCAACTTCAACTAAAGGGTATCGCTTTCCTCAAAGGCCTCTCCGAGCATGAGGTGGAAGTCATGTTGGAGGCCGTTGGTCGAACCGAGCAGAAGACCTTTGATGAACGCCACTGGGAACGCCTGATGATTGAGAATCAGTTGGAACATATTGACCTAAAACAGATCCGGTACACCAGGAGGGGCAAGGCAGAAGGGCTGAAACCGAAGGAATTAGCAGGCAGAGGCATCCCGGCTGAAACAGCAAAGGAGACAAGACTGGTGGCCGAAATCCTGCGCGGCCTGCTCAGTGCGGGGAGGACCATTAAACTCTATCCTTTAGAGAGTAACGCCATAACCACTGTCCTTCAGACGATCGCAAAATGTGTACGCAGCTACATCAAGAACAGGGGTGTTCTCACCTTTTCCCGGGCCGAGGATGTCCTTTTGGTCAACGGCGAGAAGTTTGTTAGTTCCCAATTCAAAGTGTTTGGTGATACGTTCTACAAATACCTGGGAACCCTCGGGCTTAGCAGCCTCACCTTTTTGAAGCGCTTTACCGAACAAGAATTGAAAGCCTTTATTGGTGCCCTCGGAGATCTCCCTAGGGGTGTGGACAGTAAATTCTGGAAGCGCCTTGCCAAGGAGAAGCGAATCGCTGGCATCCTCTTTGACCGGCACCTCTACGAGGTTCAAGTTGCGGAAGCAGTCGGCCCCTCAGCAACGGGCGAGTTCCGTATACTAAGCGCCATGGCTGCCGCAGAGGCGCAGATTGATGAAGCGATGGAGATGGAGGAGGTAGCGTTCGCCTCTCTGCTCGACAATTTTGAGGATCAGATAAAGGAACTCTTGCTCAATAAAGAAGAAGAGGAGATCAAGGAAGGGATCTTCAAGCTTTTTAAAAACTTGCCGGTGCAAGAAGTCGCAGATCGCAAAAGAGCCATCCAGCTCTGTCTAGGCCTCTTGGAGAGCCTTACGCCCGCCTTTCAGCATGACTTTGTGAGGCTTCTTGCGGCCCCCCTTCTCGCTGCTTTTTCTAAAGAGGATAATCCAGAGGTGATCGAGGCGATGGCAGCACTTTTTGACAGTATGCTCACGATCCTTATCCAGTTCGTTGAATATCGCACGGCTGGCCGGGTCTTATCCCACATCAAGAAGCGCCAACGAGAACTAGAAGAAATCAAAGACTCCCATGCCCAGCTATTGGCAAAGAGGCTGCAAAGGAAGTTGGATCCCTCAACAGAAAAGCTGCTTCTGGAAGATCTGAAATCTGGAGACTCGACTCGGTTGCGAAACGCCGCCCAGTTGCTTGCCGCCCTTGGACAAGGGGCAGTACCATTTCTCATTGAGATCATCAAACAGGAGGATGATTACAGGGCGCGCAAGATCTCTGCCATGTTGCTTGAGAAGCAGGGACCTGCTGTGGCGGAGCGTCTCAAAGAGTTGCTGATCCTGGAGGTCACCCCACAGGAACGTTCACGAATCCTGGATGTCATCGACACCCTCACCGCTGATCTAAAAAAGGAACTCACCCACGCCCTGGGGGATGAGGATCCTCAGGTGCGACAGGCAGCCCTTCGCCTCGCTGAACGCCTGAACGACAACCAAACCATTGCGCTCCTCTTGGATCTGGCAAATACTCAGACAGGCAACTTGGCTGTCTCCGCCATCAAATGCCTTGGGAAGCTGAAACCTCCCCATGTGGATGAGAAGTTGATCGACCTTTTGTATTCTGCCAAGGAAGACGAACTTTCCATCGTCTGCTGCCGTGCCCTGGGGCAGATCGCCAGCCCCGCCGCTATCGAGCCTTTAACCAGACTCCTCACGCCCCAAGGGTTCTTTTTTTTCCGAAAGAAACGCAATCCTGATGTTCGAGCCGCTGCCGCCTATGCCCTAGGCCGGATCTCTCATCCTGATGTCCATGGAATACTGGCACATTTTGTGGAAGATAAAGACCCCAGGATCCAAGAAATTGCCAGGTCCGTCATCGGCCCAGACAAATCAGCGGAGGATTAGAGAATCACCTCTGAGTAAAGGGTTTGGCGCTGCCCCAAAGGGCGGGTTGTTGCACTCCGAGTCGTTCTAATACCACTTATTTCTGATTAGGGGTCTCGATGCGTTTTCCGATCACGTTATTCTCGCCTAACCCCTCTATCCGAACGGAAACCAACCTGTTTTTTTCCGCTCGAGCAGATGGAAAGCTGACCGACAGATAATTGTCGCTTAGACCTTTTACCAGCGCTTTGTTCTCTGATGCCCATCCCTCAGTGAGCACCGAAAACACTTCTCCCAGGCAAGACCTGTAGAAGGACTCCCGCTTTTCCCTCCCAAGCTTTCTCAATTTCCTCGCCCTCTCTTTCGTCACCTTCTGGTCAACCTGTCCAGAAAAACGGGCGGCCGCCGTCCCCTTTCTTGGGGAATAGGGAAATACATGGAGATAGGAGATAGGCAAATCCTGAATCAAGGAGAGTGTATTTTGATAGGCTTGGTCATCTTCCCCGGGGAACCCGGCCATGGTATCCACACCTATGGCTGCCAGCGGTACCCTCTCACGAATCTGCTCCACAAGCCTTGCGAACTCCTGAGCCCCATAGCCCCTGTTCATTCTGTGCAAAATCCTGTCGTCACCGCTCTGAAGCGGGATGTGAAAATGCCGACACAACCATTCTTCTGTGGCCATCATCTCTATGAGCCCATCTCCGATCTCATTGGGTTCGATTGAACTCAATCTGATCCTCATGGGAAAACCTTCTCTTTGGATCCTATGGAGCAACCCTTCAAGATCCGTCCCGTTCGTAAGATCTATCCCGTATTTTCCCAGGTGTATCCCTGTCAGGACCACCTCCTTGTATCCATCCTTGGAAAGCGAATCGAGCATGGAGATAACTTTGGAGGTATCTAGACTCCTTAAGGGCCCCCTGGCAAAGGGAACGATACAATAGGTACAAAAGGACTCACATCCGTCCTGGATCTTCAAGAAGGCCCTGGTCCTACCCATAACCCCTTTTAAAGGAAGGACCTGGAAGCTTTCATCCGAGCCAAATCTGTCCCAAACGAGACACTGCTGACCCACATCTACCGTCGCAGTGAGAAAAACTGGCAGCCGCTCCTTCACCGTATTCCCTGCAATCAGATGGAGTCCCGGAATCTGGGAGAGTTCATCCGGAAATACCTGGCCATAACACCCTATGGCTGCCACTGCACCAGACGGATTCTCCCTTACGGCCTTTCTTATCGCCTGTCTTGACTGATAAGAGGCCCTCTGCGTCACGATGCAGGTATTAATTACTGTAACGTCGGCTTGCTCTCCCTTACCCACCTCATTCAGACCCAAATCAAGCAAAGAGGCCTTCAACCAAGCGGACTCAAATTGGTTCACCTTGCAGCCAAGGGTTATGATTTTGAAAGAATTATTTTTCATTGCGCACTAAACAATAAGTTTCCCAAAATGCTGATAAAAGGTGCATAGAAAGTGATCGCTCGCGTCTTTGGCGAAGTTATCCCAGTTCCTGAAAGGCGATATCTCAAAAAAATTCCACCGGGCTTTGATATCGCCTTGCCTCCGGCCCATAGGGACTACGGGGATGCCTGAGGCAGTCCTTGGGCCTGTCTTTGATTTCGGCACAAGGAACGCACTGGTTCCGTTACCTGCTTGAGATATTCGTAACCATTTAGATCTTTGAAAACCGTGAAACGATTCTGTCCCGTGCTGTCTTTTCAGGCCCATATCTATCCTGCCCTGAGAAGGTGACCTCAGATTTGAGGGTTTTACAATGCCCGTTGCTTGACACCACGACACATTCTGCCAGAAGTCCTGTTGCGTAAACCCTCAAATCTGAGGTCACGGCCAAGTCCGGTGGAACTCTTTTTGAGATATGGCCCTGAAAAGAGAGCACCGGACGAATCCCGATGCCCTGTTTTTTAGCATTGGTAGCGGTGTGGTTGCCTTTTGCAAGGGGCCCAATGGATATGCTCTTGAAGAAAGGGTGCCACACTGCTGCGAGCCACGAAACACGCTATTTTCAAAGATCTAAGTGGTTACTACTGCACCATATATTCATCTCTCACTGAGTGATGGTGCAGTCTTCTCATACTGAAATTTATGGTACAGCGCAGCAGGATAGCTTGTTTATCGTGTCCAAGGGACCTTCTGAAAGAGTTCCCCAGTGCCACGATAGAGGCTGTCATTGAGTCCATCGGAATGGAGAAATATGGCGGCATCGCGCACCAGTTTTTCCACTCCCACATCTTTCATGGCACCATTGCCCCCGAACATCTGCATGGCCTCCAGTGTTACCTTCATGCTCACCTGGGAACAGAACGGCTTCACTGTTTTGGCCAGCATGGGGTCGAAGTGCTCAGGATTGTCCGCTTGCCAGCAGCCCCTTCTCACCATATTTTGCGCCGCCTTTAGCCACGTATACATTTCCCCCAGTTTGATGGCGATATTGGCGTGTTGGATGATGGGTACGGTCCCTTGGATCCGGACCTGTGCATATTCGAGCGCTCTTTCGAAGGCGGCCCATGCCACCCCCAGGGTGCTCGCTCCTGCGTACGCATTGGACTGGCGCAATACCTTGGGCACTTCCTTCCAGGCCATATCCCAATCGAACATCATGTTGGCCATGGGGACACGGCAGTCTTCGAATATGAGCTCCGCGTTTCCGGCGAGCCTCTCTCCGATCTTGTCATACACGCGACCGACCCTGAACCCAGGTAGATTATCCGCACCAGGGAGATCCCGGGGTATAACAAAAGCGGTCATCCCCTGATCCAGAGGCACATCCCGGTTACTTCGCGTGAAGATAAGATAGAGATGGGAAATGTAGCCATTGGAGATAAATTCTTTGGTGCCGTTCAGGATCGCATAGTCACCATCTCTCACACAGCTCATCTTGGGTCCGGCCTTCGGATCCAAACATGGAATCATGTGGTCGGAACCGCTTTCCGCTTCCTTAATGGCGATAGAACAGCATCCCCTGGGGTCCTCAAGGAGGGGAACCAGATATTTCTTTTTCTGCTCTTCGGTGCCAAAATCCTGTAGAATCTGGATGACCTTCCAGTTCTGGGCCCATATCACCGAGGTCCCGAGATCACCCACGGCCAGTTCCTCTACCAACATGCCAAGGGTCAGAGAGCTTTGGCCAGCCCCCCCGTATTCTTCTCGTACGGCAAGCTTGTTGAGGCCTAACGCATTCCCCGCTTCGATGATATCCCAGGGTATGCCTTTAATGGGATCCGGTTCAGCGTCATAAGCCGGGGCCTTAGGTTTCACCTCCTTCTCTACAAATTCTCGGACCATGGTCCTTAGAGCCTGTTGCTCCTCTGTCGGGGTAAAATCAAACATAATCGCCTCCTAA
>CP070840.1:777519-785916 GCA_020342025.1 Deltaproteobacteria bacterium
ACCTGCTCAAATGATGACTATTTCTATCTGCTGCTCATCACCCACTACTCCAATACTACATCACTCCATTATTCCAAGTCTTAGTAAAAGGGGAGATCCCATGAGATCTCCCCGCTTGAGTTAAAAGATCCGATTCGCCATCTATGCCGGAGCATGGCATGCGGGTGCATGACAAGCCGGGGAGTGACATGCGGGTGCATGACATGCCGGGGCATGGCATGCGGGTGCATGACAACTGGCGGCATAAGAAACTCTCCGCTCTACCTCTTTGATCTTTAGCAATCCATTCACCTCCTTTCCAGGGGACTTTCAGGTCACTCTGACTCTATGAACCTCTTTTTCCCCAAAACCTGGACGGCCTCCACGCAGCCGTCATAAAAATTTTCGGGCTCCACATCCTGCCCGTATTGTTTGTAGAGCTCCTGTGAAATGCCCTGCAATGTCCGATTCCCGTCACAGAGACCTATAAAATCCCTTGCAAAGGCATTGATTTCAGACACATCCAGCAGATCATCATCTTGTGTGAAAACAAGCAGGGTTTCTCGAATGGGATATGTTTCTTCAAAATTCCCACTCTTAAGGTCTAATATAACACCAGGGAGATCAAAATCAAATTTTTCAATGATTATTTTTTCACTTTTGATCGGCTTGAATTCGCGGATTCGGCTGAGATCAATGTGAAACATGCTCTTTTCAGGGCCAAATTTCCCCACTTCCAGGGCCGTGTTTTCATATTTCAGAACATTCGGGAAGTGTTTCCTGACCATCTTGCCCTGCTTTATCAGGGTTTCTGAAGCAAACTCCCTGAAATGGAGAAAACAATCCTGTGGCGATAGGGTAAGCCCTCTTCTCCCCAAATGCCCCTGGAGCCAGTGAAGCCAGCGCAAAAAAAGGTCTGACACAGATTCACCCAGCTCCAGGCTCAAAAGCAGGAAACTCTTGGGATAGAAACGAACCATGAGAGGAAAATGGCCTGCAATGAGATTAAGCTCCTCCAGGGAGCGTCCTGGACAAGGCATATTGTAAAAACTGCTGTATATCCTTGGATCTGAATTGATTATCTCCTCATCGGATCCCAACCGTCTTCCCCCGTCAAACTCAAGCCCCAGGGCAAAGTAGGTATCCACTTCACGCACAAGACGATCGCCGTATTTCGTGTGCAGACCCGTTCCCGGCAAAACTGTGGGTAACTGGATCAAGGGATTGTTATTTCCCACGATGCCGGCTCTCAAGGCCAGCCACAACGTCTCATCGATATCTCCCTTCTCCTCCTCAGGGAACCCGATCACATAGCTCAGCGTGGGAATGATCCCGTTATCCGCCGTTTCCACCACACGCTGATAAAGGATCCCGTGGTCAATGTTCTTCTGAATAAAAGATAAGGTCCGCTTCGAGCCCGAATCGATACCATAACACATGGACTCACACCCAGCCTCTCGCATGAGCCCCAGCAGTCCCATATCCACGGTATCAAGCCTGGATATGCAATACCAAGGCAGATGATTCAATCCCGCTTCGATAACCTGGTGGCAGAAGGATTCCACAAAGCGCCTTCTGGCCGTAAACTGATCGTAGGCAAGCAGAAAGCACTCTGCCCCGAAATTTTCGTAGAGATTTCCCATCTCTCTGACCAGCCGTGAAACGGAAAAACTACGCGTCGTGCGTCTCCACATAAGGCATTCTGAACAATAGATGCACTTATGGGGGCACCCCCTCCCCACCTCCAGGATAGCGATGCTGCGCGGAAGCTCACAAGCATCTCTGTATTCGGAAAGCGGGGGCAAAAAGTTGTAGTCAGGCAGAGGCAAAGCATCGAGATCTGGTATCAGTTCCCGTTCTTCATTGCGAATAATATCTTGACCCCTGCGATAGGTGATACCGGCAATCCCCTCTTCATCTTTTCCGGATTCATAGCCGCTTACCAGTGTCGGGAAAGTGATTTCTCCTTCTCCACGTATAATGCAGTCCACAAACGGATATCTTTCCAGGGTAAGCCGGTCCACAAAAGAGGCATTGTGTCCCCCTATAACGATCTTGACATCAGGTCGTTTGTTCTTTATCTTTCTACAAATCTGAATGACGGCGGGATAGGTCGTGCATTGCGCGGAAAAGCCCACCAAGTCTGGGGCTTCATCTAATATCCTTTCGGCACAATCGTCATAGATATTTTTCCCCATTTTAAGGGTTCTTTGGCGAATCGCCAGGACAAAATCCATGAGGACCACCTGGTGACGTGAGCCTTTCAGCGCTGTCGCCAGGTTTATTAATCCCAGAGGCGCCAAATTATACATGGACTCCAGATAAAAAGGAGGGAATACAAGAACGATCTTCATGAGTTTTTGTTTAATATTTTATCCCTTAAATCCTGTTTTTGGGCGGGGATACCAATTGTGGGCCGCGTTTCCGGAACATGAACTCAGAAGTCCGAGTTTATTTCAATATATGGGTACATGATGGTAAAGTCAATCCGAGAGAGTTGCATCCAACTGAACAGCTTATAGAAGGAGGAATGAAAGATGGACAAATATGTGTGCACGATTTGTGGTTATGTGTATGACCCTGCCAACGGAGACCCTGACAGTGGGATAGAGCCTGGGACCTCTTTTGCGGACCTTCCTGATGACTGGACCTGCCCCATCTGCGGAGCGACCAGAGACCAGTTCGAAAAGGAGGACTAATCCACAGGGGTTCTCCTCCATCAATATTTGGGTAACGTTCAGACGAGTTGGTATGGTCTGTCTTTGATACCGAATTCCTTTTTTGAGACCATGCCTCTTCTCTCCCTATGGGTCGGAGGGAGAAAAGGCTGACGGTCTCGCTCTGAGCAAAGAAGAAGTGGTAGAGAAGTCATAGTCATGCCAACACTTAAGAATCATACTAAATAATTAGTCTGAAAGGAGCACGGGTATGAAACCGATTCAGTTAGCGGGCGGCATCTTCTGGGTTGGGTGTATTGATTGGAATATCAGGGATTTCCATGGATACTCAACGAAGCAGGGAACAACGTATAATGCCTATCTCGTTATGGATGAGAAGATAACCCTGATCGATACGGTAAAAAAGGAGTTCGCGGATGATCTCCTATCCAATATTGCCCAGATCGTGGACCCGAACAAGATTGACTACGTAATCAGCAATCACACGGAAATGGACCACTCTGGAGGGCTTGCCAGGGTGATGCATAGGATCGGGAAAGATAAACCCCTCTATTGCTCCAAAACGGGCCACAAGAATCTACCTCAGCATTATCAACAGAAATGGAACTACCAGCCGGTGGAAGATGGTGGAGAATTGAGCCTAGGTAAGAGGACCCTCACTTTCATGGAGACCAGAATGCTTCACTGGCCCGATAGCATGTTCACCTATGCCAAGGAGGACAAGATCCTTTTCTCCAGCGACGCATTCGGACAGCATTACGCCGGTCTGGAAAGATTTGACGACGAGATTGGGGAAGACATTATGCCCCACGCCAGAAAATACTTCGCAAATATTCTTCTGCTCTACTCCCCCTTGATACTCAAATTGGTGGAAAAGGTGCAAGAGGTTGGATTAGCTATAGATTTGATATGTCCTGATCACGGCATCATATGGCGTCAAGACCCATTGAAGATTATAAGCGCTTATGTGGCTTGGAGTGAGCAGAAGCCCAAGAGAAAGGCTCTCATCGTCTACGATACCATGTGGCACAGCACCGAAAAGATGGCGGAAGCCATTGTAGACGCGCTTCACCAGGAACGCGTGGAAGCCATGCCCATGCACCTGAGGAGTTGGCACCGAAGCGACATTATCACCGAAGTGCTGGATGCCGGAGCCATTATCGTCGGCTCTCCCACTCTCAATAACGGCCTGTTCCCCACGGTGAGCGATTTCCTGACCTATATGAAGGGGCTGAAGCCGAAAAATAAAATCGGCGCCGCATTTGGCTCCCATGGCTGGAGCGGTGAGGCCCCAAAACTCATCAACAACGAGTTGGAGGCGATGAAATTCCAGCTCATCGATGCCCCCCTAAGGTTGCAGTACGTTCCGGACGCAAGGGGCATTGAGGCCTGTCACGAACTGGGCCGAAAAATTGCCAAGGCCTTGCCAACGGAATAAAGATAAACCAATCAGATGGATCCTGAAACCATCTCAGATTCTTTCCAACGCCAAGTTATCATGTTTGTGTCTAACCCTTTGACGCCCCACAAAATGGGCATGGTAAGAATCTGCTGATGGTTTCCTTTTCTAGAGGCATGAGAGTATAGTGATCCCATGAAAAAGGTTCCAGCCATTGATTTGGGTGAATGTACAGATTGTGAGTCATGCCTGGAACTCTGTCCCCGCGTCTTCAAAAGGAATGAGGAGACGGGTCAAATAGAAGTCATAGACCTCTCGGACTATCCTGAAGAGGAGGTCCAGGAGGCTATCAGTATATGTCCAGCTGAGTGCATCACCTGGGAAAAAGTTCTCTGATTGGGGAAAAGTCGTGAGTGGGAAGTCTCTGTCCGGCAGGGCAACGAAGCGAAGAATATACCATCTTTTGAATTCCCCTGATCTTGCTAGCGCCTTGGATGTGATTAGCCGGCTGCCTAGACGCCAGGTAATTAATCCACTTTTTTCCCTTCTCTACAACAGGGAGCAAGATGTGCGATGGGCAGCGGTCAAGGTCATGGGGGCGGTCGTCGCAAAACTGGCAGATGAAGATATGGAATCAGCCCGGATCATCATGCGTCGACTCATGTGGAACCTAAACGATGAATCGGGGGGTATAGGCTGGGGATCACCCGAAGCCATGGGTGAAATTCTGGCGAACCATGAGGGCCTGGCCAAGGAATATGCCCCCATCATGATCTCCTATGCCATGGTAAACGGGAACTACCTGGAGCACGAAATCCTGCAACGAGGGCTTCTTTGGGGTATTGGGAGGCTTGGACAGGTGAGACCGCATCTGTTAAAGAAAGCAGCCCAACACCTTCTGCCCTACCTGGACTCCCCTGATGCGACGGTCAGGGGCCTGGCCTCCCGAGCTGTGGGCGTGCTGAAATTGGATGAAGCCAGGGCAAAACTTAAAAGTCTCAGAGGTGACAAAAACGAGATTCAGATTTATAAGGATCACAAGGTTGTCAACTGCCGTGTCATGGACTTGGCTGAGGAAGCTTTGAAGGGTTTAGAGTATCGGGGAAAATCCAAATAGCAAGTTGGGAACCACGTGAGGATCAATGCGATCACCCCGTATAAACAGAAAAAGGCTCGATGAACTCTACACTCGCTATCATCATCGAGCACTGGTTCATCCGGATCCCCTTGAGTTCTTGTATGACTATCATGATCCAAGGGACAAGGAGGTGGTAGGCCTGATTGCCTCATCGCTTGCCTACGGCAGGGTGGCCCAGATACTTAAAAGTGTGTCCGGCGTGCTTGAGAGAATGAATCCATCACCATGCGCTTTTCTCCTTGATTCCCCCTCAAATTCCATTCGTCGCACTTTTGCCCGCTTCAAGCATCGATTCACGACCGGCGAGGACCTTACCTATATGTTGTTGGACGCAAAGGGTATAATCGAAAGGTACGGATCCCTTTATGCCTGTTTCATGGCCTGCTTTAATGACCACGAGGATACCGTCCTTCCGGCCCTTTCAGCCTTTGTGAAGCAATTCAATGCCTCCTCCTCAACCAATGGCAAGTTCAGTCTATTGCCTTCCCCTAATAAGGGAAGCGCATGCAAGAGGCTGAACCTTTTTCTGCGTTGGATGGTGAGAAGGGATAGGGTGGACCCTGGAGGATGGCAGTCGATTCCCGTATCCAAATTGATCGTCCCCCTTGATACGCATATGCATCGGATATGTCTCCGCCTTCATTTGACAAAGCGGAGGCAGGCGGACCTTCGCACGGCTGTTGATATCACCCATGCCTTCAGAAGGATCGTTCCAGAGGATCCTGTTCGCTACGACTTTGTCATCACCCGCCTGGGAATTCGCAACGATACGGACCTGGCGAGCTTTTTGGAGGCTTGGCCTACGAAATAAGTATACATTCCATTTGGTTCGCCCGTTGGCTCCTTGGTCCGGGACAAAGGGTTAAATGGGCTAACGGGTTAACGGGTTAACGAATAGCGAGGTAAATGCCATGAAGATCTTTATGACGGGTGGAACCGGTTTCGTGGGAACCACGTTGACGAAAAAATTGACCCAAGAGAAGCATCAGGTCACCATTTTGACTCGAGCCCCCACTGAAGACCGCCCTTTGCCCAAGGGCGCCACCTACCTGGAGGGAGATCCCACCGAAAAGGGGGCGTGGCAGGAAAGTGTAGCAGAGCATGAAGTTATCATTAATCTGGCAGGCGCATCCATTTTCAGACGTTGGAGCGAGACAGCCAAGGAAATAATCAGAGATAGTCGTATTCATACAACCCGAAACCTGGTGGAGGCCCTTTCTGCTCGTAAAGGGAAAGAGACGCTCTTTCTCAGCACCTCGGCGATCGGATACTACGGATCTCATGAAGATGAGGAATTGGATGAAAACACACCGCCGGGTGAAGGCTTTCTCCCCTCACTGGCACAGGAATGGGAGTCAGAAGCACTTAAGGCGGGAGCTTACGGCGCAAGAGTCCCACTCTTACGTTTTGGTATCGTTCTTGGCAAGAATGGTGGCGCCCTGAGGCAGATGATCCCCATATTCAGCCTGTGTCTTGGGAGTCCGCTGGGAAGCGGAAAGCAGTGGTTTTCATGGATTCACGAGGAGGACCTTGCCCGTATCTATTTACACCTAATGGGTCAAAAAGATATCTCGGGTCCGATAAATTGCACCGCACCCAATCCCGTTCGAAATATGGATCTGACGCGGGCCCTTGGTGAAGCGTTGGGAAAGCCCACCTTCCTGCCAGCCGTACCTGGGTTCATGCTCCGAATTATTATGGGTGAGTTTGGATCAGTGCTTTTAGAGGGACAAAGAGTCCTGCCAAAAAGGCTGTTGGATACAGGTTTTCGTTTCACCTTTCCGGAAATCCATAAGGCCTTAAGGGACCTTCTCAATTAGTTCATAGCTCCCGGGATTAACCCGTATATTCATGATAAGGAATCATCTATGAGCGGCCTCAACTGGCCTTGGTAGCAGGAACAAGCACACAACACATGAACATGGTTTCGGAGGAGGCGGGTCTATGGGAAAAAGCAAAACACTACAACCAAACGAGATCAGCTGGGAGCCTCATCCTCAATTGGCGGATGCGAAGGTGGCTTATTTGCTCTCAAACCGGGATGAGAAGGCGGATCTCACTTGCCTTTTGGTTCATCTGCCTGCTGGCACACAGGTGGAAAAACACACGCACGACCATTCCGACGACATTGTCTACGTTGTAAAGGGGAAAGGCAGAATGTGGATAGATGAGGTGGGGGATGTGCCGATGGTTGAGGGAACCTTCATCAGGATTCCTAAAGGTGTTCTTCATCAACCGCACCATATTGAGGAGGACTTGGTCGCTTACGACGTATTCTATCCCTTTCTCGCCTGACTTCTCATTCTTTAAGGTGGGTGCTTACGACTTCTTCCAGGTAGTTGCGGTCTTCCTCAGAAATTTCCACAAAGCAGACGCCCATGCCAACGGTGGTATCGTCGTCCTCTATCCCATAGAGGTCCGACCAGATCACCTTGCCGCTAACCCCTACGGCCGAATGGTCGGGGGGAGAGATGGAAATGCGGTAGGATTCATTGATGCGCAAAGGTTCGTCACAAAATATGGCCAACCCGCTGACAGATATGTTTCTCGTTTCTCCTTCTATGGTACCGTGTTCCGCGAATACAGAGACGGGCCATCTCACTTCGATTCGAGGCTCTTCACGTCTTTCGGTCTTGGTAGCCAAAATCATGCCTCCCGCATTCCTGTAGGGATGTGGAAATTCAAGCCTATTATAATTTCACTTTTTCACGAAAACATCAACCTTTTTCATTAGCCCATCTGCGCTCTAGATCTTTTTAACGGTCCTTCTTTTCATACAAAGAGGATTGCCGATAATTCGCATCTTCTTTTCTTACTCATGGATTGCATAATAATTTTCTTCCAGGTTAGCTCACTTTGTCTTTTTCTTCAGACAGCCTCTTTGCGTATTGAGGGTACAGTTCCTTCACACAATCCGGGCAAAGGCCGTGACTAAACTCAGCTTCTGAATGGTCTGTGATGTATTTCTCTATCGACACCCATGAGCCGTCATCCTCACGTATCTTCTTGCAGTGGGCACAAATGGGCAGAAGCCCGTCGATGGCATCTACTATGGTCTTTTCGATAGCTCGGATACGCTGGCTCAACATCCGGAGCAGTTCGAACGCCATGGCCGGATATCTCTCGATCTCTTGGCGAAGGTTCCACTGATCTAAGATTAAGACTTCTGTCTGTTCTCTTGCAACTATGCTGGCTGATCGAAC
>CP070840.1:786016-789136 GCA_020342025.1 Deltaproteobacteria bacterium
AATTGGGGGCAAAGGGATTGGGCCTAATATCTGGGGGACGCAAATAGGTTGGAACGAGCTCCTGAAGATCATCAAAATCCTGAGCAATAAATCGTTTGAGCCCCAAAGTTCCCACAACAGAGGCCTTCAAGTTCCAAAGATGGGCAGGCGCCAACTCGGCCTTGAGGTCGAGCATTTCTCTTATCTGGTGGCCTTGCTTACTGAAGTCATTGCCCAAAAAAAGAGTGGGTTCCTCAATTATAGAAGGCAAATCCTCGATCCGCAAACAGGTATCGGGTTGCGTCCTGACCATTCTTTGATCATCACCCCAACGGAACAGAGCCGCGAAAACTTCTCCCTTTCTGGAATCGATTATGGAGCATACAGGCTGCCTTGCATAAGGCAACTGTGCAGCCATAGCTTCCAGACTGGACACACCAATGATGGGGATTTGAAGCCCTTGTGCCATACCCTTCGCTTCAGAGAGCCCAACCCTTAGCCCTGTGAAACTTCCAGGTCCTGTTGCCACAATGAGGGCCTTAATGTCCCTTGCATCCACTTCTGAGGTGGACAGCAGAAAATCAATTCCGGGCATGAATCGCCTGAAATTCTTGGATCCTGAAGCCATGTAGTATTCAGACAGGGTGGTGCCCTCCTCTTTCATGAGGGCAATACTGAATTGAGGAGTGGAGGTATTAAAGGCCAGGATCAATGGATTTAACCGAAGACTTTTTCGAATAGTTTTCTGAAGAATTCAATTCTTGAGAGATCGTTTATGGTGACAACGACGATCAGAAGTCCAAGCAGAAAAAGGCCCACCTTCTGGGCGAAATCGCGCTTCTTAAGGCTGATGGGTTTGCCTATAATCAATTCGATAAATAGAAAGATGATGACCCCGCCGTCCAGAATGGGGACAGGAAGGAGGTTTAGGATACCCAGGTTGACGCTTATGACAGCCAGCAATGGGATAAGCAGGCCAAAACTCTCCTGCGCCACTTGGCCAGTCATCTGGCCGATTAGAATGGGACCTCCAACGGTTTTAATCGATATGTCGCCCTGAAAGAGTTTAACGATAACCACGCAGACCAGGCTCATGACCTCCCAAGTCCTCAGCAAGCCCTCCTTGATCGCCTGAAGAGGATCTAATCGCACTTGCTCAAATTTTCCTGCCGCCACAATCCCGATGAGGGCCGATTTCACGTCTTCCCCGAATATGTTTTTCACCACCCCCTCTTCGGGGGCGACCGTCACACTCAAGAATTCATCACCCCTTTTAACGGTGATGATACAAGGGATTCCAGCCTTGTCGCGGACCAGTTTTTTGATATGCGACCAACTCTGGGCACTCTCCCCTTGAATGGATACGATCACATCCCCTTTTTTAAGACCCGCGCCGTCGGCGGGGGAGCCTTCTCGGACCTGACCGATTTCTGTGGTCATCTCATGCTTGCCCGAGACGAGGAAAAGGCCGCAGAATAGGACGGCTGCCAATACCAGGTTGAACAGGGGTCCGGCTGCCACGATGGCCATTCTCTTTAACACATGCTGATTATGGAAGGCCCTCTTGGCTTCATCAGGCGGGAGATTTTCCAGCTCATCATCGTTTTCTCCCAGCATCTTCACATATCCCCCAAGGGGGACCGTAGAGATCAAATATTCTGTTTCGCCGATCTTTTTCCCAACCAGTTTGTATCCGAAGCCAAGGGAGAATCTGAGGACTTTCACATTAAAATACTTGGCTACGAGGAAGTGGCCCAGTTCATGGAAGAAAATCAGGATCCCCAGCACGACAACAAAGGGGAGGAAATAGTAAATTAAAAAGTTCATCAGTAAGCCTTATTTCTCAATTTGGAATTGCGCGTACTATATCATAAAATTAGGATAATTTCACATATGTCAATCATTTGCTCGGGAATTCTGGCCTCCTATTATTCACCAGTTATCGCCCGGAGTTGTTCTCTGGCCGTATCCCGGGCCCATGAATCCGTCTCCATCACTTTCTCGATGCTGTCGATGGGGGAAGTCCTATGGGCCTCCATGGTCCTTCTTATGAGCATGGGGATCTGGAGAAAACCGATTTTGTCGTTCAGAAAGGCATCCACCGCGATCTCATTGGCTCCATTCATGACAGCCGGCATACTTTGCCCTATTTCACCAGCTTCGAGAGCCAGATCTAGACATGGAAATTTCTTCAAATCAGGTTTCTGGAAGGTTAGGGGCTCTATCTCATCCAGCTGGAGGGGCACAAGGTGATTCTCAATATGGCGGGGATACGAGAGGGCATAAGAGATGGGCGTTATCATGTGCGGGATACCCATTTGAGCAATAATTGAACCATCCCTGTATTCGACCATGGAGTGAATAATGCTCTGAGGGTGGATGACGATGCTAATCTGATCCATCCTCAGGTCAAAAAACCATTTGGCTTCAATGGCCTCTAATCCCTTATTCATCAAGGTTGCTGAATCGATGCTTATCTTTTTGCCCATATTCCAGGTGGGATGGTTCAAGGCCTGCCCTGGGGTAACTTTCTCCATATCCCCAAAGGGAAAATTTCTGAATGGGCCGCCGGATGCGGTCAGTATGATACGCCTCACATCCTCCCGCGGATGCCCCTGAAGAGACTGAAGAATGGCACTGTGTTCACTATCAATGGGCAGGATGGTTATTTTGTGCCTTTTTGCCGCATCCATAATGAGAGGACCTGCCATGACCAGTGTCTCCTTGTTGGCCAAAGCGATATCTTTACCCGCTTCAACGGCTGCGTAGGTGGGGACCAGTCCAGCGGCCCCTGTCATGGCAGAAACCACCGTATCAACTTCTGGCAGGGTGGCCAAGTGCACAAATCCTTCTGTTCCAGAAAGGACCTCTGTGGGATAGGTCTTATCAAGTCGAGCTCTGAGGATTTCTGCCAGATCTTCTTCCAACACGGCCACGCCCACAGGGCGAAACTTCTCAATCTGGGTTTTCAAGAGTTCCACATTCCGGCCGGCGGTTAGGGCGATCGCGCTATAATGCTCAGGGCTGCGCGCTATCACCTCAAGGGCGTTCAGGCCGATGGAACCGGTAGAACCTAATATAGCTATTTTTTTCATTTTACCTTGACGTATTCCATGAAGAATTGAATGGTCTTTTCTAGTC
>CP070840.1:789236-795789 GCA_020342025.1 Deltaproteobacteria bacterium
AAGGAAAGCGGCGCGGCCCTCTGGCTGGCCCAAACATTTCTGCAAATTCTCGGATACGTGGGAATGAGTCAAGGTTTAGGCCTGTGGATTGGGCTTTCCGGCCTTTCCGGTTTGATGACCAATTTTATGTCTGATGCGGGAACCACTGCCCTGCTGGGACCCATCGTCATACCCATGGGGATCATGACCGGCGTGGCAGGCGAGCCCTGGGCGGTGGGTCTGGCCGTGGCCTTTGCCACCTCATTTGCCCACTTCCTGATCGTGGGGACTCCCAATAATGCCAATGTATACGGCCTGGGTGTCTACCCCGATACGGGCGAGAAGATGATTCATCCCATGGATTTCGTGAAATATGGCTTTCTACTCTGGGTCCTTTCAATGGCCGTGGTCTGGATACTCGGGTTCTTGGTCGTTTACAATATCGTGGGATTTCCTGAAGGGATTCTTGAGACTGCCAGGGGTGTCCTGGAGGCTGGCGCCCGATAAGTCCATCTCAATATTGCGAAATCGTGTTCTGTAAAAGGAGGTTATAATGCCCCAGTGCAAAAAGTGCGGAAAGAAAGGCCTTTTTCTGAAGATCGAAGAGGATACGGGGATGTGTCTTTCCTGTAATGAGGACTTTGCCAAGGAAGGGAAGACTCTGACAGAGAAGATCATCGAGGCCAAGAACAAGGCCAGGACGGCCAAACATCCTGAAGGAGTCGTCAAATTTTCCAGGTTAGTGGTGGAGTTTGGAAACGAGTTGCTCGCCCTGCACCAGGCGTATAACCTGGAGCCAAGTCAAGAGTTAGTGGACCTGATCGAGACCCACAAAAAGTTCGGAGAAGAGGCCTAACAGTGGTCGGGTTATAGGTGAGGCTTAATGGATTTTTTAAAGCCCGGGGATTTAGTCTTACGATTCATAAGTTCCATGACGAACTCATTCAGCCTTCGGCTGAGCTCAGTCGAAGCCCTTAGGAGGAGATATGGAAATGCGTAAGAAGGTGAAAGATCTGGTCATTCCCCTGAGCGAATACCCCCATATGCCCTATTGGGCGACTCTGAAAGAGGCGATTGTCCAGCTTAATGTGGCCTATGAAACCGGTCACCATACGGTGCTGGTTTTTGATGAGGCGTACAAACTCGTGGGCATGCTGTCGCAGAAAGACATCCTGAGGGGATTGGAGCCAAAATTTGCACAGCACTACGAGGAGGGCGTGCCCATAGCTTGGGACGACCTGCTCAGGAGTGGGAGTGAAAAACGGCTCGCGCAGCCTATTAAGGCGTTTATGTCAGAGGTCACGGCCAAAATTGATGCCCAAGATAGCATCCTGAAGGTTTCTCACATGATGCTGCAGGAGGACGCCTATCTCCTGCCCGTCATGCAAGGGGAAAAGCTCATTGGTGTTGTGCGCATGGGAGATCTGTTTCAAGAAATAACGAAAGCTGTTTTGGAGTCCTAGCCCGGATGGAGCAAAAAGGATACTTTGAGATGGAATTCAGGAACGCCCTCTCGGCATAGAGAAGTCTAGCCTATAAAAACCCTGCCCCCGCGCGTCCCGCTGACGTGAGAACCGGGCAGGGTTTTTTGTTTCAGTGCTCCTCCGGGCCAATTTAGGTTGATTTATGTTTCTTATGTACTAAAATGGGATTAAAGCTAACGAGATTCGCCTTTCATCCTGAAAGAAATTAAGCAACATGTCACCACCAAAGGTTTTTCATTCCGTGTTTGATTTTTTCAGTAAGCGAAGGGAGCAAAAGGCCCTTAGGGGCGAGGACGACAAGGCCCTTTTCGTACAACGGTACAAGGCTTTTCGCCAAGTCCTTAACGCCAACAATGAAGTGCTCCTGGCCATGGCCGATATGCAGGAGAAGGCAAGCGGGGCATTCATTTTCGACAAAGCCTATGTCCAGTCCTCCTATGACACTGTGTCAAACGGGATAAGAAGAATCATCGAAAACCTGAATGAGTTGGCCGACGGAAAATACAGGCACCTCAATGTTCCCTACCAGAAAACCGATGCAGCGATTCGCAGTCACCTTGCTACCAGGGTGACAATCCCGAAAACGGATTATGTCATCTCACTCCGAGATCTCAAAAAAGAGGACGTGGCCGCCGCTGGCGGAAAATGCTTCCACCTGGGAGAGCTTGGAAATGTCTTGGGCCTCCCTGTTCCTCACGGCTTTGTCATTACCACCTATGCTTACCAGAGCTTCGTGCAGCATAATCAGATTCAGGACCTTTTGAAGGAAAAAACGGAAAAGCTGGATATCCGAGACTACGAAGCTTTGCAGGTGGCAAGCAAGGAAATGCAAGAACTGGTTACAGAAAGTGAAATTCCAGAAGAGCTTGAAACTGCACTTCTGAATGCATACAGCGCCCTATGTGAAGAGGCCATGCGTGATGATCTGATGGTTGCTGTGCGAAGCAGTGCTCTCCACGAAGACATAATGGCCAGCTTTGCCGGACAGTATGCAACTTTCTTGAATGTGCCTGTTCATGACCTTCTGACCCAATACAAGAATGTATTGGCAAGCCAGTTCACTCCCCGAGCCCTGCTCTATTATAGGGAAAAAGGATTCGCGATTGAAGAAATGGCCATGGCGGTGGGCATACTTGCCATGGTGGAGGCCAAGACCAGTGGTATTCTTTATTCCCATGATCCTACCAACCCAAAAGAAGACGTGATTATGATTAATGCCATATGGGGTCTTGGAGCCTATGCGGTGGGAGGTAGGGTGCCCACGACCAACTACAGGGTCTCGGGAGAGACAGGAAAAAACCTCTCAGATGAAGCCCTAAGCTGCCAAGACGTGATGCTGGTTATGGACACAGAATCTGGAACCAAGGAGGTGCCCGTACCGGATGAATTACATTCCAAACCATGCTTGACGGATGAGCAGATTTCGGAGCTTGCATCCATTGCCCGACGGGTGGAAGCCCACTTTGGACAACCCCAGGACATGGAATGGGCCATAGATCCAGGTGGACATCTCTATTTCTTGCAGACCAGACCACTGCATTTGACCGCTCAGATCAGCCCCATCGGTGAAAGACGACCAAGCCTGGCCAAAGGCCACAAGATTCTTTTGGATAAAGGAACCATTGTCTGTCGCGGCGTCGGCGCAGGCCCTGTCCACGTGGTTCAGCGAGAGGAGGATTTGATTGACTTTCCTGAAGGCGCTGTCATGGTGATAAGACACACGCATCCTGAGTTTGCTGCCGTGCTGGAAAAGACCTCTGCCGTTATATCCGACATTGGAACGACCCTTGGGCACCTTGCCACGGTGGCCAGGGAATACCGTGTGCCCGCTATCTTTGGCACTGAGAAAGCCACCCAGGTTCTGAATAACGGGATGCAGGTCACGGTGGATGCCGTGTATGCCAATGTCTACGAAGGGATCGTGGAGGAGATGCTTCGTGAAAAGGGGAAGGAGAATGACTTTGAAGGATCCCCTGCTTTGAAGCAACTCCGAGAAATTCTAAAAATGATCACTCCTCTGAATCTGACGGATCCAAGAAGCCCGCAATTTTCTCCCAAGGGGTGTAAAACACTTCATGATATCACCAGGTTTGCTCATGAAGTGGCCATGCGAGCTATTTTTGAACTGAGCAAAGAGAGTCATTTTGCGGAGAGGTCCTCGAAGCAACTGGTCTCAGGAGTCCCCCTGAAATGGTGGGTCATTGACCTGGAAGACGGTATCAGAAAAGGCGTCAAAGGCAAAAAGGTCAAACCCGAAGAGCTGACATCCGTTCCCATGCAGGCACTGTGGGAGGGTATGACGGCCCTGCCCTGGAAGGGCCCCCCTCCCGTGGATGCCAAAGGGTTTATGTCGGTGATGCTGTCCGCCACAACGGATCCCAGCATCGACCCTTCTGTGGGAAGGCGGTTTGCCGATAAGAACTATATTATTGTTGCCAAAAACTTTTGCAATGTAAGTACGCGTTTGGGGTTTCATTTCTCCACCATTGAAGCTTACGTGGGGGAGGAGGAAAACCAGAATTATATCAGCCTCGTATACACGGGAGGTGGCGCTGATGAGGGACGCAAAGGGCGTAGGGCCGCTCTTATTTCAAGACTCCTTGAGAAATATGATTTCCGCGTGGAAAAAAGGGAAGACACGATATTTGCCCGCATCGAAGGGCACAAACGGCCTTTATTGGAAGATCGACTTAAAGTCCTCGGCCACATCATTGTCCACACCCGGCAAATGGATATGGTCATGTACAATGACGCCATGGTGGAATGGTATTATAAAGACATGTTGAAGGGGATCGAGTCTTTTGTGGAAATATCCCATTAAAAAATGAGCTAAAAGGCCTAAGAGGCTGTCGGAAAACGCCCATCTGCTGCGTTACCTTCATCCCTCGTCACTGCGGCGTACTTCTATGTAGGCCTCGTTCCTCGGGATTTCCGAAGCCTTGCATAGGGACATTTTCCATCAGCCTCTCAGAATCCGGTTTTTCGATAGTCTCTGAAGCATCTGAAGTGACTTGAAGTTTTTTGTCTTGATGAGCCTAATGTGTGCCCAAAACAATACCTAAAGGTTAAGACGGCTTTTCATATTCTAACTTTAGTTCACTTTAGCTCACTTTAGGCACATATTTACTTTGGGAGATACACCTTGAAGAAGTACTTGGAATATATTGGCCAAAAGCAGAGCCTGCGCCTTGTGGCCATGGTCATCTTGGTGCTTCTGGCGAGTGCCGTTTTTCTGAGCATCTTCTCAGCCCGCAATATGAAAACGATCATCAATGAGGACTTTAACTCTCAGCAACTCCAATTGGCCAAACATGCTGCGGGCATCCTTTCAGAGAATTTCAAAATCCTGAAAAGGGAACTGGCGACGCTGAGCCTTTCTCCTTCTATTCAGTACCTGGAGGCGGTCTCCTGGCCGAACCGCATGAAAATCACCCTATCAAGCGTTGGTGACTATGGTGTGATTAAGATCATGCTCATAGAGCCGGACGGTTTCCACACCTATTCAATCAACTATACGAATACGACTTTCGTGGGAACGGGGCGTTATAGCGATGAGGATTATTTTGAATGGTGTTTGATACCGGAAAACAAGAGCAAGATTTACGTAAGCGAAGTGAGGAAGGGGGTTGTTGAAAACTCTGAGCTCGGCTATATCAAGATCATGGCCATCCCTGTGTATCAGATCTCCACGGATGAGGCCCATCCAAAGCCCACATACCGCTTCTCTGGCGTGCTCGTCTTTATCCTGGACCCCGTCCTATTTGCGAAGAAGGTGGTGGGGCCCATCCGATCGGGCAAGACCGGCTACGCATGGGTTATCGATGAGAAGGGGAATTTTCTCTACCACCTGGAAAAAGAATTCATAGGGCAAAACGCCTTTGAGGTGAGGAAATTCAAGGATCCGCATATCTCTTTCAGCAAGATTGACCTCATCCAGAAGGAAAAAATGTTACAGGGAAAGGAGGGGACTTCATGGTACATTTCAGGCTGGCACCGCGGTGAGATCGGAAGGACGAAAAAATTGATCGCCTATGCGCCGGTCCATATTGGCTCAGCAAACACAAAACACATATGGTCCGTTGCCGTCGCAGCCCCCATCAGTGAGGTGGAGGATGCCGTTCACAGCGTGTATGTGAGGCAGACCCTCATACAGGGATCAATCATCGCAGTGGTGATCATCGTTTTGGCCTTTTTCATCGCGATGGAACGGCTCTGGCTCCGAACCCTTGAACACATGGTCGAGGAGAAGACGAGCGATCTGGAAAGTTATGCGAAGAAACTGAGACGCTCGGAGGCAAGATACCGCTCACTCATCGAGTCGGCTGATGACATGATCTATACCCTAGACAAAGACTGCAAGATCCTGTCAGTCAACCAATATTACAAGCGCCTCACTGGAAAGGAGGCCAACGAAGTCATCGGAAGAAATATCACCCACATCATTGAATACAGAAATCCCGAACTTATCCGCGCCATCGTCGAAAGAGTCTTTAAAACGCGCGTAACAGTGGGTCACGAAGAACGCGTAAAAATAGGGGATAAGGAATATTGGCTTGATACAAAATACAGACCCGTTTTTGCGGGTGGAAATGAAATAAATCAGGTACTTGCCATCTCCAGGGACATTACGGAACACAAAACTATGGAGGATCAACTCTTTCATACCGAGAAACTGGCATCTCTAGGGTCTCTTTCAGCGGGTGTGGCCCATGAGATGAACAACCCCATCGCAATCATTCTGGGCTTTGCAGAAATGCTCCTGGAAAGATTTCCAGATGGCTCCAAGGAACACGAGATTCTCAAAACCATTGAGAGACAAGGAAGCAATTGTCAGCGGATCATTGAAAATCTCCTCACCTTTGCCAGGATTCCCGAAAAGACCAGTACGGAGACAGACTTGGTTGACAACCTTCGACATGTTGTCAATGTGGTCATGAATACCCTGGTGACCAAGAAGGTGGATCTCAAAACTGACATAACAGAGGATATTCCCAAAGTGAGGGGTGACGGACAGCAGCTGGAGCAGGTATTCCTGAACATTATTAATAACGCGGTGGCGGCGATGGATGGTGGTGGGCTCTTGACTATCT
>CP070840.1:795889-805381 GCA_020342025.1 Deltaproteobacteria bacterium
CGGGGATCATCGTATATGATATATTCCAGCCTGGGGATCTCTTCTCTCAGGTGCATCAGCTTATCGGCCTGTTCCTGATCTTCTGCCAGGGCAATCGTGCACTCCGAATGATCCACGATGTAGTGAAGCTCCTTGTGGATGGCATCCTGGTAAAGGGGAACGGGCACCCCGCCCAAGCACTGGCAGGCTGCAACGCCCCAGTAGAGCTGGGGCCTGTTGTCCCCGATAATGGCCATTTTGTCTTCCTTCTTGAAGCCTAAAGCGGCCAATCCGAGGGCAAAATCCCTCACCTGGTCCAGGTAGTCCTGCCATGAATAAGACTGCCATATACCGTAGTCCTTTTCACGAATGGCTGCCTTTTTGGGAGGGAATTTCTTGGCGTTATCCAGAAGGATATGCGGATAGGTTTGCGGAAGATCGCTCATGTGTCCAAGCCCCCTTCTTCAATGGCGGATTATTGATTGGAAATTGACTATTCGAAAAGGCTAAATAATATAAATTTGACCAATGTTCAATATTAAATCTTCAATGCCTCTTAATGCCCCGGCCGATGATTTCAATGGCGAGTCCCAGCGTGG
Organism: Deltaproteobacteria bacterium; assembly: GCA_020342025.1. Next base: position 796,468 of record CP070840.1, read on the forward strand.
GTTTGAGGAAATCTTTTCCAGGATCAAATCCTTTTTTGGTGTGTTCCCAGAGCACGAGCCCGGCATAAAGCCCCCACACAATATCGGCAAAAGCAATAGGATTTCTATCCAAGAACATACCTGACTTGACGCCATCTTGAAAAATCGCCGCTATGGCTCTTAGGTATTTTCGCGCACCATCTTTTATCTGTGATGAGAGTTGTGGAGATAGGTTCCTGAGGGCTTCACTCGACTGAAATCTGAGTACGTTTATCACATTCAGGGGATCGTATTCATAGAGTTCATAAAGGGCCTTTTCTAAGGCCTTGACTTTCTCCTCAGGATCGAGTTCGTTTTGACTGCGGATATCTTCTATTTTTTCAATAAAGACCTTTAAGAATTTCAGATTTAGAGAAGCGTACAACTCGTCTTTATTCTTAAAGTAGAGGTACAGCGTGGCAGGGCTCAGTTCTGCTTCTTCAGCGATGTTCTCTATGGTTGCTCCGCTAAATCCCTTTACAGCAAAGACCTTTTCCGCCGCATTGATGATCTGTCGGCGGCGCATCTGCTTCTCACGCTCTTTTCTCTCTTCAATGCCCATGGGTTTAGAAGGATTCGAGGAGTTGAATGAGATTCATTTGTTTGGTTGTTGTTTATTTTAAAGATGAGGATTTATATGCTGAAAGTTATTCAGTTGTCAACCAAATAAGATATGGATGCGAACGAAAAAATGTATGCATCTTAAATGCTTGAACATGCTTGACAAATGGGATTTATACGCATAGTTTGGGTATTAATATGGAAAGGAGATGAGATGATTCAAGTCGGGATCAGAAAAACTAAGCTGGAAAATCTGGAGGGCGATGTTGAAAAACTCCTCGAACTCATTGGATATGTGCCTTCCAGGGCGAAGATCTTGCTTAAACCGAACATTGTTGTGGCTTCTCCCCCTGAAGAGGGGGTCATCACGCATCCCCGTGTCATAGAGGCCCTCGTTCGCTACTTTCGAAAAAGGAAAAAAGAAGTGGTGGTGGCAGAAGGGACCGGAATATTCAGCACGGAAAAGGAATTTGAAAATCTGCTTCAGACCACTCAATATGACGTCCTGAGAGATGAATTAAATGTGCCCATCATTAACCTGGAACAGGTGGAGAGAGAAAAGATTCCATGGCGTTACGGGTTTATTTTGCTCCCCAAGTTGCTGGGGGATTACGAATATATAAATGTCCCCACCATGAAGACCCACCTTCAGGCAATGGTGAGTCTGGGTGTGAAGAATCAGAAGGGCCTCATTTCCATGGAAACCAAAAAGATATTTCATAAGAGAGACCTCCATGCCTGTATCTTTGAATTGAGTGAAGTGATTCAACCCACCTTGACGTTGGTGGACGCCATCTATTGTATTGAAGGCACAGGCCCCACAGGACCTCCCGTTGGTGAAGTGAAGAGGATGGATCTTCTGGTGGCAGGAAAAGATATGATGTCCGTGGACAACGTGTGTGTACAGATTATGGGATTCCACGTGAGAGATATAAGACATTTGAGATCCGTAGCCAATATTCAGGTCCTGGGTGAGGAGGTTGAGGAGGTCAGATCTGAATTTAAAAGGCCTATGGCTTTTTTCAGCCGGGATCATTTCGTGGTGCACATGGATGAAAAGGCCTGCACCATGTGTACCGTTTCTTTTTACAAGGCCCTTTCTAAGATCCTGTACACTCCAGAACTAAGGGAGCAATTGGAGAAGAGGAAAGATCCGCGTGATATAAACATCATCATGGGGCCTTTAGAGTCTCCATCGGATATGGGAACCTGCGCCTTATGCATAGGGGACTGCGCCGCCGGGCCGGCAAAAAAGAGGGGACTGCCGCTCCTCAAAGGCTGCCACCCAGATTACAGGGAGATCGTGAATTTTTTGTTTCCGGGGACTTACCCGGAGGTAAATAGCGCTGCGGCAAAAAGGGAGAAAGACGTTTAGCTCTTCGCTGCCAACTTGAGTGGGAACGAGGGATAGAGGAGTTAGAGTGGGGAGAAGAGATCAATAAATAAGAGATTGCCTCTCGGCCGTGAGCCTTTCAGCAATGAAATCAAGACCGAACTGCTCGAGGCCGAATGGCTTCGCTTCGCTCGCAATGACCGGATGGTTCTTGGGGCTGTCATGGCGAGGCACGCAGTGCCGAAGCAATCTCATTGCATGACACCAGCAAAAGTTTATGAGGGAAGAATCATGAGTCATAAGATCTTCAAAACCACATTGAGTCTAATCTTTTTGGTGGCACTTTTTTGGGGTTGGCATTGGTCACTCTCTGCGCAGACTGAAAATGTGCCCATTATCCATGTGGATAAAACCACCCACACATTCCAGCCCGTCTTTGAAGGGGAGGAATTGTCCCACACCTTTACAGTACTCAACAAAGGCAGGGCAGAGCTCCATATCAAGAAAGTCACCCACGCCTGAGGCTGCTTCGCGGCCCATTATGACAGGGTCATCCCTCCCGGTGGGACAGGGAAAGTCACATTGAGCATAGATAGCAGCGTGGTGAGGGGGGAATTTGAGAAAAAGGCCGTTGTCTGGTCCAATGACCTGGCAAGAAGGAGTGTGGCTTTATATCTGAGAGGAGAGGTAAAACCGTATATCTCCCTTGAGCCCGGAGGCTATCTCTCTTTGTGGGGTGTCAAGGGTCAGGTTCCCAAGGAGTCACTAGAAATCATCAATAACCACGACCAGCCCTTGAAGATCATGGGCATCGAAGACGATCTGCCGGGTCATATCGGTTGGGAGATTAAGGAAATTAAGCCCGGATATCTTTATATACTCACTGTGGAGGACATATCAAGCAGTGAAGGGGACTATACGGGGCACTTAATCATCAAAACAGACAACCCGAACAAGCCTGCACTGGTTGTCATCATCAATGGACAGATAGAAACGGCTCCCACAGAGAAGGACTCAGGAGGTTAAGGTTGGTAGGTGGTCGCCCCAATAGCCGCTAGATATGAATTTGTCTCCAGCCTGGATTTTTTATTTGGATTTCTCTTTTTTCTGAGGAACACCCAACAGGGCCTTGGCCAGTTTTATCTTCTTGTCTAATTCTCCCTCTCTCAAGATCATGATCCTCTGGGCCTGTGGGGATCCGGCACCATGCATGGACTCCACCAGGGCCGTACCCCCTGTCATGGCCTCGATAAGCCGGGCTATCTTCACGCGGTGTTCCGTGGGAATCCCTTCCACACCGGAAAAATATTTCTTGACCAGATGTCCCACATCTTCGCTCTCCAGGTCATACTGGCTTGGGAGGGTCGCGATAAATCCTCCTGCCAGATCCAAGGCCAAACGGGCCACCTCAAAGTGGAACCGTGTTACGTTCTGTTTGCAGATGTTCGCCAACATGGTGTCCACCATATAGGCCCCGGATTCCGTTGGCCACCCCTCCGCCGAGCAGGCAATGGAGGAGCTGTAAAGGGTCTCGCAGAGGTGAATCATTTCCGTGACTTTATCTCTCACGTGTGAGGCCTTGGCTGTCCCCTGCACCTGGGTTAAATAGCTCACGGCTCCGGTCAAGACGTCCATAAGACCGGTCTTGCAGGCCCCATAATTAGCCCGATGGTGGGCAGCAAATCGATAGACCAGGGGACTCGTGAATTCGGTCTCCCCGTCCATAAAAATCCTTTCTTTGGGCACGAAAACATCCTCAAAGGCAATGAGGGCCTCACCGCCCACGGCGCCGAAAACCGGTTTTCCTGCGTCGATCCGTTCCTTCTTGTCCCGCCGGTCATCACTCGCCTGGCGACCAAAAATCATGGTGACTCCTGGAGCATCAACCGGTATGGCGCAGGTTACTGCATAGTCTTTTGAACGCTCATCCATGGCTGTAGTGGGCATCAAAAGGATTTCGTGGGAATTCACACCGCCCGTCTGATGGACTTTTGCGCCCCGAATGACGATCCCGTCGTCCCTTCGATCCACCACATGAACGTACTGATCAGGATCGGGTTGATCTGCAGGGCCCTTAGACCGATCTCCTTTTGGATCCGTCATGGCTCCCACCACCATAAGGTTTTCATCTTGGATGTGGACAAGCCAATCCTTGAGACGCTCAAAATAATCTGTGCCATGTTTCTTATCGATCTCGTAAGTCACTGAATAGGCAGCATTGATGCCATCGTGGCCCACGCAGCGCTGAAAACAGGTGCCCGTCTTCTGCCCCAGGACGCGAAGGAATTTGATCTTCTTAATGAGATCTTCAACACTTTGGTGCACATGGGTGAAGCGACTGATGGTCCTCCCCGTCAAATGGGATGTGGTGGTGGCCAGATCTCGATATTCTTCATCAGCGGCCAGCGCATAGGTCATGGCGGCTGCCCTCACATGTGGGGCGGTGGCAGGATGCCGGGTCACATCTTTGATTCTTTTCCCCTTGTAGTAAATCGCAGGATGTATCTTCCTCAAACTCTCCATGTATTCGGCGCCGTTTTTTATTTTCATGGTATGTTTTTCCTCCGTTTTTTCACTATCAAATCCCTATCAAATAGTTAATCATTTCCCCAGAAATCTCCAAGGGGCTATTAATTTACTCTAAAGGTGTCCCATGATACTGTCAAGGGCATTGCATTGCCTGTACTGGCACATTGTGACTATCCATCCCAGGCAAGCAGGTGCGGGTCAATGAGCAGGGCGCCCCAGGAAGCGCCTTGGAGAAACCATTGATTTTTGGTATGGATCAAGCTATAAAATTGCTTCGCCAGTTTACAAAGGGGTGGAAAAGTTGGACTTTGATCTGACAGAAGAGCATAAAATGATCCGTGATATGTGCCGGTCTTTTAGTCAGGAGGTGATTGCTCCCCGGGCCGAAGAGATCGAGCGCACAGGTGAATACCCCTATGATATCATTAATCAGATGGCTGAATTGGGGATGATGGGTATTCCCATCTCTGAGGCGTATGGCGGCAGTGGGGGAGACTGGGTTGGGATGCACCTCTGTATCGAGGAGGTATCTCGTGGTGATATCACGTTTGGCGCACTTCTGGACGTGACAACCAGTGTTGTGGCCCAGGAGCTGGAGGTCTTTGGCACAGAGGAGCAGAAGGAGAAGTATCTGGTTCCCATCGCACGAGGTGAAAAGATCGGCGCTTTCGGTCTGACAGAACCGGATGCGGGCTCTGATGCGGGATCATTGCGGACGACCGCCATTTTGGATGGCCAGGATTGGATCATCAATGGGACCAAACAGTTCATCACCAACATAGGTCTCGAAAATGCCAGTCTGATTGTAATTACGGCCATAACCAAAAAGGCCCATAAGGGACGTGGCATTATCTCTACCTTTATCGTCCCTAAGGACGCGCCAGGATTTCAACTGGGCAGGAGGTACGAAAAGATGGGATGGCATGGTTCGGCCACCCATGAGGTGATCTTTGACGAATGCAGGGTCGCTAAAGACTGCGTCCTCGGCGATCCCGCCAAAGGTTTTTCGCAACACCTGGCCGTTCTGCAAACCGGGCGTATTAGCATTGCGGCCATGTCGGTGGGTGTGGCACAGGCGTGTTTAGATGAGTCCCTGCGTTATGCCATGGAGAGGATACAGTTTGGCAGGCCCATTGGCAACTTCCAGGCCATTCAGTTCAAGCTTGCTGATATGTCTGTGGCCATTGAGCTGTCTCGGAATCAGTACCTAAAGGCGGCCTGGCTTAAGGATCAGGGACGAAAACATACATTTGAGGCAACGGCGGCAAAGCTCTTTGCCTCTGAGATGCTGGAAAAGACGGCCTCAGATGCCGTTCAAATACATGGCGGATACGGATATATGGCAGAATATCCGGTTTCTCGCTATTACAAGGGGGCCAAGGTGTTGCAGATCGTGGAGGGAACCTCAGAGGTGATGCGAATGATTTTGTCGAGGGAAATGGGGCTGGACGCGTGAGCTTTCTGGCGACTTGGCGCTTCGTCACGAATATCATCTCCAAAAATGAATCATGAATGACGAATAGAGAATCTTGAACTCCGAATTCCATATTCTTTTGTGCTATAGGCAACATCACGGTAGAGAAAGTGAAAGGAGAGGAGGAGGTTTATCATGGAGATAAAAGGGTGTGTTTGTGTGGTGAGCGGAGGGGCTTCCGGTTTGGGAGAGGCCACTGTCCGTCACCTTTTGGAGAAGGGCTCAAAGATCTCAATCCTCGATATTGGGGAAGAGAGTGGGCAAAAAATTGCATCAGAACTGGGTGACTCTGTGATATTCTGCAAGACGGATGTGACGGATGAGGAGAGTGTCCAGGCGGCCATGGATAGGACCATGGAAACATTCGGGGCTATTCATGGAGCCATTAATTGTGCTGGGGTTGGGACGCCTGCGAAAGTTCTCGGTAAAGAAGGCCCAATGTCCATTGCGCAATTTAATCAAGTGGTGCAGATCAATCTGGTGGGCACGATGAATGTGATCAGGTTGGCTGGGGAACATATTGTGAAGAACGACCCCAATTCGGACGGTGAGAGGGGGGTGGTGGTCAATACGGCCTCTGTGGCCGCATGGGAAGGACAGTTCGGTCAGGCCGCTTACGCTGCATCCAAAGCGGGCGTGGTGGGTGTGACCTTGCCCGTAGCCAGGGAATTCTCCGAGTACGGCATAAGGGTCGTAACCATAGCCCCAGGGCTCTTCGAGACGCCCATGTTGGCTGGATTGCCAGACAAGGTCAAAGAGTCTCTCAACCAGATGACCCTGTTCCCAAAGCGATTGGGGAAACCCGTTGAATTTGCCAAACTCGTTTATCATATTATAGAAAACCCCATGCTCAATGGAGAAGTTATCAGGCTGGATGGGGGAATGAGGATGGGCGCCAGATAATGGGAGACGGGGTTGTGTAATTTGTATTACAGGAAAGAAAAAATGTTACAGGAGGATGGTTAATGAATCAACAGGATAAAATGGATCCAGAAGTTCTTAACATGATCCTAGATACCATCTCCAAACTGGAAAGAGACAGGGTATCGCTCGAGACAAAGCTGGAGATGGACCGTAGCGGAGAGTTTCCCATGGAGCTCATCCGTTTCATGCTGGGTCCTGATGTGGCCCTTCACCTCATTTTTATCCCGGAAGAGTTTGGGGGTCTTGGGGCTGGAGCCACCGAGATTGCCATCATATCGGAAAGAATGGCCAAGATGGATTTGGCTGTGGCCACGTCTTTCTTGGCCATATGCCTGGGTATGGACCCCATAAGGGTGGGAGCCACCAGGGAGCAAAAAGAAAAATATGTTCGCAAAGTGGGCGAGGAAGGTCTCATCGTGGCTTATGGGGTTACAGAACCAGAGGCGGGGTCCAATGTTCAGGCCCTCAAAACAAGGGCGGAAAGGGTGCTCGATGAAGAAGGAAACATCATGGGGTACAAGATCAACGGCCAAAAACAATTTATCACCAATGGTGGTGTTGCGGACCTCTACACCATTCTGGCCGATACGCCCGAAGGCCCTTCCTTTTTCATTGTTGAAGCTGGCGCTGAGGGGCTGAATCCCGGAAAACATGAGGATAAACATGGCATCAGGGCTTCCGATACGTGTCCCTTGATTCTGGAAGACCTTTATGTGCCCGTCGAGAACCTTGTGGGTGGCATAGAAGGTCAGGGGTTGAAACAGGCCAATAAGGTTTTTGGGTACACGAGGCTCATGGTGGCCACCTTCGGCCTGGGCGGGGGAATGGCCTCTCTAGAAAGGGCCATCAGCTATTCCAAAGAAAGGGTGCAATTCGGTACCCCTCTTTGTGAAAAGCAGGGATATACCCACAAGCTATTGGTCCCCCATGCCGTGCAACTGGAAGCAGCGCGGGCCTATATCGAAAAAACAGCCCAGAGGTTGGACACGGGTGATGAAGACCTCCAAGTGGAGGGCTCCATTGCCAAGTACTTTGCCACGGAGGCTGGTGATGCTATGGCCAATGACGGCATACAGGCATTCGGTGGATATGGCTATATGCGTGAATATGAGGTGGAAAAAATCAAGCGAGACGTGAAAATTCTCCCCCTTTATGAAGGAACCAGTGAAATACAGAGAAATATTATTTCCGTGTTTCGCATGCGGGAGACAGTGCGCTCAAAAGGTAGACACTACCTGGACATGGCAGAGGTGTTGGAGAGACTCCCAGAGGAGAGTGGCGCCCCGTTGGTTTCCACCGCAATCCGTATTTTGAACGAAGTTATTTTGAGTGCCCGAAAGGAAAAGCTGACCAAATCCCAGTATGTCATGTTCCAGCTAGCTGATATGATGGCCTGGTGCGAGGTGGGTGACGCCCTTTGTCAAAAAGCGGCCACCTACAATGGGAAAGAGCGGACGCCAGAATTCATAAAGGCTACAGCCCGTCTATTTGCCAGGGAGGTGGCGGAGAAGGTCTATATGAATGGACTCAGAATAGCCCGCGGTTGCGATAAGGATATTGACGAGGTTATGGAGAGACTCAATTCCTTGGATCTGGCTGAAGCCATGAGGAGCCATCTGAAAGATATGGACCTGGTCGCCAGAGAATTAGTAAAATAGCAATCAAATATGGGAACCGCAGACGCACACAGACTTTTTGTCCGGCCCACATGGCCGGACAAAAGATGTCATCCGCCTCCGGCGGAAAGGATGGATTTCTCGTTATCATCCAAACTCTCGTCCTTCGCGGTGGCCTGGAATTTAAACGCCGATGGTGAGAACCCTGCCTAATTTGCCCGAAGGGCCTGCCAAAAGATGGTTCCGCCATTGTCGGCGGAACCATCTGTCTGCGCAAGTCAGCGTGTGTCTGCGGTTTACAAGTGACAGATGAGCAATGTTAAAAGGTATCGCCGTGCCCTTTCAAATAGGCGCCGCAGTAGAATGGCGGGCAGTACAACAAAGGATTCATATGAAAAGCTGCGCTTAGACCCGCATCTCAAACCTGTCTTCAGAAAGATAGGTGTTCCCAAACCCACC
>CP070840.1:805481-811335 GCA_020342025.1 Deltaproteobacteria bacterium
GAAATTTCTCGATATAGGCCATTCATTCCTCCGCACGATTATTTGCAAATGGGTTTGAACTTCATCTTTTGAGTAAACGACCAAGGATTCCCTTTTTTTGTGGCTCGGGCGGTGGGAGTCCCAGGTGATTACAGATGGCTGTCTCCAGATTTTCCTCTGAAATGTCAGATCCTTCGGCCACGATCTCTTCACCCACCATAACGGCCGGGGCCACGGGAAGATCCAGTTCAAAATACTCATCCGTCATGTAATCTTCCCTCGGCTTGGAAATGGTCTCCATCTCAATGTCATATTTTTCGCCCAACCTGGGCATTATCTTCTCAAAGTGCTTTCACGGGTTCCCTCTGGGTTCGTTCATGAAAAATCTCACTTTCAACATTGTCTCCTCCTCTCCTTGAAAAGAATTAGCCACAGACCCACACAGACACTCACAGACAGAAATTTTGATCTCCCTAGAATCAGGATTAGCTAGATCAAATCAGATTTGCTTAACATTACGGGAGAAAGGCACAAAGGTGAAAAATGAACGAGTTCATTGTTCACCCTAGGGCCTTCTCCTAAAGTGCAATCCCTGAAGAGGGATTGAACCCGCTACGCGGGAATGTTAAGCAGTTTTCCAGGACTTTTCCTACAGAACGATATTTAGCGTCTGTGTTTTTCCGCGTGAGTCCGCGGTTTCAAATAAGGGACCTATTTTCTGAGCTCGACCATGCGAATCAAGAACTGATCTGCCGGGAGGAAATCCACCAGGCGCAGGTCACGCCGTTCATCTCCCTGGCGATCCAAAAACACAACGGTAGGCACCCCTTTAATCCCATATTGACGCAACAGGGCTTCATGGACCGGATTCCCTTTTCTGGTTAGGTCCACCTTGATCATGACAAAATCGCGCTTGGCCTGATGAACGATTTGAGGGTCGTGAAAGGTCACCTCATCCAGTTCTCGACAGGGCGCGCACCAGTCTGCATAGAAATCGATAATGGCTGGTTTTCCTGATTGCCGTGCCTCAGAGAGTAGCTGATCAGAATAGGGCCGCCAGGCCACGCCAGGGCCTTTCATCACCCATGAACTGGTGAGGAAAGCGGCCATGACCAGGCCACCCAACAAAACAGCAGATCTGAGCCACTCAAAGGCTCGAAAACTGGCCCTTGACCTGCTAACCCACCCAAGATGAAGTCCCGCAGCCAAAGCCACGCCTGCCAAAAGGAAGATGCCTGCGCTCTTGGGCAAAATGGGTCGAACAAAATAGGCCGCCATCCCCACCAGGACCCAGCCCATGAGCTTTCTCACCCACAGCATCCACTCGCCTGATCGAGGAAGTTTCTCTAATAGCCCTGAGAAAAGGGCCAGAATAAAGAGCGGCAAGCCCATACCGAGGCTCAAGGTAAAAAAGAGCAAGAAACCCAGATATGGGCTACCCAGGCTGCCCACCCAGGTGAGCAATCCCAGAATAAATGGGCCGATGCAGGCTGAGGCGACGACGCCCAAAGTCAGGCCCATGAAAAGGCTCCCAAAGTAACCCGCATATGATTTTGACGCGGCCTGAGTCAACCCGCTTGGCAGGCGCAATTCCCATAAACCAAAAAGACTCGTGGCAAAAAAGAGCAAAATGGCGGCCACCAGAGTAAGCACAATGGGATTCTGGAGCAAGACGCCCATGAGCCCCCCGGTCAGTGCGGCAATCACACCAAGCACAGAATTGGTTAGCGATAATCCAGCAATATACAATAATCCGTGGCCAACCAGTTTGCCTCTCCCCTTCCCGCTCCTGCCCCCAAAATAGGAGACCGTAATGGGAATTAAAGGATAGACGCAGGGCGTCAGGTTCAAGGCTATACCGCCCGCAAAGATGCCCAAAAGTGTCCAGATCATGGCCCAGCCGTAGAGGGGCCCGGCCTTCTTGGGCTCAGGGGCCATTTGAGAGAGTCCCGCCGGGGCACTATCTACGGGAAGGCCTTTGGCGTGCCATTCAGGATATCCCTTGGGATCGCGGTAGACCCTTATGTAACCCAGTTTTACGGCCACCCGGGCCGCCGAGTCGCTGCGGACTCACGCGAGTCCTGCTCAGTAGAACACAATCAAGCGATCCTTATCACGGCCAAGGAATGTCTCAAGCTCGCCCTTTTTTGTCCATCGGGACAACCAGGTGGGTTCTATGGGGAAGTTTGCGGCGCCTTTAATGTGTCCGGTCCGGTACTCCCACTCCTGGCGTGTGTCCACCAGAAAAAGGTTTCCGGGGTCTTCGTTGTAACGCTTCCATAGCTCCTCTGTACTGATAAGCTGGTATCCCCCGTGCCTCGCTTCAGCGACCACATCATCCCAGGTGGCCTCTTTCGGAGCTACCGTGCGGCTGGTATACCACTGAACGCCAACCGTGATAACTATGGCCAGAAAAGCTAAAAGGGCTCTTTCAGCATGTCTCATCAATGCTCCCCTACATGGCTCCCCATTAGGTGTTTAGAGTGCTGCCACATGCGATACCCTTCCAAAAGTGAACAAGGTTTTTCCATAACGGGTTTATTATGGCGCTTTTTGGCAATCAAGGCTCTCAAGCCAGTCACCGGTTGTTAGTATATGTTATTATCCTTGTGCTAAAGTATATACATATAAGGAAAGGTTCTCTTCGTCAATGACAACACGATCAGGATGAGATATTATGACAAATTTGGCGGAAATCCCCATAAGGAGAAATTTATATGGCGGTGCTGGGTATTCTGACCTGCGAAATTTTGGAACTGGAATTTGCTCATCTACTCTTTAGGGATACCGAGGTCGCACGGATTACAGTCCTTGAGGATAGCCGATCCGCTCGCTTGATAGAAGCACTCGGGTCAGAAGGCGCTGAAAACCTAAGGCGAATCCATGACATAACAGCCTTCAACCCCAACCCTTCGAGCCACCTGGAGGTGTTAATTAGGGTGCTTGAGCTGGCGCTTCACAACAGGAAAAAGACCCTGCAACAAGGATTGGTGGAGGCGGCTTGCGAAATGAGCCCTCACGTGGATGCATTGCTCCTTGGATATGGTTTGTGTGGCAATGCCCTTGAAAGCCCGGAGGCATTGCTATCGGAGGCTGGCCTACCCATCTTTATCCCCATGGATGAAGACCACCCCGTAGACGACTGTGTGGGTCTAATCATAGGGGGCCGTGAATGTTACTATGGCGAGCTGTGTGATGTTGCGGGAACCTTCTTCATGATCCCGGGCTGGTCGGTCCATTGGAAGCGTATGTTCGAGCGGGAATTTGGCAACATCAGCGTGGACATGGCCAAACGCCTGTTCAAACATTACGAGCGGTCACTTCTCATTTCCACACCCATTATGCCCGCAGATGAAATGAGCCGAAATGTTAAGAAATTTAATGAGTTGTTTGGATTTCGTGAAGAAGCGCGTGAAGGGACGCTGCGCATTTTGAATGATACATGGGGGAAGGCCAAAAACTTTTTGCATTTGAAAATCCCATGAGCCTGAAGGCCCCCACTTCCCAATTAGGTGGGGATTCGGTACCAATCCACCACCAACGAGAAGCGCGAAGCTCTGATATGGATTTCCTTGACCTTATAAGCCTCTTATCGTTCGACCAATTACAGGCTTTCCCTTCGATTAGTTAACCTGTATCAGTTGTAACAGACTTGCATATTTCAGTATATTAATGATTAAAAAAATCGAAATTCCAGATAGGTAAAAAGGATAAAAAGAGAAGTCCCTAAAGAGACGACACCTGTTATGATTGCTCCATCTCGTCTAGCCTTTTCGTTGCTGTACATGGCAACTACACCACCTAATATCGCCATAGCAAATGTTACCAGGCAGCTCATTTGATAAAGGACTTTAGCATTCTCAGTAACCAGTAGGAAAAAAGAGACTAAAAATACAATTCCAACAATCGCAGCCATTGTTTGTTTATCTCTATTCTTGTTGAAGATTACGCCCAATCCGCCAACCACAGCCAAAACAAAAGAAGCGATGGCAATCAAATCCCGCACTTTATCAATTCCCCTTTCAGCTCTAAATGCCTTGAGAAAATCGCTTTTTAATTTGCATTAGTTAATCATATTATGGACTTGAATTTCAAGACTATTCATAGCATGACCCTAATCTCCATAACTAAAAATCAATTTGTGGACGTGACCTATGGTTTTCCGGCATCATTATTCGCTGACAATCGCAAAAGAGATTGAATCTGTGGGAAAGGTTTGTCTATAATGCCTATTTTTCATAAACTTGAAGCCGCGCACCTGGCTATATTTTGTATGTATCCCCTAAAAGCGGGGAAGGACTTTGGCAAGAGGTCTTCACTTTTTGACCTATGCGAGTCACCAGCCATATCACTCACAGTCTAAAATGGATAAAAAATATGAATAGGATAAAAAACTGGATCATTTTTGGGCTGGTTCTTTTTCTCATGACAAATGGGGTTTTCTATGCCGCCTTAGCTGACCACGACGAAAACAAAGAAAAGAGGTGGTATCAAAAGATCTTCGATTGGGATGACGACGATCATGACGATGATGATCATGATAGAGGAAATAAAAAGAGACGGTATCGAAAAAGGGACCGGAATGAGTCCGAGCATTATGGGAAGGGCTATTTAACACCAGTAAATAACCCAACCTATTCAGAGCAATGCGGCGCTTGCCATTTCGCATATCAGCCCGAGTTGTTACCCTCCGGTTCTTGGGAAAAAATCTTAGCTGGCCTTGATGATCATTTCGGCGAATTTATTGAACTTGATCCAGGTTCAAACAAGATCATTGCCGAATATCTTAGAGTGAATGCCGCAGAACATTCTTCGGCAAAACGGGCGGTAAAGATCATGAGAAGCCTGGGAAATCAAACACCCCTGAGGATTACCCAGATCCCTTATATTCAGGAAAAACACCATGAAATCCCCCCAGAAGTATTCAAACGCGCTTCCGTCGGTTCGCTTTCTAATTGTTCTGCATGCCATAAGACAGCCGAAAGGGGAATCTACGACGATGATTCTGTTGCCATTCCGCGGTGACCTCGAGAAACCAGACGCTGCTTAGATTCCCTCTCTGAACACTGAAAATGAAAAAGCCGAAAAACTTTGGATTACCAAATCAATAATTGAATGAATTGTGATTCAGCCAGATTCAAGGATTTGGCGAGGAATCTTCACTTTTCGATTGAATAAGCGGACCCCAATAAATCGTGTTGGTCCTATATCCCCTTGAACCCATCATCTCTAATCCAAGATTGACCCCACCCACTTTTTGCTTTATAAATCCTATTAAGTAATTCACTTCTCCTCAACCCTCCATGTCCCACAAAGAGAGGCTTCAGATGGAGAAACCCGTCAAAATGTGCCTACCTAACTCCTAACGGAGCGGGGCTGTTCTGGTAGGAGCATAAGTTCTCCTCCCAGATTCCTTACATCTGTTTCCTTTGATTTCATCGGAGGGCAGATCGATGAAGTGCTCAAAATGCCAGTTTGATAATCCTGAAGCCGCCAAATTTTGTATAGAATGTGGTCGCCCGATGGAGTTTCATTGTCCCCAATGCGGGGCTATAACCCCGAGTACTGGAAAATTCTGCATGGAGTGTGGACATGACCTGTCCCCGACCTTTAAAGGGACCCCCAAAGACCTCTCTTTTGATGAGAAGCTAGACAAGATTCAACGATATCTTCCGAAAGGTCTCACTGAGAAAATCCTATCCCAAAGAGACAAGATCGAGGGTGAACGCAAGCAGGTCACGGTCATGTTCTGCGACATGGAAGGTTTCACACAATTTACCGAGAGACTCGGCCCTGAGGAAGCCTACGGCATCATGGACCAGATTTATGAACTCCTTATTCACAAAGTGCATGACTATGAGGGTACGGTCAATGA
>CP070840.1:811435-816928 GCA_020342025.1 Deltaproteobacteria bacterium
CCCCACCATGTCCGCAGAGAGGACATCTGCTGAGGCCACGAGGATGTTACTCCTTTTTATTCGCCCGTCCACATTCGGTCCCCGCTCGTTGGTGTATATCCCATCCAATAGTGTGAACATGGGCGGCATGGGACGGTGGAGCCTTGAGACCATGTTGTGCAGGTCTATTCCCGGTATGCCGTTGTGGCATTTCTTTCTCGACCGGATGTCTATGGTCCCTTTCAGGTTCTTGATGCCCAGGCTGACCACGGTCTGGGAGTGGGTCTTCAACACAGGCAAGTCCACCACGAAATCGCTGTGCAAGATATCGGTGTTAAAATTGAGTTCTATACCGTCACCAAGATCCACTTTCTCAAAGGGGCGTTCGAAGACATTTAGAAACTTCACCCCATAGCGTTTCTTCAGGGCGTGGTAACCCAGGGTTTTAAAGGCATGGGCAGGGGTCTCCAGATCATTTGCCTTTTGAACCACGGGTCCCTCCCCGATGGTGATGTCATCGATTCCCCGCTCCTTGAGGAGCACAACCATGTCCTCAACGACCCGGGAGGTGGTAATCACACCCCACTTGGGAAAGGGAACGGCCTTGGTCCAGAGAACAATATTCGGCTTGATGAAGACCCGGGCCTTTGGCGGCATGTGATCCAGCCCGTGGGAAAGCTCCACAGCCCTCTGAACCGATTTCAAGGGCTCTTCATAACGGACAACAGAGACAATCGATCTGCGCATACTCTCCTTCACCTCATCCCCCACTACCTGATGCAATCTGCCAAGCTATGTCTGAGAGAAACTGTACAAACTTTCCGTAGGTTTTTGCCTTGTCAGAACTGGCAATGCCATCCAGTCCCCTTTTGTAAACACCCTGCGCAATGCCCGCCAGGCGGAACATACTGAAGGCGAGAAAGAACTCCCAATTGGGAATTTCAGTCCGACCCGTACGTCGGCAATAGGCGGCTACATAATCGGACTCCGATGGGATCCCCAGGGCCCCGATTTCAAGGCCCCTATAGCCGACCCGAATGCCTCCCTTAGAAGGGATGTGATACACAATACAGTTATAGGCAAGATCTGCAAGGGGGTGCCCAAGCGTGGAGAGTTCCCAATCCAGTACAGCCATCACCTTTGGTTCCGTAGGGTGTAGAATCAAGTTTTCGAGACGAAAATCGCCGTGGGCAATGGTTGTGCTGTCATCGTCAGGGATTTTTTCAGGAAGCCAATCCATCAACCTCTCCATGCTCTCAATATCATCGGTCTTGGACGCTTCATACTGCTTCGTCCACCGACTCACCTGTCTGCCCATGTAGTTACCTGGCTTTCCGTAACTGGCCAGGCCTACGGACCTCCAGTCCACCCTGTGAATCTTTGCGAGGGTATCGTTCATGGCATCAAAGATTTCGCTGCGCTCCCTGTTGTTTGAGAGTTCGGGTGCTGTGGGATCCCGGAAGATCCTCCCCTCCACGAGATTCATGACGTAGAACGGGGTCCCTATGACGGAGTCGTCCTCGCACAAGAGGTATGTCTCGGGAACAGGGACCTCCGTCTCCCTGAGTGCCTTGATGATGCGGTATTCCCTGTCCACCGCGTGGGCCGAGGGAAGCAGCTTTCCCGGAGGCTTTTTGCGCAGGACCCATTCTTTTTTGCCCGTGGAGACGAGAAATGTGGGGTTGGACTGGCCATACGCAAACTGGCGGACCTTTAGGGATCCAGAGAAATCCTCCAGCTCTTTTCTGAGATAATCCGCAAGGGCCTCCTCATTGAAACGTTGGGAAGACCTGACCTGAGTAATTTCTTCTCTTGTCCTCATGGGTGCTTCTTCAGCTCCAGACGGGCGACGGTCTCCAGATGGACCTCATCCGGTCCGTCGGCCAGACGAAGCGCGCGGATATGGGCCCAAGCCGCCGCCAGCCAAGTGTCTGAAGAAACGCCCATTCCCCCATGCACCTGGATAGCACGCTCAAGAACCCTCAACGCCATATTGGGTGCAACCACCTTGATCATGGCGATCTCCGTGCGCGCCGCCTTGTTGCCCACCGTGTCCATCATGTGGGCGGCATACATGGTCAGCAGCCGCGCCTGATCAATTTCCATTCGTGATTTGGCCATGCCTTGCCGCACAGATCCCATCTCAGCGAGCGTTTTGCCAAAGGCAACGCGTGATTTAGCCCGTTTGCAAAGGGCCCCCAGGGCACGCTCAGCAACACCAATGATGCGCATGCAATGGTGGATCCGGCCCGGTCCCAGGCGCCCCTGTGCTATTTCAAAGCCCCTTCCCTCCCCCAGCAACATGTTGGAGGCGGGGACACGGACATTCTTAAAGGTAATATGACCGTGCCCGTGAGGGGCATGATCATACCCGAACACCGTCAGGTTCCGCTCCAGCTTCACCCCGGGCGCATCGCTCGGTACCAGGATCATGGACTGCTGCTTGTGTTTCGGCGCGTCCGGGTCCGTCTTCCCCATGAAAATGAATATCTTGCAACGGGGATCTCCCGCCCCAGACGCCCACCACTTGTTTCCGTTTATCACATACTCCTCACCGTCTCGAACGATGCTCGCTTGGATGTTGGTGGCATCTGAAGAGGCCACCTCAGGCTCAGTCATACAAAAGGCAGAGCGGATCTTGCCTTCGAGCAGGGGCGTGAGCCATTGCTCTTTTTGCTCTTCGGTGCCATAGCGAACCAGGACTTCCATATTCCCTGTGTCAGGCGCAGAGCAATTGAATACCTCCGGCGCCATGGGCGAACGACCCATGATCTCGCAAAGGGGGGTGTACTCCAGGTTGGTTAGCCCTGCCCCGTACTCGCTCTCTGGGAGAAAAAGATTCCACAGGCCTTCTGAACGGGCCTTCTTCTTGAGATCTTCCACAATCGGCACGGGCTGCCACCGGTCACCCTCTTCAATCTGGTTAGCGAATTTCGCCTCATTGGGATAAATGTGCTTGTCCATAAAGACTTTGAGCTGGTCCTGGTACGCCTTCGCCTTTTCTGAAAATTCAAAAACCATCTTCACACCTCTCCTTAGATGAAGTGACTAATAAAACCCAAATGCCCAAATTGTCATTGCGCTCGTATTATCAATCTTCGCTGAAAAAAGAAAGTTTAGAGTAGTGAAGCAGGCCAGTCAAGCCACAAAAGTAAACCCTGATCTGATACGAAAGGAAACGTATGGATTTTCATTGACTCAAATCTATGCTATGGAGTAAAGCTCAGTAGCGGTGGCGTCCTGTCAGGAAGTCCCCTCCCCATCGGGTATGGTGAACCCAGTCAACAAAAAATGTCAACAGAACGAACAGTTCAATGGGACTGTCACCCTTGCGCAAACCTATTGATATTGTCTGGCGAATCTAAAATAAAATAAACAGAGGGAGTAAAGCACCATGAAGATGGACTACAAGACCATAAAGGTTGAACTAAGGGATGGCGTGGCCGTGCTCACCATTGACAACCCCCCAGTTAACCAGTTTTCTCCACAAATGGCCCAGGATTTTGCTGAGTCTATCCAAGAGGCCTTTGGAGACGATGAAGTCAAGGTCCTCGTCCTCACGGGCACAGGGAAAAACTTTATTGCGGGTGCGGATATCACCCGGCTCCAGACCGTAAAAAATAGGGAGGAACTTCACCCAAACGTCCTCAAGATGGCCCAGTTCCTGAATCAGATGGAGACCGGGCCCAAACCTCTGGTGGCCGCAATCAATGGCAACTGCCTCGGCGGCGGCCTGGAGACGGCCATGGTTTGCCACTACCGCGTGGCTGCCAAGGGGGTCAACCTGGGACAGCCGGAGGTGCAAATCGGTCTTATCCCTGGGGCGGGTGGCACCCAGCGCCTGCCTCGCCTCATTGGCCTACCCAATGCCACAGAGATGATCACCACGGGAAAGCCCATAAAATCTGAAAAGGCCCATATGAGGGGGCTCGTGGACGAGGTGGTACCACAGGAGGAACTATTAGAGACCGCCTTGAAGGCGGCCCGCCGCTTTATCTCTGGAGAACTAAATCACTGGATGCGTATGACCCGCAATCGGAATGATCGGCTCCCAAGCGCTGCAGAGAAAACGGCTTTTGTCAATTATTCCAAATTTATGGCTGCACAAAAGGCCAAGGGGTACCTCGCCCCTTTCAAAGCGATCGATGCCCTGGAGAAAGGCCTCAGTTACGATATTGAGGCGGACATTGAAAAAGAAGTGGACCTTTTCTGTGATTGCGCAGTCTCAGAGGTGGCCAAGAACCTCATCAACATTTTCCTCAATACCCGGGCCGCAGGCAAGCTCCCCCGCATTAAAGACATGGAGCCTGCAAAGATCAAGAAGGTGGCTATGCTGGGGGGCGGGGTGATGGGTTCTGGCATCGTCAATCTGCTTCTCAACGGCGGCTTCGAGACGGTGCTCTGGGATATCAATGATGAGGCCATTGAAAAAGGGATAGCCGCCATGCGAAAGACATTTGACTATCCCATCAAGAAGAAAAAGATGACCCAGGCGGATCTGGACGGCATGATCCAAAAACTCCTGACCATCACCACTTCTCTGGAAGACTTGAAAGACGTGGATCTGATCATCGAAGCCGTTCTTGAAGACATGGACGTAAAACAGGATATCTGGAAGAAGCTGGAGGGCCTTTGTCGGCCTGATGTGGTCCTCGGAACAAACACATCGGCCCTGCCCATCACAGAGATGGCCAGTATTTTGGCCGACCCGGGCCGAATGATTGGGATGCATTTTTTCAACCCGGCCCACCGCATGATGCTTCTAGAGATCATTTGTGCGGAGAAGACCTCTGATCAAACCCTTGCCACCACGGTCGCCTTTTCCCGGGCCATCAAAAAGATCCCCATCGTGGTCAATGATGCTCCCGGTTTCTATGTCTCAAGGCAGCTCGGGGGTCTGATGGGGGGAGCTGTCTACCTGACAGCAGATGGGGTGGATGGTGCACTCCTTGAAGAGGCCATGATTGATTTCGGCATGCCCATGGGGCCTGCGACCCTGTCTGACCTCACGGGGATCGACATTGGCTACCACGTGAACAAGAACTTCGAAAGACGTCTGGGGGACCGTTACAAGGTGCATCCCCTCACGGAACGCATATACCGGACCGGTTGCTATGGACGGAAGACAGGGGCTGGATATTTTGACTATAGTGGAGAAAAGCCCGTGCCCAACCAAAAAGTGGTAGAGGTCATTCAGAAATACCTCAAAGAGAACAAAGTGGCCCCCAAGAAAATCTCCAAGCAGGAAGTGGTAGATACCCTGCTGGCCCTTGGGATCAACGAGGCCGCTCTTATGATAGAGCAGGGCATTTGCGATCGTCCCCAAGATATGGATCTGGCCATGATTTATGGAACTGGCTTTCCGCCTTATCGGGGCGGAATCCTCAGGTATGCGGACAAATGGGGTCTTAAAAATGTCTTTGAAAAGCTGGTGGAACTGGAGAAGCACTATGGGCCCCGCTTCAAACCAGCGGATATGATCAAGGATATGGCCGATTCGGGGAAGACATTCTA
>CP070840.1:817028-821785 GCA_020342025.1 Deltaproteobacteria bacterium
ACGTCTTCCTCTGTGATTTCCCTCCGCAGATGGGCCTTGGGGCTCATGGTGCCGTTATGGTGATTTTTCACGGCGATCTTGGCCAGGATTCTTTTCCCTTCCTCTATGGGAATGTCGTAATGATAGAAGTACCTTGTGGCAAACTGGGCAAACATATTAACCGGAGGCAGATCCACATCCACCTTACTGGTCTCAAAAGGGGCTGTCAAAAACTGCCCGAAGCCGCCGTAGGCATCTTTAAGTTTCTCCACGCCCACTGCAAGGGCAATATCAAAGGCCCCTGAGGCGACACCATAGCAAGCATTTCTCAGGGCATCGGTGCCGCCACAACAAAAGTTCTCCACTCTGGTAATGGGCACATAATTAAGCTTTATGGCACTGGCCAATCGGGATCCGGTGCAACCCGTCACAAGGCTGGCAAACCAGGCGGCTTGAATATCCTCTGGGCCCAAGCCCGCATCCTCAAAGGCCTCATAACAGGCCTCGACCATTAAGTCATCTGGACTCTTGTCCCATAGTTCACCAAACTGGGTACAGCCCATCCCGACGATGGCCACCTTATCTTTGATACTTTCCATTCTATCTTCTCCTCAACGAAGCGTTAGATTCTTAGAGGTCTCGCCTTCCAAAAATAATTAATGATCTCTTCCCGCTCAAATAGTCTCCTGAAGGTCATTTCCACATCCATCCCGATCCTCATGTTGTCCTGACTAATGTTAACCTCTTTTATGTTATGATCCGTCAAAAAGCATTCCATCCGACCTCCACCCTCAAAGTCAATTACGGCGATGACCGCGGGGGAATCAATGATGCTCGAGACGTTATCCATAGAAAATGTGAAGACCTTCCCTAATTTATCAGACAACCGGACCGGTTGGAATTGGTCTCTGGTACGACATTTGACACACGACCTCTGAGGGGGATACTGCACGGTCCCGCAGTTCTCGCACTTCCCAGCATGAAGTCGCAGATTCTGGTTCACTTCTCTAAACAGGGCAGGGGCTGAGGTATGTCCGTAGGGTATGGGGTAGATGGACTCTATTCCCGGTAGAATACCGCGACAGTAGAGATAGGTGCGGTAGTCATCAATAACCTGTTTAGATTCGAGATGCTTTTTTATCCCACCCCGGGGGACCATATCCTTGATCTTTTCGGTGACCTTGAAGATGAAGGCATCTGCACCATTGCCATAGTTTGCCAGCAAGAGAATATCCCCGGGTTGGGAATCCTCCAGGGCAGCCACCAACAACATCATCGCATACGGTGTGCCCGCGTCGCCGATGAAGCCAAATAAGGGGTCCTGCAGCTGGGACTTGAGATCAAATCCCAGTCGGCCAGCGAGACGAGCGGATGCCCTTGCGTCGGGGGTGTAGAAGACAGCCTTGGTGATGTCACCAGGCTTCAGGCCCGTCTTCTTGAGAATCCCCGTTACCGCCTCCATCATTGCATGTTGATATCCTTCAGTGCCCGTGAACCTAGTCTCCCATGAACGGATATAGGGACTCTTATCAATGCGCCAGATGTCCATGATCTCATGGCAGACAGAGTAGCTCTCCTCTAAAGTGGCAATCACATCGTTTTTACCCATGAGAATGGCAGCGGCGCCGTCTCCTAAACCCTGTTCCAAGAGGGACCCAGGGGCTCCGAGCCGGACATCAGCAGCGGCCACCATGACCTGCTGCGCCGTACCCGCTGCCACTGCGTCTGCGGCAGACCTCAAAGCCGTGGTGCCTGCCTTCAATGTA
This sequence comes from Deltaproteobacteria bacterium, assembly GCA_020342025.1. Next base: position 818,774 of record CP070840.1, read on the forward strand.
TTGGCAAAATCTGCGGTCATGATGTCGCGACGCAAGTCTGCCGCCACAGCCACAGTTGTCGCTGCCTGCTTTTCGTTATAGGGGAAGGTTGTTGAAGCAAACAGGAGTCCATCTACTGAATCGCGTTCAACCCCGCGCAGACAATCCAATACAGCAGCCACGGCCATGGTGATGCTGTCCTCGTCAAAATTGGCAAAAGGCCTTTCACCTCTGAGTCTGCCGGCTATGACATTCCGGTTTAGCCTGAGAAAAGGGATATAAGCACCAAAAGAAGTGATACCGATCATTGTTAATGCCTCCTATCAGCATCTTATGAGCACAGGGGTTTCAAAGGAATCTTCAAATATCATTTATGACAACCAAAATCAAACAGTGCCTTAAAAGCTTTGTTGGACTATTGACGAAGCAGGAAAAGGGGCACTCGCGCGGGGAGCGTCACTAAAAGTATAACGAATGTTCGTTCGTAGAATTACCTTTAAGGAAAAAAGTGTCAAGAAAAATAGGGTTTGCCCATTTTGAACATTTCCCTTGACAACCAGGAGGTTGTGACCTAGAACGAACGTTCATACATTTACAATATAAATGGTCATTAATCCAGACGGAATCTGAGCGGGTGAAAAGATCTAATACGAAAAAAATGATCTTAAAGAAGGCAACAGACCTTTTTTATGAGCGTGGCTTCGTGAAGGCCTCAATCCGGGATATTGTCCGGGCTGTGGGGGTAACCAACTCTACGGTCTATATACATTTCAGAAATAAAGATGAAATTTTATACAGCATCATTGAGGATATTGGTTCAACGCTCATAGAAGAGCTTGAAAAAGTAGCCAGGAAGCATGCGGACCCCATTGTTTGCCTTCGGGAAATGATTTTCAGGCAGGTTTGCCTGATCAAGGAGAAACGGAAGGAGATTAAGATCTACGTGGAGGAACAATACCAACTACCCACGCCGCTCGGGAAAAAAGCACTCGCTCAACAACGTCAAATATTTGATATCTACAACAATAAAATTGGTGAGCTCAAAGAGAAAGGTTTTACGAATAAAGTTGATCAGACGGTGGTGACCTTTTGTATCTTCGCCACGATGAACTGGGCGTATCGCTGGTTTAGAGACAGGCGAAGGCTTTCCATAGAAGAGGTTGCCGAACATATGATTAACATACTTTTTTCAGGTATTTTGAGGAATGGCGTCCGCTACGATGGTGAGAAGGGCATTTCACCTTGAAAGAAAAATTTCGGGAAACAAACTTGAGTTTCTCATCTTGATTGTAGGACAATTTCCTTTTCTTGAGTCCCGACCAGAATTGTGGCGGGACGTTGTATAAAATCGCGAAAGCGATTTTATAACTTGATCTTATTGGGCAACCCTTGCCGCAAGCCACGCTTTCCCTAACGATTTAATATGGATTTGGGCAGTGCCTGAGCACTTCGCCATAGGTAGTCTTTTGTACGCTTTCAAAAGGTGAAAACATGGACAAAATTGAGACCCTACGCAAAAAAAAGAGAAAAATCATCGAGGGTGCAAGCCCTGAAACGAAGAAGAGGCTTTTTTATGACAAAGGGATGCTCCCTCCACGGGAGAGGATAGACAAACTCCTGGATGCGGGGAGTTTTTTTGAGCTTGATATGCTCGCGACCCACCATTACCAGGATTTTGGGATGGATAAGAAGGAGATCCCTGCCGAAGGCGTCATTACAGGCTTCGGGGAGATCCATGGGAGAAAAGTCTGTGTCTATGCCCAGGATTTTTCGGCCTTGGGTGGCACGTATGGTGAGATGCATGGGAAGAAGATATGCGCTCTGATGGATACAGCAGTTGAAGCGGGTGTGCCCGTGATCGGCATTTGCCACTCCGGAGGATTAAGATTGCATGAAACACTGGGGCCCATGGAGATGTTTGGCCAGCTCTTCAAAAGGAATAGCATTTATTCTGGTGTGATTCCCCAAATCTCTATCATTCTGGGCGTGGTGGCTGGGGGGCAAGCCTATTCTCCAGGCCTTACGGACTTCATTTTTATGACCAAAAAGAGTGCCATCTATATTGCAGGTCCTGCCTTTGTGAAGGCCCAGACAGGACAAGAGATCGGTGACGAGGAGTTGGGCGGGGCAGTAATGCACGCGAAAACGAGCGGGCTGGTGGATGTTTTGAGAGACACAGAGGAGGAGATACTCGAGGATGTCCGGAGGCTTGTAGATTTCCTGCCGCTCAGCTGTCACGAGCCTCCACCTTACAGGGCAAACGATGATGACATAAATAGGTGCGCGGATGAGCTAAATCAGGTGCTCCCCGAGGAATCACAAAAACCCTATGACATACATCAAGTGATTCACCCGGTTTTTGATAATCAGGAATTCTTCGAGCTGAAACCTGGGTTTGCAAAGAACATGATTACAGGTTTTGCGAGGCTTTCTGGACACGTTGTGGGCGTCGTGGCTAATCAACCAAACCATTTGGGAGGCGTGATTGATATCAAAGGCGCCGAGAAAGGAGCACGGTTTGTCCGATTCTGTGATGCCTTCAATATCCCCATCATCAGTTTTCAGGACACCCCGGCCTATCTTATAGGAAAAGAGATGGAGCAAGGCGGTATGATCTATAAAGGCGCCAAGTTGCTCCATGCCTATGCGGAGGCCACCGTACCCATGATTACTGTTATTGTCAGAAAGGCCTATGCAGGCGCCTATATTGCCATGGGGAGTCAGTATCTAGGCGCTGATTTCGTTTACGCCTGGCCAGGGGCAGAGATCTCCAGTGTGGCCCCTAAAACGGCTGCCAGCATCATATTTAGGAGAGAGATTGCGGAGGCGAAAGATAAGGAAGAGATCGAAGCGTTATACAAGTACTATCATGAAAAATATGTGGATACACATAGGGCGGCGGCATTGCGGCACATCAACGACATCATTGAACCCAGAGACACCAGGTCTGTTTTGATAAAATCCCTTATGCTGGTCAAGGGAAAGCGAAAGACAGGACCAAGGAAAAAACATGGGAATATCCCACTCTAGTTC
>CP070840.1:821885-828848 GCA_020342025.1 Deltaproteobacteria bacterium
CCGGAGTTCATGCCCCGGGTCAGCTACGTCGCTGCCAAACACGCGGTGATCGGGCTCACAAAGCAGGCGGCCCTGGAGTATGCGGGTGACAGCATCAGGGTAAACGCCATCGCGCCCGGGTGGTTCGAAGGCACCGAAATTGCGCGGGAACGCCTTGCAGGCGTGGATGAAGAGTTTTACAGGGAGCGGACCCAAAAGATCCTTGACGCCACGCCCATGAAGCGCCGGGGTCGGGTCGACGAGCTCATAGGCCTCTTGCTCTACCTCTCATCGGATGCATCTTCCTTTGTCACCGGCCAGACCTTCGTTGTCGACGGCGGTTGGACAGCTTATTGAATAGCGCTTTAAGTAAAGGAGACGACTAAATCGGGGTGTGAACTGCCACCTGGGGCCCCGCCCTCCAATGCCTGGGCCATGAGAAAGGCGATCAATGAGTTCGGCTGGTAAGAATAAGCAAAACCTGGATAAAAGAGGGCTAACAACCCTGTAAATTTAAAGGGTCAGATGTTATGAACATAGAAATAAAAGTCTTCTCATCGTTACGCCATAATGTGCCATCCTCCAACAACCGTTTGGATGAAGACAAATGGGATGTAAGGGAGGGGGCGACCGTGGGTCACGTTCTGGAAATGCTTCATCTCGCTGGGCGAGAAGACCTGATTCTCCTTGTCAACGGCCATCATGCCAACAAAGAGAGCGTTCTGAGTGAAGGCGATGCGCTTTCCATCTTACCACCCATAGGCGGAGGCTGATCAAAGAGCAGATGCCTTTGAAGGCGGAACTTCAATGACAAAATGAACGTTGACATGTGGTATAGTGATATATTAAATATCGAGTTCGACCCGTTTTGGCCTCCCCTGAGAGGCATAACTCACATGCTTCCTTTGCTCTTAACTAACCCCCTCATTAGGTAAAATATGCACCTTCCCAAATTTGAACACCAGCGCCCCGCAACAGTGAAAGAGACTGCAGAACTCCTCAAGGAATATGGCTCTCGCGCCCAGATCGTGGCAGGCGGCACCGATCTGTACCCTCGCATGAAGTATGGCCTGCTCCGCCCGGAAGTGGTCATCAGCCTGAAAGGATTATCCGCGGAATCTCAAGCCAAAGTATTGGAGGGCAAGCTGCATCTAGATGCCTTCATGAGTTTGGCGGATGTGGTGCGCTCCCCGGAGGTCTTGGAGAGGGCCCCTTTGCTGGCCGAAGCGGCCCTGAACGTGGCCTCCAATCAAATCCGTCATATGGCCACACTTGGCGGCAACCTCTGTCTGGAGACCCGCTGTACCTACTACAACCAGAGCCATAGGTACCAATATGTTGAACCATGCTTCAAGCGCAACGGTGACCGCTGCTACCTCATCCCAAAAGGCAGAAAGTGTCAGGCAATCTTCATGGCAGACACAGTTCCTGCCCTTATTTGTCTTGACGCTAAAGTAGAGATCCAGTCGCACACCAAGAGTCGGCAACTTGCCGTGGCGGACCTCTACACGGGAGATCCCCTATCGCCCATCGCCCTTTCAGAGGGAGAATTGGTGAGCAAGGTGATTATTCCAGATGCCGCTCCCAACCGAGGTTCAGGGTTTACCAAATTCAGTTTACGAGGCGGTATGGAATTTGGCGCCGTCACCGTAGCCGTGCTTTTGGATGGGACAGATGAGGGGGGGACTTGCGACAAGGCCCGTATCGCGGTGGGCTCTGTGTTGGCAAAGCCTGTTCGAGCAGTGAAAGCGGAAGCGGCTTTGAATGGAGAGAAGCTCTACGACGATTTGCTAAGGGAGGTGGCCAAAAGGATTGCGACTGAAGTACGCCCTGTCATGCATCATGGATACTCCGTCCCATTTCTCAAGGCGTGTTTGGAAGTACAGGCTTATCGGACCCTAGCCAAAGCAGCCGCAAGCATGAGGTAAGATAGAAAATCATCAAATTCTATTGGGAGAAGATCGTTGAAACGACTCATTGAGCTCCTTGTTAACGACGAAACCTATGAGGTGGCTGTAGAACCGCAGGCTACATTACTTGAAGTTTTGCGGGACCATCTGGGCCTGACAGGTGCAAAGGAGGCCTGTGGTACAGGGGAATGTGGGTCATGCACGGTATTGGCAGAAGGGAAACCCATCCTCGCCTGCCTGGCCTTGGCCGTAGATTACCAGAACACACACATCATGACCATAGAAGGCCTGTCTGAAGGCGAGGAATTGACGCCCGTTCAGCAGGCTTTTTGGGAATACGGCGCCATTCAATGCGGATTCTGCACGCCCGGAATGGTTCTATCAACCACGGCACTGCTGAACGAAAACCCCAGTCCCACGCAACAGGAGATCCGGAAGGCCTTGGAAGGCCACCTTTGCCGCTGTACCGGCTACAACAAGATCCTCGAGGCGGTGAACATGGCCGCCAAGAAAAGACGTGGAGTACTGGAGTAATGGAGTGATGGGGTAATGGATTTGAAGGAGGGAAAAACTCTTTTTTCGTGTTTAACAATACTCCAATACTCCAATACTCCAGTAATATAGTCTAGATCTATAGTCACAAAAACTTAGGAGTTCCATGAATACTAAGACGGAGCCATTGGATTATGTGGGTCGGCGCATACTCCGTAAAGACGGGCCGGACAAGGTGACGGGACGCGCAGTCTACACCGTAGATATCAAGCTCCCTGGGATGCTGGTGGGCCGGATTCTGCGCAGCCCCTATCCCCATGCCCGGATCCTGAACATCGACACATCGCGTGCCGAAGAACTCAAAGGAGTCAAAGCGGTTATCACAGCTAGGGATACGGCTGGGGTAAAGCACGGGTTTGTGGAAACCCCGAGATATCCCCCTGATCAAGATCCCCTGGCAACAGACCGCGTGAGATTTGTGGGCGAAGAGGTGGCAGCGGTCGCCGCCACTGATCCCTATGTGGCTGAAGAGGCGCTAAAACTTATCCGCGTAGATTATGAGCCCTTGCCAGCCGTTTTTGATCCTGAAGAGGCGATGCAGCCAGATGCTCCTGAAATTCATCCCACCCATCCAAAGGTGACCGAACCCCTGGCCAACATCGGGGGGAAAACGGAAACGGCATGGGGAGATATTGAAGCAGGGTTTGCTGAAGCGGACTATATACGGGAGGACCGGTTCGAAAGCCATTTGAGAACCCACGGATATTTGGAGCCCCAGATCACCGTAGCCAGCTATGAACCGGGAGGCAAACTCAATGTGTGGACCTCTTCAATGGGCCCCTTCATTAAGCGGGCCAAGCTAGCCAGGACCCTTGGCCTGCCTTTCTCTTCTGTGCGCGTGCAAAAGGCCTATGTGGGAGGGGCATTTGGTGGCAAGGTGGATCTCTTCTCCCATGAGTTCTGTGCCGCGTTGCTCTCCATGAAGGCAGGTCGCCCTGTCAAAATAGAGGCTTCGCGTGAAGAGATCTTTAGCGCCTATCGCCATGGCCAACCCCTGATCGTGGAACTCAAAACCGGTGTCAAGAAAGACGGCACCTTGCTCGCTCAGCAGTTCCGGGTCATCAATAATAGCGGGGGCTACCGAGGTAGCGGGGTCGTGATCATATTCCTGGCGTGGGGTTTCAGCATGATTCCCTACCGAATTCCGAATTTGAAATATGAAGGGTATGCCGTCTATACAAACAATCCCATTCGCGGCCCACAGCGCGGTCATGGCGCTCCACAGGTCCGTTTTGCCATAGAGTCCCAATTGGACGCGATCGCAGAAGAATTGGGCCTGGATCCCATTGAAATTCGACTCAAGAATGCCCGCAAAACAGGGGAGCCGTTGCCCAATGGCGATAACGTGCACAATTTTGGTCTCCAGGAGTGCATTCAAAGAGTGGCTGAGCATACCCAGTTTTCAGAAAAATATGGTCAGGGCCGAAAGGCCTCACCCGATGAGGGCCCTATCCGCCGCGGCATTGGCATCGGCGTAAGCGCGTACATGGGCGGGACCCTTATCTACCCAAATACTTCCTCGGTGGTGGTGAAAATGAACGATGATGGCACCGCCACGCTCCTCACAGGATCCTTGGATATCGGCCAAGGCGCAGAGACCATTTTGTGCCAGATCGTGGCTGAGGAACTCAAGATTCCTGTGGAGGAAATTCAGGTTATTGCTGCTGATACGGAAACGACGCCCATTGATATCGGAGCCTGGATTAGTGGAAATGCCTATGTGACGGGTAACGCAACCCGTGTGGCGGCAACAGAAGTGCGCAAGAAGCTGCTGGATATGGCCGCGGAAGAGATGGAGGCGAACGTAGAAGACCTGGTTCTGGAAAATAAGAGTGTCTATGTTGCGGGCTCTCCCAAGCGCCGGGTGACTTACCAGCAGCTCATATTCAGCAGTATCCAGAAGCGCCGTGGCGACCCCATAATAGGTGAGGGGCACTGGCGTACCATGCGGGACGAACCGTTCCATCCCAGCCTGGCTACCACCAAGGGTCGCTGGACGGAGAACTATGCCGCCGACGCCCAAGTGGCGGAGGTGGAAGTGGATGTTGAAACGGGTCAGGCGCGGCTCGTGAATGCTGTGACCGCCCACGACTGCGGCTTTCCCATCAACCCCATGATGGTGGAAGGGCAGATTGATGGCCAGGTATCTATGGCGCTGGGTCACGCCTTTTTGGAAGAGGTGGTGATGAAGGAGGGCCAAACCCTAAATCCCAACTGGCTGGAATATCGCATGCCTACAATCCATGAGGTGGCCGATTCGGAACACATCGATGTGATCACGGAAGCCTACAAGAAGGATGCGGCCTATCGGACCAAGGAGGTGGGTGAGGGCTATGTCTCAGGCATACTCGCGGCCATTGCCAATGCCATCTATGATGCCACAGGGGTGAGGCTGCATTCCACACCCTTTACGCCGGAAAAGATACTGCGAGGACTGGGGAAGATCAAGTAATCCTATCATGAAACATTAGGTTCTCACGAGTATAGAGGTTCTCGGTGCATGGTTCGCGGAAAGAAGCTCGAAATACGAAATCCGAAGCACAAAACAGGCACCTTTTGCCACCTATTCCATAAAACTCAAGAGTTTTTTGGTTTTGATTTTGAGATCTAGTGGTTGTTTCGGATTTCGAAATTCGGATTTCGGATTTCCCAACGCTGTTGGGCAGGGAGGGTAGTTAGAGTATGGAAGAGGTGACATACTGGAACAAAGAGATGGAGACCCTTCCAAGGGAAAAACTGGAGGCACTCCAGTTGCAGCGATTTAGGGAACGTATGCAGTATGTTTACGAGCGGAGCCCCATGTATCGAAGGAAATACGATGAAGCAGGGATAAAGCCTTCAGACATTCAATCCCTGGATGACATTCAAAATGTTCCATTTACAGTCAAGGAAGAGCTTAGAGAAAGTCAGGCCAAGCAACCTCCATGGGGTGATTTCCCCTGTATTCCCCCTGAGGAAGGCGTACGTGTCTTTCAGACCACGGGAACCACAGGGATCCCTGTAAAAGTTCTCCTGAACAAAACAGACTGGTACAAACACTTCTATGAGCAATTCATGCACTTCATGTACGGCTACGGCATAAGAACATCAGATATCCTCTTTGTCCCCTTTGGCTATAGCCTCTACATCGCCTGGTGGGGATTTCAGGCGGCGCTGGAGCAAGAGGGAGTGATGATTGTCCCGGGAGGTGCCCAGTCTTCGAAAGACCGCGTGAGGAATGTCTTCGATTGGGGCGCCACCGTGGTCTGCGGCACGCCCACATATCTTCTTTATCTGGGAGAAGCGGCAAAAGAGACGGGTGTTGCCTTGGCTGATTCCTCGGTCCGCGTGGTGGTGGCCGCAGGGGAACCTGGGGCCAACGTACCTTCCACGAAAAGGGCCATTGAAGAACTCTGGGGCGCAAAATGTTACGACGACATTGGTTCCACAGAGATCTCCAATTTTGGCTTCGAGTGCGTTGCCCAGAAAGGCACCCACGTGATCGATACCATGTTTTATCCAGAGTGCCTTGACCCGGACACGCTGAAGCCGGTACCAGATGGAGAAGTGGGGGAGTTGGTCCTTTCTAATCTCTGTACAGAAAGCGTGCCCCTGTTGCGGTATCGCATGAAAGATCTGGTCCGTTTTAATAAAGAGACCTGTGATTGCGGTCGGACTTTTTTGCGTCTCGATGGAGGCATCTTGGGTCGCTCCGATGACATGTTCCAGTTCGCGGGAGTCAATATTTTCCCCTCGGCCATTGAAAACCTCATTCGGGAGGTGGCAGAGTTTTCTAACGAGTATCAAATCGTGGTTCCGAAAATGGGAGGCGGAAAACGCCTCAAGATTCGCATTGAACCGGACACGGCCCATATGGCTCAAGAGAAATTAGAGGAGGCCGTTGACAAGTTCGTTGAGACCTTCAAGTACAGGATTACCGTGACCCCAGATGTGGAGATCGTTGAGGTGGGGGGGTTACCACGCTTTGAGCTGAAGGCAAAGCGTTTGATCCGGGAGGAATAGCCCTTACTTTCAAGACCTTACGGACAGGTGGAAAGAGGGCTAGAATATATTATATCCCCTTGACAAATAGAGTCTGACATGAAAGTTTAGCACCATATTTAGGATTGTAAAGGTCAATTTGCAGCGTCAATGACAAATCGGCCCGGTTTTTGGCCAGCGACTCTCTTTTTGTCTATGTTGAGCCATGTTCATGAGGCAGAGAGAGGGGAGAGCAGAAAATAGAAAGGAGGGATGTTCAACACATTTCGTTTCGGTCATGGGAGTCTAACCATCTTCTTAAACCCATAAAAATAAGGAGGGCTATAATGAAGAAAAAGGGCATTTTATTCTGTGTCGGTCTCTTAATCGCCTTTACGATGGTGGCGTCCGATGTGGCCCTGGCCGCGGAACCCAATGAGATCGTGATCGGATCAACTCTGGCGCTTTCGGGAAGATTCAAAGGGATCGTCGGAGAGTTCGACAAACTGGCAAAGGCATGGACTGGCCTGGTTAACGAGAGGGGAGGCATCTATGTCAAGGA
>CP070840.1:828948-837605 GCA_020342025.1 Deltaproteobacteria bacterium
AAGGTACCGTTGAGGAAGAATAACAGAAGAGGAATGTCATGTTTAAAAGGTTTTATGACGTTTTTCGGAATATCAGCACGCTGGTCCATGCCATCACCAATGTGGATGAGGTCCTGGAACTCGTGGTCTGGAAGACCACCGAAGTGCTCGATGGAAAAGGTGTAATCCTTCGTATTCTTAACCTGGAAACGGGGGAGGCAGATCTTTTAGCCTCATATGGATTGGGCGAGAAATACCTTTCCAAGGACCCTGTTTCCAGTCGCAAAATGATCACCAATTTGTGCCGGCAGAACAAAGTTGTCGTTATAGAGGATATTGCGACGAACAGTCGTGTTAAAAACAAAAAGGAATTGAAGGAAGATGGGATTCAGATGATACTGGATGTCCCTCTCATCCTCAGAACAGATATGCTCGGAATCATTCGAATTTATTTCAGTGAACGAAGAGACTTTCTGGAGGAAGAACTGAGTTTTGTGGGTGCCGTGGCCGAGACATGTGCTTGTGCCATCGATAAGGCCAGAATGATCGAAGAGCAAAAGTCCGAATATGATCAACTGGCCCTACAGACAGAAAAGCTCTCTGCCCTGGGACGGATGGCAGCAGGTATTGCCCACGAGATCAACAACCCCCTGGCCGGTATTCTGCTCTTCAGTTCAAGGATGCGCAAAAAGGTCACGGAAGAGGGTCCCATCAAAGAGGGTCTGGACGTGATCGTTCGGGAGACCCAACGCTGCAAAGGCATTATACAGGATCTTCTGGAGTTCTCTAGGGATAAGGAGCCTGAAAAGGCTGAGGCAAGTATTAATGACATCCTTGAAAAAGCCATGAGTATCTTGGAAAACGAGTGCCGCCTCCATCAAATCTCTGTGCAGAGGAACTTAGCTGGCGAAATGCCCCCTATCCTCCTGGATGTGAATCTTATGCAACAGGTCTTTGTAAATCTTTTGATCAATGCCGTGGAAGCGATTCAGGATAATGGCGTGATAAGCATCCAGAGCTATGTGAACGCGAACCGCAATAGCGTGGGCGTTGAGGTTGCAGACACAGGAGGTGGTATTCTACCAGATGATATGGCCAAAATCTTCGAACCTTTCTTTTCTACCAAAAAAAACGGGACCGGCCTGGGTCTGGCCGTGAGTTACGGCATTGTCCAGAAACACGGTGGCAACATCCAGGTCTCCAGCCGATTGGGGGAGGGGAGCCGTTTCACCGTGGAGATCCCTATCAGTAAGTAAGTCATGGGGCCATGAAATCGGAATCCGCTAAAATTTTGGTTATTGACGACGAAGAGGTCATCTGCAAAGGATGCAGATTGATCCTTTCGGACCAAGGCCATTCTGTGGAGTCTCACATGAAAGGCAGGGCGGGTCTCGGGGCAATCCGAGAGGGCCAATTTGATGTGGTCCTGCTGGACATGAAGCTTCCTGATATGGATGGGATGGAGATCCTTAGGGCTGCCCGTGAGGAAAAACCAAGTCTGTACGTGATTGTCATGACCGGTTATTCCACAGTCCAGAATGCGGTCGAGGCCATGAAGTTGGGGGCCATCGATTACATCTCCAAGCCCTTCTCTGACGATGAACTGGTGCTTGCCGTGGCAAGGGCTTTAGAGAAAAAGCGGCTGTTGGAAGAAAACATTTATCTTCGGAAGGAACTTCTGGATCGGTTTCGTTTCAGCAATATCGTGGGTGAGAACCCCAAGGTTCTGGTGATATTTGATCAGATTAGAAAGGTTGCCCCGACAGACAGCACAGTGCTCATCTATGGAGAGAGCGGAACAGGAAAAGAACTCTTCTCCAGGGCCATTCATGCCCACAGCCAGCGGGCTGGGAGACAATTTGTGGCCGTGGACTGCAGTACCCTGGCGCCTAATCTCCTGGAGAGCGAACTGTTCGGGCACGTCAAAGGGGCCTTTACGGGGGCCACCCAAGACAAGGCGGGCATTTTTGAGATGGCCCATGATGGGACCCTCTTTCTAGACGACGTGGCGAATCTCACGCTGGAAATCCAGGGAAAGCTTTTACGGGTTCTAGAGGAATGTGAGTATAAACCTGTGGGGGCAAGTCATGTGAAAAAGACGAATGTTCGCATCATTGCGGCCACCAACAAGGAGCTCAGGGCCATGGTGGATGAGGGGACTTTCAGGGAAGATCTTTTCTACCGCTTGAACGTATTTCCCATTTTCCTCCCACCCCTGCAGCACAGGAAAGACGATATCCCTAAACTCGCCTATCACTTTCTCAGGCATTTCTGCAGGAAAACAGGAAAAAGAATAGAGGGTTTCTCCGACGACGCCTTGGAGATCCTCGTGAACCATGAATGGCCTGGTAATGTGCGTCAACTGAAGAATGTGGTGGAACGCCTGGTGATCATGGCTGATCGTGACATTCTGGACAGCCTTGACCTGTTGGAACCCATACAAATGAAGGGGTTCTTGAAAGGAGATTCAATCCCAAAGACCCTGGAAGAGCTCAGGGCTGTAAAGAGACAGCTCTTGGAAGATAACTATGGACAATTAGAAAAGGCCTTCCTCCTCAAGGCTCTCAAAACGTGCGAGGGAAACATCACCCACGCGGCCGAGAAGGTGGGCATGCAGAGATCCAATTTCTCCTCTCTGATGAAGAAGCATAGGATTTCCACCAAACCCACTAAAGCAGAGAGCGATTAGGGCGCTTCAGGGACGTGAAAGCCCCTCTGACGAAATGACAGCATAAAGCGTATAATTGTTTATACGGCCCTAACGGTCTGAAATAAATGCATATTTCCTGCCCCGACGCCCTCGAAATGTATAAACCCTCATACGTTTTTGCCCCTCTCGACTTTGAGTCGTAGTTTCACGCCTTGGGCTTAACTCCCTCATATAACTAAGAAAAGTACCCGGCCTTCCTTTTGAGGTAAGGGGCAAATCTTTTGGTACAGACCTTGCTCATTACCTTCTCGTGGAGGATTCTATCAAATCTCGCCCAATCTTTTTCAAGAAGGAGGAATAGCCGTGAGTCAAGTCACTGAAACCACCAAAGATGATTATGCAGGTCAACCCCAGGTCCTTTTGATGGAGGATGAGTCCAGTGTGGCAGAGGGGCTTAAGATGGTCCTCAATGAGGAAGGTTTTCACGTGGACCTGGCCATGACGGGCCAGAACGCCCTGGATACCTGGCGTCAAAAAGGATTTGATCTCTTGGTAGCCGATCTCAGCCTGCCCGACATGGATGGGATGGATGTGATCAAACAGGTAAAGGAGGAGAGGCCCCAGACCCCGGTGATCGTGATTACGGGATATGCCAGCGTCCCTTCTGCCGTGGAAGCGATGAAGCGAGGGGTAGATGACTATCTGCCAAAACCCTTCACAGATGAGGAGTTCATGGCAAGGGTTGATAAGGTCTTGAAACAAAGGCGTGAAGCCCTCTCTGAGGCGCTTGGTGAGACTGTTGAGGCCGTGGAACAAGGAATGGAGAGTGCGGGAGATGAACTTGCTGATCAGCCCCAGGTCCTTTTGATGGAGGACGAGTCCAGTGTGGCGCAAGGGCTCAAAATTATCCTCACAGAGGAGGGTTTTCACGTGGACCTGGCCATGACGGGCCAGAACGCTCTGGATACCTTGCATCAGAAAGATTTTGACCTCTTGGTGGCTGATCTGCGTTTGCCCGACATGAATGGCATGGAGGTGATCAAACACGTAAAAAACAAAAGACCGGAGACGCCGGTGATCGTTATTACTGGCTACGCAAACGTTTCTTCTGCCACGGAATCCATGAGGGCAGGGGTTTCCGACTATCTGCCAAAACCCTTCACAGAAGAGGAATTCATGGCAACCGTGGAGAGGACGATGAAGCATGCGAAAGAGGCCCTATCCAGAAATTTGGTGGAGCGCCTTGAGCCTGACAGCGAAAAGCTTACAAAGATAGGGTTCTATATCTGTCATGGGGGGACAGACATTGCGGATAAGGTCTGGGTGGATGAGGTGGTCGACTTCGCGCTGAAATTACCGAATGTGGAAGTGGCTACGAGTTATAAGTCCCTGTGCCAGGATCCGGGCCTTAAGATGATTGAAGATGATATCAAGAACCTTGGCCTCAATCGTGTGGTTGTTGCGGCCTGTAACCCAAAAGTCTACGAGAAGACCTTTCAGGATGTCTGCCAACGAGCGAGTCTAAAACCTGAGCACTTCCAGATGGTCTCTGTGCGTGAACAGGTGGCTTGGGTCACCGAGGACCCTGCTGAGGCGACCAGGAAGGCGAAGACGTTGGCCGCCGCAGCGATCCATCGGGTAAAATTCCAGCGCACCCTGACGGCTCAAGAGGTGGCCGTACATCCTGATGTCCTGGTGGTGGGTGGCGGCATCGCAGGCATGCAGGCCGCATTGGATGTGGCCGAAGCCGGGCACAAGGCCTATCTGGTGGAGAGACAGCCCACCATTGGTGGCCACATGCTCCAGTTTGACAAGACATTTCCCACCCTGGACTGTGCCGCCTGTATCGGCACCCCCAAGATGGTCTCTGTAGGGCAAAACCCAAATATCGAGTTGCTCACCTACAGTGAGGTGAAGGGGATATCCGGTTTTGTGGGCAATTATAAGGTGAAAGTGCACCGTAAACCTCGGTACGTGAAAGACGGGGTTTGCACGGGCTGCGGCGAATGTGAGAACGTTTGCCCCGTGTCAAGACCGAGCGAGTGGGATGAAGGTCTCTCAGAGAGAAAGGCCATTTACAGGTCGTTTCCCCAGGCCGTTCCCATCACTTTTGCTATTGATAAAAAGGACCGGGCCCCGTGTGTGAACACCTGTCCTGCAGGGGCAAACGTCCAGGGCTATGTGCAGCTTATTGCGCAAGGAAGATACAAAGAGGCGGTCCAGTTGATCATGGAAAATATCCCGCTGCCAGGGGTGCTCGGACGGGTATGCCCCCATCCTTGTGAAGCGGAATGTCGAAGAAAGGAGGTGGATGAAGCCCTCTCCATCAGGGAATTGAAACGTTTCGTCGCCGATAAGGTAGACCTGAGCGAACTGCCTTACCCCGAGATCGAGGCGCGTTCCGAAAAGGTTGCCGTGGTTGGCTCGGGCCCGGCCGGGCTTACGGTCGCTTATTATCTTGGACTGAAAGGTTACCAGATCACCCTCTTTGAGGCATTGCCCGAACTGGGCGGTATGCTCAGGGTAGGCATCCCCGATTACCGGTTGCCCGCAGAGATACTAGACCGAGAGATCGGGTACATTGTCAATCTTGGCATAATAGTGCATAGGGGGAGATGCCTGGGCACAGATTTCACGCTAGCGGATCTCAGGAAAGAGGGATACAAGGCTATTTTCCTGGGTATTGGGGCCCATCACGGTATGAAGTTGAACATTTCGGGAGAGGAGGATTTCGAAGGGATTCGGGATGCTGTGGATTTCCTTCGAGCGGTTAACTTGGGAAAAGGGGAACGACCCGGAAGGCGTGTTGTTATCATCGGTGGCGGGAATGTGGCCATCGATGCGGCTCGAACAGCCCTTCGCCTGGGTGCTGAGGAGGTGAGCATTGCCTACCGTCGAACCCGTGAGGAAATGCCAGCCTATGCGGAAGAAATCCAGGAGGCCCTTGAGGAGGGCGTAAAGCTCCACTATCTAACAGCACCGGCGCGTATCTGTGGTGCTTACGGAAAGTGCACGGGTATCGAATGTATCAAGACCGAGCTGGGAGAGCCAGACGCGAGCGGACGTCGGCGACCCGTGCCCGTGGAGGGCTCCGAATTTTTTATTGAATGTGATGCGATCATCCCAGCCATCGGGCAACAGCCTGATAAGAAATGGGTGGCGAAAGAACCCGCCCTGGAAACGACGCGTTGGGGCACCTTGGTGGTGAATCCCTACACCATGCAGACGACCATGCCCCATGTATTTGCCTCCGGGGATATGGTCACAGGCCCTGCAACGGTTGTTGAAGCCATTTCTTCAGGGCACAAGGCCGTGGAGGCGATTCACCGTTTTGTAAGCGGGGAGGACCTAAGCTGCCTTGCTGAGGCCTTGGCTAGCAAGGCGGGCCCGGGTCAGGATTGGCAGGAGATCCCCGAGGGCGTGCCCCGGGTACCCCGGTCCAAAGTGGCCCACAAAGATGTGGGTGAAAGGGCCCGTTCCTTCGAGGAAGTGAATCAGGGTCTTTCGGAAGAGGCAGCAAGGCAGGAGGCCGCACGGTGCCTCAACTGTGGGGTCTGCAGTGAATGTATGGAGTGTGTGCGCGTTTGTGAGGCTAAGGCCATAGACCATGCCACGGAGCCGGAAGACATGGAGATCGAGGTGGGTGCCATCGTCGTGGCCACGGGTTATGACCTCATGGACCCAACGCCCATGACGCAGTTTGGCTACGGGAAATACCCGAACGTGTTTACCAGTCTCGAGTTTGAGCGTCTCAATAACGCCACTGGCCCCACCGATGGCAAGATCTTCATGCGGGACGAAAAGGGGGAGTTCACGAAACCCCCTGAGAGTGTGGCCATTATCCACTGTGTGGGCAGCCGCGATGAGCACTATCACCTGTACTGCTCCCGTGTCTGCTGCATGTATGCCCTCAAATACGGCCACCTGCTAAAGGATAAAGTGGGCCACCACACCAAGGTCTACGACTTTTATGTGGACATGCGCTGCTTTGGCAAAGGCTATGAGGAGTTCTACCGCAGGTGTCAGGAAGAGGGGATCACTTTCTTCAGGGGCAAGCCTTCTGACGTCACGGATCAGGCCATTAAACCTGAGGAAGAGGGCAAGCTCATTATCATTGGCGAGGATACCCTGATGAACAGACAGATCCGAATCCCGGTGGATATGGTCATCCTGTGTGCTGCCATAGAGGCGCGTAAGGACGCCACCGAAGTGGCCAAGATCTTTGGAATCAATCAGGGCACAGACGGCTTTTTCTCTGAGAAGCACGCCAAGCTGGCACCGCTTAATACGGCCATGAGCGGGATTTTCATGGCTGGCGCATGCCAAGGACCCAAAGACATTCCAGACACGGTTGCCCAGGCTTCCGGTGCTGCTGCCCAGGCCCTTGAGTTGGCTATCCGGGGAAAGGTGGAAATTCCTTCCACCGTCGCATGGATAGACCCAGAATTGTGTGAAGGGTGTTTGACTTGTGTTAAGGCTTGCGAACACGGGGCCATCGAGTTTGACATACGGAAAGGGGCATCGGTGGTAAGCCCAATCTTTTGCAAGGGATGCGGCGTTTGCGTGAGCAATTGCCCCAATAGTGCTGCCCATCTCTGGCAGTTCAAAGAAAGTGAGATTCTTACGGAATTTGACGGGATCATGGAAGGGCTGCAGGCTTTAGCGGTGTAAGAGGTGAAAAGCACCCGCAAATGCTCACCAATCTTTTTTGAAAGGAGGAATGGCCGTGAATCAGGCATCTGTAGCCATGAGAAATGATTGCGCTGGTCAGCCCCGAATCCTTCTCATGGAGGATGAATCCAGCGTGGCGCAGGGCCTCCAGATGGTCCTGAGGCAAGAAGGTTATGGCGTGGACTTGGCCATGACCGGACAGGGTGCCCTGGATACTTTGAGCCATAAAGCCTTTGACCTCCTGGTGGCCGATCTCAGGTTGCCAGACATGGATGGCATGGACGTGATCAAACGGGTAAAAGATGAGAGACCCGAGACGGAGGTTATCGTCATAACGGGTTATGCCAATGTCCCCTCGGCGGTGGAGGCCATACAGACAGGCGTGGTTGACTACCTTCCCAAACCCTTCACTGATGATGAGTTCAAGACTGCTGTGGAACGTGCTCTGAAGGTGAAGATTGAGGTCCGAAGCGGCGGACGTGTTCAGCCTCTAGGTGGGGAGGGGGAGAAGCTGATACAGAAAAGCGAGGTGATTCGAGCCCTGAGAAGGCCTTCCGACTTTGTGGCTGAGGAACTGGCCAAGGCGCTTTATCCCCCTTCAAAAATACCCGAAGACCATGGGACGCCTTCAACCCCCTCCGACTTCCAGAATAACCTGATTGAAAGTTCCATTGACGGCATTGTGGGCTGCGACAAAGAGGGCCATATCGTGACCTTCAACAAACGACTGGAACAGATGCTTGGCTATTCCAAGGATGAAGTCTGTGGAAGGATGTCCTTGGATCAACTATTCCCTTTGGGAGGCGCTGAACGCTTCAGGGAAGATCTATATTCCGAGGAATATGGTGGCAAAAATCGGCTCTTTCTCTACGAAACGCATCTCATTGACAAAAAAGGAGACAAGATCCCGGTTCAACTTTCCGCAACAGTCATGTTCGAGGGGGATCAGGAGATTGGCACTGTAGCCTTTTTCAGGGATCTGAGAGAGATGAGAAAGCTGGAACAGGAATGTGAGGATCAGGTCAGGCTGCTCCAGCACCACAAAATGATTTCCTTGGGCAGACTGGCTGCCAGTGTGGTCCATGAGATAAACAATCCCCTAGCAGGCATTCTCAATTACATTCGACTCATGATAAAAGTTCTTGGCCGTGACGTCTCACCGAAACCTGAAAGCCTGGACAAATTTAAAAGATACCTGGATCTTGTGGAGAGTGAGACAGGCCGCTGCTCCAAGATTGTCTCCAACCTGCTCGCCTTTTCGCGGAAATCTACGATGGAGTTTAGTGAGGTGAACGTCCTCGAACTCCTTGAAAAATCCATCATGCTCAGTCAACACAAAATGGATTTACAAAACATT
>CP070840.1:837705-840644 GCA_020342025.1 Deltaproteobacteria bacterium
CAGGAGACCCATTCAGATGCAATGCAAAAACCATCCTAACAGGCGGGCCCAACACCTTTGTGCGGGCTGTGGCATCCCCCTCTGCAACGAGTGCGCGGAAGAGGCGAAGCCGGAGCAATATTACTGTTTCCGATGTGCCATGCGATCCTCTATTTCTGCGGTTGGGACCACCATAAAGGGTAAACGGGAGAAGGCTGCCAAGGAAAAAGTAAAGAAAAAGATAAAACTGGGCGCCTTCCATTATTTTGTGATCGCCGCCGGGGTTCTGATCCTGGCCATGTGGGGATTCATCCTTTTTGGGGGTGAAAAGGCCCCTGCGGGCACGGTGGATCTTACAAAAAACAGCAGGGTTTTTCTCTTCCTGGTGGACGGCGCTATCAAGCGCTATGCCCATTACGAAGGGAACAAGTATCCTGATAAGCTTATCGAGCTTATCCCAAAATATCTTTCTGGAGACAACCAAGCTATTCAGCTCATGGGGTTGTTTTACCAAAGGGATCCAGAAGTGGGTTATCGCTTAAGCCTGGCCAATCCCAATCCCGGGGAGATGAATGTTATTATAACCTCCAAGGGCATTCAATATCAACTTCCACCGGGCGGGGGGGGCTAAATGGGGAAGCGTGCCGGTTTCACTCTGGTAGAACTCTTGGTGGTCATAGCCATCTTAGGCATTTTGGCTGCCACCGCTATGCCGGCGTATAAGACTTGGCTGTCGAGGACGTACGGATCTGAGGCCTCATTAATGATGAAAAGCCTTGTCGATGGGCAGATCATGTATTATCTCGAGAATAACACGTTTTTTCCGCCAAACAACGACGTATATGAAGTATATGCCGCAGGAGGAAGTGTGCCAGTGAGCATAGATGGGAAGCCTTTGCGGCAAAAAATTATGGAAGAGCTTCATATCTTAATCCCTATCGGCGGCCAACTTGATTACATTATCTCAGTTGACCGATCTACTCCTGGGGATGAAAAGGCTATCATCATAATACAAGCAGAATTTCCTCTTTATAAGGAGGGGAATTATTTGATGGGACAAGTGTCTAAGAATGGTCAGGTTTGGTTATCTGTTGACTAAGGAAGAGGGTTAACGGCTTTTTGCTCTATTGTTAAATAGTATATTTTTTTCACTTTCGTCCCTAATCCACTGCCAGAGGCGTCTTATTCAAGTCGACGCATATTTGTTCTTTCCCTTTCTCCATTCTGAAATCCACTAATCCGAGACGATGAATCTTCAATTCCTATTCGACGATCTAATAACCAGCCGGCCAGAATTCTCTGACCCTGAAGTGACGCGAAAGATCAAGGCCCTCAACATATTCCAGCTGGGGTTCATCATGTTGGCCCCCCTGCTGGGGCTTTTTTACTTTTACCTGGGGGTCCTCTCCCTCTTTTACGTGATCATTGGCGCCGGCCTGCTCATGATCCCCTCAGTGATCATTCTCAGGAAGAGAAAGAATATCCTCTGGGTGGCCAACTATTTTATTTTTATCCTCTGGGCCACCCTTTTTATCGTCTCATGGAACACTGGGGCCATGAGTACTGAGGGGGTCATGTCAACCTCTTGGTTATTGAATGGGGGGATCCTCCTTTTGGCCGTTTTTTTTAACGGCTATGCATGGGGTGCATTCTGGGCTCTATTGGTCCTCGTGCAAGCGGGCGTTGTCACCTATCTTTTTCACATGGGCTACCCATTTCCCAATCTTATCCCCTCGGGAATCTCAGACATTTACAGTCTTGGCGTTTTTCTCGTGGCTCTTTTGGCCATATTTCTAATGGCCTTTTTGTTTGAACGTGAGAAGAGTGGGATCACGAATCGTGAGCAGGAAAAGGGCAGGGCCCTCACAGAATCCAAGAAATACGTGGATGACATTTTGGCAAGATCCCCTGTCCCCACCTTTATCATAAATGAAGATCATCAGGTCATTCAGTGGAATCGGGCGTGTCAGGAGATGACAGGGATTGGGGCCGAGGAAATTCTGGGTAAAGAGGTGTGGAAAGGATTTAGCATAGATGATCAGAGGAGCCTGGCAGATGTTCTTCTGGAGGACCCGGAATTCGTGGCAGAGGCGTATGGAGATACAGTTAGACCTGGCACAGAGAGCGGTTGGTACCAATTGGAGATGTTTCTCCCCCATCTCAAAGGGGGGTCACGTGCCCTCGTTACGGTTGCCCCGGTCTCGGATACCAACGGGAATGCGAGAGGGGCGATTCAGACCGTACAGGACATCACTGCGAGACAAAATGATCCTAGTGGTATTCCCAATGATCTTACGGAAGATACAGAGGAACTATGGGTCAATCCCATTTTTAAGATCGATTCCAAGGGGAAGATCAGCTTCTGGAACAAGGCATGCGAGGAGAGTTTTGGCTACAGTACCTCACAGATGCTGGGCAAAAGCCCTCTGATTTTCCTTTCGAAGCGACACAGGGACAGCTTTAAGAAGACGATCATCAGGGCTTTCAAGGGGCAGACGGTTAATAACAAGCAGTGGAAGTACTATAAGAAGGGGGGTGAGCCTGTCTATGTGCTGGCCAAGGCCCACCCCACAGAAGCCTCTGAGCAGAAAAGGAAGGAGTGCATCATTGTCAATACAAACATAACAGACCTGAAATTGAAGATGAAAGAACTGGAGGAAAATGCACAGGAGAGCAAAGAACAATTAGAGAATCTTGCCGAAGAATATGACTTGCTGAAAAAGAACATTGCCACATATATAAGAGGCAAGGAGAAGTTTAATCCCAATCAATAGACTTCATAGACCATGATCTCTGCCCCTTTTCCTTTGACCTTTTTGGGGCCCACCTTCTTGATATCAAATAGCCCTTTTACGTGCCGATAGGTTTCTTCTCCAATAAGAATCTGGTTGGGTTCTGCAATAGACTCCAACCTTGACGCCACATTAACAGGAAGACCGATAACTGTATAGTCCACCCGA
>CP070840.1:840744-846008 GCA_020342025.1 Deltaproteobacteria bacterium
GTTAGCACTCGTGCAGTGCTTTGCCCCAAATACATGGCAAAAATGGATAGAATATGGGTGAGAAACGCGAGAACAGCCATTAGCGTAGAGTTATCCCTGAGCTAGTGGGCTCCAGCCACTCGGGCTCATCTCTCAAAAAGGGCCACATCCATGGGGAGCTCTCTGATCGTATCTTTGATGGATTGAAGGGCATTTAGGAGACGGGTGTACATCATAGCGAGGGCAACATTATCAGCAAGCAGTTGGAGAGACTCGAGATCACGTTTTGAAATATCCCACGGCTCAGAATGGTATAACCGCAATGCCCCTATGGGATCGCCATAAAATCTTATGGGAAGAGAAACCATGCTGCCTATGCCCTCTTTCGAGGCCTCTTTGGGATACTGAAGCCTGTCGGTTTCCCTGACATCCTCGATGACGATGGGCTCTCCTTTTAGGGTATCGCCAATACTTTTGTCCGCCAAAACAGGACCTTTGTTGAGGTAGCTGATGCTCAATCCAAAACTGGCCAAGACCTCAAGCTCGGTCGTGTCAGGGTTCAGGGCAAATAGGGTACACGCCTTAATTCCCAGAGCTCCTACCAAGAGCTGTGTCAGATGGTTTGTCATAATGCCTAGATTATCAGATTCTGCAATGGCTTTGCTGACCACTTTGAATATATCAATGTTGATTCTATCTTCGTTTCTCATAGAATCCCTCCTTATCTGCGGCACAGAATGAGTTTCACACCATCCTGGGCCTTAGGTCACGAGGCAAATCGTGGTGTCCTTCAGGGCCGAGGCAACCTTATTCAGGACGCTACCCGTAAAAAATCGTGTCACCTTTCCAGGTTTTCGATTTATGACGATTAGATCATAACGACCACTCAAAGCGAGATCAACAATCTCACCTGCAATATCCTTGTTCCTGGGCTTGAATACATAATGGATCTGATCTTCTGAAAAACCATTCTCCAACAGATTCCGTTTTGCCACTTTGAGCCCCTCTTCTTGCTCTCGAATCCTCTGTGAAAGATATGTGAGATTCCCCTTCAATTTGTCCATAATCGGACTGTCACTCGTTTTAATCTCTGGCACCGATGTGTAGGAATTGAACAGGGTCACTTCAACGTCCTCTGCATGAGCAAACGTGCGAATAACAAAGTCCAGGGCCTTTTGATCGTAGTTGGTGAAGTTATAGGGTAACAATATCTTTTGAGTCGCCATCTTCTTCTCCTTTTAGCCCTGTTTCAGGATAAGAATCCTTGGAATCACACAGGCGCTTAAGTCGCAAGCCTGCCCAATGTGTGATGATACGACACAGAACCATTCTCCAAACTATTGGAAGGCCTTTTTTGCGTAATCGGCACCCGGTGCGAAGATTCTGATCTTTGCGGGTTCCTCAAGATGGGGAGTCAGACTTTTCTCTAATTTCTCCCAATCTTTTCTCGTATACCATGTCTTCCAATCATCCACGCTCGACCAGGCAGAAAAGACGAGGACCTCCCGACTATTATCGGCGTTGACCACTGTCTCTCCGCCTATGTATCCCCTATCCCGCAATGCCTTTATCCTGATTTCATCGATTACCCTAAGGTTATCTTCGGTGGGAGCTTCTTTGAATTTCCTCTCGATGACAATCTTCACACTCATAATACCCTCCTGCTTGAACCCTTATATCGGCCTGAATTTGAATGGTTATGCAGGCCTTGATTTTGGCTTGTATGCAAGTTTGCAAACCCCTCCTCATGGAGACTCTGCCGACCCTGGAATTCTTCATTTTCAGCCTGCCCTTGATACCACTATGTGGTACTAAAAGTCAAGCCTTTTTTCCCGTTCTGATTGGGAACCTTTGTTCGTACTTTTAAGAATTCCTGCCGAATCTTACATGCCTTTGCCAAAGGGGCAGTGGGGATAGGTGCACTCAGGGCAATCTTTACAACACTTGCGCCTGATTATGATCAGGGTGAAAATGTTTTCCTTGACAGGGGTTTAACATGGGGTTATATTGCCTCTTGACAATATGGGTGGCTGTTTATGAAGGATTTTGTCAGAGTTACTAAAGCGCTTTCCGACCCTAACCGGGTGAAGATTATTAAGATGTTACAGCACAAGACCATGTGTGTCTGCGAGCTGAAGGAGGCCCTTCAAGTGGCCCAACCCACGGTTTCAAAGCACCTTAAAGTGCTCGAAGAAGCAGGATTGGTAAGCTCTGCTAAAGACGGCATGTGGGTAAATTACTACTTAACAGACGGTGCCAGCAGCCCTTATGTGGCTACAATGTTGGGGAACCTGAAGCACTGGCTAGAGGAGGATCCAGAAATCTCCGCCCTGGTGGAAAAATTGCCCTCCATCAGGCGTGAGGAGGTGTGTAAAAGCTAATTTTTTTTGCTGTAGCTAAATAGCTAAATAGTAATCTAGCTATTTTTTTTGAGCGAGTTTTGCCGTATCTAACGTTGAAAGAGGAAATGCAGGATGAGAGAAAGAACCAAGCTGATACTAATCCTCTTGGTTTTCGCACTTGCTTACACTATCCCTTGGAATAATCCAACGATCCGTCAGTCGGGGCTTGAGGCCTTTATGATGCTCCAGGAGTATGCGAGGGAGCACGTACTGACCTGTCTGATTCCCGCCTTCTTCATTGCGGGCGCTATCGCGGTGTTTGTATCCCAGGCCTCAGTACTCAAGTACTTTGGGGCCTCGGCGAAAAAGATCCTCTCCTATTCTGTGGCTTCGGTTTCAGGAACTATCCTGGCTGTTTGCTCCTGCACGGTTCTACCATTGTTTACCGGGATATTCACCCGGGGGGCAGGCATTGGTCCTGCAACGGCCTTTCTCTACTCCGGGCCTGCCATCAACGTCCTAGCCATCGTACTGACCGCAAGAATCCTGGGGTGGCAATTGGGACTGGCCAGGGCGGTGGGCGCTGTGATTTTTGCCGTGGTTTCGGGTTTGCTCATGGCCATCATCTTTCACAAAGAGGATGCCGCCCGCGCAGAAGGGGAGATGTATTTACCCGATGAGGAGGAAAAGAGGCGGAGCCTGACCCAAGATGCCCTTTTTATGCTGACCATGGTGCTCATCCTCATCTTTGCGGCCTTTGCCAGACCGACTCAGGGATCTACTGGCCTCTGGTCAAATATTTTCGCGGCCAAGTGGTACATCACAGCAGGCCTGCTCATCGTTCTCGTGCTCATGCTCAAGAGCTGGTTCATCAAAGATGAGCGGATCACCTGGGTCCAATCCACGTGGGGATTCATGAAACAGATTCTTCCCCTATTGGGGGCAGGGGTTCTGGTTGCTGGCTTTATGCTGGGAAGGCCAGGCCATTTGGCCTTGATTCCAGAACACCATATCCAGAGCCTCCTGGGAGGCAACTCGGTCTGGGCCAACCTCTTTGCATCGGTCTCGGGTGCCCTCATGTATTTTGCCACCTTGACGGAGGTGCCTATCCTGCAGGGTCTCCTGGGCGCCGGCATGGGAAAGGGGCCCGCTCTGGCCCTCCTTCTTGCGGGGCCAGCCCTCTCACTTCCCAACATGCTGGTAATCGGTGGCGTCATGGGTCTCAAGAAGACCGCCTCCTTTTGCGTAATCATTGTGATCCTGTCCACTCTCGCTGGAATGACCTATGGCTGGATTGCTGGATAAATAAGGCTAAAGGCTTAAGGCTCAAAGAAATAAGAAAAGGAGATAATAGATGTCACAAGATGATCTAACTCAGATCAAGGTCGGTGACTCTTATGTTGGCATAGTGGGGCTAAAGGGTGCAATCGCTGACGTTGCCGAGGAATATGGGGATAGACCAGATCGGGAAGTCCAGGAAGAACTCCTGAATCGATTGTGTAAGAGAAATTACATTCCCGAAATGGCAAGAGAAGACTATGAAAAAGCCTTCCTCCGGGAATTTAAGAAATTCCTGGGAAAGCCCTTTGAAGAGGAGGCCTCCGAAGGGCTTGAGATTAAGGTCCTGGGACCGGGGTGCGCGCAGTGTGATCGCCTCGAGCAAGAGCTTATGAAGGTATTGGGTGAAATCGGAATCTTGGCAGGTGTAGAACACGTCCGAGATATCAAAGAGATTGGCAACTACGGCGTGATGGGAACACCGGCACTGATTATTAACGGTAAGGTGAAATCGGTAGGCAGCGTGCCCCCCAAGAACAAGCTCATTGAATGGCTCAAGCAAGCCCAAAGGGAATGAATGGAGTATTGGCGTGCTGGAGTATGGAGCATGTTTCATCACGCCATTACTGCAAACCAAGAATCGGTTTTATATATAAGGAGGGAGAAGGAAATGGCAGAAGCGTGTTGTGCAACCAATGGAAACATCATGATCCTGGCCTGCTCCGGAGGGTCTAACGTAGGCCAGCTTTCGAACCAGGCCGCGGTTGAATTGACTCAAGAGGGATTTGGTAAGATGTTCTGCCTGGCAGGAGTGGGAGGACATCTCGGGGGCTTCGTGCAGTCGGCCAAGGATGTGCCTCAAATGGTGGCCATTGATGGCTGTGATATAGGCTGCGCAAAGGCCATCCTTGAGCATGCAGAAGTCTCGATCAAAAGCTACCTTATTTTGACCGGCCTCGGAATCGAAAAAAACAAGGATTTCAAACTCAAAAGAAAAGAGATCGATCAAGTCAAAAAAGCCGTCAAGCATGCGTGCGAGCAACACCAGGCTGTTCTATCCAGACCTGAATCCGTTCCGAGCCTTTGTTGCGATTAACGAAAGTACCCAAAGAATGAAGGGCTCAAAGGGCAAGTGAACAGGCTCATCTAGAAACATGGGCCTTTGTTAGCCGAAATGACCACTCATGGAGGAAAAAATGGCAAAGGAAGCAACTATGGCCACTGTGGAGATGTCTTTGACCAAAGAACAGAGAGGATTGGGTTATTTTGAAAAATACCTCTACATATGGGTGATCCTCTGTATCCTGGCAGGAATCCTCCTAGGGAAAGTAGCACCAGGAGTAGCAAAATACCTGGACGGGCTTGCGATATATGTGGGAGAGGCGCCGGTGGTCTCCATACCCATAGCGGTCTGCCTCTTTTTCATGATGTATCCCATTATGGTCAAGATCGATTTCGGTGAAGTCATCAAGGCCGGCAAGAGCGGCAAGCCCGTCTTTTTGACCCTTTTTGTTAACTGGGCCATCAAACCCTTCACCATGTACGCGATCGCCCTGTTTTTTCTCGGCACGCTCTTCTATGGCTTCATAGGACCCGAGGCGGTGGACCATGTGAAGATGCCCTTTGGTCTGGATCTGCCCGTGGGCGCCGTTCACGGTGCGGGCA
>CP070840.1:846108-850594 GCA_020342025.1 Deltaproteobacteria bacterium
TCGCAAAAGAGCGAGCGGCAAGCTGAGCCTCTGGCGTATTAACCAGCACCAAGAGAACATGGTTGACAAAGGCCAATCTTTCCGGGCTTACCAGCTCCAGATCGCCGGCAGAAGGCGTACTTATGCCGGGATAACCCAGCTCCTTAAGGGTCAGAAGATTGTCTTCCCCGTCTGTGATGAACAGTGCGCCATCCTCACATCTCTCTATCTCCTGAGTATTGAAGATTCGGAACTCTCCTGAAAAGAACGTTTCATCACCGTGCCAGAAACTATCCTCCTCACGATCAGGCAAAACGCATCGAGCGGCATAGCAATTTCCATCTCCCAGAAAATAGGGATATACGAGATAACGGCCGTTGTAGCCAATCTCCATAGCATCAACCACGCTCTTTGATACGCTGAATTCCTTGAAGTGGTTATACTCGTTTTCGGTCATGAGAGACCTGAACTTCTTAAGCTCCAGATTGAGGTTCTTGGTGGGAAGAATTATGTCCTGCACAAAGGGTTCCCGGTCGGGATCGTGCCCCGGCACATCTTCTGGAGCGATCCCCATCATCCTGGCAAAGTGCGGAGCGAACCCTCCTGGCATACATCTGTTCAAACATCGGAAGTACCCCATGAAAAAACTCTCAGGTTCAAGATATGCGACCATGACACCCGGCTTCTCCGTCTTGTCTTTTGCGCAAAACGGACATGGCGCCTTAAGAAGATTCCCCTCCATCTTTGCTCCGGACGTATTTTGAAGATAAAATGTCTTTAGCTCATCAGCACGATCCATATACAGCTCTCTCCTCTATTCGCAGGTTGACACCCCAATGATTCAACCGATATATTCTAACATAGGCGCTGGAAATAGACAAAAGCCTCAGGGGA
This sequence comes from Deltaproteobacteria bacterium, assembly GCA_020342025.1. The sequence goes on from CP070840.1 coordinate 846,982, forward strand.
GATCATCCGTAAAGACGGAAAAGATCGATCATATTTGTATTGCGGTCAGAGAACTGGAAAAGGCCCAAAAAGTCCATGAAGAGATTCTCTATGGAGAGATCGATTCAAACGCCTGAGGACAAAGAATAAGGTCACAGTCTGTTACTGATTAAAGATCCCGATGAAAAGACGAATACGTATACTCCTTTTGACCATCATAATAAGCATCTTCCCCCCATTCCCCGCATTTGCCTCGACGGTTCAAGTAGAGATCCTTCACTCCCGCGACAAATATCCGACAGGGGGAGCCTATCCCATACTTTTTCGTTTGAAGATTTCAAAGCCTTGGTATATCCATGGCACAAAAAGCGAGGGTGAAGGGCTAATCCCCACGCTGCTCTCCTTTCAAGAATCTCCAGGTTTAAAAATAGAAAAGGTCAAGTTCCCTGAACCTGAGAAGAAAAAATTCTCATACACGTCCAAACCGATAGAGATCTATTCCGGTAGGATCCTGGTCAGGGCAACGCTCGGGGTAAGCGACGCGGTCCCATCAGGGAGTCACTTGATAAAAGGAAATCTCTCCTATCAAGCTTGCTCAGCCACGCTGTGTCTGCCTCCGGAAAATGTTTCTGTGCACCTCTCCGCAGTTGCCGTCCCTGGCGGCACGCCAACCAAGGCCCTGAATCAAAAGATATTTCTTTCCGCCCCTACCGACGAGTCTCTTGAGAAGGGCCTTGCGGGAATGAGGTCTGGAGCTGGCTTCTTGCTCACTTTATTGGGCATTTTTCTGTGGGGCTTGGCCCTTAATCTTACCCCATGTGTCTATCCCCTCATCCCCATAACGGTCTCCTATTTCGGAGGGAGGAGCCGAAAAGGGAGTACCAATACCATAGTGCATGGGATGCTTTACATCTTTGGTCTCGCCCTCACGAACTCGGTGCTTGGTCTAGCGGCCGCTCTGTCTGGGGGTATGCTTGGCGCGTTACTCCAGCAACCGCTGGTCCTGATTTTTGTGGCCGGGGTGATGACTGCTTTAGGCTTGAATTTCTTCGGGTTCTGGGAATTTCGGGTCCCGGCTGCCCTCACCAAGATGGCGTCCCGGACCTACGGCGGATACTTTGGGACATTCTTCATCGGGCTGACCCTCGGAATCGTGGCCGCTCCCTGCTTGGGACCCTTCATCCTGGCACTGATCACCTACGTGGGACAAAAGGGTGATCCATTCCTCGGATTCCTCTATTTTTTCATCCTCAGCCTGGGCCTCGGTCTTCCCCTTTCTGTTCTAGCCATATTCTCCGGGGCCCTGGATAAGCTCCCCAGGTCAGGGGATTGGCTGTTGTGGGTCAGAAAATTCATGGGCTGGGTCTTGGTGGGTGTGGCGGCCTACATGATAAGTCCTCTAATTCCCCATCCTCTGGGAAAATCGGGGCTCCTGGCCGCCGTTGCTGTAGCCGCTGGCGTCCATCTTGGGTTTTTTGACAGGACGGGCAGCGGTCTGCGTCGTTTTTCCCACATAAAGAAGCTCCTGGGGATTTGTCTGGTGTGTGGAGGAATCTTCTACCTCCTCTCCTCAGATTATCAGAGGGAAGGCATCAAATGGATACCCTATGATCAGAACATCATCGCCATGGCAGCGAAGGACAAAAACCTCCTCATTCTGGATTTTTATGCGGACTGGTGTTCACCCTGCGTAGCCATGGAAAAAAAGGTCTTCAAAGACCCCGAAGTTGTGAGACTAAGCCAGAGTCTAATCACCATGCGCTTGGATCTAACACGCCGCCAGCCCTTTCAAGATGAGGTATTAAAGCAATACGGCGTCAGGGGGGTACCCACCATCATTTTCTTGAACAAAGAAGGCGAGGAAGAGAAGGATTTGAGGGTCGAAACGTATGTGGACAGATTTGAATTCTTACACAGGATGCGAAAGCTCTTGGAGAGATCGGCGCCTGAGCGCTGATGGTCGTCAGCTGTCTGCTGCAACAAAGGCAGCAGCCAGCTGGAATGGCCTTGCCAAGTCCGCTATTTAACTTTCAATTCTAGGTTTACCATGTTTCCTTTCTCAAAACCCATGGCGTTAAAGAACCGCAGGAGGCTCCAATCTCGCCAGTTGACGAAGGTGTATATGGTGTCAACCCCAACCTTCTTCAGGGCACCGATCATCTCAGTGAACAGCATTTTGGCGATGCCTTTCCCTTGATAGGCGGGATCAACCCCGATCGTATCGATCCAGCCGATATGCTCAGGGACCCCATATTCCCACCCACTGGCATCCCCAATGATGAAGCCGACCACTTCACCATCCAACTCAGCCACTAGGGAAGCCATGGGAGAGCGTTTTTCCACCAGCTCCAATTTCATTTCCCAGTATTCGGGTCTCGACTTCCCGAGGACCTGGGTATCAATTTCAACGATACGGTCCAGGTCCTTGACGGACATGGTGCGTATAACCGGTATTTTGGATTCCATTTCAGCCATAGCACCCCTCCTTCCTCATAAATCCTGTTTTGCCCCAAAGTTTGCCTTATAATTGCATATCCCCCCGTTCCCTTGATTTACCATATGCCCCAATCGGAAGCGTTCCTCAACGACTTTTATATAACGGTAAAATGACCCGTTGTCAAAAACTGAATGGATCATGAATGGATCCCCACAATAAATTCCTGAACCGCCTGGCTCGTCTCCTTATAGCGTTCGATCATGACCATATGCCCCGCATCGGGTATTATCTTCAGGATGCTCCCCTCGATACTTTCTTTGAGCGCCTCAGAGAGTTTGAGCGAAGTCAGCTTGTCTTTGCCCCCAAAAAGCACAAGACAGGGTAGATGGATCTGTGCCAATACCTGCCGACTATCAAAACGATCACATGCGAGGAAATCGTTATAGACAACGTTTGATCCTGTGCTGATCATTATCGCCTTGCCTTGTTCTATGATGGATCTATCTGTCTCTGGAGCGTAGGCAACGCCCATAACAGTCTCCAGGGTCTGCTCAAAATTGTCCAACAGACCATCCAGAAACATGGGGGCCACCTTGAGTCGGCTCCCCGTCCCCACGAGAATGATGCCCTCCAGACGTCGAGGCGAAGTAACGGCCACTTCCTGAACGATGGCACCCCCCATTGAATGACCCATGAGAAAAATGGGGTGATCAAACATCTCCTTCATCATATCCACAAGCCATTGGGCGTACTCGGAAATGTGAGATCGGCCATTCCCTTCCGTATTCCCATGCCCAGGAAGGTCCAGAGCCAAAACATTTATGGTCTTGTCTAATAACACGATCTGATTCTGCCAGATCTGGGCCCTTCCCCCTGCACCATGGACCATAACAAGGGTGGGTCGGCCTTCTTTCAAGCCCTCATCTCCCATTAAATAACCTATCTTGAGATCCTCCAGTTTCTTATGAAGTTCCATCGCTCCGTCCTTGAAACTATTCTCCCTTGCCCGAGTCCCAACTGGCTCGAATCAAATCAAAGGCTTATCTCTTTGTGTGCTGGATTAACGCAGGGGGCAGAAGCTACCACCTGATAAGGGCGCTGCCCCAGGTTAGACCGCCACCGAATACAGGCATACAGATAAGGTCCCCTTCTTTGACGCTGCCGTCCCTGACCGCCTCATCCAGGGAAATAGCACAA
>CP070840.1:850694-853527 GCA_020342025.1 Deltaproteobacteria bacterium
GACCCTTGGCATTCTCATTCCGCCGAGCACCGTGCTCATTGTGTACGGGATACTGGTGGAGGAATCCATAGGCAAATTATTCATCGCCGGAATCCTGCCCGGCATCATTCTCAGTCTATTATTTGTTGCAGTCGTGGTTATTCTTTGCCTCCGCAATCCTGAAATCGGCCCTCCCGGCGACCCTACCAGTTGGAAAGCGAAGATCAAGGCGACGACAGGAATTCTCCCGGCGACCATCCTTTTTGTCTTGGCCATAGGGGGATTGTTCCTGGGTTGGTTCAGCCCGACGCAGGCGGGAGCCATCGGGGCTGGGGGTGCCTTGGTCATCGGCTTGGCTCGAAGACAGTTGACCTGGGAAAAATTCTTTGAGGCCGGCAAAGACGGGTTACGAACGGGTTGCATGGTTCTGTTCATTATTACGGGTGCGGTCGTATTTGGCCATTTTATGGCCGTGTCCATGATTCCCTTCCTCCTGGCCGATTGGGTCGGGAACCTCCCGATTTCGCCATTGGCCATCAAGGCAGTCATCACGTTCATCTTCTTTATCGGCGGGTTTTTCATGGATTCCATGGCCCTCATCGTGGTGCTGACCCCCATCTTCTTCCCATTGGTACAAAAGCTGAACTTTGATCCCATCTGGTTCGGGGTCATTATTGTGCTGGTTGGGGAGATGGGCGTCATCACGCCACCCGTAGGCGTCAATGTCTTTGTGATCAAAGGGATTGCGCCGGAGATACCCCTGGAGCTTATCTTCAGGGGAATCATGCCTTTCCTTGCTGCACTGATCGTTCTGACGATTATCCTTTTCATTTTCCCACAGATCGCCACCTTCTTGCCCAGTCTCGTTTCTTATTAGGGTTGGCATGATTGCAGGCAAAGGTAAAAAGTCAATGGAGTAAGCAAATGTTAAAAGGTTGTACGCCCTGGCCACCGGAATTTGCCGAGAGATATTTAGCCCAGGGTTATTGGGAAAATGTGACACTAGGTGATGTCTTAGACCGGAGTGCCTGGCACTTCCCAAAAAGGGAGGCCCTGGTGGGCACCTCCCCTATTTCGGGTGAGGTTCGTGACACTTATACCGATGTAAAGAGAAAAGTGGACCGCCTGGCCCTTCACCTCCTGAGCATCGGGCTGAAGCCTTCAGACCGGGTCATCCTTCAGTTGCCCAATATTCCCGAGTTTGTTTACATCTACTTTGCCTTACAGAAGATCGGGGCCATTCCCGTCACGTCTCTGCCTCCACACCGTTTGAGTGAGGTGGGCTACATAGCCGAGCATACTGGGGCCAAGGCATATGTCATCCCGTCAGAGTTTCGCAACTTTAACTACCTGGAGCTTGCAAAGGATGTTCAAGAGAAGGCCCCCACCGTGGAATACGTCATGGTGGCGGATGCCAATGCACCGGCAGGCACTATTGCCATGGCCGAGCTTCTTGAACAACCCATAGAAGAGGACTATGCCCAGGACTATCTCACGGCCTACCGCCCTGACCCCACGGAAGCCGCCGTATTCCAACTCTCGGGTGGGACAACCGGGCGACAAAAGGTGATTCCCCACACACATAACGACTATATATGCTGCTGCAAGTTCAGCGCCTTCAGAGTAGCACATTCTCAATACAGCGTCTTTCTGGCCAGTGCCCCCGTGGCGCATAACTTCACCCTGACGGCCCCCGGACTTAACGGGACAATCTACTTTGGAGGGAAAGTCGTTTTGGCCTCGAGTCCGGATCCAGAGACCGTCCTTCCCCTGGTAGAAGCGGAAAAGGTAACGTACATGAACGGGGTCCCCACCATGATCATCAACTGGCTCAATGCCCTTGAAAAGGGTCACTATGACCTTTCTTCCCTTCAGGTCGTTGCTGGGGGCGGTTTCCGGGTCAATGTGGAGCTTGGTCGCCGAGCAAAGGAAAGACTGGGCCTCAATATCCAGCAAAACTTTGGCATGGGAGAGGGCTTTCACACCTGCACACGGCAGGATGACCCCGAACAGGTGATACTCGAGACCCAGGGACGCCCACTGACCCCAGCCGACGAGTTCAAAGTCATGGATGATAACGGCGTTGACGTCCCTGTTGGGGAGATGGGGGAACTCTGGGGCCGAGGACCCACAGTCGTCAGGGGTTATTACAATGCCGAGGAACATAATCGAGACGCTTATGATCCAGAAGGCTTTTACAAGACCGGGGACATGGTGATCCAGGACCATAGGGGGAACCTGATTGTGGAGGGGCGTAAAAAGGATATGATCAACCGGGGCGGTGAAAAGATCAGTGCTGAGGAGGTGGAGTCCCTCATCATGGGACATCCCAGTGTCCTGTCCACAGCGGTTGTGGCCATGCCAGACCCTGTCTTTGGTGAGAAATCTTGTGCTTATGTCATCCTGCATCCAGGAAAGACCCTCGAATTTGAGGAACTCAAAGATTTCTTGATGGATAAGCAGATCGCCAAGTTCAAACTCCCTGAGCGGCTTGAAGTGGTTGATGAATTTCCCCTCACCAGCGTGGGAAAGATCTCCAAGATAGAGCTCCGCAAAGACATTGCTGAAAAATTGGAGAATGAATAGGGGACAACTCATCCCGTCAACAACCTGCTGACTGGGATATTGTCTGATATCCTGCCGAAAAGACCTTTCTAATCACTACGCATTTCTCCCAAAAAAACTTGACATGCCTTTTCACGCATATTAATTGAATGTCATTTGTTTATCAGTGATAGACAATTCCCTTTCAATCAAGGAATCTGCCTGGGAACTATCCCATGAAGCTTTCAAAGAGCTTAAAAGATGAATCCACCTCTGTAGCCCATCGGATCTATGAAAAAATCCGCATGGC
>CP070840.1:853627-860163 GCA_020342025.1 Deltaproteobacteria bacterium
AAGACAAAACGTGACGAGAGATATGCCTCCACAGGCAAACAGCCCAATGAAGAAAACCGTGTGCAGATTCGAAAGACGATCTGTGACATCTGTAACCCCATGTCTCATTGTGGGATAGACGCTCATGTGAAGAATGGGGTGGTTATCAAGGTGGAGGGGACCAATATGGCCCTTCAGCAGATCATGAAGGACTATGCCGGCACGCTCATGAGAGCTGAAACCCTCCTTGGGGCGGGTTTAAAATATTTCAATGACCTCAAGGAAAAGGCGTTGAATATGATGATGGCGGAAACTTCCCATGAGCTTATGAGGTGCATGGAGGTCCTGGATCTGATGGAGTGCGGGGAAATGATCCTGATGACCGCCCAGGAAAGAAAAGAGACGAGAGGTCTTCACATACGATCTGATTTCCCCTTCATGAATCCGTTGCTGGCAGAGAAGTGTGTAACCATCCGGAAGGAGAGTGGCCAGGCAAAGGTGGAATGGCGGGAAAAGAAATAAGAGAAAAGAGATAACACAAAGTGGATCTGGCTTGATGCTGCCTCTATGTCATATATTAGCAAAGCTTAATGCACTTAAGTTTGGGTGGCCCTTATTAACATAACAACATAACCCTAACTACAATTCAAAAAGGAGGGAGAAGCATGAGACGTTTTATTTTTGTTGTATGCTTAATTGCGGTCTTTTACGCCTTTGGTCAGAGAACTCCGTCTACTCTGGCTCAGTCTTACCCTGATCGCCCCATCCAGGTAGTCATTCCCGCACCGCCTGGTTCCATCATAGATATAACGGGCAGGGTTTTGGCTGAGGAGATGGGAAAAATTCTAGGGACACAACTTGTGCCTATGAACAAGCCGGGCGGCTCTCTGACCTTAGGAACGGATGTGGTGGCTAGGAGCGAAAAGGACGGGTACACGATTGGCTATACGGCCAACGCGGCTGTGGTCTATGCCCGGGTCTCCAAACCGAAGATTGTTCCCTATGACCCGGACAGGGATTTGGAACCCCTGGGTCTGGCCGTGTTCGTTCCGGTGGCTGTTGCTGTCCAGGCAGGTGCACCTTGGAAGACTTTCTCCGAACTGGTGGAGTATTCCAAGAAGAATCCCGGAAAAGCCCGTATCAGCACACCCGGTCGAACGACAGTGGCCACCTTTACCCTGGCGGTCACAGAGGCCTTGACCGGGGCACAATTTACACAGGTTCCCTTCAAAGGGGGTGCATCGGTCATAACGGCCCTATTAGGTGGACATGTTGAGCTGACCTATGACGCCGTCAGTAAGATCATACCCCATGTCAAGTCAGGAAAACTAAGAATACTCTTACTATCCAAAAAGATGTCCGAGTTTTCCGATGTCCCTTCAATTACCGACTTGGGCTTCGATCGGGATCTGCCCTCAATCTGGTTTGCGTGGTATGCTCCGGCTGGCGTGCCAGAGGAAGTGAAGAAGGTTCTCATACCGGCCATCGAAAAGGCCATAAAGAATCCCGTTATAAAGGCGAAATTCGAGAACATGGGATACGTGGTTGATTATAAATCTCCCCCTGAACTCAGGAACCTGGCAAAAGAAGAATACAAGACAGCCTCTGAAATTGCAGACAAATTAGGCTTGCGCAAATGATCTGAATAAGATTGCCTCGCAATCTCCATTGGGTGGATAAGAATCCATACCTCGATAAAGGAAGGAGATGCGGAATTAATCGCGAATAAAAGGGGATATACGGATGGACAAAGCGGACCGGATCAGCGGGAGCTTTTGGCTGATCTTCGCGGTGATCGTGTGCACTGAATCCTATCGCCTGGGCCTGGGGACTCTGCGTTCACCTGGCCCGGGTTTTCTTTTTTTCTGGACAGGCATCGTCCTGAGTATCATGTCCCTGGTGCTCCTGTCCGGCGTGCTGAGGAGCAAGAGGGCAAAGGATTTGAAAAAGCCAATTTTGGGGAAGGTGGATCTCAAGAAAATTATTCTCGTGTTGGTCTCTGTTTTTCTCTACACTTTACTCATGGAAATACTCGGATTCATTCCGGTCACCTTGCTTTTATTTGCCCTCCTGCTGGGTATCATAGAGAAAAAAGGATGGCTCATTACAATCGTGACAAGCGTCATAGTCACTTTCACCGCTTATCTACTCTTCAATACCTGGCTGAAGACCCAATTACCTAAAGGGCTTTTCGGGTTTCTCAGATTCTGAAAATGCATGAGTCCTGAATATGGATGTGTTCCACAGCGTCATCTATGGCTTTCATATCGCTCTTCAACCCTTGAACCTGCTCTACTGCTTCACCGGGGTTTTCATTGGGACCTTAGTTGGCGTTTTGCCCGGAATAGGCCCGGCAGGGGCCATTGCCTTACTCCTTCCATCCACCTTCCATGTGGCGCCTGTTTCAGGAATCATCATGCTGGCGGGTATTTATTATGGGGTGATGTATGGGGGTTCCAGAACGTCAATTTTGGTGAACATTCCTGGCGAACCCTCTTCAGTCGTCACCTGTCTGGATGGTTATCCGATGGCCTTGAAGGGGAGGGCTGGCCCGGCATTGGGGATCGCCGCTTTCGCTTCCTTTATTGCCGGCACTTTTGCGATTATCGCGCTCACTTTCACGGGTCCGGTATTGGCCGGTATGGCCCTCAAATTCGGACCCCCTGAGTATTTTTCCTTGATGATCGTGGGGATCACAGTCCTAAGTTACCTGAGTACTGGCTCCATGGTCAAGGCCTTGATGATGGCCTGCGTGGGGGTCATCCTGGGTGGCGTCGGAATGGATGCCATTAGCGGAGAATATCGATTTACGTGGAACCTTCAGGTCTTGCTAGATGGCATAGGCCTAATCCCAGTGGTCATGGGGGTGTTCGGTATCTCGGAAGTCCTATTGAATCTAGAGACTGAGATTAAGGGGACCATCGTGACGGCCCGGATCAAGAATCTCCTTCCGTCAGTAAAGGACTGGGCAGACTCCAAGTGGTCTATTATTCGGGGCGCCGTTCTCGGCTTTTTTCTGGGGATCCTTCCCGGTGGAGGAGCCATTGTCGCCTCATTCGCCTCCTACGCCATCGAAAAGAAAGTCTCGAGTAATTCGGCAGAGTTCGGAAAGGGGGCTATCCAGGGTGTGGCAGCGCCTGAAGCAGCTAACAACGCCGCGGCTGGTGGGGCTTTTATCCCTCTTCTCACCCTCGGAATACCTTCGAATCCTGTGATGGCCATCCTTTTGGGCGCTCTAATGATTCATGGATTGCAGCCTGGTCCCCTTCTTTTGCAAGAGGCTCCGGATGTTTTCTGGGGGACCATCGTAAGCATGTATGTGGGCAATGGGATGCTTTTGCTCCTAAATCTTCCACTTGTGGGTCTGTGGGTGAAGGTCCTGAGAGTTCCTTATTACCTTCTCTATCCACTGATCATTCTATTTTGTCTGATCGGATCGTACAGTATTAGAAATAACACAGGGGACGTGATTATCATGCTCCTCTTTGGCATTTTGGGATATCTAATGAAAAAGTTCCGCTACGAAGGCGCCCCGATGGTATTGGCTCTGGTCCTGGGACCCATGTTGGAAGAGGCCTTTCGCCAGTCACTTATGTTATCTGGAGGAAGCTTTTCGATCTTCGTCTCAAGGCCCATATCGGCCGGTTTCTTATTTGTCGCGGCCGTGCTTTTGATCATCCCCCTCATAAGCCACCGAAGAAAGATGGGCACTTTGGAAGAATGATCGCGCTTCCTCGAGTGTGCCATGAGAATAAAGTGTTAAGAATGATTGTACCCATCAAGGGCTGCGGTTCCTGAAAGAGCCACCACGCAATTTAATCTAGGAAAGGAGAAACTGGGGTATGGAGGATCAGAGAGAGAGATTGACAAAGAGTATTTCGAACGCTGAACTTGAAAGAAGATGGAAGGCCGCCCGCGAAATGATGCGTGATCTCAAGATAGATTTTCTTCTGATGAGAAATGATGAGGAGTTTCTCGGAGGGTATGTGAAATGGTTCACTGATATTCCCGCACGGCACAGTTATCCCTATAGCGTGATTTTTCCGGTGGATGACGAGATGACGCTGGTCACTCCGGGCCCAAGGGCTCCGGCTGAACCGTTTCTTAAGGGGTGGGCTGTACGGGGGGTGAAAAGGACATTGGGTGCACCCTATTTCCCCTCGGCTCATTATACCGGCACGTATGACGCAGAACTGGCAGTGAGCGTTTTGAAAGAAAGAAAGGGAGCGACTATTGGCCTGGTGGGAAAGTCCTCTATTCCCATGAACTTTTACGAATATTTGGCGAAGCATCTGCCCAAGGCAAGGTTCATTGAAGCGACGGATCAGATCGATCAGATCAAGGCAATAAAGAGCCCGGAGGAGATTGAGTTGATCGTACGCACAGCGGAAATGCAAGACTTGGCCATAGAGCACCTAAGAAAGGCAATCAGGCCTGGGCGGAGAGATTTTGAGATTTTTGCAGAAGCCCAACAAGCAATGGTCATGCAGGGCAGTGAACAGCAATTGATTCTGGTGGGTTCTTCAGCGCCAGGAACTCCTGCCCGGTGGCAGTTCCGGCACTTCATGAACCGGGAGATAAAGCAAGGGGATCAGGTCTCAGTGTTGATCGAGGTGAATGGCCCCGGCGGACTCTACACGGAGATCGGAAGACTGTTTTCAATCGGGAAGCCCTCACAGGAATGGCAAGATGCCTTCGGGGTGGCCGTTGAGGCCCAGGAGGTCACACTAAACCTGTTGAAACCGGGTGCGAACCCGAAAGATATCTGGGATGCAAATAATGCGTTTCTTGAAAAGAAGAAATATCGCCCTGAGAGACGATTGTATGCTCATGGTCAGGGATATGATCTGGTCGAAAGGCCCCTCATACGCGATGATGAAGTCATGGAGATCAAGGCAGGGATGAACATCACCGTTCACCCCTGTGCAATCACTGAAAACCTATGGGCCACTGTTTGCGATAACTACCTTGTCACAGAGGATGGGGTCAGCAATTGCCTCCATAAGACCCCAAAGGAAATTATTATTATTTAGACATTTTAGGAGAAGACATTGAAGCTAGAATTGCTGCTACTGGATCCGATTGCCGAGGAATATAAAAAGTTTTTAGAACCCAAGTTTCCGGAACTATCCATTTATGCTTCTGCCAAAGAAGAGGAGATGGGTGATGTTATCGAGAAGATGGATATCATCATGGCCATTAGGATTTCCGATCAACTTCTCAAGAAAGCCACTAACCTGAAATGGATTCAGGCGAAGACCACTGGGGTAGATCAAATCGTGAGCCTCCCTTCCCTCAGGAAGGATATCTTGATTACTTCAACTCGCGGAATCCATGGCCCACAGGTTTCAGAAATGGCCTTCTTACTTATGCTTGCCCTGAACCGGGATCTTCCCCAAATGATTCGAAACCAGGATAAAAGGGTCTGGGAACGGTGGCCGGCGAAGCTCCTCTTTCAAAAGAAAGTTGGCATCCTGGGTGTGGGAGTCATTGGAGAAGAAATTGCCCGTAAGTGTAAGGCCTTCGGAATGGTTGTCTATGGCATTGATATCGTCCAAAGGAAGATCGAGGCCGTGGACCAATTTTATGGACCAGAGGCACTGGTCCAGGTGATTCAGGAGGTGGATTATTTTATCATTTCGGCACCTTCGACCCCTCAGACATACAAGATGGTGGGAACCAAGTTGCTTTCCAGCATGAAACCAACGGCTTTCCTAATCAACCTCGGAAGAGGGGATATTGTTGACGAGGAGGCATTGATCAATGCCTTGAAGAGTGGAAAGATCGCTGGTGTTGCATTGGATGTATTTCCCACGACGCCATTGCCCAAAGATCATCCATTATGGGAGATTAACAACGTTATCATCACACCCCACGTGGCCGGATTGTGTGACATTCAGGTAGAACAGGTTTGTTCCATTTTCGAAGAAAATCTCCGGCGATTCATCCGAGGAGAAAGGCGGAACCTAATCAATCTGATAGAGCGGTAAGAAATATTTGGCGTTCCCTTTCCATTTCCACCTTAGGTACAAGAAAATATTTTTTGTAGCATCGAGAATATCTGGACCGTGACACAACCAGTGAGGTTTCATGAAGAAGAAAATAATCTCTACGGGTAAAGACCACACCTCAATGTTACCTATTTTCAGGGAGCTGATAATAAAAAGCGGGATAAGGAAGCAAGACAACGTTATCTTTGCCGGGTGCTCAGGGCCCTGCTATTCCATGGCCACATTTTTTGGTTTTGGAATAAGAGACCTGAATATTAATCTGTACTTTGCCGTTGATTCAGATATCTACCAGTTGTGGAGACTTGATGACGTTGAAAACCTGGGCATTGTTGCGGCTCGCATAGAGCGTCCACTAAAAGCCAAGGTGATTGTTTTGATGTCCGCGCTCTGCGCCATGCCTGTTGAGCCCATCTTAGAGCTTATCAACGATGCTCTGGTCGGTGATGGCGTCATCATCGGAGAAACCGTAGAACCTGGACTTTTTGAGAGGCAAGGGTGGGATAAACGAATCCCATTCAATTTCTTGTTTGAGTTTTCTATGGAGAA
>CP070840.1:860263-865543 GCA_020342025.1 Deltaproteobacteria bacterium
ATTGAAGAATTCAGACAATAACCTACCTCTTTTCGCCAAGAGCGAAATCCGCTCGGTTACCGATCCGTTTTTCCATGAAACCATGGCCAGAAAGGCCGGGTATAACCTCATAGCCGGTGTTGATGAGGTGGGGCGGGGTCCTTTGGCAGGTCCCGTGGCTGCCGCTGCCGTCATTTTGCCAGAAGGGAAAATCCTGCAAGGGGTTAAGGATTCCAAAATAATGACAGAAAAGGCGAGGGACAAGGCCTTTTCTATCATTATTCAAAAGGCTCTCGCCATTGGTGTCGGCGTCGTTTCCCACAGATTTATTGATGAATCCAATATTCTGAAGGCCTCGTTGGAGGCCATGAAACGGGCCGTCCTATCTCTGGGCCCGGCACCGGAGTACCTTTTTGTGGACGGGATTCATCCGGTCCCCGTCAATATCCCTCAGGGATGCCTGAAAAAGGGGGATCAGAGATGCTTGAGTATCTCCGCCGCCTCTGTGGTTGCCAAGGTATATCGGGACAGGATCATGCGATCCTATCATGACCGGTTTCCAGTGTATGGATTTCATCAAAACAAAGGTTATGGGACGAAGCGTCATTTGCAGGCCATTCAGAGGCATGGGCCCTGTCCCATCCACAGACTATCATTCAGGGGGGTCTGCTGATGCCCTGGGTTTTCTCGTTTCCCCGTTCCTCCGCTTGCCCCGTGAAATTCGCAAAAGGCGGCCATTTCACCGGGGTCCCCCCGGTTCCTCCAATAGCGGAGCTATTATGACCAGGGATCGATTGGATCTGGGCAAAGAGGGGGAAGAATTGGCCCTGAAAAAGATAAAGCGTCTCGGCTATAAGTGCGTCACCCGTAACTACCGCTGTGCCCTGGGAGAAGTTGATCTTATCGCCCGAGACGGGGATTGTCTGGTCTTCATCGAAATAAAGACGAGAAAGGGCAAATCACTCGGCTATGCCAAAGAGGCGGTAGATGGCAGAAAACGTCGGCAGCTGTCCAAGGTGGCGCTCGCTTATATGAAGTCCAACAACTGCTGTGATACGAGATCGAGATTTGATGTGGTGGCCGTAAATCTGAGTGATGAAGAGAGGGAGATTGAAGTGATTCAGAATGCCTTTGACCTGGAGTATCCGTAGGAAGTGGGAATTGGGAAAGCGCCCGCCGCTGCCAATGCGTTGGCGGGCACGGAAGGCGGAATGAGGAACTCTAAGAAGATCGAAAGAAAGCAGAATCGAAAATCCGAAATCGAAAATCCAAAATCGGGGATCCTCTATGTAGTTTCAACACCTATCGGTAATCTTGAAGATATTACCCTGCGGGCGTTACGAATTCTGAAAGAAGTGGATCTGATAGCCGCAGAAAGTGTGAACCATTCCAGGAAGCTTTGCCAGAGCCACAGCATCAAAACAAGATTGATTAGCTATAATCAACACAACCACAGGAGGAAGGGACCCCAGCTCATAAAGAGTCTAAAATCCGGAATAGATGTGGCCCTTGTGACCAACGCCGGGACGCCAGGGGTTTCCGATCCGGGCGCTTTACTCATAAATCAGGCTGTGGAGGATGGCATCAGAGTGTCTCCCATTCCAGGGCCGTCTGCAGTCATATCGGCCCTTTCCGTCTCAGGCCTTCGTTCCGAAAGATTTCTGTTTTTGGGATTTTTATCCCACAGGTCGAGCAAGAGAAGAAGAGAACTGAAAGATTTGATTTCCGAGCAGCGCACGATGGTCTTTTTTGAGGCGCCTCACCGACTTCAGGCGATGTTAATGGATCTCAAGGATATCTTGGGGGACCGGCAGATTGTATTGCTGCGAGAGATGACTAAAGTTTTTGAGGAGATCAAGCGGGGGTTGGCGGCTGATGTTTTGAAACAGCTTCAGCCGCAAAATATAAGAGGTGAATTCACCCTGGTGGTCGCGGGTTGTGAAAAGAACATGGAAGAAGGTTTAATTGACAGGGAGACTCGAAGGGAAATTGAGAAGCTTTTGAAAGAAAACAACATGAGTATAAAGGACGTTGCCAACCGGATTTCTGAAGAAAAGGGCTTGACCTACCGAAGGCTTTACAAGGAATGTCTTTCCATAAAAAGGGGGGTGGGGACATAAAGAAGTGAAATAAAGTGAACGAAAGTGCCTAAAATGCCAAAAGTGTTTGAGTGCTGTGAGATCTGGAATGGGTTGAAATTATGTGCTTTCTTGGGGGGGGGCGATCCAAAACGGCATATGGAACATTGGAATGATGGAAACTGGGGACCCGTCCAATACTCCAATACTCCCTAACTCCAGTACTCCAATGGCGATGCGAAGCGGAGCAGAGCGGATCGGACATGGAGTTGATAAAAAAATTAAGAATTGATAATGATTTAGGGTTGCATGCGCGTGCTGCTGCCAAGATCGTAGAATTGTCGAAACAATATGAATCAAAGCTATTCCTTCGCAGGGATGATGAGGAAGTGGATGGGGCCAGTATCCTATCCATACTCACACTAGCCTGCCCCAAAGGTACTGAGGTGGATGTCAGGGCTGTGGGTGATGACTCGGAAGAACTGCTGGAAAAACTGAGTGAGCTTTTCAAAGGGAAATTTGGCGAAAAAAAATGAGGAAAGGTCAGGCCGAAAAGATTAACAAGCTGCAGGGTATAGCCGTCTCTCCTGGTATCATTATTGGAAAAGCGCGTCTGGTGGACAGATCCAGGGTCAAAATCCTCTACCAGTATCTCATTAGTGACAAACAGGTCAGCCAGGAGGTGGAACGGTTCAAAGAGGCCCTGCATGCCACGAAAGAACAGATTATGGCGCTCAAGAATGGGATGCCAGATCAGCTCAAGGAACATGCCTTTATACTTGATACGCAGCTGATGATCATGGATGACGGCATGCTTTCCGAGTCTACCATCGACACCATTACAAAGGAAAAGATGAACGCCGAATGGGCCCTCAAGAAATCGATCCAGAAGATAAGACAGCTTTTTCAACAGATAGATAATGGATACATCAAAGAACGTATTAATGACGTGGAATATGTGGCTGAGAGGGTATTGAGAAACCTGGCCGGAAAAGAGCAGGAGAGCTTGTCTGAAATCACTGACCGCGTCATCATTGTGGCGCATGATTTGTCCCCTGCGGATACGAGCGCAATGAATATCGGCAAAGTCATGGGTTTTATAACCGAGGTGGGAGGCCCCACCTCCCATACGGCCATCATGGCCCAGGCCCTGGAGATACCTGCCGTTGTGGGATTGGAGACCGTAACCCATCTGATTCACGACGGGGTCTTACTCATCGTGGACGGAAATGCCGGGGAAGTCATCATAGAACCTGATGACGATATCATCATCGCTTACCAGGAGAAGCAGCTCGAGCTTGAAAGGTATAGGTCAAGTATTGACCGGATAAGTCATCTGCCCGCTGAAACCGTTGATGGACATAGGATCGCGATCCAGGCTAATCTGGAACTGCTGGAAGAGGTGGTCCCAGCCAGGGACCATGGCGCCGAAGGTATCGGACTGTACAGGACGGAATTTCTATATCTCAGAAGAAAAGGGGTCCCCAGTGAGGATGAACTGTATGAGGATTACAAGGAATTGGCAGAAATTGTTGCCCCAGCCCCAGTGACCATAAGGACCCTGGACATTGGAGGAGACAAGTTTTCGTCCGATCTGAATTTGACAACGGAAATGAATCCGGCCCTTGGCCTGAGGGCTATTCGATTTTGCCTCAGGGAGCCAGGGATCTTCAAGAGTCAGTTGCGCGCCATACTCAGGGCAAGTGCACATGGTGAGGTGCGATTGCTGTTTCCCATGATCTCCGGGTTGCAGGAACTCCTGGATACCAAGAAAATTCTGAAGGAGGTTAAAAGCGAGCTTAACAAGAAGAAGATAAAGTATGCCCGAAATATCAAGGTGGGGATCATGATCGAGGTCCCATCAGCCGTCACTATGGCCGATGCTCTGGCCAAGCATGCCGATTTCTTCAGCATCGGCACCAACGACCTCATTCAATATGCCCTGGCCATCGACAGGATTAACGAGCACGTGGCTTATATGTACCAGCCTTTCCATCCGGCTATTCTAAGAATGATCCAACATGTGGTGATGTCGGCAAAGCATGCAGGTATAAAGGTGGCCCTTTGTGGGGAGATGGCTGGGGATCCTCTTTGCGTATTCATACTGGTAGCTTTTGGTCTTGATGAGTTGAGCATGAATGCGCAATCCATACCCATGATCAAGAAAATCATTAGATCAATTTCTATGAAAGAGGCCCAGGCCGACCTGGAACATATCATGCTGCTGGAAACAGCCCGGGAGGTAAGGAAATTCATCGCCAAAAGAATGAAACCCTTGATATCGGAATTGGATGAAAAGGGGTATTATATAAAGGTATCCTAATAACCTCGCCCCACTCAACAACTCGACTAAAACTCCTTTAGGAATTTACATGGATAAGAAGATTGTCTGCCAGAACAGAAGGGCCGCTCACGATTATTTCATCGATGAGGTCTATGAAGCGGGCGTGGTCCTTTTGGGACCGGAGGCGAAGTCCCTTCGAGAAGGCAGAGCGAGCCTTGTGGATAGTTACGCCAGGGTCAGGAAGGGTGAAGTATTTCTCCATAACATGCGTATCACGCCCTATCCTCACGCCCACCACATGAACTTAGATCCCACAAGAACGAGGAAGCTTCTCCTGAACAAAAAGGAGATCAAGCGTCTCATTGGAAAAACGGAACTGAAAGGATATACCCTGATTCCTACGAAGGTCTACTTTTACGGAAGTTGGGCCAAGGTTGAGCTTGCCCTTGCAAAGGGGAAGAGGAAAGTGGATAAGAGGCGGGCCCTAAAAGAGAAGGACCTGAAAAGAGAGATGGAGCAGGTCCGGAAAAAGGGAGAGTATTGACTATTACAGGAAACGTGTCTATTATGTAAAAGTATCCCTTATGGGGGCGAAACGGGTTCGACGGGGATAAAGAAGCTTGAGTGGCATACCGAGGTTCCATCTGCTCGTAAAACAGGTGGAGACAAAGTAGACGCAGATGATTATGCGTATGCCCTAGCCGCCTAAAAGGCTAGCGCCCTGTCTTTCTATCCTGCGAGATTGATAAGGGCGTCGACATAGCGGGATAGCCTTTCCCTTTAACCTGTAGACTGGAGGGGCGAAATTTTATACAGGTTAGTCCCTTGGCAACCTGGCCTGGTAGGGAACCCTGGGGCGAAAATCTAATATCGGGCTATGTATGTAGAAGCTTAAGCGGAATATTTTCGGACGGGGGTTCGACTCCCCCCGCCTCCACC
>CP070840.1:865643-877393 GCA_020342025.1 Deltaproteobacteria bacterium
AGGCCAGGGGGACCAAGGTCTTGCCCCGTTGCTGCGCTATTTGCATCATGGTGTCCTTGGCTGTCGCAGGGGGGTCGCTGCGCTCTTCTTCGGCTTTGGTGTGAAGGCTTAGGGCCTCGGTCGCGCAAGTGGTCACACACAGGCCACAGCCGATGCAACGATCCAGGTCCACGACGGCCACCTCATCAGGTCCTATGGTGATGGCCTCCATCTGACAACGTTCCAGACACGTCTCACACGAAGCACACAAGTCAGGATCCACCTCTGCGTAATAGTTGGACACCACCTTCTCGGCAGGCCGCGGATGCTTCTTAAGGGATCGGAGTACACCACAGCAGTCCCCGCAGCAGTTACACATTCCCCCTGGATTCTGGGCATTAAAAGGTTGGGGAACCAGGCCCGCCTCCTCGCATCGGTCAAGAATTTCTAGACTTTCTTCCTGGCTTATCCAGCGGCCCATTCCTCTCTCAACGTAGTACACGGCATGGGAGCCGAACATGAAACAGGCCTCCAGGGGTTTGTCACACTCCTGATCAAGCCTTCCTTGCTGCACTCGGCAGATGCAGTCGGCCACCGCAATTTTCTCTTTTGACTTGATTATTTCGCGGACATCCTCGTAAGGCGCCACAGGCCAGGAGACATTGAGGGACTTGTTCACGGGGATGGTCCGCATGGGTAAGTTCTTAATAGATGTTTCGTGGGCAAAGGTTTCCTCGAAATACTGTTCGTGGAGCTTCGCCAGTTCCTGGTCCATGGTTTTCAGCTGATACTCATAAATGCCGACCACATACGGTGCAACGCCATACTTTGCCAACCCCTCTTTGCGCAGGCGAAAGAGGAGTCCTTTCTCTGCCATCTGCTCCAGAAGGCGAGCCACCTTTTCGGGGCCCTGTTTCAGCCGTTCAGAGACGGATTCAGGTGTCTCGAGCATCATGCTGAGATTTAGATACATCTGGGCCTCTTCCTCGGTGAAGAGTTTTTCTAGGATTTTTATTTCCACGCCCGATTCGGTGGAAGGAAATCCAACGGAGTACTGGTCTAACTGCTCTCTGAGTTGGTAATAGACATCACTTGCCATAATATCCTCCTCAAAAAATCACTCGAAACCGTAAGAATTGTTAGCCACAGAGCCCCCACTTTCAGTGGCGGTAATTGACTAAGCAGGGTGATTCCGAAGTTCGCCAGTATAGGGAGAGGGACTACTACCTGTCAAGAAGAGGTTTGGTGGGGTTAAGATTTTACTTGACTCTCAGGCTATTTCCATATATTGATTCCATCAAATGATGGAAGTTAGATTTGAGTCTCTGCCATGGCAACACCCTTAGAGAAGGCGCGCAAAGACCCGGGCTCCATGAAGGCGAAAATCCTGAAGGTGGCTCGCCGCGTATTTGGTGAATACGGGTTTCACGGTACCACCACCCGGATGATCGCCCAGCAGGTGGGCATTGATATCTCCACACTCCATTATCACTGGGGGGACAAGGCCGATCTGTACGAGGCTGTGATCCTGGACATCAGTGAAAACCTCCGCCAGCAACTGACAGAGGTGGAAAAGGTCATTCACGGGCTGCCTCTAGAGAAACGCATGAATATTGCCATCGACATGATGACCGATTATCTGTTTGAATATCCCGAGATTTCCAACCTGATCCTTTTTCGATATTTCAGAAAGACCCGCAACGAAGAACATCTCGACTTTCCTGTCCCTGAATTCATTTCAGATATCGCCCGATCCATGGATCTTTGCAAAGATAAAAAAAACGTTCCTGCGCGAGCGCAAATGCAGGTGCTGGCCATAATGAACGCCATTCACAATTTTATCTCAGGGGAGAATTTTTTTGGGCCCATGTTGAAACTGAAAAGAGGTGAATACGTGACCATGGTCAAAGAGACCTTGAAATTTATCTTGATCCCTGCTTTCGCCGGCCCAATATCGAACATGAAAGGGAAGTAGGGACGAAGAAGAAAGCATTCACCACCCGCTGCCGCTAAAGCTATGGCGGGTGTCTCTGTGGTGAGAAAAGTAAATCATCGGACAAAAGCCAAAAGGAGGAGGGAGGATGGCCTTGGATCTGGAAAGCATCGGCAAGAAGATTGGTCCCTTTGAAAAGGCGTACACGTGGAAGGATGTGGTGCTTTATGCCCTGGGTGTGGGCGCCGGTTTCGACGAGTTGGAATATTGCTATGAGAATCAACTCAAGGTGCTTCCCAGTTTTTCCATCGGGAGCGTCTTCGAGTTTCTGGCCAATGCGGCCATCAACTCGGGCGCGAACCTTTCCAGGGTACTCCATGGGGAGCAGGATATCATCTTCCACCATCCCATTCCTACGGAAGGAACCCTGACGACGGAGGGAGCGATTACCCATATGTACGACAGGGGACCGGACAGGGGCGCTCTTGTGGTTGCCGAGGCTGACACCTATCATTCAAATGGGGAAAGACTTTTCACCAATATCTTCACCCTCTTTTGTCGTTTGGACGGGGGTTTTGGGGGTAAAGCGCCTCCAAAGGAAGTTGTTGAACTCCCGCAAACAGATCCTGACTTTGAAGAGGAGGCCTTCCCTTCACTGGATCAACCCCTGCTCTACCGCATGTCAGGTGACATCTATAAGCTTCATGTGGATCCCGACTTTGCACAGGCGAGCGGCTTTGAGAAGCCCATTATGCATGGTCTCTGCACCCATGGGTTCGCCTGCCGGGCTGTGATCAAGCACCTGTTCCCTGGAGAGCCTGAAAGAATGACACGTTTCAGACTCCGGTTTTCAAGACCTCTCTATCCTGGTGTCCCCATCAAGACCCAGATCTGGAAAATGGAGGAGGACAAGGCCCTTTTTCGGACCATTAACAGTGAGACCGGCGAGGTGGTGTTAGATCGCGGGATCGTGGAGTGGCTGAGCCCAGAGGAGATGGGAAAGAGGGCTGCACGAAAAGGCATACGTTTTGATGACCAGGTGGCGATCGTGACCGGTGCTGGTGCTGGACTGGGAAAGGTGTACGCCCTGGAGTTGGCCAAAAGAGGGGCCAAGGTGGTGGTCAACGACCTGGGTGGAGCCAGGGACGGCAGTGGTGAAGGCTCCAGCAGTCCGGCGGATCAGGTGGTGGAAGAGATCAAGGCATTGGGTGGTGAGGCCGTGGCAAGCTATGATTCTGTGGCGACGGTGGAAGGCGGCGAGGCCATTGTGAACAAGGCCATGGAAAGTTTTGGCCGGGTAGACATTCTCATCAACAATGCGGGGATTTTGAGGGACAGGAGCTTTGGAAAGATGTCGCCTGAGGACTGGGGACAGGTTCTTTTTGTGCATCTTTTTGGTGCGTATAACGTGACACGGCCTGCGTTTTTGAAGATGCGTGAGGGGGGTTATGGTCGGATTGTGATGACCACATCAGCGGCGGGTCTGTTTGGCAATTATGGTCAGACCAACTACTCGGCGGCCAAGATGGGGTTAGTGGGGTTGATGAACACGCTGAAGCTGGAGGGGGAGAAGTACGACATCAAGGTGAACACGGTCTCCCCCATTGCGGCCACGAGGCTGACAGAGGACGTTTTGCCTCCGGATCTTTTTGAGAAGTTGCAACCGGAGTTCGTTACGCCCCTAGTGCTCTATTTATGTTCAAGGGATTGCGGAGAGACGGGAATGATCTTTAATGCTGGGATGGGGTACTTCAATCGGGCGGCGGTTGTGTCTGGCCCTGGTGCTGTTGTTGGGGATGGAAAGGTTGCCCCCACCGTGGAGGAGATTCACAGAAACTGGGATAGCATCCATGAACTGAGCGGTGCCAAAGAATACTACAATGCCACAGTGGCATTTGGTCCCCTGATTGACGCCCTTAGGCCAGAAGCTGAGACTGCTGCGGCCGCGGAGGGTCTGACGGTCAAGACCATCTTCGATCGTTTGCCGGAGGCCTTTCAAGCAGACAAGGCGGCGGGCGTGGATGTGGTGTTTCAGTTCAAGATCTCTGGTCCAGATGGAGGGGACTGGTACGCGAGGGTGAAGGACGGTACCTGCGAGGTGAATGAGGGCGTTCATGAGAGCCCCACGACCACCATTATCATGTCTGATAGCGATTTTGTAGGCCTCATAGAAGGGACCGTGAACGCCATGCAGGCCTACACGTCTGGGAAGTTGAAGATTGAAGGGGACCTGATGAAGTCTCAATTGATTGAAAAATTATTTGAGTTTTAGGTAAGCTACGCGTCATTCTTTAGATTCCTGACGCTCCGCGATCCTGGATGCTAGTGCGCTGTACCGTAAATTTCAATACTGGAAGATTGTGTCTTCGCATCCATTGAGCGATGGCCCATTCATTCAAGACGATATCTATGGCGTTCGGGGGAAGTGGTCTGATCTTAGAGGGTTTAAAGGGACTGTGTCTAGGTCGGGACGAGACATTCTGCCAGGGGTTTGTGGGCGTAAACCCTCTAAGATCAGACCACGGCGATGCTCAGTGGAATTTCTTCTGAGATATCGTCTTTCAGGAACAAGCCATCACTCCAAACGACAGGAATATATGGTGCAGTGCACTAGTATCAAACACTTGTTGACAACAAAACTGGAGGAAGAAAAGTCATGGCGATAGGCATTAAGGACAAAGTGGCGATTATTGGTATGGGTTGCACACACTTCGGTGAGCGATGGGATGTGGGTGCGGAAGAATTGATGGTGGAGGCCTTTACAGAGTGCATAGAGGATGCAGGGATTGACAGGAACGAGATTCAGGCGGCCTGGCTGGGTACCTGCATCGAGGAGATTAATGTGGGCAAAAGTGGACTGCCCCTTTCAACCACCCTACGGCTTCCTCTTATTCCGGTCACGAGGACTGAGAACTTCTGCGCCAGCGGGACCGAATCCTTTCGTGGTGCGGTCTATGCAGTGGCTTCAGGCGCCTATGACATTTGCTTAGCCATGGGCGTGGAAAAACTGAAGGATACGGGCTATGGAGGGCTGCCCAATCCGGGCTCAAACTGGGGATCTCTGAGCTGGTTGTGGTGGCCTAATGTGACAGCCCCCGGAGCGTTTGCCCAGTTGGCCACCGCCTACGCCGCCAAATACCGGATTACGGATCAGGATCTCAAGAGAGGCATGGCTCAAGTCTCTGTTAAAAGCCACGAAAATGGAACGCTAAATCCAAAGGCCCACCTCCGAAAAGCGGTGACGATCGACCAGGTTATGGCCGCACCCATCATCGCACATCCTCTGGGACTCTTCGATTGTTGTGGCGTCAGTGATGGAGCCGCCTGCGCCATCGTGACGACAGTTGAAAAGGCGAAAGATATGGGGATTAAGAATCCGGTGACCGTCAAGGCCCTTCAGCTGTCCCTGAGCAACGGTGAGGAGATGGCATACAACGACTGGGATGGAACGTACTTTATGACGACGGACCGGTGCAGTACCATGGCGTATAACGAAGCCGGTATTACGGATCCACGAGAAGAGATCAGCATGATGGAGCTCCATGATTGCTTCTCCATCACCGAGCTGGTCACTTACGAGGATATGCATATTTCCGAACGGGGCAATGCCTGGCGAGACGTTCTGGACGGGTTCTACAACCGCGATGGGAAGGTCCCATGCCAAGTAGACGGCGGACTGAAGTGTTTTGGTCATCCCATCGGTGCCTCGGGATTGCGCATGCTCTATGAAATGTATCTGCAATTGCTCGGGAGGGCAGGGGAGAGGCAAATCGAGGATCCGAGGCATGGCCTTACCCATAATCTGGGCGGCGTTCCTTTTATGAATATATGTAGCATTGCTATCGTAGGGAGATATAAGAATTAACAATGCCAAAATCCCGAGTTGGAATGACAAATCAGGCTGAAGTAATGCTTGAAATTCGCCCTATCATGAATACGCCCACCGAAGAGATCTTTGAATTCAGGTCATGCTGTAATATCAGGGCCTTTGACCAGAACTTGGAAATACACATCACTAACCGGAGCGATCACACGGTGGGCGTTCCCAGTTACTTTGACTTGAAGACTGAGCATGAAACACGGCGGATCGAGACACTCCTGCCCCACGGTGAGCAACGCATAGGGCCACAGGAGACGATCGCCTTCTACTGTACCATGGATGAGAAGCAGTGGAAGGAGGCCGAAGAAATGATTTTTTACGATCATCAAGGAAATAGCTACACGTTGGATTTGAAAATCTGAATATTGAAAGGGAGACAAAATTGGACTTTAGTCTGTCCAACGAACAGATAGATATCCAAAAGGCAGCGGAAGAGTTCGCTAAAGGTGAATTCGATCCAGACGCGGCCCTTGAATACGACGAGAAGCAGGAATTCCCGTTGCCGATCTGGAAAAAGGCCTGCGAGTTGGGGTTTGTGGGGATACACTTTCCTGAAGAATATGGTGGACCGGGATTTGGTCTCTTGGAAAATGCCTTGATTACAGAGGCGTTTTGCAGACAGGATTCGGGGATGGGGATGGCATTGGCCCTCTCCGATTTTGGCTCTGAAATGATCCTCAGGCATGGAGACGAGAATCAGAAGAGAGAAGTGCTTTCTTTCATAGCACAAGGTGAAGCCCTGGTTACGATGGCGGTTTTGGAGGAAGGCTACTCCCTCGCGCCCCTGTCAACAACTGCGAAGGTGAACAAGGAAGGGTATATCATCCAGGGAGAGAAAACGTTTGTGACCCTGGGGCGCTTAGCGGCCTACTTGGTCGTTGTCTGCCAGAGCAGGTCAGATGATCCCTATGCCCAGTCAGTTATTCTGCTTGATGCAAAGGCGGATAATGTGGAAGCGGTGAGCATGGGCAAAAGGATGGGGATGAGGATGGTCCCGATGGACCGGGTCTCGTTCAACCAGGTTAAAGCCCCCAAGGAAAGCAAAATTGGCCAGGAAGACAAAGGCTCCTTGCAGGTTAAAGAAATTCTCGATGAGATGAAGATCGAAGCTGGCGCCATGGGTGTGGGCATTGCTCAAGGAGGGCTTGATAGGGCCTTAGACTATGGCAAAAGAAGGGAGCAGTTCGGGAAAACGATTGTGAACTTCGACGCGATTAGAAACAAACTGGCGGATATGTATATGGACGTGGAACTGGCAAGACTAATCACTTACAAGGCTGCATGGTCATTTGATCACCGGAGACCTGATTACCGGTGCAGCCTCATGGCAAAATCCGTTGCATCGAGGACGGCATACAAGGTGACCTATGATGCCCTCCAGATCCATGGAGGTTTGGGTTATATGACGGAGGGCCACATTGAGCGTTTCTTCAGGGATGCCAAAGTCCTAGACCTTTTCCTTGAGCCAGGGAAGATTCAAAGAAGCCAGCTTGCTAAGGAGATAACGGGGAAGAAAACCTAGTTTCCATTTATGAATTGGCGTTCCTGAGATAGGCAGGTTAGCACACATTTTGTTGGGAAGAGAAAATCCGAAATCCTAATATCGAATTTCGAAACAAATACAAATTATATAAATTCAAACGACCAAAACAAATCTGTAAGAGCCACTATTTGACATTTGAAAATTAGGATTTTGAATTTGTTTCGGATGTTAGGACCATTTTTTTATTAAAGTTGAGCCTATAGGTTCCAATGCAAGGCTAGTTCGGGAGAAGAACCGGTGGAGATCATAACGTATACAGAGGAACATAGGGAATTTAGAGAGGCCGTTCGCCGTTTCCTGGAAAAGGAAGTAACGCCCTTTGTGGATGCGTGGGAAGAGGCGGGCATCGTCCCCAGGTCTGTCTGGAAAAAGATGGGAGAGCAGGGTTTTTTGTGTAT
Source organism: Deltaproteobacteria bacterium (assembly GCA_020342025.1). Next base: position 873,377 of record CP070840.1, read on the forward strand.
GGACCTGCCCAATGAATATGGAGGAGCTGATGCGGATTTTCTCCACTCCGTTATTCTCACAGAGGAGTTGGCCAGGACCCATCACACAGGACTGGCTGCGCCTTTGCACAGCGATATCGTCGTGCCTTACATCAGTTCCTTTGGCTCTGAGGAGTTGAAGAAAAAATACCTGCCAGGGTGTGTTTCAGGAGATATCGTCACTGCCCTTGCCATGACCGAACCAAACGCTGGCAGCGATTTGGCATCCATGGGTACCACCGCATTGGAAGAGGGAGACCATGTGGTTGTCAACGGCCAGAAGACCTTCATAAGCAACGGTATCCTTTGTGATCTTTTGGTCCTGGCGGCGAGAGATCCCGCCGTGAAAAATCCTTACCAGGCCCTTGACCTCTACCTTGTGGAAGCGGAGACGCCGGGATTTGAAAAGGGAAAGAGGTTGAGCAAGATGGGTTGGCGGAGCCAGGACACGGCGGAACTTTACTTTAACGATTGCAAAATTCCAAAGGAGAACCGATTGGGCATGAAAGGGGGCGGATTTCTCATGCTCATGCAGAATCTGCAGCAGGAGCGCCTCATGTGCGCCCTTATCGCAGTGGCCGCTGCTGAGCGCATAATGGATCGGACCGTTATGTACTGCAAGGAAGAAACAGAGTCGGGCAAGCCCCTGTCCAAGTCCCAGGAAAATCAGTTCAAAATCGTTGAAATGACAACCGAGGTGAAACTGGGCCGGACGTTCTTGGATAAGCTGATTGTGGAACACATGGAGGGAAAGAATATTGTCGTGGAAGTTTCCATGGCCAAGTACTGGACCACAGAGATGGCCATGCGTGTGGCTGACGGATGTTTGGAGTTATATGGGGGCTACGGATACCTGGAGGAAAACCCTATTGCCAGAGCATGGCGCGATGCCCGCGTCATGTCCATTTTTGCGGGAACCAATGAGATCATGAAGGGTATTGCCGCCAAGTTTATGGGCTTGTAAACGACTTCCCACAAGACATAATCAGCTCTCTAGTGGCAGTCACGAGTACATAGGCGACCCTAATTCCCACCTCGGAAAATCTGAAAATTTTACCACAAAAATTTGGATTGAAGGGGTTTTCGGAAACCCTCAAGATGCTTATATTAGAAGAATATAAGTATGTATATTTAATATGCTCGCTTGTATAAGATCTTCTTATCATAGAGTTTGTACACTATTGTGTGTTGGTTTGGAGGGATGGACATGAAACTTGTTGCATTTTTTGGACTCCTAATAATCACAGGGGCACTGGCCGTTGGTTTTCAGAGTCCCGATAAACATTCAACGGAAAATAAGGGAGAGAGGACTATTATGAACGAAAGGCATAGTAACTTGCGGACGGCGACGTTTGCGGGCGGATGTTTCTGGTGCACGGAATCAGATTTTGAAAAAGTCGATGGTGTGGCCGAGGTGATATCCGGTTACACCGGGGGTCATAAGGAAAACCCTACTTATGAGGAGGTCTCAGCCGGTGGCACGGGGCACGTGGAAGCCGTTCAGGTCCTGTATGATCCTAAAAAGGTCTCCTATAAAGATCTGCTGGACGTTTTCTGGCGACATGTGGACCCCACCGATGCGGGCGGGCAATTTGTTGACCGAGGACAGCAGTATCGGGCCGCCATATTTTACCAAGATGAGGAAGAAAAGCATCTGGCAGAAGAATCCAAGAAAGAGCTGGAAGCGTCCCGACGGTTTGACAAGCCTATTGTCACAGAGATCCTGGCGCTCAACGGTTTTTACAAGGCAGAAGATTATCATCAAGACTATTACAAGACACACTCGCTAAAATACAAGTACTACCGTTGGAACTCCGGTCGAGATCAATTCCTGAAAAAGGTGTGGGGTGGCGAAGGGCAAACAGGCGCAAAACAGGCAGAAAATTCCAAGTATATGAAACCCAGTGACGAGGTGTTAAAGGAGAAGTTGACATCCATACAGTACAAGGTGACGCAGCATGATGGGACTGAACCGGCGTTTAACAACGAATACTGGGATAACAAGAAAGAAGGCCTCTACGTGGACATCGTCTCGGGCGAACCTCTCTTTAGTTCTCTTGACAAGTACGACTCAGGGACCGGTTGGCCCAGTTTCATCAGGCCCCTGGAGCCAGAAAGCATCGTGGAGAAAAAAGACCGTAGCCTGTTCATGGTTCGAACCGAGGTGCGCAGTAAACATGGCGATTCACACCTAGGGCATGTTTTTCCTGATGGTCCGCCACCTACAAATCTCAGATACTGCATCAATTCCGCAGCGCTTCGATTTATTCCCAAAGAGGATCTGGAGAAGGAGGGTTATGGGGCGTATGCCGTCCTCTTCTCAGGCAAGAAATGAAAGTTAAAGCTCGCTTCTCCGCCATTAAGTGGTAAATGGATGATTCGGGGTTATGGTGGGGAAGTGTATATATGTTAATATAAGGTATGGCCTGCCAAGCAATTAGGCGTCTGTTTGATATACTTGATCCGCAATGATTGTTTAAGAGGAGGTTAGCCCATGCTGAAAAAAATCCTCTGGATCTTACTCGTCATCATCATCCTCATTGTCTTATACTTCGTGGTTTGGCCGGTAGCGGTTGATCCAGTGGCCTGGCAAGCGCCTCCCAACCCGGGCTATACGGGTCCCTTTGCACAGAACGAGCGCTTGAAAGGCATTGAGGTCTTCCCGATTGGAGACAATCGTGGCCCTGAAGACATTGCCTTAGATGCGCAGGGACGCATTTACGCTGCAACCCACGAGGGCCGCATCGTTCGCTTGAAACCTGATGGATCTAACCCGCAGAACTGGGTTGACACGGGCGGGCGTCCGCTCGGCATCGACTTTGACGGTAAGGGCAACCTCATCGTTGCAGATGCCTACCGAGGTCTTTTGTCTGTAGCGTCCGACGGAACGATTACGGCACTTGCGACCACGGCGGATGGGATTCCGATTCGCTATGCGGATGACGTGGATGTGGCTGGCGACGGGAAAATCTACTTCTCCGACGCCTCAGCCAAATTTGGTGCGAAGGAGTGGGGAGGTACATATGAGGCGAGTTTATTGGATATCAATGAGCATGGGGGCCACGGGAGACTGCTGGTCTATGATCCTACCACCGGCAAGGCTAGAACGTTATTGAAAGGTCTTAATTTCGCTAACGGGGTATCCGTCAGTCACGACCAGAGTTATGTGCTCATAAACGATACAGGCAGCTACCGGGTGATTCGCTACTGGATCGCTGGGCCTAATAAGGGCAAGAGTGAGCCTCTTATCGAAGCGTTGCCCGGATTCCCTGACAACATATCTGCTGGATTAGAGGGTCGCTACTGGGTGGCGCTTGTGTCGCCGCGCAACCGGCTGATCGATAATCTGTCTGGTAAGCCCTTTGTGCGGAAGATGATCCAACGCATGCCGGCGTTCCTGCGACCCAAAGCGGTTCCTTACGGTCATATCATTGCCATCGATGGAAACGGCAAGGTCTTGGAAGACCTGCAGGACCCGGATGGCGCCTATCCTATCAATACGAGTGTGACTGAGACGGGGGAATATCTATACATTGGCAGCTTGGTCACACCTGTTCTTGGTCGTCTATCAAAGGAAAAAGCTGGCCTCTGATATCTCCCAGGATTCGGAAGAAAAGCCCGCATTTAGGCGGGCTTTTCTTTACACATCCCAAAATAACCTGCAATCAGCAATCCGCACATAGATCAAGCAGGAATACAATATATAGTTATAATGTTAAATTTAATATACTATATATATAAATTATATATAAATTATAAAAAAATGCTTGACAAATATAATTATATAGGTATGATTACCTACAATTTGTTGTAAATGGTTAACATAAATATAAACTGAACAGACAGCAAATTTAGGGCCTCAGCCCAACGGTCAAATGTAAAGGTAAAATAGCTTCTCGGATGTGCGTGCATCTTTCCGCGGGGCAACTCGTAGACTAAGAAGAAGAGATTTTGCCAGGGGAAACAACGGCATCAAGGGAAGCTAACTTATACGTCAAT
>CP070840.1:877493-892831 GCA_020342025.1 Deltaproteobacteria bacterium
AAAGTCAATAGGGAATGATGTTCTGATGACAGGTATGGCCACAAGATGTTGGGGTCGGTCAGTTAGGTCAAAAAGTGTAGATTTCTTGCCATAACGTGCAATCTCGCTAAAGTGTAGAATACATTCGCTAATCAAAAGCGCCGTTTCTTTTCTTTTGAGGTCAGCGGAACCAAAACCGTCTGCACCCAAAATCTCCCATATCCCAAAACCCCAAGTAAAGGAGTGAGCCCGTCGTAGGGTCGGCGCTGCTCAGGCCAATGAGGATATGCACGGAGAAAAGAAGGCCTAAATCTGGGTTTGACACTTTCGGCCCAATGGAATAGGAAAAAGCTAATTGACACTAGTTGCTGATATATCCGGCCAGTCATGACACTGCAGAAACAGAACGCAATGCTTATCCAGGAAGAACTGGAACGCCGTATCCTTCATGGCCTTGCCTGCGAATGGGAAAATGCCCTGGAGACCTTAAACCCACCTGACAATGAGAAGTTGCGAAAACCCTTGTTCCGTTTGCGGGACATGAAAAACAAATGGGGATATTGGTCCGGTGAAGCCAATGAGATATGCCTCAGTCGTGACCTTGTCCTTGATCATCCATGGGACACGATTTGTGAAATTCTTCTCCATGAAATGGCCCATCAGTATGCCGAGCAAGCCTTAGTTGGTTATGGTGAATCCCCCCACGGTCCCAAGTTTAAAAGGGCCTGTCATCTGCTCAGGGCCAATCCCAGGGCCTCAGGGAATTATAAGCCTTTAGATGAACGGATTTTACACTATTCACCAAGTTCCGAGGATAAAATCATGACCAGGGTCAAAAAACTCATGGCCCTGGCACAAAGTCAAAACCGACATGAAGCAGAATCGGCTATGGCCAAGGCCCACGAGTTGATCGCGAAGTATAATATAGAACTCTTGGCCCGAGATGAAGATCGGCGCTTTGTGAGCGTTTTTCTGGGCAAACCAGCCCTGCGGCATTTCAGAGAAGACTATCATCTTGCGGGCCTATTACAGGATTTTTATTTTGTCTATGGGATCTGGGTGCCGGCCTATGTCCTTTATAAAGGCAAGATGGGAAGTGTATTGGAAATCAGTGGAACCATCCAAAATGTTAGAATAGCCAGCTACGTTCACGATTTTGTAACACGTTTTATTGATTCTCGGTGGCGGAGATACAACAAAAAAAGGGGGTTAAATCGATATCGCAAGACGGACTTTGCAGTGGGAATTGTAAAGGGGTTTCGCTCAAAGCTGGAATTGCAGAATACGGAAAGAAATAGGAACAGAGATAAACCGGGGCTTATAAAGATGGAGGACCCATTACTGCAAGAACATGTGGGTCATAAATATCCGTATACCGCGAGTATAAGAGGCAAGGTGCTAAGAGGGCACAAGAATGTGGTGAGAGATGGGATAAGCATTGGTAAAAAGCTTGTCATCTCTAAAGGGATCACCGATAAGGGGACAAGCGGAAGACTCTTGATTGAAAAATGAAAGGGAGAGATCCTTAAATAATGACGTCATTGGCAGTTTCCCTACATCAACATTTTTACCCGTATTGCGCGGAAAAAAACAAGGAGGATTCATGAAAGAAAAAATCGATTACAAGGAAGACATTGAACGACCCATTGCCCTTTTTGACACCAGTCTGGGGGCCTTCGAAGCGGAACTCTATGCAAAAGAATGCCCGGAAACCGTCTGGAATTTCATTAATCTCGCCGAAGGTCGACAGCAGACTGATAGAGGCGGGAATTTCTATGACGGCCTCACTTTTCACCGGATCATTCAGGGATTTGTCATACAGGGAGGCTGTCCCCAGGGAACGGGAACAGGCGGTCCGGGATACCGATTCAGAGACGAATTTCATCCCTCTCTGCGACACGACGGCGAAGGCAAGCTGTCCATGGCAAATGCGGGACCGGGAACCAACGGGAGTCAGTTTTTTATCACGCTTGACGCAACCCCTCATTTGGATGACCGACATTCTGTTTTCGGTAAAGTCACTAAGGGGATGGATGTGGTAAAAAAAATCGGTGCGGTTGAGACAGATACTGCTGACAAGCCGTTGGAACCGGTCGTGATCACCAAAGTGACGATCGAGCGGTAATCCTTTCACCTACGGAATGCATAATTTCATGGGCGTCCTCCTTATGCGGTTCTCATTTGACAACCGACGGGCCTAATGATAGAAGGCACGGAAAAAATCACCTCTTTTGCATGCAACATATGAGAGAAAAAGGATTGGACTGGCCGGAGAAAATTGTTTCCGTATTGAAAGCCAACCATATCTGCTCCATCTCCCTTGTGCCAGATGCCGTCATTGGTAAGATTCTGACAATGGCCGAGAAGGATCCCTATTTTCACATCACCACGCTGGCCCGGGAGGAAGAAGGCATTGGAATTATAACCGGGGAATATTTCGGGGGGAGATATGGCGTCCTTATGATGCAGAGTGCGGGGTTGGGTAACTGTGTCAATGCGCTGGCGTCATTAGCGATTCCTTACCAGATTCCGTTCCTGATGCTAATCAGTCAACGGGGTGAGTTGGGGGAGTTTAACGCCTGTCACATGGTCATGGGCAAGGCCATTCGAAGCATCCTGGACGCACTGGGTATTCAACACTACACACTGGATCGTGAAGACAACATGGATTTGATTCTAAACGGCGCCATAAAAGCCGCTTATAGCTCAGATCAGCCGGTAGCGGTCATCTTGTCCACCGCCTTGGTGGGATGGAAGGATGAAAAATGATTAATCGATTGGAAGCAACCCGATACCTGGTTCAGCAGCTTTCAGATGAGGCGGTTATTGGCTCTTGCGGGAATCCGAAATTTGACCTGTTCACCGCTGCCGGAGATCGGAAGGCGAACTTCTATATGTGGAATTCCATGGGTATGGCTTCCTCCATCGGGCTGGGTCTGGCAATGGCCCGCCCGGATAAGAGAGTGATTGTGCTGGATGGAGATGGCGCCATTCTCATGAATCTAAATTCACTCACGACTGCTGCCAGTAAGGCGCCGAGTAATCTCACTCACATTATCTGGGATAATGGGCAGTATCAGATTACCGGAGGGCAACCCACCCATACCAGCGGAAAAGCCGATCTAGAATCGATTGCCAGGGGGGCTGGCTTCCATAAGGTCTCAACGGTAGACACGATAAGCGCCTTCAAAGAAGCTCTCTCTCAGGTGCTCTCCAAACCAGGCCCATGGATTCTGGTGGCTAAGACAGATTCAGCCGGAGCCCCAGGCCGTCCACCTAAAAGCCCTGTTTACATTAAGAACCAATTTATGGAAGCCTTGGGGATGAAAGGGGAACGCCCATAATATTCGTGTTTGGTTATCGATGAGGAGGGTATCATCCGACGATATTCGAGAGGATAGGGGGATAATTTAGATTCAATTATAATTCTTGTGATCTAGGAGGATAAAATGAAGGTATTGGTCACCTATTACTCGGAAACGGGAAATACCGAAAAAGTGGCGCAAGCGATTTATGAAGGCGTACAAAAGGCTGAGAAAGACATTTCACCGATTCAAGAGACGAGTAATGTGGAAGAATACGATCTCATCTTTTGTGGGTTTCCGGTGCACGCCAGTAGTGTTCCCCACAAAGCGGAACCATTTCTGAAAAGCATCCCTCAAGGCAAAAAAGTGGCCATTTTCGCCACCCATGGATCCTTGCGAATGGGGCCGCTTGCCACAACAGCATTTGACTACGCCATCAGTCTGTTATCCAGAGCGAAAGCCATAGGGACCTTCGGCTGCCGCGGTAAGGTCAAACCCGATCTACTGGAAGTGCTCGCGAAAAAACCGGAGCACCGAGCCTGGGCTGAAGAGGCACAGGGTGCAACTACCCACCCTGATGGGGCAGATCTTGAGGACGCAAAAGATTTTGCCAAGAACATGATGAAAAAGGCGCTTTCTGGTTAAAAGGCTGTCGGAAAACGCCCATCTGCTGCGTTACCCTCGTCCCTCGTCACTGCGGCGTACTTCTATGTACGCCTCAATCCTCGGGATTTCGGAAGCCTTGCATCTGGACGTTTTCCATCAGCCTCTCAGAAACCGGTTTTTCGACAGTCTCTAAAGGGAACTTAAACACTTCGCCTTATCTCGACTGCCATAGTGAATGTTGGGGTCATATGGTATCTTCAACAATCAGTTAGGGCACGGAACGGTTCATGAAAGTGCAACATGTTGATAAATCCACACTGTTCCCTGCCTTTGGAAAGGCGGATCCATACAAACAGATTGCCTATGTGAGAAATGATCTGCCAAAACCCGTTCAAGAGTTCGTGACTGCCCATGAGTTATATCACTTGGGCGATAAGACCAAGGGGTGGTTGTTGAGAGAAATAAGAGCCACCCTATGCGTAGACTGGAAACACTGGAAAGGATTTCTGCTCTGCGCCTTCATGAGTATGCGTTTAGAACGGCTGAAGTTTTACGCATCCCGGGTTAGGCTTGGAAAATAGGGAATAGCCTCCATTGATCCGGATAAAGTCCGTCCGCTATTAGGACAAGTATTTAAAAATACTTGACTTTTTGGTAAAATTCTTTTATCATATATATCTCTTCTTCACACCATCTCTAGGAGAACCGCCCCTCAAGCTGAACAAGAATTGTTCTGTTAGGCGTTCAAGCTCATATTCCCATCCAAAACTCTTTTCAAAGGTGGCCAGCATGAAGGTTTTTCTGAGAGCATCAGGGATTTCATCCATACTGTTTACATCCCTTTTGACTGTGGGGTGGATAGAGATAACGAAGAGACAAAAATCAAACAGGTTCTAAGTAGCAGGGCGATGGAAGATCTGACCAATCGGGTATCCCATGATCAAGGTGACAGAGACTATTACCATTGATGAGAGAGAGCTCCATGAGGAGTTTGTCCGCGCCTCAGGACCAGGTGGACAGCACGTCAACAAGGTTTCCACCGCTGTACAGCTGCGTTTCGATGCAGCACATTCGCCCTCTTTGCCCGCGGATGTGCGTGATCGGCTCCTTGGGTTGGCAGGGAGGCGTATTACCGAAGAGGGTGTGATCGTTATTGAAGCCCGGCGGTTTCGCAGTCAGGAACGAAATCGCCAAGATGCCAGAGAAAGGCTTGTAAGATTGATCCGTAAGGCAGTTGAAAGGCCTAAGCCACGGCGGAAAACGCGGCCGACAGCGGCTTCCAAAAAACGCAGGCTTGAGGAGAAGCGCCGTCGTGGCCACATCAAACGGATCCGACGAATCCCTTCTGAAGCCTGGGATGGGTGAGGCTGTAGGCCCTGGCCTCACCATAATTTTTGTAGTAAAATAGAGACGTGTTTCGCGTATCTTGGTCATGAACGTGGGTCGCCCTCAAAATAGAGCCCATGAATCCTCATAACCGGCAGTGTGGTGAGAGGTGAGCTTGACCAAGAAAATGAAGTTGATCCTCAAGGAGGCGGTGCATGGGAATTACGGAAAAAGAAAATGAACTATTTATAAACTGGTCGGCGAATCGCCCGGGGTTTGTGATGGACGGCGTGCCCGATGAAAGGGCCTTCGACGCCAGCGAACCAAAGATCATGTTTGTCATGAAGGAAGTTGAGGAATCAGGAGGGGAAACCGGGGATTACCGGGAATTCTTCAGGAGAGGTGCAAGCCCTCAGCCTTGGAATAACATCATACGCTGGGTTATCGGCCTAAGACAATTGGATGATGACATCGCCTGGAATCTTTTTGAGCAAGTCTCTGCCCAGCAGAGAAGTGGCACCCTGAGGTCTATATGCGTCATGCACCTGAAAAAGACTCCCGATGGACATTCAACGCACAATCCGGCTCTCGCCATCACTCTGCAAGAGGACAAGGAAAACCTCAATGCGCAGTTCCGACTCTATGACGCGGATCTTGTTATCTGCTGCGGTGCCGCAACAAGCGACATATTTCATTCTGTGATTACATTCGACCCGCCCCCAGTGTGGAAAACAACAACTCGAGGCATTTGGTTCCACGAATACGGCCCCCAAAAATACGTCATAGCCTACTCACACCCGGGCGCCCACGTCCAGGATTGTTTGCTTTATTATGGCCTCATTGATGCGGTACGGGAGATCTCAGGTCGTTGAGAAAATGAGAAGAAAAAGGATGTGCAAATCTTTTTGAAATTTTTTCTGAGATATCACTTTGCCTCCGACCTGTAGGGCCCAGGCCCCGGAGGGTAGATCCTACGCATCGGAAAGCCCAGATTCTTTATTTCGGATCTGAGTGAACTCTGAGAAGAAAGCTCGGGTGGGTCAAGACGAAATTGCCCATCCTGAGGCAATAGATAAGAAGGGCCACAACTCATTTTATAGAACATGAATGCGCCCTGTTTGGGCTGCAACGTACAACATGTTGGGAATACTTGACTTTTTAGTGGCTCTCGCCTATCATATTTCAAATCTCTTCTTCTAACCCCGCGGCGAAAGACGCCAAAAAAAAGATGCCCACCTATCCCCTGGCCGGGAGTCTGCCCTTCTAGACCCCACGCGCGATTTTTCTGCAGAATTTAGATCACCTAGTAAACGGAGGCAGATGCCTATGGCAATGAGGATTCCAGGGCTTTCCAGAACACTTACCACGTCTGGGCGAAATGGAGGCATGAATCGCACCATTTTGTCGTTCGCCATACTGCTGCTGCTGGTCACGGGTTGCGGGGGCAGAAATGCTATTGTTCCGCAAACGACACAGCCTCCGCCCCAGCGGGCACCGCAGCCCCCGCCCCAGCAGTCACCGCAGCCGAGCCCGCGGCAAAGACCGGAGCCCTCATCGACGACAAGCAAACTGGCCCGAATGGGCTATTCCATTCAGGTGGGGGCCTTCTCCAATCTTGGCAATGCCATCAGGCTCACCGAATCCTTGGAGCGCCAGGGCTTGGATGCCTATTATTTTAGCCACAAAACAGGTCTGTATAAGGTTCGCTTCGGTGATTATTCGTCAAGAGAGGAAGCCCTCGACATGGCTGAACGTCTCAAAAAGACTGATAGCATTCGTAAGTATTACATTGTCAGCCCTGAAGATTACGCATTCGCCAAGGAAAGGGTGTATGGCAGGGCGTATTTCAGAGAGGAGATCGTGGAAACGGCGGAGAGTTTTATAGGTCTCCCTTACCGGTGGGGCGGCTCTTCTGCAGATACGGGCTTCGATTGCAGCGGTTTGACCATGGCCGTCTACCATTTGAATGGCCTCAATCTGCCCCGTTCCTCATGGGCGCAATACAGCATGGGCGATCCGGTGCGGCGCGGCGCTCTGGATAAGGGCGATCTGGTCTTCTTCGCAACCTCCGGAGGCAGAAGAGTCTCTCATGTGGGCGTGTATGCGGGTGATGAAAGCTTTATCCACGCGCCGGGAAAAGGCAAAAGGATACGGGTGGACTCCCTTTCCAATAGGTATTATGCGGCCAGGTATCTAGGTGCAAGAACGTATCTGAAGTAGGCGAAATGACTAAACTCAGAGAGCAACTCATCCAAATTCAGAAAAAAAACTACCGCAAGAACGTCAAGTTGGTCCGGGAAAGTCTAGGGTACAACCCGGGGGTTGACACTTATAGGAAGGAGTATTTGCGCTATCTAAAAGATTATGAGGAAATTTCAAATAAAAAGGATCTGATAGGGAAGGCTTCGGCGGCTGACGTCATCTTTCACGGCGACTATCATACACTGGCGCAATCTCAACGTTCGGTCTTACGTATCCTTCGTGAACTTCAGGGAAAAAGAGAAATTGTACTTTGTCTGGAGATGTTTCACGGAAGCGATCAGAAGCATGTGGATAGATTTATGTCCGGCGAATTATCCGAGGATTCTTTTCTGGACAAAATTGATTATGACAAGAAGTGGCCATTTCACTGGAGTTACTGGCGTCCCATTATTTCCCTCTGTCGAGACAACAAAATTCCCATTTTGGGCATAAACGCAGAAATTAATGACGCGAAGGGAATTAAGAGTCTGAGAAAACGTGATCGGTACTCTGCCCGGATTATTGCCAAGGTTTTTCTCTGCAATCCAGGAAAGTTGATTTACGTGGTGGATGGCGACTTACACATGGCCCCCAATCACCTCCCGAAAAATGTCACTCAATTGTTGGGGCTGTTTGACGTGCCCGCAAAGGTTTTCATTATTTTCCAAAACGCGGAAACGCTTTACTGGAAGCTGTGCAACCAGGGGCTGGAGGAGGCGGATGTTCTCAGAATTAGTGAAAACATGTACTGTGTGATGAATACGATGCCAGCAAATAAAATCCAGTCTTACCTGAATTGGTTGGAATATTCCGAAGACGCGTATTTCCCTGTGCACAAGAACTGGGAGAATGATGGTTTTGAAGGGAGGGGGGCCATGGTGCACGACATGGTGACCACCCTTGCCTCAATTTTCAAGCTTGAAGTCCCCGCTGATGCCCTGCAGAGACTGACAATTTACTATCCTGACAACCTCTATTTCATGGAGCTTCTTCATGAGACCCCCGAGTTAAAGGGCCAGCTTCGACTTGTCAGGGATAAGATTAAACGCGGTGAGGGATTCCTTTTGGAATTTGAGCGCTCAGGGGAGATGGCGTACCTTATTTACCTGGCGAACTCGAACATAAATATGGCTGCTGAGGAATCATTTCATTTTCTGAATGCTATTCTCAGGGGACCTATAAAAACGCCGCTCAGTCCGTTCGATTATTTTTATCGTCATGTGATTACCGAATGTCTGGGATTCTTTGGGAGTAAGTTCTTAAACGAGAAGCGAAAGGCACAATCGGAGAACTCCATCCGGAGATTCCTGGGTAAAGTAAAGCGAGGTGAGCAAAAAAGAGGCGACCAGGAGACCATACAAGTGGCCAGGTATATTTTGCAGCATTTCTACATGCAGAGAAAGACCACTGATGCAGCGGAATTTATAAAAAAGTTTCACGTCCAATACAAAAGCCGGTCGGCCATTTCTCGAACATTCAGCACGCAACTGGGGTATATGTTGGGGAACAAGCTTTATTATGCTGTGAAAAGGGAGAAATTCTCCATGGACAGGATTCGGGAAATTCTTCAAGATCCATTTGACAAACCCATGAAGGCCTTTGACTGCTACCTGGAAATCAGTGACCGGGTAAAGAAGGTAAAGCATGTGAGTCGGTTATAGACTCTAGATGGGGCATGCCGCCCAGTGCAATAGTCCGGACTCTGCCCACCTTTTCCCGGGAGAAAAACTATTTTAATGGAGACATGAGATGAAAGACGCGATAAAGGCAATAATAGGAATTTTCGTTATTGTGTGCATCGTAAGTGCACTTTGGCCCTTTTGGAATAGTTACTGGCTTGGTAAGGAATTGGAAAATGTTTGCGTGTATGGAACAAAGAATAGCGTTGAGGATACAAGGGCATTTTTGACTGAGAGAATGCAGGAAAAGCGCTATGATTTCAGTGGAGATGATTTCTCCATAGAAAAAGATGAAAAAAATAGAGTCCAGATCAGTATCACTTATACGGACGAGATAAGTGTTCTCGGCGTCACATTAAAGGAGTTGAGATTTACAGTGGAGAGGAGTGCGTCTGAAAAGGCGCAACGTTGGTAGGCTGATTTCAGTGATGATACCTGAATGAGATGGGGTTTTGGGGAGGCTGGAGGTGTTGACCTGCGCCAGGGACAAATGATATTGGGACTCGGGGAAGGAGGGCGTGGGGATGAAAGATGGATGGCCAATGGTTTGGATGGCGATTTTCACCTGTCTTATTCTAGTGCTGGTGGGCAGGATTACGGTTGCTGAAGAGCCATCTGTACCCGAGGAAATAGTCATTGATAATGCGGGGTACGAAAAAGACAGAAAGGGGCCTGTCACTTTTTCCCATCTGACCCACATCGAAGATTACGAGGTCTCTTGCGATGCGTGTCACCATGACTATCAAGAAGGTAAAAACGTATGGAAAGAAGGAGACCCGGTAAAGAAATGTGCAGATTGCCACAGCCCACTAGAGGGCAAGGAGAATGTTAAGAAGCTGAGCATAGCATTCCACAAAAACTGCAAGACTTGCCACAAGAAAGCCGTAAAAGAAGGTGTGTCGGAAGACGCACCCTTCAAAAGCTGCTATCACTGCCACGAGAGAGAACCGTAAAGCCTGTCTCCCGGGAGAATTGCCTGTGATTGAGGGGATAGGGAAAGGGATCGGTGTCAGTTCTTTTCGGCGTTGACCCGGATTTGGGTATGTAAACTCATACCAATAAGTGGCATCTGATTTCTCACAAGTAGGTATTTTCTTAGCTTTCTCTTTAATAATCCTGAAAGCGTTCTTTCTAACCGTTTGATATCAGGATAAAGCTTACAGCTCTTCCCTTTGGCACATCCCTTGCTGCATTGCATTTCAGTGAGGGCCTTCCACTACGCCTTGGAGCTGCCCTCTTAAATGCCTCGTTTCACTCTCCATGGAACTTGCCCTGTTCTGTGGGAAGCGAACAAGTGCATGCCTCAGGATAGGTCAGAGCCATAAGGGTCCACAGGTAGAAGCTGCCAAAATTATTCAAAGAAAAGGGACCAACGGGTTTGACCTATCCATTTTTTTTAGAGACCCATCAATTGCGCAAACGGATACTGATTCTGATTCAAAAAGGGACAATGTCTTGTCGGTTGTCTGTGATGCACACCTCTGTGGGGTGACATGAAATGCGCCCAGTGAGGCCGGATTGTTTGGTTTTCTCAAATTGAGTATTTGCTTGCCCATTTGTTCTATTAATGATATGTGAGCCTATCTAAGAATTTGAAATCAGAGTAAACTTCAAAGCCCTTTCAAAGCATGGGAGGAAAAAAAACCATAGGCATTGTCCTGTTCGGTGTCGGGGCAGTCATTTTGATTCTGTCTCTCGCGGCAGACCCCATCGGGATTGGGGGCTCGCCCGGCTTTGGGTGGAAACAGATACTTGGCTCCCTGGCGGGAGCGCTTTTGACTGTGGTAGGATTGGCCCTAGGATACAAGAAATAGTCCTCCGGCCCCGCACCCGAACCCTCCAAGATTTTCCTTGTTGATTTTAGCCGTTATTAGAAGAATTACAGGAAACAGGAGAACTCATATGTATTCCAGGATGATTCTCTTCGCTTTGATGCTGCTTTTCTTCTCCTATGTGTGCTCCAAGTGGGCCGTTATTTCCCTCTCTTTCATGGTGAAGTAACTTCATCCTGAAAAGTCCACCTAAAGAGGGAGCGTCAGTCTTGCTTTGCTTAGCATGGCCCATCTCACCCTAATCACTACTCAAAGAGCAAAACATTACTGGCCGGAGAGAAGGCGTTCACAAGGTCATCCTGACCGCACGCTTGTGAGGTTTTTGCGTAAAGGCTTTGTTTTGTCCTTGACGGAGATTTCCAGACTCTCTATGTTCTCTCCAACTGGGGATTAGGTGGTTGACCTGTCTCTGGTGAAGCCCCTGTCTATCCTTCGGAGGAAAGGGTTAGGTTTCAGGGGCTTTATTTTCTGGTTGGACTGAGATGTGTAGGAGAATTACAGGTTATCCAACGAAGCACTTTCGGTCGAAAGAAAGCGGCCATCGGAAATCCGTAGGGCTGAGACGGTTTTCTTTCAGCTCCGTTGGGCACTGTTTTCGAGCCTTCTTCAAAAACAGGACAGTCGGGAAATGGAGTTCTATGAAAGGTTGGAGGCTGGTCGTGGTGGGGTTCAAGGTAAGCGAGGAAGAGTGCCTTGGTACCGATCGTTATTTGTCAGGGCATTCTGTAAACCACAGAGTTAATGTTCATCCCGGCTCCTACAGAAGCAAATACCGTTATATCACCGGAGTGCAATTTGTGGTTATTAAGCTTTCCTCTCTGTAGAAGGTCAAACAGTGTGGGCAGGGTTGCCACTGAACTGTTACCCAGCCAGGAAATGGTCATGGGCATAATGTGATCAGGGATGTTTTTCATTTTGTACAACTTGAACAGCCTTTTCAATATAGCCTCATCCATCTTTTGATTTGCCTGGTGTATAAGGACTTTCTTCACATCCGTTAAGGTGAACCCGGCCTTATCAAGACTCTGTTTTACCACTTCAGGAACTGTCTTTACTGCATACTTGTATATCTCGTGACCCCGCATTTTGAGGAACAAATTTCCGCCATCGAGTTTTGGGTTGTATGACTTATCAATCCACAACAGGTAAGCCTCCTCAAGGGTATCGGATCTCGTAACATGCGCAAGGATGCCAGCATCCCCTTGCGTTGCTTCAACCAAGGTAGCTCCGGCCCCATCGGCATATATCATGCTGTCCATATCATGGGGATCTGAGAACCTTGATAGCGTCTCAGCGCCTATAACAAGAACCTTCTTTGCATCACCGGACTTGATGTAGTAATTGGCCAGAATCATTCCATGCAGCCAGCCAGGACAGCCAAAAGGGACATCAAAGGCAATCGTGTAAGGATTTTTTATTCTCAACTTGTGTTTCACCCTGGCGGCGATGGTTGGAACCATATCAGGTCTTCTGCCGTCCTCATTCAAATCCCCCAAGTTTTGAGCGACTATGATGCAATCCAGGCTTTCCATGTCTATGCCATCCAGGGCTTGTTTTGCGGCCTGAAAGGCGATATCAGAGGTTTTTAGCCCATCTGTTAGATATCTCCTTTCGTTGATGCAGGTTATATCCTGGAACTGACTAATGATATCATGGGTTGGCTTCTCAAGTTTTGTCCCATCAGGGCCATAGAATTGATGGCCGAGAAAATACTCGTTTGGTACCTTTAGGGTGGGAATATAGCTGCCCGTTGCAGTAATAATGGCATTCGGCATGTCAGAATCAGTCTGCCTCCTTTAAAGAGAATTCAAAAAATCGACTCGTCATAAAGGAGCCAATTTTAAGAATTTGGTATATTAATAAAATGGGTCCAACCGGTTTTTGACTCTTTTCAGGATATCATAAGAGTCAAAACCAGCTTGGACCCTATAATTATAACATATCCGGAGAAAGATGTTTATTGTGTCAACACCTTAAATCATATTTCTTCCACTCAGTCAACCATGTGCCCACTTTCGGGTTTCTTTTTCACGAAACTTACTCCTTTCTTTTCGTGAAAAAAACTGTTACGCTCCTTTAACCAATTTCCCGGTTTCTTGACAGCAGAAACATAAAACCCACACCAGTGCCCACAATCCAAGGAGTCATGACTGGATAGGCACGCCCTCACCTAATCTATGGGGAGAAAAGACATGAGTAAAAAATTCATTATCATAGGGGTCGGAATTGTCGCCCTTCTGTTGCTATGGTCAGGGATTTCAATCTATCCTGATTACCTGTGGTTCAAAAATCTTGGTTTTTCGCCTGTTTTCTGGACCATGCTCTTGAGCAAATTCGGGTTCGGTTCGCTGGTTTGGTTGCTCCTAATCCTTTTAATATTTGTTAATCTTTACGCGGCCAAACGTCTAAATCCAGGTGAGGGGAGAGGATTGGTCCTTAAGACTGCGGATGGTTATGTTTCCCAACTCGGCCTTTCAGGCAGGGGCCTAAATATGCTTCTCCTCGCTGTTATCCTGCTTCTCAGTGATATGGTGGCATCAAAAGGCTCCTATCAATGGGATATGGTCCTGCGCTTTCTAAAGCAGCAACCTTTTGGCAGCACAGATCCCATTTTTAACAAGGACATCGGCTTCTATATCTTCTCCCTCCCCTTGTACCTTTTCGTCCGCAACGGGTTATTGGTTCTCATCGTTTTGGCTGGACTGGTCACCATGGGGTGGTATCTAAAAAATGGTGCCCTTCAAATAGAAGGTGATTTTGGGCAAGCAGAGGGTCCTCCCACCTCTTTGCCCAAAATCAGCATTGCACCAAAGGCCAGAAAGCACCTTATTTTCTTGGGAGGAATCGTTGTTCTACTTCTGGCCTGGGGGTACCATCTGAAGGTGTATGGGCTTCTGTATTCCACTCAGGGGCCGGCCTTCGGCGCCAGCTATACCGATGTGCACATCAAGATCCTGGCCTACAGGCTGCTGATCATCGTCTCATTGGGCTTTTCTCTGGTCCTTTTTTACAACGCCTTTAAGTTCAAGACAAAATTAATCTGGTTAAGCGGAGGAACCTGGATAGGGGCCGTGGTGGTGTTTGCGATTCTGCTTCCCACCCTCGTACAAAAACTCGTGGTTAAGCCCAATGAACTGGCCAAAGAATCACCCTACATTGCTTACAATATTGACCATACCCGTAAGGCCTATAATCTGGATAGAATCAAGGAAGTTGATTTTGAAGTGGGTGACAAGTTGAGTGCGGAGGATATCCAGAGGCATGATGTGACGATTCAAAATATCAGGATCTGGGACGAGCGTCCTTTACTTCAGACCTACAGGCAGATTCAAACCATACGGCTCTATTACGATTTTAACAATGTGGACGTGGATCGCTACCTCATCAATAACCAATATCGACAGGTCATGTTGGCCGCCCGGGAATTGGTGGTCAATCAACTTCCTGCCCAGGCAAATACCTGGGTCAATAGACACCTCATCTATACCCACGGCTACGGATTGGCCTCAAGCCCGGTCAATGAGGTGACCAGTGAGGGTCTGCCCCGCCTCTTTGTCAAAGACCTTCCGCCTTCCTTTGAACCTGACCTGAAGATAGAACGCCCCGAGATCTATTATGGAGAAAAAACGGCTGAGTATGTCCTTGTAAAGACGAGAACAGAGGAATTTGATTACCCCAAAGGAGATAAGAACGTCTACACCATCTATCAGGGAAAGGGAGGTGTCCCGATCAAAACTTTTTTCAGAAGGCTTTTATTTGCCGTTGAGTTTTTTGATCCGCAGATCCTCTTTACCACATATATAAGCCCTGAGAGTCGAATCATGTATAACCGGCGGATTGGCCGGCGGGCCGCTCTGGTTGCCCCATTTCTCGATTATGACGATGATCCATACCTGGTTGTCTCCGAGGGTAAGCTCTATTGGATCCAGGATGCCTACACCACCTCTGATATGTATCCCTATTCTCGCCGATCTTATGGCCGTTTTAGAAATAGAGGACTGAACTACATCCGGAACTCCGTCAAGGTCACGATAGATGCCTATAATGGGGATGTGGTTTTCTACATCATTGATGAAAAGGATCCTATCGTAAAGACCTATTCGGCTATATTCCCTGATCTATTCAGGCCTTTTAGTGAAATGCCTGCGGATCTGAAGAATCACATCCGATACCCCAAGGATCTCTTTAAGATCCAGGTGGATACATACACGAAATATCACATGGAAGATGTCCAGGTCTTCTATAACCAGGAAGACCTCTGGCAAATTCCTGATGAGATGTATGGGGACGGTAGACAACAAATGGAACCTTACTACATCATCATAAAACTACCCGAAGAGAAGAAGGAGGAGTTTCTCCTGATGCTCCCT
>CP070840.1:892931-901800 GCA_020342025.1 Deltaproteobacteria bacterium
AGGCATGAAACTTGATCAGCCCTTTTGGGATATGGGCCAGGTTAAGACCTTTCGAATAGAGGAGATATTCTAAAATAGGCTTATACTCGCCTTTTGAAATCAGGTCTTCGGCATCAAGGCCGTCTTTTGACATGGCCGATCTCAAATCATCGTAAAAGGCGAACTTCTTTATCCCCGAGATAAAGTCAAGAAATGCCCTATGATCAGGATCATGGCTTTCCGCTTCAGCCCTGATGGCTTTCTCGTCCATCTGGTCGTACTGATTATCGAGAGAGAGAAGGAACTTGAACATCCGAGTGGCCGCTCCAGACGCTGGCACAAATTTCATCACCCTCCCTGCCAACGCGGCCTCGGAAAAGGCCTCGCCCAAACGATTTAGATCCCCCCTGTGCAGAACGCTAATCCCATCCCCCACCGTACAGGCCCGTTTCAGCTTTGAATAAGGAAAACCCACCTTGAAACGCTCAATCTGGGAAATGACCTTTTCCGTGGTCATTCCCCTTGCCTCGATCTGCTTCAGATCTGCGTCACTGAGGGATATGTGAGCCATTTTTTCCTTACTCCTAGCCGAATCCTGCGGCTTTGCCTAATGGTGCGCGGCGAAAGGGAATGGGGGGAGGATATTGAAAAAGCGGCTTTGTGTCAACGATGTAGGCTACCCGACAATCCTATTGGTAACATGCAGACGTGTTGGCACAATCCTCTGAAAGAGTAAGTCGTCGTTGGCTGGCCGATTCTTCGGCAATGCCAATCTCCTCAAGGTGATATCTATTTTGCTCAATGCCGGTGGTCTGATCTTTAAGGCTTTGAGGAGGATTTGCTAAGTGAAAACGGTACATTCTGCGATGTATTCATGGGCGTAAAGCCTCAAAGATCAGACCACTGCAGAGTTTGGGTGGAATTTCTCTGAGATATCACCTTTCGGAGACCGGCATCGCCTCCGAACAAAAAAACGTGAAACCCTGACACGTTTGAACGTTATTCTTATATGGATTACGGGCTTGTCTCGTTTAATTTTTATGCCGCTTCCCGACTACGCCTAGGGCTTCTGATGCCCTTTGCCCCTGGCGATGAAAAATCCCCTGTTGATTATCCCACAGGATTTTAATAAGCTAATAGTAAAGGACTGTGAGAGAAAAGTGAACGATTCCGGTTTCTTGTTCGAAAATCAAAGACCCAAGATCTATACGGTGAGTGCCCTTACAGAGGAGATCAAAGATCTCCTCGAGGGGCACTTTGACTTTGTCTGGGTGGAGGGTGAGATCAGCAATTTCCGCTCTCCGTCCTCAGGGCATTACTACATGGTCCTCAAGGACGAAAATGCGCAGATCCGGGCCGTGATGTTTCGGCCGCAGACCCGATATCTCAAGTTTACCCCGGAAGACGGAATGAAGGTGATCGTCCAGGGGAGAATTGGTGTTTACCAACCACGCGGAGAATATCAAATTGTTCTGGATTATCTGGAGCCCCTTGGGATCGGTGCCCTCGCCCTCGCCTTTGAGCAACTCAAGAAAAAGTTGGCCGCGGAAGGTCTCTTCGACGAAGACATAAAAAAGCCCCTCCCCTTTCTCCCTCAGAGGGTGGCCGTCATCACTTCGCCTACAGGCGCTGCCATCCGGGATTTCTTGCAAATCATCCACCGTCGATTTGCGAACATCGAGATCATTGTGGTCCCCGTAAAGGTTCAGGGAGATGAAGCCACGGCCGAGATGGTGGAGGCCCTGGATACGGTGAATCGAGAACTGGATGTGGACGTTATCGTTCTGACTCGGGGGGGCGGGTCACTGGAAGATTTATGGGCCTTTAACCAAGAGGAATTGGCCTTGGCCATCAGGGCCTCACGCATACCCGTGGTGTCCGCGGTCGGCCATGAAATTGACATCACCATCTCTGATCTGGCCGCCGATCTGAGGGCCCCTACCCCGTCAGCAGCCGCTGAACTTATCGTGATGGAGAAAGAATCGCTGATAGAGCATTTCAAGGAGATGAAGGGCCGTTTGGAGTCATTTATTAAGACATATCTCACGCATCTCCATCAGAGAATGCTCCTCCTGTCAAAGGGGCTTCGTGATCCGAGAAAGCGTATGGCCGACTTCTGGATGCGGCTCGATGAACTGCATGGCCGCCTTCTCAGGCTGATAGACCTGACGATCAAGGCGTGCCAAAAAAACCTGGCCACGGAAGGCCGTTCCCTTCTCCTCCATTCTCCCATCAAGATGCTCGCCTCCTTAGAGCAGCGAATTGAGTTCCAGAGGCGCACACTGGTCCACATGATGCTCAAAGGGCTAAAAGAGAATCGAATGGCCCTTTCCCATTTGCAGGGGCGGTTGGAGGACCTTAATCCTGCCTCTATACTAAAAAGGGGATACAGTATTACCAGGAAGTTACCAGAGAAGGTCATCTTAAGGGATGTCTCAGACCTGAAAAAAGGAGATCGTGTGAGCGTGACACTCGCTCAAGGGGAACTGGATTGCCAGATAGAAAAAATCTCTCAGACACGGAAGTGAGCACGGGGCACTAGGCTTTATAAAGGGCGAAACACCAGCAGCAGCTATGAATACGATGAGATGGACAACCCTCTTATTCATGATTTTAGGATTACAGGTGCTCTCAGGGGGCTTTGCAAAAATGGCCTTTTCCCAATCTCAGATCCACCTTTCATCCACGATCATTGGCCAAGGAGATCTGGCTCTTATCAGAATTCACACAGAGAATGCCCATGCCCCTCAAGTCATCTGGATGGGAAAAGAGGTCTTTCTGGTCCCGAACCCCCAGAAAACGCAGTGGCACGGGTTTCTGGGGGCAGATCTGACCGCCAGCCCCGGGCACTACAAGGTTGTGGTGAAAATGCCGGGTTCTGACGCCGAAAAACAGCTCGAAGTGGAGATCCGCGAAAAGGACTATGGCGTGCGAAGGTTGACCCTTCCCAGAAATATGGTAGATTTGGATGCAGAAACCCTTCAAAGGGTGACAAAAGAATCGAGACGAATGGAAACCCTCTGGGAAGCCCCATCTTCAGCGCCCCGCTGGAGCGGATCTTTTCTGAGTCCCATTTCTGGCGAAGTAGCCGGGCCCTTCGGCCAGCGGAGCATCATTAACGACCAGCCCAGATCTCCCCATTCTGGCATAGACCTCAGAGGCGAAATGGGGGAGCCCGTAAGGGCGATCAACCATGGGCGGGTGGTCCTGACGGGAGATCATTTTTTCACGGGGCTGACGGTCGTGATCGACCATGGGGGAGGGATACAGAGCATGTACTTTCACCTGGCCAAGATCGCCGTCCAGAAAGGTGATAGGGTCGCCAAGGGGCACATCGTCGGTCTCGTGGGGTCCACGGGGCGCGCCACGGGACCCCATCTCCATTGGGGGATAAGAATGAACGGGGACAGGATAGACCCTTTGCGGCTCCTTGCCCTGAGTCAACAACTGGAGGAATAATGGCAGAGAAGAAATTTGAGGAAGCCATGGAAAGACTGGAAGACATTGTCCAGAGTCTTGAAGGCAGTGACCTGTCTCTGGAAGAGTCCCTGAAGATTTTCGAGGAGGGCGTGAAGCTTATCAGCTTCTGTTCCAAAAAACTTGAAGAGGCGGAGCAGAAGGTCACCATGCTCGTCAAACAGGGCGATGGGAAATATACGCAGCAACCCTTTGAAATGGAGTCAAAAGACGAGACCTGAACATGGACCTGACGGCCTATCTCAATGAAAGAAGGGCGCTGGTAGATGAGGCCCTCAGGGGGATCTTTCCAGATCCGGAGGGGCCTGCGGCCGATATTATCAGCGCCATGGGCTACAGTCTCTTTGCCGGGGGAAAGAGGTTGAGACCCATCCTTTGCATGGCAGGAGCTGAAGCCGTAGGCGGGGAAGCGAAAGACGTGTTGCCCGTGGCCTGCGCCATTGAACTCATACACACCTACTCCCTGATCCATGACGATCTTCCCGTCATGGATGACGACGACATGAGAAGGGGGAAACCCACGAATCACAAGGTCTTTGGTGAGGCCATGGCCCTCCTTGCCGGAGATGGCCTCCTGACCCAGGCCTTTCATGTCATGACGCAGGCAGATTTTGAAAACAGGGTGAGACCTGGCGCCCTTCTGACTGTCATTGGGCTGATCGCCAAGGCGGCTGGATATGAGGGGATGGTGGGGGGACAGGTCGTTGATATTCAGTCGGAAGGGAAGAAGGTGGACCCTCCTATTCTTGAGTTCATCCACACCCATAAGACGGCGGCCCTAATCACGGCCTCCGTCGCTTCAGGGGCCATTTTGGCAGGCGGTGAAGAACACCAGGTGAATGCCCTCACCTCATACGGACAAAACATTGGGCTGGCTTTTCAGGTTTCCGATGACATCCTGGACATTGAGGGAAACAGTCAGGAGCTGGGCAAGGATGTGGGAAGCGATGAGCGTCTGGGAAAAATCACTTATCCTGCACTGGTCGGTCTGAACAGATCCAAAGAGATTCAGAGGGAGTTGTTGGAGCAGGCTATTGAATCCCTAGAGCCGTTCGACCACCGGTCAGATCCTCTGCGACATATGGCCAGGTACATTATTGCGAGAAGAAAATGAAACAAGGCGAGAAAGAGACAAGAATTCTTGACACCGTTAACAGCCCTGCAGATCTCAAAGAATTGAACCTGCAGCAACTGGAACAGCTGGCTGGGGAAATCAGGAAAAAGATTGTTGAGACCGTTTCTGAGACAGGAGGCCACTTGGCTCCCAGTCTGGGCGTGGTGGAACTGACCATTGCCCTCCACTATGTATTCGATGCCCCAAAAGATAAGATCATATGGGATGTGGGGCACCAGGCCTATGCCCACAAACTGATCACAGGCCGAAGGGATCGTTTTCACACGCTCCGCACCTACGGCGGTATCAGTGGTTTTCCCAAAAGGGAGGAAAGCCCTTACGACACCTTTGATACGGGGCACAGCAGCACCTCCATATCTGCCGGCTTGGGCATCACCACGGCAAAGGCCCTTAAGAAAGAAAAGGGCCGGGTGATTTCTGTGATTGGCGATGGCTCCATGACGGCCGGGTTGGCCTTTGAAGGGCTCAATCAGGCAGGCCACACAGAAAAAGATCTTATCGTGGTTCTGAATGATAACGCCATGTCTATCTCTCCCAATGTGGGGGCCTTTTCATCCTTTTTGAGCCGCAAGATGACAGGCCATAGGTTTGTTTATCTGAGGAAGGAGCTGCGTAATTTTTTTCAATCCATTCCGGGTGTGGGCGAGAACATCATCAATCTTATCCGAAAAAGTGAGGATTCCCTCATCACCTTCTTTACCCCTGGCATGCTCTTTGAGGCCTTTAAATTCAGATATATTGGGCCCATACAAGGACATCGTATGGACCGTCTTATCCAAACATTCAAGAATATCCTCCTCCTGGAAGGACCCATTCTGGTCCACGTGATGACCGTGAAGGGTAAAGGGTATGTCCCTGCTGAAGAAGACCCTTGCCACTACCATGGGGTGGGTTGTTTCGATATCTCCACAGGTTCCCCCTCAAAGGACTCTCCCATGCCCCCGCCCTCTTACACAGAGGTCTTTGGGAACACCATGGTGGAGCTTGGCAAAAGGGAAAAGCAGCTATTTGCCATTACGGCGGCCATGCCAGAGGGGACGGGTCTCAACAAGTTTGCCGAGACCTTCCCCGAGCGATTCCTGGATGTGGGCATTGCAGAGCAGCATGCCGTGACCTTTGCGGCGGGACTCGCCTCAGAAGGGTTCAAACCCGTTGTGGCCATATACTCCACTTTCCTCCAGAGGGCCTATGATCAGATAATCCATGACGTGTGCCTCTCCAATCTGCATGTGGTTTTTTGCATAGATCGAGGTGGCCTTGTGGGTGAGGATGGTCCCACGCACCACGGTCATTTTGACATCACCTATCTCCGAAGCCTGCCCAACATGACACTCATGGCCCCAAAGGATGAAAACGAATTGCGGCACATGCTGTTCACCGCCCTAAACCTATCCGGCCCCGTCGCCATAAGATATCCGAGGGGGACAGGCCTCGGTGTCCCCCTGGACCCGGAATATAAGACCCTCCCCATCGGCGAATCTGAAATGCTCAGCGAGGGGAAGGACCTCATGATCATCGCCTTGGGAAGCATGGTCTCACCTTCCATGGAGGCAGCCACTGTTTTGCAAAACGAGGGCTTCTCGGTGGGCGTGGTGAATTGTCGTTTCGTGAAGCCGCTGGACAAAAGCCTGGCTGAGCAGGTCAGAGCAGTGGGCAAGGTTCTGGTGGTGGAAGAAAATATCAGACAAGGGGGCCTGGGCAGTGCCCTGCTGGAGCTCTTCAACGATCATGATCTGCACGATGTCCGCCTCAAGAGAATGGGTCTTCCGGACAGGTTTGTGGAGCACGGCCCCTTGGCGCTTCTCAGGGAGAAATACGGGCTCGACAAATCGGGGATCCTGAAGGAGGCGAGAGATCTCTGCCGCCAAGGCTAAGCATGGCTGCACCGAGTTTATCCCTTCGGCAGGCCCCAGGCAAGCTCTGAGGAACCAAGGAATCCGCAACGGATTACTACTACACTATATCGTATATTCTTATCATTTGGAGCGATGGCCTGTTCCTGAAAGACGATATCTCAAAAAAAATTCCACCGTGCCCCGCCGTGGTCTGATCTTAGAGGGTTTACGCCCAAAAACCCCTCGCAGAATGTCCCGTCCCGACCTACGCAGAGTGCTCTTAAACCCTCTAAGATCAGACCACCTCCCCCGGACACCATAGATATCGTCTTGAAGGAATGGGGCATCACTCCATGGATGCGGAGATACAATCTCATCGTATTGAAATTTACGGTACGGTGCACTATGCTCCCTGGGTAGATATCAACAGCAAAAGGAGGTCGAACAAATCTCAATACGGAAAGCCCGGCTAGATACGCTCCTCGTCCAGCGGGGACTGGCAGAGAGCCGTGAGAAGGCCAAGGCCATGATCATGGCGGGCCTGGTGGAGGTGGAAAAAAGCCCTGTGGATAAACCGGGACAGCCCACGCCCGTCTCGGCCGCCATCTCCCTGAGGGAGCCGTTCCCTCCCTATGTGAGCCGGGGGGGACTGAAGCTGGAGGCGGCCCTTGATCACTTTGCCGTGGATGTGACGGGCAAGGTTCTGCTGGATGTGGGGGCCTCCACCGGCGGGTTCACAGACTGCCTGTTGCAGCGGGGGGCAGAAAAGGTCATTGCCGTGGATGTGGGATACGGCCAACTCCACTGGAAAATTCGCCAGGATCCCCGGGTCATGGTCCTGGAAAAGACCAATATCCGCCACCTGAAGCCCGAACACGTAAACGAGCAACTACACGGAGCGGTCATAGACGTCTCTTTCATCTCCCTGAGGCTGGTGGTTCCCGCCGTGTCTGAACTCCTTTTGGGGGATGCCTTTGTCGTGGCCCTGATCAAACCCCAGTTTGAGGTGGAAAAAGGCCAGGTTGGAAAAGGGGGCGTGGTGCGTGATCCTTCCTTACATCAGCAAGTCATAGACAGACTGAGTGGTTTCTTTCAAGACACGGGTTGGACCGTCTCGGGGCACATCCCTTCCCCCCTCTTGGGTCCCAAGGGGAACAAGGAATTCTTTGTCTATCTCAAGAGACAAAAAACCCCCTAGCCCTCTCTGCGCAATGGAGCTAGGGGGAAGAAAAGGACCCAGGATCAGCTGCCTAACAGGTTCTCCAGCCGATTCAGGTCATTGATGACCCGCCAGTTACCCCCGCCTTCTGTGACGCGTTCTTCCCACTTCTGGACCCTGCCGTAGTATTCCCGGGGATCCACATTATCGCTTCGCAGTTTGGTCACGTTGAGGGCCACCACCTCGCAACCCGGCACCTGGATAGGAAAGTCGCGGATGTGTCCCTTCTTCAGGTCCTCTTTCAGGTCAGAGAAGATGAGGATGTACTTCTTTCCTGCACCCGTCTCGTGGAGGTATTCAGAGGCCTGCAAGAGCCCCCCTGTAATGTCCGTGTAGGCGCTTCCCTTTTTTACTGAAGCCAGGAACGTGTCCACACTCTGTTTAAAGAGACGCTTCTGCTTATTGGTGACCGACGGCCGCTTGTCAAAGGTCATCTTGGCGATGATGTCTTTCTCGCTGAAGCTGGCGCTGTCGATCTTTGCGATGCCGAAGCTATCCCCTGATTGCAAGGTGCCAAGAAGGTAGTTAATAATGGCCTGCGCCTGTTTCAACTCCTGTGTATACGTCCCTGAACTATCCAGGAGCATGTAGACTCCCGTGCTACGACTGGTGGTATCCGCGCAGCTACCGAGAGATAGGAACATGATTATTACGATGACTGAGCTAAAGCACTTCTTCACGATCACACCTCCTCGTTCATAATCATTTCAGACTGATCCATGTCCATCTGTTCTTTCCTGTGGCGGAGAAAATTTTCCACCCACAGAAGTGGAAAGGCGAGCAGGTCGTAAATATTCACCAAGAGCTCTCCCGCATACCTGGAAATATTTCCCATGAGGCGAAGGAGGAATGCGGTCCCCCGCATGATGGCAGCGACGGTTTCACCCACTACGGTGCGTGAGGATTGGACAAACGACTCCAGGGGTATGGCCACGAAGGCCAGGGCAAAAGGCAAAATGAACCCCATAACCATCTGTCCTACGGTGGGAATCCAGCTGTTGAAGGCCACGGGTGTCTCCACCTGGGCCAGGGTTTGCCTCAAGGCCTGCACGTCTGCAGCGATCCGGTCCCGCATGAAGGCCAGGGCCGACTCCACACAGGCCAGGACCAGGAGTATGGTGAAGGTCACCCAGATCATGCGGTGGCGCATCTTGTCGTCCATCTGTCCGATGATGGGAAAGAGTCGGGTGATGCGAAGAGATTCCATGAGATAGAGGCCCATGG
>CP070840.1:901900-906269 GCA_020342025.1 Deltaproteobacteria bacterium
GTGGTTATTCCGGTGGGCCCGGGAAATCTGGATTTGCAGTGTCAATTTCTGGTCGATTTCCAGACCACTTTCCTTGTGAGCACTTCGTCTATGGCACTTCTCATGGCTGAAGAGATTAATAGGCGGGGAATTCGCAAAAAAATCAGTCTGAAAAAGCTAACCGTCGGGTCGGAGCGGACCAGTGATGCCATGAGAAAACGCATCCAGGAGCTTCTGGATTTGGAACACATGTTTGATATACCAGGTATGACTGAACTTTATGGGCCGGGAACAGGGTTGGATTGTGTTTTCCACACCGGCATCCACTACTGGGCCGATTATTACATCCTGGAAATCCTTGACCCTGACACGCTCAAGCCTGTGCATGAGGGCGAGATAGGGGAAATGGTGGTAACTACGCTGAGAAAGGAGGCCGCACCCCTGATACGTTATCGAACGAGGGACCTCACCAGACAGGTTCCCGGAGATTGCCCCTGCGGTTCTATCATGCCGAGACACGACAAAATTCTAGGCCGCTCTGACGATATGATCATATTCCGCGCGGTGAATATCTATCCAGGCCAGATTGATCACGTCTTGTCTGGCATCGACGGGATTGGAAGTGAGTATCAGGTTGTTCTTGATAGGGGTAAAGATGGACGAGATTACATGACGCTAAAGGTGGAAAGGGATCAAGGTGTGGAAGGCACCCAAGACAGGAAATTGAGCAAGATGATAGGGGATGAGATCAAAAAGCAGATCATGGTGAGCCCAAGCGTGGAGTTGGTGGACTACGGCTCTCTGCCCAGGTCTGAAAGAAAGACCAAGCGGGTTTTTGATAATAGAGAGGAATAGATCTTAGATTTCCGATTTTAGATTTCCGATCTTGAACCAGGTCAGGAATAGATTTTGGGATAAGGAATTCGGCGCTTTCATGTCATGGCGAGGCTGACGGAGGAAGCCGAGGCAATCTCTCATTTGAACGGATAAATATGAAAAAATTTGAATACCACCAACCCTCCACACTGAAACAGGCCTTATCCCTCATGGAGAAATTGAAAGGCCGTGGGAAATATATCGCAGGGGGCACGGACATTCTTGTGAGGATGAAGCAGCGGGCCATTCATCCCGACACATTGATCTCCCTGAGGGCAATAGACCGGTTAAAGACCATAAGCCACAATGGAGCATTGTCCATAGGAAGCATGACCTCTTTCAGAGAGTTGGAAAGGGACCCGGTTATTGCCCAGGTCTATCCGGCCCTTGCGCGAGCTGTCTCAGTGCTTGCAAATCCCCAAGTCAGGAATGTGGCCACAGTGGGAGGCAACCTGTGCAATGCTGCCCCTTCCGCAGATTGTGCTCCTCCCCTCATAGTCATGCAGGCCACTTTGAAATTGCAGGGTCCAGGTGGCGAACGGGAGGTCCCCATTGATCAGTTTTTCACCGGGCCCGGCGAAAATTGCATGGAGGCCGAGGAGGTGCTCACCCAGATCCAAATCCCGAAGAAAGCGAACCACACAGGCATGGCCTTCCTGAAGGTGGGTAGAGTGGCCCAGGATATCGCCGTGGTCAATGCCGCGGCCTTGCTGGTTATGGATAAGAAGAAATGTGGGGAATGCCGACTGGCTGTGGGCGCTGTTGCTCCTGTGCCTTTAAGGCTGAGAAATGTGGAAAAGCTCATAGAGGGTGAAGAGATTGGCCCTGAATTATTGGATCGCGTCAGTCAAATGGAGGAACAGGAGGTAAGTCCCATCACCGATGTGCGTTCCACGGAAGAATACAGAAGGATCATGTCCGGGGTGTTGATAAAGAGAGCTATCCAGCAAGCCTTAAAGAATGCGGAAGGCGGAAGTGGGAATGCGGAATTAATACAAGCGCGGCAATCTCCCAGGACTGATGCTGGGCCGAATTCAGAAAAATCCGGAACCCAAAATCCGAAATCCGAAATCCGAAGGGTCATTCACTTCATCCTGAACGGCTATGACGTCTCTCCTGAAGTGGAATCCCACAAGATGCTGTTGCAGGTCATCAGAGATAACTTCCAACTGACTGGGACAAAGGAAGGCTGTGGTGAGGGTGAGTGCGGTTCATGCACGGTCCTGGTGGACGGCATGAGTGTGGATTCATGCCTGTATCCCGCTTTTGAGATCGAAGGCAAGAAAGTAACGACCATCGAGGGAATGCTCGGGCAGGGGAATGCGCTTCACCCCATTCAGGAAGCCTTTGTGGAAAATGGAGGAGTCCAGTGTGGGTTTTGTACACCAGGCATGATCGTGTCTGCAAAGGCGCTCTTGGATGAGATCCCCGATCCTAGCGATGAGCAGATAAAGAGAGGGATTTCAGGCAACTTGTGCCGCTGCACGGGATATGTCCAGATCATTGATTCCATAAAGAAGGCGGCTGAGGAATTACAAACGCGTGGTTAGGCTGGCCAGGCGGTTTGGCCCTTTGAAGGCCCTCGATCTGGCGCTTGGCCAAAAAATGACAAATTCCAAAATTCAAATGACAAAAGGAGCTCAAAATCCAAATGCTAAACGGTCCTGAGAGCAGTGATAACCTGATGGATTTAGGCTTGGTCATTTGGATTTCATTTGGCATTTGCGTTTTGTCATTTGACATTGTTTAACGCCGAATCATTATGAGACTAGGGTCGAAATCTTGATACCCATCAAGAACTGGGATGGCAATGAGTGAATATAGCTTCATCGGCAGTGAAACACCAAGGCCGGATGCGCCGGAAAAAGTAGCGGGAAAGGCTGTATATATCCAAGACCTCGTAAGGCCTGGCATGCTTTACGGAAAGATAAAGTACAGCGATTTCGCACACGCCAGAATCAAACGCATTGATACGTCCAAGGCAAAGAAGCTCCCCGGTGTCCGGGCAGTGATTACTGCTTATGATACGCCAGAGATCCGGATCGGATTCCTAAAAGACAACTTTGCCCTAAAAAAAGATAAAGTCAGGCAGTTTCGTGATGAAATTGCAGCAGTCGCGGCCATTGATCAGGAGATTGCTGAAGAGGCGGTTGATCTCATCGAGGTGGAATACGAGGAACTTGCGGGCGTGTTCACACCTGAAGATGCCATGAAAGAGGGTGCTCCGCTCGTCCATGACTTCGATCCTAGAGGGAAACCCAAAAAAGACAATCTGGTTCCCGTCCCCTGGAACTTTGTTGCTGGCGATGTTGAAAGGGCAAAGCAGGAGGCCGTTTACATCGCAGAAGGGTATTTCGAGACCCCGATCGTCCATCAAGCCTGTATGGGAACGGCGGGATGCATCGCAGAGTTTGATCTGAACAGCAATTTGCTGATTCACTGCAAGACCCAGATTCCTTATTTGGCCCAGAACGATTTTAACAGTGCGCTTGAGGCTATGGGCCTTAAGGGCAAGAACTCCAGAATAATCGTTCCAACCCTGGGGGGAGCTTTTGGAACGGGTCTGGATACGCACTGTTATGAATATATTGCTATTCTTTTAGCCTACAAAACAGGCAGACCTGTCAAGATTGTGCTGAATCGGGAAGAGGAATTCAAGGCCACCTCGCCGAGGCAGCCGACCAAGGCAAATATTACCCAGGGATGCAATAAAGAAGGAAGGCTCACATTTCGAGATGTGCGGATGATCCTGGACAACGGGGCGTACACCTCGTGGGGCGCAACGACCCCCAGTGTGATGATGATGACCTTCTCCTCTCTTTACCGAGTGGCCAATATCTTTTATGAAGCAAAGATGTATTACACCAATAACACCTATTGCCAGGCCATGAGGGGATATGGGAATCCACAGTCCACCTGGATTGTGGAAAGCAACATGGATCAGCTTGCAGAGGTGGCAGGGTTGGACCCCTATGAATTCAGGATAATAAACGGCAACATCCCCGATGAGATTTCTCCCATGGGGCTTAATATCACAACATGCGGTCTTAAAGACTGTTTGAAAACGGTAGCACAGAGACTTGAATGGAAAGAGAAGCGAGGAAAGAAAAAGAGGGTTAACGGCAAGAGTAGGGGCGTGGGTATGGCCTCTTTGCTCCATGTGGGCGGGGGCGCCAGAGTCTACCGTTCGGACGGATGCGGCGTTATCATGAAGTTGGATGACTTCGGCAACGTTTCCGTAATGACCGGTGGCATTGAAATGGGACAGGGCTTTAACGCAGCCCTTACCCTTACCTCGGCAGAGGCCCTAGGTGTAACACCGGATAGAATTACAATCGCTCAAGTGGACACAGCCACCTGTCCCTGGGATGTGGGGACCCATGCCAGCCGTGGGGCTTTCACATCGGGCAATGCGGCCATCATGGCGGCACAAAAGGCGAGAGAGAAGATATTTCAACTGGCCGCAGAGCACTTTATGCCCCGGGTACACTTCAATCTCAAAAGGCGACAAAAA
>CP070840.1:906369-909417 GCA_020342025.1 Deltaproteobacteria bacterium
AATCGGCCCTAGCCTCACAAATGCAGGGTGTAACATAGGTTCCCGTATCAAAAAGGCCGCCCGAAAGCACCTCACCGCCACAAAGCACCCGACCCCCTTCATCATTCAGCGCCTTTAGCGCCAACTGCATGGCTTCCACAGGCCCGCGGTCAACAAGAGGCCCCATAAGGATGCCCTCTTCCATTGGGTTTCCAATGGGAATCTGCTTGTAAGCCTTGATAAGCGCATCGCTGAGTCTCTTATAGCTCTTCTTGTGCACGATCAAGCGGCGTGTGGTGGTACAGCGTTGACCCGAGGTGCCCGCAGCACCGAAAACAATAGCGCGGACCGCAAGGCCCAGATCTGCACTGGGCGCCACAATGATGGCATTGTTTCCCCCCAGTTCCAGAAGCGTTTTCCCCATACGAGCTGCCACCACCTCACCCACATGCCGGCCCATAGGGACACTACCGGTAGCAGAGATGAGGGGAACCCGGGTATCTCCGATCAGGGTTTCGCCCACCTCCTTCCTGTTTCCGACCACCACATTGAGAATCCCATCTGGAAGTCCGTTATCCTTCAAAACACGCCATGCTATCTTCATGGTAGCAATCGCGGTCAACGGAACTTTAGAGGAGGGTTTCCAGATCACTGTGTCCCCGGCAACCAGTGCGATCATGGCATTCCATGCCCATACAGCCACAGGAAAGTTGAAGCTGGTGATCACCCCGATGGGACCTAAGGGGTGCCACTGTTCATACATCCGATGTTTAGGCCGTTCACTGTGCATGGTAAGCCCGTAGAGCATGCGGGACTGGCCAACAGCAAAGTCGGCCATATCAATCATCTCCTGGACCTCCCCTTCCCCCTCAACAAGGATCTTCCCCATCTCCAGGGTCACCAGGGCTCCCAGGTCTTTTTTGTAATCCCTTAACGCGTTTCCAATCTGACGAACGATCTCTCCTCTTTTGGGAGCGGGAATCATTCGCCATTCCTGGAATGCATCAATGGCGCTGAGGACCACCTTTTCATAGTCTTCCCGACTGGCACACTGAACGCGTCCAATCTCCTTTCCATCGATGGGAGAGATGGACTCGAGAATTTCGCCCTTGCACTTCAACCAGGAACCGGTACCTGCTCCTGACTGCTCACCCACTATATCCAACGTCTTTAAAATCGCCTCCATAACACTCACCTTCCATTAGATCATCTTAGACACGAGACCCGCCTAAAAAGACGAGACTTTTAGACAGGATTAACAGGATTTCACAGATCTAAAAGGTCCAAAAAACGGACCGTTTCAAAACCAAACTTTCAGGAACCAGAAATTTATCACGAAAACGCGAAACGACGAACACGGTTAGGAAAGTGCAACCTTGAATGTCAAAGTTCAAAGCTCAAATGCCAAATAAAGCTCCAAACCCAAATTACCAATCTCAAAATCTAAGAGATTAAAACTTGGGTTTTGACATTGGGAGTTAGGACTTCAATTGGCATCTACCCTGTGGAATCCCCTTGAGGGGTCCGCTGCGCGGAATTCCACAGGGTAAAGATTTTGCCTACCCCGTGAAATACTTGCCCTGTTGAATGTTTACCCCGTGGAATCCGAACGCTATTCTGCTGGGGCTGAGCTCATTCAAATGGGGTTAAGCCTATTTCACTGGGGACATTTGGCATTAGAATTTTGGTCTTCTGGCCTCGAGCGCAGCGCTCCTTAAATCCCGCTCATGCGGGATGCTCCTGAAGTGGAAACGCTCCTTCCCTCTTCACGCTCGCTCACGCCGAGTTTGCGTTCGCCACTTCCCGAACGGCTTCTTCGAATATGCTCAGGCACACATCCACTTCATCTTTTGTCACGGTGAGCGCCGGACAGAAACGTATCGTGTTTTCGCCGCACCCCAATAGCAACAATCCCTTTCTGAAGGCGGCTGCGATGACCTCGCCACGCCATTTTATGGCCTTTTCCTTGGTCTCCCGGTCTTTCACAAATTCCACGCCAATCATGAGGCCCTTACCGCGAACATCCCCCATGCATTCATAGGAATTCTGCAGTTCTCTGAGCCCCTTTATCATGCGTTCCCCTTGGACTGTCGCGTTGGCCATAAGTTCTTCCTCGATCAATTGAATAGTCGTCAGAGCGGCTTGACAAGAAATCGGATTACCTCCGAAAGTGGATGCATGAGAGCCTGCCTCCCAATCCATAATTTCCGCCGGAGCCACCATGGCCCCGAGAGGCATGCCTGAAGCGATGCCTTTCGCCAGAGCCATTATATCGGGCTCCACGCCGTAGTGTTCGATGGCAAACATCTTGCCTGTGCGGCCCATCCCGCTCTGGACCTCATCCACCACAAACAGGATGCCATAGTTCGTGGCGATCCTACGGAGTTCCTGGTGGAACTCAGGCGGTGGAACAATGTAGCCGCCCTCTCCCTGGATGGGTTCTACAAAAATGGCAGCCACCTCCTCTGGGGGCATGGTTGTTCGAAAGAGTGTTTCCTCGATCCAGTGGGCACACTCTGCACCGCAATCCGGATAGCATAGATTGTAGGGACACCGGTAACAATTGGGATAGGGGATGTGTGTGATTCCCGGGACAAAGGGATAGTAATGCTTTTTCTGAATGATCTTGCTTGCCGTAAGGGAGAGGGCTCCCATGGTGCGACCATGAAAGGCCCCAAAAAATGCGATGTTCAGTTCACGTCGTGTATGCCAGCGGGCCAGCTTAAAGGCTGCTTCCACGGACTCGGCTCCCGAATTCCCAAAATAGACCTTTTTGGCCCTATCTCCTGGGGCCAAAGAGGCCAGTTTTTCTGCCAGAGCAATTTGAGGCGTGTAATAGAAGTCCGTACCTGACATATGAATCAGCCGTTCAGACTGCTCTTTGATGGTTTGCACAACCTTGGGGTGGCAATGGCCTGTGGCACAAACAGCAATGCCTGCTGTGAAATCAAGGAATTCATTGCCGTCCACGTCATGGATCCAAACACCTCGGGCCTTTTCCACCACAAGGGGATATGGCCGGGTGTACGAAGGTGAAACGTATTTTTCGTCTATGCTGATTAACTTGGA
>CP070840.1:909517-913921 GCA_020342025.1 Deltaproteobacteria bacterium
CATAACTGAGTTTGGGATTTGCAAAGGCGGGGATTCGGAAGGTTCTTGCTCCGAAGCTGTCAGTCCCTTAGAGACGTTTCCTGGAATTTCCTGGAATGATTCCAGTTCCCTGGTCTCCTCCAAAATTTGTGAGTCAGCCGTGGAGACCGTTTTTGCCGTCTTCGAGTCGCGGTCAATGATCATCTTCGTGCTGCATTGTTTACAAACGGCCTTAACCAACGGCTTCGAGAGCTTCTCCTCCGGAATATCATAGGCCTTATTGCACCCAGGGCAGTGGATCTTCATAAAATGCCTCCCTCCCAATGGCCCTCAAGGACTGCGGCACATGGCATCTCCTAGACCGCCCGCCGCAACTCTCAGCTTCTTGACTATAGCAAAATTTTATGGCCCTGTCCCTTGATTCAACAGGAAAATTGCGCTTATCTGTCATATTAGACCTCACCCACTCATCTTTACCCCTGAGGAGGCTGTTTTTCAAACTTTTTCCTTGACAAAGAACGAATTAGTTGTATGCTACAACTATGCACGAGAAATTGCCTCACAGTAATCGCCAGATGTTCTCGCTCCTATCAGACTTGTCCCGAGCCATTCGCTGCTGCCAGCAGGAAGCGGTCTTTTGTGAAGATCTCACCTTCTCACAATTTTTCATTCTTGATCTCGTTGCTGAAAAGGGCCAATTGAGACTCTCAGAGCTCCACAAGGTACTTTCTGTGGACAAGAGCACCACGACACGTCTGGTCAGCCCCTTGGTCAAGCAGGGGCTCGTTCGTCGGCAAAAATCGAATCAAGACTCCCGAGCCATTAACCTGGCATTGACCAAAGAGGGAGAGTCGGTCCGGAAACGGGTCTGGGCTTGTATTTCAAGGTTCTTGGGTGTGATCCAGACTGCCATCCCAGAGGAGAAACGGGCTGAAGTCTATGATGGCGTAAGAATCTTTTTGCATGCCATGCAAAATGCGTGTGCCGCGGGTCCCTGTCGCATCTAGCGGCCTTCATGGCTCAGGATATTAGAATTTGCGTCAGGGTTTTGTAATGTTTTAAAGTGCTATGAATGAGATATTACCTTCATCGACTCCTGGATTTGAGGCGGCGTTTCGCCAATAACTCCTGAGGAGATGGTTTTCGTGGACGACAAAAGGATCACTATGGAAAAAGTTGAGGGCGCCGGCTTTAACACATTGCCCACAGGTAACACAAGCTGCTGACCTAGAGGCGGAGAGGCCCAGTTGGGCCTGCCCAGCCTGGATCAGCCCTTTGTCACCGGCGTGATCCAAACGCCGGGCGGAGAAGTCCCCCAGATTTCCTCCTCCCTGGGTTGGGCCGATCGCATGGGAAGTTTCAAGGCCCGCTGGGGGATTGGACGAATGCATTACACCGTAGAACCGGGGCTCTATGCATTGGGTTCGCCCAATGACCAATCCCCACTTCTGGTCACGGCCAATTACAAGATGAGTTTTGACCGACTCCGCGGGTCCCTGCGCGGCCTCAATGTCTGGATCCTGGTTCTGGATACCCAAGGCATTAACGTCTGGTGTGCTGCTGGAAAAGGGACCTTTGGGACGACCGAACTCGTGAGGCGTATCCAGTCCAGTGGCCTGGAGCGTATTGTCAGCCACCGGAATTTAATCCTGCCCCAATTGTCCGGGCCCGGGGTTGCGGCCCATGAGGTGAAGAAGCTTTCCGGTTTTAAAGTCATATATGGTCCCATCCGCGCTGCAGATCTGCCTGACTTCATGAAGGTTGGATTGAAAGCGACCCAAATGATGCGACTCAAAACCTTTACCACCTGGGAAAGGATGGTACTTATCCCCTTGGAGCTGGTGGAGGCCCTGAAGGTGGTCCTTCTCATTATCCCCCTCATGCTTATCATCAGCGCTCTTCTGGGACCTGAAGGGTTTTGGGAGAATATTCTGCGTCACGGCCTTCTTTCTATCCCGGCCCTCCTCACCGCTGTTATGGCCGGAGCGGTCTTGACCCCTCTGTTGTTACCCTGGCTGCCAGGCCGGGCATTCTCGTTCAAAGGCCTGGTCTTAGGACTGTTCGCAGCAGCAGGGCTCATGGCCTCCCAGTGGGGTAATTTGGTCTCTTGGGAGGCCCGTTTGGAGATTCTGGCCTGGGCTCTTGTCGTTCTCGCCGCCACGGCCTATTTGGCCATGAACTTCACGGGTGCCTCCACTTACACCTCTCTTTCCGGCGTGAAAAAGGAGATGCGCTGGGCACTACCGCTGCAGATTGGCGGTTGTTTCTCCGGCCTTGCGCTATGGATTAGCGCGTTGATCATGGCATAAGGAGTTGAATCGTGGCTCGAATGATCTATCTCAAAGATGTGGTAACTTTGGGTATGCACCAGGATAAGTGTGTAGGGTGTGGCATGTGTCTCCTTGTCTGCCCCCATGCCGTTTTTGGTCTGAACAATGGCGTAGCCGTTATCCAGGAGCGCGATGCGTGTATAGAATGCGGGGCATGTTCTGTGAATTGTCCTGCGGATGCGATCAGTGTAAGGCCTGGGGTGGGCTGTGCCGCTGCGGTCATCAATACAGCATTGGGAAGAAAGGGTGATTCCTGTTGCTGTGTTATTGACGCCGCAGACAACTCTGGTGGTCTCGAGCCAGTCTCTCAAGAAGGTCGTGCCAACAAGGCAAGTTGCTGTTAACGTTACAGGGAAAAACCCAAATAGACCGAGCAATCGGTCCACTATTATCAGTCACATTCAACAGTGTTGAAACAATCTTTTGAAGCGGCAACGTATAGTCAGATAGTCGATTCTCCAGCATTGCCTCCGGCCGAACCATATCATATGCCAACACTTTTGAACGTCACCAAAAGATTTGGGGAGGTGAAGCGTAAAAGGCAGTAGGCGTGTCTAAAAGAAACCAGATAAAGGCCCATAATCTGGCCCGCTTTATGCTCTATATTCTGGGGCATAAACCTGACGAATTCGGTCTCGTACCCGACAGTGAAGGCTTTGTGACATACAAGGAATTTCTCTGGGCTCTTCATGAGGAGCCAGGCTGGGGTTATGTGAGAGAGGGTCATATCAATGAGGTCCTGTTAGGAAAGGACCGCGCCCTTTTCCAACCAGAAGGGGACCGCATTAGGGCCTTGGATAGACGCTGGCATCTCGATCTTGAGAATCCGACTCCGTCCCCGCCCAAAATCCTTTTTGTTGCCGTGAGGAGAAGGGCCCACCCGGCGGTCATGGAAAAGGGTTTGACCGCGGGTGAAGGGAGATACCTTGTCCTTTCACCGGATCGAGAGATGGCCGTGAGAATCGGGCGGCGTCGGGATCAAAAGCCTGTGGTGCTGGAGATTATGGCTGCCTCCGCGTGGAAGGAGGGCATTTCCTTCTGTCCATTTGGCAACCTTTACCTAACCGATCAAATTCCTGCCCAGTTTATCAACGGCCCTCCCGTGTCCAAAGAAAACGTGAGGATTCCTGAGAGAAAAAGAGAGAAAACTCCCGAGAGAAGAGCTGACTTTGAAGCAGGCACCTTTGTTCTGGATTTGGACAGGGACCCCGATCGGTCTCGCCGTGCCAAGGGCAAGAGGCGGAAAGGTTGGAAAGAGGAGGCCAGAAAAATCAGAAGAAGGAAAACGCGCTGATGAGCACACATAAACAATTTTCCAACTTCTTCTATCCCAAAGGTATTGCGGTCATAGGCGTATCTCCGGACCAGAATAATCTTGGGAAGAACATCGTCATGAACTGCCTCATGTTCGGATACGAGGGGGAAATCCTTTCCATAGGCCTGAAAAAAGGGGTTGTATTTGGACAACAGATCTATCCCTCTGTAGAGCAGATTGACCATGACATTCATCTTGCCGTGATCCTTACTCCGGCAAAAACCATCCCTGGAATCCTAGAACAGTGTGGCCGAAAGGGAATCAAATGGGTGGTCATAGAGTCAGGCGGCTTCTCTGAATTGGGCGAAGTGGGGAAATCCCTTGAAAACGCCTGCCTGGTTGTGGCCAAGAAGTATGGCATTCGTATTATCGGTCCAAATGGTATCGGTGTGACCAATCTGGAAAACGGATTAGCCCTTCCATTCATCCAGCTGCGAAGAGAAATCTCACTCGGTCCGGTATCTCTTTTGGCACAAAGTGGTGGTGTAGGGTTGAGCTATCTTGGGTTCTTGGCAGAAGAGGATATTGGAATCAATAAATTCGTCTCGTTGGGCAACAAACTGGACGTGGATGAAAATGACCTTTTGGAATATCTGATCCATGATGAAGGGACTAAAATCATCCTTTTATATCTGGAAGGATTCACCGATGGCAGGCGATTCATAGAAATTGCCTCAAATTCCCAGAAACCCATACTGGTTCATAAATCAAACCGTTTCAAAGCGAGCGCAGAGATCGCCCATTCCCATACGGCTGCCCTGTTTACTGACGATCAACTGG
>CP070840.1:914021-917051 GCA_020342025.1 Deltaproteobacteria bacterium
CGACATGGCGTCGAAATTTAATGTGTGAGGGCCGAAAACTACTTGTATCCCAAATCTTGCCGGATCCAGCAGATTATGACCTCCGAAGGGCGTCAGGCTCCCACCCACAAAGGCCACATCGGCCGCGCTATACACCTCGCTCAGTTCTCCAATGGTATCAAGGACGAAAACGTTGTATGTTTCACTTTGCGACGGTAGCTGGGTTCTTCTAATAGCGCTGAAGCCGCGCTCCCGGGCAAGGGATACCACTGTCCCAAACCGAGCTGCCTCCCTTGGGCATATTATGAGCGAAAGGTTCGTGAACACTTTGCTCAGTTTCTCGAATACATTGAAAATGATCGTCTCTTCTGGATCATGAGTACTTCCTGCTACCCAGATAGGACCTTCTTTCACACCCAATAGCCCACGCCACCTTTGGAGCTCCTGGTTATCAAGGGGCTCCCATTTCTGATCGAACTTGATGTTCCCAGAAACCCTTACCTTATCGCGCGAAACTCCCGTTTCAAGGATCCGAGATTCATCCAATTCTGTTTGCATGAGCAGTAGTTCAAACTGATCCAACACCATGCTGACCAAAAATCGCCATCTAGTGTAATTCTTTCCAGTGCGGGGAGAAACCCTTCCGTTTACTAGGAATGTCTTAACCCCCCTCTTTTTTAGCAGTGAAACTAGCCCCGGCCAGATGTCTGTTTCTACAAGGATGAAAACGCCCGGCGTGATCATGTTTGTCAGCCTCTTATTTGACCACCAGAAGTCAAGGGGCATGGGTAGCAAAAAATCGACCGTATCTTTAAGCTTTTCTCCTGCAACTTGTAAGCCGGTATTTGTCTTTACGGAGAGTACAACCTCTCGGGATGGATATCTCGTCTTGATGGCTTCAAGCACCGGGATTGCCGAAAGGACTTCCCCAACCGAAAGGGCATGTACCCATATTCTCCCTCTTTCAGGCATTTTGAGACGTGGAAGATTTAAGGCCAGCCTCTCTTTAAGACGGCCCCTATTCTCAAAAACGAAAAACAGAGGAAAACCGAAAATAATCGCAAGGGTGGTCACAAAATGGTAGACGGTAAGCATTGACTAGAATGTTCGTTTAGTTATTTTTCCAAAAATCTATTCCAAATGATAAAGGGAGGAAAATTCAGAAAAAGGCCTGCTCCGGCCTGTGCATACAAGATTCTTCGCCCCAGGCAACCACAATCAACAAAGGCGCCCTATGGCACCCCTCTTATCACCAAATTCCACCTCTTTCAAGCCATTTGGACCCTTTCATATATCCCCTGTACTTAACTGAGTTGCCTCTCTCTCGCCCCGCGCGTCGGAAATCCTGACAAATCGACTATTCAGGTAGAATTCATGTCTACCATCCGGCCCAACAAGAACTCGGTTCCTACTATAATGATTTCAACGTTCATGCTGTCTCTCCTCTTCCTTGCCCTCTGTCTTTCGACCCAAGCTCGCTCACTTCTTTATCCCATCGACCCTGTATTGCAGATACTGATTGAGCTCTTTAGTAATCCTCTATCCGCGTTCAGTGGAACTCTACCTTCATAGCCTAAGCGGCTCCTTCGGCGCAGTAGGTTGCGCCGCCCTTAAGAGCGGGGAGCCTCACTCTCAAACAAAACAACTGTAAGGAAAACGGAATCTCGTGTCAATTACCTTAGAGACTGGACTTTCCTGAGTTTCCAGTGAAAACCGTTGTCTCTGAGCGAGATACACTGAAGCGGTGGGGCACCCCCGAGGGTGAGCAGGAAGGGGCGTGAATCCCTCCATTCCGCCACGTTCTAGCAAAACCTCCAATGGGCCTCGGCATACGAGGTGCCCGTAAGGAAAGGGGAATTCATAGGAACAACCGGAACCGATTGAGGCAGTTGCTGGAGATGTGGATATCTCTCGGGC
This sequence comes from Deltaproteobacteria bacterium, assembly GCA_020342025.1. Next base: position 915,918 of record CP070840.1, read on the forward strand.
ATTGGAAGAGTTTTGGACACCGCCATGGATACACTAAAAAGAACCCTCACTAAGCGCGATCGGATAACGGTGACAGGATTTGCAATCTTCTCGGTGAGCCCGAGGCAAACTAGAAGCGGGAGGAACCCAAAACGGGAGAGCAGATCAAGATTTCTGCATCGAAGACAATTAAACCAAAGCCGGCGAGTACATTAACAGCAAGCTTGCATCGCGCCCGCGATGAGGAGGCAGGCGAATAAGACGTAGCCCAAGTTTATTCAAGAAGCTCCAAAACGAATCGCTTGCCTATTTTCTTGGAAGCTGCCCCCAGTATCGTTCTGATGGCCTGCGCCGTACGCCCCTGCTTGCCGATCACTTTTCCGAAATCTTCCTTGGCCACTTTCAACTCAATCACAGAGGTTTGCTGTCCCACTATTTCTGTCACCACGACTTCCTCTGGCTTGTCCACTAGCGCCTTCGCTATGTATGCGACCAAATCCTTCATCTCAACTCACCTCCATGTTTCATTTCACCACCACGTCACTTCAATTTGTCGTTCAAGGAGATTTCAGTAACCCTTGCTTCTCTCGTATTTCCGTAGCCACCTCCAACAACCACAAGTTTGACATTGTAGCTTCAATCCTCTGATAGTGTGATCTTTCCCCATGAATTTTCTTGCTCCAGAGGTTCTTTGAGGTATCTATCCTTTCCCTTTCTGCTCATGAGATAAAAAGGACTTGTCATAGTCATCTTGGTGGGCGGGAAAGTTCTTCTATGGCTTTATTACGTCAGAGTGCCGTTTACTGGAATCTCCGCCCACCCCCTTGTCTTCCACCCCCTCGTCCTCCTCTGCCACCACCATATCCTCCTCTACCACCGCGACTTTCGGTGCGAGGGCGAGCCTCATTAACGTTAAGAGCCCGTCCCTTCAATTCCTTGCCGTTCAGCTCGTTGATCGCGGATTGGGCGTTGGCTTTATCGGGCATCTCCACGAATCCGAATCCTTTTGATCTGCCACTGAACTTGTCCTTTATAATATTGACGGATTCGACCTGCCCGAAGGCCTCAAAAGCCTGTTGTAAATCTTCTTCGGTGACCTCATACGACAAATTGCCAATGTAGATATTCATTCTAACCTCCCTTTTATATTGAACA
>CP070840.1:917151-932205 GCA_020342025.1 Deltaproteobacteria bacterium
CCAGGGATGAGACCCAGGTATGGGGAGGGCTTCATCTGAAGCACCCTCCCGTTTATCGTCCTTCGGCTCGCACTGGATAACATGAGTTTTGAGCGGGCACGGGTCATCCCCACGTAGAAGAGCCTTTTCTCCTCCTCCTCATCCCGGTCTCCAAAAAGCGTACAGGGGATAAGTCCCTCTTCGCACCCGGTGATGAATACAACAGGCCATTCCAAACCTTTGGCCGCATGAAGGGACATGAGGGCCACACGATCTCCTGAAAGCGTCGCGAGGTCGATGCCCCGCTCAACAGAGAGGATATCCAGAAAAGACTTTAGATCCCCTTGAAAATTTGCAGCCGTCGCTTTCATGCGGCGGAGGGTTTCGGCTGAGTCCTCCGATGAGAGATCGAATTCGTGCAACGTCGCAGCCTTGTCAATGAGGTCTTCCAAGGATTCCTCGGTCTCACATCTTCTAAGAAGCTCTTTTGCGTCCAAATTCTTCACATCCGGCAGATCCAGGTAGGTTTTAAGGTGGTAAGGATTCTCTGGGTATTGGAGGGCATGCAGAAACCGCCAAACAATGTTTGCCGGATACCGGTGAATGAGGGGCTTCTCCCCCGACCTTATGAAAGGGATGCCGGCCCTTGCCAGGGCCTCCTGAAGCCCATCACCCTGGGCGTTCAGACGAAAAAGCACAGCGATATCCCCGAAACCGAAGTTTTCCCCATCTTCATGGGAGGATACCCTGCCACTATCTAATGAAAAGTAGGTGGTACCCCCCAGCAGCTTTTCAATCTGTTCCACGATCATCTCAGCCTCTTCAGCGTGGGTCCGACACGAAGCAAAGCGGATGGGATCTCCCCCTCCCAGGACTCCCCTAAGAGGCTCTTGTCTTCTCATGAGGCCAGAGGACCCACTGAGAATGACTTGAGAAGAGCGGTAATTTTTTGAAAGCTTGACCTCTTTTGCTCCGGGAAAGTCCTCGGAAAAACGGTAGAAGTTCTCTAGGTTTGCCCCTCGAAAACCATAGATGGCCTGATCAGGGTCTCCAATGGCACAAATTTCGCCAGAGCCCATTTGGATGAGCGCTTTCAGAAGGGCTACCTGGACGCTATTGGTATCCTGGTACTCATCCACAAAGATCTTCAGAAATCTCTCTGCGTACTTGCTGCATATTTCAGGGAACTCGTAAAAAAGCCTTAGGGTTTCCACCTGCAAATCATCCAGATCAAACATGCCCAGCTCACGCAGCTTTTGCTGGTAGCTTTCAAAATAAGGAAGAAGGGCGCTGTGATCTGGGGCCTTTTTATCCACCATAACGGAGGCGATTTTCAGTCGGGGGAGCTCTTTCATGAGCTTGTTGGCGATCCGTTTCTCCCCCCCAGATTCGGAAATGACACGTTTAACAAGAATCGGCACATCCAGCTCTGAACAGACGTTAAAGGAAGGGGGGAGACTTAGGTTTTCCCCTTCTTTTCTCAAGACCTGTAGGCAAAAGCCATGAAACGTGGATACCCAGACAGCACCTTCTGCCTGTTCAGGCAGGAGATTGGATATTCTTTCCTCCATCTCCCGGGCCGCCTTATTGGTAAAGGTAAGGGCAAGGACTTGGCTTGGTGAAGCGTGTCCGGATTGAATGAGGTGGGCAATCCTGTGGGAGAGGGTCATAGTCTTCCCGGTTCCTGGTCCAGCCACGACAATGAGATGGCTGCCGTAATGGAGCACGGCTTCCCTCTGCTCTGGATTCAAAGGGCCAAGAATCGGATCTGAAGGTAAAGTATGGTCAGGATGTTGAGGCGTCTCTTTCTTCTTTTTAGCAACTCCCTCATCTCTAAACTCCTTTTTCAGGCCAGGTTTTTCTCTTTTTGGGGCGTGGAAGAGAGCACACTGTCCCACCAACGCATCCCTTTCAGCCTCTTCGAATAAACGGATGGTGCCATATTCTCCATCGTAACCTTCCTCGCGGATGACTTGGTTTTGCCTCATCCTGTGGATGGCCTTTGAAAGGAGAACGCCTCCCGCCTTCTCGATATTTTCCGGTCGAGCATCCATGAGAATATGAAGTTCTGGACCGAGGGCGACGAGTAGGTCTTCATAGGTGGAAGCCACCCTCTTTGTTGAAGGGCCACAATCAAATATCTCAGAGAGGATTTCGGTGAGAGGAATCAGACAGTAGAAATCTTTTGAGAGTTGAGGCTTGTCACGGTCTGAAAGCGCCTCCACCCGGTGGAGAACGCCAATGGTCAAAGGCTTGCCGCACGAAGGACAGAGCCCGTCGTGAGCCCTGGTCTCCTTGGGGTGGAATCTGACCTGGCACTTACGGTGCCCATCAAAATGGTATTTGCCTTCCTCAGGAAAGAACTCGATGGTGCCTTCAAAGCCACTCCTCTGGATCATGGCCTGCAATATTTTGTCATAATCCAACGCTGTGTCAAAGATGTTCGCCTCCCTGCCCAGTTTCGCAGGGGAGTGGGCGTCGGAGTTGGAAACGAGCAGATATTTGTCGATGGCGGACAGACGCCGGTTCATGGGGGGGTCAGAGGAGAGGCCCGTCTCAAGGGCATGGATATGAGAAGTGAGGTCTCCAAAGCATTCCTCTATGGCGTCGAAACCCGACTTGGAACCAAAGAGGGAAAACCAGGGTGTCCAGATATGGGCGGGTATAAAAAAGGCCCGCTCACTCACTTCAAGCACAATCTCCAGGAGGTCTCGCGAATCCAGACCCAGGATGGGCCTACCATCAGAGGAGAGGTTTCCGATTCGATCAAGTTTTTTGTTCAGCCTGAAAACGGCGTCCATGTCAGGCATGAGGATGAGATGGTGAATTTTGCGGGTATTTCCTTCCCTCTTATAGATGCAGCTTATCTCTCCGGAGAGCACAAATCTTGTTGGTTTCTGGCAGGACGCGGGGACCTCCCTTTCGATGGACGTCTCCAGTTCAGGTTTTAATCGATAAAGGCCATTTTCCGCTTCGATCAGTTTATCCTGAAGCTCAGACAACCACCCAGCATGGGTGAAATCGCCTGTTCCGATAAGGGTGATCCCCTTCTTCTTTCCCCAGAGGGCAAGATGCTCCGGATCCAGGTTGCGCGAAGTAGCTCGGGAAAAGCGGGAATGGACATGCAAGTCGGCGAGGAATTTCATATGGGGGACTATTCCCCATCCGGGAATGCATGTCAACCACCTACTCACTTCAAAATCCCCCAATATCCGAGGGGGGCAGGGGGAATTTGCCGCAAGTCGTCCTGCTAAAGGATGTAACGCAAATGGCCTTCTATTTCTTGTTTAGATACGGCACCGAGCAATTTATTGATCTGCTTTCCGTTTTTGAACAGAATCATGGTGGGCGTGCTCATGATATCGTACTGGGAAGCGGTAAGGGGATTTTGATCTATATTCATCTTCCCTACTTTGATCTGACCCGCATACTCGGATGCCAGTTGATCAAGGATGGGATCAAGTGTTTTACAGTAGGCGCACGTGGGGGAGTAGTATTCCATGAGAACAGGGCCTGGAAAAGCGAGGACTTCCTGATTGAAGTTTCGATCAGTAATGAAGGTGGGGTGATTATAATATGGAATGGCTTGAAGAGGTGCATGGCATTTGCCACATTTGGGTTGGTCGTCGAGCAAATCCTTAAAAAGTCTGTTCTTTACACCGCACTCCGAACATTTGACGACCAAGGTTTCTGGCTTCAAAATGGCTTTGCATTTGCCGCAAATGGGGTTATCTTTCAATCGCCCTTTGGGGACTCGATTTTTGGTGCCGCAGCTGGAACATTCGATGATTGCGCTATCCTGATTCATGCTTTCTCCCGTGTTCTCCCCACAGAATGAATTGTCCGTTTGACTTTATGTCCCGGCGCTGTTACATGACACTTTATTTTAGAAATATAATGCATCTTGGCCAATTTGCAAAAGAAACGAGGCAAAAAATTGATGGTCTCATGAGGATGTCTTCCCCTTTTTAGGGAAGCGGGAGGAGACCGTGAACATTGGTAAATTACTGACAAAATCAGCGGGGACCTTCCCGAACAATCTGGCCATCGTGCACGGTTCCAGGAGATTTACCTATACTCAATTTAACGCCAGAGCGAATCGCCTTGCAAACGCGCTGTACAAGCTGGGTGTCAGGCAGGGAGACAATGTGGCGCTGCTCCAATCTAACTACCCTGAAATGTTGGAATCTATGTTTGCCTGTTTCAAGGCCGGCTGTGGAGCAGTGCCCATCAACTGGCGTCTCCATCCTAATGAGTTTGCTTTTATAATAGACCACTCTGATGCAAAGGCCGTTATTCTATCCCCTGAATTCAATGAATCTATGGTTGATATTCGAGGGCGAATAAAAAAGGCTCAACACCGTATTACACTGTCAGGTGCTGAAGGCGAACTTCTTGATTATGAAAAGCTGATATCCACAGAATCTGAAGAATTTACAGATGCTGAAGTTCAAGTTGACGATCTCGCATGGCTATTTTACACCTCGGGAACAACGGGAACGCCAAAAGGCGCCATGTTGACCCACCGCAACCTGCTCGCCATGACAATGAATTTTTATGCAGATATTCGCCCCGGTTTCGGCGCGGATGACGTGGCTCTTCATGCAGCCCCACTCTCCCATGGCAGTGGCCTCTATGCCTTACCTAACATAGGTAAAGCGGCGGCAAACATCATCTTGGAGTCTAAAGCATTTGATCCTGATCTGATTTTCAAGGCGATTCAAGACTACCGGGTGACCAATATGTTCGCTGCCCCAACCATGATTAAATTTATGGTGGAAAGTGATGCGGTGGACAAATATGATCACAGCTCTCTGAAAGCCTTGAATTATGGCGGTGCGCCCATGCTGGTGGAAGATCTGAAAGAGGCGATGATGAAATTGGGGCCATGTCTCGTACAGCTGTATGGGCAGGCGGAATCTCCCATGACCATCACCTATCTCCCGCAAAGAGATCACGTCTTGGATGGCACGCCAGAGCAAATGAAACGGCTTTCCTCCGCAGGGTTCCCGCGCACGGATGTGGAGGTGGAGATCTTTGACCCAGATGATAAAAAACTTCCACCTGGCGAGGCGGGAGAGATCGTGACGCGCTCAGACCTGGTGATGAAAGGGTACTGGCGTAACCCTGAAGCCACAGCAGAGACGCTCAAAAATGGATGGCTCCATACAGGAGATGTGGGCTATATGGATGAAGGCGGGTATCTATTCATTATGGATCGGTCAAAGGACATGATCATAAGCGGTGGAGAGAATATCTATCCTCGCGAGATCGAGGAGGTTCTGATATGCCATTCAGCCGTCAGGGAGGTGGCTGTTGTGGGGGTTCCTGACCCCAAATGGGGTGAGGCGGTTAAGGCTGTGGTATCATTGGTTGAGGGGGGATCTGTCACGGAGGATGAATTGATCGCTTTTTGTAAAGATCATATCGCTAGCTATAAGAAACCGAAATCCGTGGATTTTGTGGATGAGTTGCCCAAGAACAATTACGGAAAAATCTTAAAGAGGGAATTGCGGGCCAAGTACTGGGAGGATAAGGAGCGAAAGGTGTAGAGGCTGTCGAAAACGTCCATCTGCCGTTTGACAGGCTCGCGGCCCTGAGCAAAGTCGAAGGGCTGCGTTACCCTCGTCCCTCGTCACTGCGGCGTACATCTATGAACGCCTCATTTTCTTCTTACGAAGAGGCAAAATAATGGCTGATATACTTTGTTTTTCCAGAAACAGATGTACCAGTGTGGAACAAATCGATGAGAAGACCATGAGATCCTCGTGCCGTCTTCAGGATACATTAACGGATGCCCTAGTGGAGGTCACGGTAAGAATCCCTGATCTTGAAGTGATTGATGTGAGGGGGAAGATTACACGTTCATTTGGGGAAGAAGAGATCCAAGTTACGGACGCTCTCAGAAAGGTGATCGGTATTCGGGTCGGACCGGGCATGAAAAAGATCATTAAAGGGCTCATGGGGGGATCGCAGGTTGAGAAGCAATTAGTGTTCATGGTGGAGGAGTGCTGCGATGGCGTGATCCTCACCTTCACGAAAGAGGTACTGCTTTCTGTGCCCAAAGACAAATTGGAAGAGAGGGAATTCTTCGAAAATATGGTGAGGTCAAATCCCAGACTTTACAATAGCTGTGCTGCCCTTGCACCGGGAAGTCCACTTATGGAAGGGATTAAACCACAGAAATGATATAGTATGAGATTTTTCCAGTCTGCGAGAATTTGAATGGGTTTGTTCAAAAAGCGGTAGAAACGTATGCTCCAATTCGCACGCCATAAACTGGTCAGTATTTACAGAAAGGATGAAGATACCCTGCTTGCCCGTGGCGTCCTGGAGGATGACATATATGGATTGGAGGTGGATGTTGCTATAGGCCTGTCCACTCTGGAAATACTGTCTGTTGAAGGTAGATGGAATAGGGCAGAGAATTCCCAGTGCTCCAGAGCTATACCTTTTCTTCAGGATGCCATCGGGTTCCGAATCGATGAGGGGTTCTCCGAGAAGGTCCGAAAAATCATCGGTCGGAAGGCATGCCGACATTTTTCAGATATCCTCCTGGAATGTTGCGATGCGGCAGAAATGGCCGTCCATGTGAACAGATGGGAAACCGAAAAGGGAAAAGAGGACAGAGGAGAGTCACCAAGCCCTCCTGGTCTGGGCACCATTTCGGGAGAACCACGTTTAAAGCCAAAAGCAGAAGGCTTGCCTGCCAAAGCACAGGTGAAGGCAACCGAGGGAATGATCATAGACCTTCATGTCCACACGTCTCCTGCCTCCCCCTGCAGTTCCTCTACCGTTGATGAAATGATCAAAGAGGCCAAAAGGATTGGCCTCGATGGCATTTGCCTGACGGACCACAACTATGTCTGGGATTCCGATGAAGTTGGGGACCTGAGGCGAAAACATGAGTTTCTCATTTTGAGAGGAAACGAGATCACGACAGATCAGGGGGACATGGTCGTATTTGGTCTTGAGAGGGAGATCAAGGGGATCATAAAGCTGGAGGACCTCAGGGAAGAAGTTTTAGCAGCAAAGGGATTCCTCATTGTGGCCCATCCGTTCAGGGGGTTCTTGACCTTTGGGATTGGCAAACTGGGGTTGACCCCGGTAAAGGCCATGGAAAGGCCCCTTTTCAAGTACGTGGACGGCGTTGAAGTGATGAATTGCAAGGTCACACAAAAAGAGAACAGGTTTGCCGCGAAGGTGGCCCAAGGACTTGGTCTGCCCGCAACGGGCGGAAGCGATGCCCACGAGGTTTCTGAAGTGGGGATATATGCCACCCGGTTTTCCCGAGTCATTACCCATGAAAAGGAGCTTATCGAAGCGCTGAGAGAGGGAAGCTATGCCCCCATTGCATATAGGGAGGAGAGAAGGAAAGGGAAACAGGCCTATGGAAGCAGAACATGACTGGGAAAAGCTGGTTAGAAGCATGGAGCGCTTGATGAGGCTCAAATCCTTTCCGGTGGGCTTCAAGATGCTGGAAAACAAGGAAGAGCTTGACCAAATTCCTTTTATGCGAAGACCCCAGCGGAAGATGACGCTTTGCCAGCTAATCACGCTTGTCAGGAACTTCGACTGGACGGTGGGGGCCGAACGAGACAATTTTCTCTCACCCATGTGTGCTTCCATCATAGGTTTAACAGATACCCCCGAAATATATAAGGATGGGACTTTTCGAAGCATCGTCTGGGTGAAGACAAGGGAAGATGGCATGAGATATGAGGCATCTATCCCTCGTCTTCCGCTGGAGAAATATGAGGCCGTGGCCATGGCCCCACTCGTGTACAAGCCCTTTGAACCGGACATCGTCCTCATTTACGCCAATCCGGCCCAGATGATGCTTTTGATCAATGCCCTGCAGTTTGAGGACTACGAGGTGATGGAATTTTACTGTGTAGGGGAATCATCCTGCTCCGACGCCATAGCCAGATGCTACCTCACGGGTAAACCCTCGCTCACTATTCCGTGCTATGGTGAACGTCGTTATGGGCATGCCCAGGATGAGGATCTGGTGATGGCCATACCAGCGGACAAGATGGAGAAGGCCTTGAAAGGCATGGAAGTGCTTTACAGGAGGGGAATACGTTATCCCATTAGTTATGCTGGGGCTGAGCAGGATCTAACGACCGCATTTCCCATGTCCTATGGAGGAATGGAACAGATGGAGACCATTCGAGGAAAAGACAACCGCCTGCTCCTGGGCGTAACAGGGGGCATTGCTACCGGGAAGACCACAGTGGTTAGGATGTTAGAGGAACTGGGTGCCCCGGTTATAGATTTTGATTTGCTCGCAAGGCAAGTGGTTGAACCAGACAAACCCGCATGGCAGGAAATCGTGGCCTATTTTGGGAAGCAAGTACTTCAGAACGATAATCAGCTGGATAGGAAAAAGCTATCGGATATCGTCTTTAGAGATATTGAAAAGAGGAAGAAACTTGAGAGTTTCACCCACCCACGGATCCACGCGGAATTCATGGTACAATTGAGTACTGTTGTGGAGAAGGACCCTGACGCCATCGTTCAGGTGGATGTACCCTTGCTGATTGAGAACAATCTACAATATTTGTTTCATAAGACACTGCTTGTTTACATCCCGGAGGAGATGCAAATAGAAAGGTTGGTCAAAAGAGATAAAATCAGCAAAGAGGAGGCGGCTGATAGACTCAAGGCCCAATTGCCCATCGATGAAAAGATGGGATATGCGGATTTTGTCATCTATAACGACAAATCTTTGGAAGAAACCAAAAAGCAAGTGGAGAAACTCTGGAAAACGTTGAAGAAGATCCAAAAAGAAAAGGCCAAATGAATTAACCGCAGAATCACGCGGATGCAGAGAAAATCGTTAGGACAGGATTAACAGGATTTACTGGCTTATGAATAGATCGTCTGGGATCGCTTAGGGCCCTCGCACGTAGCGCGGCGCACGATGAACGTTCATCGGCGCTCGTATTGGGGTCCGTTGGAGTTTAAAAACAAGCCAGCTTGTTTTTACCTCAAACGAGTCCCCAACACAGTGCCCTAAGCGATCCTGTCAATCCTGTAAATCTTGTCTGAAAAGTCTGTGTGGGTCCGTGGCTAAAGTATTAGATTCCTGTTGAACCGGATGAGGAGGTAAGACTCGTGAATCATTTGCCCGATACATTAAAGGAAGTAGACCGGGTGGAGATCGTCACTCTGATTGATAACTATGTGGATGTTCTACTCAAAGACACGGATATTGTGACACGCCCTCCCCGTGGAGCAGGAGAGGAAATCCCCACGGATACTCTGCTTGCCGAACACGGCCTTTCACTGCTTGTCACGGTACACCAGGGAACAAAGACCCATACACTCCTTTTTGACACGGGTTACAGCCAGATCGGCGTTCCCCACAATATGGCCTTGTTAGATATCGATCTCCAAAGAATAGAAGCCATTGTACTAAGCCATGCCCACATGGACCACAGCGGATCTCTTAACAGGATCCTGGAAGGCATAAAAGGCCCTGTGACCCTGGTGGTTCACCCGGGTGCCTTTTTATTTCCCCGTTATATAGAACGGGATGATGGAACAAGGCAAAGGTTTCCCAGGACACTCTCAAGGGAAGATTTGGCCAGTGAGAAGCTGAAGATTTTGGAAAGTAAAACTCCGGTCCTTTTGGCAGAGGATGGGCTTATGGTCACCGGCCAGGTGGAAAGGTCCACAGGGTTCGAAAAGGGACTTCCGGGGGCCCTGTTGGAGAGAGACGGGAAAATAATGCCGGATCCCATATCTGACGATCAGGCGTTGGTCCTCCATTTGAAAGAGAAGGGATTGGTGGTCATCTCAGGGTGCAGCCATTCAGGGATTGTCAATACCCTCCTGCACGCGCAGAAGCTTACCGGGCTGAGGAAAGTGCATGCCGTCCTTGGGGGGTTTCATCTCTCTGGGACCGCTTTTGAGCCCATCGTCGAAAAAACCATAAGTGAGTTGAAAAATGTGGCACCGGAAGTGATCGTTCCCATGCATTGTACGGGATGGAAGGCCATTCAGCGCCTTCACCAAGAATTCCCCTCCGCCTTTGTGCTCAATAGCGTGGGCTCCAAGATCACCCTGTCTTGAAGAAGGATTTGCAATAGATGACCTTATGAAAAAGGGTGGTAGGCCCGGATTATTTCCTTATTCATCCCGTCTGGCGTTCTTGATCATATAATCGTTCAAGGCCTGCTGCAGGGTTTGCGCAGCGAGAAAGGCCAAGTGTTCGTCTTCTTTTGGAAGCCCGTCAAGTGTTTCCAAAATAACCTCTCCATTGATTGCCAAAAGCTCACCCGGCGCTTTGCCGATGGACAATTCAACAGCAAATGAGGCGCACACGCTACTCGATCCGCAGCCATCCGCCAGGAATGAGGCTTCCTTGACCCGTCCCCCTTCAAACTTCAGAAAGATTTCCATGGTATCGCCGCAGACGCCTACTGACCTTGCGTAGCCGTCCGGATTGCTCATTGAACCCATAAAAAGGGGGTTCAGCCAACGTTGATAGGCCCTGTTTCCATAAGCTTCTTTGGTTTCTTCGTAAATTTGCTCCTTTATCTCATGAACAAAATCATCCAGGGTATCGCCCATTTGAATTCTCCCTCCAATTTAGGAATTATTTACCATGCTATTTGGGGATTCACAACGGAGCACTTTAAATTATTGGTAACGTTCAAAAGTGTCGGCACGGCTATAATCTCTCTGCCAATTCTCTAGAGTTGAGAGAGAGGCCATGAGCCTTTTCGAAAGGGGATATCTCAAAAAAGATTTCCACTGGGCTTTGCAGTGGCTGAGAATTCGGGGTTTACTCCAAAGACCCCCTCGGAATCTCCCATAGATTTGGTTAAACCCCGAATTTTCAGCCACCTCCACCTGCCGCAATAGATATTCCCTTGAGGAAAGGGGTATGGCCTCAAAAAGGACTCGGCTAGCAAAGACAGACCATGGTGACAGTTTTGAACGTTACCAAATTATTATGTTTGAATGGATCATAAAATAGCCCTAATCACAGCATTGTCAATATAGGAAGGTTAGAGTTGACTTGATTTGGTCCGCTGGATATAAAACGAATAAGTCGTTAAAATCTTTAACCGATTACATGAGGAGCAGAAGAGATGGCGAAAAAAATTCTTATTGTGGATGACGATCCGGATGTGATCCTTTTCATTGCCACTATCCTTAAAGACCACGGTTACCAGTCAGTAGATGCCACAAATGGTCAAGAGGGACTGAAAATGGTCCATTCAGAAAATCCCGATATGGTGCTGCTCGACCTGATGATGCCACAGAAAAGTGGAATTGCCCTTCTCAGTGAGCTTAAAAAGGAGGAAAAGCTGAAAAAAATACCGGTCATCATGGTGACGGGGGTGGCGGGTGAAACGGGTATCGATCTGGAGGCCTTCCTAAAGAGAGGAACCGCCAAAGGGGCCGGGGATATCCCGCTTATCCCCGAGGGCTACATAGAAAAACCTGTGGATCCTGACAAGCTGATAAAACTCATAAAGGAGTTTCTTGGAGAGTGATGGAAAGATTTAATGTGGCCATCGTTGGAGGTGGTCCGGGTTGTCTGGCTATTATGGACATGATATCCACGGACCGGCTGCGTCAACTTCGCATGGACCTTATTGGCCTTGCCGATATAAACCCTGAAGCACCAGGAATGAAGGCAGCGCAAGCCTTAAATATCTTCACGACGAACGATTATCACGATCTCTTTGATCTGGAAGACCTCAACTTGATTCTGGAACTGACAGGCCGCCGGGAGATCAGCAAGGCCCTTGAGGAGGAGAGACCTTCCCAGGTACACCTCATTGATCATACGGTGGCTAGGCTATTCTGGGATATAGAGCAACTTGAAGAGGAAAAGCGAGACGCCGAACGAAAGGCGGAAAAGAAACGGTTAAAGGCCGTGGGCACCTTGCTCAAGGATATGATGCAACTGGAGGAGGAGAAAAGGAAGGCTGAGAGCGAGGCAGAAAGACGTGTTCGATTTGAGCGAGATAAAACGACGAGGATTCTCAACGGGCTTAACGAGGCAGTCGTTGTGCTGAGCAAAGATCATGTTATCGAACATGCCAATGAGACTTTCCTGAAAGAGTTCGGCCCAGCAGATGGAGAGATAGTCGGCAAGAAGTGTTTTGAGGCCATTTTCAACCAGGAGGATTTTTGTGCAGAAGTATTCGGTCCGCAGGTTGATGACACCTTGACCACCTTAAGGACAAATCGTAAAGAATATTCATTCCAGCGTAATGGAGATGGGGTTTATTGGGAGGTCGTCTATAATCCATTAAAAGATGAGCAGGGGAAGTATACGCGGTGTCTCATCAGTATGGCCAACCTTACTCATCATAAAAAGCTGGAACTGGATCTGGATAAATCGCAGAAGAGATACAAGCATCTCTTTCAGGCGGCGCGCGACGGTATTGCGCTTTTTGGTCGGCAGGGAGAGCTGCTGGAGAGTAATTTGGGCCTCACCCGTTTGCTTGGCTACCAAAAGGATGAGCTAGAGCGCATGAAGATCTCTGAACTGGCAGAAAACGTGTCAAAAAAGATTCTATCGGATCATCTAAAGGACCTTGAGATCATGGGTTTCGTCTCTGTGGAGATGGAACTGGGGAAGAAGAATGGTGATGCGCTGCCTGTTGAGGCGAGTATAACCTGGCAGCCTGAAGAAGAGATATTCCAGATAATGGCCAGAGATATATCCATGCGGAAAAGACTGGAGGAATCCCGAAAACTTTACTCGGAGAGATTGGAGCAGGAGGTTGAAAGGCGGACCCAGGAACTGAGAGACTCTCAACAGGAGGCACTCAGACAGAAAAGATATGCCGAAGGGATCATTTACGGTTCACCCATACCCATGTTTGTCCTGGATCGGGATCATAAAATTACCCATTGGAACAAGGCATGTGAAGATTTGACCGGTTACAGTGGTGAGAAGATGACAGGAACCGACCATCAATGGATGCCCTTTTACCCTCATAAAAGGCCCATTCTGGCCGATCTCATCATGGAGAGGGATATTGACACAACACGTAAGCTCTATGAGGAAATGAAGCTGCGCGAATCCGCCACCGTTCATGGGGCCTACGAGGCTGAATCCTATTTCCCTCAACTGGGAGAAGAGGGGAGGCATCTCTATTTCAGCGCTGCCCCCATAGCAGATGATGCAGGGGCCGTACAGGGCGCTATCGAGACCTTCATAGACTTCTCTGAGAGGGTAAGAATGACCCGGCAGATACGAAGGCGTGAAGCCTTTGTGCAAAATCTTGTCCAGAATTCCATTGACGGGATCCTTGCCACTGACTTTGAAGGAAAGATCGTGATTTTCAATAGGGCAATTTCCGATATCTTGGGCTATTCACCAGAGGAAATCATAGGGAGAATGCGCTATACACAGATTCTATCTAGAGAGACGACCAAGAACATAAGAAACGCATTTTACACCAACGCCTATGGTCCCAGAGGGAAGATTATCGATATGCAGGTAGATATTCTGAATCAGGAGGGAGAGCCCATTCCGGTCAGAATCTCAGGGACGCTCCTCTACCAGAAGAGAGAAGAAGTGGGGAGCGTCGTCTTTATCCAGGATCTCAGGGAGATACTTAGACTTCAAAAAGAGAAAGAGCAGGCGGAACGTATGGCAGCCATTGGCCAGACTGTGGCAGGACTGGCCCACTATATCAAAAATATACTCAACGGATTAAAAGGCGGCGCGTATGTGATCAATTCAGCCATGAGAAAAAATGACACAGAGCTAATAGGCAGTGGCTGGAGAATGGTGGAGAAGAATATCGACCAGATCACCAATATAGTGATGGACATGCTTGTCTACTCCAAAGAGAGGAAGCCTCAACATCAGGTGGTGGATCCTAACGCATTGGTCATAGATGTTTTGGAGCTCATGAAGGAGAGGGCGGAGCTATCGGGAGTGTCCCTTGTTCATGATTTAGATTCGGGATTAGGAACCGTTTTTATGGAAAGGACGGGCATACATCGTTGCCTCTTGAACCTGGTCAGCAACGCCATAGACGCATGCGCCCTGGAAGGGATCATGGAAGGAGATGGCGTTGTCACCGTGAAGACGGACAGGCCAGCAGGATGGGCCGTGAGATTTCAGGTTCTTGATAATGGAACAGGCATGAGTGAGGATACGAAGGAGCAACTATTTACGGGATTTTTCAGCACTAAAGGGTACAAGGGAACAGGTCTGGGATTGCCCGTAACCCAAAAGATCATCAAAGAACACGGTGGTGAGCTTTCTTATGAATCCCAAGAGGGTAAGGGGACAACGTTCACCTTGTTGTTACCTGAAAAATAGGCGATGCGGGCGATAGGACCATGGAACCGAGAGAGGGTGGAATCATAAGTGCCTAAAGTTAAAACTAAAATACCGAGGCTCTGTTAATCCTCAACTTTAAGTCATTTTAGGCCTTTTAGGCACTTTAGATCACTTCTGTTGTTCAGATATACTGTTTTGCGTATTTCCTCACATGGTGGCCATCGAGGACGTGAAATTGTCGGATCTTTTTCAGTGTAATCGGGGAGAAGATGCCTATGGGGAGGTAGATGATCTTTTTACCAAGTCTCGAAGCCATGCTCTGGCACCAGCCTGAAGGCGGTTTGGCCGCCACATAGACCACGTGCTTTTCCAGGCTATAGTCAATGGCAGACATGAGCAGTCTTTCTGGCTTGTTCCTCGCCACATCGAAAAAGGAATCCTTCCATATGTCGTACACACGCAGGGGAGGATAGGTAAGCATGAACCCACCGTACTGGCACCTGGAAATGCCTGGCCCGTCCATCACCTCTCCCGCGGGCGTGCTGTAAAAGGCCATGTCCGATTCCTGTTCATGCTCCCCAAGCCAGGTCACCCTCCATGAAAAATCCTCTTTACCGTCCTCGTCCGGGAAATCCGGGTCGAAGATGACGACCACCGAACCCACCTTTCCCTTCAAGGGCCTGCTCTCTCTTACATAGATTGGGCCCATGGGCCATTCCCTGATCGTCTGCCTAATGTCCAGACCATCCTCCATGGAGGTGGTGAAAGGGACGATTCTGCTGTTCTCCTCGGACTTGATTTCC
>CP070840.1:932305-938999 GCA_020342025.1 Deltaproteobacteria bacterium
AAGTACGGCCACCTTATAAAGGATAAGGTGGGACACCACGCCAAAGTCTACGATTATTACATTGACATGCGCTGCTTTGGCAAAGGGTATGAGGAATTTTACGTGAGATGCCAAGAAGAGGGGATCGGGTTTATCAGGGGCAAACCTGCCGAAGTCACCAACCAGGCCCTTACCCCTGAAGAGGAGGGCAAGCTCATCGTCATTGGCGAAGATACTCTCCTTGGAAAACGATACCGAACGCCTGTGGACATGGTGATCTTGTGTGCCGCCATGCAGGCGCGCGCTGATGCCCTGGACGTGGGCAGGGTTTTCGGCGTCAACCAAGGCGCAGATGGCTTTTTCTTGGAGGAGCACCCCAAGTTAGGTCCATTGAGTACCGCTACCGACGGGGTTTATCTGGCAGGCGCCTGCCAGGGCCCAAAGGATATCCCGGATACGGTGGCTCAGGCATCAGGAGCGGCCGCCAAAGCCTTGCAACTGGCTGCCCGAGGATGGGTGGAGGTCTCCCCCACCATCTCCTGGATTGACCCGGATGTCTGCGCTGGCTGCCAGACATGCATTGAGCTTTGCGCCTACACGGCCATTGAGTTCGATGAACGAAGAGGCGTCTCCGTGATAAACGAGGCCCTTTGTAAAGGGTGCGGGAGTTGCTCGGGATTTTGTCCGAGCGGTGCGGCACAGGTCAAACATTTCAACGAAAAACAGATTTTTGCTGAGCTGGACGGGATGGTGGACGCATTGGCTGAGGTCGGGATTTAGGGGCTGGATCCTCTAAGTATAAAGAAGGTATAAATAGTGAACGACTTAAACAACAAGACAATGCAACGCATGTCATTGCGAGCGCAAGCGAAGCAATCTCGAGATTGCCACGCCCCCCGCATCGAGTGCGGGGTCCTCGCAATGACCTCTTCTCATTGTCCTTCATTACAGAAAATTAGCAAAGGACAACAGACTACAAACAACTAACCTAAGTGGAGGAAAACTATGGCAGAATATGAACCAACCATCATCGCCTTTGTCTGTAACTGGTGCACCTATACAGCTGCCGATCTAGCGGGGACTTCCAGGTTGATATATCCGCCCAACGTACGATTGATCCGCATGATGTGTACCGGCATGGTGGATCCAAAGTATGTGATAAAGGCCCTTTTGGAGGGGGCGGACGCTGTTCTGATCAGTGGCTGTCATCCTGGGGACTGCCATTACATAAACGGAAACTTCAAGGCGCGACGGCGGGTCAAATTGCTGAAAGAGATCCTGCCCAGGTTTGGACTTGACGAACGCCGCCTCAAATTGACCTGGATTGGGGCGAGTGAAGGGGTCGACTTTGCTGCAACCATCAGAGAAATGGTTACGGAAATGAAGAGCCTCGGCCCCAATGAAGTCAGGGAAAAGATGGTCATATAATTGAATATTGAAGATTGACGATTGGCGATTGAGGAACTCTAAAATCGAAGATTTAGGATAAGCGAAGCCCGATAACAATAGTCAATAGTCAATAGAAAATTTACTGGAGGAAACAAATGGCTAAGACAGCTAAAATTGACGTGAAAGGGCAGGACCTCCTTACCTCCCTGAAAAAATTCTTCAAGACACTTCTTCAGAACGGAGAGATCGCCGCCTTGCTCCTACCCCAGCGACTTCCCATGAAGAATACGGTGATGCCCACACTGGTAACAGATCCGGAAAAGATAAATGGTGCAGATCCGCTTGCGCCGGTTTTCCCCATGAACGCCGCAAAGGTGGTTTCCAAACTCACCCGCAGACCCACCGGTGAGCGGGTGGCAGTGGTACTGCGACCTTGTGAGATCAGGGCATTCATCGAACTGGTAAAGCTGAAACAGGGGAGCATGGACAACGCGCTTCTGGTGGGGGTGGATTGCTATGGGTCTTATGGCAACGTGGATTACCCGCGTTTTGCCGGAGATGATGGCAATGGGTCCACGCTTCGTTTTTACGAAAATGTCCTATCCGGGAAAGGGACGGCCCGGGAAGACTTTGATCTCTCCCCAGCGTGCAAGGCCTGTGAGCACCCCATCCCGGAAAATGCGGACCTCCTTATCGGGCTTGTGGGTGTGGATACCAAGGATCACATCCTCCTCAAGGCCAATACCTCTGCGGGTGAAGCACTTCTTGAAAAATTAAACCTGACAGAATCAGCTGAGCCTGGAGGCCGTAAAAGTGCCATTGACGCACTGATAGCCGAGCGCACTGCGTATCGAGATCAGATGTTTAAGGAAACCAGCGAGGCCACCGCTGATATCGAGAAACTGACCACTTATCTGGCCAATTGCGTCAACTGTTACAACTGCAGGGTTGCCTGCCCCGTCTGTTACTGCAAGGAGTGCGTGTTTGTAACCGACGTGTTCGATCATGAGCCTTCGCAATATCTGCGGTGGGCCAAGCGCAAAGGCATCATCAAGATGCCTACAGACACGGTCTTCTATCACATGACTCGCTTGGCCCATATGAGTACGGCCTGCATCGGTTGCGGTCAATGCTCTAACGCGTGCCCCAATAATATACCTGTCATGGAAATCTTTCGAACGGTCGCCAGCTATACGCAAAAGGCCTTTAACTACGAGGCGGGCCGCAGCATAGAGGATGAGCCCCCACTCTCCGTATTTCGTGAAGGGGAATTTCGCGAAGTTACGGGTGGAAGGGATTAGAGTCAGTTGTCCGTGGTCAGTCGTCAGTCGTTAGCCATTGAAATGGGATAAGCGCTCTTCAACGGACAACACGCGACGGACGATGGACAACCGGAGGTTTTTTATGAAGAAAAAGATTGGATCAAGTTTGGTCGTGGGAACCGGGATCAGTGGGATCCGCTCGGCCCTTGATATGGCGGAACAGGGATATCAGGTGACGCTCATTGACAGGGCCCCTAATCTAGGTGGGATTCTGACCCAGTTGGATTACCAGTTTCCCACGGATCATTGCGGGATGTGCAAGATGCTCCCCCTGGTGGAGCGCGATGCATCCTCCCAGTATTGCCTGCGCAAGGGTCTGTTTCATGAAAACATCGATATCATGCTCTCCACCGAACTCGCGAATCTGGAAGGGGAGCCCGGGAAATACCAGGTTACGCTGCGACAAAAACCCACCATGGTGGATTCAGAGCGCTGCATTGGCTGCGGGGAGTGCTCTCGAGTCTGCCCCGTTGAAGTGCCTGATGAATTCAATGCGGGGCTTACCATGCGCAAAGCGGTCTACCTTCCGGTACCTCACAACATTCCGAACACGTATGTGGTTGATGTGGCCTCATGCACGTTGTGCGGTGAATGTGAAAAGATCTGCCCCACAAAGGCCATTGACCTGGGAACGGAGGCACGTCGTGAATTCCGAATTCTGGTGGTGGATGATGAGCTAGTGGTCCGTGATTCCCTGAAAGAATGGTTGGAGGATGAAGGGTTCCGGGTGGACATGGCCGAATCGGGTATGGAGGCCTTGGAAAAGGTAACTAAAGACGTCTATCACATGATGCTCCTGGACATCAAGATGCCGGGCATGGATGGGGTGGAAGTGCTCAAACGTTCCAGGGATATCCGTCCCGGACTCCCCGTGGTGATGATGACCGCGTACGCCACCGTGGAGACCGCTGTTGAAGCCATGAAGATTGGCGCCCTCGAATACCTGATGAAGCCGTTTGATCCAGATACTCTGGTTCCCCTGATCGTCCAGCTCTACCAGAAGATTGAACGCGCCGGTGAGCGCCAACTTGAAGTGGGATCTGTGGTCTTTGCTGCAGGATTTGAGTCTTACGACCCAGCCACAGGCAAAAACACCTATGGTTACGGTTTGTTTCCCAATGTGGTGACCAGTATTGAGTTTGAACGCATAATCAGTGGCAGTGGGCCCAATCAGGGAAGGCTTCTGAGACCCAGCGACGGGAAAGAGATCCAAAAGGTGGCCTGGCTCCAGTGTGTGGGATCCCGAGATCCCCAATTGGATGCGGACTTTTGCTCCTCTGCCTGTTGTATGTTTGCCATCAAGGAAGCACTCCTGGCAAAGGATAAAAGTGGGGGGAAGGTGGATACGTCCATCTTCTACATGGATATGCGCACCTTTGGAAAAGACTTCCAGCGTTACCGAGATCGTGCTGAAAACGAATTCGGCGTCCGCTTCATGAGGAACAGGGTGCATACCATTGATCCTGCAGACGCTGGTGGTGGTCTGGTCATCTCTTATGCAGACCTGGACGGCAACAAGCACGATGAGAACTTCGACCTGGTGGTGCTCGCTGCTGGGCAGAGACCCCCAAGAGGCACCCAAGATATGGCGGAAATGACCGGCATGGAGCTGAATCCATGGGGTTTCTGCCGGCTGCAACCCTTTTCCCTGAGCCGCACAAGCCAGCAAGGTTTCACGGTGGCAGGGTCCTTTGCCGGGCTCCGGGATATCTCGGAATCGGTGATCCAGGCCAATTCTGCCTCCCTCGCTGCATCCGAGCTGATTCATTCCAAGGGAGGCGGTTTGGCGGAGGAACCTGCGAAAGAACCCACGTATCGGGATGTATCCCGGGAACGCCCGCAGGTTTCCGTTTCCATGTGTACCTGTGGCGGTGCCCTAGAAGAGACAATAGACCTAGACCTCCTAAAAGGATGGATAAAAGATCAGGCATCTGTGAGTCAGGTTCAGTCCATTGATCGCATCTGCACGCAGGAGGGCTGGGATGAACTCAAAGAGACCATATCGAACAACGGCGCCAATCGGGTGCTCATTGCCGCTTGTATGCCCTATGTGTACACGAAAAAACTGAGAGAACTGGGGGAGGCGGCAGGGCTCAATCCAGCGCTCTTGGATGTGGTGGACATCCGCACCAACGCATTCCCCGGCCTTGATGTGAACAGGGAACAGGTGATCCGGGATATCAAGTCCGTTGTGTCCATGGGAATAAGCAAGGTGAAGGGCATGGACCCCTCACTCACACCCACGACACGAGTTACCCAGAAGGCCCTCGTGGTGGGTGGCGGCATCGCGGGAATGACCGCAGCACTCGGCATCGCCCACCACGGATTTGAAGTCAACCTGGTGGAGCAAGAAGAAGAACTGGGTGGCAACCTCCGGCTGTTGCACAGGACCATCCAGGGGGATTCCCCCCAGGAACTCCTGGAAGAGACCCTGTCGAAAGTTGAAAAACATCCACTAATTAAAGTTCACAGTAAGACGAGGTTGATCCATACCCAAGGACATGTGGGTCGTTTCGTGACCACTATTGAAAAAGAAGATGGGGTCGGTGAAACCCTGGAACACGGCGTGACCGTGCTGGCCACCGGTGGCGTGGAGGCCAAAACAGAGAGCTATGGGTATGGCAAGAGTGAAGCGATCCTGACCCAGCACGAACTGGAGGAGAAGCTTGCTGACGGCACCCTGGATCCTAAGAAGCTCAACGCCGTGGCCATGATCCAATGCGTGGATTCCAGGGAGGAGCCGCGCAACTACTGTAGCCGGATCTGCTGCACCTCTGCTTTGAAAAACGCGCTCTACCTCAAAGAACAGAACCCAGAGACCAACGTCTTTATCTTCTACCGGGACATTATGGCCTATGGTTTCCTGGAGACTTACTACACCCAGGCCCGTAAGGCGGGCGTCATTTTTGTTCAATACGAAATGGATAAAAAGCCTCAGGTGAATGTTGAAAACGACCAACCCCTCATTTCATTCACCGATCGAATCCTGGGCCGGGACCTGGAGATCCAACCGGACACCCTTGTGCTAAGCACTGGGATTGTCCCCAATGACGCCATGCCATTGGCCGACATGTTTGGATTGGAGCTCAACCAGGATGGTTTCTTCCAGGAGGCTGAATCCAAATGGCGGCCCGTGGATTTCATAAAAGAAGGGGTTTTCATGGCGGGGATTGCCCACTCACCCCGTTCCATTACGGAGTCCATTGCCATGGCCGATGCTGCGGCGCAACGGGCTCTCAGAATCCTGGGCAGCGAGCGCCTGGCAGCTGGAGGTCTCGTGGCTGAGGTGCGTCACAGCCTCTGCTCTCTCTGTGAGCGATGCATCATCGCCTGCCCGTACGGTGCCAGGTGGAATGATGAGGAGGAGAGGAAGATTGCGATTAATGAAATCATGTGCCAAGGCTGCGGTTCTTGTGCCGCCATCTGCCCCAACAGTGCCTCGGTACTTCGGGGTTACAGGGACCAGCAGATGTTTGAGGTCATTGACTCAGCCCTTGAGGCCGTTTTTTAAAGAGACTGTCGAAGAACCAGCTTCTGAGAGGCTGATGGAAAAGGTTCAGATGCAAGGCTTGCGAAATCCCGAGGAATGAGGCGTACATAGAAGTACGCCGCAGTGACGAGGGATGAGGGTAACGCAGCCCTTCGACTTTGCTCAGGGCCGTGAGCCTGCCGAACGGCAGATGGGCGTTTTCCGACAGCCTCAAAAGAACTTTAATCCTGTTATCCTGTCTACGAAGTTCAAGGGGGTAAAACACAATGATGGAACAAAGTGTTGATGTGATGAGTCAGCCTCATGAGGCCCGTTCCGCTCACCTCATGGCAGAGGTCCAGGAGAAGGTCCAGGCCTGCATGCAATGTGGGACTTGCAGCGGCTCTTGTGCCAATTCCTTTGCCATGGACCTCACGCCACGTCAGTTGTGGCGGCTTGCCCAGCTTGGGGAGAAGGAAGAGATCTTCAACAGCACGACCTTCTATCTCTGCTCCGCCTGTTATTACTGCACACT
>CP070840.1:939099-941656 GCA_020342025.1 Deltaproteobacteria bacterium
AGAAAGAGAGGGGGCATTGTTATGGCAGAATATAAGGGGATTGCGCTACCCGATGATCTCTACTATGACCGCAAGGAACACATGTGGGCAAAAGTAGATGGTAACAGGGTCACAGTGGGTCTGGATGCCTTCGGGTTAAAGGCGACAGGCGGCAACACACAGTACGTGAAATTAAAACCAGCTGGAGCTAAGGCCGTGAGAAACAAGCCTTTTGGTTCCATCGAGGCCGGCAAGTACATCGGACCATTGAGAGCGCCTGTGAGCGGTCAGATTGCAGAGGTTAACCAGAAGGTCATAGACGACCCAAATCTGGTCAACACCGACTGCCATGGTGCCGGATACTTCATTGTCATCGAGGCATCCGACCTGGATGCGGAACTCAAAGAGCTTATCAGCGGTGCCGAAGACATCCAGAAGTGGCTTGAAGAGCAGTACGCACAATACGAGGCCAAGGGCGTATTTGAGGATTAAAGAGCGGGTCTAAAATAATTAGGTGAGGAGGCAAAGTTTTATGTCAAAGCTAGGTTTACTGTTAACAGAAGGACCCTGGCAAACGGAAAATTACGAGATATTTGCCCGTTTGGCAGAGGCCGCTCTGGATAAGGGGCACGAGGTGGAGGGCTTCTGGTATATCGATGCCGTATACAACGCCATAAAACATCAGAAATTTCCTGAAGATGTAACCCTCCCCGTTGAAATGATGAAAAAACTGATCGAGAAGGGCGCCACAATCAGGGCCTGTGGGATTTGTGTAAATGCCCGAGGCCTGGAGGGAGGAAAGGAATTTATTGAGGGCGTTCCTGTGGGTGGACTGCCCGATTTCGCTGATATGATCAGTGAGTCGGATGTACTCATTACGCTCTGATCAGTTTCCGAGAATTGAATTAAACAAAGGAGGAACTTCTAGTGGCTGAAAAAAAAGTCTTGATAAACTTGTGCAGAGCCCCCTTCGGGGCCGTTTTCTACACAGAAGGCTTACGGGCAGGCGTGGGAGTCAGTGCCGGGATAGACGAGAATATCCCGACCATTCTGTTCCAATCTGACGGGGTATTCTACTGCCTAAAGGACGTGGACAGGACAGATGCCCTTGCCTACTTTGAATCCTTTAAAGGTATGGGGACCAAAATCTATGCGGTCAAAGAGGACTTGGACGAAAGGGGGATCGCGGAAGGGGAATTAGCCCCTGACATTGAAGTGATCCCGAGAAAGAGGGCCTTTGAACTGTTCCGGGAAAATGACTTCAACTTGGACTTCTAGGGGGTGAGCATATGCTTTATTTATTAGGTGATAAAATAATAGGTCCGGTGGGTCTCCAGCATGCCCAGATGGATGATGATGCCATTATCGTTTTGATCAAAGACGGTGTTTATCTGGATCTCCAAGCGGTTCAGGGCAAAAAGATTTATGCCATTGACGAGGACGTGAAAAGACGTGGCATGGCAGACCTCCTTAAAGACAAGGCAGAGGTCATTGGCTATGACAAGCTCGTTGACCTGGTTTTTGAACACAAAGTGGCCAACTACGTCTAACCTTCAGCGCCCTTTAACGTTGGGATGAAAGCCAGATTGCTCGATTTGGGTTCTGTCTCTTTCTTGCGTTCTCAGACCATATACCATTCTGTGGCCTATTGCACGACTGAAGCTTCGCCTGGCACCATTGTGGTTTTGACGCCGAGAGAGCCTTACGTATCCATCGGCTTTCATCAATTGCTGGAGAAAGAGATAGATACGGACTACTGCCAGAAGAAGGGCATTCCCATTATCCGGAGGGAAGTGGGAGGAGGCACCGTATTCTTGGACAAGGACCAGTTGTTCTTTCAGTGTGTATTTCCGAGGGACAAGGCCCCACTGAGGGTTGATCACCTCTATGAGTTTTTTCTTCAGCCTGCGGTGAATACCTACCGGAGTCTGGGGGTTGATGCATACTACCGCCCTGTGAATGATATCCAGGTGGATGAAAAAAAGATATCCGGTACGGGGGCTGGAAGGGTGGGCGATGCATCGGTCGTGGTGGGGAACATCATTTTTGATTTCAACTATGGAGAGATGTCTCGGGTGCTCCACCTCTCATCTGAACGGTTTCGGGATAAGGTCCACGACAGCATGCAATTGTATGTGACCACCTTGAGAAGGGAGTTGGACCACGTCCCTGACAGGGAAGGCATAAAAGAGATCTTGATAGAAGAGTTTGAAGAACTGCTTGGCGCCCGACTAGAGAGGGGTGATCTGACACCTGATGAGCAAAGGATGCTGGCCAAACTGGACAAAAAATTCACTGATCCCAAGTGGCTCTATGAGAAAGGGGGAAAGGTGAACGACTGGGTAAAGATATCCACCGATGTTTTTGTAGCAGAATGCAATTACGAAACACCCGGAGGCCGCATTCGTATCATCCTTCGCAGGAAGAACGATACCATTGACGACATCGTCATTTCAGGTGACTTTAATTTTCAACCCAAAGAGGAACTCCAGCACCTGGAGGACCAGCTTGCGGGCCAATCGCTAGAAGCTGGTCTATTGTTGGGCGCGATTGAATCTTTTTACAGCGAAAAGGGCAT
>CP070840.1:941756-945381 GCA_020342025.1 Deltaproteobacteria bacterium
ACCGTCTCTTTTGGGCCAAATGTCTCCTCAATGCGTTTTCTCACCCTTTCCATCACACCCACCTCTCCCACCTCCTCCGCGATAAGGGCCTCCAGTTCGTCAGCAGTCCGATCCAGCACTGAGGAGAGGCGTTCATAGGCTTTGTACTCTTTATCGCGCATGATGTCTGCCACCTGGTATTGAATCTCCAGTAAACGCTGCAGATTCCTTTGCGCCCTCTCTATCGTGGGTTTCCAGGTCTCATCAGATTGCGTGGCCAGTTTTTTTGACAGGATACTTAAAGAGGCCGAAAGCACTGAAATCGGCGTCTTCAATTCATGAGACAGATGGTTAATGACTTTGTCTTTCGCCCGGTTCAAACTGGTAACCTCACCATAGGCCTCCTTCAGGGCCTTAGAAACCCGGGCATTTTCAATGGAAAGAGCGAGAGTCCCCCCGATCATGCTCAGCAACTCAACATCTGTCTGCTCAAAAACACCTTCCTTTTTGTTGAGGGCCATTAAAACGCCGATAATTCGATCGCCGCTTCTTAAGGGCACATCTAACAAGTTACGGGTATGGAACTGGAGTTGCTCATCCACAACAGGATAAAAATCGGGATTTTCGGCTGTATCGAGGACGATGATGGGTTCACCTGTCTTGAGGACTCTTCCTGATACGCCTCTATCGGCTGGAAAGCGGATCTCTTTTATCCGCTCTTCTTTGGTGATGTCGTCATAGGCCGCTCCTTTGAAAAAGAGCTCATTTCTCTCTTCATCTAACAGGATGACAAGGGCCCCCTCGGTGTTCAGTAACTCCTTGATCTCGCTGCTGATGTAATCCAGGAGGTCTTCTAAAACAGGATAGGCGGGCAGCGCCATGCTGATGCGAAGGAGGGTCTCATTAGTGCGGGCCATCCTCTTTTCCCGAGTGATGTCACGGAGGAGTACTAATTGACCCCCCTGTTCATCCCCATCCGAGGAAAAGATGGCTCCGCGAAGGACCACGTCCAGGACCCGACCATCTTTGGTTAAGCGCTTGGTCTCGTATCTCATGACGGACTTATCCCTCAACAGCTTTTCAATGATCTTGCTTGTCTCTTGCTCAAGTCCTGGCGGCACATAGGGTATTTTCTTCCCCTGCAATTCCCCAAGGTTCCAACCAAAGATCTCCGTAAAGGCAGGGTTCAGGTAAGTGACTTTTCCATCCAATCTGAAGACGACCATGGGATAGGGGACAAAATCAAGCAGGGTTCTATACTGGCGCTCAGCCTCACGGCTTATCTCGTACTGGCACTGATAGCGGTACTCTGACTCCTTGAGGGCTTCAAGCATTCTGAATCGTTCAGTCACATCCCGTGCAATGCCTCGAAAGCCCAATTTCTTGCCCGCTTTATTCGTAACCAGATTGGACGAAAGTTCTATGAACCTCTTCTGACCATCCTTGTCGATAATCTCCCAGATGATGTCTGAAAATCCCTTGCGAGTCACAAAAACCCTTGTGAAGGCATCATACGCCTTCCTCGCGTTCTGATTGTCCATAAACTCCCGGTAATTGTGGAACTGGATTTCCTCCCTCGGATATCCAAAGACCCTGCAGAGGGAATTGTTGAAATAGGTAAAGTTCCCGTGCACATCTGTTTCATAAACGCCGTCATGGACGTTCTCTATGAAGGCCCTGTAGCGTTCCTCTGAAAGTTTATCACTGGAATTCATGCCAGGCTCTCCGCTTATCTGGGTGTTTTTTTCAGCACCAAGTGCCCGCAGCCACTTTTTGTGTATGATTCTATAGCAAAACTGAATTTATTGTCATTACAATTCTCCATTGCCATCTTTTGCCGCCATATGCTATCTTTCGTCCCTTCTTGGAGAATATTTCCGCTGCCCGGAAAAGAATTTGGACTTGCCCTTTCATGGGACACCGTCTATCATTAAAAAGATAAACGGAGAGCATATGAACAAATCCATTAAGATACCCAAGGCCACAATTACGAGGCTTTCCCTTTATTGCAGGCAACTGGAACTTCTCGAATTTGATGGGTACCGCATGGTCTCATCTGAAAAATTGGCCTGGTTGTGCCAAGTAAATCCCGCTCAGGTAAGAAAGGACCTGGGATATTTTGGGGAATTCGGGGTCCGCGGCGTGGGATATGACGTGAGAGACCTCATGCTGGAAATCAAAAGAATACTGGCCGTGAATCGGGACTGGAATATGGGCATTGTGGGCGTTGGCAATCTGGGATCTGCGCTATTGCAGAACCATAACTTTCCAGCCAGGGGCTTCTATTTCGTGGCCGCATTTGACTCGGACGCTGAAAAGATCGGTAAAATAGTCTTTCCTGGCCTGGTGATTAGAGATATCGAGGCGCTGAAAAAGACGGTTGAAGATTCCAACATTGAGATTG
The DNA here is from genome assembly GCA_020342025.1 of Deltaproteobacteria bacterium. Next base: position 944,140 of record CP070840.1, read on the forward strand.
GTGTCATCACCACACCCGCTTCAGAGGCCCAGGGAATCGCGGACCTCTTTTTGGAGGCCAACGTGAATGCCATCCTCAATTTTTCTCCGACCCAGATCCACGTTCCAGACGACTGTCTCGTAGAAAGTATTGATTTCACCATAAAGCTTGATATTCTTACGTATAAATTGAAACACGAATTACGTGTTTAAAGGCAGGGATCACCCTTTTGCCCCTTTGGTCTTGTTCCAGGCGGGCGGTAAGATGAAAGGTTGACTCATTTCGCAGGAAGGTCGTTTGATGAAAAAACTTTGGATTGTAATATTTCTGATCATACTATGTTTCATTACGCATCTCTCCCCGGCTTGGGCTCAGCAGGCCTCGGGCCCGAGAATGGTCATAAAAGAGAAAGATGTCGACTATATGGAGGTGGACGAGGGCAAGACGATCGAACATGTCTTCAAGGTCTTTAACCAGGGAGACCAACCTCTTCTGATAGAAAAGGTCAAGCCTGGGTGAGGCTGCGCGGTCGCCTTTTTTGACAAGACCATCCCCCCCGGCGGGGAGGGAAAGATTACACTGAAAGTGAATACCAAGAATTACCAGGGGAAGATCACGAAAACCGCCCACGTCTATTCCAACGATCCTGCCCGTAAGGTTGAAATCCTCCGTATTACGGCGTTTGTCAAAGTGCCCATTTACATCTCCGCCAGGTACGTTTATCTGGTTGGGCAGGCGGGACAAACAATGACGAGATCCGTTAGAATCAGGGCAGAGCTGGACAAACCCCTGAAACTTGAGCCAGCGGATTTTGATCTAAGCTCGAAGGTGATCTTCAAGATGGAAGAAGTGGAGCCGGGGAAGACCTTTCTTATTCATTTTACAAACATTCCTGGCTCAGAAGAAATTTATTATGGTTTTCTAAAGCTGAAAACCAACTATCCTGAAAAGCCGGAGATCTCCATAAGGGTTAGGGGCAAATTCAGGGCACAAAAACCGCCCGTATCATCAAAGACACCCCCTCAGAAATCTCAAAAATAAGGGTATGGACTTCCGAATCCAATAAGCACGAGACTGTCGAAAAACCGGCTTCTGAGAGGCTGATGGAAAATGTCCAGATGCAAGGCTTCCGAAATCCCGAGGAATGAGGCGTACATGGAAGTACGCCGCAGTGACGAGGGATGAGGGTAACGCAGCCCTTCGACTTTGCTCAGGGCCGTGAGCTTGTCGAACGGCAGATGGGCGTTTTACGACAGCCTCAAC
>CP070840.1:945481-951857 GCA_020342025.1 Deltaproteobacteria bacterium
ATTAGTGATGAGAAGCATAAATCACTTGAGGGAGATTCTGAACTCTTGGGGAAAAAATTGTGGCGTTTTTACGATAAAGTAAGATGAAAAGCCTCTGGCATCATAGCCTCCCGGCCTCCTAGCCTCCTAGCCTTCTAGCTTTCTCTCCTCCAAGCATGTTGATTATCTCAGTCCTTTCCTTAGTCAAAAAACAGAGATTTCGAGGCTCAAAATCAGGTGTCCCCCGATTGAAAAGCTGGAATGGAAGAACGTATAGGAACTGGAGAAAAAGGGGGGCGTAACTAAGGAGGGTTGAAATGAGGAATGGGAAAAAGGTTCTAGGCTTGTTACTTGTGGTAGCGGTTGTCCTCGCTTTTGTTCCGGCTTTGTGGGCAGGAGAGACGGAAAAGGTTAACATCAACACAGCGACAGTGGAAGAGATTGCCAAGCTCGAGAAGATTGGGCCTAGCTACGCGGAACGCATTGTGCAGTATCGAAAGGAACATGGTCCTTTTGAGAAGCCGGAGGACCTCATGAAAGTGAAAGGCATTGGCCCTAAGACGTTTGAGCTGAATAAAGACAGAATATCTGTTGATTAAAATCTCACCTAGCCCTCCTTTTTCAACCAACGACCAACACTGATGAAAGGAGAAACCGAGATCATGGAATACGATAAGGACAGAGTAGATGAAGTCACATTGGCCCTGCTGTATCTTGTCATGCATGATGAGGAGGATTATGGAGCGAGGGCCTGGAAAGGATTTGATTGGGATACGATGGATCGGCTGCATGAAAGAGGATTCATCGGAAACCCTGTGAATAAAGCGAGATCGGTTACTGTTTCACCAGAGGGATACAAGAGAGCCAAGGAATTATTCGAAAAGCATTTTGTGAGAAGGCCTATGTAAAGGCTTCTCGGCTTTGAGCCCCACACCTCAATCCTTGCCAATAAATGGCCGGCGGGGTGTTCTCTGAGTAAAGTAAAAAAAATCGACGAACAAAACACTTCACCGTTTCAAGATGGAAAAAAGGCTTTTACCGATTTCAGCCTAAGGCTAGTTTCGGTAATATGTGATCGGCCAAATGGTAGGTCCCTTTACCGATTTCGGCTCAAAGCTGTTTTCGGTAATGTTTAGACTTTTACCGATCTCAGCTAAAGGCTGATTTCGGTAACCGGCTCAGCATCTGTTTTGCAGCTAAATTCCGATTGTTGCTTATGAAGCAGTGGACCCAATTGAGTTAATTAAACAAGGAAAGATCAAAAGGTTTTTCCGAGCGACAAGAAAGCTGAACACCCCTAATCTCGTTTATCACATCACTCAGAGGGCAGCCGGCAGCGAGCCGCTCTTCTTAGAAGATAATGACTACCTATTCATGTTAGGCCTTCTAAAAGAAATTGCCCAAAATAACGCGCTAAGGATGTATGCCTTTTGCCTGATGCCAAACCACGTTCATTTGTTATTAAGCCCAATGGAAGAAAATCTCTCTGATGCCATGAGAGACCTTTTTGCACGATACGCGATGAAGTTCAATCGGAAGTATGAAAGAAAAGGTCACTTATTTGGGGGGCCTTACAGACAGGCTCTGTGCTTGCATAACAGTTACGTTCTCGCCGCTTCCCTTTATATTCACATGAATCCGGTCGAGGCAGACCTGACAAAAGATCCCTTGGAATACCGCTGGTCATCAATTCGGTTGTATTATGAGGATGGCGCTCCAAAATCGTTTCTAAATCCTGAGTTCATTTTGAGTCTCTTGTCAGAAAATGAGTTTGAGGGCAGAAGGCGTTACCGGAACTTGCTTAATGCGGGGAGCGAATTACCTGCAGGGCATGTTTTGGAGCAAGAAGATGCGATAGAAGACTTCCGATCAAAGCTCGTATCCACGTTTTCTTCTCTCTTCAGGCGCATTGACAAGAAAAGGCGGATTTCTAACATATCAGGCATGGACCTATTGACTATCGAGGAAATGGAAGAACGGATTAGAGCTGTCAAAAAGGAGTATTCCTTAACTAAACCCTCAGGTATGAAGGCGCGAAAACACCTCATAGAGCAACTTATCGCTCGAGGCTACAAGCGAGCAGAGATAGCAGGGAGACTAGGTGTATCAATAAAGACAGTTTACAACATTCTGAAATCTTGAATTTGATTGGCATGCGGAAGTTTTTGTCTATTTTCGTTTTCTGGACAACGTGTTATTAAGTAATACGAAAGTAAAAGGCGTAATTTACCGATTTCGGCCTAAGGCTATTTTCGGTAATCCACAGTCATTCTTTATTGACAGAGAATTGCCGATTTTTGCCTTAGGCACTTTTCGGTAAGAGCGCTCTTGAGCGCATTCTGTGCAATCTGTGTAATCTGCGGACCCGTCCTCGCCTCCTAGCTTCCAAGCATACCCATCGTCGGACTCGTAATGAAAGAAAACCCTAAGACAAAGAATAAATCTTCGAAATTGGTGGAAAGGATTAAGGGTAGGGTGAAATCGAGAGCCTCAGTACCCAACGGCACCCCAAAAAATCCAGAAGGTCATAAGCACGGAAATACCGAAGAGTTCAAAAAAGCTGATACGCAATTGCAGATGGAGATAGAAAAGCGCAAGTGGGCAGAGGAGCAGCTGAAAAATGCGCGCGAGGAATTGGAAAGGCGCGTTAAAGAACGAACCGCGGAGTTGGTAAAAACACAAGAGCAATTGAGTAAGGCCGTAAGAATTCTTTCAGCTCATAAAAGGCAGCTCCGATCCATGGCCTCGCACCATACCATTTCAGAAGAGCGGGAACGGCGGAAGCTTGCGGTGTACCTCCACGATAATATTTGTCAGTCCCTGGGCGTTGCCAAGATGAAGCTGGATGCCTTGAGGGAGTCCGGCTCCTCTTCCGATTCCATGGCGGCGTTGGATGAGGTTACACAAATCATCAAGTCAACGATTCAGGACGTGCGTTCCGTCATGGTGGATCTTAGTCCCCCAGTCCTCCATGAGCTGGGTTTTGAAGCGGCCCTGGAGTGGCTCGCGGAACAATTCCATGAACAAAACGCAATACCATGCGGTTATGAAAACGACCAGCATCCCAAACCGCTGGATGAAGATGTTCGTATCCTTCTCTTTCAATCGGTTCGTGAACTGCTGGTTAATATCATCAAACACGCCCAGGCGAGTAAGGCAAAAATAACGGTTTTGAGAAAGGATGATAATATTCACGTCGTCGTCGAAGATAATGGTGTGGGGTTTAAGACCTCGCCATATGGCTCCCCAATGGTGGTCGCCAGTGGGTTCGGATTTTTCAGCATCCGTGAGCGGTTGAGTTCCATAGGTGGAAAGATGGAGATCAAATCTTGGAAAGGCAAAGGAAGTCGGGTAACGCTGGCCGCACCGCTTAAGCGGTCATAAGAATTCAAAGGAGAAAGGTTATGAGCGTACGAATTATTTTGGCCGAGGACCACAGGATCACGCGTGAAGGACTCGTTAACCTGCTAAAAGAACGCTCAGATATGGAGGTGGTTGGCGAGGCTGAGAATGGGAGAGACGCGGTGAAGTTAGCAAGGGAACTCTCTCCTGATCTTGTTATTATGGATGTGACAATGCCGGATCTGAACGGAATTGATGCAACGCGCATTATTACTTCCGGATCGAACAGGACCAAGGTGATTGCCTTATCCATGTATTCAGACAAGCAGTTCGTACAGGGAATGATCCAAGCGGGTGCTTCCGGGTATCTGCTCAAGGACTGTGCCTTTGAGGAACTGGTCAGTGCCATTCAGGCTGTCATCCATGGTGACACGTACCTGAGCCCCGGGATCGCAGGCATCGTTGTGCAGGATTATTTAAACAAGCTCACAACCGACAGATCCTCTGCCAACTCAGTCTTGACGACCAGGGAGAGAGAGGTGCTTCAGCTTATCGCTGAAGGCAACAGTACAAAAGAGATTGCCGCCCGCCTGAGTGTAAGTGTGAAGACCGTTGAAACCCATAGGCGGCAGATCATGGAAAAACTGGGGATTTTCAGTATAGCGGAACTCACCAAGTACGCCATACGAGAAGGATTGACTTCCCTCCACATCTAATTGCCCTCCCACCGAGCAATCCCTCCGGATATCTACACAATCCCATATCACCACCCTGTATCACCACCCACTCACAACTTAAGATGAGCGGCCTTACGGCCTTGAGGACCGCTTTGCCCCGGTGGAATAGTTTTTGAGTTCCATGGGAAAAGCTCGAGGAACGTCCACCTGCGGTGGACTCCAGGGAGGCTGCGCAAAAGGGAAGTTGACAAAAGTCAGAAGGATTGTTAAGTGATTCTGAAAAATTGTCTGGTGAAAGGAGACCCCAATGTCAAATCTTTTAGAGGTGACCGACGAGACTTTTGACGCGGAGATCGTAAATTCGGATATTCCGGCTCTGGTTGACTTCTGGGCAGCATGGTGCGGTCCTTGCAGAATGGTGGGCCCGGTGGTAGAGGAGCTGGCCAAAGAATACGCAGGAAAGATAAAAGTGGCCAAGATGGATGTTGACCAGAACCGTCAGACGCCCGCCAAATTCGGCATTAGGAACATACCTACACTTCTCTTTTTCAAAGGAGGAGAATTGGCCCAGACCATCGTAGGTGCCCATCCCAAGAGCCATATCGAAGAAGAATTGAAGAAATTGCTATAAATGCATGATCTTATTATTATAGGTGGCGGACCCGCCGGGTTGACAGCCGGCCTCTACACGGCAAGGGCACGTTTGAATGTGGTGCTTCTGGAAAGGCTTGCTCCTGGCGGACAGGTCCTGAACACGGATTGGGTTGAAAACTATCCGGGGTTTCCTGATGGAATCTCCGGATTTGAATTGGTGGAGAGGATGAAGACCCAGGCGGAGAATTTCGACCTTCCTATCCACCTGGAAGAGGTGATGGGGTTAGAATTTTCCCCGGAAAAGAAGATTGTGATCACGGACAAGGGGCAGCGGGAGGCAAAGGCCCTTATCATTACAACTGGAGCGACACCCAAAAAACTGGGTAGTGAAGGGGAAGCGCTTCTTACGGGTAAAGGGGTCTCTTACTGTGCCACCTGCGATGGGCCCTTTTACAAGGACCAGGAAGTGGTTGTTATCGGTGGCGGAGACACAGCGTTGGAGGAGGCCATCTTTTTGACCCGTTTCGCCAGTAAGATTCATGTCGCCCACCGACGGGATGAACTGAGGGCCGTTAAATTGCTCCAGGATCGGGCCATGGCGCAGGAGAAAATCAAATTCATATGGGATACCATTCCCCTTAAGATCTTGGGTGAGAATGGGGTTGAAGGCATTGAGCTGAAAAATGTAAAGACAGGAGAAATTAGCCGCAGAGAGGCCCAGGGTGTTTTTATTTTCATAGGGACGGAACCCAATGCAGACCTGATCAACGGAATCGTCAAACAGGACGAGAATGGTTTTGTCATCACCAACGAAAAGATGGAGACTTCTATCCCTGGCGTGTTTGCAGCCGGAGATATCCGGTCCAAACCCTGGCGCCAGATTTCTACGGCCGTGGGGGAGGGAGCCACGGCCTCATTTTACGCGGAGAAATACCTGGAGGGTTGAATCAGGGCGTAGGCCAACTTTGTGTAATTTAGACCTTTTAGGCACTTTAGCCCACTTGAATTTACGGCGGTTAAGCCAGGTAAAAGATCATGTATGGATTGAATCGCATTTTTAGATTAATGGTTGTAGGGACCTTTTTGATGCTCCTTCTTGGGGGGTGTTCTCTTTATGATAAGTATTTTGGAGGTAAAGAGGAGAAGAGACCCTCTGAACTCATGAGTGAAGGAATGACAAATTTTGAAAGGGGGAGCTACGAGGAGGCTACTGAGGCCTTTCAGCAGCTAAAAGACAGGTATCCGTACAGCAAGTATGCCGTCATGGCAGAGTTAAAAATGGCCGACGCCCTTTATGAACAAGAGGAGTTTGAGGAAGCCTTTGTGGCTTACGACGACTTTGAAAAGCTCCATCCCAAAAACAAGAGTATCCCCTATGTGATCTACCAGAAGGGCATGTGTAATTTTCGGCAGGTCACCGCGATAGATAGGGATCAGAGTTTTACCCTCAAGGCCAAGGAAGAGTTTGAGCGGCTGGTCAAGAGGTACCCAGGAAGTGAGTACGCCAATAGGGCCAGAAAGAACATCAGGGAATGCCTCATCTACCTGGCGGAATATGAACTGTACGTGGGCCACTACTATTACAAGATGGGCAAGTACAGGACGGCCATGAACAGGTATACGTATCTTATTCAGAACTACCCCGATATGGGGCAATATCATGAGGCCCTGGAGTATATCAGCAGGTGCAAAGAGAAACTGAAAGAAGAGGAGCCTCCCATAGAGAAAACTGAAAAAGAGGAAGAAAAAGAGAAGAAGACGACAGGAGCACCCAAGATGTGGAC
>CP070840.1:951957-957556 GCA_020342025.1 Deltaproteobacteria bacterium
CGATCCTACGCAGAGGATGGGGTTGTGCAACAGGCCATTTCGGCCATTAAGGAGAAGGTGCCTGAGATGGTGGTCATGACCGATGTTTGCCTTTGTGAATACACGGATCATGGCCATTGCGGCGTTATCAGAGAGGGCCAGGTGGACAATGATGCCACCCTAAAGCTCTTGGCCCGTCAGGCCGTCAGTCATGCCAAAGCGGGCGCCGATTTCGTGGCCCCCTCTGACATGATGGACGGTCGCGTGGCCGCCATAAGAGAGGAGCTGGATGCCCATAATTTCCAGGAGATCGGCATACTCTCCTATGCCGTCAAATATGCCTCCGCCTTCTACGGCCCTTTCAGGGAGGCCGCGGAATCCGCTCCCCAATTTGGTGACCGCTCAGGGTATCAGATGGATGCGGCCAATGCCATTGAAGCGATCAAGGAGGCGGTTTTGGACATGGAAGAGGGGGCCGACATGATCATGGTCAAGCCCGCCCTTGCCTATCTCGATATTATCAGAAGGGTGCGCGAGGAATGTTTGCTGCCTTTGGCCGCATATAATGTGAGTGGCGAGTACGCTATGATCAAGGCAGCAGATGAAAAGGGGTGGATAGACGGCACCCGGGTGATGATGGAGGCGCTACTCTCCATCAAGAGGGCAGGGGCCGATTTGATATTAACCTACTTCGCCAAAGAAGCAGCAAAGCATTTGAATTCGGAGTCTAGATGAAGAAAGGTCCTCCTCATAAGAAAGATGAGCTAAGGCTTGTGGCCTGGGAAATGACCAGAAGTTGCAACCTGAACTGCGTCCACTGCCGGGCTGCCGCTGAAAGGGGACCTTATCCGGGAGAACTGGACACGGAAAAGGGTTTCCAGATCCTGGACCAGATTGCACAGGTGGGTCAGCCCATAGTCATCCTTACGGGCGGTGAGCCCCTGTTGAGAGAGGATGTCTTTGAGTTGGCCCAACACGGAACGCTTCTGGGCCTGCGCATGGTGATGGCCACCAATGGGACGCTGGTCACGCCAGAGATCGCCGAGAGAATGAAGTCTTCCGGGATTAAGCGGGTAAGCGTTTCCATTGATGGGGCAAACGCGGAGGAACACGATCAATTCAGGAATGTATCAGGGGCCTTTGATGCTTCCCTTAAGAGTATCGAATGGCTGAAGAAGGCGGGCATAGAGTTTCAGATTAATACGACGGTGACGAGACATAATGTCCATCAGGTCGCGGACATTTTGGATCTGGCGGTCCACCTGGGCGCCGTGGCGCATCACATCTTCCTGTTGGTTCCCACGGGGCGCGCGAGGGACATGGTCAACCAGGAGATAGACGCCCTGGAATATGAAAAACTTCTGCACTGGTTCTATGACATGAGAAATCAGGTCCCTCTCCATCTCAAGGCCACTTGCGCGCCACATTATTACAGAATCCTGCGTCAAGAGGCCCATGCAAGGGGAGAAAAGGTCAGTTTTGATACCTATGGTCTCGACGCGGTCACCCGCGGCTGCTTAGGAGGGACATCCTTCTGCTTCATCTCCCATGACGGGATTGTTCAGCCATGCGGGTACTTAGAATTGAATTGTGGAGACCTGAAGGCGTCCTCCTTTGGGGAAGTTTGGCGAGATTCTCATATCTTCAAGCGATTGAGAGATTTCTCAGGATATGATGGAAAATGCGGCCGATGTGAGTATGTGAAATTCTGCGGCGGTTGTCGTGCCAGGGCCTATGAAGCCACTGGGGATTACATGGCAGAAGAGCCGCTCTGTGTGTATCAACCGTCCAAAAAGGTCGCTCATGGATGATGTGGACAGAGCCATAGTCAATGAGATTCAGTCCGATTTCCCCATTACACCCCGTCCCTATCATGAACTGGGGAAGCGCTTTCAACTTTCTGAAGCTGAAGTTCTTGAGCGACTGAAAAGACTTAAGGCAGAAGGGGTCATAAGGAGGATTGGCGGGAATTTCAATTCAAAGAGTCTCAACTTCACGAGTACCCTTTGCGCGGCCAAAGTGCCAGAAGAGAAGTTGGATAGATTTGTTCAGGTAGTTAACAGTTATCCGGGGGTCACCCACAACTATTTAAGGAATCATAAATACAATGTGTGGTTCACATTTATTGCCCAGAATGTGCACCTCATAGAGAAGGCGCTGAAGGAGATATCTGGCGCGACGGGGGTCACTGAAATAATCAATCTGCCAGCAGTGAAGCAGTTCAAGATAAAAGTGGATTTTGAAGTCTAGTGTTCCTATTCCTCGATTTTTCTCAATAAGCTTTCCAGTTCTTCCTCCGTCAATCTTCCCGCTTCAACGAGCAGATCGCCGATCCCATCTTCTCGAAGTTCGTCGATGGAGAGGATGGATTCGTTTGTTTTTCCTTTGGTGCTAAAGAGGGTATAATTTAAGGTTAGACTCGACTTTTTCAGCAGTTTTATCGTGTTTTCTACGAAAATGACGTGATAGCTCAAAAAGAAATAAGCAATGGCCCCCACAATAACCCATACCAATAACTTTTTGCCAAACTTCATACGAGGAAATCCCTGTACTTGTAATACGGTGGTGGGCGATGCGCGACTCGAACGCGCGACCTCTGGTTCCGGAGACCAACGCTCTATCCAACTGAGCTAATCGCCCAATAGCTTAATTTTTACCATTATTTTCTTTCACCGTCAATATGGAACAGATTCACTCAGGACCTGTTAGGAGAGAATCGCCCGTTCGATACCGATCACAGGGCTAGTGCACTGTACCATAAAATACTATACAAGAAGATTGTGTCTGCGCGGCCATGGAATATTGGCCCATTCCTTCAAGACGATATCTAAGGCGCCCTGGGGAAGTGGTCTGATCTTAGAGGGTTTAAAAGAATTTTGTATAGGTCTGGACGAGATATTCTGCCTGGGGTTTCTGGCGTAAACCCTCAAAGATCAGACCACGGCGAGTCTCCGTGGAATTTTTTTTGAGATATCGTCTTTCAGGAAAAGGCCATCACTCCATACGACACAAATATATGATACGTCCTAATAGTGAGATATCCCGTTTGCGGCCAGAGAGAGGGAGTCAAAACGGGGGTCTTGCTTCAAGTGGCCTATTCCCTTTTCTTAAGCCCAGGGAGGCCACCATTCCGTTGATTTTTTCTATATTTTATACAATCGAAAGCTATCTTTTTTATTTAATTTATATTAAATACAATTAGGCTTACTTAATAATAACTTTAAAAAATCTTGACAGTAACAGGTATTTCTGTTAAAAAACAGAAAAATAGTTTAAAACGATAAAATAGAACTCAAAGATACGGGTGGTGCACCATGATAGATAAAACAGACAAAATCTCCAACAAAGAGATCTCCGATGAAGACCTACTCGATTTCGAGCTGGACGATCTTTCTCCAGAAGATCTGGTTGAGGGTTCAGGACCTGGAGACTCGGATGATGACATCTTGGAGCTTGTGCATCTGGTTGAAGAAGGAAAGAAAGATAAGCTGAAGGACTCTTTCGAAGGAGAGATAGCGGATCTGCTGAAGGAGGAGGACGACGTAACGGCTCCGACGGCGAAAATATCTGATGTGGAAGAGATATTAGATAAAGGGGAGGGTTTTGAGGAGGCTGAAACGGAGTTGGATCTGTCAGATATTTCCTTAACGGATCTGGCTGCGGAAGCAGAGGCCCAACCTGGCGAGGCACTAGAGGAGGAAGAAATAGCGGAAGCCCCGGTTCAGGAAGGGATGGAAGAACTGCCTACCGCTGCCATTGAAATGGATTTTAACATGGAAGAAGAGGTGCCCGAGGAAGAGGTAGAGGAGGAACACATCACTGAGACTGAGCTGGAGAAGATGCTGGAAACTGCGCCTGACGCGGAGCCCATTCTTGATCTTGAAACTCCCATAGAGGCGGAATCAGACTTACCCCAGGAGGAGGTGAGTGAGGTGGTTGCAGCCCAGCCCGAACCACCAGAACCTGTAGAAGCGCCCGTTGAAGCCGCGGGTGAAGAAGTGGTCGGCGTATCGGAAGAGAAGCTTGAAGCCATTGTGACAAAAGTGGTGGAGGACGTGGTAGAAAGGGTGACCCGAGAGACGATGACGGATGTAGCGGAAAGGGTGGCCCGAGAGACGATGACGGATGTGGCGGAAAGGGTGGCCAGAGAGACGATGGGGAGTGTAGCGGAAAGGGTGACCCGAGAGACGATGACGGATGTAGCGGAAAGGGTGGCCAGAGAGGCCATGGGGAGTGTAGCGGAAAGGGTGGCCCGAGAGACGATGACGGATGTGGCGGAAAAGGTGGCCAGAGAGGCCATGGGGAGTGTAGCGGAAGGGGTGGTCAGAGAGACGATGGGGAGTGTGGCCGAAAGGGTTATCACTGAAGCGATTGAGGCCCTAAAGGAGAGTCTTGAATCTGCATCGGATTGAGATGCAGCTGAAAATTTGTCTTTAAAATTTCGATAATATGTGGTTATTTAAGGGGTTGCGTTTTTTGCAACCCTTTTTTTTAATCCCACCATCAATTCTAAAGGAAATGGACGAGTAACTTTGATCGGCGCATGCGAGTGAGGAGAGTAAGGGATTGGATGAAAGAACTTGAACAAGTTTAGGAGAGTCTGCAGATGCGAGGAGAAGTGCTAGCGAAAGGATACGAACCAGAGGAAGTTGAGGAGAAGTGGTATAGGTACTGGGAAGAGAATAACCTGTTCCGGGCGGAGCCCAAGAATCACGAGGAACCATTCTGTATCGTGATTCCGCCTCCCAATGTGACCGGCTCCCTCCACATGGGACACGCACTGAATAACACGCTCCAGGATATTCTTTGCCGATACAAGAGAATGAAAGGATATAGCGTTCTCTGGCAGCCGGGGACCGATCATGCGGGGATTGCCACGCAGAATGTGGTGGAAAAGGATCTGGCTGCAAGGGGCACCGATCGCCACCAGGTTGGTCGAGAGAGATTTGTAGAACTGGTCTGGGATTGGAGAGAAAAGTATGGAGGCGTGATCATCAATCAGCTCAAGAGACTGGGCTGTTCGTGCGACTGGAGTCGTGAGCGTTTTACCATGGATGAGGGGCTGTCCAAGGCGGTCAGGGAAGTCTTCGTGCGCCTCTATGAAGAAGGTCTCATTTACAGGGGAGATTACATTATAAACTGGTGCCCAAGATGCCAAACAGCACTGGCTGATCTTGAGGTGGAGCATGATGACCTGGATAGCTCCCTTTACTATATTCGTTATATGTTTGAAGATGGGGACGGCTATTTGACCGTGGCCACCACACGGCCAGAGACCCTTTTGGGGGACACGGCTGTGGCTGTGAACCCTGAGGATGAGCGTTATAAGGATCTCTCAGGGGCCTATGTGCTTCTGCCAGTGCTCAAGAAACCCATACCTGTTATTTTTGATACCTATGTGAACAGGGAATTCGGAACCGGGGCCTTGAAGATAACCCCTGCCCATGACCCGTACGACTTTGACATCGGAAATACGCATCAGCTGGAAAGAATAAAGGTGATCGACGAAGAGGGCAGAATGAATGAACTGGCGGGGCCTTACAAGGGCATGGACAGGTTCGAATGCCGCGAGAAGATCCTGGAAGATCTGGAGAAATCTGAGCAGCTTGAAAAGATCGAA
>CP070840.1:957656-961432 GCA_020342025.1 Deltaproteobacteria bacterium
ACTGACCTAGCCTGGAGGATCAGGTTTTTGACGTCAAAATAAAACCCCCCTGAGCTTATGGGGAAACCCAGAGGGGAGAAAGGAGGGGTAATGAGTTGTTAAGAACCCTATAAAAGGGTTTTAACGCCTACCCTTTATTAAATTAATACTTAAACAATTAGGAATCAAGACCCGGTGTCGTGAAATTTTGATGGATTCGGCGGAGCCCCTTTGGGCTCCTCTCCCACCTTGTTTTCCTCTTTCTGGCCACCTCTTCTCCCTGCCCCCCCTTTCTCCAGGTTTGCATAAAGCAATGCATTCTCGATGGCCAGGGCTGCACGGCTGGCAAAGGCGGTGAGAAGAGAGAGGTCCTCTTTGCGAAACCCATAAGGTCTGTTAATGGAGTCCACATAAATGGCCCCTAACTTTTGCGACCGACTGATTAAGGGTACGCACATGACAGATCCGATTTTCATCAACTTCAAGGTCTCCAAAAGCTCCACCTCTTCCCCTGCCTGAGCATCCGGAATCATCACTGCCTTACCCTCTCGGATGACTCGATCTACCACGTCCCCGCTATATTTCTCCTTTTTCTCATCACTCGGTTTCCTGGATTTGGTTATGGCTTCTGAGATTTTCCCTGTCTTTCTGTCGATGAGAATGAGAACACCCCTGTCAATTCTCCTAAGAAGATGGAAAATGTAATTCAATATCTTTTCTGCTATCTCCTTTAGATCAGACGATTCCATCAATACATTGGACACGTTGTAGATCAACTCCATATTCCTCTGAGGCGTCTGGCGGCGATCTTTGATGGAAAGCCCAAATTTCCTGCTGATGTCTTTGGCAACATCGATAGAATTCAGAAAAGCCAGAATATCTTCTGGACACGTTTCACCCAGACAAATGACACTCATCCCAATGGCGATGGGAAGCCCTTCCGAAACTTCGTACTCCACGCCAGGGCGTATCTGTCTGCCATTCACGAAAGTCCCGTTTGTGCTTTTCAGATCCTCGATAATATACTTGTTTTCTTTCCTTAGGATTTTTAGATGCTTGCGAGAGACAAATTTATCCTTCACCGAAATGTCATTCTCAACAGAGCGTCCCACATAAGTGATATCACGTTCAAGGTCATGAGACTCCCCTTTACTCAGTTCATTGATAACATGGAGTTTAGTCATGGCTTGTTCTCCTTTGGCCGATTACGCTCTCACCCATGAACTCACCCGATGACCATCATGAATCTGACCAGAACGTAAGCATTATTCTCTCCCACATTGGCCGATGAGGTCAAGGGAAAAATACACTATTTTTAGCCAGTTAGCCGCAGATTATCCTCCATGGACGGGTGGGAAAGATTTCTAAACCAGTTGTCTCAAGATGAGCGATGAAAATGCCTCCTCTCTTTGCACGGGTGTGTTCAGTGGTCCCTCTTCAGTCCGTTTCAATCTTCCCCAAGAGGGCCTGATCCACATTCATCCCGCCATTCTTTTTCCTATCAATACGCTCCCCATTCCGGTACAATATTATATTGGTCCTATTGTTCTGGATGGGGCCAGAGCCTCTCAAGATAGATCGCGTCAAGCAGGACCGCCATGCTCATCATCCCTTTGACCGGAAAAATCAGCAAGCAAAACCCGCCCATTGCCACGATACTCCTTATCCTGATCAACTGCTTTGTATTCTTCATCTTTCAGTGGGGAGATGATGAAAAGTATCGCAAAGCTTTTGAATTCTACCTGGAGTCAGGCCTCGCAAAAATGGAGGTGACCAGATATAGAGACTATCTGATTGATACGCAAGCAGAGAGAAGCATCCCTCTCTCCTCACGGCAAAAAGAACTCGGGGACGATGCCTTTATGCGCCTTTATCCGAAAATGCAGAGAGACAAAGTCTTCATGAATAAGTTGCTTAACGACAAAATCATCACCACTGAAGATCCAGATTATGGACCTTGGAAGTCTCTCAGAATCCATTTTGAAGCGATGAAGGCCCAGACCGTAGCTCAGAGGTACGGCTTTAAACCGGCCACGAGAAACTTTGTTACCACTTTTACCCACATGTTTCTCCATGCCAGCTTTATGCACCTTTTGGGAAACATGGTCTTCCTGTGGCTTGTTGGTTGTGTGCTTGAATTGGGGTGCGGTAGGGCCTTCTATGTGGCCTTATATCTTCTTAGTGGCGTCGCAGCCGTCTGGTTGTTTGGGCTCGTGTATATGTCTAGCTCCACACCCCTGGTGGGGGCTTCAGGGGCAATCTCTGGTCTAATGGGTGCCTTTACGGTTTTGTATGGAAAGAAGAAGATAAAAGTCTTTTACTCCTTCGGCTTTTATTTCAACTATGCTAAGCTGGCAGGAATCGTGCTCTTGCCCGTTTGGGTAGGCAAGGAGATCTTTCAACTGCTTTTTGGCAGCTTCAGCCACGTGGCCTATGTGGCGCATATCGGCGGGTTGGCAAGTGGCGCCATCTTAGGCTTTCTAAATTTGAAATTCTTAGGGCAAACCAATGAGGAGGTATTCGGCGAGGATCCTAGAGAAAAGATTCCACACCTTCTTGAAGGTGCCATGCAGCGGATCGGGAAACTGGACATGGATGGCGCCCGTCCCCTGTTGGAAGAGATTCTTGAGATAGATCCCCACAACAAGAATGCCCTGACCCACCTTTTCAATATCGACAAGCTAAATCCAAGAGACGAACGTTTCCACAAAACCGCCTCGAGATTATTCCATCATCTGACCAATGAGAGCAAAGCACATCAGACGCTCTATGCCACCTACAAGGAGTACCGTCGACTTTCAAAAAAACTCAAGCTCAGCCCTGAGCTTATTTTCCGAATTGCCTCTGCGTTTTCAGCAAATGGCTATGTTGACGAATCTGCAAAAATCATGGCCATGTTTTTGAAGAACCGCCCAGGATACCAAGAGCTTCCCACCGGAATATTGAGACTGGGGCAGGCTTATCTAAAAACCGGAATGAAAAAGAGGGGAAAAAAGTGCTTGCAGATCGTCTGTCAGAGGTTCCCTGGATCCGCCGAGTCAAAAATCGCGCGACAGTTGTTGACGAGCTCCAGCTAAGGACACCGTCGAAAAACCGGCTTCTGTGAGGCTGATGGAAAATGTCCATATGCAAGGCTTCCGAAAATGGGGACCCGCCCGCAGGGTGGCGAGTCCAAGGGACGCGCGGACAAATCCCGAGGAATGAGGCGTACATTCAAGTACGCCGCAGTGACTTGCCCTGTTAAATCGGCTTCGCCGTCTCGCCACGCGAGAATTTAACAGGGCGGGGGATGAGGGTAACGCAGCCCTTCGACTTTGCTCAGGGCCATGAGCTTGTCGAATGGCAGATGGGCGTTTTCCGACAGCCTCTATGCTAATCGAAACCCCACAGCTAAGGAAAGCCTAACCGAAATATGGCAATAAAAAAGCAGGGTCAAGTGAATGACCCTGCCTCTAAGCTGTTTCATCTTGAATCGTTCACCCAATAGGACAATTCGGCCAACGTCCCTTTGAGATTGTCTGGCACAATTAAGGTTCTGACTACGTTCCGTTCTCCACTTTCATGCCAGTTCCTCCAACAAGACCTTTGCCTCTTTGAGGTCCGCGGTGTCAAATCCCTCGGTAAACCAGTTGTAGATCTCCTCTAGTAGCTGGTGGGCCTCTTCCTGCTTTCCCTGCTGTTGCCACAGCCGACTCAGGCTCATCGCGGCCCGCAGCTCCAGCGACTTTGCTTGCTGATGACGGGCAGTGTCGAGAGCTTGCCGAAAACATTCCTCCGCTTCCCCCAGCTTTTGCCCT
>CP070840.1:961532-964173 GCA_020342025.1 Deltaproteobacteria bacterium
CAGTGGAGAGGACAAAAAGGCTTTTGAATCTGGGCGAGGACTTTCATGTCCTGTTCATTCAGGGAGGCGCCAGTCTACAGTTGTGCATGATCCCCATGAATTTGGGTATCCAAGGCAAGCCTGTAGACTTCATCAATACTGGGACATGGTCCACCAAGGCGATCAAGGAGGCAGAGATCCAAGGAAAGGATGTACATGTGCTCGCCTCTTCTGAGGATAAGGACTTCTCCTATATCCCAAAAGATTTTCAGGTGGATGGAGATGCGGCCTATCTTCACTTCACGTCAAACAATACCATCAAAGGAACGCAGTGGGCCGAATTTCCTAAGGCGGGCGATGTGCCGCTGATCTCTGATATGTCTTCTGACATCATGAGCCGTTCCTTTGACGCCAGTCCTTTTGGCCTGATTTATGCGGGGGCGCAGAAAAACATAGGGCCTTCCGGAACGGCCTTGGTTATTGTACGCCGGGATATGTTGGACAGGGTGCCAGATGGTCTGCCAACCATGCTGAGATACACCACTCATGCGGAGAAGAATTCCATGTTCAACACCCCTTCCTGCTTTGTTATCTACACGATTAACCTCGTATTGAGATGGGTTGAGGAGACCATTGGGGGGCTGGACAGAATGGAGCAAATCAATAAAGAGAAGGCGGCGTTGCTTTACAACACCATAGACAAATCCGATTTCTATCGGGGTACCGCCGCAAAGGATAGCCGGTCGCTTATGAATGTGACGTTCAGACTCCCCAGCGAGGAGCTGGAAGCAAAGTTTGTGGCTGAAGCCCTAAACCAGGGGCTGGGCGGGCTCAAGGGACACCGTTCCGTGGGGGGATGCCGGGCATCTATCTACAACGCCACAGGGATGGACGGGATCAAGGCCCTGGTGGATTTCATGAACGAATTCGAAAAGAAAGAAGCATGAGTTGCTACCCCGCATATGGAATAATGGAATGATGGAATAATGGAAGATTGGTTTTAACCCGCCATAGTGCTTTGGCGGGTTAATAGGAATTGGCCCACTCATGAACACCTTCGACTGCCATGTCAAAGCGGGTTTTCCAACACACCATTACCCCATTTTCCCAGAACCCACCATTCCACTATTCCACTGTTCCAACATTCCAATTATGAGTGAAGCGAACTAAGTTCTTAAAAAGAGGTGATGTGGTTTGAAACGGACCAGGATTGTACAGGTTCTGGCTTCAGGAGAAATCGGTGCAAAAATCACCGTGATGGGCTGGGTCAGGACCAGAAGGGACTCCAAGGGGGGCTTTTCCTTCATCGAAGTGAATGATGGTTCCGCTCTTGGCGGTTTACAGATCATTGCAGACAAGAAGCTGCCCAACTATGAGAAAGAGATTCTGAAACTGCAGACCGGTTGCTCCATCCGGGCCGTGGGAACAGTCGTCGCTTCGCCTGGAAAAGGTCAAAAGGTTGAGCTCCAGGCCGAAGAGGTGGAAGTACTGGGATGGGCAGACCCTGATGTTTATCCCTTACAGAAGAAGCGACATTCGTTTGAGTTTCTTCGGACAATCGCCCATCTAAGGCCCCGGACAAACACCTTCGGGGCCGTAGCAAGGGTCCGAAATGCCATGAGTCTGGCTATCCACACCTTTTTTCAGGAAAGGGGCTTTATCTATCTCCACACGCCCATCATCACGGGAAGCGACTGTGAGGGGGCAGGTGAGATGTTCCGGGTGACCGCCTTTAATCTGGATGAGGTCCCCAGGAAAGAGGGTCAAGTAGATTTTGAGAAGGATTTCTTTTCTGCGCCTGCAAACCTGACCGTTAGCGGTCAACTGGAGGCGGAGATCTATGCCCTTTCCATGGGTGATGTCTACACTTTCGGCCCCACCTTCAGGGCGGAAAATTCAAATACTTCTCGTCACTTAGCCGAATTTTGGATGGTTGAGCCGGAAATGGCCTTTTGTGATTTGGACGGAAACGTTGAACTGGCCGAGGAATTCATCAAATACATTATCAATGATGTCCTGGAAAAGTGCGAAGAGGACATGAAATTCTTCAATCGTTTTATTGATAAGACGGCCATAGAAACATTGGAAGGGGTGGTATCTGAGGAATTTGAATGTCTGACATACACAGAGGCCATTGAGATACTCACCAAGGCCAAAGAGAAGTTTGAATTCCCGGTAGACTGGGGAAGCGATCTTCAGTCGGAACATGAGAGATATCTCTGTGAAAAGGTATTTAAAAAGCCCGTTGTCCTCATCCACTACCCAAAAGATATTAAGCCCTTTTACATGAAGATGAATGAGGATGGAAAGACGGTCCGGGCCATGGATGTGCTCGTGCCCAAAATCGGCGAGATCATCGGGGGCAGTCAGCGTGAGGATGATTATGACACCCTCTTCAAAAGGATCAAAGAGACGGGTCTCAATCCAGATGATTACTGGTGGTATCTGGAGTTGCGGAAATTCGGTTCAGCCCCTCACTCCGGTTTTGGGCTCGGTTTTGAACGCCTTATCCAGTTTGTGACCGGTATGGCCAATATCCGTGACGTGATTCCTTTCCCAAGGACGCCGGGCAATGTGAGCTTCTAAGATGGGTGCCACGGTTCTGTTGACGGTCGGGTATGAAACCCGACCCTACTGTAGGGTGGCATTTCATATGCCACCG
>CP070840.1:964273-966963 GCA_020342025.1 Deltaproteobacteria bacterium
TGGAGCCTTCACCACTGCCGTCCCTGGCTCCACCCAGGTCGTTGACCACCACCTTGGCCCCTCTTTTGGCCAACTCCAGGGCGTACACCTTTCCCAGTCCAGCACCAGCACCGGTCACGATCGCCACCTGATCATCAAAACGAATATCTTCCTTCTCTTCGATGGCTGGGGCCGTTCCGGCTATGGGCACAGCCTTCCAGAAGTACCCCGTAAAGCCCCTTTCCTTGTCTGAGTAACGCCTGCGAAAGCTAAGGTTCACACGCTGGCCCACCTGTACGTCGCCAAGTTCACAGTCAGTGAAATCGGCCATGAATCTCCCTCCGCCTTCGAATTGGATCATTCCGTAAACCGCTGGGGGATCAATGGATACGGAGAGGAGATCACCGGTGAAACTGTTTACAAAGGCGGGCAAGTCCGAGAATTCGTATTCATCTTGGCTTCCTACGGCGTGGCACGCGGGATTCACACAAATGTCCATCTTTGGGAACTGGGGGGTGCCACATTCCCTGCATTTTCCGCCCACCAACCCCAAGAGCATCTTCCGTTTTCGCCAGAGAACGGTCATGGCCGTCTGTGTGGGGGCCTCAGCCCTTATGCCCATCTCTGTCTGGATCAAGTCCCTGAACTTGAGGAACTTGGGGTAATTATCTACGGTCTTTTTTCTATCCAGGGATCCTCTGATGCCCCTTCGGGTTGGCAGCTTTTCAATATTTTCCGTAACCCTGAAGTAGAGGGCATCGCAACCCTGTCCAAACCCCGCCAGCAGGATTCGGTCCCCCGGTTTGGCCTGCTCCAAGGCATAGGAAAACATGACAAGAGGATGTGCCGCCCCGGTCTCCCCACAGACCTCGTGCAGGTTATCCACCACTTTTTCAGAAGTGGCTCCCAACATCTTTGCTATCTCCGCGTGTTCCCGCTTGAAGAAACAGGGAAAGACGAGGGTATCCACGTCATCAATAGTAATGGATAGCTTTTCAAAGAGCCCTGACACAGCCTCAGGTATGATCTTGGAATACCCTTCATCACGCACCCACCGTTCTTCCCACATATAGTCATACATACTCTCCGCACCGCGGTAGTGGTCCACAAAGTCATATGTGACCGTGAAAGATCCCAGGAATTCAGCGATCACTTCCTTGGTCCCCACGAGCATAGAGGCCGCGCCGTCACCGAACCACATTTCATAGAAATAGGCGGCTTTAGCCTCCCGTTTGTCAGTGGCAGTAACCAGAATCTGGTTTCTCTCTCCACTGCTGACAGTCTCAAGGGCCGTGATCAATGCGCTGGTGCCGGACCTGAGGGAATTCGTAAAATCTTCTGCCAGGATATCATCTTTCAGGTTCAACGCCGTCTTTACAATGCCTGCACCCAGTCGGTCGGCAAATGGCAACGTGGTGGAGCAAAGGTAGTGGCCGTCAATAGTGGATTTCTCCAGGCCTTTTAGGCAATCTCGAGAGGCCTCCACGCCCATGCTCAGGCTGTCCTCATCCCAGTTGCAAAAGGACCGCTCCCCTTGAGCCACCATGATGATGGCCGGAGCAAACCAGCCCATGTTCTGAAAAATACTCATGCGGTTCAGCCGCAGTCTCGGAATATAACCGCCGCAGGAAACAATGCCGATCATCCGTCAACCTCCTTCACATACCATAAAGAGTGAGATCTAGGTCTTTGAAATCTCTGTTTCAAAATGGAAATATGTTGCTTCAAATTCGAAATCCTAAATCCGAAGCCCGAAACAATATCGAAATTCAAATGACAGAAATTCGAAACGCCTCAAAGAAAACAGGCTATGCTAGAAGCCATTTTTGTTTAGGAAATTAGGATTTTGGTCATTTGGATTTGTTTCGGATTTCGATATTCGAATTTCGGATTTTGCTCCAGAGTCAATTTTGACTTACTTTGGCACAAACTTTCTCTAAAACTCAAATAGCTTCTCAATCAATTGAGATTTCATGAGATCTCCTTCAATCTTCAACTTCCCTGACGTGTAGGCCTGCATGGCATTTACGGTCCCTTCTATGAGACCTACAAAGTCTTTATCCGACATGAGAATGGTCGTCGTAGGGCTTTTATGAACGCCCTTATTCACCTCGCAGGTAGCATTCTTCACCGTCGCATTCCAGTCCCCTCCATCTGGACCAGAGATCTTGAACTGAAACACCACATCCACACCCGCCGCCTTGTCCGCCTGAAAGGCCTCCGGCAACCGATCGAAGATGGTCTTGACCGTCAGACCCTCCGCGGCCGCAGCTGCCTCGGCTTTAGGGCCAAAGGCGTCCATCATGGGACTTAGTCCCACCGTGGCGTTGTAGTATTCCTGCGCCCCCTCCATACTCATGATCTGCTTGAGTTGGCCCTTCACCGCCTCGGGAGTGGGAACGGCGGTGCCATCCCCCACAACAGCACCTGCACCAGAGACCATGGCAGCACGGTTGTAATACCCCATACCCGCATTATATATGCCTCCGGTAACCGGGCATTGCTTAGAGCATAGATAAAGCACGAGGGGTGCCACAAACTCGGGCTTCAGTTTCTCAAACAGGTCCGGAGGTAAAATGTCCTCTGTCAGCCTCGTGGCCGCAATGGGGGAGACCGTGTTCACCTTGATGTCGTACTTCTCCCCCTCCAGCTTCAGCGTGTTCATCAACCCCACTAACCCCATCTTGGCCGCCGAGTAGTTGGTCTGACCA
>CP070840.1:967063-969576 GCA_020342025.1 Deltaproteobacteria bacterium
CAAAGGGCAGATCCAGGTAAATGAACTCTGGATGGCAGAAGGGAAAAGGTCTGCCCGGGCCAAGGAAATCCTACAGATTGCAGAGAATCGGGGCGTTCCCGTTAAATTCAAGAAAGGCGCCCTCTTGGGTCAACTTTTGCCCGGAATTGCCCATCAAGGCATAGTGGCCCTTGCGGAGGAGTTTACCTATCTGGATTTCAACCTGCTCATTGATATGGCCTTAAACGCCTCGGAGCATGCTTTACTCATTGCAGCAGACCATATCACAGACGAGGGCAACCTTGGCGCCCTCATACGAACGGCCGCTTTTTTTAGGTCCCATGGCCTTATCCTACCAAAAGATCGTTCCGCGAAGATTACGAACAAGGTAAGAAAGAGATCAGCCGGGGGCTATGTCCATCTGCCTGTGGCCCGGGTTGTCAATTTGGGCCGGGCACTGGATGTGTTAGACAGAAAAGGATTCTGGATTATTGGCGCTGCCGGCGAAGCGCCGGAATCCATATACCAGTTCGACTGGAACAGGCCCCTGATTTTAGTCTTGGGCAGCGAGGAACGGGGGTTGAGCCGTTTGATGAAGAACCGATGTCATCAGCTGGTGAGTATTCCATCCTATGGGAAGGTGGAATCCCTCAATGTATCTGTGGCCAGTGGCATCATTCTCGCCGAGATTGTTCGCCAAAGGAGGGTCGCAGGGAGATAGATTCAGATCCATTAAGGGGAGAGCGGGAAATTTCTCAGCGCCCCCACGGCAAGCAACGATTTGACGAGGGCGCACACCGGTAATCCCACCACATTGGTATAAGACCCTGAGATGGATTCCACCATAAAGGCGCCTACCCCCTGGATGGCATAACTGCCCGCCTTGCCAAAGGGTTCACCTGTGGCCACGTAAGCATCGATCTCTTCCTCACTCAGGGGCTTCATTTTGACGAGCGTGGTGATGTCCTCTGAATGGGCCACCTCGCCTGAAGGATCCAGGAGACAGAACCCCGTAATAACCTCATGCGTTTTCCCACTCAGGCAAGAGAGCATGAAATGAACATCTTCACGATTGCTCGGCTTCCCAAGTATGCTTGCACCGATAACAACCATGGTGTCAGCCCCCAGTATCCAGCGGTTCTGAGATTTGGCGTAGACGGCCTTTGCCTTTTTTTCGGCGATCAGAGCGGCCTTCACAGGGGGTTCGCCCAGCACCTGGTTCTCCTCCACATGGCTAGGCAGCGCAAGAAAGGGGAGACCGATCTGCTGCAATAGCCTTCTCCTTCTGGACGAATTGGAGGCCAATACGAGGGGATTTCTTTTGCTAATCGCCTGGAAACTCATGGCTTATCTGGGAGATCAAAGACTCGCTTTGCATTTTCAGAGGTCTTGAGGGCCACCTCTTGGGAACTCAGGTTTCTCAATTCTGCGATCTTTTGGGCCGTATAGGTGACAAAGAGGGGTTCGTTACGCTTCCCCCTGTAAGGAACAGGTGCTAGAAAGGGGGCATCCGTCTCCACGAGCAGGCGATCAAGGGGTATCCCGGTGGCCACCTCCTGCACCTGAAGGGCCTTCTTATAGGTCACCGTGCCAGGTATGGAAATATAGTAGCCCATTTCAATCAGGGCCATGGCCATATCATAATTTCCTGAAAAACAATGGATCACCCCATTAGTCTTTGCCTTTCTCATTTCTTTCAAGATTTCAAATAGTTCTCTGTGGGCTTCTCGGTCGTGAATGATTACGGGCAGATCCAGATCCATAGCTATCCCCAGCTGCCGTTTAAACGCCTCCACCTGCGTATCTGGAGGAGAATAGCGTCGGTAGAAATCGAGACCTATTTCTCCCCAGGCCACAACTTTAGGCTCTGATACGAGTTTTTCCAACTCCCCCATGACTTGCTGATCTATTTGTGTGGCATTATGCGGGTGGTAGCCCACCGATGCGTAGACAAAGTCATAGGTCTTGGCCAATTCCAAGGCCTTGAGTGAACTGGAGAGGTCAATCCCAATGGTAATGATATGCGTAATACCCCCTTCCAAGGCCCTATCCAGGGTCGCCTGTCGATCCTTATCAAAATCCTTCATGTCCAGATGTGCGTGCGTGTCGATCAACATATCCCTATGCCCAAATTTTTGTTTATATTCTAATATCTTGGCCCAAAAGATGATAGTCTATCCCCGTAAGCTTGGCAAACAAATAGGTTGCATATTTCTGTAAATCCTTTAAAATATATAAGATTTAGGATAAGAGAGGAGTTTTGGGGAACTTACCTATGGCTGCCATTGCAAAAGGACCCGCCCGGTCTGAAAAATCTCTTGAAGAACAGCTCCAATTTCAAAAACGACTCAATACCATCACTAACCAGATCCATTCGGCCAAAGATACGGATGATATCCTCATCAACCTTCAAGATGAGATCCTTGCCCTTTTCGATGCCGATCGGATAACCGTCTATGTGGTGGATGGGGCCAGCAGGCAGGTTGTCTCCCGGTTTAAGACCGGCGGTGAAGTCAATGAGATTCGGGTCCCCA
>CP070840.1:969676-981410 GCA_020342025.1 Deltaproteobacteria bacterium
TTCCCGTCCAAGCACGAGGATCATCTCCTCCTGCCGGGCAAGTGGCCTTACCCTGTTGCAGGTCTCCACCACCATGGGATCCTTACCACTGATCTTCAGGAACTGCTTCGGTCTATCCTTGCGGCTAACTGGCCAGAAGCGAGTCCCGGAGCCTCCTGCCATAATGACGACAAACATAGGTTACTCCAGATATGTGGTCGATGTTCGATGGCCATGAAAAGCCAGGTTGGACCCTAACTACGTCCATGCGTGGGGGACGAGGGGACAGCCTGCGGAGATTTTTGTTCCTCATTCGCTCCGTTCCCCCGTTCCAGCTCCGCGAAGCAGGCCTCAGGGTATCAGGTCCTGTAGTCCGAATTAATGGCAATATATTCAGGCGTTAGATCACATGTAACGACCTGGACTTCATGCTTCCCTTGTCGCAGATCAATAGTGACAGAGAACTCTTTCTGGGCCATCCTTTTCGAGGCCTGTTTTTCCACGTCAGCACCGATCGCAAGGCCTCCCTGCACGATCTGAATTTCGTCAACCCATATGTGGACGTCTTCCTCTTGCATGCTGATATTCGAACGACCCAAGGCCGCCATAATCCTTCCCCAGTTAGGATCCTGGCCATAGAAGGCCGTCTTTACCAGGTAGGAGTTGGCGATTGTCCTGGCCGCTGTCTCGGCATCCGCATGTCTGGCGGCCCCTCTTATTTTCACATAAACGACTTTGGTGGCGCCTTCACCATCCCTGACAATCATGGTGGCCAGCGTATCCATAACGTGGGTCAACCCTATTTGAAACCTTTCAAAATCATCTGAGTTTAATTCCCCGTTCCCCGCCATACCATTGGCCACGACCAGAACCGTATCATTGGTGCTTGTGTCACCATCCACGCTAATGCGATTGAAGGTGGTCTTAACGGAAGAGGACACGGACTTGCTGAGATCAGCCGGATCTATGCGGATATCGCTTAACACAAAGCAGAGCATGGTGGCCATGTTAGGCATAATCATGCCTGCCCCTTTTGCTATTCCAAGAATCTGATAGGGCTTACCGCCAGCTTCGCCTTCGAATCGGCTTATCTTGGAGAAAGAGTCCGTGGTCATGATCGCTTCTGCAACATCTGGCAGGCCCTCGGGCACAAGGCGCTTAGCAAGATCTGGTATAAAACGCTCAATCCGCTCCATGGGTAAGGGCCTACCGATGACACCTGTTGACGCCACAAGGACTTCATCAGGGTTAATCCCAAGTTCCTTGGCCACCAGTTCCGCTTCTCTAAGGGCATTGTCCAGACCCAGTCTGCCTGTACATGCATTCGCGTTTCCTGAATTGGCTATGATGGCTCTCACTCGTCCTTTTCGGATGTTTTCTTGGCTGAGTATAACGGGGGCCGCTTTCACCCTGTTGGTGGTAAAAACCCCTGCCGCAGCGGCACCTTTTTCAGAAACTATAAGGGCCATATCCAGACCCCCATCTTTCTTGATGCCCGCGGCTAATGCGGACGCCTTAAACCCTTGAACGATGTTACTTGCCATAAGTCACTCGATGTTTGTGATTAAAGACTAGAAATCCAAAGTTGTAATTTACCCCCAGGATGACCTTCCGTAGCTGGATAGTTCAACTTTGAGTATATACAATACCACGCTCGACATTGGAAATCCGAAGCAATGCGAAATTGATTTTTGTGCTTTTAACGGGCGCCGCAGCACTTCTTGTATTTCTTACCACTACCGCATGGACAGGGAGCGTTCCTGCCGATCTTCTTGCCCTCCCGCTTGACCGTTGCTGGCGTGCCCCCGTCATCCCCGTGGCTGAGATGCATAGCCCTCTTTTTCTTTTTAGGCAGGTCTTCGGCCGGCCGTTGCCGTAGGAGTTGAACCCGGGAAAGGGTGGTGAGGGTC
Source organism: Deltaproteobacteria bacterium (assembly GCA_020342025.1). The sequence goes on from CP070840.1 coordinate 971,566, forward strand.
TCTTCACTTATTCGATCCATGAGCTCTTCGAACAGGGCAAATCCCTCCTTTTGATACTCCCGGAGGGGGTCGAGTTGACCGTAGCCCCTAAGCCCGATGCCTTCTTTCATATGTTCCATGTCTTGGAGGTGAGCGACCCACTGGTCATCAATGATTTTCAAAACGATAAATCTTTCCAAGGATCTCAGGTCTTCTTCTCCAAATGTCTGTTTCCTTTTCTCAAAAGAGGCTTGAACCTGTTCCTTGATCAAATCGGTCATGTCTTCCACTTTCAGCTGATCAAACCTCTCTTCCCCAAGATCTTCAGGTCCGATCTTCGCGGCAAAGCCGAACACCCTGGCGATGTTTTCTTTTAATCCCTGGATATTCCAGTTTTCCGGGTATTCCTTGGGATCGGTGAAGCCCTCGATCAGGGATTCCACTTTTTCATCCGCCATGTTCTGTATGACGTCTTTTACCCCGTCCTCTGCAAGTAGCTCTCTCCTTCGGGTGTAGATGATCTCCCTTTGCTTGTTCATCACATCATCATATTCGAGCAGGTGTTTTCTGATATCAAAATGATGGGCTTCCACCTTTTTTTGGGCATTTTCGATGGCCCTGGAGATCAGATTATGCTCAATGGGCTGTCCCTCTTCCATGCCCAGACGGTCCATGACGGAGGATATTCTCTCCGAGCCGAATATCCTGAGCAGATCATCCTCAAGGGAAAGATAGAAGCGTGAAGTGCCGGGATCTCCCTGTCGGCCCGATCTACCCCTGAGCTGGTTATCGATTCGACGGCTTTCATGCCTTTCTGTCCCGAGTATGTGGAGTCCATCCAGACCCACGACACCTTCGCCCAGCACTATATCCGTTCCTCTGCCCGCCATATTGGTGGAGATGGTCACGGTCTTTGCCTGGCCTGCCTGCGCAACGATTTCCGCTTCCTTCTCATGATGCTTGGCATTCAGGACAGAATGGGGGATGCTTGCCCTTTTCAGCATCTTACTCAACATCTCCGATTTTTCGATGGAGATGGTCCCCACGAGGACAGGCTGTCCCTTTTCGTAGAGTTCCATGATCTCTTCCACAACGGCTTTGAACTTCTCCCTTTCGGTCTTATAGATCACATCAGGGAAGTCTGTGCGAATCATTTTCTTGTGGGTGGGTACGACCGTAACATCCAATTTATAGGTACTATTAAATTCAGCAGCCTCCGTGTCCGCGGTTCCTGTCATACCGGCGAGCTTTTCATACATTCGGAAGTAGTTCTGAAAGGTAACGGTGGCCAGGGTCTGGTTCTCTTCTGCTACGCTCACGCCTTCCTTTGCCTCCACCGCCTGATGCAGACCGTCGCTCCAGCGGCGACCCGGCATCATGCGTCCCGTGAACTCGTCCACAATGACCACCTGTCCATCTTTGATGACGTAGTGGACATCTTTCTCGAATAGCCAGTAGGCCTTAATGAGCTGTTGGGTGGCGTGAAGGAGTTCTGAGGAGCGCACATAGCGCTCTTCCAGATCCCGGAGTCGCTCTGATTTCTCGCTTTCACTCAGGCCTTCATCAGATATGATGTTGTGGCTTTCATCATCTATGTCAGGGAGTACGAAATCACCCAGGCCCGCAGTCGAGACGAGCTTGATCCCTTTTTCTGTGAGGTCCACGGAATTGCTGCGCTCGTCGATGGTGCAGTAAAGGTCCTGATCCAACTCGGGGAGAAGTTTCTGGGACCTCAGCATGCTCTCCATCCGATCTATGTCCTTTTTAAAGGCCTGATTATTGGCCAGAATGTCCAGGAAAACAGGGTTTTTGGGATCTCCGCGTTTGACCTTGAGAAGCATCTCAGCGGCTCGGTCCCCATCATCCTCATCCCTGAGTCTATTTCGCACATCCTTCAGGATAGAGCGGATGACGGTTCCCTGATTTTTCTTCAGATTGATGACCAGGGGTTTGACCTCTAAATAGGTTTTGTTTTCGCTGTGCTCCACAGGCCCGCTTATGATGAGAGGGGTTCTGGACTCATCGATTAATATGCTGTCCACCTCGTCCACGATGGCGTAATGAAAATCCCTCTGCACAAAATCCTCGGGGTCAAACTTCATATTGTCTCTCAGGTAATCAAACCCGAATTCATTGTTCGTGCCGTAGGTTATATCGCAACCATACGCCGCCTTGCGGTCCTCGTCGGACATGCCATGCACGATAACGCCCACAGAGAGACCTAAAAAGTTATAAATTCCCCCCATCCACTCCGCGTCTCGCCTTGCCAGATAATCGTTCACCGTGACCAAGTGGACGCCCCTTCCTGTAAGAGCGTTCAGGTAGAGGGGAAGGGTGGCAGCCAATGTCTTGCCTTCACCCGTTTTCATCTCAGCGATCGTCCCCTCATGCAGTACGATGCCACCGATAAGCTGAACATCAAAGTGGCGCATGCCCAGGGTCCTGACAGAGGCTTCCCGCACCGCAGCAAAGGCCTCAGGCAGCAAATCCTCTAGGGATTCACCCTTTGAAAGCCGCTCCTTGAACTCAGCGGTCTTTGCATGAAGCTGGGTGTCAGAAAGGGCCTGAAACTGAGGCTCCAATCGGTTTATGGCCTCAACCATGGGCGCCATACGTTTCAACTCTCTCTCGTTTTTACTGCCAAAAATTCCTTTTACGACTTTGCCGAGCATCCGTTGTCCGTAGCTCCATTATTAATCCCCCAATTGAGTCAAACTCAATGGGTTCGTTATCAGTTAATCGTTAATGGTTGTTCGTTTCAAGGGATTTATAACGAAATCCTCATTTAATCATAATAAAAATCGAGACGGGATCCTCAAATAACATATAACAATGAACGCCAAATTGAGTCAAACGCGACGGGGTCAAACCAAGGCACTAGGATGGGAAAATCCAAGAATCGATTATACACTATAAATGGGGAGAAAGAAATTTGAAAGCTAATTGAGGATATAACGTCTGGGATCCACGGGAAGGCCGTTAAGATATACCTCATAATGGAGATGGGGTCCTGTGGTGCGGCCAGTATTTCCCACCAGCGCGATCTTTTGGCCCCTCTTCACATACTGCCCATTTTTGACCAGCACCTTGGACAGATGTCCATATCTTGTCTTGACACCATAGCTGTGGTTAATGGTAAGCATATTACCCATACCATGGTCTCGCCCAACTGAAGCGATAACACCATCTGCCGGAGCAATAATGGTCGTATTCATCCGTGTGCTTATATCAATTCCTTTATGGAATTCCTTTTCGTTGGTAAATGGAGAAACGCGATATCCAAAACGCGAACTGACCCAACCCCGGGTCGGCCATATGGACGGCGTACTTGCTAGCATGGTCTTTTGGTTTTCAAGAAATTTGTACAGTTCCTCCTTTTCATTGGTCTGAACAGAGATTTCCGTATCCAGGTTATCCAGAGACTTGTGCATGAGGCGAACCAATTTCTGATGGGCCTTTTCAAGGGTGTAGTCTGGATTCAAGAGGGAAGGATCAGAACCTCCGATACCCAGGAACTGTGAATTATCCTCATTGGTTTCCAAGTTGACCATGGTTTTCAGTTTTTGATCAAACTTTTTGAGTTCGATCAATTTTCCGCTGATTTGATCAATTTTGTGTGTCAGGGCAACAAGTTGTAACTTCTGATTCTCGTTTTCCCTTTCCAATTGGGCAAGCCGCGGGACTTTTGCCTTTATGTAGCGATAATCCCTGACACCCCAGGCGAGGGCAAGTGCAGCGGATAGGAAGATGAGGAAGACGAAAAAGAGGAGAAACCTAGGAATCTTGAGTTGCTTGACCTTGCTTGATGCCCCAGGAAGAAAAACGATGGTGACTTTTTTTGCAGCCAAAACGTGCTCTCTTTATGAATTTCAACTTGAAAGATTAACTTCAATTAAGTTTAGTTTAGCACAAAGGCCCCACAAATGTCAACTCAAATGCCCTAGGCGCCCCCCTTAATATTCCTTTCTGAAAAAAATGTCAAAATGTTTTTTGCCAGGGATGGGCTGATTCCGGGGACAAGGACGAGGTCTTCAAATTTTGCCTCAGAAACGCCGTTCAGATCCCCGAAATGCCCCAGGAGAAGCTTCCTTTTCTTTGGCCCAATCCCTGATATCTGATCCAATTCGGATTCTTTGAGGCGTTTCCCCCGCAGTTTGCGGTGGTATGTGATAGCGCGCCGATGCGCCTCGTCACGAATCCGCATCAAGAGGAGAAGGACAGGATGTTCGCTTTTTAGAGAGAGGGGATTCTTGCGACCAAAAATATAGATCTTATCTGTTTTGCTCTTTTTTCTCTCGTCCGCTTTCGCGATGGCGACCACGTCGGGCAAGTCCAGCTCGGGGAAATCGTGCATCGCCTTTCTTACGGCCAAGAGGTGGCCCTTGCCTCCATCCACAAGAAAAAGATCAGGCGGGGTGCCTCTTGAGAGTCGCCGGGAGACGACCTCGGACATCATTCCATAATCGTCTATCCCTTGGATCCCCTTTATTTTGTAGTTTCTATAGCTGGGCTTGTGAGGTAAACCATCCAGAAAAGAGACAACGGTTCCCACTGCCTGGTCCCCACGCAGAGCTGAGATATCGAGTCCTTCAATGGCCCTTGGGAGCTTTCTCAGTCTCAAGACTGATTTTGCCAGAACCATCAAATCATCCTTCTGGATTTCCGTATGCATGGTAAGAAGGTTTTCCGCATTTGTCACGGCTATCCTGACGAGGCGCAGTTTTTCTCCTTTCATGGGATGATGTACGGAAACCTTTTTGCCAGCCAAGTCTGAGATCCAATCGTTGAGAGGTGGTAGGTCTTCAACGGACTCGGAGATGAGGATATGTTTTGGGATGAAAGACTCTTGAGCATAGTACTGCTTCAGGAAGGCCTCCATGATCTCGGCACTGGACACCCCCTTATTTCTAAAAAGGTAATCCCGACTACCCAAGAGATATCCCTTTCGTACGAAGAGAATGACCACTTGGAACCTTCCATTTTCCTGCGCAAGACCAATCACATCCTGATCTTCCATCTTGGGGGAGACCACGTGCTGCCGTTCTATGGTGGCCTCCACGGCCCTGATTTGATCCCTAATACGAGCAGCCTTCTCGAAATCGAGTTCTTCTGAGGCCTGTGTCATATTTTTTTTCAGCTGCCTGATCAATTCTCGGTTGCGCCCTTCTAAAAAGAGCTTTACCTGATCAACAATCTCCTTGTATGCGGAGCTGGAGACCTGGTGTACGCAAGCACCGAGACACCGGTCCAGTTGATAATTGAGACAGGGTCTGGATCTCTTCGGTAGATCCCGGCCCTTGCATTTTCTTAGATGGAATATCCTATCGATCAGCTTGAGGGTCCTTCGGACAGAATTGGCAGAGGAGAAGGGCCCGAAGTAGAGGGCCCCGTCCTTTTTGATCTTTCGGACAATACTCAGCCGGGGAAATGGATTTTGTATATCAAACCGGAGACAGGGGTAGCGCTTGTCATCCCTGAGGATGATGTTGTAGCGAGGCATATGTCGCTTTACGAGAGTATCCTCGAGAATAAAAGCCTCTTTCTCTGTGGCTGTAAGGAAGTAATCGAGGCCTTCGGCCTTATTCATCATCAAGGCCGTTTTATGGGGAAGGTCGCCGGAAGGTTTAAAATAGGCCAAGACCCTTTTCTTGAGGTTCTTGGCCTTACCCACATAAATAATCTGATCGGATCGGTCTCGGAAGATATAAACACCTGGCCCTTCCGGTACATTGAGATGAAGGGATTCTGGGGCCAGGTCACGAAGGGTCAGCGGCGCTTCGTTCATGGGGTCGCCACCCCCACATCGTCCCAAAGCCTGTGAAGACGCTTGACCATAATGACGAGATTGTGCGGGTTTCCCTCTCTATCCTTGGCATAGTCCTTCAGGACCGCCTTTTCAAGGAACTCCAGTTTTTTGACGCTTCTTATAAGCGCCGCATCTCTGTCTTGCACCAACTGCATGATGAGCGTTTCCAGTCCCATGGCCATGGCCAGATTGATGAGGTCCAATAGCATCCACGTGGCCAGATGTTTTCCACGAAAAGCGGGGTCAACAGAAATGCGGATGTTCCCGATGTGACTTTTGGCCCCGTAATATTTCCTAAGCAAAGTGGCGTGGGCAATAATCTGGCCTTCCAACACACACACGATGGAGTGTGCTCTATCTGGATCCATGTTTTTTACCCAATTCTCAATCAGTTCGAAATCGGCCACATTATGATCAAGAAACCATTTGTCGTCTTCAGATAAACGGCTGAACATCCTGAAGAGGAGATCCTCGTCCCCTTTCCGCAGTGGTCTTAGGGTGACCCCGGTCCCATCTTTCAGAATGACTTCCTTGGGATAGTCTTCAAGCATTTTAGGGATCTCTGGAACAGGTCTCACGGATATGGTTCTTTCTGGTCTATCTCAATAGAATAACGGACTTGCACACATTCAGGGTAAGTGATAGGAATGGAGGGAGTCAAGGGAATTGTCTTCCCGAAGGAGATGGAAAAATGTGGAACAAGAAAGGGATCCTATTCCCTTCCGCCCTCATTATCTTCATGACCATCAGTGGATGTGCTGAAATGAAGAAACCTGCGCCAGTTATGGCCCCCATTGGGGGTGTTTCCGGCCATTTCAAGGTCGGGCAAATACTGGACCTCAAAAAGGGAACCGTGCTCTCTTTTGATCGGTTAATTGATCAGATCTCTTCAAGGGACCTTATATTTATTGGTGAGGCCCATGACAATCCTGAACACCATCTTATACAGACGCAAATTCTCCAGGCCTTGGTGGATTGCTGCGGTCCGGCAACCATTGCCATGGAGTTTTTTCAGGAAACTCAACAGCCTGTCTTAGATCGCTATCTGCAGGGCGAACTCGATGAAGAGGCGTTTTTGAAGGAGATAAAGTGGAAGGATAGTTGGGGTTTCGATTATTCTTTTTATCGTCCTCTCATGCTGTTGGCCAAACATCATGGTTATTCGGTGCTGGCGATCAACGCACCCCAAAATGTGGTGAAAAAGGTGGCAAGACATGGCCTAAAGAGTCTGGATGCGGAGGAGAGGGACAAGCTGGCTGTGGATATCGACCTGAGCAATGAGGCCCATCGCGCCTATGTCCGAAAGGCCTATGAACGGCATGCTCATGGGGACCTGAAAGAATTTGATTACTTCTATGAGGCGCAGTGCGTGTGGGAAGATACAATGGCTGAGAATCTGGCGGAATATTTGAAGGAAAATGGGAAAAAGCTGATTGCTTTTACAGGGAATGGACATATCATCAACAAGTTTGGCATTCCAGACAGGACCATCGAGCGGATTCCCGTCTCCATGGTGACCATCATGCCTTACGCTCTGAGTGAAACGGAAAGCATTGAAAAAGAGATGGCGGATTATGTCTGGTTGACCGCCGATTATTCACCAAGACGCGTAAGGATTGAAAAATGAACCATGACCATTTGGTGATGCACGAACAACCCGATTTCCAGTTCTGCCCGGTTTGCGGAGGCAGTCTGAAGTCTTCAAAACTGAAGGAGCACGAACCGGCAAGGTTGGTCTGTACCGATTGCGACTTCATCTTTTATCTGGATCCTAAGTTGGTGGCCAGTTCCGTGGTGGAACTTGATGGAAGGATCGTGCTCCTAAGACGTAACATTGAGCCCCAAAAGGGCAAATGGGTCGTGCCTGGTGGATATGTGGATCGAGGTGAAGCCGTGGAGGCTGCTGCACTGAGGGAGACCGAGGAGGAATGTGGAATCAGGACCCGCATCAAAAACCTGCTCGGGATCTATTCGTATCCAGGTCGGTCTGTGGTCGTAGTCGTCTATGTGACTGAGTATTTGACAGGAGATCTGACTGCGGGGGACGAGGCCGGGGAAGTCAAGCTGTTCCGGCAGGAGGAAATACCCTGGGATGACCTGGCCTTCCCAAGCACAGTGGATGCCCTGAGGGATTATTTTCATTTTTTCAAACAAAGGACCACGGACCACTGGCAACATACCAATCTGAAAGGAGAGAGATCGTGGAGGTGAAGATAAAGCCTGAACGCATCGAAAACTTGAATCCTGGTCAATTGAAAGGAATCATGGAGAGATCCATGGAGGATATCTCCTCTGTTTATGATGAGATGCGTAAGATCGTTGAAGATATCAGGGAAAACGGAGATGCCGTCTCCCTAAGGCATTACAAAAAGCACAAGGAGGACATCTCTCCGGCCGACCTTGAGGCGACTCGAGAAGAGATAGAAGGGGCCTACAAGCAGTTAGATTCAAGGGTGGTGGACTGCCTCAAGATTGCGGCTCAGAACATTACCAAGTTTCACCGTGCTCAGCTTGAGAGGGAGATGTGGTCTATAGAGGTTTCAGAGGGCATCCTCGCTGGTCGTATGACCAGGGCCATGGATATTGTCGGTTGCTACATCCCCGGGGGAACGGCGGCATACCCCAGTTCCATTCTTATGACCGTGCTGCCTGCCAAGGTGGCTGGCGTGGGAACGATTGTGGCTGTGACTCCTCCCAGCAAGGGGATGGTGGCAACCCCCGCCACCCTGGTGGCAGCGGATCTGGCAGGCTGCGATCGGATTTTTAAGGTTGGAGGTCCATGGGGAGTAGCAAGTCTGGCCTATGGCACAGAGACCATACCAAGGGTGGATAAAATCGTTGGACCAGGGAACAAATATGTTACCGCTGCAAAGATGATAGTCTACGGTCAGGTGGACATCGATTCTCCAGCAGGTCCGAGCGAAGCATTAATCTTAGCTGATGAGACCGGTGATGCGGATTTGATCGCTGTGGATTTTCTATCTCAGATAGAGCACGATCCCGACTCAGCAGCTGTGTTGGTCACCATTTCACAGAAGTTGGCAGAAGAGGTCTGCCATTTGATAAACCAGGAATTCGAGTCCCTTCCTAGAAAAGAGATTTTTGAATCTTCTCTCATCAAACACTCCCATGTTCTGGTGGCCAAGGATATGGATCGAGCCATCGATTTTACAAACGAATACGCGACGGAACACCTTGAGATTCTAACTGCGGATCCCTTTATTACCCTGAACAAGATAAAGCACGCTGGTTCTATTTTTATGGGACCCTATGCCCCTGTGCCAGTGGGTGATTATGCCTCTGGGACAAACCACGTTCTGCCCACGGGTCAGTGTGCCCGGATGTTTTCTGGGCTCTCAGTGGATGACTTCATAAAAAAGCCCACGTTCCAGTATTTGAGTAAGAAAGGTCTGTCCAGCCTGAAGGATGTGGTGGTGACACTGGCTGAAGCAGAAGGCCTTCCCATTCATGCTAGGGCAGTCCAGGCACGATTCAAATAGTTTCCGGTCTGGAAACGGCCCTCTTCCTCAACCTCTGCGTCAATCTGCAGGATTGCTTGTGCGACATACTCAAGGTATGCCTCCGCGCAATCCTTTGATTTTCTTGATCTTGAGAAAAATTGCTCGTTTCCAGCTCGGAAACCTACATGATTTGGTAACGAGATAATAGGTGCTAAAGACGCCGTCAACAGAATTCTAGATTCAAGTATCTTAAACGTGAAGTCCTCCGTGGAGAGTAGGTTATAAAGTTTTTGCTGAGATGAGTTTTAGGATTTGAAAATTGTTTGGTACTTTGATATTGGGGTTTTGAACTTCAGACCGTATACATGGTTTTTATTTAGGTCTCCCTTTTTTGATAGGGCGCCGTTGATAACATTACTTAGGAATGAGGAGGTCACGTTATGGCTAACATCAAGGGCTACAACATGCCCGATGAACTCTATTACCATGAGGAACATAGCTGGGCGCGGTTGGACGGCACAAAAGTGACCGTCGGGATGACGGATTTTTTCCAAAAGGAGGCGGGGGACATCGTTTTTGTGGATCTTCCAGATGAAGAA
>CP070840.1:981510-984424 GCA_020342025.1 Deltaproteobacteria bacterium
CATAACATGAGAGAGGGTGATGTGATGGGCATTCGGGGGCCTCTCGGGAACTGGTATCCATGGAAGGAAATGGAAGGGAAAAACGTGGTGATTATCGGAGGGGGCTTTGCCTTCACCACATTGAGATCAAGTATCGTCTATATGCTACATCCGGAGAATCGTCCAAAGTTCAACGACATCACCGTCATATATGGGGCCAGGACGCCGGGCATGTTGCTTTACAGGGATGAGTTAGCAAAATGGGAACAAAGGGATGACATCCATATGCACATCACCGTGGATGCCACCGATGATCCCCATTGGAAATATAATGTAGGGTTTGTACCTGAGATAACGAAACAGAAGATCACCAGTGCCAACAATGCCATCGCCCTTGTGTGCGGTCCACCCATCATGATCAAATTAACAGAGCCCGTCCTGGAAGAACGGGCGTTTTCCCCTGAAAAAATTATCCTTTCCCTGGAAATGCGCATGAAATGCGGAATTGGAATGTGCGGACGATGCAATATCGGAGATCAGTATGTTTGCAAGGATGGTCCCGTTTTTTCCTTGGCTCAGCTCAAAGAATTGCCCCCCGAATATTAATCCTTGTATTGCACCTTCCCATTGTCCTACTCGCCCCACCTTTTGTAAAGATTATGCTCTACCCCTAAGTAATCAAAGATCTTCCCAATAGTTTGGTGGATAATGTCGTCAATGGTTTTCGGTTGATGGTAGAAAGAGGGTACAGGTGGCAAAATGTGGGCCCCCATGTTGGCGGCCTTCATCATGAGGCTGAGGTGGCCCACGTGGAGAGGGGTTTCTCTCACCACGAGAACGAGTTTTCGCTTTTCTTTTAAAGTCACATCAGCCGCCCTCACAAGGAGATTGTTCGTGTAAGAATTGGCAATCCCTGATAGTGTCTTTATGGTACACGGAACAACCACCATCCCTTGGGTTAAGTAGGAACCGCTGGCGAGAGCGGCGCCCACATCCCTGTTGTCATAGGTATAGTCGGCCATGGCAGCCACGTCATCGGCCTTGTAGCTCGTCTCAATCTCAATATTCTGCCTTCCGGATTCGGAGATAATGAGGTGGGTCTGAAAGCTCTTTTCCTGAAGAAGACTGAGCATTTTTATCCCATAAATCACGCCGCTTGCCCCCGATATTCCTATCACAATGCGTTTTGTCATAACAGGACCTTCTCTTTCCATGTTCAGCTATCCGTCATTCATTAACATTGCCTTCATTCACAGAATCTGCTTTAGGGCCTCTACAACGGATCTACCAAATTCCGGTGTGTTGATGTGGGTCTCAACCTCTATGATTTCTATTTCGGGGTCCAGATTCTTTCTCAGTTCATCAATAAAGGCCCGGTCTAAGTCCGGGTCATATAGAGCACCTCCCTTGACGCTGATAGAGGAGAAGCCCTGGGTCGGTATGACAAACTTGACCAGCTTTTTGTCCTCGTGCTTGTTCAGTTTTTCAGCCACAGCCTGCGCAATGGTGTGCATTTCTTCCAGACTTGTTCTGGCTTGGACCCTCATGGCATCCTGAACGAGGAGCTTCCTCTCTGCAAGCTTGCGGGAGACCCAAAGGGGGTCACCTTCATCTCTTCTCTGTATAGGGCCACAACTGATCATGTCAAATCCGCATGGTGTGAGGATATAGGGTTTGCCCAGATTTATACCGGCATCCAAACGGTCCGGGCCTGCAGCACGATTTCCTCCCAGGAGAAAATCGCTGAAACCGCCGGGGACCAGGTCGATAAATGCCTCGAATAAGCCTTGGCTGACCAGGTCCACGGCCGCCTTCTCACCCAATCCGGTGGCATGGAAGGAGATGATATTGTAATCCTCTTCCAGCAATTCCCTTACATAATGGGCACCCTTGTCGCAGAACCCAAATTCGGTGATAGCAATAGAGGGTTTTTCTGCCTCCGTGGATGGTTCCGATTCCTCAACCATACCGCATATGGCACCAGCCCCATTCACCATCAGATTCCTCACAAGGGGATTTATGCCCACCGTATCAACCACACTGTGCATCACAGTGATATCCCTGACCCCAAAAAACTCCGCCAGCTTCTTTGCATAGGCTGGCATGGCCGCTACGCTTGAAATGAGGACCTTTGGCATCCCGAATGGCAATTGTTTCATGGCAGAGAGGGTGATGAATGTCCCCGTCATGCCGCCGACGGCTATAATCCCCTCCAATTCGCCGGCCTGATAAAGATCGACCAACCTCTTACCCAGGCCTGTGGCCATCATCGACGTGGCCTTGTCTCTCTCTTTGGCCAGCATCTCCTTGATCGCATCTATGGTTGTCCCACTGGCTTTTGCCAGGTCTTCGCAGGAAATATCCGCTTTTAGGGAGGAAGTGATCGCACCCGTACCTATGGTGATATCAACCAGGATCGCTTTATGTCCTCGTCTCTCTATGTGTTCCTTTATGATTCTCAGGCCCTCTTCCCGCTCATCAAGCATGCCAACCACTGCAATCCCCATGGCCAACCTCCCAACTTAAGATGTGATCAGGATTTCCTGGCTTTAATACTGGCCTTGAATCTCTCCCAAAATTCCTTGTCCTTATCTTGCCACGCAGCGCCCCATCTCTTTTCAAAATAGGAGGAGGGCAACTTCTCCTGCCAAGGTCCCCATGTACTTTTCTTCTCTTTTTGGGCCTTCAATATATCGATCAAGAAGGTAGTAATATCATTCATCTCCTCTTTGGGAAGGTAAGAATCGGCGCCTTCTTTTATGGATTTTACGAGATTGTCAGGACTGAATGCGTGGGCGGTCAACATGACGGTCGTTATGTTCTTCTTTCTGGCAATTTGCAGGAGCTTGTAGCCGTCAACACCCATAATATCGAGAATCGCCAGATCGAAATTCTTCGATTCCAATAGTTTTCTGGCTTCATCAAATGTGGAGGC
>CP070840.1:984524-988267 GCA_020342025.1 Deltaproteobacteria bacterium
AGCCACCATTTCAGCTCGGGCTCAGGCTTTCCATAACCCAACAAATCATCTGCCCAGATGGCCATTCTTTGGGCCGCGGGAATTTTGCGCACAGTCCAGTTGGCCGTGCGATGGAAGGGCGTGTAGGGTTTGCTCCAGGGGCAGGCCTTGATGCAGGTTCCACATCCGGAGCCGTACTTGTTGCCCACCCGCATGGAGGTGCACTTCTCCACATCGTTGGGCCACTTTTCATAGTTGTTGTGCATCACCTTATCCCCATCGCTGATGGCGCCGGAGGGGCATTCACGCGCGCATTTACCGCACTTGTCGCAAAAATCCTGAAGGCCGAAATCAATGGGCTTGTCCACGGCCATGGGCAGGTCAGTGGTGACCACTGCCACCTTGAAGCGTGGCCCCAAAAAGGGGTTGAGCACAATGTCCCCGATGCGGCACATCTCACCCAGACCGGCCCAGAGCAGAATGGGAGGCACCACAACCTGATAGTTCAAGGCGTGGTGCGCGCGGGCGGGGTAGCCCAGTTGGCGAATATAATCGGCCAGAATGCAGGCGATAAAGCCGGAGGTGGTGTAGGACATGAAGCTCATGGAGTTGCTTATCCAGTCGTTTCCGGTAAAGGCGAGCTCGGTTCGGGAGTCCTGATCGATCAGGATGGCAATGGCATACTTGTGGTTAAGCTCGATCTTCTCGCCGCCATGCCAGGCCCCCCAGCTATAAACGGCGTAAGGGGGTAATTCGCAGATACCCACCAAGTCAGCACGCAAGAAGTAGGCTGTCTCCTTGATGTGGCCGGCCATCCACACGGGATCATCAGGCAAGGGCGCTATTTTATTGGCCACTTCACCGTCCACGACTTTTCTCAGGGTGAATCCCATCTTCACCAGGGCGTTGGACAGGGGGTGCTTTTGTACGAACCGGAAGTACTCCGTCTTGAGGCGAGGGCCGAAATCCCCACGTCCAGCTCGCATGAAGCCACTCTCCCTCTCATCTACCCGCTCAACGAGGTCATCGTTAATCCTGGTCGTCGGGCGGTCCACTCGTTTTATCTTGTCCATGGGATAAGGATCAGATTGGCCAAATTCATCGTGATCACGCATTTTCGGTGTAAACAATTTCATCCATCTTCCTCCATCTCAGCATGAGTGGGCTCAGCCCCTCTTTCCTGACAGGTTGCGTCTAGAGCAGACCCCTTTCTTTATTCGTTCCAATCTGGAACTTATTCTTTAGGCCTCAAATCCAACCATCTTTTCGCTTTAAGTTCAAACCTTGGTAATGTGTCAAACGGCACAAATTCCACCGGAAGCCTGATGGTTAGAGAATTCTTTATAGCTTCTTCCAATTTTGCCTTCAGTTGGGGATAAATGCTTTGATCAATCTCCGGACGGGGCTCGGCCTTTACGGTAACCTTATTTAGCTCGCCTTTTTTCTCAATGACCAATTGGAATTCGTCTCCCATCTCAGGGAACTTCCTTATAATGTCTTCAATCCCAGAAGCAAATATGTTCACCCCGCTTATCGTAACCATGTCGTCATGCCGGCCAATGATTTTGAACCTCGGAGATGTTCTCCCGCACTTGCAGGGAGAATCATCGTAGACACATAAATCCCGAGTCCTGAAATTAAATCCCACGACCACTGTTTTCTGAACAAGGGAAGTAAGGACGAGCTCGGCTACCTCCCCCGGTTCAGCCGGTTCGGAGCTGTCAGGCTTAAGAAATTGGTAGATCATGGTATCTTCGGAGGTTGTATGAAAGCCTCCCTGTTCCTCACAGTCTATCCCGCATATGCATGGGGGTGAGAGTTCGCTTATCCCCATAAAGTTCCTGGTTATTCCCGGGGAATCGAAGAGATCCTCAATTCTTTTCCTTGATGCGTCGGGGCAAGGTTCCCCGCCGATAAGTATGTGTTTGAACCCCAGGTCTTTGAGATTGATACCCATCTCCTTTGCAGTCGCAGCCATATGCAAGATATAGGATGGAGTCGTCACGCTTACGGTAGGTTTAAAATCCCGAATCAAATCAAACCGCTGCTTGGTATCAAAGGGCTGCCCAGCTGTTATGCTGGTCACCCCCATCTTCTCAAAGGCGAGCTGAAATACCCAACCAGCGGTCCAAAGGGTGAGGGGAAAGGGGAGAAATGCCACATCGCCAGGCCTTACGCCGCCTGTCCAGACAGCCCTCGCTGAGGCATCCGCATATATACCCCACTCCTCCATATCCAGAAGAAACCGTCTCGGCTTGGCCGTCGTGCCGCTGGTGCTTAAAAACTGCCCCCGACCTTTCAAAACTTCTTCAACCGGACAGCATAAGAAGCCACCGAAAAGGCTACCCTCCTTTTCAAGGTGAGCCGTATGAACGCCTTTATGCATATAAGGAACCCTGGCCAGATCATCCACGCCCCGAATATCATCAGGGGTTATTTCGGCCTTCATGAATTGTCTTTGCCAAAATCTGGAGTTGGTGAAAATATATTGAACCTGCTCCCTGAGTTTTCTCTCCTGAATGGCCCGAATCTCTTCCCTCGGCACAGTTTCTATCCATCCAGACCAGTACTTTCTATCTTTATCCCCTTCCACTATTTTAACCCCTTCTTCCAGAGATCATGAACCTCGCTTGAGATTGAACGGCCGTCCAATCGCGTGTGAAATCACGATTCCTCCAAATAGGTGAAATCTACCTTCTCTCTCAACCACCTAGGATCAGGTTTTGGTTTTTGGCTGTAAAAAATCTCCTCTCCCTTAACGAGGAACTTCCTCATGAATGGTGCCCGCTGGGCTATCTCCCTTGCGGATCTGTGCAACAGGTTATTCGCGTGGCTCCAGGGGCAAACCGCCTGACATATGCCACAAGTACGCCCGATGGCAGCCCAATAACCATAGCACTTATCAGAATCTACATGCCACTTCCGATATCCTCTGACAATTGACCGTTCCCCTTTGGGGATGGCCCCTGACGGACACGCCTCAGCGCAAATGCCACATTTTTCACAGAAATCCTTGATGCCGAAATCGACCGGTTTATCCGGGACCAATGGCAAATCCGTAATAATACCCCCCGGCCGCCAGTTATTCCCAAACTCTTTCGTAAGCGCATAACCACACCGAGCGTCTTCGCCAATACCACAATCAATAAACAAGGGGGGTACCATATAGGGCGTATTCGTCGTGGGACTTGGCCTGGCATGCCAGCCCAGCCTTTTGATGTAGTCGGCTATGGCAAATGATATAAAACTGGCATAGGAATACTTCCACCCAACTTCTAAATTCACACCCCATTCCGTATGTGTCTCGATAAAATAAGTGCTCTGGGGTATCGCTACGCAAATGACATAGGGATAATTGGTCTCGTCATCATAGGACTTCCCGTATGCGGGGGCCGCTGCATGGGAATACACCCACCGCCTGTCCATCTTAGCGATGCGCACCCTGCCGGCTCCGAGATACAGAACAAAGGCCTTAATTTTTCTGGTCATTTGTTCAGGATCGGGGATGGCCTTTTTCGGATTCGGGCCCTTTCCCGTGGGCATGACTTTCATCCTGGCCTGGTGTTTGAAGTAGTCTGGACGGCCAAAAATCCACGCTCGGCTGAACGTGGAAATTGACATCTGCTCAGTGATGGGCCGTTTCTCCAAAAGCTTATCACCAACGATCCTGGCCCGTGTCCGGTTTTTGTCGTCCACCTCCTTCAATTCCGGGTGACGGTTGTAATATTCCTCATACCATGGCGTCCCTTCATCCAGGGCCATCC
>CP070840.1:988367-991016 GCA_020342025.1 Deltaproteobacteria bacterium
ACATCCCTTGCTATCTCCGATACGGGGACATCTTCGCAGTAAAGCACCTTGTTCTGATATTGGAAGTGATGCATAACCCCCCAACCTGTCAGTGAACTAGAGTGCCTAAAGTGTCTAAAATGAGCTAAAGTTGATGATGAAGAGATAAGGAAGTGACAAGCTATTTGCGGTCATCAGAAATCTCCATTTGATTCCGTCAACTTTAGGCGCTCTCCAAGCATTTTTTACTCTACAATCACTTTCACCGTCTCGGAGGGCGGACCCATCCTCCCACCTGGCCCAAT
The DNA here is from genome assembly GCA_020342025.1 of Deltaproteobacteria bacterium. The sequence goes on from CP070840.1 coordinate 988,652, forward strand.
CAGGTTCACTCTAAAAAAATAGACTTGTCCTGGAACCTTTATGGGGACTGTGCAAAGAAAGCCTTCCTCCGTGACCACCTCTGCGCCAAATGACTGATGGCCCTGATATTCAATGGGGCACCCCTCACACGGAGGGTTTTCAAGGGGATATTGGGCATAATAGACCCTGGCTCCTTCCACTTCCTTCCGAGCACTGATCTCTCCCCTTAAGAGAATATTCCCCTTTTCCCTTTGGCCCCTTAAATCGGTTACTTTTGCAGAGACCTCCTTCTGGGGCAGAAAGGGATCACCCTTCTTTCCACACCCCAGCAGTGTGGCCATGAGGATTCCCAAAGCGCATAAGAAAACCAAAAAGCGGACGATTTTCAAGATTTGAGTTCCTCTTTCGCCTTTTGAAGACTTCTTTTGACCGCTTCAGGCCCTGTCCCGCCTAGGAGATCTCTCCTTTTAATGCATGAAGCGGGATCAAGCCAATCGTAAACGTCTTTCTCTATTTTACGCTCAAACCTCTTCATCTCCTCCAAGTGGAGCTGGCCTAATTCCTTCTTCTTCTCAATGGCAAAAAGGATCATCTTTCCCACCGTCTCATGAGCCTTCCGAAAGGTCATCCCCTTCCCTACCAGATAATCGGCCAAATCCGTGGCAACAAGATAGCCCTCTTCGGTCGCCCTTTTCATCCTCTCCTCATTAAAAGAGACTTCCTTCAAGAGACGGCTCAGCACCGAGAGACACTGATCCACCGTGTCTACCGTATCGAATAGGGCCTCTTTATCCTCTTGCAAATCTTTGTTGTAGCTCAAGGGAAGCCCCTTCATGGTGGTTAAAAGCCCCATTAAGTGTCCATATACTCGGCCTGTCTTCCCCCTGGTGAGCTCCGGCAAATCCGGATTTTTCTTCTGGGGCATAATACTGCTGCCGGTGCAGTATGCATCCGGGAGAGTTATGAATCCGAACTCCTGGCTTGACCAGATGATCAGTTCCTCGCACAGACGGCTCAGGTGCATCATGAGGAGGGAGGAGGCAAAGAGGAACTCGATCACAAAGTCCCGATCGCTTACCGCATCCATACTATTCTCAGAGATGGCCTCGAAGCCCAGCTCTTTGGCCACCATTTCCCGGTCAAGTTGAAAGGTGGAACCGGCCAGTGCCGCACTGCCCAGAGGAAGGACATTTACCCGCTTGAGGTTTTCTTGAAACCTTTGCCCATCCCTTTTCAACATCTCAAAGTAGGCCAGCAGATGATGGGCCAGCAGCACGGGCTGCGCCCGCTGAAGGTGGGTATACCCCGGGACCATTAGATCTATTTTTTCCTCTGCAAGACCCACCAAGACCCTTTGCAGGTCTTTGATCAGTTCACTCACCCTATGGATCGCCTCCCTTACATACAAGCGCACATCCAGGGAAACTTGATCGTTTCGGCTCCGGCCTGTATGAAGCTTCTCCCCTACGGGGCCGATCTTCTCCACCAGGACCTTTTCCACGAGGGTATGAATATCTTCGTGCATCTCATCAAGAGAGATTTCTCCCCTGTCCATCTCTCTCTTTATCTCTGCCAGGGCACCAAGGATCTGCGAAGACTCCTCTTCGCTAATAATTCTCTGTTTGGCAAGCATCCGACAATGGGCCATACTTCCCTCTAAGTCCTGCGCATAGAGGCGTGCATCAAAGCGGATGGAGGCATTAAACTTTTCCAATACCTCATCCATGCCCTCTCGAAAACGACCTCCCCAAACTTTTGATTTGTCATCTGTCATTGCTCATTTACCTGCCCCGTGAAATGCGCCAATGGCGCTTATTTCACCGGGGGCATGGGGGTCTCTTTTCAAGCCGCCAACCATTTGCCCGGTGGTTTTTGGGACGGCACCAAATTCCGACATCATTATGGTGCAAGCCCCACCGCGTAAGGTGGCTTGAATGATGGAGCTCCCCTGTGCCTGCCCGGCGACAAATGTTCAGGCCATGGGGGCGGTAAGGACGACAGGCCCCTTTTGGGTTGCGGTCTTGAAAAAAGACCCCCATGTCCCCGGTTGACCGAACTCGAGGGTGAGGCTCCGCCCTTTAGACCTCTTTCGGCTTCCGTCTCATGAGTTCGGCTATTTTGAGCCGGAGGGCATTCAGTCTGATAAATCCTTCAGCGTCCTTCTGGTCATACACGTCTTCACTTTCAAAGGTGGCAAAGTCTGCGTCGTATAGGGAACGCTCAGATTTTCTTCCCACCACCATGCAGTTTCCTTTGTATAGTTTGAGCCTCGCGATACCGTTCACGTTTTTTTGAGTCTCATCCATAAGTGACTGAAGCATTTCCCTCTCTGGAGAAAACCAGTAGCCATAGTAGATCATCTCGGCGTACCGCGGCACAAGTCCG
>CP070840.1:991116-994284 GCA_020342025.1 Deltaproteobacteria bacterium
AGGCTGATGGGCGTTTTCCGACGGCCTCAATGGGACTTGGCGTACTTACCGGTCTTATATAAAGGTTGGTAGAAAACATCGTCGCTAAAGCGCCAGAAATGGTTGAGGGCAGAGACCTTTCTTCTTATAAACCATCTGACCATGTCATGGATAAAACCCGGCTTTTTGTTGAAGGGGCACACATTGATGCATTGATAGCAGTCAATATGGTACATGCCCTGTTCCGTCTTTGCACCGTTCACGTACCAGAATCGAAGGCATTTCTCTCCATCCAAAGGCCATTTCAATAGGCCCGGGTTGGTTGAAGGGGTCCGCGCCTTATGGGTTCTCTTTCCGTATAGGATTGCCTGTGATGGACAGTATTCTGCACACTTCTCGCAAACATCGCAAAATTCTGTCACGCCAAAATCGATGGGCGCAGTGGGTCTCAGGGGGAGATCGGTAAAGACTTTACACAACCTCACCCTGGGCCCGAATTCGGGTGTAATGATCGCACCGAATCGTGCGAGTTGCCCTAACCCTGCGTCCACGGCCAAAGGAATACTCAAGGCGGTATCGTTGCCACATGCGTAGGCTTTATAACCAAGAGAGGCAATGAATTTGGCCAGGGAGGGCGCCAAAAAGGCCATTTTGGAATAGCCCAGGCCGGCTGCAGCACTCGCCTTTGCTGTGGGGGCATGGCTCACGTAGTCATAATTCGTCTCTATGGCCATGACCACAGCGTATTTGACGGAAGGGGGAAGCATGTTATCCAGATCAATTTCTTTATGCCCGTAACGTTCCCATCCCGGTTTGTAGACCCAATCCCAGTTAAACTCCGTTATCCCCACAAGACTGGCACCCAGGAACAAGGCCGTGTCTTTCACCACCTCCGACATCTCACCGGGATCCTCCACAGGCAGTTTTTCCGGGTTCCAGGGCAACCCGATAAAGCCCGGGCTCCAGGGTCCTTCCCAGTCATAAAAACAACCCAGTTTCTCCGTGAGGCGAACGCGCGTCCAATTGCCCGTGTGGCAATTGGTGGCCATGGCACAGTGGAACCCCGCAATCCGCTGTGCCAGGTCTATTTGGGTATACCCGGGTTCATCACGTGGGACGGGGCCCTGCTTCCCCATGTTCGGGACAAGGGTTTCAAGAAACTCATCCTGCCATCCTCCAGGAGGCACATAACCGCGGGATAGCGGCGTCCTCTTCTCGCTGTACCGGGAGAGCGGTTCAACAATATCTTTTTTGTACGTGGGCTCAGAAAGCCCTTTGATTCCGACGCGCCTGTAATGCGCCCCTTTTAGAGAAACAGCAACAGACATAGGATCCTCCTTTTTCCGCACAAAAGGTCCCTGGAGTAATGGAGTAACGGAGTAATGCAGCAACCGGGAGATGAATCCCTCCCCTGCCCCAGTTAATTTTAACGTTACCTAGCTTGCCTTGCGGGACATATCCATGATCTCCACGGCCTGTCGACGCACTTTGCCCTCAAAAGTGGGGAAATTCTTCATGTCTGCGCGCGCCCGCCCTCGCTCTTTCGAATGAATGGCGGCACGGAGGTCTTCGATGGTGTCGAAGGTAAGGCGCGTGATCATAAAGAAGTCGCCCCCATCAACACCTCGCTCGATTTCAACGCGACGGATTTTCGGGAATGCCCAGACCATGGGAACATGTTTTTCTATGTAATATTGAAGGAACGCATCAGGATCTTCGGGCCGCCCCTCATAGATCACCAGAAAGGCCACACTCATTCCTAGACTCCTCTCCTCATCACTCCAGGTAATCTTCTAACTTGATCTCGCCCCAACCTATGGGCCATGCCCGCTCGTAGTTTTTCCGTTCCTCTGACCTATAAGGAACCGGTTTGGTCGCGTTAATCCCCCACTTCCCCACAACGGAGGGAAGACGTGTCTCTGCCGTGTGTGGAAGGGCCCCTTCCACGGGGGTGGCACTGGGATCAAAGGGCCAGATCCGAGCATTGTGGATGATCATGACGTCCTTGCTCGGATCCACACGGGTGGCAAGGGCGTACTGAACGTCCCGGTAGTCGTATATGTCGATGTCCGGATCCACTGCGATGGCCATCTTCATGTTTGCCCAGGGCCCCCATAGGGCTGAAAGAAGCGCATCCGTGATCTGCCCGTCAAAGGCTGGGCTCACCTGAAGAATCACCACCTGCGCGGCGCCGCCCTGCGGGAAGTGCACATCCTGTACCTCCAACCCCATGGATTGGAGGCGCTCCATGATGATGGCCTCATGGAACAGACGAGGCATCTCCTGGTGATCCGTAAAGGGGGTCACCTGGGTGTGGCGATAAACGGGATTTTTTCGCAGGGTGATGGCTGTCACCTCGAACACGGGCTGCTCCATCTTGTAGGGGCAAAAGAGCATATTGGGGCCAGGATTGGGACCGTCTTGTGCTGTCCGGGTGGGACTCACGTAGCCTTCAATCACGATGGAGGCATCCGCCGGGACATAAAGGTCGACGGTCCTGCATTTTGTGATCGCTCCCACCTCGCCTGTTATCGCCTCAAATAGCTCCAGCTCATACCAGCCATGGTGCGGGTGAGAGTAGCAAGCCGCCAGCTCCCACGCCGGATGAGCGCCGATCACAAGGGCCTGCGGCATAGGGGTATTCGCTGCCCTGTGTTTTGCCAGAATCTTGTTGGCCGTTGGCGTCACATAGGAGGTGACCATCTCGTTACGGCTAAGAACACCTGACCTGGGGAACATGGCATTCAACTGGCCCGTATCCGGGTCCACGTGTACCGCAAAGCCTGTGGCGTAAGGATAGGGATCCAGTTCGGTGTGACGAACAATGGGCAGCTTCTTCAGATCGATGTCATCCCCCGTGAACACTTTTTCCTGGCAGGGGGCCTCTTCCACCTCCTTTAGTGGCATCGGTCCTTTCTGAATCACTTCGGCCAGTCGCTTCACCACCCGGCTCGGATCGCATCCAAGCACGCGGGCTTGGGCCTTTCGATTGACAAAGAGCTGGTCCACAAGACGATACTCTGGGTAACCCTCAATGTTGTCAAAGAGAATCGTGTCATCAGCCTGTGCCACCAGCGCACCCACGTGCTCCAGCTTCACCGGCTTCTCTATGTAGATATATTCGCCGAGATGGGCTTCAAGGAAGGAATGAAGGTCCGCCATAAGACTTCCTCCTGTTAAGAAAAGAAT
>CP070840.1:994384-997803 GCA_020342025.1 Deltaproteobacteria bacterium
AAGATCGGATCTTTTACCAGTGAAGGCAGCACGGGGATAATCGTAAGCCGGTAGATTTTGCAGATAAGGTTTGGAGATGTTAATAATTTAGGCTTTCAAATACTCAAAGGTTATAGCAGGGTATGTTTATGTCCGGCCTTATCAGGGCCACTACCATATTTGGTAGTGAATGCTCGAGGCTAGAGCGTAGAGTATGTAATAGTAACTCCCATGAAAATGATAGGAGAGTTTACATCTTAATGCTTTAGGTTAAGTCTCAGTGAAGCTCACCCGCAGCGGTTCAGCGATGGGTTAGGCTGGGAATGTAACATTATTTTCTGGATTTGCCTGTAATGGTCTCGATTGATATTTTAAAGACTCTTGTTTTTTCGAAATGAGACTGGATATATTTTAGACCTTCAGAATAATGATTCCAGGAATATTTTGACAGTAGCCCTTCGAGCGCCATCCATTTTTCTTTCTCAAAGACTTCACTGGCGGTGCCGAAAACGATGGCACTCTCATACTTGGTGCCAAATTGTTCTGGCAAAACGCATGTCTCGCCAACGGCACAAAAAGAAACATTTGGATTGTTGGTTATGTTGTCAATTTTGTGGCCTTCTGAAGCGCTATGAAAATAGATGTGATTTTCGATGACGCAGAAATTGAGGGGTACGCCGTATGGGATTCGGTCTCCAGATACCGTTGACATTACCCCATACTCTGCTTTCTGCAGAATACGGATGGCTTCTTCATATGAGATTTGCCTATCTGATCTACGCATTTCGTGTGGCATTGTTAAACCGCCTAAGATTATATGATATATTATCCGCTTTATAATGCGGAAAGCCTCCGAAATCTGGCGGATACCTTATCAAGAGAAGGGCTTTCCCTTCTCATCCCAACCACGAAGCCGGTAATAATCATTGAGCATGAATTGGAGTTCTTCTTCTGTTATGACCTCTCCTGTCTTCAGGAGTTGCCGGTGCAACCCTTTCGGCAGTCGGTCTTCTTCAGGTTCCAGGCCTTCTCGGAGGTTAAATCGGCGAACCAGGGTGCTTATGCTTGCAGCCCTAGATCTGAGTGCTTCTTTCTCTGCATTCACACCGGTTACGGCATGGATCATCTGCCCCAGCTTTTCCCAGGGATAGAGGTCACGGTAAAAACGGCAGAGGATAAGGGTATCAAAAATCGTCAGGCGATCTTCAAAGTCTATAAATAGTTCCGCCTTACCTTTGATTTCATTGGGGCTGATCATCCCGCTCAGTTCAGGTTTGTAAAACGTTGATCTCAAATGACAGGCCCCGCGGTCAGAGGTGGCGTATCCCAGGCCCATTCCTTTGAGAACCCGGGGATCATAACCGGCCGGTTCCAGCCCCTTTACGTGAACAGCAATCTCTTCCAGATCCCATTCCCTTGCAGCTACCCGAATCCCCTGGGCCAATACCTCACCGATGTCTTCTCGTCCTGCGATTTTCTTGAGTAATTCAGCTATGGCATCAACATCACCATAATCAATCTTGTAGTCGATCTTTCCTCGCCTAGCCGCCTCAATGGTGAAACCGCAGAGATTACCGGCTGTGATGGTGTCCATGCCCAGACGGTCGCAAATGTCATTCAGATAAGCAATTTCCTCAATGCTGTCGATGAGACACAGGCCCCCAAAGGCATAGATCGTCTCATATTCTGGCCCTTCCAGCTTGAGGCCAGCATGGCGCCCGTGCAGAACCGTGGTCAGACGGCCGCAAGCCATGAAGCACTTGAGACAAGCGTGTGGCTTTACCTGACATCTCTCATGAAGCGCATCTGCACTGATCTTCTGCCAGTGCTCATAACTCCCCTCAGACCAGTAACGGGTGGGGAAGGCCCCGGCCTGGTTCAAGATTTTAACCATCATGGGAGTGCCCATGCTTTTATAAGCCTTGACGCCTGCGTCGTCCTTCCCTTCCGCCGCCAATTTTTTGGACAATTCACCCACTGCACTCTGATCATGGAGAGACCGTTTTCGGTCACCCTGGAAAAGAACAGCCTTGAGCCGTTTTGCCCCCATGACCGTACCCACGCCTGTCCTACCGGCAGAGCGCCAGTAGTCGTTTTCGATCACCGCAAAGCGAACCAGGTTTTCTCCAGCAGGGCCAATCACCACAGCTCCTGGTCTCTTGAGGCCTGAATCAGAGCGACCAAATCGCTCAAGCACCGTGTCTTCTGTTTTAAAGGTGTCCATTCCCCAGATATCGCCCGCGTCATGAAACTCCACACCTTCCGAGCGAACAGTGAGAACTGTTGGTTCAGCACGCCGTCCCTTGATCACAATAGCGTCGAAGCCGGTGGAATCAATCGCTTCGGGAGCCTTTCCCCCAGAGTATGATTCCGTATAGAATCCTGTCTGGGGCGACTTAGTAAAAACTCCGTATCGACATGAGCCCCAGATAGCACTTCCAGTAACGGGACCCGTGGCGAAAATGATACAGTTTTCAGGACTTAGGGGGTCAACGCCCTGGGGATTCAGCTTGGAAAGGAGGTAAGAGGCCAAACCCTTTCCACCAAAATAATTGTCTAATACTTCATCTGGTATCGGTTCGACATGGGAGGTCTCCTCACTCAGACTTACCACCAGGATTCGTCCGTAAAAACCTTTCATCATTTATCCCTTCGTTTAATTGGGTTTTTCGGATCAACCAAAGCACTTTCACCCGCAGTCAACCCCGGGAGTCTACAGACCAAGGTAAGCCGTCTTAATATGCGGGTCATCCAGAAGTGTTTTGGCCGGGCCTTCCATGGCTACGCGGCCGTGCTCCAAAACGTAACCACGGTCGCTCAAACTCAAGGAGTGTTTCACATCCTGTTCAACAAGAAGGACGGTCGTGCCCTGGTCAGCGATTTTGCGCACAGTTTCAAAGATATGTTTTATGAGGATAGGCGCCAAGCCGAGGGACGGTTCATCAAGCATCAACAGCTTTGGCCTGGCCATGATGCCCCGGCCGATGGCCACCATCTGCTGCTCACCCCCGGAAAGGGTCATGGCCAACTGGGACTCTCGCTCAAGTAACCGCGGGAACAGGGCGTATACCTCCTCGATCATCTTGTCCACGTGCTGGCCGGCTCGGCTGTTGTACGCCCCGACGATGAGGTTGTCTTTCACGGTCATAAGCGTGAAAAGTCGCCGTCCCTCGGGGACATGCACGATCCCACGTTCGACGATTTCATCAGGGGGGGCGGCTTGAATGGCAGCATCCTCGAAAAAAACTTCTCCCTTGGCTGGATGAAGTAGACCGGAAATGGTCTTCAACAAAGTGGATTTGCCCGCACCGTTGCCTCCGATGATGCTAACCACCTCGCCTTCTTCGACATGCAAGGAAAGGTTGAAAATAACTTGGACGTCACCGTAGTAGACATCGATATTCTTGATCTCAAGAAGCGCCATACTCTTCTCCCAGGTA
>CP070840.1:997903-1001581 GCA_020342025.1 Deltaproteobacteria bacterium
ATATGAATGGGGTTTTATATGGAAGATGACAACACAAATACCAAGAAGCCTGCCTTTGGTCTAACCGCCTTACGATTTATTGGAAACGGATTCGCTGACACAGCTAGGTACTCATTATTTGTGGCTTTTATCATGGTAGGCATTTGGTGTGTGGGCCGTATCTTCGAGGCAATTTCTCTTAACACAGTGTTTGAACCCAGTTTAGTATATTGGATGGCCCTATTTATTTGGGTACTGCTAGGTGTGTTTGTCATTGGCACAGGTATCAAATACGCTCGAAATATGACACTCACTGACATGCGACATGGTGTTATTTTCAGCTGGGCTTTCTTTGGCCTCCTCTTGGCAGCAACACTCTACCATACTCGAGGATACTGTATTGCGTCCATAGGTCTCTTGGCTACATTAACCGGTTTAACTGAGTCCGCTAAGCAAGCCCTTTCCCTCCTCTTCAAATTCTATCCGGCGACCCCCATTTTGCCGGTTAATCTGGTAGCCGCAAAAATGACACTGGTTACAATTGAGGCTGATTCTCTAATGCCTTTTGCATGGAGTTCGTCACAGCTCCTTGGCTTTTTTATTTGGAGTTTTGCATATGGGACTTTACTCCTGAGGTTTCGGGGAAATAGATTTCCAAAGATTGTTCATCTCGTTTCGTCATTTGCCGGTGTGTCCATTATAATGACCATAAAATCAGTGGGGGCTCTCGAAAAGGATCACCTTATTTTTCTTCATGCTGGAGCAGTAATTATCTTATTCTTACAAGTGCTGCTCACCTATTCTTCTCTGAGGAATGCGGGCAGGAAAATGAGCCCAGACACCGGGGAGATCAAGCCCCTTTTTCTTCCCCCCTCAGCACTGAGATTTGCATTATTCCTACTACTCATTTTCCCTATATTGGCTGACCTTCAGAACCAGTTCATGTTAGCGTCCGGCAACAGGCAGATCGTTCAAGAGCTTACTGTTGAACAGTCAATGAATAAGCCCGAGTACGTTATGCGGCAGCCCAAGTAAGTACTACTTCTGGGACTGCTCTTGGTCGGGCGCGGCACTCTTTTTGTTATACGGTAGACCGCCCGCCTCCCCACCTTTTCTTCAATGGCCATCGGTTCAAAGATGCACATAAATCTGTAAGATGTGCACATTTTATTGTGCCTCTTTTTGAACAAGACATCCGAACCCCTTGAGCTTAGCATTTGAAAAGTCAAGACAATTCATTTTCTGGCTTTCTTGGTATCGTTCTTGCTTTCTGTCTGGTTTATGGGAGTTCTTACTGCACCTGCAATCTATAACTTTTACGGTGACGTTAAGGGCGGTGATGGGATGGCCAGAGCAATGATTATCCGCGGTCATCTCTAATCTCACAGCGAACTCCTTTGAAGGTGGCTATGCAGGAACAAAGATCCATGGAAAGATTCAGTCTAGAACTGAAAACTCGTGTTTCTTTGAAAAGTAACGACAGAGACCGCAAATGGGTCAACGTCTTGACCAGTAATATTTGTGCTGGGGGGACCTTTTTGCTGACCCGGCAGCCCTTTCCGGTCGGCACCAGGGTGAACTTGGAGGTGTTTCTCCCGCTCAGAGAAAAGAAGTCTTCTCTCAAAAATTCCTTGATAATAATCTCCGGGGTGGTCATTCGAAGCGAAGAAGCAGGCATGGCCCTCCGTTTCGACGATGAGTACCGAATCCTGCCATTACCCGAACCTGTGATTCACTGATCCATCCTCAAGAAATCCTCTCATCTATGAACCTTTTCATATCTAAAGGCTAGCCCCTGCTTCCTCATAAGAGGGCAGTTCTTTTGTGCGGCTAAGCGCTCCTATCCTTTTGCCTACGCCTTGGATCTCAATGGTCTCATGTTCTTCGTCTCGAAGGGAAAAGAGGGTCAATTCAATATGGACTCGTCTTCCCTCCGCGTGAAGGATGGTCACGGGGAAGGGATTGGTCACTCTTTTTCTTGACAAGTAAGCGATTTGGCTTTTTACCACGGGGACAGACTCGGGAGCCAAGAAATCTCGATAGGTCATGTGAACGAGGGTATCCATGGAGTATCCTGTCAGCATTTCCGTCCTGGGATTGCAGAAGATCAATCGGCCATCCAAGTCCATGGTGAAAACCATGTCCTCTATGTTTTCAACGAGTGCCTGATACTTCTGCTCGGATCGGCGCAGTGCCTCTTCAATGCCTTTGCTCTTGGAATAAAGTAGGGCGTTTTCCAGGGCCACGGTCGCCGGCGTACTCAAACCGGTGAGAAGAAGTAGGTCATCCTTTCGAAACCCGTAAGGCACGTTAATAGAGTGCACATAGATGGCACCCCGGACTTCAGACTTGAAGATGAGTGGTACGCACATGATGGATTTGACCCGCATCATCTCTATGCTATCAGAAAGATCCTCCCTCTCTTCTTTGCTGGTGTCCGACATCATCACGGCTTTGCCTTCTCGGATAACGCGATTTACGATGGTTCGGCTATAAGTAAATACGATCCCTTCCCTATCTTTCTTCGACTTCGCCATGATCTCTTTGAGTTGGCCGGTCTCCTTTTCGAACAGGAGGATGGCACTGCTGTCTATCCTTTTGAGACAGGAGAAGATGGAATCCATTATCTTCTCAGCAATCTCATGGATGTGTGATGATTGCATCAGGTTGGTGGAAACTTCGTGGATGAGTTCTAGATGTCTCTGGTCGGAGATGCGTCTGTTATCCTGGGATAGGTTTCTCCATTTCTTACCCGTAGGCTTGAGAAGGTCGATGGAATACTGGGTGGCCAGATCCTCCTCTGAGTCGCCTTCCACCAGGCTAATGAGAATGCTTCCAATGCCGATGGGCAGCCCTTCTGTGACATGGCATTCTTGACCAGGTTCTATCTGCTTGCCAAAAATCCAGGTTCCATTTTGACTGTTAAGATCTTCAATGAAGAATTGATCGCCTCTCCTGAAGATTCTTAGATGCTTCCGGGAAACGGAACGATCATTAATCTGGATATCATTGTCAGGAGCCCTTCCCACAAATGCAGTATTCCCGTTAAGCTCAAAGGAATGGCCCATCATCGGTCCGTTGATGATATAAAGCTTGGTCATGGAACCCCCCATTTTCACCAAGAGGACTGCTCAATTTTGACGGTCAGTCACGTTCGCTGCTGAGGACAAAAGGAATAGTTCATACAATAGGGCCTGCTTACACCACAGCATAATTTATATAAGCAAATGATATGCCCGCACATGCCATCTCCCATGAAAAATATTTGAACCTATTGAGTTTTTTAAAAAATCAAGATTTATCACATGCCAACATCTGAATGCCTGGGCCTCAGAGATGTATGATATTGGATACGGTTCCCAGGTTTTCTATGGGAATCCGTTACACCATGAGGTGGACTCAAAGAAAATTGGGTTATCGTCTATCCCTCATTTAATATGTTGCGATTTTTTACCTACCCCACGTGGGGCTTTACCCTTGCAAATCTTCCTAATTTTCTGCTAACTTATCCCAAGTTTATCAAATTAGATACATGTTATCTTTTTCTTTTGAAGTTCTGATAAAAAAGTAGACATTCCTATAAATGTTTGTTATTCTTGCGGTTACACTCCGATTTGGTTTTGATGGAGAAAAATTGACAATATGAATGAAGCATCTTCAAACCCGGGTTCCTCCATAGATCGCTTAAAAGAAATCTCC
>CP070840.1:1001681-1004441 GCA_020342025.1 Deltaproteobacteria bacterium
AACCTGTCAGAGGGCCAAAAACAGCGGCTGTCCATTGCCCGGGCGCTCATCAAGGATCCAGACATTCTGGTATTGGATGAGCCCACCTCTGCATTAGACAGTAAAACAGAAGCGTCTATTTTCAAATCCCTGCCATCCCTTGTTCAGGGCAAGACCCTTTTTGTGGTGACGAGTCGACTTCCCACCATTGTGGATTCAGATCGCGTTTTACTCTTGAACGAGAATCGTCTTGTGGCCGTCGGGACACATCAGTCACTTTCGGAGACGAACGACTATTACCGGTCGCTAGTGTCGACTCAGCAAACAAATCGCTGAGTCATGGAGTAATGGAGTATTGGAGTGATGGCCCGCCCTGGCGCAAGCTTCATTGAACAAGTCTAAATCAACATTGTTGTTTGGATCTGAGTCTCTATTCACTCAGGCTTTGCGAGGCCGGTCTGGGCCAGGGAGTGATGCAGGCAACGACCACACTGCGATCAGGATGCCTAAGCAGCGCCTGGCAATGTCTCTATGGTACAACCATCTGGCGGAGATGGAGGGAAAAAGAGGGTAAAGGTGGTTCCTCCAGATCGGTGACATTCTGGCTTGCCTTTACAGTATTGGCATTGACTAATTCTCCCGGGACAGACATCCTCAGCATTGGGCAAACAGGGACACCTGGATGACTTCATGTCAATTCTAAAATTATACCGCTCCGAGAAGATCTTCATGCGCAAGAGATCCGCCCCTTTCCCACCGGCATTGAAATCAAAAGGTCTTTTGGAGGAATAGGCCATGGTTTCCTGAGTGGTGAAGAACCCTTCAAATATGCGCTTCTGATTCTCTTCCGTAATGCCAACCCCATAATCACGAACCACCAGTTCACTGCCCTCCCCTTTCTTCTTCACCAGCACCTCTATCTCCCCCTCGTCCGGCGTGTTCTCAATGGCATTCTTGATCAAGCCATCGATTACCTTCCGCAAGTCGTCCAGCGGTATACATACAGGGGGTGCGGGCTCCAGGTGCCTTCTTATTTCAACCTGGCGATGGGAAAAGGATGGCTCAAGGGCCTCAAGTCTCTCCTTCACATATTCGTCAAGGGGGCTCTCCTCAGGGACCGTCTCTTTTGGGCCAAATGTCTCCTCAATGCGTTTTCTCACCCTTTCCATCACACCCACCTCTCCCACCTCCTCCGCGATAAGGGCCTCCAGTTCGTCAGCCGTCCGATCCAGCACCGAGGAGAGGCGTTCGTAGGTTTTGTACTCTTTATCGCGCATGATGTCTGACACCTGGTATTGAATCTCCAGTACCCGCTGCAGATTCCTTTGTGCCCTCTCTATGGTGGGTTTCCAGGTCTCATCAGATTGTGCAGCCAGTTTTTTTGACAGGATATTTAAAGAGGCTGAAAGCACCGAAACCGGCGTCTTCAATTCATGAGAGAGATGGTTAATGACTTTGTCCTTCGCCCGGTTCAGACTGGTCACCTCTCCATAGGCCTCCTTCAGGGCTTTAGAAACCCGGGCATTCTCAATGGAAAGAGCGAGAGTTCCCCCGATCATGCTCAGCAACTCAACATCTGTCTGGTCAAAAGTGCCTTCCTTCTTGTTGAGGGCCATTAGAACCCCGATAATTCGATCCCCGCTCCTCAAGGGCACGTCCAACAAGTTGCGGGTATGGAACTGGAGTTGCTCATCCACAACAGGATAAAAATCGGGGTCCTCAGCGGTATCAGAGACGATGATGGGTTCACCTGTCTTGATGACTTTTCCTGACACGCCTCTACCGGCAGGAAAGCGGATCTCTTTTACCCGCTCTTCTTTGGTGATGTCGTCATAGGCCGCTCCTTTGAAAAAGAGTTCTTTTCTCTCTTCATCCAATAGGATGACAAGGGCCCCTTCGGTGTTCAGTAACTCCTTGATCTCGCTGCTGATGTAATCCAGGAGGTCTTCCAAAACAGGATAGCCGGGCAGGGCCATGCTGATGCGAAGGAGGGTCTCATTGGTGCGAGCCATCCTCTTTTCCCGAGTGATGTCGCGGAGTAGTACCAATTGACCTCCCTGTTCATCCCCATCCGAGGAAAAGATGGCTCCGCGAAGGACCACGTCCAGGACCCGACCATCTTTGGTTAAGCGCTTGGTCTCGTGTCTCATGACGGACTTATCCCTCAACAGCTTTTCAATAATCTTGCTTGTCTCTTGCTCAAGTCCTGGCGGCACATAGGGTATTTTCTTCCCCTGCAATTCCCCAAGGTTCCAACCAAAGATCTCTGTAAAGGCAGGGTTCAGGTAAGTCACTTTTCCATCCAATCTGAAGACGACCATGGGATAGGGGACAAAATCAAGCAGGGTCCTATACTGGCGCTCAGCCTCACGGCTTATCTCGTACTGGCACTGATAGCGGTACTCTGACTCCTTCAGGGCTTCAAGCATTCTAAACCGCTCTGTGACATCCCGCGCAATGCCTCGAAAGCCCACTTTCTTGCCCGCTTTATTTGCTATCAGATTGGCCGACAGTTCGATGATCCTCTTTTGCCCATCTTTGTCGATAATCTCCCAGATGATGTCCGAAAACCCCTTGCGAGTCACAAAGACCCTCGTGAAGGCATCATACGCCTTCCTCGCATTCTGATTGTCCATAAACTTCCGGTAATTGTGGAACTGAATCTCCTCCCTCGGATATCCAAAGACCCTGCAGAGGGAATTGTTGAAATAGGTAAAAGTCCCGTGCACATCTGTTTCATAAACACCGTCATGGATGTTCTCTATGAATGCCCTGTAACGT
>CP070840.1:1004541-1008880 GCA_020342025.1 Deltaproteobacteria bacterium
CATCATGAAGCAGCGAGGCATGAGGAGGGTTTTGGGAGCGATAAAAGAAAATAAGGGGGTGGGGATTCTCTTGGATCAAAATGTGGATTGGTACGACGGCGTGTTTGTGAAATTTTTGGGAAGGTGGGCGTGTACCAATAAGGGATTGGCGCTCTTAGCGCTGAAGACTAAGGCTCCGGTGATTCCCATTTTTCCTGTTAGAGAAAACGATGGCCGTTATCGAATTTTCATTGAACCTGAAGTGGAATTGATTATAACCGGGGACAAAACAAAGGACGTGGAAGAGAACACAGCACGATTCACCCACATCATTGACAAGCAGGTGAGAGCCTATCCGGATCAGTATTTCTGGTTCCACAGGCGCTGGAAGACAAAACCATATTGCACCCTCCCAAATGAACCGAGCGCAACGTGAAATCATGGAAGCCTGAAAGTGGGGGAAATTGGAATGGAAAGTAGTGGAGAGCAAGAGGAGAGGTGGTCCGCTGCACAGTCGAAAGAGGATGTTTTTTGGCAAGGAGAAGGTGTATTGGACTCCCAAATGGACCGTGTTATTTCCCGCTATGGTCCCGTCTTGAAAAAGATAGAAGAAAGACTCGATACCCATTCGGCTGTTCTTGACGTGGGTTGCGGTCCAACCTGTTCGGCCCAACTGTTCACTGTGGGTCTAAAGACTTACCTGGACCCTCTTATGGACTCTTATTTAGAGTTTTATCCAGAAAAGCTCCCTGAGGGTGAGAAGATATGCGGCACGGCGGAGGAAATCCCTAAACCAGACGAAAGTTTCGATGTGGTGCTCTGTGTCAATGCCTTGGACCACATGATTGATCCGGAAAAGGCGCTGGCAGAAATGGGTCGGGTCATGAAAAGAGACGGGATATTTCTGATTGGTATTTTTCTACACCCCTCCCCCATCGCTATGGCCCGCAGGTTTATAGAGAGATGGTTACCCGCTTTTAGGGAGGACGCACACCCTTATTCATACACGCTAAAAATAATCAGAGAAGTTCTGAACACCTGCTTCACTATTCAGGAGGAGATTAGGGTGTTCAGAAAGGATTCGGCCTTAATTCCATCTCTTCACCGAGAAGACTGGATGTTTGTATGCAAGAAAAAATGAGTTGCGAAAGATTGGGCCGGAGGGATGGAAATCATGACAAAGAGAGAATTCCGAATTTAGGCCCGTTATGCTGAGAGTTTCTGGTCAGAAGCCCATAGATAAGACTAAAATCCACCGCATACTGATTCGAACCACCAACTGGGTTGGAGATTTGGTTATGACCACTCCAGCCATAGAGGCGGTGAGGGCGAATTTCCCTGAGAGCACCTTGGAGGTTCTGGCAAGGCCCTGGGTGGCTCCCCTCCTGGAAAACCACCCAGCAGTAAACCATGTCTTACCTCTTAAAACAGGGAACGGGTATCTTTCCCAAAAGGTGCAAATCATCAAGGCAGCCGGCCTGCTGAGAAAAATGAAATTTGATCTTGCCATAATTTTTCAGAATGCGTTTGAGGCGGCCCTTCTTGCCTATTTTGGCGGTATAAGGTTTCGAATCGGCTATAACACGGATGGCAGGGGGTTCCTGTTGTCGCACTCAGTCATTAGAGATGAGGAGGTTCTAAACGTTCACCAGGTGGAGTATTACCTTTCCATGTTGAGGGCTATGGGTTGGGAGGCAGAGAGTAGGGATCCCAGGCTGTTCGTGGCCGAGAAAGATCAAGCGGCCATCCAGACCCTCCTTTCATCTCAAGGGATAGGACAACAACAATTTTTGTTAGGTCTAAGCCCTGGAGCCGTGTTCGGCCCTGCCAAAAGGTGGCCTGCTGAGCGATTCGCCGCCATTGGGGATCGGGCGTGTGATAGGTGGGGAGCAAAGATCGTGGTAATGGGAAGCCAAGGTGAAATGGATATTTGTAGCGCGGTGAGCGAATCCATGAAGCATAACCCGGTGAATCTTTGTGGTAGTACGACACTTGGAGAGGCCATGGCCTTGATTGAGAGATGCCAATTTTTTGTGACCAACGACTCAGGCCTCATGCATATTGCAGCGGCACTAAATGTGCCGATGGTTGCCATATTTGGTTCTACCGATCCTGTGGCCACAGGGCCAAGAACCGAAAAGGCGAGGGTTGTGCAGCAACCCGTAGATTGCGCACCCTGCCTAAAACCAAAATGTCCCACTGACTATCGTTGTATGTTGGGTATTGGGCCTGATGAGGTCTGGAGGGAAATGGAGAGCCTGAGAGATAGCTTGGGCGGCTAAACGAAAAAGGCGGGTAAGCATTGAGACTTCAGGGGCCCAGAGGTTAGCTCTTGGTGAAGACCATATCCCCAAATTCCTTAATTCCTAAACTCGTCTTTCAGTGATGAGACCGGTCGAGGCTCTGTGCTGATGCTGGGGCGAAAGACGAGAGTTTCCCCATTGAGGACATCATATGAAAAAGCCTGCAGTTTTTATAGATCGTGATGGGACCATAAATGAGCAGAGAGGATACATTAATCATTTGAGCCGATTTGAGCTGCTTCCAGGCGTGACTGACGCGGTAAAGTTATTGAACAAAAATAATTTCTTCGCCATAATTGTGTCCAACCAGTCTGGTGTGGCGCGTGGTTACTACCCTTTATCCTTAGTTCACCAAGTACACGAGCTTATGACCAAATCCCTTGAGAGGGAGGGGGGGACAATCGACGGAATCTTTTATTGTCCCCATCATCCAAGAGGCATAGTGGCTGAGTTTACTGCTGAATGCGATTGCAGAAAACCTAAAACAGGCCTTGTCAATCAGGCGCTAAAGGCCTTTGACATTGACATGTCAAACTCCTTCGTGGTTGGGGACAGATATGTGGACATTGAATTGGCAATCCGCCTGAATATTAAAGGCGTTTTAGTCAAGACCGGATACGGGTTAGGAGAGATGGAATACGTTATTCCGGAGCTGCCCGTGAAGCCAAACCATGTGGCCGAAGACTTATTGGATGCGGTCAAATGGATCTTGAACCAGGAGAGGGAATAGGATGGGGGAAAGCCCCAAAAGTATTTTAATCATAAAACTCAGCGCCATTGGGGATGTGGTTCATACGTTGCCCTTCTTGGAAGTATTGAGGAAGAATTTCCCAGAGGCCCGGCTGGACTGGGTGGTGGAAGAAGAGTCCATTCAGATTATAGACGCGCACAAAGGGATTGATAACGTCATCATCTCCCGCAGAAAATTATGGCAGAAGAGATTGTTTAAGGGCCCGGACCGATCCATTGTTGTCAAAGAGATTATCCAGTTTTTAAAAGAACTTCGTTCAACAAAATATGACCTTGTTATCGACCTTCAGGGGCTCTTCAAGAGTGCCATATTAACGGGTCTGTCAAGGAGTAAAAGAAAAATTGGTCCAAATTGGGGCAGAGAGGGGAGTCAACTTTTTCTGACAGAACGGCCTTTCTTCGTGGACATGGATAAGCACGCTGTGGATAAGTACCTGACGGTGGCAGAATACCTGGGATGTGAAAGAGATTCCTGGAAAGGTCATATTCCGGTCCGAGAATCTGACAAGAGATCTATTGATAAAGTTCTTCATGATAGAGGCATTCAGGACCAGCATTTGGTGGCTATTAATCCCTTTGCCATGTGGAGGACAAAACTTTGGGAACCCGAAAGATTCGCTGCTCTGGGAGACAGACTGCAAAAGGAGCTGGCCTGTGACATCGTCTTCACAGGGAGCAGGCGGGATCGAGCCGAGATAGATAAAATCATGCAGTGGATGAATAAAAAGCCTGCTAACCTGGCCGGCCAGACCAGCCTGAAAGAACTGGCCTATCTTTACTCTAAGTGTCGGCTCTTGGTGACCACGGATACAGGACCGATGCACATAGCCGGAGCCATGGGGTGCCCTGTTGTTGCCCTGTTTGGACCGACTGCCCCTTGGCGGACAGGGCCCTACGGAGATGGTCATCGGGTGATAAGGGAGGAGATTGAATGCAGCCCCTGCTTTAAGAAGACTTGTGATCACCTGAGTTGCATGAAGAATATAACGGTCGATAAAGTGTTTGAGACGGTTAAGGGACTAATCAACGTGCGTAGCGCGCAGCGCGAAGACTGGAGTAACGGCGTCCGGCGCCGCTTAAAGCCTGTGGGGTAGAGCCTACGCCTGACTCCACACGGCAGCTTTGAAGGGGTCGCGTTGATGAAATAAGGCGTTGTATAATTTTTTAAGGAGGGGGATCATGGCGATTAGTAAAGAGCTACTAGATATTCTGGCATGCCCAAAATGCAAAGGAGACATTTATCTGAACGATGCAGGGGATGGGCTGATCTGTGACAAGTGTAAACTTCTTTATGAAATCAAAGATGA
>CP070840.1:1008980-1028336 GCA_020342025.1 Deltaproteobacteria bacterium
ACTTGCCGCTCCTTGTAACACCCTATCAATTTGAAATGGGTCGTAATCCCTTTTACCTTCTCGAGTGCCTCGACCACATTTTTGTCCTTGCTGGACCCCGCAAAATCCACGAAGAACGCGTAGTTCCCAGGCTCATGGGGTATGGACTCTATTCTTGTCAGATTAATATTTTCTCTGGCGAACTCCTCAAGGACACGGAAAAGAGTCCCTGCCTTGTGCTCTGTGGAAAAAACCACGGAGCATTTATCGCCTCCTTCCTTGTCCTCTTTCTTCGAAACCACGAGGAACCTTGTCATGTTTCTCTCAAGATCCTCTATATCCTCTTTGATAATTTCAAGGTGATAGAGCTCCGCACAAAGTCTACTCGCAATGGCGGCAGACCCTTTTGGTCTTTCTTCGGCCAACATTCTTGCCGCACCTGCCGTATCATAATACTGCATAGGATCCAGTTTGTTCCTTAAAAGAAATCGCCGGGCCTGTGCAAGGGCCTGGGGATGAGAGTATACGGTACGGATCTCTCTGTGGTCCGTTCCGGGCAGTGCAAGCAGACAGAGGTGAATGGGAAGCTCAACCGCCCCTACAACATGGAGATCCGTTTCGATGAGAAGGTGGTTCACTTGCTCGACAGAACCGCCAAGTGTGTTTTCCACGGGAACAATTCCATAGTCATAAAGACCAGATGTGACCCCTTCAAACACCTCGGCAAATTGACTGCACGGCACAGGAACGAGATCGCTGCTCCATGCCCTTGAGGCCACATCACCATATGCGCCGTGTTCACCCTGGAATGCGATCAGTTTGTAATCCTGACTTTGAAGCGCTTTGCTTTCCTTAATAATCTCCGTATAGATCTTCTCGATAAAATCCGCATTGATCAGCCCTGTTAATTTCTTTCTTATTCTCTCAAAGACCTCTTTCTCCCTTTTCCGGTCTTCGATCTGCGCTTTGAACTTCTTGGCCATGAGGACCAGTTCCATTCTGTCATTCAAGAGTTTCAGAATCTTGGAATCAATAAAGTCGATCTTTTTTCTAATCTCCACCAAACTCATATTTCACCTCCTCGCTGCTTCCAAGTTGTCGCTACCCATGTGCGCCTACTTATTGGTAACACTCAAGGTCATTTCATTGACCACCGTCTCTACTTCTTTTATGGCTATCTTTTCGACAACCGCTTTTCCTATGCCGTGAAGCAGCACGAAGTTTATGCGCTCTCCTTCCCGCTTCTTATCTTTTCTCACCACATCAAGGAGTCTCTTCCCGTCAAGTGGAACTCTGGTGGGGAGCTTGAGTTTCTTGAGCAATACCTCGATCCTCTCCATCTCCTCTGCACTCAGATACCCCTTCTTCTTAGAAAGGGCTGAAGCAATCACCATACCTGCGCTGACCGCCTCTCCGTGAGCAGCACCTGTGGTCTTTTCTAGGGCATGTCCAAGGGTATGGCCGAAATTGAGCTTTCTCCGCTCCCCCTTTTCCTTTTCATCCCTGTTCACAACCGATGACTTTAACAGGACCGAAGCATAAACAACCTTCTCTATGGCCTCTGCATCCTGCTGGAGCACTTTTTTGCAGTGCTTTTCCAGATATGAAAACAGATCCCTGTCGCCTATGGCAGCGTGCTTTACCACCTCGGCTAAACCACATAAGATCTCTTTCTCTGGCAGGGTCTTGAGGAGCCTCATGTCACAGATCACAAATTCAGGTTGATTAAAGACGCCCACCATATTCTTATATCCCTTGAAATTCACGCCGTTCTTTCCCCCAACACTCGCATCCACCTGCGATAAGAGCGTTGAGGCAACAAACCCGAAACGCACGCCGCGCAGATAGGTTGAGGCAACAAACCCTGCAATGTCACACACCACACCTCCACCGATCCCGACGACAAAACATGAACGGTCCGCTTCCAACTCCACGAGTCTTTCATATATAGTCTTGACCGTATCCAGGTTTTTTATTTTTTCACCCATACCGATCTCTATGATTTCGCCGGCTGGAAAGTCTTTTGCATAGAGGCGCCTTACATTACTGTCTGTGATGATCACGACTTGTTCCGACGAAACGTACATCTCGACATTCTGAAGACTCTCCCCGATCAGTATGTTTGAATCCCCTGTAATGCCATGAATCTTAAAGCTCTTCACGCTACCCGCTCCCAACTCTCTTTTTCCCATTCTGCCCTATTCCATTCAAATGGGACCGTAGCCACAACAACTTCACCATCAAGGCGGCAAACATATCGGGTGGCATGGCTTGCTCAGCATCGCATATAGCCTCTTGAGGATTGTGGTGCACTTCAATCATGACACCATCTGCACCCGCCGCCATAGCAGCAAGGCTCATGGATTCAATCAGGCTTAACCTACCTGTTCCATGAGAAGGATCCACTATGATGGGGAGGTGGGAAACCTCCTTAACAGAGGGGACGATGCTCAGATCTAAAGTGTTCCGGGTGTAAGTTTCAAAGGTCCTTATCCCTCTTTCACAAAGAATCACGTTGGGATTTCCTTCTGAGAGTATGTACTCCGCACAGTTGAGCCATTCCTGAAGGGTCGAATACATCCCCCTCTTCAAAAGCACAGGCTTGTCGACCTTTCCAACCTCTTTGAGAAGAGAGAAATTCTGCATGTTTCTGGTACCGATCTGCAAAACATCCACATATTCGCCTATCCAGGATACATCTCGAGGGTCCGTCACCTCAGTCACCACGGGGAGCCCTGTCTCTTTTTTCGCCTTTTCAAGGATCTTTAGCCCCTGGAGGCCAAGTCCCTGAAAGTCATAGGGGGAAGTCCTGGGTTTGAAGGCACCGCCTCTAAGCATGTTGGCACCCGCCTCCTTTACCTTCAGGGCGGTTTTTATGGTTTGATCCTCGTTCTCCACACTGCAAGGGCCAGCGATCACGACAAATTCCTCACCTATTTTCACATTCTCCACGGTGACAACTGTCCGCCGGTCCACCTCTCCATTTAATGATGTCAGTCTTAGATTATTCATGGGCTTATACCTTCCTCCATCTTTCATTGGCGCTAGCCCCTCGAGACCTTGACCTCACGGGGTCAGTGTCCCTTTTTCCATGAGGCTTAGGATTAATAGTGATAAAGAGACTATCGAAAAACCGGTTTCTTAGAGGCTGATGGAAAATGTCCATATGCAAGGCTTCCGAAATCCCGAGGAATGAGGCGTACAAAGAAGTACGCCGCAGTGACGAGGGATCAGGATAACGCAGCAGATGGGCGTTTTCCGACAGCCTCACCACATCGGACTGCTCGTAAAGACATAGCTTTCGATGGGCTCTTCTTTGAGAACCTCCAAGGCCTTGGACACGGAAACGCCTTTGTGCACGATTTGGCCGATAGCCTTGATCATGTTACCCGGTTTCTTATACTGAAAGATGTTTCTGCCTGCAGACATGCCAAAAGCGCCAGACTCCATCACACTGTGAACCATCTCCAGGAACTCCTTTTCCCTCGCCTTTTTTTCTCCCCCAATAGCGACCAGGGGAACGGGGCACACAGAGACCACTTCCTTGAACGACTCTGCTGATCCACTATAGGGTATACGGACCAGGTCTGCGCCCATTTCAGCGCCGACCCTGGCGGCCCGCATCATGTTTTTTAACTGTCTATCTTTGTCTTTCACACTGCCCGGGTCCATCAATGTGTAGAGCGGCATTCCCCATCTGAAGGCATCTCTGGACACCCGGCCCAGCATTTCCAACATGCTCCCTTCATCCGGTCCTCCCACATCTACCCTGACCGATACCGCATCAGCCCCAATAATGACGGCCTCTTCCACGTCAGTAACGAGCGTCTGTCTTCGATTTTCCAAAGTGGCGGTCAGGTGAAGGATCAAACCAATGTCCCTTCCACTTTGCCGGTGTGCTGCTGCGACAATCCCTTTGTGGAGAATAACCGCATTGGCCCCCCCAAGTGAAACCACGTCCACAGTGTTCTTGATATCTTTGATGCCCTCTATGGGCCCCATGCCCACACCATGTATCAGGGGCACCATGACAGTTTTCCTGGTATTGCGATCCATGACCCTTTCCATACGAATTCTTTTCCCTAACATCTCATCTCCTCCTCCTAGATCAATGGGTATAATATCCAACAAATAAACATTCTTGGCCGAGGGAACCCGGCTTTGCTCAAGCCCCATAGGGGCTAATAGGATGAGGCTACGCCCCTTTTCGAAAGGCCGGATCTCAAAAAAAATTCCACAGGGCCCCGCAGTGACCCAATATTTTGAGGTTTGCGCCTCTGCGCCCCTGGGAGCCTCTCGTCACTCTGTTAAACCGCAAAATATTGGGTCACCGCCCACTCACACAGTAGATGCGGCCTTGAGAAATGGGGCGTGGCCTTAGACTCCTAGAAGACGGCTCTCTCACCTTATACCGCGCTAAACTATCATTTCACGAGTAGAGCCAACTCACTCATCTCATAGCCTTTATTCGAAGATAGTGATCAGCCAGCACGATCCTGACCATGGCCTCGAGCACGGGAATAATCCGTGGAATAGAAGAGACGTCATGCCTTCCACCGAACTTCAGCTTGGAGGGCTGTCCCTCTCGGTCAACCGTATTCTGCTCCTGGCTGATGGAAGGAATTGGCTTCAGGGCTGCCCTCAAGATGATCTCGTCCCCATTGGAGATACCCCCTAGGATCCCTCCAGCGCGATTTGAACCAAATCCATCCAGAGTAATGGGATCATTATTTTCTGACCCTTTGAACCTTGCCGCTTCAAAGCCTGCCCCTATCTCCACACCTTTAACTGTCCCCACGGACATGACCGCTTTCGCCAGATCGGCATCCAGTTTGTCAAACACAGGTTCACCTAGCCCCGCAGGGCAACCTGTAACACGCACCTCCACAATGCCCCCGATGGAATCCCCCTCCTTCTTGGCCCTTGACAAGGTTTCTTCCATCTTTTTTGTTGCTTTGGGATCTGGGCAGTAAAGGGAGCTCTTCTCAACAAAGTCCCAATTTATGCTCGTCGCCCTGATGCCGCCTAATTCAAGGGTATATGCCATAACATCTATCCCCAAGGGTTCCAGGATCTTTCCCGCCACAACGCCAGCGGCTACTCGGGCGGCGGTCTCTCTGGCGGAATATCTCCCGCCTCCCCTGAAATCAAAGTGCCCGTACTTCTTAAAGTAGGTATAGTCCGCGTGTCCCGGCCGGAAAAGCTGAAGCAAGATCTCATACGGCCTACTGTCCGCATCCCTGTTACGTATGAATAGCGTAATGGGAGCGCCTGTTGTCATGTCCTGGTACACGCCGGATAGGATCTCCACCTGATCCTCCTCCCTTCGTGGCGCGGTAAAGGAACGTGTTCCTGGTCTTCGTCGCGCCATATCCTCGGCAAAGTCTTCCGTAGATAGACTAATTTTGGGCGGACATCCGTCAATAACCACACCCACTCCCTCACCATGTGATTCACCAAACGTGGTTACCCTGAATATTTTTCCAAATGAATTTCCGGCCATAATTCCTTCCTTAAGGTCATTCTGGTAAATTTTTGATAATCAGCGCTGCTGTGTCCCCTATGGAGAGGCTGCTGGTATCCACCACCAGGTCCCCAGCCCGCTCGTAAAACGGTTTCCGAACTCTCAAAACCTCCTTGATCTCCTCCAGAGGATCAGCTCCTGTTAAGGAGGGTCTGATTCTGCCTGATTCCTGCTCTTTAGCCATCCTCTCTTTAAGCACTTCGGCCCTCCCCTTGAGACAGACGACCCAACCATTCTGTTTCAGGTTTTTCACATTCTCCTCATCCATCACGATCCCGCCACCGGTAGCGATGACCAGGTTGTTTCGCCGTGAAATCTCTTCAACCAGCCTCTTTTCAGTCTCCCGGAAACGGTCCCATCCCTTTGTGGAGATCATTGTCTCAATGGAACAGCCCTCAATCTCCTCAATCAGTGAGTCCGTATCGAGAAACGCCCTGCCTAGTTCCCTGGCAAGGGTTTTACCCACCACGGTTTTGCCACTGCACCTGTATCCTATGAGTACAATGTTCATTGCACGACTGATCCCCTTTTCCCTTGACAGCGCTTAAGACTGACGATTATTCCAAAAATAAAAAAGCCGTGGGCTTTTTTGGCTGCCCACGGCTCTTAGAATTGCAAAAAGATGGCTGTCAATCCATGGGCAGACCTCTCCTAAAAAAGAAAAAATAAAAGCTCAGCCCGGATTGATTGTTGATCATCTTTGCCCTTCGTCCTTACTTTTTCAAGTTATTTCTAGACCTTTTAAATACATTCCACACCTTTGTCAAGAAAAAATTTGTGCGCTTAAAGCACCTTTAACACCTCCAGCCATCCTGGCCGTTCAGCTTGGGCTCCCTGGATCGCGCTCTCAGAGCCAAGCACCTTAACCAGACCTTCCTCTTTGACCTTGTCTAATGCCTCCGCAAAGGCCGTAAAGTGTCTGGCAGTGGTACTCAAAACCTCTTCCCTCAACTTCTGGCGCTCCCCATCCGTTTCACCAGACAAGTGGCGCACCATGGAGGTATATCCCTTCGCATCGGGCAGCTTATATTGGTCCAGGTCGCCGATGGTGCCGATAATGCTTTTCGTAAGTTCATCCTCATGAAGTTTGAGCTCCCTCAAGTACCTGGCCGTTTCATCAAATACCTCGAGGGTCTTGAGCAGATTCGGATCCCTATAGGAGACAAAGGACAACACGCCAGAGAGACGGTCAAATGAACAAAAGGCCCCGTATGCCCCACCCTGTACGCGGATGCGTTCCCAAAGCCAGGCTGTTCGGAGATAGCGGCATATCACGTGGGCCGACCCATGAAAACGATAACCCGATTGGTAAATGTTGGTCCCTTTCCCCACGTAATTGACTTGAGCTGGAATGGTCATGCCCTCAAAATCGGAAGGGGTTTCAGGCGTCCACTCCCCATCTCTTGAATCCGTGGCTGGCAAATTATCTAGAAACTCATTGACTAGGGGCTGGAATTCAGACCATCCCTCCTCATCCAGGGTCACATTGACAATCATGGCATTTCTGTTGAGGAGTGTATTCCGCATCTCTTCAAGATCAGCGATTACGCCTGGCCAGTCCGCATCAACAGCCTTTGCTAGACTGCGCAGGAAGAAGAGGTAGCTCACCCCATTCATTTGTTCAGCGGCCCAGTCGGCCTCGTGAAAGTGAGAGCGTAGACGTAAATTGACCATTTGATGCCCTGCGGGCACCAGCTTCTCTTCTTGCCTCGCTTTTGCCTCCAGGACCATTTGCCGGAAGCGCTCCTGGTTGTCCAACCTTACGCTGCGTAGCACATCTGTTATGATGTTCATCAGTTCAGCGGTCTGAGATTGCATCGCCTTGCCCCTCAGAAATAACCAGGCCGCTGCTGTCTCACCTTTTTTAACAACCGAGGTGAAGGAAGTGGGATGGATTCCCCCTGTCTTCCGACTTATGCGCTGGGTGAGGGCGACGTAATCCTCCTCTTCCGTGCCCATCTCCAACAGGGCCCGTCCAAAAAGGCGGACATAGGGGAGATATTTCTGAGGCAAGGCATGGAGATTGAAGCCCAGGTCAAGGTAGGCGATGCCGTTAGTGAAAAGGTCATGATACAGAACAGGTGTCTTTTCTTGTTTAAGGGATGTCAAAGGGATCGTCTTATTTTCCCTGTCCATATCTTCGAGTCTTAACGTGGGGATGGTTGCAAGGGCCTCTGGGGTATCTGGGGTCTCCTGCATGCGTTTTAACGCTTTGGTATTGGAGATCACTTCCTGCAAACCCACCGAATTCATGGTCTCACGGGCCTTGGCCAATTTTTCCCGTTCTGCTGCCTCCTTCTTTTCTGCCAGCCCTGTATCTGGTTTGAGGATGAGGGTCGTGCGGTGTGGGTTTTTTAGAAACATGCGATCTATCATCTCTTCAAAAAAGGATTTATGGAGGAGGAGTTTAGACTTAACGGCATCCAGAGGGGCTTCAAAGGCAACCAGTGCCAGAGGATCTTCTTCGTGCAACCAGGTGGTTAGCGCTCGCAACATGAGCGCCAGTCCCCGGGGAAAGTGCCCCGTATTGTTCTCTCGAAGGGTGAATTCGATGGTGTTCAAGGCAGCTTCAGTGGTGTGGGGATCTATGCCCTCTTCCACAAGGCGGGTCAAGGTCTCCAAGATCAGGTTCTCCACCTTATCCGCATCCTCCAAGGCAATCCCCTTGAGGCCCGTGGAAAAATACATCTGTCGCAATTCACTCCCGAGTCCCTCCCCGGCAAGATCCTCTCCCAATTTCGAGTCAATAAGGGCCTTGCGCAAGGGAGAACCCGGCATTCCGAGAAGTATATACGCCAAGATATGAAATGCCAGGTTCTGCTCTCTGTCGGCGGTCTCTATAAGCAACCAGTTCAACGTGACCATACCCTTTGATCCATCGCCCCCTCCTGCAGCAAACGGTCGGGTAAGTCGTCTGGGGCTGTCAAATGGCTGTTGTGGCTGGACACCAGAATGAACCTCTAATCGATCAAAGTTCCTGAGATAGTCGTTTATAAGTTTTAGACGTTTTTTAGGATCATCGTCGCCGTAAAAATATACACGCGCATTGGAAGGGTGATAGTACTTCTCATGAAACGCCTTGAATTGCTCGAAGGTAAGACTCGGAATCTCCTCAGGGCGCCCTCCTGAATCAAAGCCGTAGCTGTTATCAGGGAATAGGGACTCTTGGGAGTACTCTGCCAGAAGGCTGTCAGGAGATGAATAGACGCCTTTCATCTCGCTGAAAACAACGCCTTTATAGGTGAGCGGCTCCTCCGGCTTCTGCAGATCAAAATGCCACCCCTCCTGCTGGAGGATAAAAGGCGTCAGTCGGGGATAAAAGACCGCGTCAAGATAGACGTCAATAAGGTTGTAGAAGTCCTGTACGTTTTGACTGGCCACAGGATAACAAGTTTTGTCAGGATACGTCATGGCATTGAGAAAGGTCTGCACCGAACTCTTCAAAAGCTCCACAAAAGGTTCTTTGATCGGGTATTTTCTTGATCCGCACAGTACCGAGTGTTCCAGAATATGGGCCACGCCCGTTGAATCGGCGGGCGGCGTGCGAAAGGTGATGCCAAAGACTTTGTTTTCATCATCATTGATAAGAGATAACAACTCGGCGCCGGTCTTGACGTGACGGAATAGTTCTGCCTTTGTTTTCAATTCAGGGATATCCTGTTCGCGTATCCTTTCAAAACCATGAATGACTGCCATGGGTTCCTCCAATCTCATGGAATGATTTTCAATCCTTTATTATATAACACCTCCCACTCCCACATTCAATTTGTTCATCATTTATCCCCACATCAAGAATTCATATCTCCAAAATTCACCGTCTAATTCAAGTTTCATTACAAAAAGCAGCGCATTTTTGAGGTTTCCTGATCACCAGCCGTGCACCTCCCTGCTTGACTCCCGTAATTCAATCTTCTATATTTGCTAAACCCGAAAGGGGCCCATAGCCCCACGATTTCTTGGTAACGTTCAGAAGTGTTGGCATTAGATTTTTTTATTCGGAGGTAATGCTGGTCTCCGAAAGGTGGTATCTCAAAAAAAATTCCACCCAAACTCCGCAGTGGTCTGATTTTTGAGGCTTTACGCCCGTAAACATATCGCAGAATGTCCCGTTCTTATTTAAGAAATCTCTGTTAAAGCCCCAAAAATCAGACCACCGGCTATGAGCCAAATAGATACTGCCTTGCGGAGATTAGCATTACCGGAGAATCAGCTAGTCACCCGTGACTTACCCTTTGAGAAGATTGTGCTAAACGTCTGAACGTTACTCATCTTTGGATCAAAATCCCACAGGGGAGGAAAAGCCATGAAACGTTTCTTAACCCTCAGTATGCTTCTTCTCTTAGGTCTTACTTTCCTCGTTTCATTCCCGGTATATGCCAAAATCACTCTCAAACTGGCCGTCGTTACACCTCCCCACCATGCCTACGCCCTTGGCGCCGAGGAATTTGCCCGACTGGTGAAAGATGGAAGTGGAGGCGAGGTCATTGTCAAGGTGTATGCGGGGGGTCAACTGGGTAAGGGGGAACGGGAACTGCTGGAGGGCCTGCAGCTGGGGACTATTCATCTGGCGGTCACGGCCACAGGGCCTGTCTCCAATTTTAGCCCCAGCATGGGTGTGGTTGATTTGCCCTTCCTTTTCACCAGCCCTGAGCATGTGGACAAAGTCCTGGACGGTGGTGTGGGGAGAGAACTTCTCAATGACCTTGAATCCGCCCGTATCAAGGGCCTCTCCTTCTTTGAAAATGGCTTCAGAAGCTTCACAAACTCCAGGCGGCGACTTAGAAAACCCGAGGATTTTATAGGGCTCAAGTTCCGGACCATGGAAAACCCCGTCCATTTGGCCTCGGTCCGTCAGTTAGGGGCTCAGGCAGTGCCCATGAGCTGGGGGGAAGTCTACACCTCGTTGCAGACCAAGGTCATCGATGGCCAAGAAAACCCGGTTGCCATCATCCATGCCTACAAATTGAACGAGGTCCAAAAATATCTGAGCCTAACCGGTCACTTTTACTCCCCCGCGCCCTTGAGCATGAGCCTCAAGAGTTTCAAACAACTCAAGCCAGAGTGGCAACAGCTCTTTCTGAAAGCGGCGCTCGATGCAGCGGCCTTTGAACGGAAGATTATCAGAGACAATGAGGCCAGGCAGCTCAAAGACTTGAAGGCTCAAGGCATGGTCGTGGATGCCGTAGACAAGAGCCTTTTCATTGATGCCATGGCCCCGGTCTACGACAACTTCTCCATGAAATACCCCGAATGGAAGAAGATCCTTAAGAAGATCAGAGCGACCCAATAAGTCTTATCCCGCAAATATGAAAACTCTCCTCAGGACGTGTCCTATAAACCTAAAGCCCACCCCCTTTTGATGGGGGAGGGCTTCGGCGCGAAAAAATTGTGAAAGACGAAAAATCTAGGGTGAAAGAATGAGGTTAATCAATATATCAATAGACGTCCCCCATTTTGTAAGCGATTTTCTGAACCGTATCTGTGAAGTGGCGCTGATCATCTTATTGGTGGCTATGGCAGTCGTCGTCTTCCTGCAGGTGCTGTTCCGCTACGTGCTCCACCTTCCCCTATTCTGGACTGAAGAGTTTGCCCGCTATTGTCTGGTCTGGGCCTCTCTACTGGGAGCGGCAGTCGCCCTCAAGAGAGGAGAACACATCGCGGTCACCTTTTTCTTGAATAACTTTCCCAAAAGGGCGGCCAGGACCTTGACCGTGGTTGCTCAAATCTCAGTCCTCCTTATTCTGGCGGTCATGGCGTGGGGTGGGATCAAACTGGTTCTGGTGACGAGCGCCCAACTCAGCCCGGCCCTCCGCATCCCCATGGCGGTACCCTACCTGGCCCTACCCATAGGCTCAACGGTCATGCTGTTCCACGTGCTTAGCTCTATGATGCAAAGACCGGACAGAACCCATGACCAGGACTCCGCTTGGCCCTAGCACGAGAGGATCTCAGTTCCCATGCTGGTATTGACCCTGTTGGTATCCTTTTTCTTTTTTTTGATCATCGGCGTCCCAGTCGCCTTTGTCTTGGGACTCACGCCTCTGGTGGCCCTCATTACCCAGGGAGAAACCCCGCTCGTTTTGGTGGCCCAGCGAATTTTCACCGGCATGGACTCCCCGGTCCTCATGGCTGTCCCCTTCTTCATCTTGGCCGGGAACATCATGAGCGCCGGCGGTATGACCCAGCGCCTGGTGAAATTCTGCAACGTCCTTGTAGGCCCCCTTCGAGGTGGCCTGGCCTACATCAATGTAGCCATCAGCATGCTTTTTGCCGGCATCACAGGCGCGGCCGTAGCCGACACCAGTGCGGTGGGCTCCATCCTCATCCCAGCCATGAAGAAAGAGGGTTACGACAGTGACTTCTCGGCCGCCGTTACAGCCACCTCCTCGACCATCGGACCGGTCATCCCCCCCTCCATCCCTTTCATCATTTATGGTGTCCTGGGCGAGGTTTCCATAGCCTCTCTCTTTCTGGCTGGATTCGTGCCTGGCATCTTATTGGGCCTCTTCCAGATGGTGGTGATTTGGTTTTACGCCCGGAAGAGGCAATACCCCAAGCGTGGTCGTCCCCCATTTCGGGAGGCAATCAGAGTGAGCCTGGACGCGTTCCTCGTACTTCTCATGCCGATCATCATTTTGGGCGGCATCCTGAGCGGTATCTTCACACCCACAGAGAGCGCATGTATCGCTCTCTTTTATGCCCTCTTCATTGGCCTGTTCGTTTATCGGGACATTCATCTCAGAGACCTGCCCCAGATTCTCACCAGAACCGGTGCCACCAGCTCGCTGGTCATGCTGGTCATCGGCACGGCCAGTATCTTTTCCTGGCTTCTGGCCAGCGAAGAGATTCCTCTCTCGTTCACAGACGCCATCTTGGCCTTGACCCATAATAAGGTCCTGATTCTCCTTCTGGTGAATATACTTTTACTTATTATCGGCACGTTCATGGAAACCACTGCCTCTCTGATCATCCTGACACCTGTCTTGCTCCCCCTCATGTCGAAAATAGGTGTGGACCCACTGCATTTCGGCGTGATTCTCGTTCTCAATCTGGTTATCGGCCTGACCACACCGCCCGTGGGCGTCTGTTTGTTTGTCGCCTGCTCCATCGGCAAGACCAATTTGGAGAGGCTTTCAAGAGCCATCTTCCCCTTTTTGGTGGCCTCCATCGCCGTTCTGATCATTTGCACCTATTGGGAGGGGCTCATCATGGCCATACCCAAGCTCTTTGGGTACAAGCCCCTCATCCCGTAGGCAGTCGGCTCGCTGCATTTGATATCCAGTACTCCAGCACTCCAACACTCCATTACTCCAGGATTGCAAGGGCATTGGGAACAAGGGCGTTATAGAGCTTGGGCTGGGCAAAATTATAAAGACCCTGCGGACGAGAGGCGGGGCAAATACTCCATGTAAAACCGATAAAAGGCGGCAAGGACCAGGGAATGGCTGATCTTCCCCTCACGAATAAGGCGGGGTATGACATCCAGAGGCCTGAGCAGCACCTCGATATCTTCCTTCTCATCCTGTTCTTGTTTCCCCACCAGGGATACGTCCCGTGCCAGATAAGTATAACACTTGTTGTTGAGAAAGGCGGGATTGGGAAGCACGCTCCCTAACAGGATCATTTCTAATTCCTCATACCCCGTCTCTTCACGCAGTTCCCGGCGAGCCGCTTTTTCAGGGGAGTCATGGGGTTCCACAATCCCCCCGGGGATTTCAAGTGTGACCTCCTTGATGCCATGGCGGTACTGACTGATGAGAACCACCTCATTCTGAGGAGTCAGGGGGATCACATTAACCCAATTTGTGGACTCCAGGATATAGAAATTGTGCACCTCGTTGGTGCGGGGAGATTGAGCCCGATCTATTCGGAGGCTAAAGATCTTAAACGATTCGCGGGGTTGGCTGTCGATCAGTTTCCATGGCTTTGGCGGCATGGCAATCGTTCCTTTCAGAGTGGCGTTTTGGCCTCTATTTTTGGGAATATAGTGTAGAAAGGCTACAAGGCTCAAGAGAAATCATTTCCATGATTGCTCGAAAAAGCGACGGATATCCCCAAGTTCATGGCTTAGAGGAATTGGGGGGAGGCTATCGAAGAAGAACCGGCCATATCTGCTGGTGAGCATTCTGATATCCAGTACGGAAAGTATCCCCTGATCCGAGACGTTCCTGATGAGTCTTCCAAGCCCTTGCTTTAGGGCAATGATGGCCGAAGGCAGTTGGTAGTCCATGAAAGGATTTCCTCCGCGGGCGCGGACCGATTCGATACGACCCGCCACAAGGGGATCTCCTGGCGAATCAAAGGGAAGTTTGTCAATGATCAGGCAACTGAGGGCCTCTCCTGGTACATCCACCCCCTGCCAGAAGGAACCTGTGGCCATAAGAACCGAGTGGGTATCCTGCTTGAATTCTTCAAGAAGTGATGATCTAGGGGCCTCCCCCTGCTTGAAGAGGGTGTAAGGCACTTTCCCATGAAGGAGCTGATAGACAAGATTGAGATTATGATAACTGGTAAAAAGGAGGAGGGCCCGCCCGGAGGACAGCTTCAGGATATCCAGGATCCGCTCGGCCGCTTTGTAACCAAAGCCCGGGTCGTTGGGAGAAGGTAAGTCCTTGGGTACATACATGAGCGTCTGTTCTTTAAAGTTGAAATGGGATGGATAGATCCCCTCCAGCACTTCTTCAGCGAGCCCCAATCTTGAGCGAGCATAATCAAAATTTCCATTTGTGGAGAGCGTTGCGGAGGTAAAAATGGTGGTTCTCCCTTTAAGGTAGAGGTACTCTTTCATCTGTTCTGATATATCCAATGGGGATGCATGAAGAACCACCCCCTTTTTTCGTTTTTCATACCAGTTCAACCAATCCGGATCCTGGAAGGATAGGACCTTTTCCAAACGCTGCTTCAGTTCACTCGCCCTTATCGCACAAGTCTGAAAGAAGTTGTTTTCCAATTCCTTTAGGCCGGATTTTTCATGGATGTAGTCCAGCCCTCTCTTGACATCATGAGCCGGGCCCATTTGGATCATTTCAAGGGCCGGCTCATCCAACCGACCTTTTTCGCCTGAGTCCTGGAAGAGCCTTCGCAGCTCCTCTGTCTTTGTTTTCAACAGATCCAATTGTCTTTTCAGATTTTTCCATTTCGTCTCCTGCAGATTCTTCCCCGCCTTTTCCAGATCGTTGACAAGCTCCATGAGCTGATTCGTGCTCAGGCTTTCGCCGAAATAGGATGTGGCTATCTCCTCCACCTTATGGGCCTCGTCAAAGATGACCACCTGGAAGCGGGGAATGATTTCCCCAAAGCCCTCCTTTTTTATCATGAGGTCGGCAAAAAAGAGGTGATGATTCACGATGATTATTTTGGACTGGGCCGCCCTTCTGCGCAGGGCACTCAGATAACAGTCCTCCATGTGAAGGCATTCGGCGCCCAAACACTGATCCGAGGTGGATGACATGGAGTCCCAAAGGAGATCATCATCCCTCATCCAGGCAAGTTCGGAACGATCAGCAAATTCTGTCCTTCCAAGCCATTTCTCAATCTTTCTTTTTATACCCTCATGGTCAGGTCTTAGAAGGGACGACTGGGAGAATCTTTGAAAATACCGGTGCAGGCAGAGGTAATTCTTCCTCCCCTTCATGAGCATGCAATCCACCTCGATCCCAGTGGCTTTGGACAGGAGAGGAACATCCTTAAAGAAAATCTGTTCTTGAAGATTCTTGGTCCCTGTGGATATGACGCCCTTTTTTCCGCTGAGCACGAGGGGCACGAGGTAACCCAGGGTCTTGCCGGTCCCTGTGCCTGCTTCCACAATGGCCGGCACCTTTTGCTCGATGGCCTTCTCGATAAGCCGGGCCATCTGAACCTGGGACGCACGAAATTCAAAGTCCTCAAGGGATCTGGCCATGGAACCCTCGGGTCCCAGGATATCTTGGATAGGATCTAAGGAGGCGCGCATGGTATAAATATATTTTGGCCAAGAACTTCCGTCAATGGTCAATAAAATTGTGTCAGTTGTCAGTGGTCAGTCGTCCTTGGTTGTTTGTTACGATGATGAAGTGAAACTCCCCGGGCTTCCGCGCGGCGCATCTGTATTTCTGTGAAAATAATTTCCTCTCCCTCAAGAGACTATGATGCCATTTGTCATCCCGGACAAGTTCCGCGGAGCGGGACGCGAGCCGGGATCCAGAATGATTTGATTTTCCGCTAGCTTCCTGGATTCCGGGTCTCGCCCTAAACTGACAGGCTCGCCCGGAATGACGCCTTTGACGAATCACGACATCGCCTCTCGAGGGAGGAGGACTAAAGTTCTTGGGTTTTTCATATCCCCTCCAACGGACAACGGACGACATACAACCAACCTCGTCAAAAATCCATTGATATCAAAGAAATAATGGATTAAAGAAGGATCTGTTCCTTACTTTAGTCACTTTAGCTCACTTTAGTCACTTTAGCTCACTTTTCTTGGGTAACCTCCTATGCAAGTACAGAATTGGATGACTTCAGATGTGATAACGGTGGCCCCGGAGACCTCCATCGTCAAGGTTTCTCAAATCTTGAAAGAGCACAAGATCAAGCGTCTTCCCGTACTCAGTGGCGGCAGGCTCTTGGGTATGATCACGGATGAGGACGTGAAGGAGGCGAGTCCTTCCATGGCCACGACCCTCACTGCCGACGAACTCTACCATCTTTTGGCAGAGACCAAGGCAAAGGACATCATGAAGTCCAACCCGACCACGATAAGACCCGATCAGACCGTGGAGGTAGCTGCCTTGAAGATGCTGGAACACAAAGTGACCGGAATCCCTGTGGTCACAGAAAAAGGCGAGCTTGTAGGCATCATCTCACAGGGGGACGTTTTCCGTGTTTTGACTTCTATTACAGGGATCTACCAAGGCGGTGTTCAGCTCGCCTTCAACCTTGAAGATAGAGCGGGGTCCATTAAAGAGGTGGCAGATATTATCAGAGGGTTCAAGGGACGGATTGTCAGCATTCTCAGCATGAGTGATCCCAAAGATGAACGTTACAGGCATGTATATATAAGGATAAAAGAAATGTCTGAGGCAAACCGAAAGAAGATGACAAAGAAATTAGAGAAAAAATTTACGCTTCTCTACGTCACGGAAGATCAGTTAAAGGAGGTATGAGAGGTTGCACGGGATGCCATGAATAACGCTGTTTTAGCAGGCGCATATTGCGAATCCCTTACCATGGCCAATGGGATATATTCGGTGGCATTATAAATGCCACCCTACACGTAGGGTCGGGTTTTACACTCGAGCGCGTGTAATTTGAAGTGCTTTCTCAGAATTTAGAACGAAAACTAAAGACTCTTAAAATCAAACCCCTTCGAAAGTATCTGATCCTTTATCTGAGACACGTCCCGTTTTTCAGACATCATCTTCGTTATCTCAGTAAAGCCTTTCGTATCTCCCAGCATGATGCAGCCGATGATCTGGTTGTTTTCAAGGACGATTTTCTTGTATTGGTCCCCCTCTGTGGCAACTTTGGATTCGAATTCGTTCTCCGCATCAATGTTGCCCGCAGAGGCCAGATCAACGCCCACCACCTTGAGGGTGTTGGCCATGGTCGTTCCATTGTAAGTTGCCTTGCCTCCGGCCATATTGATTCCCGCAATTTTTCCCTGTTCCATGGCGGCTGGCCAGATGCCATAGGGCATCCCCTTGAATTCGGCCACGTCGCCCCCCGCATAAATATCGGGTTGGTTTGTCCGCAAACGCTCATCCACTACGACCCCTTTGTCGGTCTTAAGACCCAGTGGCTCGGCCAGTTCCAGGTTGGGACGGACCCCTGCTGAAATGACCACCATTTGTCCGGAGAGGGTTTCGCCCCCTTCCAGCAGGGCACCATTGGCCTTATCACCACCAGTAATCTCTTGGGTTTTGGCACCCAGACGAAAGGAAAAGCCCATCCCTTCCATAATTTTCTGAAGTCTTGCAGCCCCATCCACGTCTAACTGCCTCGGCAACAGCCTTGGGAAAAACTCCACCACCATGATTTTTTTCCCCAATTTACGAAGGGCGTTGCCTGCCTCGAGGCCCAATAGACCCCCACCAATAAGAATGACTTCCTCAGCGCTTTTCGCAAACACAGAAATATCGCGAGCGTCCTGAACATCACGCAGGGCGAAGACGCCCTTCTTTTCACTGCCTTTGATGGGCGGGATAAAAGAATGACTCCCTGTGGCTATAAGGAGGCGGTCATAGGCTAGCTCTTCCTTATCTTCAGTGAGCACCACGTTCTTTTGAGCATCTGCCCCAACGATTCGGGTCTTCAGCTTGAGTGTTATATTCTGGTCCGCGTACCAGTTCGCCTTCTTCGCCAGTAACTGCTTCTCTGTGATGTCCCCGGAAATATACTCATTGAGCTGTATGCGCCAATAAAAGGGGAGGTCCTCGTCTGTGACTATGGTAATATTTCCCTCTTTGTCCTGTTTCCGGATATGCTCCGCCGCCGTGGTGCCTGCGACGCCATTGCCTATGATCAGATAATTCTTCATCTTTTACCCTCCCATTTTCTGGCGAAAATTTCACTTTATCCCTAATGATAAGACCAAATTGAGAATAAACAAGTGGCAATTAGGGGACGTCCCCTAATTGTGGAAGAAAAATTCTTTTTGACATGCGAGGGGTTTGGCTTTAATTTGATGCAAAACAGAATTTGAAAGGGAGGTCAATATGAGCTTCGATTCATACGAAGAAATTATCAAGTTCGCCATTGAAAAAGAGAAGGAGGCTGCCGCTTTTTACGAGGAGGCGAGCCGCCAGGAGCCCTATTCTGGAGCCAAAGAGACATTTGAGAGTTTTGCCAAAGAGGAAAAAAAACATCGGGCCATGTTAGAGGATTTCCTCAAAGGAGAAAGGGATTTTTCTGAATACAAGTTCACATGGATTCCCGACATGAAACGAAGCGACTATCTGGTGGATCTGGAATTCGAGAAGGGGATGCCTTATCCTGAAATATTACGGCTTGCGATGAAACGGGAAGAGAAAGCCCTCAAATTATACAATGAATTGGCTGAAAAAACCGATGAGGGAAGCCTCACTAAGGTATTTAAGATGCTGTGCCAGGAGGAAGCCAAACACAAGCTCGCCCTTGAAACCCTGTATGATGATCATATGGCAGAACTGGGGGACTGAGCCGCCTCGGGGAAAAGGAGTAACGCCCTTTAGATTTCTACTTTTTGCTTGTTGAATCATACGATATGCTGCAGCAGCATCAGAATTAAGAGAATAGATGCTAAGAGCACCTTCCACAATCTGATTTGACACCTATGTTGGTGGGGGAATCCTTCATATTTGAACAATAGAAAACGGGAAAATTAAAGGGCGTTTTCTGTGTCATCTTCCATCTGAGTAAAACCGATACAAGCGCTCTGGTGGCTGTCCGAGAAGATATCTTATGATCAATGACCAGTTCCTGACAGTCGTATGGACAATTCCATTTCTTTCGTAACGGCGGGCAGAGGTTCTCACCCTGGCTCTCACTAATTTAACCTTACCGATTTTGTTTAATCTTCGAACCAGGTCCACGTCTTCCATAATTGGCAAGTCTTGAAATCCACCCACACGGAAATAGTCTGACCGCCTCATGAATAGACCCTGATCCCCATAGGGCATCTTTAGAAATTGAGAGCGGAGATTTGCCATTAGCGCGATTAGTTTGAGAGCCGCACCTGACGGATGATGCCCCAGGTGAAAAGCGCCAAAACCGGTTTTCGGATCAGAGAGTGTAGTCTCAATCATGATTTCAAAACCCCTGGGAAGCCATGTGTCCGCATGCAAAAAGAGAAGGACCTCCCCTTGTGCTCGGCACGCGCCCGTATGTTGCTGGATCCC
>CP070840.1:1028436-1031508 GCA_020342025.1 Deltaproteobacteria bacterium
CTGACAAGGAGATCCAACAGAACAGGAACAAGGGTAATAAAGATGACGCCAAAAACTGTACCCACCAGTCTTCCTAAACCCCCGGCCAGTACCATGGCAAGGAATAGGATGGAGTGCAGGAAGGTATAATCTTCGGGGATCGCTGTTCTTAGCAGTCCGGCAAAGAGGGCCCCGGCTATACCGGCAAAAAAGGCGCTGATGGCAAAAGAAAGCAGCTTGTAGCGGAAGATCGATATGCCGATGATCTCTGCGGAGACGTCATTGTCGCGAATGGCGATGAAGGCCCGGCCGATCTTTGAGCGCGTGATATTTTTGGCTCCCCACATCAGGATGACCGCTAAGACAAAGAGGAACAAGAAGTAGGTCTGATTCTTTTCGAGAGAGAGACTGAAGAGATGGGGTGTGGGAAGTTCAATCCCCCTAATTCCTCGAGTCACGCTGTCCCAGTGAATGATGACGTATTCGATGACAAACTGGAAGGCCAGGGTGGCCACCATGAGATAAAAACCCTTGATGCGAAGGGAAGGAATGCCCACAACGATTCCGCACAGAGCCGCCACGAGGCCGGCAAGGAGTATGGAGAGAGAAAAGGGGCATGCCAGTTTTGTGATTAAAAGGGCTGAAGTGTAGGCCCCCACCCCCATGAAGGCAGCATGACCCAGCGAGAGCAGGCCTGTGAATCCCACCAGGAGGTTGAGGCCAATGGCAGCGATGAGGTTGACCAGGATCAGGTTCCCAATAAAATAATGATACTCGTTGGCACCGATCCCGAACGTGGACCCGACGAAGGTGATGGCCATAAAGAGAAGAAAAATGACAAACCAGACCCTCTTAAACCGGGTGCGAAAAATTCTCTCGTCTTCTCCATAGTTGAAAACCGCCGTGGAAGAAAAATAGGCATTATATATTTCGGCCAAAGACCTCAATAATCTACCTCCTCTATGGCAACGGTTCCCTTGAAGGTTGAGATTCGACCGTCTTCATAACGTATCTCAATGTCCAGAACATGCTCCTTCTGGGATTGATAGAGATCTTTGATCAGGTTATCGTATCTCTCATTGACAAAGCCGCGTCTCACCTTTCTCGTTCTCGTCAGTTCACCATCATCAGGGTGAAGCTCCTTGAGAAGAATGGCAAATCGCTTTATCCTGATATTTTCCGGAAATCGCTCACAGAGCTTTCGTATTTCGTTCCGCACCAACTCGTAGACCTCCCGTCTCTGGGAAAGATCTTGAAAGGTGGTGAAAGAGATCCCCCTCTTCTTGGCCCAATTTCCCACGTTTTCCAGGTCAATGCTCACAAAGGCTGCCACATAGGGCCTTTCTGCCCCGCACACCACGGCCTCATGGATGTAGGGGCTGAATTTAAGCCGGGTCTCAATGTCTTGAGGGGCGAATTTGGTGCCATCCTGAAGGGTCATGATATCCTTGAATCGATCGAAGACATAGAGGTGGCCATCCTTGTCGAAATAGCCGGCATCGCCTGTTCGAAGGTAACCATCCTCCGTAAAGCCCTCTTTGGTCGCCTTCTCATTCTTATAGTAACCCAGGTGAAGATTATTTCCTTTAACCAGGATCTCATCTTCTTTGGAGAGCTTGACCTCCACCCCAGGGATAGGGACGCCAACGGTCTCTGGTCTCACGTCGTCCTCCCAGTGGGTGGTAGCAATCCCGGCACATTCGGTCTGACCGTATACCTGACGCAGATCGATGCCTAGGGCCTTAAAATACTTGAAGACCTCCGGTGCAATGGCCCCGCCCCCTGTGACGGCCATCCTCACCCGGCCCAGACCCACCTTGTTCTTGAGGGGTCGGAGGACAGAGAAGGTTAGAATTTGGTTGAGAAACCGGTTCCACTGATGGGGGCTTTTGCCCGCCAGATCGGCTTCCGTGCATTTCAGGGCGGTCCGGATGGCCAGGTTGTAAAAATACCGTTTGAAGATATCCGCATTGTCCATGGCGGCCTGGATGGTGGATATGATAAATTCCCAGGTGGCAGGGGTCCCGCCGAAATAGAAGGGTTGAAGCTCCAGCAGATCCTTGTGGACCGTCTCGGTCTCCTCCGGGAAATTGTAACGGGCCCCCACAATCAGAAATCGAGTGATGTTATACAATTGCTCTCCAATCCAAGCCAGTGGGGCGACGGAGATGAGTTCGTCTCCCCTCCGCATTTCTACCGTCTTTCCATAGCTCCCTGCGGCCAGGACGAAGTTCGCATGGCTGAGGATGGAGAGCTTTGGCTCAGCGGTGGTGCCCGAGGTGGTGAGCATGACGGCAGGTTGGGAGGGATCGGTTTCCGCTGCCCGTTTGGCAAGAAAGCCCTCCTTGCCTCTCTCTTCTTCAGCCCCTATTTCAAGGACTTTTTCAAAGCGTTCCAGGAAAGGGTATTCCTGGTAGTAGTGACTCATGCCGCGGGAATCCCAGACGATGACCCTTTTTATGCCGTCCCTGATTCTCTCCCAGATGGTGAGGATCTTGTCCACCTGTTCCTGATCCCGGACCACCAGAAACCTGGCATCAGAATAAGAGATCAAGTACCCAATCTCCTCGGGCAGACTGTCTGGATATGCGCCGGTGGGCAATCCTCCAGCAGCCATGCATCCAAACTGGGCGATGACCCACTCCGGTTTGTTGTCTCCTATGATGGCCAATGTATCGTTCGCCTTGAAATCCAACGCCAGCAGGCCCAAGGCAAAGCGTTGAACATTCTGGAGAAACTCGCGCCAGGTCATGGGGCTCCATACACCGTATCTCTTCTCCCGCATGGCCACTTCGTCGGGCATCTCTTGAGCGTTCTTCACAATGAGACCAATCAGCGTGTCCTCAAGCATGTGTCCTCCGAGTCTCCTTTTGCCTCCCTAAATAGGCTTCAATGACTTTGGGGTCTGCCTGCACCTCCTCGGGGGAACCCTCAGCAATTTTGGTCCCAAAATTCAGGACACAGACGCGATCCGAGAGATCCATGACCGGGGCCAGATCGTGTTCGATCCAGATGATGGTCACCCCCAGGTCTCGATGAATATCCAGGATATAGCTGGCAATATCCTCTTTCTCCTCAACGGCCATTCCTGAC
>CP070840.1:1031608-1036260 GCA_020342025.1 Deltaproteobacteria bacterium
CCCTTATCCCTCGTCACTGCGGCGTACTTCTATGTACGCCTCATTCCTCGGGATTTCGGAAGCCTTGCATATGGACATTTTCCATCAGCTTCTCAGAAGCCGGTTTTTCGACAGTCTCGTAAGGGGTGCGAAACATGTAAGTAGGTGTGACGTGTTCTAAGGGCGATCCAAGTTGAGATCATGCGGATCATGATGCCATAATCTTAAAGCTCTCTAAAACCCTTCTAAAGGTCTCCACATCCTTGTCAGAATAACGACCATCAGAAGCGTTATAGCGCAGGCTATAGAACCATTCGCCCCGGACAAACCCATAGTACAGGGTCTTGAACTTATACCCACCCTTTGTTTTGTATGTAAAAACCAGTCTAAAGCCATTATACCCGTTTACTGCGGCAGGAAGATTTTCAAGTACCTGAAAATTGAGCACGGCTCGATCTGAGGTAATTTCATCCACTATAACTTGGGCTGCCTCCTGGGGGAGCATGGCCTGGTCGATCTTCTTCTTCGTGTGACTGAAGGGCCTGTCCACATGGCGCTGTTGAACGAGAATATAATGGGAGAAGGCCCCGTCTCTTGTGATCATAAGGTATTTGCCTGATGTCACTTTTCTCCATTCTTCCGGAAATTCAAGGGTGAAGTTGTAAGAGGCGGATTGGGGAGGGTTTTCAGGTTGGCCAAGGGAAGCACAGGAGGCCATAAAGAGAAAAACCAGACACAAAAATTTTTTCATGGAACGATCTCCCTGTTGTTGCATTCTTGAAGGTATCCCTGGATATACGCGCGGTCTTGCATATGGGGCGAGAGGGCAAGGCTTGATTCGAAAGACCGTTTGGCGAGCGTCCAATCCCCCTCTTTATAATATATGAGCCCAATCGCCTTGTGCGGATCTGGATATGAGGGATCCAAAGCAATGGCCTTCTCGTAAAAATCTTTCGCTTTCATATCGTCTTCAGCCTCTCCCCGTTGCCGGAGAATCTCACCAACGAGGAAATATGCCTTTGGATCATTCTTTCTGAGGGTCAGATATTTCTCCGCCCCCCTATGGGCGGCACGAAATCGCCCTGCCTTGAGGTCAAGGAAGGCATTGTACAAGAGGACCTGGTGGATCCTATCCAGAAAGACCTTTTTGTTTTTGATTCCCGGCGATTCAGGCTGTTTTAATTTATCGAGGAACTCTTTACAATTCTCGATGCGCTTTTGCAGTTGGGGATGGGTCGCAAAGAAAAAAGGTTCTTTGAGATTTTCAGCCTCCAGCTCCTGGTCTAAATGCTCGAAAAGCCTGAGTGCTTCACTGGGGTCGTAGCCTGCCTTTGCCATTAACTGCAGCCCAACCACGTCGGCTTCGGTCTCAAAATGCTGGGCATAGCCGTTTATGGCAGCCATGGAGGCTGTCGTACCGAAAAGGTTCAGAAGATCTCCAGTGCTGGCGATTCTTGCGACAGTTTGTTTCAGGGATAAAATCAGGTTATTCTGGTTCTTGAGCCCGCTGAGGGCCCGCAGGGCATGTCGATGCGTACAATGGGTCATCTCGTGGGCAAGGAGCGCGGCAAGCTGTGCTTCGTTGTCCAAGCGAGAAAGGATGCCTGTGTGGAGATAGATGACGCCATTGGGAAAGGCAAAGGCATTGAGATAAGGATCTGTTAAGAGCCTTATTCTGAAGTTGTACTTCTCGCGGACCTCCAGAGGCTGAAGCTTCTCTGCAATCTGATGAAGATAGTCCTCTAGGACGGGGTCTCTATAAATGATCCCACTGCCCTCCAGTAGCGCCTGCTCCTCCGCCGCGCGCTGCCACAGCCTCCTTTCATCTTCCGCAACGTTAAGGTCCCCTTCAAGTGAAGGAGGCGGTGTGGTCGAACAACTCGCCGCAAGAAAGCATATTATCAATGATAATAAAGCGTATCGTATTCTGTTCATTCGCTCTTC
Organism: Deltaproteobacteria bacterium; assembly: GCA_020342025.1. The sequence goes on from CP070840.1 coordinate 1,033,532, forward strand.
CTGGTGGGGCCCGGGTTTTTGCCCAGGCTATGGGTATTGATGCAAAAATCGTGCAAATGCTTGTGATTTAAAAATCTACACATATTTCAATGAGTTAACCGTTGCCGTGGGGAAGGAAGTGCCGAAGATGTGCAAAAAAGGGTAGGGAGTTGTCAAAAAATGTAATGATTCAAAAACGTCGAAAAATTATGTTTTAACTTGACTTATCTTGAATAATCATTAATGTAGAGCGAAAAACGTTCGTAAAATAGATCGAAATAACAGAAATTGTCCTCTCCAGGTTTTTCTCGTCTGAAAAGGTCGTTGAAGTTAGAGAGATCGATAAGAGGTCCATAGGTATCGGTGGCATAAAATAATGGGTTGGGTGATGGAAAATTTGGTTCTAACTATTTGTTTTCATTAAAATTAGGTGGAAGAGGAGGAATGAACTATGAAAAAATTACTACTATTTGTCATGGCGAGCATGTTTCTTTTTGGCTGTGCTTCCCTCAAGGATCCTGAGTATATGAAGCACGATACCATTTATGCGAGCAGCTCGCACATGAGCTACAGCATCTGGGGTTACAAGAATCCGGATGCGAAGTGGCAGAAACTATCAGACCAGCAAGGCTGGTGGGGTGCCGAAATACCCTATATCCCCGCCAGGTAATTCTCCTTATTTTGCCGTGCTCACGTCGAGAAAGTTGAGACCTTTCTTGATGTGAGCACCCTAAACCTATCAATATTACTTGCCTTGTTAATTGCACAGTTTGAGTCCTTGTCATTGACACAAAAGCGCAATTCTCCTAAACTCCCCACATCTGAAAGCTACCCTCTGTCACGTCAAACGCGGCATCTGAGGCGCCATTCATGGATAAAGTAGAACTATTGAAAAAGGTGGACCTCTTTTATGGCTTGAAAGAAAGAGAGCTCAAGAGTCTGGCTGAATTCTGCGTTGGCCGTATTTTCGAGAAGGGGCAGACCTTAGTGAAACAGGGGGATTCCGGACTGGGGCTGTATATCCTTGTTTCAGGCAAGGTAAAGATTGTGAAGAGGACATCTACGGGAGAGGAACTGGAGATCGCCGTCCTGGGACCTGGAGATTTCTTCGGGGAGATGACCGTCTTGGATAGTTCACCCCGGTCAGCAAACGTCATCGCAATTGAAGACACGGAATGTCTGCTTCTCACAGCCTGGGAGTTTAAGGCCAGATTAGAGGAACACCCGGAAATTGCGTTAAAGGTATTGCCTGTGGTGGTTAAGCGATTTAGGGAGACAAACGAGAAGCTCATCGCCCTTTCTCGCCTCTAGCTCCACCGACTATACCGCGGCTTTGAATGCTCGTATCTCTAACGGCCATCAATAGCCAAGAGGGTAAACCCATCTCCCTGCCTATTCCCTCAAAGGACTGCCCCCCCTTCCCCTTCCAGGCATTACATGCGAGAGGACGTAGCGAATGAAACAAGAGAGAGAACCAAAAGGACAAGACGAGGTGATAACCACATGTTGCTCATACGATTGTGGTGGCCGCTGTCTACTGAGAGTCCATGTTTTTGATGGCGAGATCATACGCATCAGCACCGACAAAGGGCCTGGCCCAGGCCTGAAGGCCTGCATCAGGGGACTATCCCAGGGAGAGGTGGTGAATGCGCCGGGTCGCCTCAACAAGCCGCTAAAAAGGGCGGGGGAGCGAGGGAGCGGCAAGTTCGCGCCCATATCTTGGGAGGAGGCCCTAGACACGGTTTCGCAGGAGCTCGAGAGAGTGAAGGAACAACACGGGGTCCATTCCATTTTCCTCATGGATTACTACGGATCCCTGAGTCCCTTGCACGGGACTTTGAAGACTGCTCGTCGTTTCTTCTCCCTTTTTGGAGGATGTACGACGAGTTGGGGAAGTACCTCGCTAGAGGCAGCCCAATTTGCTTCCCTTGCCACGTTTGGAACCCCTTTTACGGGGAACAGCCGTGACAACTTGCTCCATTCCCGATTGATCATTATGTGGGGTTGGAACCCTCTTGTCTCTCGGTTCGGCCCTGACACGGTCTCATACCTGGGGTTAGCCAAAAAAGCCGGAGCCAAGATCATCTGTGTGGATCCCCGGCGCAGTCAATCGGCCAGGGCTCTGGCAGAGCAGTGGATTGCAATCAGGCCTGGCACAGACACGGCCCTGCTCCTTGCCATGGCCCACGTCATGATCACGGAAGAGATTTATGACCATCACTTCATCGAGACCTACACGAAGGGCTTTGAGAAGTTCAAGGATTACGTGATGGGAAAAGAGGATAATCTTCCCAAGACACCTATTTGGGCAGAGGAGATCACCGGAGTGGCTGCTCGTACGATTAGGAAGCTGGCTATGGAGTATGCAACCCTCAGTCCTGCAGCACTTTGGGCCAGCTGGGCTCCGGGACGCAGCGCCTTTGGAGAGCAATACCAGAGGGCAGCCATGACCCTGGCGGCCATGACCGGGAATATAGGTATTACGGGCGGTCACGTGGCCGGGGGAGCAGAATACGTCCCTTTAGGTTTTCTTAGGGAAACTTTCCCTGTCCCGAAAGAGAAGAATCCTACGGTTCATGTGAGCAAAGTCTTTGATGCCCTGATTCAAGGGAAATCGGGTGGGTATCCCAGCGATATCAAGTTACTCTACGTGGTGGGTAGCAACTTTTTGAACCAATTCCCAAATACGAATAAAGGGGTCGCGGCCCTACAGAAACCGCAGTTCATCGTCGTGCACGAACTGTTCCTAA
>CP070840.1:1036360-1039119 GCA_020342025.1 Deltaproteobacteria bacterium
ATATAGTTCCAAAAGATCCTTCCTGTCTGCGACTATCTGCGTGGGCCTGCCCCGACGAAGCCGAAAGGCGAAGGCGTGGCTGCGGCTAAAGATTCTTAGAGTCTTCTCCGTGGACTCTGAGCACTCGAGCGACCCGGAGTTCAATCGTAGGGGAGCGGGCGAGAGATTTTCACAGTATGCAATCTGGTTGCTTCCTTGGAACTATTCTGATATGAGCCTATATTTCTGTTCCGCCGGGGGGCCGGCTGGGCATGGTTCCAATAACCAATAACCTATAACGAATAACTACCCAGATGAAACCTCAAGAACGCAGTATTCTAATCACCTGCTGTTTTGGCCACTTCATAACCCACTTCAACATGCTGGTCTTCCCGGCTGTGGTGCTGCCGTTGGTTGGGCGCCTCAACCTGGATATGGCTCATGTGATTGGTCTTTCCTTCTGGATGTATCTCCTCTACGGGTTCACGTCGCTTCCATGGGGAATGGCGGCCGATCGTCTCGGGGCCAAGCCGCTCATGCTCCTTTTCTTCCTGGGAGCGGGGCTTAGCGCTCTCTCTGCCGCCTATTGGATGGATTCCCCGGCTCTCTTCTCTATTGCACTGGCAGGGATGGGGCTCTTCACCGGCATCTATCACCCCTCGGGCTTAGGCTTGATTTCAAAAGGCACGGAGCGGATGAGTATGGCCATGGGGTACCATGGAATGTTCGGGAACCTGGGCCTGGCGGTGGCGCCGCTCGTGGCAGGCGTCTGCAACTGGCTCTGGGGACCCCGGACTGTCTATCTTGCCACGGGAATACTGAATCTCGCGGGGATGGGGCTGATGTGGATCCTCTCTCTTGCCGAGCCTGAGCGCGACACTGAAATATCAGAGGCGAAGGTAGATAACGGACTTTTACAGGCCTTTCTCATCCTCTTAGGGGCTCTGGCGCTGGCTGGGATAGCATATCGCGGGTCCACAGTGGTTCTTCCCGCCTACTTTGAACTGAAAAACCAGGGGATACTCCAGGCACTTGGTGGCTTGTGGGGAAAAGAGATATCCGCCAATCTGGTCGCGACCACCATAACCAGCTTCATATATCTTGTGGGGATCCTGGGGCAATACGCAGGAGGCCGGGTCGCCGAGCGCTACGAGACAAGGTACTCGTACTTGATGTTTCACGCTGTGAGCATGGTGGGTGCTTTTCTTATGGCAGTTACTCACGACGTTCCCCTGGTGGTTTTGGCCCTGATCTACTTCTTCTTTCTCTTCGGAACGCAGCCCATCGAGAACACACTGGTGGCTCATTTCGCTCCAAAACGGTTTCACCATTCTGCTTTCGGAATCAAGGGCGTCGTAACTTTCGGCGTGGGGGCCCTGGCCGTGAAAATGGTGGGAGGGATTCAGAGCAGATGGAGCATAGAGGCCACGTTTGTTGCCCTGGGGGCGGTCTCCCTCGTGCTTTTGGCAACCGTGGTTTTACTCATTCAGAGGACAAATGCCCGTGAAAGGAATAGGTTGATCGTGACTCTGAAAGGATCCTAGTTCTCTCACCCACTGCGATTGTAGCAACCTCGACCAAACGACCGTCCTTACGGACTTAAGAAGATCGTCCCTCAGGTTCGGACTTGAGGCGAATTGAAAATGAAATCCTCCTCGAGTGAAACGGTCCTCGAGCAAAGCGGTCCTCGAACGAAGCTTACCCCGTTGAATCCTTACGATTCAACCGGAGTGCTCCTTTTCCCGCCTTTTCCTTTGACACATTACCCCCTCTTTTACTATAGTTAATAATTTAAGACCGGGCCGCTATGGGCTCACCAGGTAAGCCTCTCACGCATTCCCACTTTCACTATTCGAGAGAACCCTAAACATATGAAGACGTTTTCCGTTACACATCAAGGACGCGTAAGAGACAAAAATGAGGACATGCATTTCGTCAAGGTATTCAACGAGGGCTCGGCCCTTCTTGGCGTGTTCGACGGGCTTGGTGGACAGGCGGCCGGTGAAAAGGCCTCTGAAAGGGCCAAAGAGAGCATGGAGGCCTTTAACCCCTATTCGCAATCCATGGAAAGGCATCTTGTGGAATTGATGCAGATCGCCAACCGCAGCATCCTCGATATGGTGGATGAGATCCCCGACCTCAGGGGAATGGGCACCACCATGACCATCGCATATGCGGAAAATGGAAGTGTCACTTGGGCCCACGTGGGAGACAGCCGTCTCTACGTATTCCGTGAAGGGAAGCTCAGGCGAATCACTGAGGATGACACGATCCCCGGGCTTCTCTTGGCAGAGGGAGAGATAACCAAAGAGGAGGCAAGGGTTCATCCCCTCAAAAATGCGCTCTTCGAATGCATAGGACGCGGGGATTTCGAAGCGAATGCGGGCAGCCTCAAACTTCAAAAGGACGACCTGCTCCTCCTTTCAACGGACGGTCTTCATGACGAGGTGTCGGAAAAGGAAATGATCTCCATCCTCCTCTTGAAAAAGGACTTGGAAGAAAAGCTGGAAGCCCTGGTCTCCGCTGCCCTTGAAGCCGGGGGGCATGACAATATAACTGTGATTGGGGCTGAAGTATAATTTAGACTGTTCTTACCGACGACGAATTCTTGAACACGCAACTTCCTTTTCGTTCTCCAATTCCAATTCTCGCTGCTGTTTCCACATAATCTATTGGACTGGATAAACAGGATTGACCGGATAGATAGGCTGATAAAAGTCGCTCTAAAACTGTATGTGGAACGCCCTTTGAGAAAGAAACAAGCTAGCTTTTTTCTTTTC
>CP070840.1:1039219-1042070 GCA_020342025.1 Deltaproteobacteria bacterium
GGTGGGTGGGGCCATGCGGGGACACGGTATTCCTCAGGCACGATTTGCCGTGGAGCGACAGCTGGATATGATTTCAGATCGTATGGGCATCGATCCAGCAGAGCTTAGAATCAAAAATAGCATCCATGCGGGAGATCCACACCCGGCCAAGTTCATCATCCATACGTGCGGGTACGCGGACTCGGTGAAGGCGGCTGCCCAAGCCATAGGCTGGAAAGAGAAGAGGGGAAAACTGCCCTTTGGGAGAGGTGTGGGACTTGCGGGAGGATCCTTCCCCAGCGGCGTGAATAACATGAGCCACATCAGTTCCGGTTCCGTGGTTCAACTTGGCCGGGACGGGGCTGTGAATGTCCTTTCAGGGGCCGCCGACATTGGCCAGGGCGCAGAGACGGTGATTGGCCAGATCGTTGCAGAGGAGCTTGGCGTGGCCCTGGAGGACGTGAGAATAACGGCGGCAGACACGGGGATAACCCCTCTTGACCCGGGAACCTTCGGCAGCGGGGTGACGGTAAGGGCAGGGAATGCGGCAAGATTGGCGGCCATCTCCGTAAAGAACAAGCTCTTCGAGTTTGTGGCTGAAAAACTGGAGGCCAATCCAGAGGACCTGGTGGCAAAGGAGAAAAGAATCTCTGTGAAAGGTTCTCCTGAAAGGGGAATGACTCTTTCTGAGGCCGTCAAGGCCTATCAATATGAGGATCTACCCATGCCCATTGTGGGCAGAGGATCCTGGATGGCGCCGGCCACCGAGCCCACCACCCTAATCAAAGAGAATGGGAACTTTTCTCCCAGTTACTCCTTCATGACCCAGGCGGCCGAAGTGGAGGTGGATCTTCAAACAGGCCAGGTCAGGCTGGTGAGGATGGTTACGGCCCATGACTGCGGAAGGCCGATCAACCCCATGCTCGTGGAGGGTCAGTTGGAAGGCTCCGTGGTGGGGGGGATGGGCCAGGCCCTTTATGAGGATGTGATCGTGGAGAAGGGGCAGGTGATGAACCCCTCCTTCCTGGATTACGGATTTCCCACTTTTATGGAGATGCCTGAGATCGAGACCATTGACATCGTGACAGATGATCCTCTGGGGCCTTTCGGTGCGAAAGAGGCGGGTGAGGGGACGCAGTTGTCTCCGGCCCCTGCCATTGTGAATGCCATCTATGATGCCATAGGGGTTGACTTCATGGATCTCCCCGTAACCCCGGAGAAGGTCCTCAAGGCCTTGGAGGAGGAGAAAAACAGAAGCTGATAAAACGACCGCATTATTTTTAGACAACCTATATATTAAATATGCGATCGAGTCCTGACACTTCCGCCCGGCAGGGTGCCCGGCTGGTTTGATAACCGGGCAGTACGCCGGTACTGAAGATTTGACACCTATCCCCCCTAGTCCTACAGAATTTTTCACATGGCTTTTTCAGCTTTTTTCCCTTGACATTTACTGGTTTTGTTTCATATAAAGAACGTACGTTTTCTATAAGGAACAGATTTGGATTCCATCATGTCCCCCGCATTCAAAAGAGTGCCAGCCATAGACAAGTGTTTTGCTATCCTGGAGTTGCTTGCCCAATCGAAAGAACCCATGGGCATCAGCGGCATATCCGGGAAGCTTGACCTGAATAAGAGCACGGTGTTCCACATCGTCCATACGCTCATGGACCTTAACGTCCTAGAGAATCAAGCTGACGGCAAATTTGTCTTCGGCACGCGCTTCTATATTCTTGGAAACATGGCGGGGAAGCGCTCCGAGCTCATACAGACCGCACATCCTTATTTGGAGACGATCAACGAGAAAACCAAACTTTCGGCCTTCTTAGGGCTTCGTTCCGATGGCCAGGCCATTCTTATCGATAAAGTGGATTCGGCCTATGGGATTAAATTGTCATCTGAAATCGGCATGCGGATGCCGATCTTGGCGGGCGCCGGCATTAAGGCGATGCTTTCGCAGCTGTCTGATGAAGAAATAGACGAGATCCTTGCTCGAACCGAGCTCAAAAGATATACACCCTACTCCATTATCGACAAGGCGGTTTATAAAGAGGAGATCCTTGATGTTCGCAAACAAGGCATCGCCTATGACAGAGAAGAGTACATTGAGGGGATGGTTGCCTTTGCCATACCGATTAAGGCAAACGGCAGGGATATTCAAGCCGCCATCTGGGCTGTGGGTCTGACGCGCCAGGTGCCCGAGGCCTCCATCCCGGAGTTAACAGCGTTACTAAAAGGGATTTCCGAAGAGATTAATTATCGTTTACAGTAAGGTTCAAAAAATATGAACAACGGTCGTTGGGGCGTCGGACCCATCAGACCATCCAATGCCTTGAAATCATCGGTAAACGCCATTGATAAAGGCCTAATCCAAGAAAGGAGATGTAGTCATGGGAGAAAGAAAAGAGATACTGACGGACTGTACGCTCTGCTACCACAGCTGCGGTTGCAGGGTCACAGTGGAAGACGGAAGGGCCGTAAAGATCGAGGGGTTGGAATCCCATCCCCTCAACAAGGGGAAGCTGTGCCCCAAGGGAGAAAATGCCCTTGAAAACATTTACAGCCCTGACCGCATCAAGCAACCCATGAAACGGGTGAACGGCGGTTTTGAGGCGGTCTCCTGGGACCAGGCCCTGGATGAGATAGCGGATAAGCTGTACCGGCTCAGGGAAGAATTCGGACCCCAGATGCTGGGTGTTTTCAGTGGCTCCATCGGGGTGGAAAACCTGGAGATGGCAGGCCTGACCCAGAGGTTCAAGGCCGCCTATGGATCCCCTAATTTCTTCTCTGTGGAGAGTGTCTGCTACCGCATGCGCATCCGCACCCGCCAGATTACCTTCGGCAAGTACCCCGTGGAAGAAAAGGACACCAA
>CP070840.1:1042170-1047685 GCA_020342025.1 Deltaproteobacteria bacterium
ATAGTCGACCAGAGGGCCAGCAAGAAGGCCACGAAACCGATGAGCACATTCTGCGCCATTTTGACGATGGCGGCGACCTTGTAGGCCGCATCTCCGCCGATGATCCCACCGGCGGCCACGACGGCCCCCGTATTGTCGATGACGCCACCCACCCACGCGCCGGCCCAGTTGTTGGGAAGTTTGAGCCATATGGCAATAGGGGGCATGACAATGATGAGGACCACGGCACAGACCAGGACCCATGCGATCATGTAACTCACTTCCTTCTTGTCTCCCTGGATGGCACCGCCGGCGGCAATGGTGGCTGAAACGCCGCAGATGGAGTTGGCCGTAGCGATGATGCTACTGAACCGTTCGGATACCTGAAATTTTCGGCAGACCCAGTAGGTCATGAACCAGACCGCTGTGGCCACCAGGAGGGCCTGGACCAGGCCCATAACGCCACCCCTCAGGAGATCTGAGAAAAAGATACCCGCTCCCATGGCGACCAGACCGATTTTGATAAAGAACTCGGTCTGGCCGGCGGCTTTCAGGAACTTGGGCACCTTGAAGATGTTGCTGATAATAAGGCCAAATGCGAGCGCAAAAATGACATACTCTATTCCCCACTTTTTGAGGAACTTTTGGTTGGCTAAGATCATGGAGATATAGGCCAATATAAAGATGACAATATAACCGGGAATATAGCGCTTGAGGTCCAATTTCATGAACGCGCCCCCGATCATGGTGAGGACTCCGGTGAAGACCAATAGACCCAGGGCCGCCCACACGGTCGCGCCACCTTTAGGGAAAATGGCGGCAAAGGTCGTCCATTTACTTCCAATTTTTGGACCATGGGGCAGCAGGCCGACGACCCATTTGCCGGCTGAGACCTCATTCAAGCCGATCATGGCCAGCAGCAAAAGAAACCAGCCGATCCAGCAGGCCCACCAATCCTCCTTTTTCCACAACGAGGACCAATCCATTTTTCCATTACTCATGGCGTAACACGCTCCTTTCAATTAATTTGGAAGTTATGGGAAAAGCTATATGGCCTAGAGGGAACCCCCTTTTAAAGAAGCATTCACTGCATTTCCCAGAAATGCTTCTTTTTCCCTCTTATTACGAAAAGCAGGGATTCACCTCCTTTCATTCTGGAAGTTTTTCATATGAAGGAGTGATAAATTGCCTTCTCCTACACAATTTATTACAAAAAATCAAGAAAAATATAGCAAAATAGTAAAATTTACCTAAAAGAGACCGAATCGTATAAAAGCTATCGCTACGTGAAGATCTTCACCCTTTTAGGCATTTCGATGAAATCCCGGCGGTGCTTCGCCAAAGAACAAGGTGGCCCAAATCCACCCTCTAATTTAGTTATCAGGGCCATGAGTCCTTCGACCTTGCTCAGGACCTTGAGTCCTTCGACCCTGCTCAGGACCTTGAGCCTGTCGAACGGCCTGTCGAATGGCAGATGATGCCTTGATGATGGATCAGGAGGTGGATTATCTCCTTGACACCTCCGTATCTCTTACCTATTATCCCTGCGCAAAAAAGTATCAGGCGAGCTTGTCTTTGAGACCTTCTAGACGGACATTTTTTTTGCACACCGTCTCATCGCCAAAATCTAATGCCAAGTTTCACCTGCTTGCGGACCCCCCTCGACATCCCATTGAACGAGGTTTGATCCGGAGTACGAAGCTTAATTCCACTTTTGTCAGGAGAGCGAGATTATGCCGTTACCACTATTGGTGTTGATTTGTGTTGTGGGATTCGTGCTGCTTTATTTTGGTGCGGAATGGCTCGTGAAGGGATCTTCGAGTCTAGCGCGAAGTCTGGGTGTAACGCCCATTGTTATCGGTTTGACCGTGGTTGCATTTGGGACGTCCGCCCCTGAATTGGTGGTGAGTCTTATTTCCTCTATCAAGGGGAAGAGTATGATCGCCGTGGGAAACGTGGTGGGCAGCAATATCTGTAACATCGCCCTAGTTCTTGGCTTGGCCGCCCTGTTTCAACCCATTACGGCTGATAAGTCCGTTGTCAAACGGGACATTCCCATCATGCTCGCCATATCTGTCTATTTGCTCCTCCTTTCATTCAACTCAAAACTGGGGAGGATCGAGGGGGCCACATTGTTCATTGGGATCATTCTCTACACCTTTTTCAATTATTATATCGCCATGAGGGCATCGAAAAGGGCATCTGGTGAGGCGACGATGATCATAGCCCCCGAGGTGGAAGAGATCGAATATGTGACGTCCAGGCAGAAGCAGATTGTGTTAATTGTGGTGGGAATAATAGGTGTTGTGGGTGGGGCCCAAATTGTGGTGGAGTCCGCCGTAAAGATCATGCAGATCCTGGGCGTGAGCGAAAAATTTATCGGACTGACCATCGTAGCCTTTGGGACGTCCCTTCCGGAACTGGCCACCTCCGTGGTTGCCGCTCTCAGGAAGGAGATGGACATAAGCATTGGCAATCTGGTGGGCAGCAATGTCTTCAACATCATGAGCGTCCTGGGGGTGGCTTCGCTGGTCAGACCCATCCCCATTCCAGGCGGATTTATTGAGAGTGGTCTCATCATTGACTACCTTGTCATGATGTTTACCAGTTTTCTGCCCTGGCTGATGATGAGAAACACGTATACGGTTACACGGAAGGGTGGCTCTATTCTTGTGATCTGCTACGTGGGTTATATTATATATCTTGTTTTAAAGGCATAAGGGGCCCCAAGCTACTGCTCCTTAATCTCCTTCTCGGCCATCCGCCTATAGGTCTCGTATCTCTCCTTCATGTCCTCTTCTGCCTTCTTGAAAAGCGCTTCCGCGCTATCCGGGAAGGTCCTCGTCAGGCTGGCATAGCGCACCTCGCCCATCAGGAATTCCCTGAAATCCTCCTTTGGTTCTTTTGAATCAAGAATGAAGGGATTCTCACCCTCTTGCTTGCGCCTGGGATCATACCTGTACAGCGACCAATAGCCAGACTCCACGGCCCGCTTTTCCTCATGCTGGCTTCTTCCCATGTTCATTCCGTGATTAATACAGGGGGCATAGGCAATGATGAGGGAAGGGCCTAGGTAGCTCTCCGCCTCCACAATGGCCTTCATGAATTGATTCTTGTTGGCCCCCATGGCCACAGAAGCGACATATACATAACCATACGTCATGGCCATTCTTCCCATGTCTTTCTTGCGGGTTGGTTTCCCAGCCGCAGCAAATTTGGCCACAGCGCCCATGGGCGTTGACTTGGAAGACTGGCCGCCCGTATTGGAATAGACCTCTGTGTCCAGCACCAGAATATTCACATCACGCCCCATAGCCATCACATGATCCAATCCACCATAGCCGATGTCGTAGGCCCAGCCATCCCCCCCGACTATCCAGATGGACTTTTTCACCAGGTAATCAGTCCGATCCAGGATCTCATAAAGCACCAGGTTGGCCGACCCCTCTTTACTGATAAGTTCCTCTTCAAGGAGTTCCTCTAATCTGGATCCATACGCCTTGGACTTCTCCCCATCGTACATGTTTTCCAACCACATCTCGCAGGCCTCTCTCAGCTCCGTAGAGAGACCCGTGTCCAAGGCCTCCCCAATGAGGTCAGCCAGCTTCTCTCGTCTCTGGGAAACAGCCAACTCCATGCCAAAACCGTACTCCGCATTGTCCTCAAAAAGGGAATTGGCCCAGGCCGGGCCCTGTCCCTCCTCGTTGACTGTATAAGGACAGCTGGGGGCTGAACCGCCATATATGGAAGAACATCCCGTGGCATTGGCAATCATCATGCGATCTCCAAAGAGCTGGGTGATGACCTTGATGTAGGGGGTCTCTCCACAGCCAGCACATGCCCCGGAGAATTCAAATAGGGGCAGCCGAAACTGGCTGCCCTTCACGGAGGTGACAGGCGTGAGGTCGTCCATAATGGGAAGCGCTATGGAAAATTTGTGATTGGGGATCTGTGCTTCTGTCTGGGTGGTGAGCGGCTTCATGACCAGGGCCTTTTTCTTGGCAGGGCAAATATCAGCACAGTTCCCGCACCCCGTGCAGTCAAGGGGGCTAATCTGAATCCTAAATTTCAGCCCCTTCAACTCTTTTCCCTTCGCCTCCATTGTCACGAAATCCTTTGGGGCCTCTTGCAGGTCATCATCTCTCGCTAAAACAGGGCGGATGACGGCATGGGGGCAAACGAAAGAACATTGATTACACTGTATGCAGTTCTCAGGGAGCCATTCGGGGACGTTAATCGCAATACCCCTCTTTTCGTACCTGGTCGTTCCGGTGGGGAAGATGCCGTCCGGGCTGAAGGCACTGACAGGGAGCTTATCTCCCTGCTGGGCAAGCATGGGCCGCATCACCTTTTTCACGAATTCAGGCGCGTCCTCTTCCAGATAGGCCTCCTGGCCAGCCGTGGCCCAAGATTTGGGGACCGTAATCTTTTTTAAGGCCTCTATGGACCTATCCACCGCATCCACATTCATCTTTACGATTTTGTCACCCTTTTTTCCGTAAGTCTTTTTGATGGCGTCCTTCACATATTTGAAGACCTCCTCCGGGGGTATCACATTGGCAATCTGGAAAAAGGCCGCCTGCATGATCATGTTTATTCTTCCTCCTAGCCCCAACTCAGAGGCTATTCTGACCGCATCAATGTTATAAAAATCCAGCTTTTTTCGGGCAATGGTTCTCTTCAAATGGTCTGGGAGGTGGGCGTCCATCTCTTTCAAAGTCCAAGGGGAGTTAAGCAGAAAGGCGCCTCCTTCCTTGACCCCCTCCAGGAGGTCGTACTCATCCACGAACGCGAGATTATGACAGGCAACAAAGTCAGAGTGAGTCACCAGATAGGGGGACTGGATTTTATGGGGCGAAAAACGGAGATGGGATATGGTGATGCCTCCTGACTTCTTAGCATCATAGGCAAAATAGGCCTGAGCGAACATATCCGTATTCTCGCCAATAATTTTTATGGCATTCTTATTGGCCCCCACAGTACCATCGGCGCCCAGACCCCAGAACTTGCATCGAACAGTGCCCTCAGGCGATGGATCGATTTCCTCGCCCAACGTCAGGGAACTGTGGGATACGTCATCAACGATGCCCACGGTAAAATGGTTCTTGGGGACTGATGAGCGGAGGTTATCAAACACCGCCTTGACCATGGAGGGGGTGAAATCCTTACTGCCTAGCCCGTACCTTCCACCCACAATAATCGGGTTCTCTCCCTTCTCTTGGAAAACGGTGCACACATCCAAATAGAGAGGTTCCCCCAGCGAACCCGGCTCCTTGGTCCTGTCAAGAACGGCAATCCTTCTGGCGGTGGCCGGAAGGGCCCTCAGGAAGTGCTCCCTTGAAAAGGGGTGGTACAGGCGCGCTTTAATCAGCCCCACCCGCTCACCCAGTCGGTTTAAGTAGTTCAGACCCACGGCAATCACTTTCGATGGATTGACCGGGGCCAGGAGACGAACGCTGGCGAGAGGGAGCCGGGAGGCCCCGACCTGGTGCTCGCCGAAGATGTCTCCCGCGATGGGCCGAATCTCGTTTTCCTC
>CP070840.1:1047785-1051815 GCA_020342025.1 Deltaproteobacteria bacterium
AAGGGCGGGTTTAATAATGGTCACTTCCTCGGGTTTCTCAGCCCTCCGGATGAGTGCCTCCTGATTCTTTCTTTCCAGAAGGGCGGTCATATCGTTGAAAGAATCAACCCTTCTCTTCAGTCGGTCAAATTCCAGCTTCTTGTCCATCAACACTTTGGTTTTTCTATCAACTTTTTCCAGTTCTCCCCTCAGATCGATCTCCTGTTTTTCTATCTCATCGATCTGCAACTGAAGAAGAATTCCCATTTTCCGGGCATTCTCGAGGATTTGATTACGTATGGCCACCACTTCCGGGTGCCTGGGGGTAAAAGCCTTTAGCAGGGTATCTCTTTTGAGCAGCAGACCCACCAGAACGTCATTGGTATTCTGGTACCGGGTGTTGGCTTTCGATGAAAAGAAGTCATGGTCAGAGCCGGAGGGATTCTCTACAAACTGGTTCAGGCGACGCAATATGTCTTCAAATTCTCGCTTGTTCGCCTGGATTTTTCTGATTTCATCCTGGATCTCTCTGGCCCTTGTCAGCAGGCTTTCACTCTGGAGGTCTATGGAAATCAGCTCATTCTTCTGGGTAAATGTATTGAACGCCTCTTCTGATTTCCGCAGGATCTCTCGCACTTCCATGAGTAGGTCATTAATGTATCTTAGGGCCTCTTTTGTGCGTTTCATCTGCTCTTCAGAGTGCAGGTCCTTGTAAGTCAGCGCTATGGTGTTGGCAAGCCTTTGAGCAAAAACCGGATTTCTGTCAGTGACCTCAATATGCAGGATGTTTGTTAATTGTTCCCTTGTCACCTCCACTTTGGACTGAAGCTCATCAACGATGCGCACGAGCTCCTGCTTGAACGTGCTACCTTCTTTACCCCTATTCTGGATGAGCCGGAGTCTTTCGGCCACCTTCTCAAAAACCGGATAGCTCTTGATCACAGTGATTTGCGTCTCTATATCATCGCCACCCGACCAGGAGATGGTCTTGGCATAAAGTCCCTCTAAGGTGGTCTCTTTTTCAAATTTTATGCTGCAGACCGAGGTGTAAAGGGGCTCTGGTGCCCGCAAGATGGCGAAAGAGGTGCTAAAAAAACCCAGTATAATGGTGATGAGAATGACGACAAATTTCCTCTTCTTCAGGATACGCCAATACTCTCTAAGATTTATATCGTATTGTGCCAAGATCTCTCCTGTTTCGCTTTTCCCTAATTCTTGATGCTATCTCTTTACGACCCAACTCTGGACACCACTGGATTTCAATTCGTTATGTTGTCTCTCCGCCCTATATTCGGGGTAAAAAGCACCCACACAGAGTCGAGATTTTCCTCCCTGGTCTCTGATTACATACGGACAATGGCCAAGGTTCCTTAAGGCCGACATCTTATCCTCGAGTTCCTCCGATGATGAAAAAATACCAATAAGGGTGGCATACGGTGTCTTTTCAACAGTGGTCTCTTCCAATCCCTTTTCCAATCTGAATCTTTGGGCCCTTTCCGAATCCTGGAAATACCCGATGTAAACCCTGTACCATGTCCCCTTGCTCAAGAGAACCTTGACCCAATAGGCAGATACGCCTCTTCCCATATAAAAGGAAACTGCCCTTTTCGCCCGCTCCAGAGTTCGAAAAGAACCAAGATACAACGAATAGGGATAAGACGTATAATTCTCTAGAGAGGGGACTGCCTTTCCAGTTGCTGTAAGCTTTGATTCAGGCATGGCCTTTGGGCTTGAAGCTACCGCAGGAGGTTCAGATTTTTTCGCAATAGATGGACTCCCCGCCTTTATGGATAATGCCTCTGATTCTTTCTCTCCTTTTTCAGAAGGAGCTGGGTCTGGCGTCTTTTTGTCAAGCCCAGGCGCTTTAACCTCTGCCTCTCGCTCTGATGCGGCCGGGGATTCAGTCACAGGGTTTTTCTTCTCGAGCCGGTCTTCTTTCTTCGAAACCGTAGGCATGGTCTTTGGGGAGACTCTGTTCGGTCTCCTCGCAACAGGCGTCTTTGACTGCAGGCCTTTCTTGGTGCCTGGTTTTATTTCATCTTGTTTGACTGCTCTTTGCTCCTCAAAAACTCTAAAGGGATCTATCAGACCATTGTGCCAGAGGACGCCCACTGCAAGAAGGGCTGTGGCCACAAACAGCAGGACCAATCTCCCCCTGATCGCCTTCTTCCCCTCTTTTCTCTGTGGCCCTCGGCCCTCTTCCCCTATGGGAGTCCCCGGCTCCCCCTTCCTCTCCTTCTGCCCTTTCCTCCCCAAAAATGCCCAGCCTTTTTCCCTGTCTCGATGCTTCTTATCTTTCCCCTCCTCTCCGTATGAGTAATAGTAACTGTAATACTTGTAATCCTGAAAATCAGGACTTACCTCCGGCCTCATCCCATTGAGGATCACCCCCATGATGTTAGACTTGACCTGTTGCAGTTGAGCCATGGATCTCTTCAGCAATCCCCTAGACACCGAACCCACCCGATAAACCAGCAGAACCCCATCCACCTTGGCCCCCAAGATAGCCGCATCCGCCGTGGACAGAATAGGTGGGGAGTCAAATATGATCACGTCATATTCCTCTTTTGCCTCTTCAATAAACCCCGTCAAGGCGGGGGAGTCAATCAACTCCGCAGGGTTGGGCGGTATGGCCCCACTGGTAATGAAGTGAAGGTTGTCCAGACCCGGCGTCCTTATAATCTGGGTCTGCGTCATCTCCCCCATGGCCATGTCCATGACCGTCTTGACCGTATCACGCCATTGATGGTTCTCCATCAAAATGTCCGTTAAACCAGGCGTCATCTCCACATCAAACACCTTGTCTAGTCCCGGTTTCCTCAAATCAGAGCCAACCAACAAGACTTTCGTTCTGGCCTGTGCCATGGCTATGGCCAGATTGATCGCCACCAGCGTCTTGCCCTCTTGCGGTGAACTGCTCGTAACGGCAATGGCCTTGGTCTTCTTCTCCGCATCCCTAAACTGAACATTGGTCCTGAGCGCCCGAAAACTCTCCGACATCATCGACTTGGGCACAAAATGCGACACCAGATAACTCATCCGTTTCTCATCGGGCAGGCTGATACCCCCTGGATACTTCTCCTTCAACCCCTCGATCATATCCTTGATATCCGCCTGAGGAATTATCCCCAGAACCTGCGTTCCAAGGGTCTCCTCCACATCCTCTATGGCTCCCAAAGAGGTATCAAAGGTCTCCACCACAAAACCGATAACAATCCCCAAAACCAACCCAATCATCACACCCGCTGCCCCGGTGGCTGCCGTCTTTGGCGGATTAATGGGATGGGTGGGTAAAAGGGCTGGCTTGACGATTTTCACTTCCTCAGGTCTATCAGCCCTCCGGATCAAGGCCTCCTGATTCTTCTGCTCTAAAAGGGCAGCCATATCCGTATACAGGTCAACCTTCCTCTTCAGACGGTTAAACTCCAGCTTCTTGTCCATCAATACCTTCGTCTTCTTACCAACTTTCTCAAGTTCCTTCCCTAGATCAACCACCTTCTTCTCAAGGCCACTGATCTGCAACTGAAGAAGAATCACCATCTTCCGCGCATTCTCCATGATCTCATAGCTCAGCGCCTGCACTTCAGGGTGCTTAGGGGTAAAATTCTTCAGCAGGGTATCTTTCTTAAGAAGAAGACTCACCAGGCTGTCGTAGGTGCCCTGATACTGCGTATTGGCCGTGGCCGAATAAAAGTCGTGGCCAGAACCAGAGGGATCCCTTATGAATCCGTTCAAGCGCTCAAGGATCTCCTGTAGTTCCTTCTTATCTTCATTGACTCTCCTGATCTCATCCTGGATCTCTTGTGTCCTCCCCAGCAGATTCTCACTCTGCAGGTCAATGGAGATCAGCTCATTGTCCTGGGTAAAGCGGTTAAACTCGTCTTCCGATCTACGAAGCCTGGCGCGCACCTCCCCTAGTTGCTCGGAAATGTATCTAAGGGTCTCCTTGGTCCGCTTCATCTGCTCTTCCGCGTGCACCTCCTGGTAAGTCAGCGCAATGGCGTCGGCAAGCTTCTGCGCAAAAGCAGGGTTCCTATCCGTCACCATGATG
>CP070840.1:1051915-1055585 GCA_020342025.1 Deltaproteobacteria bacterium
ATGGTGGATGAGTTTCAGGATACAAACAGGGTGCAATGGGAGATCATCAGTCTACTCTGTTCCAGTGGAGACCAAAAGGGCAAACCAGTCCTCTATCCTGGGAAATTGTTTGTGGTGGGCGACAAAAGGCAGGCCATATATAAGTTCCGCGGGGGTGACGTTACGGTCTTCGAACATGGGACAGAAGGGGTGAAGCAATCTAACCAGGGAAGACAGGTGCCGATGTTCTGGCAAAATCCAGATATAAAAGATCGCCTCCGGGCACTAGACCGGGGATACGCTCAATTGCTCAACAGGCACAAAAAAGTTTTCGACAAATTGTCCCATTCTGAGAGAGAAAAGATCGTGACAGGTGACATATATCTTCCCCACAATTTCCGCACTGATAGTCGGCCCATAGAATTCCTCAATGTCACATTTGACCAGATATTCAGCAACAAAGGTGCAGAGAAATTAAAGGCGTATGAGACCGCTCCCATGCCCATCACCATGCCCGAAGGGAAAAGATCTGTCCCGGGAAACGAGGGTTCTGTAACCTTTTTTTTGACGCAAGACGCCTTCTCAAGGAAAGAGCAAACGGAAAGGGAGGCGGCTCTGATCGTGGATATCATTGAAGGTCTCCTTGGAAAACGTGGAAAGAAGAACTTTGAGTATGAGCAATATGCTGACATCAGAGAAAAAATAGAACGTAACCAATTGGCCATAGGTATTCTCTTTTTCGCCTTCACCCATCTGAAGACTTACGAAAACGTGCTCCGAGAGGCGGGCCTTCCCCTAAAAGTCCACAGGGGAAAAGGTTTTTATCAGTGCCAGGAAGTCATGGAAATGATCCAGCTTCTCAATTATCTTGCTGACGAAAGACAACATATCTCTTTGATGGCGGCCCTAAGGAGTCCCATTTTTGCCCTTACTGACGCAGAGATCTTTGATCTTTTTTACGGTAGGCAACCGACACTTAAGCAATTTCTCTCCTCTGAAAACCCACATGTGAGATCCGTGGGGCAGCAGATGCGGGCGTGGCGTCTCCTTTCCACCCGCTTAACCACGGCAGAACTTATTAGAACCATTATAACGGACCGGGGTCTAACGGCCATTTACTCGGCCCATCCCAATGGGATTCAGAGACTGGCGAACATGGAAAAACTCATAGAGATAGGCCGTCGTTTTCAGGCCGAGGGAAATGGGGCCCTGCCTGAGTTTGTTGGATACTGTCTTGAGATGGCGGAAGAGGAGGAAGAAGAGGGCGAGGCCCTGCTCGTTTCTGAAGGAGAGAGTCCTATCTGTCTGATGACTGTGCATGCGGCAAAGGGTCTCGAATTTCCCATGGTCATTATTCCTGACCTGAACCGTCGGCCTCCCTTGAGAAGTCAAGTGGGTAAGCCTATCCGTCTCTATGCGTCAGAAAGGGGCCGGCGCGGAGACTGGAACCACCAGGAGGGAGAAATCCCCGTATGGCCCATCGAAATTCCGGAGTTGGATTATAGGAAGCCCTTTAGCCCCTTGGGCTATCTTCTCACCAGGAGAGATGGCCTGGAGCATATGGCGGAGAACAGACGCGTTTTTTATGTGGGCTGTACAAGAACCATGAATCATCTCGCCTTAATCGGTCCCACGGGGAAAAAGATGGTGGGAAAAGGGAAGGCACCACTCTCCACCGAGGATTATCGGGAAAGAGCCACTATCATGGACCTGATAGACGACATTTACAAATTTGAAGTCAACTTCCCCCGAGAACAGTCAAGTTTTTTCGAGGGAAAGGGCAGTGTTCCCACGGTCATCTGGAAAGAACCAGAACCGAAAATTTTTAGGGGCGTTCCATATGGGGGAGAAAAACTGACGCGGAAGCAGTTTGGAGATTACGATGAGGCAATCAAAAAGATTGACCTCACCGAACCGGTCAGGTCGGCGCCCTATTATCAATTCAGCTTTAAATCCATCCGGATATTCAGAACATGTCCTGTCATGTTTTTCTACAGCGTCATATTGGGTCTCAGAGGGAATGGGTTGAAGGTCTCGGATTCCATAATAGATGAAAGGGGTGTGCAGGGGTCCCTGGAAGGAGAGGATGAGCGAGATTATTATTCCTCTAAAGAAGCCCTCTATATGGGGAATGTTATCCATAGATATCTTGAGAGACACCGTTTCGGTGATCCATTGGACGTGGATCGCCTGAATAGTCTTTGTGGGCGATTGGCTCAGTCGGACCTGCCCGGTGATAACCTCCCTGTTGAGCCCTTGACGCGTCTGAGAGAGAAGGCACTGAAACACCTGGAGACGACGATTAACGACGAACAGCTGCTCAGAGTCCTGGGAGGGCAAAATGAGTATGCGGAGGTTCCCTTTCTCTTCACCATCTCTGAAGGGTGTGAGTTCAGGGGAACCATAGACAGGCTGGTTAAAGAGAAAAACAAAGGGCAGTGGGTTATTGTTGACTGGAAGAGTAATGACCTTGAGAACAAGGATCCTTATCACGTGATGGAGGAGAACGATTACAACCTCCAGCTTGCTTGTTACAAATGGGCCGTTGAGCACATATTGAATGAAGAGGTGAGGGATCGTTATATTTACTTTACAGATGGGGGTAAACTGATTAAAAGCCATTGGGAGGGACACCCAGTGGACATTATCGAGCAGATGCTTCAAGCGGCAAAGAATTATGAGGCCCATCGCAGTCAATGGGTCCAGGACCTGAAGGAAATGAAACAGGATAGGAGGGATTGCGAACATTGCGGCTACGAGAGATTATGCGAGGCTGAAGAAGCATAAGTCTCGAGCAACGACAAGTCCGATTTGGGAGACAAGGATATGGCGGAGAGAAAGATAAGGATATTGCTCGGGAGAATGGGCGAGGGCTATAAAGAGGCACTGCTCAATCTGGCCAAGAGTTTGGGAGACGCAGGTTTTGAGGTTATCTACACAGAATTGCAGGACCCGGAGGCCATTGTTAACTCGGCATTACAAGAGTCCGTGGATCATATTGGGATCACCACCCTGCCTGGCGCTGATATTGGAGCATTTGAAGAGATAAGGAGAATTCTAAGGGAGGAAGCCTCCGATCATATAACAATCACTGCGGGCGGTTTCTTAGAGGAGGAGGATATCCCCAAGGTAAAGGCCATGGGCGTGAGGGAGTTTTTCCCTAAGGGGACATCCTTGAGGGAATTGACTGCGTGGGCAAGGGCAAACATCAAATCATAAAAAAACCACTTCCTCGCAAAGAGGAAGTGGTTTTTTTGGTCAAGTCGTTATGGCTACTTTTTCTCTACCTCACCCGTAGCCGCACCGTGCAGCTTTATTTCCACCTTCTCTTCCAGGTTCTGGTAGTAATCCTGAAGTATGGAGACCACCTCGGGACGGGAGAATTCGGCCGGGAGGTCGCCACCCTCTGAGAGGGTCTTCCTGACCATGGTCCCGGAAAGGAGCAACCTGTCGTCTTTTCCGTGGGGGCAGGTCCTCATGGAGGCCATCCCGCCGCACTTATAGCAGTGAAAGGTCCAGTCGATATTGAGGTTCTGACATTTGAGGCCGTCTTCGGGGATCTGATCAAAAATCTTTTGCGCGTCAAAGGGGCCATAATAATCACCCACACCGGCGTGGTCACGACCAATAATCATGTGGCTGCAGCCGTAGTTCTGGCGGAAGCAGGCGTGGAGCAAGGCCTCTCTCGGCC
>CP070840.1:1055685-1059911 GCA_020342025.1 Deltaproteobacteria bacterium
ATAGGGTAAAAGGGCTTCTTCGTTTCCCAGTCGTTTTGGATCTCCGGAATATCTACGACCCTGTCAGAATGAAGGAACGAGGATTTGAATACCACTGCGTTGGCAGGTCTTATGAGTAGTCCGCGTGAAGCAGAAGACGTGAAACTGATCTCCAGCCTCTTCTCACCCCACAAGGAATTGATTGTCGGCGTTATCGGCGAATTGGAGCAGATCTTTGGTCCCACGGATTGGATAAGTCCTGAGCTCTTTTTTGATCGTACAAAATATTATGCCAGAGAAATGGGGTGGCCGCTGCACCGCCGCTTTGTCTCCTTTGAGCGACTGATCAGGCCACTGAGTATCGTCGAGACAAAACGGAAAACAACCCACATAGAAAATGACCATCTTCTGGACGGAAAGCGGCAAATAAACATTGATCCTGGGTATATGTCTCTGGAAAGATTGGTGTTGGCCACCGGGAAAAATTATAGCCATCGTATCTACCTGTCTAAAGGCGTTTATGCGGATCTGAGCCTCATCTTTCACAAAGGAAGTTTTGCTCCCCTTCAGTGGACTTACAAAGATTATGCAAGTCCAGAGATCATCGCCTTATTCAATGACCTGCGGGAACGCTACAAACGGCAATTGAGGGGAATAGAGGACCAGTGACTCATGACAAATGACAAGGGTCAAGGAGTAAGCATTGATTAGAAGTATGACCGCCTATGGGCGAGGCGAGCACAGTGAGGGCGATTCAACCTTCACAGCCGAGCTAAAGTCGTTGAACAACCGTTACCGGGATGTGATTCTCCGGGTACCGAAGACCTTTCAAGCCCTTGAGGATGAGATCAGATCACAAATCGCATCAAGGGTAAGGCGGGGGCGTATCGAAGTATCCATTCAGATGGAAAAAAATGCCGCTGAGGCCGAATATGACCTGGAGCTCAACCTACCCCTGGTCAGGTCGCTCATAGGGATATTTGAGGAACTTAATGAACAGTTTGGACTCGATGATAAGATAGCCCCCGAAACCCTTTGCCAGATGCGTGACGTGATCCTCTACAAGCCCCACGATCTGGATATTGATGAGGCACGGCCGGCTCTTCAGGAGGTGCTGCGAGTCGCCCTCGATTCCCTTGATAAGATGCGACTCGTTGAGGGTCAAGCCATTGCGGAGGATTTCCTGAAAAGGCTGAAGCTCATAGAGGCGTATCTTGGTGAAATTGAAGATAGGGCCCCTGGTATGGTTGAAGCCTATCAGAAACGGCTAAAGGAGAAGATGCAGAAGATCTCACAGGACATTGAGCTGGACGAAAGTCGTCTTATGCAGGAGGTGGCCATCTTCGCAGACCGCTGTGATATCACCGAGGAGATCGTTCGTCTCAGAAGCCATTTGGAGCAGTTCCAAAATTATTTGTCCGTGGACGATTCCATCGGTAGGAGATTGGATTTCTTGATTCAAGAGATCAACAGGGAGGTCAATACCATTAGTAGCAAAACTTTAGATTCCTCCATCTCAGCAAAAGTGGTCGAAATCAAAGGGGAACTGGAAAAACTGAGGGAGCAGGTCCAGAATGTGGAATAAAAGGAGGTAGGCCCATGACTCAAAAGCTTATCAATATCGGTTTTGGAAACTCGGTTGTTTCCAGACGCGTGGTTGCCATCATCTCTCCTAATGCCGCACCTATTAAACGCCTTAAGGATGAAG
Organism: Deltaproteobacteria bacterium; assembly: GCA_020342025.1. The sequence goes on from CP070840.1 coordinate 1,057,373, forward strand.
CGCGCGAAGAAAAAAGACTTGTTGATGCGACCCAGGGGAGAAGAACGAGAGCGGTCATCATCACGGACAGCAACCACATCATTCTCTCGGCGATCCAGTCGGAGACTTTGGCTCAAAGGTTCAGCCCAAGCTGCAACCTAACCAAAGAGGATTTGGAAGAATAGCCATGTCCGGCCAACTCTTTGTGATCACCGGGCCATCCGGGGTGGGGAAGTCCACGATTATTAAACGATTGAGAAAGACCCTCCCCCGTATCGGGTACTCTGTTTCCCACACCAGTCGAAAGCCGAGGAAAAATGAAGCGGATGGGATTAATTATCACTTCGTTGATAGACAGACCTTTGAAAAGATGATTGAGGAAAAGGCTTTTGTGGAATGGGCAGAGGTCTACCATGATCTTTATGGCACCTCATTTTCCAGTTTGCAAAGTGAGACGGACCAGGGACTGGATGTGGTGATGGACCTGGACAGCGAGGGAGCCAAAAACATAAAAGGAAATTTTGAGGATAGCGTCTTGATCTATATTTTACCGCCCTCTTTCCAGGTCCTTGAAAAACGACTGAGGGGTAGGGCTTCTGATGATGAAGCGGAGATAAAGGCAAGGCTTGAAGAGGCACGCAAAGAAATCCAAAATTGCATCGATTACGACTACATCATCTTTAACGAAGACCTGAATAGAACGGTGGAAGAAGTGAATTCCATTATTGTGTCGTCCCGATGCCGCAAATCCAAACGCCTTTCCATGGTAGAAAAAACCTTTGGCATCTCGATTCCCTGATATCCCTTTCTGCAAATCGTTTCACTCCCCATTCCACCCTCCGTAGCGGGCTACTGCCCCCGTCCTCCGTAGCAGAGTACTGCGGAGGATGGAGAGGACGGGCGCGCGGACTCGACCTTCGCGGCCGTGACTGGTGAGGGGTTGACTGGGGGTCCAGCCAAGTTAACTATATAGAATCAATAGAGATCAGACAGAAAGAGACAACTCTTCAGGCTCTATATTTTACTTTTTAGGGCCAAAAAGATGATTATTCCTGGTCATCCCGCTTCAGCATCCTCACCCCTCAGGGCCCTCAAAGAAATCCCACAGGCTCGATTTATTCGATCCTGTTTTTTCTTAAATAGTTGGCTAATATTAGGTTAATTCACATTATTTATGTTGATTTTGTTTTGATTTTATTGTATATATGTTTAGCAACAAACGAGGATGTCACTCAAGACCACTTTAGTGTTTTAGAACCCTTTATTGTTCTCAGGTCATTCTGGAAATGATTACCGTGCAGAGTTGGAGTTAGAGGAGGAGTAGAATGGTCAAAGCGAAAGATATCATGAGCACGAAAGTGACGACGGTACATGAATACGCCAACGTAATGGAGGTCATAAAACTTCTGGTTGAGCATAACGTGACAGGCTTACCCGTGGTTGATGATTCGGGGCGCCTGCTGGGTATGGTGACAGAAAAGGACATTTTGATGTTGCTCCTCTATGACCCAAATGTGAAAGGTAAGACGGTCACAGATTTGATGACAACCGAAATCATCCATTTTGACGAGGATGAGAATCTGATGAAGATATTCGAAAGTCTGGTGCAAAGTAATTTTAGGAGGGTCCCCATTTTATCAGAGGGACGATTGGTAGGTATCGTCAGCAGGAGAGATATTATCAAATTTCTCTCTGCAAAGGCAAAAAAGGCGCCAAAAAACGATGAAGATGAGTCTTGACTCGACCCTGTTATGAACAATAGGTGAGGGCGCAATTAATAAGGAATATATGTCCAGGGCCCGCCTCAGACAAAAGAATGACCTCATACCCCCTTCCTTATAACAGGCATGCAATACGCTATTATCACCAACCCTGTCTCTGGCAAAATGTCGGCGGACCAGAAACTGTCAGCACTTGCAAAACCAGCAGAAATCCTAAATGCAGAAATACATGGATTGGACACTACTACTGCGGAGGATTTTGGTCAGTGCGCAGGGGATCTGGCTAGCAGGTGTGATGTGCTCGTTGCTGCGGGGGGCGACGGGACCCTTTCCGACGTTATTAATTCAATCAATACCGAGCAGAACACCATTGCCTACCTCCCTCTGGGGAGCGGTAATTCCGTGGCGTTCGCCCTGGGTTTGAAGGGAAGTCTGTCCCACATGGCCATGCGCATCAAAGAGGGCAGGATACATGATTACGACCTTATTGACTGTGATGAGAAGAGGCGCTCATTCATGAGCTCTGTCGGTTTTGAAGGCACGGTCCTCAGGCTCCGAGATGAATATCTCGCCCAAGGCAGCAGTGGCTTCAGCGTATATCTTAGAGCGGTCTTGAAGGCCTATTTCAAAGAATACAGGCGGCTCCATGCCGAGGTTACCCTTGATGGTGTGACATTCGTTGTGAAGGATATGCTTACCCTCATGGTGTTCAAGCAGCCTTACTATGGATACGGAATGAAAATCTTGCCCAGAGCCCGATTCGATGATGGTCTGCTGCACATCCTAAGCGTGGATTCCGGCCTGTTGGGGTCTATCATAGGCGCTGCAACTTCCTTCAC
>CP070840.1:1060011-1063104 GCA_020342025.1 Deltaproteobacteria bacterium
GGCAATCTCAATCGGGCCGCCGCTACAAATCGGGCCACGTCCTCGGGTTCTGGCGGTGGAACGCCGTCCATGGGGGTCTCTCGCATGGGCTTCAGAACGACGATGACCAAAGTTGTGATCGGGTATTTGGCCACCATCTCTAGGGCGTACATTTCCCCCTTGATCTTGCCATAGTGGAGCCCCACGACGATATGTGGGATAAGAGGAATTTTTGTGGATGCCAAGGCTTCCAGAGAGGATTGCATCACCTCGAGGCCATTCCGCAAATGATATACCTGGCGCAAGGTCTCCTCATACCCAATCACATCTATGAGCACTTCATCTATGCCTGCCTCTTCAAGGGCTAAGGCGGTCATATGGTCAATGAGTCCCGTATGGATGGTTAATTTGAGGCGGGTATGCTGTTTGACCCATTGGATGGATTCCAAAAATTTTGGCCAGGGGAGGGAACCGCGCATGTCCGATCCCCCGCTGAGGAGCACACCCGTATTGCCCTGCTCATCCAGCCTCTGGCAAATCTCCTTCAAGGTGCCAGGCTCAACAGCCGGTATCATTCCCTCTAAAATCTTTCGGTGACAGTGATCGCAATTCAGGGCACAGGATGTCCCAGTTAATGAGATGGCGGGATATCTGCCCCTTTCACCCATGTAGTACATTTGGCCCGGGATAAAGAACTGAAGCCGTCTCCCGTGAATCTTCCAGGAGAGTTCTCTGGCCTTGTCCAAAAGGGCCTGCAAATCCCAGGACTTGACTTCTTCCCAGCTGTGGGCAATTTCAGGGTTCATGGTAATATTCCTTACAGGCGATCCAGCACCTGCGCACCAGGGCGTCCAGATTTTCTCTGTTCCATCCGGTCTCTAGAGCCTCTCGTTTTTGGGCGGCTTTATCCATCGTGGCTCCAAAAACCTTTTTCCACTTACGAACATAATTGCGGAGTGCTTCTTTGTTCCCGTTCGCGGCCTCCACTGCTGACCTTCCTGCCATGGTGCCACATAAAACAGCCTGGGGAACCCCACCCCCAGTGATGGCATGGGTATGCCCTGCGGCATCGCCCACCAGCATAATTCCGGCCTTCTCGTCGATGGAGGGTAGGGGGCCGCCCACAGGGATAAGCCCCGCCGTTACGCTGACCAACCCACCGATCCGATCCTTTATTCTCTCCTTGAAGCTCCTGAGAGCAACCTTGGGTATACCTCCCAACTCTCTCTTTACCCCAACCCCCACATTGGCCAGTTCAGCCTTGGGAAAGAGCCAGGCATATCCTCCTGGATACTCACTGCCAAAGTAGACCTCTGTATGGTGAGCGGGCTGTTTTAGCTCAACGGTCTGTTGTAGGGCCCACATCACCTTTTTGTTTCTCTGCCCTATCCAGGATCCGACCGTAGAATCCGGACCATCCGCGCCAATAATAACCTTCGCTCGGATTTCCTCTCCACCCGATGGCCCCACCATCATCACCTTATTGTCCACCTTGGAAAGGACCCTGGTGTTTGTCAGGAATTTAGCGCCGGCCATTTCTGCTTCCGCCGCCAGTGCCTGGTCAAACGTTGCCCTATGGAGGATAAGGCCTGGTGCACGTTTTCTAATCACTTCCCCATCCGGCATGAACGTGGCCATCCCCTCCACCTCCTGGACAATGGCCTCTCTGGGGACTTTCACCGTTTGGGTGAGAAGGCGAGGGATATACTCGGCGCACCGGACAGGCTCACCGATCCGCCCACGTTTCTCGATAACAAGTACGTTTGCCCCAGCCTCTGCTGCCGCAAAGGCCGCTGATGAGCCAGCGGGACCAGCACCCACAATCAGAACATCAACGTGTACGACCTTTTTCATTTTGTGCTGTCTAAGACTTTTTCAAGGACATCTAGTTTGAGTTTGGTTTCGCCGCCAAAGGTCCCCTCCTTGGCCGCCTTTTCCAGATCAAGGTCATAACAAGAAGTGTTTTCGATATTTATCAATATTCCCGACATGCCGGCCTTCTCGAAGTCCTCACGATGCTTGACGAAAAAGGGATCGCAACAACATCCCAGGTAGCTCTTGATCCCTCGTCTCCTCATGTCGTCCAGTGTGGTCTGTAGGTCCTCAAAACTCACGACTGTAATGGGCTCCATATTGTGACTGCGTGCCAATTCATAGGCCACACCCACCGTACAGCCCCCACAAGAGATACAATCCTTATCATGGCGGTATTCGCAGCTGGCCAGCTTGGCACAATAGGGAAGGAGGACCACGCTTGTCTCGGGCAATTGTTCGAGGGCATCGTTCACCATGTAGATGTGGTTCGCCTCCTCCAGACTCAGTCCCAGTAACGTGAGATCCCTCTTTTGAAGTGCCTCGTGGATGGCCGCTATGAAATCGTCCGGCGTTACCCCCGGCATTTCGGGCTTCACTTCGTCAAAGAATGATCGAACCGTCTCTTCTATTTTTCCAATAGGACAGTTCTTCATTCTGGCTTCCAAGTCCAGGATGGCCCGCTTGGGATAGGAAAAGAAGTCTCCTGTGATCAGAATGACCTTGATACAATCACGGGCATCATCGGCCAGTAGGGAGGTGCGTATCAAACCGCCTGGGGCTTTATAAGCAGAATAAAGGATATGCTCATCTTTCAGAGGACGCCTCACTTTGTAGATCCAGTCGTTTGATTGAAATTTCTTGAGGTGCCGATCAAGATAATCCTGCTCCCAACGGCTGAGCCCATCGGCCGCAAATTCAATGCCGAATGCCCCAGAAAATCCTTTCTTTATGGCGGTCTTTACCCCTTGCATGGATGGCATGTGGCCGAGTTCCCACTTAAGGCATGTCATTCTCTCTTTGAGGGAGTCAATCTCTTTGTCCTTCAGCTTTTCCGTGGGAATCCGAAGGGCTCGAAGCATGATCTGCAGGTCCAGATCCATAAGCAGTGTGCCCTGAAACAGAAAGGCCCCCCGGGCCTCGGTGCCGCCGGTTCCGGAGATTTTACGTCCGTTCACCTCAATATCATTCACCGGCCTGAAGGACGAATCTATGCCCAGTTCCCGAAGGCCGTCAATGGCGGCCTCACAGAGCCTGCGGTAAAGACTGTGGATATCGCGGGAGACCACATCCTTTCCAGCA
>CP070840.1:1063204-1066413 GCA_020342025.1 Deltaproteobacteria bacterium
ACCAAATGAAACCTTACCCATAGGCGCATGAACGATTCCCGCCTTTTCAACCCTAAAATCGATCTTCCCCATCTTGACCTCTTTGACGGCCTTGGCCACATCGAAAGTTACTGTTCCCAGCTTTGCGTTGGGCATCATACCCCTTGGACCCAAAATACGTCCCAATTTACTCACAGAACTCATCATGTCCGGCGTGGCGATAGCCTTGTCAAATTCGAGCCAGCCTTTCTGTATTTTCTCCAGATACTCATCGGACCCAGCGTAGTCTGCCCCCGCTTCAAGGGCCTCCTTCTCTTTTTCCCCTTTGGCAAAGACCAAAACTCTTAGCTCTTTCCCCACCCCATTAGGCAAAACAACGCTGCCTCTCACCATCTGATCAGCATGCCTCGGGTCAACGCCCAGCCGAACCGCGATGTCAACAGTCTCATCAATCTTTGTATAGGTCGTATCGAGGACGAGTTGGACAGCCTCCTGGAAATTGTATTTCTTCAGCCTATCCACTTTCTCGGCGCTCTCTCTGTATTTTTTCCCTCTTCTACTCATAATCAGCCACCTTGGTAACCTTAAAAAGCGTTGGCACTTAATCTTCTTAATTCGGAGGCACTGCCGGTCTCTGAAAGGTACTATCTATTTTGCTCATTCCATAACTTACTGTTTCAAAAAGTTGTCCCAAAAGTCTTAAAACTTACAAATCCTTTTGGGTTTTTAAGGAGTTACCGTAATCCCCATGCTTCTGGCTGTACCTTCGATGATTTTTACAGCACTCTCCAGGTCATAGGCATTCAAGTCCTCGAACTTGAGCTTTGCGATCTCTTCCACCTGTTTTTTTGTCACTTCTCCAACCTTTTCTCGGTTCGGCTCACCAGAACCTTTGGCTATTTTTGCCGCCTGCTTCAAAAGAACAGAGGCAGGCGGTGTTTTGGTGATGAATGAAAATGATCTGTCTGCATAGATGGTTATGAGCACAGGGATGATCGTCCCCATCTGATCCTGGGTCCTGGCATTGAACGCCTTGCAAAACTCAGCGATATTTACCCCATGTTGCCCCAGCGCAGGACCTATAGGGGGTGACGGGTTTGCTTGGCCTCCATTGACTTGGAGCTTGACTGTTGCGATAACCTTTTTTGCCATGACGACCCCTCTAAATCTTGTGAACCTGTATAAAATCCAACTCAACCGGTGTTGAACGCCCGAAAATAGTGATCAAAACCCTCAATTTCTCCTTGTCCGGCTTTACCTCTTCCACAATACCTTGAAAATTATTGAAGGGGCCATCAATAACCCGAACCTCATCACCTTCCTCAAATTGATATTTGGGTTTGGGTTTACTGATCCCTTCCTCCATCTGTCGGATGATTCGCTCGGCCTCCTCATCGGGGATCGGTGCGGGTCTGGTGCCCCCTCCCACGAATCCTGTAACCTTGGCCGTGTTCCTTACTGTGTGCCAGGTCTCATCATTCAAATCCATTTGAACCATGATGTATCCTGGGTAGAACTTTCTGGAAGAGGTTTTTTTAAGACCCCGTTTGAGCTCAATCACTTGTTCTACTGGGACAAGAACCCTGCCGAAATACGCCTCCTGTCCCAAGGTCTTGATACGCTCCTCAAGGTTTGTCTTCACCTTATACTCAAATCCTGAGTAGGTATGGACTATGTACCATTTCAGTGCCAAATCGTTCCCTTTTTCTATTTATTTAGACGGAATGCAGGACCCTATCCTACAAGGTTCTTTATAATCTTGATCAGTCCAAAATCAATGATTCCAAGAAACAATGAGACCACGACGACGAGAAATATCACCATGGCTGTTGATGCAAGCAATTCCTTACGCGTGGGCCATTTCACCTTCTTGAGTTCTGTCTTGGACTCTCGCAAAAACCGGCTAGCCACACCGAAATACCTGAGGACCGAACGCCTCTCTCTTACCCTCTTTTCAGACTCCCTTTTTTGAATGGCTTGATAAGGCCTCGGTTTGGCCTCCTGTTTTGCCGGAATGGGTTCGGCATCCAATTTCGAGACAGTACTGGGTTTAGACGGGGCTTGGGTCTTCCTTCGCGTTCCTCTTTTCTTCCTCTTCTTGGTATGCTTCTTCATGTTTCCCAAAATCTAATCTTGTCAAGGGCTTAGGCCCCATTTACCCCACATCCCGAGCCATTGGCCCGCTGACCTGTCACATAAAAGTGGCAGGCCAGGAGGGATTCGAACCCCCAACACCCGGATTTGGAGTCCGGTGCTCTAGCCGTTAGAGCTACTGGCCTGCAATTTCACTGAAACCTATTTCGTTTCCTTATGAAGGGTATGGGACCTACAAAATGGACAATATTTCTTTAATGCCAGTTTGTCTGGAGCCTTCCGCTTATTCTTGGTGGTAGTATAATTCCTGTTCTTGCAACCTTCACAGGCCAGGGTAATAATCTCACGCATATAAAATCTCCGCAGATAAATGATCTAAAGTGCCTAAAGTCAAAAATGAGGAAAACCGCTAATCTATCTTTTGCCCAGCACCAACTTTAAGTACTTTAGTTCACTTTAGGCCCGCCTGGCATAGCCGTTTGCGGGTAACCGTATATATATGACCAGTCCTTATTGCTCAATCTGGCCGTATTATTCTGCGCGGGCAGACATGGGCGGGCAGGTCATTTCAGGCACTTAATTACTCTATGATCTCACTGATCACTCCCGCACCCACCGTGCGTCCACCTTCACGAATGGCAAAACGCAGCTCCTTCTCCATCGCTATGGGCGTGATTAAATTAATGTCCATCGTCACATTGTCCCCAGGCATCACCATCTCCACGCCCTCAGGCAACGTCACCACACCCGTCACGTCCGTCGTCCTAAAATAAAACTGCGGCCTGTAACCATTAAAAAACGGCGTATGACGTCCTCCCTCCTCCTTCGTCAATATGTACGCCTCCGCCCTAAATGTGGTATGCGGCGTTATCGACCCAGGCGCAGCAACCACCTGACCACGCTCCACGTCTTCTCGCTTCGTCCCTCGCAACAACACCCCTATATTGTCTCCAGCTTGACCCTGATCCAAAACCTTGCGAAACATCTCCACCCCAGTGCACACCGTCTTCATCGTCGCCCTTATCCCAACCACCTCCACATCATCTCCAACCTTGATAATCCCACGCTCCACTCTGCCCGTCACAACCGTACCACGACCAGATATGCTAAATACATCCTCTATCGGCATCAAAAAC
>CP070840.1:1066513-1069403 GCA_020342025.1 Deltaproteobacteria bacterium
CACGATTTGACGCACCATCAATTTCCTGAACATCTACGGAAGAGCCATTTGTAATCTCTACACATGAATGACATCGATGAAATGGAACGCCTGGGTCACCTGCATCACGGTTAAGGGCTGTGGCCAGGATCCGGGCCACAGAGGTTTTTCCCACCCCTCTCGCACCACTGAAGAGATACGCGTGGGCCAGCCTGTCCGTTTTGATGGCATTCACTAGTGTCTGCGTAATATGTTCTTGGCCAATGACATCCTCAAAGACTTGAGGACGCCATTTTCTGGCTAAGACCTCGTAGGACATGGGAAAACCTCTCACATGGAGTAATGGCGCACTTCCTCCACCGCTCCCACTGGGACCGGATTGGTACCCTAGGCCTTGGCTTCTTTGCAGGCCGGCACCGGCACCAAGTTACATGAAAAGAATGGCGGAGAGAGAGGGATTCGAACCCTCGGTACCACTTTTTGAGTGGTACACGCGATTTCCAGTCGCGCTCCTTCGGCCAGCTCGGACATCTCTCCGGGATTACTCGCTAAAATTTTCTTCTTGGAAAATTTTAGATAACGCCCCTGTTCCCAGGGGCTCTTCTAAGCCTCCCGAATGCATTCGGGAGGCACCTTATAAAATCCTGCGAGGGATTTTATTGGCGGAGAGGGTGGGATTCGAACCCACGTGCCCCGCTTTTAACGGGACAAGTCGATTTCGAGTCGACCCCGTTACGACCACTTCGGTACCTCTCCACGATCTCATATCCTTTGCCCTTCGAACACGGAAAAAGTCCTGCATAAGCTCGCCACATTCCTTTTCCATGATGCCGGGGATGACTTCAATTCTGTGATTTAAACGGTCCTCTGTGGCAAGATCATAAAGAGACCTGGCTGCACCCCATTTGGGATCATGGGCACCAAAGACCAACCGGGATATTCGGGCGTTGAATGCTGCACCCATGCACATCAGACAGGGCTCGATGGTAACCACGAGGATTGCGCCAGAGATCCGGTAGTTCTTGTAAAGGGACCCAGCCTCTCTCAAGGCCAATATCTCTGCATGGGCAGTCGGGTCATTGAGGGCTATCGGTCGGTTATGGGCCTTTGCCACAATACGCCCGTCAGGCCCGGCCAGAACAGCGCCCACTGGGACCTCTCCTTCGGCAAACCCCTTTTCAGCCTCTTCGAGGGCCCTTTCCATTAAACGGTAAAAAAGGTCGTTCACAAAAAAATTCTTACCATCTTTGCATTACCGCGTCAACGGGAGTTTTGGTGACAATTCGGATCTTCCGGAATTTTAAAAGCCCGAATTCCCAAGAATTTCAAGCGATTCCAAACCTGAGATTCATTTACAGTTCGGGCTTTCTCTGGTAGTATAAGGGCCATTTCACGGTGGACAAGTAACTCCCAACGGAGATTGCAATGAAGTGGCACGTTTTGGACAACAAACAGAAGATATGGCGGGTCCTGCAGAAATTGGTCTCCCAAAAAACCGAAATTAAAGTTCGAGTCAGAGGAGCCAAAAATCCATTTACCTCTAAATTGCTGAAGATTGTGGAAGCTGAGACGCTTATAGAGCTGGAGAATTCAGAGATTGATACGGAAGCTCAATTGATTATTGAAAAGCTGGCCCCTGCTAAAGGGGATGACCTCATTCAGTCGTTTCCCGATGTGGCCCTGGAGTTTTTGGTTAATGAAAGCGCCTGTCAGTGTTCTTTGAGAAATATGGGCGTAATCAATACGCCACCCTATTTTGGATTCATTATGAGCTTCCCCAAGACGCTTGAGATCCAAGAAAAACGAAGAGAAAAAAGGACGCGCAATGAAGAGCCAGAGATGGTATGCGTTGAATTCAGGCTGCCCACAGGGGGAGGGAAGGGTAGAAAATATACCCTAAATGTCTTTGACCGGTCAAAGCGCGGTTTTGGCCTGCTGGTTCGGCGAAAGGATTTTGGTCTGCTCAGGATCCTTGATCGAGGTGATAATCTGAAAAACATGACTTTTTATTCCGAATCGCTCATGATGAGGATGGATGCTGTCGTAAGACATAAAACAAGAATAGAAGAGGGTAAATATCGGGGCTGTTACATTCTGGGGATTGAACTGCGTACACGTGTTGAGGGTTGACAACGAGGAAGTGTCATCATTTGCAGGCACCCAGAAAAACCTGCGGTTAGTGAAGCGCGGGAATGCTTGAAAAGAAAGGAATGGGAAGAGAGCTGGCAGGGGATAAGGCCTTGGTTCTCTTAGAGAGGAAGGGCAAGCATGCCCACTGCATGGCGAGGAAGGCCTGTCAAGTGATTGATGATGAGAAATAGGATAACCAATGATACCTGAGCTTGAAGAAATCAGCGAGCAGGACATAAGACGAGAAAAGGAGAAGGCCCGTCGCCTCAGGCAATCTAGCTGGTGGATGAGGAAGACCCAAAAAGGAGAATGTTATTATTGTCATCGTAAGGTGGGCAGGAACGGCCTTACCATGGATCATGTGCTTCCACTCAGCCGAGGCGGAAAGAGCAGAAAAGGAAATATTGTCCCCGCCTGCAAGGAGTGCAATAGCAAAAAAAAGTACCTGTTGCCCATCGAATGGGAGGATTATCTGAAATCATTATCGGGGAGGTCCAGCCTCTAAAATGGTTCTTTCGATTTGCTCACCTTGACCTCTGTCCCAATAATTTCTTCTGAAGGCAATCCCACATACTGACTGGCCCGGCCCAGGTTGATTGCAATCTCCAGCCAATGGGAACTGTTAATGAGCGCCAAGGGCTCACCCTCTAGCACGTCAGCATAAATGGGACTAAGCTTCTTGATCGTTAGATTCCCCACCTCGATGACCGGCACGAAGGATTCAAGAAAAGACTCTAAGTCTCCACGGTGGATATTTGAAATAAGATTACCAAAGTTATCC
>CP070840.1:1069503-1083792 GCA_020342025.1 Deltaproteobacteria bacterium
CCAGACCCGCTGTTGCCATAGAGATCTGTGCCAAATCTTTGCGTAGGGCGGGCCACCGTGCCCCGCCGTCCATTGGCAGCCACAGTGGGCTGCCCTACAGAGTTGGACGTGGATTGGCCATTGTGAATGGGTTAAGATGGAGAAACACGTGGATCAAACAAAAAGAGAGGTTGATTCCTTCTACCTAAGGGGATACTGTCGCGTCTGTAATCGGCATTATTTTTACAGGAACCAACTGGACACGGAGCAGACGCAGTTCCACCAGCATCACCGTGGGGTTTGCCAGAGTTGCCATTACTCCTGCGTCCGAATTAAACCAAAAGCCAAGGTCGGACCATGATCATCGATTTTCACGTACACACCGCTTACTATAAAACCACGACGAAGGACTACGATGATCTGCTCAGACGTGCCTGGGGTGACCGCACGGAATGGATGATCCAGACCTACTCGTCGCCGGAAGGTTTTCTCGGCCTGATGGATGAGGCGGGAATCGATTATGCGGTGATACTTGCAGAGCTGGCACCCATCACGACAGGAATTGCGGATAATGCGTACGTGGGAGAGTTCTGCGCCAAGAGCCCCCGCTTGATCCCCTTTGCCAGTATCAATCCCTATACTTCCACACACCCTGCCGAGGAACTGGAAATGTGGGTTCGGGATCAGGGTTTTCGAGGGCTGAAATTATACCCCACCTATCAGCATTACTACCCCAACGACGCCCACATCTATCCCCTCTATGCAAAGGCGCAGGAACTGGGGATACCCGTCTCCCTCCACATCGGCTCATCCATATTTGCAGGGGCCAGAATAAAATATGGAGATCCCATAACCATGGATGATGTGGCCGTAGACTTTCCTGAATTGGTTCTGCTCATGTGCCACAGCGGAAGACCCTTCTGGTACGATAAGGCCTTTGCCCTGGCAAGACTCCACGACAATCTCTACATGGAAGTGGCCGGCCTGCCTCCGCAGAGGCTCTTGGACTATTTCCCGGGGCTGGAGCGTCTTGCACACAAGGTGATCTATGGATCCGACTGGCCCGGGATCCCCACCATCAAGGAGAATATCGAGGCCATAAAGCGTTTAGATATGGGGGAGGACGCAAAGGCAAAGATCCTGGGTGAAAACGCGGCCAAGCTTTTGAACATCTCCAAGTAAATCTGTGGATTTGAGAGGATGGGGCCATGTTTTACTTTCTTTTTATCTTGGTTTCTATCTTTGCCCTCTATGCCTTCTGGTTCGGCGTTACCGTTCTGAGGGAAAAGGTTCTTCGGCCCGGCATATTGGGTCTGCTCGCTTTCCTGGGTATGGCCGCCGCCCTCGCCATCTATGCCTGGGCCCATGGAGCAGGCTATCTGTCCAACCCCGTGGCCCAAGTCATCCAGATCATTGTGGCGGTACTCATTGTGCTCTTCACCGTGGCCATGTTCATCCCCATCGGCCGAAACGCCAAGGCCTTGGAGGGGACCAGGGGGATGCTCGAAGGTGAGCCGGAGAAGTTCAACCAGAAGGATACGGCCTTCAACGTGGCCCATGTGGGCGGGTATGGCCCTGATGTGGGGAAGAAGCGATGGGCCCTTCAGAGCCAAGATATTTTCGGGGGAATCTATTGGACGCTCGTGATGGGACTGAGACATCAGGTGGAGGGCAAAGTGAATCCCGTGAAACAGAGAGAAGGGATCTCCCCCGAGGAGGTTACAAAAGAGATAAAGCGGATGGCAAAGTACGCGGGTGCGGACATGGTGGGCATCACCGCGGTCAAGCAGGATTTCACCTATAGCGAGGCCTTTTCCTACGAGGAGTCCAAGCTGGAGACAGGGCCCGCCGTCACCACACCCGTTGAGCTGAACCACAAGTATGTCATTGTCTTGGCAAAGGAGATGGATTACGAGGCGGTGAATACCACCCTCACGGACAAAAACGAGCGGAATTTGGCTGAGGTGGGAAAGGCCTACTATGAAGTGGCCCAGGTGGCCGTTGCTCTCGCCTCATACATCCGAGCGCTCGGTTACCCGGCCCGGGCACATCATCTGCGAAACGAACAGATATTCCATGTCCCCCATGCAGTAGATGCTGGTCTGGGAGAACAGGGAAGGTTCAATTATCTCATTACACCTGAATATGGGCCGCGTGTCCGCCTGTCCGCAGTAACCACAGATCTGGAACTGGTGGAAGACAAGCCCATTGACATGGGGGTCCAGGATTTCTGTATCAACTGCCGACTGTGTGAAATAAATTGTCCGTCCAATGCCATTGATGAGGAAAAGGCTCTCGTCCGGGGATACAGAAAATGGCCACAAGCCTTTGAAAAGTGCTTTCTTTTCTGGGTCTCAGGGGCCAATACTTTTGCCTGCACCCTTTGTCTAAAAATTTGCCCCTGGAACAAGCCGCGATTTTTCGTGCACAAAATCAATTTCTTTGCGGCAAGCCGATCGGCAGTGGCGAGAAGGGTTCTCTACTACATGGCTATCATTTTCTACGGGAAGAGGATCAAAGTGGAGAGAGTTCCCCACGAAGGGGAAGTGGAGATGCCTCCTGAGACGAAAACCTGGGGTAAATAACGAACAGCACTTTGTCATCTTTCTACTACCGCAGTCATTAACTCCCGCTTTTCAGTTGACAGAGGAGAATTCCAATTGTATACGCGTTGTATACAATTGGTATACTTTGGGCCTGCCCATGCAGCAACTGGATTTCAAAACCCTAAAAAATCAAAAACAGAGTTCTCGCTCTCTGGCCGAACAGGTCTATAAGGAGCTTCACTGGGCCATCATCACGGGGAAGATACCGAGTGAAACACGCCTTGTGGAGTCGGTCCTGGCTGAGCAGATGGGGGTCAGCAGGACACCCGTAAGAGAGGCCTTACAGAAGCTCGTCTCTGACGGCAGTGTCTACGCCATTCCGCGGGCTGGATATATCGTGGAAGACATGTCTGAGCGCGATGTGGTGGACCTCTTTATGGCCCGGGCCGCTGTGGAGAGAATCATCGTGAGGCTGGCGGCGGAAAGAATCACGCCTGATGAACTCGATCGGCTTGAGGCGAACCTTAAAGAGATGACTAAACTCCTAAAGGGTGCCTTGACCAATGAAATGATTGATCTTGATACAGAGTTTCATCAGCTTCTCAGCAGGGCCGCAAGGAGCAAAACCTTATACGAACTCAACCAACTTCTCATTAGGCGCACTCTACGATTTCGTGTCTTCTGTCTTCGCGTTCCCGAAATCGCGAAAGTGACCAGGGATGGGCACGAGCTCATTGTCAAAGCACTCAAATCCCATGATCCAAAAAAGGCTGAGGAGGCGATTCTGTCTCACCTGGAGGACACGAAAAAGACAGTTGCTTACTATGTGGAAGAATTGAGGCGCGAATCGTTCATGACGGGTGACATTGAACTTTAGTCGGGGAGGAGGCGTTATGGATAGCGGTTATTATGATCCGGAGATAGAAACCGCCTCACGAGATGAGATCGGAGAACTACAAGAGGAAAAACTGAAGGGAATCGTCAGGCACGCATGGGAAAAAAGCGCCTTTTATAAAAGAAAATTTGAGGAAGCGAACCTCACCCCGGATAAGATCCGATCCCTCGAGGACATTTCCCTTTTGCCTTTTATTTCGAAAGAGGATCTAAGAGAGGACCAGAGCAAATTCCCGCCTTGGGGCAGTATGCTCACGTTGCCCTTTGAGGAATGCCAACGTGTGCACCAGACTTCGGGGACGACGGGACAACCCCTCAGGGTCGTGGACACTGAAGAGGATTGGACCAAGTTTTGCCACATGCATGCCCGGATGCTTTACGCGTATGGCGTCCGAAAGACGGATATGGTCATGCCCGCGTTTGGATTCGGCCCCTTTATCGGATTCTGGGCATCATACTATGCCGCCCAAGAGATGGGTTGCACCCTGTTTGCCACAGGAGGGTTCAAGACCGAACAGCGGATTAATGCCCTTTTGAACTACCCGATCACGGCTATGGGCTCTACCCCGTCCTATGCCCTCTACATGGCCGAAGAGGCAAAAAAGATGGGGATAGACCTGAAAAAAGAGGCGAAGATCCGGATCAGCTGGCATACAGGAGAGCCGGGAGGTGGAATCCCCAGTGTGGTGAAGAAAATCGAAGACGCTTACGGGTGCAAGGCCTTTGATTTTATTGGTTCCACTGAGATTGGCCCCTGGGGCTTCAATTGTGAATTTCAATCAGGACTCACCCACATAAACGACGACTGGGTTTGTTCGGAGGTTCTCGATTTTCAGACCGGTGAGCCCGTGGGGCCAGGGGGCACCGGTGAGCTCATCCTGACGAATCTGGAGCGACGGGCCCATCCCTTTCTCAGGTACCGCACCCGGGACATCGTGAAAGTGGCTGATAGGGACTGCCCCTGTGGACGGACCCTCTTCAGCCTGGAAGGAAGCGTGCTGGGTAGATTGGATGATATGAAGAAGATTCGAGGCATCATCGTATACCCGAGCAGGATCGAGGAAATTATTCGCCAATTTGCAGAGGTGGATGAATTTCAGATGGTATTCACCCGGGCGGAAGGTCTGGATGAGATCATCGTGAAGATCGATCCGGTGCCTGAACTGGGGTCCGCATCCCATAAGGAATTTCAGGTAAAGGTGGAAAAGGCCCTGCAAGTGGGTCTGGGTATTCGCGTATCCGTGGAGATCCTGAAGCACGGGAGCCTCCCCAGGTGGGACCACAAGGCCAAGAGAATTCTAGACGAGAGAGAGGATGTTCCGTTCTAAAGAGGCTGTCGGAAAACGCCCATCTGCTGCGTTACCCTCATCCCTCGGGATTTCGGAAGCCTTGCATCTGGACATTTTCCATCAGCCTCTGAGAAGCCGGTTTTTCGACAGTCTCAAAGAAATGCCTTGGATAGAAGAAGAGAAGATCATGGGGAACAAACAAGAATCCACAACCAAAATCGTGGCCCCTCAAGACAAATTTGATCAACGAAACCAGATGCACACCCAAGCGGCCATAGGGGGTTTGGGGGAGAAGGTGCAGAAACGCTGGACCACTGAGTCCATAGATCCCTTTCGGCGTATCTTTTATCCTGAGACCAGACCCCAAAACGTACCCATGCGATCCTGGCGAAAGGTGGCAGACGGGCCCCTAAATCCAAACAGGATTGAAGTCAATGACACGAAAGAGATGGCCAAGAATGTTAAGGAAGTGGCCCTCTTCCTTGGGGCGGACCTGGTGGGCCTATGTGAGTTAAACCAGGCCTATGTGTATAGCCGCACAGGGCTTCGGATCGACTTTGCCAAGGGGACGGCGGGTCAAGAGATCCAGCTGCCCCACAAATATGCCGTCTCAATCGGCGTAGAAATGAACTACCGCAGGATGCGCTACGCGCCAGGCTGGATCGACAATGCAGAGGTGGGCCTGGGTTATCTGAACGCGGCGAGGGTGGCGGTCGCCCTCGCTGCCTATATCCGGGAACTGGGATATGCGGCCAGGGCCCATTTCTTCATTAATGAATGGGTCCAACACGTTCCCATTGCCGAGGCGGCCGGTCTGGGAGAGTTGGGTCGACTCGGTATTCTCATCACACGCAGGTACGGCCCTCGGCTGCGGCTTTCCACCGTGACCACCGATCTTCCCCTTGCTGTGGATTCTCCTGTGGACATAGGTGCCGTCGAATTCTGCGAGATCTGCGGTAAGTGTGCCAAGAATTGTCCGTCGCAGGCCATCCCTCACGGGGATAAGATAGTGGTTCGGGGCGTGGAAAAGTGGCAGCTTGATGATCGGGCGTGCCAGCGCTTCTGGGTCTCAAACCCCAACCGTTGGAATGATTGCGCCCGCTGCATAACCGTATGCCCATGGAACCGACCGGATGTCTTGCATCACAGGTTCTTTGCATGGACGGCCAAATATTCCCATGCGATGCGGAAATTCCTCCTTTGGGCGGATGATCTGGTCCGTGGGAAACGTCCAAGGCCTGTGGTGAAATGGCTGGATTATCAGGAAGGGGGTCGTAGGGCCAAGTCCGTCATGGACCTCATAAGGAATCAGGCAAAGGAGTAGAGATTGTTTATCCAACAAATCTTTAATGGCCTCATGCTGGGCAGCACCTATGCCCTGATTGCCATCGCCTTCACCCTCCTTATGGGCATTTTGAACATGCTCAACTTCGCCATTGGCGAGATATTCATGCTCGGGGCCATCTTTGGTCTCGCCTTTGTGAACCTGGGGTTGCCCTTTTACCTGGCCGTTCCTCTGGCCATGGTCTGCACAGGTTTTTCCTGCCTGCTCGTTGAGCGTTTCTCCTTTCGACCCCTTAGAAATGCACCTCCCCTGGTCCCGCTGCTCAGCACGATCGGATTCTCTATCCTGTTTCAAAACGCGGCCGTAAATCTCTTCGGCTCAGAACGGACACAGTTTCCCCAGTGGATGGAGCCCGTTAACTTCCATATTGGGCCTGTTCTCATTTCATCAACCCAAGTCATCACGCTGGGGCTCGCCGTTTTGTTGATGGTCGCCTTAGATCTCTTTATCCAACGGACGAGACTGGGAAGGGGAATGCGTTCCGTTGCAGAGAGCTTAGATACCGCCAACATATTGGGGGTGGACAGCAATCTCATTATTCTCATGACCTTCTTTTTTTCCGGGGCTCTCGCTGGAGCGGCTGGGATCATTTTTGGTATAAGCTTTTCCATCGTCTCACCCTTTATGGGCATGGAGCCAGGCATTAAGGGGATCGCCGCCATGATCGTGGGCGGCATGGGAAATCTGAGGGGCGCGATCGTGGGCGGCATGTTTATCGGGATCATAGAGGTCCTGAGTGTGGCCTATTTCGGATCTTCCACAAGGGATTTTGCGGTCTATGGCCTCCTGTTTCTCGCCCTGTTGCTGCGGCCCCAGGGAATCCTTGGGGTCTTGCAGCCTGAGAAGGAGAGAATTTAATGCTAAGTAGCTATCAATTAGATCTCCTCTCAAACCTGGGCATTAATATTCTGCTCGCCTTGAGTGTCTATTGTCCTATGGCTACGGGTCAGCTCTCCATAGGAAATGCGGGTTTCATGGCCCTCGGTGCCTACACGTCCGCCATCCTGACCGTCCATCTCCATTTTCCTCTATTCCCAGCACTAATCGTCGGCGGGATTGTGGCAGGAATCGTCGGGGTACTTGTGGGCTTCCCCGCCTTACGGCTAAAGGGGATCTTTCTGGCCATGGCGACCCTCGCCTTTGGGGAGATCGTGAGGAATTTCTTCATGAACTTCCTCAAACCGCTGACAGGAGGGGCCTATGGGTTCCGAGGCATTGGGGATACACCCATCTCCATCATATGGATCTGGGGATGGGTCCTATTCTTTCTCCTCTTCTTCTTTTTTCTGTCTCGCTCCAGGGCCGGGCTCGCCATGCTGGCGACCCACGATGACGAGACAGTCAGTGAACTCATTGGTATTCATATCGTACTCTTGAAGGTGGGTGCATTCGGTATCGGGGCATTTGTTGCCGGCGTGGGTGGTGGGCTGTATGCCCATTATTACCTCTACATCGAACCTGAGTTTTTCAATGTGTGGGAGTCCATCCACATGGTCCTCTATGTCATCATGGGAGGGATGCTCACCTTCTGGGGTGCCGTGCTGGGGACAATGATCTTTGTCCTGCTCCCCGAATTCCTCAGGTTCTTACAGGACTGGCGAGGGGCCTTCTTTGGCGTGGTCATCATTGGGCTCATGATCGCGAGGCCATCAGGCATTGTTACCCGAGAGATGCTTCGAAAGGATTTCTGGCTACCACTGCGAAAGGGGACAAGATCTTGAAAGAGACTCAACTCCTCACCCTGACCAAAGTCAGCAAGAATTTCGGTGGGCTCAGGGCCGTTAACAATTTGAGTCTAGATGTCTCCAAGGGATACATATATGGTCTTATCGGGCCAAATGGGGCGGGAAAGACCACGGTGTTCAACCTGATTACGGGTGTTTATCCATGTAACAGTGGGTCCATTTTCTTGGAAGATGCGACCTTGACGGAGCTAAAGTCCTATCGAATTGCCCGCATGGGAATCAGCCGGACCTTTCAGACCATCCGCCTGTTTCCGAGCATGACCACGTGGGAAAATGTGCTGATTGGGCAGAATTACCTGTCCAAGTCCGGGATTCGGGGCATCCTTCCCATCCGGAGGTCTCAGGAACTGGAACTGACGCGCCAGGCCGAGGAGGCCTTGAAGGTTTTGGGGCTGTGGGAAATGAGAGATCGCAAGGCCGTAACCCTTCCCTATGGAAGCCAAAGAAAGGTGGAGATTGCCAGGGCGATTGCTGCCCAGCCCAAGCTGCTATTGTTGGATGAACCGACGGCAGGAATGAATATTCGCGAGACAAAGGATTTATTGGGCGTCTTGTCCAGGATCCATGATCTCGGAATTACCATCCTTGTGATCGAACATGACATGAGGGTGGTGATGGGGATCTGTGACCATATTTTTGTCCTGAACTTCGGGCAGAAGATAGCAGAGGGAACACCGGCGGAGATTCGTCAGAACGAAGAGGTGCTGGAGGCCTACCTTGGCAAGGAGGAATAGGTGCTTCGTATTCTGAACCTAGAGACGGGCTACGGCAGAATCCAGGTCCTAAGGGGCATATCCCTGGACATCGAAAAGGGGGAGATTATTTCCCTTATCGGGGCCAATGGTGCAGGAAAGTCTACCCTGATGAAGACGATTTGCGGCGTCCTCTCTCCCACCGCCGGCAGCATCGAGTATGAAGGAAAGCCCATCCATCGCAAGTCACCCACGAGCAGGGTAAAACAAGGGCTCGTCCTTGTCCCTGAAGGTCGCTCCATATTGAAAAGAATGACGGTCCATGAAAACCTGCTCATGGGTGCCTACACAAGATCGGATCAGTCGGCCGTCAAAGGAGATATGGAAAGGGTCTTCGAACGCTTTCCGCTCTTGGCGGCACGCAAAGACCTTTCCGCGAATGTCCTGTCCGGAGGCGAACAGCAGATGCTGGCCATTGGGAGAGCCCTACTTGCCCAGCCAAGGCTTCTCATGTTAGATGAGCCCTCTTTGGGCTTGTCTCCCATTTTGGTCAGAGACATCTTCAAAATTATTAGCGATCTGCATAGATCGGGAATCACCATATTTCTCGTTGAACAAAATGCCCTGCAGGCCCTTCAGATAGCGGACAGGGGGTATGTCATGGAGACGGGCATGATCGTCATGTCGGATAGTGCGCAGGATCTCTTGAACAGTGAAGCACTTCGTGAGGCGTATCTGGGAGGGGAAGAAGGGGGTACGAGTCTTGGATAGTTTTCCAGGAGAAAGGGGGACATCTCATGGCCACAAAAAGTCCAGCGGAAATTCCTGATTTGAGTTTTCGTGCAACCCTGCAGCGGCTCGACGCAGCGGGTCTGCTATTGAAAGTGGAAGACGAGGTTGACTGGGACCTGGAGTTGACCAGCATCCTGTATAGAGAGCCTGAACGGGCCATGCTGTTCAAGCGTGTCAAAGGCTACGACATGCCGGTGGTGGGCAACCTGTTTGGCAGTGAGGAGAACCTCCTGACCATCTACCAGCAGGACGTGGTTGGATTGCGCCAGTATATCCCGGAGGGATTGAGTCATCCCATACCGCCAAAAAGTGTGGATTCAGGTCCGGTTCAAGAGGTGTTCCACGATAATCCCGATCTCATCCAACGGCTGCCCATGCTCAGATACGCCCCCAACGATGGCGGCCGCTACATCTCAGCGGGCGTGGTCATAGCAAAAGACCAGGAAACGGGCGTGTACAATGCCTCTTATCATCGCTTCATGTATGTGGAAGGAAATCGCATGGCACTCAAGATCGACCAGGGCCGCCATCTGCGCGTGCTGTGGGAACATGCCAAATCTAAAGGGGAAGCGCTTCCCATCGCCGTTGTGCTTGGGGCTGACATGGGCACGCTCTACGCCGGGGCCACCATGGGTGCTCAACTCCCCTTCGAGATGGATGAGTATCACGTGGCTTCCGGCATTCTGCGACGCCCCGTGGAGCTGGTGGATTGTCGCACGGTACCCTTGCAGGTGCCGGCTGACGCCGAGATTGTCCTGGAAGGTTCCATCTCGCCCGAGGAGGAGATTGAAGAAGGCCCATTCATGGAGTTTGTGGGCCTCTATTCAGACGTGGCGCCGGCGGCCATTGCAACGATCTCCTGCCTTTGCCAGCGCCAGGATCCCATTTGGCACGCCATTATGACCAAGGAGCAGCCCTTTTTTCGCAAGCCCGTACTGGAAGCGGCCATTATCAATGGGGTAAGAGCAGCAGCGCCCTGCGTGACCGATGTGGCCCTGAGCGTGGGCGGCGTGTGCCGTTTCCACCTCAACATTGCGGTGAAAAAGGGCAGTGCAGCCGATGAAGGGTATCAAAGAAACGCCATATATGCGGCGATTACTGCCCTCAAGGACCTGGATCTCGTTGTGGTGGTGGATGATGATATAGACATTCGCAATCCTGCTGATGTGGAATGGGCCTTGGCCACCCGCTGGGATGCGTCCAAGGGTCTCATCCTCATGCCGGGTTCACGAGGGCATGAGTATGTGCCGATCTCTGAAGAAGGGGTACGTACCAAGGTGGGGATTGATGCGACCCTTCCCTATGGTTTTTCAAAACGTCACAAGCGCATTCCTTTTCCACCGGCTGATTTGAGCAAATACAAGACCAGCCTGACCCCAGAATTCCAGGATGGGCTGAAGTCTAAAAGGGAGTGAGAGATGGGGGAGTTTGAGGGTCGGGTCGTCATCGTCACAGGAGGGGGAATGGGAATCGGCAAAAGCTATTGTCAAGGCTTTGCCAAGGGAGGGGCCCATGTGGTGGTGGCAGACGTGGATGAAGAGGCGGCAAACCGCGTTGCTCAAGATGTGAACGGATTAGCGGTGCAGGTGGATGTGTCCGATGAGGCAAGTGCGAAGGCCATGGCCATGGCCGCCCATGACCGTTACGGGCAAATTGATATTCTGGTGAACAATGCTGGGCTCTTTACGGCCGTCCTGCCTATGAAGCCATGGACTGAGATTTCTGTAGATGAGTGGGATCGGGTCATGGCCGTGAATGTAAGGGGTTACATGCTCTGCGCGAGAGCCGTATTCCCCTATATGAAAGAACGGGGATGGGGACGCATTATCAATATTGGTTCGAACACCTCCTTAAGTGGTGTTCCCGGTTTTCTCCATTATGTGACGTCGAAGGGCGCGATCATAGGCCTTACAAGGGCCTTGGCGCGTGAGATCGGGGAGACCGGAATTACAGTCAATACGCTCACTCCAGGCCTTGTGTCGACCGAAGGGGTCAAAAAGCATTATTCAGAAAAGATGCTCGACTCAAGGGTCGCTGCCCGGTCCATCAAGCGTCAGCAAATGCCCGAAGACCTGGTGGGTGCCGTCATGTTCCTCTCCTCTGAGGGCGCTGGATTCATTACGGGTCAAATTTTGAATGTGGATGGTGGCCAAATCATGCATTAGATGTCCTCATAGCTGAAGATCTCAAAACTTATGTCTGGTTTCTTGAATACTAAATAATTCCTTTGTGTTAACAGGTGATTCTGGATGCGCGTCACCCGATACCGGATTAAAAGGAAAGATTTTTGATTTATCAGGATCACAGAATGTAGGCGAGGCGAGCTCCCCATGTCTGAAAACAGATACGACGTCCTTGTGATAGGTGCAGGACACAATGGTCTCATACTGGGAAACTACCTGGCCAAAGCGGGTCTCAGGGTGCTGGTCATCGAGAGGCGTCTGGAGGTGGGAGGCGGACTCAGTACAGAGGAGATAACAATTCCAGCCTTCTTACACAACCTGCATTCCTATTTTCACGACACCATCAACATCATGCCTCCCTACGAGGATCTCAAGATGGCGGCCTTTAATGCACGTTATTATCGTCCTCCGGTGCAGGCGGGCATGATCCTTCCCGATGGACGTTCACTCTGCTTTTACGATGATTTGGATAAAACGTGCGAAAGCATCGCCCGTTTCTCAAAAAAAGACGCGGAAAAGTGGCGAGAAATTGTGGACAACTATGGTCCGTTTGTTTCCACCATTATTCCGCCCGCCTTTTACAGCCCGCCGGCTCCGCCTTCTGAGCAGATAATGAGGCTGGAAGGATCAACAGAAGGCATGGAGTGGCTGAGGCTGGGACGCATGTCACCCCATGAACTGGTGGAGGAGTGGTTTGAAAACGAACACCTGAAGGCCTTGGTGCTACATCACCTTCCCATACCCAGAGGCATTTTGCCGGACTACGCGGGGCTGGGCGCGGTGGTACCGCTGGTGGTTTGTCAGGTGGAGCATTCCCAGATTGCCCTTGGCGGATCGCATGCCCCTGCCCATGCCCTGTGGCGGGCATTGATTGAAAATGGGGGCGAGACCAAATCGTTCGCCCATGTGGAAAAGATCCTGGTCGAGAGTGGCAGGACAGTGGGTGTGGAGACAAGTGAGGGCAATAAATACTTGGCTCCCATCGTGGCCAGCACCATTGACCTGAAGCAGACCTTTTTAGAACTGGTTGGGGAGGAACACCTGGAGGCCGGATTTGTCAGGCAGGTCAAGGGCTTTCGCCTGGATGAGTTCTCGGTATTTTCCGTTCACATGGCCTTGCGCGAGGCCCCTGTGTTTAAGACGCAACCCGGATATGAAGACGTGAATCAGGCCTTCCGGTTGAATATTGGGCTGGATAACCCCGAAGATTTTGTGTCCGTTCTCTCAGATGTGCGTCAGGGCAGGCTCCCTGACAAGTTGGGCTTCATTGCCAGTGTCCCCACCTGGTTTGATCCGTCTCAAGCACCAGAAGGTTTTCTCACCGCTTTTCTCTGGCAGCTGGTTCCCTACACGTTGAAGAATGCAGACTGGGATGAGGTGAAAGACGAATACATGGAGCGCTGTATAGCCAAGTGGCGCGAGTACGCACCCAATCTGACAGAGGATAACATACTCAAAGCGACCACCCAGACGCCTCTCGACATCGAGGCGCGATTTATCAATATGAAAGAGGGGGGTGTCTTCATGGGCCGAATGCACTTTGCTCAGATGGAGCACTTTCGACCTCTACCTGAATTGGCCCAGTTTCGCACGCCCATAGAAGGACTCTATCTGGGCGGGGCATGCATGCACCCTGGGGGCGGGATTATCGGCGCCCCGGGGCTGATTGCCGCAGAGATCATCATGGATGACCTGAAGCGCCCCAAATGGTGGGAAATATAAGACCAGTGTTTGGTTGCATAATTAACTGTCAGAAAAAGAGGCGTCATTGCGAGCGAAGCGAAGCAATCTCATATTCTGAAAGTTTTCGTTTTCAATATCTTCCAAGAGATTGCGGAGCCTGTTCCGAGCGTAGCGAGGAATCCACTAGTCGTAATTTTGGCAGGCGCTTTACGTCTTTAGTCAAGGGCGGGCTCCGAGTTTGCTTCGGCTGTGCCTCGCAACCGCCTGCGGCTCCTCGCAATGACTTCGTAATATCGCGGATTAGCCCAATTAACTACTAGGTTGAAAAGAAGGGATGAGCAGAAGGCATTTTGAATGATGAACAATGAATACGACGGAATCATGATTGGCAGCGGTCACAATGCCATGATCTGCTGTGGCTATCTGGCCAAAGCGGGTCTGAAGATCCTGTTGATCGAACGCCACCTGGAGATGGGAGGGGGGCTGGACTCCCATGAAGGAAAAGCCGGCTTTTGGCACAACGTGCACTCTGTCAACCACCGGGGCGTGTGTGATACGGTCTGGTACAGGGACCTGCAACTGGGCGAATTGGGCCAGGAGTATATTCGTCTGCCCGTCTCTGTGGCCATGCTTTTAAAGGATCATCGGGCACTTCTCTGGTACGCCGATGAGCCGGAAAAGACCGCAGACGCCATAGGTCGGTTCTCAGCCAAGGATGCCAAGAGCTTCTTGGAGGTGAACAAGAAGTATGCTGACATGGCACGACAGATTTTTGCCATTGAACAGTTCTCCCCTCCCGTGCCCTTTGAGAAGAAGAAGGCCCTTTTGGAGCGGAGTGCAGTGGGCCGCCAGTACCTACAGTGGGAACCCTGTTCCATTATGGAGGTGTTCAGCGAGTTCTTTGAACATGATGCCGTTCGCGCCATGTTCGTATTTCTATCCATAATCCGGGGTTTTGAAACCGATTCAAAAAGGCTCGGGTTTATTGCTCCGGCAGCCGTGGCCTCGGGTGTGAACACGCAGATGGCAAAGCACTCCACACACAGCCTGGCCCACACGCTGCACAAAATGATTGTCAAGGCCGGCGCCCACGTCATCGAAGGGCAGGACGTGACCAGGATCCTCGTGGAAGATGGTCGGG
>CP070840.1:1083892-1090742 GCA_020342025.1 Deltaproteobacteria bacterium
GGGACATGAGCCTCGCCTGAAGGCCAATATGCTGGTCACCCAACTCACCCTCGATCTCGGCCCTTGGCACAAGGGCTGCAACAGAATCGATGATGAGCACATCTATGGCACCGCTTCTGACCAGGATTTCCGCAATATCCAGCGCCTGCTCACCCGTATCCGGCTGTGACACGAGAAGGCTGTCCACGTCCACCCCTAATTTCCTGGCGTAACCCACGTCCAGGGCATGCTCGGCGTCGATGAAGGCCACCATGCCCCCCTGGGTTTGCGCTTCGGCAGCCACATGAAGGGCCAGGGTGGTCTTGCCTGAGGCCTCGGGTCCGTATATTTCCACCACCCTTCCCTTGGGAACACCACCGAC
The DNA here is from genome assembly GCA_020342025.1 of Deltaproteobacteria bacterium. Next base: position 1,084,254 of record CP070840.1, read on the forward strand.
CCCGAGGGCCAAATCCAGGGCAAGAGAGCCGGTGGATATGGCGGGTAGATCTATCACCCTATCCTCGCTCATCTTCATGATGGAGCCGCGACCGAACTGCCTCTCAATCTGGGAGATGGCCTGTTCCACGGCTCTCTCCTTATCCATAAGTTCTGCCATGCCTATACCCCCTGTAGTGATCAGTTAATCGTTATTGGTTACTTGCGTTTGCAAGCATGCGGGAAAAGCGGGAAAGGCTGGAAAAGATATTCTTACCTCTTTTCACGCCTTACTTCTTTTCGCGCTTTTAGCCTTACTTGTCCCCTGTCAAAGGCCAGGATTCCACTTTCGTGTAAACTGCGCCGGTGGGTTTCAAGTCACTTTTGAACAAGATCAGTTCTTTCAGTGAGCAAACAGCGCTGGATATATCCTCATAATTTGACAGGAGCTGGTCCTCCTTAGCATCCATTTTTTTGGGTTTCCGAAATCTCGCAAGGGTCAGATGGGGTTTGAACTTCCTCTTCTCCTCCTTTATCCCAAAGCCTTTAAGGTGCCCTTGAAGGGCATCTCTGAACTCTGACATGGGCTCCAGATCACCATCCAGCCCCAGCCAAAGCACCCTTGGACTGCGCCTGTTAGGAAAGCAGCCGATCCCCTTTAAAGATATATCAAAAGGGCCGTAGGTTTGACAGACCTCTCGCACAACCCTTGTGATCGCGGGAGTATCTTCCGTTTCGATACTACCCATGAAGACCACTGTGAGATGTATGTTGTCCACCTTTACCCATCTCGGATTCAAAGTGGATTGGCGGAGCTCCCCGGAGACCCGGGCCACAATGTTTTTGATCTCCAAAGGCAGCTCAAAAGCTAGGAAGGAACGAATCTTCATTAAGGTATCTTCTCACCCAATCCAGGGCCATCATGGCGGTATTCAACTTGATCTGCTCTCTTGTCCCCCAAAATCGATACTTTCCCGAATAGACCTCCTTCTCCACGGCAAGGCCAATATGGACGGTTCCCACAGGCTTTTCTCTCGTGCCCCCATCGGGTCCTGCAATTCCAGATACGGCCAACCCCATATCCGTGTTCAGGCGTTTTCTGACGCCCTCGGCCATCTCCCGAACGGTCTGATCGCTCACCGCCCCAAACTTCTCGAGCGTGCGTTGAGAGACATCCAGCAGGTCCACTTTGGATGGGTTGCTGTAGGCGACGACGCCTCCAAGAAAGTAGGTGGAGCTTCCCGGAGAATTGGTGAGCAGGTTTCCGATGAGGCCTCCGGTGCATGACTCTGCCACGGATATACTCTGTCCTCGCTCACGAAGCATCTCACCCAATACATCCTCGATCCTCTGATTTCCGGTGGCAAATATATAGGACCCTACCAGATTTCTGATCTCTTTTTCCATCCTGTCCAAGTCGCCCATGACAGTGGGCTCGTCGTGGCCCCGCAGACTAATGGTAATGTGGTTTTCCGGAAATTGGGGATAAAACCCCAATATGACGTCCTCTCTCTTCCCCGGAAGGTCCTTTAAAAGCTCTGCGATCTTGGGTTCGGTGAGACCATATAGCTTCAAAATTCTCTGTCTCAGCACGGGGAGCGTCTTGTAATGGAGCAGGATCTCTGGGAGGACAAATTTGTCCATGAGGTAACGCATCTGATCTGGAACACCGGGGAGAAAATAGAGGCGCACCTTGTCTTCCAAAAGCGAGAAACCGCAGGCCATCCCCTGCGGGTCGATCATCTTAGAACCCTCCGGCATCCACGCCATCTTCTCAAGAGAGGAAGACATCTCTATGCCTCTCCTCGCCACATAGCCTTTGATGAGCCCGAACATCTCCTCATTGAGACAGAGAGGTCTATCCAGGGTTTCGGCAACAATCTCATTGGTCACATCATCTTCAGTGGAACCCAAACCGCCTGTTGCGATCACAAATAAGGACTGTTTGACGGCCTTTTTCAAGACCTTTGAAAGCCTCTCTGCATCATCCCCCACCGTGGTAATCCGTGTGACCCGGAGTCCAGAGGCGGTGAGCCTGCCGGCGGCATACCAGGCATTTAGATCCAGGATTCTGCCGGAGATAAGTTCATTACCAATGGTTATGATCTCGCCTTGCATCCCAGTGGCTCCGCTTCGCTCCACCTAATGGAATAGTGGAATAATAGAATGGTGGAAGAATGGGCCTGAAAGTAAACCGAGGATCAGAAAGACAATTCCTGTCTGAGAACCGAATATTCCATTATTCTTCGCGCTCACTTCGTTCCGCTCAGTCCCTGAAAGCGGATCCCCAGTTTCCAACATTCCATCATGAAATCCAAAGCATTAAAAGTCTCAAGCTGAGATTTGCATAAACCCCGGCCATGAGATCATCCAGGACGACCCCAGTTCCACCCCCCAACTTCCTTTCAAACCACCTTACGGGGAATGGCTTTGCGATATCGAAAAATCGAAACAGGACAAATCCTAGACAGAGAGTCAGCCAAGATAATGGCAAGAGAAAGAGGGTCAGCAAGAACCCTGCCACTTCATCGACAACCACCTCCGGAGGATCATTTCGTCCAAGGCACCTTTCGCAAACCCCTGAGGACCAGATAGCCATTGGAACAAGAAAGAGGAGTCCCAGCCCCTCATAAAACGCCCCCAGATAGTTCAGGACCAGGACCAGTGGCACGGCTGTCAAAGTTCCAAATGTGCCAGGCGCTCCGGGCATCAAACCAGCGCCGAACCAGGAGGCGAAACAGAGGGCCGATTTCTCCGAAAAATCGGCTTTTCTGAAGGCGTCCCTAAAAGTCAAAGTATCAGATTGGGGTTCAGACATCAAGCAGGTATTAGAGTCAGTTAACAAAGGGCCTAAGGTGTGTAAAGGGCCTGAAATGCCTAAAGGTTTTGGCCGTACCTTCTCTCGCATCCAGCCGCTTTGAAACCCACCAGTCAGTAGTTTTAAAACCCATCAGCTTTGCTGGTGGTGTAGTGGTGCTATGCTAGTAAAATGAATGTCACAACTTTTTATCTCGCCCGCTCCCCCTCGGCCTTGCTCGGGGTCGCTCGAGCGCACGGAGATTTATGTTGAAGGATTTGATTGCTTTCCTTTAAACCTCTTCCCAATTCTCAATCCCATGATAGGGATTGAGGCCTGCGATGCAGGCATAATAAGCAATCAAGCCACCACCTTAGGTGGTGGTCACTGACTTCACTTCAGGTCACTTTGGACACTACCACTTTCTAGGTTTTGTTCAAGGACGTAACCCAGCCATAGACCTCCCGTATGGGGATCTTTCTTTGTTCCGCGATCTTTCGGCAGACCTCATATTCGGGGAGGAAATAGGATTTCCCATCAGGGCGTAGAACCTCTTTCACCCTCATTTTTCCCCACGGGCTGTCCACCTCCACCTCTGATCTTGCGAGGACCTTTCTCTGACTATAGTGGAAACGGATGCCGAGGGTGGTGCTCTCCCTGAAAAGTATATCCATGAGGGTATCCCTCTGCTCGGGTTTTCCCATCACCTGGACGAGGATGCCTGGCCGGTTTTTCTTCATCTGGATGGGGCAGAAGGTGACATCAAGGGCGCCTGCCTCAAACAAGCGACCCATCAGAAAGCCAAGCCATTCCGGATGGGTGTCATCCAGATTTGCCTCCAGCGTGACAACGGTCTCAACCTGTTGCTCTGTTTGATCTAGGCCTATGATAATGCGCAGCAGATTTGGCCTGTCAGGCAGCGCGCGGCTGCCCACACCATAGCCCACCCTATCGATGGTCATGGCGGGCATAGACCCAAAGGTGCTGGCGAGTCCCTTCACAAGGGCAGCCCCTGTGGGGGTCACCAGTTCGTGCTCGAGTCCGGAATCGTAAACCGGTATCCCATTTAGCAGGGCAAGGGTGGCGGGCGCTGGAACCGGTATGCGACCATGTTGCGTCTCTACAAACCCGGAGCCAAGGGGTAGGGAAGAGGCAGAAATTGAGGCGATGTCCAAGCATTCTATGCCGAAAACACTTCCCACAATATCTATGATGGAGTCCAGGGCACCCACCTCGTGGAAATGCACTTCATCAAACGGGCAATTGTGGATCTTGGCCTCCTCCTGGGCGAGGGATTCAAATATCTGGATGCTCCTGTTCTGTACGGTCTGGCTGAGACCGCCTGCCTGGATGATTTTGACAATATCTTTCAATCCTCGGTGTTCCTGCCTTTCCTTTTCCACCCTGACCAGGAACAGGGTACCAAAAAGACGTCCACGCTCTTCCCGTTTCATCTCGAGGCTGTACCCATCCAGGGGAAGGGTGGCAAGGGCTTTTCGCAGCGTTTCCAAGTCCAGCCCAGCATCCAGCAAGGCACCCAGAAGCATGTCGCCGCTAATACCGGAGAAGCAATCGAGGTAGGCTATCTTCATGATGTCATGTCCTATCTAAATCAGCCCTTATAGGCTGTCGGAAAACGCCCATCTGCCGTTCGACAAGCTCACGGCCCTGAGCAAAGTCGAAGGGCCGCGTTACCCTCATTCCTCGGGATTTCGGAAGCCTTGCATATGGACATTTTCCATCAGCCTCTCAGAAGCCGGTTTTTTGATAGTCTCAAGTGCAGGAGAGTGCCTACAGTTGACGGAATATAATGGAGATATCCGATGGCTGCAAATAGTTTGTTACTTCCTTATCTGCTCATCATAAACTTTAGCTCATTTTAGACACTTTAGGCACTTCAGTTCACTGATAGGTTAAGGGTTATGCATCATTTCCAATACCAGAAGGATATGCTTTACTGCGAAGAGGTCCCTGTATCGGAAATAGCAAGTGATGTGGGGACCCCTTTCTATCTGTACTCCCATGCCACCTTGCGACAGCACTTCAGGGCCTTTGACGGTGCTTTTCAAGGAATCGAGCACCTGACCTGCTTCTCCATGAAGTCCAACTCCAGCCTTGCCATCCTGAGGCTTTTTGCCCAAGAAGGCGGGGGTGTGGACATTGTCTCTGGTGGAGAGCTCTACCGTGCCCTTAAGGCGGGCGTTGATCCGCAGAGGATCGTCTATTCGGGTGTGGGAAAGCACATGGAAGACCTGGAGTATGCCCTCAAGTCTGATATCCTGCTGTTCAATGTGGAATCCTCACAGGAGATATTGCGGTTAAATGAAGTGGCAAAAAGCCTGGGAAAGAGGGCTCCCATATCCATAAGGGTGAACCCTGACATCGATCCGCAAACCCATCCCTACATATCAACGGGTCTCAAAGAGAACAAATTTGGAATCGACATAAGGGAATCACTTGAGGAATACACCCGGGCAGTGACGCTTGGCAATTTGTCCGTCTCCGGGGTCTCCTGCCATATAGGTTCTCAGCTGACCCAGGTGAGCCCCTTTGTGGATGCCTTGAGGTTGTTGCAAGAGCTCATCAAAAAGCTCGAGGAGGCAGGGATTCACATTACTTACCTTGATCTGGGCGGAGGATTGGGTATTACTTACGATAAGGAGGAGCCTCCCCACCCGAAAGAGTATGCGGCGGCCCTCAAGGAAGAGCTGGGCATGGAAGATATGATACTCATACTGGAGCCGGGACGTGTCATCATGGGTAATGCGGGGATACTGGTCACACAGGTCCTTTACACAAAGAGGGCACATGAAAAGGAATTCATTATCGTGGATGCGGGCATGAATGACCTGATAAGGCCCAGTCTATATGGATCATACCATGGCATTCAGCCCGTGAAGATGGCTGGACGTAAGAAGGTCCAGGCAGATATTGTGGGGCCCATATGCGAAACAGGAGATTTCTTAGCAAAGGACCGGGAGGTGGAATCGTTTGAGCCAGGGGAATTGATGGCTATTATGAGTTCCGGGGCCTATGGCTTTAGCATGGCATCCAATTACAACTCTCGGCCCCGGGTCGCTGAAGTGATGGTAAAAGGGGATCAATATTATGTTATACGGGCCAGGGAGACCTATGAAGATCTGGTCAGAGGCGAAGTGATCCCCGACTTCTTGGAATGAGGGGCTGGAGCAGGGCACGGGCATGAAAACAATCGAATTCTGGAAGATGAATGGAAGCGGTAACGACTTCATCCTGATCGACAACCGGGACGGGAGCGTGGAAGAAGAGGAGATGGGGCTTCTGGTGGAGAGGACCTGTAGACGCAGAGAGTCTGTGGGTGCTGATGGGCTGATCTTTGTAACTAGATCGGATCGATTCGATTTTGCCTGGAAATATTTTAACGCCGACGGTGGGGAGGTGGAAATGTGCGGTAACGGGAGTAGATGTGTTGCCCGTTTCGCCCATTTAAAGGGCATTGCCAAGTCAAAGATGACATTTGAAACTCTGGCAGGGCCCGTTTCTGCTGAGGTGATGGGACGAGTCGTTAAGGTGTTGATGCCTGATCCTTCGGGCCTGGAGATGGATATTGAAGTGCCCCGTGAGGCTGGCTGGCTTAATGTGGATTACATCAATACGGGCGTGCCCCATGTGGTTGTTCAAGTGGACGATCTTTCAAGGCATCCCGTTTTTGAACAGGGGAGGTCCATTCGCTAC
>CP070840.1:1090842-1101127 GCA_020342025.1 Deltaproteobacteria bacterium
GTTAAATCACCGATCAGTGCGCTGACCTTATCCAGTTCCGCCTCTGCCTGGGAGATCAAACCCGCTTCAAAATAGGCCTGGGCCAGAAGCCGTCGGATATGGATGTCATGGGGATAAGCATTTAAGGCCTTGAGAGACTCCTGTATCACCCTTCTCAGCTGCCCCTCTTTTTTCAACTTTGAAAGGAGATGAAAAAGGGTTTTTGGTGAAGGCCCATCGGCTAAGATCCGGGTGTAAAGGTCATCGGTATGAGTCATCCTCTTATCCTTTCGCCTTATATGGGTTTATTCAGTGATCTTGTTTAAAAACCTACGCAATTGTTGATTTGCATGCCGTTCATGGTTACTTGTTCTATTTTGTTTGAGATGGGGGTCGTTTTTCCTCTCCTCTGTTAAATCTGTATAATACTTCGTTATCCTTTAACAAGCCCAGCTCCATTCTTGCCACAGATTCCAGATATTCCTTATCCGTGCGGAGCCGGTTGATCTCTTCCAACAGGACTTGATTCTCTTTCTCCAATTTGTGAATTCTCTCTATGTGGGCCTGCCTATCCTTTTCCATCCGATACAGATGAATAAAACCGCGCTCGCCGAATCCAAGCCAGGCCGCCATGAGAGCCAAAAAGAGTAGGGTAATAAACGAGAATTTCCAAAACCCTTTTTTGCTAAGTGCCAAGATCAAATAGCTCCAAGAATATACTTAAAATGCCTTTTCAGGCTTCCATCGGGCGGCGATTATGATGGACTGTGCACCCGCCGTCTTGGCAAGATCCATGATCTGCACAACCTTGCCGTGAGTCACATCTTTATCCGCCTGGAGGATCACTTGAAAGATTCCCTGATCTTTAACCATTTCTCTTAACTTTTCCTGGAGGGCCTTCATGTCCATTCTTTTCCCCTCCAGGTAGGTGTGACCCGATTTGTCAATGACCAGAGTTATCCTGTTTTTCTCCTGATTGAGGATCCTCTTCGCCACCTTGGGTAGGCTGATCCGAATACCGGAAGCCACGTCGAAGTGTGAGGTAACCATGAAAAATATCAATAACAGGAAGACGATATCAATGAGCGGTGCGATGCTAAGTCTTATTTCGTCCTCACGTGGCTTCCTGAAACGCATGATCCCCTAATCCTGCTTATTGTAATTCTCCATAATCTCGATGATTTTCAGAGAGTTTTCTTCCATTTCAAAGATAAGGGATTCTGCTTTGTCCCTTATAATTCTATGGCAGACCAGGGTGGGAATCGCCACACAAAGACCTGTTGCTGTCGTGATGAGCGCCTCTGCAATGCCCCCAGACAAGGCAGCCGGGTCTCCCACGCCCTGGATAGAGATGACGTTAAAAGTCTTGATCATGCCCCATACCGTCCCCAACAGACCCAGTAATGGCGTCAAATTTGCGATGGTGGCCAGAATGCCCACACGTTTTTCAAGGATAACCGCCTCCCGTCCACCTCGATCCTCAACAGCCTCCTTGACCAACCACATGCCCCTCCCAATGTTTTTCAAACCAGCTGAAAAAATGTTGGAGATAGATGATGTATCCCCCTGGCACAAGAAGAGGGCTTCAGATACCTTCTGTTGCCTGAGCAATTCTCCAACACTGCGAATGAATTCATCGGGGAGAATGTTTTTCCGCCTTAATACCCAGAACCGTTCCAGGAACACGGCGAGTGCTATGATGGAGCAAAAAATAATGGGGTACATAAAGACCCCGCCCTTCACAATGAGATCAATCAAAGTCCCATCTCCGATTGCACATGGATAGATTTGGAGCCTGATGCTGCCCACTTGGGAAAAGAGAGACCATGGACATGATGGAAAAGATTTCCGGAAGAAGATGCCTGGGGAGCAAGGGCCGATTTGGATGGAAGGCTCAGAAGATTGATTTTGGTTTGTCTCCTCTCTTCTAATTTGAGAGATCTAGTCACTGGAAGCAATTTGTGTCCTTGTCAGCCCGGACCTTGAAAATGGGCAGCCAGATTCAATTTGACCGGCGCTACTTGAATCTTGTGATCTTGAATTTCCTGTACCTTAGATTCTCATGCTCTCCCGAAAGGACACTATCTAAGTCTCTTATAAGAAACCTAAGGTAGGAGATCTTGTCCGGCACCTCATCTGTTTCAAGGATTTCAAAAGCTTTCTCAATGTCCTCTATCGTCTTCTCCAGCTCTTCCACAATATCAAATTCCCTGTCCAGTTCAGTGCTCTTACCATATTCCTCTGCCATATCTTTTTCCTTTTCTGCAAATGTAAAAGATTATATCAAGGAATTAACCCTTCGATCCCCTCTTCCTTTGATGGTCGGTCCCCCATTAACCATTGCCCGTTGGGAACATCCACGACTTTGTTCATCTGCACGGGAACTTGAAGTGGGGATTGATTACGCCGTAAGAGTACAACAAATCGGCTTTTTGGTCAAGATTATGAAAGGGGCAGGAGAAGGAAAAGCCCTGCCAAATTATGGCAGGGCTCGTAACGGTATTGATCCGTTTAGGTCCTGACTTCCTGTAACATAAATACCAGGTAAGAGACAGCAAAGCATATCAATGTAATAGCCAGCAAGGCCACCATATGGGGATAGACCACAACGATACTCTGTCCTAGGGTGAGAGGATTCTGGAAGCGGGACGCAGAAATTTGCTCAAAGAAACCCATCAGGTAGAAACGTGTGGTCTTCCTCGTGGGGTCCACAATGATTGCTGTTGAATCGGAATATAGGACCATGGGTGAGAACAGGGAGACGGCTTCCTTGATGCGGGCGTTCTGAAGAAGTAATTCTGGACCCGCTTCCTTCCTATTGTCCACGGGAGCCACGGTATCGGCTAGCACACTGGCGCCCAGACCGACAAAGAAAGACAAGAAGATCCAAAGTGCGACCGATGCGAGCGCTGATGTGGCGATGCTCCTAAACGCGATGGAAAAAAGGATGGATATGCAGAGCCAAAATGAGATGTAAAAAATGCTGATGACAAGGTAGACGATGAGACGCAGGATCTCCTCAATGCCTGGTACGATCCCCAAAAGCATGAGTCCAAAACCGGAGATGACAAGAACAATAGATACCAACATGATAGTAATATTGGTCAATCCGGCGAGAAATTTTCCGTTAATGACCGCGTCCCGGTAGATAGGCTGGGATACCACCTTGATCAAGGTTCCATGGGCCCTCTCACGGTTGATGGCGTCAAAACCCATCACGAGCCCAATGAGTGGACCAAAAAATGCGACAAATTGGACCATGGAGAATAATGCGCCGGGAGAATTGAAAAGCATGAGGAAGACGAACTTAGGTTTGGCCACACCCTCCAGGCTCTCCCTCAGGGTTATACCCGCCATATAGCTGGTGATGAAGCTGACCATGGCTATCAAGGCAAAAAGGATCACAAATCTGTAACTGCTCAGATGGTCTGCCAGTTCTTTCCTATAAATGGCCCCCAGGCCTTGCATGGTTAAACCTCCTGAAAATACTTCATGTAGATTTCTTCTAAGGTGTATTTTTCATCTCCCACACCAAATTTCTCTCGCGCCAGAGCCTCAATAGAATCCTCGGCCACCATCTTCCCTTTAATCATGATCCCCACGCGGTGGCAAAGCTTTTGAACCTGATACAAGTTGTGGGAAGAGAGCAAGACTGTGATATTTCTATCTTTGCTCAGTGATTGGACCAGTTCGATCAAACGAAGGGCACCATCTGGGTCCAGACCCAGCGTCGGTTCATCAAGGAAAAGCACCTTGGGATCCTTGATAAGAACTTCAGCGATTCCCAAGCGCTGGCTCATGCCCCGGGAGAACGCCCCCACTTTTTTGCTTTTATCTGAGGAAAGTCCCACAACTTCTAAGGCCTCTTGGATCCTCTCTTGGGCCGCGCGGCGCTCCATCCCGTTCAGGTTAGCAATGTATTCCAGGCTCTCCACGGCATTCAAGTCACCATAAAAGCCCACATTCTCTGGAAGGTAACCTACGAGCTGCTTGACCTCTCGTGCTTCTCTCACGGGGTCCCGTCCGCAGACTTTGGCGGCCCCCTCCGTAGGCCGAGTGAGTCCCAGAAGCATCAGGAGGGTTGTGGTCTTACCGGCCCCGTTTGGCCCCAAGAACCCAAAGATCTCCCCTTCCTCAACCTGGAACGTGAGATTCTCTACCGCGTTCTGGCGGCCATACCTTTTCGTCAAATCCTGGGTCTCTATGATCTTTTGGGGCTCCATTTTAACGCCTTCCCAGTCTGACAAATAGGACCACAAGGCCCAGAACCACGATCACAATAATACCGAGCCCTATAATGCCCCAGGCCGTTGATGCCTTCACAGGGACTCTGAACTCCAGATTCTTCGTCGCCTTTTCGCCTTCAATAGACAAGGTGACAGAATAATCTCCCACAAGGGCCTCGTCCGCCGGCGTGATGGTGACTTCAACCTGTTTAAGTTCCCCGGGAGCGAGGGTCTCAAGCCTTTCCGGCTTGAACTGCAACTTCCAGTTTTCGGGTTTGAAAGAGAGAAACTTCACATTATTCTGCTTGGCAGAACCGGTGTTTTTCACGTAAAAGGAGAGGTTGGCCTCTTTCCCCTGATAGGCTTCTCTCAACGAGAGAAGGCCATCAGCAGTTCCCGCATCAATCTTGTAGGTCCCTGTCAGGACTACCATGATTTCTGCTTCTGCCTTGGCCTCTGGGGAGCTCACTTTGACTTTTAGGGGGTATCGGCCAGGTTCGGCCAAGAGGTAGGGTTTCACCTCCACGGCCATGGACTCACTTTGGCCCTGCTTTATTCTCAGGCTTGAGAAATATTTTTCCTCATAAGCGGGTTTAAACTTGATGTCCCAGTTTCGCGGGCCCTCATAACCCAGGTTGAAAACCGTGTCTTTATCCAGTTTGTTCTCCACTTCAATAGAAAATTCAAACGTGGCATCCGTTGGCCCCTCGAGCACTGGATATGAGGTGGTAATTCTCACATCTTTGGATTTCTTTTCCTCTTCCTTTGCCTTTACCGTGATGACCACCTTTCCTGAAGAGGTCAGCTTTCCGTCCTGGGTCTGGCCGTTGACTAGAAAAGTGTATTTCCCCGGGCCCACGCTCTCATCATGCTCTGCTTTAAGGGTGAGACTTTTAGATTTATCGCTTTCCACATAGACGCCGGTTACCCCGAAGCTGTAAGTTTTTACAGACGCCGACCAGCCTTTGGGTACGGAGGGGATTGTCAGTTCAATGATCTCGTCTTGCCTCCCTTTGTTGACGACTTTCAAGTCTATGCTCACATCTTCACCCTGAGCCACAATGACGCCTGAATATTCCGGGGCGACCGATATGCCACGAGGGGGAAGATCTTTCTTTACTTGTTCTTGTGCAAAAACCGGGAAACTCAATCCTCCCACAATCAGGCAGAAGCCAATCGTGGCAACGAAAAAGGAAAAACAACCCTTGTTCCATCTCATAGAATCAATCCTCCTTTAGTCAATATCTGATTTGGCATGTTTGGCGAGGGAATCGGCATCATACCCCGCTTTTTTATAATTATCAAGGGCCCTCATCTTAAGCCCCTTATCTTTAATCTTTTCAGAATGTTTGTCCGCCAGCTCAGCCGCATGACTCCACATCCCCGCCTGTTCAAAGTCTTTTATCTTCCTCTCCACACCGAGACCCGCTTCCGACGTCTCTGTCACGGCAGAATGGCACCAAGAGATGATCTTTTTCACCTTCTTACCGCACTCGGGGCATTTGTAAAGCGGTTTTTCGCTGACGCCCTGCAGGATTTCAAATCCCTTCTTGCATTTGGGACATGAACGCTCGGAGTTTACCGCTTGGTATTCATAAATGGGCATTGGAAAACCTATATATCAAAGCATGTGGGCCCAACGAAGCATTGAGAACCTGCTCTAATTTAATGAAAAAATTATTTTTGTAAAGGGGTGATTTCCTCAAAACCGACTCTCCACTAGGCCTACCCCCCGGCCACCGTCAGGATGACATTCACCTCGTCCCCATCTGCGAGGCGGCGTCCGCCCTCCTCAGGTACCTCAAGCCGGTCGCCATTTAGAAGAACCACAGGCCTGATCCCCTGCCTGAATGCCTGTCTAAAGGGCTTTTGCCTAAGGCCAAGGGCAGCATCCGCACGGTTGAAGAGCTTCTTGACCGTGTCACCCTCTTTGAGCTGGATAGTTCCCGAGGTATTCACCGAATGGCCATTAACGGGTCCCACGATCCGGACCCGTATGGTCATCTGGGTTACAGATCTCAAGAATCTCTCCTCAAAGACCCATCCGGGTGGAGCGCCCCGATAACCTCGCTGAGGCCGAGGCGCTCGAGGCGGGCCGGATCAGGCAAGCCGGTGGAAAGCTCCCAGCCCATGGCCTCATAGAAGGCCTTGGCCATGCCATCCAGGTCGAGAGAGACGCCTTTTGCCGGCCCTTTATCAAGGGGTGGATGGCCTGATATCCTGGGATGAAGCCTGAAATCACGGCGCGGGTTGAGACCCTCACGGACGTTAAAGGCATGGCGAAGCTGCTCAATCCGCTCGCCAGTGAGCAGGTAGTCCCCGTCAGAGAGGTTCCAGCCCGTGGCCGCATTGAGCCACTGAATAAGGGGGATGTCTCCTCCCACCTGGGTCCCGAATGTGCAGGCGCCCACAGCATCCACCAGCATTCTAAAGAAAGCCCCGACGGCCAGGGCTTCCCCCTTGTTGTCGTAATGGTACCTCTCCTTAGCCGTCATAAAGACTGGCGTCTTCTTGGCGCCCTTGAATAGACGGTCCAGACGTTCCAGGTCTAGAAGCATGTAGGAAGAAACAGAATGACGGCCTGGGGCGGGTTCGCAAAGGTAGGCCATGCCGAAGCCAGGATCGAATTTGGGATCATGCATGGGAGCCTCCATGCCGCCGCAATGGACGGCAAATGCCTCGCTCCCTTGACCTATCCTCTCAGATGCGAGATTGACCCCATCGGCCAGGATGTCTCCAAGTCCTTGCCGGTTGATGATCATCTCCGTAAGCTTAATGATGGCCTCGCCGTCGCCCCACCTGAGTTCCAGACCATCCGTCTCTTTTGTCGTTAAGATGCCATTCTCAAAGCATTCGATGGCAAAGGCCACAACCGCCCCGCAGGAGATAGTGTCCATGCCTGCTCTGTTTAAGAGGTCGTTGGCACGGAAGATACTCTGCAGGTCGTCATTGAGGAGCAGGGTGCCGAAGGCACAGAGGGACTCGTATTCGGGCCGGTGCATTTCTTCAATAAAATAGGGGCCATCTGTGATTTTGACAATGGCTCCGCAGAGAAGTGGGCAGGAGAAGCAACCATACTTTTTGGTCTCATATTTGACCACAGCCTCTGGACCGATCTTCTGAGAGCGTTTCAGGGGGAAATCCTTGTATCCCACACCGCCCCAGTTCTTGACCGGGCTATCACCGCTCTCGGCACTCAAGGCGGTAAGGGCGGAGGTGCCATACTTGCTCAACATCAGGCGCCATAGGTGGGCAGGTTGGCGGGTATAGAGCGGGCCTTTTCTGGTGGCCCAACCCATAAAACCGAAAAGACGGTCGCCAAGAAAGCGCTTGAGACCCTTCTGACCCTCGAGTCGTTTCCGAAAGGCGGCGCTCAGCTCTTGAATTCGCTTCCGATCAGCCACGCCCACCCTATGGGTCCCGGCAGAGACCACGGCCTTGAGCTTTTTGGAGCCCATCACGCCGCCCAGGCCACTTCGCGCAGCCATGCGACCCCCATCATTGCAGACCCCTGCGATGAAGCTGAGCTGCTCTCCAGCCGGCCCGATACAGGCCGCGTGCGCCCGCTTTCCGTAACGCTCTTCGAGCCGCTTTTCCGTTTCGATGGCGTCTACGCCCCAGAACTCTGATGCACTTCTAAGTTCTGCGCTCTGATCATCCAGGTACAGGTAAACGGGTTCAGGACTTGTGCCGTAGAAGAAGAGGCCATCCAGGCCGCATCGTTTCAGAGAGGGTGAGAAATACCCGCCGCAATTGGCATCACCCCAGCCCCCTGTGAGAGGGGATTTCCCCACCACATTAAACCGGCCAGTAAAAAGAGCCCCGGTGTCTGTGAGGAGGCCAGTGGTGAAACCGAGTACGTTGTCTGGACCCATGGGATCCACGCCAGGTTTCATGCGGTCCCAGAGAAGTTTGGCGCCCAGGCCCAGACCCCCCAGGTATTTCTGGTAGAAGGCTTCGTCCAGTTCTTGGCAGGAAATCGTGGAGGTGCTCAAATCCACGTGAAGGATCCTGCCGCAATAACCTCTACCTGTTCCTCGGGACTCATTCGTCATCGAATTGCCTCCTTAACGCCATTGTGAGGATATTAGCAATATTTAGGCAAATATCAAACAGAAACAAGAAATTTCCAATTCTCTTAGCCATCTTGAATCAAGGACTTGGCACAGTTTGTATGGTTTGGCGCGCCTATAACCTGCCTGCCAGGTCTCACAGACTCAGAGTGAGGCGATAAGCCTTTTCGAAATCTGAAAGTTGCGAAAACCTGCGTTCAGCTCGTATTAGAAGGCTCAAGAATATGGTCGACTCAAACCCCCTTATTCCTTATACTTAATCTGGACGGTTTGGATATTCTTATGCTATGGTGGATAGACGAAGAGAAGCTGACATATGGGGTAAGATTCCCCCTTTTACACGAGGAAGGGCCTCCCAAACTACTGCTAAAATTTGAGCAATTAATTATTTTATGATGGAGCAGGGCATGAAAATTAAAGTTGAGAGCGAGAAGATTATTAAAGCTGTGAAGAAACTGGACGGGATTGAGATCGTATTGGAGAATGCGGAGGATGGCAAGGAGGCGCTCAATCTCATTTTGAGAAAAACCGGCCTCTTTGACAGAGAGGATTATGGAAAACTGAAGGATGTGGTGGTGACCTCCTTGCAGAAGTACGAGACTTCAGCAGTGGATTATAAAATGATATTCTTATTGGAATTTATATTTGAAAAAGATGTCACCCTCGATACAAAGGTGGGCATCTTGCAGGAGTTCCAGGCGTTCTTTAACAAAATTTGATTTCCATGCTTAGGATTAAGCATAACTGTGGAGGCCGGAAAGGACGAGGTTCACCCCCAGATACGTAAAAATCACGCAAGTAAACCCGACGATAGAGAATATGGCCAGCTTCTTCCCCCTCCAGCCCCGAATCATTCGTGAGTGGAGCATGGCAGCGTAGACGAGCCAAGTGATAAGGGACCAGGTCTCCTTTGGATCCCATCCCCAATAGCGTCCCCAAGCTGAATGGGCCCAGACGGCTCCTGTAATAATCCCCAAGGTCAGCAATATGAAGCCAATGACGATCATCTGGTAGCTCAATTCATCCAGAATGGGTGAGCTGGGTATAAGTTTCAAGAAGAGGCTCTCGTTATTTGGATTTTCGAGTCGTTTCAGAAGATACATAATGCTTAATCCAAATGCGATTCCAAAGGCCGCATACCCAACGAAACAGGTGATCACATGAGCGAGTAGCCAGTTACTCTTTAGGGCAGGAACCAGAGGCTGAATGCGGCTGCTTATATTGGTAAATGAGGCATAGGCCATAATGAGAAACGCCAGAGGCGTGGCGAAGGTCCCTATGCTCCTGTTTCCAGTGCGCCACTCTATGAGCAGGTAGAGCAAAACCAGGGTCCATGAGAAGAAGATCAGTGACTCATAGAGGTTGGAGAGCGGGGCATGACCGATTCCTAGCTGATAGGATTCCACCCACCTGAGGATAATGGCGATGGTATGAGCCAGCAGACCGAGTGAAGTGATTACAGTCCCTAGGCGCCCAAAAACCTCCCTTCCCATGACCATCATGAGGAGATAGAGCATAAAGGAGGCAAAATAGACAAAGGTGACATAGTTCAGGATCACGGCGTTTATCATGACTTATTTCCTTCTCCAAGGAATAGATTTTGAAGCTCGCTTGTGACCTGCTCTAGCTCCCTTTCCATCCCGATAGGATTTTTGTTTGCTCTCCCTGCCACACTGATCCGTGTCTTGCCTTTCCCTTTTACGATACGCACCCAGACCCTCTTGTGGGACGTGAAGAAGGTGATAAAAAAGCCCCCCACCATGAGAAAACAGCCCATCCAAACCAAGGGGACGCCCGGGTCTCTGGCGACCTGAAGCCCTGTTTAGTATTGGTTCTCCAGTTTTTCCAGAAAGAAGGTATAGGGTTTGAAGGAGGAGGGATTCAAAATGGGCGCCTTGAACATGGCGCCAGGAAATCGCTTTTTCAACATTTCCAGGCGCTGGAACACCCAGAATTTCAGTTCATCTCCCTGCTCAGGCTTGACAGAAATCATGGCAGCGGGTCCCA
>CP070840.1:1101227-1104708 GCA_020342025.1 Deltaproteobacteria bacterium
TGAATGGGCTCGTCATCCTTCTGAATCCATACGAACCTCATACAGTTTTTGCCCTCATCCAGAATGTGGAAAAAGACACGTGGCTCGTCATCCCCTAATGCCCAGGTTCCAATCAAATCTTCATCCACCTGGTCGTCCTCAATATCAGAGATAGGGTTTACCCAATAATCTATACAAGAAATCAAGAGAAACGGAATGAGTAACAAGAGTGCAAGCCTTCGCATAGTCCTCTCCTTTCCTTTGAGTTTGGCGTCACATCTTAAAAATTAAATCTTCTTATTCAAAACTTAAGATTTAAGCTGTGACCCCAATTTCCTGCGGGGCGATCAGGTTACCCCTTGAGTTGGGTCACTGCTTTGCCAATACGGTTGATGGCCTTTTCCAAGTTTTCCACACTGGTGGCAAAGCACATGCGCAAATGCTTCTCAGCATGGGAACCAAAGGCAGAGCCGGGAAGGGTTGCCACACCCACGTGCTCCAGAAGATAGTCGGCGAAGTCCTCTGCCCCCATGGGTAGCTGGCTTACATTTGGAAATGCATAAAAGGCCCCTTCCGGGGATTTGCAAGAGATGCCTGGGATCTCATTGAGTGCGGGTATAAAAATATCTCGTCTTCTTTTGAAATCCTCCATCATGGCTCGGCTCTCGGCCTGGTCGTCCAGCAGCGCCCTAACCCCTGCAAGCTGCGCAAAGGGAGCAACACAGCTCACGGAGTTTGTGATGAGCTGGGTCAAAGGCTCTGCTAACCAAGTGGGGGCGGCGACAAAACCGAGGCGCCAGCCTGTCATGGCATAGGTCTTGGAAAAGGTCTCGAGCATGATGGTGCGCTCCCTCATGCCGGGCAGGGTCCCGATAGAGATGTGCTCTCCTTCGAAGAGCATGTGGGCATACACCTCATCGGACAAAACGACGATGTCGTTTTTAATGGCGATTTCGGCAATGGCACCCAGCTCTGAACGGGTCAGGGTGCCGCCGGTCGGGTTGTGAGGATAATTCAGGATGATGAGGCGGGTGCGATCGGTCACACGGCTGGCCACATCATCCGGCGTGAATCGAAATTCCTGCTCCTCCAGGATCGGGAGCGGCACGGGTTTGGCCCCGGCATACAGCGTGACGGACTCGTAGACGGGAAAGCCTGGATCCGGATAGATCACTTCGTCCCCGGGTCCGGCGAGCATCATGATCGTATAGTAAAGAAACGGCTTCCCTCCTGGCCCCACCACGATCTCCTCCGGACGGTAATCTCCCCTTCCATCACGGCGAAACCATTCACAGCAGGCGTCGCGCAACTCCAAAAGCCCGGCCGAGGGGCAGTAGTGCGTTTGCCCTCCTTTCATCTGCGCGTAGGCCTCTTCAACGATATTCGACGGCGTATTGAAATCCGTGTCCCCAATCTCCAGGTGGACAATGTCCCGGCCTTCACGCTCCAGCTGTTTGGCCTTGGCCAGAACCACAAAAGCACTTTCTGTCTTCAGACGATACATCCTGTCTGCAAGTCTCATAAAATACCCTCTCAAGTCAGCTGATAATATAATTATGCTCTCCGAGCAAAACAACGGAGAAGAATTTTTTGACACGGGTTCGGCTACGCGAAACACACGGATTGCACGGAGAACACCCCAAGTATTTTTAACCGCAGACGCACGCAGACTGGCGCAGACACAAATTTTAATCACGAAAAAACGAAAAAACGAAAGCACGAAACATATTATTAGACAGGATTTGCAGGATTGCACGGATAGAATAAAGGAGGATGACTGATCGCTCAAAAGGTCCCCGCGCACTAGCGCGCGGGGAGACCTTGATGACTTTCATCAAGACGCTTGAAAAGCTTCACGGATCAGGCACAAGCTAGCTTGTGTCTATCCGAGAAAGCTTCTTCAAGCCATTTTTGAGCGATCTCTAATGCCTTTTCAATCGAGCATCTGTGGAATCCGTGTAATCTGCGGATCAGGAGTCCTGTTGAAACAGTATATCGATAAAGACGATAATACAACGTCGGGGCTGCTTTTGGAGTGAGCCGCTTTCCAAGCTTACTAAATCCCTGAGATCCTGTTGATCCTGTCTAAATAAATTCCCTATCGAAACCAGTTTACTGTGCCAGGGGGTCACTCATACGATCTGCAAGCATCTGGCACCAGGCGACCAGATACTCATCTGCGCCAAAGGGGGCAATGAACTGTAAGCCAAGGGGCAGCCCGTTTTCGGCCCGTCCGGCCGGCAGGGTGATGACGGGCATACCTGCGTGGGTCCAGGGCAAGTTCATCTTAGGGTCGCCGGTGGCTTGGATGCCTTCTGGCGCCGGGCCCGGGGCAGAAGGGCAGACCCACAGATCGATCCCTTGTTTGGCCACTTGATCCTCCAGTTCGGCCCGCAACTGGGTACAGTTGGCTCGCGCAGTGATCAGTTCGTCTTCACTGACCTTTTTGCCTATCTCAATCATCTCTGCGGTTCGCGGGCTGTAGATCGCAGCATATCTATCGTACATTTGGTGGTGTTCTTGCGCGAACTCGGCAAAGATCAAGCGCAGGTGCAGATGGTTGAGTTCATCGATGTGGGACAAAGTCGGCACACGCTTAATGGTGCATCCAATGCCTTCCAGTTTGGACAAATGGTCCTCAAAGTCCTTTAGGCCCTCCGGCTCAGCCTGTTCCAGGTAAGGGCCTTCGGGAACACCCAAAACCGGCAAGGTATCCCGTTCAGGGAGTTTACGCCACGCCTGACAGAGCACCGTGGCGGCCAAGGCCATGCCCGCCATATCCTGGGTGAAGACCCCGATTTGATCGATGGTGCGGGAAAAGTAAACCAGGCCTTTTGTGGGTATGCGATTCAGCGTCGGCTTGAAGCCGATGACGCCGCAGAAGGCAGCGGGACGAATCACTGAACCTATGGTCTGACTGCCAAGCGCCAGCGGGCAAAACCCTGCAGCCACGCCTGCCGCTGAACCACTGCTCGACCCACCCGGGGTGTGTTCCAGGTTGTGGGGATTACGCGTCGGGCCAGGCTCAAAGTATGCAAACTCGGTGGTCACTGATTTGCCAAGGATTAACGCACCGGCATCACGTAACCAGCCTATACATGTCGCCTCTGGGCCTGAAAAGAGTTCCGGAGGCACTTCCGAACCTGCCTTGGTCACAAAACCGGACACGTGAATGATATCTTTTACCGCGACCAGTGCTCCAAAGAGCGGCGGCCTATCACTTGGATTTGTGAAGCGCTCCTGAAGATCCATCGCCTCTGCATGCAAGCGTCTACGCCGGTCCGGCTCAGGCAGTATCGCTTCGACCTGGGCATCGAGTTTTTCAACCCGATCACACATCTCATCCACATAAGTGATGAGATCGACCTGGCCTTCATGTAAGGCCTCTAAGGTGGCGATTAGTGGGGCTGGATGGGTAAACATCATTCTGTACCTCACAGGTGTGAGTAAGAAGAGGAAAATTCCAAATATTTGTTTTTTGTTTCGAGACCTATGCCTCAAA
>CP070840.1:1104808-1113087 GCA_020342025.1 Deltaproteobacteria bacterium
AAAGATCTCTATCAATCCCAGAAGGAGCATGTTCTGGACATTGAGATACGTTATGAAGATGGTCGAGTCTCAACCTTTAAGGGAACCGTTGCCATAGAGGAGGTAGATTATTGAGGTCTTTGGCCGAATTATATAACGCCTATTTTTCTTCAACAGCGGTCTTCAGCTATGGAGAAGACGAGAGGATTTTTCGCACCCGCTTTAAGAGGGTCTGTTTTGTCATTTTTCTTTTCTTTGTAGCCCTCACCCTCATTGGGTCTACGTTCGGGATTGGTGCCAACGAGTATCATTATTTTATTGGGAACCTGATCCTGGTCAATCTCATCGCTGCCATCGGCCTCAACCTCCTGGTGGGATTCACAGGCCTGCTCTCCCTGGGGCATGCCGCCTTTGGGGGGGTGGGTGCCTACACTTCAGCCCTTTTAATAACAAACCTGGGATGCCCCTTTTCTCTCTCCATCCTCCTTGCCGGCCTTGTGGCGGCTCTGTGCGGAATCGTTGTGGGCATTCCTTCCCTTCGCATCAAGGGTTTCTATCTCATGGTAGCCACCCTGGCCTTCCAGTTTGTCATCGAATACGTCATCATTCACTGGGACAGTGTGACACGAGGAATAAGGGGGATTGAGCTTCCCACACCCCATCTCTTCGGTATCTCCCTGGAAAACAACCAGACCTACTTCTTGTTTCTCTTTCTCTTGGCGGTCATCCTGATGTGGGGAGCCAAAAATATCACGCGCTCAAAGATCGGCCGTGCCTTCATCGCCATTCGCGACAACGACGTTTCCGCGGAGATCATTGGAATATCTATTTTCCGATACAAGCTCCTATCCTTTGCCATCAGTGCCTTTTATGCCGGTGTGGCCGGGGCCGTCTTTGCTGGATTACTCAGAACCGCGATCCCTGAGGAATATGTCTTCCTTAACTCCATCATCTTTCTCGTCATGGTACTGGTGGGAGGTCTGGGAAGGCTGGTGGGTACGGTCTTCGGTGTTATTTTTATTACCCTCGTACCTGTTTTGCTTGATCTCATTGTCAGTTATATCGGCCGAGTCTATGACCCCAACTTCACCATCTATCTTGGACCCATGAAGGAGCTTGTCTTTGGCGGGCTTATCATCCTGTTCATCCTTTTCGAACCAGAGGGGCTTGTGGGGATATGGATAAAATTCAGAGATTACTTCCGGATCTGGCCCCTTCCTTATATTTCCGAGTAAACTTCAAAGCTATCCCATACCCCGCAGCAAGCGGATAGAAATGACAAGATGTCAGCCTATCCCAGTTTCGCAAAGTTCTTTGGAGACTGTCGAAAAACAGGCTTCTGAGAGGCTGATGGAAAATGTCTAGATGCAAGGCTTCCGAAATCCCGAGGAATGAGGCGTACATAGAAGTACGCCGCAGTGACGAGGGATGAGGGTAAAGCAGCAGATGGGCGTTTTCCGACAGCCTCTTGATAATCATGACCGTTCTTGTCAGCCTTGCGAAATTCGGAATGGTTTATGGTTTTTAGTTTTTTAGAGAGGTGAACGATATGGGACTTTATGACTACACCGTTTATGACTTTATCTGCCGTAACGCCCAGATCCATCCTGATCGGGACTCTATTGTTTTCAACGACATACGCTTAACACACAGGCAATTTAAGGAGAAATGCGACAGACTGGCTGCTGGTCTTCTCCAAGCGGGCGTCAAGAATGGGGACAGGCTTGGCGTGGTGGCCCATAACTGCGATGAATTCATGATTCTTTACGGGGCCGCTGCAAAGATGGGCGCCATCCTACTGCCTGTGAATTGGCGTTTTCAGCAAAATGAGGTGGAATATGTCCTAAATGACGGTACACCAAAGTTCGTCTTTGGTGGCCCGGAGTACCGCAAAATCGTTGAAGAAACTGCGAGCAAGGTCAAATCCATTGAGAGATGCTATAGCATCGGCGGGGGTGAGGTGCCTGAGGGATTTCGACCCTTCGAAGAACTCTACTCCCAAGAGGGCGCTGAGGCTGAATGGGACATCCCGGCGGATTCTGGATTCGTGATTATTCATACGGCGGCTGTGGCGGGCCGTCCCCGTGGCGCCCTCTTGAGCCAGGCCAATATTGTTTTTACGAACTTGTGGATGATGCACAGCAACGCTCTCGGGCCAGAAGACTGTCACATCTGCATTCTTCCCCTTTTTCATATTGCAGGACTTGCCATGGCCATGGCCGTGATGCAGGCCGGAGGAAAAAATGTGATTGTCGAACGTTTTGACCCCGAACTCACCCTCCAACTCATTGAAAAAGAAAAGGGAACCACCTTTTTCAATTTTGCCCCGATCCTGATGATGCTCATGGACAAATACCAAGAGGGCTCCTACGATATATCGAGTCTTCGATATGTCTCAGGGCTCGACAGCCCTGACAATATTCAGCGCTTCTTAAAACTGGTGCCCCATGCCAAGTACGGGACCGGATTCGGACAGACAGAGGTCTTGGGAGTAACATCGGGTCCCGTGGAAGAGAAACCGGGTAGCGCAGGACGACCCACGCGTCTGGCAAGGGTTGCCCTATTTGACGATTACGACAATGAGGTCCCCGCGGGAACGCCTGGAGAGATCTGTGTCCGTTCACCCATGGTGTTTCTGGGATACTGGGGTCTGGACGAGGACAACGCCTACACCTTTCGCAACGGCTGGCATCACACAGGAGATATAGGCCGTTTTGATGAGGAGGGATACCTGTGGTACGTGAAGCGAAAAGCGGAGAAAGAGCTGATCAAGCCGGGGGGAGAAAACGTCTATCCTGCCGAGGTGGAGAAGGCGATCCTCGATCATGAAGACATTACGGAGGTGAGCGTGATCGGTGTCCCAGATAAAGAATGGGGTGAGGCGATCAAGGCCGTCTGCGTCTTAAAATCTGGGAAGTCACTGGAGCCCCAGACGCTGATCGACTTTGTGGCCTCCAAAATCGCACGATATAAAAAGCCGAAACATGTGGTTTTCGTGGATTCCCTGCCCAAAACCGCGGATGGTGAAGTAGATAGGAATCAGATCAAAAAGGAGCATGGCGGAAAATATTGATGGCAGGCCCGCAGGACACAGGAAAATACCATTTGACCTTTCCCCCAACGCTGCATATACTCCATATCGACCCAAGTCCTGTTCTTAAGATATCATCCGATCCGGTATAAAACCGGTCTTTCCTTTCTCCCAATCGATCCAGTGAGGCTGAAAAAATAAACGGCTAAGTTTTTGCGGCGAGACCAGGGCCCTCAGGGGCCCATTCCCTACTTTAACCTTATAATAATAGGAGGTCACCATGAAAAAGGCTACATTCTGGATTGGGATTCTGCTTGTTTTCTTCTTCATTGCGCCTACGGCGTTCGGAGCCGATGTCCCAGGGGTTACAGACACCGAGGTGGTTATCGGCATAACCGACCCATTCTCCGGACCTGCAGCTCTGTGGGGCACTACAGCCCATGGAGCCAAGGCATGGGCCGACTATGTCAACGATCAGGGGGGGATCCACGGCCGAAAGATCAAGGTGATCATGAAGGACGATGGGTACAACCCTGCCCGCGCGTTGGCCAATCTTCAGGAGATGAAGGGCCAGATCTTCGCCGGATGCCAGCTCCTCGGAACGGCAGTCGTCCACACGTGCCGGGACTTCTTTCCGGATAACAAGATCCCCCTCATCAATGCCTACGGGAATACACGCATGTGGGTGGATTACCCCAAAGAAAAGCGTCGCTATATATTTGTCGCCTATCCGGACTACGAAGACGAGGCCGAGTGGATCGCCCAATGGGCCTTCAAAAACTTGGGCAGCAGGAAATTCGCCATCTTCTATCAGAACGATGACTACGGCAAACTGGGCTGGTCAGGGATTGCCAAGGCCATCGTGGATTTGAGTGGCAAGGCCAAATTAGTGGGACCGGTCCCCTATGAAGTGACCGAAAGGGCCCTAAGTGCCCATGCCATTAAACTCAAGAAGTCAGGCGCAGACACCCTGTATCTGATCGCCACCCCAACACACGGTGCCCTCATAATGAAAGAAACCGCCAAGATCGGATATCGACCCAAGGTCCTGGCTTCTTTCCCTCTCGGCGATCCTATCATGTATAAGATCGCTGGAGAACTCTGGGAAGGGGTCTATCCAGCCCAGGTGGCCCATGCCGATATCCCGGGTTTCGATCCGGCGGCAGATCGGGTTTTCGATATCCTGAAAAAGTACAATCCCAAGCTCGTGGGGATGGAGTTCATGGCTGTGTTTGGGTCTGCATCCATGATGCATCTTGTAGAGGGCCTCAAGCGGGCCGGGCGAGATTTGACGGTCGAGAAGATGATCCGCGCTATGGAGTCCATCAAGAATTGGAGACCCGAGGGCATGGGCGCTCCGGTGAACTACGGGCCCAACCGGCACCATGGGATGAACGGCTCCAGACTGGCGAAGGCCGAGAAGGGGAAGATCGTGCCTGTCACGGATTACAAGGTCCACAAACCCTGGTTTTAGAATATGCCTTTGCTCCAATTCGATCAACTGGCCATCAGCTTCGGAGGCATTATGGCCCTGGCCGGGGTGGACCTCCAGGTGGAAGATGGGGAGATCCTCTCCGTCATCGGGCCCAATGGGTCTGGCAAGACCACCATGTTCAATTGCATTTCTGGCGTCTACCGTCCTGACCAGGGCCAAGTCCTCTTTCAGAATGAAAGCCTCCTGGGGTTGTCTCCCGATGCCGTTGCCCAGAGGGGTATTGCCAGGACGTTCCAAAACCTGCGCCTCTTCCTGCACATGACCGTTCTGGACAACCTGCTCCTTGGCCGTCATATCAAGTTCCGAAAAAATCCTATCCGGGCCTTCCTGCGCATGCGGAGCGAGGAATTGCGCCACCGGGAAGTGGTGGAGGAAATCATCGATTTCCTTGATCTTGAGGCTTACCGACAGTCACGCGTTTCTGATTGTCCCTATGGTGTTCAGAAGCGTGTGGAGATGGGCCGTGCACTGGCCATGGAACCGCAATTGCTCCTCCTGGACGAGCCCATTTCCGGATTGACGGCTGAGGAAAAGGAGGAAACGGCTTACCGCATCACAGAGATTCAAGGCAGATACAAGACGGCCATTCTCTTGGTGGAACATGACCTGAGGCTCGCTTCCAGATTGGCAGACCGCATGATGGCCCTGGACTATGGACAGAAGATCGCCCAGGGCAGTCCGGAAGAGGTGCAGCGGGCACCAGCCGTGATCAAGGCCTATCTTGGGGAAGGCTAGCGTTTTGATACGCAAGAAGATTTTCAACTAAACCATCTGCTGAGCATTGATTAAAGGATACTAACCTAGCGATCCCAGATTCCGGATGCCGGATTCCAGATAAAAATGGGGTAAGCCCATTAACAAGTTTTTCTCTCACATTATCCGGTATCTGGCATCGGGTATCCGGTATCTCGACGTTGGCCGGAACCGGAGGCCCAATAAAACTTGAAACGATTTGACTTTTGAGTGACTCATGACGCCTTTATTGAAAATCGCCACCATTGAAACCCTTTACTATGACCGGATCTATGCCCTCCACGGACTTTCAATGGAGGTGAAAGAAAAGGAAATCTTCACGGTTCTGGGGCCCAATGGTGCGGGTAAGACCACCTTGCTCAAGACGATCGCCGGCCTGCTGAAGGACCAACCCAACAAGGGTACAATCGAGTTTATGGGAAAGCGCGTTCACCGGCTGCCTCCAGAGCATATCGCCCGTCTGGGAATCGTTTATGTTCCAGAAGATCGAGGGTTGTTCCGGGAGCTCACGGTGAAGGAGAACCTGGATCTCGGGTGTTGGGGACGAAAAGACGCAGGCATCCAAGAGGACTTCGAATTCCTTTATCAGCTTTTCCCCATTCTTAAAGCACGTGCCAAGCAGCAGGCCGAAACCCTCTCCGGGGGTGAGCAGCAGATGCTGTCCATGGCGCGTGCCATGCTGCGTCGTCCCAACTTACTCATGCTGGATGAGCCATCCCTCGGATTGGCGCCCAGGGTGGGGCGTGAGGTGTACGATGCCCTTTCTAAGATAAGTCAGGCAGGCACCACCATTCTCTTGGTTGAACAAAACGCCAAGATGGCCCTTCGCATTGCCAACTTTGGCTACATCATGGAATCTGGCCGAATCGTACTGGAAGGCACGGCCCAGGAACTTCAAGAAAATGAAGATGTCCAGGAACTCTATTTGGGCGCTGGCGGGGAAGCCGTTTCTCCCAAGGGTTGGCGACTCTACAAGAAAAGGAGAACCTGGTGATGCAGTATGTGGCCACCCATTTTCCTGACCTCTTTTTCCACCAGGTAGACCGATTAGGAGACCGTGTGGCCCTCCGGCGTAAGGATTACGGCATCTGGAACCGGGTCTCTTGGGCGGAGTACGGCAAAAAGGTACAGGAGGTGGCCGCCGGTCTCCTGTCCTTGGGTTTGAAACCAGGAGACAGGGTGGCCATCCTGGGTGACAATCGACCCGAGTGGTTGATCTGCCACTTAGGGGTGATGACCGCGGGTGGCGCCACCTGTGGTGTCTATCCAACCTCGGCTGCAGAACAGGTGGCCTATGTGGT
Source organism: Deltaproteobacteria bacterium (assembly GCA_020342025.1). The sequence goes on from CP070840.1 coordinate 1,111,368, forward strand.
AGGCCATTCAGAAGCGAATGTGCTCTTCGTGGAAAACGAGGAGCAGGTGGACAAGGTCCTTCAGATCATGGATGAACTCAAAGCCGACCAGGTGGTCGTCTGGGACCCCAAGGGACTCTGGGGTTTTTCCCATGAGAAGATGATCTTCTTCGATGAGTTTCTTGCCAAAGGTCAGGAGTATCTCCGACACTATCCGGACTCTGTATCGGATCGGCTTGAGGCCATAAACCTGGACGATACGGCCATGATCATATACACGTCTGGCACCACGGGTCCGCCAAAAGGCGCCATGCTCAGCCACAAGAATATTCTCTATCTCACTGATTCTTTTGTTGCCGCCAACCCCTTCTATGAGACCGATGAGCTCCTCTCCTACCTGCCCCTCGCCCACATTTATGAGAACCTCATTTCTATGTTCGGGGCGGTCGAGGCTGGGTGCACCGTGAATTTCGTTGAGAGCATCGACACTTTGGCACAAAATCTGAGGGAGGTCTCTCCCACCATCTTCTGTAGTGTGCCCCGCATATGGGAGAAGTTTGCCTCTATGGTCTACATACGCATGTCCGACTCTACCCTCGTAAAAAGGGCTCTTTACAAACTCGCTGTTGGCGTGGGCCTGTGTTATGTGCGCACCAAGAAAGGAAGCCCCGAACGCCTAAAATGGGCTGCGCTCTACTGGCCCCTCTATGGGTTGGTCCTCTATCATCTAAAGCGTCAGTTGGGTTTTGAGCGCGTGCGCTACGCCGTGTGCGGAGCAGCTCCCGCCTCCCCCGAACTCTTCGAGTACTACAATGCGTTGGGCATCCCCCTAAGAGAGGGTTATGGCCAAACAGAGTCCACCGGAGTCATCGCGACCCAGCGCCTCGACCGGCCCAGGTGGGGCACCGTTGGGGAGCCCATTTCGGGTGTGGAGGTCAAAATTGCTGAAGACGGTGAGATCTTGGTCAGAGGGCCCAATGTCTTCAAAGGATACTTTAAGGATCCCCAGCTCACTGCGGAAACCATTAAAGATGGATGGCTTCATACGGGTGATGTGGGCGCCGTGGAAGAGGGTTATCTCAAGATCCTGGACCGCAAGAAGGACATCCTCATCACGGCGGGCGGCAAAAACATCACCCCCGCTTTCATTGAGAACAAGCTGAAGTTCAGTTCCTACATTCAAGATGCCGTGGTTATCGGAGATGGCCGGAAGTATTTGGTCGCTATGATTCTCATCGACGAAGACAACGTCACCAAATATGCCCAGGACAACCGGATCCCTTTCACCACCTTCGCCGACCTGACTCAGAATCCAGAGATTCGAAAGCTTATTGATAGTGAGGTATCCAGGGTCAACAAAACCCTCTCCAGGGTGGAAACGATCAAGAAATTCGAGTTGCTCCCCAGACGTTTCTACGAGGAAGACGGAGACGTCACGCCCACAAAGAAGGTCAAGCGCCGTTTCCTGGAGGAACGCTACGCAGACCTGATCAAGAAAATGTACGGGAGGTGACATGGAGGTTGGAAATCCGTGAAACGAGGAAGGTTCTGACCGGAAGTTATGAAAGTCGATGATTCAGCCTGGTACGGTGGAACGGGGGAAAGGCGGAAGGGGAAACTGAGCAGCCCGCTTGAGGCTACTGGAAGATGCCACGAAAAAATTACCTAATTTGTATTCGTTAGATCGAAGATGGACCTCATAGAAAGCTACAAAGAGGAACTGCAACTCGTACGAAAGCCC
>CP070840.1:1113187-1129363 GCA_020342025.1 Deltaproteobacteria bacterium
ACATGATGGAATCCATTGCGGCCCTGCCCAAAGACGTCCAGGAGATGATTGTGTACAGTGAGTGGTCTATCAAGAACAAAAATGGAATTGGTAAGTTCCTGGAGCTGAAAGGGCGGGTTTTGCCAACTATCTGCATTGAGAGGGATCTGGTATTCGAAAGCATCATCCCTCAATATGAGGAACTCATTGATGAAATGGCAGCACGTGCCCCTAACGATGCGATGAGGGACCGTCTCAAGGCACTCCGCGAGCACGGATTCGAGTTTGACAAGATTCAGGAGAACCTTGCTAAGGCGGGAGCAGGTAAGTTCACTCGCACAGATTCCGAAATCAAGTAAGATTGACCACAAAACAACTAAACTTGAAGCCAGGGGCTCCGTTTAGGGGCCCCTGTTATCATCATTTTGCGATTCCCGGGTAAAAGGGATGGAATCTAACGGATTCATCCACATAGAGATTATCCATCAGGGAGATCATTGCCCTGCATGCCAGTATATGGCCGAGGCCGTCGAGGAAGTGATACCGGCATACGGTGAATTGATCCACTTCACCAAAGTGGACTATATGAAAAGCAAGAAACATGCACGCCGCTTTTATGAACTCTCTGTCTCCCTCTATGGAGAAGAGGAATTGAAAAAGCGGTTGAGATGTGCACCCATACCCTCGTTATTCATTAATGGGGAACTCATTTTCGACGCCATACCTCCTCGCTATGAACTCGTTGATGCCATAGAGTCTGCTTTAGAAAAACATGGCCTTTCAAAGCCTTGAAATAGTATTGGCCACCACAAGAATACCCTCAATCCTGATAAGTTACAGAAAATTTCAATGCAACAAATTCCTACCGAAACAGAATGAAAAGAATCCCTTCCACACTTTTCAATTTTCCCATTATGCATTTGAAGTCGGCCTCTCCGAACGCCATGCTGAAAAGAGAATGTTTCATCGATTGCCAACCACTGAACTTCTTTTAAAGGACTTGTGAAGTTTATGATTAACCATGAGGTGATACAGAAGTTTCAACAGTTTGTTATTGAACACGGCCTGCCGAAAACGGATATGGCCCTTTTTGGAATTAAGTGCCCTTATTGTGGAAAATCGGACCGTATTAGACAGTTAGAGCCTCCGGATGAATTGCAAGAAGGTATGGATCCTGACCATATTAACAAATACACAGAACTTTGGAAGAATCTCACACCCTCACGCGGATCTCTTGGTGTGTGTAAATTCTGTAACAATCCCCTCAATCTTTTTTTAGCGGAGGGAAAAGCTGAAGGCCTGTCTAGATGACAATAGTTACGAGTTCCTCGTTTCAAGTTAGGCGTTGATGACCGCCCTTTTTACAACTCGGAACGCGAAACTCGCAACTCGGAAGGAGGTTGAAGCATGAAAGTTGAGATATTAGGGCCAGGGTGTAAACGTTGTGACCAGCTCTATGAAAACACCGTGTCTGCCGTATCGGATCTGGATTCACACGCGGATATTGAGGTGACGAAAGTCAAGGACGTGGATTACTTCACCAAAATGGGTGTCTTTATGACGCCGGGTCTCGTGATCGACGGGAAGGTGGCGTCTGTGGGCAAAGTCCTTTCTGTTGAACAGGTGAAAGAGAAGATAAAGGAGAACATGCCTTAGACGGATAATGCCACAGTCATGCTAAGGGCTGAGAACCATGTCTTGGTGCTCTAAGCGAAGTGATACCGGATACCGGATTCTGGATGCCTGATGCTGCGTGCAACCTAAAACATAGGATGCTGATAAGAACGCAATAATAATCTCCACACGGTCATTGCGAGCCCTTCGAGTACCTCAGGGTAAACTCCCTGAAGGGAGCGCGGCAATCTCATCCTTCATGCCGAGATGGCGGAGCCTGTTCCGAGCCAGATACTTTCTAAGAAAGCACAACGAAAAAAGATGAGATTGCTTCGCCCCCGAATCTATGGGGGCTCGCAATGACGGGCGAGGAATCCCTCTCCTCGCAATGACACCGTAGTTATCGCGTCTGTATTAGGTATGGAACAGGAGCTTTTTCTGAATCCGGTATCCGGAATCCCGTATCCGGTATCAGATTGTTCCTTCCGCCTGACTTGGTTGCAAGAAATTGAGTCAACACCGTTGCAGGGATTCTATGAGGTAGCTTATGTCTGAATTTACGGGTGTCTATCTTATTACCGGTTTCCTGGGAAGCGGGAAAACCACCTTTTTGAACCGCATCATTGACAAGTTCCCAAAGGACAAAAAGCTCACGATTTTGATGAACGAGTTCGGTGAGATCGGAATAGATGGCACTCTGATTGAGGGCGAAGAACTTGACATGATGGAAATCAGCAAGGGTTCCATCTTCTGTGTCTGTGTAAAAACCGATTTCATCAAGGGCCTATATGAACTGAACAAGACCGTTCAGCCCGATGTGCTCATCATCGAATCCACAGGCGTTGCCAATCCTTCCGACCTGAAAAGAGATTTGAAACTCCCCATATTTGACGATCGATTCCAATTCATGGAACAGTTCTGCGTCCTTGACGCCGCACACTTCCTGGATGCTTACGGCGCATACGCCTCCTTGGAGAAGCAGATTGCCTCTTCCACCGTGTTCATCATAAACAAGACCGACCTGGCACCCACAGAGACCATCGAAGAAGTCAAAAAGGTGGTCCATCAATTCCATCCCGACCCATACTTTTTTGAGACCACCTATGCGGATATACCCTTGGAACAATTCCTTTTCCCCGAGGAGCAGGCCACGCAAGTTGCCGAAGAATCTGTCCCCAAAAGACGTGAAAGGCGCGTGTTGTCGGAGAATGAACTAGATAAGTTCGTTGATGACCTCCTCGACGACCCTGATCTTGAAATCACCCCGCCAGACCGCTTGCTCTCGGTGACCTATCACTGGTCGGGGAATGACCTTGAACAGGTGAGAGAAATGGCGGGGAGGCTACCCTCTTCTGTGGTGCGGGCGAAAGGCTTCATAAAGGAGAAGGGCCAGATCTATATTTTCAATTATGTTATGGGAGACTGGACCATTGAGGAATCAGATATCCCTGAGGATCGCATTGAGCATATGAATGTGGTGGTCTTCATCGGGCCGCCCGAATCCATGGAAGGCATTGAAGAGGCCTCCAAAACCGGACATTGGTCGAGCCTGGGAGCCTTTCAACCCATGTCACAGGTAGAAAAGTAAATTTTGAATTGAGGAATTGAGAAATTGAGGAATTGGGGAATTAAAGAAATTCAAGTACCCGAATTCCCCGCAATTTCCCAATCCCTAAATCCCTGAATTCCCAAATTCCTAAATCTTCAATGGGGAGAACTCATCATGGCAAATAATCAGTATGACCTAATGATTGTGGGTGCTGGCCCCGGTGGAATAACCGCTGCCCTCTACGGCCAGCGCTTGGGATTGAGCACCGTTGTTTTCGGTGACATACCGGGGGGGAGTGTCTACATGATCGAAAACTTGGCCAACTACCCTGGATTCATCGGGGGAGTGCCTGGCACCCAGTTCGGTACGATGGCCTTCAAGCAGGCCCAAGACGAGGGGGCCTTCTTTACGATGACCCGCGTGGATAGGTTCGGGCAGGAGGGCGGGTCGTTTTTGGGAACTGACGTGGACGGCAAGGATTATGCCGCCCCGAGCGCTATTGTGGCAACGGGACGGGTACCTAAGAGATTGGCGATTCGTAATCCCAATATGCGAGGTATTCACTTCTGTTCTATATGCGATGGTCCCCTTTTCAGAGGGAGGAATGCCACGTTAGCCGTCGTCGGCAGCGACAACGCGGCTGGCCAGCATGCCCTTTCCCTATCAAGAATCGCGGAAAAGGTGGTGCTCATATGCCGCAGCAGCAGACTTAAGATGGACGCCGCACACCAGAAACTTGTCGAAGCACAAGATAATATCGACATTTTCTTGAATTCGGAGGTCGTTGACCTAAGCGGCCAGGATCTCCTTGAGGCCTTGGTGGTTTCCACAAAAGAGGGAGAAAAAAGGGAAATAGTTGCCGACGGTGTATTTCTGGCCATTGGGTGGACGCCGAGCACTTCAATGCTGGATATCCAGGTAGAAACCACCTCTGAGGGATACATCAAGACGGATGAAAGACTCATGAGCTCCGTTCCAGGGCTTTTCGCTGCGGGGGACGTAAGGGACAAGAATGTTCGGCAGGTGCTCACGGCTTGTGCGGATGGGGCAAGGGCTGCCACATATGCTGCAGAATACTTGGAGAGAATGAATCCGTAGAAAAATCAGGGTCTTTCGAGGAGAATATCCATGGACTCCCCCAGGTCTCGTGGGCTGAACATTTCTAAGAGTAACACACCCTGAAAGGAGGCCTTTTTCAAATATCGCAACCAGCCAGCCAGCAAGTCCCTGGGCATAACAGAAAGGCTCAAATGCTCCTCATATCCCCGCACGCCATGGAGGTGGATCGCCCGTGTGACATTCAAATACTGTTTCATAACCCCCATCACATCTTCCTGCCCGAGCACCAGGTGCCCAATGTCCAGACAGAATCCGCAAAACCCTTCCTCCCAAAAGGGCTCCAAGAAAGAGGGAGAATAATTGATGTTTTCCACAAGTAATTTGTTCCCCTGCCCTATTCCCTCATAAAGCACCTCCAAAGACTCCAAGGCCCGCTTCGTCCATCCATCCCAATCTTGTTCATTTCCTGTGTGGAAATACAGGTTTGGCACAGGTACGAGTGTGGGCGCTGTAAAAGGGATGTGAAGCACATAGTGACTAAGATCAACTTCCGCCAGTTCTAGAAAGAGCTTTCTGGCGAGTTCTAAGGATTCCTTTCGTCTTAATCTATCCGAGGAGGCTATCTCCAAAGAGTCTGGTAGGTGTACTGTAAAAGTGACATCTTTCTGCTTCCCTATTTCCCTGAGGGTGCGAATCTCTTTAGGGCCAGGAATATTGTGAAGGAAAGGCGTGTGAAAAAGAATGATCTCAATATGATCCACACGCTCTGCCAATAGCCGTACATTTTCAAGTAGATCCTCTCCGAATACCATGGAAGGAGCGCCAATTTTATAGGGCAGTTTGGGATAGGCATTATTCATTGAATCCTGATACTCCAGATCCTTCATCCATTATCACTTCTTCCCCGTTAACGCAACGAAATGGGGCTTCAAGTCCGTCCAGGTTATGACGAGGCATACGAGACTGTCGAAAAACCGGCTTTTGAGAGGCTGATGGAAAATGCCCAGATGCAAGGCTTCCGAAATCCCGAGGAATGAGGCGTACATAGACCTACGCCGCAGTGACGAGGGATGAGGGTAACGAAGCAGATGGGCGTTTTCCATCAGCCTCTACGGTAGTCTTTACATGCGTTCAAGGAATCGTGTAGGATAGTTGTGATCTTTGTTCTGTAGGCACCTATCGAAATGGAGAAAAAGAAATCCCCGCAGGAAAGCTGGAATCGCCAGACGGTTCCGGAGGGCCAAAATATATACCTGAGGCAAATGGGAGGCCTCACATTAGGTGAGAACGTCTTCCACCGCCCCATGTACATGGATCTTATTGAGGTGCTTGATCTCATCCGGCTCGTTCTCCAGGAGAAGCTCCAGGCAGAGATCGAATATTTCAGGACCGTTGAAAGTGGTACCGTGGAAGAATATGTGATCACCGAAAAAGAGGGGGTGCGAAAAAATCTTCTCTTTCGAGTGTGGCCCGTTCTCTATGGTCATGACAAAAGGCTGGATTGCAGAATTTATGAAGGGGGTCAAAGGATGAGTGAATTGATTATGTATTATCTTGGCCTTTGCGCCAAGACAAATAATGCAAAATTGGTCCACAAGAAATGAGGATAAAACAAAGAGGCTGTGTCGCCATTCGGCAAGACTGTCATTCCGGGCGAGCTCCGCAATCCTGCCTCGTACTCGATAGGGGGTTGAGCGAGACCCGGAATCCAGGAGGCGAGCGAAAAATTAAATCACTCTGGATCCCGGCTCGCATCCCGCTCCGCGGGATTTGGCCGGGATGACAAATTCCGACGCCGCCTCCAGAGGCAGGGGAAGGGAGATGGGCTAGTGGCGGGAAAATGCTTTCTGTGCATGAAATATGAAATCAAAACTAGAGGGCTAAAATCAGAATGAAACCCATAAAAAATGGACTTCTTAGGGAAACAGTTTGGAAGATTTACGATTATATCCAGGGAGAATTCTACCTGAATCGGCCTGATCAGGAGATCAAGGGGATACCTTACAATTCTGCGCTTTTGATGAGTCTCTTAACAGGACTCTGCAAAGGAAAAGAACTTATCATTGGGGAACCGGGACTCGGTAAGACCACGTCTGCAGAGTATATAAGCGCCCTGTTGTATCGTTTTCCCATGGAGACTGTCTGGAAAAGTGAGGTTTCCGGCCATCCAGAGCAGACCGAGGAGAAGATCATCGGAAGGCCGGATCTGGGAGAACTCAACCAGGGCAAAGAGGTGGTTATATGGTCCTATTTTGCCCTTTTGCCCGTGAAGATTGTTGATGAGATCAACCGGCTCCCTGAAACCAAACAGAGTATCATTCTGGACGGTGTGGATCGGGGCAAGTGGGAGTATCTCAATGATGCCATTATCAATCGGGAATTCTGTCTTTTTGCCACAGCCAACTATCAAGATCGAGGGACAAATACGATTATTGCGCCTCTCATGGACCGCTTTGACGTTATGGTGGAGTCCAAGCATCCCGGCCCCAACCTGGCCTACCAAATTGGGCTACAGGGCGCCAATGGCCAAGCCCTTCGTCATGAGACATTGGAGCAGGCATTTCATCGTACCCTCTGCGAAAGGGTACCTTATCATGTCCGCATGGAACGGGTTGAAGCGCTCTGCGACAGATTTGGTGAAATCCTGGCACAAGAACTGGGCCTTCAGACGCTTTCCAGTGAGGACCGGCAGGCCATTCGTGCAGAGAAGGAGAAAATCCCTTTGGACTTGGATGCGAACGCCTTTCTCAGACTCGTTCTTTCAGAGCTCTCATTCTGTTACCGCTTTGGCCAAAAGCGATCGCACGAGGTCTGCGAGGAAGGGTGTCACTATACGAGATACCTGTGCAACGCCATCCAAAACTGTAGCTCTAACCGTCTTCCCATCAGCGTGAGAACCTATTCGCAGGCCCTCGCCTGGTTACTGGGAAATGAAGTGGTGGACCTGGAACACCTCATGGCTGTCTTGCCATTCGCACTATCTCACAGAATACAGTGGAAAGAAGAAGCCCTCGCTTTATGGGGAAATGAGGTCAGGGAGGACCCCTTACCCATCTTTATGGCCAAAAATGCCGTTAGCGAAATGCATCGGCGTTACATGGAACAGGCGCCACAGATCAAAAATGCATTATCCGTGGCATGCCGCATCGCTGAAGGAGAAGCCCTGGATCCGATTCAAGGTGATCATCCCCTCTACTGGGAAATTAGCAAGGACCTGGCAAAGGAGGTCTTGAAGGCATGAAGAACCCTTTTCTGGATTTTCATCCTGACAGCTACAGGCTACAGGAAGATCCGGTGGAGCGCATTGCACAAGCGAAACAGGATGTAATGGGGTGGATCATGGAGGCCTACCTCAGGCTGGTAAAAGGAGAGATCAAAAACCTGGCTTGGCCTGTGGAGCATAACCGTGTGCTCAAAGTTTATGGTGACGCAGTGAGCAGGCTCCGTGGACTTCAATACGACCGTTACGATATTGAGGCCTTTTGTGCCGATTTGGACAGTTCTGACCACATCCCTTATATGATACCTGGTCCCGCCGGATTGTACATCTCCGCCTTGGTCAATCATGCCCATGAAAACCGCATCCGACTTAGACTCCAAGATTACCAGCGAACCTTTCACTTTCTCGGCTATGCACTGGCCAAGCGGAAGACCCTCGTACTGCAAGGAGATGCCGGGGACTTTTGCGGTGCCGGACTCCACGGAGGGCGTCTGGTGGTCGAAGGGGCGGTGGCGAACTGGTGTGGAGCTGGGATGTTGGAAGGGGAGATTAGGGTTAGCAAGGATGCGGGGCGCAGTACAGGAGAATGGATGCACGGCGGAGAAATACGCGTAGGCGGAAAGATACAAAGCATCGGGCAAGCACGCCACGGTGGGAGAATTCTGCAGAACGGCAAACTTATAGGATGACGTAAATATCCCAAATTTTAGTGATCAAAACTCTGTTTGGCGAGTTAAACTACACGATCTATATTGAACGATTTAAATAGCAAGACATGGCAACGCATGTCATTGCGAGCGGCAGCGAAGCAATCTGAACGCGTCACCATGCGTCCCGAGATTGCTTCGTCGTTTCGCTTTCGCGAGACTCCTCGCAATGACGAGTTTTCTGTCTAATGGATTGGAAACAGCACAAGGGATTATGCTTGAACTTGAGAATCTCATAAAGACGGTTTGGCCCAAAGTCAAAAAGCGGCATCTCTTTCCTGAACTTCCTCCTCCCAGGTGCATCGAAGGAGAGCGACGTGTGGGTCTGGATATCAAGGCCAAGAAGATCTCCCTCTCCAGGGCCTTTGTGGAGAAGATGTCTGTTGTGCTGAACCCACAGGAAGTTGTGGAAGCGCTTTTGGACCATGCCGTCTCCCATTATCGCTTCTGTCCCTGGAACCTCTCATCCCATCTGAAACTCTATAGGGAAGCCAAGAAGGTCCTCAGAGACAAACGAATGGCCCGCAGGACCACAGATGCATTCATGGACGTGGTGGCAAATACCCAGTGTGTCAGCCAGATGGACACCCCTCTTCCAAAAATCTATGGGCAATTGGACAGAGATACGTTTGAGGAGGTTATTCTCGCCCTTTATCAGAGGGTATGGGGTATGGATCTGGGCGTTGCAGGGCATGAAGAAATCTCCGGTAAGCTATCCCGCCTGCCCTACCTGGACCGGTCCCGCTGGACCAAAAGTATCAGGCGATTCGCCCTGCTGCTCCAGCCCCTCCTTGAGGTGGTGGAGCAGAAAGGCGGGTTGACAGGTTCCTGTCCACTTGGTTGCCATGGTATTCAGCAGTACGCGTCACAGGAAGTTGAGCAAGGTCTCAAGGAGGTGGCCGCTGATGCGGGATCTCCTTCGGAATTCAAAGAAGCCATCAGAGATTTCCAAGACGAAATTCTGAATGCCCTGCGGCCTGGGAACAGAGGTATGGGTCTTGGGCGCGGCATGTCTATGGATGCAGACATCCTTTATTATATGAAACTCGCAGAGAACTTTTCCCTTCCCATTCGAAAAGTGCCCATGAAAAGAAGCGGGGCCATGTATCCCCATCACCATATTTCGTGGGAGGTAGGTCGCCCTTACCAGCATATCGATCCGTGGACAAGTTTTGGAAAGATTATGCCTGGGATAACGCAGACCTGGCAGTACCTGGAAGGGGAGGTTTTCCACCAGGAGGAAAGAACCCCGGACTGTCTAATCGTCATCGATTCCTCAGGCAGCATGCAAAACCCTTTACATTCTCTCTCCTATGCAGTCTTAGGCGCGGCATGTGCCTGCGACGCGTACCTCAGGAACGAAGCAGAGGTGGCCGTTTACAATTTCAGCGACGCCAGCGCCGGGGGCAGGCGAATCCTATCCTATTCAAGGGATCGGCATAAAATTTACAGGACCCTTTGTCACCATCTCGGGGGAGGCACCAAGATTCTGATGGAGGACATAGAAGCCATTCAAGGGAATCGTGTGCCAGATATATTCCTGATCACGGACATGCAGATCACCAACCTAAAAATCCTGATCCAGTATTTCAGCAAGTGCAGGAATCGCGTTACGGCCGTCCACGTGGGAGACAACGAACAGGTCCAGCAATTTCGCAATTCCATGAAACTTCATAAGCAGATTGGCATTTACGCCGTACAGAAGAGAGAAGATATCCCCCGCATCGTGCTTGGCAGAATTCGTGAATATCTGGGTCCAGGGTTTAAAATGGGTTCACAGAAAGGAGGTCATCATGGCAGTCAAGGTATTAATCAAGAGACACATAAAAGAGGGTAAATCCAAAGAGGTCTTCGCCCTTCTCAACAAAACCCGCTCTGCTGCTATGAACCAGAAGGGATACATAACGGGCGAGACTTTGATGAGCCATTACGATCCCCACCGCATCATTGTGATCTCCACGTGGCAGACCATTGACAATTGGCTTGCGTGGAAAGACAACAAAGAGAGAAAAGCCAATGAGGCGAAGCTGGAGCAGTACCTGGAATTTCCCACAGAATATGAGGAGTACGTTTTTGGTACCTTCCCTCACAAATAAGGGAAAGAAACCATTCCCCACCTCGTACTCGCGCCAAGCCACGACCAGGTTCCCCTCCCCCTTCCTTGGAACGCGTTTCTCCTTGACCCGTGAAAAATAGTCTATAGCGCTTACACGATTCTTTTGAGTATTGACTTTGGGAGGGATGTATGTTTAATTTGCTGATATTATACTTTGTATAATAGATAAAAAAGGAGGCTATCATCCCATGGCCGTCGATTTTGACGATTGTCCCTGTTCAGGGAAAAACATGTCGCACTTTGCCGCCCCCTGGATACTCTTGACGATCCATAACCATGAGGGAACCCATGGTTATGAGATCAAGAAAATTTTGAAAAGTTACATGCAAGATCTTGGAATTTCTATGAATATTACGGGCCTATACCGCCATTTGAAGATATTGGAACAGCGGGGTGTACTCTCTTCTCAATGGGATACCCCTGACAAAGGCCCGGCAAAACGGAAATACTATCTAACGCAGGCAGGGAAGGAATGTCTTTCGCGTTGGATGCAGACGTTGCATATTCAGCTGGAGTTGATTACCCGGTTTTTCCACAAGGCGAGTAGCGTCTACCCTTCCCCCCCATTACCCAAAATTGAACTTCAGACCTCTGAAGGCCCTCAAGTGGAACGTTTAGAAGATTTGGACGGATAGGAGGTGAAAAGATGGTCGTTCCCCGAAAAATAACGGTGGAAAAACCTGTGAAATTGATCTTTGCGGGCGGATTCCTTGGTTCAGGGAAGACAACGGCACTGGCAGCCCTCGCTAAGGGCCTGATCCAGCGGGGCATGCGGGTAGGAATTATCACAAATGATCAGACGGAAAACCTTGTGGATACGGTGATCGTGAAGCAGTTGCTCCACGAACTCGGTGTGCCTGTGGAAGAGGTGGTGAAGGGCTGTTTCTGTTGTAAATTCGATGAATTGATGGACCACATAGAAAAGATTCTCGCCCACAACCCCGACATCCTTATGGGTGAGCCTGTGGGAAGTTGTACCGATTTTGTGGCCGCGGTGGCCAACCCCATAAAAATTGGTTACCGCGACGCATTCAGGTTCGCTCCTTTCTCCATTATGGTCGATCCGGATCGCGTGCGTGAGTTGGTCCTGGGAGAAACGGCGACTCGCTTTCCAGAGGAGGTGGCTTACCTCTTCCAAAAGCAAATGGAAGAGGCAGACATCATCGCCCTTAACAAGGTTGATATCCTTACGGATCAGGAGACAGCAAGGCTCTTGGCCGCCCTTAAAGAGAAATTCCCGGATAAGGATGTACGGGCTGTATCTGCGAAGGAGGGCGGTGGAATGGATGCGTGGCTAGACGAGCTGCTATCGGGTAGGCCCGGGGCAAATACGGTCCTGAGCCAGATTGATTACGATCGATATGCAACTGCAGAGGCTGTCTTGGGCTGGCTCAATGCCGCAATCAGGATGACCGCAAAGGAAACCTTCGAAGCCAGTGATTTTGCGCATACACTCGCCGTGAGTCTCCGAGAAGCCTTTAGAGGCAGAGACGGAGAAATAGGGCACTTAAAGTTCGTGGTTTCCAGTGGTGGGAGAGTCATGTGGACAAACGTTACAAAGCTTGCGTCAGAACCGGCCATCAGCGGCGAGCAACTGGGCAAGCTGTCCCGCGGAACACTCATCCTTAACGCCCGGGTGAGGCTTGAACCTGAAGAGCTTGAGACAATTGTCCGAGACACACTCGACAAGGTTTGCAGAGAAGCTGGGGTGCGCTTTGAAATTGAAGATCTCCAGTGTTTCAGCCCCGCATATCCAGAGCCGCCCTATCTCATGCGCGAATCCGTCCAATAAGCGTGAAGGTATTTGTCGCCTTCCCCTTTTACTAGGCGGACATTCGAGATGCGGGCATCAGAAAACAGACTGGAGGTGTGGCATTGCTACGAATAGAGATCATAGGCCTTGAGCAACCCTGTGAGAAGTGCAATGAACTGCTGGAAAATGCAAGAAAGGCGGTAGCAGATCTTGGTATAGAGGCTGAAGTGGTCAAGCTCTGGGTCCTATCCGAAGAAGTACGAGAGAAGTATGGCTTGTTGCTCAGCCCTGCACTGACCATTGGAGGAGTGGTGGTCGCCCAGGGGAAGGTGTTTAAGCCAGAGAGAATAGCTGGCCTTCTCAAGGGTTGAAACATCTGCCGGCTCATGAAACAACATGCCGCCACATATTTCGGCGAGTTCCTTGGCACCTTTCTGTTAGTCTTTATCGGGACCTTTGCAGTTGCGGTCGCCACACTTTTTAATGCACTGATGGGGCTTGCACAGGTTGCCGCCGTGTGGTGTCTGGGGGTAACGCTCGCCATTTATGCCACCCGGCATTTGTCGTGTGCCCACCTGAACCCAGCCGTCTCCTTGGGGATGGTCCTTGCAGGAAGAATGAAGCCTCGCCTGCTCACGCCCTACTGGACATCCCAACTCCTTGGCGGTGTCTTTGCCGGAGCCACTGTGTTGCTCATTTTTCACGCTTCCATTGTGGGGTATGAAGTCGCCAATGGCATCGTTCGCGGATCTCAGGAATCCGTAAGAACAGCCATGCTTTTTGGAGAGTATTTTCCTAATCCAGGTGTTTCAATTCCCTGGTTTCAGGTATCACTCGGCACAGCCATGCTGGTGGAGGGCATGGGTACGTTCATACTGGTGATGATGATCTTTCTCTTAACGGAGGGTTGTAATGTGGGGAGGCCAACTGAAGGATCATCCCCCATCTTTATCGGCGGCACCGTTGCTGCCATAATAGCCATAACGGCTCCACTAACCCAGACAGGTATCAACCCAGCCCGCGATTTCGGCCCCAGATTAATCGCTTATTTAGCAGGTTGGAACACAATAGCCATACCAGGGCCAGAGGGCGGTTTCTTTTGGGTCTACATTGCTGCCCCTTTATTTAAGGGCGCTGCGGCAGCCGCCTGCTTTCGCTTTGTGATTGCCCCCCTTATGTCAGCCAAGAGTCATACGCCCATGGTGTGTGGCTGCGATCCCGAGGGCAACCAGCGCGGAGAAAATTTGATGCACGAGGAGCCGGGTGCCCTCACAATCCTCAGAAGGAAACACTAAGATAGAAACGCGCTAATCACTTGCCAACGGCCTTCCTCTTGTTGTAACTTCCCCTCGACAATAATTGCGTTTAATCATATTGAAAGCATAGGACTTAAGGGGGATGGGAGCTTCAAGACGCCGAGGTTTGATTTTCATTTTGACCGGAAGGGGAAAAGGAAAAACCTCCGCTGCGTTGGGAATGGCCCTGAGGGCCGCGGGACAAGGGCTTCGCGTGCTTATTTTGCAGTTTATGAAAAGGAAACCGGACATTGGAGAAATAATGGCATTGGAGAAAACCAATCTCCCCATCACCATCGAGCAATATGGACGTAGCGTCTTTTTTAAGACAAGGACTTGCGAAGCTATGGACATATACGTGGCCCACCAAGGACTTGCAGCGTTCGAAGATGCTATGGAAAACGGGACCTACGACCTAATCATCCTGGATGAAATAAACATGGCCATCTACTTTGGTATGCTTGAGGTTGAAGAACTTTTAAGAGCTATCGAAAAAAGACCTACGGAGCTTCACCTGGTCCTGACCGGACGATATGCGAGGAAGGAGCTATTAGATATTGCAGACCTGGTCACCGAGATGAAAGAAGTCAAGCATCATTACAATGAAGGGATCAACGCCCAAAAGGGGATTGAGTTCTGAATGGAAGAGATCTGGATCATAGGTGTGGGCCAGTTCGGATTCATTGCATTCGACAGGCTGTCGAAAAGCGGAAAAGAGAGACGTTTCGTCCTTGTAGATCCAGTCAGGAAGAACTTATTGCGGTGCATAGGCCCTCATGTCACTCTGGAACAGGCTGATGGCGTGGAGTTTTTGGAGCAGCATCTTACCGCGGCCAACACGCCAGATTGGATCATACCCGCGTTGCCTGTCCACCTGGCTGCCGAGTGGTTTCTGATTCGTATGGGGCCAGAACGACTTCAGCGCGTTACCGTACCCTCTGAGATAGATCCTCTCCTCCCCCATCCTATTCGTGGGTCCGACGGGAACATCTATGTGAGTCATGCTGATTTCAGGTGTCCTGATGATTGTGCTGAGCCCCGGGACTCTTGCACGGTTACTGGAGAGCCGAGAAAACGCAATATGTTCGAGATCCTCGGTGACATACAGCTACCTCCCTTTAAAGCGCTGGCCCTTAGGAGTCACCAATTGGGCGCTGGCATTGGGGGTTATCGTTCTGAACACCTGTTTGCACTGTTGGACAAAGTGGAACACGCCAGAGGGGAACTCCTTGTGAGCACGGCGTGCCGGTGTCATGGGGTAATTACGGGTCTGGGAAGGTTATAAGAACCCAACATGTGGCTCCTCAATCATTTGGAGCAAGTTGGCTTTATGAAATCAGTCATTACGCTCGTGGGAGATAAAATCGAGATCCATGTGGATCGAAGCGATTATTACGAAAACATGCTAGCGGCGATCGTAGAGCGCGTTTTTCAGCTCTTGGGCCCGGAATTTGACAAGCAAGCCTACCTAGAAGAGGTGGAGAAAGGGCGCTCGGCCGTAGAAATTGGACAAGAATTGGCCATACCCGTCAGCATTATGCTGTCTATGGAATTGGGCTATTGTCTGGGTCAACTGAAGAGTCTGGGGCGGTCTTTGGATTGTGATAAGGCCCTGAAAGACCTCTACGCCCTCTGGAAGCATAGGCTCAAGAAAATGTTGAAAGAGGAGATGATCACCTCCGATTCTGTGCACTAACAACCAACTCTCAGGTCATTGCGAGTCCCGCGAAAGACGGGACGAAGCAATCTCTGCGTTTACAGGTACTATTTGCGAGACGATAATGCGAGATTGCCGCGTCGTCCCCCTGGGGGCGGGACTCCTCGCAATGACTTTTCTATCATAATCCTTTCTCCAGTACCGAGACTTTTATATGATCACTGCAAAAGATCTTGGAGCAGCCATTCTGAAGGCGAAACCCCTGTTCAACCCGTTGCGAGACCTCTATGAGGGTCTGCCTGAGACCCAGTGCACGTGTGATGAACCCGGCATTTGCTGCATGTTCTTGCCCGAAATGACCATACTCGAGGCCTTGCAGTGGATCGAACGCATGCAGGCCATGTCAGAGGCGGACCTGACCTCAACCCTTCGAGGGTTCGTGGCATTCTACCTTACCAACCCTGCCCGTCTCACAGGGTGTCCGTTCAGAGACGATGGTGCCTGTTCTGTTTACAAATATCGGACCTTCGGATGTCGATCCTATGGCTTGTGGAGCCAGGAAATGGGCGGATCCCGAACCCGAGCAAGCCGCAAGGGCAAGAAGGCGCTGCGGCAGATGTGGAAAAGATATGGGATTGAGCTTCCCGCTCATGCGGTAGAATTTGAGATCGACTATTGCAACAGGGTTCAGGTGCGGTCAGGCAATCCCATAGGTGATGAGGCGATCATGGACTTGTTGACACGGGTTTACCAGCTGGGAAAGCCGCTGGGCGATCTCCAGGGCCAATTCGAAGAGGCTTACCATTCCGACGTCAGTTTTCTCTTGACCTCACTTGCCTTTGGCATCAGGAAGGCGCTGCTCTTAAAATTCGCAGTGATCAAGGAAATCGTCCAAAAAAGAACGGACACACGCCTTCAACAAGAACTTGAGAAAGTTACTCCAAACCTATTGCATTTCTAATGGGTTTTTCTCTCCAGCCTTTCTATTATCATCTCGTTTAATCCAAAAAATCGTCTTTTGGACGATTTTCAACGGGCACAAAATCCCGTAAAAGTTTTTATTCGACCACTGTTTGGAAAATTTGGGATACAATGGAGACTGTCGAAAAATCGGCTTCTGAGAGGCTGATGGAAAATGTCCAGATGCAAGGCTTCCGAAACTGGGGACCCGCCCGCAGGGTGGGGAGTCCAAGCGAAGCGCGGACAAATCCCGAGGAATGAGGCGTA
>CP070840.1:1129463-1138099 GCA_020342025.1 Deltaproteobacteria bacterium
CGGGTGTAACAAATGAGGGCGGGCTTCGTGCCCGCCCTACGCACTAATTTAGCGACAAAGTCGCTTTCTCATGAAACACTTACCCCCTCCATGTCAAGAGGCTGTGTCACGGTCCCTTTTCGTCATTGCGAGCGACCGTAGGGAGCGCGGCAATCTCTTCGTTTTCAATGCCTCATGAGATTGCTTCGGTCCTCCCGCCTCCGCGGGAGTCCCTCGCAATGACATTACGGCAGAGCCTCCACGGATAGGAGGTCGATTTTATTAATCTTCCTGAAGTTCTTTTATATTCTCGTAGTAATCAAGCGCTTCTGGATTCTTCAGCGCATCCTTATTCAGTACCTCCTGTCCCATTACCACTTTCTTTACAGCCAACTCCACCTTCTTCATATTAAGGGTATAGGGGACATCCGGCACCGCAATGATTTTTGCAGGCACATGTCTGGGGGAGGCATTGGTTCGAAGGATGTTCTTGATCTTGTTTCTGAGTTCATCGTTCAACGCGCAGTTCTTGGCCGGCTTCACAAAGAGGATGACGCGCACATCATTCTTCCATGGCTGTCCGATAACGATGCTGTCTTCGATCTCTTCCATCTGTTCAATCTGACGGTAGATGTCTGCGGTCCCGATTCGAACGCCCCCAGGATTGAGAGTGGCATCAGACCTCCCGGAAATGACGATCCCACCCCGTTCATTAATTTCAATGAAGTCCCCATGCCGCCAGACATTGGGATAGACGTCAAAATAGGCGGAGTGGTATTTCTGGCCATCGGGATCATCCCAGAAATAGATGGGCATGGATGGGAACGGGGACGTACAGACCAATTCGCCCTGCTGGTTGATGACGGGTTTTCCGTTGTCGTCAAAGGCATACACCTTCATCCCCAGCGGCCTGCACTGCAGTTCTCCTGCATAAACCGGTCCCATGGGGTTTCCCAGGGCAAAACAACCATTGATGTCTGTACCACCAGAAATGGAGGCCAATTGAAGATCCTCTTTCACTTCCCTGTAGATGAACTCAAAGCCTTCCACAGAAAGTGGGGAACCCGTGGAAAGGACGCTTTTTAAGGGTGCAAGGTCATATGTTTTACCCGGTTTCACCCCCGCATTCATGAGGGCTGCAATATACCCCGCGCTTGTGCCGAAAATGGTGATTTTTTCATCCTGGGCCATCTTCCAGAGAACCTCGGCATCGGGGTGGAACGGAAAACCATCATAAAGAACCAGCGTGGCGCCCACGGCTAAAGAGCTGGTCAACCAGTTCCACATCATCCATCCACAGGTGGTGAAATAAAAGATGGTATCCTCCCTTTTTAGATCCGTGTGAAGCATGAGCTCTTTCATATGGTGGATCAATATGCCACCGGCACTCTGCACCATGCACTTGGGAAGGCCGGTGGTGCCGGAAGAGTACATGATGTAGAGAGGATGCTCAAAGGGCAACTGCTCGAATTCAATCTCCAAATTGGATTCTGAAGATTTGAAATCTCGGTAATGCACAGCATTGGGAATACCACTGATATCCGGGTCCGCCTCTGTGTAGGGAACGACAACCACTTTTTCGGTGGTGGGGAGTTCCTTCAGGATATCGGCCACACGCCCAAGGGAATCGAATTTCTTTTCCTTGAAGGAATATCCATTTGCCGTGAATAGCACTTTAGGCTGAATCTGGCCAAATCGATCCAGCACACCCTTGATGCCAAAATCCGGCGAGCAGGAAGACCAGGTCGCGCCCAGGCTCGTGGCCGCCAGCATGGCGATGATGGTCTGGGGCATATTGGGCATAAAGCCTGCCACGCGGTCCCCCGTCTGAACCCCTGCCTCTTTTAAAGACCTAGCGACACGGGCCACCTCATCATAAAGCTCAGCATAGGTCATGTGAACGGAATCCTGGGCCTCCCCCTTAAAGATGAGAGCCACTTGATCATCTCGGTAGCGAAGAAGGTTTTCCGCAAAATTGAGTTTGGCCCCTGAAAACCACTTTGCGCCTGGCATCTTGGTCAAGTCGTCCACCACCTCCGTGTAAGGCTGGGAGGCCTTTATCCCTGCGAATTCCCACATGGATGCCCAGAAATCCGGGATATTCTCTGTGGACCATTCCCATAGGGGCGTATATTCAGTCAAGTCTTTCTTGTACTTCTCATTGATAATGTTCATCAACCTGTACATGTTGGTGTTCTTGATACGTTCTTCCGAAGGCTGCCACAGTAATTTCGCCATTTTTACCTCCCTCCTAGCCGGCACACTGAGGTTTTGTATCCAGTCATTCCTCAATCCCTAAATCCTTAAATTTAAAATGGGTTTATAACACCAATTCCAAAGACTTTCAAAAAAAATCCAGAGCGGCTCTGGCCCTCAACTCACCAAATTGAAAAAATGATGACTTCGTGATTGGTGCCCTTTTGGAGAACATTTTTGCCCTATTTAGATGGCTTCGGAGGACTGACTAATGCTTCACCGTCCACGACCGTGATACCATCCTGGTTCACGCAAGTGGTTCTCAGCTTTACCCGATTTTTTTCTTTGATCACTTCCACCACCTCTGCCCGTGCCGTAACCGTGTCGCCCATACGGACCGGGGCCAGGAATTCCAGATCCTGTTTCATATAGACGGTGCCATGCCCGGGGAGTTTGTTCCCGAGAACTGTTGAAATAAAACCGCCTAAGAGCATACCGTGGGCAATTCGTGTCTTGAAAAAAGTATGACTGGCATAGACCTCGTCGATATGGGCCGGGTTAACATCTCCGGTCACCCCTGCGTACAAATATATGTCCGCTTCGGAGACCGTCTTAGCGAATTCGGCCGTATCACCCACCTCTATTTCATCAATCGTTTTCCCGATCATTGCCCTCTCCTTTCTCTCTTATTAACCGCAGACCCGCCGTCGCCAAGGCTATGGCGGGGCAAGCCCACGCAGACACCCACTGACCAAAAATATTCCACTATTTAGAAACGCATGTGACGAATTGCTTAAAATCCCCGCGCAGAGGGATTCAATCCCCAATGGTGGGATTGAATATTGGGAGAGGACTCCATGGGAAACAACAAACAAGTTTGTTATTAGCCATGGAGTCACTCGCCTATGATTTCAAGCTATTCTTATCCATTGTATCCATGCTTATGTTGTCGATCTTTACGGTGACTTCCGTCTGTGGATGTCTGTGTGCGTCTGTGGCTAATTAATTCTAAAGCCTTGCGCCTTGACACAAAATGCGCCTTTCCCTATAGTCGGCAAGTCAAGGTCCAAGGGCCCTTGTAGTAGAATCCCCTTTACCACCCTAATTAGAGGGAATTACCGGCATTTTGTGTCCAACGCAAGCAAATTCTCACGGAGGAAAGTGGATGGAATACGATTACGCGTTTGAGATGGCCGCATCAAATATCCGTTTCGGCCCAGGGACGACCTCTGAGGTGGGCATGGATCTGGCCGACCTGGGGGTCAAAAGGGTGATGGTCCTGACAGATCCCTTTTTGAGCAAGATGCCCCAGGTGGAAAGGGTTCTTGAATCCCTATCGCAACAAAAGATCGAGTACGCCCTGTTCGACCAAGTCCGGGTGGAACCCACCGATACGTCCTTTAAAGAGGCGATCAAGTTTGCCCAGTCTGTCCCTTTTGAAGGGTTTTTGGCCGTTGGTGGCGGGTCCACCATAGACACCGCAAAAGTGGCCAACCTCTACTCCACCTATCCACCCGAGGACTTTTTAGACTATGTAAACCCTCCCATAGGCAAAGGGCTCCCCGTTCCAGGACCTCTCAAGCCTCTTTTCGCGATTCCCACCACGGCGGGTACAGGCAGTGAGACCACGGGTGTCGCCATCTTCGATCTGGTAGAGATGCACGCGAAGACAGGCATAGCCCACAGAAGGCTCAAACCCACCCTGGGTATTGTAGATCCGCAAAATACAGAGAGCCTGCCCCCCATGGTCGCTGCATCCACAGGCTTGGACGTGCTCACCCATGCCATAGAGTCCTATACCGCAACGCCATTCAACCAGCGCCCCAGGCCGGAACGGCCGATTCTTCGTCCCGCCTACCAGGGTTCCAATCCCATCAGCGACATCTGGGCCATTCAGGCCTTGCGCATACTGGCGCAAAATTTCATCGAGGCCGTTGAAAATCCCAAGAACGAGGAAGCTCGGGGCATGATGATGCTCGCCGCCTCTTTTGCAGGGATGGGATTTGGGAACGCTGGGGTTACCCTTCCCCATGGCATGTCCTATCCGGTCTCTGGGATGGTGAGGGATTGGAAACCTGATGACTACCCGGTCGATTACCCTCTTGTACCACACGGTATGGCCGTGGTGCTCAATGCGCCCGCAGCATTTCGCTTTACAGCTCCAGCCTGCCCCGAAAGGCACCTCCGAGCGGCAGAGGCCTTGGGCGCAGATGTGTCCCATGCCAAACTTGGGGATGCCGGCAAGATACTCTGTGAAAAGGTTATCTATTATATGAAGCGCCTCAACATCCCCAACGGCCTCAGCGCAGTGGGTTTTAGTCAGGATGACATCCCTCATCTGGTTCAAGGCACCCTTCCCCAGCACCGAGTCATCAAACTTTCGCCCAAACCCGTGGGAGAGAAGGAACTCGTCCAGATCTTTGAAGATGCCATGAAGTACTGGTAGGTTGTTAAATGGATAATTGGAGTGTTGGAGTCGTGGATTTTTGACCGGAAGGGCCTTCGTTCTGGACTATTCGCCCATGGCCTCAGCCACCAACTCCGTGAGATCCTTCACCACAAGATCAATCTTCTCTCTGCGGGCTCGCGTGGCCATGGTCCGGACGCACTGCTGACAGGAAGTGACAACCATATGGGCGCCCGTTTCCAAGATCTCTTCGATCTTCATCTGGGCCACCTTTGCGGACAGATGGGGATCCACCATTTCGAGATTTCCGCCTCCTCCGCAGCAATGGGTCAGCTGGCGATTGTTCGGCAACTCCACCAGTCGAATGCCAGGGATGGATTGGAGTACCCTTCTGGGAGACTCAAAGATGCCGCTGTTTCTGCCCAGATCGCAAGGGTCGTGATAGGTGACTGTGGCATTGACCTCTTTGAGGGGAATCCTCTTCTCTAAAATGAGTTTCTCCAGAAGCTCACTGGATGAAAGGATTTCCATCTCTGGTTGGTAGAGGGCCTTCCAGGTGTGATAGCAGGATGGACAGGTGAAAATAATCTTCTTCGCCCCCAGTTCTCTCACCTTTTCCAGGTTGTGTTTCTTAAGGGCATTGATCTTATCCCGCATACCTGCGCCCACCAGTGGGTAGCCGCAGCACCACTCTTCGCCCCCCAGGATCGTAAAGTCTACCTGGGCCCTTTCCATGATCTGCGCCATCGTAACCGGTATCTTCTGGACAAGGGGAAAGAAGGACGCGACGCACCCTACAAAATAGATCACCTCGGCGCGCTCTTTTTCAAACACGTTTTCTGGCACATCCTTTAGGAATTCGCGCCATTCGTCGCGTTCTTCATTATCTTCGTCCGAGATATTGTAGTTTTCCTCCACGGACTTGGCCAGGCGATCGGCTATTTTCGGATAGAGACCTTCATCCACAAGACACTCCCGGTCCTGAAAGACCACGTCCTTGGTCTTCAGCGATGGGAAGCAAGCCGCTGTGCAGGCCCCACAGCCGAGACAAGTAAAAATAGATTTCTCAATTTCAGGGCTCCACGCCAACCGTTCCTCTATGACTGCGCGGGTGATCGCATTCCGGCCCCTGGGGGAGGCCGACTCCACCCTGCGAACCCTGTATATGGGACAATTGGGAAGACAGAAACCGCATCGGTTACACTTGACCACTTCGTCATAGGAAAGTTTACGTAGCTGGGTTATGTTCATATGAGATAACCTTGTGCCTCTCCTCAATAAATAGAAGGTGAAAGGATGCCCCTTGTCTGGATAGGGTCTTCATTGCCCCTGTTCGCCAGTTGGCCCTTTGACCCGTCTCCCAGTGGCCTCCATTCGAATGGCAGGTAAACCGGCTAACGGGCTAACCGGTTAACGAGCGTCGCATCGCGTCAAATCCCTCCCACAAAACGCCCGGGAGAGAAAAGGCCGGAGGGATCCATCTGCGCTTTGATCCGTTTCATGATGACAAAGTCCTGGGGAGGCATGCCCCAGACGGGCAATCGCTCTTTCATCTGGGCACTGGCTTTCTCGACCAGCAGGTTGCCCCCGATGCTTTGACATTTTTCCAAGAGCTTCTCTGCAACCGACACGACTCTATCTGCGCTCTTGTCATCTCCTGATCCCAGCAGACAGTGAACCCTACTAACACCACTGCCGGTATGGGCCTGGAGAGCATGTGCCACTTCCTGCTCCCCACATAGGGAATCCACCGACTGAATGACATCCAAATATCTGGATATGGGATAGTTCAGTTTCACGGAGACCATCCCCGGATACCCGGCCGATAATTTGGGGACAAGATTGCTGTAAGCGTCCCAGAAAATGCGATCCGGGTCGTCCGCCAAATGGACATAGTTCTGAGCACCTGACGCTGAGGCCATTTCCTCAATTTCACGGCCCATTCGCTGGACCGCTTCCCCAAACCCCTCCAGGCCTACAGCAACTACATAGCCGTCACCGTCCATTTCCAAAGCTCCGTCCTCAACCAAGAGTCCATTGGCCCGCCCATTCAAGAGCTCAACTGCCGACGGTAGCAAGCGGGTCTGAAAAATCTGGTCCACAAATCTGGAGGCAGCATCCAGACCGGAAAACCCTAAGAGGCAGGTGCCAAACCGTTCTGGCAGGGGAAGCAGCCTGATTGTCATTTCACCCAGGATCCCCAAACTGCCTCGGGAACCGATCATCAGCTTGCACATATCATAGCCGGAGACATTCTTTACCGTCTTGCCTCCCAGTCCAACAATCTCACCATCGGCAGCCACATATCTCACACCCAACACCATGTCTCTGGGCAGTCCGTACAGAAGTCTAACCGGTCCGCTGGAATTGGCTGCAATGATTCCCCCCAGCGTGGCGGAATGGCTAAAGGGAGGCATCATGGGAATGAAGCAACCCATGTGCTCTCTGTCAGCGCAAACAGGCTCGTCCGAAACGGTGGTGGGGCTTTCGTAGGGAAGATAGCAACGGTTTTCTTCACCAGCCAAGGAGGTCTGTAGATCCCGAAATTTCACACCGGCCTGGGCAGTAACGGTCAGGTTCGCCGTATCCATGTCGATGATCTTGTTAAGGCGGTTCGTGGAGATCACGAGGTGGAGTCGAGAAGGCGGATTACCTACCCCTATCTTGGAACCGCTTCCCCAGGGCACCACAGCCCATTTCTCTTTCTGTGCCATCTTTACAACTTGCGATACCTGTGCAAGACTCTCTGGAAAGGCCACGGCTCTTGGCGTCAAATCGTCAACGGCGTGAGCGGAGAGGGTCTCCGGATCACTTTTGACCCACTCTGCCTTAAGCATGTCTTTGAGCACTTCCATGGTCTTCGATTCAACCTTCACTCGTGAGTTCCCTAAAGTCGACTACCACTTATTTTAATCTGTCGCAGAGCTCCCAGAGCCGCAGAGAATTTAATTAGACAGGATCAACAGGATTTTTTTGACCCTCAAGTTAAGGATAGCTTGAGCGCCCCCGAGTACGGCCGAGGGGGAGCGGGCGAGAAAAAATTATTAGACCTGGGCTGGGATCACCTTCCCGGGATTTAGAATGTCTTCTGGATCAAATGCCCGTTTCACCTGCCGCATGGACTCCAGGTCACTCTCGGAAAAGATATAAAACATCTCTTTCTTCTTCTCCAGGCCGATCCCATGTTCTCCACTGATGGTGCCCCCCGCATCAGCACAGATCTTCAGGATCTCAACGGCCGCCTTTCTCGCCTTCTTCCGCTCTTCCTCATCTCTTTCATCAAAAAGGATCAACGGGTGCAAATTGCCATCTCCGGCGTGAAAAACGTTACCTATCAGCAGGTCGTACTTCTTTCCCGTTTCCAGGACCTTGCTCAAAACTTCAGGGAGTTTTGTTCGTGGGACCGTGCCATCGCCCACCATGTAACTGGGCTTCAGGCGGGTGATGGCCCCAAAGGCGCCCTTTCTCCCGGCCCAAAGCTTGGCCCTCTCCGCATCATCTTTAGCAACCTGGACATCTCTCACATTGTGTCTTTTGCAGATCTCTAAAATCTTTTCCGCCTGGCGCTCCATGCCGTCTTCCATGCCATCCAGCTCAATAACAAGCACGGCCGCCGCATCCAGCGGATACCCGGCCTGGACAGAGGCCTCTACAGCCTGCATGACCACATTGTCCATCATCTCCAAGGTGGCCGGCAGGATGCCCTCTGCAATAATGGCAGACACGGTGTTACTGGCATCCTCGATGGCGTCAAAGATGGCCAACAGGGTCTTCACCTTCTCTGGTGCACGAATGATCTTCAGAATCATTTTTGTGACAAGACCCAAAGTCCCTTCACTGCCTACCAGGAGGCCCATGAGATCATACCCTGGATTATCTTGAGCCTTGCCCCCGGTCCAGACCACGCTGCCGTCGTAGAGGACCATTTCTGCTCCCAGCACGTGGTTGGTTGTGACCCCGTACTTCAGACAGTGGGGTCCCCCGGAATTCTCCCCCAGATTGCCTCCCAGGGTGGAGACCTTCTGACTCGCGGGATCTGGAACATAGACAAACC
>CP070840.1:1138199-1147720 GCA_020342025.1 Deltaproteobacteria bacterium
CTTATCCGAAATTCACCTGTCGCAGGATCAGCCGTCACTTTGTCTATCACCCCAGGCCCAGCCATCATACCCATGCGTGCCACCCCGCCCTCCAGGGCAGGTCCAGCTGCCCCTGCACAGCCCATAAGCCACTCCCTGTTCCCCAAGACCACTTCCGCATTGGTTCCCACATCCACCAAAATGGAAGTCTCATCTTGTTGTGTCATACCTGAAGCCAGGATGCCCGAGATCAAATCACCTCCAAAATAGCTGCCCACGTTAGGGATAACCATAACTGGAGATTGGGGGTTGACCGCAAGGCCCAGCTCAGTGGCCTTTATCAGGCCCGGTCTGTTCATGGCGGGGATATAGGGTTCTCGGCATATCCAGAAAGGATCCAGTCCGAGGAAGAGATGGGTCATGACTGTATTTCCTGACACGGACATGCCGACAAAGGAGACTGTCCCGATATTATTTTTTTGGGCCAGTTGAGCGATTTCCTCATTCAGCTTTTCTATTAGAGATACTTGCAGTTTTGCCAATCCTTTTTCTTCTGATGCAAAATGAATTCGAGTCAGGATATCCTGTCCAACTTTCACCTGCGGGTTGAGAAAAGAGATCTCATCTTTGATCTCGCCAGTGGTAAGATCTAAAAGTCGAATCACTACAGTAGAAGTGCCCAAATCCACAGCCAGGCCAAAAATGGGAGTCTCGAACGCTAATGGGAAAAGCTCCACCAAATGCCAAGAATATGTTCCTTTGTAAAGAACCGCCTGAACCTCATACCCATGTTCTCTCAGAGTTGTGGGAATCCTTTTGGCCATCATGAAATCTACGGCCACCTCGTCTCCATCCAGCACCTTTCTGAGCCCCTCCAGCAATCGGTCCACGTCCCCCCTGTTATCCTTCAGGCTGGGGGTGGCCATCTCTGGCGAGACTTTGACTATCCACCGATCTTTCTCCATATCCTTTACGACTGATCTCTTCTTTTCTGGCTCGTCCATGTTCCCCCCTTTTCCAGCATTTCTTGTCGCATCAAGCAGCCCAGCTCACCATGCCCCAAAACTCCGGGTTTAGGGGGAAAGGGAGCTTCCCAAATCCTCCGTCAAGTTTTGGTATCAATAATTATATCAGCAGCTTATGAAACATTCCCGATCACCCGCCAGGCATCAGATGCCAGTGGAGCCCCGCGAAAATGGGGACCCACCCACAGGGTGGGGAGTCCAAGCGTAGCGCGGACAAATCCCGTAACAGGGGAGGCACCGAGGAGCGACGACTGAGGCCTATGGAGCAATACACCGTCCTTCGACTTTGCTCAGGACCGTGAGCCTGCCGAACGGCCTGTCGAAAGGCAGACGATGCCTTGGTGGTGGAGCAGGACGCTTCAATTACAATTGACAGTTCTTTCCTAAAGAAAGATAATTTTTTTATTCATCTTTCTTCTTCTGGAGCAAAGAAATTGAGCAGTCGCCCCGTCATAGGTATCACCATGGGCGATCCTTCTGGGATTGGCCCTGAAATTATTATAAAAGCACTCTCAGATTCAAGCATTTATGAGATCTGTAGGCCTGTTGTGCTGGGAGATCCGGGTGCTCTGGCAGTGGATATTGAGGGGCTGAAACAAAAGCCACTAAACGAAATTTCAAGGCCCTTCGAAGCTGAAAGCAGATCACAAGTGATAGATCTTATGGCTGTCTCCAACCTGCAAAGGGAATCCATGATTCCAGGTAAGCCGACCGTTGAAGGTGGAGAGGCGATGGTGAATTACATCACCAAAGCGGTAGAAATGGCCCTAGGTGGAGACATGGCGGCCATTGTCACTTGCCCGATTAACAAGGCGCTTATGCATCAGGCAGGCCACTTTTTTGACGGGCATACCCAGTTGATAGCCCATCTTACAAACACTGAAGACTACGTCATGATGCTTGCGGGGGAAAGGTTGCGCGTGGCCCTTGTCACCATACACTGCCCACTCAGTGAGGTCCCGGCCTGCCTAGATGGTGACATGATTTACAGAACCATTACCATCACATCACAGGCCCTCCAGTTAGATTTTGGACTCTTAACACCGCGGCTTGCTGTGGCAGCCCTCAATCCCCATGCGGGCGAGTCTGGGCTCTTCGGATCTGAAGAAGAGGAGATCATTCGGCCTGCTATTGAAAGAGCCAGGTCTGAAGGCTGCCGAGTGGAGGGCCCTCTCCCTGCAGACACCCTGTTTCATCGAGCCGCAGCCGGGCAATTCGACGCGGTCGTGGCCATGTATCACGATCAGGGGTTGATTCCTCTTAAACTTCTTCACTTCTCTGATGCGGTCAACGTCACACTGGGGCTTCCCATCATACGAACC
The DNA here is from genome assembly GCA_020342025.1 of Deltaproteobacteria bacterium. The sequence goes on from CP070840.1 coordinate 1,140,526, forward strand.
TCGGTGGATCATGGAACGGCTTATGACATAGCCGGAACTGGCATTGCAGATGCCTCCAGCCTCAAGGCAGCTATCCGAATGGCCGTTAAAATGGCTGAAAATAGAGCGAGGGGAAAAGGGTTGTCCAGTTGAGTTGTCAAGTTGTTTAGTGGTTGAGTGGTCAAAGAGTTGGAACGTGCTTTAGAAAACAACTCAACCACTTAACCACTCAACCAAAACCCAACGATAGATGGTAAATGAACTCATAAAAATAAGGGGTGCCAGAGTACATAACCTGAAAAATATCTCCTTGGATATTCCTCGAAATCAATTTGTCGTCATTACCGGCCTATCTGGCTCTGGCAAATCCTCCCTTGCCTTTGACACCATCTATGCGGAAGGTCAAAGGCGATATGTGGAATCCCTCTCTGCCTATGCCCGCCAATTCTTAGAGCAAATGGACAAACCGGATGTGGACACTATAGAGGGGCTTTCTCCAGCCATTTCCATTGAACAAAGGGCCACAAGCCGAAATCCCCGATCCACTGTGGGGACTGTGACAGAAATATACGACTATCTGCGGGTGCTGTTTGCCAGAATTGGCCACCCCCACTGTCCTGAATGCGGTCTGGAAATCAGCTCGCAGACCACACAGCAGATTGTAGATCAGATTATGGATATGAGGGAAGGCAGTAAAGTGCAGATCTTGGCCCCCCTCCTGGAAGGGAAAAAAGGAGCGCACATCCATCTCCTTTACAGACTCCGAAAAGACGGGTTCACCCGAGTCAAAATTGACGGGCAGATAAGATTGTTGGACGAGGATATTGTCTTAGACAAAAACAAAAAACATGACATAAGTGTCGTCGTGGATCGTCTCATCATCCACAAAAGTATAAAACGACGTCTCACCGATTCCATGGAGCTTACCCTCAATCTCTCAGGGGGACAGGCCATTCTGGATCTCATTGAATCAAGAGAGATCTTCTTCAGCCAAAAGGCGGCCTGCACCCAGTGCGGGATCAGCATTCCAGAGCTGACGCCTCAGATGTTTTCTTTTAACAACCCCCAGGGTGCCTGCCCGGAGTGCAGTGGACTGGGCACAAAAAGGTATTTTGACCCAGGCCTCATTATCCCTGACCAAGACCTCTCATTGCGGGAAGGAGCCATTGTTCCATGGGCAAATCGTCATTCCGTATATTTTATGCAAATGCTCGATTCCTTATGCCAGCATTACCAAATAGATATTTACACCCCATTAAAAGATCTTCCCAAGAAGGTGCGGGAAGTGCTCCTCTATGGTTCAGGAGAAGAGGAAATCAAGTTCTATTATGAGAAAGACGACCGTCGATACGACTATACCCGGCCCTTTGAAGGTGTCATACCCAATCTGGATAGGCGTTATCATGAAACGGACTCCTATCACATGCGGGAAGAGATAGAGAGATATATGAGTATTAGACCGTGTCCGTTATGCGGGGGGGCAAGGTTAAAACCCGTCAGTTTGGCCGTAAGGGTGGGGAACAAGCCTATTCATGAGATCACTGCCCTGCCTATCGAAAGGGCCTATGATTTTTTTCAGAACTTAGGTCTTGAGCGCAAGGAAAGGGATATTGCCAAGAGAGTCCTCAAAGAGATCAAGGAGCGTCTCGGTTTCCTAAGAAGTGTAGGCGTCGACTATCTCACCCTCGACCGATCCTCTGCAACCCTGGCGGGCGGAGAGGATCAGAGAATCAGACTGGCCACCCAGATCAGCTCGGGTCTTGCAGGGGTACTATATGTCCTAGATGAACCCACCATCGGCTTACATCAAAGGGATAATCTCCTCCTCTTGAATAACTTGAGGCATCTGAAAGACCTGGGGAATACGGTACTTGTTGTGGAGCATGACCCGGAAACCATTCTTTCTGCAGATCACGTGGTGGACATGGGACCAGGGGCTGGCGTGAAAGGGGGTGAGGTGGTCTTCCAAGGGACCCCTGAACAATTGATGAAGAATGAGGATTCTTTGACAGGCCAGTATCTTTCAGGAAGGCGTTCCATCCCCCTCCCTCGGTCTAGAGGAAAGGGAAACGGTAAGATCCTGCTTATCGAAGGGGCTCAACAAAATAATCTGAAAGACCTCCGGGTGGAGATACCGCTTGGAACTTTCACGTGTGTGACGGGGGTTTCTGGTTCAGGCAAAAGCAGTCTGATAAACGAGATTCTCTTTCCATTCTTGGCTCAAAGATTCTATCGATCCAAGGTAAACGTTGGGAGAGTGCGATCTGTTAAGGGAATTCACCATATTGATAAAGTCATAAATATCGATCAAAGTCCTATCGGTAGGACGCCTCGCTCTAATCCCGCCACCTACACGGGAGTTTTTACCCACATACGGGAGCTCTTCTCGATACTCCCCGATTCCAAAATGAGGGGATACAAACCAGGAAGATATAGCTTCAACGTGAAGGGGGGAAGGTGTGAGGCTTGCAATGGGGATGGTATTATCAAGATAGAGATGCATTTTCTACCCGACGTCTATGTCACCTGTGAAGCCTGCAAGGGTCTCCGTTTTAATCGAGACACCCTTGAAATCAAATACAAGGGGAACCACATTGCTGACGTCTTAGACATGACTGTCAACCAGGCTTATACCTTTTTCGAAAACATCCCCAATATAAAAAACAAACTCAAAACCCTAGTTGATGTGGGACTTGGTTACATTAAACTCGGTCAATCCGCAACGACCCTCTCAGGCGGTGAAGCACAGAGGGTAAAACTCTCAAAGGAATTGAGTAAAAGGGGCACAGGGAGAACTCTCTATCTTCTCGATGAACCCACCACCGGTCTCCATTTTGCAGATATCCAGAAGCTCCTTGAGGTGCTAAATTATTTGGTAAGTCTCAACAACACTGTCGTAGTCATTGAGCACAATCTGGATGTGATAAAAACAGCAGACCATATCATCGATCTGGGGCCGGAAGGTGGTGAAAAAGGCGGTTATCTTGTGGGGGCCGGAACACCAGAGAAGATTGCACAGATCGAGGGATCCTACACCGGCCGATTCCTCAAAGAAACCCTTTCTAAACAATTTTAAAAGGCAGAGCCTTGTTGACCCTGCCTTTTACTTGGGCAAGCACGAAGCCAGACCAAGATGATAGTGCAGTATTACGCCTGACGAATTAAGGTAAGCTGAAATCCACTAACGTCTCATCAAATTGAATCCCGAGAACATAACAGCCCTCAGCTTCCTCGCCTGGCCGCTTACTCTTATGCCTGACAGTCCCGTCCACCTTGACCACGGTCTGAGGAGCAAAGAGCGTTATATTTTCAAGCCTGTCCCCTTCTTTCACCGCTTCAAAGAGCTCAGAGTCCTTTTCACTCACAAGTATTCCCACGCCTTGTTTAGAATAGTCAAGGACTGCCAGCTCATATTTCTTTTCTTTTTGGGAACCCTTTCTTGATTTGAGCACGACACTGATGAACTCCGGTATCTCCTCGCTGTTTCTGTATCGTCTCCGCCTTTCAGGAAGTTCGATGGATTCCGGAAAACCCACAACCAGCTCGCTGTCCGGGTCATCGCTACGAGGACCAAGATAGTGGGTTCTAAATCGACAGGATGTATTGATGAACAAGAATTTCACAACAAGAGGGGACCCCGGTTTAATAGAGCTATTCCCACCCTTCGGGGCTAGTCTTGCGATGACCAGGTGAGGCCCATTGCCGTATCTCGAATGAACACCCCCGCAGTTGGCCTTGATGATCGTAGAGGTATAGGACGCCACCTGTCCCTGGATCTGGATTGTGATTTCCCGACCTTGAGATATGAGAAACTCTATCGTTTCCTTTATCGTCTGACTGTCTTTTGCAGTGTACAGAGTCATGGGTACCTCACTTCTTATACCCATTGAGAAAGACTAAAACTCTTCTCTGCAAACCCCTTGCCACACCACTAAACTAAAAAGAGTCATATGATTTCAAATAGTTAGATTGCTCACGAAAAAGGCGAAATTTGCCGATTGACAAAAATTGTCAAGGCTGAACAAATTTCAGCAAGATTTCTCCTGGGCAGGGGTTTTGAGGGAGGCGGGAAGCTGTTCAGCCCCTTCATGATTCCACTTTGCTCAGATGATAAGCCAAGTCATCAAGCTTCACACTGAAATCCACATTTTCCAAAAGACACCCCTCCGGCTGCCTGAGCTGAACAGGGGAAAAATTGAGAATGGCCTTTATGCCAGCACCGATCAGCATGTCGGCCGCTGTCTGGGCCTGGGAGGGCTGAGTGGCTATAACACCCACCGCAATGCCCAAATCTTGCTTCAAGGTGTTAAGCTTTTCAATGGACTGAATGGTCAATCCACATGGCAGCTCTTTACCGATTCTCTTGGGGTCCAAATCAAATGCGGCCACAAATATGTAACCCCTTTTGGCAAAATTGGCATTTTCTACGAGGGCCATCCCCAGGTTTCCCAGTCCCACGATGCCCATTTTCCATTCACGGTCTGAAACCAGGATCTTTCTAATCTCCTTCAGAAGATCTAGCACATCATAACCAATGCCACGAACCCCGAACTCACCAAAATAGGAGAGATCCTTCCTTACCTGCGCCGGATTCACGTTACAGAGTTGGGCCAGCCTCTCGGAGGAGACGAGCTGTTCACCCTTCTCCAGAAGCCTTTCCAGCGGTCTGGAGTACAATGCAATACGCTCAATGGTGGCATCGGGTATTTTTGATTCCTTGAACATGAAGATCCTTTAGTGCGAAGCCCCTCTCCCTATCGATACGAAGGAGCCATCTTGTTGGGAAGGACCCTTTTCTTTATTTTACATTATTTTAAAGAAATTGTGAATTTTTGCACATGACATAAGAGAAAAAAGAGGGCCCTTTGAAAATAGGCCCCCTTTCCTTAACGCACCCTAGCCTCCAAAATGTTTCATAACGTCTTCCAACGCCGGGAGCTTGAAGACCATGAGAAAGCAGATCAGCAGGGCGTAGATACAGAGGGACTCGATGAGTGCGAGTCCGATAATCATGGTGGTCATAATCTTACCACCCGCCTCGGGATTCCTGGCCGTCCCCTGTAGCGCTCCATTAATGGCATGCCCCATACCAAGGCCCGTCCCAAAGGCGGCTACGCCGATACCGAAGCCGCAAGCAATGGCAATGCCAAAATAGATCCACACGGCATAAGATTTGCCTGAGCCCTCATCCGCCAAGGCCACTGAGGCCATTCCGAGAATCAGAACCACTGCTAAAATACTCGTAACAAGTTTCTTCGACATATCAACCTCCTTCTCTCTTTATTCGCCTTCTTCCATAAGATTTATCAAATACTATTTATGCGTTTCAGCCCATCACATTCCCATACTCCACGTCTGCCCATATGGAATGGTGGAAAACTGGAATATTGCGTACCTGCGGATAAAAAGGGTATTCTGATTCTACCCTCCCACCCATCATTCCAGTACTCCATTACTCCAACACTCCGCTCAGGGCGAAGCCCTGAGTGCCTAATGTGCCTCTTCCATGGCACCAGCGAAATACACAATGGAAAGGAGCATGAACACAACGGCCTGTATAAAGCTTACTAGAAGTCCCAAAAATAGGATTGGCAGAGGCGCCAGATAAAGACCTGCAAGGGCGAAAAGGATACCCAGGATCTTCTCTTTTCCAAAAATATTGCCAAAAAGTCGAACGCTCAGAGACATGACGCGAGCAAAATGACCAATCCCTTCAATGACGAACATCAACGGGGCCAAAGCCCAGACAGGCCCAAGAAAATGCTTGAAATATTTGGCACCGTGGTACTTTACCCCAATGATATGGGTCAAGAGAAAGGTGCATATGGCCATAGACAAGGTGGTGTTGATGTTGGCGGTGGGCGAGAAGAAACCGGGCACAAGTCCTATGAGGTTGCACACGAAAATGTAGAGAAAAATGGTGGCGATGTAAGGGAAAAAAGTCTTTCCTTCTGGCCCGGTGATATCCACCATGAAATTCTCCAATCCCTCAATAACGATTTCCAAAAAGTTCTGTCGCTTTCTGGGGAGTAGTTGGACACCTCTGACGAGTAATACACCACCGATAATCATGATAAGCATTACAAACCATGAGTAAACGACATGCTGATATTCATGCGCAAAGTGTCCAAGCCCAAGGGCGCTAAGAATTTCAGTCAAAAAGTAATAGTGGTGCTCCATGTTTAAGTCGCCTCCCCGGTAACTGTTTTGAAAGCTGTTTTAATTCCAAAACTGACGATGCTGATAACGACTGTTGAAAGTCCAACGGCTAGACCTACAGGATCGGCCCACCCGCGTTTAATCAGGTAGCAGATAACTGCTCCCAACGCCAAAAGTCGCAAGTAATATTTCACGATGATGAAGAACTTTGAGGCGTTCATGGCACCTTCGGAGGAAAACCCACGTCGGATTGTATGTTGGAGGACCTTAAAATTGGCTATGATGATAAATCCCCCCAGAATGACGCCCAGGGTGAAGGACGAACTCATCAGAAAAAAACTGGTTAAACTCATTATGAGAAGGCTGAACCAGTTCAGCTTTTTCAGGTCCTTGTATGTCTTTTCCCAGTCCATCCTTCTGTCAATCGAAATATTTTTTGCCCTTTTTATACATGATATATAGGTTTCTAAACGCCGCTGCGATACCGCAACCCAAAAAAACAAAGAACATCCAAGGGCTTGTTCCTAACCATTTGTCCACGTAGTAGCCTATCCCTGCACCGATTGCGATCGCGAGGGCCATGGACAGACCCACCGTGCTCAGATAGTAGAGGCTCTTGATAAGCTTCTTGGTTTCCTCATCCATTGATCATCCAGGCGCTGCTCTGGCGCATCTGCCTGAGACCGCGTTGTCTCTATCACAGTCTTTTTGGCAAAGTCAATAGATTTTTAGAAAGATTTCACAAGCTCAAATCCGTGTTTCGAAAATAGGGGAAGAATTTTTTGCCCCCCATGAAAGATATTCCGAAAAATACAATATTTTCGATAAATTATGGCCTTTCAAGAAAGGGATTCAAAACTCCTTGCAGCGCAGTCTATGGTTCTTCTGATGCTCTTCTCATCGTGAGCGGTTGAAAGGAAACAGGCCTCAAAAGCAGACGGTGCCAGATATATTCCCTGCTGAAGCATTTTTGCGTAATAGACCTTAAATTTCTCTGCATCACTTGCCTTGGCCGAAGCAAAATCTGTGACCGGGTCTTCGCCAAAAAAGAGGGATC
>CP070840.1:1147820-1158541 GCA_020342025.1 Deltaproteobacteria bacterium
GATTTCTTGACCTTTTCCACCTCTAAGGCCTGCCGCTGCACACTCATGTTTTTGTGGACAAAACCGAGTCCTCCCTGTCTCGCTATGGTAATAGCCGTAGCCGATTCGGTTACGGTGTCCATGGCGGCACTCACGATAGGGACATTCAGGGCAATCTTCCGCGATAGCCTTGTTTTTACATCCACCCCATCTGGCAAAACAGCAGACCGGTCCGGTATGAGTATGAGATCATCAAAGGTTAAGCCCTCTTTTACATTTCCCTTATTCATCTTTTTCTCCCTTTAAATAAGCTATGAGTATTCCTTCAAGAAGGTCCGATAAACAAACTACCATACGTGGCGATTTGAAAAAACGCAAGATCCTGCTAACCGCCAGGCAACCAGCCGGGATGACATCTGCCCTACCCGGGTCCAGACCCGATAGTTTTAGTCTCTCGCGCGTGGTCATGGTTCTCAGGCGCGCAAAAAGATCTTCTAGCGGCTCCGTTTCTAGAATCAATCCGTTCATCCTTTCGGGACGTATCTCTTCTGCGTCAATAGCATAGATCATGGCTGCAAGGGTGGTGACCGTACCCCCCGTACCCACCAAAGGACCCTCATTTCTTGGACAGGGATATTCGGAAAAGGCGACCCCCAAGAGGCGGTCCACCGCCTTGCCAAGGGCTTCCACACGTTCCTTTTTCGGTGGATCTGAGGTCAGATACTTTTGGGTCAGCACCACGGCGCCAAGGGGAACAGATTTGACCTTCCTGGAATCCCGCTCCCTGCAGATAAATTCCGTACTTCCGCCACCCAGATCAAAGATGATAGAGGGCCTATTTTCCATGCCCAGTCCGTGTAGAACCCCTTTCTCCGTTAGCCAGGCCTCTTCCTCCCCGGAGATGATTTCTACCTCCATGCCCGTACGGTTGTAGATAAGCCTCAGGAATTCATCCCTGTTGCTGGCCTCTCTCACCACCCCTGTGCATACCGCACGGGTGTTTTCAACACCATATCTCCGTGCTACTGAGGCAAAATCCTCAAGGGCATTAAGAGTCCGTGCGATCGCCTCCGGTTTGAGAGCGCCTTTCATATCTGTGGGGAAATCTTGCGCCAGACGGATGTAGACCCTCTTTCTAAAAAGGGGCTCAAATAGCTTCGGAGCCCCTATTCTTTGAGCGACCAACAACCTGGCCGTATGGCTCCCGATATCCATGGACGCAAGACTTGTCTCACCTGTGGGAGCTGTTTCAGATTTCTCACGGCTCATATTCTTACTTCTTTAGGCCTACTCACTGGCGATCAGCCAGCACGGCGGAAGTAGGGCGTCAATCGGTCCATAGATTTAGGGGAAAAGTATCAGAGGGAGGCCTGTTTTTCAAGATCTAAAAAAAGAGCATCTTGTCAGCGGGATGGCGTCCACAACATATCCCGTGATTACGCTCATAGATTGCCCTATTTGAGAACCCGGGCCAATTGGGTGCTTAATTTTACCATCCCGATGGGCTTGGTGAGATAGCCCTTTATAAGCCTTTTCTTCTCATCAGCTATACCCGTGGGCCCATCCACATCATAGCCCGAAATGATAACGATTTTGGCATCCGGATCATAATCCAACACGCTTTCGGCACACGACAAACCATCCATTTCAGGCATATTCCTGTCTAGAAGCACCAAATCTGGTCGCCAAGATTTATATTTCACTATTGCGGCATTTCCACTATTCACGTAGGCTGCCTGGTAACCCAATCTCTTCAGTAACTCCTTCATGACCTTGCACATATCCTTTTCATCATCCACGATGAGGATCTTCTGGCCCCTACCTGGCATAATTTGCGTCGATGATACCTGTAGGGCCTTTTCATGAGAGGGAGCAAGTGGAAAATGGAGCTTGAAGCTGGTCCCCTGACCCAAGGTGGAATGGACTTGGATTTCCCCTCCATGCTCTTTCACAATTCCGTAGGTCGTGGACAGACCCAAACCTGTGCCCTTATCCACTTCTTTGGTGGTAAAGAAGGGGTCAAAACATCTTTCCTGGGTTTCCTTATCCATCCCACGTCCGGTATCAGAAATGATCACCTGCACGCTATCGCCTTCTTTCCTGGCCTCAATATGCAATTCACCCCCCTCAGGCATAGCGTCCCTCGCGTTGGTAAACAGGTTCATGAACACCTGGCTCAGCTCTGAGTGATCCCCTATGACCGGAAGGAATTCAGGAATATCAACCTGAATATCTATCATCTTGTCGAAATATATGCTTATTAGCTGATGGGTCTCACGGATCAGATCAGCCAAATTGAGGGCGAGATATTCTTTCTTGGTCTGTCTGCGTGAAAACTGCATCAGGCCTTCAATCAATTGCGCGCCCCGCTCCACATAGGTATTGATTCCATCAGCAACCTCCTCCAGTTCAGTGTCATCGGAATACTTCATCTGAAGCATCTGGCTCTGCATCGAAATCACGGCCAGTATGTTTCTGAAATTGTGGCCAACACCGCTGGCCATGGTCCCAATGGCTTCCATCTTTTGTGCCTGCAAAAGTTGGGCCTCTAACTTCTTCTGTGGGGTGATATCTCTAACAAAATTGAGGGTGGCTGACCGCCCTTCCCATGTGATGGGAACCGCATTGATTTGGGCCCACAATTCTTTCCCGCTCTTATCAATTATCCTTAAAGTATAGGTGGTGGGGACCTCCCCTCCTTGTCGCTGCCTCTGCTGCCTTTCCTCCACCAAAGCCCTATCTTCCGGGTGGATCAGATCCAGGTATTGGACTTGGGATAGCTCTTCTTCAGAGTACCCCAATACCTCTTTCGTTTTCGGGTTGGGGAATTTTATAATGCCATCTTGGGCAATAAAGATTCCATCATTGGCGTTCTCTACCAAAAGGCGATACTTTTCCTCAGATTCCCGGACCGCCTCCTCGGCCAGCTTCCGTTCTGTAATGTCGTGAACGATGACTGAGGCTCCTTTTGGCATGCCGTTTTCGTAGAGTATTCTTGCGTTCAAAATCGCCCAAATTTCTTTGCCGTCTTTCCGCTTGATCTTGTACTCCACCGTCTCTGGCACCTTTTCACCCGCGAAAATTTTGCTTAATCTTTGCATAAAAATCTGCTTACTATCTTCCGCTAGAATCTCCAGCGGGCTTAAAGCGAGCAATTCGTCTTTCGTATAACCCGTATATTCCAGGATGACATCATTCACACTAATAAACTTCCTGTTTACGAAATCAACTTCGTACATTCCGGAAGGGGCATGTTCCACGAGCTGTCTGTATCTCTCTTCACTCTCTCGCAGGTCCTTCTCGGCACGTTTACGCGCGGTGACATCTCGCACCACACCCCGAAATCCAACTGGCTCACCTGATGTTTCTCTTACGAGACTAGCCGACAACTCGAGGACCTTTCTGTTCCCGTTTTTTAGAATGATCTCATAGTCTCTTATGCTCGCAGGCCTTCCTGTTCGATAGATTTCGTTGAAGACTCGATACATTCTCTTTGCCGTCTCAGGAGTCGTATATTCCCGGTTGTTCTTGCCCATCAACTCTTCTCTGGAATAGCCCGTTACCTTGCAGAGGGAGTCATTAAAAAAGGCCATGTTCCCGGCAAGATCCACCTCAAAGTAGCCCTCTGCCATGCTTTCCATGATATTTCTATACTTTTCCTCGCTCTGCCGAAGCGCTTCCTCTGCCTGCTTATGATCGGTCATATCTCTGACAATACCCCGAAAACCGATCCGATGACCTTCAGAATCCTTCATTAAGGATATGGAGAGTTCTATGTATCTCTTTCCTTTATCTTTCCTAACTATCTCATGGCCAAATCCTTTAATGGCTTTTTCAGAGGTGTATACTTTGTTGAAGGTTGCATACACTTCTTTTGTTGCCTCTGGGAGCGTATATCGCCGATAGCTCGTGCCGATCAATTCATCCTCAGGAATACCGACAATTTTGCAGAATGCATCGTTAACGAAGGTAAACTTTCCAGAAGTACTCGTCTCATAATAGCCATCTTCTATTGTCTCAAGTATTGTTCGATATCTCTCGGCTCTTCCCAGAAGGGCTTGCTCCGCTTGCTTTTGATCGGTGATGTCCCTTGCAACACAGGCAATTCCAAAAACCTTACCATTTCGGACCAAAGGAGCTGCACTAACTTCACCAAACTTCCTGGTTCCATCCTTGACGATAAATTCGTAGACCGATGAGGGTATGTATTCACCATTTAAGGCGCGCATCGCATCGGAGGCTGCCGCCTCCAAATACTCTTCTGCCACAAGGCCCAAATCTAAAAAAGATTCTCCTTTTAGTTCGTCAGGTTTGTACCCTATTATCCTTTCCACTGAGGGAGATACGCTGAGAATTTTCAGATCAGGGTCGATGGAAAAAATCATGTCAGATGCGTTTTCAAAGTGTAGACGATTCGTCTCCTCGCTATCCCGCAAGGCTTTTTGAGCATGCTTGAGTTCTCCTTGTGATGCTTTGAGTTTTATTTTTAGTTCTTCATAGGTTGGTTTCTTGGCCATCAAAACCCTCCAATGCAACTTGAACCACATACCCCAATTGGAGAAATGAGCTCATCCCTAAAGCGTTTGAATTTTCACGCTTTTTCCATTGCCAAAAATTTATATTATAACATCATTTATCCCTGGTGAAAAACAGGGATTTCTTTACTCTGAACCGCCATCAAGGCATCATCTGCGGCTTTTCTCAGGGCCGTGGCTCCTTCTATTCTTCGACTTTGCTCAGGACCGTGGGCCTGTCGAATGGCAGATGATGCATTGCGGGTGGATCAGAGCCCTAAATCTGGACCTTACGCAAATGGTCCTTATAGACCTCCCAGTTAATGGAGGCATTTTCTGGATCTTCAAAAACAGTATCCAATGATACGTTCATCTCATCATTCTGAAAAAAATAGAACGGAATGAGTTCTAACATACCTTCATTGGCAAAGGCTTCAAGATAATTTGCTAAGGCCCTTGGGGAAACATCTTTGAATCTAAGAGGTCCTTTCCTGACAGCAACAACAAAGTCGTCCGCATCTGCATAACCAATTTCGATGGCATGAAGAAAGGCCTCTCTTGATCCGTATTTGTCAAAAAGGCCTTCCCTGGATACAGAATGCCTGCCTTTGGCGCCACATCCTAAGATGAGCAGGACCAGCAGAGCCAGCAGATAAAACCTTTTCATCCTTGCTCCTCCCTCTCACTTATTCATTTTTACGCTTGGCTATCCCCTATGAACGACATGGGATCCCAATGAGCTGTGATCAGGCTACCTTCCGGATTTCGCTCTTCGCAGGAGTGGTTTGAAAATATCCCATATCAATGACAATTCAGCACAGCCCAGGATCCTACTCGCAGCAAAGTAAATGAACACACCCATACCCACGAGAGCTGAAAGACGAAAGAGCAGATGCCATATACCAAGCTGTGGATTCGGTACCCACCCATGGGAATAGGCATAGTAGATCCCAACTCCCATCACGATTGAAGCCAATAGGCTCTTGCCGACAGATAAGAGTATGGGGGATATCTCCCATTCGACGATCCTTCTCTTGAGAAAAAAGATAAGGAGAGTCAACTGTAGAGAGGATGCCAGGGAAAGGGCTAAAGCTAGCCCCCCATGCCTAAGCGGTCCCATGAGGAGCAGGCTGAGAATCAAATTGACCATCAGTGTCACGAAGGCCACCTTTACTGGGGTCTTCGTGTCCTGAAATGCATAGAATGCTGCGACCATGACCCTAATGCCTGAAAAGGCCCAGAGTCCTAGTGCATAGAAAAGAAGGGCTTGATACGTCATGGCTGTGGAGTATGGGCCAAAAGCCCCCCTTTGGAAGAAGACCTCTATGACCAACCGCCCCAGAACAATGAGGCCCACCATGGATGGGATGGTGATAAAAGAGACCATTCTGAGTGCGTGGCCTAGGGTATCCTTAAATTGGGTCAGATCTTTCTGGGCCACTTCTCTCGAGAGAGAGGGGAGAGCCGCTGTGCTGATGGCAATAGCGAACACGCCGAGAGGAAACTGAACAAGCCGGTCAGCATAGTAGAGCCAAGAAACACTTCCTTCCGCCAAAAAAGAGGCCAGAAGTGTGCCTATGAACTGATTGAATTGATATATAGCTGAGCCGAAAATGGCAGGAAGCATAAGCAACCCGATCCTTTTCACAGCCGGATGCTGGGGCATCCACCCGGGGAAGAGCGATAGGCCCTTTTTTAGGACCCAAGGAATCTGGAGCGCCACCTGAAGTATTCCACCGAAAAGGACACCGATAGCCACACCTACGATGGGCTCAGAAAAATGGGGAGAAATCCAAAACGTGGATGCAATGATTCCGATATTAAGAAAAATAGGCGCAGCAGCGGGCGCGGCAAAATGTCTCAGGGAATTGAGAACGCCCATAAAAAAGGCTACGAGACTGATAAGAAAAATATAAGGAAAAGTGATTCGCGTCAGCAAAACAGTGAGGTCATACCTGATCCCAGAACTACCGAAACCAAAGGCCTGGATCCTCACGACCCATGGGGCGAAAAGGATGCCCAGGACGGTGACGACCACCAGCACAACGGAGAGAAGAGTCAGCACCACTTTTGCCAGTTGGAACGCGTCTTCCTTCGTTTTCTGAGTCAAGTACTCGGTGAAAACGGGGATGAAAGCGATGGTCAGGGAGCCTTCTGCAAAGAGACGCCTGAGCAAATTGGGGATACGGAAGGCGACGAAAAAAGCGTCTGTAACAAGGCCGGCACCAAAAAACCTGGCCACAACCATGTCACGGACAAGGCCGAGGATCCGACTCAGGAAGGTGAAGAATCCCACCGTTCCCGCTGCCTGACTGACCTGTTCTCTCTCGGTTAGGGATATGTGTGAATCGTTCACTGGGAATCCTTAGCGGTACCTAAATTTGTGAGACCTTGCTCTGTTCCTCCCAATGGCGGAAACTTGCTTTTGGAAGTTCTCTCTGCGATTGCCGTTCATTTAACTGGTTTCGGTAAAGAACCCCAATACGGATTTAAGCTTGACAATCGAAAGGAATTTACTTAGAAATGATGTTTTTGGTCAATTTTAACAGATTTCACAGGAGGAGTGCAAAGTTTGGCAACCCACAAATCAGCCCTCAAAAGGGCCAGACAGAGTAAAATAAAAAGATTGGGAAATATAGCTTACAAGACCAAGGCCAAGAGAGCGGTCAAAGAAGTGAGGACTGCCGTGAGCAATAACTCGGCAGATGAGGCCAGAGGGAGCCTTATCCGGGCCGTCTCCATCATCCAAAAAACCGCCTCCAAGGGAGTCATCCACAAAAAAAAGGCCTCCCGGAAGATTTCCCGTCTTGCCCGCCAGGTAAATAAGCTCACATCCTCATAACGGACATCAAGCACAAAGAGTGAATATCAGATTTTCAAGGACTGGCTTAGCGCGTGAGCCCGATTTTAGCAAGCCATCTGCCTTATAGAGAAGATCCAGGCCTCTCTCCAGTTCCTCTATGGACCAGTATGGTGCATGCCTCGCAAACTCTCTGGCCGAAAAATCTGGAAGGCCCAATTTTTTGGCCACCTCCCTAATCTGTCCCCCCTTTGTGAGTATGGATTTCGTTTGCCACATGATCCTGATCTGTCTGTTCAGCATCCCGAGGATTCTCAGGGGTGCGCCCTTCTTGTCTTCCTCTTCCAAAAATCTGTTCAAAACAGCCAAGGATTCCTGACAATTTTTTTCAGATACCTTGTTCATAAGTTCAAAAATGGTGTAAATCCGGCTGTGAATGGCAAGCCCTTTCACCTGCTCCACACCCACCATCTCTCCCCCATACCTGAGACTGAGCTTTTCCAGTTCAGCATACAGATCCCTGAGGCTGTTGCCCACGATCTGATGTAGGTATGCAGAGGCCTGACCGTCTATCTTCAGACCCAGTTCCCTGGCCACCCCTCTAATCCACGGGACGACCTGGTTCTCTCGCAGTTTCGTAAAATGAACCGCTCGACCCTGTTCCTTGATCCGCTTATAAAAGCTTTTCCGGAAATCTGTCTTGGTGGCGATAAAAATCAGGCAGGTGGTGTCGACCGGTCTTTCAAGGTAGGGCAAGAACGTCTCCAGTTCACCCGTACTGAAATTCTCTGTCCGTCTCACGATAATCAGCCGGTTTTCTGTGAGGAAAGGGAGAGAACGAGCTCGATTGATTATTTCGGCGGGATCCGTCTTCTCCCCGGCATAGAATATTTCCTGATTGAAATCCCTCGCCGATGCGGGCATGAAATCATCGCGAATTCTGTCTAGGGCCTTTTCTAAACCGAATTCCTCAGGGCCGTAAAACAGATAAAAGGGGGCCAGTTTCCCCTTTTCCAAGGATTTTAGGATATCCTCATGTGGCAAATCCCCGGCCATCAAAACCGTTCCATGGTCTTAAGAAATATCCTATCTGAGAACTGTCGTGCAATGAATTCCAGTGCCAGCCTTTGATTATACTGTGTTTCAAGAGGATCTTCACTCACTGCAAAGATCGCCTTCTCCTGCATAGCCTTCTCATGCCAGATCACCTTTCCTGTCCTGCTATCGGTAAGGCGCATATCCAGAGTAATTCTTAGCCTTCGGCTCCTTGTCACGTCAAAAGTGGTAACGACCCCGTTCACCGTCTGTTGCGTCGTCTCATAGCTTATGGGTTCGGTCCATATCCTATATACCCGACCAGTCAGAACGGCTTGGGCCTTCTCCACGGAGACAAGGGAAACCTTACCCTGGGCTATGAATTTATTCCTGACAATTCTGGTAAATGCGGCCTCGAAACCTATTTCTGACGAAGTGCTTTCTATCATGGGGATCGCCAAGCTTTCCAGCTTGATACCCAATGGTTCCCCTGTGGCTCGAAAAGAATAGCCACAACCCGTGCATACGCCCCATAGAATCAGTAGGGCCATTCCCCCAAAGAAAGGAAAAACTCGATACTTGGCTACCATCATTCTATCTGTTTTCATGGTCAAAAGCTGCAAAGGCAAACTCCCGCAGGGTTCATCATGCGTTTAACTTTTCCTGAATACAATGTCAAATATAAACAGGCTGTTGCACAGCTCTTTGCTGAGGTTCAAAAAAAACCACTGCGCTTTGCAGTGGCTCTGCTTGGGGTGGTGATCCACATGGTTGTGTAAACCGAGGTGTTCAGACCACCACGTTGACCAACTTGTTCTTAACGACGATCACTTTTTTGATCGGCTTTTCACCCAGATGACGCCGGATTCTCTCATCCTTCAGGGCTTCCGCCTCGATTTCCTCTTGGTCGAAAGAGGCGGGCACCTCTATCCTGCTTCTCACCTTGCCGTTCACCTGGATGACGACGAGCCTTTTCTCCACGTCAAGGGCTTGGGTCTTGTACTCCGGCCAAGGGCCATCCAATAGGCTCTCTTCATGACCCAGCATCCGCCAGCATTCCTCAGTGATATGGGGCACCACTGGGGAAAGCAAAATAACAGTTGTTTCAACCGCCTCTCTCAACACAGACCAAGCCAGATCAGCCTTGCCCTGGGCACCATTTAGATATTTGTTCACTTCATTGACCAATTCCATCACCGCGCTTATGGCCGTGTTAAAGTGGAAACGATCTTCAATATCATTGGTCACCTTCTTGATGCTCTGGTGGGTTTTCCGGTAAAGATCCCTCAATTCGCCGGACAAGGGCTCTTTGCCATCATAGGTGGGGACCTTTGAAATCTCTCCCAGATTATCCACCACCAGCCGCCAGATCCGATTTAGAAACCTGAAAGACCCCTCCACGCCCTGGTCATTCCACTCCAAATCCCGTTCGGGTGGAGAGGCAAACAGACAGAACATACGCACCGTATCGGCGCCGTAGCGGTCTATCAAATCCTCGGGATCCACCACGTTCCTTTTGGATTTAGACATCTTGACCGTATTGCCCGTGACGACCTCAGAATCGCAATACGGGCATCGGTTATCCTTGACTTCGCCGGGGTAGAGATATCCGTGTTTAGGACATTCCTGCGTCTCTTTGCACACCATCCCTTGGGTCAAGAGATTGGTAAAGGGTTCGCTCACCTTGAGATACCCAAAATCTCGCAAGACCCTGGTGTAAAAACGGGAATAGAGGAGGTGAAGGATGGCATGCTCTATACCCCCTATATACTGGTCAACGGGCATCCAGTAATCCACTTTCTTCGGATCAGCGGGGCCCTTATCATAATCTGGTGAGGCATAGCGATCAAAATACCAGGACGACTCCACAAAGGTGTCCATCGTGTCCGTCTCTCTCCTAGCGGAGCCCTTACACTGTGGACATGGGGTCTCATAAAAGGAAGGCTCAAAAGGAAGGGGGGAGCCCCCGTTTGGCCTCATCTCAAGATCAAGGGGGAGAACCACCGGAAGATCCTCCTTGGGGACAGGTACTGTGCCGCACTTGTCGCAGTAGACAATAGGAATGGGCGCCCCCCAATACCTCTGTCTTGAGACGTTCCAATCCCTCAACCTGAAGTTTACCGTTTTGTGGCCCATCCCCTTTGACTCCAGGTATTCAGCGATGTTGTCCAAGGCTGCCAGGTTGCGCTGCCCATTGAAGGGGCCGGAATTGACCAGAATACCCTCTTCCTCATACGCCTCGGACATGGTCTCCTCACTCAGTTCCTCTCCCGGTGGTTGTATGACCACCCTAAGGCGTAGATCGTACTTCTTGGCAAACTCAAAGTCCCTCTGGTCGTGGGTCGGAACGGCCATGATGGCCCCCGTCCCATAATCAAAAAGCACAAAATTGG
>CP070840.1:1158641-1162491 GCA_020342025.1 Deltaproteobacteria bacterium
AAGATCCTCTCTTCGAAATCCATAGGGTCGTGTCAGCGAGTCCACATAAATCGCCCCCAGGACGTCCGAAGCGAAAATCAACGGTACACACAATACAGACTCAATTTTCAACAGCTCCAGGGTGTCAGCAAAGTCACTTGCTTCGGTCTTGGCATCGGATACGAGAACCGGTTTTCTGCTGCTTATGACCCGACGGACCACATCCGCACAGTACACCGTGGAAGCATAATCGCCAGGTTTATTTGATTTGTATATGATCTCTTTAACCTCTTCTGTTTCAGGATCCACCAGGACAAAAACACCTCTGTCTATTCTCTTGAGAAGATCGAATATCTGAACGAGGATTTTTTCCAGCGTCTTTTTTAAGGGGAGATCTTCAGCCAGGACATTGGACACCTGGTAGAGAAATTTCAGTTTTCTTAAGGCGACCCGGTCTCTTTGCATGTCAAGGGTACGGTTGAATTCACTGGTTTCCTCGATAAGCTCAATCGAATCAAGAAACGGCGTTACTTGCTCCTCGCACCCCTGGCCAATGCAAATCACGGTTATTCCAATGGCTATGGGAACGCCCTCTCTTATTTCCACTTCATTACCGGGGGTTATAAACCCGCCATTAACGAACGTCCCATTTCGACTTTTCAAATCCCTAACGAGATATTTATCCCCCGACTTAACAACTCTTAGATGTTTGCGAGAAACCGTCTTGTCCGTGAGCCGGATCTCATTATCAAGGGACCGCCCCACAAAGTTGACACCCTCTCTGAGTTTGAATGACTGGCCTATTTCAGGTCCGTTCAAAATATACAATTTACTCATGGCGTTTACGCTCCGCAAAGGACAATAAAAACCTTAAGATATGATGACTACGGTTCTGATAAGCACCCGTGGTCAGATTTTATCGTATCTGACGCACTTTATGTGCCTTGAAAACCGAATCGAGGGTGACTCAATAATCAGATGCACCCGGCTCAAAGTGGCACTATCTGTGTGTGGCGCGCTACCAGCCACCGAAGACTTTTTCAATCTCATCCTCATGGAGCTCACACAGCCACTCGGTGCGTCCACGACCATCTAATCGCTCCACAAGATAACGGCCCTGCCTTTTTCGTCTTACGACAAGTCCTATCTGTCCGATTTTGGGCATGCTTGGCGGATCATAACCAGATGAAAGAAGGCGGTCATTAATCGGTTCGATTAAGGTCACGATGCGTACGGCATTATACTTATTGAAGCGAGGCATGGATGTTTTCCTTCTGAGAAGTCATAAGGTCTTCAAGCGTTGAAACTCGCAAGCTATCCCGTAATTTTCCGCAAGTTGGTTTCCTCTGAGACTGAACAAGCGATTACCTTCCTTTTAAAGCCATCACATTCAGATTTGTGCCAGGAGGTCACCCCTACTGGATCCAGTTGAGGTCACGACCCTTTCTCAAACATGGATACCAACCGCTCGGTGTCATATATAAATTCATCCATTTCTTTTCCGTTTGAAATCGTCTTTGAAATCATCTCTATTCTGGATTCGCCTAAAGATTCGGAAAATGTCATCATGACCCAAACGGGTGATCCTTTCTTCACATATTTCGCTAATCCAAGCATAACGCTTTCGATAAGTTCTGAGTCTTCAATCCGTAACTCCAAGCTGAGAAATTTGTTGTTAATTGATATGGCCACGAGACTTGGTTCCCGCATATCAATTTCCTCCTTGTGTCATTCATCCCCTTCCCCGGTTCGGTGCATCCTACAATTCCCCTCCATGATCGCCCCCATTTCACCGCTCGACAACTTCGCCCTGGATACCATCGGATGCCAGGTCCGCCTTGTGTTTTTGGGCATGTGCCATCCGGTAAAATGCCCCGGTATAGAGTCGACACGCACCGTTGATGTCTTTCACATCATAAGGGCAGCACCCCATAGCACGAAGTTCCACTTTCTTCGCATTAACTTCCTCTTCAGATTTGTAAGTACCCACAAGGACCGTGTACCTTGTGTGCTTGGTGGCTGCATCCGGTATATGGTTCTCCATAATAAATGCATCGGCCTCTCCCCTCGTTTCGAAGAAACCGGTAAAGACCCTGAACCACATTCCCTTTTCCCCAAGATCAATTTTGACCCAATAGGGTGAAAGACCTTTTTTTCTGTATGTGGACACCGCTTTTTGCAGGCTTTCAGGGGTACGGTAAGATCCGAGGTAAACCGAATAGGGATAAAGCCTTTCCGCCGATCCGGAAGGTTTACCAGCTCCATCGGTAGTCCCTGGTTGGGGCTGATTTTTGATGATACCAGGCCCGTTTTTGGAAATGGTCCACATGGGACGCTTTTTCGTTTCAGGGCTTAATTTTTGGAGAGCCGCTTCATCAGGCGGCACAGGGGTTTCGGTTTTGTGGGGAGATTTTTCAGCCAGATGCGTTGCTTTCTTGTCCACTGCACTCGGCGGCTTTTTGACGACCCGGGGCGGTACCCTGCCTTTTTGTGTCTGCTCGGAAAATGGCATGAATTTGCTGAGATCCAGTATCCCAAAATACTGGATTGAAAAGGCTCCGAGGGCAGTTAAGAGAAAAGCTGACAAGACAATCCTTGATCGGTGCGACCGTTTCCCGCTTTTCTCCAGGGTTCCAGTTTTTTCTTCTTGGTCCGGCTTTAATGCATCCAGTTCCTCACGAAAAAGCGTCTCAAATATCTCTACCTCCTCCCTCAATGAGGGATTTTTTGCACCGGATTTATCTTCGTTGCTGGGCATCTTTTTTTTTCACCCAGGAGAAAGTATTCACTACCCGTTGAGTCCTTCCAGCACGTGCAGGGTGACTCAATGGGTATTATGAAATGGACCTGTTCAGGAACTGGTGCCTGTAGTTTGCCTTGGGGACAGGGAGAGTTGGGGAGAAATTGGTGTTCTTATTCCCGTCTTTATGCGTCTAGAAAGTACATGGCATTCTCGATACGCGGGCCAACCCGTCTGCCCAGATCGGTGAATAGACTGAGGTCTTCCCTCCGAAATCCATATGTCCCTTTGAGCGCGTCCACATAGATCAACCCCCTTGTCTTTGAACCACTGACTATTGGGACACATATGACAGATCTGATTTTGGATAGATTGAGCGTATCCTCGATATCCTCCGTGTCTTTAACATCGGGGTCTGGAAACATAATGCCTTTGCCCTCTTGTATCACGCGGTTCACCACGTCACTGTTAAACAATTTAGGCAGATCTTCACTCGGTTCCCTGAATCGGGAGACCACTTTTCTAAATTCCCCGGTTTCGGAGTCAATGAGGATGATGAAACCCCTGTCCATATTTATGAGAAAATCAAAGATGCAATCCAGGACGTTGTCTAGCATGACATTTACATGCACTTCTTCGGTCAGCCTATAGGATACCTTGTAGACAAGTTCCACAATCTTCTGCATGGCCATGGTTTTATGTTGCTTAAACACCCCGCTGTCCTCTCTGATCTCGTTGGAGAGGCCAATGGATTCCAGAAACGGCGACACAAGGTCTAAGCACCTGTTGCCCAGACAGATCACGCTCATACCGATAACAACAGGAACGCCCTCTTCTATCTCAAGTCCAAAGCCAGGGCTTATCTTTTCGGGACCGACGAAGGTGCCGTTTTGGCTTCCCAGGTCTTCAATGAAAAGTCTGTTCGATCTCCTGATGATCCTCAAATGGCTGTGAGAAACGGCTGTGTCGTTCACTCGAATGTCATTGTGAGGGGACCGCCCAACACAGGTGGAATCACCTTTGAGTAAGAAAGATTGATTCTTGTCTGGCCCGGCCAAAATATAGAGTCTCGTCATGGCGGTCTGTTTTTGAAGGCAATGGATTTTGGCTCTCAGCTTCAAATCAGCTGAG
>CP070840.1:1162591-1193946 GCA_020342025.1 Deltaproteobacteria bacterium
GGAGAGGAGGGCGAGGGGCTTAAGATCGCCCTCTCCACACTGGGTGGTGGACGGATCGGCATTGCGGCTCAAGCGCTGGGTATCGCCCAAGGTTCCTTAGAAGTATCCCTCAAGTATGCGAAAGAACGCCATCAATTCGGTAAGGCCATCTCCCAGTTTGGCGCTATTCAGAACTTCTTGTCCGATATGGCAACCCGCGTTGAGGCGGCAAGGCTCTTGATCTACAGGGCTTCTGACCTGAGGGTTAAAGGACTCGATCATGCCACAGAATCAGCCATGGCAAAGCTCTATGGCAGTGAAGTGGCGGTGGACGCGGCAAGAATCGGCGTTCAGATACACGGTGGATATGGATACACAAAGGCCTATCCCATCGAGCGTTTCTACAGGGATGCAAAGGCCTGCGAGATCTACGAAGGCACCTCGGAGGTGCAACGTATGATCATTGCCCGAAACCTGTTGAGCGGGTAAGCGGCCAAGAATTATGGCACCACGGAGACACGGAGGACACAGAGAGAGGAATTGTTTTCATTGGGCGGGAGATGCCGCCCAATGAAAAGAACTCTGCCTTCCACCCTCCGTAGCAGAGCTACTGCGGAGGACGGGTCGGCCTACTCAGCAAGTTTTGAAACTGGTGTTCGGCGATAGAAGGTTTTGGGAGATGTAAGAAAGAATCGCCCGGAGGGCTGAGTCCCTTTTGCCCGATCGCCATCTCCCGATCGGGCAAAAAAGAAGTTCACTCTGTGCTCTCTGTGCCTCAGTGGTGAATTTAAATTATTCAGAAAGAGCGTTCCATGAACATCGTTGTCTGCATCAAACAAGTTCCCGATGAACCCACCATTCGTATGGATCGGCAAAGGATGACGATCATTCGGGAAGGCGTTAAGAGTATTATCAATCCGCTGGATTATGTGGCCCTTGAGGGGGCCTTAGAGTTGCGCGACAAGCAGGGGGGCGAGGTGATTGTTCTCACCATGGGTCCACCCCAGAGCGAGGAGGCACTCAGGGAGGCCATGGCGACGGGTGCTGATCGTGCCATTTTGCTCACGCATTCCGCCTTTGCTGGTGCCGACACCCTGGCCACATCCCACGTACTCGCCAGAGCCATCTCAAAACTGGACCCCTCTCCAGACCTGGTCCTTTGTGGAATGCAGACCATTGACAGTGATACGGGGCATGTGGGGCCCCAAATCGCAGAGGAATTGGGTATCCCCCAAGTCTGCGGCGTCAATGAAATTCACTTGGAGGAAGATTTCTTGATGGTTAAACGTCTAAGTGACGGTTTTCTGGAGACTCTCCGGGTTGATTTGCCTGCACTTCTCGCCGTTACCCATGAGCTTTCTTCCGTCAGGCACCTGCCCTTCGGGGCCTTAGAGGTGGCCTTCTCGGAAAAAGGAATCACCCAGTGGGGACTTGAAGACCTGAATTTAAGGGAGGAGGAGGTGGGGTTCAAGGGTTCGGCCACTCAGGTCTGGAAACTCCAATCCCCGCCGCCAAGAAGGGAGGGAGATCTGGTGACAGGGTCCCCTCAAACCCTGGGTGAGCACCTGATCCGCAAATTAGAGTCCTTAAGCATTTTGGACGAGGAAGATGGGCACGAATAAAGGCCTAGATGGTGTCTGGATTTTCGGTGATTACCGGAACTATTTTCAAAACCGGGTCACCTTACAGCTCATCGCCAAAGGCAAGGAACTGGCAACGAAGCGCAACAGGAAGGTGACCGCTCTCCTACTCGGTGAGCAGGTCCAACAATATGCCATGGAATACGTGGCCCACGGTGCAGACATGGTCATCGTCGCCGAACATCCGGACCTCAAGGTTTACCAGGTGGAACCCTATTGTGCACTCGTGGCAAAATGGGTGGAAGCCTTTCAACCAGAAATTTTCCTGGCAGGCGCAACCTCCTTTGGTCGAGAATTCTTCCCTCGGTTGGCAAAAAGACTTGGTACAGGTTTGAGTGCCGATTGTGTGGCCCTCGAAGTGGATCCGAAAACAGGGCTTTTGCTCCAGACAACCCCAGCCTTTGGGGGAGAACTTTTGGCCCAAGTGGTCACACCCAATCACCGACCACAGATGGCCACAGTGCATCCAGGCGTCTTTCAGGAACTCCCCCACAACCCGGAGGCCGTGGGTCGCATCCTTTACCCAGAGGTCAAGGTTGTGCCTCAAAGCCGCGTAAAACTCATCCGAAGCAGGCGCCAGCAGATACGAAAGGTCAACCTGGAAGAGGCGCCGGTGGTCATTGCGGGAGGCAGGGGCCTGGGATCTAAAGAGCAGTTTGAACGCCTTTTTGAACTGGCGGAGTTATTGGAGGGTGAGGTGGGAGCCACAAGGCCTGCCATACGGGCTGGGTGGGCCGAGGAGGACAGGCTCCTGGGACAGACGGGGAAGAGCGTTAAACCTAAACTCCTCATCTCCATTGGAACTTCTGGAGCACTTCAGTACACCACCGGCATCCAGGGTGCAGAGGTCATTATCGCCATTAACCGGGATCCCCATGCCCCCATTTTTAAAATGGCTGACCTGGGGCTGGCGGGTGACGCGGGCACACTTTTGCCCTTGCTGCTCGAGGCGTTGAGAAAAAGGATTTGAGCGGGAGGACGTGGTTTTAGTCTGCCCCTCAAAGGGGCATCCTGTTGCAAGCTGCTGGAATTTTAGTTTCAAATGACAAAGCCCCCCAGTTGAATAGGTTTCACATTCAACGGGGCAGGCAAATGTCAAATGAATATCCAAATCCAAAATCTGAAAAACCCGTTCTATCTTTCCTGGAGTTTGGTCATTTGATCATTTGGATTTGATTTGGCATTTGAACTTATTCATTTGGCATGCTTGTACCGAATCGAAACTATTTCAGCCAAAGTCTACTATATCGGATCACACCTAAAAGACGTGACCGCAGGACCTTTTGAAGATGATTAAGTTCAAGGAAAGTAAAATCAGTGCTCACCACAATTACCTGGTCAACGATCTCATCACACCAGGTTTCTTTGTTGGAGATCCCAATTCACGGAACACCTTCTATTTTCTGGCCGATCCTGTTCTACCAGGATCAGGGACGCCGCGCATCTCTGCCCGATTGATGGATGAAAAGGGGGATTTGCTACTGGAATTGAACGGGAACCGGATCGGTGAGAACCCAGGAGAGTGCACCTATCACGCCTTCCAAGGGGGTTTCAGGATAAGCCATCCTTCTGATGAGCCGCTACTGGAGATCCTCACTATTAATTTTCCTAGGGGGCATCTGACCTACATAAAGGCGAGGCTGTTTGACGAAAATGGCCATCTCCGAATGGAACCCCTGGGAGAGAGCATACAAATCCATGGACAGGCAAATTTGGTCCTGGATACCCCTTTCACGTTTTTAGAAAGATAACCCCTCTCCGCGCTGTTCAACCCCCTGGAGTGATGGAGTCCTGGAGCAACGGAGTAATGAAAAAAATGTCTTTTGCCATTGGTGAAAAATAGATCATTAAGGATTGGCAGGATCTGAAAGACTTTCATATTCTTCTGAAATACCATTACTCCAACACTCCGTTACTCCAGTACTCCACGTCTCTATCAGAGGGATCGATCATCTATAACCACTCCCAAAGGTAGTAGCCTATTCAATTAGACTGTGGATGTGCCCCTTAGCGTATTGACAAGCCTTCAACATTACGCCTAATATGGATTTCTTGAGGTTTCCTACACATATCTGAATCCTAAAGTAAAGGAAGACCCATATGAGTGATGCAACCCGAGATAAGCGTTCTTCAAAGCTAGGGAGGAAAAGACGCGCTTTTTTCGTCGTAGTCGTCTTGTTGGCGCTCTTTTTCTTTGTCATCATTGTCATGATCATCAATTCCCAAAAGCTTGATTTTCTTGCCCAGAGGTCAGGGGACCCGAAAATAAAGGGCACCTATTTCATAAAGACGAACCTGGCCCTTGTCGAGCAAATGCTAGGAAACTGGTTACCCAATGACCTCTTCTGGCCCACCATCTTTCTGGACAACATGCCCAATTTCCAGATCGGGCAATTGGAGGTGGTCCGGTACAACGTGAGGGTTTTGAGGGACAACCTCTCGAGGATGCGCACAACAGACAAGTTGGATCCCTATGCTGAAGCGGCCTTCACGGCACTCTCCAATGATCCCTACAAATGGTGGTTTCCCTCCGCTGAGAGCAAATGGAAATTGAGTTATAAGAATCTGCAATCTTTCTATGAGAATCTGTTAAAGGGAGATTCCAATTTTTATCCCAGGGCCGACAATCTGGTGGAGCTTCTCAATCAATATCTTTCTCTGATGGGTGGAGCCAATACAAGGCTCATAAACGCGCCAGGGGACATCAAAAAGACCCTTTCCATTGAAAAAGACAAAGAAGGTCAACGCCTCGTTGACATTGATATTCCATGGTCAAAGATAGACGACAACTTCTACTATGCACAGGGCATCGCCTATGCCCTCTATGAGTCCTTCAGGGCCATAAAGATCGATTTCAAAGATGTGCTCATGGACAAAAATTCTATGGAGCTTGTGGATAAGATCCTTGAAGATCTTGAGCGGTGCTACTTCGAGCCTCTCATCATTTTCAATGGGGATCCGGACAGTATTTTTGCCAATCACTCTTTAAACCTCTCTGGGGTTTTCAATGATGCCAGGCAAAAGACGAATTCCTTGACGGTAGCACTGATGCAAGGTTAGAACCCTAGCCCCCCTATTCCAAGTCTCCTTATCAAGATGACAATTGGTGGACCAATGCACGAGATGTCTATAGCCCAGAGCCTCATTGATATCCTTAGAGACGAGATGCTGAAACACGATGCCAAAACCCTCAGATCTGTGCGTCTGAATGTGGGCCAAATGACGGCCATTGTTCCAGATGCCCTCTCCTTCTGCTTTCAAGTCGCCACTGACGGGACCGCAATGGAAGGGGCCAGGCTGATCATGGAGATCATTCCCTTGTTGGGACACTGTAGTGACTGTGAGGAGGAGTTCGAGATCAAAGATTATGCCTTTTTGTGCCCCTCTTGCAACAGTACGAAAATCAAGACCATCGGAGGCCAGGATCTGTCTATTGTGGAAATTGAGGTGGATTAGTCATTTGTCATTGGTCATTTGTCATCAAACACTTGAGGAGGTTGGTAATGAAAAAGAAGATAGAATCATTTGAAGATCTCAAGGTCTATCAACTAGCTAAAGAACTCGGCGACCAAGTAGGGGATATCGTCATAGAATGGCTTACCTTTGCAAAGAGCTCTTTAGGGTATCAACTCGTCAAGGCTGCAGACAGCATCGGTGCTAATTTGGCAGAGGGGTTTGGAAGATTTCATTTTGCTGAGAACAAACAATTTGCGAGAATTTCAAGAGGATCTTTGTATGAGACTCGTCATTGGGTTAGGAGAGCATATAAAAGAGGCTTGATAAAACAAAATGAGACAAAGGGGATTCGAGAATTAGTGGACGAATTGGCGCCACGCTTGAATGCATACATAAGATCCTTAGGTAAGCGATCGATAGAAATGACAAATGACAGCGAACGAAGTGAGCGAAATGACGAATGACATCTCCTGAAGGAGGAGCGCAATGAAGATTTCAGTGGTTAGAGATATTCTGGAGGCAAACGATCGGATTGCCCAGCAGAACAAAGACCTGTTTGACGAAAACAAGCTGTTGGTGATCAATCTCATGAGTTCGCCTGGGGCCGGCAAGACCTCTCTTCTTGAAAGGAGCATCAGCGCCCTGAAAGAAGACTTGAGAATTGGGGTTATAGAGGGAGATATCCAATCTTCCCAGGACGCGGAGCGCATTGCCCAGACTGGCATTCCCGTGGTGCAGATCAATACGGGTGGCGCCTGCCATCTTGACGGGAATATGATCCGGGATACATTCGGAGAATTCAGTTTCAAAGACCTGGATCTTCTTGTGGTGGAGAACGTGGGAAACCTGGTCTGTCCAGCGGAGTTCAAGGTGGGTGAGGACTTCAAGGCCATGATACTCAGCGTCACGGAAGGTGACGATAAGCCCGCCAAATATCCTCTTATGTTTCATGAGTCCTCAGTTCTGCTTATAAACAAAATTGATCTACTCCCTTATGTGGATTGCAGTGTGGAAAAAATAAAGGAGGATGCACGGAAGATAAACCCAGATCTGGCCATATTTGAGATTAGCTGTAAAACGGGCGAAGGCCTTGAGGGCTGGTATAACTGGATCCGGGAAAGGGCCACGGAAAAGGAGGCGAGCCAGTAGGCCATGATCAAGCGGTCCAAAGGGGCCATAAAAGGGATCGTTCAAGGGGTGGGTTTCCGCCCCTTTATCTATCAGCTTGCCCACCGTTATCAACTCAGCGGCCACGTGATCAACACGCCTGAAGGGGTCGATCTGGAGGTTGAGGGCGCCGATGAAGACGTTGAAGACTTTTTCCAGTCCATTCTTTCAGAGAGCCCTTCCCTTGCCCATATCTCTTCAATGGAGAGGGCTGAAGTTCAGCCAAAAAATGAAAAATCCTTTGAAATAAAAGAAAGC
This sequence comes from Deltaproteobacteria bacterium, assembly GCA_020342025.1. The sequence goes on from CP070840.1 coordinate 1,169,092, forward strand.
CGGGCTGACCAGGAGCGCTCGGCCCTCATTTCGCCCGATGTGAGCATCTGTCCCGATTGTCTGCGAGAACTGAAAGATCCAGAAGATCGTCGCTTCAGATACCCCTTCATCAACTGCACCAACTGCGGCCCTCGCTATACCATTATTATGGATATCCCCTATGACCGGGCCATGACCACCATGAAGAAATTCAAGATGTGTAAGGCCTGTCACGGGGAATATGAGGATCCCACAAACCGTCGTTTTCATGCGCAGCCTAATGCCTGCTGGGACTGTGGCCCACGCGTCTCTCTCCATGACCACAAGGGCCTACCCGTCGCCTGCCAAACGCCCATTGAGGAGACGGTCAATCTCCTGAAAAGAGGGGCTATTGTTGCCATCAAAGGGCTGGGAGGCTTTCACCTGGCCGTTGACGCAGGAAATCATAAGGCTGTCGTGAGATTGAGGAAACGAAAACACAGGGAAGAGAAACCCCTGGCCCTCATGGTGAGGGACTTTGAGACGGCAAAGGAGATTGCCCACATCAATGAAATCGAGGCAAAGACGTTGCTTTCGCCTCAGAGGCCTATCGTTATCCTCAAAAAACGACGCTTTCACGGGCTCTCACCTCAGGTGGCCCCGAGAAATCGGTACCTTGGGATCATGCTTCCTTACACCCCTCTCCACTATCTGCTGATGGATAGCCCCTTCAGAGCCCTGGTCATGACCAGCGGCAATATCTCAGAAGAGCCCATTAATATAGATAATGAAGACGCCTTTAAGAATCTGAAAGGGATCGCCGACTATTTCCTGGTCCATGAGCGGGATATTTATCTCAGAAGTGATGATTCCATAATCAGGATGGTAGGCGGTGGTCCGAGACAGATAAGACGATCCCGTGGCTATGTTCCCGTCCCCGTATTTCTTCCCGAGGAAATGTCAAAACTGCCCTCCGTGCTTGCGGTGGGTGCCGAACTGAAGAACACCCTCTGCATCACCAAAGAGAACCGCGCCTTTCTGAGTCAGCATGTGGGTGACATGGAAAACCTGGAGACATTTGACTTCTTTTGCCTAACCCTCTCCCACATGGAAGGTATTCTGGAAATCAGGCCAAAAGTTATGGCCCATGACCTGCACCCGGATTACTTGAGCTCAAAATTTAGCCGTGGGCAGAAGGAAATCCCCACACTAGCCGTACAGCACCACCACGCCCACATCGTCAGCTGCCTGGCAGAGAACGGCGTCAAAGGTCCGGTGATTGGACTGGCCCTGGACGGGACAGGGTTTGGTTCTGATGGACAGGTATGGGGAGGAGAAGTGCTGTTAGCCGATCTGAATTCATTTCAAAGGGCCGCCCATCTCGACTACGTTTCCTTGCCCGGTGGGGACGCGGCAGCAAAATTTCCCTGGAGAATGGCCTTAAGTTATCTTCACAAAACCTATGGAGATGAACTGTTCAATCTTCCCATAAAATTTGTTCGTGACCTCAAAACTGGGGATGCAAACATCGTCTTTCAGATGATTACAAAGAGGGTCAACTCTCCCTTGACATCAAGCTGTGGCAGACTCTTTGATGCCCTCTCTTCTCTCATTGGTCTCAGGCAAAAAATAGCCTACGAAGGGCAGGCGGCCATGGAATTGGAGATGTGCCAGAATCTCAGCGAAAAAGGCAAATACCCATGGGCAATGGAAGAAGAAAAGGGACATTTAATCCTGCTTACTTCTGATATAATCCGAGGTGCGGTGGAGGATATGAAAGCAGGGATTCGCCGCGGGATCATAAGTCGACGCTTTCATAATACGCTCATAGACATGTTCACTGGCACATGTGTCAGGTTAAGGGAGGCGAGTGGCATAGACCAGGTGGCCATGAGTGGTGGATCCTTTCAAAATGTGACCTTACTCAATGGCCTCTCCCGCTCCCTCACTTCCAATGGATTCAAGGTCTTCACCCAAAAGGTTGTGCCCTCAAATGATGGGGGGCTATCTTTGGGTCAGGCGGTGTGCGCCGGGCTGAGATACATGGGAGTAAAAGGAGCATTTGATAGTTGAGTCTGTAGTCCATAGTCCGTTGTCAGTTGCACCCTTTCCAAATTCTCACTTCCGCAACGGACCACTGACAACTGGCCACGGACGCGACTAAAATCCCCTTTACCCCGTTAAGAAGGTGCACTTCGGTCCTTTAGCGAGGATAATTTAAGAAATCGGCATGAAATACATGGACGAATATCGGGACGGCCAGTTGGCACAGCGTCTGGCTCAGAAAATTAGGTCCCTTTCCAAGAAGCCCGTTCGACTTATGGAGATCTGTGGGACCCATACCATGGCCATCTTCAAACATGGAATCCGGAGCCTTATTCCCGATCACATAGAACTCGTATCAGGGCCTGGCTGCCCGGTCTGTGTCACAGCCATGGAGGAGGTTGACCGCTCTGTCAAGCTCGCCCGGATGCCTGGCGTCATTGTGACCACCTTTGGTGATATGATGAGAGTGCCCGGCACGGAGTCGTCCCTGCAGAAGGAGAATGGTCAAGGGGCTGACGTGAGAATGGTCTATTCCACCTTTGATGCCCTTGAGATCGCTGAACATAATCTGCAAAAACATGTGGCTTTTTTAGGGATCGGATTTGAAACAACCGCCCCCACAGTGGCTGCATCCATCAGGACAGCCCATGAAAGGAAGTTGTCTAATTTCTCGGTCCTCTCCACCCATAAATTGCTTCCCCCTGCGATGAACGCCCTCCTCTCGGGGGGAGACCTCGGTGTTGACGGCTTCATCTGTCCAGGGCATGTGAGCACCATTATTGGCACCTCTGCCTATGACTCGATTGTTGAGAAATATGAGGTCCCGTGTGTCGTTGTGGGTTTTGAACCCATTGATATCCTGCAAGGAATCCTGATGCTGGTGGATCAGGTGGAGAAGGGGCAAGCTGGGGTTCAAATCCAGTACTCCAGAGTTGTTTCTCCAGAGGGAAATCCTGGGGCCCTGAAGATAATGCACGAGGTTTTTGAGCCATGCGATTCTCCTTGGCGAGGTCTGGGAATGATCCCAGTAAGCGGCCTAAGTATAAAGGAGGAATTCTCGGCACATGATGCGAGGCAACGGTACGACTTGGATGTTCCGCCCGCAAAAGAACCGCCCGGCTGTCGTTGCGCTGAAGTGTTGAGGGGGGCCGTAAAGCCATTTGAGTGTAAACGCTTCCGCAATGGCTGTTCTCCCCGGCATCCAATAGGGGCCTGCATGGTCTCCAGCGAGGGAACCTGCGCCGCCTATTACAAATACCATGTTTGAATCCCTGAAAATATCTCATCTACCCCGTCAAAACCTGGGAATACTCAGGAAACCATCCAGGACAAGGCCCACGCTGTGGCTTGTGGAGGAAAAGGGTGTGCGGGCCGTTGTCAAAGACTACAGCTCAAACAGATTCTTGTATAGGAATACCATTGGCCGTTTTCTCCTATGGAGAGAGAGCAAGGCATATAGAAGGCTGAAAGGCTTGAGAGGCGTTCCCACCTGTTATGGAGTGATTGATGGACTTGCTCTGGTCATGGAAGAAATATCAGGAAGAAATATAGAAGGTCTGGAAAATGAAGGGGGGCTTTCTGAGGAATTCTTCCACAATTTGCAGGCGTTGGTGGAAAACGTGCACAGCCGCGGTCTGGCACACTGCGACCTGAAACGGGCCCCCAATATCTTGTTGGGGCAAGACGAGAGACCTTACATCGTGGACTGGTCCGCATCCATATCTGAAAAGGAATTCAGGGTTTTCCCCCTCAATCTCATTTATCAAAGATTTCTTCGGGATGATCTAAACGCCATTACGAAGATGAGGCTCAGGCACTGCCCTGAGAGTGTGGCCCCGGATGAGAAGATACGTTATACCCACCGGAGCAGAACTGAAGAGATCATCCGGTCCATAAGGGACAAGCTTCGAACGCTACTACAAAAGATCGCCTAACGCGCCTCAACTTGATTCTGAGGAGCAAGGGAGACCATTATCTTCTGGGCGATTCCCCTCCCCATTGCCAATCGCATAGCCTCGTGACCCACGATTAATCTGCCTAGGCCATTGTTGTTGATGATCTCCAAGAGATCTCCACGCCTTAGACCCATGGAGGCCAGTCTTGATCGGGCATGACTGCCTCCCATGATATCCTTGATTACCACATTTTCGCCTGGCTTTGCCATGGCCAGCGGCATCAAAGGGCTTCTTTGAGAGAGGCATCCCGAACAAATACCGTAAATCTCCATTTTGTGCTGAAGCATATGAAAGCCTTGGGTGCCTGCCACCCTGACCTGTAATCGCTCCATCTCCTCGTTTCTGAATTCCTCTATTTTGCCGCACTTGGTACAAATGAAATGGTCATGATGTTTGCCCAGGTGGCGGTGCTCATAGCGAGGTGGTTGACCCTCAAATTGCTTTTTCTGTGCAAAACCATGCTCAACCCAACGGTTCATGCACTGTCTAACGAATTCATGGTCATACTCGTAACCTCTATCTTTCAGGAGCTGCACCATTTCCTCAAGGGTCACGTGCTCCTCTGTATTCAAGAAGACCTCTATAATATTGAGCCTTTCTTCTACCTTCCCGATCTCATCCTCTTCAATGAGCGTTCGAAAGTTCGCCTTTTCGTAGTCATTGTCGTTTATCATGAATTAACTCCACCTTAATATACTAAAAATATCTTGAACCACCTAAGCGTCCTTCTGTGTCCCGTCATCTCCCCCCTACTAATGACCTTTCCTGCACTTGGCGCAATACCCAACCACGTCAAGCCGATGATCCACAACCAGAAAATCATACTTTTGGGCTAGACGTTTTTCTATCACCTGCAATTCTTCTTCAACGAACTCGATGACCTTGCCGCACTTGATGCAGCGGAGATGACAGTGATGACTATGGCCCAAAATAGGCTCATAGTGCATGTGACCATCTTCGTGCCAGACTTCTTTGATGAGGCCACATTCCATAATCAGGGGTATGTTCCGATAGATAGAGGCCTTTGACACCCGGCTACCTCTGCTGCGTAACCTTAAATAGAGCTCGTCCACATCAAAATGCTCATCGGTAACGAAGATCTCCGCGATTATCTCTTCCCTCTCCGGGGTATTTCGCAAACCCTTTCTTCGAATGAAGGACCTAAAAATATCAATCTCCTCTCCCATCACCATCCCCTATTGCAATTTAGTTTCAACAATAATAGTGATGAGCCCCTATGTCAACAGTAAATTTGCCTCTTTCCTGGTCTAGGGCCTGAATAAGACCCTCAATCTTAAGGACCTTATCCCTACTTAATCCTGCCAAGGCCCTCCTCTGGGATTGGGAGCAGTAAACTTATGCACAGGCTTTCGGGGCCACCCTGGCACGCTCGCCGCAATAGCACCGGATCGGCCTTTCAATGCCAATGAGCCCCTTATTAGGGCCAACATATGTGGCAGAGATAAGCATGGCTCGTTCGACCTTATTTCCTGACTATTTGATTTCTGTCTGTGCTCCTGAGGCCTTTTCCATGACTATTTTAGGCCTAGGTTTCAACTCACTCAAAGGAGATCTCTTGACCACATCATGGTCGGCTTGAAGACAGCCCTTGCAACACACGTTTAACTAATCAAAATTACCGTCTTATTTCCCCGGGGGAAATTTCCTCCCAGAACCCGTCGTTCCCCAGGTATCAGCGAAAAATTAATGTTGATTTCTGCCAGATTGTACTCTATCTTGTAGCGCACTCAATTCTGGGGCGTTCACAAAAGCGAATTGCAATTACCCATCTTTCTGACGTTAGACTTAAAATTTCTATCTTTCTTAAGGGCCCAAGAAACCACCCTTTCGGAGGGTTTGTTTTAAAAGATGAAATCCGTTCTCGTCGTGTCCGACCAAGAAGAGACCTTCCCCAAGATCGGCTCCTGCTTTTCCCCGGGGTACAGGATTGCCCATTCGACCAGTGGGCAAAGCGCGTTGGATATGCTCCATAAGAAAAGGTACGATCTCCTCTTCATTGATATAACCATGCTCAACGAGTCCCTCCAAGCCGACGGATACAAATCCGCATTGCAGTCCTTTTGGCAATTGTACAGCACGATAGAGATTATCGTCATGTCTCCGAAGGAAATGATCAGAGAAGCTGTCGAGGCCGTAAAGGCGGGAGCGAGTAACTATGTTACGTATCCGATAGACCCTGAAGAAGTGAAACTCGTTACGGAAAACATTCGTGAGCTAACGGTCACACAATCCGAACTTGAATACCTGCGGGATAAGTTCTGGGATACGGATTGGCTGAACATCATCGAGACGAAAAATCCTGTTATGAAAGACGTCTATGAGAAGGTGCGATGCGTCGCCCCTACAAAGAGCACGGTTCTGTTGAGCGGCGAAACGGGAACAGGGAAAAGTGTTGTCGCAAGACTGATTCACCGGCATAGTAACCGGAGAGAAAACCAATTCATCAGCGTGCACTGCGGGGCCATCCCGGACACATTGGTGGAAAGCGAGCTTTTTGGGCACGAGAAAGGCGCCTTCACTGGAGCTGTTCGGAGGAAGCTGGGGAAATTTGAGATAGCCAGTGGCGGAACAATCTTCCTGGATGAGATAGGAACGGTTACCCCCTCTGCCCAGATCAAACTCCTTCAGGTACTACAGGACGGGACCTTTCAACGCGTCGGAGGAGAAGAGATCCTTGAGGCCAATGTGAGGGTCATTGCGGCGACGAATGCGGACCTAAAGAAAATGTGCGACGAGGAAAGATTCAGAAAGGACCTCTATTATCGACTAAACGTCTTCCCCATTGTAATCCCTCCGTTGAGGGAACGTATCGAAGACATTCCACGCCTCGTCAATGAATTCCTCAGAAATATGAACAGAGTGAATACAAAAGAAATTCGCGACATCGCTCCTCAGGTGACAGAGGCATTCCAGAATTACCCATGGCCAGGGAATATCCGGGAACTGGAAAACCTCGTGGAAAGGGCTTGCATTTTAGAAACCTCTGCTATTCTCACGCCAGGGAGCTTCCCGAGTGAACTGTTCGAATCCAGAATATCTCCAGTCACCTCACCTGTAGATTCCTCCCTTCCCCTAGCCGAAGTCAGGCGCAAAGGCTTACAGGACATGGAAAAAAGCTATCTCGAAGCGCTCTTATCCCGGAACAAAGGAAGGATAAAGGACTCTGCGGCCGTGGCTGGGATTACGACCCGCCAACTTCATAAACTCATGACCAAATATGGCCTGCACAAAGAAACGTTCAAATGAGGTTCAACCCGCCTTAGTCGACCGGAATCAACAGTTCCGTTGTGATCAAAATCGGAACTGGCATTTCCTGATTACAATCCTATAGCAATTTCAATATGTTAGCCTGCATCGGGCTTACCAGGGACGCTACGAGCCCACTTGGCGTGCCCCCATCGGAACAGAGAGTTCTGATTTAACACGGCTCACCAGTTCAATAATATATTAAAAATCAAACACTTATCTCTTTGGCACGGTCATTGCTGAGGTGTTTCTAATATGGCTTCCGGGACTAAAAGAAAGAAGGGCATTGGCAGGAAAGAAGGCGAGGCGGACAAGTTGATAACGATCCGCGGGCTTATCGTGCCTGCAGGCTGGGATGAAGAAGGCAACATTAATGCTGTTGCTATCTCCACTTTCGAGGAGGATCAATACCTCGTTCATAATGATGAAAAGGGAGAACAATTGCTGCCCTTAATTCGTCAAGAGGTTAAAATTACTGGCAAAATTGGGAAAAAGGGGGGACGAAAAACGATAAGACTGACGAACTACAGTTTGAAATAGTGAGGGAGAAGGCAAATGGAACTCGCTAAAGGATGATGCTTTCAGTGTGACCCGCGATGTCAACCTGAAAGGAGGGGGGAAACAGCGTTGAGAAACATATATATTCCATTTCAAGTAGAAAAAACCAATTATCCAGGAGGATTGAAAGATGAAAAATAGTAAAAGAATTCTGTTCATGGGGTTGTGTTTCACTTTTCTTGTCGTCTTGTTCGCTGGCCCTGCTATTTCAGCAGATCGCATGACGATTATGGGCACCGTGAACGATGACTATCAGATCGTGACCGACGATGAAAAAGTCTACGAGGTTGCTGAGACTGAGAAAGGGGACGAGGTGGTCAAACTCGTGGGCAAGAAAGTCAGGGTAACGGGAACGGTTGAGGAGTCGGAAGGGACGAAAATAATCACTGTGACGGCATATGAAGTTATGGGAGATTAAGGTCCCATGCCGTTAGGAATATTCTGATCGACCAAAGGGGGAAGTTTTTTCTTCCCCCTTTGACCATACTGCATAGATATTTTCAGGAGAGGGCATAAATAAGCCTTTTGTTTTGCAACGACATGCTGGGTAACAAGATTGAAACAAAAAGAAAGGATTCTGAACCGCCCGTTGATCCAAAATTTTCTGCCTTTATGCCAAAGGATCGCGTCCCGGGGTATGACCTGGCCCGGGCGCTGGCACTTTTGGGCATGGTATTTATAAATTACTGGGTGTTAGTGGAGGATCCGAATGCATGCCCTGAGTGGTTGGACGCCGTTATGAATTTCATCCAGGGACGGGCTGCTGCCACTTTTGTTGTTCTCGCAGGTGTCGGTCTCTCCTTACTTTCGAGGCGGGCCTACCTGGTGAAAGACGCTGCCGGCATTGCAGCAGATCGTTATGTGCTGTGGCGACGAGCCTCGTTTCTTTTCACCATCGGGTTGCTATACAGCATGATTTGGCCGGCAGATATTTTGCACTTTTATGGTATCTACCTTGCGATCGGAGCCTTCCTGCTTACCGCCCCTAATCGGCGCTTGTGGGCGTTGGCTATTGTTATTTCAGTCGCCTTCTCATTGTTCATGATCATTACAGACTTTGACCCGGGAGAGGCGTGGGGATCAATCGATTACAGAGACTTCTTTAACCTGCCCCGATTGTCTCGGCATCTTTTTCTTGACGGATGTTATCCTGTCTTCCCTTGGGTCGCATTTATGTTTATGGGAATTTGGCTTGGTCGCAAGAATCTCTCTGATCATTCTGTGAGAAATAAGCTCTTGATGGCAGGAAGTGGCGCTCTGGTTTTCTCCGAGTTCGTCTCCAAAATAACATTTCGCCTCATCTCATCCGCGGGTATCGGATTTGATTTAGAAAAAGTTCTTCCCTTATTTGCCATAGACCCTTGGGAACCCATGCCCCTTTTCATGCTTTCGTCTGGAGGCACCGCGCTGCTCGTTATTGGCCTCAGCATCATTTTGGCGGAGAAGTTCAGCCGTGCAAAATGGCTCAGACCCTTTCTTGCCGTCGGTCAATCAACGCTGACCCTTTACATTGCCCATATTATGGTAGGCAACATTTTCATTGAGGTAATGAAACGCCATGATTCCTACCTAAGCCTTTTTCCTGTTTGGGGAGTAATCGCATTTTACACCAGTGCCCTCGCTTTCTGCCTTTTCTGGAGAAGGCGTTTTCAGAAAGGACCCCTTGAATGGCTGATGCGCCAGTTTCCATTCTTCTCCATGCCATCAAAGGCCAAACAAGGAATGCAACCAAGGGCCGTTTGATATTTTCTGTGAGTGCTTGTCGGTTTAGGGCCCCACCTGGATGGGGATAATCTCCGTGAAGGTCCTAAACCGCATTTGTGGTTTTTACACAAAACCGGGACGCCAAGGATTTTTGCTAATGTCAGGTTACATGAATCGTTTTTTAGCTGAGATATATATTCATGTCTTTGCGGACCTGTTCCGCATCATATTGAGATACCACGTGCATGATCATTGAAGTTTTTAAATCTTCCATTTGAAAGGAGATAATTTCCAAAATGAAAAAAGATGCCAATAGAAGTCAAACCTCCAATAGCCCACCGTGGGGCATTCTCTCCTGCATAGATCTTTATGACTGCGATGCCAAAACCATTAGAGACGCCGAAAAAATAAGACAGTTCGTTGTGGAGCTTTGCCATCTCATTGAGATGAAGCGCTTCGGCGAGACCCAGGTGGTCAATTTCGGTGAGGAAGAGCGTGTCGCAGGTTACTCCATGACTCAGCTCATAGAAACTTCCCTTATCTCAGCCCACTTTGCCAATCTCACCAACACAACATATTTGGATGTGTTTAGCTGTAAAGTTTACGATCCTCAGCAGGTGGCCAACTTTGCAAAAACATTTTTTAAGGCCAAAGATTTCAACCTACACATTGTGGAGCGCAGATAAACCCGGGGGGGGGATTCAAACGCAATGAGAGTGGACTAGGGGAAAGGGATAAAGGATGCGAAAATCTTTTATTACGGACCTGGAGGAATGCAAGAGGTTGTGGAATAGACTTATTCCGTCCAAAAACCTTTTTGACCTGTGGGAGTTTCGGTTATGTTTTCAGCGGCACTTTCGTCATAAGCCCTACTTCCTTTTGCTGGAAGATCGTAAAAGTATCGCCGGGATGGTCCCCCTCTCCTATGTGGAAGACCTAGACATATTTGTTTTCTTCCCAGGAGAGACATGGAAGGGCAAAACATGGATTGAACGGACCCCCATCTACTTGAGGGAACAAAGTCTTCTTGCCGAGCTGCCCTCTTTTTGCCCTGAAAGGACCTATTTGAGATACATGGAAGTGCCTGAGGAGGCCCAATTTCCAGACCTGGAGATAGATGAGATCGGCTATGTGCTCGACCTACACCACATCAATTTTGACTTGGATGTTTATGGTCAGAGGTTTTCCAATAAGAAATTCAAGGCCATTATGAAGGTGATCAAATCATTCAGTGGCGCTGAGAGTGCCTTTCACCTGAATAGGTTGGAGGACCTTGAAGTTCTCATAAGTATGAGCCTTGAACGCTTCGGGTCCGCGTCGTACTTGTATGATCGGAGATTTAGAGACGGATTTCGAGATCTGGTCAATTTTCTATATGATAAAGGATGCCTCCGCATGATTAGCCTCGAAATTGATGGAAAAACGGCAGCTGTTGATACAGGGGCCTTGTTCGGAGAGACTTACACGGTGTTTCTTGGAGGCACCCATGCCGACTTCCTAGGCGTGGCAAAAGTCATGAACATGCATCACATCGAATTCGCCTGCCAACAAGGACTCCGGAAGGTGGATTTCCTTTGTGGCGATTTCCACTGGAAAAAGTTATGGCACTTGGATCCTGAGCCGCTCTATAAGTTTGTGAGCCCTTCATTGCGATTTGAAGAAAAAACGGATCAGGCACTGCATAATGTCTCTCCTCACATCCTCATGGAAGAGCGGAGTGCCACTTGAATTGGGAGGAGAATGAGCCTGCCCTTGCATCATGACCCTGTAGTCGTAGTTGGGACCACACCCGATTATGTGCGAAGGATATATCGCAACTATCCGGAAGCCGCCCTCTTTATCCTTGATCCCCGTTTCAAGGATGATCCCTGCCTGACGGACCTTGATCCATCCGTTCTCGTCTTCGCTCCCCTTGATCATTTTGATGATGTTTTGGGATCTTTGCAACGGCATTTATCCATCAACGTGCTTTCTCCGCGCGGCATTGCCTGTTTTGACTGTGACCATCTCATTGTTGCTGGCCATTTGGCTCAGCATTTTGGGATGCCGTTTCCTTCGCCAGAGGCCATCATTCATGCCAGAAATAAACTGGAATCAAGAAAAATATGGAGCGAATGTGGCGTGGCTTGCCCCCGGGCTGTCCTCGCTTCGGGCCTTTGGGAGTCCCAGGAATTTTTCCGCTCTGTGAGAAAGGATGTTGTCCTAAAACCGGTTTCAGGCAGTGGGAGTGAACTCCTCTTTCATTGCAAGGACGAAACAGACATTGAAAAATCCGTTCGAATATTGGAGGAGGAACTCCCAAGGAGAAGATCAAACCCGCTTTTCAAACCAATACCCAGGACCACAAGGGCGGCTCCTCTCGATCCGTGCCAATCTTGGATTGTTGAAGAGTACGTTCCAGGCCCCGAATTCAGTTGCGACTTCCTGCTTCAGGACAGGGACGTTACAATTCTCAGGGAGACGGGCAAGGTAAAGGCCCCTGGTCAGACATTCGGCTCTATCCTCGCCTACACATTTCCGCCCTCCTATCCGGAGGGGTTCACTGTTGGGAATCTCTCCCATGTCCTGGTAAGGGCTTCAAGGGCCCTCGGATTTACCTGGGGCCACTTCATGGTGGATTTCATCATCCAGGATGGCGAGCCCGTTGTTTTAGAAATGACGCCCAGGCCAGGCGGTGACTCCATTCCCGATCTTGTTGAAATGGCCACAGGCTGTGATCTTATTGGAATATATTTGGACATGGTCTCCGGCAGGGTAAGAAACTCCACAATCTTGCCCCTTCCCTCCTCGGAGTCATTTGCAAGTGTCCATCTTTATGCCCCCAGGAAAGGCATCATCACCCATCTTGATGTATCCCGGATCCTTTCCCTGCCCTGGGTAAAGGGAGTGGTCCTCAAGAAAAACGTGGGGGACAAGGTCAAGCTTCCCCCTCATGACTATGACAACCGCCTTCTTGGTTACTGTATCGTCTCCATGGACCCGCGCAGGGATATGGTCTCTATCCATAGGACCATTCAAGAGCGTCTCCAAGTTTCTGTGAAAACCCATTGGCAATCTCCTGTGGACTAGCCCCATGTCTTATATTTCACGATTAAACCGTTATTTCTTAAAGGCAATAAATAGTCGTGAAAGGCTCCTTCCAAAGGCGACTCTTCAGCACCATCTAAAGACGATACTGGATAAAAGAGAGTTGTTTTTGGAGGGTGCCCAGCGATTCGGTACGCCCCAGTATTTTTTTGATGAGCCCTCCCTCACATTCAGGATAACTCAATTTAAGGCGGCATTTTCCAGATACCTTCATCGGTATCGACTCTTTTATGCCTTGAAAAGCAATTCTTTTCACGGCATTTGCAGGCGGACGTTGGCGGAAGGCATGGGTGTCGATGTGTCGAGCGGATTGGAGCTTTCCATGGCCCTTGCCATGGGCTGCAAAGAGATCATTTTCAGTGGACCTGGAAAAGCGGATGAAGAACTCATGCTGGCCATTGAAAACCGATCACGGGTGACTCTGCTTTTGGATAGCTTTGGCGAACTTCAGAGACTGTCCGAGATCTTGAAACGGCGACACATCCGCTCAAATCCACTGCAAGTGGGGGTCCGTGTCCAGCACCTGGGGAACTGGGACAAATTCGGTATCCCTCTGATAGATTTATCTCTCCTGTTTGAAAAGGCCAAAGCCGTTGAGGGCTTGAAGCCTTGTGGTATCCAGTTCCATACGAGCTGGAATCTGGATCCGAACCCGCAGATCGACATGATGTGCAGAGTCGCGGCCCACTTACGCCGAGAGGTGGATCCAAGCATAAGCAAGTCCCTTCAATTTCTTGATATCGGGGGTGGTTTCTGGCCCGAACAGGGTGAATGGCTAAATGCCCAAAATACCCTCAAAGGGAAGCTCATCGCACTGCTAGACCCCGATGCCCCATCAAGTGCCAAACATTACTACCGCAAGGCCACACCTATCGATCGATTCGCAAGGGAAATAGCCGCCGCACAGTCACGGCAACCCTCTCCCCTGCCCGACTTGGAGCTGTGGATGGAGCCGGGAAGATGGATCTCCACACCGGCCATGCATATCCTCCTCAGGGTTTTGGACAAGAAGGGCCGCCGTACCGTGATCACAGACGGTGGGACGAATCTCTTAGGTTGGGAACGCCCTCTGGCCGAGTTCATCCCTGTCATCAACCTTTCAAAACCCTCTTTCAGGGAGGAGACCACAAGGGTTTTTGGCTCTCTCTGCACACCCTACGATATTTGGGGGTATTCCATATTTGGAGAGGGGATTGGCGTGGGTGATATTCTCGTGATCCCCGACCAAGGGGCCTACACCTATTCCCTTAGACAATCATTTATCAAGCCCAGGGCCAGGGTGATCCGATACAATGGAAACGCCCTGGAAGAAGTTGAAAAGGAGGAGATTTGGGATCAAAAACATACACGGGCCGGTTGAAGCGACACACTGACTCCGATGACATGGATGCCGTGTTGCGGGCCTATGAGCGTCTCGCCCCTTTATATGATTTCTTCTTTGGGAAGACGCTGGACAGGGGTCGAAGGCTGGCCGTCCGTGCTACAAATGGACGGGCTCGCCGCGTGCTGGAGGTGGGCGTAGGCACGGGCATTTCCCTCCCATGTTACCGTCGCGACCACGAGGTGACAGGTGTTGACATATCCCCAAAAATGCTGGAAAGGGCCCGTGAACGGGTTGCCACGCTCAGTCTTTCACATGTAAGAGACCTGATTGAAATGGACGCATCCCATCTCAACTTCCCGGACGACTGCTTCGATGCGGTCATAGCCATGTACGTCATGCCGGTTGTTCCAGATCCAGAGAAAGTGCTTCGGGAAATTGAGCGTGTCTGCTCCCCTGGTGGGCAAGTCATCATCGTTAATCACTTTGCGAAGCAAAATGGTCTTCGTGGAAAGCTGGAAAGGCTACTCGTTTCAATCTGTGAGTTCCTGGGTTGGCGCATAGATTTTTGCCTGGATGAGATCATTCTCCGCACTTCACTGAGACTACTCAATATTCAAACCGTGGGGCCATTCGGCTTGTACACGCTATTGCAGCTGAAAAAGTAGGGCATCATTTTTTTACCTTATTTGCGAGATGCAACGTAGAAGACAGTACGCCTGCATTTCAGCGCGCCTCTCGTCCTAGGCCTATAGTTCACGACAACAACGCCTCGAAAGCCAAGGGATTGTTCTTGTACATTTCGACGGCCTCTTGATGGCCCATTCTCTCTATGATCTCCATGCCCTTTTCTAAGTGTCGATATTTCTCCAGGGCACTTTTTAATTCCTTGTCTTGTTCGATCAAAGCCTCTGATAGGTTATTCAGGTGTTTCCCCAAGAATTCTGGCAATAAGGCGGACACCAGGCCCCCTACAATGGCCTCCTCTATGGCCATCCAGTCCTGGGCGATTCTTTCCACCTCTTCAAGGCTTTGCACAGAATCTCGCACTACCTCCTCCTTAATGGCCCTCTCCGTATACGCTCTCAGGGCGATGTGCAGGGTCTCTTCCACTGGGGTCATGAGGGCTGTGTATGAGTTCTTTGCGCTGTTTTGCCAAATGGTATAGTTGTCTCTCACAAATTCGAACTTACCATCTCCACGCAAATATATATTGGTTCCATAAGAGCCCACCTCCCCTGAGAAAACCGTGCCATTCAATCGAATCTTTACTTTCTTCCGTTTTTCATTGCTAAAGACGTATGTGGCCATATATTCGTGGGCCAGATTGTGAACCACAAAAGCCGTGACTTTCCCATTCTGATCGGGGATCTGGGGCCTTTCCCACATCAAGGTTTGAATGTCTCTATAGGGATCATCAAGGTTCGTCTTCTCCAAGACGTAATCTATGACGTCGTAACAGTAACTCTCAAATAAGGCCGCATATTCTTCCCTTTTTTCGGGCACAAATAACAACCGACGGGTAAGGTGATCCAGTCTCCATCGAATCTTACCTCCATCCAGATCGGCCTTAATTCTCCGTATTAGCCCGGGATGATCGTTGAGATATTCAACATTTGCCCAGTGGGAATTCTCATCAAATTCGTCTTCAAAATCATCAAAAGCGTAAAGGGGGGCCTCTTTGTCCTCCAGTTCAATGAATTCAATGAGGCGGGAATAGTCCTTGCCGGACTCACTGGACCAATGGTTACCCAAGAGACCCGCTGACAAAAATAGCGAGAGGAGGACGGCAAATTTGAGGGAGAAAACGGTATGCCTGACGCCCTTTTTTATCCTTTTCATTAGACCTATTTGATCTCCTTGATTCATCCAGGCCTAAACATACCATGAATTCTCTGTTCTCAGCAATGAAAGGAATCGAACCAAGTGGACCTCCCCGGGGCAAGCCGCTGGGCATCGGCGCGAAGGCGAGTGATAGACAAAGGTCCCTGGCCTGAGAAAATTTTCCACTGGATGCTTTCCAAGAGGGCATTTCGGAATTCTGAGTTCCAAAGCGTCTAAAAACCGGAACCCGAAGTTCCTTCTTTTATTTGTTGTATTATTTCAACCCCTTAGATCCCTTCACACTTGGGGCAGGGAGGAATTAAACGCTGTGCCCTTACACATGAGAACTGTGGGTTCCAGATGAGCACCTTACCCCGGGAAATAATCCATTAGAAATCAATAAATTATAGATATGGCATACAGTTTGCTTCGTTAAAACCGGGAAAATATTATGCTTCATCCTGTGGCAGTGTTCATGGGGGGAAAGGTAGAGATGAAAAAAGCAGAGACGAGAGAACTTACTATTCGCGGTATAATACTTCCTACAGAATGGGACAGGCATGGTCATGTCACGAGCATCGGGATAGGAACGGAAGATGACAAGGACTATATTATCTTTCTCGACAAGATAGGAGAGAAATTATTCAAACTGGTGGATCGAAAGGTGGAAGTTACAGGCACTGTGAAGAACGTCTACGGTGACCTTGTATTGACTGTTCGCAATTACGCCTTATTAGGGGACGATGTTACCGAACATTAAGCCTAAGCAAGAATACTGTGGCTTATTGGACAACGGTTCTTGCACCCCGACCGTCACTTCAGGGGCCATAAATAGGGTAAGACCAGCATAATAAGAGCGAAGACAACCAAAGTGAGGGGTACACCTACTTTCAGGTAATCAACAAAGCGGTATCCGCCCGGCCCCATAACCAGAATGTTGGCGGGATGGGATATGGGGGTCATAAAGCTGGCCGAGGCGGCCATGGCGATCCCCATCATCAAGGCATGGGGCGAAATTCCCATATTCGTTGAAGTGCTGAGCACGATCGGCGCCATGAGCACAACAAGGGCTGCCGTCGGGATAAAACAGGTGGCAAGGAAGGTAAGTCCCACTACCCCTCCCATGACTGCAACCGGTCCAAATGGCCCAACCATTGAAACAACCCCTTCGGCGAGAAGCTTTGCTGCTCCCGTCTTATGCAGTGCCGTGCCCAGCGGCAACATACCCGCAATCAGAAAAACAGCCTTCCATTCAATGAACCGGTAGGCCTCTTCCATGTTGAGGCACCGAGTAAGCACCATCAAAGCGGCCCCCACAACGGTGGCAATGTAGATGGGTACCCACCCCAGAACGACTGGCAAGAGCACGCATCCCATGATTGCTGATGCCAATTTCGCTCTCTCAAGGCGCGGGGCTTCCTGGGCCTCCTGGGTCAGCACAAGAAAATCGGGCTCCCGTCCCAGCATGCGCAACCTGTCCCGAGGCCCGTATAGCAGCAAGGCATCCCCAAAACGCAGGGCCATATCCCGCAGGTCAGATCGATAGGCTCGCCCCTCCCGCCAGATGGCGAGCACATTCAGTCCATATTTTTCCCTGAAGTGAAGCTGCCGCAAAGTCTTGCCCGCCAAGGTGGTGCGCGGTGAAAGGACAGCCTCCACAAGACCGATTCGCGCCGACTCCAGCAGGCTCATATCCGGCAAGGCTTCTTGTTCGATCTCCAGACCCTCAAGCCCTCTCAAGATGGATAGATCTTCCCGTTTGCCAAGCATGATGAGGCGGTCTCCCCCCTTCAGACGTTCCCCTGGTTCTGGCACGGGGAGGGTCATGTCATCCCTGATAATACAAAGCACTCGCATGCCCAGGGCATCACCGAGGCGGCTTTCCTTCAGTGTTTTGTCTGTCAGTGTGGATAATTCGGGCACCCTCATCATCAGAAGCCGTTCCTGCAGCCTGTACTCCTGGACAAGCTGGGAAATGGACACTGAACCCAAATCTTGGAAGTCCGAGATCTTTTTCAAAGCATCAAGCTTTTCGGCAGGACCTTGAACCAGCAATCTATCACCCGCCTGAAGCGCTATATCCTGGAGGTTGGTTCGTCTAGGTTTGCCTTGGCGAAGGATAGTGAGTACGTTCAGGCCAAAACGATTACGAAAGCCGATTTCATTTAATGTCTTGCCTAAGAAAGACGAATTAGCCGCCAGGGCCATTTCTCCCATATGGATATCGCTAGACATGAGGGCTTCAATATCGACAGAGTCCCCTTCCGCGTGGAGTTGTCTCCAGCTGTTTACCTCGCTCATTCGTTCCACCTTGCCCTCCACTAACAAGCGGTCTCCTGCCTGAATCACGGCAGAGGGGTCTGGTGCCAGTTCTGTTCGACCATCCCGGATAATGCCCAAAACATGCAAGCCGAGGACTGAACCCAATCTGCTCTCCACCAGGGTCTTGTTTGCCAGCACCGAGTCCGATGGAACGCGCAGAAGGAACATTCTTTCCTGCAGCTCATACTGGTCCCTCAGGTCTTGATGGCCAGCCGTGGAGGATTCTCTTGCCACATCTCGCGCGGGCAATAAACGCCGACCGATCAAGGCGACGAAAGCCGTCCCCGCCACCATAATGGTCACCCCTATTGGGGTGTAATCGAAAAGTCTGAAAGGAGCCAGCCCACTGTCGCGCAGCGCATTGCTCACTAAGATGTTGGGAGGTGTCCCGATTAGGGTTGTGAGCCCACCCAGCAAAGAGCCATAGGCCAGGGGCATCAGTAACCTGGAGGGGGGGAGGCCCGTTTGGCGCGAGATGTCCATGACCACGGGCAACATGAGTGCAGCCACAGCCACATTGTTCATAAGGGCGGACATGACACCAGCGCTCAACATGATGACAGATACGATCAGCATCTCGCGACGACCTGCCATCCGCAGGACATAGCGACCAATGATATTTCCCACCCCGGTTCTGGTAAGGCCTCCACTCAGGATGAAGACCGCCCATACGGTTACCACCGCCGGGTTGCTAAAACCTGACAGGGCCTCATTTGAACTGACCAATCCTGTGAGTGCAAGACATCCCAACACCAGCAGCGCCACCACCTCCATGGATATCCACTCGGTCACCAGGAAGACGATGGCCGCTCCCAAAATAAACAGCACAAGGGCAATTTGAATTGTCATAAAATAGTGGGGTTCCTTAGCAAGTGGCCAGGGGCCAGTGATTTTTCACACTGGAATAAAATCCATTTATGAATGTTTGTCAAGGGGGTTCATGCCTGGGGACGGGCCAGGCATTAAGCTATGGATATTAAATGCGTTTTTGAATTCTGCCATACCCATTGCGGAACCATAAATTCCCATTGTCTTACTAAACACTTCGGAGAAACCGCCGCCTGGCAGGAGCATATCTGCCTGGGCTTCGATCCCCTTCAGTAATCTTGACAAATACCAAATTTTCTTTTAAGAGTCTGAGGGTTAGTACCAATTCCCCTTCAACTGAACGCTTTCCAATGCAGCAGCACAATGTTTGAAACCATTATTATACTCCTGGGGCTAGTCGTCATATTCCTGTTCATTGAATGCCGCGTTCATCTCCGAAATCTCAATTCCATTCCTATTCGAATCCATGTAAACGGAACGCGTGGAAAATCCTCTGTGACACGACTTATTGCAGGTGCCTTGCGAGAGCACGGCCTGAAAACCTTTGCCAAAACCACAGGCACTCTACCGCGGATGATCATGGACGACGGCCGGGAGTACCCCATTTACCGTCCTGCCGGGGCAAACATCATAGAGCAGTTGCGTATTCTCTCCCTTGCAGCCCACAATGAGGCAGAGGCGCTCGTCATCGAGTGCATGGCCGTTCAGCCACGTCTCCAGTCTCTTACCGAGCTGAAGTTTATCCGAGCGACCCATGGGGTGATAACAAATGCGCGTGCGGACCACCTGGATATTATGGGTCCCACGGAGAGGGATGTAACGCTCGCCTTGTTGGGAACCGTACCCTGTGACGGAAAGTTATTTACAGCTGAGCTCGATTATCTGAAAGATTTTCAGGAGGTCTGCAAAGATAGAAAAACCGAGCTCCATATCGTGGAAGAGGGGAATATCTCTGAGATAAGTGACCAAGACATGGCGGGATTTTCTTACGTGGAGCATAAAGAGAATGTGGCGTTAGTGCTCAAAGTCTGTGCATCTCTGGGGATCCCTCGTGATGCCGCACTGCGCGGCATGTGGAAGACCCAGCGTGACCCAGGGGCAATGAGCGAACATGAAATTGATTTTTTCGGACGAAGGATTCTGTTCGTAAATGGGTTTGCAGCCAATGATCCGGAATCATCGGAACGGATCTGGAGAATGGCCCTTGAAGCCCATCAGGATTTTGATAGGCAGATCATGGTGCTCAGTGCACGGGCAGACCGCCCCGACCGGTCAAAACAATTGGGCGAGGCGATCGTGCATTGGCCTCAGGCGGACCGGTATGTCCTGATGGGAAGTGGTGTGTACGTGCTCTTCCGCACGGCCGTTGCAAGCGGTGTAGATTCTTCCAAGTTCGTATATGCAGAGGGCTTGGCGACCAGTCAGATTTTCGAAGAAATTGTAGGTATTTCAGGGGAGTCAGCCATGGTCATGGGGATTGGCAACATTGTGGGGCCTGGCCTTGACCTTGTTAACTATTTCCGGAACCGGACAATACTTCAATAGGGTGATGTCATGGAAGGACTTGTGAGTCTATCAATTGGGATCGGGCTTGTGATTAGTCTTACATTTTCTGAAATGTTGGGATTGACCGCGGGAGGCATGGTCGTCCCAGGATACGTGGCCTTGTATCTCGACCGCCCCGTTGTCATCCTCATCACACTCTTGGTAAGCTACCTGACCTACTTTATTGTTCGTTCCCTGAGTGCGGTGATGATCATCTATGGTCGGCGCAGAACGGTTTTGATGATACTTGTGGGGTTTGCTATTGGGGCTGCAGTGAGATCTTTTGGACACCTGCAACTGCCGACGACGACGATCGACTTGACGATTATCGGTTATATCATACCAGGCCTCATTGCCATCTGGATAGACAGACAGGGAGTGGTTGAGAGTTTTTCCTCTCTGATTATCGCCAGTGTGATCGTGCGCATCATCTTGATACTGATTACCGGGGGAGAGATAAGAGTATGAAAAAGATCTATTGGCGTCCCAGCAAGGTTCCCCGTTTGGTGCTTGTGGTCATTTCCATCCTCGCCATTGCAGGCATCCTCTCCATCGAGCTGTTTAAAACATACCAGAAGCAGCCCTATTTTGAAGAAAAGATTAAGGCAGCCCTTCTCATGAAAAATGCCATGGGAGTGATCAAAGAGCATCGGATGAAGCACTTCGGCCCCATTGACACTGAACTGGATCCAGCCGGTTCCGGCCTGATCGGCCTGACCTCCTCTCCCATAACGAGCAGCGTCGGATACCTGCATGTAAAACAGACCACGGTCAATCCTAACTGGGCAGCGGTCATGGTGGATATGTTCAAAAAAGCCGGCGTAAAGGAGGGTGACATCATAGCCGTAGGCATATCCGGGTCGTTCCCCGCACTGGCCATCGCCACGCACGCAGCCGCCGAAACGCTTAAGCTACAGGTCATCCCCATCTCGAGCGTGGCGGCCTCCAATTGGGGTTCCAACATCCCGAAACTGACCTGGCTGGATATGGAACGAATTCTCCACAAAGAAGGAATGATTTCTCAGCGCTCCATTGGGGCCTCCCTGGGGGGTACAGGAGATCAGGCCCTAGGGATGTCTGAGCCGTCTCTCAAACTGCTTAACGCGGCCATAACCCGAAACAAGGTCCGGTTCATTGAGGTCAAAAGCATGGAAGAGAGTATTAATGCGAGAATGGCTCTTTATAAAGAGTTTTCAGAAGGGAAACGCATTGCCACCTATGTGAATGTGGGAGGTGGAACCGTCTCGGTGGGTACCGTTGTGGGTAAAAGGCTTTACCAGCCAGGGCTGAATCGGAAGCCTCCTCCTGCGGCCCTGAGTGTTGACAGTGTGATGACGAGGTTCGCTCGAGAGGGTGTCCCCCTGATACATATGGTTTACATCGATAAGATCGCAGAGAAATACGACATGCCAAAAAGCCCCACCTCTATGCCCTATGTTGGAGAAGGCTCAATATTTGGCAAGTTGAAATACAACCTTTTTCTTGCGGTAGGCAATCTGGTCATCCTGTTGCTTGTCTTGTATGCTTTTCTGAAATTGGACATAGGCTACCGCATCTTCGGTTCCTCGCGTATGACCCAACCCCCCAAACATCCCGAACCCATGGTGTAGGGTGGGGCCAGGCCATTCATCTAACTTTGTCCCCATTTGACGAGTCCCATCCCATGCCGGCTTTCAGGATTGGGATGATTGGGCGTGATACGAATGTTTAATCCGAAATGACCTGCTTCCTCAAATCGAATATCACACTGGTACCTGTGGATATGGTCCCCAACGGTCTCTGAGGTATTCATGATTTGGGTAAATCGGTCCACATATCCGTTCGAGGGATCCAGTCTCCCGTAATAGGCCTCTACCATCACATCTTCGGGTAATAGTTCTCCCAGAAAGATGTTCGTTTCAACGTGATAGACCCCTCCCACTTCCACCTCGCCCACTTCTTCCATGCGGATATCTTTGATGGCCACGTTTCCCCAATTATACATAATCTTCTCTCTCCAAAGCGCAAGCTGCTTAAGGTCCGCGCCATCTCTTTCCATCAATTGGGTGCCCCGCTCGGCAGCGGGCAAATAAAACCGGTCCCAGTATTCCTCTACCATTTTATGGGTGTTGAACATGGGACACAGCTTCAGGAGGGAGGCCTTCATCATGGCCAGCCACCGCCTGGGGATCCCCTCTCGTCCCCTGTCATAGAAGAGAGGAATGATGTCTTTTTCCAAGATATCGTAAAGCGTCCGGCTCTCCAGGTCGTCCTGAAAAGCATGGTCTTCGTAGACCTCTCCGCTGCCGATGGACCAACCGATCTCCCTGTCATATCCTTCATCCCACCATCCATCAAGTACGCTCAGATGAAGGCCGCCGTTGGCCACCGCCTTCATACCGCTCGTCCCAGAAGCCTCCATAAAGCGACGGGGCGTGTTGAGCCAAACATCCGCACCCTGGACCATGTGACGGGCGATCTCCATATCATAGTCTTCCAGAAAAACCATGTGACGCCTTATGCTCTCCTTGCTCGCTGTCTGAACCAGTTTCTTGATGAGCTCTTTGCCCATGTTATCCTGGGGATGGGCCTTCCCCGCGAGAATGATTTGGGCCGGATGTCTTTCGTTGGTCAAGATTTTCTCAAGTCGCTCAATGTCCCTTAAAATAAGATCTGCCCGCTTGTATGGCGCAAACCTGCGCGCAAAACCGATGGTCAAAGTCTCAGAGTTCAACACTTCTTCCGCAATAGCGACTTCCCTATCCGGATTCCCCCTTTTCATGAGTTGTTCTTTGAGTCTCTTTCGGGTGAAACCGACGAGCCTTTCTCTTGCCCTTTCCTTGGTCCTCCACAGTTCGGTGTTCGGAATCATCTCCACCCGCTCCCAGACTTTCACATTATCCGGATCCTCAATCCATCGGGGACCCAGGTAGCGATTGTAATTTTCAGCCATTTCCTGTGAAATCCAGGAAGGGATGTGGACGCCATTGGTCACATGGCGGATGGGCAGGTCCATTTCTGGGGTGTGGGGCCATAATGGCTGCCACATTCTACGGCTGACCTGAGCGTGAAGGCGGCTCACGCCGTTGCTCCGGTTGGACAGTCGCAGGGCTAGGACAGCCATGGAAAATTCCTCTTCTTTGTTTCGGGGATCCTGCCTTCCAAAACCGAGGAGAACATCGATGGCAATGCCCATCGTCTTGGCAAAAGAGGCGAAATAGGCTCGCATGAGATCAGGATGGAAGGTGTCTATGCCTGCTGGGACTGGGGTGTGCGTGGTAAAGACATTGGTGAATCTGACAAATTCCAGCGCCTCGTTAAAGCGCATTCCTTTATCTTCTCTGAGTTCCCGAATGCGTTCAAAAGCCGCAAAAGCAGAATGGCCTTCATTCATATGGTAGACCGCAGGGTCCAAACCCAGCGCCCTGAGCATCCTCACACCACCGATCCCAAGGACAATCTCCTGGCGGATCCTCATCTCTTTGTCGCCACCATACAGCTGTGATGTAATACTCCGAGCCCATTCAGAATTCTCCTGCAAATTGGTATCTAGCAGGATCAACCGCGTTCTTCCTATATGAACCTGCCAGGCACGAATGCGGACCTCTTCTCCCTTGAGTTCGATGGAAACCTTGATGACCTCGCCTTTATTGTCTCTGACCCTTTCCATGGGCATGGTGGCGAACTGGTTGACCGGGTAGGTCTCCATTTGCCAGCCATCCTGGGTGAGATACTGCCTGAAGTATCCTTTCTGGTAAGCAAGCGAAATGCCGACGACGGGGAGGTTAAGGTCGCTAGATGATTTGAGATGATCCCCTGAAAGAATTCCGAGACCTCCTGAAAAGATGGGGAGACAGTCCGCAACCCCACATTCAGCGATGAAATAGGCCACCAAAAAAGGCTGCCCCCTTTCCCCAAAAATCGTGGGATCCGGTTTTTCAGCCATATACCGGTCGAAATCCTGCTTGACCCTTTCCATGTGTGCAAGGAACCCCTTATCTGTGGCCAGGTTTTCCAATTCACTCTGTTTGAGGCTGCACAGTAATTCCACAGGGTTTTTTCGAGACGCATTCCAGAGCTCCGGATTCATTCGTTTGAACAGATCGCGGGCCTCATGATTCCAGACAAACCACATATTCTCAGACAGAGCCTTGAGGGCCTGAAGGGTCTCTGGAATCTTGGGTTTAACATTTAAGACTTTGATAGGTATTGTCATTGATCATCCTTTCTTCCGCTCGAAGATCTTTCCCTTCTCGGTGTAAAACCAAATTTTACCACATATCACCATCCTATCCTACCAGCAAGGGCATGAAGGCTGCCGCAAAACCCAAGAAAGAGGCAAAACCGACCACATCTGTCACTGTGGTAAGAAAGATGGAGGAGGACTGGGCCGGGTCCCGGTTGAGGGCTCTCAACACGATTGGGATTGCAGCGCCAGACAGTCCTGCCACAACCATATTC
>CP070840.1:1194046-1232361 GCA_020342025.1 Deltaproteobacteria bacterium
ATCCCATCGACCGTATTGCAGACCTGGCCCACCGTGCGGGCGCGTGGCTGTGGGTCGACGCCGTGCACTATGCCCCGCACGGCCCCATTGATGTTCAGGTGGCAGGCTGTGATTTTTTGGTCTGCTCTGCATACAAATTATTTGGCCCGCACGTGGGGGTGCTCTGGGGTAGACTTGAAATGCTCGAACAATTGGCCGCGTACAAAGTACGGCCCTCAAATCCCAACCCGCCTCACAAGTTTGAAACGGGCACCCTGAACCATGAAGGCCTGGCCGGGATCTTGGCCGCTGTTAATTACCTGGCTGAGGTGGGTCGAGAATACGGTCCTCACCCGGGTATGACTGATTCTGACAGATCAGGCCAGTACGAGGGACGGCGCAGGGAACTAAAACAGGCCATGAACACGATCCGTGCCCATGAACGCCCTCTCTTTACGTACTTGTTAGAAGAGACAGAAAAAATCCCCGGCATAACCGTTTATGGTATCACCGACCCGGAAGAATTTGGTGCGAGGTGTCCCACTCTGGCCTTTACCAGGGAGGGTTTTACGCCCAGGGCCATTGCCACCTATCTGGGCAATCAGGGTATTTTTGTTTGGGATGGGAATTATTATGCCGTGAACGTGACCGAGCGACTGGGTGTTGAGGCGTCCGGTGGCATGGTCCGGGTCGGCCTGGTCCATTACAACACCCGGGAAGAAATAGACCGCTTGTTAACGGCTCTGCGGGAGATGTGACGGATCAGAGAGAGCCTCGTCAGGAAAAGAATATGACCAGATAGGCGTAATTACTTATCTATTATTGTGTTTGACAATGAAAAGGAGAATATCATGGACCTTTGGGAAACCATAGAGAAACGCCGGACGATCCGAAAATTCTCAGCCCCGCCCAAAGAAGACCAGCTAAATCGCCTCTTAGAGGCGGGCGCCAAGGCCCCTTCAGCCGGGAACCGCCAGGCCTGGTTTGTCATCATTATCACTGCCCCGGAGACAAGAGAAAAGTTGGGCGAGATAAAGAAGAATTTGAACGCCGCGTTCACGCCAGACACGGAGACGGGCCGGGCCATGCTTCAGATGCAGAAAGACGTGTTTAAAAACAGCACCTCCCTTATGTTTTACACCTATGCCCCGGAACCGAATGATCCGCACCGCTATGACATGGGGAGCGCATGGTTGTTCGTGGAAAACCTTTGCCTTGCAGCCGTGTCCGAGGGGCTCGGCACACAGCTTTTCGCCTATTGGAATGATGCGGAAGAAGAAGTGAACCAGGTCCTCGGGGTCCCAGAGAATTACAAACAGGTGATAGGGGTCAATGTGGGAATTCCTGACCCTGCTTTTAAGCCCGCCACCAAGGTACTGAAGTCCAAATCAAAATGGATATTCAGGGAAAAATGGCCCGCGGATTAGACCCGCAGGATCAGGAGACGTTACACCTAAATCGGAAAAATGTCTTCCCTTCTTATGATGTTGACCTCTGAGGCCATTCTTCGTAGGCATGGAAGGGCCAATAATACACCTTGTAATCATGGCTTTTTGAGGGCGGTAGGAGGAGTAGATAAATGGCAGCAACATTCAATACTGAGTCATTTCAGCCATATACAATATCTAGACATTCTCGTCAAAAAGCGCTATTCTTCGAACTGTCAATAAATCTGGCGCCAAATTAACCCCAAAAAGCACAACCCCAACTTTTTAGAGTGGGCTATGGTATGTGTCACCAAAAGGTGATAAAAGTAAAGCCTCTGATGGGTTCCTTTACTCCGTTGGGGGCTTTTGTGTTTGAGGAGGTGATCCCATGATGGAGGAGCGCATAAAACGGAAACTGAGCGCTATTCTGAGTGCCGATGTGGTTGGCTATAGTCGCCTCATGGCAGAGGACGAGCTTGCAACTGTCCGTACTTTGGAGGCCTACCGGAAAGTGATGACTGATCTTATAGATCAGTTCCGTGGTCGGGTGGTTGATTCTCCTGGAGATAACCTGTTGGCCGAATTTTCCAGCGTGGTGGACGCGGTCCAATGTGCTGTTGAGATCCATGATGTGCTTAGGGCTAAGAATCAGGATTTACCTGAACACCGTAGAATGTTGTTTCGCATGGGTGTTAACCTCGGAGATGTCATTGAAGAGGGGGATCGCATTTATGGTGATGGGGTCAACATCGCGGCCAGATTAGAGGGTTTAGCAGAGGCTGGAGGCATTTGTATATCAGGAAGTGCCCATGAGCAGATTAAGAATAAATTGGCCTTGGGGTATAACTACATCGGGGAGCACAGAGTCAAGAACATCGCTGAACCGTTAAAGGTGTATAGGGTTCCAGCAGGACCTAAGGCTGTGAGTCCAAAGGACGATAAGAATAAAAAAACTAAGCTAAAAAAGTGGCAATGGGCGGCTTTATGCATTATTGTGCCACTCGTTCTTGTATCTGGTGCTGTGGTGATTTGGAATTTTTATTTCCGTGCTCCGCCGATGGAATTGGCTTCAAAGGAGAAAATGGCGTCCCAACTGCCTGAAAAGCCCCCCATGAAATTACCCGATAAACCCTCCATAGCGGTCCTCCCCTTTGTCAATATGAGCGAAGACACTAAGCAGGAATATTTCAGCGATGGAATAACAGAAGACATCATCACTGACCTCTCCAAAGTCTCCGGAGTCTTCGTTATCGCTCGCAACGCATCGTTCTCATACAAAGGGAAGCAGGTGAATGCCCAGGATGTCGCGAAGGATTTGGGCGTGCGCTATGTGCTTGAAGGGAGTGTCCGAAGATCAGGGAACAGGTTGCGCATCACTGCCCAGCTCATCGATGCTAAGACGGGGGACCACTTGTGGGCCGAACGCTACGACCGCGAGCTAAAGGACGTCTTCTCAGTCCAAGACGAGGTGACCCAGAAAGTGGTCTCGGAGCTCGCCGTAACTTTGAAGGCAAGTGAGATGGAGCGCCTTTTTCGCAAACATACGGAGAGCATCGAAGCCTACGACCTGTACGTACGCATCCTAAGGGAGTGCTGGCCTCCCAAAAAGGAGTGCCACCCTGAAGCGATAGAATTGTCCAAGCAGGTCATAGAACTCGATCCCAAGTTCGCGGGGGGATATCAGTTGCTCTCGTACTTGTTCAGCGCGGGCGTGCGATTTGGATACAGTATTTCGCCCCGCGAGGACGTGGAGAAGGCGCTTGAGTTGGCGCAACAAGCCGTGTCAATTGATGATACGTTCGCACCTTCGTACATCTCTCTGGCAAGCGCCTACCTTATGAAAAGGCAGCACGAAGATGCCCTTGCCGCAGCCTCGGCAGCCGTAAGAATAGAACCAGGTGGTTATAACTCCAACATGTGGATGGGGTTTTACCTGCATTGGATAGGCCGAGGCGAGGAAGCAGTGAAAGCGGTCAAAAAGGCGCAGCAATTGAATCCCAAATGGCAAAGTGACCCACTTCCATGGATTTGGGATTTCATGGGCTTTGCCACCTTCACGGCGGGTCGGTATGAGGACTCGATCGCGGCATGGAAACAAGTTCTCGACCGCTTCGGTCCAATAGTTCTGCGGGAAGCATTTCTGACTGCGGCTTACAGTGAGCTAGGCCGTGACGAGGAAGCTAAAGCAATGGCGCAACAACTGCTCAAAAGGCATCCAAAATTCTCTCTTTCGTCTTGGAACTTTGCACGTACATACAAGAATCCCGAGGATACTGAACGGCTGCTAAACGCTCTGCGCAAGGCAGGACTGCCTGATTAATCACATCAAGGGGCGGCAGAAAAACCCTATGCGGCGGTGATTCCCTTACGAGTTTTTTGATGCTGTGCAGAAGGAGAAACTGAAGTGAGGCCGCTTACAATATACTGTGGTTGCTTTCCGAACTCCAAAAATGCAGGTTTCTTGCCATATTGTGGAATCTCCAGAAATTGTACAATACATCTGGTAATCGCAAACGCCATCGTTTTACTTTTAAGCTCAGCGGGAATCAAAATGGGTGCGGCCTCAGGCTTCGCCCAATTGGGCCTCGGCCATTTCCTCGAACCATCGAACCACTGCCGTGAATCGGGGGACGTTGTTGACTATCGTGACTAATTATTTTTCACACTGTTTATCATAAGTATCCTTGAAGTAGCCGATGTGGATACCCCTGGTTGACCACCTTCTTCCGCCAAGGTCAGGCCGTAACCTTCCTTAAGTTCGATTGCCATTTGCACCCTTATCTGAGATATCCGCTCCCCATTTCCTTCTGGCAATGACATGAGTAAAGAGTCCCAGAAGAACCCAACTGTGCTTTTCTTGGCATAATGATTAATGACCTTTGCTCGCACCAAAGTAATCGACAGCCCGTTGAACTCTGACATAGTTTGTCACGATAGTCAACAACGCCCCCTATGCACACGGTAATCTTCTTAGTAGACGCCGGGCAGTCCGCAGGCGATGAGATCTTTTGTCGGGAAACGGTAGAAGACTTCGAACCCATCGTCAGTGATCACGCCACAGTGCTCAATCTTCACGCCATCCTTGGCCCACCGGTCTCCAAGCCATGTAAAGCAGGCGGCCTCCACAGCAAAGGTCATATTCTTCTCGAGTTTTTCACCGGGGAAATCACCCATAAAAACACCGCTGGCCCCGGAGACGGTCGGTCCCGGATCGCCCGATCGGAGTCCGATCACGTGGGCCGTCGTGCCGTAGAAATAACGGCCCGGCTCAGGCCACTTCGGTATGCGCCCCCACAGACCCGGTGCATCTCCTTTCTTCAACCAGTTCTGCTGTACGTCCACGGTGGTAATACCAGGCTTAAACGACTCCGTTAGGGCCATCAGCGCCTCGTAGGCGACGTTGTAGACTTCCTTCTGGAATTCTGTCGGCTTGTCTCCAACGCAGTAGGTGCGGTAGAAACAGGTGCGATAGCCGTTGAAGCTGACGCCGTTGATATCTAAAATGCACATGTCTCCAGGTCTCACGATTCGGTCTGTGGGCATATTCGGTACGCCATAGCCCGATCTTTCCCCGGTACAAACCACGAAGCTGGGGCCTTCCAGCTCCTCTGCTCCCAGCTTGTAGAGAGCGTTTGCCGCCATTCCTGCAATCTGATGCTCGGTTATGCCCGGCCGCAAACCCTTACACACCTCCCAATGGGCACTCTCGGTGATTGTACCCGCCATCCGAAGGCAATGGATCTCGTCCTCGGTCTTGACCCTGATCGCATCGGACATACAGGTGTTGCCGTCGACGATGTTAATCCCCGCCCGCTTGCAAGCCTCGAGCATGTTAGCGCTGGCGATGTCGATACCGCAGGGCATATCGAGGACACCATGCTTTTCGAGCAGGGCTTTGATCTCTTGGGCGGTCTTGTCGAAATAGCCGGGCATAAATTCAGGGTGATCGGGCAGACCCTGGCAGAGTTGGTAGGCTTTGGATGTCTCCAGCACCATTTTGCCTTCAAACCAGGGCATTCGGGGCGCCTCCCATTGGCCGTGCAAGTGATCGACAGGGACGTAGGGCAAGCCTTCTCCTTGAATCAGGAGAACAAACGTACCCAGCCTACGCCTGGCATACTGGTGGAAGGAGTAGTAGCCGACGTAACGGTGATAGTCGTAGTCGTATAAAATCATCGCTCCGAGGCCGTGCTTTTTGAGCGCTGCCTGGGCCCTTGCCACCCTCTCGTTGCGCATGCGCTCCGGATTGTAAGGGCGGTACTCATAATCAACTGCGTAGGGTCCATATTGCATAATTACACCTCCTAGGTTTTATTAAATGAGTAACTTCACGATTTCCCCGTCTGCGGCCACTGAAATACTCCCTTTCCTCTTTTGTTCACTAGCTTTTCTTTGCCTGTTTTCTCTTTAAAGTCAAGCCAACGTAAGACGCATCTTTAGGAGTTGGTCGAAGACTCGCGGATGCCAAAAGGGGAGCTCCCAAAAAAAAGGCAAATCCTGTCCGGAGCGGGGCGTGACCATTTTGAGGGGTTTCTCCACGAGGGTAACCTCCGTGATTAGAGGTCAAAGGATTGGATTGAAAACCTATAATTCAGTAAAAAAAACAGGAAACATTTTAGGTGTCAAGAAAAATCATTTAATCTCAGCAGGTTACATACTGTTATGGCAGGGAATAGCCGAGGTATCTCATGTCAAAGTTGGTAGAAAGCCTAGCCGAGAATTGCAGCTTTTATTGTGCAAGTGAACATATAAAAGATTATACGACATGAAATGACAGCTAAATCATTCAGTTAATCTATTTCACAGCGCTTTTGAGATGTCTTTCGTTATTATACGGAGAGATCTTCAGTGGCTCTAAAAAGCCAGAAAACGATGTGGCTTTATCAAAGTGAAAGTGAATCCCACATGTTGCATATGCGGCCAACACCCGAAAAGTAAGGACTTCTTGCCAAAAGCTTGAATCCAACCAAATTGCACAATACATTTGAGACTGTCGAAAAACCGGCTTATGAGAGGCTGATGGAAAATATCCAGCTAGCAAGGCTTCCGAAATCCCGAGGAATGAGGCGTACATAGAAGTACGCCGCAGATGGGCGTTTTCCGACAGCCTCTTTGGTAATCGAGAACGGCCTCGTTTCCACTCTGAGCTCAGCGGGAATCAAAATGGGCGCCGCCTCAGGCTTCGACCAATTCGGTCTCTGCAATCTCCTCGAACCAACGAACCACGGCCGTGTGATCCGCATCATTCTCCAGTTTGGAAAGGGCCGCTGCCCAAAGCTCCCGACAGGCCGCGCTGAAGACGGCTGGAGTGCTGGTCTCCCGGGCCAGGTCCACTGCTGTGGTGAGGTCCTTCACCATGAGATCCAGTGAGAATCCGGAATTGAAGGCCCTGGAAAGAATGAACTGCTTGAACTTGTTTTCCGTGCTGTTGTTACGGCCCGTGGAGGCATTGAGCACATCGACCATGACGGTCGGGTCGAGGCCAAAGCGGTGCCCAATGAGCAGGGCTTCGGCCGCCGCAATGAGACCGGCGGCAGAGACCAGATTGTTCAAGGCCTTCATGGCGTGGGCCGAACCCAAAATACCTGTTTCAAAGACGCGCTCACCCATCTCCTCAAAAAGGGGCCGACAGCGCTCCACCACACCGGGCTCACCCCCCACCATGATGGCCAGGGTCCCCTTCTTCGCCCTGGGGACCCCACCGGAGACGGGGGCATCAAGCATGGAGATCCCATTCCGCGCCAGCATCTGACCCAGGGCCTGGGTCCCTGTGGGGGAGGAGGAACCCATATCAATCAGGATGGCGCCCTCCCCCATTGATCCCAGCAAGCGATCATCCCCCTCTCCTTCCTTACCCAAGACAACGCGGCGCACCGCATGCCCATCGGGTAGCATGGTGATCACCGCATCGGCCCCGGAGCCAAGCTCGTTGAGAGAGGAGGCGGGAATGCCCCCGT
Source organism: Deltaproteobacteria bacterium (assembly GCA_020342025.1). Next base: position 1,201,410 of record CP070840.1, read on the forward strand.
ATTGATCAACAAAGGCCTGCTGCACCCCCGCATCCGCGTCTAAAACCGTTAAATCAAAACCCGCCTTCAACAGGAGAGCAGCCATGGGCTGGCCCATGTTTCCCAGCCCGACGAAGCCCACTTTGCTGAGACGATCCATGAATCCTCCTTCAAAATCGCTATTTCAATTCCTCAAAGAATTCCTTGGCGGTCCGGAAACTGTCTACCGCCGCAGGCACGCCGCAGTAAATAGCCGTCTGCATCAGGACTTCCATGATTTCCTCTTTGCTACACCCGTTGTTCAGAGCGCCCCGTAGGTGAAGTTTCACTTCGTGCGGCCGGTTCAGAGCCGTCAACATGGCCAGATTGATCAGGCTGCGGGTCTTCCTCGGTAACCCTGGCCGGGTCCAGATACTGCCCCAGCAATATTCGGTGACCAGTTCTTGGAAAGGCCGGCTGAAATCATCAGCACTGGCGATTGCCTTATCCACATACTCCTTTCCCAAAACATCGCGGCGAACCGCAAGCCCCTTTTCATAAAGATCTTTATCCACTACATCCACCTCCTTGATTTTGTCTCTGCTGAGAGACATTGATTCTGATTGCGGCGGTAATGTAGAAGATTCACCATTCGGTGTCAAGAAAAGGTGCTTGAAACTACTTGAGAGGAAAGGGAAGTGGAGCAAGGGTCATGAGAGGCCCATCACGACATTAAGGTTTCCACCGTATATCTTATCCTGCAAATTCTTATCTTTTACAGCCGACTTTACAGAGTCCACCGGATCTGTCTCTGCCATGTCATAAGGATAATCTGTCCCCATGAAAACGTGCCCTTCAGGCATGACTTCCAGTACAAACCGAAGCGTATCAGGTCGGAAGGTGATGGTATCCACGTAAAAATTCTTCAGATAATGATGGAAAGGATGTTTACAGTGCGACTGTGCCTCGGGCCTTACGGACTGGCCGTGTTCCAAACGCCCCAACAAGAAAGGCAGGACACCACCCGCGTGGGAGAGACAGATCTTTAGGTTGGGATAGCGGTCCAAAACGCCTCCAAATACAAACTGTGCAGCTGTCACCGTAGATTCCAGGGGATAAGCCAAGAAATTTGCCAGGTAATAATTGCGAACTCGCTCGATCCCCGCGGGGCTGTTGGGGTGTATAAAGATGGGCACATCAAGCTCCTCAACTTTTTCAAAGAAAGGCTGAAACTGTTCCTCGTCAAAGCCATGGCCGTTGATATTGGATCCGGTCACCACCCCTTTTAATTCCAGCTCTTGGACAGCATAAGTCAGCTCCTTTATAGCCAGATCCACATCCTGAAGAGGGATTGTAGCCAGCCCCACAAACTGTTCAGGGGATTGTTGGACGCCCTGGGCCGTGTATTCGTTGACCATTCGTGTCAACTCCCCGGCCGCAGCGGTTTCTGCCCAATAGAAAAACATGGTTTGCGTGGGCTGGAGCACACCCATATCCATACCGCCCGCCGTCAAGTCAGCCAAGTTTTCATCAAAGTCACTCATTTTGCGGTCCCACTCCACACCCTTTTGGCGGTTAATCTCCCCGGATTTCTCGTCCAGACCTGAAGGATATATATTGCTTGATCTGTCAGGGTCCAGCTTGGCGGCAATCGTAATAGCCTCTGGTAAAACCACGTGTCGATGACCATCGATTTTCATTAATCCCATTTCATGACTCCATGCTTTACTGTAATAGCCTGTTTCGTCACTCCCTCCACATTTACATCTTCACTTCTTGAATATTACTAACCCCTTACTTCATCTTTCCGTTCCATCTCTTTTAGATGATTAATGCGGCCCTACCGGTAATTCTATTCTCCTGAATCAGCTGATGGGCGTTCTCTGCTTCCTCAAGGGGAAACGTTTTTGTGACGATAGGCGTAATCTTACCCTGTTTCACCACATCCACGGCTTGGATGAGTTCGGCCATGGATACGTAGCGTGATCCATGGATTTCTAATCCTTTCGCCAGAACAGCGAGTGGGTCAACCCTAAATGTAGGCGATATCTTGAAGACCTCCTGTGGACGATACCCTAGAATAACGAGTTTGCCTCCCGTGCCCAAACTGTCACAACCAGCCTCTAGGGTTTCGGGTGATGCCACAAAATCTAAGACCGCGTCCACGCCCTTTCCGGCCGTCATTCTGGCCACTTCTTTGCGCAAATCGCTCTCAGTGCAGTCAATGACTTCATCAGCTCCCAACTCTTTCACGTGTTCGAGCTTCTCGCTGGACAGATCAGCGGCAAGAACCCTTCCGCCGCAGACCCTTGCCATTTGTACCCCATGGATACCCACACCCCCTCCAGCACCAATGACTAAAACGTCATCGCCTGGTCCCACCCTTGCCTCCTCCCTGCACGCATGTAAAGGCGTAGCTATTGCATCCGAGATAATTGAGGCCTCCACGAATGGAATCTCTTCAGGGAGTTGACAGAGATTAAGTGCAGGCACCTTCATGTATTCTGCATAACCACCGTCGCAGGCCATTCCCACATATCCTCCGAAATTCTCACAGAGCGTCTCTCTCCCGCTTCTGCAGAACCTACAAACCTTGCACGTGAGGTAAAAATGGCAAACGACCCGGTCCCCCCTCTTAACGTTCTGCACCTCATCCCCTGTGTCAGCGACTTCACCTGCTATTTCGTGTCCCAGAATTCTAGGATAACTTGTCACAAGTCCTGGTGTGCTTTTCATGATGATTACCGTCAAACCCACACCAGTGGCCTTGACCCTCACCAGTGCTTCAGATGGCCCTATGGTTGGTTTATCCACTTCTTCAAGTGTAACAGGGCCTCCCAATTCATGAAGTACCATGGCTTTCATTGTACGCCCTCTATTCTTGTTTAAAAGCTATGCGCCCTTTTACCCGCCCACCAGGGGCACCGTAAAGACGATCTCGTCTCCCTCCTCTATCTTCGTGTCAAGACCTTCAAGGGATTTAATGTTTCTGCCGTTGACCAGGACTTCGTAGCGCTCTGAAGGTGTGAAATCATCTTGTAGGACGCGCTCCCACTGCGCCTTGTTCTGCTCAAAGAGCGCCCTCGTTACATCTCTCAGTGTTGGGGATGCAAGATCCAGAGCGGTCTTCTGCCGCAGGGCGATGTCTGGACCGAACACACTTATCTTCACATGCATGGCCTGCTCATATCCCAAGTGTTTTGAGTAAATAATCCAGGCCCAACGAACCCGTGTTTGCTCAAGTCACATAGGGCCTAAAAGGATGAGGCCAAGGTCCTTTTTGAAAGGCCGTATCTTAAAAGAAATTCCACTGGACTTTGCCGTGGCCCTATATTTTGAGGTTTGCGTCTCTGAGCCACTGGGAGTCTCCCATCACTTTGTTAAACCTCGAAATATGGGGCCACCACCCCCTCACACTTTAGATACGGCCTTGAGAAAAGAGACCTGGTCTCAGACTGCTAAAACCCATTTCCTTTACCCGCACGCACATGAGAACATCATTTCACGAGCGGCGCTTAGCGATACCATCCTACAGAGCGGGAGAATTTTTTAGTTTAATCAGAGTTGAAACTTTTTCAGGGTCTCTTGGGTGGGGATCCCCGAAGAATCCCATCCTCTGGACGCGTAGTATTCGTCGATCATGCGATTGAGATTCTCATCCCCAATACACTGCCCTTTGGCCGGACCATCCGGAAGCGGTTCATTCAGGGTTCTTTGGGGCAAAGTGTCATCTTTTCGGGTAAGTCCCTCTCTCACATTGAACATCCTGATTAGGGTCTCAATCCTCCCTGCAATGGAAAGAAAATCTTCCGTTGATATGTCTTCCCCTGTCACGGCCTTAAAGTATTGCGCGTAATCCTCCAGGGACAAGGGAATGAATTTTGATTGGAAATCGCACACCAGGAGCGAATGCAGGATACAGTTCTCATCGTAGAGCCCTCTGACCATTTCCGCCTTTCCCTCCACCGTGTAGGGCGGATATTCCCCCAATATTTCCTTGGCCGGGGGCCAGGCCCTGCGGTGACATGCCCCCCTGGGGCTGACCGCATAAGAGAGGGCCGAACCAAAGGCGCCTCTGGGGTCGTATCCAGGGAACTCCATCCCCTTGACGTGCATGGCAAACCGATCAGAGCCTTTACCGATATGCGCCGCCATCTTTCTGACCCCTTCCGCAAGGATGTCACCGAAACCCCTTCTGTTGGCCATCATTTCAATGGCAGCGAGACTCGCCTCACCATCTCCAAAGCGAATCTCCAGACCTTCCGTCTGCGTTGGGAAAATCAATCCCCTTTCAAAGCACTCCATGGCAAAACCGATCACATTGCCCGCGGATATGGTGTCTAGCCCCAAACTGTCGCACAGCACGTTTGCCTGGATAATCTCTGGCAAGGAGTCGATCAGCAAGTTGGACCCGAACATGGCGAGGGTTTCATACTCTGGCCCTTCAACGCTGGTGCCCTGGTATTTGCCATTTGACGCCCGGGTGACCAAGCTGCAAGGCGTAAAACAGGAAATGCAGGCTTTGCGGGATATCCTGCTTTTGTAAACACCTTCAGCGTCGATTTTCTCCAAGGCCTTTTCCCATGTTCCAAATTGGAAATTCTTTGTGGGTAAAATTCCACCGGCATGGGTAATGTTGAGCGTAAGAGGCGTCCCGTATTTCATCCTGGCCTTGGCAACCTCGCTTTTTCGGGATCGCTGATAGTTCTGTTGATTCAGCGCCACGAGCCTCTTTCGATCGTGTTGATGAACGCGTCCCTTGCCTTTGATCACAATCGCCTTGAGGTTTTTTGACCCCATGACGGCGCCAACACCTCCCCTTCCGGCTTGACGATAGAGCTCACTATTTATGCAAGCAAATCTGCACTGGTTTTCACCGGCTGGACCTATGGATGTGATGCCGGCAGAGGGATCCCCCTCCATTTCCTTCAGAATCCTGTCTGTCTCAAAGCTGTCCTTTCCCCAAATGGCGTCAGCGCCTTTTATGTGAACACGATCCTCATCAATCCTCAGGTAACAAGGATGGTTCGATTTCCCACGGACAATGATTCCGTCATAACCCAACTTCTTGAGTTCAATGGGCAACCGTCCGCTGGAATAGCTGTCACACCATGCTTGGGTAAGAGGGGACTTGGTTATGACTACAAATTTCGATGAACCCGGGACCTTTGTCCCTGTGAGGGGGCCGGTCAGAAAAAAGAGCACATTCTCTGGAGAAAGGGACTCGGTTCCGGCAGGGAGCATATCAAACAACAAGCGCGCCCCTAAGCCCCTCCCACCCAGGTACCCTTCAAGCATGTCATCAGAAATGACATGCTCCTTTGTCTTTCCGCTGCTCAAGTCGATGTCGAGTAATCTCCCCCGTACCCCTTTCATGGGCACCCCCTTGGACAAACACGGATCGCTCCCTTAATGTTTTCCCATAACCTCATCGTTCATTCTCTCGGCGCTCGTCCGCAAGATTATCCTGCAGGGTTTCTTCTGCCCAGCGATCGTTCACGTATCCCAGGGATACATTCTTCTGTTACGGAGTGGCACAGAACTTAGAGATAGGGTTCTAACGCCTCCAAGCCCTTTTGTCAATTGATAGCGCGCCCGGTTCTTCGCCTTGACAAACACGCAGCCTTACCTATACCTTGAACGCTATTTGCTGCATCTTGTCTGAATGCTCTCATTTTTCACTGAAAAAGCGGCCTCCTGCTGAGGCAAAGGAGAGACTCTATCATTAGGGATTTAAAAAGCCTGGAAACAGCCCTTCTCCCCTACGAGAAGAAATTGAGCGCGCAGGAGAGGCTGCGCAGACGTCTCGGGGTCAAGCAAGTGGACCGTCCCACTTACGAAAGGTACATCATCGCCCCCATAGAGCGGTTTGACCGTCGAAGGAGTGCGTTCATGGCCCTGGACCCGGACAATCCTTACGGGGAGGCGTACCGCAAGGAGTTTAAGGCCCGCACCGGACATGATACCTGGACGGATCCCCTGCTCTATAGCGAGTTGGAACCCGGGGATCGCGTGGGCCAGAGTCTGGGATCGGCGGCCTGGCGATTGTGCAGAGAGTACCTTCCCGAGCCCCTTCCGGTGACGCCCCCTGAGGGTCGACTGGAGATAAACAACAGGGCATGGGTGTCGCGGCTGGTCAAGAAGGCGGCCCTTCTGTTCGGGGCGGATCTGGTAGGGATCACCCAATTGGACCCACGCTGGGTCTACCAGGACATAGAGATTTCCCACAAATACGCCATTGTTGTTGCGGTGCATCATATACGCAGCCTTACGAACACGGCCCCCTCCCATTTTTCCTGGGTATCTGTGGGGGATGTGTACTCCCGGCTCAAATTCATTGCGACCCAACTGGCCGATTTTATTCGCGGACTAGGATATGATGCGGTGTATCGCGAGACGCTCCATTGGAACCCCGAGATCCTGATGGTACCCCTCGCTATAGACGCCAGCCTCGGCGAATTCGCTCGCAACGGGCGTGTGCTCTCTCCCGAGTTCGGAATCAATATGCGCCTAAAGGCAGTGACCACGGACTTGCCCCTGAAACTTGACAAGCCCATCTCCTTCGGCGTACACGACTTCTGCATGGCGTGCGAAAGCTGCGCCACCTACTGCCCGGCCAATGCCATTCCCTTCGGGCCCCCCACGGAGGAACCTCCCAGCCCCATATTCAACAATCCAGGCTTCAGGAAATGGTATATCCGGGCGGATCGCTGCTTGACCTTCTGGGCGGTCAACAAAAAAAAGTGGCTCAGCTGCGGCGGCCGGTGCATAGCCGTCTGCCCGTGGAACAAAGCACCGGTCTTCGGTCACCACCTGGTTCGCTGGATCGCCATTCACGCCCCCGCGATTGTCAACAGGATGCTCGTCTGGGCGGACAGAGTGGTCTATGGTCGCAAGAAGAGCATATCACCCTAATTTTCCCTTGACAAAGAAAGGCCTAACATATAGAGACTACTTGCAGATGTGCATTCACTGCACATATGTGCAATTTGGCTCAATGGTGCAACACCCACAAAAAACCCTCTAGCCGCGAAAAGGGATAAGTTATGGATTTCTTAATCGTTCAAACCCTCAGCGGTATTTCCTTTGCAGCCGTCCTTTTCCTCCTGACCAGTGGACTTTCCCTCATTTTCGGGGTGATGAACATCGTGAACGTCGCTCACGGGGCCTACTACTTGCTCGGTGGGTACATTGGGTTGAGTGTTTACGAGGTCACCGGAAGCTTTTTTCTCGCCCTCCTGGGCGGAGGCTTCTCCATAGCCCTTATCGGCATTCTGATGCATCGATTCTTCCTCCGGACATTTGTGGAGCATTTTCCCCAGGTCTTGACGACCATGGGCTTTGCCCTCATTTTCAGGGACCTGGCGCTTCTGATCTGGGGAGGAGACCCCTTATCGTTTCCAGCCCCAGCCTTGCTTCAAGGTTCTATGCATATAGGCAACATCGTATTCCCCAATTATCGATTGTTTATGATCCTGGTGTCGGCCGTGGTCGCCATAGGCCTGTGGGTGTTCAATGAGAAAACCTCCCTCGGGGCGCAGCTTCGTGCAACCGTGGACGACAAGGAGATGGCCGCAGGAGTTGGGATCAATGTTCCTCTGGTTTCAGCGCTCATGTTTGGTCTTGGCGCCTTTCTGGCGGCCATCGGCGGCGTGGTTGCGGCCCCTTTTTTTGGCGTCTATGCCGGGGCCGACTTTGAGGTCCTGCCGCTCGCTTTTCTTGTGGTGATCGTGGGGGGCATGGGGAGCCTCAAGGGCGCCGCGGTGGGGAGTATCCTGGTGGGGTTGGTGGACAACTTTGGCAAGGCCCTGCTTCCAGATCTTGCTTACTTCACGCTTTTTCTTCCCATGGCCATTGTACTCGCTATTAGACCCACTGGTCTCTTTGGTATAAAAACCAGTTAGGGGGATGCTATTTATGGGGGCCATAAGCCGCTCCAAGTTGAATATACTGGGGATAGTTGTAGCACTCATCCTTTTGCTGATCCTCCCGCCCTTTCTCCCCTCCTATTGGCTGACGATCCTCACCCAAATGCTCATATTTGGGGTATTGGCCATGAGCCTTGATATTCTCATGGGATACACGGGACTTCCCTCCTTTGGTCATTGTGCCTACTTCGGTGCGTCAGCCTATGTGGTCGCCATATTGAGTACCCGATATCAAGTGGGTTTTCTGGGTTGCGTTGCCAGCAGCCTCTTTGCGGCGGCCTTCATCTCTGCCGTATTCGGGCTGATACTGGCACATACGGGTGGCGTCTATTTCCTCATGATAACCCTGGCCTTGGGGATGGTCATCTGGGGGCTGGCCTTCAGATGGGTTTCCATGACCGGAGGGGATAACGGCATTGCTGGCGTTCTCAGACCCGAACTGGGCATCCCCATCTCCCTCGACGAACCGATCGTTTTCTACTATGCCGTCCTCCTGGTTTTTCTGATTGCTTTCATTGCGCTCCATATCTTCATCCGTTCCCCCTTTGGTCAAAGCCTTTTGGGGATCCGGGAGAGCGAATCGCGCATGCGGAATCTTGGGTACAATACATGGCTCCACAAATATTTGGTCTTTGTGGTGGCCGGAACCTTCAGCGGGGTTTCCGGCATGCTTTGGGCCTATTACAATGGCTTTGTGAGTCCCATGGATGCGGAGTTGACTTCATCATTCGAGGCCTTTCTCATGGTTATCCTTGGGGGAGCCGGTACGCTGACCGGTCCCGCGGTAGGGGCCGGAATCATCGTTTTTCTGAAAAATTTCGTTAGTGCCTACACCCACAGATGGCTCCTTATCATTGGCGCCATCTATATACTGGTCATCATGTATGCCCCTGGGGGCCTTGGCGGATTGGTAAAAAGATTTATGAAAGGAGGTGGTGGGGGGGGATAATGGCTTAGAAATAATGGAAGTCTTTTTTTAGCTGAATTATAAAGAAAGGAGAAAAACAAATGAAAAAACTGTTGCTGTTTTCAGTCGTCATAGGTTTGGTGATGGGCATGGCAGCCATGCCCGCTTCGTCCCTTGCCAAAGACCCCATAAAGGTCGGCTTTATCGCTCCCCTCTCAGGGCATGCGGCTCAGGTGGGCAGGGATATGCTCGCAGGGATGGAATTGGCCTTCATGCACCGGAACTGGGAAGCGGCCGGACGAAAGATCAAGTTGATCTCCGAGGACACAGAGGCCAAACCCGCCGTTGCCCTGACCAAGGTGAGAAAACTGGTGGAAAGAGATGGTGTCCATGTGCTTATAGGAGGCCTCATGGCATCCACGGGTTACGCCCTCATGCCTTATGTGGACGCGAAAAAAATTCCCGCCCTGTATGTGATCATGGCCTCTGACGACCTCACGCAGAGGAAGCGGGGCAAGTACATGGTTCGCACAGGATGGTCAAGCAGTCAGCCTTCTCATCCCTTCGGCGTCTATGCAGCCAAGGAACTGGGGGTTCGCAAGATTGCGACCATCGGCTATGATTATGCCTTTGGTTGGGAGGTGGTCGGCGGATTCCAGAGGACCTTTGAAGACTCGGGCGGAAGGATCATCCAAAAACTCTGGACCCCTGTAGGCACCATGGATTATGGGCCTTATTTAGGGCAAATCAATAAAGATGCGGATGCCGTTTTCGCACTCTTCTTTGGTGCCGGCGCAATGCAATTCGTCAAACAGTTCAAAGAATACGGGCTGAAAGATAAGATGCCCCTTCTCGGTGGCGGAACCACCACAGATGAAAGTGTCCTCCCCTCCATGGGGGACGAGGCCATAGGCACCATCACCACCCTTCACTACAGCCAGGCCATAGACACACCGGCGAACAAAAAGTTTGATGAGGGTTTTCGGAAGCATGCCGGAAAAATGGCCTCCTACTATGGTGAGGGCCCCTACACTGGTGGATTGTGGATTGTCGAGGCTGCCAACAGCATCAATGGGGACGTGGAAGACAAAGAAAAATTCTTGAAGGCGCTCAAAACTTTAAGATTGAGAAACGCCCCGCGCGGCGACTTCGAGCTGGACTATTATGGCAACCCTGTCCAGAACATCTACATCAGGAAGGTGCAAAGGGTGGGGGGAGAACTCCAGAATACCGTTGTTAAGGTTTACCCGAACGTCACCCAATTCTGGACCTATGATGTGGATTGGTACCTGAAACAGCCCCTCTATTCGAGGGATTATCCGCCTTTGAAAAAGTAAGGGCGACGTAAGCAAATAGCATTCAATCAAGTTAAGGAGGAAATGGGTGGATACGCCTTGCCTGGTCCTTGAGGGCCTCACAAAAGAGTTTGGTGGACTGATCGCCGTGGATCACGTGACCCTTGAAATAAAGGCAGGAGAAAGGCATGGCATTATTGGACCCAATGGTGCGGGCAAGACGACCCTTTTTAATCTCATCTGTGGCGACCTGTCACCCACAGAGGGCCGGATCGTCCATTTCGGGCAAGACGTAACCCGACTCCGCACACACAAGAGGATTGCCCTGGGCATGGCGAGGACCTTTCAGATCAACAATCTATTTCCAAAGTTGACGGTCCTCCAAAACATCCTGCTGGCCGCTCAAGGGCTTCAAAGCACCAAGTATGTTATGTATCGACCCATTTCCTCCTATGAACCCCTTTATGAAAAAGCAAGAGTCATCTTGGAAGAGTTTCAGATGTGGGACAAACGAGACATTCTCGTGGAAAACCTTTCTTACGGCGATCAACGCCAAATCGAGGTCTGCCTGGCCCTCATTGAAAACCCCCGTCTATTGCTCCTGGATGAACCCACTGCGGGATTGTCCCGGGCCGAAACCCTCACATTCACCTCCATCTTGAAGAAGCTGGATCCTGGTATTACGATTTTACTCATCGAGCACGACATGGACGTGGCCTTTGATCTCGCCGAAAACATAACCGTCCTTCAGCTGGGAAAACAGATCGCTTCGGGAGACAAGGAAGAGATCAAGGCGAACAGAACGGTCCAAGAGATATACCTGGGAACCGAACAATGATGTTAGAAATAAATGATATCCACACCTACTACGGAGAGAGTTACGTCCTTCAGGGTATCTCCATTCAGGTTGAAACAGGCAGTATCATTGGCCTGCTGGGTCGAAACGGGATGGGGAAAACAACGCTTATACGATCCGTGGTTGGCTTTACACCGCCACGTGAAGGGCAAATTCTATTCAAGGGTCATGATATCACCCGCTTGCCTCCCCACAGGATCGTGAGGATGAGCCTGGGCCTTGTACCCCAGGGAAAACGGATATTCCCGTCCTTGAGTGTGTTGGAAAATCTTAAATTGGGGGCTCGGGGTCAGAGCGCCGGTCTCTGGGACGAGGGAAAGATCTACACCCTCTTTCCAGTCCTCAAGGCGCGCAGTCACCACAGGGGTAACCAGTTGAGCGGGGGGGAACAGCAAATGCTGGCCATTGCCAGGGCCCTCATGACCAATCCCGAGTTGCTCCTCATGGACGAACCGAGTGAAGGCCTGGCCCCCTTATTGGTGCAGGCCATAGGTGAAGCCATCCTACAGCTCAAGGAAGGCGGGTTGTCCATACTGCTCGTGGAACAAAATCTCCCCTTCGCCATTGGCGTCTGCGACTATATCCACGTGCTCAGCAAGGGAAGGATCGTGCATTCCTCAACCCCAACGGAACTCTGGCAAAACGAAGAGGTGAAGGCCCAGCATCTGGGCATATAACCAACCCATACCGGTTACGAATTTAGATTTGCGATTGTTGATTTTCGATTTAAGAGTAAGACTGCCGAAAAACCCTCACCCCGTACCCCTTGCTATCTTCCATTCTATCTTTCCCGAACCAAATAATCCGCCGCATAGGTCCCCAAAGGATGAGGCCAGGGCTTTTTTTGAAAGGCCACCGCCCCTTCACACAGTAGCTACGGCCTTGAGAAAAGGGCCCTGGCCTCAGACTTCTAAAACGCACTTTTTTGACGCTGTACACATTAGATTATTTTTTCATCAGTTCAGCCAACAGTTGAACCGCGGCCTCTGCAAAGGCCGGATCGCTGAGGTGGGCATCAACCTCCACGCATCTCACTTTTGAAGCGTCCAGGTGGTGTTTGATGGATTCTATCAGGGCCGAATTGGCTGCCTCGTCGTGCCACTCTCCTGAGACCGTCCCATCAATCGTGGTCATTTTTTTACCCCCTGCCCGGTCTAGAACGGAAAATCCTTTCGTGGGGATGATGACGGCTGCCGGGCCCCTGCTCACATTGAGTTTCTCTGCGATCCTCTTGCCCAGAATCTGATTTTCCTCCACATTTGTCCTCATCAAAGTGACGGAAGGGGTGTAGAAAAAGAAATGCCTATCCCGGTATCTCTGGGGCACGCTCTCTTTTGGTCCAAAGTTTCCAAAATCAAGGGCCCCCAAACTGACCACCTGGGGGACCCCCATGGCGCCGGCTGCCTCTAATCTATGGGGGCCGGCGCTGTACGTCCCGTCTACCAGATCATCCACCAGTTCAGATGTGGTAATATCCAGGACGCCACTCACCTCCCCCGATTTCACCAGCTCCTCGAGGGCCATGCCACCTGCACCGGATGCGTGAAGCTCAATGACTTCGAAACCCATCTCCTCCAACAAGCCCTTTGCCCTTTCAACACAGGGGAACGTGGTACCGAAAGTGGACATGCAGATCTGAGGCTTCGTCTCCTCCTCTTCAACGCCCTCTTCATGTGCCATGTGTGCGATGGCTCGGGCAGCGTTATTAATCACCCTCTTGGTGATCCTGTTCAGGGAGATGTCGCCTATCGAATTGGCCATCATAATGTCTTTGGTGCCCACGTAAGGACGAACATTCCCCGAGGCCACACACGTGACCATGAGTTTGGGAAACCCGATAGGGAGGGTTCGCATGACACGGCAAGTGAGTTCAGTCCCATTTGCACCGCCCAGCCCTATGACGGCCTGAATTCTTTCTTCATCAAACAACCTGTTGCCGATTTTGATAGCCCCTTCGGTCATCAGATTCACAGCAGAGACCTTATCCAGTCGGATAATTTCATCGAAATCCTTTCCGCTTTCCTTTGCTACCTCACTGCAAGAGATGTCCGAAATGGCCCCGGAGGGTACAGCCTTGCAGCTCACATCCATGAGGAGCGACTGAACGCCTTCCGCCTCAATTCTCTTTCGAAGATAATTCAATTCCTTTGTCTTGGTATCCAGGGTGCCAATAATCAGAACGGTCTCAGACATCTATCGCTCCTCTCTGCTGCAAGGTTGTGGCAAAGGTTTCATGACCTATTTCACAAGAGTATCATTGTACCAATCCAGGATTTCTTCACCAGTCATGAACAACACATGTTCGTGCTCCTTGATATACTGAAGGATCTTGTCTATGTATTTGATCCGGTGGGCTGCACCTGATACATACGGATGCATAGAAATTCCCATGAACCGGGCACTCTCTGCGCCTTCCTCGTAGAGGATATCAAACGCGTCACGCGAGCGTTCGTAGATCTCCGGAGAGCGATGGTGCTGGACCACATAAATGGGAATATCGTTGAGTTCAACCGTATACGGAACGGCAATCAGGCTGCCTGTCTTGACCCTGAGTGGGTAGGGTTGATCATCATTCACCCAGTCCGCCACGTACTCAAAGCCCTCCTCAGCCAGTATGTCTGGGGTGTCAAAGGTTTCGTGCAATCCCGGGCCCATCCATCCACGCGGTCTCTTGCCTGTGAATTCGCGGATCGTCTCAATGGTTTTCCGAATAACTCTCCGTTCATCCTTTTCAAGGTTTATGGCCCGCTGCTCAAACCCATGGGCCAAAATCTCCCAACCGTTGCGGAGGCCTTGCTCCACCATATGGGGATAAGTCTTACAGACAGGCGCATTCAAGCTCATGGTCGCCCTGACCTGGTGTTTATCCAGGACCCTCTTCAACCGCCAAAAACCCACCCGCAGCCCATAGTCAAACCAGCTATAATTGGGTATATCGGGTGTTACGGTGACACCTTGCGGTGCCGGAAGAACCGATCTGGCCATGGTCGCGTTGATGTCCCATTTCTCCACGTTGATAATGAACCAGACCCCCAATCGGGCGCCACCGGGAAGCTTCACAGGCTTGCGATCTATGATTGCCGAATACTCTGCACGCTCCTTTTCTGCTTTTACCATCGCATTTCAATCCCCTTCATGGTGGAATGACGAAGGTTACTTCATAGTTATTTCCCCTTGTCAAGTCATTTCGTTCAGACAATAAGACATGACTGAGATGGCGGATTAGGTTATCGCTGAGGCATGTAGCAAATGAGCGATAGGTTCCGCTTATAAATAGACGCATCTTTTATTGACAGCCTCTGCTCAGGGGAGATATATATGTAAAATTTCGTGTAAAGTCAAAAGGGAGGAAATACCATGGTAAAAAGATATGAAAGGGAGGAGATTGTGGACAGGCTCAGGGCAGAAACCGAGCAAGGCCGAGCCATTTTTGATGCCTTTGCCGGAACGGGCATCTCAGCCAAATTCGCAGAGGCGGGTGGTGCGGACATGATCACAACCCATATCCTTGCCAGGTTTCGGATGGCAGGCCTTTCTTCCATGGCAGGGTATCTCTCCATTGCAGACGCCAATGCCGTTACCTTAGAACTGGGAAAGAGAGATATCATCCCCATCATCAAGCACACGCCCGTGATGGCTGGACTTCTCGGAACAGATCCCACCAGAGACATGGGGTCCTTTCTTGATGAGATCATCGCAGCAGGTTTTTCAGGATTGTTAAATTGTCCCACCATCGCCCTCATTGATGGAAACTTCAGACAGGTCCTGGAAGATACAGGCCTGACCTTTGACAAAGAGGTGGAAATGACGGGCATTGCCCATGTCAAAGGGCTTTACACCAAAGCCTTTTGCACCACGCCCGAAGAAGCGCTGAAAATGTTGGATGTGGGGTGCGACAACATTATTGCCCACGGTGGCAACACGAGTGGAGGGACAACCGGTTCCAAAACAGCCACCCCACTCGATGATATGGTTGGGCTGGTCCAGAACATCATTGATGCGGTCAAAGGGAAAAAACCGGAGACCTTGGTCACATGCCATGGGGGAGCAACAGTGACACCCCAGGATGTTCAGTACCTTCTGGACCATTGCAGCGGGTTGGATGGCTACGTGGGGGGATCAACGGCTGAACGTTTGCCCGTGGAAAAGTCCATCACGGCAGCGGTCAAGGAATTCAAGGATACTCACATCAAGAAATGATGAGGCATCCGGATGGTTACTGTATTCATCAGATACTCTTCATACTGAATCCAAATGTCGCATTCTTCAAATAGCAAATGGGTTGAACAATTGAAGTCCACCCTGGGCGAAAATCTAGGTGCGGAGGAATTGAAAAGGAGTGATATGAAGGAAGATACGAGAAAACTCATAGAAGAAGCGGGCCGTAGGGCCATAGAAAATAGACGAAAGGGATTTCATTGCAGCGAGTCCGCTTTCCTGGCCATCAATGACACATTGAACATCACGGATCCCTCCATGGTAAAAATGGTTACCGGATTTCATGGGGGTGGGGGGACCCATCTCCTGGTGCCCGATGCAGACATGAATGAGATATTGGAGGGAATCGCTTCAGGCCAAGACAGACGCCCCCCGGAGGAGTTGGAGATCGTACAGGTGGGACATTTGTGTGGGGCCCTGGCTGCCGGTATTATCTGCATCGGGTTGCTTTACGGGAGAACATCCCCCACGGATGAACTGGAATGTCCTGATGAGCTTGCCTTTGAACTTCACCAGAGGTTCTCTAAGGAATTCGGAGAGAAAGAGTGTAAGCCCATCCGTGAGAAATGGATTCCCCAGAGCCACAACCGGACCTGTGAGCCCGTTTACAAGAGGGGTGCGGAATTGGCCGTAGAATTGATTCTGGAGGCCCATGAAATAGTTCCTGAATGCGAAAAACATGAAGTGTGATATGTATTCATCCCAGCCCTTATGGAGGTGATGAAATGAAAGCAGATCTGGCTGTACAGGGAGGAACGGTCGCCACACCCAGCGGCACCTTTGAGGCAGATATCTATGTTCAGGACGGCAAGATCCTGGGTGTCGGGAAAGTATACGGCGTTGAGGCCAAGCGGAAGATCGATGCACGTGGCTTGCTGGTGATGCCTGGTGCCGTGGACGGCCATGTCCACATGATGGACCCGGGACACACGGAGAGGGAGGACTTCACCACCGGCACCGCGGCCGCGGCCGTGGGAGGCGCCACCACGGTGATCGAGCACCACAGGACCGAACCGCCCGTACTGAATCCAAAGTTGTTCCAGGAAAAGGTGGAGCATTGCAATCCAAAGGCGGTGGTGGATTTTGCATTTATGGGCGGTGCGGTGCCCGACAATCTCCATGAGCTCAAAGGCATGTGGGACCTGGGTGCCGTGGCTTTCAAGACGTTCACCTGCGCCTTGCACGGTGTCACGCCCATGCCAGCAGGGAACCTTCGAGAGCTTTTCCGCACGCTTACAACCTTCGATGGTATCACGTTGATCCATGCTGAAGATGATTCGATCCTCCGCGTCAATGAGCAGATGTTACGGGACTCAGGACGCAAGGACTATTTGACGGTCTCTGACTGGCGCTCTGAAGATGCGGAGTTCATGGCGATCTCGGCCGCAGTGACGTTAGCCAGGCAGACCGGTAACCGCGCCATATTCGCCCACGTCAGCCTTCCCGCTTCGCTCCACATCATTCGGGACGCAAGGCTGGACGGTGTCAAGGTCTATGCGGAGAGTTGCCCCCAGTATTTCTATCTAACCCGGGATGATTTGGCGGAAAAGGGTCCCTGGCTCAAATTCGCGCCATCGGTACGCAGCGTTGAAACCAGAAATCAGATGTGGACAGAACTGGAACGGGGAAACGTGAATGTCCTGAGTACGGATCACTGCCCGTTCCCCAAGGCTGAGAAAGCGGCGGGAATCGAAGATATCTGGAAGGCGCCCTATGGCATCCCGGGAATTGAAACGACCGTTCGCTTGATGCTCAATGGGGTGAATAAAGGCAAGGTGCGTCTGGAGCGGGTCGTGCAGGCACTGTGTGAGACGCCGGCCAGGCTTTACGGCCTCTATCCACGCAAAGGCTGTCTGCTGCCTGGATCCGACGCCGATATCCTGTTGGTGGACATGAACTTGAGGGAGACCCTTTCAAACGAGGACATCATATCCAAGTGCGGATGGACCCCCTATGAGGGCATGGAGGTGCAAGGGAAGGTGGTCATGACCCTGCTTCGGGGAGCGATCGTCGCAGAGAACGGCAAGCCCGTTGGGGAACCGGGATACGGGCAGTTCGTTTCGCGGCTTGGGACGGGAGGGGGAAGATAATGGGTGACGAAAGGACCAAACAATGCGACAGAAAATCGGGATGATCGGTTTGGGCATCATGGGATCGGCCATGTCCGCCAACCTCCTGAAGGCGGGTTTTTCGGTGATTGGCTACGATCTTCTGCCCGATTTGGTGGAGGCCCTTGTGAAGAAGGGAGGCTTAGGGGCTGCGTCGTGCAGGGAGGTGGCTGCCCATTCAGATGTGATCATCACCTCACTGCCCAGTGTGGAGGCCTTGCAAGACGTTGTCTCCGGTGAAGAGGGCCTTTTGGCGGGGACAGAGAAGGGCCAGTTCGTGATTGAGACGAGCACCCTTCCCCTGAAAGCCAAGCAGGAGGCCCACGACGCACTAAGCGCTGTGGGTGTGGATCTCCTAGACTGTCCCCTCAGTGGGACGGGGGCCCAAGCGGTCAAAAAGGATCTGGTTGTTTACGCGAGCGGCAACAAAGAGGCCTGTAAAACCTGCACACCGGTCTTTGACGGATTTGCGCGGGCAAACTACTACCTGGGCGAGTTCGGCATGGGGACCAAGATGAAGTTCGTGGCCAACCTGCTCGTCACCATCCACAACGTGTCTGCGGCCGAGGCCTTTGTCTTGGGAATGAAAGCGGGACTGGACCCGGAAATGATCCTCAAGGTGATCAGTGATGGCGCAGGCACCTCCAGGATGTTTGAGGTGCGCGGGCCCCTCATGGTGGCCGGGAAATATGATGAACCCACCATGAAGGTGGACGTTTACCAGAAAGATATAAAAATCATCACGGCATTTGCAAACGAACTCCAATGCCCTACGCCCCTTCTCTCCGCAGCGGCTCAGATCTACACGGCCGCATTGGCCGACGGACGGGCAAAACAGGACACCGCATCGGTTTGTGCCATCCTGGAGAAAATGGCGGGCCTAAAAAGAAGGAAGTCATGAGGTTCCACCCTTCTTGGAACCAGTCCTTTTCTATTTGACCTCCACAAAATCGGCTGTAATGGGGGGGCAGGTAAAGAATTCCAGGTAGCGAAGATCCTTATCAGACCTGTTCACGGTTGTATGTTTTTCTCCTGCGGGGATATGAAGTATGTCGCCCGCCTGGATAGGGAACTCTTCACCCTCAATGATTTCAGTGCCCTCTCCGCTTATGATCATGATAATGGATTCACGTTTCTTATGATAATGGTAGGGAACCTGACTGCCAGGGACCAGAAGGCCGAACATGCCGCCCAGATCCTTTGCATTCTGTTCCTCGGTTAAAATGACCGGCCGATAAGGCTCTCCGGGGTTTGGATTTTCCATGTTGATGTAATCCTGCGTCTTAAACAGCTTCATCTCATCCCTCCCTCAATGCCAAACAAAGAATCCGCGCACATCCGCATCTCTTCGTCAGTTCGGACAACCACATAATCTCCTATTCTTATCCGAATAGCATGGTGATTATATTCTGGCCTGTGACCAACTGTAGACCCGTGAAAACCAAGATGGCATAGACCACCCGGTTGAACCAGAGATCGGTAAAACGTCGATTGAGGTAAATGCCCAGTCTGACCCCCAGGTACGTGAGAGGCGCCAGTAGGATAATTGTCGTTAAGTTCCCCACTTTGAGCAGCCCCAGGGCCTGGTAAGGAATGAGCTTCGCCATGTTAACAACGGCAAAATATATGACCGTGGTGCCTACGAACAGGTCTCGAGGAAATTTCTGGGGCAGGAGATACATAACGGCTGGCGGACCCCCTGCATGGGCCAGCGTGGAGGTGAATCCTGAAATGGCTCCCATCAGAATCCCTTCAAAGGCGCGAGGACGACGCCTTTCCAGTGCCCCAAGGATAATGGCACGAAAGAGCTGAAACAGCACAAACCAGAGGGCCAAGACACCGATGGCAACCTGTAAAATGCGTTCATTGCCGCGGAAGAAGCCGAAGAAAAAGCCTCCAATGGCGATCCCGAAAAGGGCGCCGGGCAACAGAAGTTTAATGCTTCGTCGGTGGAAATTCATCCGGTACTGGTTGACTGCGAACAGATCGGCGATGATCAGCAGAGGCAACAGAATGGCGACCGCATCGGTCGCCGGTATGGCGAGCGTGAGTAGTGGCGTGGCGATGACCCCAATCCCCGTGCCGAATCCTCCTTTGGCCATACCAAACATCATAACCGCAGGCACCGCGCACAACCAGAAGGTGGGGGCATAATCAGGCAACATCTGTGGCTTCCGTCTCCGAATATTTTTTCACGTTAAGTTCCGCCTTTTCTCCAACGGGGTCCTAGATCTGCCCTTGCTCCATCATGTGCCGGTACTGGGGGGATGACATCAACGAGAAGAATGCCCCCTGCACAACTTCGCTCAGTGCCGGGTGGATGTGCATTCCCGCTGTGATAGGGGCCATGTTTTGATCAGCCGTGTACATCAAGTTGATGATCTCTTGAATGAGCACCGAGGCCTGTGGCCCGATGATGTGGGCGCCCAGTATTTTCCTGGATTCTCGCTGCAAGACCACCTTCACGAAATAGTCTTTGACGCCCATGGCATCCCCCTTTGCCGTATCATGATACCTGCGGAAGCCGATAAGGACATCCTCTTCGCCATACCTCTCGATGGCATCCCTTTCCTTCAGTCCAACAGCAGCTATCTCGGGATGGGTAAATACGGCATGGGGTACAGCGTGATAGCTCACCTTCATCTTTTCTTTGAGAAATGCGTTATAGAAGACCACCTTGGATTCGTAGTTGGCCACGTGTTTGAAGAGGTGATTTCCCGTAGCGTCACCTAACGCCCAGATGTTGCGTGCTGAGCTTTCAAGATATTCATTGACTTTGATCCACCCTTTCTCATCCGTTTCAATGCCTGATCTTTCGGGATGGAGCATGTCACTGTTCGAGGCCCTGCCCACGGCCACGAGGACCTCATCAGAAGAAATTTTCCTCTCTTTTCCCTCTTCTCTGTCTTTTGCAACAATCTCTTTCTTGCCCGAAGCAGACGACGCTACACCTATGACCTCGTGATCCGTCAGGATGCGCATATGTCTGGACATCTCATGCTTTGCCAGTTGGGAGACCTCAGGTTCTTCTTGAGGGAGGAACTGGGGGTTTCGTCCGAGGATGGTGACTTCTGATCCCATGGCTGAGAAGAAATGTCCGTATTCTGCTGCGATATACCCCCCACCCAGAATGGCGATGCGGGGTGGGACCTCTCGCAGGTTCAATATGGTATCACTGGTATAATAACGCACCTCATCAAGGCCCTTGATCTCAGGGACGAGGGGTCTGGATCCGGTGCACAGAAATATCCGGTCCGATCTGATGGTTTCCCCAGCCACCTTCAACTGATAGGGCCCTGTAAACTCAGCCACGTCATGGTAATAGTCAATGTTGGGGGATTGAGAGAGGGCCTCACGAATCCCATTAACCTCGCTCTTTATCTTGGATGCCATCCTGTTCATGATGCCCGGAAAGTCGATGCGCTTTATGTCCACTTCAATCCCCACGTTTCGGGCGCTCTCCAACATCCTCACCACTTCTGCCGGATAAACGAGAATCTTGGTGGGTATACACCCCCTCGTGAGACATATGCCCCCGGGATCGTCCTTATCGATCACGGCAACCTTCACCCCCGGATCCATCTGCAATATGTTTTCCATAAAGTTCATGGCCGACCCGGTCCCAATGGCAATCACGTCATATGTTTTCATCTCGTTCTACCCCATATCTCGCTCTCAAACTCGCATCTTTGTTAAACCCTTCTAAACCTGGCCCTTTCACGCCTTCTCTCTTGGCCTAACAATTTGTAAAAGAGGCAATATCCCACAAGGGGTACAAACGGTCAAGCCTACTCTTGACGCATGAGAAACCGAACCGATTCAACTTTTTTGTACTGGCAATAGTAGAGCAAATACACTAAAAAAGCGTATCAAACCATGAAAAGCCACTGAATTAAACCAGGCCCACAACTTGGCGGAACAGGCGGACATATGGAGGAAGTCAAAAGAGCCGGCAGGACCCATGGGACGAAGCCCCCTCGACCACGCCCCAGAAAATACCGAACAATCTGCTCGTTACCTGCCAACGGAATGCTTGCTGCGCTTCTCGGGATTGGATTGCTGGCCGGATGCGGCACTCTACCCAACGGCCGCGGGTGGGGACAAGACGCAACCCTCTTTCCGAGTTGGCAAAGGGTCGGAAAGGCGGCGCGGGATGCAGCCTTCTCGCCAGAAACATGGGCCCCGGCAGCCGCGGCGCTGGTCCTTCAGATCGACGACTGGGACGAGGAGATCTGGGAATGGGCTGTGGACAACACCCCCTTTTTCGGATCGCCAGAGGATGCCGAGGACGCGAGTGACTATCTTCGAGACGCAACGGGAGTCATTTATTTTATTACCGCTCTTGCCGCACCCAGTGGTGAAGATCCCAAGCTGTGGTCTGCAGCCAAGCTCAAGGGGCTCACTGTTGGCGTAACGGCTGTTCTCCTGACGGATGGGACGACAGAACTCTTGAAAGAGGCCACGGATCGAACACGCCCAGATGGATCTGACGATGAAAGCTTCCCTTCGGGCCATACCTCAAGTGCTTCAGCCTTCGCAACCCTTGCCAACCGCAACCTACAGGCCCTCTCCCTCTCCAAGACAAACAAAACCCTCCTTCGTATCGGCTTTACCACCCTTGCTGCTGCGACGGGGTGGGCCCGGGTGGAGGCCGGAAGGCATTTCCCCTCCGATGTGCTGGTGGGTTACGCCCTGGGCCACTTCATCAGCGCCTTTTTTAATAATGCCTTTCTTGGCCTGGATCAGAACGAGGGACCCCGACTTACCGTTGCGCCCTCAAAGGACCGTATAATCGTTGGTATCCGCTGGGTATACTAAAAAGGGGTCAAGTCTGCTCTTGACTCTTAGTCATCAAAAACGATGTCCAGATTAGTCTTTTCAGCTCCTGCCTTTGATATCTCTACAAGACCAATCATGCCACCCGCTGCCAAAACTTTGAACAAGAGTCAAGAGCAGACTTGACCCCTTTTCATCACAAGCCTTATGGCCGGCTCCCAGAGGGGCGCAAAACAGGGAACCGTAGGGTCATCAAAGGCAATCGTTACTTTCCAATGGGGTTTGACCGTTTCACTGAGGGGGGCACGACCTAAAGGCTCCTGGAGCGCCTTACGAATTGTCCCCTCCACATCATCTGCCGGCGAAAGATCAGTGGAAAGCCCGGGAGGTGCACTTTGCACCGTATCCGGAAGTTTTATGGGCAGCATCCGATCACCAAACACAATATGATCTTCCATGGGACTTCTCCCTCGAGGAATTTTCACAGGAGGTGGCCTTGCTCCATAATACACCTGCCATCCACAGTGACCGTGGGGGCACGGAGCACCCCATCCAGGTGGATGGGTACGTCCGTTGTGCCGCCAAAGCTGATGTTATTACCAAGGGCAAAGTGGGCCGTTCCAAAAACCTTTTCGTCCTCCAGCACAACACCACTCAATTGCGCCCATTCATTGGTCCCCATGGCAAACTCCGCCACTGTGAAAGCGGAACGCCCGAAGGGACTGAGCCTCTCCAGAAGTCTGTGGGCCTCCTTACCCTTTAATTCTACGGCGCAACCTCTCTCAACCCGAATGTGGAGAGGTTCTTCCAGGCGGCCAATGGTGGACATGGACCAATCAACCAGAATGACGCCTTCTGCAGTGCCTTCCTCTGGACCGATACAGGCCTCGCCTGCAGGCATGTTGCCCCATGTGCCCTCCCGGTTGTAAAGGCCGTCCTCCATATGCCCCTCCATACCCCTGACGCTAAAGTTGATGGCTGTGCCGAGCCCCGTCTTTACGGATACAACGTGTGCGTCCGTTAGAATTTCTCTCAGCCTCTTGGATTTCTTCGAAATCTGCTGATAATCTGCACGGCCGGCTCGGAGTAGCATCTCCTTGGTAATTCCTGGCATGGAGGCGAGCCTTGCGCCTCCCTTTACGGCCCGCCGCCTCGCATCGGTGTGTGAAAGGGACTGACCGGTCAACAGCAGGATAACATCCTGGGTGGCCATCTCATTTTCCAACCGGGCCAAGGTGTCTGGCGGCCAACCCTTGCGGCCTGGCGGCTGGACCAGAGATAGCTTCGCCCCGCTGGTGATGTGCTTTGCGGCTTCACAAAAAGAGGCGCCAAGTCCCTTTCGGCCTGTATCGCAAAGCACCAGACAGGACTCACCCTTGCGGAGGCCCATGCACTCCACGAGCAACCTGGTCAGGGCCTGTTCAAAATCTATCTCTTCCTTTTGCCGGACCATGAGACGCCGCTTCAGCCTATCGCGCTAGCGCCCTGACCATGTCCATCGCATCCACATCAGATCTCATCCAGTCATACAGAGGTTCGATCTTCCCACCCTCCTTTTGCTTTTCAACAGGCTGACCCGCCCTCTCACATGCCCCTCAACCCTCTTCATTGGAGCGGGTTGGCCTGAGGAATCTCAGGTTTGGGTTTTATGAGGGCCGTAAGAAGCGCCCCCAGCAGAGGAACGAAAGCCAAAACCCAGACCGCATGGGTAAGCCCCAGACTATCGGCAAGGTGCCCTGAAAGAGCGGTGCCCAGCCCACCGGCCCCAAATCCCAGGCCCAATATCAGCCCCGAGGCCAGCCCCAGGTGTCTAGGCAAGAGTTCCTGAGCCATCACAACCGTGACCGAAAATGAGGCCAACAATGCGGCACCCGATGCCCCGGCCATCAACCACTGCAACGGCCCTTCGCACCATATGAATAAAGACGCGAGTACGGGGTAGATTAGCAGGCTCACCGCAACGACAATTCGCCGCCCTATAAGGTCGGAAAGATGACCCCCATAAAGACCCGCAGCAGCGCCGCTGGCCAAGAATACAGCGAGCATCAGACTTCCTGTTTTCAGATGAATCCCCTGGGTGAGGAGGAACATGGGAAGGTAAGTAATCAAGCTCAGGTAAACCCACGAACGCAAGGCCACGATAAGACACACTGCTATCAACGGGACCCACGGAATGTCGTAGGGCGCCCCCTGGAAATGGCTTTGGGATTTGTCTTGATCGACCGCCTCACGTCTCAGGAAATCTCCGGGATAGAAAAAAATGATCAGAAAAAGCAGCACGCCCGGAACAAGCACGCCGAGGGTGGCGTGCAGTCCAAAACCAATCACCAGGAAACTCCCCACCACGGGGCCAAGGGCAAATCCCACGTTACCGCCCGTGGTGAAAATCGCTGCACCCAGACCCCGCCTCCAACCGCTCACAAGATATACGGCCATCATGGCCCTGGGGTGAAAAGCGGCAAGGCCCAGTCCTGCAAATCCCACCAGCAGAACCGCAACCACATAGCTTGGCGCCCAACCCAGCAGACCCATGGCGAGTGCCGTCCAGAGGATACCCACCGGAACGAACCACCCCGTGCGCACACGATCTGAAATGTGCCCAAAGATGGGTTGGATCACCGATGCGGTCAGGTTGAGAACCGTCATGATGAGGCCAACCTGGAAGTAACTGAGGGAAAATAAATCCTTGAGTTTGGCAAGAACCACGGGAAGGATGCCCTGGGAGGCATCTACCCAGACGTGGCCCAGAAACATGAGCAGAAGAGGAATCTTTTCCATGGAGACATTCATCCTGTTTGCGTTATCAGGGTTTCCGAAGGGGTTTCCTTTTACGGGCTACCAGAATTGGGTTGATACGTTGTGTTAAGAATAAGGACGGCTTAGATATCGTCTTACTTCCGGCCCAAATAACCCACGCCCTCTCCGAGCCAAAGGCCGGAGGCAGGGAATGGGCCATGGCGCCATGGTCGCTGAGACGCCATGTTTATTAAGGAACAGGGCACTAGTACCCTAGAACTTCGCCCACCAGCTTTACGTGGACCCGGTCCTTGATCATGTGGCCCTCAATGATCCCCCACATATTGCAAATACGCTGCGGTGTCTTGCAGTCGGAGCAGAGTCCTGTCTCCACACAAGGGTTCTTGAGCCCCAGGCGTATGTTGTTGACAGGCGCGGCGTAGTGCTTTACCCGTGCCATGGCAGACTCCAGATCAGCGGCCACCTTGTTCATACCCACCACCAGGATCACCTTTTTGGGACCGAAGGTGATGGCGGCCACGCGGTTGCCCATGCCATCCAGGTTGACCAGCCTGCCGTCCAGCGTAATGGCATTGGTACTCGCGATCATGACGTCCGCCGCCAGGCCTTTTCGCCTTCGCTCCAGGGATTCTTCGGGCGGGATTCCCGCTTCATAGGGATCAATGACCTCAACACCGGACACCTTGGCTATTTCCTCCCAGAGGCCTATGCCAGCCGCTGTCATGGTGCCGCAGCGAAAGACGATAGCCCCTTCAGGAATCATGCCCACAATCTCCTTTCTGGCCTGCGCAGCGGTGGGGGCATAACTCCCTGCCATGCGGCGCTTTTCCAGGTGTTTGATGATATCCCCGGCAACCTTCTCGTTCCAAACCATCTGATGTTCGTCCATGTGTTTCCTCCTTTAAGATAGATTTAAGCTTTTCTCCCTCGAGAACTGCTTCAAAATCCTCCAAACAAGCTTGTCCTGTGACCACACAAATCCCTCCCCCTCCCCTCTTTACCCGCCAGGGGAGGAGAAAGGGTTGTCAAATGAGATCAAAATGGGAGACTCTCTGTAGGGCG
This sequence comes from Deltaproteobacteria bacterium, assembly GCA_020342025.1. The sequence goes on from CP070840.1 coordinate 1,227,275, forward strand.
GGTTTTAGGAGTTAGGAGTTATGAAACCTGACTCGTCCTAAAGACGGTCGTTAAATTCTTTTTGGCATAGGTCTTCAGCCTTGAGGACTTCTTTGAAGACGATGCGAATGTCATTTGCACTCAAGTCGCCAGCGGTCTTTGAGTCAAGGCTGAACATATTGAGGGTGGCCTTAAACAGTTCATCAAAGCTCAGAGTCATCGCTAATCCCTTCCTTCCCCTCTTCCTCCTCCCGCTTACCAAGATGACTTGAAATCACCTCATCAAGGAGGCGCTGATCTTCTTCAGAGCACTTTATAAAAGAAAAGCCCATGCCCGAATAAGGGCCCTTGGAATCAAGACCCTCAAGATTGGACCAAATCAACTTTCCCTCAACCTCTACAGACTGTTTTTGGGGCGGTCTGATGCGCATCCGACACACTTCATTGAGCCGTAGTTCTTCTTCGCAGTGGATGAATATACCAGCCGACGTGATGTTTCTCGACTCTCCCTTTACAGGGCCTTTTTTGGTATATAGGGTAATGGGCCATTTGACCTGTAATCTTGGCCTGTTACGCTTCTCCGTTTGATCTCCCAACGCGTTACCTCCCGTCTTCCATTGAGCCTTTTCAATTGTGGTCTAATCAAGACTCCTCGCCTTCAGCTCAATATGTGGCTCCAACTCCTTATGACAAACCGAGGCCTTTGTCAATGATCCTATCCCCTCACAGAATACGGGGCCCAGAACCAACCCGCTTAACAGGCTCATCCCCACGTTCAATCAGACGCAAGCGCGATCCGTCTGCCTCCACAATGGTGATTGAGCCGTTATCAGGCCAGAAACAGACTAACCGGTCATCGCCAGTTGCCGCACCCACAACCACATTAATCACGATGAAATGGGTGAACACAACGGTGTCGGCATCAAGGGATAAAAGGGCCTCAAAAACACTGTGCCGCCAGGAACGAAGATCCTCGCCCAAATTGGACCATCTCTCCCCCATCACGTCTTGCAGCCACTGGGCCCGACCCATCAAATCCTTTATGGGCGAAGGAATCTCTCCAAACCGTTGTTCTATTCGATGGGGGCAACCCCAGAGGTTTGACAGCGGCTCGGCCGTTTCCAGGGCCCGCAAGAGAGGGCTTGTGATAACGTCAAGGGGTCCCAAATGCGCCAAGGCTTGGGCGACTCCTTTGGCCTGTGCCTTGCCCAACCTGTCCAGCCCCGGATCAAAGTCTTCGGCCCAACCTGCTGCGGCCCTGCCGTGGCGCACAAGATAGAATCTTGCCATTGTGTTGTCCTGGAGACGTTTTTGAGTTGTGCACGATTTTCCCCTATCTTCTTCTCTCTTAAACACTTTGCTCGCCCCCTTCAGGGACAATGGTATCTAAAGCAACAGGGACTAACTCCAGTCTCATTCCACCATCTTCCTTGCGTAGAACGATATTTCTTATCCAGTTCCTGTTGTCCTCCTCAGGGTAATCGCTGCGGTAGTGTGAACCCCTGCTCTCTGTCCTTAAGAGTGCCGCCCGGCAAACCATCTCTGATATAAGCAACATGTTTTGGAATTCCAAATATCTTATCAATTGCGTCCAACTGATGATCTCAGATTTTGAGTCCCGGGACCTGAACGCATCAATCCTTCGAAGCACCTCTTCCAAAGAATCCCGGTGGCGCACAATTCCCGCATTTTGCCACATGACCTTTTTGAGTAACCGGGACAAGGCTTTTGGGGACTGCCTACCGTGAATTGAAAGGAACTCCAGCCTCGCCTTTTCAGCAGCAATCTCATCCTGGGGCATTTTTGGTTTGCCCATTCCTTCCAACCTCTGCGCCGCACCTCTGCCCGCGATACGCCCCATGGTGAATACCTCGCACAGGGCATTGCCGGCCAGTCGATTGGCGCCATGGATCCCCACGCCCACCTCTCCCGCTGCAAAGAGCCCCGGGGCAGAAGTCTCAGCGTTTTGGTCAATGATAACCCCTCCCATGCAAAAATGGGTCGTGGGAGAAACGATGAACGCTTTCCGGTCCACGGATCGCTTGGAAGGGAACAAAGGGTGTAGTTTGGCCATCTTTGCTTCAGGAATTGGGCCGAGATCCATGGTCACCCCACCCTCCACGTCCAAGCCTTCAGCAATTTCACGCATAATGGCGCGTGCGAGCCGGTCCCTGGTCAGGACCATGGGATCGCTCAAACCGTGCTTTGCGATGATATCTTCACCCTTGGCGTTTTTGAGCTTGGCGCCCGCACCCAATACAAATACCTCGTAGAGCAGGATCCTGCTCCCCAGGTTCCCTGTGGCTGTGGGATAAAACTGAACAAACTCCATGTCTTTGAGGGGCACACCCAGCTCATAGGCGAGGGCCTGGCCATCCCCGGTTATGCCGGGAGCATTGTTTGTGTGGAGATAAACGTGGCCGAAACCACCGGTGGCCAGAACGACGCATTGTGCTAAAAAGGTCTGGAAGACGCCATTTTCTGTCACACCGGAGGCCCCTGCAATCCGGCCTCCAGAGGAAAAGAGTCTGGTCATAAAGACCCTGTCAGAGAACCTGACGCCAATCCTTTTTGCATAGGCTTTGAGGGGGAGGATGAGTGCGCTCCCAACGCGACGCTCTGCGTGAACATGCCGTGCAAAACTATGCCCCGCAGCCTGAGCGAGCCGAACCTTGCCTTCCTTTTTCGAAAAAATGACGCCACATTTTTCCAGAAAAGGGACTTGCGATCCAGCTTCTCGAGCCATAACCGCCACGAGTTTTTGGTCATTGAGAAAACGACCCCCGATAACCGTGTCTTTCAGGTGCACGTGGGGGCCATCCTGCGGATCGCCCCATCCTGTGGCGGAGAAGGCTGCCTTGGACACATACGTGTTATTCCCATATCCCACCCTTGATTTGGAAACAACAAGGACGTCCGCACCCATTTCTCTTGCTTCTATAGCCGCCCGCAGGCCAGAGCCACCGCCACCAATGACCAGAATGTCACAGGAGACAGTATGAGATTCTTTGAAATGCATCGTTTGCCTTTTCACTAAACATAAAGTTCGTTGCGACGGATTTGCGAATGCATCCTTCCATCGATGAGGAGCCCGAGGCCCAGTATGCGATCCTCAAAGGATAGGATCACATAGCCTTCCTCTATTTCCAATTCAACGTTCAGGGGCTCTCCACCCACCAACTTTTGCAATTGAACTTCATCCATTTCAACCCTTGCCCTTGTGGCCAGATGGCCGAACATCTGGATCATTCTGGTGGCTGGCCTCACAAATTTCCCCACACGCTGAAAGGCCTTCAGTCCGACCCCTTCAACCTTGAGTTGTGAGGCTGACTGGAGAAAAGGGGAATTTCTTAACAACCGCCAGCTTCTCTTCCTCTTGAACAGAAGATACCCGTCAAAGACGTTTTCCGAGATGCCAAAACGCCTCTCCATGTAGGAAAAGAGATGTTGCCGATCATCCTCTCCTGCCAAGTCTGGCCATGAAGAATCCCACGGAATTGAGCTGATGGGGATAAAACCTGACTGCTCGGTGCATTGCTCTATCATACGCCACCTTTCCCCATTCTCGGAGACCTGGCTCATGCTTCATATCCAGGTCTACAGAAAGTAACTCTGCATCCCTGTTATTCAAGAGGAAGTCCACTACAGATTCATTCTCATCAGGGTTGTAGGTGCACGTGGAATAAATAAGCTCCCCGGTCTCTTTCAAGAGATCAAAGGCCCTGAGCAGGATCCTCTTCTGCTGTTCCGGAAGCCTCCCCTTGCTTTTACGATCCCTATACCTTGCATGTTCATGCGTCATCCTGAACGTCCCCTCACCAGAGCAGGGAACATCGGCAAGGATATAATCAAACCGATACTTCAGAGGAAAATGCTCTGCTCGATAGGCCGTGGCAATGGTATTTAGCACGCCCATCCTGGAGAGGGTGTGATTGAGGACAAAATGCCTGTTTGGATACGGCTCGTTAGCGATGATGAGCCCGGTATTTTCCGTCAACTGAGCCAGGTGAGAGGTCTTTCCTCCTGGCGAGGCGCACATATCCAGAATATACGATCCAGGTCTCGGGCACAGCGCCATACAGGCCAAGCAAGAGCTGAGGGCTTGCGTGTGAACATAACCAAGGATGTACTCAAGCAGTTTTCCCGGGCTTTCCAGATCCGGTGCCAGGAACAGGCTATCATACCTGTCGCTCACCCTTTGGAGATAAACCCCCTTTACCTGTAGCGTCTCCACCAGGCGCTGCGGTTCAATTTTCAACCGATTGACGCGGAGATGGACGGGGAGAGGTTGGCGCAGTCGCTCTTGAAAGGAGGAAAAGTCGGGAATGATTTCTCGATAACGGTCAAAGAGGATCGTCATCACCCACCGCCACATGAGGCCCCAATACGCAGGGCAGGATCCGTTCTTTAGGGCAGCATGGCAACGGCTTCAATCTCCACCTTTGCACCCTCGTCCCAGAGGCCTTTCACCTCAGCCAGCGTCATCGCGGGGAAATGGCGACCCATATGTTTGCGATAGATCGCGCCCATATCCCGACCCCTCTCTCGGTATTCGTTCTTATCCAAAACCAGCAAATTGATCTTGACGATGTGCTCTGCCTTCCCTCCAGCTTCTTCCACGACCCGCACAACGCTGCCCAAAGCTCGATCAAACTGCTCCACCAGGCCATCACCGACCAGGTTGCCCTCCTGATCGCTCCCGATCTGTCCTGCAATGAAGAGTAAACGACCGGTGCCCATGGCGCCGTGACTATAGCCAAGGGGCTTAACCAGTTCAGGGGGATTGATCAATGTGGTTGCCATCCTTTTCCTCCTCTGTGATAGGCTTGTTCGATGCGTTTTCTGCTCCCTTCACTTTCCCCATACCCAAAGGGGAAAAAAGCTGTTTTTCCATCTCCACCTCTACCCATTTCATGTCATTTTTCTGCTTACCCTCTCGGAAGATACGGCCCATCGTTTCGGCATAGCTTTTTGCCCTGGTGTAGCCGCTTGATATGGCTTGTTCTATGACCTGCCAGTTGTGCGTTTCCGTGAATTCTTGAAAGGCCTCTTTGAGTTCAGGAAACAACTCCTTTCTCAAACCATCTAGGAAGGCAACATGCAGGGCC
>CP070840.1:1232461-1263785 GCA_020342025.1 Deltaproteobacteria bacterium
CCTCATTCAGGTCAATGTCCCCATAGATAATGCCCTCTTCATCTGGGGCCAGGGGACCGGCCATGACGCGCCCTGAGCCCGCCTCAATAATACTGCTCCAGGCCCCTCCAGGTTTGATGGTATCGATGCCAAGCTTTTTGTTGACGCTTTCATCAACCACGGACTGGCTGCAGACCACAAAGGTGTTATAAGCGATTGCGTGATATCTTGAGCAGACCTCTGACAGTGAGATATCCGCAACGGCAAAGCCCACCCATGAGGCAATATGCACCTGCTCTCCCATGGCCGCCAGGGTGTAACCGGGCAGGGCCATGGTGTGCTCTCCGCAAATAAGACCCCCCATCCGCCCGATATCTGTTTCATAGACCCTGTGGGTGCTGCCGTCCCCCTCTCCCCAGACCAGCTTCTCAGCTCCAGTGGGCTTCAATTTGCGGTGTTTTCCATATAAGTTCCCCTCCCTGTCATAGAAGAGGAGGGTATTGTATATGCTCTTGTTATCCCGCTCATTCACACCAATGACCACATGGCTGCCACATTTCTTTGCCATCTCACCGATCATGGCCGTACCTTCTCCTGGGACATCCACCGAATTGTGAAAAAGTTCTGCGGAAAATTTCATCCCTTCTCGCATGTTCATGTACCAGGCCCAATAGGGACCACCCGGGATAAACACCTCGGGGAGCACGATGAGGTCCGCTCCCTTTTCTCCTGCTATCTTGATCAATGAACAGGCCTTTTCGATGCTCGCGTCGCGGTCCAAAAACACGGGCGCGGCCTGAACTGCAGCCGCCTTAAATTTCGGAAATAGGTCTCCCATAATTACCTCCAGTATAGTGGGGCCTTATCTTTCTTCAAGTTTCAGAAGAGCGACTTTTCTCTTCAGTCCACCCCCATAGCCTGTCAGCGACCCGTCTGACCCGATCACCCGATGGCAAGGGACCACAATGGAGACAGGATTCGTTCCCACGGCACGACCCACAGCCCTGGCCGCCTTGGGCCGGCCTAAGGCCTTCGCGATTTGACCGTAGGAGCGGGTCTCTCCCCAAGGAATGCCGCACAGGAGATCCCACACCTGGCGTTGAAATGGGGTGCCTCGTAAGTCTAATGGTATTGTAAACTCACGGCGTTTCCCTGCGAAGTATGCATCCAGTTGACGGATCAATCTGAGGTTGTGGTTCGCCTCCTCGTTGAGCTCAATGCCCTCATGTTCCCATCGAGAAAGATAAGCCTCTGATCGGTCCTCAGTTTTGACGCAGACGACCCCCCTTTTGGAGCTACCCAGGACGTAGGTTCCCAGGGGACTCTGATAGTGGGTTAGAAAGAAAGTCTCTGGCATTTTGTATTCCTCATTAGGTTTACATATCTTGCATGCCCTGTAACCGTTTGCTCTGGCTTCTTCTCTTGAGGGAAAATATATTTTATTCTCTGGCTTGGTGCGCCTTCCTGCGGGACAATCAGGTCGGCAGTAGATCTTTGTGGTGCGGCAACCACTGATGGGTGTTTTAGTAACCATTTATTTCAGCCTATAGAACGGCGGTGACGTCTATCTCAAAGAGCGCCTCCGAGTTTGTCATACTGGTCAGTTGCATAAAGGTACTGACCGGCGGGTTATCCACAAGGTGTGGCGCATGCTTCTCATAGTATTCCACCTCTGTCTTGCGCATCTTTGGGTAGTCCTCTAGGTGCTTCAGGAGCATGAAGGTCTTAACCACCTTGTCCATTGAACCCCCGGCTCCCTCCATGGCGGCCCTGACCTTATCAAGGGCTATATTTATCTGCTCTTCAATGACGCCCGTTTCTATTTTACCGGTCTTGGGGTCGGACCCGTCAAGGCCAGACAGGAAGAGCAGGTGGCCTGCTGAAGCACTGCTTGAGACTTGTTTACTGCCTGGGGAGTACTTGGCTGTCCAATCGGGCTTCTCTTTATCAATAACGCCGAAGGCCTCCACCTCCACGAGAAACTCAGGAAGTGCCAGACTCGCGACATTGATGACGGTGGAGGCTGGTGGGTTCTTCGCTAAACCCGGGGCATGTTCCTTGAAAAAGGCCTGTTCCACCTCACGATACAGAGGGTAGTCCTTTATATCTTTGAGCAAAACGTAGGTCTTGACCAGGTTCTTCATGGAACTGCCGGTTTGTTCCATGCCCACTTTCATCTTTTCCAGACAGATTCGCGTCTGTTCTTTGAAGTCATCCGTCTCCACCTTCAAGGAGTCATGGTCCAGAGCTTCACAGCCTGAGACCATAACCAGGCCGCCTACCACCTGAGTTCGGGCAAATTTGGGATGTTCCTTGGGTACATGGGGATAGGCCAACTTCTTGCCGCCCCAGTATTCCGGATAATGTTTGACATTCCACTCTGGTGCATTCCGATCCGTGACGCCGATCACATCCACCTCTATGAGGAATTCAGGCCTTGCCAGAGAGGCTGGAACCATGAAGGTGCTGGCCGGTGGATCTTCCACAAGATGGGGTGCATGCTCCATGTAATACTCCACTTCTGTCTTACGCATCTTTGGATAATCATCCCGACTTTTGATGAGCATAACGGTCTTGACGATATTTTCCATGGAGCTTCCTGTTTCTTCCATGGCCATCTTGACTTTGTGAAGCGCCATCTTCATCTGGTCTTCAAATGTGTCCGCCGTGGGTTTGCCGTCTATGGTATCCTGGCCAGTACAACCGGAAACGAAAATGAGGTTGCCCACCACCATACTCCTTGCAAATTTGGGGGATTCTTTGGGCACATGGGGATAGGCCAGCTTTTTCCCAACCCAGTACTCCGGGTAGTATTTCACTTCCCAGTTCATCTCCTAGCCGCTTTCATAGAAAACTATTTGCCGGTTGACACAACACTTCACACCTGCTTGCAAAAGCCAGTGTTACAATCGTTTGTTTGAGATATCTTTTCCAAAAGCCTTTACATGTCAACAAAAAAATGTTTAGAGGTGAGGAAAGAGAGAATGCACATAGGGGGGATCAGAGGATCAGGTGGCAATCATCTCAAAGACAAATACACAAGACTGGTTTCGCCTAGATCTTGGGCTAATGGATTACAGCAAGGCCCGGGACCTGCAGCTCCAGCTTGTGGGCGCAAGAACTGATCGAACTTTGGAAACAGATGCCATATTATTCCTGGAACATCTGCCCGTTTTCACCCTTGGCCGACGGGGAAATTTGGACAACCTAAAAGTCCCTAAATCATTTCTGGAATCACAGGGCATTCCAATCATCCATGTGGAACGGGGTGGCGATATTACCTATCATGGCCCCGGACAGCTATTGGTTTATCCCATCGTGGATTTGAAAGCTTCAGGATGGAGAATTGTTGATTTTGTGGAAGCCCTTGAGGAGGTCATGATCTGCACACTGAGGGATTGGGGCATAAAGGCGGAACGAAATCCCATAAACCGCGGGGCATGGATAGGCATGTCCAAAATTGGGAGTATAGGCATTGCCGTACGGCACGCTATAAGCTTCCATGGGCTCGCCCTGAATGTCAACACAGGCCTGAAGCCTTTTAGTTGGGTCCATCCATGCGGATTGAAGGGGGTCTGCGTTACATCCATGAAGGAGATACTCGGCAAGGAGATCCCCATGGATGATGTTCGTCGTGCCACAGCGACGCATATTCAGGAGATCTTCGGTGTCCAATTGACACCAAAGACCTTAGATGATATCCGGATCTTTTTTGGGTCTGAAGTCTCAGCCTTGGAAAGTAAAATATATGAACGTCAAGAGACATGAGAGGCCACGTTCGCCCAAGCCCCCTTGGCTTAAGCGCCGAATTCCTTCTGGGGCAACTTACCAGCAGACCCAGAAGCTACTAAAGAAAAGTCGGCTCCACACCGTTTGCCAGGAAGCACTTTGCCCCAATCTGTGGGAATGTTTTTCCGACCAAACGGCTACTTTCCTGATACTTGGAGATCGCTGCACACGGGCCTGCCGGTTCTGTGCGGTGAGCCATGGCCAACCCGATGTACCCGATCCAGAAGAACCGGACAGAGTGGCCAGGGCAGCGCAGAGGATGGAATTGCGGCATGTGGTCGTCACCTCCGTTACCCGGGATGATCTTCCAGATGGTGGTGCAGGACACTTCGCAAAAACGATCAGGGCGATCCACGATAAAACCTCCAAGGCGAAGGTGGAGGTTCTGATACCCGATTTCCTGGGAAACCGCGATGCACTGGAGACCGTGATCGACGCCCATCCGGACGTGGTGAACCATAATATGGAAACGGAATCGCGCCTTTACCCCTCTGTGCGGCCAGGGGCCGTTTATAGTAGGTCTATCGGACTGTTGAAGCGCGTCAAGGAACTTGATCCGTCGATTCCCACCAAGTCCGGGCTCATGCTCGGGCTTGGGGAGACCCCTGAAGGGATCCGCCAAACATTTAAAGACCTACTGGGTGCGGGTTGCCGTATCCTTACACTGGGTCAATATCTCCAGCCCTCCAAAGACCACCTCCCTGTGTACCGTTTCATCCCTCCTGAAGAATTTGACATATGGCGGGTGACAGCTCTGCAAATGGGTTTTGCAGAGGTGGCCAGTGGCCCTTTCGTGCGTAGCTCTTACCATGCAAAGGAGCTCTTTCAGACCTTTTCAGGTAATTTCTAAAAAAAAGCTTTGACAGAGCCTTTGAAAGAGGATAGAAAGCATTTCATAATACGATAACGGGTCTTGTGATATGAGACAACTAATCCAAAAAGTCAACTCCATCGATAAGGCCCTGACCATCCTTTCCTGCTTTGTGCCTTACAACCAAGAGATGGGCACAGTGGAAATCGGCCAGAAGCTTGGCTTCCACAAGGCGACCGTCTCCCGAATCCTTCAAACCCTAACCAGACACGGTTTTTTGAGTCAGAATTCCCAGACAAAAAAGTTCATATTGGGACCCTCTGTAATGGATCTGGCACGGGCCGTGAATCAATCACTCAGGACGAATCTGGTTCCCATTGCAAAGCCATTCATCGATGACCTCAGGGACAAGATCAAAGAAACGGTCATTTTAGAAGTCCTTACGGGTAAGACCACGTTCATGGCCTATATCGCTGAGGGGCCACAGCTGGTCCGGCTCGCCGGAAGCATCGGAGACAGATTGCCGATCCACGCAGCCGCTGGGGCGAAAGCCATTCTTGCCTTTTCTGCACCGGAGATCGTGAAGAGCCTTCTCGGCGAGAAGCTTCAAGGTTTTACCAGGCACACCATCACAAATCCAATGACACTCAGCCGTCAATTGGAAGATATTAGAGAGTGGGGCGTCGCCTTTGATCGGGAGGAGATCGACGAAGGCACAAGCGCTCTCGGCGCACCCATATTCAATCACGAGCAGATACCCGTGGCAGCGGTGGTGGTCGCAGGGCCCTCACAGAGAGTCACCTGGAAAAGGGATTCAGAGAGGGTTTCTGCACTAAAGGAGACAGCCGCCAAGATTTCAGCGCAGTTGTATTATAAGAAAGCACGTCCAGGGGTGGGAGACCAAAGAAAGTCCGAGGCCGTGTGAGTTGGCCGCCCAGGGTTCTTTTGATCTGAAAAGAGGCAGATAAAGGCTTTTAAGGGGTTAGGTGCTGTGTCCGATATTCTGGTGGCAAATCATTTACAAAAGAGCTTTGGCAACCTCGTTGCCGTCAGTGAGCTATCTTTCGAGGTAAGAGAGGGGGAGATTCTCGGTATGATGGGGCCCAACGGCGCGGGGAAGACTACCGTATTCAACCTCCTCACCGGAATTCTCAAACCAGATGCAGGCGCGATCACATTCAATGGGGAGGATATTACGCATGAATCCCCTTCCAAGCGATGTCAAAGGGGAATGGGGCGGACCTATCAAATTCCACGGCCCTTTGACAAGATGAGCGTCTTTGAGAATCTTCTGGTCGCTGCTGTTCACGGCGGGGGATTGAGGGAGAAGAGGGCTCGGGGACGGATTAAGGATATTTTGGATTTGATCGGGCTATTCCCGGTGAAAGACAGGCTATCAGGAGGACTGCCCCTACTCGACCGGAAGCGCCTGGAATTGGGAAGGGCCTTGGCCACCCAGCCAAGCCTCGTTCTACTGGACGAGGTGGCCGGCGGCTTGACCGAAGGGGAGACAGAGCAGGTCCTGAAGATTGTAAGGGAGATGCAGAAGAGGGGTGTTACCATCATATGGATTGAACATATTCTGGCCATGATGTCCGAAGGTGTGGATCGTCTGTTGGTGATTTCTGAGGGCCGCTGGCTGAATTGCGGGAACCCCGAAGAAGTTATGAGCTCGGAGGAGGTCCTCGAGTGCTACATGGGAGTGGAGGAGGATTAGTGGCGAACAATCTAGCCCTTAAGGTCTCAGAATTAGATGTCTTTTATAAAGACTTTCAGGCCCTGTGGAATGTTTCTCTAGAGGTTAAGCAGGGGGAGATTGTCTCTGTCATTGGCGCGAACGGGGCCGGCAAGTCCACCCTCCTAAACACCGTTTCAGGGCTCTTGACACCGACTCGAGGAACGGTCGAGTTCTTTGGGGAAAGGATTGACGGTCACCCCCCCCATAGGACAGTGCCCCGGGGAATCACCCTGGTCCCTGAAGGGCGACGCATATTTCCCCGTTTAACCGTGTACGAGAATCTCTTCATGGGGTCCTACACACCGAGGACACGGCCCAAAAGAGATGAGGCCATGAGCAAGCTCTATGAGCTGTTTCCCGTCCTCAAGGCACGTCGCAATCAGATGGGAAATACACTGAGCGGTGGTGAACAGCAGATGCTGGCTCTTGGTCGGGCATTGATGTCCGATCCAAGACTTATTCTCTGCGACGAGATTTCCCTCGGTCTGGCACCGGTGGTCATAAAGAGCATCTACAAGAAACTGGACCAAATCAATCAAAACGGCATCACCATCGTGTTGGTGGAGCAGGACGTTAAACGAAGCCTAAAAGCGGCCCACCGGGCCTACATTATGTTGGAAGGGAAAATGGTCCTGGGCGGAGACCCCTCGTCTCTCTCCGAGGAAGAGGTGAAGAAAGCCTATTTTGGAATCTAAATGCATGGAGTAATGGAGTAACCGACTTGGCCATGGTAATCACCGGCCACGACGGTTGAACTGGAGCGATGGAGCATTGGGATCAAGCAAATCATTGGTCTAAAAGACTCCAATACCCCTTTGCTCCAATACTCCGCTACTCCGGATTGCTGTCCATTGCTGGGCGTTCACGCTAAGACTCATTGTTGCTAGCTGGTCATTATAGGTCCCCGTAGGAGTTTATATGGAAGGTTTGGCGCAGCCTATCTTGAACGGTATTCTGCTCGGCGGTCTCTACGCGGTTATCGCCATTGGGATGTCCACCATTTTTGGGATTGTCAAGCTGGTGAACCTGGCCCATGGCGATCTGATGATCCTGAGTGGTTATCTGAGCCTGGTGCTGATCTCCTGGCTGGGTGTCAGCCCGATCGTGACCCTATTTCTGGTGGTGCCGGTCATGTTCTTTGTGGGCTTTTTTGTTCAGGGGTTTCTCCTGAACCGAGTTTTGGGCAAAGAAATGGAGCCCCCCCTGCTGGTCGCTTTCGGTTTGTCCATCATCGTGCAAAACTTTTTGCTTTTGGTCTTCACCCCTGATGCGCGCAGCCTGATGACAGATCTGGCCGTGAAGACGATCCCGTTGGGTAGTACTATGAACATCCCGGTTCTCTATTTGGTGGATTTTCTGATAGGCGTTTTGGTGATTTTCGCCGTTTATCTCTTTTTCAGAAACACCTACTTGGGGAGGGCCATACGGGCAGCATCGGACGATGAGGTAGGCGCACGGATAATGGGGGTGAACACCAAACTAATCTATGCCTATGCCATGGGCATCGCCATGATGACAGCTGCCGTGGCCGGCGTTCTTGTGGGGATGACATTCACCTTTTACCCCCATACCGGCCCCCAATATCTGATCATTGCATTCGGCGTTGTCATTATTGGGGGTCTGGGAAGTATGAAGGGGTGCCTCGTGGGAGGTCTCATTCTCGCCCTGGCACAACTTTTAGGCGCCCACTTTACGGGTCCGGGCTACCAGCTGCTTTTCGGTTATGCGGTCTTGCTCATCGTACTGGGCATGAGACCCCAGGGTTTGTTCGGGAAGATCTAGTGAATATGGAAAACAAAATGCTCAAATACAGATGGGCTGTCTTAGGGCTACTTTTTGTCGCATTTGCCACGGTTCCCATCTGGGGTTCAGATTATATGCTCCTCTTCTGTCTGCTCTACTGCCTCTATTTGGGCATGGCCCAGATGTGGAATCTGTTGGTCGGCTACTCTGGCTTGTTATCCCTCGGGCAGCAGGCATTTATCGGCTTCAGTGGCTATAGTGTTGCCGTGCTAACCAATTATTATGGTGTATATATCTGGCTGAGCGTATTTCTGGGCGGGCTGTTCTCTGTTTTGCTTGCCCTGTTCATGTCTCTTTTCATCTTCAGAATGAAGGGTATATACTTTGCCATTGGTACGTGGATTTTTGCGGAGATGCTCTTGCTGTGGTTTAGCAATTGGGATTACGTCAAGTACGGAACAGGATTGTTCATCAAACCTGCCCACCCCCCATCCATGACGGCCATCTATTACGCCGCATTTATCATGGGGGCTGGAGCGCTGGCAGTGGTTTACACGATTCTGCGTTCCAGGATAGGTCTGGGGCTCATGGCCATGCGAGATGATGAGGAAGTGTCTGAGACCATGGGCGTGGAAATCTTTCGATCTAAACTGTTCTGTTTTCTGATTGCCGCATTTATTACTGGGCTAACGGCTGGAGTTTTGTACGTCTTTCAGATATTCATCCAGCCTTACAAGGCATTTGCCATTGACTGGACGGTTGTACTGGTCTTTATCGTTATTATCGGTGGCATCGGGACCATCGAGGGGCCCATAGTAGGTGCCTTTCTTTATGTCTTATTCTCCCAGTATTTGGCTGAATATGCCCACATAAGCTTGCTCCTGCTGGGAATAATCGCCATCACGATCATTCTGGTGGCGCCCAAGGGGATCATGGGGACGCTACAGGAGAAAACGGGATTTGTCATCCTGTCGCCCCGTCGTATATTGGCAGACCAGTGATGGTCAATCAACTCCAACCTTACCACATAAGAAGGAGGGAAACGGACATGGCAAAGAAAAACAAGAAGAAAAGGCAAGAGGGAGTCACTAGGCGAGAGTTTATGAAAAAGAGTGCTGTGGCCATGGGGGCCGCAATGACCTCCGGGTTAGTGCTTCCAAAGGTGGTAAAGCCGGCTAGGGCAGCCCAACGTGATTATGTCTTGATCGGTCGGCCCAATCCGTCCACCGGTCCTATTGCTGCGTTCGGCGAGCCGACTCCCTGGGTAGATGAAAGGCTTTTGCCCGAGATCAACAGGGAAGGGGGTATCTACATCAAGGAGATGGGGAAGAAAGTGCCCATCAAGATTAAAATCATGGATACGGAGAGTAACCCCACCAAGGCGGGAGAAATCGCTTCCCGACTCATCATGAAAGACAAGGTAGATCTTATGGTTTTCTACCACACGCCCGATACAGTGAACCCCGTCTCAAGCATCTGCGAAAGGTTCAAGGTCCCTGGCATCTCCTTGGATGCACCCTTGGAGCCCTGGTTAGAGGGCGGTCCATACAAATGGACCTTTCACGCCTTTTGGTCCGTGGAAAACGATATTGTTCCTGTTTACACCGGCATGTGGGAAAAGGTGAAGACCAATAAGGTGGTGGGCATCTTGATGGCCAATGATCCAGATGGTGTCTCCTGGTCGGCTGTCTTCAAGAAGGTGGGAGTCAAAATGGGGTACAGGTTCGTTGATCTGGGAAGGTTCCCCTATTTTAATAAAGACTTTAGCACCTTCATTAACGGCTGGAAAAAAGAGAAGGTGGAAATCCTACTCGGAAATACAATCCCACCCGATTTTATTACAGCATGGAGGCAGTGCAAGCGACTCGGATTCAGGCCCAAGGTGGCTACCATTGGCAAGGCGATCCTCTTCCCCTCAGCGGTTGGAGCCCTTGGTGGTGATCTGCCCAATGGACTCACCACAGAGGTATGGTGGAGTCCTCATCACCCATTCAAGAGCTCACTGACGGGCGAAAGCTCCAAGGATCTCTGTGATGCATGGACAAAGGATACGGGGAAGGAATGGACGCAGCCCATCGGCTACAAGCACGCCGGCTACGAGATTGCCGTGGACGTCTAGCGGAGGGCGGGCAGCATCAATAAGGAAACGCTTAAGAAGGCCATAGCGGACACGGCAATGTCCACCATTGTGGGACCCATCAAATACAACAGCGAAAATTACAGCCGTACGCCGCTCGTGGGGGGTCAATGGGTCAAGGGAACCAAGTTCCCCTGGGAACTCAAGCTCGTCTACAACAATGAGCATCCCTATATCCCCTTGACGGGCAGTATGTTCCCCATGACCTAAAACCCGCTACGTGGAGCGGAGGCATGACGAAAATGGTTGCCCTTCGGGGCAATCATTTTCCCTAATGGCTTTGGACCCCTTCTTCCTCACGGCTACGAGGAATACAAGAAAGAGACAGGACGTGACGTACTTCAAGATTTTCTCTATTGTAAGCCCTGCCACAGGCTCTTGCTGGGTAATGGCATCATGGGATGGGAGAATGTGCGGAGCGATCTGGATCAGGTGGTCGGTATGCGTGTAAAGTTCGCCGGCTGGCCCATCCGGTGGGTAAAGGGGGATGGTCCCATTGTCCGACTGGTGGCGATCGTAGATGAGGGGGGTATATAGAGTCACTTTTGATCTCCATAGGGAGAGAAGATATCTCCAAAAAGTTTGATTCTTAATGAGAATAGGGTTGACACGCCATATGGAATTATATATCTGGGGACATTATAGCCTAATACTTCATATATAAGATGAGATGTAAACAGGCAAAATCACTTTGCCGTTCAAAGCAATCTTAAATTCTAATATTGAGTTTGGGATTTCACTTACTTATCACTCCTTTAACTTTTTTTCTGGTCCAGATTACCTCAATCCCGTAATGCTGTTCGAAACCAGGGAAACGGAATTCAAAATTTCACGGACGCAATCACTAAAGGGAATACGTTGAATGGGTCATCAATCTATTCCTACAAATCGCGTTACACAAAGAGCATTCCATTTTCCTCTCCTCCTCGTGGTGGGCTTCTGTTTGTTTTTGCCAAACCGGCGTTGCCCCGCAACGGAAACGTTTTCAATGGAATTTTACCGAGAAAATATTTCTGGAAAAGAGCGGGAATGAATATTAAAGGATCTGCAAATTAACAGCTTAAATCATTCACCGAGTCAACACATTGCTCCTTGTAAACAAACGATTAAAAAGGGTGGTTAAACAAGGTAGATCAACTAGGGAAACGGTTAACGTGCTTTGAAACCATCAAAAAGGAGGGACGAATGATGAGAAGGCATTTCTTGAGTCTCTTAGAAGTTGCTCTGGTGACTGCTTTAATTTTAGGGGGTAGCGCTAAGCTGGCAGTATCAGAGACGGCCAAAAAGATTCCCAAAAATATCCTTATAGGTGCTACTGAGGGCTTCACGGGTCCTTATGCAGCTTTCGGCCAGGGTGTATTCGGAACGAAAGCGGCAATCGAGGATATCAACAAACAGGGTGGAGTATACGTAAAAGAGTATGGAAAAAAAATACCGCTAAGATTGATAACCCGTGACACCCAGAGCGACATGCTCAAGGTAGCCAGTCTTGCGGAATCCTTGATTGTCCGCGAAAAGGTAAACTTTCTTGTAGAGGGTCTGTGTCCACCGCATATGCGCCAAGGTGCGGCTACGATGGCTCAGAAATATAAGATCCCCCACATTACGGGTGTCGGTCCCTTTGAATCTTGGCAGGGTATAAAAGGGGCCGTTACGCCGGCTTGGACATACAGCTGGGCGTATGGTTTTGCCATTGGAACTCCACCTGAGGAGGGAGATTTTCGGGTGGGGAAACAAGGATATTTGATGGTGCCTACGTGGTTTGGGGCGCTGGGTGCATACGCTGACAAGACCAACAAGAAAGTAGCTGCCTTTGGCGCCGATGACCCGGACGGCAGAAATTGGTACATGGCATTTACCGGACTTGCGAAAGATGCAGGTTATGACCCTTACCGTGCACAAGACCAATTTGGCATATTTCCTCCGGGAACGACCGACTTCACGCCCATCATACGGGAGTGGAAAAAATATGGTTGTGAAATACTCTGGGGCAATGCTCCTGCGCCTGATTACGGAATTTTGTGGCGACAATCTCGTACGCTGGGCTTTAAGCCCAAGATAGTTTTCGCAACAAGGGCAGCACTTTTCCATCGTGATGTAGGAGCCTGGGGCGGTGACCTACCGCATGGTGTCGGTATGGAAACTTTCTGGGATTCATCTATTAAAGGTGCCGTCGGTATTGGGGGCACAACCCCACAATCACTGGCGGAACGATGGTTTAAAAAGACCGGAGAGCCATTGAACCAGGCTATAGGCTGGTCTTATATGTCAGTGCAGGTAATCCTTGATGCCATTCAGAGAGCCGGTACACTTGACTCAGTTAAAGTTAACGAAGCCTTAAGTGAAACCGATATGAATTCAATGTATGGGCGTATCGTGTTTGATAAAAAGACACAGTTTCACCGCTTCAACGTGCAATTTGGTCAGTGGAGGAAGACGGATAAACCATGGAAATGGGAAGCACCGATAGTCTTTTCCTTTAACGAGAATATTCCGGCGACGGCTGATATGGTATTCCCTATGCCTTACGAGTAGAACAAGGATGAATAAATCAAACAGGGCTTGGGCTGGCGTGTAGGCCAAGCCCTGTTTGATGCAACTACAAGGACATGCCCATTTGGCTGAGCCGGAATTTATTAAGGGAACGCGGTGGCGGTTAATTTCTAGCCGATGGACGAAGACAGACCAATGGTGGGAAGGGTAGGTAATGGAAGTACCGATTCTTTCAGTGACAAAAGTAAATATGCATTTTGGAGGGTTGGCGGCAATATGGGACCTAAGTTTTGATGTGCAGGAACGTGAAGTCCTAGGCTTGATGGGTCCAAACGGTGCTGGCAAGTCAACACTGCTAAATATCATATCAGGTGTATACAAGCCAGCCGCTGGGGCAATAGAGTTTAAGAAGCATAATATCACGGGTTTGGCTCCACATAGAATTTGCCATCTTGGAATTGCTCGTACATATCAGATTCCTCAGCCCTTTCTCAATTTAACGGCCCTACAAAACATCATAGTAGCGGCCGAATATGGAAGAGGCATTGGAAGAGCTGCCGCCGAAACTGAGGCCCTTAAAATACTTGATATGGTAGATCTTTTGGAAAAGAAAGATGTGTTTGCTAAAGATTTGGCATCGATAACTCTGAAGAGGCTTGAATTAGCGAGAGCGCTAGCCACCAATCCAACGCTACTTTTGCTTGATGAAGTGGCTGCGGGCTTAACCGAAGAGGAAACCCCACAAATGATAGAGATCCTACGAGGGGTACGTGAAATGGGCATAACATATATATTGATCGAGCATGTTATGAGAGTAATGAGGAAGGCCGTGGATAGGATTATCGTGATGGATAAAGGTATGAAAATCGCCGAAGGCTCACCGAGCGAGGTCATGGAAGACAGAAAGGTCATTGAGGCCTATTTGGGTGAATCTGCATAAGCGGGAGGTGTTTTTGGCATCGATTTAAGATGTAAAAACATACCGAGGAAATGTCTGAAGCAACATTGCTGAAGGTTAGCCATATTGATTCATTTCATGGGAGCTTCCAGGCCTTGTGGGATGTGTCTTTGTCAGTTCAAGCCGGAGAAATTGTCGCCATTATTGGCGCCAATGGATCCGGTAAATCCACCCTGCTGGACACAATATCTGGCTTGGTGCATCCGGCTAAGGGCAGAATTGAATTTGAGGGCAGGAATATCTCCGCATCAGAACCTTTCCATATAGTGGATCTTGGCATCAGCCAAGTTCCAGAAGGAAGAAGGATTTTTCCCGACCTGAGCGTTTTGGAAAATCTAATAATTGGCTCATACAATCGTAAGGCAAGGCCCGAGAAAGCACAGAATCTCCAAAAGGTTGAACAGCTCTTCCCTGTACTAAGAGCGAGGAAAGCTCAACTGGCTAAAACACTAAGCGGGGGAGAGCAACAGATGTTAGCGATAGGGCGGGGCTTAATGTCTAGCCCAAAACTTATGCTCTTTGATGAAATGTCCCTTGGCCTTGCCCCCATATTGGTGAATGAACTGTATAGAGCTTTGAGGGAAATTAGAGAAAGGGGCATTACTATTCTATTTGTGGAACAGAATGTAAGGCGAAGCCTCACAGAAGCGGACAGGGCCTACATAATGGAAACAGGGCGCGTTGTTTTGAGCGGTAACGTAGCGGAACTCCGGGAGGAGGACAAGGTTAAAAAGGCCTACTTTGGTGCTTGATTTTGATTAGGATAGGTTGCAGATGACGTTATTAGCTGATGTATCCACGCCTATAGTGATGGGTGTTCTGTTGGGCGGATTATACGCGGTCATTGCGCTGGGTCTTTCACTTGTTTTCGGGGTGGTAAAGGAGATGAATATAGCCCACGGAGATCTGGTCATATTGGGCAGTTACTTTGCTTACGCCATAATGACCTCTTTCGGGATAGACCCTATTCTGAGCTTAATCATAGGGATGCCCCTATTATTTGGGCTTGGTTTTGCTATTCAAAAATATCTCCTCAACCGGGCCTTCAAAATATCAATGGACGCCACACTGATAATTGCTTTTGGGATATCTATAATTTTGCAGAACGCATACCAACTTATCTGGACGCCTATGTCTAGGGGTTTGACAACATCCTACGCCCTTAAAAGTTTTAGTGCCGGCCCAATTAGTGTCCCGCTCGTGTATCTGCTGAATTTTATTGTGGCTATAGTCGTGATGTTTTGCCTCCGTGAATTCCTTAGGAGAACATATCTGGGCATGGCTATAAGGTCAGCGGCCCAAGACAGGAAAGCGGCGTATCTGATGGGGATAAACACTAACCGAGTCTACGCGTACACCTTCGCTATCGGCATGTCCCTGGCTGCTATTGCCGGTGTACTTCTTGGATTGACTTTTCCCTTTAACCCGACATCGGGAATGCCCTTCCTGATCATTGCCCTTGGTGTTGTGGTATTGGGAGGTTTGGGTAGCATAGCGGGGACATTTATAGGGGGTATAGCCTTTGGCTTAGCACAAACCCTTGGCGGACATTTCTTTGGTGTGGCTGCTCAGATGCTTGTTGCTTACACTATGGTGCTTTTCGTATTAGCTGTGATACCAAGAGGTATATTTGGCCGTTAGGAGGAACATGAAAGCCACCCTTC
The DNA here is from genome assembly GCA_020342025.1 of Deltaproteobacteria bacterium. The sequence goes on from CP070840.1 coordinate 1,247,774, forward strand.
CTCGACTGCAAGGGGGATTAATACCGTTAATAGCGCTCATAGTTGTGCTGGCACTGTTTCCGATAATGGGAGTGCCTCGCGCTTGGCTCCTTTACCTCTTCCTCTTTTTTAATTATTTGGCTATGGCAAACATGTGGAATTTGCTTGCTGGTTACAGTGGGCTGATATGTCTATGTCCGGCGGCCTTTATTGGGCTGGCAGGGTACACCATGACAGTAATGACATGGCTGGGTTTGCCTTACTATATCGGAATAGTACTTGGAGGTATAGTAGCAGCACTATTCGCTATGCTCATATCTATTCCTGTCTTCAGGCTGAAAGGTATCTATTTCGCTATCGGGACACTCGTTGTACCTGAAATATTGCGGTTTGTTTTTTTGCTTTGGAAACCCGTTGGAGGGGCGACATATGGCAGGGGTGCGGGCTATGCGGTAAAGGGGCTTTCTGGGGTTTCCCAGTCGCAGGTTTACTGGTTTGCTCTGGCTATTGGAATTGCATCCATTTTCCTTATGCGATATCTCTTGCGTTCAAAACTGGGAAGGGGGCTGGCTGCAATCCGTGATAACGATAGCACTGCTGCAAGTTGTGGCATAAACGTTTTCAACTTAAAGTTGTACTCCTTTGTCATTGCCGCCTTCCTAACCGGAATAGCCGGGGCAATCTTATATATTTACCATGGATATATAGAGCCGGCCAGCGCCTTCAGTATACGGTGGCTAATCACGATCATACTCGCTACCGTCATAGGGGGGGAAGGCATTGAAGAGGGACCCATTGTTGGAACGATTATCGTTGTCTTTTTACACTTTCTACTAGCCAGATATGCTGAAATCAGCCTGATCATACAGGGCATCATACTGATCGGCATCATGTTACTGGCACCGCAGGGTATTATGGGTTTCGTTCGCAACACCAAGACTTACCAGTCCCTTTTAGAATTCGCTGCCGGGCGTGCAAGCTAGGTGCTTCCATTCGCAAATACTTGACGTATTTTCCCGAATCACGTCCAGGGCAGTCCTCCCTCCATTCAGGCCGAGCGACTCGGCTGTCTTCGACCCTGGGCGCAAATTGAAAGCCACTCAGCCGAAGTCTAGTTGAGTCGTCCTAGGACTTATGAATTGAAGGACTAAGCATTTTTGGAAGTATCTCCTCCCCCTTGACGTGGGAGGATTAAGGTGGGGGTGACGCTCTTCTTCACCCTCCCCTAACCTCTCCTCTCCGAGGCGTAGGCTCTCCGAGCCGGAGGCCATCAAGGGAGGGGAATTTAAATGGGTGCCATTCATCCCCGCTCTGAAGAATGGGGCATTCTGGCATGTTTTTGTAACGGTCATGTCACTTTTCTTTATGAGGAAGATGATTTGGGATTTCCTCTGAGTCAGGCAAAGAGAAAGGATAATAAGAGGCGTTTGAGTTTCAAGGTACTCAAGAATCTCTAGAATAAAGGAGGTGTCTTATATGGGAAAAGTGGAAAGATTGACAAATGGGACCACGGGTGGACCGGTCTTTGTATACGTGCAGGACGGTCGGATCGTACGCATCACGCCCATGGAACTGGACGACAGCGACGCGGCGTCCTGGGTCATTGATGCGAGGGGGAGGAAGTTTTCTCCTCCCAGAAAAACGACATTGGCTCCCTATTCCTGTGCGTGGCGTTCTATGATCTATTCGCCCAAGAGATTGTTATATCCTCTTAAGCGGGTAGATTTCGATCCTGATGGCAATCGCAATTGCACGAAGAGAGGGGAGTCAGGATACGAGCAAATCAGTTGGGACGAGGCGGCAGATATAGTGACCAACGAGATCAAGCGGGTCAAAAGGGAATATGGCCCGGCCGCGATCATGACGACCCCGGGGTCACACCATCTGTGGGGAAACATTGGATACCGTCACAGCGCATATTTCAGGTTTATGAACCTTGTGGGCTATACGTACACGGATCATAACCCTGATAGCTGGGAAGGATGGCACTGGGGTGGCATGCACCACTGGGGGTTCAGCGCCCGGCTTGGGATTCCTGAGAATTATGATCTGCTGGGGGACGCGCTCAAGCATACGGAGATGATTGTCTTCTGGTCCAGTGACCCGGAGGCGACCCACGGCATATATTCCGCATTTGAGCATACCTGTCGTCGTCAGTGGCTGAAGGAATTGGGGGTTAAGATGGTGTTTATCGACCCCTTCTATAATCATACTGCTGGCATGTATTCCGACAAGTGGTTCGCGCCGAGACCGGACACGGGCAACGCCATGGCATGCGCCATCGCCTTTGTCTGGATGACCGAGGACCTTTATGACAAGGAATACATTGAGACCCGGACGGTGGGGTTTGAAAAATGGAGGGACTACATCCTGGGCAAGGAAGATGGGATACCCAAAACGCCCGAGTGGGCCGAGCAGGAAAGCACAATCCCTGCCAGGGAGATCAGGGCGCTCGCCAGGGAATGGGGTTCCAAGAAGACCATGCTGGCTGCCGGCGGTTTGGGCGGCTGGGGAGGCGCCTGCAGGTCGGCGACTGGAGGGGAATGGGCACGCCTCATGATCAGTCTTGCGGCCATGCAAGGTCTGGGCAAACCGGGCAGCAACATCTGGTCAACCACCCAGGGAGTGCCGTGCAACACGGACTTTGTCTTCCCGGGTTATGCCGAGGGAGGAATTTCCGGCGATGTGGACAATTCGGCAGCCGGTTTTCGGTGGGTCTATCGCATGCATAAGCAGCCCACCCGCTCCAGTATAAATGCCCCCATGGGCCAGCACATCCCCAGGCTAAAGATCCCGGAGTGCATCCTGGACGGCCAATTGGAATGGAGAGGAAAAGGGTTTTGCGGCCCATCCATTGAGGCCCAGTTCCACAAGTACAAGTATCCGGCCGACGGCTATCCGGAGATCCAGATGTACTATAAGTACGGCGGCTCGTTTATAGGCACCATGAACGAGACCAACCGGTACGTGAAGGCCTACAAAACAGACAGGCTACCCTTTGTGGTGAATCAGTCCATCTGGAATGAAGGGGAGGCTCAGTTTGCGGACATCATACTGCCCGCGTGCACCAATTTCGAGCGATGGGATATCAGTGAATTTGCCAATTGTTCCGGGTATATCGCAGATTCTTACATCCAGGTGAATCATCGAATCATTAGCCTCCAGCACAAATGCATCGAACCCCTGGGGGAATCGAAATCAGATTATGAGATATTCGCCTTTCTGGCCAAAAGACTTGGGCTCTACGAGGTTTACACCGAGGGTGGCCTAAATGAGCTTGACTGGGTTAAGCGGATGTTTGATGCCAGTGATCTTCCCGAGTATATCTCGTGGGATGACTTCTTCAAGAAGGGTTACTTTGTCGTTCCCCTGCCCGAAGACTACAAGCCCACACCCGCCTTGAGATGGTTCGCCGAGGGCAGGAAAAAAGATACGCCCGACTGGGGACCCCATCCAGAGACCCAGGGAGAGTTCGGCAAAGGGCTTCAGACCACCTCCGGACTGATAGAGTTTGAATGCTCCAGTCTCAAAAAATTTGATCCTGGAGATGAAGAGAGGCCACTTATACCCAAATACATACACTCCTGGGAGGGACATCATACCAGGAGACTTTACAACAAATACCCGTTGCAGATGTTGACCCCCCATCCCCGGTTCAGCTTTCATACCATGGGGGACGCCAAGGAGAGTTGGATGAACGAGGTCAAGGACCACCGGGTCCTGGTTGACGGCTATTATTACTGGATCATCAGGATCAACACAAAGGATGCTGAGAAGAGAGGGATCAAGGACAAAGACCTGGTCAAGGTGTTCAATGACCGGGGGGAGGTGATCTGTGCGGCCCAGATCACTGAACGGGTTCCCCCAGGTACGGTTCACTCCTACGAGTCCTGTGCAGATTATGACCCTTTAGGCAGACCGGGAGAATCAGCCGACCGGAGCGGATGCGTCAATATCCTCACGCCGAGCCGCTATATAACCAAGAATTCTTGTGGCCAGGCGCCCAATTCCTGCCTTGTGCAGATAGAAAAATCCTAAGGAGGGGGTGGATAAAATGAAAAAGTGGAATCTAATCATCGACGTGGCGAAATGTCACGATTGCAATAACTGTTTTCTTTCCTGCAAGGACGAGTACTGGGAGAACGATTTTCCGCCCTATTCGGCGGCCCAACTCAGGCATGGCCATAGGTGGATAAACATCATGCGGAAAGAGAGGGGGCAGTATCCCAAAGTGGATGTGGCTTATCTCCCCATTCCATGCATGCACTGCGAGGACGCCCCTTGCATAAAGGCGGCCAAGAAGGATGCCATCTACAAAAGGGAAGACGGGATCGTGGTCATTGACCCAGAAAAGGCGAAGGGGCAGAAGAACCTGGTAGAATCGTGCCCATACGGTGTTATCTATTGGAATGAAGAAAAGAGTCTGCCGCAGAAGTGCACTTTTTGCGTCCATCTTTTAGAGGATGGATGGGAACAGCCCAGGTGTGTACAGGCTTGTCCCACTGGGGCCATGAGTGTTGTCTACGCCGAGGACTCTGAGATGGAAAAGGTCAAGAAATCTGAGAGCCTGGAAGTCTACCAACCGCAATACAAAGCCAAGCCACGGGTGTATTACAAGAATCTCTATCGTTACACCCGGTGTTTTGTGGCGGGCAGCGTGGCGCTGCAAGACATTGATGAGTGTGCTGAGGGCGCAAAGATAACGTTGAGGAAGGGCGCAAACAAGGTTGTAGATAAGACGGTGACCAACAATTACGGGGACTTCAAGATCGATAATCTTGAAGAAAAAAGTGGCAAGCACCTAGTGGAGGTGGCCTACAAGGGCTATGAAAAGAAAACTGTAGAGGTGGATGTTAAGAAAAGTGTAAATTTGGGGACCATCTTTTTGTAGTGCTTTAAGAAAAGAACGTTGATTGAAGAGCCCCTGATTGGTCCTCTGCGTCGCGTACGATCAGTTCAGGGGGTCTTCTCCGGTCTTTGCCTCTTATGGACTGGTCTGATCTTGATGATGGTCTTCCCCACATTGATGAACAGGGTTCGGGGAGGGCTTCTCTTATGGAAAAACTTAAGGGCAGAGAGGAGAATGAAAAATGGGAAGAAAGATTGAACATATACATTGGCCTGACGCCCCGGATGTCTGGATGCCCTATGCGCCCGCCATCAAAGTGACTGGTGGGACGATGGTGTTTATCGCAGGGGTCACAGCGGCGCCAGTCTATCATAGCCACCCGCACCGACCAGAAGAGTTTGCTTCAATGCCGGATGACATGGAAGGCCAGGCGCGGGGAACTTTGGAAAATCTCAAGAAGTCTTTGGAATCGGTGGGGGCCACATTTGCTGACGTGGTGGTGGCAAACCGTTTCCTCACGGACCTTTCCCAGCAGGATATCCTAAACAAGGTATGGAATGAATATATGGCCGACAGCAAGCCGACCACGACGACTGTTCAGGTCGTTCAATTGGCCACCGATCCGCGCTGCCTTGTGGAGATCAATGCCATAGCTGTGATCGACTGATAATGGAGAATAATCGAAAAACTTTTTGAGCAAACCAATAAATAAAAGGAGGTAATTTAGGATGGGAAAAGTAAAACTTGTGGATCTGAGTCAGCCATTCGGGCATAACTGCCCACTGTGGCCCTATTTTGCCGATGTCAAAATCGAGCGAATGCATTATCACGCCAAGTCAGGCGTGCTCTCTCAGGTCATTACGACCACCATGCACTGTACGACCCATGCGGATTCGCCGGCCCATGTCATCGAGGGGACAGAATTCACGGACGAGATTCCTCTGGACAAGTACTATGGGACAGGTGTCGTGGTTGATATCCCCAAAAGCAAATGGGAGGTTATCACACCGGAGGATCTGGAAAATGCCAGGCCTAAGATTGAGAAGGGTGACATTGTTATCGTACACACCGGCTGGTACAAAAAGTACAGCGATTCAAGGGAGTACTTTGCCTATTCTCCGGGCCTTTATAAAGAGGCGGGTGAGTGGTTTGTGGAAAAAGGCGTGAAGGCGGTGGGTGTGGACCAGCAGGCCTTGGATCATCCTTTGGGTACGGCCATAGCCCCCCATGGTCCCGGGCCCTTGCTTCCGGACGTGTGCGAGGAATACAAAAAAGAGAAGGGTCGCGATGTGCTTGAAGATTTCCCCTATTGGGAACCCTGCCACAGGGCCTTGCTGGGGAATGGCATCATGGGATGGGAGAATGTGGGTGGCGATCTGGATCAGGTGGTCGGTATGCGTGTAACGATCGCGGGCTTTCCCATCCGGTGGGTCAAGGGCGACGGGTCTATCGTAAGGCTGGTAGCCATTGTTGATGAAGGGGATCAATAGCCTATGTTTTAAGTTGGTTGCTTGGGAATTCTTTTCAATGATGTGGATACTTTTATAACTCGCAATGGAGGCCATAAATCATGAAAAAAGTAGAGTTGAAAGATGTTAAGGCTTATGAAGCACCCGGGCATTTTGGGATGACGGCCATGAGGCTTCATGGGAAGGAGGAGACGGGAGCCCAGAAGTTCTGGATGGGTCTTTCCCATTTTCTACCTGGTGGTGGTGCGGAGTGGGCCTATGAGGATAACCCTCTGGAGAAGATCTATTTTGTTCTGGAGGGTGAGATCACCGTGAAGAGCAAGACAGAAGAACATGTGCTTCGCAAGTGGGATTCCCTTTTTCTCGGGCCCAATGAGGGAAGAGAAGTCATCAATGCGACAAACAAACCAGCAAGTATGTTAGTGGTTATAAACTACCCCGACTGAGTCGGAAGCTAACAGTTAATGGTTATTTGTTATTGGTTTTAGGATGAATAATTCTTTAATCATAGATTTTTGAGATTTAACGTGAGAACCTGATCTGTTTAAAATAACGAATAGCTTATAACAAGTAACTTCCAATCGAACGGCGTGGCCGCCCTCTCGCCTAAGCGAGTTCAGGCTCGCGATGGCGGGCAGGCGTTGCATAAAATCGTGAAGCAATTTTATTACTAATAACGAATAACTTATAACAAGTAACTTTCAATTGAGCGGGCGCGCTCAATTGGAGCATTGAAGTGAAAGGAAAAACAACCATGGGAAAAGTAATTATAACAGCGGCCCTCACAGGCAATATTCATACGCCTTCCATGTCCCCCCATTTACCGTTGACTCCTCAGCAACTTATTGATGAGGCGGTGAGATGTGAAGAGGCTGGGGTCACGATCGTCCATGTTCATGCGAGGGACCCAAAAGATGGGAAACCGACAACGAATGTAGAGATCTATCGTGAGATTTTGAGTGGCATAAAGGCGAAGACCAACCTGGTTGTGACCGTAACGACCGGTGGAACGGCCGCCATGACACCTGAGCAAAGAATTGCCGTGGTGAGGGAACTCAAACCTGAGATGGCGACTTTCAATGCCGGGTCCATGAATTTCGCCCTGTATCCAGTCCTAGGCAAATACAAGGAGTTTAAGTACGATTGGGAAAAGGAGTTCCTCGCATCCACGGAAGGCTTTATTTTTCCCAACACATTTACATCGCTCAAGGTCTTCTGCCAGACCATGAATGAGGTCCAGACCCAGCCGGAACTGGAGTGCTATGATGTGGGGCATATCGCCAACCTGGCTCAGATTGTGAGAGAGGGCTACCTCAAAAAGCCTATCTATCTGCAATTTGTACTGGGGATTTTAGGGGGTATCCCGGCAACCGTGGACAACCTGGTCTTCCTGACCAATGCGGCCCGACAGACATTTGATGAATTCCAGTGGTCGGTTTGTGCCGCTGGCCGTTATTCATTCCCTCTAGGGGTCGTCAATATGATTCAGGGTGGAAACATCAGGGTAGGACTGGAGGACAATCTATATTTAACCAAGGGCGAGTTGGCCAAGAGCAATGCAGAGCAGGTTGAAAAGGCCATCCGTTTTGCCCATGAACTGGGACTTGAAGTGGCCACACCAGATGACGCGCGGCAAATGCTGAGTCTGAAGGGTTTGGATAAGTGTAATTTCTAACTTAACAGGACCAAGACCTCTGCCGCAGGGTGGATCCGTGGAGTAGGGCGCAGACTCCCAGGACGAAAATTTTTGATAGGATTATTAATCACGAAAACACGAAAAAACTTTTTAGACAGTATTTACAGGATCGCTCGGATGGAAGAAGAGAAGATGAATGATCGCTCAGAAGCTCCCCCGCACTAGCGCGGGGAAGCCTTGATGATTCACATCAAGGCGCTTGAAAAGCTTCACGGATAGAAACAAGCCAGTTTGGTTCCATCTGTGATAGCTTCTTCAAACCACTTTTGAGCGATATCTAATTCATTTCCCAAAGAGAGTCTGTGAAATCTGCGTAATCTGCGGATCAGAATCTGTGTCCAGGAGATATTTCAGCAAGAACCATACTCCAGTGAAGCGGAGCCTTTCCAGCCATCAGGATCTAGGATGGTGATCAAAATCATTATGAAAAGCGAGGTGCTGATATGAAAAAAAAGGACGTTAAAGATCTTTTTGACGTAGCCGGAAAAGTGGCACTTATTACAGGGGCTACTGGAGGGTTCGGCCGGGCCGTTTCAATGGGATTGGCCATGGCAGGAGTGAAAATCATGGCCACCGGCCGGAGCGAGAAAAAACTGAAACCCCTTGTGAAGGAGATAGAAAAAGCAGGGGGGGTTGCCGCCTATTCTGCAGGATCCCCCATTGATCATAAGGATGTGAAGCGCGTCGTCCAGGATACGGTTGACAAGTTCGGGGGCATTGACATTCTGATCACTGCGGCTGGCGTGAGCAAGCCGAATCCCATAACGGAACAGCCCCTTGAAGAATGGGAAATGGTGATGGATGCGAACGTGAAGGGGACCTGGTTGTTCTGTAAAGAGGCGGGGAGGGTGATGATTGAGCAAGGCAGAGGGGGAAAGGTCATTCTGGTCTCATCCACCAGGGGCATGTTGGGTATGGCCAATTATGCCGCTTATAGTCCCTCAAAAGGGGCGGTCTCTCTCATGGCGAAATCACTCGCCTGCGAGTGGGGTCCCCACAAAATCAATGTGAATGCAATTGCTCCCACGGTTTTTCGCACGGCACTCACACAGTGGATGTTTGATGACGACGCGTTCTACATGAATTTTCTGAAACGGATCCCCATTGGAAGATTGGGTGAACCAGACGATTTCATAGGAACCGTGATATTTCTCTCTTCAAAGGCCTCGGACTTTATGACTGGGGCTGTACTCTACGTAGATGGCGGTTATACAGCAGGTTAGGGGGAGGCATGGTGAAGATAGAAAATATTTCTGTGATTGGTGCTGGGCTCATGGGACATGGGCTTGCACAGATCTTTGCTTTGAATGGTTATCCGGTAAGGTTGATGGATATTGAGCAGGAGCGCCTCGACAGAGCCATCGAGAACATCCGTTCCAATCTGACGCTGATGGCAGAAAAGGAAATTGGTCACTCGGATGACATTGAGCCTGCTCTATCCAAGATTGAGACAACGACAGATCTGAACCAGGCCGCTGCCGGGGCGCATTTCGTTGTGGAAGCTGTTTTGGAGAATTTGGAACTGAAACAGGATATATTCAAGGACCTGGACCAGATCTGCCCTGACGAAACTATTCTAGCGACCAATACGTCAGTCATCAGTATTACCGAGATCGCTCAGAAGGCAAAGAAACGAGGGAGGATCCTAGGAACCCACTTCTGGAATCCGCCCTACCTCATCCCTCTTGTGGAAGTGATCAGGGGGGAGGATACCTCTGACCAAGCGATGGACGTGACCTTTGAGCTCCTGAAGCGGGTGGGAAAACACCCTGTCAGAGTCAACAAAGATGTTCCTGGATTTGTGGGAAACAGGCTTCAGCATGCCCTCTGGAGAGAGGCCATCTCCATTGTGGAACGCGGCATAGCGGACCCGGCAACCGTAGACGAATGCATCAAATTTGGCTTCGGTTTGAGACTTCCGGTGTTGGGGCCCTTGGAAACTGCGGACATGGTGGGGACCGATCTAACGCTCGCTATTCACAACTATATCTTGAAATATATTGAGAATTCCCCGGAACCATCGCCGCTCCTGAAAAAAAAGGTGGAAGAGGGAGATCTGGGGTTCAAATCAGGGCGAGGTTTCCAGGAGTGGACACCAGAAGAGGCCCGGAAATCACGTAAACGGCTGCAGGAATATCTCCTGAAAGTGACAAAGGGCTAACTTTGGATAGGAATGATTCCACTCCGGGGGCACAAGTAGCGCCAGGAGCAGATATGGCCACTTGTGCCGACAGCCCTGTAGCTGTTATTGGCGCCGGGCTTACGGGTGCAAGTTGGGCCGCCTTGTTTACTTCCCATGGTCTGAGGGTCCGACTGCACGACAAAGACCCAGATGCACTTGGGAAAGGGCTCCAACGCGCCCAAACATATGTTCATTTCCTGATCGATCATGGCATGACAGATCGGAAAGAGGCTGAAGCAGGACTGGCTGCCCTCCAACCATGTGAGGAGCTTTCCGACGCGGTGCAGGATACGGTGTTCGTTCAGGAATCTGTTTATGAAAATTACGAGATCAAATGCTCGGTTTTTGAAGCCGTTGATCGTCATGCCCCCCGCCATGCCCTGATTGCCACCAGTTCCTCTGGACTAAGCATCAGTCGCATTCAGGAGGCCGCCCGCTATCCTGACCGATGTCTGGCCGGTCATCCCTACAACCCACCCCATCTCATTCCCCTGGTGGAGCTCGCACCGGGTGAGAAAACGGCAAAGGAGACAGTTGCGGCAGCACGCCGATTCTATGAGGGCGTTGGCAAGAGGCCCGTCATCCTGAACCGTGCCGTACCGGGTTACCTGGCCAACCGCATGTCCGCTGCCCTGTGGCGAGAGGCCATTAACCTGGTCCTTGATGGCGTGGCCAGCGTCGCGGATGTGGATCGAGCCATAAGTCTAGGCCCTGGACTGCGATGGGCCGTCATGGGACCCCATCTCATATATCACCTGGGAGGCGGAGAGGGAGGTATACGTTACCATGTGGAACATCTAAGAGCTGCAAAAGAAGAGATATGGCAAGACCTGAATGACTGGCAGGACCTGCCGTGGGAGACCGCAACGGCTCTGGAGCAAGGATTACCAGAACTCGAGGCACTTGAATCCCTGACCCGGAAAAGAGACGAGATATTGGTTCAAATCCTCAAGGCGCTGCAGAGCCAGCTAAAGGAGAAGAGATAAGAGAGCCAACCCTATACCATAGAGAGTGTCGAAAAACCAACTTCTCAGAGGCTGATGGAAAAGGTTCGGATGCAAGGCTTCCGAAACCGGGGACCCGCCCGGAGGGTGGAGAGTCCAAGCGAAGCGCGGACAAATCCCGAGGAATGAGGCGTACATAGAAGGACGCCGCAGTGACGAGGGATGAGGGTAACGCAGCCCTTCGATTTTGCTCAGGGCCGTGAGCTTGCCGAACGGCGGATGGGCGTTTTCCGACAGCCTCATAATGAATCGTTAATCCTTCGGAGGAAACATGGTGATTAAGAAACTGCTATTTTTCATAATCCTTTTTAGTCTTGAAAAAATGATCAAGTTCATTGGGAAAAGGCACCCCGCCTACAAAGCGCGCCTGAAAGAAAAGAATTTCACGGCACAGATAAAAACTAAGGACAATTCTCAGGGCAGGTATTTTACTTTCAAGGATGGCCAAGTCACTTCAAAGCGTGGAATTCACTCCAGCCCCGATCTGTGTATGGCCTTCAGAAGTGCCGAAGTGGGTGTAAAACTTTTCATGCCCGTATGCTTGAGGTTCCTTGGCGATCGTCTCGTTGCGAAACTGTATCCACCACCCGGTCCCCAACTCGCCATGATCAATGCCATGAAAAATTTTCAGTTAAATATGGAGGCCCCTGATGAGCTTTTTATCTGGTTTTCAGAAACAATCAATCAAATTCTGACAGCTGGGATGAAATATGGGACAGACCTTGGAAACGGGGTAAAGAGGTACACGAGTAACACGAACGGGGGGCCTGTATTTGTCTACGTCAAGGAGGGTAAAATCATTCGTATCACCCCCATTGAATTTGATGGGAGGGATGCGAAGCCATGGACCATAAAGGCGAGAGGCAAATCATTTACGCCCCCAAGAAGAACGACCGTTTCACCCTATATTTTGGCCTGGAAATCTCTGGTCTATTCGCCGGATAGGCTCTTGTACCCCATGAAAAGGGTGGATTTTGACCCCAACGGTGAGAGGAAGTGCCATAACAGAGGGATATCAGGCTATGAGCGGATCAGCTGGGATCAAGCAACGGATATTGTGGCCAATGAAATCAAGCGGGTCAAAAGGGAGCATGGCCCGGGGGCCATTCTGAACGGCAGTGGTTCCCACCACACTTGGGGAGTCTTGGGTTACTGGCTAAGCGCTAGGATCCGGTTTTTCAATTCTATCGGTTTCACACCTGTGGTCCACAACCCGGACAGTTGGGAAGGATGGTACTGGGGGGCCATGCACCACTGGGGGAATAGCATACGCCTCGGTGCTCCTGAGACTTACGGCACGGTGGAAGATTGCCTCAAGGAATGCGAAATGGTGGTCTTCTGGTCGAGTGATCCAGAATCCACCAGCGGAGTCTACGGTGCCTTTGAGGGGACGGTTCGGCGACAATGGCTCAAAGAGTTGGGGATCAAGCTGGTACACATTGATCCGTTTTATAACCATACAGCGGCGCTTCTAGGCGGAAAGTGGTTGGCGCCGAGGCCGGCCACGGGAAATGCCTTGGCCCTTGCCATCGCCTATGTCTGGATCACCGAAGAGCTGTATGACAAAGACTATGTGGCCCATCGAACCGTCGGGTTTGACCAGTGGAAAAACTACATTCTCGGCAATGAGGACGGCGTGCCCAAGACGCCGGAATGGCAACAAGGAGAGTCGGCCATCCCTGCAAAAGATGTCCGGGCCTTGGCCAGAGAATGGGGCACCAAAAAGACCTACCTGGCCGCCGGGGGCCTTCAGGGATTTGGCAGCGCCTGTCGTTGCGCCACTGGAAATGAGTGGGCCCGGTCCATGGTCTGCCTTATGGCCATGCAGGGCCTGGGCAAACCTGGCGTCAATATGGGGTGTATGCAACAGGGGACCCCCGTGGACACCAGTTTTTTCTTTCCCGGTTACGCAGAAGGGGGCATGTCCGGCGATACGGAGGGGACGGCAATGGTCATCAATATGTATCAGCGGATGCCTCAGTTGCCCACCTCAAATCCGGTGACCCAGAGAGTTCCTAGGCTGAAGATTCCAGAGGCCATACTTGAGGGCAGGACCTCTGGTTATCCGACGGACGGTAAAACCATTGAGCGTCAGTTCTTGGAGTTTGTGTATCCGGCCCCGGGGAATGCGCCAATTAAGATGTACTACAAATACGGTGGATCCCATTTCGGGACCATGAGCGAGACAAATCGCCATGCCAAAATGTACCGGTCAGACAACCTGGAATTTGTGGTGAATCAATCCATCTGGTTTGAGGGTGAGGCCAAGTTTGCCGATATCCTTTTGCCGGCTTGCACCTCATTTGAGCGGTGGGATATTAGCGAGTTCGCCAATTGCGGTGGGTATATCGCACACTGCTTCACCCAGTGCAACCACCGCGTGGCCGTTATGCAGCACAAGTGTATAGAGCCTCTCGGGGAATCTAAATCGGACTTTCAGGTCTTCCTTGAGATTGCAAAAAAACTGGGGCTTGCCGCACCTTACTCCGAGGGCATGACAGAATTTGACTGGTGCAAGAGGCTTTTTGATGCCACGGATCTTCCCCAGGTCACTTCGTGGAAGAAGTTCCTGAAGAAGGGCTATTATGTGGTTCCAGCACCAAAGGAAGAATTGAGAGCTCCCGTCTCTTTCAGGTGGTATGCAGAGGATCGACCCAAAGACACCCCGGAGTTGGCCCCGCTCCCCGCAGACTACACCGAGAAGTTTGGGATGGGCCTGCAGACGCAATCTGGAAAGCTGGAGTTTGTTTGTTCAAGTCTTGAAAGATTCGATCCGAATGATCCGGAGAGGCCGACCATGACGAAATATGTTCCCTCCTGGGAGGGGCATCATACCAAAGACCTCTACGAAAAGTACCCGTTGCAATTGATATCCCCTCATCCCCGGTTCAGCTTCCACACCATACACGATGCAAAGGACGGATTTATGAGTGACGTGAAAGACCATCGGGTGTTGATTGACGGCTATTACTACTGGATCGTAAGGATCAACTCCAAAGACGCAGAGGGCCGGGGAATCAAGGAGAATGATCTGGTCGAGGTGTTTAATGACCGGGGCGCGGTCATCTGTGCGGCTCAGGTCACTGAAAGGGTGCCTCCAGGCACCGTACACTCCTATGAATCTTCCGGTAACTACGATCCCATAGGCGAGCCTGGGTATTCGGCGGATCGGGGTGGATGCATTAATCAATTAACACCGAGCCGAACCATGATCAAAAAGTCTCATGCCATGGCCGCCAATTCATGCCTGGTGCAGATTGAAAAGTGGAATGGTGAGGAGAGCATACAATGACAAAATGGAATCTGATCATCGATGTGGAAAAGTGCGAAGACTGCAACAACTGCTTCCTGGCCTGTAAGGATGAACACGTGGATAACGATTGGCCGGGGTACGCCATATCTCAGCCCCGCCATGGACACAGGTGGATCAATATCATGCGCAAGGAGAGGGGGCAATATCCCATCATCGATGTGGCCTATTTACCCATCCCCTGCATGCACTGCGATGTGGCCCCATGCATCAAGGCAGCAAAGGCCGGAGCTGTTTACAAGAGAGATGATGGCATCGTTATCATTGATCCTGAAAAGGCCGAGGGTCAAGAGGACATCGTCAAAGCGTGCCCTTATGATGCTATCTGGTGGAATGAGGAGAAGCATGTCCCCCAGAAATGCACCTTTTGCGCGCATCTATTGGATGATGGATGGAAAGAGCCCAGGTGTGTTCAGGCATGCCCGACCGGAGCCATACGCGTGGTCCGCGGCAAAACTCGCCACATGAAAGCGACTGCCGCATCTGAGAACCTGCAAGTCTTGTATCCGCATTACAACACAACGCCGCGGGTGTACTACAAAAATCTCTATCGGTTTACTCGGTGCTTCATTGGAGGCAGTGTTGCCTATGAAAAAGAGGGCATCACCGATTGTGCTGAAGGGGCTAGGGTCGCATTGATAAGGGGCGCCGAGAAAATAAGAGAGGGCGTCACCGATAATTTTGGTGATTTCAAATTTGACAATCTGAAAGAAGAGAGCGGCCAGTATACGCTTGAGATCGTTTTCAAAGACTATGATAAGAAGACCTTAGAGCTCGACCTGAAGACAAGTCTCAGTCTGGGGATCATCACTCTCTAGTTCTTTTGTGAAAATAGACTTTTTCTGGCACCATTAGTTCTGACTTTAAAGGTTCTTAGAAAACATAGAAGACTTTTCCCTTCCGAAATCTTCCAGTATTAGACAATAGAAAAGCTGATCTAAACTTTTTTTTGGCTGCTCTGCAGTCCATAATCTTAGAACCAGTAATCTTCACTATAACCAAAGAATGTGAGGTCGTCTCCGGCTTTATTCATAGGGATAGGGAGTGGGAGAAAGCCCAACCGGGCAACACCCTACTTTCTTATTATGTAATTGTAGCGGTCGCCTGGTGGAAGATTCGCGAGCGCCTCGGGGAATGGTTCTGGGACTGTTGAATGAAACGAACTTTTGATACAAGCAGGCTGCCCGTATTCTTGTTTGGTATTTTGGTATGGTTGGGTTTCATGCTGATGATGGCTCTACCGGTCCGTACGGAGGGAAAACCCCCACCCGTTCAAAAGGCCGGAGAGTGGCTTGCTGAGGACATCCCTGGATCCAAGAAAAAACGAGATCTTAGAGATAGGGGTTGGCAATATGGGAGTTATCTGGATGTGGGGTACACGGTAGATTTCAATGATCCTGAAAACGGTCTCTGGCGAAGTAAAGGGACCACCTTCAAGGTCGACGACCCACAGGTGAACATGGCGGTGGCCTATTTGGCCAAGGATCCAATGCCGCAGTCCCGCTGGGGCATGCAGTTCGGGT
>CP070840.1:1263885-1309799 GCA_020342025.1 Deltaproteobacteria bacterium
ATAGCCCTTATGTTTTATCATGTCCACGGACCTGTCCAGATAGAAGAGCCACCCATATTCATCTATGTGCACGATGTCGCGGGTCCTATACCAGAGCTTACCCTCCATCTCCACGAAGCACTCGGCGGTCTCCTCCGGCTTGTTCCAGTAGGCCCTGACCATGTGTTCCGAAGAGACGAGTAGTTCTCCTGGTTGCCCCTGGGGCACGGGCACCAGGGTATCTGGATCTGTCAGTCTAACGCTCTGAAGGGGCATGATCTTTCCTGCGCTACCCAACGGGGCATCCTCACCCATGGGCGTCAGAGAGACTCGACCACAGGTCTCTGTGGCCCCGTATCCCTGATACAAAGGTTTCTTGAACTTCTTGACCCACCTTTCGCCCACCTGAACGGGCAACACGTCACCTGCACAGAAACAATACTTCAGCGAACCCAAATCGTAATAATTCAACCTGTCATGCTCTAGAATCATGCGATACATGGTGGGGACACCAAAAAAGGTGGTAGCCCCATATCTCTGGATTTGGGCAAAGAGGCCATCCAAATTGACTTTTGGCAAGAGAATCAGGGTGTCCCCTGAAAGGAGCGCTCCTAGCCCCATGGCCTGGCCGAGGATATGGAACAGGGGGCCTCCCTGAATGACAATATCCTGACCCTTTGGAATATGTGTTTCGCTCATGGCCCTCTGCTCGGCCACACTCTCCAGAAAGGTCCTGTTTGCGAAAGGGACCCCCTTGGGGAGACCTGTTGTTCCCCCGGTGTAGAGCATTTCGATGGTTTCTTCCTCTTCCGCTTCATGCTGGGGAAGTCGAGAATCATCACCACTTTTCAGAAGCCCTTTAAAACCGTGGACATGTCCCCCGGAGGGCGCTTTTCCCCTGGGAATCTTGTCAAACCCCATACCGATGACCCGCTTCCACCAGGGCAACAGTTCTGCCACGTTGGTTGTGATCACTCGCTGAAGTCCTGTTTCGTGAAAGACCTGGCTCACATAGCCGAAGTTGGTATCCAGGCAAAAGATGGTCTCAGCCCCGCTGTCATTGATCATGTATTTTAGGTCGAGGGGCGTATAAATGGGTGAGACGGGTATGGCCACAGCACCCAGTCTCAAGAGTGCAAACCAGGCCATCACCCACTGCGGACAATTTGGGAGGTAGAGGACGGCCTTGTCCCCCTTCGTAATGCCCAGGCCATGTAGGCTGGCAGCCAGCTTCTCGGTGGCCTCCCGGAGGTGGGAATAGCTATATGTTTGCCCTATATAAATTAGGGCTTGTTTTTCCGAGAAGTCTCGAGTCGCTTTCTCAAACTGCTCATAGATTGAGTGGAAAGATATCTCAACCATCTATACACCAAAGTAGGCTGCCTTCACCTCTGGATTTTCCATCAATTCCTGACCCGTGCCGGTCAGGACGAGGATGCCATTTTCTATGATATAGCCCCGTTCGATAACGGGCAGAAGGGGTCTTGCGAACTGCTCTGTAACCAGGATGGTGACCCCTTTTGATTGAATTTGGATAATGGCTGCGATGAGATCCTGCTGCAGGGCGGGTGAGAGTCCGAGTAGAGGCTCGTCCATGAGCAGAAGTCTCGGCCGTGTCATCAAGGCCATGCCTATGGAGAGCATCTGCTGCTCGCCGCCACTGCAAAACCCGGCCTTTCTCTTTCTAAGGGCTTTTAATCGAGGAAAGACCGAGTAGACGAAGTCAAAGCTCTCCCCCACCTCCGCATCTTTCCGTATGTAGGTGGCGATATTTAAGTTCTCCTCTACACTGCTGTCAGGGAATATGGGATGCCTCTCCCGGCTCAGACCGATGCCCTTCCTGACCCTATCACTCGGTTTGGTACGGGTGATGTCCTCTCCTTCGAAAATGAGTTCGCCAACCAAGGTTATACGTTCTCCACCCCTGCGCTCTTCCTTTTTCTTCATATCAATCATCAGGCCTGATATGGTATTCATCAAAGTCGTCTTGCCCGCGCTGTTTGAACCGAGGACACCAACGATCTCGCCCTCACGGACTTCCAGGCTGAGATCGTTTATGGCCAGGGAATTTTCGAAAAAGACCATGAGATTCTTAACTTGCAGCATTTTATTCGCCATGCTCAGTTCCCAGATAGGCTGCCTTGACCGCATCGCTCTCCATGACTTCACCAGGAGGTCCATCGGCAATTTTTCTGCCAAAGTTTAGGACCATGACCCTGTTGGCAAGTCGGAAGAGTTCCCTTAACCGGTGTTCTATCATGATGATGCTGAGTCCTTCCCCATTGAGCCTTTCGATGATGGGGAGCGTACTGGCCACCTCGGACATGGACATCCCGGAAAAGAGTTCATCCAGGATGATGAGGTCTGGCCGAAGGGAGAGGCAGCGTGCCAGCTCGAGTCGCTTCACATAACCGTGTGGCAGATTGGAAGCCATCTTATAGGGCACAAAGGAGTCCCGCTCAAATCCCACTTCTTCCAGAAGGTCAATAGCCACATCATCTCTCTTCCCGTATCTCCCCCCCCTCAACTTCTTGACCCGGGGAGAATAGAGGGGAATTATAAGATTTTTGAAAGCAGGGAGTTTGTAGAAGGGTTTGGCCATCTGAAAGGTCCGTGCGATTCCCAACTCAGCTATTTTGTAGGGCATCTTCCCTGTGATATTTTTTCCCAAGTAGGTCACCCTTCCAGAATCGGGTTTCACAAAGCCTGTGAGCAAATTGACCAGGGTGGTCTTTCCAGAGCCGTTAGGCCCGATAATCCCGAGGAGTTCTCCCTCCTGAAGGTGGAAACTGACTTCCCATACGGCAACCACCCCTCCGAACCTCCTGCTCACCTTATCCACTTCAAGTACGGCCTTGTTTCCCATGGTTATGCCACCTTCACCAGTCTTTCAAACTGGTGGTACTTCCTCTCCAGATAGTGAAATATGCCTTCCGGAAGCCCCACCACGCAGAGAATTAGGATGGCGGAGTAGAAGACCACCCTCAGGGTTCCAAAGGCGCGAAGAATTTCAGAAAGGGGGACGAGGATAAAAGCACCCAACAGGGGGCCAGCAAAGTTACCTACCCCCCCAAGCACCGCACAGGTCAAGGGCAAGATGGAGAAATCGAGGGCAAATGCAGGCATGCCCACGAACTGATAGTAATGGGTCATGAAGGCACCAGAAAATGCCCCTGCCACAGCCGCAATAAAGACCGCTTGGGCCTTGAACTTGTGAATATTGATGGCGCCGCTCATGACCGCGAGGTCATTATCCCGAATCCCCTGGAGCACCAAACCGTAATCCATATTGATCAGCCTGCGGAATCCGAAGAGGCATAAGAACAGGGCCAAAACCGGGATATAGAGCTCGAGCCAAATATTTTCAGAGAGGCGTGAGAGGCCACTCAAGCCCTCCGTGCCCCCAAGAATTTTAGTGGCCTCAATGACCCTGACGAGCAATAAGGGTAGCGTCAAAGTGACGATGGCGAAATATACCCCCCTGACCCTCAAGACCGGCAAAAGCAAAAGGGTGCAGAAGAGTGCCCCTGCCAGCGTACCCAATGGGATGGTAATCACAGGGGGCAGCCCAAAGCTATGGTTAAGATAGCCTGTAATATAGGCTCCTGCGCCGAAAAAGAGGGCCTGTCCCAAGGAGATCAAGCCCACAGAAGCGAGAAGATCCCAACTCAGCGCAAGCAGAGCGGTAATGCACGTAATGATGAGGACTTTCTCCCAGTAAAGCCCCACGATACCCTTGAGCAGAGGGAAGGTGAGCAAGAATATGACGGGCAGGGCCCGGGGTAGCACGAGATAGAGCATTTCTTGATAAGAAGAGAGGGCGAATATATCTTCCGTCCTGACTTTTATCCCCCGATCCAGTCTCTCCTTCCGATAACGGATGGCCATCTCAGACCCTCTCCTCCAGTTGTTTGAACTTACCGAACAGTCCGGATGGCTTTATGGCCAAAACGATTACGATCGCAGCAAGATAGACCACCATCATCCATTCGGGGGATAGGTATAGCCCGGTGATCACTTGGGCAAATCCGAGGAGGAGGCTGGCCACAATGATCCCTGGAACGCTCTCCAGTCCTCCCACGATTCCGATGGCCACAGCGATGAGCAAGACGTCATATCCCACATTTATTGAAATGATCCCCAGGGGCAGGATCGCTATGGCGGCTATGGCGGCCATGGCCGACCCCAAGGATAGGCTGAGGGCAGCCGTCCAATCTGATTCTATACCCAGGGAGATGGCCGTGTGTTCGTTCTGGGCTATTCCCCGGAAGGAAAGGCCAATTCTCGTGTGATGGGTAAAGAAATAGAGGAAGATGACCAGGGCCAGGCCAATACCGATGATGAAAAGCCGCTGATAGTCCAGGGGGACATCGGCGATTTCTATCCCACCTTTCACAAAGGTGGGCAACGTGAACTCATAGGTGACAAATCCCGCCCAGCGGAAGAGTTCCAGTATGCCCACGCCCAAGGCAAAGGTGGCAATGACCTCGGACAGAGGGATTCCCCTGACCCGCAACAGGATGACCCAGTAGGTGAGGAAACCAATAAAGGCGACCACCCCCACCGTGAGAAAAACGGCAAGGATTAAGGGCAGCTTCAAGTAGTTGAGGAGCATCCAGGTGAGATACCCACTCAGGAGATAAAACCCCCCGTATGCAAAATTGGCCACGCCACTGATACCAAAGGTAAGGCTGAAGCCGATGGCTATGAGGGCCAACGTGACGCTATTCACTAGGCCATATATGATGATATAGCTAATCATACGGCGTCTTTCAAAAAGGGGCGATCTTTATTACAAAGATCGCCCCATCGGTAGAATACAGACACTCACTTATTTCATGTAAGCGGGAAGTTCAATCTTGCCCTCTGCCACCGCCTCAGGAAAGACCGGGACTCTAATGCCTGGTTTTCTCCACTGAATGACAACGCCCATGGCAGCCTCTTTGGGGTCGAACCCGAAGACCACCTGATGGTCTTTGGAAAATTTAATGTGACCAATGGCCCCGTCCATATCTGTTTGCTCCAAGGCCTTGACCACGGCATCTGCTTCGAGCGTTCCCGCCCGTTCAATGGCCGCGGCCAGGGCGTAGACCGCGTCGTAGCTGGGGCCCGGACCATGGCCTGAGAGGTTTTCCAGGGCCTTTTGGCCATACCTCTTGCCAAAGTTACTATGAAAAATCTGGGACTTGGGAATCGACTTCACAGGGATGTTTCCCGCTTCAAAAATGAAGTTCAAAAACCCCTCAACGGCACCTTCCGTGGCCTCCCAACTGGACTGTGAACAGAGGGCAGCAATCTCGCCGGCGAGCAGTGAGGGGACTTTCATGGCTCGAGACTGCTTGGAGAGAATGGCAAGCTGGGGCATATCCCCGATGGGGACAATCACCTGGGCCTTTTTCATCCTTGCCTTGATCAGTGAAGAAGAATAGTCGGTAGAGCCTATAGGGTAGGTGTCTGAACCCACTATCTCCCAGCCTTGTTTGGGAAGCAAGCCTCCGAGGGCCTTGGCACTTCCCCTGGCCCAGAGCACGTCTTGCGCAACAATATAGGCCTTATTAAAGCCGAACTCCTTGTTCAAGAAGCCCATGAGCTTGGTCAGGTACATGACAAAGTATCGTCCATCAAGACACATTCGGAACATATATTTATACTTGTCGTAATTCTCCAAGACCTTCTTCTGAAAAGCTGGGGTCATGGCAATCGTACAGATATAGGGTAGCTTGTACTTGGCAATAAGGTCCATGGAGGCGAGCAAGATCTCCGAGCGAAAGGCGCCCACCACAATGGCATGTGGCTTCTTCTCCAGGATGAGCTTTTCGACGGCCGTTAGGGCATCATGCACCGGAATCCCGGCCTCGTGTCCCCTCGTATCAATAGAGACCACCTCTAGGGGTCTTTTTTGGCTGCCCACTGTAACACCACCCTTTGCGTTGATTTCTTCCGCTGCCATCCTCACGATGAACAGGGTATCTCTCCCCTCAATGGAACCGAGGGCGGTGGGCACCCCTATGATGATTGGATCTGCGGCAAGGGCAGAAACACTCCCTCCCGCGAATAAGGCTGCTAAGAGCAACAACACGAACCCCGTGGCCAAGCCTTTCTTCTTCATCTCTTTGATCCCCATGTCTTGCCCTCCTTGTGTAAATGATTTTTATCTGGCGCTCACTAGATAAATACAGTAAGAAGGAATTTGTCAAGCTAATTGTGGAAAACTAAAGGGCATTTTACCGAGCCAACTTTTAGTGTTGCAAAAGGGTGGATTGAGCAAAATCATGCAGTGATTCTGGTATCTGGGTGGGAGGAAGATCATGCCACGGAAAATGGATTTTGAGACAAAGTACAACGCCAGGGATGCGCAACCATTTGAGCAAAAGAACGAGATGTTCAAACGGGTACGATGGGAACCTGAGCTGAGAGAGGCGGGACGAAGTTATTATGGGATCGTAACCCCCCAAGACAGGCCCGGGTTTCGTCACGAAGAGATCGCCTTTCGAAATGCGGGTTGGGCCCTGGAGATGGGATTTGCCCGTGGCGTTATTGAAAAGAATTTTGGTCTCTACAGCTGGGAGGATAACACGCAGGGCGTGAACGAATTGCCCGAAGGCCTAAAGTTTGATTCCGGTGACCCGGAATACAACACCCGTTTGGTCAAAAGGGCGGCCAAGCTCTATGGCGCTGATATGGTGGGTGTCAGCAAATGGGACAGGCGCTGGATCTACACCAAGGGATTTCATCTCGTAACGCGTTCGGAATATGACATTCATATCCCGGAGGAATATGCGTATGTCATTAGCATGGCGGTCGCCATGGATTATGAGTACTACAAATACACCCCCACGTTCATCGCCGGGGCGGATACAGGGCTGGGTTATTCGAAAATGGCCTTTACAGCGGGGCTTCTCGCCAAGTTTTTGCGTCAGCTGGGCTATAAGGCCATACCCACAGGGAATGATACGGCCATGAGTGTGCCCTATGCCATACAAGCTGGGTTGGGTGAACTGGGACGTAACAACATCCTGATCACCCCAAAGTTCGGGCCACGCGTGAGGCTTTGCAAGATTTTCACCGACTTTCCGCTGGTCTGTGATGAACCCATAGAGTTTGGCGTGACCGAATTCTGCGAGGCCTGTAAAAAGTGTGCCAAGCACTGCCCACCCCAGGCCATCCCTCATGGGGCAAGGACCGTCGAACCGCTCAATAAATCCAACGCGGGCGGAACCCTCAAGTGGTACTCTGATCTGGAGAAGTGCTTTAAATTCTGGGCCAAGAACGCGTGCGATTGCGGGAACTGCATTCGGGTTTGTCCGTTCAACAAGCCCGAGGGGTCTCTGCATGATGTCACTCGCTGGTTCATCGAACGATTTCCGAAACTGGACGCCTCCCTTGTCAAGGCGGATGATATTTTTGGGTATGGCAAGCAGGCAGACATAGCGGCCTTCTGGCATAAGCGTGATTAGGTCAATTTAAACGTCTGCTGTACCCTCATCCCTCGCGCTGTTAAATTCTCGCTATGCGAGACGGCCAAGCCGATTTAACAGGGCAAGTCATTGCGGGGAGCCGCAGGCGACGAAGCAATCCCTTGTAAGCTAGCGAAAAGAGTAACTCTCTAAAATGAGATTGCTTCGCTTCGCTCCCAATGACTTCATATTTAGACGTTATTTATCCAAAGAACTTCTGGGACATTACACGAGCATGGGATTGTAGATCAGCCATATTTGAGTATTTGAGGAGGAAGCATGCCAGAAAAAGATGTGTATGAAAGGCTGGGGGAGCATCTCTCTCGCCTGGGAATGGGATACCCTTTAAGAGAGGACTTGATAGAGATTCTAAGAGAAAACTTCACCCCACGAGAAGCTGAGGTGGCGCTGGCCTTGCCCACCAAGGTCATCCCCCTGCAACCGGTTGGGATCGAGGA
Organism: Deltaproteobacteria bacterium; assembly: GCA_020342025.1. Next base: position 1,271,780 of record CP070840.1, read on the forward strand.
GATTCTGGCCGGAGTTAATCTTTCCAGGCAAGAACTCGTGCATATCCTTGAGGAGCTTGTGCAAAAGGGACTCTTGTATTGTGGTAAGACGAAAGACGCAAAGCGGGGCTACGCCTTGCAGCAGGTAGGCTTTGGATTCCCTCAATCCTTTTTCTGGAAAGGTGAAGGGACACCCCAGGCACGCAAAATGTCTGGGCTGATCGCCAAGTATTTTAGCAGGGCTGTGACCCAGGAAGCCTTTAGCAGTGATGGTGAGACCAAACCCTATCGATACATTCCCGTGGGCAAGAGTGTCAAGGCGGACAAGCAGGCCGTCTATCCCCTGCATATGATGGAAAGCGTGATCGAACAGGCCAAACGAATCGCTTTAGCCCATTGTCCGTGCCGGATCACATATTCTATGAGGGGTGGAGCGTGCAGTCATCCCACGGAGGTCTGCATGAAGTTCAATGACTTAGCGCAATATCTTATTGATAGGGGATTGGGGAGAGAGATTTCAAAAGAGGAAGCCCTCGACGTCATTAAGCAGAGTGAGGAAGCGGGTCTGGTTCACTTCGTTGACAACGCTGAGGGGGATATTCAACACAATTGTAATTGTTGTGGCTGCGCCTGCTGGAATGTGGGCAATATCAGGAGGAGAAAGATACCAAGGGACGTCCTTATGGCCACCTATTTTTTGCGGGAGACGGACGAGGAGCAATGCATCGGGTGTGGTGAGTGCGTCGAAATCTGCCCCGTGGATGCCCTGAAACTGGAGGATGAGATTCCAGTTGTTGATGAAGACTGGTGCATCGGCTGTGGTGTTTGCGCGACCGTATGCTCCACTGATGCAATCGACATGAAACTCAGGCCCGATAGAACCGGCCAGCTACCTGCCGCCAAATTTCAGGAACTACACGAGAAGATCTTGGAGGAAAAGGGGTTGCGGTGAACTCAGACCTGGAAGATGTCCTCTTCCAACGGGGTGAGAACCTCATGGCCTTCCCGGGTGACCAACACCGTGTTTTCAAATCCCACGGAGCCTTCTCCCGGGAAAACGATCTTGGGCTCCAAGGCAAAGGTCATGCCCCTCTCTAAGGGGTAGGCGTGTCCCTGTGCCAGGAAAGGGGGTTCATTGAGTTCCAGGCCGATGCCATGGGCAATGAAACGCGTCTGGAGTCCTGGGGGCCCCAGGTAACTGTCCTTGTAACCCAGTTTCTCAGCAATTTGAATGCTCTTTTGGAAAAGGGCCTCACAGTCGGCACCAGGCCGGGTTTCATCCAGAACGGCGTCGTGGATCTCACGGCAGGCCTTGTACGCATCACTGAATTTTTTCCCCATCTTTCCGATGGAAAACATGCGGGTCTGGTCCACCTGGTAACCGTGGTAGCAGATCCCAAAGTCCAGCAGAATGGGCTCGTGGGCCCGCATGGCCCTGAGGCTGGCCCCCACGGGGAAGGCTGGGGAGAGTCCCAATCCGCCCATCGGGGAATCGGATTGGCTGACTATCCCCCCGCTCAAACCGCTCAGCACGTGCCAGGAATAGGCCTCATAATTAAGAGCCCTCACTCTGAGGAGCCCCTCATGGCCGTGCCTCTTGGCCGCAGCTTCCAGAAGACCACCGAACTCGATCTCGGTCATCCCTTCCTTAAGGATCTCTCTGGCTTCCTGGTAAACCTTTCTCCCAATCTCTGCCCCCGCTCTCATGAGTTCGATCTCGAAAGGGGACTTGATCTTGCGCGTATCTCGCATGGCTGAAGAAGCGTCCACGAGCTCAGTGCCTGGGAAAAATTCCTGGTATCTAAAATAGTCCTTTACCGGCAGAACATCCAAGGACAGCCCAAGCACTTGGGGGAGCCTTGCCCAGTGGCTGCGTATGAGGGAAGGGATGTCACGGGTTGATTTGAGACCCACGATCTCCTCAAGTGGAGATTCTAGTCTGGCCCTTTGCAGCTCTCTCCTGATCATGAGCAGTGGTTTCCCCTCCAAAGGGACGAAGAGGAGGCCATCCTGTGTGGTGCCAGAAAGGTAGTAAAGGTCCATCTTTTGGACCACCAGGAGGGACTCTATTCCCGCGCTCTCCATATGTCCTCTGAGCCTGCCCAGTCGGTCTTCCAACTCCTTACGGGGCGTGTATCTGAAACCGAGGGACTCGGTCAGCGGTTTCAATTCCCGCCTCACCCAGTCTGTGTGGTTCATCTTCATTCCTTTCGTCATTTTCTCTCCGCACTAATAAAAACCATATTCCATAAGGACCTCCCTGACCGCCTCAAGATTTTCTGGAGGGGCCATGGGGGGCCACTCACAGGCCGGCATCAGGATAAACCCGCCAGGGCGTCTCTTGCCCAGGCCGAGGCATCTTCTGGCCTCCTCCTTTACCTCTGCTTTGGTTCCCAATTGAAGGACTGTGGTAGACATATTCCCTGCCAGGATGAATTTTTTCCCCAAGAAATCCCCTGTCTCTTTCAAATCCATATCATCCCCTATACTGAAGATCGCCCTCTCTGGGAGCGGCACCTTTTTCCAGTATTTGAGATTTCCTTTATGATCCCCACAGAGGTGTATCATGGTTGCACGCACGCCACTGTCAAGGTAAAGTCCGTGCAGTTTGGTTATGTAAGGCAAACAGAATTCTTTAAAGGCGTCAGGGGAAAGGATGCGATTGGATTCCAGCGGGACCTGCGTCGTTGCACTGCAGTTTTTTGCCCCGTATTTCTCCAGGGTGATTCTTGCGACCTTCATATTAAAACGGAGGACCTTGCCAGCCAGGCGGTGCGCGGCCTCAGGATTTTTTACGATCCACTTCATGAGCCCCGTACTTCCTACAATGGAACTCATGGGAGACATGATACTGGCTGAGGGGAGCTGGGCCGAGAAACCGTTCTGTATGCAGATCTCATTAAAGGCATCGAAACGCCTGAACCAGTCTGCGTTAGAAGGTTCAGGCTCAGGAAGATGATCCACTTCCTCAGGTTTACTAATAAGGGGTTCAGGGGTGAAAGGGGTCATTCGCTCATCTGCTTCTGGCCAACCGATCTTTCCACCAAACTCCCAAGCCCCATGATCGGCCCAGTCATAGGCCGGCCTTATGTTCGCCCATGGATAGGCCTTCATGGTCTCCAACCCTGCTTTGAAGGCGATATGGGGATCTGTAAAAAAATCGTAGAGCTTCACACCGTTTTTGAGAGCAAGGTATCCAAGAAAGAAGGGGATGAAGGGGACTCTATCAATGGGTTGATTCAGGATAAGGGCTTTAATCCGCTCCCTGGCCGTCATTCTGTCTGTATTTTTTCTTTCTTCCATTTTCCTGCGCAGATATACACGAGCTCAAGCTCAGGAGCAAAGATCAAACGCCACACAATAACGTCATTGCGAGGAGCCCGTCCGCCTCGGCTGAGCGAAAGCGAAGACAGGCAGGTCAAAGGCGACGCGGCAATCTCAATGAAACATCCTCAAAAGTGGCTATAACAAACAGAGATTGCTTCCCCCGCCTCCGCGGGGGTCGCAATGACCCCTAAGGTTGCTAGTCCCAATGAGGGAATTTGGAGGTGAATCATTTCCTAGCCCAGCTTCCCCAAGATGAACCTGGCTATGGTGTTTTTGTGGATTTCGCGGGTTCCTTCCACAATCTCCAGGGCCCGGGCATCACGGTAGAAGCGTTCCACCTCGTTCTCCAGCATATATCCGTACCCACCAAGAATTTCAATGGCTTCATCGCATACCTCAACGGCAACCCGGGCCGGATACCACTTGGCCATAGAGAAAAGCATAGGATCCACCTTTCCCTTAGGATCAAGCTTCCAAGCGGCCTTGTAGACCAGGAGTCTGGCCGTCTCTATCTTCGTGACCATCTCGGCCAGCTTATGTGAGATGGCCTGGAACTCGCCTATCTTACGGCCAAAGGCCTCCCGGCCTTTCGCGTGTTGTAAGGCCCGCTCAAAGGCCCCCTGGGCCATTCCCACACTGGCGGCCCCTATCATCGCCCTGAACCTGTCCAAAAACTGGATAGATTGATAAAACCCCCGATTTTCTTTGCCAATCAGATTCTGCAAGGGAACTTTTACATGGGTGAAAGCGACCTCAGTGGTGGGCGCGGCATGCCAACCCATTTTCTCAAGCTCTGTCACATCAATCCCCTCTCTGTCCGTCTCCACAATGATTGTGCTCTGCCCTTTGTACGGGGGTTTCGCATCAGGGTCTGTTTGGCACAGGACGATGATGAACTTGGCGATACTCGCCAGAGTAATAAAAGTCTTTGTCCCATTTATTATATAATGGTCACCATGCTTCACAGCAGAAGTGGATAGAGGGGAACTGACCAGGTCGCTTCCTCGATCCGGTTCTGTGAACGCAGACGACAAGAGCCCCTCCCCGCGACACAGAGGGGGGAGATATCTCTTCTTCTGTTCTTCGCTTCCTGACCAGAGTATGATTTCTATACCCAGGCCTGGGTGGCTTGCGTGCAGGCCCACACCTGCACCACTCCTACAGAACTCCTCTGTGACGATGACCCTCTCCAGGAGCTCAAATCCTTGCCCACCGTATTCTTCTGGGATATCAATACCCACAAACCCCAGCTCGCAGGCCCTCTTAAAGGCTTGCCAGGGAAATTTGCGGGATCTCTCGATCTCCAAGCTATATTCCTTATCCAGTTCATTCTCAGCAAACTCCCTGGCCGCCTTCTGAATATCCCTTTGTTCTTGAGTAAGCTCAAAATCCATCACCTATCTCCTTCTTAACCCATTCATGTTGCTGATCCTTCCAAGACAGCGAAGCCACTCTTTTGAAACCGTATAATACTATAAGGTATAGAGTGGCAATGATTAAATGTGGTGCGGCGTCCTGTTTCCTTTTAAAAAATAAAAGCCTTGGCTCTATCTGAATAGGACCATAATTTTGGGAGTGCAATGTGAAAGGATTTGAGGAGGAATGAAAGCGGGGGAAAGCTTAGGTATGATCGCCTAGAGTCTCGTCCCATTTGCCCTTCTCCAGCCGCCTCTTTTCTTCGCGTCTCATCTCTCGCCGCAAGAGCTTTCCCACCTTGGATTTGGGCAGCATGTCCCTGAACTCAATGTAATGGGGGACCTTGTAGGAGACCAGTTTGTCCCGGCACCAACGAATTAAATCATAGCCTGTCATGCCCTTGATGTCTTCTTTGAGCACCACATAGGCCTTAATGCGGCTCCCCACTTTCGGATCGGGTATCCCAACCACGCAGGAACCCACAACAGCAGGGTGTTCCTGCAGCACGGCCTCAATCTCTGATGCAGAGACGCGGTATCCCTTGTGCTTGATGGTATCCACGGTTCGATCCACAAAATAGAGGTACCCCTCTTGGTCCATGCTCACCACATCTGCTGTGCGATACCAGAGCTTTCCATCCAACTCCACGAAGGCTTCACTGGTTTCCTCTGGCTTGTTCCAATAATGGGTCACCATGGGCTCCGATCTGACTAGAATCTCTCCAGGCCTTCCCAGGGGCACTTCACTGAGGCTCTCCGGGTCCACGATGCGAACCTCCTTGTTGGGCAAGACCAATCCCATCGCCTGGGAAGGATGCTCTCGCCCAGGCGGACTCATGGAAATACCCCCCACAGTCTCTGTGGCCCCATAGCCATTAGAAATGGACACGCCGATGCGTTCCCTCCATCGCCGGGCCACTTCGTTAGGAAGGACGTCACCACCGCACATGCAGTAAATGAGGGAGCCCAGATCGTATAAGTCCAGGCGTTCGTGATCCAGGATCATCCGGTATAGGGCAGGCACGCCCAATAAAGTCTTGGCCCCATGCCTCTGGATGGCGTCCATGATCCCATCCAGATTCATCCGGGGCAGCAAAATTAAGGCGTCGCCACAGATCAAAAGGGGCCCCATGCCAAAAACCTGGCCCAAAATATGAAAGAGGGGTGCCCCCTGAAGGATCACATTCTCTCCCCACGGGATCAGTTCCTCGTGGGCCTTGAAATGGACCCAGGATACCTCTAAGAATTGTCGGTGGCTGATGGGAACGCCCTTCGGGGACTTGGTCGTGCCGCCTGTGTAAAGCAATATGGCCATCTCTTCCCCAGTAGAGGTGGGGGCCAAAGGAAGCTTGGGTGGGGACGATAGGAATTTGCGGAAAGAGAGAGCGTCGCTCTTTTTGCCCACTTTTCCCGAAGGGACTCTATTGAAGAGTGCCCCAAAGGCCCTTTTCCATATGGGCAAAAGATCCGTCACGTTGGTGTGGATCACCGTCCCGATCTGCGTCTCGGAAAGTACCTGCTCCACATATCCATAGTTGACATCCGTGCACACAATGGCCTTGGCGCCACTGTCATCGGCAATGTACTTCAGGTCGTGGGGCGTGTATATGGGGGTGATGGGCACGGCCGATGCACCAAGCGTCAGAATTCCTAACCAGGCGACGGCCCACTGGGGGCTATTGGGGAGGTAGAGGATGACCCGATCCCCAGGCTGGATACCCGCATCTGCCAAAGAATGGGCAAAGGAAAGGGTCCAACGGCAGATTGTTTCGTATGTGTATCCAGTTCCCAGGTAGAAAAGGGCCGTTCTGTGAAAACTTAGCTTCGCCTGCTTTTGGAATGCCTCACCTATGGTATGAATGTCAGCGGACCTCATAATCCTCACATGACTCACGCTTACACGCCGAAATAGGCGGCGCGCACCTCCGGATTTGCCATCAACTCAGGCCCTTTTCCAGACAAAGTCAACATCCCATTTTCGATCACGTACGCGAAATCAAGCCGCGACAGTATGGGCCTTGCAAACTGTTCGCAGATGAGAATAGCAATTGCCGTCTCGTCCCGAATACGGAGGATGGCTTCAACCAGCTCCCTCTGGAAGATAGGACTCAGGCCCAAAAGAGGCTCATCCAGCAAGAGCAATCTGGGCCGGGCAACGAGGGCCATCCCAATGGAGAGCATCTGCTGTTCACCCCCACTCAGAAAACCGGCCCTCTTTCTTAGGTGGGCCTTCATGGGAGGAAAGAGTCTGAAGAAGAAGTCCATCCTTTCGCGGATCTCCTTTCTGCCTCTCAGGTAACCGGCAATCTTGAGGTTCTCCACCACATCACTCTCAGGAAAGACAGGATGGCGTTCTCGGCAAAGTATGATCCCCTGTTGGACCCTCTGAGGGGGAGGCAGATGACTGATTTCTTTTCCCTTATAGAAGATCTGCCCCATGACCGCGATCCTTTCCCCGCCACGGCGCTGTTCTTTAATCTTCATGTCGAGGATCAGGCCGGAAAGGGCGTTCATGAGGGTAGTCTTGCCAGCGCTGTTCGACCCTATGACCCCCCTAAGTTCCTTGTCCTTGAGTTCCATGCTGAAGTCGTTCAGGGCCAAAGCGTTTTCAAAAAAGACCATCAAGTTTTGGACCTGGAGCATCTTAAAACCTCTATTCCGAACCCAGATAGGCCTCTTTAACGGCCTCGCTCTCCATGACTTCCTTGGGCGTCCCTTCTGCGATCTTACGGCCGTAGTTCAATACAATAACGCGATCTACGATCCTGAAGAGCTCCCGCAGCCGATGTTCGATCATGATGAGGGTCTTTCCCTCAGCCTGGACCTTCTCGATGATGGGCACCGTACTGGTGACCTCCGCCATGCTCAGGCCGGAGAAGAGCTCGTCCAGGATGATGAGCTCGGGCCGCATGGCCAGGCAGCGGGCCAGTTCAAGACGTTTGAGATATCCATGGGGTAGGACGCTGGCCGGTTTAAAGGGAACAAAGGAGTCCCTCTCAAAACCCACCTCTTCCAGAAGATCAATGGCCGTGGCCTGTCGATCCCCATATTTTCCGCCAGAAAGTCTTTTCACCCGGGGAGAATAGAGAGGAATGACCAAATTCTTGTAAGCAGGGAGGTGGTAGAAGGGCCGCGCCATCTGGAAGGTCCTCGAAAGCCCGAGTTGAGCAATCCTGTGAGGCATCATCCCCGTAATCTCTTTTCCCTTGAATCGGACGCTCCCCTCATCGGGCCGGATAAAGCCGCTGATCAGGTTTGCGATTGTCGTCTTGCCTGAGCCGTTGGGCCCGATGATCCCCAGGGATTCTCCCTCCCCTAGGTCAAAAGAGACCTGATTGGCGGCCCGGACACCTCCAAAGTCCTTGGTGAGTTGGCTAACTTCCAAAATAGGGGTTTCTCTCATGCCTCTACCTTCACCCAATGTTCGAACTGGTGATACTTCCTCTGTAAGTAGGGAAAGATTCCTTCGGGAATGGCCACGGTAAAAATCACCAGGAAAAGACCATAGCAAACCACGCGAAGGGCACCCATGGCCCTGAGGGCCTCTGAAAGGGGAACCAGGATGCAGGCCCCAAGGGCAGGGCCCGCCAGGGTTCCCATGCCCCCAACCACAGCCGACGCTATAGGTAAAATGGAATAGTCGAGGGCGAAGACGGGCATCCCCACGAACATATAGGCGTGGGTCATAAAGGCCCCTGCAAAGGCCCCTGCAGAGCCGGCCAGGAACAGGGCCTGGGCCTTGAACCAATAGATGTTAATCCCTGCGCTTATCACCGAGCGGTCATTGTCCCGAATCCCTTGTAGGACGAGGCCGTAGTCTGTGCCCAATAGCCGTCGGAAACCAAAAAGCACCGCTGAGAAGGCAAGCAGACTGATCGCCAATTCTTCCCCGATATTGTGAAAGGTGGCAAGACCGCTGATGCCTTCGGTTCCACCAAAGATCCTCGTGGCCTCGATGAGCCGCACCAACACAAGGGGTAACACGAGCGTAACCATAGCAAAGTAGATCCCTCGTAGCCTGAGCACCGGGACGAGAGCCAGCGTGCATACGAGACCCCCTCCCACCGTGGCTACCGGAATCGTCGCCCAATAGGGCCATCCCCATGCATGATTCAAGAGGCCAGCGATATAGGCCCCCATACCAAAGAACAGGGCCTGTCCCAAAGAGACCAGCCCTGTGCTCACCAGGAGATCCCAGCTCAAGGCCAAGATCCCGATCATGGCCATGGAGACCAGCACCCTTTTCCAATAAGGGGTCGTGACAAATATAAAGAGTATAATGAGGGCCATGGGAAGCACCCGAGGGATCAACACGTAAAGCATCTCCCGCCAGGAGGTCAGGACGAAGATGTCGTCTGAGCGCACCTTGATTCCACGATCCAGACGTTCTTTCCGTTGTTTCACGTTACTGCTCAAATCCGCTCCTCCAGTTCCTTCTGCTTCCCCAAAAGCCCAGAAGGTCGGATGGCCAGGATGGTTAGAATGGCCACCAGGGTGACAATCATCATCCAATGTGGACCCCAGTACATGGCCGTAAAGGTCTGGGCCATCCCAAGGATGAAGCTGGCGAGGATTATCCCAATTGAACTGCCCAGGCCCCCCACAATGCAAACAGCGAGTGCTTCGAGGAGTACATCATAACCCGCGTCTACGGATATGGTCCTCAGAGGGAGAATAACCACGGCGGCCAGGGCGCAGAGGCCTCCACCAAAGCCCATGGCGAGGGCGGAGATGCGATCCGAGTCGATCCCGAAGGCAAGGGCTGTTCTCTCGTCCTGAGCGATGCCCCTGAAGGCAAGCCCGATTCGGGTATGACGCGTGAAAATCCAGAGGCCGCCGGTCAGTGCCAAGCCGAGGACCACAATAAAGGCCCTCTGGAAATCCAAATAGACGCCCCCAATCAGGAGACTGGCATCTGCAAACACGGGGAGAGAATACTTTACGTCGATAAAGCCCAGGAACCTGAATGTCTCGACGATGGCCAGCCCAATGCCGAACGTGGCGATGACCTCGGAGATGACCATCCCCCGAAGCCGGATGAGTATAAAACGGTAAAGGAGACCCCCCACAAAAGCAGTTATGCATATCATGGCAGGTATGGCAAGGAAGAGGGGGATGCCCAGGGAATTGAGCAGGACCCAGGTGCCGAATCCCGATAGAATGTAGAGTGCGCCGTAGGCAAAATTGGCAATGCCGCTGATCCCAAAGGTCAGGTTAAAGCCCAGGGCCACCAGGGCGAGGATCACTGAGTTGACTAACCCATAGACCAGCGTACCTAAAAACATGTTGGGTGAATTCCCCCCATGGAATGGAGATGTGGGGACCTCCCTGGAGGAGGTCCCAAGGGTTTTGCTACTTAGCTGACTTTAACCAGGAAGGAAGCTGGATCTTGTCTTCAGCAATGCTTTCAGGATAGACGACCACCCGTTTTCCCCCTTCCCGCCACTGGATTACACAACCCATTGCGGTCTCTTTTGGGTCGTTGCCGAAGATGGTCTGGTGACCCTCGTCAAATCTGATTCTGCCCATGGCCCCCGTCCGGTCTGTTTTCATTAGGGCCGCCGAGAGGGTATCAGGATCCGTGGTGCCGGCTCTCTCGATGGCCTCTGCCAGGACATAGACCGCCTCATAACCTCCCACAGGAGCATGCTGTTCCTGCACCTCTTTGCCCCATCTCTTCTTGTAGGCCTCATAATATCGAACCGACGCGGGAACCTTTGGCACGGGGACGTTCCCGATTTCCATGACGGCATTGACTGCCCCTGCAATTTTTCGATCATAGGTATCCCATGAGTCCGCGCCGGCCATGGGGGCGATCATGCCAGCCATCAGGGCAGGGACCTTCATGCTTCGCCACTGTTTCACCAGCACACCGGCCTGGGGCAGGTCAAAAACCGGGAAGATGATCTGGGCACCGGCTGCCCGGGCCTTCATCAGGCCGGGCGAGTAATCCGTTGCGCCGGCGGGGTAAGCCTCATTTCCAAGGACTTCCCACTTTGCCTTGCCCAGGAGCATGGTGAGGATCTCGGCACTCTTTCGGGCCCACATGACGTCCTGATACATGGCATAGACCCGGTTATAGCCGAATTCCCTTTCCAGGTACTTCATGATCCCCATCTGGTAGCCGATAAAGGTCTTGGCAGTCTGCCCGACCCGAAAGATGTATTTATATTTGTCCGGTTCCTTTTTGATCTTTTCCTCTGATGCGGGGGACATGGCAATCGTTCCGATCATGGGTACCTTGTACTTGGCGATGATATCCATCCCCGCCAGGAGCGCCTCGGAGCGGTAAGGTCCCACAACAATGGCGTGAACCTTCTTATCCAGGATGATCTTCTCCAGGCCCAGCAGGGCTTCGGGCACAGGGACCCCGGGCGCCGCGTCCCGGATATCGGCGGATTCCACCTTGAACTTCCGCTTTGTATCCCCCACCTTGACGCCACCCTTGGCATTGATCTCCTCAACGGCCATAACCACGCTATTGAGGGCCTCCTTTCCCGGCGGGTAACCCAGAGAAGTGGGGACCCCAATGATGATGGGGCCGCTGTCGCCAGCCCCGAAAGAGACCGGTGGCACCATAAGCCCAATAGTCAGGATGCATAATATCATCGGAAAAATGGAACTCATCTTTTTCATATTAGTCCTCCTCTGTGCTAAAGGGTTTACAGGAAAGATCCCTCCCTAAAAAGTGTTTTCGGAGAAGCAGGAGCTATAATTACCAGGTTTGCTGGTTTGATGATGACAAGAAACAGGGGCTAGAAAACGAATGTTCGTTCAATATTGAAAAACAACGATTGTGTCAAGGGAAAAAGGTGTGGCAAAGCGATTGATCACAGCCTGGAGGAGCAGCCACCCGTCTTGGATTTTTTCCTTGACAGGGCTTTAACGCGGTGATGTAAAACGAACATTCGTTTGCAGTAAGAAAGGAATTTCATCATGGCGAAGAAATACAAGACCCTGTTATTAAAAAAGGATGGGGATATTCTGTTGGTCACCCTGAACAGGCCGGAGCAGATGAATTCTTTGAGTGTGGAGATGGTGAGAAATCTAAGAGAGGCGTTCCAAAACATCCAATGGGATGAATCCGTCAAAGTGGTTATTCTTTCGGGAAGTGGAAAAAAGAGTTTTTGTGCGGGGCTGGATCTCAAGGAACGCTCCCGCATGAGTGAAGAGGAGATTCTCATTTCACGAGAGAGAGATATCATTCCCTTGTTTCATGACCTGGGGGCGTTTCCAAAACCCATCATTGCCGCGATAAATGGGGTGGCCCTTGGAGGGGGGGCTGAACTGGCCCTGGTTTGCGACATGCGCATTGCAGCGCCTCACGCCCGTTTTGGTCAAACGGAGATCAGATGGGGAATGATCCCATCCGCAGGGGGTTGCCAACGCCTGAGGCTTATAACGGGAATGGCGGCCGCAAAGGAATTGATCTTGACGGGGAAGGCGATTGAGGCTGAGCAGGCACTTGGTCTTGGGATATATAATAAAGTGGTGCCTCCGGAGGACCTCATGACAGAGGCCCTGAAAATGGGAAATGAGATGGCTCAGCATTCATCCGTTGCCCTCAAGCAGGCCAAAAGGGTCTTGGATTTTGGGGCAGACCTAATACCTTCCTTGGCCTTTGACCTGGAGGCCTCAAAAGAGTGTTTCTATAGAGGCCAGGCCATGGATGGGCACAAGTCATTTAAGCCTGGGGCAGAAGAGGAGCGCTGAGGTGAGTCTTTAAGACTCCCAGTTTTGTCAGCCCCGCAGAGCCGATCCCGCTTTGGAAACGCTTTTCAATAAGCGTTCAGATCGTCTAAAGAGATTACCCGTTCATCCCAATTACCTTGAAAATACCCGCCAACTCTGATAATGAAATCTCGGATGAGATTTAACCCCTTGCACTTACAGATATCCCCATTTCCTTGAGATAACCTCAATTGTACGCTTCATTTGACCATGCATTCCTTAAAAACGATTCGTCGGGTATCGGATTGAGCCCCATTTTTCAAAGTGTTCATGAAATCGATTCGAAGATATGAAGAGCTGAGAAATAAGACCATACCCGGTCTTCTCTTGGAAAGGGCCAAATCCTCTCCAGACCAGGTTGCCTATCGGGCGAAGAAGCTCGGGGTTTACAGAGAAGTGTCGTGGCGGGAGTTTAGTGAGAAGGTGGCCAGCTGCGCCATGGGATTTAAGCACTTGGGACTGAAGCAGGGCGAAAGACTGGCCCTGATGGGAGACCCATGTGAAGAGTACATGATCAGCGAGTTGGCGGCACAAGCCCTGGGCGCTTTGACCTACGGGATTTATCCCACCTCATCCCAAAAAGAAGTGCGCTACCTCATGGAAGATGGAGGGGCCTCCATTTTTGTGGCAGAAAATCAAGAATATGTGGATCGCATTTTGCCCCTGTATGAGGAATTGCCCCAATTAAAACATGTTATTGTGATCGATACCAAAGGGACCTTCATGTATGAGCATCCCTCCTTGGTTGAGTATGAGAGACTTTTAGAAGAGGGAAAGGATCAACTCAGCTCGGATCCGGGGACCTTTGAGAAAGCGGTTCGCCAAATTAGACCTTCGGACGGGGCGTTCATCGTCTACACCTCTGGAACCACGGGCGACCCCAAAGGTGCCCTTAACAGCCATGGCAGACATCTTGCGGCTGTCTACACCTTTATTGACCGTTATCCTATCCTGGCAGAGGGGTCCCACCGGACCGTGGTCTACCTTCCCCTATGCCATGTTCTAGGAAAGGATGTGGCCGTTACATTGCCCATGCTCACGGGGATTGTGCCACACTTTGGAGAGGAGATCGAGGACCTGGGACAGACGATCTTTGAGACGGCCCCCACTGTCCTGTTCACTGTGCCTAGGTATCTCCAGAAATTTGTGTCCAATATTATCGTTGGCATAGACAACTCCAGCCCCCTGAAGAAATATCTCTACCGCATTTCCCTGAGGATAGGCCGTCAGTACATGAAGGGGGTGTGGGAGCGTAGGGAGAGCCCTTTACTGAAAATCCTCTATTTCCTTGCTTGCCACCTGGCATTTAGACCCATCCTAAACAAGATTGGATTCGACCAGCTGAAACTCGCCCTTTCAGGGGGGGCTCCGCTTCCGTCCGAAGTCATGGCCTTATGGCAGATCTATGGGGTCGCCCTTTCAGAGATATATGGGCAGACAGAGACGGGCGGTGCCATTATCACAGGGCAAGGGGAGGCCTTTCCACGTCCCGGAAATATCGGCGTGCCGCCGAGCGGCTGGGAAGTAAGGCTTGGCGAGAATGGGGAAATTCTCGTGAAAGGTGAAGATATATTTGAGGGTTATTGGAACAAGCCTGAGCTCACGAGAGAGGTTATTGATGAGGCGGGATGGCTTCACACAGGCGATGTGGGGGAGTGGACGCCTGAGGGGAATCTGAAAATTGTAGATCGCGTGCGGGATTTCATTGTAACGTCTGGGGGAAAGACCCTGAGTCCCACGTACATCGAAAATGCCCTGAGATCCAGTCCCTACATCAGCGAAGCTGTGGTTTTCGGGAATAATCGTAAATATATATCCGCCCTGATCGAGATCGATTTTGAAACAGTCTCTGCCTGGGCACGGCTGAATAATATTACATACACGGGTTTTACGAGCTTGGCAGATCATCCTGAGACCTCTCAGCTCATCGGTGCTGAAATAGAAAAGACCAATCAGGATCTGTCCCGCGTCGAACAGGTAAAAAGGTTTCGAATCATTCCCAAGGAACTGGATCCTGAAGAAGAGGGCGAACCCATCACGCCCACCCGAAAGGTGAAACGTGAACTCATGTATGAGAAATTCGGGACATTGGTGGAAGCGATGTACGGTGATAAGGAGGAGAGATTGGTGGAAGCAGAAATAGGGGATGTATTAACGTAATTTAGTTAACTTAAAAAACGGGAACAAAGAAAGGGAAAGGAGGTATGGCATGTTAAGAAGAGGATTTGTTGTAATGGCGATCAGTTTCACGGTTTTGGCCTTTTTCTTCGGGCCTGTTTTTGCCGAGGATGCTTACCTGATTGGCAACACCATGGCCATAACCGGGCCCGGCTCAGGGACCTATGGACCCATGAAAGATGCCTTGGACATCTATTTTAAAGAAGTGAATGCCAGTGGGGGGATAAACGGGCATCCGGTAAAAATCATTTTTGAGGACAACGTGGCCCAACCCTCCAAGGCCGCGGCACAGGCAAAGAAATTGATTACGCAGGACAGAGTTGTTCTGCTTATGAACTCCAGTTTGTCCAGCACGTACGCGCCCGTGATCCAAGAGGCCAAGCGTAGCAATGTGCCCCTCCTGTTTGCTGGTGGGGTATGTCCCGAGGATGTCTATCCTCCGAACGCGGATCCGAATCTATTCTGCTCCACCGCCTATGCCGCGCAATATGACAGCCGCATGGCGCTCTCCTTTATAAAGGAAGAGGCCAAGGGGGCGCCTGTTAAATTGGGGCTGGTGGCGATGAATATTCCTGTCTCTCGCGGGGAGATCGACTACGCAGAAAAGCTTTCCAAAACCATGGGCATCGAACCTGTGGACAAAGAGGTGATCCCCCCACCCACACCGGATTACACGCCCTTTGCCACCAAGATCAAGAATGCGGGGGCCAATTGGGCCTACTCCTGGGCCCCATGGGTCACACAGGTGAGGACCTTTGAGGCGCTTCGCAAGCTGGGCTGGGAGGGGAAGTATCTCGCATATGGACATATCATGTCCGAAGATGAGCTGGTGCGGATCAAGGATGACGGTTTTTACGTCTTCGGAACAAATGCCTTTTTTAGCGACGATACGGCGATCCATAGAAAAATTAGGGAAGCCAGCCAAAAGGAAAAGACCATCTTCCCTTACACCAAGCTGACTGAAGGCTGGATTGCCGCCATGGTCCTTGAGGATATTATAAGGGGGACTCCGTGGCCACCCACCACCGATAAAGTTCGTGCAGCCATGAATGAACTCAACCTGAATACGAAAGGGCTCAAGGGCGGCTCCCTCGCTTGGACCGTGGGCAACCATTATCGAACTGTGACCCACTACAGGGTCTACAAGTGGGATTCCAAGAAGAATGGGATCGTGATCGTGAAGGACTGGACCCCGTTTAACGTGCAGTAGGGGTGGGCATGTGGAACCGTATTTCAGTTAGGGTCGGATAGGGCTGCCCTTTCCACGTTTCATTAATGGACCAAATGGGGCAGCCCTTTTAATGAAGACTTTGGTGGTAGAGAATTTCTTTTTCCTCTTCTGGCAGGCTGTGACGTAATCCGATAAAACTGTCATTCCGGGCGAGCCCAAAGATTGTGGGCGAGACCCGGAATCCAGGAAAGTGTCGGAAAATCAAATCATTCTGGATCCCGGCGCACATCCCGCTCCGCGGGATTTGGCCGGGGTGACGAAATACGACACAGCCTCTGGCGGGAGGGGGAGGAATCAAAAGCGATGCAAATTTATGTAAACATTGTCACCCTGGCCTCGCTGTACTGCCTGATCTGTTGCGGGTATGTGCTCATTTACAGGGCGAGCCGGGTCCTAAATCTGGCCCATGGCGAAATGATGACCATAGGGGGCTATTTCCTTTTCACCGTGAGCATAGGTATTATCGCGGACCCTATACCCTCATTTCTGCTCTCATTTTTTTTAAGCCTTCTCCTGGGATTCGTCGTCTACTTTTTCCTGATGAGATTCATGACCGGAGAATCGGTATTCGCAGCCGTCCTTGTCACCGTTGCCCTTGGCATACTCATGCGGGGATTGATCACTCTCGTATGGACTTCACAGCTATGGCATCCCCTTCAACATCTGGATATGGAAAATGCCTCACACCAAATCGCGGAAGGTGCCGTGATCTCCACGTTTGGGGTTGTGACGCTTCTCAGCACGGTTTGCCTCTATTTGGGCCTCTTTCTCTGTTTCAAATTTACGCGCTGGGGACTCCGGATGCGTGCTGTGGGAGAAAAGCCTCTCTTGGCGGCCCAAAGGGGATTTGGGCTCCACAAGTTTTATGCGCTGTCATGGGGGATAGCTGTATTCAGCGGGGGTCTGGCGGGGATGATCCAGGCCTGTGATTCTGGTTTAGATCCCAGTATGTTTGTGATTGGTCTGAAGGCGTTTCCTGTGGTCCTGGTCGGTGGTCTGGATAGCCTGGTCGGTGTCATTCCAGGGGCATTTGTGGTTGCGGCAGCAGAAGTCCTTGCCATCAACTATATCAGTCCTCAGGCGAGCGAAGTGGCCCCTTTTGCCGTCCTGCTTGCCATGTTGCTCATCAGGCCTTGGGGACTTTTTGGAACCAAGGAGGAATTGGAGAGGGTCTAGGATGGCCTTTGCAAGCGGATATTTCAAGACATCATACGCCAAAGACCTGTCTCTTGTGGAAACTCGGAGCCGCTGGATCTGTCTGCTCCTGCTTATGTTGGGCTTGGCTCTCTTTCCCTTTTTTGCTTCGCCATTTTTCTTGGATCAAGCCACGCAAGTCTTCCTGGCGCTCATTGGCGCCGTAGCGCTGATGTTGCTGACAGGATACGCCGGGCAGATCTCCCTGGGCCATGCAGGTCTCATTGCTGCTGGGGCATTCACGACGGCCATACTCTTCAAAGAGCTAAAAGCCCCCCTCTTTGTCACCCTTCCATGTTCCGGGCTCGTTGGAGCCATCCTGGGAATGATCTTTGGTCTTCCGTCTTTGAGGTTGAAGGGGCTCTATTTGGCCTTGAGCACATTGGCCCTTCATTTTATCGTGGTTTATCTGGGGGCAGAGTATGAGAGCACCAGGGGTTATGCTACGGGTGTCGTCATTGATCCGCCATCACTCGGGCCATTGGCGATAGAGGATCCGCGTCTGTGGTATTTTCTCTTGCTTATCATTGATATCCTGCTGCTCATTTTCGCCATAAACCTGGTCCGCTCCCGAACGGGGAGGGCCTGGATGGCCATTCGTGATCGGGATGTGGCGGCTGAAGCCCTGGGTATAAAGGTATCGGCTTATAAGCTTTCGGCGTTCGTTCTTAGCTCTGTGCTCACGTCCATTGCTGGATGCCTTTTCGCTTACTTCCGCGGATTTGTGTCTGTGGAAGCATTCTCCCTCCTCATGACCATCGAATATATCGCCATGATCATCATAGGCGGTCTGGGTTCGATTCTGGGGGCTGTCTTCGGCACCATATTTGTGGTCCTGCTTCCCTATGTTATCGACATCCTGGTGGATGCCTTTCACGTGCCTGCTCGGCTCACCACCTACATGTTTGCCATAAAATATGCCAGCTTTGGATTGGTCATGATCATCTTTTTGGTTCTGGAGCCCGCCGGTCTTGTGGGCATCTGGCGGCGGGTCAGAGATTATTTTATACTTTGGCCTTTTAGGTACAAACCCTTAGGGGGATAGGTGAATGGGTGAACCTCATGCGGAGACGCTTCTAAGAATTGAAAAGTTGGAAGTGGTCTACCACAACGTCTCAACGGCTGTGCAGGGCGTGTCACTTCGCGTCATGGACCAGCAGATCGTCGCCCTGTTGGGAACCAACGGAGCCGGAAAGACAACCACATTGAGGGCCATATCTGGATTCCTAGGCGTGGATGATGCGAAGGTCACCGAAGGTTTTATTGAATACAGGGGAGAAAGGATCCAAAACAAGCCACCGGACACGATCTCCAAAAAGGGAATCGTTTTGGTCCCGGAACAGGATAAAGTCTTCGACAACTTGACCGTAGAAGAGAACTTACAGGCCTGTGAACCCCTAAGGCAAGGCAAGGTGGGCAGACAAGAAATGGTTGAGCGTATTTTCCATTATTTCCCCATTCTGATAGGCGTGAAGAATCGACTGGGCGGTTACCTGAGTGGCGGTGAACGTCAGATGTTGTCGTTGTCAACCGCCTTACTGTGTGCCCCCCAACTGCTATTGGTGGACGAGTTATCTCTGGGGCTAGCGCCCATCGTTATTGAAGAACTTATGAATCTGGTAAAGGTGATCAGGAATGAACAACAGGTGACCGTATTTCTGGTTGAGCAGAATGCCTTGGCCGCACTGGAAATAGCCGACTACGGCTACGTCATTGAAAATGGACGTATTGTCTTTGACGGGGCCCCAGAGAGATTGAGACGTCACCAGGATATTCAAGAATTCTATTTGGGACAAGGTGATAGAGAATCTCAAAAAAGTTACCGAGACGTCAAACAATACCGGCGCACAAGAAGGTGGTATGGATAAACCTGTGCATCTCAGCCTGAGCGGTATGGATCTGTTCATCGGTGGGTTTCAGATCCTGCAGGGCATTTCCATGCGGGCCTACGAGGGAGAACTGCTCGCGCTTATAGGCCCAAATGGTGCGGGAAAAACGAGCCTTCTCAACTGCATCAACGGTATTTACCATCCTAGCAAGGGGCGGATATTATTTGGGGACCTGGATTTGCTCGGGTTGAAGCCTCACAGCGTCGCGCAGATGGGGATCACACGGACTTTTCAACATGCGGAGCTATTTCGGCACATGACGGTCTTGGACAATTTGCTTGTGGGTAGGCAAATAAAGATGGACCGAGGTCTACTGTCCAATGGCATCTTCTGGGGAAAAACAATAAGGGAGGAGTTGGCCCATAGGGAAGCGGCAGAGGAAATTATTGAATTCTTGGAACTGGAAAGATACCGCAAAAGCGATGCTTCGGGGCTGCCCTATGGTATCCAAAAAATAGTGGGGCTCGGCAGAGCATTGGCCATGGAGCCCAAAATCCTTTTATTAGATGAGCCATCTGCGGGCATGAATCGTCAGGAAAAAGAGGACTTGGCCCGTTTTATCCTCAGGATAAAGCATGAAATTGGCATAACCATGATCTGGGTGGAACACGATATGCAGCTCGTTGGAGACCTGGCAGACCGAATCGTTGTGTTGAATTTTGGGACAAAAATAGCAGAAGGAAGCTGGGATGAGGTGGCAGAGGATCCAAAGGTCGTGCAAGCCTACATCGGTACTGGAGGCGCTGAGCGATAATGATTTTCCCTTGACACCCTGTCGTTGGGTTTAATAAAACGAACATTCGTTCACTTGTTCTAAAATATCCCTCTAGTATGGTATCTTGAAACTTCTTTTAAGGGTTAAGCACAGACAGGAGGTCATTGCGAGCCCTTCGAATTCCTCAGGGTAAACTCCGTGAAGCAATCTCTTCCTAACGCGATTTCCCCCGCTTCAAGGGGATTGCTTCGTCGCCTGCGGCTCCTCGCAATGACTTCTCCGGCTTGTATGCTATAGAATCATTTGCGAGATTCGACACTGGTGTGAGATGGAAAGGGAGGTCAGGAATGGCTAAAGAACAGAAGATCAGATGCCTAAACTGCTTCGAGAGGATGCCCGTGCCTGCAAGGGCGAAAAGGCTCACTTGCCCTAAATGTAGCGTTGAATATGTGATTGCCTGGCGAGGTTCCCAGGCCAAGATTGCCGGAACACCATCGAAAAAGGTATAAGGGGGTAGGAGAAAAAGATGCCGTTAACCAGGAAAATAGGCTATATAGACTTATCAGACAGGAATATCAAAACAAGTTCGATTCCGGAAGCGTTGCGCCGACTTTATTTGGGTGGCCGTGGATTAGATATCTACTTACTTTACAATCACCTCAAACCCGGCTGTGATCCCATGGGACCGGAGAATGTGGTGACAGTGAGCGCAGGCCTTCTGGGTGGTTCCATGGCGCCAGCAGCTGCCCGTTGTCATTCTGGAGCCAAGTCACCCCTCACGTACGGTGTGGGAAGCTGCAATATGGGGGGTTTCTTTGCCCCGGAGCTCACTTTCGCAGGCTTTCATCATCTTCTCTTTACAGGCAAGGCAGATAAGCCGGTCTATCTTTGGGTTCACGACGGTGAGCTTGAACTTCGCGACGCCCAGCATCTCTGGGGCAGAGATGCCTTTGAAACACAAAAACTCATTCGTGAAGAGCTGGGGGATGAGGAGATACAGATCGCCTGTATAGGGCCTGCTGGGGAAAACTTGGTCAGATATGCCAATATTCGGACGGGTCTAAAGAATGCCGGTGGAAGGTCGGGTGTGGGCTGTATCTGGGGTTCCAAGAATCTCAAAGCCATTGCGGCTAGGGGAACGATGGAAGTGAGCAATCGGTATCCTCTGGAGGCCTTGGATTATGCCTACAAGTGGCAGAAGCAGGTAACGGATACGAAACTGGCTCAAGCCCTGGGTTATGACGGCACCATGATGATCTGGAATGTGACCAACACCACCGGCCTGTTGAGGTATCGCAACTTTCAATCTAACAAACTGGAAGACTGGGAAGATTTGACCATTGAAAGGTTCCATGAGCAATACCATGAAGGGGTCACGGCCTGCTTCGGATGCCCTGTCCACTGCCGCCATAAATGGCGAATAAAAAAAGGACCTCTTGCCGGCCTCTATGGTGAGGGGCCTGAATATAATACGCAGATGTGTATGGGGGGCATGCTCAATATTACCAACTGGGAGAGTATCCTCCAAGGACAGTATTTGGTGGACAAATACGGCTTCGATATGGCTGAGTTTGCCAATATCGCTGCTTGGGCCTTTGAGATCTACGAAAAGGGGATTATCGATGAGAGGGATACAGGGGGTATAAAGCTGGATTGGTCGAATGCGGACGAACTTCTTCCTCTGCTCCTGGAACAGGTGGCCTATCGCAAGGGGATTGGCGACCTCCTGGCCGAGGGTCCTATAAAGGCCCTTGAGAAACTGGGTAAACCGGAAGCAGAATACTATCTCCTTCACATCAAAGGTTTGGGCAACATGCTGTCCGATGAAAGGCCAACCCCCTCCTTCGCCTTGGGCATCGCCACATCAACAAGGGGGTGTGACCATCTCAGAAGCCGCCCCGCTATTGATCTATACCATCTTCCCGAAAAGGTCTTGGAAGAGGCCTTTGACGGGGGGCCCATGTCTTCTGATTTCACTTCCCATGTGGGGAAAGCCAGGCAAATATGGGTTATGGAAAGGGTCTATGCGGTGGTTGACTCTATTGGGACATGTAAGTTCCATACCCTTTTCTTCAGCCCCCACATGCCCAGTTGGAATGAATGGGCAAAAATGATCTACTATGTCACCGGCATGGAACTCACCCCTCAGGAACTGAGGGATATCGGGGAAAGGATTTACACGCTCGAGAGGATGTTCAATTATCGGGAAGCCAGGCTGGATAGGAAGGATGATGCTCTCCCCGAACGCTATTTCGCTGAAGCCGTTCCTGGCGGCTTGCCGGTGGTTAAAGGAACGAAGATGGACAGGGAGAAGTTCGAAAAACTGCTTGATGAGTATTATGATTTCCATGGTTGGGATAAGAAGGGTCGGGTTCCCCAGGAGACATTGGAGAAACTCTCCCTGGACAAGGAACCATCGCACATGCTTTAACTCTTGACTGTATAATCAACCCTCTCACAAATAGAAAGGTCATTGCTAGCGTAGCGAAGCAATCTCGCTTTTATAAAAAGGGCTACAATTTCCTAGGGAGAGATTGCCACGTCGTCCCGCCGCGGGCGAGACTCCTCGCAATGACGTGCTAAATGCACCTATACAAGGAAGGACTCGTTTTCAAATGAATGCGATCGATGTGAGCGATAAAGATTTGGAAAAATACTGTACTAACGCCACAGAGAGAGGGGCTACCCACGCCAAACAGATCCATCCCAGCAGTGTTGTAACGGCCCCATGGGTAAGGCTGAAATGCCAGTCTGGGTGCGGCAACTACGGCAGGAGCTATTGCTGCCCACCGGATACCTCAACGCCCGAAAATACGAGGGCGATTCTTGACACCTACCAGCGCGCCATATTGTTCCATAAAGAGGCGCCCAGAACGCCGGACCGAGGAAAGCAGTTCAAGAAATATTTTGACATGCTGGTGGAACTGGAAGGGGAGATGTTTAAGGATGGTTATTATAAAGCCTTTGTTTATCTCTCCGGTCCGTGTATGCTTTGCAAGGAGTGCACAAAGCTTCAAGGAGATCCCTGTAATTTCAGGGACAAGGCCAGGCCTTCCATGGAGGCCTGCGGCATAGACGTTTACCAGACAGCGCGAAATCATGGTTTTTTCATTCGGACCCTTCGTGAAAAGACAGAGACACAAAATACATACTGTCTCATGTTGGTGGATTGAGAAAGCCCTAATTCACTTTCGGCATTTTAGGCCCGCCTGCCACAGCCGTTTGTGAGCGACGCGGTCAATTTGCCCGGGTCCCACTGCTTGAACAGGCTGAATAATCCTGTGCGAGGAGGCATTGGCGGGCAGGCACTTTAGAACACGTTAGGCACTCTTAAAGGGGGTGATATATGACATTGTAAAAAAGAGAAACCTAAAGAAGGCACCCGCCTCTCACAGGTTCTTCATGTAGACCCTGGAAAAAGGAAACCCAAAAACCAAAAAGCGTAGAACGCATCGTTTACAATTCAACCATTATGGAATCCTAAAGAAAATTTCTTGTCATGGGCAACCCAAATGATAAGGAGGGCGTCATGGAGAAAAAAATTTTTGGTTTGACTGTAGCCCTTATTTTGATGGCAGCCGGGGCTTTTGGGGGATTTGTAAATCAGGCTGCGGCCGCAGACCCCATCGGGCTAGGAGTTCCCAGTGCCCGGGCTTTTGCCGAGGGCCTAACGACTGAAAGAGGCATCATTCTGGCTGTCGAAGAGATCAACGCCAAGGGCGGGGTAAATGTGGCCGGTATGAAGCGACCGCTCAAGGTTGAGATCATGGATACCCGTGATCTCGAGGCGGGTGTGCCAGTCTCTGAGGCACTTCTCGTGGTGGAACGGCTGATTTTGGACAAGAAGGCAAACTTCATCGTTGGTGGCCCTATTCGCACCGAAGCGTACAATGCCGCCATGGACCTATTCTCCAAGTATAAGACTATTTCCCTTGTAAATACGGGCGTTTATTCCCCTGCCACGGCCCAAAGAATCGCCGAGAATTATGAAAAATATAAGTATAGCTTTAGACTCACAGGGCATGTGGGCATTGAGATAACCATGGACTTGCCTGCGCTCCTAAAGGGTCTTAAAGAAGACTACGGCTTTGATAAGGCCTACATCATGGTGCAAGATGTGGCCCATGCCCGGAAGAGCGGTGACATCGTGGAGAAGCTACTTCCGAAATGGGGCTGGCAGGTGCTGGGGAAGAAAATATACCCGACTGGAACCACAGACTATTCCCTTGGACTGTTAGATGCCAAGAAACAGGGAGCGCAATTCTTGTGGGTATGGATAGATATGCCGGAAGTGGGCATTCTTATGAGACAATGGGCGGACCTCAAGGTGCCGGCACTGCCCATGGGGTATGCACGAACTGCGCAGGATCCCGGCTTTTGGAAACAGACTGAGGGTAGTTGCGCCTACCTGGTCCTTGCCGTTTTGAACGCGGGTAACGTCCCCACCAAGGTAACCCCATGGGCTGATGCATTTAACAATGCCTGGGTGAAAAGGTGGGGAAATGAGCCTTCAGGGTACTCATGTGCAGCTCCCTATATGTCCGTTTATGTGTTGAAAGATGCCATCGAACGCGCCAATTCCCTTAATAGTGAAGCCGTCGTCGCCGCCCTCGAAAAGACAGACATCAAAGGAGGCGTCTACGGACGGATAAGGTTTGATCCTAAGAGCCATGATATTATCCGAAAGCATGATCCGGATGAAGGAGCCCTGGGTGCCTGGTTTCAGTGGCAGAATGGCAAAAGGGTGGCGATCTTTCCTCCAGCCGTGGCCACGGGCCGCCTTCAGATGCCGCCGTGGCTCAAACGCTAATCCATACAACGAGATTTAAGAGACCAACCAAGGAGACCTCGCCATCATCCTGGATGCGAGGTCTCAGGGTTGGTCTAGATGTCTTCATAACTTAAGATCCTAACATTTGGCCAAGATTCTTGAGGATTCCCTATTTCTCCATCTGTAGAACGTGGCGCCAGATACTAAACTCTGGATACTTGATACTGGATAAAGGGAATTCTTTTTAAATTTATCCGGCATCCAGCATCCGGTATCCAGCATCGCTTTGCTTCAAGCAATGTAATATTTGTTAGATAATCTCGTCTGTTTGACGCAAACCTTCGATATTACTTTTTCAGGGGACTGAAGGATGGATGTTTTGGTCTATGGGTTGGTAAATAGTGCGATCCTTGCCCTTATGGCCGTGGGGTTTACCCTGGTCTACGGAATAAGCAGGTTGGCTAACTTTGCCCACGGCGCGCTGTATGTGCTGACCGGCTTTGTCTCTTGGATATTCTTGCGGACCTTCAGCCTAAATTATGCACTCGCTATTCTCATCGCCCTGCTCATCACGGCAATTATAGGCGCCCTCATATATCATGTATTTCTGGTGAGAGTAAGGAGCCTGGAGGCCTCAGAGATCATCGGGTCATTTGCCGTGGGCCTGGTAATCATGGAGGCCTTGCGATGGAGGGGCTTTATCGGGCATGGCTTTGCCATTCCAAAATTTGTCAAAGGGACCGTGAGCATCGGATGGGTCATGGTGGATTTGCAACGGATTATTATTGTGGGAATTGGCCTGCTGATCGTGATTTCTCTGTGGCTTTTTACGCATTATACCAAGATCGGGTTGGCCCTAAGGGCCATAGCTCAGGATGAGCAGGCCGCCATGATGCTCGGGATGGATTCCGATCGTATGGCGACCATAAGCCTTGCCGTGGGCTCTGCCCTAGCGGGAGTCGCAGCTGTTGTCATTCTACCACTGGGAAACCTTACCGTGGAGTCAGGATACCAGGTGCTGATTTACGCGGTGGCGGTATGTATTGTGGGTGGACTTGGTAGCTGGCCGGGCGCCGTGGTTGCAGCCTTCTTGCTCGGTTATGCTCAAATACTTACTGACAAGTTTGGCGGTACTCACTATCAGGCCGTGGTGGCCATGGCGGCCATCATTATCACACTCATACTGAGGCCCTCTGGTCTTTTCGGAAGACAAAAGGAACTCGAGGAGAGGGTTTAATTGGTCACAAAAGGCAAGCGTAAAGAGAGGCTGGACAGGGGTGTGAAGGTGCGATCAGAAGGCGTGTATGCCATCGCATCTTGGAGCGAAGCCATGTATCTGATTGCACCCAGACTGTTCCTCATGCTGGCCATGGTTATCATTCCCTTGGTGATGCCTAGTATTTATCACAAGAGGCTCATATGCCTACTATTTATCTACGCCTTGTTGGCCATTAGTTTTGATTTCCTGACCAACTATGTAGGGTTGGTCTGTTTAGGTGGCGCAATGTTCATGGGGGTTGGCGGATATATAGCCGGCAGCTTAAATGCCATGCTGGGATTACCGCCCGTGTTAACCATTATAGTGGCCACGCTGGGTGGGGCGGCCATCTGTACCATACTTCTACTCCCTTGCCTGCCCCTGCGGGGCATCTATTTTGCCATTGTAACCCTGGTTTACCCTCTGCTGTTGGGCAGGATCATTGAGGCCACGCGCATGCTGGGGGGCACCGATGGAATGCCGGGGCTTTCAACGTATCCCAGCCCTTGGGTTGATCTATACCTGGTCATCGGGGTAACGGCCCTCGTGCTCTTCGGACTGAGAAGGTTGGTTAATGAGGATATGGGCCTGGTCTTTCGCGGGATAAAGGATAACGATCAAACGGTGACGGCCTGTGGTGTTAACATAACCGCATATCGGACCCGTGCCGTGTATATTGCATCCGCCGTTGGCTGTTTTGCAGGCGCCTATCTCTGTCACCTCTACGGTTGGGTCGGGTTGAGCTTTTTTGCCTTGGATTTTTCCATAATCCCCATTGCTGCCGCCATTGTGGGAGGGATGGGTACCTTGGTGGGCCCATTGTTGGGTTCAGCGATCATTGTCCCTCTCTCTGAAATATTACGTGCCTTTGGGGGATTGAGAATCGTTTTCTACGCCCTTATTCTCATATTGTTTATTGCATTTCGCCCAGAGGGTCTGATGAACTATTTTCAACGGAAATATGCCCAGTTCGAGCACTGGATAGAGGTATGAGTATGAATAAGGAGATCCTTCTCCAGGTCAAGGGTCTTTTTAAATCATTCGGCGGCGTCACCGCAGTGGCCAATGTGAGTTTCGACCTGCATAGAGGTGAGACCCTTGGAATCATAGGCCCCAATGGTTCAGGAAAAACCACGCTAGTCAATCTCATTACCCGATTCGTCAAGCAAGACTTGGGTGAAGTCTTCTTTAAGGGCAAGAAGATAAGCCATTTGAAGGCTTACAAAATCGCGGAGATGGGCATTGTGAGGACATTTCAGATTATGCGGCCATTCTATACCCTGCCCGCCTTCAAGAACCTCATCGTGCCTTTGTACTCCCCCAGGGTTCGAAAGATCGGCGGGGGCCAGCTGGGAGACAGGGACGCTGTAGCCATTGACATCCTGGAGGAGATCGGTTTCGAAAGGGATGCCTATGTGCCTTACAAAATGGCCTCATCCCTCCCATTGGGATATCTCAAACGGCTCGAACTGGCCCGATGCCTTGCCCTGAGACCAGAGGTCATTATTTGCGATGAAATATTCTCCGGGCTCAGCATGGCGGAGATTGCCTCCATGGTTCCACTCATGGAAAGGCTGCAAATGGAAGGCAAGACGATCATCATGATAGAGCACAGGTTGAGGGAGCTTTTCAGGATCGTGGACCGCGTCTTTGTGCTCAATTTCGGCGTGAAGATTGCCGAAGGCATCCCTGAAGAGGTCATAAGACATGAGGAGGTGAAGAAGGCCTATTTAGGGAGAAAGGGACTGCAGTAGGATGTTAGAGATCAAAAACCTCATGGTATTCTACGAAAATGCCACGGCCATCAACAATCTGAGTCTGACCTGTAATGAAGGCAAAGTCACGGGTATTTTTGGCTCCAATAGTGCGGGGAAGTCCACGCTCATGTATACGATTTCAGGGATTATTCTGGATACCAAGAAGAAAGAGGAGATGAGGGGAGGGGAGAGGATATCTATCCTTGGGGAAATGAGATTCAGAGGCGAGGATATCCTGGATGTAAGGGCCAGTGAGAGGGCAAGAATGGGCATCGTGCTCTGTCCGGAGAGGCGGCGTATTTTTTCCGAGAGCAGCGTTTTAGAGAACTTGAAAATGGGCGGGTACTTGGCCACGGCGGAACAGGCCAAAAAGACCTTTGAATACGTCTATAATCTGTTCCCGCCCCTCAAGAGATTGAAACGAAGGCAGGGGGGATTTCTAAGCGGTGGGGAGCAACAGATGCTGGCCATTGGCCGCGCATTGATGGCCCAGCCTAAATTGCTCCTCTTAGATGAGCCTCTTCTCGGCCTGAGCCCTCTCTTGGAAGAAACGCTCATGGAGGCCGTTGAAGATATTAACAGGCAAAAAGGCATCACCACGCTCATAGCGGAACAATATGCCCGCTCGGTCTTGCCCATGGTGGATTACGGGTATGTGCTGGAGAACGGGAATGCCGTCTTGAGCGGAACCAAAGAGGACCTCATTGAAAATCCGGACGTGAAGGCGGCCTACTTTGGCATGTGACGAGGAGATCATGAAAGGCACCTCCCTGATGGATCAGCATGCTTTGTTCACCTTTGAGCAGAATTGCCAGGAGTATCCTGATCAACTGGCTTTAATCTATCTGGGTGAATCCTATTCGTATGCCCAATTGAAGGAGCTGAGCGACAGGTTTGCAACGGCCCTCCATGAGTTGGGTGTGAGGAAAGATGACAAGGTTTTTATATACCTGCCCAATTGTGTTCAGTGGGTCATCGCCTATCTAGCCATCCTGGAGATTGGGGCCACAGCTGTTCCCGTTTCTCCCATTTACACCCCTAGCGAAATCACTTATATGATCAATGATTCTGGGGCCGAGACCATCATTTGCCAGGATACAAATTTCGGTTACGTGAAAGAGGTACTCCCTCAGACAGTCCTGAAGAGGATTATTTATACGCGTCTTGCCGACATGATCCCCCTGTGGAAGCGGGTCGTGGGATTGCTCTTTGATAGGGTGCCCCGTGGAAGCATCGAGCGGGGAGAAAAGATATATTCTTTCAAGGTGTTAATCGCCGGACACCCACCCCGGCCGCCGAGAGCAGACATAAATCCGAGGCAACACCCTGCCTATATTCTGTACACTGGGGGGACGACTGGCCTGCCCAAGGGTGTACCTGGAACGCATTCCTTTATTAATTGTATGATTAACGATTATCAGAGGGTAATCGAAGGTTATATCAGGAAGGGGACGTCTACCCTGATCATGGTGGGTCCCCTTTTCCACATCATGGGACAGGCAACCTTTCTCTCAATCGGCCTGGGTCTAGGCAATAGGACCGTCCTCATGCCCATCCCTGAGGTGGACTCTATTTTGAAGGCTATTGAGAAGTATCGCGTTGATCTATTGGCCGGCGTACCCGCCCTCTACCGAATGATCCTTGAAAATGATAGGCTGGACTTGTATGACTTGAGCTCACTGAAATATTGCTGGAGTGGGGGTGACGTGCTTCCAACGGAGATATTTAATCGTTGGAGGCAGAAGTTCAACGTGCCCATATATCAGAATTTTGGCGCCACAGAGACGGGATTTGTGGCCTTTAGCCCTATGGATCAAGAACCCAGCCCGAATGTGATCGGTTTCCCCGTTACATCCAAGAAAATCAAGGTCGTGGACCCTGATTCACTGGAGCCGGTGGCGCCCGATCGTCCTGGTGAGTTGCTCACCTCCTCAGAATATATGGTTCGGGCCTACTGGAACAAGCCGGAGGAGACGGCAGCCGGGTTTGTGGAGCTGGATGGGGAGCTCTATTACAGGATGAGAGATTTGGTTCAGACTGAGGAAGACGGACAACTATCTTATGTGGACAGGGGCGCGGATATCATAAAATACAAGGGATATCGCGTCTCCTGTTCAGAGATCGAAGCCGTGCTGCAGGATCATGAGGCGGTGATGGGGGCATGCGTCATCGGTGTCCCTGACCCGAAGGTAGGTGAGCGCATCAAGGCGATGGTGGTGATCAGGGAAGGCGTGAGGGGCGTGGGAGCAACCGATCTCATCCGGTGGTGTCGAGAGAGGCTCGCACCGTATAAGGTCCCCTATTATATAGAGTTCCGGGATATGCTCCCTAAGTCTAAAGTGGGAAAGCTCCTGAGGCGTGAAGTCAGAGATGAAGAGCGTCGAAGAAGCGAGAAGGGGAAACGAGCGCCATCTTCTGCCTGAGGAACTTGATTCAGCGGCATCCAGAGACGCCATCGGGTCAGTTTTTATCTCAAAGCCAATAAACTGACCTCTGGGCTAGGGCAGAAATTCTTGGCTTTGCCGGTAAAGACAGTACGCTGTTTTGGAGTCTTGGAAAAAGCTAAGACCCGAATGTCAGCTTGAATAAGTTTTTATCATTAACTCCATGACTCCACCACTCCATGACTCCAGCATGCTTTCGCATGAAAGAGAGACCCTAAAATCCTCCTCTGGGGGCAGCTCAAAGCTAAGTCTTCCGGGCCAGGATTCTTTACTCTCTCTCCTTAATGGCCTTAAGAATCTTTTCGGGTGTTATGGGCAAACTTTTGATTCTGACCCCAATGGCATCATGAATGGCATTGGCAATCGAGGCGATGACAGGACCGCTTGCCCCCTCACCAGCCTCCTTGGCCCCAAAGGGACCTTCGGTATCTGGCATGTCCATAGAATATAGTTCCTGAAAGCCGGGGATGTCACTAAATGTGGGCATCTTGTAGTCTCTAAATGATGTATTGAGGGTCTCGCCCTTATCATCCCGGATAACCCCTTCAAATAGGGCCTGCCCCACATGCATCACCGTAGAGCCGATCACTTGGCCCTTGACGAGCATGGGATTTAACTCCCGTCCCCCATCATGCGCGGTCCACATGTTCAGGATTTGGACCTGGCCTGTCTCCGGATCCACCTCTACCTCGCACACCTGGGCGTAAAAACTATAGGCGGCAGTGAAGTTGCCATAGCCCTTGGCAAAATCCAAATGGCCGCATGGCGCATTGTAGTACCCCCGCCCCATAATGGTCATCCCTTTTCTATTCTGACAATAGCGAATCACCTTATCCAGTTCAGTCCCCTGGTCTGGGCTTCCCTTGACATAAACCCTCTTTTTTCTGAATACAAGGTCTTCGGGCCGGGCCTCCAAGATCTCGGCAGCCACGTCGGCTATTTGCTTCCTCGCGTCAAGGGCCGCTATTTTCACGGCGTTGCCGGCATAGAACGTCACCCTGGATGACCAGGTCCCCCCATCAATGGGCGTGAGGTCACTGTCCACCAGGGCAAAGCTCACATCGTCCGGTTCTATGCCAAGGACCTCTGCCACGATCATGGGCAGAACCGTGTCACATCCCTGGCCCACATCCGTCGCTCCGCTCTGCAGAGCGACCGAGCCGTCCTCCTGCACCTTCAACATGGCCGAACAGGCCGACATTCCCATGATGTTGGAGCCGCTTATAAAGCCCGAAGCCCCCACACCGATGCCTCGATATTTGGGTAACTTGCCTTTTTTTTCACGCCAACCAGAGACCTCCTCTGCCTTGTCCAGAGCCTCTTTGAAACCACAAGTGGTTATTTTGAATCCATTGGGGGCCTCGTAGCCCGGCGTAATGGCGTTCCTTTTTCGAATCTCAAAGTGATCCATACCCAATTCGTCTGCGATGCTATCCAGAAGGCCTTCAAAGGCAAATCGCGCCTGGGGTACGCCGTGGCCCCTGAGGGCGCCAGAAAAGGATTTATTGGTAAACACCCGCCAGCCCCTGTATCTCACGTTCGGTATCTTATAGGTCATCATCAGCCAAGCCCCCAGGAGGTAAATGCTCAGCTGACCAATACTGCTATGGGCTCCGCCATCGGCAATGGCATGGCAGTCCATGGCTTGAATGATCCCGTCCTTGTTCACCCCAATTTTCAAGTCTATCTTGTAGGCGTGGCGCATGTGCCCCATGATCAGGACTTCCTCCATGCTGTGAACGATCCTAACCGGTCGGCCTGTCCGACTGGAAAGCATCACCGCAGCGAAATCCATGGGCAAGGCCTCCTGCTTGCCTCCTGAATTGCCCGCGCCTATAAAGGTCTGTTTTACCCTGACTTTGTGGGGTGGAAGACCCAGACCCATGGCCAGTTGCCGCCAAGCAACGTATGGACTCTGCTTGCACGCCTCCAGGGTGACCTTCCCATCAGCATCCCAAAACCCAATACACGTGTGCGTCTCCAGCATACCGTGCTTGAGAGCCTGGGTATGAAAAACATCCTGCATGATAAGAGAGGACGCCTCTAGGCCTTTTTCTAGATCGCCAAATTCCCACTCCGACTTGGAACTGATATTATTGGGTTTATTGTCGTAGAGGAGAGGGGCCCCCTGCGCCATGGCCTCCTCAGGATCAAAGACGGCCGGCAGCGGTTCATACTCCACATCTATCAGATCCAATGCCTCCCAGGCCGTGTCTTCGTCTTCAGCGGCCACCGCCGCCACCTCTTCCCCCACATATCTTACCCGGTCCATAGCCAGGGGAAGATAGTCCCTGGTGTGGGCGAAGTTCCCATAGAGGATTCCAGGAAAGTCCTTACCCGTAATGACCGCCCTTACACCTTTCAGCCCCTCAGCCTTCTTGGTGTCTATGTTGAGAATCCGAGCGTGGGCATGGGGGCTGCGCAACATCTTTGCGTGAAGCATACCGGGCACGGCAATATCCCCAGCAAAACGACACTCCCCAGTGACCTTTATCCTGGCATCCTTTTTCGGATAGGGCTTTCCAATAACGTCGAGGGTCTCATGTTCGTTCATCTGTTATCTCCCTTCAAAACGGCTCGATTTCATGTGATGGGCGGCTGCCTTCACCGCCTCGATGACCTGGGTGTAACCCGTGCATCGGCACAAATGACCTGAAAGGGCCTTTTTGATCTCCTCCTCGGATGGATCCGGATTCTCAAGGAGAAATGCCTTGGTCCCCATAATTAACCCAGGCGTGCAAAAACCGCACTGGACAGCTCCGTGGGTCACAAAAGCATCCTGAATAGGATGGAGGCTCCCCCCTTTTGACAACCCTTCTATGGTAAGGATCTCTTTCCCCTGGGCTTCTGCTATGAGCATGAGGCATGAATTTACGGCCTTACCATTGACAATAACCGTGCAAGCGCCACAGTGTCCCTCTGCACAACTTATCTTGGTTCCGGTCAGGTTTAATTGATCCCTTAGGACCTCGGCCAATGTCTTCCAGGGCGGTGTCTCCACTTCGTAAGTCCGTCCGTTTACCTTTAAGTCAATCGTCTGTTTCACCACACCCTCCTCCAGGATTTATGATTTGAGTTTATCTAACGCCTTCTGTATGGCCCGACGCGTCAAGACACGAATCAAATCTCGCCTATATTCTTCCGTCGTCCGCCACGAGGTTCTGGGTGAAGCCTCGTTTGATGCCGTCTCGGCGGCTAAATCAATGATTTCTCCAGTCAGTTTTTTGCCGGTTAGAACTTTCTCTGCCTCTTTGGAACGAATGGGCGTAGGTGCTGCGGTGGCAAGGGCCAACCTCGCCGCTCTACAGGTATGATTCCCATCCTCAAGGGTAATCAGTGTGGCCACTCCGATCATGGCAATCTCCATGGCATTCCTTCTACCAAACTTGATGTATGCGCCAGCACTGTTAGGTTCCATAGGCGGTATTTCCAGTCTGAGCAGGATCTCATCGTGATTCAGGATGGTCTTCTTGGGTGCCGTGAAAAAATCTTCAAGAGCGATGACCTTTTCTCCCTTCTGGGTCGCAATCACGGCCTTAGCCCCCAGCACCAGCAGAGATGGCGGCATATCCGCAGAAGGCGCCGCGGTACACAGGTTGCCCCCGACCGTGGCCCGATTTCTTATTTCCATGGACCCCAACACCGAGGCCGCCTGACCCAATAGGGGGTAATACTCTTTGATAACCTTGGATCTCTCTATCTCGCCTATCGTGCATGCAGCGCCCATTCTGAGACCGGTCGTTTTATCAAATTGAATCTCATCCAAACCCGATATTTGACTTAAACCCAGGACATATTGAGGACGCCATTCCCCCCATCGCATCTCTGATATGAGATCCGTGCCCCCGGCAATCACCTTGGCCTTCGGGCCATATTTGGCAAGAAGGGAGATCGCCTCTTTTGTTGACTTGGGGCTCAAAAACTCAAATTTTGGCAAATTGCGAAACATTGTTTCCCCCTTTTAAAAAATTTTGATTGCAAAAATTTGCCATCTGCTCGAAAGACAAAGAAGCATCGTAGGTTACTTATCTAGTGTCGTGTCCCAAAAGTTCTTTGCGTAAATAAGGCCCCCACAAGAGGTCATTGCGACCCCTGCGGAAGCGGGGGGAAGCAATCTCATTTTGTGAAAGTTGCTGTTTTCGCAAGTTTCCGAGAGATTGGTTCGTCGCCCGCTGCCTGCCCGCCATCGCGAGTCTGTGCTCACTCAGGCGAGGCGGGTGGGCTCCTCGCAATGACTTTTGAGGTTTCTATATTAATAGAGTTATTACTGGGACACGACACTAGCAAATGCTGGTCGTCTTCTCAAGAAAATTCAAAGGTCATGGGATTTAAAAGTTCCTCGACCCGTGAAGGCGTAAAAGGTCCTGTTTTTCCTCAGAAATGTGGTAAGGGGGGAAGACTGAGCGCTCAAGAGAAGCTCCATCTTGACAGCAGAAATTGATTTAGCTATTGAAACGAACATTCGTTTATATTAGCGTAAATAGATAGTCCTAAATGTGAAGCACTCGGCGTGCTTCTATAGAGACTGTCGAAAAATCAGTTTCTCAGAGGCTGATGGAAAATGTCCACATGCAAGGATTCCGAAATCCCGAGGGATGAGGCGTACATAGAAGTACGCCGTAATGACGAGGGACGAGGATAACGCAGCCCTTCGACTTTGCTCAGGGCCATGAGTTTGTCGAATGGCAGATGGGCATTTTCCGACAGCCTCATAAGGAGGGTGCAATGTCAGTGGGAATCGTGGGATATGGCGTCTACATTCCTAAATACCGAATGGGTCGCGGCATAATCGGAAAGGCGTGGTCGAGTGGAGGAAGGGGAGAGAGTAGTGTGAGCTATCATGATGAAGATGTCATCACTATGGGAGCAGAGGCCTCTTTGAATGCCATAACGCACTCAGGCATAGATAGCTCCACCGAACTGGATGCTCTGTATCTCGGTACAGACTCCTATCCCCATTTAGAACACTCTTCTTTAGGTATCATCGGTGACGTGTTGAGAACCAAAGAGGAGATGGACCTGGCTGACTTTACCGCTTCGCCCCGGGCAAGCTTTGCTGCCCTCAAGGCCTGCCAGGATGCCATCAAGGCCAATCGTATCAGGTACGGCCTCGTTATAGGGTCAGAAGCCCGTTCTGCCTCTCCAGGGAGTCTGGAGGAGATGAATTGCGGAGATGGTGCGGCGGCAGTTCTGCTGGGATCAGAGAACACGATCGCCGAAATCGAGGCGGTTTACACCTACTCCAGTAACATCGTGGATCGATGGAGGGAGGTCGGCTCACCCTACCCAAAGGAGTATGAACCCAGATTTACCAGAGACTACGGTTACCACAGACATGTTTTAAAGGCGGGAAGTGGACTTTTGGATAAGCTGGGCGCCCGTATCGAGGATTTTCAATATGTGATCTTGCAGCAGCCCGATGCAAGAATGGTAAAAAAGGCAGCCAAAACCATGAACGTGAAACCAGAACAAATGCAGACGGCAGACCTCCTCCCCCTTGTGGGAGATTTGGGGGCGGCTTCTGTATTCATGGGATTAGCCGCTGTTTTAGACCAGGCAAAACCGGGGGAGAGAATACTTGCCTTATCGTATGGATCCGGTGTGAGTGATGCCATGGCCTTAAGCGTGGGTAAAGGAATTGAAGGGAAAAGGCAGAGGGCAAAAACGGTTGGTTCCTATCTCAAGAGCAAGGTGGACCTGGAGGACTATGTCACCTTTGCAAAAATGAAGGGGACCCTCAAAAAGGACGCAAGTCCCATGAAACTTGGATTTCCACCCGCCTCTTCGGCCCTCTGGAGAGACGGGCCCGAAATAAGGCGGCTTAACGGAGTAAAATGCAAAAAATGTGGCTATGTGAACTATCCTCCCTCGATCAGAAAGGTGTGCATCCGGTGCGGCGATACTCAATTTGAACAGGTTGTCCTGAGCAGAAGGGGGAAGGTGCACACATACTGCGTGAGCATCTATGTTCCTTCGCCGCTACAAAGCCCTCAGCCCATCGTCATTGCCGATCTTGAGGATGGAAATCGGTATAGAGCCCTGGGGACCGAGATTCGAACCGATGATGATATCGAGGTGGATATGCCCGTTGAGTTGGTACTGAGAAACATCATTACCCAAGACGGGATTGGTGTTTATGGAAATGTCTTCAGGCCCTTAAGAGAGGCCTGAGAGAGACAAACACGGAGGTTGTTGGTCATGGGATGGAATAAAGTAGCAATCGTGGGTGCAGGAATGATCCCTTTCGGAGAACTCTTTGACAAGAGCTGGGAGGTGATGCTGGAAGAGGCCTATCTGAACTGCGTCCATAGCGTGGACAAAGGTTTTGACCCCAAAGATATTCAGGCCGCCTGGGTGGGCACGGCCAGGCCGGAACTCCATGGCCAAGGCGCCCAAGGGGGGAACAGTCTGGTGGCCCAGTTGGGTCTGGCAGGCATTCCATGTACCCGGGTAGAGAATGGCTGTCCCACGGGGAGTGATACCATACGTAATGCCGCCTTTGGCGTGGCTTCTGGCGTTTATGACGTGGTTTTGGCGGCCGGCTATGAAAAGATGAGGGACGCGCCCACCACCGGTCTGTTGGGAATCGCGGTACAGGGACACCCCCTTCTCACCCTGGGAGAAACAGCCATGACCATGTTTGCGCCCAAGGCCATAAGGTACATGCATGAGTACGGGCTTACAAAGGAGCAGTTGGCCATGGTGGCCGTAAAAAACAGGAAGAACGGTGTCTTGGATCCTTATGCCCAGTTTAGGTCTGAAATCACCATTGAAGATGTGCTCAAATCACCGGTGGTGTGCAAGCCTCTGAATATCTTGGATTGCTGTCCGCAAACGGATGGAGCGGCCTGTGTTGTTTTGTGTCGGGCAGATCTGGCAGAGAAATATACGGATAAGCCTGTTTACATCGCAGGCTTGGGCTGTGGGACCGATTTTTACTATCAGCACGAGGTGGACTCCTTCACCAGTTATGCGGCCACCGTGAGGTCGGCCAAAGAGGCCTACAAAATGGCGGGAATAAGCCCGAAGGACATAGACCTGGCAGAAATCCATGACTGCTTTACCATAACCGAGATCATCGACTATGAGGATTTGGGCTTCTGTGAGAGGGGTGAGGGGAAAGATCTTATCGCACAAGGAGAAACGGAGCGAACCGGGAGAATACCCTGCAACGTGAGCGGGGGACTCATCTGCAAAGGCCATCCCCTGGGAGCGACCGGAATCTCCCAGTGCATTGAGTTATACTGGCACCTCCGAGAAGAGGTGGGCGAGAGGCAAGTGGAAATCAAAAATGGGTATGGACTCCAACACAATGTTGGGGGGAGGGCCATCGGCAATTCTGTCGTCATTATCCTCACCAGAAACAAGTCTTAAAAGCAATTTTTCTTGACAGCTAAAGATCTCTTGTAATAGAACGAACATTCGTTCACATACACCACAACTTGTCCCTCCGATGAGGACAAAGGGCCTTTGGTTTCCTTAACCGCTTTTGTCGGCCTTGGAGTGGGGGAGTTTTAGTGAAGAGAAGTGCAACAGACGTGGAATGCTAACTTGGAAAAAAGGATATGGGGAGATCTGGCGGCAAGCCAAAAAGGGTGAGCGTTAGTGAGGCCATTTCCCATATTCGTCCGGGGGATCATTTGGTCATTGGGGGGATGGCTGCCGAACCTCAGGGATTGGTGAACGAATTGGTGGAGCAAAGGGGACGCCTACACGGGATCACCATCTACACCTCATTTCCCATTAGCAAACCCCTTTACGGGAGTGACGCCGTTCATGGATCCTTTTCCATTAGGACCTTCTCGGTGGGTTCTTTGCAAGAGGCCGTAGAACGCCAACAGGCGTCTTATCTCCCCTGTCATTTCTCTGAGATTGCAGCATCCTTCTCCAATGGAACGTTCCCTTTGGATGTGGTGCTTGTCCAGGTGTCCCGTCCTGATAAGGAGGGGTACTGCAGTTTTGGTGTATCCATCGAGTATTATCCTGAGGCCGTGGCTGCGGCCCGATTGGTCATTGCCGAATTGAATGCCAAGATGCCCCGAACGCGTGGGGATTCTCTCATTCACGAATCATCTTTCGATTTTGTGGTGGAAACGGATCGGCCTCTTCCTGAGTATAAAGTTTCTCCACC
>CP070840.1:1309899-1313070 GCA_020342025.1 Deltaproteobacteria bacterium
AGAAGTTTTTGCCCGTTTTTATCACGGAAGACATGGTGGGGCACAAACTGGGCGAGTTTGCACCAACCAGAGTTTTTTACAGTCATGCTGGAGATAAGAAATCACGCTTAAGAGGGGCCAAGAAATAATGGAAGCAAAGGCCGTGGCAAAATACATAAGGATCTCTCCTCGAAAAGTGAGATTAATTATGGATCAAGTAAGAGGGAGAAAAGTGGAGGAAGCATTGAATCAGCTCTCTTTCGCCCCCCAAAGAGGCGCCTTTGTGTTGAAAAAACTGATCAATTCTGCAGTAGCTAATGCGGAGCAGAATCTAAATATGGATGTGGATAAACTCTATATTAAACGGGTATTTGCTGACGAAGGCCCCACCTTGAAAAGGTTTCGAGCGCGTGCCATGGGTCGGGCCACTAGGATCAGGAAACGTACGAGCCATCTGACCGTTATTTTGGAAGAGGGAAGAAGTGCGTAGAAGGAACCCATTATTGATGGAAAGGTTGTTGAACGTCATACATTCGATGGAGGAGAGCATTGGGACAAAAGGTCAATCCGATCGGGTTTAGGTTAGGTATCCATAGAAATTGGGATTCAAGATGGTTTGCCGGCAAAGAATACCGTGATTTCGTCCTGGAGGATCACAACATAAGGAAATTCTTGAAGAGGCGGCTCTTTCAGGCTGGCGTCTCTCGGATCGAGATTGAGAGGGCAGCCAACAAGATAAGGATCAAGATCCATACCGCTCGGCCGGGTCTGGTCATTGGTAAGAAGGGCGTCGAGATTGAGAATCTGAAAAAGGAGTTGGAGAAAAAGATAAATAGGGAAACTATGATAGATATTCAGGAGGTGAGAAAACCTGAAGTTGATGCCCAGTTGGTGGCCGAGAATGTGGCACTGCAGCTTGTTCGGAGAATCTCCTTTCGACGGGCCATGAAAAAAGCTGTAAGCTCAGCGCTGCGTTTTGGTGCGTTGGGGATCAAGATAGCTTGTAGCGGTCGTTTGGGTGGTGCCGAGATGGCGCGTCGTGAATGGTAAAGAAAATGTCGAGTCCCACTCCACACCATAAGGGCCGACATAGACTATGGGTTTGCTGAGGCCTTTACCACGTACGGCGTGGTGGGGGTGAAGGTCACACTCTTTAAGGGTGAAATTCTACCCGACAAAAAAGGTTAAAAAGACTTATGTTGAGTCCTAAAAAGGTCAAATACAGGAAAAAACAGAAGGGCCGAATGAAGGGCAAGGCCATCAGCAAGGGGGGTACCCTGGAGTTTGGCGATTACGGTTTGCAGGCCCTGGAATGTGGCATTATGACGGCCCAACAAATTGAAGCGGCACGGGTTGCTATCACAAGACACGTAAAACGTGGCGGCAAGATCTGGATTCGCGTTTTTCCGGACAAGCCCGTTACCAAGAAACCCGCAGAAACAAGAATGGGAAAAGGTAAAGGCGCGCCTGAAGGCTGGGTAGCTGTGGTTAAGCCAGGAAGAATATTGTATGAGATGGAAGGTGTGGGAGAAAGTGTAGCAGAAGAGGCCTTCAGACGGGCGGGCCACAAGCTCCCATTCTCCACAAGATTCGTGAGCAGGAGATGGTAGAGGTGAAGGCAAAAGAACTGCGTGAGTTGAGCGTGGAAGAACTGA
This sequence comes from Deltaproteobacteria bacterium, assembly GCA_020342025.1. Next base: position 1,311,534 of record CP070840.1, read on the forward strand.
GGGAAAGAGAGGGAGAGCTGAAACAGGAGTTATTTAACCTGAGAATTCAGAAGGCGACAGGACAGCTTGGCAATACGGCTATCCTTGGGAAGACAAAGAGGGATTTGGCTCGCGTCAAAACCGTGCTAGGAGAGTCGGAAGCATCAAGTGGGGTAGATGAGTAGGGGCTAAAATGACACAGAGAGGCGTAAGGAAAAGGCTTGTAGGGGTCGTGGTTGGCAACAAAATGGACAAAACGGCGGCGGTCTTGGTAAATCGACTGAAGAGGCACAGGACCTATGAAAAATATCTGAGAAGCCAAACCAAGTATATGGTCCACGATCCAGAAAACAGATGTATGGTGGGCGATAGAGTAAGGATCATTGAAACGCGACCCATCAGCAAGAAAAAGAGGTGGCAGGTCCTAGAGGTCCTTGAAAGGAGTGCGATCCAGGAATCAGGGGAGGAGGACACCATTTCATTGGAGCAGGAAAAGTGATACAGGCCGAAACGAAACTACATGTGGCAGATAATTCGGGCGCAAAATTGCTCTTGTGTATCAAAGTGCTGGGTGGATCAAGGAGGAGATACGCCAGCGTGGGAGATGTGGTGGTCGTAACGGTGAAAGAGGCGATGCCCAATTCCAAGGTGAAGAAAGGCGATGTGATGAGGGCCGTGGTTGTTCGGACAGCGAAAGAGATTCCCAGAGCGGATGGTTCCTATATCAAATTCGATGATAACTCAGCCGTCCTTATCAACCAGCAGAATGAACCCATTGGGACCAGGATCTTCGGCCCCGTGGCAAGGGAACTAAGGGCAAAAAGATTTATGAAGATCATCTCACTTGCCCCTGAGGTACTCTAAAAATTCCCCCTGCACTCCCCTTTACTAAAGGGGGGAAGGGGGGATTTCTGGGAGCGGACGAATGCAGAAAAAGCATCCAATGATTAGAAAGAACGACAAAGTCGTTGTCCTTGTTGGGAAAGAAAAGGGTAAAATTGGGTCGGTCCTCAAAGTGGATGCAGAAAAAGGTCGCGTGATTGTGGAAAAGCTGAACATGGTGAAGAGACACACAAGAGCCGGGGGGAGGAGTGCCCGGGGGGGCATCATAGAAAAAGAGTCCCCCATCCACATGTCTAATATCATGCTGGTGTGCAATAAATGTGCGGAACCCACGAGGATCGGAAAACGGATCCTGGAGGATGGTTCCAGGGTACGAGCGTGCAAGAAGTGTGGGGAGCTATTGGATAGCTGACATGGTTTGCGCTGTCGGAGGAGAGAGGGTTGTTTCGACTAAAAGAGAAATATGAGAAGGAAGTTATACCCGCCATGATGAAGGAGTTCGGCTATAAAAGCATCATGGCAGTCCCGCGCATTGAGAAAGTCGTATTGAATATGGGGCTGGGAGAGGCGATCTATAATATAAAGGTGCTTGATAAAGGCGTGGAGGAATTGACGCTTATCGCTGGCCAAAAAGCCGTAATCACAAAGGCAAAGAGATCCATTGCTGGATTTAAACTCCGGCAGGGGATGCCCATCGGGTGTACCGTTACACTGC
>CP070840.1:1313170-1315906 GCA_020342025.1 Deltaproteobacteria bacterium
AAAACGTCCGATGATATTCCGGTTTACTTGATTGAACGAGACGACATGTATGATCGTCCCAACCTTTACGGAAACGCCCGGGGGGATTACTACGATAACTTGGAGCGCTTCACTTTTTTTGCCCACGCATCGCTCCGTATTGCTGAGGCCCTCTCATTCAAACCGGATGTGATCCACTGCCATGACTGGCAAACAGGGTTGGTCCCCGCCCTCCTCAAGGGTCCTTATGCAGGTGAATCCACACGAGACGGGACGCCTTCCGTGTTCACTATCCACAACATTGGATACCAGGGAATCTTTCCTGATGAGAAGTTGACCGTGACCGGGCTGCCTAAATCCGATTTTTTTCACGCTGAAGGAATGGAGTTTTGGGGAGAAATGAGCCTCCTCAAGGCGGGTATCGTCTATTCCGAGGCCATCACCACGGTCAGTCCCAAATATTCAGAGGAGATCCAGACCCCTGAGTATGGTATGGGAATGGAAGGTGTTCTCAAACACAGAAGTGCCTTCCTCCATGGGATTCTCAATGGCGTGGACTACCGCCTATGGGATCCTGCAAGGGATTTGCAAATCGCCGTGAAATATTCTGCGCAAGAAATGCAGGGGAAGGGGCACTGCAAACAGGCTTTGATTGCAGAGATGGACTTGGATCCCTCTTTGCAAGAGCGTCCCTTACTTGCAATGATATCTCGGTTGGACGCGCAGAAGGGGCTAGATCTGGTTGTAAAGATTCTAGGAAAAATCTTGGCACGGGGTGTGGGTCTTGTCGTTTTAGGTTCAGGAGACGAAAGAATTCAACAAGCCATTCAAAAGGCCGCAAAGAATAATCCAGGGCGTGTGGCCTTGTTCATTGGCTTCAATGAGCCTCTGGCCCATCGGATCATGGCTGGAGCAGACATCTTTCTTATCCCATCGCGCTATGAGCCCTGTGGATTGACGCAGATGTATGCCTTGAAGTACGGAACGGTCCCGGTCGTGCGCTCCACCGGTGGGCTGGATGATACCATTGTCCAATTTGATCCCAAGAAGGGCAAGGGCAATGGGTTCAAATTCGGCCCCTACAAGCCTGCGTCCTTTCTTGCTGCCATCCAAGAGGCCGTAGACCTCTATCAGAACGCCGGGGCATGGAAAAAGCTTGTAAACAACGGCATGGAGGAAGACTTTTCGTGGGACCGTTCAGCACAAAGGTATCTGGAACTGTATCACAGGGTCATAGAAAAGGGACCTCAGAGGGGGAAGACGAAAGGGTGATAGAAAAGCCAGAGGAAAAGGGGTAAATGAGAGGGGGTCCTAAGATGGTGAGCTCCGCTGAGAAAGTATACCATAATGTGAGCCTTATTACAGATGATGATCTGCACCTTTTCAATGAGGGAAGCCATTTCCGTCTCTACGATAAGTTGGGGGCCCACCTTGTGACACACAGAGGTACAGAGGGGGCCTATTTCGCTGTATGGGCGCCTGATGCAGAAGAGGTCTATGTCGTAGGGGATTTCAACGGATGGGAAAAGAGTAGTCATCCCCTCCGCCCCAAGGGTGTATCAGGGATCTGGGAGGGCTTCATCCCTGGTGTGCAGAAGGGGGCCAATTACAAATACCACGTCCACTCCCGCTTCAACGGATACAGGGTTGAGAAGGCCGATCCTTTTGCTTTTTACAGCGAAGTTCCACCCAAGACCGCTTCCATCATCAGTGATTTGGCCTACACATGGGGGGATGAGGCGTGGATGGCCGGACGCGGTGCGCACAACCGGCACGATACACCCATGGCCACCTATGAGGTGCACCTTGGTTCATGGATGCGTGTGCCCGAAGAGGGAAACCGATCTTTGACTTATCAAGAGCTTGGATCGAAGCTGGCGCAATACGTCAAAGAGATGGGGTTTACCCATGTGGAGTTCCTGCCGGTCATGGAACATCCTTTCTATGGCTCCTGGGGCTATCAATCTGTGGGATATTTTGCCCCCACCAGCCGATACGGAGGGCCCCAGGATTTTATGTATCTCATCGACTCTCTCCACCAACAGGGCATTGGTGTGATCTTGGACTGGGTCCCTTCTCACTTTCCCAGTGACGAGTATGGGCTCGGTTTCTTTGATGGGACCTACCTTTTCGAACATGCTGATCCTAAAAAGCGTATTCACCCAGATTGGGACACTCTCATCTTTAATTATGGCCGCAAGGAAGTCCAAAGCTTCCTCATCAGCAGTGCCCTTTTCTGGTTAGACAAATACCATGTGGACGGCCTTCGCGTGGACGCAGTGGCCTCCATGCTCTATCTGGACTATGGCCGAAAGGAGGGGGAGTGGATCCCGAACGAGTATGGAGGCAATGAGAACTTAGAGGCCATTGGATTTTTGCGCCGTTTCAACGAGGAAGTCTACAGGAGCTTCCCAGACGTACAGACGATTGCAGAGGAGTCCACGGCCTGGCCCACGGTCTCGCGCCCCACATATGTGGGTGGGCTGGGCTTCGGGATGAAGTGGGACATGGGGTGGATGCACGACACGCTCGAGTACATGAAGCGCGACCCCATCCACCGCAAGCACCACCAGAACGACCTGACCTTCCGCCAGATCTACGCCTTCGCCGAGAACTTCATGCTCTCCCTCTCCCACGACGAGGTCGTGCACGGGAAGCGGTCGCTCCTGGAGAAGATGCCCGGCGACGACTGGCAGAAGTTCGCGAACCTGCGCGCCCTCTTCTCGTACCAGTTCGCGCAGGCCGGGAAGAAGCTCG
>CP070840.1:1316006-1318529 GCA_020342025.1 Deltaproteobacteria bacterium
ATCGGTTGATGAGGCCCTGGAAAGGTTAAAAGATCTCCCCTTTGAGGATATCGGTCTCGCCTGCATTGACCACCATCGGAGTCTCAGGAGGGGTCTTTCTGAGGTCATATTTGGAGAGGGGAAAGAGGTGGGCGAAATCTTGGCCATTATGGAGAGAATGGTTGAGCAAGGGGAAAATATCATGGTGACCCGTCTCTCTGCGGAAAAGGCGACTGAGATCCAGGCCAAGTACAAAGATAGCTCCTACCATGAAAGGGCGCGCGTTCTAACCCTGAGCAAACATCCCCATAGAATTCAGGGCAGAGGAACCATACTTGTGATCAGCGCTGGTACTTCGGACATTCCAGTGGCCGAAGAGGCCGCCATAACGGCCCGCTTCATGGGCAATGAGGTGGAAACGATTTATGACTTGGGCGTGGCTGGGATTCATCGGGTGCTGAGCCATAGAGAGAGGCTCGCCGAGGCCTCCGTGATCATCGTGGTGGCTGGGATGGAAGGTGCGCTGCCCAGCGTTGTTGGGGGTTTGGTGGATAAGCCGGTTATAGGGGTTCCCACCAGCGTGGGTTATGGGGCGAGCTTTCAGGGGATTGCCGCTGTGCTGGGTATGCTTACCGCCTGTGCCGCAGGTGTCACGGTGGTGAATATTGATAACGGATTCGGTGCAGGTTATGCCGCCAGCATCATCAATAGAGCCACGTAATCAAATACCGGAACAGAATTATACTTTACCTCGTTGTGATCAGCAGGGGGCATCTTCTTGGAGCCATGGAGTGTTGGAGTAATGGAGTATGGATGAAGAACAGAGAAGGGAATATTCCTTTTTTGCTCTAATCCAGTACTCCAGTACTCCAATACTCCATATTGAGGGCAAACACCGCGGATTGCATGCCGGATGGTAGCAAGCACCTCGTTCAACCTTTATCTAAGACTTCTTCTTATTTCTAGGGCCCGCTTCTTTAGTTCAGGGACTTTTGCCCTTTTGTCCTCGTCCCAGCAGGGCAATAGGGTGTTGTTGTGAAAGAGAGGCTCTGAAGAGAGGTCATAGTCAGAGCATGCCCGGGCCATTTCCCACATGGGGGTTTGGGGAATGGGAGAATATTCGGCCAGATAGGGCGTTGCACCGGTTCTTCCAACAAAATCGATCGTCTCCGCTACGGATTCCACGGGTTGCCCTGGTAGTCCCATGAGAACGTAGACGCCGATTTGCTCACTTGCAAAACCCGCCTTTCTTAGATGATGCACTGCCCTTTCGAATTCCCCTTCAGAGAGTTTCCTGTCCAGATCCCTGTGCAGTTCCATGTCTGATGTCTCCAGCCCCAGACGAATGGTACAGAAGCCGGAAAGACGGAGCAATCTGGCCATATCATGGGTGATTCCACGCACATGAAGGGCATTAGGGGTATGAAACCTCAGGTTTAGATCCATACTTATCAGTTTTTCAAGAAGTATGGCTATATGCGTATCTGATTCAAGAAGGAGAGCGTCGTCATAGAAAGCGAAGTCTTCAACGCCATAGTTCCCATGCCAATAGAGGATCTCCTCAAGGACCTGAAAAGGGTCCCGTTGATAGAATGTAGGGTTCAAAAAGTAACTGGCACAATAGTGGCATCTGTAGGGACAACCCGTTGAGGTCAATAGACAGACGTAGTCTATCTTATGAAGGGTGTCGAAGGCAGGGTAGGGCGACACGCCATCATCCTGAAACTCTATGGGTACAGGAAGGTTAAAATGATCCATGACCTCTAAAATAGAACCCAGATCATTGGGCGTCCCCACACTTGCCACATAATCTGCGCCTGAATTCTGGAAGGCATGTTCTTTACAAAGCCGGGCATATATACCTCCCAATATAATTGGGACACCTGGGTGAGTTTCCTGGGCTATGGAGATAACCTCTTGCACCCCCGGGTACCAGTACGTCATCAAAGAGGTGACCATTATGGCTGCCGGCTTCTCAATCGATTGCAAATCCTTGATAAAGAGTTGTCTGCTGATCCCATATCGGCTATAAGGTCTGGGAACATGTTTCAGGGGGAGAGGTTTGGCAACCATTCTCCTCCAGAATTTGCCGGTCCCATAAGACCCTCTTCGTGGTGGGCTCATGGAAGGACTATCGTGCATTTCCGGGTGGTGCGCATCCAGACAATCAAGCAAGTGGACTTTGAATCCATGTTTTCTGAAAAGGCCGGCGAGGTAGAGGAGACCGAGAGGCTTAGACCAAAGGTCATAGGCCGCAAAATCGTAGATCCAAGGATTTATCAAGATCAGTTTGGGTTCCATGGCATGGGCAGATGGACTCGATGTGTTCAGGCAGAGTTCAGATTAACATAACAGGCTTATGGCTTAAATAGCTAAATGTTATTGTAGAAGCTGTCGGAAAACGCCCATCTGCCGCGTTACCCTTATCCCTCGTCACTGCGGCGTACTTCTATGTACGCCTCATTCCTCGGGATTTCGGAAGCCTTGCATCTGGACATTTTCCATCAGCTTCTCAGAAGCTGGTTTTCGACAGTCTCGTGTGTG
>CP070840.1:1318629-1321280 GCA_020342025.1 Deltaproteobacteria bacterium
ATAGTCTTCAAAGACTTTTCCGCCGGCCATAATATCTCTTTGCAAAATACTTATCTCCGCCTGCGGATCCGCCTCTCTTATTAGGATGGCATTCTTAATGCCTGTGATACAACAAAACCGCCCGCAATATGTCCTTGCCTCCACCCTTGCACCCACGCAATTTATCATCACAACCCGGTTCAAGTCAGCGTAATTTGACTTGAACTTCTGCTCGAATTCAAGCTGGGTCATCACATTTTGAAACTGACCATAACCAAAGAGCCCTGCCGGCTTAAGTTCCTCTGCGCCCACGGCCACAATGATGGTGCCCACCTTCAACTCTTGGGTTTTACCTTCATTCTTGATCTCTGCCCTAAAGTTCCCGATGAAACCATTCACACCGGTCAGTTCCACGCCAAGATGGACCTTTATCCTTTCATGGTTGGAGACAGCATGAAGTAAGGGGTCAAGGAGGTCTGCAGAGGGCTCATTTGTGGGAAAGACCCTATTTATATCTCTCAAAAGCCCGCCCAGCCTGTCTTTCTTCTCTATTAATTCAACCCGGTAGCCCTGGTTGGCGAGAGTCAAGGCCGCCGAGAGACCGGAAATGCCACCTCCAATGATTAAAGATGTCTTTATAACGTCGGTGGACAAATCCTCTTGAGGCCTCAACAACGTAACCTTGGCCACTCCCATGCGGACCAGGTCCTTCGCCTTTAATGTGGCGTCCTCATGCCTATTCATGTGGACCCAGGAGCAATGCTCCCTGATGTTGACAAACTCAAAGAGGTATTTATTGAGGCCGGCTAGCTCACAGTTTCTCTTAAAAAGCGGTTCATGCGTGCGCGGCGTACAAGAGGCGACCACCACCCGATTTAGATGTTGTTCCTTTATGATGTTCCGGATGGAGGAGAGACCGTCCTCCGAGCAGGTATAAAGATTACCTTCGGCATAGACAACGTGGGGCAGAGTCCGCGCGTACTCCACGACCTTCGGCACATCAACGATACCGCCGATGTTTGTTCCACAGTGGCAAATAAAAACCCCGACCCTAACTGTCATATTTGTGTCTTTCCCTAGGTACCATGAGCCACGACTTCGGCCACCTTGGACGCTGCAGCCGATGCCCTGATAACAGAATCGGGTACATCCATGGGAGATTGGCAAAAGCCACATCCAAAGATTCCTTCTCTCGTCGTACCGAATGGATTGATGAGTTCTTGGGGTGTGGAGATAAAACCAAACTCATCCAATTCAATACCCAGATTTTCTGCGATGGAGAGATTGCCCTCGCTCGGTACGAGGGCCTGGCATAGAATGACCATATCAAATTCTCTGGCCTTAAACTCTCTATGGATCGTATCCTCATAGTGAATGACCGGATTGTTATTCTCCTCAATCTCGGTCACCCGGCCCGGCCTCGCACGGACGTATTCCACGGCATACTGACTTTTGGCCCTGCGAACGTACTCTTGGAAACCTTTTCCGGCTGCTCTTATATCCATGTAAAATATGGTGGATGTGAGGTCTGGATAGTGTTCACGAGCCAAAATGGCCTCCTTTGTGGCGTGCATGCAGCAGACGGCGGAACAATACCTCTTGTGCCGGATATCCCTTGATCCCACACATTGAATGAAAGCTAATCTCTTGGGTTCCTTATGGTCAGATGGCCGCTTCAGATGTCCACCGGTGGGGCCGGAAGCGCATATCATTCTCTCAAACTGCATGGCCGTAATGACATTGTTGAACCTTCCCCAACCGTATTCCTTTAAGGGGGCCACATCATAGAGATCAAATCCGGTGGCCAGAACCACGGCCCCTATATTGAGGGACAAGACCTTGTCTTTCTGTCCGTAATTGACGGCCTTGGCCTTACATATCTTTTCACAGACACCGCATTTCTTGCCTTGCATCGTCCGGCAATGATCTGGATCGATAACATATGTGGAGGGGACTGCCTGGGGAAAATTTTTATAAATCGCCTTCCTTTTGCCCAAGCCGCTATTGAACTCATCATCCGCCTTTGTGGGACACTTTTCGGCGCAGTCCCCACAGCCGACACATTTATCCTCTTCCACAAAACGGGCCTTCTTTATGACCTTGGCCTTGAATTTCCCAGGTTTGCCTTTCAGTTCTGCCAGTTCAGAATAGGTGAGGAGTTCGATATTGGAATGGTTGGCGCATTCGATCATCTTTGGGGCTAAGATACACATGGAACAGTCATTGGTGGGAAAGGTTTTGTCCAGCTGGGCCATTCTTCCACCGATGCTCGGTTTCTTCTCGACAAGATAGGCCTTAATGCCCATGTTGGCCAGGTCTATGGAGGCCTGAATGCCTGCTATACCACCACCTATGACGAGCACTGCTTTCTGTCTCAACGCAGCTAACCCCTATGATGCCTAGGATGGGTCCATCCGAGGACTCGGCCCTGCTTTCTTGGCCTTCGTTCTAGAGTTCATCATTATGAACAAAAAACAGGGCGAATGATAACAGGTTTCTTCTTTTTGTCAAGGGGAAAAGCTTGTTCTCTCAGTTCCCTGGCAGATTGATATAGGCCGAAAAGATTCGGAATAAATAGTTGTTGACAGAAGAAAGTAAAGGATGTAAAGTGTCGCAAATCGTTCAGCATGGCGAACAATGTCTGGAAAGTATCAAGCCCCTTCCGTAAAAAA
>CP070840.1:1321380-1324702 GCA_020342025.1 Deltaproteobacteria bacterium
CCCTCCTCCCGACCATGCTTGATCTTAGAGATAACTTCCTCCAGATTTGCCCTTAGATCCAACAGAACGGGGTCTGTCTGATACACGGCAACTTTCATTTTTCACCAACGCCTCCGTTTTAATTTTTAAGACTCATCCTTGCTTCAACCAATCGCGAAAAGCGGTTTCTCCAGCAGGAGACAGTCCCCACTCCATCCCAGCATCCAATAGGGCTTCACACACAGACTGTGCGTATCCTCTTGGAAGGGCGATCAGCACCGCCGTATACCCTCCTTTTTCACCTAACAACACCACCTGGCATCGCACGTGCAAGACAGGCCCCTGAAGCAAGAAAGGGGGCGCCTTGCTCGGCGTGGACAGATCAAGGGGTGTCACCTTCTCCATGATATGAAACAGGTCTTTGGCCAAAATCGCCACAAGCGCGTTAGCGTCGCTCACGTCTGTGTAAGCGGGTTCCTGCGGGAAAGCAGGGTGCGTTTCCGATAAATGCCAGATGATCGCTTGCGTGGCGTTCATGCGACTGATTAGCAGACCCCTTTCCAGAATGCAATCCCCGGGACGATCAGGTATAGTCACATCCATGGGGCGGATATGGGCAAGGTCAGCATCTTGCACGTCCCATTTGGGTATGTGGCTCAGATCGATCAAGAAAGGCCCGTTTCCCTGATCCTCGTATTCAAGAACCACCTCCCAGCCGTCACGTATCTCTTTTTTGCTGGGCGGAGTTTGGAATGCTACTGGAGTACGTCTTCGGTAAAGTTCCATGGTTCCCATCTCACATCTTCAACCTATTTCCTTCAGGATCGTAAAAAGGTGTGGGCACCACCCTAGCATATAGCCGATTCTTTCCCATGTCCTCTTCAAAAATGGCCAATCGGGTCCCCGTCTCGGTAAGTTCAGCATCCACCAGTGCAAAGCCGATCGATTTGTTTAGCATGAAACTGTCACGTGCCGTAAAAACATGACCCCGAATGGCGTCATCCACAATAATAGCCCCATCTTTCGGGGTTCTGAAGGGATTTTCCATTTCAAACCCCACCAGCTTCATCCGTCCCTCCTGATGTTCAGTAAACCTTAGGGCAGGTGCACCCACCGTCTTTGCATCCGGCTTATTTTGATGCCAGAGAAAACCCAGACCTAGATCGTGGAGTGTGGCGCGGATCTCTGATTCCTGACCAATGATGATGTGTCCCTTTTCTAGACGGAGTGCATTTTGGGCCTCCAATCCGAACGGACTGATACCCAACTCCGCACCCGCATCCAGCAATAAATCCCAGACCGTCTGCATAAAAGAGGCGGGCATATGGATTTCATAAGAGAGCTCACCGACGAATCCCAACCGCATCACCCTCACAGGAATGCCCTTTTTAATGGCGAATTCCCGATATCCCGGGAAGGGGAATGCGTCTTGTGAGATATCCGCATCGGTGAGTTTTCTGAGAACCTCTCTAGCATTGGGTCCCGCCAAGTTGATGGCACCGAATGCATCCGTAAGATTGACCAGATGAAAATTCCATCCCTCATATCGGGTGTGATAGCGGATCCATTCAATGGTGGCGTCGGCGCGGCCCGTGGAGGTTGTAAAATAGTAGTCGTTTTCACCTCTTTTGACCACCACACCGTCGTCAATGAGACAACCGTCCTCATTACACATGGCTGAATATTTGACTTTTCCTTCAGGGATTTTTGCCATGTCCCCCACATAGACGCGTTGAAGTGCCTTTAACGCGTCCGGGCCAAAAATTCGAAACTTTCCCAGGGTGCTCACATCAATGATGCCCACGTTATTTCGCACATTTTCGATCTCCTCCCGAGAACTGAAATCCCGGGAAAAATACCTGGCCCGCTTCCAGGCCCCGATCCTTCGAAAAATCGCTCCTGATTTTTCCTGTGACTCATGCGTAGGTGTTCTTTTGAAGATATTATTATGACTTCCCGCATAGGTTGCCATCAGAGTCGGCCTCAAAGGAGGGCGAACAGTGCTGGGAAGTTCCGGCCCAGAAGATTCCAGATATTGGGAAAGCACGAGTGGCAGATTGTGACCCGGAATGCCCCCCTGTCCCGGACCCGTTCCTGCCGCTGTGAAGCGCTTGGCCAACTCGACCCTGTCAAAGCCCATATCACAGGCCTGATAGACGTTTTCAACGGTGGTATCCGTATCAAAACAAATAAAGCTTTTCCCCTCTCCTGCTGGGGCCCGGACTAATCCTGAGCCCCCGCGAGGCCCTTCCAGATTTTGAAGTTTCTCACGGGCCTCTTTGATGCGTTCCATGAGAGAGAAGCCGAACTCTGATGCCGCTTCCAGTCCGGCTAATTGACCCGATGCCTCGATGGCCTCTGGTTGTTGAAGGCCGAGCAAACCGCCAGCTACATGCACCTTTGGTGGCAATGCTTCAGGCAAGAAAAAGCGGATATCTTTGTTGTAGGCCATCCTGGCTTGCGCGAGGGAGAGCAGGCCATTCGCCGGGGACAAACCCGCAGAGGCGACGAGCGTATCACAATCAAAGTCCAAGGACCTGATCCCGTCCGTTGTCCCCAGAGTAACTTTCTTCAGCTTCTTGCCATGGGCCCTTAAGGCAACCCACCCCATGAGGAGGGGAATTTTCCTGTTGGCAAGGGCCTCCAATAGCCTTGAATCCTGTCCAACTATTCGGCAATCGGCTACGCATGATACATGGACACCCAAATCAATGAGATCCAGAGCCGCCTCAAGGCCCAGGTCATGGCCCACACTGAAGACGACGCACTCACCAGGAGGAAGTCCGTAAGTCCGGGCCAAACGATGCGCGCAGCCAATCTGCATGACGCCTGGCCGCTCGTTGTTTTCGAAAACAATGGGCCTTTCCATACATCCCGTAGCCACCACAACGCTTTGTGCCCGGATCTCCATGTAGCGCTGATCAAAGGGATCTGTCTCTGTGCCTACCCGGAAGGCGGTGACGTGGTTGCTGTTATAGAGACCTACCACCGGCGTATGGGTAAATACCCGCACGTGAGGATGTTTCTCGACCCTTTTGCTGAGTTCCCTACCTCTTTTATATAAAGGTAAACCTGGACTATGCTCAGCTGCCCGATAATCAAAGGCACCTCCCAACCATGGACGGGCCTCCAGGAGAATCACCCGAAGCCCCTGTTCAGCCGCCACCAGGGCGGCCCTCATGCCTGCGGGCCCGCCTCCAATGACACAGACTTCCCCGTTGAGGTATTGTTCGTCAAAGCGACCCTCCATTCGAGAAGACGGATCTACAACCCCAATTCCGGCAGTCTTCCTAATCTGGCTCAAAAAAAATGGCCACAATCTATAGGGCTTGTGAAAATAGCG
>CP070840.1:1324802-1334414 GCA_020342025.1 Deltaproteobacteria bacterium
ATCATCCGGCCAGGGATATGCAGGATACCTTCTACATTTCTGACAACGTGGTCCTTAGGACCCACACGTCTCCCATGCAGGTCCGGGTCATGGAAAAGCAATCCCCTCCTGTCAGCGTGATTGCCCCTGGCAAGGTGTACAGGAGAGATTCCGATGTGTCCCATACACCCATGTTTCACCAGGTGGAGGGGTTGCTGGTGGACAAGGGCGTGAGCTTTGGTGATCTGAAGGGCACGCTCACCAGCTTTGTCCATCAGTATTTTGGACGGGATACAGCACTCCGTTTCAGGCCCAGCTTTTTCCCTTTTACTGAACCGAGTGCGGAGGTGGACATCCGATGTGTCATATGCGGAGGGGAGGGCTGTCGGACCTGCTCACATACGGGCTGGCTGGAGATTTTGGGCTCAGGGATGGTGGACCCAGAGGTGTATCGGTTTGTGGACTACGCTGCGGAGATATACTCAGGGTTCGCCTTTGGGATGGGAATTGAGAGAATCGCCATGCTCAAATATGGTATTGATGATATTCAGCTCTTCTTTAAAAACGATATGCGTTTTTTGAGACAATTCTAGAGCATCTCAGCTCTTCTTGGAGTTGCAGAGTAGCGGGGTTTGCCGGCACTTGTCGGAGAATAGTCAGCCCAATGGAGTATTGGAGTGCTGGAGTAACGTGTATAAGAGCTGAATCCAACACTCCAATACTCCATCAATCCATTACTCCCTCCAGGGCGTAGGCCCTCTGGGCCGGAGTCCCATTGCGGAGCAAAGCGGAGCTCAGGTTCTATGCGCGTAAGTCTGAACTGGCTTAAAGACTATGTGGACATTGATATGTCAGCCGAGGATCTGGCTGAACGCCTGACCATGTCCGGTCTGGAGGTGGAAGCCCTGGAGCCGCTGGGCCAGTCTCTTGAAGAGATCCTGGTGGCAAAGATATTATCCATAAGGCCCCACCCTGATGCTGATCGGCTATTTATTTGTGATATGGATACAGGCGATGGAGAAGTGCCCGTGGTCTGCAGCGCACCCAACCTTGAGACAGGCGCCATGGTTCCTTTGGCGCTTCCTGGCACCCGGTTGCCGGGAGGAACGGTGGTGGAAGAAAGCCAAATAAGGGGTGAACGTTCTGTGGGCATGCTTTTGGCAGAAGATGAGATGGGCCTTACCGATGACCACACGGGCATCATGATTTTGCCCTCCGCCCTGTCACCCGGAGCAAGAGTCCCTCAGGTTGTCCCTTTAGAAGATTGGGCCCTGGATATCAGCATTACGCCCAACCGACCCGACTGCGCCTGCGTCATGGGGGTGGCCAGAGAAATTGCAGCCATAACAGGAGAGCAAATAAAGGAACCTGTGATAGAAATTGCGGAAGGTGCCACGCCGATTGAAGATCTAACAAAGGTCACCATAGATGATCCTGCGGGGTGCCCCCGTTATGCAGCAGGTATGATCCGTGGCGTTGAACTGCGGCCATCCCCTTTCTGGCTGAGATACCGTCTTCACGCCTCAGGCGTGAGAGGCATCAATAATGTGGTGGATGTGACCAATTATGTGATGTTGGAGATGGGCCAACCCTTGCACGCCTTTGATTATGATCGGCTTAGAGAGAACCGGATAGTGGTCAAAAGGGCAGGGGATGGCGAGAGATTCAGCACCCTGGATGGGCAGTCCCACACCCTGAACAGAGAAATCCTGATGATTTGTGACGGAGAGCGGTCAGTGGCCGTTGCAGGTATAATGGGTGGTCTCAACTCAGAGATTTTTGCCGGTTCCAAAAATGTGCTGGTGGAGAGCGCCTACTTTGACCCGATAACCATACGGAGAGGTTCGAAGACGCTTGCCATCTCCACGGAGGCTTCCTACCGATTCGAAAGAGGCATAGACATTGAGGGCGTGATTACCGCCCTGAGGAGAGCCTTGATGCTCATTGAGCAATTAGCGGGTGGCCAGGTGGTTAAAGGATTAATCGATAATTATCCGAGACCTTTCAGCCCTCCGGTGATTGATTTAAGGATTGATAAGACCAATGATTTCCTCGGAACCTCACTTTCCCAGAAGACTATAGCCGGCTATCTGAGGGCCCTGTCGTTGCAGGTGGAAGAGGGGGGTCCCAATGTGATCCGAGTTAAGCCACCCACATATCGTGTTGATATCACTAGAGAAGTAGACCTTATGGAGGAGGTGGCCAGGCTAGAAGGATACGACAGGATTCCCGTGAGATCTCCCCATATTAGGCCTTCTGATGAAGCGGATACGCCCGAGCTCATACTCCCCGATAAGACGCGAGAGATCATGGTGGGCCTCGGTTTTACCGAGATTATCACATACAGCTTCATTTCCCCAGATTCGGCAGAGTTCTTGAGGTCGGGAAAGGATAGCCTCCTTCGGTCCTTTGTCAAATTGTTAAATCCCCTGAGCACAGATCAGTCCGTGATGAGAACTTCCCTGGTGCCAGGGCTTTTGGATGCAATCCGAACCAATATCCATCATGGAGAGAAAGATCTGAAGCTTTTTGAATGGGGCAAGGTATTTGTTCGCAGCGAAAAGGAGGAACTTCCCCAAGAGGTGCCTTTCCTGGGGGCCATTATGACTGGCTTGTCGGATCAAAAGGCCTGGTATCAGGAGGAGAGAAATGGGGATTTTTACGACATAAAAGGGGCTGTTGAGGCCCTTTTGACCGCCTTGGGACTTGGCGGATTTCGGTTCAAAAGAGACCACATTCCACCCCATTACCATCCTGAGGTTTCGTCTCATATACACTTCAGAGATTCCGTCATAGGACATGTGGGCCAAATTCTGCCTGAAGTGATGAAAAGCTATGATTTGGAATCGGTCATCGCCTATATCTTTGAAGTGGATATCAGAACTCTCATGGAGAACATGCCAGAGAAGAAGGCATTTGTGCCCTATGCCAGGTTCCCCGCGGTTTTCAGGGATATTTCCTTGATCATGGACCGGCGAGTGGCAAGCGCTGAGGTACAAGAAATCATAGAGAATGAGGGAGGAGAACTCATTGAAACGCTGAACATTTACGACCTTTATGAAGGAGGGAAGATGGACCCCTCTGAAAAGGCACTCACTTTCAGGATCTGCTACAGGTCGAAAAAGGGCACTTTGGATGGACAGGAAATAAACCGGTTACATGAGACCATCATCAATCAGATAAGACAAAAGACCGGTGGTCGATTAAGGGAGGGTTGAGGAGGTTATGGAGATCCCTGACGATAAGAAATATTTTAGAATAGGTGAGGTGAGTCGCATTATAGGCGTTCGACCCTATGTGCTCAGATACTGGGAGAGCGAATTTCCCCAAATCCGGCCCCACCGGGCCGACTCCAACCAGAGGACATATCAAAAAAAGGACCTGCAAACGATCTTCAAGATAAAGAAGCTCCTCTATGAGGAAAGGCTTACCATTGAAGGGGCCAAAAGGAAGCTAAGGGAGAACAGGTCAAACCCGCCCCCTGTGGAGAAAGAGCTCCTGAAGGAGATAAGAAGCGAACTTAAGGATATTCTAAAGGCCCTGTAAGCTTCTCCCCGCCCGCGGTCTGAAGGAAGCCGAAAACCCCCGGTTGGCGAGGGGATTGCTTCGTCCCCCGCATCAAGTGCGGGGTCCTCGCAATGACATTTTACGGGTCATGTTCGTTTTGCCTTGAAGTAGCAAACCCCTTCCCCGGTCTCATCCAACCTAACAGATAAAGATCTCCACAGGAACCTTACTTATCAGGCGACACCCTGAAGCCGTGACCAGGAGGACGCTCTCGATTCCTGCGGCAAATTCTTCTTGAAAGACCATCTTGGGCTCCAAGGCGAAGGTCATTCCGGGTACCAGGGGATCTTCCCACCCTTTAGCGACAATAGGGGGCTCTATCAGCTCAAGCCCAACGCCATGGCCTATGAAACTTACTTTGTAACCAGGGGGCCCCAGGTATTGCTCCTCATATCCCAATGATTTGGCCTCAGAGGCAGAGATCTCAAAGAGTTCACCCACCGTCATTCCTGGCTTGACCTTTTCCAAGACCGCATTGTGGATATGGATAGTCGCTTGACAGGCCCCCATCGCCCTGTCGGGCATGGAGTCGATGGCAAACATCCGTGTCTCGTCCAGATGGTAGCCATTCAACACAGACGTGAAGTCGATCATGATGGGCTCATGGGCTGCCAGGGCTTTATTTCCAGCTCCGCAGGGAAAAGCAGCAGAGGTCCCCTCACCGCTGGCAGGAGAGTCCAGAAGTCCCACCATGCCACCGCTTTTCCCGCTCAAAATGTGCCAGGGATAGCCCTCTGTCTGATAATCCCTCACCCTCATTTTTGCGCCGTGCCCGAGTTTTCGGGCAAACGTTTCAAACATGCCCGCAAATTCCATCTCCGTATAGCCCGGGCGAAGGGCTGTTCTCATATATTCAAATGTCTTCTGGCTGAGATCGGCCGTTCTGTCCATTTGCTCAATTTCCCAAGGGGATTTGATCATTCGGATCTTCTGGATGAGAGGAGATCCGTCCACGTAATCCTCCACTGGAAAAATGCGACGGTAGAAATTGAAGTCCCTCACAGGCACCACATCAAATTCAAGACCCAAGGTTTGTGGAAGTTTCCCAAAATAGTCCGAGATGAGACCTGGAACCTCGTTCACGGAACGGATCTCAACGATGTTTTCCAAGGAGGACTCTTTCTGCGCCCTGGCCATAAATTTCTTGATGCACAAAAGGGGTTCTCCCTCAGCAGGCATATAGAGAAACCCGTTCTGGGCTGTTCCCGAAAAATAGAAAAGATCTACACGCTGAACAATTAGGAGACCTTCGATACCCTTTTCCTGAAGCTCTCTCTGTATGGCCACTTGCCGACGACGTATCTCGCTGGGAGGGACCTTAGAATCTTGTGTCATCTTTTTTTCAATCCTTTCAAAATCCACAAATCCGATTGACACCTAAAATCCTTTTACCTATACTACCGCCCTGAAAAGCCTTATCTTGTGTCTCATAACATACCAAATCTTCAAGAGGGAAGGTATTCTTCCACAATTGGCCGTTTGAATGTGGCGGTCCGGATAGACCGGGCCTCCATAGCGTCACTTCAGGAAATCCTATTTAGCCAAACCAATAACTTTCTCAATCTTTCAGTGAAAGGAGGGTCATTATGGGAATTAGGAGTCATTTCATGAGAAGTGCTGCCTTGTTAGGGTGCCTCTTGGCCGTATCACTCATCCTCGTTGCCGCTCCAGCAGGGGCAAAAAACATCAAAGTGGGGATAATAGATTGCTATAGCGGACCACCCGCAGCGTACACCAAGGAAGCCCTTAACGGCTTCCAACTGGCCCTGAACGATATTAACAAGAAGGGGGTGTTAGGGAAAAAGATCGAATTTACCACTCGGGATACCAAATTCAAGGTGGATATTGGCCTGAGCGCGGCCAAAGAGCTGGTCCTGAGGGAGAACGTGGATGTCCTTGTTGGCATCATTAGCAGCGGTGTGGCCATGGCCGTATCGGATTATGTGAAAGGGGAGAAGGTCCCCCTAATCGTCTGGATAGCGAAGAGTGAGAGGATCACCGGAGAGAAAGGCCATCGCTACGTCTTTTCTACGGGTGAAAATACGTATATGGCTGGCAAGGCCGGGGGGGTTGCCCTTTCCAAAAAACCCTATTTCGCGTACTGGATTGCAGGGGACGATTATGAATATGGCCATGCCATTGCCAATGCCGCCTGGCGAAACCTGGAGGCCATGAAGCCCGGGGTAAAGAAGATAGGGGAATCCTGGTGGAAGCCCGGGGAACCGGATCTCATTCCCTATCTGACCGCCATTGAGGCAAAAAGGCCTGATGCGGTTATATTCGCCACGGGTGGCCGCAGCATGGCCAATATCATGAAGGCGGTCAAGGCGACGGGCATGTCTGAAAGGGTGGCCGTCTATGTCCACACCGCGACCGATTATGCGGTTCTGAAGTCGCTGGGGACAGAGGGTCCCGAGGGTGTGTACGGCACCATGGACTACCACTTCTATTATCCGGAAACCGCAGCCAACAGGGCGTTTGTAAACGCATATCAAGCCGCCTACGGCGGCCCTCCCGGATTTCCCGCTTTTCATGGCTATATCACGGCCCAATTTATCGCCGGGGCCTATAGAAAGGCGGGGAAGGTGGACAAGGAGAAATTCGTGGATGCCCTGGAGGGGCTGAGGATTTCTAGCCCCGCAGGGATGTTAGAGATGCGGGCCTGTGACCATCAGGTGGTTCTCCCCATGTATCTTGGAGTCACACAGAAGTCACCCAAATACGATTTCCTCATCTCGGGGGATATCGTAACGTTGACGGGTAATCAGGTCATGCCGTCCTGTGGTGAGATCCAGAAGGCCCGGAAGAAATAGGACGAAATCGATCCGTTTGTGATTGAAGAATGAGGGGGGGACGGATAAAGGGGAAGGCGAAACCGCATTCACCCCCGTCCCCTCATCCTTACGTGTCAGGCAATTGCAAAGACCCATAGCCGTTTCCTGAATTCCACGCCACATTTAGAGGAAGATCTCCCCATGGAGGCCGAGCAAGGCATTACGATGGCTGCCTTGAGCAGCCACCTCTTCGTCGGTTTGAGCCGGGCAATGCTCCTGTTCATCGTCACTTCTGGGCTCAGCTTTGTCCTTGGCGTGCTCAGGGTCCCGAACGTGGCCCATGGCTCTCTGTATATGATCGGGGCCTTTTGCGCCTTTAGTATTTCCAAGCTGTTCGGGGGCGGTTCCGTGGGCTTTTGGCTCGCATTGATTCTCGCTCCTCTTGTGGTTGCTTTGGTCAGCCTCGTCGCAGAGAGATCCCTGTTCCGTCATCTCTACCAGAGGGAACACCTGATGCTTCTCCTGTTCACCTTTGCCCTGATGCTGATTTTTGGTGATCTGGTCAAGTTGATCTGGGGTGCCGAATATCGGTCCATCATGGCCCCCGAATTCCTCAGGGGTGCCGTATCTTTCTTCGGTTCATCCTTTCCCCGCTACAATTTCTTTCTCCTCATCATCGGCCCCATTGTGGCCATAGCCCTCTGGCTTTTCACAAACAAGACCAAGGTGGGAAAGATTGCCCGTGCAGCAGCTGTGGATATGGAGATGGTGGGGGCTATAGGGATCAACGTGAGCTGGGTATTTGCCTTTGCCTTTGTGCTGGGTTGCTTTCTGGCTGGACTTGGCGGTGCTTTGGTGGCGCCCACCATAAGCGTGTCCCTGGGCATGGATCATGACATGATCATTGAAGCCTTCCTGATCGTGACCATTGGGGGATTGGGCAATATGTGGGGGGCCATGGTGGGGTCGCTTATTTTTGGATTGACCCAGTCCTTTGGTATCTTGTTCTGGCCGCAATTCGCCATTGTTTTTCCATACGCTGCGGTGGTCATCGTTTTGATATGGCGGCCAACAGGTATGCTCAAGTCTGTCTGGTGATAAAATCTCTTGGCGAGATTTAATATAAAATTGCAAAGCAATTTTATTGGGGGCTCAACTTGAACAGGGGTATTTTCAGCCTGAAATCATTCTGGCTTTCTGTGGCGCTTTTTGTGGTCCTGCTCTTCTTGCCAGCAATCATTCCCAGATTTTATACCTATATCCTGGCTGTCATTTTTGTGACTGCGCTGTTAGCCATGAGCCTCAATCTGGCGGTGGGTCACGGGGGGTTGTTTCAGTTTCATCATGCCGCCTTTTACGGGGTGGGGGCCTACACGTTCGCCCTATTCCTGACCAAGACCTCCTTACCCGCATGGGTCAGCTTTATTGCGGGCCCCATCTTTGCGGGAGTGGCCGGCCTGCTTATCGGCTGGTTTTGTGTCAGGCTCAGCAGGTTGTACTTTGGCATGCTCCAGATCTCATTGGGATCGCTGATCTGGGCCATCGCCTTTCGGTGGTATAGCCTTACGGGGGGAGATGATGGTCTCCATGGCATTGCCATGCCTTCATTTATATCTTCTACGCACAACGCCTATTACTTTATCCTTATCCTATTGGCCATTTGCCTGATCGTGCTGTATATGATCCTCAAATCCCCTTTTGGCACCACGCTACAGGCCATTCGGGACAATCCAGATCGATGCGAGGCGGTCGGTATTAATGTGAGGCGTCATCAGCTCATGGCCATCGTCATTGCCACGTTCTTTGCCGGTGTGGCGGGCGTTCTGTTCGTTGTGCTGGAACATACCGTTTTTCCTGATCTGCTCTTTTGGGTCCTCTCACTGGAGGTGTTCATCATGTGCCTTCTGGGAGGATGGTTTACCTTTGCTGGCCCCGTTTTGGGCGCGGCCATCATGGTGTCTTTGAGAACATTCGTGGGCATCTACACCGAGTATTGGACGTTGATCCTGGGGATCATATTGATCTTGCTCATTTTCTTTTTGCCCGAGGGGGTCATGGGCTATTTTTTGGAGAAATTCGGCGCCAGCTCTGAAGTGGCGACTGAGAGAGGAAGTGAATAGATGCTCCGTGTGGAGGGGATACATAAGTCATTTGATGATTTCAAGGCGGTCAATGGGGCCAACCTTAGTGTGGATAAGGGTGAACTGGTGGCGGTGATAGGGCCCAACGGTGCGGGAAAGACCACGCTTTTTAACCTCATATCCGGGCAACTAAAAGCGGACAAAGGCAGGGTTATTTTTAATGGGAAAGATGTGAGCAGGCTCCCCACATACGAAATCTGCAGAAGGGGAATAGCCCGCTCATTTCAGATCGCCAACATTTTTCATCGCCTTTCTGTGTTTAGGAATGTCCAGGTCTCGGTGCTCTCCCAGCAGAAAAAGAGCAACAAACTCTTTCGGCCGGCCCAGAAAATGGCTGTGGAGGAGACAGAGCGTATCCTGGAAAGCGTGGGGCTTTTGGACAAGGGGGAGCACATCGCCGGCTCCCTTTCCTATGGCGACCAGAGGATTCTGGAGATAGCCATCGCCCTGGGAAACGAGCCGGAGTTGCTCATCCTTGACGAGCCTACAGCCGGCATGTCCCCTGAGGAGACCACTTTGACCATGAAACTTGTCAAGCGGCTCGCTGACGAGAGGGGTTTGACCATCCTTTTCTGTGAGCACGATATGGACGTGGTCTTTGATGTGGCACAGAGTATCATGGTGATGCACCACGGGAACACGATTATCCAGGGAGAGCCGGAAGTGGTGAGGGAGAATGATGAAGTGCAGGAGGCCTATTTGGGAGAAGCGTGATGCTCGAGGTGAATGAAATCCACACTTTCTATGGCTTGAGTCACATCCTCTTTGGGGTCTCCCTTAAAGTGGATCGGCGCAAAGTGGTCTGCCTGCTGGGCCGAAATGGGGCTGGAAAGACCACCACCCTCAAGAGTATCCTCGGTCTGACTCCCCCTAAAAAGGGGCGCATTACGTTTAGGGAAGAAGATATCACGGGCAAAGAACCCTATGTCCTTGTCAGAAAAGGGATCTGTTACGTCCCAGATGATAGAAGGATATTTGCTGACCTTACCGCAGGGGAGAACCTGGAGATAGAAGCCAGGAAGGCCAGGGGGGGCGAAGAATGGGACAAGGAGAGGGTATATGATCTGTTCCCAGCCCTAAAAGACTTGGACTCACGGCGGGGAAGTCTTCTTAGTGGAGGGGAGCAGAAAATGCTGGCCATTGGCCGGGCA
>CP070840.1:1334514-1349718 GCA_020342025.1 Deltaproteobacteria bacterium
ACCTATTTCTTCATAGAGAATACGGGCAAAGTGTCTCACTTTTGTTCGGCCATCGTATCGGAGGCCCACCCTGGACAACGCCTCGTTTACTTCATTTCTCGTATCTTCTTCTGCTGCCAACAAATGCTCCACCTCGGCCAGGGCGGATGTACAGGAGCTGCATAGGGTGCAGATATCCAGTTTTCTTTCCTGTGCAAGGGCCAGATTGTAGGCCGCCAGGATGAGGGATGACCTGTGATCAGAGTTCTTGATGGGGAATCCGCAGCAGATAAATTTATCCAGATCAACCAGTTCCATACCCAGCTTATCGGCCACTTTTCTTGCAGAGAGTTCGTAGTTTCTAGATCTTGCGGGGATGGTACATCCTAAAAAGAGGGCATAGGTCATAGCTTAGTTCCCAGATGTTCGTTGTGTGTTCATGGTGGATTCGTGATTCAATCTCCTGAACGTTAACTCTGAATACAGGAGTAATGGAGCAACGGAGTACTGGAGTGATGGATGTTTTAGTAGCATAAATCACGTTCTTGTAAGTAGCATTCAAATTAGTTGTTCTAAAGTGTCCGTATCTTATATCAACAAAAGTTTTTCGTTCACATTGCCCATTACTCCATTACTCCACTATTCCAACACTCCAATGACTCTATTCTTCGGGAAAGAGATCTTTCATCACCTCACACGAAGTGGGTAAGGCGGGTAGATTGATCTTTTTCCGTTTCTTGTTGTCAAAATCATCAAGGGGATAGATGCGACCATGGGTCTTGATGAGATCCAACTGCACCCTGACGCCCGCGGGGGCGTGCCCCTCTTTCACGGCCATGTTTTTCAAAAGGGTCATAATTTCCGTAATGCTGATGCCCTGGGGGCATCTTTCCTGGCAGGCATAACAACTGGAACATAGCCAAATGAAGTCGCTACCCAGGACCTCCTTCTTGAGTCCATAAAGGGCCAGGCGGATGATTCGGAGGGGATTAAATCTTTCGTTAACAGCGGTGATAGGGCAGCTTGCCGTGCATGTGCGGCAAGTGAAACAGGCCATGATCTTTTCACCGCCCGGCTGTTTGGCCAATTCATATTTGAAATTGGGGTCTGTGTTTTCAAAATCGATATCAGTCATGAAGTCACCTCACTTTCTGTCCCGGCAGATTTCTTCCGCATGTTTGCCTTTGGTCAATGGAGGCCTCCAGAGATGTCTTTAACGGTCCTTCCCCAGGGCGCGTATAACATGCTCCGCTTTTGTTGCTATTCTAGAGAATTCCCAACCCATGCCGGGTGCGCAGCTCTCAAAGAAAAGACGCTCCTTTTCCAGACCGATTTCTCCAAGGGCTTCCCCAATAATCTCTATCCGCTTTTTCGCCAGTCTGTTCCCTCTTACGGAGTTGCAACTCTCATCGTGACATCCAATGATCATCACTCCATCTGCACCGCATTCCAAAGCCTTCAGCAAGTGATGCAGATCCACTCTTCCTGCGCATGGGACCCTAACGATTTCAAGACCATTTGGCAATGGGAGCCCCTTTAAAGAGGCCATCCGGGCGGAGTCAGAGGCCGAATTCTCGCAGCAAAAAGCGACAAGGGAGACTTCATCCCCCTTGGTGTGGCCAGATCGGTTCTGAACCGCTTTCTCAATCTCCCATATTATCTCATTATCCGTAAAGTGCGCAATCTGAATGGCATCCATGGGACAAGCGGCCGCACAGATACCGCAGGCCTTGCAAGCCAGGTCGTGGAATACGGGCTTTACTTCTAAATAGGATATGGCAAGGTGAGGACAGGAACGATAGCAGGTTAGGCATTTTCCACATTTTGCCTCATCAAACAGGACTCGCTTCTCAGCAATAACCTGCCCCCATTTCCCTAAAAACTGGTGAATGTCCATCGCTGCGGCCCTTGCTTCTTCAATACCCTCTTTGAGTGAGACAGGGCCTTTTGCAGAATCCACCACCCAAATTCCATGACGATTGGTATAAATGGGTTGATTATAGATATTTTCACCCTGGATGAAGCCACTCCGGTCGGCTGTTACGCCCAATATGTCCACAAGATGTGTCATCTCTTTGGGAGCCTTGTAGGCTTCCTCCAAAACCAAGAAGTCCGGAAGGATTGTCACTTTCTCCTCAAGCTCCTGGTCATAATAGGACACCATGACCTTATTTTTTCCCGTTTCGATCTGCGGCCTGATCCCCGTCAATTTCACAAAAAGAACACCCGCTTGCCTCGCTTTGTGGGTGAGTCGTTCAAGCCCATAATCAGCCACTTGAAATTGGTCTACAAGGAAAATGACCCTGTTTTTTCCTTCTGAGACCAGCTTTTTGCCTGCCTCCATGGCCCTCTTTTGAGAATAGGGGTTGGACTGATGGAAAAATCCGCAGAGGAAAACGACCGTCTTGGCAGAATCACCAGAAAGAAAGGGATCCTCTTGAGAAGAGAAGAGTGCGGATTCCACCCAAGACAGGTCCTTAATCTTCTCAGACGCATTCACTCCCCAGGACTCAAAATTGGCCACAGGAAACGGCTCGTTGGACAGAATGACGGCACCCACCTCTTTGTTCATGCTGGCCTCGTCATTTCCTATTAACCTCACCTGAAAGTTCCCGGGTGAGCCCTTAAATTCGAGGATCTCTGCGGGTGCCATAATCTCGATCCTCGGGTGATCTTCCAGGTCCTTGATCAGAGAACCGAGTTGCAACAGAGGATCATCCGATCTACCCCACAGATGAATGTTTCCAGCGATGCTTGTGGCTTGGTTGCACAGCAGGACCTCGTGACCGATTTTGGCCAGTTCCAGAGCGGCCATATGCGCAACCGGACCAGAACCCATTACCAGTACTTTGGGAGAAATATTCATCTCCATCATTTCCAGATTCTTTTTTGAATGTTCCCTGTTCATTCGCCTTTGCCAGGATGCCCCGCCCTGTGGGCGGGGAGCTTTACTGGTCTTTAATAACTCCCAGATATCTTGCCATCTCCAGGGCGGCCCTTTTCCCATGGGTGATGGATTCAGAGACATTCATAGGGCCTTCTGCACTGCCTGCCACAAAAATTCCTTTGTCTTGCGCCTGCTCCGGCGCAGCCAAGAACCCATCCCCATTAAGAGAAAGTCCAAGCCTATCTTTAAAGAAACCATGCGAAGCGGAAGGCGTTATGCCGACAGAGAGAATAACCATATCAAAATCATTCGTAATCGTTCTCCGGGTGTCTTCATCATAAAAGCTTAAGGAGACGGTGTCATTGCGCGCCGGATAGAAATCTCCCGGAAGGCCCCTTATCAGGCGTATGCTATTTCTGGCCTCCTCGTAATATCGCTGGAAGTCTTTGCCGAAATTCTGAATGTCCATGTAAAACAGCGTTATTTGGATTTGGGGATGAAAATGGATGATTCTCAGGGCCATCCTAAGGGCATAACCGCAACAGACCCTTGAACAATAATCATGGTTCAGATGGGGGTCGCGGCTCCCCACACACTGGACGAATGCGATGCTTTCTGGAGGAGCGTTGTCAGAGGGTCTATAAACGTCCCCTTGAAGGCGAAGTATCCTCTCTAGATCCATTTCTGTGACCACATTCTTAAACTGCTGGAAATTGAATCTCTTAATTTCTCCTGGATCAAAAGGCTCATACCCTGTTGCCAACAAGACGCCATCCACTTGACGGCTACCTATGTGCTCTTTTTCGTCAAAATCGATCGCTCCCTCAGGGCAAACGGACTGACAAGACTGTTTCTCCTTGTCCTGAAGATCGGTACATTTGGAGGGATCAATGGCGTAGAAGGGATGAAGATGAGGAGAAGGGGCAGTAATAATGGCACCCTTTGGACACTTTTCGTAACAGAGCCCGCAGTCCGTGCATTTTTCAGGATCGATGAATTTTGGCCCAGATCGGAAGGATACCTGGAACATCCTCCCATTTCGTTCTATGGCCCCAACCTCTGTTCGCAATCTGAGCTCAAAGCGATTGTCTGTTGAAGTCTCCTTCAGGCTGGCCTGAACCAGGCAGTAGTTACATTTGGCGCATCTGTCTGTCGCTTTGCAGGTGAAGTTGGCAGCATGGCCCCCAATAAATGGCCTCCTCTCTATCAGAAGCACGTGAACCCCCATCTGGGCCAGTTCCTGGGATGCTGTCAGACCTGCAATTCCAGCGCCTATAACGAGAACCTGTTTCTTTTTTGCCATTGATTTTGGGCTTCTTTTTCTAAGAAGATGGTCTTGAGATTCGTCCATATCCAGGTCCCGCAGGATTGCAAGGACTCCTGGCAGAGGGACAAAGATTTCGGCTTGGACGTGTATTCTTGGACGGCAATCTTAGGGTCAATGGAATATATCGTAATTATAATGCACTCACATTTCAACTGCAAAAACGGGCTGGAAATCTCATTCCTGAGACCCCAGGCATGCCCGTTCATCCTCGATGGGCATTTTTATGATCTTTGTGTCCGGATCCGCTCTGGGGTCATTTCGTCCTGTTCCTGCTGTACCTGTAAAAGCACAATGGCACATATGACCAGAATTCCCCCGAGGATCTGAAGGGGCTCCAGGGCCTCTCCGAGAAAGACAAAAGCGAAGAAACCCGCGGAGATGGGCTCCAGGGTTGCCGTTATACTGGCGCGCGTGGAACGGATATAGTTGATTCCCACAAAAAAAAGGCCGAAGGGCATGATGGTGCCCACAACGCTAATGTAGAGGATCCATCCCCACTGAGCCCAGCTAAATCCGGCAATCACATAGTGAAACGGAGGGTAAACCATATGCCAGGCGAGGGCGGCAAATGCCATAGAGTAAAAAAGCATGGTCCAGGGTTTGTAACGGTGCATTCCCCGTTCTACCAACAACGTATATCCAGCAAAGCATAATGCGGACGTGAGACCCCCCATGATTCCCAGACGGTTCATCTGCAGGAGTTGAAGATTATAGCCGCCCACCACAAGATAGCAACCGCCAACAGCGAGAACGATAGCAGAAAGCTTCGCACCTGTAAGACGTTCTTTCCAGAAACAGATGGCATAGAAGGCCACAAAGATTGGGGCCAAATATTGGATCAGGATGGCCGCTGCCACCTGGATTTTGCTAATGGTGTAAAAATAGGCGCCCTGCACCAAGGTCATGCCAACGCCACCCAGCAAGAGGAAGTAGCCCAGGTCTTTCACTCTGATTCTAAGGAATCCTCTTGAAAAGATCCCGAAAACCGTGGCCATCAAGACCGATGAGAGGGTGACCCGAATCTGGACCAGCTCAAAGGGTGTTATCCCTTGCTCGAACAAGCCCTTGCCCGCTGTGCCAGATGATGCCCACATGATGGCAGCGGCCACCACACAGAGATAGCCTTTGATGACATTCATACCCGTCTAATTCCCCTCTAAACCTGCTCCAACGCCTTGGCCATTTGTTCACCCTCTCTCTCGTCCACCATGTGCAGAATCACACCTCCGCTTATGAACAATATGATGATGGAGAAGATGGCAATGCGCGGATTGCCTGTCAGAACCCCAACCCAGCCCACCAGAAAGGGGCCGATGACGGCCGCGAACTTGCCCAACATATTGTAAAAGCCGAAAAACTCCGCGGCCTTGTTAGCGGGGATGATCCGAGAGTAAAAAGAGCGGCTCAGAGACTGCACGCCCCCTTGTACCAGGCCAACAACCCCGGCCAAGGCATAGAACTCAGCCGTCTTCTCCATGAACATGGCCCAGATGGTCACCCCTACATAAACCCCAATGCCCAGGAGAATGGCTCTCTTGGTTCCCAGTTTTTCTCCTAATTTGCCGAAGGCGATGGCCGCAGGGAACCCCACAAATTGCGTAATCATCAGAGCGACAATAAGGCTGTTGGCTTCAAACCCGAGTGACATACCGTAGTCCACGGCCATCCGTATAACCGTGTCCACGCCATCAATGTAGAGCCAATAGGCAATGAGAAACAAGAAGACCAGCCGCAGCTTACGGATCTCCCCAAAGGTTGTTTTCAGTTGTCGAAAACCCGCCCCCACCATGGCCCAGCCACTTTTTTGGCGTGGAGTCGTTGGTTCCTTCACAAAGATCATGATGGGGATAGAGAATACCGCCCACCAGATGGCCACGTTAAGAAAAGAGACTCTTATGGCTTCGCTGGCGTCGGCCAGACCAAACAAGGCAGGTTTCAGGGTCATGAAGATATTCATGGCAAACAAGAGGCCGCCGCCAAGATAACCGAGGGAGAAACCCAAAGATGAAACCATGTCCGTTCTGCCATGAGGGGAAACATGGACAATGAGCGAGTCATAGAACACATTCCCCCCCGAGAAGCCGATTATTCCCAAGACATAGAGCAAAACGGCGACTTCCCATGCACCCTTTGCCACGAAGAACATCCCCCCTGTCATGATGATCCCCATGGCCGCAAAAAAGAGGAGGAACTTTATTTTTGCGCCGCCCCTGTCGGCGATAGCCCCTAGGATGGGGGCCAGGGCGGCGACGACGAGACTGGCGATTGAATTGGCCATGCCTAGTCGGAAAGTACTTGTCGTGACCTCCACACCTGTACTCCAGTATTGTTTGAAGAACACGGGAAAAAACCCGGCCATGACACTGGTGGCAAAGGCGGAGTTGGCC
Organism: Deltaproteobacteria bacterium; assembly: GCA_020342025.1. The sequence goes on from CP070840.1 coordinate 1,341,095, forward strand.
CAATCATATAAGGACCAGGAAATCACTCTTGTGGTGGCAATTTTTTCGCCCATCTATCTGTTGGGACCCGCTCTCAGCATTTTTTATGGGGAACGGGCAAGTTTGAGTTTGCAGGGAGTATACTGAAATTTCCATAAATTACAATCTCAGACAAAGATTCCCAAATGAATAGCACTTTCGCCAGGCAGAGAAATCGAAGGAGAGACTGCTTGCACACGGGCCTCAAGGATGCAATAATCGGATGGCCACGGCTGCTCATAGACCCATTAAGGTGGTTAGATCTGGTAAAAGGAGTGAACGAATGATTGAAGAGATCCGCCCCAATCTATTTCGAAATGAGATCCCCCTGCCGAAGAATCCCCTCAAGTACCTCAACTCTTACGTGGTAAGAGCGGCTGATAGAAATCTTATTATCGATACGGGTCTGAACCGAAAAGAATGTCTAGACGCGATGGAGGCCGGATTGCGTGAGCTGGATCTGGATCTGGAGCGGACGGACTTCTTCATTACCCATCTTCATGCGGATCATATTGCTCTGGTCTCAAGGTTGGTCAGAGGCACCCGTTTGGTCTATTTCAATGGACCGGACAAAGAAATCATTGAAATGCCTAAACGCTTTGAGGCGATGATCCCTTACGGCACCATGAACGGTTTTCCAGAAAAAGAACTCAGAACGGCTCTCCTTAACCACCCCGGATATAAGTATGGAGCAGAGCGGATACCTGACATGATCCTTTTGGAGGATGGAGACACGCTCCAAGTTGGGGATTACCATTTCAGATGTGTCAGAACCCCCGGTCACACCTGGGGTCACACGTGTCTGTACGAACCGCGCAAGAAGATTCTCATTTCAGGCGACCACATACTCGTTGATATAACGCCGAACATTCAGTGTTGGTCGAGCCAAGGGAATCCACTGAAAAACTATCTTGCCAGTCTTGACAAGGTGTATGAGCTGGAGGTTGATCTCGTATTGCCGGGACACAGGCGTCTTTTCACGAACCATAGAGAAAGAATCGAAGAATTGAAGCTCCATCATCAAAATAGAGTGAATGAGATCCTTGTAATCCTCAGAGAGGGTCCCAAGAACGCCTTTCAAGTGGCAGCAGAGATGACATGGGATATTGAATACGATTCGTGGAATCAATTCCCACTCCAACAAAAGTGGTTTGCCACTGGAGAGGCTATTGCACATCTGAGATATCTTGAGGAGAAGGGACTTATCCACGGCAAGAAAGAAAAGGAGATGATTACCTATGCACTCGATCACCCATAAGCTTGCTGGAGAAAGACTTCGAACTCTCTTCTCCCGTCTGTTTCGTAGGGTTGGAATGGCGCGTTGAGCATTAATTGAGAATGTAACGGAGTGGATCTACAGGCAAGCCGTTCACACGAACTTCGTAATGCAGATGTGGTCCCGTGGAGCGGCCTGTAGTGCCCACCTGGGCTATCTTTTCACCGCGCTTAACGTACTGGCCTCTCTTCACGAGGATTTTGTTTAAGTGGGCATATAGGGTGGCCACCCCATAACCATGCTTAATGACCAACGTTTTTCCGAAACCGTGGTCAAAGTCGACGCCAAACACAACGCCGTCCGCGGGTGCGACAATGGGTGCGTTCATCCGTGCGGATATGTCAATCGCTTTGTGAAACTCCTTTTCGTCGGTGAAAGGAGAGACGCGGTACCCAAAGCGGGAGCTCAGCCACCCCTTGGTCGGCCATATGGAAGGCGTTGAAGCAAGGAGTTTTTTCTGGGTTTCCAGGAACTTTCGAAACTCGCTCTTATCCCGCTTCAGCATGGCCACTTCGGTTTTCAGGTTATCTAAGGATTGATGCATCAAACGAACCTGATCTTTGTGGGTCTTTGCCTCCGAATAATCGGGCCAGGGTAATGAGGGGGCAGAACCACCCACACCCCCTGGAGCACTCCCCTCACCTGTTTCCAGATTCATCATGACTTTCAGTTTGAGATCAAGTTCCTTCAATTGACCCATATTTCCGATAATCTCATCAATGCGTTGGGCCAAATGAGTGAACTGCCTTTTTTGCCGTTCATTCTCTTCTTGCAGCTGACCCAGGAGAGGCATCTGGTCTTGCATGACTTGATATTCTCGAAAAACCCAGCAAACAGAGACAGCGAAGGAAAGTAATAAAAGGATAAGAAAGGGGAGCAAAAGCAATGGGAACTTCAATTGTTTCGGACCTTTTGTCCCATCGGGAACCAGTATTATCGTGATCCTTTTGAAAAACAAAATAAACCCCCGATTGGTTTAGCACGCCAAAAAAACCATGACCCCGCTCGCTCCGCGGATCAAGAGCCTGCCAACAAATACCTAAGCGATAACAGGACAACACCGAGAGCTTGTGACCATATGATCATGTTCTGTACTTCATCCAAAAAACGGATCATGTTAGTTGGACACAAATGAATTATGGATAATTTCGGTGTAGTCATGAGATTGCGGTTAAGCACGTCCCCTATCTGTGCGATGATATGGGCCTCAAACTCAGTGGCCGACCCTGAAGGCTCGCCCTCATGGTGAACGCAGTTCTACCCTATGATCCATATACTGACTCATGTTGCAGGGAAAACCCAGATATAGGTAAGCAAAAACGATTCCAAAAAAATAAATCACCATGCTAATCTTGTGATTTCAATCGGTTAAGCCCACAGCGAATAAGCCCAAGCCAAAAAATGTGGGGACAAATGTATACTTTTGTGAACATTTGGCTTTCTCCTCGCAAGGTGGGAAAAGAGGGGGAGATTTAGACATTGGGTGTTCACTGGGGGTGCATTGGAAGGGGCTTCAGCCTAACGCCTCTCTGCCAGGTGAAGCCTCACGAAGAGCCAGGGTGCGCCCAGCCCACTCCACAGACCCAGCAATAGGTAACGAAAGAAGTTGTAGCTCTGTTCAGGTTCCAACCCGTAAAAGGCGGTGCGTAACCCTAGCCATAGGGTGAAGAGAACCGGTACCCCGACAAGAAAACGCAAGACCCTCTTCCACCACACGCCCCCAGAGTCAAAACGCACCCACCGGCACTCAAAGGCAAAACCAACCCCCATCCCCATGAGGGTCGCTCCAATGATGACGCCCTGCTTCCCGTTACCCGGCACCAGGAGCACCAGTAAGAGGGAAACGAGGAGTGCTGCGCCGAGTTGCCATCCCAGGCCTTTCTGCGTGAGCCATGCCTCCACAACCGGTTCCAGCCGGAGATAAAGGAGGAGTAGCGCAGCGCCCAGGAGATAGCCGCCCAGGAGGTCGGTGGGAAAGTGGACGCCCAGGTAGAGCCTTGAGAGGGGTATCAAGAGCATCAGGCAACCGGCTAAAGTCCACGGCCCCACGCGTCGGAAATGGGAGGCCAGGTACCCCCAGACAACGACGGTGTTTTGAGTGTGGCCACTGGGGAATCCCCCGCCACCCGCCTTGTACAGTGGAAGCACTCGGGGGTCGTACTGGTAAGGCCTGGGTTGAGCCGCGAACACTTTAGCCACCGTGTTCAGGTAGGCAGAGAAAAGAAAAAGGATGGTCAGCCTGGCACCAAGGCGCCGATTCAGAGACCAATAGACGAGGGGGAGTAAAAGCATGAAAAACGGCTGATCTCCCATGAAAGTAAAGGCCTTAAATGGCAGGTCGAGGGCGGGGCTAAACTGTTGGAACCAAATAACGACGCTTATGCCCCAGTCCAGGATACTCTCCATGTCTTTCCTTCAAGCCTCGTGCGCTGTTCCATAAATTTCAATACTGGAAGATTGTGTCTTCGCATCCATTGAGCGATGGCCCATTCCTTCAAGAGGATATCTATGGCGGTCGGGGGAAGTGGTCTGACCTTAGAGGGTTTAAAGGGCCTCTGTCTAGGTCGGGAAGAGACATTCTGCCAGGGGTTTCCGGGCGTAAACCCTCTAAGATCAGACCACGGCGATGCTCAGTGGAATTTCTTCTGAGATATCGTCTTTCAGGAACAGGCCTTCACTCCAAAAGATAGGAATATATGATACAGTGACTAGTTTTCTCCTGGCTCGAAAGTGGACAGAAAGGTCTGAAGGGAAATCACTTTTGCATAGGCAAAGCCCAGGGCCGACATGAATGAGGCATGGACCTGTTCTGCCGGAACGAGGGTATCTCCGAATTGGAGATCTCGGGTAGCGCAGGCATCGTGGATCACCGTGCACTTGAACCCATGATCCGCAGCTGCCCGCGTGGTGGCGTCAATACACATATGACTCATGGCGCCGCAAATGACCAGCGCTGTGACATCAGAGCTTTTAAGTTTTTCTAAGAGGTCCGTGTCGCGAAAGGTGTTTGGGAAGTGTTTCTGAATGACCAAGTCCGTCGGAAGGGGTTTAACGCTCTCATGGATTTCAGCGCCTTCCGTATCGGGAAGAAAAAAACCAGCCCCTTTGCCCACGGACACGTGCTGGATGTGAAAGGTGGGCAGGTTGTTCTTTCGGAATAGATCTAGAAGTTCCTTGGCCTTCTTTGATCCCGCCTCCATCCCCACCAACTCCATATTCCCGCCTGGAAAGTAGTCATTCTGGATATCAATCAACAATAGTCCCGTCTTCATAACTGCATTTCCTCCTCATTTATTTGTTAGCGAAGGCCGTTAGACATAAGCTTCATGAAAGACTTTATCTGGTTACAGTCCGGCGTAGGTTCTTTTTCGGGTTTGGCATAGACAATAAGATAGTTATATCCAAGGATTATGGTCGCTTTGCATCCCTCTGCGTAGAGCCACATATATACCAGCCACATTGAGATGTGAACAATTTTTTATTCGCAGGTACCCGAAAGGCCCAAAGTAATTCTTTCATCGTTTTGTTATACCTATGGGAAAGCGCCCTTTAGCACATAGCAAGGTTAAACGCTTATTGTCCCGGGCGATCAGGCCCCCCGCCTCTTTTGAATTGACAAGCTTCAATTTCCCCTGCAAAAATGAGTCTATGCTCGGATCTCACTTCCCTCAATGAGCAATTTGGGGAAAAAAGGTGGGAGGTTCGAGGTCAAAAGTTTCCAGGATAGATAGCATCTTTTAACCTATCTCTGTAAGCTTATGGATGAAAGCCATCTTTCGGAGATGAACAACCATGAAACTGAATTTCATTGAAGCACGAGACCTGCCGGACGCCTGGTTTCAGTGCGTCTACAGATTGTTGGAAACGGGACGGGAATATACCATTGAGAGGGGTAGCTATGAAGGGCAGAAGCGCCTGGAATTCGACTATGTGACCATACAAATAAAGTATCCTGGTGTTCGACCCCTATTGCCTGACATCCCTCCTTCTCTTGGTATTCCGAACCCGGTTGCTGATGGATATCTGGAGGAGTATCTTCCTTACCTTATGACCTCAGCCAAACAGCCTGGAGAAGATTATACCTATGGTCAATACTTGGAGCCACAGATCGAAGAGGTTATACGCATGTACAAGGAGGAGGGTTATGGCACAAACCAGGCCTACATGACTGTGGGAGACCCTGAGTCTATTTATCTTGCAGATCCTCCCTGTCTTCGGGGGATAGATACGCGAATAAGCGATGGGAAACTCCATTTCATCGTTTACTTTCGGTCATGGGATCTTTGGAATGGCTTCCCTGCCAACCTGGGCGCAATCCAGCTTTTGAAAGAGTATATGTCTTCAAGCATTGGCGTCAAGGACGGGCAGATCATAGCCTCCAGCAAAGGACTTCATCTCTATGACTACGTGTGGGAGTTGGCAAAGTTGAGGACCATGTGCGAAAACCCCTCAGCCTTGTCAAAAGGCGAATGCGAAAATGAAGACTGATCTCAAAGGGTTGAGTGCCCATGAAATTGAGCAGTGGGCCATTGGCAAAGGCCTCGAAGCCTACAGGGGACGCCAGATCCGACACTGGATCTTCAAAAAACTGGCCAAATCCTTTGAGGAGATGACCACCCTCCCCAAAGATCTACGTGCCTCTCTGGAAGAAAAGGCCCGCATCTGTCATATAGTGCGGACGGAGACCCAAGAGTCCAGGGATGGGACCAAGAAATACCTATTTAAGTTGGAGGATGGCCATTTCATCGAATCAGTCCTCATCCCTGAGAGGGATCATGACACCCTCTGTATTTCCTCCCAAGCCGGTTGCGCCATGGATTGCCGTTTCTGCCTCACCGCTAAACAGGGCCTAAAGCGTAACCTGACAACCTCAGAAATTGTAGATCAGGTGATCCACGTGAAGCGATCCATGAATGCTCCGGACCGACTTACCAATATTGTCTTCATGGGGATGGGAGAACCCCTCGCCAATTACGAGGCGGTAAAGAAGGCCGTGATAAACCTGATGGATGATACGGGATTGAATTTTTCAAGGCGGAAGATAACCCTGTCCACCTGTGGACTCGTGCCACAGATGAAGAGATGGGGCCGGGAGATGAACATCAAGCTCGCGGTTTCCTTAAACGCAGCCGACGATAATACCCGTAGTCTCCTCATGCCCATCAACAATAAATACCCTTTAAAGAGCCTTCTGGGGGCATGTAAATCGCTCCCGCTTTCCAAGGGAGAGAGGATCACCTTTGAATATATCTTGATCAAAGAGATCAACGACAGTGATGAGGATGCTCGGAAGCTGGCAGAAGCGCTCAAGGGCATCCGGGCAAAGATTAATCTGATCCCCCTCAACCCGCACCAAGGAACCCCCATGTCTCCCCCATCCATGGAGAAGATACGCCAATTTCAGGATATCCTCTTGAAGAGATATTATACGGCCATCATCAGAAAGAGCAGGGGGTCAGATATACTCGCCGCCTGCGGGCAGTTGAGCGGTGAGGCATCCTGAACCGGGAAATGAAATTTCCCGCATGCCCCCATCGCAGGGCGTGATTTATCCCAGCCGTGAAGACCGATCATTCTGCCATGTTTTCGTAAATTTTTCTTTGAATATGCTGAAAAATATATTATTTTAAAAAATTTGAATTTTTTTGAGGCCCTATTATTCCATGATCGAGCTGGACTTTTCCAAAAGTAAGGGATTGTTGCCTGCGGTTGTTCAAGACTACGCGTCTGGAAAAGTGCTCATGCTTGCTTATATCAACAGGGAGTCCTGGGAGAAGACCCTCAAAACGGGTGAAGCGCACTACTGGAGCCGTTCACGACAGGAGATCTGGCATAAGGGAGACACTTCTGGACACATCCAGAAGATCAAAGAGGTTTATGTGGACTGCGACAACGACACCGTGCTCTTTAGAGTGGAGCAGGTGGGCGGCGCTGCATGTCATACGGGTTTTGAGAGTTGCTTTCACAAAAAAGTTGATCGGCGGGGGAAGGCCATCATGGAAGGCAAGAAGATCTTTGATCCTGAGAAGGTGTATAAAAAATGAAGAAGCTGAAATTCGGTATTCCAAAAGGGAGCCTGCAACAGGCCACTATCAGCCTTTTTGAGAAATCAGGCTGGAAGATAAATGTGAACAATGGCAGGAGCTATTTCCCGGACATCAATGACGATTCCATTGAATGCACGATTTGCCGCGCCCAGGAGATGTCTCGGTATGTGGAGAGTGGGACCATTGATGCTGGGCTCACTGGGAAAGACTGGATTGAAGAGAATGAGTCGGACGTGCTCGTTGTGGATGATCTGGTCTATTCAAAGGTCAGTCAAAAACCGGCCCGGTGGGTCCTGGCCGTTCCAGCCGACTCGCCCGTAAAGGAACTGGGGGATCTCCAAGGGAAGAAGATCTCCACGGAACTTACGGATTTCACGAGAAGGTATTTCAAAGAGAGGGGCATTGAGGTCCAGGTGGAATTCTCGTGGGGAGCCACGGAAGCGAAGGTGGTTTCCGGTCTGGCTGACGCCATTGTGGAGGTCACAGAGACAGGTAGTACCCTAAAGGCCCATGGTTTAAAAATCATCCATGAACTCATGACCTCCAACACCCAATTGATCGCCAACAAAGAGGCCTACAAGGATTCCTGGAAAAAGGAAAAGATTGATCAGATTATTCTGCTCCTGAAAGGGGCACTCAGGGCGGAAAACATGGTGGGACTGAAGATGAACGTCCCGCAGGATAAATTGGACCCGGTGGTTAAATTGCTCCCCAGTCTGAATGCACCCACGGTGGCCAACCTCTACAATTCAAAATGGGTTTCCGTGGAATCGGTCGTGGAGGAAAAAGTAGTGAGAGAGCTCATCCCAAGACTCATACAGGCAGGGGCTGAGGGAATCATCGAGTACCCATTAAACAAGGTGATCTAATTTGAAAACAGAAGAAAGTACCCAGAGCAAGGAGGAGACCAATTCAGAAACGCCAAGGACGAACTCTAAATTCCGGACTCCAAATTCCCAATTTGAGGAGAGGGCTTGTTCAAACCTGAATCGGGCAAGCGAGAGGGCCCAAAATATTCCCTCATTTATCGTGATGGACGTCCTGGAAAAGGCCCATGAACTGGAACGCGAGGGGCATCATATTATTCATCTCGAGATTGGAGAACCCGATTTCCCCACGCCCCAGATCATTTGCGAGGGTGCTGTCAAAGCCATACAGGATGGACTCACACATTATACGCACAGTCTGGGTATCATCGAGCTGCGAGAAGCCATCTGTGAACACTACTTTGAAAAATATGGGGTAGAGTTCGCTCCAGATCAGATTGTCATTACCTCTGGCAC
>CP070840.1:1349818-1355759 GCA_020342025.1 Deltaproteobacteria bacterium
TCAGAAAATAATGATCCCATTACTCTGGATGGATTTGGTTCAAATCGCGCTGGAGGGATCCTAGGGGGCATCTCCAATGGAGACGAGATCATCTTGAGGGCAGCCATGAAGCCAATTCCTTCCATCAGCCAGGAGCAGAATACGGTTGACCGAGAAGGACAGCCATCCAAGCTGAAATTCGGTGGAAGGCACGACATCTCTTCTATTCCACGGATTATTCCCGTGCTTGAGGCCATGGTCAGGATCGTCTTGGCTGATCACTATTTGCGAACAAGGGCTGTGGTATAAGCGAGTGAGGCCGGCTTGGTTTCCCCTCCGCCAGGAAAGCGGGGGGAAGATTGGAGTGAAGGATAGGCTGTGTGACAACGTCATTGCGAGGGAGTGAAAGGACCGAAGCAATCTCATAAGTTATGGAAAACAGAGAGATTGCCACGCTCCCTTCGGGGAGTTTATCCTGAGGTACTCGAAGGGCGCGCAATGACCAAAAGGGATTGCGACACAGTCTGCGACGGAGGGGGATTTAAAAGGAAGCCATTCATCCCCGTTCTGCTAACTATGGCTCCTTTTGGGCCATTCAAGGGGGTCAGGTGCGCATTTTCAACTTACAGATCTAAGAGGAGGAGATGAGATGTTAGGGAAAAAGATTCGTATGGAAAGGGTTATGGATCGCAATACCAGGAAAACCGTCATGGTGCCCCTGATCCATGGTGTGGGCATGGGGCCCATAGAGGGCATCAAAGATATCAAGAACACTGTGGACGTGGTCTCACTTGGGGGGGCCAATGCGGTTATTCTTCATAAAGGGATTGTCGCAGCCGGACACCGGCACAGTGGAAAGGACATTGGTTTGATCCTTCACCTGACCGCCACTTCGGAAAACGGAAGACAGACGCTTGTTACTGACGTGGAAGAAGCCGTCATCATTGGGTCTGATGCGGTATCGGTCAGGGTAGATGTGGGGGGACCGGATGAAGGGAGCATGTTGAAACTGCTGGGCCGGGTGTCCAGAGATGCCTTCAGATGGGGTATGCCGCTCTACGCATTGATGGACCCGGGCAGCGTGAAAGACAAAGATAGACAGTTAAAAAACATGATGCGGGCCGCCAGGGTCGGGGCTGAAATGGGCGCAGACTTGGTACGTATACCCTATAGTGGATCAGCAGAGTCGTTCAAGGAAGTGGTCTCTGTGTGTCCCGTTCCTCTGGTCGCTATTGGGGGAGAAAAAAAGGCGAGGGAAAAGGAGTTCCTGGAGATGGTGCACAGTGTGATGGAAGCTGGCGCCTTTGGCATGTCTGCGGGCAGGAACATATTTCAGTATAAGAAACCGGGTAATATGATCAAGGCTATCGGCCAAATCGTGCACAAAGGCGTTTCCGTGTCCAAGGCTTTGGAGGTTCTCAAAGAAGAGCCCATCGAAAGCTATGTCTTTACCAGCAGTCCCATGTGGTAAGGCATGAAGGCAATAAAGGCAATAGGGAAGTTTGTGATTTGGAATTCAAACCCTCTATGTACTCCATACTGGCGCAATTTCTTTTGAGGCTGTCGGAAAACGCCCATCTGCCGTTCGGCAGGCTCATGGCCCTGAGCAAAGTCGAAGGGCTGCGTTACCTTGATCCCTCGTCACTGCGGCGTACTTCTATATACGCCTCATTCCTCGGGATTTCGGAAGCCTTGCATCTGGACATTTTCCATCAGCCTCTAAGAAGCCGGTTTTTCGACAGTCTCTTTATCGGTCTTAATCCCAAGCCTCATGGAAAAAGGGCACTGAATCCATGAGGCCCAGGTTTCGAGGTGCTAGCACCCATGAAAGATGGAGGAAGGTATAACCAATGAATAATCTCAAACTGTCATCATTAAACGGGGAGGTGGACAGGCGGACAATTGTCACCGTGGAGAATGTGAAAATAGGTGAGGAATTTGTCGTGATCGCCGGCCCCTGTAGTGTGGAGAACGAGGAGCAAACAATAAAAACAGCCCTGAAGGTCAAAGAGGCGGGTGCCAACATGCTGAGAGGGGGCGCCTTCAAACCCAGGACTTCACCCTATGACTTTCAGGGACTTGGTCTCCAGGGGCTAAAGATCCTGGAGAAGGCGAAAAAAGAGACGGGGCTCCCCGTGGTGACTGAGGTGACAGATCCTCGAGATGTCTCCTGGATAGGCGAATATGTCGATGTTTTGCAGGTCGGTACCAGAAACATGCAGAATTTCTCTCTCCTCAAAGAGGTTGGAAAAGCGGAGAAGCCTGTGCTTTTGAAGAGGGGGATGTATTCGACCCTTCAGGAATGGCTCAATTGCGCGGAGTACATACTCTCAGAAGGAAATCCCAACGTGATTCTTTGTGAAAGAGGGATAAGGACCTTTGAAACTTACACCCGGAACACTTTAGATCTGAGCATCGTCCCCTCAGTTAAGGAAGTTTCCCATCTCCCTATCATTGTTGATCCTTCTCATGGAACAGGTAGGTTAAGCCTGATTGAATCCATGAGCCTTGCCGCTATGGCGGCGGGTGCAGATGGTGTCATGATTGAAGTGCACCATAATCCTCAAGAGGCCGTATGCGATGCTAATCAAGCCATGCCACCCGAGATGTTTGCTCGCTTGATGGAGAAGTTGTTGTCGCTACGGTCTCATTTGAATGGAATACGCCAGAGTGGGAAAAAGAGACTCGGGGGCGGGTAGCGTGAAGAGCTTTAAGATTCATAGCGTTACAGGGGATTCAACCATACTGGTCGGAGAGAGTCTTCAAAATGTCAAAATGTACATTTCGTCGGAACAAGTGGTGATCATCACAGACAGTAATGTGAGGCGCCTCTATGCAAGAGACTTTCCACCCGGCGAAATCATAGAGATCGGTATGGGTGAAAAGATAAAAAACCTGGACACGGTCAAGACCATATATGGAAAGCTTTTGGAACTGGAGACTGACCGTTCATGTTTTATCGTCGGGATCGGTGGAGGTGTGGTGTGTGATATTGCCGGCTTTGTTGCCTCAACCTATCTACGCGGCGTGCGGTTCGGGTTTGTTGCCTCAACGCTCTTATCGCAGGTGGATGCGAGTGTTGGGGGGAAAAACGGGGTGAATTTCGAGGGATATAAGAATATGGTGGGCGTCTTTAATCAACCTGAATTCGTCATCTGTGACATGAAGCTCCTCAAGACCCTGCCAGAGAAAGAGATCTCATGCGGTCTAGCCGAGGTGGTAAAGCAGGCCGTCATAGGCGATACGGATCTGTTTTCATATCTTGAAAAGCATTACAAGAGAGTGCTTCAGCTGGATGCAGAGGTGATAGAGAAGGCTGTATATGATTCGGTCCTCTTGAAATCATCGATTGTGAACAGGGATGAAAAAGAAAAGGGGGAGCGGAGAAAGCTCAATTTCGGCCATACCCTTGGACATGCCCTAGAAAAGACCACAGGTGCTCCCCACGGAGAGGCGGTCAGCGCAGGTATGGTGGTTGCTTCAGTCCTTTCTAAAAAAAGAGGGTATCTGAGTGCAGAGGAGATGGAGAGGATCGAGGGATTGCTCAAGAAATTCAAGCTCCCCACCAGGGTTCAACTTGATGGGAAGAGACTGCTTGATGCGGTGAGAAAGGATAAGAAGCGGGAAGGAGAGGGCATAAATTTCGTGCTGCTTCACGGCATAGGCAAGGCGGTTGTGGAAAAGATATCCATGAAAGAACTGGAGGCTGTGATCAGTGAAATGATTTTGAATGTTAGCAATAACTAGGCGCACATGGGTAGAGAAAACGTGGAAGCAGCGAGGAGGTGTGATATGAGTTTGCTGGAGATCAGAAAAAAGATCGACTTTATTGATTCCAAGATTCTGAAACTCTTAAATGACAGAATGGAAGTGGTCCTCATGGCCAAGAAGTTCAAAGCGCAGATAGAAGACCGGCAAAGGGAGAAGGAGGTCTTTGAGAGGATCAGGAAGAACTTAACAGGTCTGATCAATGCGGATTTTATAGAGAAGGTCTATACGGAGATTATTAAGGAAAGCAAAGCGCTTCAGCGTCAGGATTACAAACTCATCGCATTCCAGGGTGAACACGGCGCATATGGTGACGTGGCCTCAAGGGCATGGAACAGCGACCTGGTTCCTGTGCCGTGCAGTCAGTTCGCCGAGGTGTTTGAAGGGGTCAGATCTGGTCTCTATGACTATGGAATTGTTCCCGTGGAAAACACACTTGGCGGTTCTGTGGAACAGGTGAACCACCTTCTCATCGACACGGATCTCAATGTGGTGGGGGCGGTTGAGCTTCCCATTCACCTCTGTCTGCTTGCCCTGCCCGGAACGGACCACAGGGAGATCCGTACCGTATACTCTCATCCCCAGGCCCTTGCACAGGCCCGTCGATTTCTTTCAAGGAATAAACTGGATCCTGTGCAGTATTATGATACGGCGGGTGCGGCAAGAATGTTGGCGGAAGAAAGGCCAAAAGGGTCTGCCGCCATTGCGAGTAGACTTTGTGCGGAGCTCTATCACCTTGAAATTATAAAGGAGGATATAGAGGATCTTGAGAGAAACATGACGAGGTTCCTGGTGGTCTCGAAGGAAGAGAACGAGGAAGAAGGCGACAAATGCTCCGTAGTTTTTTCAACAGAGCACAAGGCAGGCACGCTTTTCCGTGTCCTTGAAGAGTTCGCTAGGGAAAATATTAATTTGACAAGAATAGAGTCCGTACCGAGCGAGCCTGGGAACTACGCATTCTTCGTGGATTTTATGGGGGCAACCAAAGATAAAAACGTGGTTGAAGCACTGGAAAAGGTAAAAGGGATTACTAGGCAATTTAAATTGATCGGCTGTTACAAGGAACGGAAAGTGTCATGAGGATATGTATTATGGGTGCCGGGCACATGGGTGCCTGGCTTGTGGAGGAGTTCTGTCTCGACCATGATGTGGCTGTCTATGATACAGACAGAAGAAAGCTAAAATACTTTTTTAACGTAAAAAGGCTCCTTGATCTTGCGGAGGTCAAGGAATTTGAGCCTGAGCTTCTGATTAACGCCGTAAGCCTTCCCAATGTCTATAAGGCATTTAGCGACGCCCTTCCCCACATACCCGAAGACTGTATTCTTTCAGATATTGCATCGGTAAAGACGGGCATATATGATTACTACAAAAAAGTTGGCAAGAGATTTGTCTCCACCCATCCCATGTTCGGCCCCACCTTTGCCAACATCAGGGACCTTCGCGATGAGAATGCGATCATTATTGAGGAGTCTGAGGAGGAAGGAAAAGAGTTCTTTAGAGATTTCTACAAAGGCCTTAATCTTCATGTCTATGAGTACACATTTGAAGAACACGACAAGACCATTGCTTATTCCCTTTCAGTTCCCTTTGCTTCATCAATGGTGTTTGCTGCTTGTATGAAGAGACAGGAGGCACCAGGTACCACGTTTAGAAAGCACCTGGATATTGCGAAAGGGCTCCTTTCAGAGGACGATCATCTCCTGGCCGAGGTCATGTTCAATCCCAATACAGTGAGGCAGATAGAAGGAATCAATTCGCAGTTAGCGTACCTGACGCATATTATCAGAGGCAGGGATTACGAGGAGATGGAGAAGTTCCTGAATAAATTGAGAAACAATATTGAATAAGTCTCATTTACCCCTTTAGCTTATGATCTGCATTCCCATCACCGCCAAAAATACTGAGGAGGCCCTCGAAAGAATAGCCCGGGCCAATGCCGTCGGTGATATGCTAGAAATTCGTCTGGACATGATGGAGAACTTCGATCTGCACGAAATGATTCAGGCCGCATCCAAGCCTGCGCTGGTTACCTACCGATCCATAGGGGAAGGGGGAAAAGGAACCGCGGATGATAAGACGCAAGCTAGTTACTTGTTAAGTGCTCTTGAAGAAGGTGCAGAACTTGTGGATGTGGAGCGGCGTTTACCTGAAGAATGGCGGGGAAAAATCTTTCGGGCACGCGGTAAGTCCA
>CP070840.1:1355859-1359016 GCA_020342025.1 Deltaproteobacteria bacterium
CGGTCAAGGTAAAACCAGATCTTGCCGTGCTGTGGAATAACAAAGGTGCCGAATTTTTCAGACTTGAAAGATATGCTGAAGCAAGGGTGGCATTCAATCAGGCCACCGAGATAAGACCAACCCTGGTTCCGGCATGGTACAATCTGGCGAGTGTCTGCGTCGCTGAAGGGAAAAAAGATGAGGCGCTAACTAAACTAAAAAAGGCCATAGAAACGGATCCAGATATCAAGAAGACCGTAAGGGAGGCCAACTGTTTTAAGGCCCTCTGGAAGAATCGTGATTTCAAGAGACTGGTGGCTAATTAAAGCTTCTTAACGAGGCTGTCGAAAAACTGGCTTCTTAGAGGGTGATGGAAAATGTCCAGATGCAAGGCTTCCGAAATCCCGAGGAATGAGGCGTACATAGAAGTACGCCGCACTGACGAGGGATGAGGGTAGCGCAGCAGATGGGCGTTTTCCGACAGCCTCAATAGAAACCAAAGGGAAAGGAGGTCAAGTCGTTATGAAAGTCAAAACTTTTACATGCCCCATGAAGATATTCAAGACCAAGGGAGAATTGGACAAACTGGATAAAATGGTCAACCAGTTTGTAAAGGAAAAGAAGGTGAAAAAGATTATCTCTGTCAGTGATACCTGCACGACCGATGACAGTGGAGCCACAATAGGACTGATCAGGGTCGTGGCGTATGAGTAAAAAGATTGCACGTTATACGAACTTAGCTTTCATCTATATGTATATGGGAAAAGACTAGATTTGTCTTTCAACCGGGGGGTTTGCTGGCGTATTGCAGGTATGGCCAGACCTGGCGCAATGCGAATTTGAGGAGCAGTTAAACGCCGGGTGCAAAAAAGTTAAGCCTTCTGAAGCCTTGGGCTCAAAACCCAGGTCCGGGCCAGGGAGTAATGGAATATTTTAGGCATTTAAGAGCAGCTCAATATGATTTAGAGGCCTTCTTCTTTCCAATACTCCAGTACTCCAACACTCCGGACAAATCTTCCTTGACAACAAGGATTACCGCTGCAAACCCCAAAGCGGATCTTAGTCGTCGACCCTGTTTCAAGAGGATTTCCACTTCATGCCAGCTAATCTGCCACCTCAATACTTTGAAGCGGAAAAGCGTTTGCGAGAAGCGAAAACGCCTAAAGAAAAAGTAGAGGTTCTGGAAGAGATGTTGGCCATCATGCCCAAGCATAAGGGCACAGATAAGCTCCGTGCCGATCTCCGTCGCAAGATCTCCAAATTCAAGACCCAGCCTCAGCAGAAAAAGGGCGTCTCCCGACGCGAGTCCGCTTATGCCATCGACAGGGAGGGGGCGGCTCAGATTGTGGTCATTGGTCCCGCAAATGTGGGGAAATCGTCCCTTATCGCCACTCTCACCAACGCCACCCCTGAAGTGGCTGATTTCCCCCATTCCACCTGGAAACCGACCCCTGGGATGGTCCCCTACGAAAACATACAGTTTCAATTGGTGGATACACCACCCATATCTCAGGATTATATGGAGCCGGGGCTGGCGGACCTGATTCGGCGTGCCGATATCCTGGTTATCCTTCTGGATCTCCACGGGGATGCCCTTGAACAACTTGAGAACACCCTCTCCCTTCTACGGGAATTGCGGGTTTTTCCCGAGGGCGAGCCCATTGCAGAAGACCTGAAAAAGCCCCCCTTCATCAAGAAAATTCTCCTCGTGGTCAACAAAGTGGATCAAGAAAAGGATGAGGACGATTACGATGTGTTTTTGGAACTCTCAGAAACCCGTCTGCCCAGCGTGGGGATC
This sequence comes from Deltaproteobacteria bacterium, assembly GCA_020342025.1. The sequence continues at coordinate 1,357,637 of CP070840.1, forward strand.
TCCACCCGTACAAAACGAAAATTGACAGCCTTCATTGAGAGGATCTTTGATCTTTCTGGAATTATACGCGTCTATACCAAGGCCCCCGGGAAAGAACCGGATCTGAGTGCGCCTTTCGTCGTTCCCAGGGGGAGCACCCTGGAAGATTTGGCCGAGAAGATACACAAAGACTTCCAGGAAAAATTGAAGTTTGCCCGAATATGGGGCAAAGAGGTCTACGATGGACAAATGGTGCAACGAGATTACGTACTCCAAGACGGAGACGTGGTGGAGATGCACATCTAAGAAAGGGACTGGAGCACTGGAATGATGGAATGTTGGGATAATAGAACGATGGAGGGTTGAAATTCAGGCTCTAATCCTTTGTTGCCCAAGTATTCCCAGATTGAATTCGCCGCAGCAGGATTCTTTGAAGAAATTGGACGGAAAATTTTTGCGAGTATTGTCAATGCCGATCAAGTGGACGTATTTGATTTCTTTGATCCTCATTATGGGGATCGCCTTTTATCTCTTTTACCCAAGGATTGAGAACTTCTTTATCTTCTTTCCTCAAAGCGCTTTTGATTTCACGCCTGAGGGTATGCAATTGAACCATGAAGAAGTCTATTTCCATACCGAGGATGGAAAGAAACTCCACGGTTGGTTTTTCCCTCTAAATGGCGCGTTCCCGGTCATTCTTTTCTGCCACGGGAATGCAGGAAATATATCTCACCGGCTTGATAACGTGCAATTACTCTTGAAACACAAGCTCCAGGTCTTTATTTTCGACTATCGAGGATATGGCAAGAGTTCTGGAAGGCCTTCTGAAAAGGGTCTTTACACAGATGGTCTGGCAGCCTATGAGTATCTAATCAAAGACAGGCATATTCTCCCTAACCAGATCATCATCTTTGGGCGTTCTCTTGGCGCAGCAGTGGCCATAGAGGTGGCCTTGCAAAAAGAGATCAAATCCATCATTATTGAAAGCGCCTTTACCTCCACGAAGGACATGGCAAGGGCCATATGGCTATTCCGCCCCTTCTCCTATTTTTTGCCGGCTCACTACGATAATCAGAAGAAGATCCCCGATCTCGATGTTCCGAAGCTTTTCATACATGGTGAAAGAGACGAGATCGTGCCTTTTTCCTTGGGCCAAAGGTTATTCGAGAGTGCCAAGGCCCCCAAATATTTTTTCCCTTTAAAGAAAGCCGGTCATAATGATACGTTTGTAGCAGGTGGGGAGAAATACTTTCGAACCATTGCCACTTTCGCTGAGGAGGCGAGGATCTGACGCCACAAACTCATAGGGCAAAATTCTAAACGTTAATGCGCAAAAGGGTTTAATTGAGATGAAAACGAAAAGAATTACCAAACATCCTATCCTTGAGATTCCCAAGAGAA
>CP070840.1:1359116-1364620 GCA_020342025.1 Deltaproteobacteria bacterium
ATAGACCTTTATGAAGGTCTCCTGGGCAGAATCGTTCGCTTCCTCGTAATCTCCAAGCAGCCGGTAGCACAAATTGAACAGCCGATCTTTGTGTTTGAGGACTAGCCTGTCGAATGCAACCTTGTCTCCCTCATGAAAGGCCCTGATCAGTGCGGCATCTTCCCTGGGCTCACCGGCAGGCTTTTTGATGTCTTCATTCATCCAGTTTAGACAACTTCTGTGTTGAAATGTTCCATGCGTTGGCATTTTTGCAGGACATGCTCACATGGAGAACAATGACTATCCGCATGGAGGCTGTCGGAAAATGCCCATCTGCCGTTCGGCAGCCTCATGAGTATCTCATTTTAGTCTATGTGTGACCACTCTTTGGTTTCAAATTTGTATGTTCTCCTGCCGAAAGGGGGAGCTTCTGCCCACATGAGGCTGTGGTAGTCTTTGTGATGCAGATAGTAGTATTTAGTGGAGGTCAATCGAACGGCCGAACTGGGCACTTTGGACAAGAATTGGGGGACCAGGTCCTCCAAACGTTCGGGATATTTCCCCTGTTCCACACGGTAAGCCTCAACTGCCTTGATGATCAGTCTTGCGTTCACATGGCCCAAATGCCTATTGAACATGAACGTACTCAGAATGGCAATAACGGTCAAACAGAGTGCCAGGGACCTGATGCCATACTTTACCACAATGGCACGGTCACCTTTACGGCGCCAAAGAAACGCCACAAAGTTGGTCAACATGAAGACAACACAAAGGAAGGTGCCCAAGCTAGGCAGCCCTATGAGCTGCGCGTCCAAGAAATAGAGCAGCGCACAGACCACCAGGGTCCACACAAAATGTCTCGGGCGCTTTTTCTTCTTCACCTTATTAGGGATGTCCGGGGTCACCTTAAGTCCTGTTCCTCTTTCGCCCCTCGGATGGGATACCCTTCAAGCCTGAGGGTAAAATACACGAGGGATTGCTGGGAACGTTTTTTTTAAGAGGGTTTGGCGATCTCAAAAGCGGTTGTAGTGGACGCACTCCTCAAGACTTTTCCTGGGCTTGGCATCAGGAATGACCTCCGGAACACCGATCCTCAGGACGGCGGCGATGTCATAAGTCTCTGGAACCCCCAGCATTTCCTTTATGGGGCCCTGTGCAGGGAGCCCGAAGTAGGCAGGGCTCATCCCCAGACCCTCGGCACTGGCAGCAAGCCAGATAGTGGTAATGCAGTTCCAGGAAGACTCAATGGGCAGCCTTTTCTCTTTGTCGCAGATGAGCGCCACTGCCACGGAATGGGTAAACGCATCTCTCTGGGCACCGGCCAACTGCTCGGCCTCCTCCTGGGGTAAATTAGAGGCAAGAAGCCCCTGCATGTTATGATCATACTTATGCTGGGCAAGCTTCTTGATCATATCCCGGTCCGTGACCACAATGAATTCCCAGGGCTGCTGATTAAAAGCAGACGAGGCCTGAAGGCCCGCCTCCAGTATCTTTTCTAGTTTATCCTGGGGAACTTCCACATCCTTGAACTTATGCACGTTTCTGCGTACGCGAATCGCCTCATAAATATCCACGAGTGTTCTCCTTTGTATAGATAATTGTTTTGTCTTTTTTCCTATACTCAGAACCCGATAAAATTTCAAGCTGGAAGTGTTGCCTTCAGACCCACCCCCCTATCGAGTAGGGGGCAAGCCCTGCCCCATTGCCGCGATATTTCAAGCGGCCTTATAGGCCCCTGGAATCCATTTTTTTGCTTGACAAAAAAGCCCCCCATAGATACATCGTATACACAGATGTGCATAAACTGCACAATTGAGCATGCAGGTGGAGCCCATCTGAGAGGAATTCCATGTACAAGGTTTTACTATCAGAACCCATAGATGGGGCGGGCATGAGGGTCTTGGAAGGAAGGACTGAAGTTGTCATCAGCCCTGACCCTTCGGGGGACTCTGTTAGTCGACTCCTTCAGGATGCCGATGCCCTGATCTTACGAACAGCCACGCAGGTCACCCGGGAGATGATCGAAAGGGCATCTCGGCTTAAGGTCATTTCGCGCACCGGTGGCGGTCTGAACAACGTAGATGTTGAAGCGGCCACGGATTGTCATGTGGTGGTCTGTGGCGTGAAAGGCGCCCAGGACCGATCAGTGGCCGAGCATACGGTTGCCATGATGGGGGCGTTGGCCAAACACTTCTCCTACCTGGGGGATGAAACACGAAGGGGGAACTTCAGATCCCGCTATGAGTACCGCCCCATGAACCTTGCCGGGAATAGGGTGGGACTGATCGGCCTGGGGCGCATAGGCCGTATTGTGGCCGAGATCTGTGCCAAGGGTCTCCATATGGACGTTCTTGCCTATGACCCTTACGTGGCACCTGAAACCTCAGGCGCAAAGGCTATCACCTTTTCCAAAGATATGGCGGAGGTGATAAAAACGGCCGATTTCCTCTCCCTCCATGTACCGCTCACAGAACAGACCCGCGGGCTTATGGGTAAGGAGCAACTTGCCTTGATGAAGCCCACCGCCTTCCTCATCAATACGTCCCGCGGTGAAGTGATTCAGGAAGGCGCGCTGGTTGAAGCCTTGAAAAATGGTCAGATTGCAGGCGCGGGACTGGATGTGTTTGAGAGGGAGCCCCCTGATACAGGAAATCCCCTCTTCCAGCTCGCGAACGTGATTGTAACCCCCCACAGCGCCGCACTCACTAAAGATACGGTAGCTAAACTTGCCCAGGGCGCGGCTGAAAACGCTATCCGCGTCCTTGAGGGGAAAGAACCCTCTTACAGCGCCAACTGGGAGATGCTCCAGTCCAAGGTAAGTCAAGAGCAATAACCAAAAAGAGATGAACAAATGATCATTATCCAATAAAGGAGGTACTACAATGGCGGATGAAATGTGGACATATGCCATGGAACAAATGTCTTATCCGGACGTCAAAGAGGTTCTTAAGAGAACAGATGTGGCCTTTATCCCAATTGGGAGCCAAGAAAAACATGGACCACATATTCCTTTGGCCACCGATTCTATCGTGACCATCCAGGTCACCAAGAGGGCAGCCAAGAAGGCAAGAGTCCCTTATACCCCTCTCATCCCCGTCGGTTATTCACCACATCACATGGGTGTGGTTAACGACGGTGTGGGGACCCTCTCCTTTTCCGGAGAGACCCTCAGACGGATTATCTATGAGATCGGCCGATGTCTTATTTTTCATGGATTCAACAAGCTCATCTATATCAGCCACCACGCCTCCAATAACAAGGTAGTAGATGAGGTGCTTCGTCGGTTAGGCTATGAGACCGGTTGTTTTTGCTGCTGGTACATGACGCCCACAGAACGGAAGATACAGGTGGTGCAGGAGATATTTGAAGAGAAGGTGGCGTGGCACTCCGGGGAGCTGGAGACTTCCACGAGTCTGGCCCACGATGAACGATGCGTGCATATGGAAAGGGCGCACGCGCACACGGCCCATGCCCCGAAATGGATGGGGCCGGCGTTCGCCAAAACAGATGGCGTGCCCACTGTCATCTTTCAGGGGTCAGAAAACATCTGGGTTCCCATGGAGCATCATGAGTATGTGGAGGAGGCGACCATTGGAGACCCGTTCCTTGGAAGCAAGGAAAAGGGTGAGAAGTACTTTGAAAAGGCCTCTGACAATCTTGCGGACTTCGCAGAAGAGATCAAAAAGATCAAGATTAAGATAAAAGATCGCAACTACGATGTAAGATCATGGAGATAAGAATGTTGCAGGCTCGGATGAAAGTTTGTCTCGGGCCCACTGGTCAAGTTTCGGGGGATGATGACGATGAGACTCAAGGATAAGGTCGCTTTTATTACCGGCGCTTCAGGGGGATTGGGAAAAAATTTCTGCAGGGCTTTCCTTCAAGAAGGCGCGAAGATCTGTGTCACAGATGTGGGAAAAGAGATGGTGGATTTTACTGTTGCGGAACTGGATTCTCCAGGCTCTGCTATTGGGGCTGTGGTGGACGTGTGCCAACGTCCGGCCATCGAGGCGGCCGTCTCCAGGATTGTGGAAGAATTTGGCCGACTGGATATTCTGGTCAATGTGGCAGGTGGGGCCCTTCACACCCCCCACAAATTTGAAGAGATTGATGAAGGGGCCTGGGACAAGGTGGTGGATGTTAACCTGAAAGGGACGTATCTTTGTTCTCAGGTGGTTGTTGAACAATTCAGAAAACAGGGTGGAGGGGGAAAAATTGTGAACATATCCGCCCTGGCAGGAAGGTGGTTGGGGTCCCTGGCGGGCTGCCATTACACGGCCGCGAAGGCGGGGGTAATCGGTCTGACAAGACATCTCGCCCATGAACTGGGGCCTGAGGGTATTTATGTGAATGCCATCGCACCTACCATCACCCTCGCCAGCCAGCGCGTCATAGATCTGTGGGATGCCAGGCCAGAGGAACACAAACAGAAGATTTTGTCTGGAATTCCCCTGAGGCGCCTATGCACCCCTGAGGAGGTTGCGGCCGGGGTGATCTTCCTCTGTACCGATGAAGCGAGCTACATGACGGGGGTTACGCTGGATATTAATGGGGGGCGATTTTTCAGCTAGTAAATCGTTGCGTTTTTTAGCGTTACAAATTGACACGTCATTGCGAGCCCTTCGAGTTCCTCAGGGTAAACTCCGCGAAGCAATCTCTCCTTGTTAACGAAAGTGTTTTTGAGAGGCTACATCGAGATTGCCGCGTCGCTTTCGGCTCCTCGCAATGACAGTATTGTTGCACTGGTTTAGACAACAATACACTAGCAAGTAAACGCGCACCCCCAACGCCTGAGTGAAGGCATACGGAGAAGGAGAAAAGTGATATTTGAAAACAGGATGAAAAGGGCCTTAAAGGAAGGCAACGCGGTCTTTGGTCCCATGGTCTCCGAGATCAGAAGCCCGGGCATCGCTGTTCTGTTTGCTCAAGCTGGTTTTGACTTCTTCTTCATCGATATGGAGCACGCCTGCTTCACCTTCGAGACAGTCAGTGACATGATCATGGCCGCGCGTGCGGCCGGTATTCCAGCCATCGTCAGGCCATCAAGCAGAGATTCACATGAATCCCTCTCCAAACCCCTTGACTCAGGGGCCTCAGGACTGCTGGTCCCTCAGATACAGACCCGCCAGGAAGTGGAAAACGTGGTGAAATGGTGTCGGTATCAGCCTGTGGGGGAGCGGGGCATGGCCCTGGCGAGGCAACACACCTTTTTCCAGGCCGGGGATACTCTAGAGACGATGCGCCATTTGAACGAGGAGATCCTTATTGCCTTGCAGATAGAACATCGGGACGCCATTGAAAGACTCCCCGAACTTCTGTCTGTTCCCGGAATCGACGCGGCCTTTGTTGGGCCGGCCGACCTGTCAGCATCCCTGGGCAAACCGGGCCAGAGCGAGGACCCTGAGGTTGAGAAGGCGATCCGACGTGTGATCCAGGTATCTGAGGAGAAGGGCGTCATTCCTGGCATCCACACCAGCTCTGTGGAAAAGGCAAAATACTGGGTGGACCAAGGCATGAAAATGATC
>CP070840.1:1364720-1372292 GCA_020342025.1 Deltaproteobacteria bacterium
CGAAAACCAGGTCATCCAGTTGAGCGAGCGGCACAAAGTCCTTTATATGGGGCGTTCGATACTCAAAGCGTTTGCCCAGACGGACGGTTCCCATCTGGGTCAGAGAACCAATGGGAAGCGCAAGCCTCTGGCGCACCGTTTCCACCCCTGCCAAGAACGTGGTGCTCACCGCACCTCCCATTCCGGGAATCAGGACCCCCAATTTGCCCTCTGGCTTCTGGATCTCATCTTTGCGTCTCATATCAACCTCGATTCCAAGTCATTCTGGCGGAGAACTCCCCGTGGGCAGGCAAAAAAATGGAGTATATTTCAAATAATAGGAGATAGCAATAGAATTGCAGATTTCCCCATTTCCTCCACATGGTGATTTTGAGATACGGCTAATCCTTTAATCCGCCAGAAATCCTTAAATAAAACTGACGGATACGCCTTTCAAAGGCCTCTTTGTCCATCCAAGGGTCATTGCTCCCGTCCCACCACCCTATTTGGTCTAAATGATCCGCATCTAGGATCTCCAGAAGATATTCATCTCTCCACGTGGCGGATTTGAGGGAGACCAAACCGTCATTCTCGCCCTCCTCCCTCCATATGATTCGGTACGAAAATCTCAAGGGTCTAAATATCCTGCTCAAGGGCTGGACACCCGCTATGGTCTGGTAGAGGACGCCATTGTTCTTTTCAAAATCCCTGGTTATGTCGTTGAATCTTCTGCATCTTTCCCTGGTCAAATCTTTGAATCCTTCCAGATTTAACCCAAAAGGCCGAACCATATCCAGCAGAATCCCAAACCTTTTGATCCCCCAATCCGCGAAGGCGGTGCCCAGATGGGGCGTCCCTATGGTGGTGAGGGAAGCCACCTGATCCTGCATTTGGTAGTTAAAGATCATTTGACGGGCATCCAGGCCACCCATGCTGTGTGCAATGATATGGACTCGCGTCCACCGGGAGAAGTTCTCTGTTATTCTGTTAATCTCTTTTTTCAGGTCTGAAGCACGCCTTTCTAGACCTGCAGCCCAGCGGACCCTGCTGTGAAAGGCGAGAAACCCGTTTTCCCGGAGGGTGCTCCTTATATTCCGGAAATAGTGGAGACGGTCATCGTCACGATTGTCCATGTCTGAAAAAGGCTGGATAAGTTTGTCAAAGGGACAGATTCCGTGGGCCAGAATGATGGGATAAGCGGTTGGCACGAGAAATCCTTATAATAGCTGATGTCCATTTGTCAAATCTGAAAATGCGCCCTTCGCCCATCGGCGTGAAGCCTAGGTTTCCACTCAAAGAGGGGAGAGCAAGCTATAGCCTTCCTTATGTATAAATCGGCAAAATTGAGCAGGAATGCTCAATAAAACCCAAGGGTTAATGAGAAGCCATTAATTGTTTATTTTTATCGCCGTTTCGTTTAATGTCGTAATCACATATAGCTGAAAACCGGGTAACGTAACCATGCCAGAATGCCCGGCCCCTTAGGGCAGGGATGAATGGCATCCTTTAAAGGGGACATGGGGGTCTCTTTTCAAAGCCGAAAGTTAGAAGCTCTGACGCGGCGGACCTCCTACCTTAAGGCGGCCGGCGGGCCGCCCCGTCAAAGGGCCGTGTTAATGAGATCGATGGGGATGACTGAAGAGGTGTCCCGCCTGCCCTACCTGGCAGCTTCTCTGACGCGCTCGGCGTGATACGCCTCGGTTTTGAAAAGAGACCCCCATGCCCCCGGTTGAGCGGATAGAGTGGCATGGCCCGCGGCTTGCCGGGGGGAGCTTCACTTGAAACAAAGAGTCATGGTTAGGATGGGTAAGAACGCATATCTAGTGCGCTGTGCCATAAATTTCAATAATGGAAGATCGTGTCTTCGTATCCATTGAGCGATGGCCTGTTCCTGAAAGACGATATCTCAGAAGAAATTCCACTGAGCACCGCCGTGGTCTGATCTTTGAGGGTTTACCCCCGGAAACCCCTAGCAGAATGTCTCTTCCCGACCCAGACAGAGTCCTTTTAAACCCTCTGAGATCAGACCACTTCCCCCGAACGCCATAGATATCGTCTTGAAGGAACAGGCCGTCACTCGAAACGATAGGAATATATGATACAGTGCACTAGCCTCTTAAATTTATAGGTCTTCTTCCTTGACTCCTTTGATGCGACCGGCATATGTAGAGGATCCCATGGATGCCCCCCTTGCCATTCACAGAAAGATAAAAGAGCACATAATGCCCCGGGCAAAGGGGATAAAGGTAATAGACGTGCGCATCGGCTTGGGTTACACGGCAGTCCTTTTGGAAAATGGCCAGGCAGGGGTGGCCCTCACATTTCATCAGGGTTTGACAAGGGGATGCACGGTGTTCAATGCTATGCATCCTTTGGCGGGAAGGGCGGCCCGTGAGCTCCTCCCGTTCTTGGAATCACCAGACAAGATTGAGATGGCCGTGGCCCTGGCTACGGCTAACGCCCTGGCCAATACAATGCAGGGGGATATGCTGGAAGGGGATATCATGGAGCACATTCATGTGGGGGCGGAGGAAAAGGTGGGCATGGTGGGTCATTTTGCACCCATGCTACCTCGGCTCCAGGAGAAGAGCTCTTCCATTATGATTTTTGAGCAGATTGAGCGGAAACAGGGTAACCTCTTGCCTGAAAAGGAGGCCTATCGGCTTCTGCCCCAATGCCAGGTGGCCATGATCACCTCCACATCTATTCTTAACCGTACTGTTGAAAAGATTCTCCGCGCCGCCCGATCATGTCGGGAAGTCATCTTGCTGGGCGCCTCGACCCCTCTCATTCCAGAGGTGTTCGAGGGGACCCCCGTCACCTTCTTATCAGGCATTATCGTTACCCGCCCTCTGGAACTCCTGCGCATCGTCAGTGAGGGGGGTGGGATGCCGCTTTTTAGGGAAAATGTGAGAAAGGTGAATTTATCGCTCAGATGAGCGTTGTGAGTACGCAACAACTGAACCGCTGCACAGATGCGGGTAGAGGTGGGCCATAATGAATAGTGAAACAAAGAATGAGATCGTGGAAATAATAGGCGGGGACTGCTTTGAGTGGCTGTCACGGGAATTCCACATGGGGACTCAACTGAAAGATATTCCAGATGAGATTCTGGCCCTCATCAGCTCGGTGGACATTACCATCAGGGATTATGCCAAGGATCGAAATGCCATAGTGTCCATCGCCCTCATTACATTTGCTTACAAGATGGCAGATAAAGTCCAACATCCCAAATATGGCTCCAATGATATTTGCCTCTTAAAAGTTTTGGCCAAGAACGAGGTATCAAGAAGAAAGGGGAAGAAGCTATCCAAGAACAAGCTTTGGGATGCCCCTCTGTACGAGTTGATAACCGGTGAGGTGGGGGAAAAGATAAGGGCGAGTCGATTTATGACAAATCCTGCGTAAAAAGGGTTTTTGACAAAGGAAAGCACCTTTGATATTTTAGCCCCCTAATATCGTTTTGGCGCCACCTTTGGGCCTTACCTGGATGGGTCGAAATAGAAGGGATTGGGATGGTTGAATTCGTTTTTCTAAGTGAGAAAAACAAGGAAAGATACCTAAGAATCATCACGCCATTAAGGAAAGTGCTGACCAGGCTGGGAGTCCATCCCAACATACTTTCCATTACCGGATTGATCCTTAGTGTGGTGGCCGGATTTGTCTACAGCTTGGGATCTTTTTTCTGGGCAGCTTGGATCGTTGTTTTAGCGGGTACCTGTGATGCATTGGACGGAGAGCTTGCCAGGCAAACAGGGAAGAATAGCAGATTTGGTGCCTTCTTTGACAGTGTCTTGGATAGGTACAGTGACGGGTTTATCCTTATGGGCCTAGGATGGTACTTTGCGGGCGGTCCCTTACTCCTGGGAAGTGGGGGCAAGGCATCGGTTGGAAACCAAAGCCCATGGGCCGTGGTTCTTATTATTCTGGCCATGGCCGGTTCCTTTATGGTGAGCTATACGAGGGCCCGGGCCGAAGCACTCGGGCTTGAATGTAAAGTAGGTCTCATGCAACGACCGGAAAGGATAACGCTTCTGGTCATAGGGTCGCTTCTCGGTTCCATCCCTGTCATTGGCTTGATTTTCGTCAAGGTTACACTCCTTATACTGGCCTTAGCGACCAATATTACGGCCATCCACAGAATGATCCATGTGAGAAATCAGTTTTTGAGGGAGAATCAAGTCGAGTGAAAGATCGCCTTCTGTGCCCACACTGCGGAAAGGTGGTGGAAAAATACAGTAACCCTTTTCCTACAGTGGACATTATTATAGAGGTGGAAGGCGGTATAGTGCTCATCCAAAGGAAAAATCCCCCTTATGGTTGGGCACTCCCCGGGGGTTTTTTGGACTATGGCGAGAGTCTAGAGGAGGCAGCCGTCAGAGAGGCTAAAGAAGAGACCTCCCTTGACGTGGAACTCGTCTCACAGCTGGGCGCCTATTCTGATCCTGATCGGGATCCAAGACAGCACAACATTTCTGTTGTTTTTGTAGCGAGAAGCAAAGGCAAGGGAAAGCCGCTGGCCTCTGATGATGCCTTAGAGGTTGGTATTTTTGAGGCGGACTCCCTTCCCGAGGCGCTGGCCTTTGATCATAGCAGGATCCTTAGTGATTATTTTGAACGTTTAGGGGCTCGCAGACTGTAGGGCCTGCCATCTTGATCATCCCACCCATTTCCTCCCGCCCATTGAATATGAATTCCAGCCCTGATATTGAGATCTTTTTTTATTGTTTCCTGCTTCAGAAACTGTTTGATGAAACCATTTTGTGACTCCACAGCTGGGGAATAGAGTTGAATCTCCAAAAGGGGAGTGGGATAATTGTTCAGACACTGGACTCTCTAACCTATTGGACGGCCTCCTGTCAGCGAGGCGATAGATGATGCCTGCGCCTAAATCAGATTTATGCGGTACCCAAATCCACCATCTAATTTAGTTATCAGAACTGAAATCAGCACCTTATAGAGTATTCCTGATCACCAGCAAGGTATTAGATGTAAGGCGCCGAGGAGAGACGACTGAGGCGTATAGCGCAATACGCCGCAAGGAGGAGCGATCGAAGGCAACGCTGCAGATGATGCCTTGATGGTAGATCAGGGATAATGGAAAGGTTGATAATCCTCTAGAACCATGTTAAATTTTTATCTTCGGTCAGCTTTAATATCAACGGCTCAAGAAGGTCTGGAAGTGTAACTCATATGGCCAAACTAGATCTTGTAGAGATATTTAAGAAACGAACCCGCCACCCATTTCGGCCAAGGGCTTCTGATGTCATTAGTAAGCTTTTTCCGGATTTTAAACCCTTCAACAAGACGGGGGAGGCCCTTGTGGAAGGCACCTGCCTTTTCCTTAATAAACAGCTTTTTGTCATCGGACAGCAGAAGCCGAAGCCCTCGGATCTGCAGAGCAGTGATGATCTAAAAAAGCTGAATTATGGCATGATGACCTCTGATGATCACGCGCAAGTTCTTACGCTACTAAAAGAAGCAAAAAAATCAGACCCAGAGAAGACGGTTATTTTCTCCTTGATAGACACCTATGGCGCGGACATTTCCATGTATTCAGCGCAGCGTTTTCAGGCCTTTTTCATTTCGCATCTCATTCGGGAGTTCTTGAGTATCCCCATCCGGACAATTTCTTTGGTCTTGGGAGAGGGGGGCAGCGGCGGGGCTCTCGCCATCCAGGTCACAGACGTAAGAGGACAAATGGATGACGCCCTTTATGCGACCGCTCCGCCCGAAAGCATGGCCTCTATTGTCTTTCGTGATCCCACTCGCATCAGCGACGCACTCTCCATCCTGAAGCCAAGTGCCAGAGACCTCAAGCGCCTAGGGGTCGTTGATCGTATCGTGCCCTCCCCAGAAGAGGTGACCAACTGCCAGGAAATGGCGGATAACATCAAGCAGTTTCTGATCAAATCAATCAAAGACCTTTCCCGTTCACGAATCAAGAAGCTGATCAAGAAGCGGGAGACAAGGGCGAAGAGATATGGCCTCTCAAAAGAGAGTGGAACCCTTTACGACATAAAACGCTACATTGAGACCCCAATAAAAAAGGCTTTCCACAAGCCGCCTCCGAACATCAAGATCGTAAACTACTCCAGTCTCACAGAGGTAAGCGATAACTATGGGAAAGTGGAACAACAAGAGACCACGAATGAGTTCATCGAATGTGGGGCTGTACATGGGAAAGAGAAGCGGGAAAGAGGTTGCGGAAAACTCATCCCCCTGGAGACATTTCTTGAGAATTACCACGTCTGTCCAGAGTGTGGATATTCATATATCCTGGGCGCGGAAGGATGGATAGACTGTCTTGCTGACACGGGAACCTTTCACGAGCTTTATCGCAACTTGACCGTTGAGCAATTGTTGGATGAAGAGGCTATTACCGATTATTACCGCGATTTTCTGGCTAAGCAAGAGGGCCGCTCCCACTTCAAGGAATCCCTTGTTGTGGGCAGTGCCAGGATACACCATTTTCGAGTGGTCATGGCCATAAGTGAATTTTACTACTGTGGTGGATCCATGGGGGTCGTCTTCGGAGAAAAATTTAGAAGGGCCGCAGATTATGCAATTCAGGAAAATCTGCCGTTTATCAGCCTTTGCTGTTCAGGAGGAGCAAGGCTCTATGAAGGGATATCGGCCCTCATGCAGATGGTCAAGACCATAGAGTCGGTCAACCGGCTGAAAAGGCACGGCCTTCCCTATATTTCCGTCCTAGCAGATCCCGCCACTGGGGGAGCGATCGCCAGCTATGCCGCCCTTGGGGATGTGATCATCGCTGAGCCCGGAGCCCTCGTCATATTCGCTGGACCCAGGGTTATGAAGTCTCGGGGATTCGAGGTGGAGGAGAAGCTGGTCCGTTCAGACTATTTGCACCAGATATCAGGTGATTTATACGACCAGCTGGACTATTATCATAATTTGAGAGGTATACAGGAAATTTCAGAGAGGAAAGGCATGAAACTGGCTATCGCCAAGTATCTGGAGTTATATAAACGGACCAACTATCGGGCAAGGCGGAAACCAAAGAAAAAGGGCACCAAATCTCACCTATTTTAAAAAGAGCCCACCTAATTTACCAAGTTTGATTGTCTGGGAAATGCCTTTTTTGCGTCCCGGCAAAAGCGGTGCTGGGACGCTGTATAAAATCGTGAGGAGATCTTATAAATTATCCAAGAATTCCCTGAGGCCAGGCCGGAGGTAAACTCGACTGAGATCAAATCGGTTTACGGCCTTTGCCAACGTCTGGATCTTATCCTCAGTGGCAGCCGCAGAGTTGAGAATCAGGACATATTCTCCTTTTATCCGGCAGAGGCCTCCTGGAAAAAAACTGCCTTCCCTCTTTAAAGGTTCGTCGCGAATTTCTATTCCCAATGCGTGAGCCAATTCCTCAAGCTGGCCCAGAAGGGTATCCTCATCCAATCTGGCTTCCCCCTTCGAATACTCCAAAATCTCGTATCGCAAGGCACGGTATGCCCGGTCCTACTGGCTCAACCTCTTCATATCGTCCACCAGTCCCTGGACCGCTGCAGCCGAACTGTGAAGGGCCTTTTTCTCTTCATCGGAAAGCTTCACCTCCATAACCTCCTCTATGCC
>CP070840.1:1372392-1377016 GCA_020342025.1 Deltaproteobacteria bacterium
ACCCCTGAGAAAGGGACTTTTTATCAATAATAACTTGATTTTGAATAAAAAAGGGCTATGATGCGTGTAATCAATAAAGGAATGTCTTTATTGGTGTTCGGGGTTGGTTCTCAGGGAGAGGGCCATTTGTCAAAACGGGCAACCTGAAGATTGGAACCATGAGAATTTATTTAAAAGGAGGGCAGCGCTTTGGCAGAAGGAACAGTAAAATGGTTTAGTGACAAGAAGGGATATGGCTTCATTGAGCAGGAAGACGGTCCTGATGTATTTGTTCATCATTCGGGAATCCAAGGGGAAGGCTTCAAGTCTCTGAGAGAAGGCGACAGGGTTACCTTTGATATAGAGCAAGGCCAAAAAGGCCCCAGTGCAGTCAATGTCACTCTAGTTTAACAACTCTTCTGAGTCAACAAAGGGCATCCCATCGAACCGTGATGGGGTGCCCTTGTTTTTTTTTGATAAAAAAGTGAATCTCCCCGTCCGCCTCGCCTGCTTGGCTGGAGGACGGGCGCAGTAGCTTGCTACGGAGGATGGATTTTTGCTTTTGATTGTTGATTCTCCAAAAGCCGAAAATCCTCCATTTGCTAATGTAATATTTTATTAAATCTGCTAGTTAGGGGATTTAATCTCTTGATGTGGAGTTTCTTTGAGAAAACTATTATTGCCAAGGGGGGGCCAAACATGGATGTAAAAGATGCCATCAAGACACGACGAAGTGTGCGCAGGTACAAAAGCGAGGCCGTGCCAAAAGAAGCTATTATGGAGGTTTTAGAGGCGGCAAATCTTGCTCCTTCTGCAACAAACCGTCAACCCTGGGAATTTGTGGTTGTCCACCGCTCCTATCTGGATCGCCTCCACCAGCTGTTACGGGAGGCTTTTGCTGGACGGGTGGCCGGTATAAGTGAAGAGACCATGCGGCAGGCCATTAAGGACCTTTCAATTCCTGTTGATGAGAGTGGAGACAAGCTCAAGGGTCTCGGGCATTTTTACCGCACGTTGGGGGGTGCTCCTGTGGCAATCGTTGTCTGTGTCCCCAAGGAGAGGGATCCGTGGGTATGGAAAAACAATATCAGCGATGCCGCCGCCGCCATCGAAAACCTTTTACTGGCAGCGTGGGACATGGGTTTGGGCACTTGCTGGCTCACAGGACCGCTCAAAACTCGAGCGGATATGATAGCCTCTTTTTTGGGTATTGCCGAAGATAGGGAGATTGTGGCTATCGTGGCTCTAGGATATCCGGATCACGAGCCAGCCATGCCACCCAAAAAAGACGTAAACCAAAAAGTCAGATGGGTCGGATTTGCTTGAGGGGGCAAAAAGTGGTGATTACCAGATACTGGACGCCACGCGCATCGAAGCTGATGGCTATGCTGCGTTTAAAATTATTTTGACTAAAAGGACTCCCCTCTATATTATTTTGAATTAGGGAAAATCAAAAGTGGAAAAAAGCTTTGTCTCAAAAGTCTTCCTGGTTGTCCTTATTGGTGTGCTCATTCTGCTCCTGAGGCTCTTTTGGGCCTATATTTCCGCCATCATACTCGCCCTTCTTATAGCCAGCGCCTTCTACCCCCTTTATGCCCGGGTAAAAAAGCTACTCAAAGGTGAGGAGCGTGGAGCCTCAATGCTTATGACCATTTTTATATTCCTGGTGCTGGTTATTCCGGTGGGCGGGTTTGTGGGGACCCTCTCCAATGAGGCCTTTGACTTTTATCGGCGGAGCAGGGAGGCTGTCTCTTTGCTGAAGATACAGCAAATCCTTGAGGGTGATTCCATCTGGGCCCAGCGCATAAGGAAAGTGGGAGATCTGACAGGTATCGAGGTGAATCCAGAGACCCTTGAAGAGTTGGCCACAGCACTGGGTAAGAACGTGGGACTCTTTCTGTCTAAACAACTGCGCTCCATGGCCTCCAACCTGCTCAACTTTCTGATCCATTTTTTCTTAATGATGTTGATTGTCTATTACATCTTCCGGGATGGCGAGCGCCTGAAGAATTATATCTCCGAACTCCTGCCCTTCCCTATGGAACAGCAGGAACTGGTGGTGAGCAAATTTCGTGAAATGGCCAGGGCCGTTATCGTTGGCAATGGACTAAACGGCATCATCCAGGGGATCATTGGAGGTTTTGGCTTCTTTTTCTTCGGGCTAGGATCCCCATTTCTCTGGGGTACACTCATCGGATTCATGGCCTTTTTACCCTTCATCGGGGCGTCTATTGTCTATGTTCCCGCATTCATCATATTGATCCTTCAGGGTCAGACCGGAACAGCCATAGGCTTTCTGGTTTACAATGGGGCCTACAGTATAATCATGGAGTACCTCTTCAAGCCTCGAATGATTGGTAAGGGTATGCGCATGAACTCTCTTCTGGTTTTCATCGGCATACTCGGAGGCATAAAACTCTTTGGTATCCTTGGTATTATTTACGGTCCGCTGATCATGACCATCTTCATCACACTGGCTGAGCTCTACAGGCTGGAATACAGAGAGGCCATGGTATAAGGGGGGTTAAGACCGCGCTTTCATCTTGTTATGCGAACTTAAGGGCTTTGATAAATTATAAGGAGACGCCGAAATGGAACCGGAAAAAATGCTCAAAGGGAAAAGAGTCCTCATTGTTGATGACGAGCCTGATGTTCTGGAACTGCTAACCGAACTCCTGGATATGTGTAAGGTGGACCCCGCATCTTCCTTCGAACAGGCCAAAGAACTCCTTGAGAATAATTACTACCACATTGCGGTCCTCGATATTATGGGTGTGAAGGGATACGAACTGCTTGAAATTGCAAACAAGCGAGAAATCCCCGCCCTCATGCTCACAGCCCATGCAATCTCCGAAGAGCATCTGAAAAAATCCATTCAGAAGGGGGCCTCTTTTTACGCCCCAAAAGACGAAATAAGCCATATCGCCACCTTCGTGGCTGATGTGCTTGAGGCGAGAGAGAAGAAAAAAAATGTCTGGGCCAAGTGGTATGAGCGGCTCAGTGGTTTTTGCGACAGGAGATTTGGGCCTAATTGGAAGGACCAGGACCCGGAATTCTGGGATTCTGTTATCAAATATTGAACTGAGATCATGTGAGCTTCCAGTTATAAGATCGCTGTGGCAATCTGTACAACGTCCCGCCACCTTTCTGGGCGGGACTCAAAAAAAATTCCTAGGCAATCAAGTTATAGAAATATTAATCTCGTCCAATTCCCGCATTCCCAGGGAAGCGTGTTTCATTACTAACCCTGTTTTCGCCTTTTAAGGAGGGATAAAAATGGTTACCAGAGGCGTGGGCATTACCGTGACACAGCACCTCCTCAACGAGCAACGCCAAAATCCGGAGGCCACCGGGGCCTTCACTCACCTCCTCAACGAATTAATCGTTGCTGCCAAGGTCATTTCTCGGGAGGTAAACAAAGCGGGTCTGGTGGACATTCTTGGGTACACGGGGGATGTCAATGTGCAGCAAGAAAGGGTCCAGAAGCTGGATACATTCGCCAATCGCGTGGTCATAGAGAGAATGCAGCATATCGGCCAACTCTGTTGCATGGGTTCAGAGGAGATTGCAGAGTTAATCGATATACCCCCCCAATATCCAAAGGGAAATTACATTCTCCTCTTTGACCCCCTGGACGGCTCCTCCAACATCGATGTGAACGTGAGCATTGGGACCATATTCGGTATTTATAAAACAGAGACCGAAGAAAAGGATGTGGACTTTCTCCTCAGTCACGCCCTCCAGCCCGGGAGCAAACAGGTGGCCGCGGGCTATTTTATCTACGGCTCAAGCACCATCATGGTCTATACCACAGGGAACGGGGTCCATGGCTTCACCCTGTATCCGAGCGTGGGGGAATTTCTCCTCTCCCATGAGAATATCCAAATCCCTGAAAAAGGAAAGACCTATAGCGTCAATGAGGGGAATTACCATTACTGGGATGAGAAGACAAAGGCCTGTGTGGATTATTTCAAGACCAAAGACAAAGAGACCGGACGCCCCTACACCTCGCGCTATGTGGGAAGCCTCGTAGCAGACTTCCACCGTAACCTCCTAAAAGGGGGCATTTTCATGTATCCGGCTGATCTAAAAGACCCCAAGAAACCTACGGGCAAGTTGAGGCTGATGGTGGAGTGCAATCCCCTGGCCATGGTGGTAAAGGAAGCGGGCGGCCATGCCAGTGATGGGCATGGACCTATCCTGGAAATACAGCCCACCGATTTACACCAAAGAGTGCCCCTGTATATCGGAAGCAAGCAGGATGTGGAGACAGCGGAGGCGTTTATCAGCGGTGGCAGAGCATAGGCATCTCCTGTCCAACTGGAGCAGGAGTCTCACGACTCAACCATTTAACCCTTTCCCTTCTCCTTTAGCATCTCAATAAACGTCTCTATGCGGATAGCGCTTCGGCTATCTATTCCGCCGGGGCGATCCCCTTCAAGGGTGAGTATGGGGACAGAGATGCTTTCTCTCAATATAATGTCATATATCTGTCTGAAACAGAATGTCTGCGTGTAATGGATCAGCCCGTCTAAATTTCTCTTCCTGATCGCCCTCTTGATATCCTCAATTCTCCCCTTCATGTTGTAAGGATACGTATAGCGAAGATATTGTTCTACGATATCCTCATCGCCATAGGGCATGC
>CP070840.1:1377116-1386717 GCA_020342025.1 Deltaproteobacteria bacterium
AACCCGGAGAAGCCGGAAAATTGCTAAGAGAGGGGTATTTCGCTATAGACGGAAAGATGCCGGCAAATACAGACGGGGGTTTAATGGGCAGGGGGCATCCTACGGGGGCCACTGGGCTGGCGCAGATAGCCGAATTGTTTTTACAACTGCGAGGAGAGGCAGGACCGAGACAGGTACCCGGAGCCAAAATTGCATTCAACCATTGCTCAGGTGGCGGTCCGAATGCTTTGTGCCATGTCTTGAAAAGATAAGATGAGTGATATTGAGGTCAAATTCACCCGTATGGTGGGAGCTGATAGAATCAACGAACCTTTTCATACGGTCCCAATATTAGGCTTATTGAGCGCAAAGGGCGGAGGGAAGGATTAGATTTTCGTTCTGAAGTCATAGCTATCGAACAAACAAGGAAAGTGAGGTTGATTCCATGAGAGAAGTGGCCATAGCTGGCATAGGGTTGGCTAAGTTTGGCAGGTATGATGGGAAGAAGGGACGTCCTAAAAAGCTATACCCTGAATTGGGTAGCGAGGCTGTAACCAAGGCTCTTAAATATGCCAATATGGAGTGGCAAGAGATAGAGGCGGCATTCGGAGGCACTTATTATGGGGGGCTGGGAGGAACTCACCAGTGTGTTGAAACGGTAGGTTTGACCGGAATACCCCTAGTCAACATTAGTTCCGGCCATAGCTCAGAAGCAGCCCTCAGGCTGGCTTACACACGAGTAGGGCTAGGGGTCCATGATATAGTCCTTGCGGTTGGTGCCGAGACGCTCCCTGCCGGCCCACTGGACAACCAAGCTATGCCGGTATGGATGAGGATGATGGGCCTCGATTTGTTACCAGCGGAAGCCGCATGCAGCTCAGTAAGGTATATGGAGGAGTGTGGGGCTACAGTAGAAGATTTTGCTCAAGTATCGGTCATGGAACGCAAAAATGCTGTCCTGAATCCGAATGCAATGTTTCAAAAAGAGGTCACCATTGAAGAAGTTTTCGGCTCCAGAATGATCTCCACGCCACTAAACCTTCTAATGATCTGTGCCAATGCGGATGGAGCGGCAGCGGTCATCCTTTGTAGCAAGGACAAGCTAAAATCTAAAGAGAAGGCGGTAACAGTAGAGTTCATCGTTCAGACAAGTGGAACCTATGGGTCCACTCCTTCCGGCGGCAGTCTCAGCTTGAGTACTAATATTAACAACCCAGATTGCGTTGAGCTTGCTGCCAAAAAGGTCTGGGAAGCATCAGGCTATGGTCCCGAAGATATGGATGTCATACAAGTCTATGACCCCTGGTCTCCAGCGTTCCTCTGGAATGTGGAAAAGTGTGGTTTCTGCAAGCGAGGAGAAGCTCCACGCCTATTAAAGGAGGGGTATTTCAAGATGAATGGAAAGCTTCCAGCAAATACAGACGGCGGGATTATGGGAAGAGGGCATCCGACGGGAGCAACTGGAATAGCCCAGATAGCCGAGATATTTTATCAATTACGAGAGGAGGCGGGTCCGAGGCAGGTTCGTGGAGCCAATGTTGGATTTGCGCAAGGTGCAGGTGCTGGACCCCAGGCTGTAGTCACTGTGCTTAAGAGATAGTTTTAGAAGCGTCAAGATCATTGGTTGTTATTCGATTAACCGAAGTACGACTTTGATAGGTTTGGGAAAACGAAAAGTCTCAATTATAGGCCGAACGATCAATGCTAAAATGAAAAGGGGACGCCCTTAAGATTTTAAGTTGACAACCTATTAATGTATTGAAAAGTGCGAATACATTTCAAGATTAGCGCGACTAGGCGCACCTGCTGTTTTACATCACATTATGATCAGGTTTTCCTTGCAGCGTATCATTCCCAATTGTTCCCATAGGCGAGCTGCTTTATCAACATCATAATAAAGGCGAGGAGTGTAACCGTGGCAGAAAAGGTGGCAATTGTTGCAGCAGCGCAGACGAAGTACGAACCGAGTAAACCTCAGTTAAACAATGGTGAACTCTTGTTCGACGTGGTGGAAAAGGTGGTGCTGGAAACCGGGCTGAAATTTGAAGACCAGGCAGAAGAGGGCGAAGGGCTTTTCATAGACTCAATCGTATCGTGCTCCGAGGACTACTGGGCAGGAAAGACCATATCCGACATGAGCGTTCATTTGGAGTTAGGGGCCTTTGCCATGCATGCCACCAAGGTGGCGGCTGACGGGGCTCAAGCGGTTTACCATGGTGTTATAAGCATCCTGTCGGGTAAACATGATGTGGTCCTGGTGGTGGCTCACCGCAAGGAATCCGAAACCACGGGGAGCGTCATCGAAAACGCCGGCTTCGATCCCTTCTACCTTCGGCCTCTGGGCATCGATTTCCTCGGTGCTGCCGCCCTCCAGGCAAAACGCTACATGCACAAATATGGCCTAAATCAGGGCCAGGCTGCCAAGGTTGTGGTCAAGAACCTGAAAAACGCCAAGAACAATCCTCACGCCCAGCGGGCTATGGATATAATGGTAGATGACGTGCTTAGTTCCGAAATCATTGCCGACCCGATTAAGGTCCTGGACGCCAAGCCGGTTTCTGATGGTGCTTGCGCCCTGATACTGGCCGGAGAGGAAAAGGCCAAAAGGCTGACCGATCGACCGATTTGGGTCACCGGTATGGGGAACTGCTATGACGCCCACCATTTGGGTGATAGAGACCTGGCTGACTGTGATTCATTGGTTAAAGCCGCCAGGCAGGCTTACAACATGGCCGGCATCACAGATGCGCGTCGGGATATCCATGTGGCAGAACTGGCTGATGAATACTCTTATCAGGAGCTCCTCTGGTATGAGGGGCTCGGTTTCTGTGACAGGGGTAAGGGTGGTGAGCTCATGGACAGCGGGGCTACGGAAATGGGTGGGGATTTACCTGTAAGTCCATCCGGAGGCCTTTTATCTGGAGTCCCTTCAGGAGTCGCCGGCATGTCCCGAGTGGCTGAGGCCTTTCTGCAGTTGCGGGGGGAAGCGGGCAAGCGGCAGATAGAGGGGGCGGAAGTAGCCCTAGCTCAGGGCGTTACCGGGGCCTGCGGACAATCACAATGTATCATTATTTTAAGCAATCGATAAGGGGCCATATATGGCAGAAAGAATCGCAGTCATAGGTGTGGGAGAAACAGAATTTAAGAGCAAAAACATAGAGGTTAGTCAATCGGAACTGGTCAATGGGGCAGTAAAAAGGGCCCTGGAAAACGCCGAGCTAACCATCAAAGATATAGACGCGGTTATCATTACAAACATGGAGCTCTTTGAGGGTCTGTATCTGGCTGACACAGTGCTCTCAGAAGGAACCGGCAGCTATCTGAAGTCAGGCATGAAGGTTCAATCAGGGGGAACCTCGGGCTCCACGTGTGCGGTTACCGCATTTGAGCATGCCGCCAGCGGGCTTTTTAAAGCTGTCCTGGCGATAGGCTTCGAGAAGCAAGACGAAGGGAGCAGCGACGCCAGCCTGAGGTCCATAAGCGAGGACACCTTCTTCGATATCAATACCGGTGCAAGGGGTGCGGCCAATGTGATCTCGGAACTCGCCCTGGACATGCTGAACCGGGGCTCAGTGACCGAGGAGCAGATTGCCAAACTCCGGGTAAAACAATCAGAAAACGCCAGCCGAAATCCACATGCCCACCTGAGAAAAAAGCTAACCGTGGAGGAGGTTCTTAACTCCCGTTACATCATTCCACCGCTCCGGCTATGGCACATATGCCCCACCTCCGTGGGCGCCTGTGCCATGGTTCTGGCTCCTGAATCCCGAGCCACAAAAATCAGCCCCAACCAGGCCTGGGTCATAGACTGGGTCTCAATTCATGGCGGCCTGCAACCCCTGGTTGGCTATCAGGGGGTTGCCCTCGGAAAAGGTCCGTTAGGCCCCATGTGGGCCTTTGGCGTGGAGAACAGCAGTGCCAAACTCTATAAAAGGAACGGGATAACCGACCCACGGAAGGAATTC
This sequence comes from Deltaproteobacteria bacterium, assembly GCA_020342025.1. The sequence goes on from CP070840.1 coordinate 1,381,061, forward strand.
GACGTTGTTGAAGTATATGATATGTCCACATGGAACGAGGCTGAGTGGTACGAACGTCTGGGGCTGTGCGAAAAGAACGGCGCGGGCAGGCTCATAGACGAGGGGGCAACCACTTTGAACGGCGATATCCCGGTAAACCCCTCAGGCGGCGTGACTTCTACCAATGCCATTGGCGCTTCCGCAATGCTGCGGATCGCTGAGGCAGCCATACAGATTAGAGGTGAAGGTGGAGAAAGACAGGTGCCAAACGTAAAGACCGCGTTGGCGGTTACTGCCGGAGGCGATAATTACTCAAGTGCGGTATTGCTTAAGAACTCTCTGGCTTGATGAAGGTTACAGAAGGGAAGGAAGCGGATATGAGCAAAGAACCAGTGCAACCCAGTTGGGTCAGAAACACCGATGGGGTCTTAAAGGCGATAGATGACGATGCAAAGCGACACGAGGCTGTTGCCATTCCCAAATGGGCCAAAGAGATTGAACAATACAGTTTTGACTTCTACAAAAAGAAGTATGCGCGGGAAGTGGATGGATACAGTAAAGCCGCTGAATCAGGATACCTGGTCGTTGAAAATATGGTAAACCTACCTTTTAAGGAATCCGCGGGGCTGTACCTGAGCAAATTCTTCCGGGTCCTGAAGGAGGAGGGGAGGATCCTCGCCAACAAGTGCCCAAAGTGCCAGAGGGTTGTATTTCCCCCCAGGATAGTATGCGGATGGTGCAAGGTTAGGATAGAGGATAAGGATGAAAACTGGATTGCGTTAAGCGATAAGGGGTCGGTCATCTCCTATACGTTAACCGAGGAAAGAGAGGTGGACCGGGCTACGGGTAGGATGATAGGCGATTACTATCCCTGCGCCTTTATCCGCCTAGATGGTGGCGATAGGTGGACCCTTCTGGCTCACTTCTTGGGTGAAGAGGATCTCGACAGTCTGAGCCCCGGAATGCGCGTGCAGGCGGTCTGGAAACCCGTAGAGGAGCGTCGGGGGAGGATGACGGACATCAGGTACTTCCGGAAAATTTAGGACAAGGGGGAAAAGGAAGGATGTTGGAAGATGTGGAGGCCTTAGTAAGCAGTGAAAGACCACGCATATGGCGGTACACCTATGCAGCTGGCCCGGTACGCAGCCGTTTCCTATTAGAGCTTAGGGATAACCAGAGGATTATGGGCACCAGATGTCCCTCCTGCAACCGGGTTTACGTCCCCGCCAAACCGACCTGTATCGTTTGCCTCAGCGCACTTGATGAGTGGGTTCAGGTCAGTAACACAGGTACGGTTCTGACCTATACGGTGGTGGCTCAACCAGGGCCCTGTCATAAGAGGGCGGCCCCTCTCATATACGGCATTGTTCAGCTCGACGGCGCTGATACGGGTATGACCCACTTCCTGGACGAAATCGATCACAAAGATCTGAGAGTAGGCATGCGGGTCCAGGCGGTTTTTCAGGAGGCGCGGGAAGGCAATATCCTGGATATCAAATATTTCAAACCACTGGGATCCTAGAAAACCATTTTGTCATATATCTGGAGGACGCATCGGTAAATTAGAGGAGCGCGTCCAGACGTAACAGAGCAGAGATCGGCTAGAGCTAAAGAGGTTCCATCTGGTGTACATACCTAATGATTACTTTTCTGGCTTGCCATTTTTCTGGCCTTCTTGATCTCGTCCAACTGCAGCTTGACGATAGGGGACATCTCCGGCGGATGCCAGTTGGTCTTCTTCGGGTCTTCTGGCCAGGTGAAGGGAAGGTGGAAGACCGCGCCGGGGCTCTTAGCCTTAACGAATACGGAGAGCGCCTCTAGAAGAACGGCCCTCTGTCCCTCCCGATCATGTACGTTTCCTATAGGGCGGCCATAAGGGTATTCGATGGCCGCAACTCTTGGGATCCCGACCTCTTCATGATACTCTGGAGTCATTGTCAGAGCAACGGTTGAGAACCCTTCCTCTTCTAGAAATCTGGCTACCTGTCCCACGGACCGGCAACAGAGCGGTCAAGCGGGCGTCAGAAGGATGGCCTCCACACCCTCCTCTTTCATCCTTCTTGCCACTTTGGGCATCGATTGCTCCAGCAGAATCGTAGGATCCCGTTGAAATCCGTAAAAGGAATAGGAAGTGGGAGCTAACTTTCCAATGATTCCCTCCTTCTCGAACTCCCTAAACCTCATCAGCGGAAGTATGACATTTATATCTTCTTTGATGTAGTCAGTTTTGATATGCAGATGGTTCACATGGATATCTGCCTCAGTGGCGTCCCTCGGGATCTCTCTGAAGCTTGGGTCACCCCAGGTGGGCTCGAGCTTCTCCCTCTCCATGTCAAAGGGAGGGTCTTTCTTCATGCTTATGCCTGCGGAGGTCATCAAAGAAAAGGTGGCCTCCTCGATGGGCCTTTTCAATGGAGTCCATGGGATTTTTCCACTAAATGGTGTTTTGGGGATCTCTCCCCTGATGAATTCCCTGAGGGCCGGTGGTATGAAACGGAAGCCATCAACAGTCTTTCCTTCAGCCGCCATGTCCTATTCCCCTTTCTCATTTGTTACCATAAAGTATAGGATGAATATACGCCAGCCCGGTTAAATGAGTCTATAAAAAACTAACCACATATTGCATTTTGTTGTAATGTCCTGTGGCCATAAAACTCCACTGTGCGATCTGAGAACCTGGGAACAGAGCCAGAGTTAAATTTCTCGGGAACATGCTCTCGGCTCATTCTCCTTAGGGATACCCATGGAAGTATTCATCAACCGAGGATGACCTGGCTTTTCCCTTGACTGCCGGACATGCTTCTCTTTATAAGGACCAGGAAGGGATGCAGATTCACGGTGACCACAATTATGAGCTGGAATACTCGATAAATAGGTCTTACAGGGTTATCAAGATTGCAGAGATTGAAGGTGAGACAAGGGAAATCCGGAGATTGATCACCGTGAACGAGCTTATCAAGGGGTAGCTTTTGAAAGGGAGATTGCACGAAAAAGGAATACTACGAGGGCTATCATCTGGAAGTGCTATTTCCATCTTATTCTTAAGTGATTTTAGGGGAGGAAAGCGATGAAGGTGACGACAATACTTGGAAGCCCAAGGAAAAAAGGAAATACAGCAACAGTGCTTGGATGGTTTGAACAAGAGGCTAAGGGGCAAGGGCATGACATATATAAGATCAATATCGTTGAATCAGATGTAAAAGGATGTTTAGGCTGTCGATCATGTGAGAAGGTAACTGATTACCCAGGATGTGTGCAGAAGGACGATGCGATGGCTATATTCGATCGTATGATTGAGGCCGATGCGGTGGTCTATGCATCGCCTCTTTTCTGCTGGGGCTTCACCTCACAAATCAAAGCACTGATTGACCGGCACTTCTGTTTAGTAAAAAATTACTCCACTCCAGAGCACAAGTCATTTCTTGAAGGCAAAGCAACCGCACTTCTCGTCACATGTACGGGGCCAGTGAAAAATAATGCGGATATCATCCAGGTGCTTTTTGATAGATTAAGTCGTTTCGTTAAATGTAATGTGATTGGTAAATATGTCGTCCCGTTCTGTACTACCCCCGATGCGATGGGTAGTGAAGCAAAAGAAATAATAAAGAGAATGACAAAGGATATTCTAAGCGACCGGAATGAGTTTTCCAATCAAGGCTGGCCCGTTTATAATCCGAAATAGCTTTTCTTCTTAAGCATCAGGAGGATATTCATATCAAAGGCTTCTCCCTCCGAAAGATTGCTCAAAAAAATAAATGGTCACGAAGCCCGTTGAGGGCCATGCAGCTTAAGATTAAAATTTGAGACAGAATAACAAGCATGTCTGGCTGGGTTAGAAACTGGTCAATGTAGAAGAGGAAGATTGCAAATAAATGGACTGAACAATCATCGAACAGAGAAAGATCGTGAAATTGCTATGGGCCAAAAAAGAGGAGACTTGTCCAATGAATAGAGTAGCCGTTGTTGGTATAAGTGACATGAAAGCAGCAAGAAGGAGAGATGATGCCACTTTTTTTCAGTTGGCCTACGACGCGGCCAAGGAGGCAGTCGAGGATGCTCGCCTGACAAAGGACGATATCAAATATTGTTTTTTTTCCACGGCAAATGAAAATTTTAACCGTCAGCCCCTCATGGGCATATACGTGGCCGAAGCCCTTGGTTGGGCCCAAAAACCGCTTTATGAGTTCACTAATGCTGGCGGTGCATCTGGTTCTGCCCTGTCTGCTGCCTATAACTATGTGGCCTCCGGCCAGACCGATCTGGTCCTGGTCTTGGGCGGCGACAAAATTTCAGATGCCGATGCTCCGGATCTTAATGGCTTTCAAAACCTCATTGTTTATGGCAACGATTGCATCTTTGAAGTGCCCTTCGGTACGGGTTTAGGCCAGTTCGCCTTATTATGCCAAGCCTATATGTCCATATACGGGATAACCGAAGAGCAGGCCGCAAAGGTTTCAGTAAAAAATCATGGTAACGCATTGTTAAACCCTAATGCCCAATCCCCCAAAAAAATCTCGGTCGAGGACGTACTAAATTCAAAAGTGCTTGCCTGGCCTATAAAGTTCCTCGACTGCAGCCTGGTAAGCGATATCTTTGCGGCAGTCGTTTTTGCTTCAGAAGAGAGAGCCAAAGAGCTAACGGACGATCCGATCTGGATCAAAGGGGTGGGGCATGCCAATGACGTGGGCAAGTTTGGCTGGCGTGAGGTTATGAATCCAGGAATGAATTTTGGGCAGGCCCCTGTGATGCGAGCTGCAGCCAAAGATGCTTACCGTATGGCTGGCATTACGGATCCTTTAAACCAGATTGATGTTGCCCAGGTGCAGGATGGATTTACTTGGTTAGAGCTCCTCACCTACGAAATGCTTTCTTTCTGTAGCGAGGGCGAAGGAGGCAAACTAATCGACGAAGGTGTTACCGAGATGGGAGGGGCATTACCGGTCAATCCGGGCGGAGGCTGTATCGGCCATGGTCATGCCTATGGAGGAATAGGAATGTTTGATATGGCTGAAGTGGTCAAGCAGATTCGGGGAGAGGCTGGTGGTTATCAGGTGAAGCCTGTACCCACTACTGGGCTCGTGGAGACAATGGGTGGATCAGGGATGTGCGTGTCAACTGTTTTTATCCTGGAAAGGGGCTAACCATGGAAATCCAATCGGATGCGTTAAAGGCCTATTATAAGATGGAGGCAGAGTATAATTACAGCTACGGGAGAATTTCGAAGTTCTTCAGGGAGCTGATGGAAAATAGACGGATAATGGGCAGCAAATGTGCCAAATGCGGCATTGTTTTCTGCCCTCCCACCTCAGACTGCCCCAAGTGCTGGATTCCAACAGAATGGGTTGAGGTGGGACCAGAGGGCACGCTGCTCCACTATACGATTCTACACCTGCCGGCCCTGTGGGTAGAGCGAGAGATCCCCCATACACTGGGGTTGATCAGACCTGATGGAGCGGATACCGGGCTTATGCACTATGTGGATGAAACAGATAAGACAAAACTCAGAAACGGCCTGAGGGTTAAGGCTGTGTTTGCTGAGGAGAGAACAGGATACATCACTGATATAGAGCATTTTGAGATTGTAAGTCCAATGGGAAAGGCGCGTTCGGTGGTTTAATGAGGAAAGGCTAGAGAGAGGAGGATGCATATGAGTGAGGAAAAAGTAAAATACGCGGAGC
>CP070840.1:1386817-1390685 GCA_020342025.1 Deltaproteobacteria bacterium
CAGGAGTTCGTTGCCGAAAATGTCCCCCAACCCGGTTTTTGCCACGATTGCCCCTAGGCCAAGAACTCCGGCTACATAGAAGAGGGGGCCAAAGTTTATCACCCCCAGGAAAGCGCCTGCCGGTAAAAGCCGGTTAAAAGGCATCAGGCATACCAAAGCTGCGGAAAGCGCCACCCATGCCGGTGAAATCCCATGTAAAAAATCGGTCCCCCATAAAAGCAGCGTCCCGGCCAAAATCGAGGCCAGGACGCATTCATTCTTGCTCCATGGTACGGGTCTCTGATGCCGCTCAGCAGGAGTGGAAGCAATTCGAGCGGGGAAAAAAATGCAGGTCAATAGTACAATAGCGAGTCCTTTCATGAGACCAATTACTGGGAAGTGCAGCCTGAAGTAATTAGCATAAGCGAACGTAATGCCGTAGATACTCTCGGAGGCCCCTGCCAGTACCATATTGACAACATTAGATGGCAAGATGGCGCAGGAAGGCACAAAGCAGGCCAAGGTCACTGCCATAACCATCCCGTTACGGCCAGGGCTGCCTTCTGGAAAGTTTAGACGCTCCGCCATAGAGACCACAATCGGAACCAGTAATACGACACGACCCATGGTGGAGGGCATAATGAAATTGAGCAGCATTGCAACTAGCACGATACCGCTTACAATGCCCGCATAAGAGGTACCTAAAACTCCCAAGAACCGATGAGCCATTCGTTGGCCGAGCCCGGTGTGTTCTACACTAACAGCAATGACGAGGCCCCCGAAGACCAACCACAGCGCTGTTGAATGAAACCCGGAGAAAACCACCGAGGCTGTGGCCAGTTTTGAGATCACCGCCATGAGAAGGAAAATCAGTGCCGTCAGATATTCGGGTATAATACCCGTTGCCCAAAAGCCTATGGCGAACACAAGCAGGGCAAAACACCTGATGATCTCCCTGCTCATACCTCCAGGAGGCGGTACAAAATAGAGTGTGACCGCGCTGATCAAAACTAGACCTGCGGTCAGTCGTCGAAATTTCCCCATCGCACAATTAATGCTTAACCCTTCAAGTTGAGCGCTCTCAATCGAAAGGTCGCAAATAAAAGAAAGGATTTTGAAAGTGCACTACATGGAGCTTCAAATATGTATTATGCCTCATGGATTCTCTGATTGCCAATGGTTTTCGAAAGTGAAAGGTGTGTTTTCTTGGTTCAAAGTCATGAAAAACGCTTGACAAAAAGCTGAGAGTTTGTACGAGATATTTTTCTGAAACGGGCCGCAAACTATGACTTATTACGTGCAGATGGAGACATTTTCATGACAAGCAAAAGTCTGTTAAATGGTAAAAGAGTCCTCATAGTAGATGATGAGCCTGATGTGTTGGAGATTTTGGAAGAGCTGCTGCCAATGTGTTATCTGGAGAAAGCTTCCAGCTTCGGTGAGGCCAGGGAGCTACTGGAGACCCAAGATTTTGATATAGCTATCCTGGATATCATGGGAGTGGAGGGATATAAGCTACTCGAGATCGCTAATGAGAAAAGGATTATCGCGGTTATGTTAACTGCCCACGCGTTTAGCCCAGAAGAAACGATAAGATCTTACAAGGGGGGAGCAGCCTTATATGTGCCCAAAGAAGAAATGGCCCAGATAACCACTTTCCTAAATGACATATTGGAAGCGAAAGAAAAGGGGAAAAGTTTGTGGTGGCGCTGGCTTAAAAGGTTCGCCTCCTCGTATGACAAGAAATTTGGCCCCGATTGGAGAGATTCAGATAAGGAGTTCTGGGAAAAATTTGAATACTGGGGCTAATAGGGGCCTGTTTCTGGGAAAAACCCCATGTCCTGCGAGGGCCTTGTGGATGCCATTACAAAGGAAGGAGAAAGCGAAATCCCCCACCCCTAGCTAATGGGTTTTCCTCTAGGTTCTGCAATGCAGCCATCAAGCCAGATTAACACGCCCTAGCATTTTCCGTTCAGGAGGGCTGTCCCAGAAGAAACGTACCGTATTTTTTTTGAGGAGGAGATTCTCATGGAATCAAGAGTTATCTATGAGTCAGAACAGGGGATTTGTTATCTGACCCTTAATCGTCCAGAGGTGTTCAATGCTTTAAATCTCCGGTTAGTGCGGGACCTCATCTCGGCACTAAGGCGGGCAGAGTCCGAAGCAGAGGCGCGGGTAGTGATTCTCAAGGGGGCAGGAAAGGCCTGGTGTGCTGGCGGAGATCTGGAAGAGCTATTGACGCTGACACAAGGAAGTGCAAGGGAAAGGCGGGCCTACCTGCTGGATTTCAAGGCCATGATCGATACGGTGAGGGGAATTTCGAAACCAGTCATTGCAGCCGTTCATGGTGCTTGCGTGGGTGGTGGAAATGAGCTGAACATTGCCTGTGACCTGACCATTGCCTCGGAAAAAGCCAAGTTCGGTCAGGCCGGGCCCCGGGTAGGCTCCATGCCAGCTTTTGGTGTCCCACAGAATTTGCAGATACTTGTGGGGGAGAAGCGTTCCCGTGAGATCACATACCTCTGCAGGCTTTATACGGCGAAGGAGGCAGAGGCCATGGGTTGGATTAACAAAGTTGTAGCGGCTGAAGAGCTCGATAAAGAAGTGGAAGTATGGGCGGGGGAGATATTGGACAAAAGCCCCACGGCCATCGCCCTGGCCAAGAAAATGCACAATGCGTACTACGATCTTCTTTCCTCAAGCGCTGAGATGGGTGTGGAAATGCTGACCTTTTTCTGGGGTACCGCAGAGGCGAGAGAAGGTATGCTTGCGTTTAAGGAGAAAAGGCAGCCCTTATTTAAATCATAGGAGAAAGGCCTTATTTGCACCCTCCTATCCTATGGGACTGGCCAAGGAAGGTATGTGCCGAGCTCGTTTTGTTGACAAAATGGCAAACCCCTGACACGGCCAGTGCCGTGTACCATAACTTTCAACACATCAAGATTGTGTCTCCGGATCTATGGAGCGATGCTCCGTGGAATTTTTTTTGAGATATCGTCTTTCAGGAACAGGGCATCACTCCATACAACAGGAATATATGATACGGGGTATACTGGTTCTAAAGACAGCTCTTGCACCAGATTTGTGAGAAGGAGAGGGCCTCCAGCTCTATCATAACAACGATTGGGCCAAAAAAATGGCCATAGAGAGGCTGAAGGCTGAAATCCTGACGACCCAGCTCAACCTCCTCGTGACATATCCTTCAATGGCAATGACGAGAAGGGTAAGGCCAACCATCGTCATAAGAACAAATCCAGTTATAGAAACTGGGGAACCGATGAGCAGTAATTCAGATTGGTAAGCAAAAAGGAAGGGGATAACAAAGGCCGCAAATCCCATCCGAAATGCCGCAAAACCCGTTCTGTTTGGATCAGACCCGGCAAGTCCTGCAGCTGAATAGGCGGCGAGGGCCACAGGCGGGGTAATGGGCCCGATGCAGGAGAATATAAATATAAACATGTGGGCTGACAGAGGGGGAAGCCCAACTTCCACCAGTGAGGGCACAACCAATGCGGCCAAAATAATATAGGCGGCCGTAGGGGGCATGGCAAAACCTAATAAAAGACCGCTCAACATGGAAAATAGCAATACAAGGAACTTGCTGCCCGCGGCAAGTGCCAATAACCCGGAGGAGACGCGGAAGCCTAGTCCCGTCAAGCCAATAATGCCATAAATGATTCCGGCTGCCGCGCAAGCTACGGCCACAGGTAAAGCTCTTTCGGTGGAGTCAGCCAAACCCTCCAGAATATCGCGAACAGACATCCTGGTAAGTTTTCTGAGCGTGGCTAGGGCGACCAAGGCAACGATCGACCAAAAGGCGGCCCACATGAGGCTCCATCCCCTAAGCAACAAAATGATCAGGATGAACACGGGTGGAATAAGGTGGCCG
>CP070840.1:1390785-1397938 GCA_020342025.1 Deltaproteobacteria bacterium
TATATCGGCATGATGCAGATGATAATAGATCCTCGTCCGCGGGTGAGGTAACCCCCACATGTAGAAAAGCGTGGTTTGTTTGATCTTCTCATCCGCATAAAGGTATGTCTCCAGACTGGGAAAGATCTTTTTGCCCATGGTTGTGAAAAACTGGGCGTAATTAAGAGTAGGGTAGAGGATAATAGGGGCATCTAACATCAATTCCCTTTCACGCAGGGTATAATCATGGAAATTCGGTTTCACCCCAAGGGTAAGAACCTCCGGAACGCCACGCAATCTGCTCCCTAAAGCGACAAAAGGGGCATGCCTCTCTTTCACTTAGACCTCCTCCCAGTCTTTACCACACCTGGATGCCTCCTCTGCAAACCCTTTGACAGTACAAACCAACTTTAATAAATTAACGATATTTTGACAAGTTTCACTGCCCCGGGACCTCCTCTGCCCCTATATTAAGGGATAGGGATGCGGAATATGGGGCCAAGAGTTTGCCTTGGGGTGGAGAACTGGAAGTAGCCTAACAGGTGGATACGAGAAAGACCATCCTCATTTATCAATACTCTGAGAGGATAAAATCGGAACTTATCATTGCTTCCGACTTGCTGGCAAGAATGCTCACCCTTAGGGGTGAGGAACGGTTAGGCGCCGAAAAAATGATGCGTTCTTACTTCGAAGCCGTGGCCCGTGAAATCAAAATAGCGCAAAACATAGAAAAATCGGTCAATTTTGTGGGGGCTGAAAAAAAGGTCATGGAGGCTACGGGGAAATTGAATTTGCTTAAGTATTCTGAAATAAGCAGGTGTATTTCAGAGGCCTTGTCATTCATAACCACATCTTGTCAAGCAGCCATGGAGGCCCTTGAGAAAGAACAACTCATTTAATGCACCCCATCCGCCCTCCTGATTCCGAGGTCATTTGCTCTAGACAAATATGGATTTGAGGCGAACTGTCTTGAATTTTTTATATTTGGTGCCGGAAGTCCTTCCAATCAGCGAAAATAGGATACTCTCTGGGAAACAGGGAGACCCTATCACCTGGATGGATGGTTGAATCCTTGGCAACAGCCCTGTGGTTGACCATCACCACCTGCACCTTATGGAAGGGAATTCTGAGACTCTCCAGAACCTGGGGTAGGGGAGTTGGCGCATAGATATCCATTCGGAGCGGCAGATCATGAAGATCTCCCAAATCTTTGCGAAGAGAGCCAAACAAGCAGACCTCAGTGATGGATTTCATTCCCTATCTCCTTCTTCAATTTGGTTGATTCGTTTTATAGTCGGGTATCTCGAAGTTGTCTTTGACTTAAGTCAATGGGCGCCGCTGAAAATAAGGGGTTCAGGATGAGAAACGAATGAATGACTCCTCTTTACCTTTCTCAGCAAAATATGTTATTTACCCACCTGCCATGAATATCAGGGATGTCCAAATTGAGAATATTATTCTCACGCATAGCTCCCGGGGCATGGAGGCATTGAGAAAGGGCCTCTCAGGGGGTTACTGCAAACGGGTAGCCCATCTAATTCTGAAGAAAAAAGGCGTTGTGCTGATTGGTACAGGGTTTCCAGTGGGCAGCAGCTTTGAAACAGACGGCCCCATAGGGGCAATCAGTCTGTATAAGGTTCTGGAGTACCTAAATAATCGCCCAATTTTTGTTTGCGCCCCCCCCATATCTAGAATATTGAGCCAGGACTTTAATACCTACGAGATCCCTATACGAACCTGGAAAGAGAGTAAATCGTTGGTTGAAACCGCACTGGCCTCCTTGAAACCATCACTTGTCATTTCTGTGGAACGACCTGGTATAACTGGAAATGGGCGTTACTACAATATGCGGAAGGAGGACATCACAGACTACGCTGCAAAGTACGATCTATTTCTTGATCTATGCAGCTGTCCCACCATTGCCTTTGGTGACGGTGGCAATGAAATTGGCATGGGAAACCTAGCCAGAGAAATTTCACGCATGTCCATCATCCCTTCAATAACCAAGTGTGACGAACTTGTTATCGCTACTGTGTCTAACTGGGGGGTCTACGGGGTCATCGCAGCAATGAGTCTTGAGCTTGGAAAAGATCTCTTCAAGCTCTTTGATCCTGCCAAGATCGCAAATCACCTCTTGGACAACGGATCTGTTGACGGTCTAACGCTGCGTGCGGAAAACTCCGAAGATGGATTTCCCATCTCTGTCGGTCTCTCGATAATCTCTCGACTGCGCCAGCTTTTGCCCGAAAACCTGAAAAAATAAAGGGGGCCACTGAGACCGATTCCATCTGCTGAATACGGTAATCTTCTACGCGATCCATTCTGTTAAATGTATGAAAATTTCTAACCAAGAATGGAAACTTTTTTTACAGATTGATAACTTTTTTTACATAGTTCATCGCATTGGGTATTTCATAAAAAATAGGCTAAGTACTTGAAAGTTGTTATTGAATGACAAACTTATGAATTGTGGCATGATTCTTTCAACGCAAGAAGGACATCCAGAAAGAAGGATAGAGGGTAATAATGGGGAAAAGGGAGTTTTGGAGATGACGTGGCCTTCAAAGAAACTGGCCATTTGGCTATTGGGTGCTGTTTTGGGTCTGTGCATGCACGCCAGTTACGTTAGTGGGAAAAGAGGGCCTGTCCAGATTTCGCACGGAAAGTCCGTTGATCTTCTGACTATGCATCCCCTGTTGAGTGACGAAGAGCTAGTGGTCCTCCGTGCGCTCTATGAGAATTTCGTGGACGCCACAGAAGATGAGACACCATATCTGGCAGATGCACCTTTGGAGCTTAAACAAGAAGATGGCACATCACTCATACCTGTAAAGACAAAAGATCAACTGTTCAACCCGATTATTATCGAAGTGGCCGATCGCCACGAGATGGATCCCGCTCTCATAAAGGCTATTATAATGGCGGAATCAGGGCACAACCCAAAGGCGGTTTCAAAAAGAGGCGCAAAAGGCCTCATGCAGCTCATGCCCATAACGGCCAAATCGCTCGGGGTGAAAGATGTCTTCGATCCGGAGCACAACATCAAGGCAGGCGTTATTTATTTCAAGAAACTGCTAAATCAGTTCGACGGAGATGTGAAACTGGCCCTTGCGGCTTATAACGCAGGAAGTAGGAAGGTCAAAAAGTATAAGGGCATCCCACCTTTTAAGGCCACCAAAATATACATAAGGAAAGTCTTCAGATACTACGAAAAGTACAAGGAACAGATGTAGGGTGCTGTACAGGCTGTCGTAAAACGCCCATCTGCTGCGTTACCCTCGTCCCTCGTCACTGCGGCGTACTTCTATGTACGTCTCATTCCTCGGGATTTCGGAAGCCTTGCATCTGGACATTTTACATCAGCCTATCAGAAGCCGGTTTTTCGATAGTCTCGTAGGCGACATTCAATAGACCCTCCAAATCTAATACGATGGTATTAGAGAAAAATCATAATTTCTCCCGATTGATTTTCCACCAAAACCGCAGTTAAATATTCCAAAACCCAATGGCGTTATGGGGCGAAGGGACAAATGTCCTCACGGGTCTGTTGCAGGCAAAAAAACAATGGCTTCCGGCCACTCCATTTTCTTTGGTCAACTGAAAACGGCCTGTTGACCAAATCGAGCGGTGACAAAAGCCTCGGTGGAGTCTGGAGCATGCCGATTGGATAGCCGCCTGCGAGTGGATGACTTTCCGAAAAGCTTTGACCACATGGTGTATCCTATTGTAAAATATTATGAAAATTGGGTAAGACACGGTTGCCGGAATTTCACAATTCCGGCATTCATTTGGAGTGATTCACAACATGGCTAATGAAGGAGGAACCAAGGAAAAGCGCCCAAACAAATCGCAGACTTTCGATGTGGTTGATCGATTATATGCTGCTCGGGTCAGACAACTTTACAAGCAATCCCACATAGGTGTCATCGCAAGCCTGGCGAATTCGATTATCCTCATTTCCCTCCTTTGGGAACTCGTTCCCCATTCAGCTTCAATCATATGGATCTCGGTGATGTTGCTGATAACGCTTCTACGGTACGCCCTTTTTTACAGATATCGGCGCTCATCACTGACCCCTGCTAACGCTGGTGGATTTAGCATCGGGTTTATTATCGGTGTGAGCTTGTATGGAATGGTGTGGGGGTCTTCAGGTATCTTCCTTTTTCCTATAGAGTCCATTGCCCACCAGGCCTTCCTGGCCCTTATGCTGGGCGGGATGGTGGTTGGGGCAGCAGCGGTGTTTTCTATAATAATGAAAGCTTACTTCGCTTTTGCTTTGCCCGCGCTAATTCCCGTCATTCTGAGATTTTTCCTCCTTGGCGATGATATTCACCGCGCCATGGGGGGGATGGGTCTCCTTGCAGGGATAATTATATCCTATATCGCGAAGCGTATGAATGTTGTCAACGTGTCTTCGATGAAATTGCAATTTGAAAACATAGACTTGATTGACCATTTGGCGGCTGAGAAAGATCGCATCGAAAAGATAAATGAAGACCTCAAGTGCGAAATCGGTGAGCGAGAGCGAATTGAAGAGGCTCATCGGGTGAGCGAACGACGCTATCGGAATCTTTTCGATAGTATCAGCGACTTTATCTATACCCATGACCTGGAAGGCCGCTTTCTGACTGTAAACCGAGCCACTGCCCAAACCCTGGGATATACGCCTTCAGAACTTGTTGGCAAATCTGTGAGTGATTTCATGCTCCCCAAATACCGTCATGCCTTCCGGCAACAATACTTGGAGCAAATCAAGAAAAGAGGTTTCTTTACTGGCGTATCGAGGTATGTGTCAAGTGACGGTACGCATCATTACGTAGAGTACCGAAACATTTTGGTACAGCAAGACGGAAATAAACCATACGTGAGTGGTGTGGGACGCGATATCACCGAGCGTATAGAAGCGGAGATGGAGGTTGGAAAGCTGGAACAGCAATTATTCCAGTCTCAAAAGATGGAAGCTATCGGCACTATGGCTGGAGGCGTTGCCCATAATTTCAGAAATATACTGGCCGTGGTCTCAATGAATAGCGAGCTCGTTAGGATGAAGTATCGGGATGATCAGGTACTACAAGAGATTGCAGATGTGATCAGCAGTTATTCAAAAAGGGGTGAACACCTGATTGAAGGATTGATGCAGTTTTCCCGGAGAGAGAGCAAAAGAGATTATCAACCACTCAACCTGGATGAAGTGATTCGCGAAACATATGAATTAACAAGCATATCGTTCGACAAGATGATCAATATCCGCCTCCAGATCCCTGAACCCCTTACCATTATGGGAGACCATTCAGGAATAAGTCAGGTGTTGATGAACCTCTGCACCAACGCAATGGATGCCATGCCTGGAGGAGGAGAGCTGCATATAGAGGCCAAAAAAGAAGGGGAAAAGGCGTTGGTGATCATTGCTGATACTGGGCAAGGAATGGATAAGGAAACCCAGGAGAGGTGCTTTGATCCCTTCTTTACCACGAAGGAGGTGAACAAGGGGACAGGCTTAGGCCTCTCAACCACCTATGGAATTGTGAAAGAGCATGGGGGCGACATTCATGTCTATTCAGAGTTGGGCCAGGGAACAACATTCAACCTCTACTTTCCCCTCGCCTCCTCTGATGAGCGCGTCTTAGAGAAATCCTCAACTGAAATCGTGCGTGGCCATGGTGAGAAGGTCCTGATCGTGGATGATGAAAGGGAGATGTGCAGGGTCATGGAGGAGCTGGTCAAGAGATTAGGTTATAAAGCAGCCTATGCTAAGAACGGAAATTCAGCGATTGTGAAATACAAGTCCTGGCGACCAGATGTGGTCCTGTTGGACAGGAACATGCCTGATATGGATGGGGTATCCTGTTCTGAGAAAATCATGGATTATGATCCCAATGCGAAAATCGTTATTATTTCTGGTTATGACGAGAAGGGGCCTTCAGGTATAGATGAAGAGAAAAAGAGGCTCATAAAGGGTTATCTTACGAAGCCCATCGAAATGGCGAGATTGAGCGAAGAATTGGCACAGGTTCTCGGATAATCCACATAAAACCAATTGTTAGACAGATTAAGGAGCTCGGGGAGAGAGGATTGAAAAGGATCTTGATTTTGGATGATGAGGCGCCTATTCGGCACCTGCTGAAGCAGATCCTGGAAGCGAAAGGTTACGGCTGTACCCTTGCGGCGGATGCAGCGGAGGCCCGTGATTGCCTGAAACAGGAAACCTTCCATCTTGTCCTTTGCGATATCCTTATGCCTGGGGAGTTGGGCTTGGACTTCGTGCGAGAGCTTCTGGTGGAGCATCCAGACACGGCAGCCGTCATGGTGACTGCCGTGGACGATACATTGGTGGCTGAGTCCGCAGTGCAAATGGGTGTGTATGGTTATATCACCAAGCCCATTGAGAGGAACGAGGTAGTAATCAACGTGGCCAATGCCTTGCGCCGGCAAGAACTTGAGATTGCCAATCGTGCCTACCGCCAGGAACTGGAATCCATGGTTGCTGATCGAACCAACTTCGTTATCCGATTGAAGAGGATGTTTGAACAGTTGCATTCTCCGCAAGTGGCAGAAGAGCTCATTAAGAAGATAGATGAATGTGAACAACCCAATAAAATAAGAAAAAAGCTGGAAATGACGATTCTATTTGCGGACATCCGGGGATTTAGCAGCATGGTATCAGTGCTTGATCTGGAGGAGATCATAAATTTTCTGGATGCATTCTACGGTTCAGTGTCCAAAACAGTGTTTAACAACGGCGGCAGCATTGACAAATTTATTGGTGATGAGGTAATGGCCTTTTTTGGGGCGCCCCTCGCTGTCGGGAATTCTAGTGAATGCGGTGTAAAGACGGCTTTGGAGCTGAGAGAATCCTTTCAGGAGTTGAGAGAGAAATTTTCAGGGAACTCCCATCATTTTGATAAATTGGGAATCGGAATGGGTATTAATACAGGGGAAGTATTCATCGGGAATGTGGGTTCAGAAAAACGTTACAGTTATACGGTCATAGGGAACGCCGTGAATCTTGCTCGCAGATTGTGCGCCCATGCTGGCGCTGATCACATCCTGACGACTGAAAGGACACTTTCCGAAATACCTGGCATGGTCTCATCGGTATTTGTTGCGAATACGGCTTTCAAGGGGATTCCAAGACCGGTTGACATATATAGGATCACACCACTCTGATCCCACA
>CP070840.1:1398038-1404260 GCA_020342025.1 Deltaproteobacteria bacterium
AAGAGACAGACCATCTTTTCAGTTGCGAGTTCTGCAAGGTCAACTCTTATCTGCTGAGTAGCGTATATCGATACGTGCTCCCTCATTCGGACAAAATAGATAAGGAACTCCTTTTTCTCCCCTACTGGCGTTTCAAAGGCATGTTCTTCTCCTGCGTTTCCAACGGCATCAATAACCGAATTGTTGACGTCAGTTATCAAGCTGTTCAGTCCGAGTATTTCCCCATGTCCCTGGGGTTGCGCAGTCAGACCCTGAAGCTCCGATTCCTAACTCCAGACATGGAGGGCTACTTTCTCGACACCAGCCTTGCCCACCAGAAAATGATGCAGATCGTTGAGCAGCGATACGACGCGTCCCTCCCAAAGCCCATCTACCACTGGGACTTTATCGGGGAGACGCTGAGTCAGATCTATTCCCCTTTTTATGTGGACGGCAAAGTGTATGACGCCGTGTTGAATAGACCCGTGTCGCCATCACTTCCCGCAGATTTCCATACCAAGACACTCCCTGGAGGCCCTCCTCAATGGCGTCTTCGATTCGTACCGGCACTTTGTCCCCACTGTGGCTGGGACTTGAAGGGACAGCGGGACTCTTTGGCCCTCAACTGCAATAACTGTAACTCTGTCTGGTACCCGGGAAAAGAAAAGCTCAAGAAGCTCGACTTTGCCTGCCTGCCAGAGGAGGGCGATCATATCACCTACCTGCCCTTTTACCGCATAGGGGCGGATGTGTCTGGTCTGGAACTCAATTCCTATGCGGACCTGATAAAAGTGGCCAACCTGCCCAAGGTGGTTCAAGAGGATTGGGAAGAGATGCCGATTCACTTCTGGTCGCCCGCTTTTAAAGTTCGACCAGACGACTTCCTGCGCTTTTCGCGCAACCTGACTCTCTCTCAACCGAACGGGAAATGGACGTATGAATTTCCCAAGGCGCAAATCTATCCCGTCACCATGCCCCTCACTGAGGCCATTGAGAGTCTTAAGTTAAGCCTTGCCAGTTTTATGAAACCCCAGAAAATTCTCTTCCCCAAGCTCCAGGAAACGGAAATAAGACCCAAAAACTTCCTCCTCCTATTTATTCCTTTCCATGAAAAGGGCAACGAGCTCACCCAACCATCCTTTCAGCTGAACATAAACAAGAATTTACTGAGATATGCCAGACATCTTTAGAAGGCCACTCAATCCTTATAAAAAGTGAGATTGCTTCGGCTTCCTTCGTAAGCCTCGCAATGACCTAGTCATTGCACCGTTTATATTAGCGAAAAAATGAAATACGCTTGACACAGCAATGAATTTGTATTTAATCTTCAAAACTTATGCATGGCGCTTGCATCAACCCAAGTCTCGGGGAGAAGTAAGAGACATTCTCTGAAGACTTAGGAAGCAGGACGAGCGTAGATGCTTCCTGTTTGACCAGAATTTGCACGACACTTGATCTGATCGAAATTTCACCCCCACTCTGCCCTCTTTCGTAGAAGACTTTCGCCAGAGGCGAAAGGAGGAGGGAGAGGGTGGGGTTTTGACCCCATGAGGACAGTTATCTCTTTTATCCTTTTTCTCACTGTTTTTTTCACGCTTTACGGATCGCTTCACTACTACCTTTACAGGAAGCTGACGCGTGCGTTAACTTTGCCATGGCCCTATCAGGCACTGATACTTGTCTTCTTTCTCCTGATGCTTTTCGCGCCCGTCCTCGTCAATCTTCTTGCCAGGCAGGGCAGCCATCTTTTGGCCACCTTTCTGGGCTACATCGGTTACACCTGGATGGGGGCTTTGTTCCTTTTCTTTTCCATACATCTCCTCATTGATGTCTATCAGGGGATCGCTCATCTTCTCTCCAAATCCTCCTTGCAAGTTCTCACTGCTCTCAACCCTGGAAATAAAGTCAGTTTCTGGTTTGCTGTTCTGTTGAGCATGGGCATTATTATTTACGGAAGTTTTGAGGCAAAAAATATCAAGATTGAAACACTCACGTTAAAAACCAACAAACTTCCCCCCGAAGTCAAAAGCCTCAGGATTGTCCAAATATCTGACATTCATTTCAGTCTGATAAATGGTCCCGGTTTGGCGCGTAAAATTGTGGAGAGAATTGACGCTCTTGCCCCTGACATCCTCATTTCTACAGGTGACCTCACCGACCGGGGACTGAATGAGACAAATGGGGTTGAGGAACTTTTCAAGGGGCTCAAGGCCCCCTACGGCAAGTACGCGGTAACGGGGAACCATGAATTCTATACGGGCATTAAAGAGGCCATTGCATTTACAGAAGCGGCGGGCTTCAGAATGCTCAGGAATGAAGGGCTCGAAGTCGCTGGCCTCGTGAATATCGTTGGCGTGGATGATCCTGCAGGAAAAAGGTTTGGCCTTGATGCTCATATTTCTGAAAGTGACATACTTGGGAAATTCTCCAACGATAAACTCACCCTTCTTCTCAAACACCGGCCCATGCTCAGTGAAAAAAGCAAAGGCCTGTTTGATCTTCAACTTTCCGGCCATTTGCATAAAGGACAGATATTTCCCTTCAGCCTTATTACCTCCCTCCTTTTCCGGTATCACGATGGACTTTTCAAATTGGAGGGACATTCCCATATCTATGTGAGCAGAGGCACGGGAACCTGGGGACCTCCCGTAAGATTCCTCTCATTTCCTGAGATCACCCTGATAGAATTTCAAAGAACGAAGTAAATCCCCCCTCGAGAGGCTGTGTCATAAAGTCATTGCGAGGGAGTGGAACGACCGAAGCAATCTCATAAGACATGGAAAACGAAGAGATTGCCGCGCTCCCTTCGGTCGCTCGCAATGACCAAAAGGGGGTTGAGAAGCAGTCTCCAATGAGGGAAGATTAAGCCTGCCCCGTACTCGATACAAAAAAGCAAACCCAAGAGATCCGACCGATTGGCCCTGCGCACTTTTCTCCTTATTGACCGGCATTTGTATTTTCCATATACTCCTTATGTTAAAGACTTCGCATTTCACTTACCCTTTATTCTTACAACGAATAAACCCCGCTCCCGGGCCCCCCAGGGGGAAGGTCGGGGGTTAGATGGAGAAGGCATGAACAATCAGACAGGAAAGACGCGCTTTTTTAACAAAGAGCGTGAGACCAGGGATTGGGAAGAGCGCAAGACAGAGCTGAACCAGAGGTTTCTGAAGGCCTTTGAGCATGCCTATAAAAATTCGAAGGCCTATGGGGAAATTTTCCAATCGCATGGCATAGAATTGCGTGATGTACGCGACCTGGAAGATCTGCAAAAGATCCCTATTCTTCGCATGAACGATTTGGTAGAGAGACAGAAAAAGGATGCACCTTTCGGCGGTTTCGACACCATTGATCCCCGTAAGATACGACGAATTTACGTCAACCCAGGCCTCATCTGGCAACCTGGGGAATGGGATTATCAAGATACCTCCTGGGCTGAGGCCCTTTGTGGCGTTGGTTTCAAAGCAGGAGATCGAATCATCAACACCTTCAATTATCACATGTGGCCCATTGGCTTCATGCTGGATGAGTCTGTGAAGATGATTGGTGCCACAGTGATCCCTATGGGTGTGGGCAACACGCTCGTACAGGTCAACGTCATGCAGATACTCAAGGTCAATGGATTTATGGGCACCCCCAGTTTTCTCATGACCCTGGCGCAGCGTGCTGAAGGGACGGGGCTGAATCTTAAGAAGGACCTCTATCTTGAGACGGCTCTTGTGAGTGCCGAAATGCTCTCCGAATCCCTTCGCACCCGCATTCAGAGTAAGCTGGAAATGGCCGTCAGACAGGTGTATGGCACCGTCTTTTTAGGCTGTATTGGATACGAATGCGGACACCTCAGCGGATTGCATGTGCCTGACAATATGTTGGTTGAGGTGGTAGATCCCCAGACGGGCAAGCAGGTGGAACAGGGTGCGGCTGGCGAAATCGTGGTCACCACCTTTGAGGTGTCCTATCCCATGATTCGTATGGCAACCGGAGATCTTTCCATGCTGGCCCGGGAATCATGTCCCTGCGGACGAACTGGGCTCATGTTAAAGAAAATCCTTGGAAGAATAGATCAGGCCAGCAAGGTAAGGGGAACTTTTATTCATCCCTGGCAGGCAGACGAAGTCATCTCTCGTCACCCAGAGGTCTTCAAGTATCAAGTGGTCATAACCCGAGAAAACCACAAGGATGTTATGACCTTTGTGGTGGAACTTAAAGAGGAGATTTCCCGGCCAGAGGTCTTACGAGGCCGAATTGAACGGGACATTAAGGAGTTCCTGACGGTTAAGGGTGTGGTTCAGATCGTACCCCGAGGCACTATCCCTGATCTGCACAAAAAGATTGAAGACAGAAGAACCTGGGACTGACCGTGACTCTGGGTGTATAGTTATTATCACCACTGAAAGACCAAGCTAAGGGACTTCCAGGCCGGCCTTAGAGGTCAGAAATCCCAAATCCCAATTTCAAAGTCCAAAACAATGACCAAATTCCAATGACTGAAACGCAGAACCTCATTTCCCAGAGAAAGATTTTCATTGAACGTCTGGATTTTGAGCTTTGGAATTGTCCTTCGACTTGGCTCAGGATGGTGAGCGGGTCGAACCATTTTAGATTTGGGATTTGGAGCTTGGAGTTTATCTCTCAGACTTTGTCGAATAATCAAGACGCTAAACGCCTTCACAGCACGATAGGTGCGGGATCGAATTAGGACGTGGAAGAGAGATCAATGGATAAGATCAAAATCGGTGGCATCATGCAGAGTGATGGCCGTGCACTGGTCAAAATCATGTCCGTGCCGGATCATGCGAGCGTGGCAGGCACCATATTGGCCGCAATGGGGGAAAGCGCTATTAACATCGAACTACTGGTTGAAAGCTTTGACCTTGACGACTGTGGAAATTTCTCTCTGGTCATTGACCAAAAGGATCTGGACCACGCCCTGGCTGTGCTTGAGGAGATAAAACCAACCATTGATGCCAAAGTCGTGTCCTACACACCGGATGTGGCGGTGATCACAGTCTTTGGGCCTCATCTGCGGGAGAAACCTCGCGTACATGGGCTCATGTTCTCATCCATAGCCTCGGTGGGAATCAGTTCTCTCGCTATAAGCACCTCCATTTCCAGTGTGTCCTGTGTGGTGGAGGGGCAGTTCATGGACACGGCGGTCCAAGCACTGAGACAGGCCTTTGACGCCCCCTTTCAGGTCAAGGAACGACCGAAGGATTAT
The DNA here is from genome assembly GCA_020342025.1 of Deltaproteobacteria bacterium. Next base: position 1,403,236 of record CP070840.1, read on the forward strand.
TAATTCCTGCCATTTCAAAACAAAGAGAGAAAGGGTTGGGCGAACCTACCCAATGGCATTGAAGGGGGATCTGAGGGGGGAACTAAATATCCCTGAGGGGCATATTGGCAGGCGACTTCTCAATCAATTCATCAAATTTCTTCAAAGACTCGGAGAGTTTTCCAAGTTCTTCTGATCTGGCCACAGGAATATTATCGCTTCCGTATGTTTCCAGCGCATCCAGCACGAATTTTATGGTGATGGCCTCCGGACTGAGGGCGGGTTGGTAGGCACTCACCTGATCATCATCCAGCCTGACTTGAGAAACAATTCCCGACTCCGCAAGCTCGAATAGTATTTGGCGAACTAAGCGAATAGGGATCTCCAGTTTGTGTGAAATCTCCGTCTCGTCACAATACCTCTCTCCGTTTGAAAAATCCTTCACGAGTAGTTGCGCAATTCTCAGGCTCAGAAGTCTCTTGAAAGAATAGCTCACGCGCAGGCAATCTGGCTCAAAGTCGTAGGTATCCACGTTCTGATAGGCAAAAGAGATCTCTGCACCAAAGAGCACGATGTGCCAGCTCACCTGAAGCCATATCAGGAAAAGAGGTAAGGCAGCAAAGCCTCCATATATGGCGTTGTATTTGGAGACCCCAATTTGAAAAACGATATAAATCCACTGGAAAATCTGGTAAAGGCTCCCCGCTATGACCCCCGCAATAAGGGCAGATTTGAAATAGACCTTTGTGTTGGGCATGAACATATACATGAAGATAAAGAGGGCCCATATGGCACAATAAGGCAACAAATTGAGCATCAGGAATATGAGAGGACTCACAGCGCCCAAGAGGGAGATCTGTTCAACGATGCCCTTGACTTGACTGGTTATAAGAACGGTCACCGCACTGGACATGATAAAAAGCACAGGACCGATAAGCATGAGGGAGAGATAATCGGTTACTTTTCTTGTGAAAGGTCTCGCTTTCTTTATGCCCCAGATGTCATTAAATGAATGCTCAATGTTACTGAGCACCTTTATAATCGTC
>CP070840.1:1404360-1407771 GCA_020342025.1 Deltaproteobacteria bacterium
AAATTGGGGCTGTCCCTATCCCCACGAGTACCATGCTGAGGGAATACGAACTGGAGCACATCATCAACAACAGCGAGGCCGTGGCTGTTATCACCACCACCAAATACACCGAGGCCATTGAGAACATACGCCCCAAATGCAAGACCTTGAAGCACATCATCGTAGTGGGTGAGACCCAGGGAGACCAGATCTCTTTTGAACAGATCATGAGAGAAGCAAAAGGCGTTCCTCCCCACGTGGAAACCCTCAAGGATGATCAGGCCTATTTTCTCTACACCTCCGGGACAACCGGGCCGCCCAAAGGCGTTGTTCACGGCCACCGATTCATCGTGGGGGCCGGTGACCCCATCGGAAAGTACACGATGGGATTGGACAGAGGAGACATCTGCGGCGGACCCACAGCGCTCACGTGGATGTATGCCTTGGGCCATAACTTCCTGTTTGCCTTCCGGTGGGGTGTTTCCACGGCCATCTACTCGGATGAGCGCTTTGATCCAGAGAGGGCCTATCAATTTATTGAAAGATTCAAGATCACCATTTTTGCAGGGACCCCGACCATTTACAGGATGATGCTGGCCGTGAAGGATGCCGAGAAAAAATATGACACCAGCTCCCTAAAATACTGCCTTAGCTCTGGAGAGCCCTTGTTGGCAGAGACATGGCGAGAGTGGATGCGGCGTTTCAATGTGAAGATCATTGACAGCATGGGACAGACAGAGGCCCATGAGTTCTGCACCACCCAGACCAGCTTGCCCGTGAGAGTGGGTTCCATGGGGAAACCACTCCCCGGCATTGAGGTGGCCATTGTGAATGACAAAGGGGAACAACTTCCGCCCGGAGAAATGGGACACTTAGCCATGCGCACCGATCACCCTGGCCTCTTTCTTGAATACTTCAAGATGCCGGAGCAGATGAAAGAGGTTGCCCTTCCCAACAACTGGTACGACACCAAGGACCTGGCCACCATGGATGAGGATGGGTATTTCTGGTATGGCTCCAGGTCGGACGATATTATGACCTGTCGCGGCTATCGCATCTCACCCGCAGAGGTGGAAACGGCCCTACAAGAGCACGAGGCGGTGCTGGAATCAGGTGTGGCAGGGGCCCCTGATCCAGAGATGGGAGACAAGGTAAAGGCCTGGGTCGTTCTTCATGAAGGATTTGATCCCACCCCTGAAATGGCCAAAACGCTTCAGGATCATGTAAAGGCGACGATTGCGCCTTTCAAATACCCCAGGGAAATCGAATTTATTAGAGAGCTTCCAAAGACCTCTTCAGGCAAGATCCTGAGACGCGAGCTACGAAGGTGGGAAAAAGAGAAATTGGAGAAGAAATGAAAGGATGAGGAGCCCCAAAGCTATGGTATTTCGGTTCATCATTGAAGGGCAGAAGGAAAAGAGGGATTTCTCCTACCCGATGAGGGGGGCGATCCTCTGCGGTTATACGGGTCGCGATCAGTCAGCTGTTCGCAAACATATCGAGGAGTTAAAAAAGGAGGGTGTGGAACCACCCCCTTCCGTGCCCATGTTCTATCCTAAACCTCACCAGGGTCTTTCCTTGGAAGAGGAATTTTATGTGCAGGGTCAAGAGACATCTGGAGAGGTGGAGTATGTGCTCTTGATGGATGGAGACAAGATTTATGTGGGTGTGGGAAGCGACCACACAGATCGAGAACTGGAGAGGATGGACATCCTCAAGTCAAAACAGGTGTGTCCATCGGTCCTTTCCAAAAACCTCTGGGACTATGACGAGATAAAAGATCATTGGGATCGTGTGGAGATCCGGAGCTGGGCCGTGGAAAAGGGGGAGAGGACCCTTTACCAGGACTCCACCCTCTCCACCATTCTTCCTCCAGAGGAGCTACTCCGTTTGGTCCAGCAGCGAGTCGACGGGCCTTTGCAGGGGATTGCCATATTTTCAGGAACACCTCCCATGGTCACCGAGCAGATCCTCTTTTCAGCGCGTTTTGAAGGTGAGCTCTTGGATCCGATTCTAAACCGAAAGATCACCTTCGGTTATTCTATTCACACGCTGGACTGGTTTAAGTGAGTGGACCTTTAGTTTGAATGAAATCTCGCGGAATATAGACTGGAAAAAAGAGAGAAACCCAAATTATAGTGAACGATTAACATAGTAAGGCATCGCAACGCATGTCATTGCGAGCGCAAGCGAAGCAATCTCATGAGATTGCCACGTCCTCCCGCTTTCGCGGGAGTACTCGCAATGACTTGTTCTTATTGTCGGTCACTATGGATTTACCTTTATGTGACAAGGTGCAAGGAGAATGTTCATGTCAGAACAAGTCAAGGGCAAATGGGTCGGTAAGAGAATGAAACGAAAAGAGGACCTTCGCCTCCTCACCGGGCGGGGCAACTTTATGGACGATATTCGTCTGCCAAATATGAAGCATGCGGCTGTTCTCCGAAGCCCTTATCCCCACGCGTGGATAAGGGGGATTGACGTCACTGAGGCCGAGAGACTTCCCGGGGTGCGTGGGATACTCACGGGAGAGGACGTGGAAAAAATGTCCAAGCCCTTCCCAGTCGGTGTGCCTGTGCCTCCAAAGTATTACAGCTGTGCGGTGGACAAGGTCCGGTTCGTGGGTGAACCCGTGGCCGTTGTGGTGGCGGAGGACCGCTACATTGCTGAAGACGCCCTGGACTTGATAAAAGTGGACTACGAACCTTTGCCCGTGGTCATGGACATTGAGCAGGCCACCCAGCCAGATTCTCCCCTCCTTCACGACCATATCGGGAGCAACATCTATTCTCAACGATTGTTCAAATATGGGGATCCTGAAAAGGCCTATGAAGAAGCGGACCTGGTGGTGAAGGGAAAATTCCTTTTTCCCAAATATGGGTCTACCCCCCTAGAGACCTACGCGGTCATCGCTTCTTACAATCCCTACAATGAAGAGTTCGTGATCTATAACAATTACCAGGGGCCCTTTGTAAACCACTCTCTGGTGGCCCTTGCCCTGGGAATTCCTGAGAACAAGATGCGCTGGATCGTACCCACGGACATAGGGGGGGGCTTTGGGACAAAGACGGGGATGTACCCTTACATTGCCCTGATCGCTCTGGCCGCAAAGAAGACGGGCATGACCGTCAAATGGCTTGAAGACCGAAGGGAGCACCTGCTGGCCAGTGCCACCGGGACCGACCGGCTCACCTACATGGAGGCAGCGGTGAAAAAGGATGGAACCATCCTGGCGCTGAAGGATAAGGCCATTGACAATACGGGCGGATATATTCGAGCACCAGAGCCCGGTTGCGCTTACAGGAGCACGGGAAATCATACGGGGGCCTACCAGATTAGGGATTTGGACAGAGCGGTCTTGGTGGTGGGGACCAACAAGTGTCTGACGGCCCCAAACCGCGGTTACACCTGTCAGGAGCTCTACTTCAGTGT
>CP070840.1:1407871-1410479 GCA_020342025.1 Deltaproteobacteria bacterium
AACTTTTTGAATATACAGGGGATTACAATTTCATGGACAGTGTTGTAGAAAGCGAGGGGATGCACTACGAAGGGTATTGCATTAGACCCCCCAGCGAGGCCTATAGTATTTTACTTCAGGTCACCCTGGGTTGTTCCCATAACAAGTGCACCTTCTGCGGTTCCTATAAAGACAAGAGATTCACCATCAAGGATGATGAGATCATACTGAGCGACATCTTGTTTGCCTCCAAGTACATGAAGAGGCAGGACAGGGTCTTTCTCATGGATGGGGATGCCCTTATTATTCCTCAAAAGAGACTCATGTGGATCCTAGACCGGATCAGGGAGCACCTCCCGTGGGTCAGACGGGTGGGTGCTTATGCCAACACGAAAGGCATCAAAATGAAATCCCACGAACAACTCATTGAGTTGAAGGGAAATGGTCTGGGAATTCTCTATCTTGGTGTGGAAACGGGGGATGCTGAACTTCGCAAAAAAATCAATAAAGGGTCCAGTGTTCAGACCTGCATCGAGATGGGAAGGAAGGTCAAGGATGCGGGCATAAAGCTTTCTGTGACCGTGCTTCTTGGTATCGCTGGTCGAGAGGGGTCGCTGGCGCATGCCCGGGCAACCGGCGAACTGCTCAGTGCCATGGACCCCAATTATGTGGGCGCCCTCACGGTCATGTTGATTCCCGGCACGCCCCTCTACGAGGAACACCGTAAAGGGGAATTCCAACTGCCTGACGAAAAAGAATTGCTGCAGGAACTTCGAGAGATGATCGCCCACACCAACCTGTCCAGAGGGTTATTCTTCTCAAATCATGCCTCCAACTACCTCCCTGTGAAGGCGAAACTGCCAAAAGGCAAGCAGGAGGCCCTTGATCTCATCGACGCTGCTTTGAAGGGCGATGTGGGTCTCAGGCCCGAGTGGATGCGCGCCCTCTAGATGAAGTTAAAGTGCCTAGAGTGTCTAAAGTGAGCTAAAGTTAAAGGTGAAAAGCCCTTAACAACTTTAGGCACTTTAGTACACTTTAGGGCACTTTAGGCACTTGGATTTTTTACTGGGCGAGATAGCCACCATCCACCGGTATGACCGCACCTGTTACGTAGCTTGAAGTGTCAGAGGCCAGGAAGATTGCGGCACCAACGAGTTCCCACGTTTTTCCGAACCGCTTCAGCGGGATCTGCTTGGTCAAAGCATCATAAACCTTGTCGGAATCTCTGAGTCCCTTGGTGAGTTCTGTTTCCAGATAGTGCGGGGCGATTGCATTGACACGGATGTCATACTGAGCCCATTCCAGGGCCAAGCTTTTTGTCAGGAGAATGACTCCCGCTTTTGAAGCACAGTAGGCCGTTGCACGCGGAACCCCCGTAATGCCCGCAGTGGATGCAATGTTCACAATGTTCCCGCCGCCCGTCTTTATCATGGATCCGCCCACGTATTTGCAGCAGAGGAAGGTCCCTCTTAAATTTATCCCCATAACTTGATCCCACTCTTTCATCGGAAGCTCTTCCGTGGGCGTGTAGCTCAACTGCGTAATGCCGGCATTATTAATCAGGATGTCTACCCTTCCAAATTCTGACATGATCTTTTCACTTAGATTCTTCACCTCTGCTTCGTTGGATATATCCGTCTTTACAGCGATACACCGCGCCCCTGTCCCTTTGATCTCCTCTTCTGCCTTTTCCGGATACATAATGTCGGCCAGAACTAAGGAAGCGCCATACTGACCAAGGGCCAAGGCAATCTCTTTTCCCAGGCCCCTCGAGGAACCTGTAACCAGAGCGGTCTTCCCATCAAGCCTGAATATATCTGAAGGATTCATTGTCGATCTCCAAACTCGCGAAAGCACAAGCCCTATCCGGCACCATTTAGACGCCAAATTTCTTCAACATCTTAGTGGACTTAGTCTTAGCCACGAATTCCCCATTCTCATGTACTGCTGACGGAACAGGCGAACGAGTATTTTGATTCCGTGCTAATCGTTGCCTATTCACCTGACGAGAGTTCGAAAGAAGGTGAGGGAAAAGCGAGCGCTTCGGTTAAATGGTAAGCTGCCTGTACATACGATGTGGGGCAGAGTGGAAAGCATTCCTTGCAGTCCCAGCACTCCTTAGAGGCTACCTCCGGAATAAAATTTATCTCCCGACTTGTTCCTCTGTCAAAAAATCCAATAGCATTTTTCTTTTTGACTTCAGTACAGTATCTTACACACAGACCGCAAAGAATACAAAATGAGGACTCTTTTTCAAAACGGTTTTTGTCTGCTCCATACTCTTGAGCCAAATCCTGCAATACCTCGGCATCCGGAGCATGGGCCAGAAACTGCTCCAAAAGAATTTTGCGAGTTTTATCTACCTTCTCAGACCTGGTTCTTACGACCAAATCTTGTCCTACCAGGTGAAGGCAAGCGGCAACGAGATTTGTCCTACCGCGAGCATCTAATTCTACTACGCAAATTCGGCAAGCCCCATAAGGTTCTAATTTCTCGTGGTGACACAGTGTGGGAATAAATATCCCCACACTCCGGGCTGCCTCCAAAATGGTCATCCCTTCCTCTGCTTCAACTTCTCTTCCATCAATCTGTAAAAGGATTTTACTCATTTTTCTTTACTCTCTTTGAC
>CP070840.1:1410579-1413771 GCA_020342025.1 Deltaproteobacteria bacterium
GATCGATGAAAAGGAACTCAGGCGCGCCATCCGGACAACCACTGTAAAGCTGGAATTAGTCCCTATTTTCTGCGGTGCCGCATTGCGTAACAAGGGAATACAGCCTCTACTGGATGCCATTGTAGACTATCTTCCTTCCCCTCTCGATGTGCCTCCCATTGTAGGCCATAACCCAGAAACCGGAAAAGAGGAGCTGCGTCCAGCACAAATAAAAGGGCCATTTTCCGCCCTATCATTCAAAGTGATTATGGACCAGGGCAGGAAAATGACATACATAAGAGTCTACTCTGGGACGGTCAAGGCGGGCGACACAGTCTTTAATCCTGGAAAAAAGATGAAAGAAAAGTTGGCGCGGCTCTTGAAGATGCACTCAAACAAACGGGAACGGATTGAACAGGCCTCTGCGGGGGACATTATTGCCGTTATGGGCTTGAAAGTGACAACCACGGGGGATACCCTATGTAACGAGGAGGATCCTCTGCTGCTTGAGCCTATACAATTTGATGAGCCCGTGATCTCCATGGCTGTTGAGCCCAAAAAGGTGCAGGATCAGGAGAGACTCCTGGACGCGCTCGCCAAACTATCCGATGAAGATCCCACCTTTAAATTCCGGATTGATGAGGAAACCGGACAGACTGTCATGTCGGGTATGGGAGAACTTCATCTTGAAATCAAAGTGGGTCGCATTAGGAGAGAATTTTTGGTGGACACCAACCAGGGCAAGCCCCAAGTCGTCTATAGAGAAACCATACAGCAACGCGCAAAGCAAGAGGAAATCTTTCAAAAGGAGCTGGCCGGACAGCAACACATTGCCGGTGTGAATATAGAAATCAGCCCGCTGCCTCGAGGCCGTGGTAACCAATTTGTGGACAGATGCAAAAACCCCGATCTCACTGAGGAATTTCTTAAAGCCATTAAAGAGGGCGTTGAAGAGACCGCCAGCGGCGGTGTGCTCATGGGTTATCCCATTATAGACGTGGAAACGGCCCTCCTAGATGTGAAGATAAGTGATATGTATTCAGACGAAATGGCCTTCAGAATAGCTTCAGCAATGGCCTTTCGTAATGCCTGTGAAGAGGCTGACCCAGTCCTCCTGGAGCCTATTATGAAGGCGGAAATCCTTATTCCTGAGGAGTTCATGGGCGAGGTGATAGGGGATTTAAACGCCAGACAGGGAAAGATTGAGCAGATTACCACCAAGGGCCCTATTCAGGTCCTGACAGCCCGTGTTCCCCTTTCAAAGATGTTCGGGTACTCCACCTCACTCCGTTCCGTCTCCCAAGGACGGGGCACGTTTACAATGCACTTCAGCCACTATGACAAAACCTGAGGTTCAGAAACTCTCCGGTTTATGAACTCAACCACCGCCTCTGAACGCCTTAGATGTGGACTTGATGGAATGCCCCGTGACTTCTTAACAAACAGCTCACTTAGACATTCCTCAAGATTGATTAAAAATCGGTTTCCTCTTCTCTAGAAAGGCTGATATGCCCTCCTTTCCGTTGGGGTGGTCTGCGCACCAGGATAAGGCCTCCCGCTCCTTTTCAAGCTGGGCCTCAAACGAGGTGTCAAAAGAATCATTCATCAATTTTTTCGAGGTCGCAAAAGAGGAAAGGGAACCCTTTTTCATCTCTTCAACGAGTGTGATCGCCCTCTTGGAAGCCTGACCATCTTCCACCACTTCCGTAACAAGACCCCAAGATTCTGCAGTTGCAGCGTCAATAGGCCGATCAAACGCGGCAATCTCCATGGCCCTGGCCAGGCCGACTATTCTCGGAAGGGTAAACGTGCCTCCTCCATCGATGCTCAACCCATTGCCCGTGTAGGCTTGCCTCAAGACGGCAGAGGCCTCCATAATCCGGAAATCACAGGCGAGCGCCATAGAAAAACCACCTCCGGCGGCGAGTCCGTTTATCGCCGCCAACACAGGCTTGGGCATGCGGCGTATTTCCAGAATGGCCTGATGGTATCTGGCGGCCAGTTCGTGGAAGGCCTCCCCATAACGGCGCCCAAAACCCGCCACCCATTTAAGATCCCCTCCAGCACAAAAGACTTTGCCCACTCCAGTGATGACCACCGCCTTTACAGCTTGATTCGTAGCAAGCTCCATGAGTCTTTCCGCCAGGTGCTGGATCATCGCCAGATCGAATGCATTGTAGGACATGGCTCTGTTGAGAGTCATTACGGCTGTGCCGCCCTTCTTTTCCACTTTTACCACTTCTTCCATACCCATATCTCCCTTCTAATCTCACATTACCTCTGAGTGAAGCTCCCCGCGGCAAGCCGCGGGGCATGCCACTCTATCCGGTCAACCGGGGGCATGGGGGTCTCTTTTCAAAACCGAGGCGTATCACGCCGAGCGCGCCAGAGAAGCTGCCAGGTAGGGCGGCCGGGGGACCTCTTCACTCATCCCTATCGATCTCATTGACACGGCCCTTTGACGGGGCGGCCCGCCGGCCGCCTTACGGTGGGAAAGGTAGGAGGTGCGCCGCTTCAGAGCTTCTAACTTTCGGTTTTGACAAGAGAACTCCATGTCCCCGTTAAAGGATGCCATTCTTCCCCGCCCTAGAGGGCGGGGAAGAATGGCATAGTTACGTAAAGTGACCTCAAGCACTAAATATATTCCTTTCTGTTCATGATATCAATGCTCCAGTATGCAGACGCAGGATTATGCCCAGTCTCAATGTCGGCTCAACTTATATCAATTTTGATATATGCAACTGTTTGATATATCATAAAAAAATTCTTGACAACTCTTGCGAAAAGCGCCATAAGACCTACCTATTCGGCACCAAGTTCATTCCCTAAATTCCTTTTTAGTACCAACACTCCTCAACAGTTTCGAGACTTATGGTTCTTCGCTAAATCGCTAACCTAAGAGAAAGGAGGTCCCATGAAAGTTACGCGTCGTGATTTTCTCAAAATCACAGGGGCTTCTGCAGCGGGCGCGGCGGTTCTGGGGCTGGGTCTTGATCTAAAGCCGATCAAATCCCATGCGCAGACCCTGAAAATCCGCTTCGCCAAAGAGTCGACCAGCATCTGTTGTTACTGTGCTGTCGGCTGCGGTGTGATTGTGCACACCGGCAAAGCAGGAGCGGGGAAGATTATTAACGTTGAGGGAGACCCCGACCACCCCATCAACGAGGGCTCTCTCTGTTCAAAAGGCGCGGCCTTGAGTCAGTTGGCCAACAA
>CP070840.1:1413871-1417180 GCA_020342025.1 Deltaproteobacteria bacterium
ACCTTTTTCGGTCCCCCCCAGGATGTGGAGTGGACCTATAAGAAGGATATCTTGCATGCCCTCCAGGCGCGGCCCATTACGACCGGAACAGCGACCGGAGATGAGGAGCGTCGCTGGTATCTGAGCCTAACCCGAAGCTTTGACAATCTAAAGGGGCTCCGCAAAAAAATCGAGAAAGAGCTTATTCCTGCCATGGAGGAAGAGGCTTCCCAATTGGCCCGCCGGGGGATTTCAGGAATTTCTGATGCTGAACTGGCTGATGAAATCGAGTACAGGAAAGGGATTCATGATAAGTGGCTGGACATATACAGGCGAGATTGTATTCCCTTTGCCCACGGCATGCGCCTCTTCGGTCAAGTCTACAATGATGTCATGCGTCCCAAGGATCCTTTCGAGTTCATGGACCTGCTCGTGGGAGCCAAGATGGTCAGTATTGAAAGAAATCAGATGTTGGAAGATCTGGCCTCATGGATTCGGAGGGAGCCTGACCTTGCAGCCTGCTTAAAGGAGAATAGGCTGGACGAATGCAATTCATCATTTCAAAAGGCCTTCGAGGCGATGAGCAAGAGATTCGGGGATCTCACCTGGAGCGAGGCGCGATTTGGCCAGAATTCGGGACAAGTAGTTGATTTTATAATTGAAATGGCCTTCCGGACACCAGCGAAGGAAACACAAAAGACGGAAAGCCAAGAAAAGCGGCTGGAGGAATTCCTTGCCCATTTCGACGGTGATCAGAGGTCCTACGCGATGGAAATGATGGATATTGCGCGGGCCAGCTATCGTTTCAGGGATGACGACAACACCTATCTGGGTAAGATCGAGGGACACTTGCTCTCTGTCCTGAATGAAGGCAGACGTCGAATTGCCTTTCGTTGCGGGATTGAAAAGGGGTTTCTTGAGCCTGAGCATGTGGTCAGGGCCTTGAGAAATGGGGAAGCGTTGCCAGAGGTCTGTGACGTGCCTGCGCCCGAACCGGTGGAGAGCGGTTTTACCTTAAAGGCAAGGCAATTGGTCGGCCAACCAGCCGGAGCGGGTATCGCCTTCGGAAAAGCGAGGGTCGTCCTGGATTCCTCAGACCTGTTCAATTTTAAGAGCGGCGAGATCTTGGTCTGTGATGCGGTAGATCCCAACATGACCTTTGTGGTTCCCCTTGCAGCAGGTATTGTGGAAAGAAGAGGGGGTATGCTCATTCACGGAGCCATTATTGCAAGGGAATACGGCATTCCTTGCGTTACGGGTGTTGCTGATGCGGCAAAGTTGATTCGAACGGGAGACAGGGTCACCGTGGATGGGCATCTGGGGATCGTGATTATCGGGGAGCCAAGCTTGAAAGATGCAGAAGCCGCTTGAGGTGTGGGAGGTATGTCCGCGAGATCAAGTCAGGTCTTTTGTGGGGTAACCCGCTCAGCGGCCAAAAGCGTGTCTCGTAGAATTTGGAATGCGGTCTGGTCTTTCCCACGCCGGCCTTTGCTACGGTTTCTTAGGGATACATACGGCATCCTGAGACGCGGATTGCCCTTCAACTGTTCCTCATGTCGGGCAAGGAAGGCCCAATAGAGAGGCGTGATGAGGCAATTCGTTTTAGGGTTAAAGGCACATTCACTGCAGTAATCGCTCATCCTGTTGATGTAGGCCGCACCTGAAATATAGGGTTTTGTGATCATCAGTTCACCCAATGCAAAGGTTCCCATTCCCAGCACATTGGGCTCCACCACCCAGTCGTAGGCGTCCGTGTAGGCGACCCAGAACCAGTCGGTCAGCTCGCGCGGCTGCACGTCCAAGAGCGTGGCCAAGTTGGACAGGATCATGAGCCGGGTGATGTGGTGGCTGTAGCCCTCCTCCCAGACGGTGGAGACCACGTGATCCAGGCAGGCCAACCCTGATTTTTCTCCCCAATAGACGGGTGGAAGCGGCGTCTCACCGCCCAGAGCAGAGGGGGCAGCCCCTCCGTCCAGATTCCTGGGCGTCCGTTTCGATTTCCAGGATTTTCCCGACCAGAGGTCATATCCTCCATCTCCAGGTGAAGGATAAATGGGGGGCGGGTTTGTTGGGAGGTTGCGAAAACCGTCCGTGGCAAGGTGGACATGGTTGACGAACTCACGCCACCCGAGGACCTGCCGGATGAAGCCTTCTTTACTGCCGAGAGGCAGATTCATGCTTAGCGCGTCTGAAATGACCCTGGATGGCAGAAGGCGATGGATATTCATGAGTGCGGAAATTCGTGTATGAAACAGGCCTTTGGACCTCAGGGACATGGCGTCTTCATAAGGACCAAAGGTGGGTAGGCATTCTTTTTTTGTCCAGGCCCATAGTTTCTCAGCATCTGCCCGTGTCGCTGGGAGCGCATCCAGATCCAAACGGCCGGGATGGTGAGCAAATTTTCTCTGAATGAGCTCCCCCACCTCTTCCTTGATGGGATCTCTGGGAAAAGAGGGCGGATCTGGCGGGGCAGGTTTTCCCTTCCAGGGCCGCCTGTTTTCCGCATCAAAGCTGAATTTGCCACCCTCCGGCTTCCTATCGCGCATGAGAATCCCGGTATCACGACGAACATATCGATAAAAGGCGTCCATCCGCCAGGGAGGCCCCTTCTTGGCGCTGGCTTTGAATGGCTCCTTGGAGGTAAGCCAGCCTTCGTGAGGGATGAGCTGAAGACCTTCTCTATCTGCCAGTCTCTGCAGGTCCACGCGGAGTTCCCTCTCGGCGGGGACCATAGCGCGCATGGGGCCCAGTTCACGAATTAGGGGCTCGAGGGCCTCATGATAAGGGCCGCTGGCGACCACGTGTCGCACCGCGACGCCCCGGTCGGCCTGCTCCAGGGCAAAATGACGGAGATTGGAGAGAATCAGGGCCAGTTTCTGTTTGTGGTAAGGGCGACGAGCCGCCTTCCAGGAATTCTCCACAAGGACAATGCCGAGACGTCTTGGCTCTTCCCTGGATAATGGCCCGATGCCATCTGAGAGCTGGTCGTAAGGGACGAAGAGCCACCGGCGTTCTTCGTTTGGTGGCTGCCTTTTTTGCAGTTCCTTTGTGAAAAGGACCATTTACAGACCTCCCTTTTTCAGACCTTGCCCACTCAACGAGCTTCTTGTAACACAAATTTTTCTGTTGCTTCAAGACTTGGGCGTTGTTATGTTTTTTGTGATTATAAAAAGAGCGAGGTTGTGCACATGGAAGAGCGCATCAGACTGGGGATCAGTACGTGTTTATTGGGGGAGAACGTCCGCTACGACGGCGGGCACAAATTGGACCGCTTCCTGACCGAGACCCTAGGACAGTACGTGGAATATGTCCCCGTCTGTCCTGAAGTGG
>CP070840.1:1417280-1420519 GCA_020342025.1 Deltaproteobacteria bacterium
CATAGGCAGCCAGCGCCACCGGCGGACTGATCATGGACAAGCAGGCAAAATACATGGCGAACATGTGGGCAGAGAGCGGGGCGACTTCTAGCACGTAGAGGGCAGGGACCGCCAGGGTCGAAACCGTGATGTAATCAGCCGTCGTAGCCATCCCCATGCCTAGAATGATCGCACACATGGCGACGAGTATCAGGGCAAGAAGAAGATGACCACCGGAGAATGTGTTGATAATGCTTGAGAATCGGAGACCGAAACCAGAGAGGGTAATCACACCAACAATAATCCCTGCACAGATACAGGCAACGGCCACGGTCAAGGCCATCTTGGCACCCTGATCAAGCGTCTTTCCAAGGCCAACGAGCGCCGAAATCACCCCTTTTATCGCTGTGTGCAACGCATCCCTAGGTCCCCCCTTGGAAGCCGCCGTGACATTTGTATAGAACTCCAGGCTCTTTTGATCGAGTAGAAAAACAACCAGCGTGGAGAGAGTTGCCATGAGAGCCGCTTTTGTGACCGTGTAGTCCAGGGCAAGAAAGGTGACCAGGATCACAACAGGAAACATCTTATAACTCCCCTTCTTCAACGTTTCCTTCAGGTCAGGCAGTTCCCCTTTCTCCAAGCCCTTTAGGCCCAGCCTAACGGCTTCCAGGTGAATCATGTAGAAGGCGGCCCCATAAAAGAGAAGGGCGGGGAAGGCAGCATGTTTGCAGATGTCCCAATAAGGAATCCCGGTCAACTCGGCCATCACAAAGGCGGCTGCACCCATGATAGGAGGCATGAGTTGACCCCCGGTGGAAGCGAGCGCCTCCACAGCCCCTGCAAAATGACGTTTGTAACCCGATTTGATGATCAGTGGAATGGTGAAGCTCCCCGTGCCCACCGTGTTGGCCACAGCACTTCCGGAAATGGTTCCAAAAAAACTGGAGGCCACCACGGATGCCTTGGCCGCGCCCCCTCGAGAACGGCCAGTGAGCGCAAAGGCCAGGTCCAGGTAAAAGTTGCTTATCTGGGTCCTCCGAAGAAAGGCCACAAAAAGGATAAAAAGGAAGACGAAGGTGGCAGAAACACCGGTGGGCACACCAAATATCCCATCCGTGGTGAGGTAGAGGTACTCAATCCATTCATAGATATCGGCGGCAGAATGTTTCAGCGTACCGAAGAGATAGGGCCCGGTCAACGCATAGATGCAGAAACATGTTCCCACAATGGCCAAGGCCAATCTCACGGTTCTTCGCGTCGCCTCCAGGATCAGAGGCACAGCCAGAAATCCGAAAAACAGATCGCCACGGGACATCTCGTCAACAGAGATGATTCTCTGTATGATCCGATCAAAATCCGTGATGATGTGGAGACCGACTCCAATTCCCAGAAGCATCAAGGCGAAGTCAATGGCAAATGAGAGCCTGGGTTTGGATTTAAAAGATGGGTTTAGTAGGAAGGCGAGGGACAGGGCAAAACCCACGTGGGCGGCCCTCAAAATCATGGCATCCAGCGTGACATTCCAGGCCCCATAAATCTGAAAAAGAGACCAGCATATGGCGATGGTCCCTGCCAGAAGATATCGAAACTTTTCCAGTTTTGTTTCCAACGCGTTGACCTAAATATCCTATATCGAATCGAGCAGATTAACCTTCCCGCAGGGACCGTTCATCGCCTAGACCATGGATCTATTTCCACCCCATCTCCTTGTAAAACTTCTCAGCTCCAGGATGAAGCGGGACCCCTCCCAGCTTTTCAGGCTTCCAGGCTGTCTTGGGATCAAAGACCTGAAAGGCTTTGTAAGCGGCCTGAATCTTATCCTTGTTCTCCACAACGGCCTTAGTGATGATGTAGACAACATCAGCGGGAATATCCTCTCTAACGAGAATGAGGGTGGGGAATCCCACAGTGACCACGTCCTCCTTCTGCCCATGGAACATACCGGCCGGAATGGTGGAGCGGAGAAATCCGTACTTTTCACTGAGCTGGGAGATCATGGATTCCTCCAAATTCACAAAATTGAGGGGGCGTGCAATGGCCAACTCGGTCCACGTGGGATGACGGGGCGTTGCCAACATCAAGAAGGCATCGAACGCGCCTTCCTTGAGTCCTGGAACCATCTCCTTGAATCCCTTGAGCAACAAGTCGCCGCCCCAGGCATCCAGATCGTTGGAAGAGACGCCGTATTCACCTAGGATTTGCCGGGCCGCAAACTCGCTCAAGGAGCCCTTGGATTGGGTACAGATCCGAAGGCCCATCTTCTTGTTCTTTAGGTCTGCCCAACCATTTGCGTCCACACCCTCTTTGATGGCACCCAGATGCCAATAATTATCCAATCCCCCGGCGATGGCACGAATGTTCCTGATCTTTTCCGGGTAAGGCGGGTTCACGCCGTTCCAGGCCCACTTGGCTGTTGGGGGAAAAGAGAGCCCAAGCTCTGCCTTTCCCGCAGCAAGAAGCTTCGGATTGCCAAGTCCGCCCGATTTTGGCAGGGCGTCTACCGTTGAACCGGAGGGAAGGTATTGTTTAATGATGTCGGACATGACACCAGCCATTATATAGTGGCCGCTACCGATCTTAAAGGAAGCGAACTTCAGATTCACCGGTTGTTGCGCCTGTGAGATGGCAGGCATGGCCCCAATGAAGCACACCATGGAGACAATGAGAAGGATTGCTTTCCAATTATTCATCATTTTTTGCATCATAACCCTCCTTTTATTAAAGTTGATAGATTCCAAGACTTCCACTTACGGCCCTACTTATAGGAAAAGCGTAACAATGACAAGAAAAAAATCCTGTGCAAAAGAGGGATTAAGGTGTCTCCTGTAAGGGTAAGGTGGCGTTATTTCTGATCTATTCAAAAAAACTTGACAGCTTGAAACAACTGAAATATTGAATGCAATATATCATTTGGGTGGGTGTATCATCAGCTGGGCCACCCAGTTTTTTTTTAATTTGCTCGCGAACGTTTTGATCTATGGTGGAGTCCTGAGGAGAAGGGAATAAAATCATTTTATAAGGAGTGGAAGAATAGGAAATGAAGGGAAATTCGGAAATCAAACAGATATTTGATGCGGTCCGGCAGGAAGGGCGAGCCAGACTGACAGAGGGGGAAGCAAAGAGAGTGCTCGCCAGCGCCGGGCTGGCCATAACGCGAGAGGACCTGGCGTCGAGCGAAGATGAGGCGGTAACGAAGGCCGAACAGATTGGATTCCCCGTTGTATTGTAGGTGGCCTCTGCGGACATTTTGCACAAATCGG
>CP070840.1:1420619-1437745 GCA_020342025.1 Deltaproteobacteria bacterium
AGGCTGGGTACCATCTTCATGTCCAGATAACTGGGGACACATCCCATGAAGATAACGGTTTCAGCCTGGGCCTTGAGCTCACCCTTCTTCGCCTTTTCTTTAAGGGCAGGAGGATAGATATCTATCCTCGCCTCCTTGGCACTGGCATAGACATTTCCTGTTTTTAAGATGTTGTCTCTCACGCCTTGGACGGGCTCTGGCACAAAACCGGCCTCATAGAGTTTCTTCCGCACGCCCTCCACAATCTCATCCACCTTGATCAGTGCAGGGCAGAAATAGGTGCAGGCCTGACAGGTTGTACAACTGTAAAACGCCTCTGCCAACTCGGTTGACGGTTCAATGGAGCCGTTCATCATGTAAAAAGCGAGGGCGTTTCTGCCCCGCGCGTTTTTTGATTCCCTGTGCGTGACGCTGAAAGTTGGACATCCCAGCCTGCAAAACCCGCAATGAATACAGGCGAGGACCTCATTATCGATCTCTTCGCCAAAGGAATTGATGCCTTCAGGGTGCTCGATCAAAGGTTGAAAGGCAAAGTAGTCGTAGATATCTGACTTGCC
Organism: Deltaproteobacteria bacterium; assembly: GCA_020342025.1. Next base: position 1,421,177 of record CP070840.1, read on the forward strand.
CTTTTCCAGGGCCATCTTTCCCGGATTCAGGATGTTTTCCGGATCAAGGGCCCGCTTGATCTGCCTCATGACCTCCATGGCCGGCCCCAGTTGCCTCTCCATATGGGCCGCACGGGTTATCCCTGCCCCGTGCTCGGCGCTCAGGGTCCCCTTCATCTCCATGGCCGTCTCCACAAGCTCCTCTATGGCTGGTTTCAATCGATTCCATTCTTCACGGTCTCTCACATCTGCCACAAAGGTGGTGTGCACATTTCCGTCGCCCACATGTCCGAAAGTGGTGATCGTCACATTGTGCTTCTCCGCAATGGCCTGAGCCCTTCTGATGGTCTCAGGGATCCTGCTCGAAGGAACACCCAGGTCCTCGGCTATGGGGACCAGGCGATTTCCCGGTTTAATCCTTGAGAGGGTGGGGACCAATCGTCCCCTCGCCAACATCATTTCTTCTCTTTTCTGAGGATCGTCAGACCACTGGAATTCCTGTACATTGTACTTGTTGCAGATCTCCTCAATCCTCTTCACATCCCTTTGAACCACCTCTTTTACCCCATCCGCCTCCATAAGCAGGAGCGCCTCTATCTGGCTCACGTCCCTACCGAGGATCTCTTCAACGACTTTCAGGCTGAATCTATCCAGTATCTCGCATCCAGCCAGCTTGATACCCGAAGTGGTTACCTCTGTCACCGCATCACCCGCCGCATTCAGGTCCCCGAAAATGGCAAGCGCCAAGGCCCCATATTCTGGCTTAGGCTCTACCTTGCAGATCACCTCCGTGATGATGCCGAGCGTCCCTTCTGCACAGGAGAAAAGATGGGTGAGGTCATACCCGAGGGAGGTCTTGGGCGCCGTGGTTCCCGTCCCGATCACCGTCCCGTCAGCCAACACCACTTTCAGCCCTTTGATATAGTCCCGGGTGGTTCCATATTTCACCGCCCTGTGCCCGCTCGCGTTGGTGGAAACCATCCCGGCAATGGTTGCCAGGACTTCGCTACCCGGGTTAGGAGGAAACATGAGATTATCCTTTGCCAAGGCATTATTTAGCTGCGCGCAGATGACCCCAGGCTCAACTCTCGCGTAGAAATCCTTCCTGTTTATCTCCAAAATCCTGTTCATCAGGTGCAGATCCAGCAAAAGCCCCCCCCTGACAGGTAACACAGCACCTGTCACGCTGGTGCCTGAACCCCGGGCAGTGACCGGGACTTTATCCCGATGGGCAAGCTTCATGATCTGGGAGATCTGATCTGATGACCGGGGAAAGATCACGGCATCAGGAATACCCTGATGAACTGACATATCTCGTGAATAACAGAGACACTCAACACGATCACTAAATATGTTTTCTGCCCCCACAATCTCGATGATTTCATCAATGATACCCATGCGTTAAACTCCTGTTTTGGCGCATCCAATCAAAACCTGGTGTTCAGAATCCTCTCTATACAGTGGCTACTATTTAGCTACAAAGTAACTATAATGGAGGGATTCTTTACATGTCAAGCCGAAACGGGACGGATTTCGGATATGGCCGTGAAATCATGGCCCAATTGGTGCAGAGCGTCAAGATTTCATTCCATGTAAATTATTACTTTATTTCTGCGCTCATTGTGATATCAATGTTCTTCATCTGCTAGGGCGTTGTTTCGAGGTTGACCAAAAGGAAGACTTCTAGCCAGAAAGGGGGTGTTTAGTTTAAGGACAAAATGAAAAACGGGCATTGTCGCCAACCCCTTTGCGCGTTTGCCGGTAGGTTTTTTGATGAACTCAAGGCTTGCCTCAAACGAATGAGGGGGAAATAAACCGTAAGAGGTGAGGCGCAAAATTCTCTGCATCAAACCACATGAAGGAGGGAATAACATGAGCTCGAAAAAATTACTTTTTTATTTAGGCATTATTTTGGTTGCTGCTTTCGCAATAGCATTTTTTCACACTCAAACCTCCTTTGCCCAATCAATGACATTGAAAGTTTCTCACCAATTTGCTGCTGGGGACGTCCGAGACAAGATGGGCCGGGTCTTCGGAGACATGGTCACTGAAAGGACCAAAGGGCAAATCAAATTCCGCCATTATCCTGCCAAGTCACTTTACAAACCAAAAGAGCAATGGGATGCCATGCGTAAGGGCGCATTGGATATGTCCTGCTTTCCCTTGGACTATGCATCCGGGAAGGTGCCTCAGTTGTCCATCACCTTGATGCCGTGTTCAGTGGCAAATCTTAAACAGGGACTGAGTTGGAGAAATAAGGCCATAGGCAAAAAAATTGAAGCCCTCATGGAGGAGAATGGCGTTAAGAATCTTGTGTGGGCCTGGTTCGATGGGGGGGTTGCCAGCAAAGTAAAACCGATAAAACTCCCCGCCGACATTGAGGGAACAAAACTGAGAGCAGCGGGCAAGAAATTTGAATTTATGATGAAAGAGGCTGGGGCTTCCATTACCAGCATGCCTTCCTCTGAGACCTACCATGCCCTTTCCACCGGCGTTCTGGATACCATGCTGACCTCCTCCGCCTCCTTTGTCTCCTATCGACTCTATGAAGTGCTGAAATATATCAACGCGCCCAGAGATTACTCCATCTGGTATATGGCCGAAAATCTCGTTATCTCCTTGAAGACTTGGAACAGCCTCACGCCGGATCAGCAGAAGATATTTCTGGAGGTGGCGGACTGGATGCATGAAAACTGGATATATGAAAACTTCAAAGGATTGGTGGACAAGCTTATAAAGGCATACACCGAGGCGGGCGTTCAGATTCATTACATGGACAAAGCGGAATTTGATCAGTGGCTGAAATTTGCCCAAAAGACGGCCTGGAAAAATTTTGCGCAGACGGTGGACGGCGGCCAGGAGCTTCTCGATATGGCTCTTGATGCCATGAAATAAATGGGTGAAACAGACCGGGCCTTCCCCACCCTGCTTTTCGGCTTGGCCTTTTGGCAATGGGCTCAGAGCCGAGGCTCTACCCCATCGAAGATTCCACTTTTTGGCGGCTGTGGGGCTGCAGGGTGGGAGCACTGAAAGGATGGGACAGGTATCATGAAACGGCTTGGGAAGATGTTCACTTGGATAGTCAATGCATTGACGAACATGACAGGCTGGATAGCGGCATTGTGCCTTGTCGCTGCAGCCATCATCGTGACAGAAGCTGTCATCGTCAGAAAGATATTTGGCATTTCCACCATCTGGCAGACAGAAGCATCAGTGTTTCTACTTATTTTTGTAGTCTTCACTGGAGCCCCTTTTGTCCAAAAGAATGAGCACCATCTTAATGTGGATCTGGTTGTTATCCACCTCTCTCCCAAAACCAGAGACTTAACTATCATCGTGGTTTCTATCATTTCCTGTATCCTTACCGGCGTACTTGCGTGGTATGCATGGCCCATGTGGTGGGAGGCCGTTGTCAACAATGAGCATTCTGAATCTCTGTGGGGGCCTCCGCTATGGATTCCCTACCTGTTCCTGCCGCTTGGTATGACAGTGCTTTTTCTCCAATATGTAATTTATATACGAAACAAGATAGTCTCCTTTAAAAGGGGTGAAATTAGAGAAAAGGCAGAGCGATTTGAACTTAAAGAAATCAAGTTGAAGGGGACTGCGTCAGACCCCAAAGAATAGCTGAGCGTTCCTCAAAGGAAAGGGCCATATGAGTGAGCTTGTGATCGCTATGCTCTTATTTGGAAGCGCATTTGCCCTATTGGTATCTGGTATTCCCATATGGGCAGGGTTGGCCGGCATATCCTTAGCATTCATTCTTATTTTCTCGCCACAGTTGTTGACGACCGTCCCCTATGTTCTCCATGGGAGCATGGACAATTTTGCGTTACTCGCCATCCCTTTGTTCATTTTTCTTAGCGCCCCCATTGCTGAGTCAGATGCGAGCAAGGATTTGTACGAAACACTTCACAAGTGGCTCTACAAAATCCCTGGAGGCCTCGGTATTGCCAACATGGTGGGCTGTGGAATCTTCGCCGCCCTATGCGGGTCCAGTCCAGCCACTGCAGCTGCCATTGGGGGCATAGGGATTCCAGAGATGAGAAGACGCGGCTATTCCCCTGCATTGAGCACGGGATTGATTGCCCACGCGGGGACCTTCGGCATCCTTATTCCCCCCAGTGTCACTATGATCCTTTACGGTGTGGCCACTGAAACATCTATTGGCAAATGTTTCATCGCCGGAGTGCTCCCCGGTATACTCGAGATTCTCTTGAGCTGTATATGGGTCGGGGGTGTTTTTTATTACCGTAAATTGGTGCCAGCCAAGAGAGGAGACGTCTATTTCATTGAGGACCGGGGTTTGGTGGAATCTTTTACTTGGAAAGAGCGGTTTACTTCTCTCATCAAAGTCCTGCCTTTTGTCTTGATCATTATTGGAATCATGGGATCCCTTTACGGCGGATGGGCAACCCCGAGTGAAGCGGGAGGATTGGGCGCCGTTCTCTCCCTCTTTTTTGTGATGACTATCTATAAAATCCACAAACCGAGACAACTCTGGAAGATATTCATAAAGGCCTTAAATGAAAGTAGCATGATACTGATGATCATGGCGGCTGCCCTGCTGTTTGCCTATGTCTCTTCTGATCTGTACGCGACCCAGGCCCTTGGGGAGCTGGTCCTAAAGCTCCCCTTGGGCAAGTGGGGGATCATCGTGTTGATTAATATTCTGCTCTTGATATTGGGGTTCTTCATTCCGCCAGCCGCTGTGATCTTAATGGTGGCCCCGCTGCTTCTCCCCATAATCCAAGGATTGGGCTTTGATCCTATATGGTTTGCCGTCATCATGACGGTCAATCTGGAGATCGGCCTGGTAACCCCTCCCGTAGGACTTAACCTCTATATCGTGAAGAACATTGCGCCTGACATTCCCATGTCCCATGTCTTGCTGGGGGTCATTCCATTCGTAATTATTGAGGGCATTGTCATTGTCTGTGTGTGTATCTGGCCAGAATTGGCTCTATGGCTTCCAAATAAGATGATAGGTTAACCTGCAAGTGAGAATTAAGGATTTCGTTTGATGGTCTGTGAAGTCCATCGTTTGTAGACCTATTCTCAGCATGCTTGGCTTGGCGGAAATCTCAAAGAGAAAAGCAAAATCCTCAAAGCGCCGCAAGCGTCCTCTGAGGCCTGTGAACGGAGGCTGAGACAACTATGGAATCTCTGAGAGATTGTTTTATGGGTTCCATCTCAAGACAAGGAGAGAAGCTGGCGATACTCTTCCTCCGGAACGGGAATATGGAAACCCAGATCTCATACGGAGAATTGGATCTTGACTCAAACCGACTGGCCCATACTTTCCTGGATTTGGGTGTTGAAAAGGGGGACCGGGTCATCCTCTTTTTTCCAAAATCTGTGATTTTTGTGGTTGCCCATCTTGCACTTCAAAAGATCGGCGCCACAGCGGTACCCCTGAATCCCGGGTTCAAGAAACCAGAAATGGAATACTTCATTCATGATGCGGACGCGAAACTGGTGCTTTCAGGGCCTAAGCAGGCGGGGATGGTAAAGGAGATAGATCACAACCTAAACAACCTGGTGATCGACACCCAAAAGAGTTACCAGGATATCGATTTTTTCAGGTCTGCGCCAGATGTGATACCCCTAGTGGAAATGGGACCCGATGACCCCGGGCTTATCATCTACACTTCAGGCACGACAGGAAAGCCCAAGGGGGCCATCCTCACCCAGAAGAATCTTGTTCATGATGCAAGAAATGTCATTGAGATATGGGAGATCACAGAATCTGACGTGCTGTGCCATGCGCTTCCCCTTTTTCACGTGCACGGCCTATGTTTTGCCCTCCACACCTCTCTAATGGCCGGATCCCACGTGGTCATGCTCGATCAATTCTCCCCCCAAACTGTGGTGGAGGTGCTGGCGAAAAAGGAGGAGGGTCCCGTTTGCACGGTTTTTATGGCAGTTCCTTCCATGTATGGTAAGCTTTTGGACCACATAGGAGACAAGGAGCTTGACCTGGAGCATATGCGATTGTGGACCTCGGGCTCGGCGCCGCTGCTGCCAAAGGATTTTGAGAGGATACGCAGGGCATTCGGCAAAGAGCCTGTGGAACGTGAGGGGATGTCAGAGACCGGGATGAATTTTTCCAATCCAGTAAGGGGCGTTCGAAAACCGGGGTCTATTGGACTGCCCCTTCCGGATCTCCGGGTGAGGATCGTGGACCCTATGACACTTCAGAATGTGGAAGCGGGTCAGACGGGGGAAATCTGGCTCAAGGGTCCCGCTGTAACGCCAGGGTACTGGCAAAAACCTGAGGAGACGGCCAAGACCTTTGAAAAAGGCTGGTTCAGGACGGGTGACTTGGGAAACGTGGATGGGGACGGATACTATTACCTGACGGATCGCATAAAGCATATCATCATTTCAGGAGGCGAAAACATCTCCCCGAAGGAAGTGGAATCGGTCATTAATCAGCTTGAGGATGTGCTTGAGTCTGCGGTGGTGGGTATCCCTGACGAGAAATGGGGAGAGAAGGTGGTCGCGGCCGTTGTCCTGAAATCGGGTACGGACCTCAAACCGGAATATATTCAAGACTATTGTAAGGAGCATTTGCATAATTGGAAATGCCCGAAGGATCTGGCCTTTCTAGAAGAGCTTCCCAAAAATACCATGGGAAAAGTACTCACAGAAGAAGTCAAAAAGCTTTTTGGAGGCTGAAATCTGCGCGAAGAATGGGCAACCAAAAGTATCTGTGAGTATATCAAAGCCAGTTTAAAAGAGGGAACTATCATTTGCATACTCAAATATCTCTGCGGCCTCGTGCTCCTTATGCTTGCTTTGTGCCTTGGAACAGGGTGTTCGACGGATCACTTGGGGAATAGGGACGAACCTGAGAAGAGATGGGCCTGTGACAAAGAGGCAGATGAGGCTATGATGCGGAACGATTATGAGGGCGGTATTCTTCTTCATCAACGTTTTCTGGAGAAGGAACCTGAAAACCCTCTTGCCTTATACCACCTCGGATACGCGTATGGCCGGATAGGAGAAAATCTCAGGGAAGTCTCATGCTATGAGAAAGCCATTGCCCTCGGGTTTAAAAAAGACCGTATTTTTTTTAACTTGGGCATGGCATACGGGGAGTTGCGCCAGACGGAAAAGTCCATTGGTGCCTTTAAGGAGGCCTTGGCTATCAACCCTGACAGGGCTGATAACCACTTTGGACTGGGCATGGCCTATCAGATGAAAGTTGCTGATAGGCTCGCTGAAGAAGAGTTTTTAAGAGCCATAACGATTGACCCAGGTCACCTGGATGCTCGATTATTATTGGGCCTGCTCTATGCTGATCGGGGTGAAAGGCAAAAGGCTGCTGAGCAACTCCATAAGGTCTTAGAAATGGACCCAACCAATGCGAGGGCACGCGAGATCCTCCAAATAATTGGAAAGGAATAAAATGATCTCTCGAACAAGGGACGCCCTTGACCTCATTAGACATATCCTTACATTTTGCAAGATCTGAGAAGGAGTCCAAATAGTCAAGGGCGGTTATAGGATTGTCCCCTAATTCGTGGTAAGATTTTTATCAGTGAAGTCAAGAACCTTTTCCATCTTTTGGCCATTGATTCTCTGCCTGGGTCTCCTTAGCTCCAGCGCATTATGTGCTGAGGTTGACGAGAATGCCCTATGGTCCTTGCAGTTTAAGAGCGTCTCGATTTCCGAGGCGTTAAAAAAAATAACGCAGACCACCGGGATCAAAATAATCACCCCAAAGCAATTGGGAAACCAAGTCATTACAAGGTCCTACGAAAACCAGACCATTGAGCATATCCTGAAGGACATGTTCCGGGATATGAACTACGCTTTAGTCTGGTCTTATGGCGAAAAGGGCATTGACTCCGTCAGAATACTTGCTCTTGACAAAGGCGGTGGGACTGGAGCCAAGGCTTCACCAGGCGCGGTGAGGCCTGGTGTCCGAGATTATCCCGCTGCCAGGTATCCTGCTCAGAGACAATACCCTCAGAAAGGAGAGCCGTCTCGTCCCAGAAGATCCATGATGGAGAGGGAGCCAGAAGATACCGAGCCTGAGGCTCCATCTGAGCAGAAACAGGAAGAGGACGACCAAGGGGAATCTGAGTCTAAGGAAGAGGAAAAAGAATCGATAGATTCTTCTGAAGAGTCGGATGAGGAAAAGCCTATCCCCCCAAAGAGATTGCCGCCCCGATCCAATGAGGGCGTGGAAAAGGGGGAACAAGAATCTCAATCGGAAGGGCGCCAAAGCGAGGACGAAGAATCGGTCCCATCTTCACGGGCCGGGGCGGAGAGCACGGAAGAAAAATAGGTCATATTCCCCTTTCCGCGGTCTTTCAGCCACCTCAAAAACTTAAAGAATTTGGACGCATTTTTTTCTTGCAAAGGGGGCTGGATTTTATTATCTGTTGCCATCTTCAAGATTTCCTAGACAGGAGGGAAAAGCATGAACAAGGAAGACTTGGTAAATCAAGTGGCAAAGGTCATGAGCACCAAAAAAGAGGCCCAGGCAGCCGTGGATTGCATCTTTTCCAGCCTCACCAAAGCGCTAAAGAAAAAGGATACCGTTTCTCTGGTTGGCTTCGGAACCTTTAAGGTGAGCAAAAGAAAGGCCAGGAAAGGAAGAAATCCGCAGACAGGCGAAGAAATCAAGATCAAAGCACAGAACGTCCCGAAGTTTACACCGGGAAAGGCCCTGAAGGATGCCGTCAATTAACTGTTGTCCAAGTAGATGAATTGAAGCCCCCATTTGGAGCTTTCATCCCTATGGGGGCTTTTTAGTAAACATCCTCTGTAAGGGCCGAAAATGAACGAGTCGTTAACCATAGTCTTGCCGAGAAAAATGTCGCTGCCCGGGCGCATCTCAGAAGCGGGCAGACAAATCAAGGAATGGCTCCTGTCCCCGGATGTGGTCTTCAGCAATGAGAGGGACAAGTTGCAGATGACGAAATGGGAGCTGGACGACAGAGAATATCGCTATCACTATCTGATTATTAAAGGAAAAGGGCTATCGGCCAGCACACTGAGGAAACCACTATCACAGTCCGAACTGAAGACTCCCGAAGCGCCGGCCAATCAGTTACGAATGGGAGGGTCAGTGACAGATATCCATTCTGACCTGTAATTTCCCCATGGACTTTTCGTGACTGGGGGCAAGGCGTGGACCTATCCTTCGTAAGGCCCCTCTCCAGCCCATCTGAATATGGATAAGAAAGGGGGTGTGAAGTGCCTATGGACGCTCCTGATTTCTTTGATGAAGAGACCGCACAATACCCCGGGTTGGTCGGGTATGTGGATCTAGCTGAAGATTACCACCCTTCTGAAAATGAGCCCTATATGAACTCCAGGCAGCTTGAGTACTTTAGACGAAAGCTTCTTGATTGGCGGAAACAACTCCTGAAAGATTCCGGGGAAGGTTTAGGCAGGCTGAAGGAAGAAAGCACAAGGGAAATAGACATCCTAGATCAGGGTATTTTAGAGGCAAACACCTCCTTAAAACTCAAGACCCGCGATCGCTGCCTGGCGCTTATCTCTGAAATTGATGAGGCACTGCAGCGTATCCATGACGGGATCTACGGTTATTGTATGGAAACGGGGGAAGAGATCGGAATAATGCGCCTTGAAGCCCGACCTACTGCCAGGCTCTCCCTCGAAGCACAAGAGTGGTGTGAACGCGGAAAAAGGAGAAGGGCCCGGTTGAATTTTGCATATACATAATCATTTAGGTAAAAAATATCAGGCTCTTTTTATGGGGTGTCTAGCGAAGCAATGAATGTTATAATGTTAAAGGGTGATTTTCTCTAGCCCCTCTCCATTAGAGGGGCTAGCCTTTTACAGAGGTTTACATATTTGGGCGGCGCGTAATCTGCCACCTTAACGTTATTTTTAAATGAGTTGACTTGGCGAGGTTCTTATGCCTGAAGAAGAGAAAAAAAAGACTGAAACTCAAGACAGCATGCGAAATGGTTCAATCCTCACCCTACTCGACGGAGCAAGTTCACAGGCTCCCATTATCGCGCCAGAGCTGGAGATCCAGAAGGCTGTGGCCGCAGATAACAACCAACTACTCAGTGATCGATTGGAAGCCTATGAGGATATCATTGATTCCGAGGTTGGAGATACCACACTTTCCCGAGCGCGCAATATCGAACGAGAGGTGGGTTTAAGGCAGATATACCTCAAATTTGAAGGGGCAAATCCCACGGGGACTCAAAAGGACCGCATTGCCTTCGCACAGGCCAAGGACGCCATGCGACGAGGCTTTGATTCAATTACTCTGGCCACTTGCGGTAATTACGGCGTGGCCATGGCCTTGGCAGCATCCATGGCGGGACTGCGTTGTGTCACCTTTATTCCAAAAGATTACCATACGAAACGCGTTCAAGAGATGGTAGATTATGGCGCAGAAATCGTCCGCGTTACAGGGGACTATGAAAACGCCGTACTTGCTTCCCGTGAGAGGGCAGAATCTGACGAAATCTATGACGCCAACCCGGGAGGGGACAACACCAGCATCCAGCTCAAGACTTATGGCCAGATTGCCTATGAGATCTATGACGATCTTCGCGATGCCCCCGCTGCGGTAGCCGTTCCGGTCTCTAACGGCACAACGCTAGCAGGGGTATATAAGGGATTTCAGAGTCTCTATCGCCGCGGAAAAACATCACGCATACCACGCATTGTGGCGGGCTCTTCTCACAACAAGAATCCCATAATCAAGGCATTTATGAAGAATTCTCCAAGCTGCGACGACCTTCCCCCTGAACAGATCCGCGAAACGCCTATCAATGAACCACTGATCAACTGGCACTCCATCGACGGTGACTACGCACTGGAAGCCATCAGGGCAACAGGAGGATGGGCCTCCAATGCAAGCGACAAGAGCATGCTAACCTATTCCCGTTTGCTCAGGGAACGAGAAGGCCTCAACGTCCTGCCCGCATCCACCGCGGGTCTGATCGTTCTTCTTGACCGAGATCGCAAGGAGAAGCTACCAGGGGATCGATACGTGGTGATCCTTACGGGGAGGAAATAATGAACACATTTCCTGAGGGCAACGCGATTATTTACTGCGAGGGAATGTTTTCTACCACGAACGGTAAAACAGCACATGGATTGGTCCGTCGTTCGGAGCGCTACCGGGTACTCTCTGTTGTGGACTCCCGTCATGCAGGCGGTGATGCGGGCGCCATACTGGATGACAAGCCCAATGGGATCTCCGTCTTTGCAGATATTGAACAGGCTGTAACGGCTGCGAAGACCACTAATCATCCTGCTACACATTTGGTGATGGGACTGGCGCCAGACGGAGGTCGTCTTGGTGCTCAAGCCAGGCGCCACGTGCTAAAAGGGATTCAGCTTGGACTCAATGTGGATTCAGGCCTCCATGATTTTATCTCAGAAGATCCCGAGATGGCCAATCTGGCCGTGAAGATTGGAATCCAAATCCGTGATGTGCGAAAGCCGCCCCAAAGAAAAGACCTCCATTTTTTCACGGGCAAGATCGACCAGGTGAACACCTTGAAAGTGGCGCTCCTGGGCACCGACTCGGCAATCGGAAAGCGCACCACAGCCTGGATCCTTTTGGATGCTTTGAGGGCTTCTCGTTATTCGGCTGAACTCATCGGCACCGGCCAGACCGCGTGGATGCAAGGTGCGCGTTATGGGATTATTCTCGATTCCTTGATCAATGATTTTGTCTCTGGAGAGATCGAACATGCCGTATGGACGGCCTGGAAGGAGACCCGACCCGATGTGCTTATCATTGAAGGTCAGGGAAGCTTGATGAACCCTGCGTACCCCGGGGGTTTCGAGATCCTGGCTGCTGGTAGACCAGAGGTGGTGGTGCTTCAGCACGCACCGGCCAGGAAGGAATACGATGGTTTTCCAGGTTATCCTCTGCATCCCCTTGAAAAACAGATGCAAGCCATTGAACTCCTCTCCGGGAAGCCCGTTGTGGCCATATCGATTAACCATGAAAACCTGGACAGAAAAGAGGTCCCTGCCGTCTGTGAGGAGATCACCAGGGGCACTGGTCTTCCTGCCTGTGACGTCCTTCTGTCTAGTGCAGAACCGATCATAGCAGCCCTCAGGCCGCATATAAAAACTTTGGGAGAGAGGACAAGGCATTGAAAGAGATCATGGAGAGTGAGGACCCCGACATGAAAGCGAATCCTTTGGACATCCTGAGGGTCGTTCAAAGGCTCGAGGTCGGTCCCGTGGAGTTAGAGAAACGGCGTCTTACGGCGCCCTACAGGGTAATCCAGGATGGTCATACAGACGCCATTGAACTTATATACCGCTTCGAAGAAGATGTCTTTGCGCCTGAAGAACCTGCGTCCCTCAACCTGGCATGTATGCTTTCTGCCCAGGTGGCCTTGAATTACGGACTTTTCTGCGATGAGATAATTTTTCACGGATCGTTCGATGCTAAAGACCAACGGTTTCTCAAAGAGATGGCTCAAAATACGGCCCGTGAGGTCTTCGTCAAGAAATTTCTTGAACCCAACCCTTTTCTCCGAGGAGCCGCTGCTGAGCTTCCACCGATAAAGCGGAAGACTTACCTGCGGTCTGAGATCATATTCAAACAACAAGGACCTGAAACAGAGGGCAGAACAGGGAGAAAAGGAACTGGGAGCATAGAGTGGGATGTGGAACCATCCCGACACGCTATCCTCTGCAGCGGAGGGAAGGACAGTCTCCTGAGTTTTGGCCTTTTAAGGGAGATCGGATGCGATGTGCACCCAATTTTCATTAATGAATCAGGGAGACACTGGTTCACCGCCCTGAACGCCTACCGTCACTTTTCAGCCCATGTGCCTCATACTGCGCGTGTCTGGACCAATTCAGACAGGGTTTTTAACTGGATGTTGCGGCACCTGCCTTTCGTTCGAAAGGATTTTGAAAACATACGGTCAGATGAATATCCCATCCGACTTTGGACGGTGGCCGTGTTCCTATTTGGCGCCCTCCCCATTCTGAGAAAGAGAGGAATCGGTCGCCTTATTATCGGAGATGAGTTCGACACAACACGGAGACTCTCGCATAAGGGAATTACACATTACGACGGCCTCTATGACCAGAGCCGCTATTTTGACAATGCACTGACGCGATATTTTCACGGTAAAGACTGGGAGATCAACCAGTTTTCCATTTTAAGGCCCCTCTCTGAACTCTTGATCGAAAAGGTCCTGGTGGAACGCTATCCCGAACTTCAGCGACATCAAGTCTCCTGCCATGCGACCCATAAGGAAGACGAACGCATTCAGCCTTGTGGTCGGTGTGAGAAGTGCCGGCGGATTGTTGGGATGCTGACAGCTTTAGGTGCTGATCCAACCCACTGTGGCTATACCGGTGAACAAGTGGGAAATTGCTTGAGGGCACTGGTGAGCAAAGGGATCCATCAGGAAAAAGAGGACATGCGGCATCTGGGCTTTCTTTTAAATCAGAAAGGCATTATCGAAAAACCCTTTGTTGGTTCCGTTCAGGCACAACAGAGGCCCGAGATAATGAAGCTGCGCTTTGATCCCGAGAGATCTCCCATAGAAGGGATCCCTCTGGATCTCCGTGAGCCTTTATATGGTCTTTGCTTAGAGCACGCAGACGGATCAGCGAAACGGAGCGGTCGGAGATGGATTGACTTTAACCTTTTAACCAATCCGGCCATGCAACGGCCCTACCCTTTCCACATCCTCAAGTCTGTCAAATCCTCCTCCCAGAAGAAAGCCGGCAAAGATCTATCGGGGCACAGATCGCCTTCTCGTCTGGGAGAGCTCACCTGGCCCGAGGCAAAGATACGCCTTAAGCAGGTGGACGTGGCGCTATTGCCTGTGGGCTCCATTGAACAGCATGGGCCTCACCTGCCTCTAGATGCCGACGCCTTTGATGCGGAGTACCTTTCTCGGAAAGTGGCGGAATCCTGCAAGGATCCCAAACCTCTGGTTCTACCCCTGATCCCCTATGGGGTTTCCTATCACCATGAAGATTTCCCAGGCACCATCAGCATAAGCCCTGAAACCCTTTCCCAGTTGGTCTATGAGATAGGCATGAGTGCCGCCCGCCATGGCGTCACCAAGTTGGTCATTATCAACGGACACGGAGGGAACAGCCCAGCCCTCCACTTTGCGGCCCAAAAGATAAATCGCGATGCCCATATCTTCACTTGTGTGGATACGGGCGAGACCAGTGATCCCGATGTCTACGCTGTGGCAGAAACCCCAAACGATGTACATGCAGGGGAGATTGAAACCAGCACCACTTTGGCGACTCGTCCGGAGCTGGTCAGACTGGATGCTGCAAAGAAGTTCATTCCCAAGTTTTCGAGCCGTTACCTGGACTTTACATCCAAAAGAAGTGTGGAATGGTATGCACGCATCGCCAAAATATCACCGAGCGGCGTTCTCGGCGATCCAACCAAGGCGAATTCGGACAAGGGAAAGCGTATTTGGGGCCTTATGATCGAAAATCTTGTAGAGTTTGTGGAAGTCCTCAAGAACTTGACCTTGGACGAGATCTACCAGAAGCGATATTAGAGCCATGAAAATAACTCGTATCGAGGCGTGGCCGGTCACCATGGGTCTGGCCGAACCTTACACAATCGCTTACGAAACGGTTCACGAGACCACCAATGTGTTCCTTCGTTTGGAGACCAATCAAGGCATCACCGGGTATGGGTGTGCGGCACCGGATCGACAAATCACAGGAGAGACACCCCACACTGCGCTCCGGGCATTAAAGCACGTGGTTGCGTCATCCATCAAAGGTTCCGATCCCCTCCGTCCGACTATGCTCCTTGAAAGGCTAAAGCCGCAACTGAAAAGACAACCCTCTGCCCTTGCGGCAGTGGACATGGCCCTCTTCGATATTCTGGGGAAGGCAGCTAACCTGCCCCTATGGAGACTATTGGGCGGGTTCAGAGATCGAATGACGACGAGTGTTACCATTGGCATTCTGCCCCTGGAAGAGACTGTTGAGCGTGCCCGGGATTGGGTAGATAGGGGATTCACGTGCCTGAAGTTGAAAGGAGGCATTGACGTGGATTCCGACATCGAACGGGTATTAAAGGTCCGCGAGTCGCTCGGCAAGAGAATCGAACTCCGTTTTGATGCAAACCAGGGTTTCACAGTGGAAGACTCCTTCAAGTTCGTTGAAAAGACCCGAAAGGCGCATCTCGAATTGATCGAGCAGCCCACACCTGTGGGAAAACCCGATCTTCTGGGACGGGTTACAAGCGGCGTTCCCATTCCTGTCATGGCCGACGAAAGTCTCATGACCTTAAGAGATGCTTTCCGTATTGCTCGTCGTGACTTGGCTGATATGGTCAATATCAAGCTGATGAAGGTGGGTGGGATCTCAGAGGCCCTCCAGATTAACGCGGTGGCAAAGTCAGCGAGGCTGGAGGTTATGGTAGGCTGCATGGATGAGGCGGCTCTGGCCATCGCCGCCGGCCTTCACTTTGCTCTGGCCCGGCCCAACGTAATCTATGCAGACTTGGATGGCCATCTGGGGCTCAATGGTGATCCGTCTCAGGGCGCCGTCATCCTGCGAAATGGTGTCTTGTTCCCAAATAATAGACCAGGGCTCGGCTTTGACCCCGAGGAGGCATCATGACGGCTGAAACGAGCATTATCCTTTTGGGCGTATAAAAACCTGAGCCTTGACACCCACATGTCTTAAACCTATATTCCATCCAGCAAAAATGGCGGTTTGATCCAGACTCCGCTTCGCTCTCTCCGGGCCGGAGGCCGCACCCGAAAGCTTGCAGCCGATCTATCTCGTTGGAGAAGAATTATGGAAAAGAATGATGAAAAACGCCTGACCCATATGCTGGAGGCAGCAAAGGATGCCATGGGCTTCCTGCAAGGCAAAACACGAGATGATCTGGACAAAGACAAGCAACACACGCTATCCCTTCTTAAGTCACTTGAGATGATTGGTGAGGCCGCTTCTAAGGTTTCCAAGGAATGTCAGTTAGGTTGTGAGCCAATCCCCTGGGATAATGTGATTGATTTGAAGCAGCAGGTTGTCCATACATACTGGGATATAGACCGGGATTGGATCTGGAAAACGGTTACAGAAGAGCTTCCTCCCATCATCAATGCGATGCAGCAGCTCGTACCCTCTGGAGCAGATTGATTGTCGGTTGGCGGGCTATGGATTTTGCCGGGCCTTTTATCTGACTATTAGCGGCGAGAAAAAATCCCTCTAATCTCCAGTTTGTCAAACCATCGGAAAGACCTGCGGAGCTGGCTCAGCCAACTGGACGAATAGATATAATTGACCATGATCCCGCAGGACTCCGTCAGCCCCTTGCTGGAAGGGTTGGCAAGGAAATTCACGTTTCTTTGTGAAACAGTAGCCCCATTTGCCAGATGAAAGTTGGTCACTGGATTCAGGGGCCTGTTCTGTGGGTTTTTTTCCTGTGATATGTAATGATAGGCGATCTTCACCAGAGGCTGGTGAAGGATCTTTTTTAGTTCCTCGTCTTCCTTCCAATCTTCATCAGACAAAATGGAAAGCAATGCCCTTGTGAACGCCCGTGTTCTTCCCCTTTTGACGCCTGCGCTCTCCATGATCCTTCCAAGTTGCCTCCTGGCAAAATAG
>CP070840.1:1437845-1461280 GCA_020342025.1 Deltaproteobacteria bacterium
ACATCCTTATTCAAAAACCATTATCGCGATATGGTTGTTCAAACAATAGGTACGGGTACAGCTTTTCTCCTGCTGGGAATATTAGTAATTGTATTCTTGGGGATCGTACAACGATACGAGTTGGCCCATTTAGCAATAGAGAAACTCGAGAAGATCAGAAGGTTGTTAGGTCATTTCGTCCCTCAGACTGCAAAAAACATGATTGAGAAGGAACCGGAAAAGAGAGGCCTTTTAGATAAATATATCCAAGATGCCACGATCCTTTTTTTGGATATCGAAAACTTTTCACTCTTAGTGCAGAAATATTCTCAGGAAATGATAAATCGCACTATTGAAACCTATTTCTCAGCTTTTCTTGACCTGTTTCAGAAAAATGGGGGAGACATCACCGAGACGGCTGGAGACGGCATGATGGTCATTTTTCAAGATCCAGATCCCGTCCAGCACGCCAAAAATGCAACCCAGACCGCTCTTCAGATTCAAGAAAAATGCCTGAAAATTAAAGGGAACGGAGATGCCGCTCTCTTACCCATCCGCGTGAACGTCGGTATTCAGTCGGGTCAAACGTATCTTGGTTCCACCAAGATGAGGGGGAGTGAGGGTGAGAGATGGACCTTCACTGCATCCGGGGCAGTCACTATCCTGGCAGCACGCCTCTCTGAGTTTGGCCACGGAGGACAGATTTTGATCGGTGAAGAAACAGCTGGACGGGTAAATAAGTTCTTTTCATTGATTCATATAGGAAAGGTTTCCCTAAAGAACATAAAAGATTCAGGTGAGGTATTCGAATTGGCCCGGCCGAACACAGGTCAGGTGTATGCTCACGTGCCAGGTGATATGGGGGTGGAGGAGGAAGCCTGACTTGGAGTTAGCTTCCTACATAGCGATCAGGACGATTTGCAAACAGTTTGGCACATTCAAAACAGCAGAAGGAGTATATTTTTCCCCCAAAAGGTAACCGTGCCGGGGCTGTATCCTGCCTGACCTGCATGCGACAAACCGGATCTATGACAATTCTCTCAGCTCCTTGATGTCTGGAGACGACTTCAAAAATATCAACAGGATCTGGTATATTCTTGAAGCGAGTGGAACCGAGAGATCTGTACTCGACATCTCTTATGTCGCCTGCCAAATGGACTACTTGCTGAGAGCAAAGAATCTGATTCCCTCTCGCATGGGCGGCTACTCTTGATGCAAGGTTGAGTGCTCTCCCGAAGTAGTGACCATCTTGCTCCAGGACGCTGCCACCATGCAAGCCTGCATGCAAAGTTGGAAATAGGGGCTCATCTTCTATTGTGTCGCGTATACGGATGGCTGTCCTTACCAGGTTTGCGGCATCCGCTCCGACGATCAAGACTTCGTCACCAACCCTTTCCGCAAGGCGTGTGCCGGAAACGAGGGCCCCTTCAACAATCTCCATATATCGAGTCACCGTTTCAACTGCAGACATGTTTCCGTGCGCTTCGGTCAAGGCTGTATAGCCGGACAAGTCGGCAATCAAGAAAGCAAGCTCTACCTCTTTTGAATGGTTCATATCAATACAACCAGTATTGCTTCCAAAATAGACACGGAGGTCAAGCAAATTGGCTTAGTGCAGTTTTTACTCAAGCATCCTAATTCCTTTGCCTTCAGGGCTCTGCCTCTATCCAACGGACCATGTCAGAGGAGAGGTGCTCTTCCACCTGAATTCGCCATCCAGCCCTACGGATGTTATCCATGGTCCTTCGATTTATATTTGCCCCCATCATGCGAACCACCATGGGATTAAACATGTCGAAGAGAAACCCAAGGAAGGCGTTACCCGGTCGCATGTGTTCGAGAAGCAAGAGCCTCCCGTCTGGTTTGCATACTCTTTTCAGCTCTTGAAGCCCCAGTATTGGGTCTGGGACAGAACAGAAGACGAATGTGGCGAAGATTGTATCAAAGGCATGGTCTGGAAACCTTAGATGCTGGACGTCCATCTCCCTCAGGTCCACCTCCAGACCGAGATCCGACGCCTTCTTTCGTGCCCGCACCAGCATGTGGGGGCTAATATCGATGGCAGTCATCTTTACGTTCCGGGGATAATGTAAAAAGTTCTTTCCCGTCCCTACGCCCACCTCTAAGGCCCTTTCTCCCATAACCCGGCCTCGAAGTTTTGTCCTCCACCCCGCGAACCGCAACCGCTCCATAGGTGCCTCCAAGAAATCATAGAAACGAGCAAGCCGGTCATACCGCTTTCGGGTGATCTGGGAAATAGATCTTTCACTAAGGCAGGCAGGGTCGCCTGCCCTACCTCTTGCATGCGAACTTACATTCATGACGAAGGAACCTCGCTTCTATCTCCTTTTGTCAGACGTGGAAAAAAGCGTGGGGTGTGGACCTGATATCTTACGTATTCCTCGCCAAAGACTTCCTCTAAACCTCTCTCCTCCTCCATTGCAAGCCAATAATAGACGCCCACGAGAATCGGGAATAGTATCAATGTAAGTAATGTGGGCCAGTGCATCAACCATCCGCACATGATGAGAAAGAGTCCCACGTATTGCGGATGTCGGATATATCCATAAACCCTGTCCGTAACTAAACCCTCTGCTTTGTAGATTTTTCTCCAGCCCAAGAAGACGAGTAGTATTCCTGCGAGCGTGATCCACGTGCCAGCAATCATTCCAAAACCACCAAGTATTTTTCGGCTGAAAGGGAGGATGAAAGGATAGTCAAAGAATGGGGAGAATATGAAGATAACGAGCGGCAGGCCAAACATCTCCGTAAATAAGGCAATAAGAAATCCAACGAAGGCCCCTTTTGATTTCCAATGGCTCTTTTTTGCAGGCATCCGATAGGGTAGGAGCGCTAGAAAGCAGGCTATTATGAGGATGTTCACAACGATCAGACCATTTCTGCCCACCAAGTCTTCAAGAAACACATTGGTCGCAGGTTTCCCGTGCTGGCCAAATAATTTCACAGCGTAGAGATACAAAAATCCTCCAATTCCAAAAAAACCCAAACCCGTTAAAAATCTCGTTCTGAATTCAGTCTTCATGCGTTTCTCTCCGATCCCCAATGAGTCCTTTCGCTCACAATATAATCACTTAAAAAAAATTAGCGAAACTCTCGATGGACTTTAGAGTTCTGCATCAAAATATATGAAGCATAATGAACGCCAACTTTGAAGGAGAACTCCTACTCCTCGCCAGACAGAGAGCATGGCGTCTGAAGTCCTGGACTTGGGCACAAAGAAGAACCGGAAGCATCATTATTTTCATGTCAAACTGCAACACCCAGATTTAGCCATACCATTTACCGATGGATACTTTTTATCCGCGTGGATACTCCTGTTAGACAAAGAATTGGCTACTAAATATCCGCCTCCCGAATATCCAAATGCAGGACTAGCGCTTCCTTCAACGATCCGACGCACAGAAACACGTGTGCTTTTAGACACTTAGCCCGTCATCACCACATTGTGGCATACCCTTTGCTTTATTTCAATGCAGAAAAGCGAAATTGCGAAAAAGGAGGTTTAGGTATGACGAATTTAGCCCCGCCCACAAAAGCTATAACAGAGGCTATCGTCGATCCTGTTTGCGGAATGCGGGTTGCTCCCGGGCAAACAAAATTGGTCACCCTATATCAGGGACACAGCTATTGGTTTTGCGCTGAAGCCTGCCGCAATGCTTTTGAAAAAAACCCGGACCGATATCTGGAGTGCAAACCGGCGAAGCCAAAAAACTGGTTAATGCGTTGGTTGGATCAACTCGCAGAGTCAAATAGGAAGCAGTTTGGTGGCAAACCCAAATGTCACTGAGCTAAAGACCAGGGCTGGGTCGTAAATCAATGAGGTGCAGTAGAGCCCTAATAAAAGAGTTACTTCCGGGCCTCGGGCAAAGCGAAGGTCGTGAGAAGAATGATACAAAAAAGGAGAGGGTTCAGGATGAAAGGAAGAATTTGCATGGTCACCTTAGCGGTAGTCGCTCTGTTCGCCGTCTCAGTAGCAACCTATGCTGATAACCCGAATGAAGGCTTTCAAGGAGCTCTCATGATGGGTGGTGGTGGAAATGGGGGCATGGGCGGCCATGGGGGCATGGGGGGAGGCGGTATGATGGGCTGGGATCGAGGGTTGTCAGCCCTTTGGGAGTATCTGGCCAATAGCCCGACTAAGCGGAATGAAACTGCCTACGACCTAAAGGAAGCAGAAGCCCTGAGAAAACAGATTCGAGAAAAAAGGCAAGAACTATCTGATATGCTCCGCGCCGATAACCCAGACAAGGAACGCCTCGATGAAAAAATCGATGAACTTAATAGGCTTGAATCCGAACTTGACCAGAAAACGAGCGCTTTTGGCCCAAGAAGGTGACGGAAAGGAGCCTAGGGGTTTTAACACATGAAATGGCAAGGAGATCATCATGTCGAACATTTTAATTGTGGATGACCAACCATACCTTCGAGAGCTCTTTTCACAGGAACTGGTGGATGAAGGTTACGGTGTCGAGAGTGTCCCCAGCGCCGAATCTGTGATCCTGCGTCTTAGGCGTTCGAAACCGGATCTCGTCCTTCTCGACCTCTATCTTGATGGTTTTGAGGGCCGGGACGTACTGCGACAGATCAAAAGGTGGGCTCCTCATACACCAGTCCTTATCGTGACTGCCTGTGACAACTACGCAGACGATTCAAGATTATCCAGCTCAGATAGATACATCTTGAAGAGTTTCACCAATCTGACTGAGCTCAAAAAGAAAGTAGCTGAAATCCTAAACCGAAAAACTGTTTGCCATCCGAAAAGTTGGGAACCCGTTCAAACTAGGTTGAACACCCAGGGCAGGATGGCAAGCAACCAAGCACAATGAATGGAGGTATGTTATGGATTACCTTATGCAACTCCTGATAGACCAGTTGGTGGCAGAAGGGGTAGAGCTCACCTCCATCCCCGCTTTTGTGCGGGATGTGTCACGTATTCTTGCAACAAATCCCCCTCGGAACCTTGAAGGGTTAAACGATCGACTGCACCTTTTGGGTTGGGACGACATGCATCTTGATGGCTTTACCCTTCAGTTGATCATGGCAAACTTGGATCCTAATCTTATCTGTGAGCCCCGTACTCCCAAAACCCAAAGACAGGACCCAAGAACGCCCAAGATAAACTGACGGGGGAAAGAAGGAGACTCCACAGCTAACTGCAACTTAGCCCCTTAGAGACTGTGTCGTAATTCGACAAAGCTGCCATTCCAGGCCAGACCCGCCCCCTTGCCATGATCCTTTGTTGTGCCATCGCATTGACTTTATTTTTTGTAATCCCTTTTACTAGTTCTCTTGGTTCATGGGGGTTCTAGGGGCTAATACTCCTTTGTCCCTTACTTCATGTAATTTTGATGCGGGGACATATTTCCTTTGTCACTCACGGAGAAGATCGTGCTCTTTCCCCTAATGATAAAAAGGACCGGCAAGGGTAAAACACTCAATCGACGTGAAGTGACTAAAAGCGCAAGCCAAATTAGAGAGCAATCTAAGCGCTTGACTTCCCCTCCAAAATGCGCACAGAATGATGCTACGTTGTGGCATACATTGGGCCGCTAATGTGGTATTCGTGAGAAAAAGAACTCTCTTCATATATTTGGTTTTGGGCTTTGCTGTTTCTTTCAGTGCGCTATGCCCTCAGTTATGGTCCTCGGACCCATTGGGCCTCAACCTTACCCAGGATGGGAAGTGTAGTAGTTCACCCCAGATGGATTTGTCCTATCTCTATTTAAGCCTCCTCGGTTTCACTCTCAGAATTCCCGCGGGTTTCAGATTTCGCCGTGGGTATTTCTTTGCTGGGTTTGGAAAATAAGAAGCAAAACCATTAGGAGGAAAGGCTCAAATGCGGAATAGAAAGGGAACATCTTTTCTCTTGGCATGTATAGGCATTCTGTTCATTTTTCTTTCCATACAGCTCCGTGCAATCGAAGACCCTTGGAAAGGTTTGGGAGTTATTCGCCTTTCAGGCCACTCCCCTCCGGACTTCACGTTGCCCACCTTGGATGGAGGCTCCATGACTCTGAGTGATCTTAAGGGCAAGGTGGTTCTCATTAACTTCTGGGCCACATGGTGCCCTCCTTGCCGGGAAGAAATGCCCTCTTTGGAAAGGCTTTATAGGCACTTCAAATATGAGAAATTTACGCTTCTTGCCGTGGACATCATGGAGCATCCTGAAACGGTCAAGACGTTTGCCAGGGAGTACAATCTTTCCTTTCCCATCCTTCTTGATAAAAAGGGAGAGGTATCACAAAAATATGCAGCCAATGCCCTTCCCACCACCTATGTTATTGATAAAGAGGGTAAGGCGGTTGGGAAGGCCATTGGCCCCAGGAAATGGGATGGCGATCACGCAAAGGACCTCATCAATGAGTTGTTAGGAAGGTAAATGGAGCTTCAAAACGTTACAGTCTATTTAGCATTTGTTGCCGGGTTACTCTCATTTGTATCTCCCTGTGTGTTGCCGCTCATTCCGTCCTATGTTTCCTTTATCAGCGGGATATCCTTTGAACAGCTCACTGCTGAGAACAAACCTTCTGAGGTGAAGAAGGTCATCATCTTTAACTCCCTCATGTTTATTCTTGGCTTTACGATTGTCTTTATTGCCATGGGGACAACCATTACGCTTCTCGGCCAATATTTTGTCGCCTATAAGGGAATTTTCCGAAAGGTGGGAGCAGCCGTTATCATTTTCTTTGGGCTCCATATCATTGGCTTTGTAAATATAGGAGTGCTTCAGCGAGACAAGAGATTTCAGTTTTCCCACAATAAACCTCTCGGATGGGTCGGTTCATTCTGCGTTGGACTAGGATTTGCGGCGGGTTGGACACCCTGCATAGGGCCCATCCTCGCTTCCATACTTTTTGTTGCGGGCACATCCAAAACCCTCCCCTTGGGGATCCTACTCCTCGTGATCTATTCCCTAGGCCTGGCTATCCCCTTCTTCCTCACATCGCTGGGGATCAATACCTTCCTCAAATATTTTGACAGGTTCAAAAAACATATGCGCGTTGTTTCTGTCATAAGTGGAATTTTCCTTATTTTTGTGGGAATACTGATCTATACCAACCAATTTGCCATCCTCACAGCCCGCCTCAACGCCTGGTTTCCATTCCTTATTTTCAACTGATGTCACCTAGATCCTCAGGCTTTTATGGGACCTTATTTTGGATACTTTGTATCCAATTGGGTGCTGAAAATGAATACAAAGTATCCACTTTTTCTCCTGTAATTCCTGGTCCATATAGCCACGAACACTGGACATAGAGAAATAACGTATTAATTTAAACTGGTTACCAAATCGCTCCGCAGTTTGGCACAAGCATTGCTCTATATGAAGTCAAGACATTTTGATTTTTTTAGATTTTATGAGGAGGTAGAAACATGAAAAGGTTGATTGCTTTATTTGGAATCTTGGTTCTGGTGGGGGCCCTTGCTGTTCCCGTGTTGGCTCACGGCCCGGGCCGGGGAAGAGGCCCTCACATGGGTTGGGGCGGCGGTCCTGGACAGGGATACTGTGGGGACTATGGCCCGGGAGCAGGTAATCTCACGGAGGAGCAGCAGACCCAACTGGATAATCTGAACAAGAAATTTTATGACGAGACTTCCCAGCTCAGAGATAAGATGTGGACAAAGTCAAGAGAGCTGAGCGCGCTTCTAGATTCGCCCAACCCGGATGCGGACAAGGCCAGGGCCCTTCAGAAAGAGATTGCGGGTCTCAGGGCCCAGCTGGCCGAGAAACGACTCGATTTTGAGCTTGAGGAGCGGAAGATCGCCCCTGATGCCCGCTATGGTTATGGATACGGCAGAGGGTATGAGAAAGGCTATGGCAGAGGATACGGTGGAGGCTACGGGCACCATATGGGCGGTTATGGCCATCATATGGGTGGATACGGCCCCGGAGGTTGTTGGCAATAATTAGGAGCACAAAGGGGCTGACTTCTGGTCAGCCCCATTCATTTGAGACTTCCAAGGACCCCTCCCTTCTTAAAAAGCCAAGATAAAAATCTCTCAACGATCTTCGCCTTTCTCCGTTGAATTTGTGAATCGAAGGAGTTATTTTATGGTTAGGTTTTAATTGCCTGTGAGGTAGCAAAAATGGCAGAAGAAGAAGGCCTCGTTGCCAGCATTAGTGAGAATGGGTGGGCCCAGGTGGTTGCCGACAGGAGAGACGCATGCGGTGAGTGTGGCGCATCCGGCTGCTGTGCTTCTCTTGGAGGTAGCTCCAGAATGGTTATCAAGGCCATGAACACTGCTGGGGCAGGTATAGGGGATCTCGTTTCCATTACGCTCAAATCCGGGACCGTCGTCCAGAGCGCTGCGATCTTCTACCTGATACCTCTGGTGGGTCTTATCTTCGGGGCGGCCCTCGGTTCAAGATCCAATCTGGGATTGCCTATGAGTGAAACGGCGGCCGGTATTCTTTTTAGCTTTGCCGGTCTCGCTTTGGGCTTTCTGATAACAGCCCTCATCACCCGGTGGCTCGCGGCAAAACAGGCCTTCACTCCTGTGATAACGCGTGTCATAAAGTCTGGCTTTCGGGCTCCCGAATCCTTGATCGCTATTGACCCGGTTTGCAAAATGGCGGTGGATCCTCAAGAGGCTCCGGCGAGTTTTGTTTATCAGAATAAGACGTATTACTTTTGCCATCCAAGCTGTAAGGCGTCTTTCGAGCGAAAACCGGGCAAATACCTGTGAAACGCCTTTCATATAGATGACCCCCTCGCCTCCCGTCGTCAGTATTTCTCTTTGGTTGAGTTGTGAACCCATACATGGTAAAGACCTCAATAGGTCCTATGACCGGGTTGAGCCTGCTGTTTGACCCGATTCTAGGCAAAATGAAATTTTGATTGACAGAGGAGATCTCAGATGTGGGTAAGGATGTTAACAGTTACTCTGATGGTGGCTTTTGTTATGGGTGGTTGTGCCTCTCAGAAGTTTGAATTGCAGAGTACTCAGCGCAGGGGCTATCGCGTTGAGAAGATCAAAAACCGGCATCCTGAATGGGATGAGCTTACCGTCCAAAAGGTGGCCGCCCGGCACGTGGAAATGGGGATGAGTCGCGAGATGGTCTGGGAGGCACTGGGAAAGGCAGATACGATCTCCCAGCAGGGGAATGAAGAAAAGTGGGGATATGAAATCATCATTGACCACTTTACCCATATTGAGAGAAAACTCGCCTATACTGTCTATTTTAGGGATGGCCAGGTTGTGAGAACGGCAGGAGACCGAAGCAAGCTATCGTTAGCCAATTAGGAAAAATAACCCACCCTATCAAGGCCCTACTCCAGATGTGGGATCAAAACCCGGAAATTTCCGCACAAAAAAATAAAGAGGAAATCCCCATTTGATCAGGTTTCAGGAATTCTTACCATGATCAGAAGTCTTCAACAACGCCTTGTTCTCTTTCTATTACTCCCCGCCGCATTGCTTCTCTTTGCTATGGGATTTATTGGTTTTGTCTATGCCAGGGGCATTATGCTGAGTCAATGGAGAGAGTCGGCCATACTCAAGCTGGAACGGGCTGCCCACCACGTGGATATGCGTCTGTCTCAACCTATAATGCGGATCAAGATGTTCCAGAGGGCGGCCGACGAACAAGAAATGTTTAACGTGCAGCAATGGATTGTTGATCGACTAAGGGAGTTGGATGGGGTAAGCCAGGTCGATCTAACAGGGTTGGAAGAGAAAGCTGTAGAAATGAGGATGCCAGGTAGGGAGATGGGGATGCCTAGGGGAATGGGCAGCGACAAGACAAGCATGATGCGCTTTCACCGTGCCAGGATCTCTGAAGTCACTTCCCCTGTCTACGATGCACAAGCAGGCGAAAAGACCGTCTCTCTCATCTCTACGCTAGAAGACGAAGATGGCACCAAAGTGGGTGAACTGAAGGTGACCATGCGCTTTGAATACTTGATGCGGGACATCCAAGCACTAGGTTGGTGGCAGAGCGATCTCGCCTACCTTGTTGACAACTCCGGCAGATACCTTGCCAAGAGTGACGCAACAGAAAAAGGGCACGTGCGGCTTGGGGAAAACAATGATTCCCTGGAACTCGCCATCCTCGAACAAATGCAAGAAAAGCCATTTGGTACCATTCTGGGCCCGGGCCACCCCCCGGAGAAGGTGGGCGGGTTTTACAGAATTGAGCATGCCCCATGGACCATGGTGCTCTTCGCGCCGGGGAAAAAAATTTTGGCCCCTATCATAAAATTTCGTTTCTATTACGCCCTGGCAGGGAGTCTGTGCATTGCCCTGATCTTATTGCTGATCCGATATATGGGCGGAAAGATGGTTCGCTCCATCGGTCAGATCTCCAGAGCAGCAGAACAGGTGGCCGGTGGTGACTATGGGGAGCCCCTGCCGGTGAAGACTTCGGACGAGATAGGCCAGCTGGCCCAGAGCTTCAATACCATGGTCCAGGGCCTCAAAGAGAGGGATTTTATCAGCAACACCTTTGGAAGATACGTGGACCAGGAAATTGCCAGAGAATTGATGCGGCGACCCGAAGCTAGCCGGCTTGGCGGAGAAAAACGCGAAGTCGCCATTTTAATGTCAGATCTTCGAGACTTTACGCCCCTGTCAGAAACGTTAAGCCCTGATGTGACGATCCGTATGTTGAATCGCTACTTTTCCCGTATCATTGAGACGATCCAGAAGTACCACGGCATCATTGTGGATTTTTTTGGTGATGCTTTATTGGTGTTCTTCGATCCCTTGGAAGGCCCGGTCGAAACGGCAATCGACCAGTCACTAAACTGTGCCCTGGAGATGCAAAGGATTATGGAGGCCTTTAACGCTGAGAATAGAGCTGAAGATCTGCCTGAGCTCAAGATGGGCATTGGTCTGAATGCGGGAGAGGTGGTGGTGGGCAACATAGGTTCTGAAACCAGGGCCAAATATGGCATTGTCGGGTCAGCCGTCAACGTGACGCAACGGATTCAATCCGAGGCAGAAGGGGGCGAAGTGGTCATTTCCCAGTCTGTGCACAGTGCTGCCCAAGATAGACTGACCATCAAGAAATCTTTTGAAGCTCGACTAAAAGGTATCCAAGAAAATGTGAAGTTGTATGTGGTGGAGGGCCATCATGACAAGGCTTAACCTATCCTCCTTCTGGACAGGATTTACAGGATCAACAGTATTTCATTAGACCCGGGTGCTCACCCGCTCGCCTAGCGGTGTTAAATAAATAACAAGGAGGTAGAAAAAATGAAAGGAAGGCATACATTATTTTTCTTATTGCCAACCTTCTCTTTCATTTTGTTCATGTCATGCCCAAGCCTCTCGTGGGCAAAGGATGAAATGACGACCGGACACGGACACTCGGGACACGCCATGGATGAGAGCGTCGCGCCTGATATGACGTCCACGGGTGAAGACCATGGGTTTCATGTGCTGGAACCACTTTTTGCCTGGGCAGATCCCCAAATATCCATCTCACCTCCTCCCCCCTTAACAGGAAAGCAAATGGGCCAGGTCCATACACTCAATGTGCCCCCCCTGGGCTATGCGATGAATGGCAAAGTGAAGGTCTTTACCTTGATTGCCCAGCCTGTGAAGCGTTTTCTGACAGACGGGCGTATGCCAGATGATTCCATCATTAAGGAACATTACCGTGTCAAAGGGGGCATGCACCATATGAGCGTTCCAAAGGAGGTAAAACTCTGGGGATACAATGGCACAATGCCTGGACCTACCATAGAGGCCAGAGAGGGAGATCGGGTCCGTATCATTTTAAAGAATGAGTTGCCCGAGCCCACGAGCATCCACTGGCACGGGCTTGAGGTCCCCAATGACATGGACGGAGCGGGAGGTGTGACGCAGAAACCTGTTCCCCCTGGAGGGACATTTGCCTATGAGTTCACCCTGCATCAAGTGGGCACCTACATGTATCACACAGGGTTCAACATGATGAAACAGGACGGGATGGGCATGGGGGGCTTCTTTGTCATCCATCCCAAAAGGTATAAATATAAAATCGACAAGGACTATACCATCATGCTCCAGGCCTTCGCCCTGCTCCCTGGAAACGACATGCCCAATCTGGTCACTATGGATTTCAACTGGTTCACCTTTAATGGAAAGGTGGCGCCCGATATTGAAGTCATGACGGTCAGACAGGGAGATAGGGTGCGCATCCGTTTCGGAAATCTCGCCATGACCAGCCACCCTATCCACCTGCATGGACACACATGGAGGGTGGTCGGAACCGAGGGAGGTCCCATCCCTGAATCGGCTCAATGGCCTGGGAATACGATCAATGTACCGCCGGGAACCACAAGGGATGTGGAGTTTATTGCTTCAAATCCCGGCATCTGGAGGATTCACTGTCACAAACTTCATCATGTCATCAACGCCCACGCGGATATCCCCATGGGGGTCATGCCGCGAGGAGGCATGTTTACCTTTCTAAATGTGATTCCTCGGTAAAGAAGAAAACAGGCCACTAACGGATGAAAGGAGGGACGAGATGAGGCCTACCATGATCATCCTTGTGGGGATAACGTTAATTTTCCTATCTTTACTGGGATGCGCCACCGTCAACACCGATGAAGAATGGTCTCGGTTTAGGAAGACCTCCCTAGAGCGCACAGGGCATGAACCTCTCTGGGAACAATCAGAAGGAGAGGAAACCTCCATCCGCAAAGAGATAAGAGAAATCTTAGCTGATGGCCTCTCAAGGGATGAGGCGGTGAAGGTTGCCCTTTTTAATAATCGTCTCCTCCAGAGCACTTTTGAAGAGATCGGAATCTCCAAATCCGACTTGGTCCAGGCAGGGCTTTTTCGCAATCCCAGTATCGCAGCGCTGTTCCGGTTCCCTCTTAACGGAGGCAGTACGAACATAGATGCCATAGGTATTTTTAGTCTTTCAGACTTTTGGCAGATCCCTTTTCGAAAAAAGGTGGCCGCCGCTCAACTGGAAATGAGCATGATGAGAGTGAATCAAATCCTTCTCGACACGGCCGCAGAGGCGAAACGGGCTTATGATGCTTTATATTATCTGCGGTTGGGACAGGAACAAACAGAAGACATTTTAGGGAAGTTTCAAGAGATTAACGAACAGGTGAAAACTCGCCGCCAATTTGGATTCTCAAGTGATCTGGATATTTATTTTTCACAAGTTATGGTGGTCGAGGCTCAGATGGAGCTTTATCGTATTCAGAGGGAGTCAGCCATGGCAAAAGCACATCTCGATCAGGTCTTGGGGTTTAGCAGAGGTTTAACAGATTACCAGATGAGGAAAAGCCAACAAATTCAGCTCCATGGGATTCCTAAAGTGGAAGTAGCATGGCAACAAGCGCTGAGCCATCGTTTTGATATTCAGATGGCCCGTTTTAAAATCGCCGAAGCCGAAAGAAAATTGGCACTGGAAAAAGTATATGTCTTCAGGGAGGTAAACTTCCTGCTTTCCTATGAGAGGGGCGTTGACAAAGAAGAGGTGTTTGGTCCCGGTATTGATCTCCAGCTCCCCATCTTCGATCAGAACCAGGCCCAGATTGCAAGGACCCAATACATGGTGCGTAGGGCCCGGAAAAGGCTCCAGGCCCTCGAGGAGCAGATCAAGGAAGAAGTGATTAGAGATCTGGAAAGAATCGATCTTCACAAGACAAAAGCCTATATGCTAGAAGATCAAGTCATTCCACTTCGCCAAAGGGCTCTAGACTATACGAGCAAGTGGGTCAACGCCATGCAGTTGAACCGGCTCTTCCTCCTGGAAGCCCAAAAGGGGCTCATGCGGACACAGTTAGATTTATTGCAAACCCAGATGGAACTCCAACGTGCCCTCGTGGACCTTGAGCGACATCTTGGAGGGAAGCTGCCATAGATGGGAAACCTTACCTTCACATCTCATTTACTGGGATATGACCTGGGAAACCTCGATAGGATCCCTGAAATTCTTTAGCTGGACTTTTCCCAGATGCTTTAAGGGGAAATCTTTTCCAATACGGCGGGCTGTCTCCTGTCCAATCAGAATTTGCCCCCCTTGAGCATAGTCTGAAAGCCGTGCGGCCACGATGGTCACCGGGCCCGATGCGGTGAAGGTCCAGCGGTCTCCACCCGTCCCCCTCATTTTGGTTGATCCCAAATAGACCTCCCCGGAACAGATGCCAACATTGACCTGGATGGGAAAAAGAAAGGCATCCCCTTCTTCTGAATACTTCATGCATTGTGCTTGAATCTCCAACGCCGCTCGAACCGCATTTTTCGCTCGTGTTATGGGATCCAGTTCCAGGAATATGACCATCATCCCATCTCCCGCCATTTCGTTAACGTCCCCTCCTTTTTTTTGGATCACGTCATAAAAGATGGAAAAGTAGGATTCGATGACATGGTTAATCCTTTCCGTGGAATATTTCTGCAACAGGGCCGTAAAGCCTTCAATGTCTAAAAAAAGGACAGTAGCATCCTGCACATATTTGTCTAACGAACCCTTTTCTGGATCTTTTTCAATAATGCTTTTGGCTGTTTCCGGAACGAAATTTGCCATGACACGCTTAATCTTATCCAACCGATCTTTTTCCTCGACGACACGTCTGTGCTCCTTGTCCAATACGGCCATGGCCAGCTCTCTTTCCCGGACAAAGTATCGCAGGAGCACAAAAAAAATAGTGGATACGCCACCCAGGTTCATCATGAAGAATACCACTTTGAATCCCGAAGGGATGGTGGCAGGATCTTGTGCGAGTTTCGGGTCGAGTAGACCTGTAATGACCATCAGAACCAGGTATACCAAGAACCAGGGCAGTGCCCTGGTCGTTCCGGCGAACATGAGTGCACCAATAGGCGAAAGGATCGACCAGATCATGACCGTACTGGATGCGGCAAATCCCCCTAAACTGTATTGGAGCAAGAAGGGTAAGAGAAGGATGAGTGAAAGCTGGCTGAAGCGGAAAACCCCATAACGTTTCGTCATAAAAAAATAAAAGAGGCTCAACCCAGAGATGAAAGAATAGGCGAGAGGAATAATTCCCGAAAGGGGCAAACTTAAAGCAAAATAGGAAATCCCCCAAATGATCCCCGCGACACAATAGATACTCGCCAGGAACACGAGAATCGCCTTCCGCAGCCGCTGGTCACTGGTGTCTTCAGGGAGACTTCCCGCATGGGCCAGTCGCTCAATCCATTTTTTCCGTCGTTTTTTCATGGCCTGAGAAATAATTTGAAAATTAATGGATAGAGGATGCTCATTAAGAGCCTGGCTTTTGAAGCAGATTTTTGAAAAAATTGAAAAGTTTTGGCGTGGCCCAGTCGAGCGGGCCAATAACCCTCTGAACGAGGATTCCGTTTTTATCTATGATGAAGCTTTCTGGCACGCCGGTTATGGCGTAAAGGCTCCGGATCTTCCCCTCGGGGTCGAGTAACGCCGGGAACGTGAGATTCATTTGCTGCATAAAGGGAGCCACGGCTTCCCGTCCGTCCGCGTCTATACTGACCGCAAGTATTTCGAAGTGCTCACCCTTGAACCTTTCATAAAGCTTCTGCATGGAAGGCATCTCATCCCTGCAGGGGGGACACCAGGTGGCCCAGATATTGACGAGAACCACCTTGCCCCTGAAGTCGGATAAGCTGACCTGTCTGCCATCCAGATCGGGAAAGGTGAAATCGGGCGCCGGGTTGCCCTCCTGAAGGGGTATTTTAAATCTAGAGCCGGAATCTTTTTCCTTTAAAGTAATGAGGATAATAGGGATGGCAACCACCAGAACAACGAAAATTGTCAACCATAACCGCCCACTTTTGCTTTCTTGGGTTTGTCCTTTATCCACCCTGTCCACGCCTATATCCTCCGACCAAAGTATGTATGATAAGTCCCATACCAACAGTAGAGTCAAGAGTTTTTTTAAAATTTTCAGGCAGATGAGATAAAATTAGGGTACTACAATGTTCCTTGACACACCCTTATTAAGCTTTATCTTAATTAGGCAAACTTAAAAGGAGGTGAGTGCCATGGTAACACAGAAATTCTCTGTTCCGAACATCTCGTGCGGCCATTGTGTAATGACCATTCAGAGGGAGCTGGGTGAGGTGGAAGGGGTCTCAAAAGTGGAAGGTGATCCCAATGCAAAGGAGATCACTGTAGATTATGATGCCCCTGCCACCGTGGATAAGATCAAGTCTACGTTGAAGGAGATCAACTATCCAGCCAAATAAAATCGCTGCGCGATTTTATAAAACGCCAGTCACTCAGATTACACTGTGCGCCTGGCTTAAAAGAGCGACGAAGTCGTGTTTCATAAAATCACAGAACGAAGTGAGGTTATTTTATTGGCTGAGAAGAATGTCACGCTTCCTGTAACAGGGATGACGTGCGCCAACTGCGCCCTGAATATTGAAAGAAATGTGAAAAAGCTGCCCGGGGTCAAGGAGGCAAATGTCAATTTTGCCTCTGAGCAGGCGTCCATATCCTTTGACTCCGACAAGACCCAGGTTGAGGACGTTATCAAGAAAATTCAGGATGCAGGCTATGGGGTTGCGAAGACCAAAGTTGAATTCCCCGTTACGGGAATGACTTGTGCCAATTGCGCCATGACCATTGAAAGGACCCTGAACAAAAAGGTCCCCGGCGTAGTGCAGGCTTCAGTCAACTTCGCGGCCGAGCGTGTTCTGGCTGAATATATTCCCTCAATAACCAATATGGATGAGATTATAGGTGCCATAGAACGGGCTGGTTACGGCGCCATCCGTCCTGATGAGACATTAGAGGGAGAGGACGCAGAACTGGCTGCTCGCCAAGCGGAAATTAAAGATCAGACCCGAAAATTCCTTGTGGGTCTCCTATTCACCACGCCCCTTTTTATTCTCAGCATGGGCAGAGATTTTGGCCTCCTCGGTTTATGGAGCCATGCCACCTGGGTGAACTGGTTATTTTGGGCACTGGCAACGCCGGTCCAATTCTACACGGGTTGGGATTACTATACCGGGGGCTTTAAGAGCCTGAAAAACAGGAGTGCCAATATGGATGTGCTGGTGGCTCTTGGATCCTCCGTCGCCTATTTCTATTCCCTCGCTCTCCTTCTTTACCCCTCTCTGGGACAGCACGTCTATTTTGAGACTTCGGCTGTCATTATTACGCTGATCAAACTGGGTAAGATGCTGGAATCAAGGACCAAGGGAAAAACCGGAGGGGCCATTCGCAAACTGATGGGGCTTCGTCCCAAAACGGCCTTCATTATGGAGAACGGGAAAGAGAAAGAGATTTCCCTCTCCCTGGTTAAGGTGGGAGATGTGATCATTGTCCGGCCCGGCGAGAGCATCCCTGTGGATGGTGTGGTTTCCGAAGGAGAATCGAGTGTTGATGAATCCATGTTGACCGGTGAGCCGATTCCTGTGGACAAAGGACCGGGAGACAAAATAACGGGTGGAACCATCAATGGGGAAGGGCGCCTTAAATTCGAGGCCACTGCTGTGGGAAAGGACACGGCTCTTGCCCGCATTAGCCGTCTCGTTCAGGAGGCTCAGGGAAGCAAGGCTCCCATCCAGGCCTTAGCGGACAGGGTTGCCGCTGTGTTTGTGCCCGGGGTCATCGGGATAGCATTCCTGACCTTTATTCTCTGGTGGGCCATTGGCGGCGAGTTCGTACCGGCCATGATACGCATGGTCGCCGTGCTCATCATTGCCTGCCCCTGTGCCCTTGGGTTGGCCACACCTACAGCCATCATGGCAGGCACAGGAAAGGGGGCGGAAAAGGGCATGCTCTTCAAAAACAGCGAGGCCCTGGAAATGGCCACGAAACTGGATACCGTTGTCCTGGACAAGACGGGGACCATTACCTTGGGCAAGCCGTCCGTCGTGAATGTGATGGCTTTCGATTCCGTGGTCAAAGATGAGGAAGAACTCTTAAGGCTCGCCGCATCCGTAGAAAGGGGGTCTGAGCACCCCATCGGACGAGCGATTGTCAAAGAGGCAGAGAAAAGGGGGATTGATCTCTTTGAGCCTGATGCCTTCAGGGCCTCAAGGGGGCTTGGCGTTCAGGCAAATGTCAATGGGCAGGACGTCTTGGTGGGAAAGCCCAAATGGTTTGATGATTTGGGATTGAATCTGGATAGTGAAAGAAATCGGGTCCTCGCGTTACAGGATGAGGGAAAGACGGTGATGGTGGTGAGCATGGAAGGCAGGCCCGCAGGGCTTATCGCCGTCGCCGATACGCTCAAGCCTGAATCGGAAGAAGCTATTGAGCAACTCCACAGGCAGAACCTGAAGGTGGTCATGCTCACCGGAGACAATATCCAGACCGCCAACGCCATTGCCTCGGCAGTAAATATTGATGAGGTGGTGGCAGAGGTGAGGCCTGAAGAGAAATCGGCCAGAATCAAAGAACTCCAGGATAAAGGGGAAAAGGTGGGGATGGTGGGCGATGGCATCAACGACGCCCCTGCCTTGGCTCAGGCTGATGTGGGCCTGGCCATCGGGACGGGAACGGATGTGGCCATTGAGACGGGCGATGTGATCCTTGCCAGCGGTAACCTGACCGGTGTTTCCAAGGCCATCGATCTCAGCAGAACCACGATGAGGACCATCAAGCAGAATCTCTTCTGGGCCTTCTTTTATAATGTTGCACTCGTCCCCGTCGCGGCCGGCGTGCTTTATCCTCTTGAATTTCTCCCCTCAGTCCTGAGACAACTCCACCCCATCCTGGCGGCACTGGCCATGGCCGTGAGCAGTATCACGGTCGTCTCCAACAGTCTCCGCCTCTACAGGGCAAAGATAGAATAAGGGATTACCTGCCCCTCGGATTTTCTCTTTTTCTCGCTTTTACAGATGCCTATTCCGTGGCTTCAATAGAATCCTTCCTTGACCTAAGTCAAAGACAATTTGAGGTCTGAGATTTAAGCTTATGAACAAGATTGTTCTTTTGAAAAACACCGGAAAAATGAATACTTTACCGAACAGAATAAAATTTGACATTGCTTGACCTAAGTCAAAGACAATGGCCTGTCCATGATTTATACTTTCAAACAAGAATAGAGACAAACGCCCACCGGAGTACTGGAGTTCTGGAGTGATGAATATAAATGAAAGAGGATCAGACATTCTTTACTGTCTTTACAACCCATTATTCCACTATTCAATTTTTCCAGCTCAATTATTTAGATCTTTTGGAGGAAAACCATGAAATGCCCAGGACAGGATAGTCGGTATTGGAAGCCGGGAGCCATTTTTGAGGCCAAATGCCCCAAGTGCGGACATGAAGTGGAGTTCTTTAAGGATGATACGACCCGCAGGTGCAAAAAATGTGGTCACCGCTTTCTGAATCCCGATATGGATTTTGGTTGCGCCTCCTACTGTCAGTATGCGCAGCAATGCATCGGAGACCTCCCGCCAGAACTCATCGCAGAGAAAGAGAATCTCTTAAAGGACCGGGTGGCCATTGAGATGAAGAGATATTTCAAACGGGATTTCAAGCGCATTGGCCATGCCACGCGGGTCGCCAGGTATGCGGAGAAGATAGGGATAGAGGAACAGGGCAACCTGGCCGTGATATTAACCGCTGCCTATCTGCACGATATCGGGATCAAGGAGGCGGAAAGAAAACATGAGAGCACTGCGGCCAGATACCAGGAGGAGGAAGGACCCCCGGTGGCAAGGGAGATAATGGACAAGCTGGGCGCCAGGCAAGACTTGATCGAAGAGGTGTGTGACATCG
Source organism: Deltaproteobacteria bacterium (assembly GCA_020342025.1). The sequence continues at coordinate 1,457,479 of CP070840.1, forward strand.
TGGGACATCACCATCATCCCGGCCCAGAGGAGAGCATCAATTTCAAGAGCGTCTACGATGCGGATATGATTGCCAACCTGGAGGATAATCACAAGGAAGGCCGGCTGGAGCCAGAGAAGCTGGCCAGCATCATCAAGAAATCCTTTCTTACAGAAAGCGGAAGGAATTTGGCTCAGCGTGTTTTGCTGAATGGAAAAGGGGCATGAGAGAAATCGCCCTAAATGAAATTCTGAAATAGACGATTAACAATTAACTATTAACGAATAACTTTACTATGAGGAGGAAATCATGAAAGTGAACAGAAAGATCATAGAAATCGATGAAGAGCTCTGCGATGGATGTGGACAGTGTGTACCCTCATGTGCTGAAGGTGCCCTGGAAATTGTGGATGGAAAGGCCACCCTGGTTGCTGACCTGTACTGCGACGGTCTCGGCGCCTGTTTGGGTGAATGCCCAACCGGCGCACTTCAAGTGGTGGAACGCGAAGCTGACGAATTCGATGAGGAGGCTGTGGAGGAATATTTGAGTTCAAAACCTAAGGAAGAGCCGGTTGAAGAGGCGACTATGGCCTGTGGATGCCCATCCACCCAAATCCAGTCCTTTGCTCAGGCTAACCCCCAGCAAGGATCCAGTGATCCGGCTGTTCAGGCGAGGGCTGAATCAGCGCTTGCCCACTGGCCAGTCCAGATCAAATTGGTGCCACCCTCTGCACCTTTTCTAAAAGGGGCAGATCTTTTGGTGGCAGCAGACTGCACGCCTGTGGCTTATCCCAATTTCCACCAGGATTTCCTGAAAGGAAAGGCGGTTATGGTGGGATGTCCCAAGTTTGATGACGTCCAGGAATATGTTCAGAAATTCGCCGATATTTTTAACACGGCCGGTGTCAGAAGCGTTACAGTGGTTGTCATGGAAGTGCCTTGCTGCCAAGGCCTGCCCATCATCGTGGAGAGAGGCATGGAGGCGGCAGGAAAGAAAGTCCCCATGGAAAAAATCGTGATCAGCGCACGCGGAGAGCTTCTGGGCAGAGAAAAGCTCGCTGCCTAAAATGATACAGCGTTTTGGGGACTCGCGCTATTTGACGCTTCAAATAGTCCATTATGCGGGTCCCCTCATTTATACTTGCCTCTCTGGCACCCCATCATCTATATATATCGAATTGTCGACACCACATCTTTGAAGCTTGTGCCCTGTAATTTTAGCTTCTTTGGCCCTAGGCCTGGGCAAAGGAGAGAGGGGGGGACAAAATGGATCTGAGTAGAAAAACCAAAATCGACGATCTGTTGCAGAAGTATCCGTTTCTTCTGGATTTCTTTGTCAACAAATCGCCTAAATTCAGCCACCTCAAGAACCCGATCATGCGGAAAACGGTGGGGAAGGTGGCCACCCTGAATCAGGTGGCCTCAGTGGGAAAACTGGACGTTGATGCGCTACTGGGTGATATCGCCCGTGAGGTGAAGGACAAAACCGGGGAAACCCTAATGATCAAGAGGGATGTTCCCCCAGAAACGGCTGAACCCCTGAGTGATCCAAAAGCCAGAGAAGAGGCCCTGAAAGGTATCATCAGAGATCTCCACAAAGGGGAGGACATGGAGAATCTGAAAAAGAGATTCCAAGAGCTCATCCAGCACGTCTCCCCTTCTGAGATCGCCAATATGGAACAGAGGCTTATTGAGGAAGGCATGCCCGAGACGGAGGTCCGGCGCCTCTGTGATGTACATGTGGCCGTCTTTAAAGAGGCTTTAGAGAAGCATGAGATCCCGGGCGCACCTTCCGGGCATCCTGTTCACACCTTCATGCTGGAAAATCGGGCCTCTGAACAAATCATGGATGAGATTGATTTGCTCCTGATTGAGATTGGCACCCCCCCTGATGCGGAAACACTTAAGAGTAAACATAAATCGTTACTGGATCTGGTGGATCGCCTGTCCGAAATTCACATCCATTACTTGAGAAAAGAGAATCAACTTTTTCCCCTTCTGGAGGCCCATGATATTTCCGGTCCTTCACAAGTCATGTGGGCCATCCACGATGATATCCGCGCTCAATTAAAGACGGCGAAAGCCCAACTCTCTGAGATGAAGGCTGATGAGGGAATCAGCTCCCTGAAAGAGGTTGTTGCTGCCATCCGGGAGATGATCTATAAGGAGGAGCATATCCTGTATCCCATGTCTTTGGAGACGCTCTCCGATGCGGAGTGGTTAAAAGTACGACAGGGAGAAGAGGAGATCGGTTACGCCTGGATCAAACCTGAAGGCGAATGGGCGCCAGAGGCTGAGCCTGAGGAAATACGGGAACCAGGCGAAGAAAAGATCAAGCTTGACACGGGTTTTATATCGAGAGACCTCATCAACCTGATGCTCACACATCTGCCTGTGGATCTGACGCTTGTGGACGAGGAGGACAGGGTCGCGTACTACTCGCAAGGAAAGGAGAGGATTTTTCCGAGAAGCCCGGGCATTATCGGGCGGAAAGTCCAGAGATGTCATCCGCCAGACAGTGTGCATATCGTTAACAAAATCCTGGACGCCTTCAGGGCGGGGACAAGGGATAGAGCGGAATTCTGGATTCAGATGGGTGGAAAATTTATCCTTATTCGCTACTTCGCCGTACGAGCCGCAGACGGTATGTACAAAGGCTGTCTGGAGGTGAGTCAGGACGTGACAGAAATTCGGCAACTGGAAGGTCAGAGGCGTCTTTTGGATTGGGACTAAGAGATCCCATTGAGGCCGTCGGAAAACGCCCATCGTTCCCCATCGGCGTCATGCAGGCCTGGACCTCCTTCAAGGATGGCCTCTGGGTGGCCAGGGACGCCTCTTTCTTTGAGAGGACTGCTGTCGTCACTCTCGGGAATCTGCGCGTCATTCCCGACCTGATCATCATCGTTTTAGGGGTCCTTCCCCTGGCGTACTTCCTCTTTACCACATACCCACGCCTGAAGGCGCCTGAAATTAAGGAAGGCCAATCCGTCTGGGAACGGCTTGGGATTGAATTGTAAACAATCATGGGCCCGGTCAAATGAAGCCGGGCCTTGACCTAACCAAATCCCCCCAGCCCCCCTTTATAAAAGGGGGGCATCTTGATCCCTCCCCCTTTTTTAAAGGGGGAATGAGGGGGATTTTAGGGGGTTAAGGAATTCGCAGAAAAAGGAGCGAATAGATATGAAAAGAGTAAGTCTTTACGAGGAAAATAGCTTCGATGAGTTGGCCTTTAAGAGGCTTCTCGTGCACGACTCCCCTTACTTCAAGATCCTGAATTTTAATTTCAAGGCGGGACAGGAACTTCCCGTCCATGCCCATGAAATCGAAGGCCAGGTGAGTATTGCTGTTCTTGAAGGGAGCGGAGAGTTTTTGGGTAAGGATGAGAGCACATTGCCCGCAGAGCCGGGGGACGTGTTGGTTTCTGAAATTGCAGAGCCCCATGGTGTGCGTGCAAAAACGGACATGCGTGTCTTGGTGACCATTGCACCTCCCATATAGGAAAGGCAGTTAATCGACCAACAGGACTGAGACGTTTTTTGACGAGTGGAGCACTTTTTGGGAGATACTGCACAGGAGAAATTCCTTGATCCCTGACAGCCCCCTTCTTCCCAGTACCACCACATCGTAACCGGAACTCGCCTCATTGATGATATCCCTTGCGATTCCTTTCTTCTGGGTCTCCACTTTTACGGCGACATTTTTTTCCTCAAATCCTGCTTTGCGGAGAAATTCTTTGGCCGTTTTGATTGCCCCCTCGACCAGATCCTTCTTTTTGTCTTCAATGGAACAGAAGGCGTCACGTTGGGACAGGAAGTAGGGGGTTA
>CP070840.1:1461380-1466961 GCA_020342025.1 Deltaproteobacteria bacterium
AGAATGTATGACTTGAATGGCCCCTTTCACGTTTTCAAAAGATGAAAGGCTATTGACTCGAAAGGATTTTGTCAATCTAAATCAGTCAGGCAAGAGGTATCAGGCGGCCCATTTCACAGTCATTCTTAAGCATAACGGTTTGGGCATTACGAGACTTGGGGTAACCGCTAGCAAGAAGATAGGGAACGCGGTAAAGAGAAATAGGGCAAAGCGGCTCATTAGGGAATTTTTTCGATTGCACAAGACCCAGTTTCCCCAAAGTTGTGACATTGTCATTGCAGCGAAAAAGGGTGCCTATGGCCTAAATCTTTGGCAGATAAAAGAGGAACTAGGTGAGATTATTTTGGATAAAAAGTTCCACGCGTAAGGTCAGATATTTACCCATTAGCTTAATTGATATATACCGAAAGGTCATTTCTCCCCTTACACTTCCTTCCTGCCGTTTTTATCCCTCGTGCTCGACGTATGCCCGCCGTGCCATTGAAAAATATGGAATATGGAAGGGAGGCGCCAAGTCGCTGATCAGGCTCTGCAAGTGCCACCCCTTTCATCCCGGAGGCTACGACCCCGTGGATTAGTTCGTCGTGTCCTCATTTCTATACTCAACTCCCACATACCTGCCCGCCATCTGGCAGGGGGGCGAAAGGGATATCCTTAGACGCCAATCTCTCATATGGGTTTTTGAATGGAAAAAAACGTTGTCATAGCATTTGTTCTGTCCATCCTGGTCCTGCTGGCTTGGTCACTTCTTTTCGCGCCAAAAGCGCCAAAAGAAGAGGTGACGCAAGTGGAAAAGGAAAGGGCGGCCCCTGAGACCGTGGAAACCCCCATGGCCAAAGCACCACCGCCTTCAAAGGAAGTGGAAGTCCTTCCTACCGTGAAAGATAAGGAAATAAGAGTTGAGACCCCCCTCTACAGGGCCGTCTTTACCAATGCAGGACCCACTGTAAAAAGCTTTAAATTGAAAAAATACCGCAAGACGCCGGACGCCAATTCTGAACTGATTGAACTGGTCCACCTGGGTAAGAGTGGGGAAGACTTCTTAAGGATCGATTTCAATCATGGGGCAACCCCTGAAACCCGCAAGACCTTGTACCATGTGGAGGCCGAGTCCCTATACCTCCAACCGGACTCTGCGCCTCAGGATCTGAACTTCAAGGCTGTGAGATCGGACGGAGTTTCAGTGAATCAAACCTTTCGTTTCTATCCCGACAAATACCAGATTGACCTGCTCGTAAACCTACAAAATCAGGCTGAGAACCAGATTCAGGGGAATCTCAGGGCCCATGTGAAGAACATTCCAAGCAAAGACCGTGGCCGTCTTTCCTTTGTTGGGGTGGCCCTTCTCTTAAATGGCAAGCTCAAAGAATTGGAGCCTGATGACAAGGAAATCAAAGAGGAGAGAGATCTGTCTGGCCAGATCGGCTGGGTCGCTTATGAGGACGAGTATTTCATGGGCGCCATCGTTCCGGATGTGCAAGAGGAAGGAAGCTTTAAAGGAGGTCTTCTCCCGTCCGGTGTGCTTAAAGCCATCTATATGACGCCCCCCATTTCGCTGGCCTCTCAAGAGCAAGTCTCCTCCCGCTTCACCCTCTACTTGGGCCCCAGGGAGCTGAGCGTTTTGAAGCAGCTGGACAAGCAACTGGATTTGGCCCTTAATTTCGGGTTCTTTGATATTATCGCCAGACCCATGCTTTCCGCTTTGCGCTTCTTCAACAAATACGTGAAAAACTATGGCATATCCATCATTATTATCACCATTCTGATCAAGATTCTTTTTTGGCCCCTGACACACAAGAGCTACAAGTCCATGAAGGAAATGCAGAAATTGAAGCCACTGATGGATAAAATAAGGGAGAAATACAAGCATGATAAGCAACAGATGAACAAGGAAGTGATGGCCCTTTACAGGACGTACAAGGTGAACCCGATGGGCGGATGTCTGCCGATGGTCATCCAGATCCCTGTCTTTATTGCCCTGTATAATCTCTTTGGTAAATCCATCGAGCTACGGCATGCCCCCTTCATGCTATGGATAAACGATCTGTCCGCCCCTGATCGTCTCTTCAGCTTCCCCTTTGAAATACCCTTTATGTCTCCCCCTTACGGTATTCCGGTGCTCACATTGCTCATGGGCGCAACCATGTTTATCACACAGAAAATGACGCCCATGCCGGGGGACCCGACCCAGGCCAAGGTCATGATGTTTTTGCCCCTTTTCTTCACCTTTCTCTTTATCAACTTTCCCTCTGGCCTGGTCCTTTATTGGCTTGTTAACAATATTCTACAGATAGGCCAGCAATATCGTATCAAGAGAAGCTCGGCTTAAGTATTCGGAGGAAAGTCATGGAAACTTATGAATTTGAAGGAAAAACCACAGAAGAAGCCATTGAGAACGCTTCCCGCGAGCTAAATCTCCCCGTAGAGGAACTACAAATAGATATCATTGAACCAGGCTCTGCAGGTATCTTCGGACTGGTGGGAAGCAAAATGGCCAAGATCAAAGTCACCGTCAAAGAAGAGTTAAGTGGGGAAATGAGTACGGGACTAAGCTCGGAGACAGGCACGGACGTCGAGACTGAAGAGACGAAGGACGTGGGTCCGGATTTAGGGGCGGAAGTAAGTCCATCCCTTGACTCGGATGACCAGCAAGGATTGGCGTTGGCAAAAGAGGCCCTAGAAAATATCCTCGCCCTCATCCCCGTGGAGACGATCGTTAATGCGGACCACGTTGACGGCAATATCACCTTGAATATCGAAGGCGACAAATCAGGTCTTTTGATCGGCCGAAAGGGAAAGACCCTGGACGCCTTGCAGTTTATAGTGAATAGGATTGTCAATAAAGCCCTGGACAAAAAGACAAGGGTTGTTGTTGACTCGGAAAACTACCGCCAAAGGCGAAGAGAGTCTTTGACACAAATGGCGCTCAGGATGGGGGATAAGGCAAGAAGAATTGGAAAACCCGTGACCACCAATCCCTTGAATCCCAGTGAAAGGCGGATCATTCACCTGGCACTAAAAGAAGATGGAAGATTGAATACAAAGAGCAAGGGCGAGGGTCTTCTGAAGAAAGTTGTTATTTTCCCCAAGCGGTAAGTGCAACGAAGTGACTAAAATGACCTGCCCGCCAATGCCTGTTAGCCCGGGGTAATTCGGTTCGGTAAGCCATAAGAAAAGGACCAAGCAGATAGGGTTGCGTGCAAATGGCTGTGGCAGGCGGGTCTAAAGTGACTAAAGTGAGCTAAAGTTAGAAAGCGGAGCCGATGAGGATAAGAATTTTTCAACTTTAGCTCACTTTAGACACTTTAGGCACTTTAGTTCACTTTTGTTTTATGAGGAATGACGAACACAAAGATACCATTGCTGCCGTAGCCACACCCATTGGTCAGGCAGGGATTGGTATTGTCCGCCTCTCTGGCCCGCGAGCCGGAGAAATCGCAGAAAAGATATTCCGACCTAAAGGGCCTCATAAACCACTTCAAAGCCACCACCTGTACCTGGGGGATCTCATTGATCCGGCCTCTGAGCAGATGATTGATGAGGTTCTTCTCTCCTTTATGAAAGCCCCCCACTCCTATACACGAGAAGACGTGGTGGAAATAAATGCCCACAGTGGCTATCTCCTCCTTTCCACTATTCTACAGATTGTCCTCAGTGAGGGTGCCCGACTTGCCAAACCAGGAGAATTCACGTTCAGGGCCTTTATCAATGGTCGGATAGACCTGACCCAGGCCGAAGCCATCGTGGATCTCATCAACTCGAAATCGGAGAGAGGCCTACAACTAGCCTCCGAGCAAATCAGGGGAGAACTCGGGGCACAAATCGAAGGCCTGCGGAAGAAAGTGGTGGAAATCTTGGCCCATACGGAAGTGGCCATTGATTTTCCCGAAGAGGAGTACGGAGACATATCCCGGGAAGAGGTGGCCCAGTGGATAGAAAGGGACCTTGTCAAGCCCATCGAGGATATCATGGCTGCCCATGCGCAAAGAAAGATCTGGGTGGATGGTATCAAAACCGTCATCGTGGGGCGCGTAAATGCGGGAAAATCGAGCCTTTTAAACCGACTTTTGAACGAACCTCGTGCCATAGTCACACCCATACCAGGGACGACAAGAGATATTATCGAATCCACAATTCACATTGAGGGAATACCCATCCGGTTAATGGACACAGCGGGATTCAGAAAAGTCAAGGGAGAGGTGGAAAAGATTGGCATTCATTTAACAAAAGAAAAATTGGCCAGTGCCGATCTCTCCCTGATCGTCATAGACCAAAGTCGTTCCTTGAATCGGGATGACCTGGATATCATCGCCAAAGCCGAAAAGAGCAAGAGTCTTATCCTGCTCAACAAGGTTGATCTTGCATCAAGGATCAGCGAGGCTGAATTGGATGGTGTCTTAGACGGCATGCGGGTGGTAAGAATATCTGCTCTGACAGGAGAGGGGATTGATGGGTTGCGCAAGGCGATCCGTGATCACGTTGTAACGGCTGACGTGGATTCAACCTCCTCTCATCTTGCGCCGAATCTTAGACATCGGACAGCCCTCACGGAGGCCTTCAACTATTTTCGCACGGCCTGTGGCAACATGAGAGAGGATCTCCCCTTGGAAGTTATTGCCCTAGATCTCAACAGTGGCTTAGAGGCCCTTGGCGAGATCATAGGTGAGACCACCCATGACGAAATCATTGAGAAGATATTCAGTGAATTTTGTCTCGGCAAATAGTCAAACGCCTCACCCATCACTGAGACACCCGCCATAGCCTCTCGACCGCCATAGCTTTAGCGGCGGCGGGTGGTGAATCATATTAACGATTGGGGTTCCTTAAGGAAGGCATTTAACATGAGGCTAGTGCGCTGTAGCATAAATTTCAATACTAGAAGATTGTGTCTTCCCATCCAATGAGCGATGGCCCATTCCTTCAAGACGATATCTAAGCTGTTCAGGGGAAGTGGCCTAATCTTAGAGGGTTTAAAAGGACTCTGTTTAGGTCGCGATGATACATTCTGCCAGGGGTTTGTGGGCGTAAACCCTCTAAGATCAGACCACGGCGATGCGCAGTGGTATTTTTCTTGAGATATCGTCTTTCAGGAACGGGCCATCACTCCATACGATAGGAATATATAATACAGTAAACTAGCAATGCTGCAGGATCTCTAATAGTCTAACTCTGTCTATTTTCCCATAGGCAGCGATGTCCAATCGGCTTTCTGCTGCATCTTCGAGCATGGAACCGAGTCTCTCTAAGCCTTGTGCCGTCAATCTATATTTTTTCTTCCCATTTTTTCCTATCCATTTATTTTGGATAAGGATATCAATGACTTCGTCGAAACTTCTGGACAGTGTGTAACGGTAACCGAAATTTCCATAGACCTTTTTTAAGTCCTCTGGAATTTGGGTGGCGGGTTCTGTTTTTGATAAAAAATCGAGCAACTCTGTCTTGTCTAAGCCGTTTCCCTTGTCTTCCAAAAGAAGGACTATCATAAACCAGAACGACTTGATCTTGTGTCTCTTTCTTGCTTCTAAAAACCAATGCCTCACCTGTTCTAAAATCTCTTTCAGCCTGTTCCCATCAATATCAT
>CP070840.1:1467061-1471026 GCA_020342025.1 Deltaproteobacteria bacterium
CTGAGTCCCCCATCAACTTGGAGTGCCGTCTCACAGAAATCGTAGAGTTTGGGAAGCCTAATATCACAGGGGAGATGATCCTGGGCGAAGTCTTGAAAGTGCATATCAGGGATGATTTGTATCAAAATGGTATCGTTGATTCCGTTTCCTTTGGTGTGCTTGGTAGGATGGGATGGGCTTAATACGCGAGAACTCGTGACTTATTTGAATTGAATGCTCCAGATACACCCGAAGAGGCTATAGGAAAAGGGTAGCTTACACCCTGCTCAGAAAAGGAAACCGGTATTAAGGAAGAAAGCCTGAAAGTCGGTATAGGTTGCTTTCCAGTGGCCTGGTGCCTAACAGGCAATTTATACATATTAGATTCTAGAATAGGGAATTAGAGAGAATTTCCTAGCTCAATGGCTGAGATCTCCCGAAGTGTATGAAAGGACCGTAATTCTTATGTATAACAGTGTATACAGGAAATCCATTTTATCTTTCTTCCCTACCTGTCTGCCTTTTGCAGATGTAATAGCTCACTAAATTCTTGAAACGGAGGTGAACAAAATGATCATTGATGTATACAACCACATCCTGCCCAAAAAGTATCAGGATACATTAGAGAAGAAGGTGCCCGACCGCGATCCGACCCTCCCCTCCTCGCGTTGGGCCAAGACTGTTCCCACTTTGATGGACCTGGAGGCCCGTTTTCGAATCATGGATGCCTTCGATGAATACATTCAGGTGATAACTATTGCCTCTCCACCTTCGTACGCTATCGCGCCAGCCCCTATGGCCATCGAGCTCGCCCAGATCGCCAATGACGAACTCGCTGAGTTGGTGCAAAAATATCCTGAACGCTTTGCAGCCGGTGTGGCTACACTGCCCATGAACGATCCCGAAGCCGCCATAGCTGAGGCGGAGAGGGCCATTAAGGATCTCCGACTCCGAGGCGTGGAGGTCTATACCGACATTGCTGGCAAGCCCCTTGATGCACCAGAGTTTATGCCCTTTTACGAGAAAATGGAGGAGCTCGGCCGCCCCATTTTTATTCATCCGCGGGGACTAATGAGCACGCCTGACTATGAAGGGGAAGAATTCTCTAAATACCGGCTCTGGACAAAATTGGGTTGGCCATATGCCACCGGCCTGGCCATATGCCGCCTGGTCTATGGCGGCGTTATGGAGCGGTTCCCGGGATTGAAGGTGATCACCCACCACTGCGGAGGAATCATTCCCTATTTGGCTGGACGACTTGACTGGGCCGATGATGTGAACGAAATGCTCATGGGTCAGCGCGATATCGACTTAAAGGAGCACGCAACGGTTTATTTCCAGCGAATCTTTTACGACACGGCTGTGAGCGGTAACACCGGAGCGCTTCAGTGTGCACGGGCTTTTGCGGGCTTAGACCAAATGCTCTTTGGGACCGATCTGCCCTTTGGCAACCAGCTTGGCCGGAGGCTTATCCGTCAAGCCATAGACGCGGTGGAACGCATGGGTCTGAACGATGAGGAGAAGCGGAAGATCTACCAAGACAATGCCATTAAGCTTTTGCGGTTGCCGCTAGGTTTCCCGGTGTGGTAGTTTGAGATCCCCTTGAGCTAAATGGGGCAGCGAACGAGCTTCTTTATTTTTGATCTGTGAAAAACATAAAACCTGTCTATGATGCAACATTGTGATTGTTCTGATTATTATTTGAAAGGAGGATTGATGATGAGAAAAATATTGATTTCGCTGAGCGTGATTGCAATCCTGGTATCTATCCCTTTTGGTTCCCAGGCAGAAACCATCAAACCAAATTTCATTTCTATTGGAACGGCACCAACGGGTGCTTCTTTTTATCCCATGGGAGTGGCCATGGCTAAGATCATTAAGGACTTCGTGCCAGGTTTGAATGCTACTGCAGTGCCGACTGGCGCATCAAAGGAAAATATTAATTTGCTTATAAAACATGAAGCTCAATTGGGGTTCGTTGCCTCCCCAACTGCCTATGAAGCCCTCAAAGCCGCAGGAGAATATAAAGAGTTTTCACCCGCTCCCATACGGGTCGTTTTAGTGGGGCACATGGGACCCTGGACTCTGGTGGCTCGAAAAGATTCCGGCATCAAATCTTATGCCGATCTCAAGGGCAAGAAGATTATCGCGGATATGCCAAGGGCTAGTGCCAACCTCAACGCCATGCTGACTTTAGCCAAGGCCTATGGCGTTGAGCGTTCCGATGTTGATGTTTTAAAGCTTTTGTCCATCAAAAATGCTGTTCAGCAGGTCAAGCAAGGGCGGGCAGATGGGGTTTTCTATATTGTGACACCAGGTAGCGCCGTTTTTGTAGATTTAACTCGAAGCATAGAGACGTCATGGCCCACAGTATCAGATGATGTCCTGGCCAAAATATTGAAAGAAAAACCTTATTACGCAAAGTTCAAATATCCTGGAGAGAAATTCAAGGGCCAGACGAACCCCGTTCAAGGTGTGGCCGGAGCTATTCTGGTCTGTACCCATAAAGACATGGATGAGGATACGATCTACAGTATTACCAAGGCGCTTTTCGAGCACACAGATATTTTGAAAAAGGCGCACCCCGTTGGACGACAATACACCATTAAAAGAGCAGCCTCTCTTCGAGCAGTGCCTTTCCACCCAGGTGCCATTCGGTATTACACGGAAAAGGGTGTCTGGTAGCCAGGCAACTGCAGAACATCACCCCCCTCCTTCCAGTAGAACCGCTATTCTGGGAGGCAACTGGATGATCTGGAAACGCGTCTTCACCATAAGCGCGGTATGCATGTCCCTCTATCATTTGGCGTACGGATCCGGGTACGTACTAACCACTGTGGAGGATATCAGTCACCGGGCCTTTCATCTGGCGTTTGTCTTCCTGCTGGGATTCCTCTCATTCATCGTGGAAAAGGATCCGGCTACAGTAAAAGCCAAAGACTGGATACCCAACCTTCTAATGATCCTAGCAAGCTTGGGTGTTTCCCTTTACATAGCCGTCATCTACCAGTTTTTCCCCGAATATACCGGCCGTCCAGATTTCTACCCTAATATGATGGAGCTCGTCTTCGGACTCCTGTTAATGGTCCTGGTGCTGGAGATCACCCGAAGATACATGGGATGGACCCTGCCCATCATTTGTATCATCTTTTTGGTGACAACGTTGTTTTCCAACTACCTGCCTGGAACCTTTGCCGGACCTGGGTACTCCCTGTCGCGGATTGTAAATAGCATGTATCTGTGGAGCACGGGCGTCTTTGGCATCGCCATAGGTGTGGCCTCCACCTACGTATTTCTATTCGTCCTTTTTGCCACGTTCTTCGCCCAATCCGGCGCAGGGAAATTCGTCACTGATCTCGCCATGGCTATTGTAGGTTCAATCAGAGGCGGACCGGCCAAAGTTTCAATCGTTGCGAGCGGATTTTTTGGGACCCTATCAGGCAGTTCGGTGGCCAATATTATGACGACGGGTTCCTTTTCCATTCCGCTCATGGAGAGTATCGGTTACAGAAAAGCATTTGCGGCGGCTGTGGAGTCGGTGGCCTCCACGGGGGGTATGATCATGCCTCCAGTTATGGGCGCTGCAGCATTTGTCATGGCCGAATTTCTCGAGGTGCCATTTTCCGGCGTCCTGAAGGCTTCTGTTATACCAGCAATACTCTTTTACTTTGCTCTCTTTGTAGCCATTGATCTGGAGGCGGGCAAAACAGGTATCAAAGGATTGAACAGAAAGGACATACCGGATCCCTGGCCCGTCTTTAAGCGCGGGTGGCACCTGCTGATTCCTTTGGCCCTACTTGTCTATCTCCTTGTTTGGACCCACCTGTCGCCTATGCTGGACGCCATCCTAGGCATTGTTTGTGTCATGGTGATCAGTGCCTTCAAGAAAGAAACTCGATTTGGATGGAACAAGATCATCTCCGCTCTGGAGAGGGGCGCAAAGAACGCCCTCCAGGCATCCATAGCGTGCGGTGCCGTAGGGATCA
>CP070840.1:1471126-1476731 GCA_020342025.1 Deltaproteobacteria bacterium
CTAGTTTCAATGCTGCTCAATTTCATTATGCCCTCCACCATGGGTCGTGTCGTATTACTGGTTCCGATTGTGGTCTCTATGGCGGAGCGTCTAAACTTTCCAGAAGGCAGCCCTGGCCGAAACGGGATGGTTATGGCAGTGACCTTGGCCTGCTTTGTGCCTTCCTGCGCGATCTTGCCATCTAATGTTGTCAATATGGTACTGGCAGGGGCCTCCGAGAGTATCTACGGCATTACGTTCGCTTATGCTAATTACTTCAGGCTGCACTTCCCGGTAATTGGTCTCATGAAAGGACTCGCTATTGTGCTATTGACCTGCATTTTTTTCCCCGCTCGAATTGCTTCCACTCCTGCTGAGCGGCATCAGAGACCCTTACCATGGAGCAAGAATGAATGCGTCCTGGCCTTGATTTTGGCCGGGACGCTGCTTTTATGGGGGACCGATTTTTTACATGGGATTTCACCGGCATGGGTGGCGCTTTCCGCAGCTTTGGTATGCCTGATGCCTTTTAACCGGCTTTTACCGGCAGGCGCTTTCCAGGGGGTGATAAACTTTGGCCCCCTCTTCTATGTAGCCGGAGTTCTTGGCCTAGGGGCAATCGTGGCAAAAACCGGGTTGGGGGACATTTTCGGCAACGAACTACTGAAGCTAATTAACTTTGAACCTGGTCACCACATGCGAAATTTTTTCTCGTTGGTCATCCTATTCACTGGCATTAGCCCACTCACAACCGTACCCGGCTTCCCAGCTGTAGTGACACCCCTTTCCGCACGTATCGCCACGGTGACAGGATTTCCTTTAGAAACCGTTTTGATGACGCAGGTGATCGGTTACTGCAACCTCATTCTTCCTTATCAACTGCCCCCGCTGGTGGTAGGGATGCAATTGGGAGGAGTAAACGCCGCCAAGGGTGCACGATTGACTATTGCCCTTGCTACTGTTTCCATCCTCATTCTGATGCCTGCCAACTATCTCTGGTGGTCTTTCCTTGGTCTCTTTTGAAGACAACCGAGCCTTGCTCTCTGAAAAAAAACGAACACAAACCAAGTCGCTCCATGTCCCATCCGTCAAAACGTCTTCTATAGATTTTGATTACATGCTTATAGAAAATCTTAAATATCAACCTTAAAACCCCAAAATGAACTTCGTTCGTTTGGGGATCTCGAAATCAGGAAGTCCAATCTGCTTCCAAACATCTAGGGCCTTCATCATGAGCTCTTTGGACGGAATAGAAAAGGGCCTGGGTTGCTCTTCCTTTTCCGTCGCATCAATGACGAGTTTGCTGCTCAGCTCCACCTCTCCATCCCGCACGCGAACAGTGGGATCTAAGATGGCCGAGGCAAAGACATTCTCAATAATAATGGTGTCCCGTTCTGCATTAAACCTTGAGTTCATGGCCCAATCCATATGCATGGGATCGCGTATGTCTATGTCCTCGTCCACCACCGTCACTCGTTTTAATTGAGTCATATCTGCCACCAAACGGCCCACCTGCTTGGCGTGACCATGGTACAACGGTTTCATGGATATGATGCCATGGGCCAGGAGTCCCCCATAAGTGAGGTCGATATGGGCGTCCTTGACTGTATTATGACCCAAGTCATGTCGTAGAATCTTCATTATAAGTCCCGCGTTACTCAGGCTTTGGATTGTTGTACTTTCACTGGGGGGCATCTGACTGATGTATCCGTAATAGATGGGGTCCTTGCGGTGCGTGATAGCTGTTATGCTGGCCACGGGCTTTTGCCCAACAGGCCCCATATAACCGGCAAACTCTCCGAATGGCCCCTCTTCGGCAGAATCTCCGGGTCGGAATTCGCCTTCGATGACGAACTCTGCATGTGCTGGGACCAGCAGATCCACGGTTTTTGCCTTCACCACTTCAATGGGCTCGCCCTTGAGCGCTCCGGCTATGGTCAGTTCGTCGGTCCCGTAGGGCACATTAGCTACCGCCGAAAAGTTGACCACAGGCTCTGCCCCGATCACCCAGGCAAAGGGCGCAGGTTTCCCTTTTTTGGCATAGGACTCATAGCACAAGGTGCCGTGCCGTCCCTTAGCCAGGTTCACGGCCAAATGTCTGCTGTCTTTGACCATCGCTCGGTACACGGCAGTGTTTTGGATACCCGTCTCGTCGTCTCGGCTTATGGTGGGGCATGAGAGGTAGGGTGCCGTATCCTTCCCGGGTGTCCACACAGGGATAGGCATAGAACCAAGATCCATATCATCCCCCGACAGGACAACTTCCTGGCAGGGTGCCTTATTCACCTGCTTGGGTGGCAGGGGCTGAAGAAGGGCCTGAATCCATTTCTCATTGATTCCATCCGGTTCAGTTTCCAGGGCGATGGCATAAACCTCGCGCGATGCGCCAAGTATGCCGGTCATCACGGGTACATTGAATCCCTGGACCTGTTCAAAGAGTAAGCCAAAGCGTTCCCCCTCCGGGAGAGCCTGGAACATCCACCGAGCGAGACAGGACAATTCCCAGGTGCGATCCACACTCTGCTGGACGCGCCTCAACTTACCTTTCTCCTCCAGAACCGCAAGATATTCCCTGATATCACGATATGCCATGAAAGACCTCCTTGGAGAAAAAGACCAATGCTCACATATTTTTCGTCTGTTTAAACCCTTTTGCGTCGCCCATTACGAGATAAAGAAATGGGCTAGGGCATATACTCCCACCATTGACAGGGAGATGCAGTGGACGAGATTCCCATGCTGTGTTTGATGAGTGAGGACGAAAAACGGGCTCAAAATGGATCACTCATTTGCGCAACTGAATTGGATGTGCCGGTGAAATGCTTTAGGCTAAATAGCCCCCGTCTCCCTGAGTTTCTCTATCTGCTCCGGTGTATACCCAAGCACATCTTCATAGATGACTTCATTGGCTGCTCCTAACGGTAAACCGGGAAATCGAACCCTGCCTTCAGAACCGAGTATTCTGAAGGGGATGTTAGGCATCTTTATAGGAGATCCTGTGACCGTGTCCTCAATCTCGATCCATGATTGCCTCGCTTCATAATGGCCATCTTTCGCTATATCTGCCATACTGTTTATGGGGCCTATTGCCACATCCAATTGGGCACAGGTTTCCAAGACATCTTGCAGGTCTTTGCTTGCTATCCACTCCGCGATGAGCTTGTTGATGACCTGGCGATTCTCTTCTTTGACACGTTCTTTGTTGGTTTTGAAGCGTGGATCGTCAATTATTTCTGGGTGACCTACAGCCTTCATAAGCCTTTCAAAGGGCCGTTGAACCGAGGCGGTCATGGTTACCCACTTTCCATCTTTAGTCTTGAAAATATTTCTGGGAGCCACGTAGCTCCATTCGCTTCCAAGGGAATGAGGAACCTCTCCTGTCATAGTGTGTCTAATAAATTCACCGCCGAATAAGCCAAAAAGGGGTTCGTAGAGGGAAATGTCTATAACTCGTCCGCCCTTCTTACCCCTTTCTTGATCTCGCAAGCAGATCATGATCGCTAGTGCAAGATGCAGGCTGGTGAGAAAGTCTGCGAGGGGCAAGGGGGCATTCAAGGGATCACCGCCCCTCGGGGCATTCAAATAGGTGAATCCCGCAAATCCCTCCGCTATGGTGCCAAAGCCCGGTCTGGCCGCGTAAGGCCCTGTCTGTCCATACCCTGAAAGCCTACCAATGATCAGCCCAGGATTGCGGTTTTGTAGCGTCCCCATATCAAGGCCGAGCTTTTCCAGCGTCCCTGAACGCATGTTTTCAAGAAGCACATCGGACTGCGCTATCAGCTCTAAGAAGATTTTCTTCCCCTCTTCTGATCTCAGGTTTATTGTCACGGGAAACTTATTACGAGCGAGAAAAGCCCAGTAAGGCTGGATCCCAGGATCGATTTCCCAAAATGCCCGGGGTGCGTCTGGTACCACGGGATTTTCAATCTTTATCACCTCTGCACCAAAATCGCCCAGTAGAGTCGCTGCGTAAGGAGCCGCCACGACCGATGCAACATCTATGACCCGTATGTCCTTCAAAGTAAGACCTTTCAGGGCCGCTTCAGATCTCTGATCACGAACAAATCGGTTAATTTCCTCTTTTGATCTCATCCTCTTCCTCCTAAGCTTGCCCTCCCTGAAAACGCGTCTTTCTCGCTAGAATCAGACGGCTTTTTCCTGGCTTATCAAATCCAGCAGTAACTGCGTGGACGCTTTTGCCCTTTCTGATTTTGGAATTTCTTCCAAGAACCGAATGACCTTAGGGATCTTGAAATCAGGGAGCGTTTTCTCGCAGTGACTTATAATATCCTTTTCCTCGAGTTCACATCCTGGTTTAGGCACTATAAAGGAAGCAACCTCTTCTCCATAGATAGCATCGGGAATGCCTATCGTCGCTGCCTCTTTTACATCCGGATGCTCCATCAACCGATTGGTGATCTCCATGGGAGAGATATTGACGCCGCCTCTGATGATGAGGTCCTTGATCCTGCCCGTATAAAATACATAACCTTCTGGATCTACATAACCCATATCACCGGTATGGAAACCCACTTCCGGAAACCTATCAATTCCTCCATCTTCCTTCAGATACCCCAATGCATTGGATTTTCCCCTGTACACGATCTCACCCTCTTGTCCCACCTCACATCTTTCTCCTTGTTCATTTACAATGAATAGCTCTTTAGAGCTAACGGGCGGACCAGCTGATCCGATCTTTCTTTTCTCCGGAGGGCTTGCACATACCCAACCCCCTTCACTTGAGCCTGCCAGTTGATTAATAGGAATCCCATATATGTCTTCAAATTCACCATGCTTTTCCACAGATAGGGGCGCAGAGCTGCTCGTCATGAATCTCAGGGCAGGTAGGTCCTTTTTATGGATCTCCACCGGATCACTGACCAGTATATTGATAACCGTGGGCACGCCAACCGCTATTGTTACACCATGCTCCCTCAACCATTCAGGAAACCTGGAACGTGAGAATTTCTGCCCAAGAACGAGGGTGGCACCTGCTTGCATGGTCACCAGAATGGACAAGATCTGCGGGGAGAGCCAACTGTAAGCCCGGTAATCCAGAATTGTATCCTGTTCGGTGATGCCCAGCCTTTCAATCAAATCATGCACCTGATAGAAAAGGGCCTCTCTGGATATGACAACGCCCTTTGGCCTTTCTGTCGTACCGGAAGTGAAAACAATCTCTGCAATATCATGCTTACTGCCCAGAGGCGTCTCAAAATCTGGCTCAAGATTTTCGACCATGGAAAAGAACTCACCCTCCCTGCGTTCTTTCACATCGAGAGTAGAGAACGGCAGCCATGAATATGGAGAATCTGTTTGGTCAAAATCCATTTCTTCGTTGTAGATAACGAATTTCGGCTTTACTCGTCCAATGATGTGATAGATATTCTCTCTGCTTTCTTCAAAGTTGATGGGATTTGCAATGGCGCCATATTTTAAAACTCCAAAATAGATGCTCAACGTTTCTATAGAGTTCTTTCCTACAAGGCTAATGGTATCATCTTTCTTGATCCCCTTGTCTTTCAAAAAATTAGCGATTCGCCCACATTGCCGATTGAACTCTGAAAATGTAATATCTCTGTTTTGATCCACACTTATGATATATTTTTTGGATCCAAAGCGCTCC
>CP070840.1:1476831-1480692 GCA_020342025.1 Deltaproteobacteria bacterium
AGAAGTTCCCCTTCACAAAGGATTTCTTTAAACCCGGCCAAGCCATGGATTTAGACGCCTTTGTGAAGCGCTTCAAAGTCAAGCTCTACCGCTTCAAACCGACTCTAGTGTACTACCTGGACAACAGCATACGTTTCGGATTCAGAGAAGAGGTCATCCTCTGAATCATGCGTGCATATGTAGAGGCTGTCGGAAAACGCCCATCTGCTGCGTTACCCTCATCCCTCGTCACTGCGGCGTACTTTTATGTACGCCTCATTCCTCGGGATTTCGGAAGCCTTGCATCTGGACATTTTCCATCAGCTCCTCAGAAGCCGTTTTTTCGACAACCTCAACAAATGTTTTGGAGAAATGGAGTGATGGAGTGATGGAAGAATTTGGATTTTGGAATGCGGAATTGTGAAAGAAGGTGTTTTTGGTCTGCTATAAGCTGAAATTAGACCTTTGAGTTCCGGTTTCACACCGTCAATTCATCTAATTGTTTTTGATGAAAGTTGAAAGAAAAAGTCTCGCTGAAGGGGCGAGAGAGGCCCGAGGATTGGTAGTCATAATTGATGTGTTCAGGGCCTTTTCTTGTGCCCCCCTTTTCTTTCATTTCGGCGTAAAGAAGGTTATTCTCGAGGCGGATCCCGCTAAAGCCATTGAACTCAAGAGGCAGAATCCTGGGTTCATCCTTGTGGGAGAGGTGAACGAGGTGCCCATCGAAGGTGCTGACCTGGGAAACTCCCCTTCAGAGATCGCTTTAAGGGGTCAAGCCTATTTTAAAGGCAAAGTCGTGGTGCACAGAACGACGGCTGGCGTGACCGGGGCTTCAGCGGCCTTGGGGAAGGCTGATGGAGTTCTACTCGGTAGCTTCCTGATGGCGAGGGCCATTGCAGAGCACATTCAGAAGGAAAACCCAGATTTGGTCACTCTGGTGGCCATGGGGGATAGGGCAAAAAGGAGAGCCCCTGAGGATGAGGCCTGTGCCGACTACCTTGAACACCTTCTCGTAGGAAAGGCTTATGATCCCATCCATAGCCTCAAAGAGGTTGTTTTCCAGCCAACCGCACAGAAATTCATCCTCGGCAAAAAGGACTACCTGCCGAAAGAGGACCCCATTTTCTGCCTGCAACGGGATCTCTTCGATTTTGTCTTGGGGGTCAAGAAAGAGAAAGACTTTATGGTCGTTTTCAAGATATCTTAGGAGGCTGTCGGAAAACGCCCATCTGCCGTTCGGCAGGCTCACGGCCCTGAGCAAAGTCGAAGGGCTGCGTTACCCTTATCCCTCGTCACTGCGGCGTACTTCTATGTACACCGCATTCCTCGGGATTTCGGAAGCCTTGCATCTAGAGATTTTCCATCAGCTCCTCAGAAGACGGTTTTTCGACAGTCTCAATTCATTTCTTTTGCCCTTCTCAATGACGCCAAGTGGAGAAAAGCTTTTCTTTGAGGCCACATTCTGGTAGAAAGAATTGCGTTCACCACACCACTTTTGTTTTCCCCAACATCTAACGTCATGCCTGCCCACACCGGGTGCGGGAGCAGGCATTCAGAACTGGAGTCATACACAATTTCCTTTAGGGAAAAGGGGTACAGAGATTGCAAAAGCAGGGAAATGAAGAGGGTTCCCAAACCGAGGTTGAGCAGCCAGTCTTGACTGAACGTGAAGGCCTCATGAGGGACCTTCATGCCCTGACGGGGAGCAGAATCCTTGGTCGGATTACAGAACAGAAGAACCCTCGAAAACTGGTTCAGTCCCTCTCATCTGGCGATTTTTTTTGGCTGGTGAAAAAGGTGGGTGAGGAGGACTGTCTTCCTCTTTTGGAATTGGCGTCCGAGACGCAGTGGCAATACCTGCTGGACCTGGAGATCTGGAAAAAAGATAGGGTGGATATGGCACATACCTGGGCCTGGATCAAAAGACTTCAACAGGCCGATTCCAAACGACTCGTCAGGTGGTTGTTCGGCGAAGGCGAGAACTTTGCCTCCTACCAACTTTTCAGAAGCATTGAGGTGATCGTGGGCAGCCAAGACGATGAGGTCTACGATCTTCCGGAAGGTTTTTTTAGCCTAGATGGCGTATTCCACATCAGAGTCACCGATTCCGAGCACCGAGAGGCCATCGAGAATATCATAAGAGAGATGGCCAAGGAGGACTATGATCGTTATCAGGCCCTGCTTTTGAGCCTTACGGGGCTTATACCCGCTGAGCTAGAAGATATGATGTTCAGGTTGAGGAACTTGCGCCTTGCAGAGCATGGTTTTCTTCCCCGTGAGGAGGCCATATCGGTTTATGCGCCTCTGGATCCGAGCACACTCAGTTCTGGGAAACCAGAGGTGTTGCCAGGTATTTTTGAGGATGAAGAAATCCGGGCCATGGTTCCTGCACTTCCCCTTTATCACACCGAGACGAAAAACATGTTGACAGAGGCCACATCCAAGATCGAGGACCCCGTATTTATGGACAAAATCCGCCTCGAGTTTGCTGGTCTTTGTAACCAGATCATGTCAGCAGACGGACTCCTGGTCCCTGAGCTTGATGTGCTGGTCAGATCATGTCAGAGGGCCGCAAGGGTTCTAAACCTAGCCCTGGAGAGGTTGTGTGGAAAAGACTTGTCTAAAGCCGAACGGGTTCTCAGGACCCAGTCCTTTGCTGACCTTTTTCGTGTGGGTTTTGGACTGACGCTGAAATTGAAATGGGAAGCAGAGCGCTGGTTAAAGGAAAGCTGGTTTTTTGGCCAGGGTTTAGATAAGGACTTCTGGGGAGAACATTGGGGAGGGATCCTCTCAGGCATATTGGGAAAAACACCTCAGCGTTACATGGGTCTGAAGGGAACGGAAGAGTACAAGGATTTTGAATGGCTCTCCGAGTTGGGCGAGTCGCTGAAAGATCTCCGTCGTCTGATGGTCTTGGATGGCCTCATAGCACGACTGGCGGCGTCTTACCCCACGGATGAAAGGTTGATGTGTTCCCCAGGGCTCACCTTTCGTCCCATTCTTTTCAACCTCTGGAGTCGTCTTCTTTTGGACCTACAGCCCTCCTTTTCGGGGCTTTCCCTGGAGCAGGCAAAAACGTTGTTACTCAGACTCAGAGCCGGCAGCGGGAAGCCGCCCTTCGAGATGCCAGGTTTTGAAGAGATCTTCGTCAAGGATTTCATGTCCTATGCCCTGAATGCGGACCCTGAGGCCGCGTCTATCCTCAGGGATACCCTGTCTCTCATCTGGCATGAATTTCAGGAAGAGTATGCATGGGTGATTTTGGATGATCTGGATGCCAGATACTCGAAATTCATTTCGATCCTGTCCTCTCGCGGAGTTGCTCCTCAGTAAAACAGGCGGTGCACGTTTTTCCCCATAGGGAAAATGTGTTGTTTTCCTTGTACCGCTTCACATGCTCGTAGCCATCTTTGATAAGGGCTTTGAGCGCCGAGACAGGAATGGAGACCCCTTCGATATTCACCTCTTCTTGATCCTTCTTGCTAGAGATCAAATCTTCAATCTTCATAAACAAGTACCTCCTGTCTAGTAGAAATATTGTTGTTCAATTAACGCATATAAAACAAAACCTATCAAATCCAGTTTTCATAGGGGAAACCCGGTCCTCTGGGCAGAGTCAGAATCCATTGGCTTTGCCTGCAAAGCATGTGTGATTCGGCCGCACCCATTTCTTAAGGCCATATCTATTTCGTCGGGGGGAAGCTCCTTAATATTTGGGGTTTAAACCGTTCAAAGGAGATTCCCAGACGTTTGTTGGCGCAAACCCCAAATATTGGGTCGCGGCCATGTCCCGTGGAATTTTTTTGTGAGATATGGCCTTTCGAAAAGGCTATGGCCTTCATCGTACTCCCCCTTGGGGTGTGATTAAAGCCCTGTCCTCTG
>CP070840.1:1480792-1491976 GCA_020342025.1 Deltaproteobacteria bacterium
GGACGGATCATTCATATGATCCATCAGAGTCAAGATGTCACCTTGGTGGCAGCCTTTGAGCACCCGGGCCATCCGGGTGTGAATCAGGATGTGGGACAGGTTGTGGGTCTTGGGGATGTGGGCATTAAAGTGGCGGGATCCTTGAAAGAGGTCATGGATCTGGCGGAGGTTCTCATTGATTTCACGGCACCGGAGGCCACACTAGAAAACATGAAGTTGGCTTCCACCCACGGCCTTGCCATGGTCATTGGTACCACGGGGATAACGGGAGACAACCTGAAAGAATTGCAAAAGCTGGCCCAGACCATCCGGTGCGTCATGGCACCCAACATGAGCGTGGGAGTCAACGTCATGTTCCGTATTGCCGCAGAGATGGCCAAGATCCTTGGCGCGGATTATGACATGGAGATCCTGGAGACACATCATAGGCTGAAAAAGGATGCGCCGAGTGGAACAGCGATGCGTCTCGCTCAGATACTGGCTGATTCAGTAAAACGCGATCTGGCAAAAGTGGCGGTATATGAGAGAAGAGGGATGATAGGTCAGCGCAGTGATGAGGAGATAGGCATCCAGACCTGGCGAGCCGGGGATATCACGGGTGAGCACACGGTGATGTTTGGCGGGATCGGTGAAAGACTGGAGCTCATCCATCGGGCCCACAACCGGGACAATTTTGCAAGAGGTGCGTTGAGGGCAGCCGCGTGGGTCGTGAGTCAACCGGTGGGTCTATATGATATGCAGGATGTGCTTGGGTTGAAGTGACGAATGTGACTGAAGTGGATAAAGTTGATGATCAGGAATCATCTTAGTTCACTTAAGGTACTTAATAAAAGAGGCTAGCATGGGTAATTTTGAGAAAGCAGAAAGACTAAGAAGGCTTCCCCCTTACCTATTCAAAGAGATAGACAGGAAGAAAGCAGAGGTCATGGCCCGTGGGGTGGATATCATCGATCTTGGGGTGGGTGATCCGGATCTACCAACACCGACGCATATCATAGAGGCCATGAAACGCGCGGTGGAAGACCCGGGTAACCATCAGTATCCTTCCTACTCGGGAATGCATGATTTTAAGTACGCAGTCGCAGAATGGTATAAACGGAGGTTTGGCGTTGATCTAAACGCAGAAAGTGAAGTGGTTTCACTGATAGGGAGCAAGGAGGGCATCGCACACCTTCCTCTCGCCTTCATCAACCCTGGAGATATGGCCCTTGTTCCATCCCCGGCCTACCCTGTTTATCACATCGCCACGATGTTTGCAGGCGGTGAATCTTATTTTATGCCTTTGGTGCGAGAGAATGGGTTCTTGCCAGATCTCGGTTCTATTCCCACAGATGTGGCTGAGCGGGCCAAGTTGATATTTATCAACTACCCCAATAACCCCACAGCCGCAGTGGCCGACCTTGATTTTTTCAATAAAGTGGTGGAATTCGCAAACAAGAACGAAATATTGGTTTGCCATGATGCAGCCTACACTGAGATGGCCTACGATGGCTATCGACCACCCAGTTTTATGGAAGCGGATGGCGCCAAGGAGGTGGCTATAGAGTTTCACTCCCTCTCCAAGACCTACAATATGACGGGATGGCGAATCGGGTTTGCTGTTGGGAACAGGGCAATGGTGGATGGACTTGGTGCCATCAAGAGCAATATCGATTCCGGTGTCTTTCAGGCCGTCCAAATCGCAGGCATCAAAGCCCTACGCGACGACCAGTCTTGTGTCCAGGAAATGGTGGAGGTGTACACTCGCCGAAGAGACCTGATGGTTAAGGGGCTGAGTGATGCTGGTTTTGAAGTGGAGTCTCCCAAGGCCACTTTCTACCTTTGGATCAGGGTTCCTCAAGGGTATACATCGGCTCAATTGACGACGCGGTTGCTGGAAAAGGGCGTTGTGGTGACGCCTGGCAACGGCTTTGGGGAACCTGGAGAGGGGTATTTCCGAATTGCTCTGACCCAGAAACAGGATCGCCTTGAAGAGGCCATTGAAAGAATTAAATCCATGAAATTCTAAGAAGGAGTAAGGGAGTCGTGGCGTGTTCTGAGACGACCGCTTACATTGGAATAGGATCGAATTTAGAAGATAAACGCCACAACTGCCTAACGGCTGTTGAGAGGGTAGAGCAAATCCCTGGCTCCGCGCTCACTGGGCGTTCCGATTGGTACCTGACAAGGCCTGTAGGCGTGAAGGGTCAGGATTGGTATGTGAATGGGGTCGTCTCCATATCAACAAAGATACCACCCCGGGACCTATTGGGAAGACTCCTGGCCATTGAGTCGGACATGGGCCGAGTGAGAAGAAAACGGTGGGAGTCCAGGATTATTGATTTGGATATCCTGCTTTATGGTCATGAGATTATTAAGGAGGAGGATCTCACGGTTCCACACCCATTGATGCATCTCAGGAAATTCGTTCTTGTGCCCCTGGTCCAATTGGCCCCGGATCTGATTCATCCCTCTCTTGGCGTGACCATCGCTGAACTGCTGCGGAGGATGACGAACAATGGCCAAGAGGTGATCCCATTAGAGGACAGGTAGATGATACGAATAATAATTCTCGCGGTTCTGGCCTACATACTGTACCGTCTGGTCAAAGGGGTTTTCTCTCCGCGGACCAAGATCGACAGACGCAAGCCTGGAGGTGTCATTGACGAGATGGTGCAGGACCCTTTTTGCCGGACCTATATTCCGAGAAGGGAATCCATTAGGAGGGTGGTGGAAGGACGGGAGTACCTCTTCTGCAGCGACGAATGCGCTGATAAGTTTGCGTTACAAATGAAAGAGTCAGAGAGAGGTGAGGAGTAAGAAGGGAGCAGGGCAGCGGCGTCCTGGTCAATCTGCCATGTTTAGCGGCCACGGCCGAGTAGATAATCAAAGGCGATTTTTGAGCGTTACTTTAGGCACTTTAGTTCACTTTAGTAAACTTTAGGCATTTGAAAGGAACGGAGGTCTTATGAAATTTTTCATTGATACAGCGAACGTGGAAGAAATAAAAAGGACGAACGATTTGGGGCTCTTGGATGGCGTCACGACAAATCCTACGCTGGTCTCTAAAGAAGGGAGGGAGTTCAAGGGGTTAATCAAAGAGATTTGCAGTATTGTGGATGGTCCAGTGAATGCTGAAGTTGTAAGCACGGAAGCGGATGGAATGATCAATGAAGCGAGGGATCTGGTAAAGCTAGCCGATAACATTGTGGTCAAAATACCTTTGATCGAAGAAGGATTGAAGGCGGTCAAGATTCTCGCCTCAGAGGGCATAAAGACCAACGTGACGCTGTGTTTCTCTCCTACGCAAGCCTTGATGGCCGCCAAGGCGGGTGCTGCCTATGTGAGCCCTTTTGTGGGTCGGTTGGATGATATCAGTAGCACGGGTATGGATTTGGTGGAACAGATCATCACCATATACGACAATTACGGTTTTGATACCGAGATTATCGTAGCCAGTATTCGTAACCCCACACATGTGGTTGACGCCGCCCTCATGGGAGCGGATATTGCCACAATTCCCTATAGTGTCATTCAGCAGCTGATAAAGCATCCCCTGACGAATATTGGCCTTGAAAAATTCTTGGCTGATTGGAATAAGATGGGTTAGAATGTCTGCCATGAGGCAAGCGGTCTCCTGTGCTATCGGGTTATCTCTCCTTTTAGGTATTTGCAGTCTATCTTCAGCAGATATTTATCGTTATCAGGATAAGAACGGCGTTTGGCACTTCGCTGATATCAAGAAGGACACGGGCTACAAACTCTTCCTCAGGACTCCCAAAAAGAAGGCATCCCAATATATAAGAGAATACGAAGGGATTATTGTGCAGGCCAGCCAAAGGTTCAAGGTGGATCCATCGCTGGTCAAGGCGCTGATCAAGGCTGAATCGGATTTTGACGATAGGGCAGTATCAAACAAAGGGGCGCAGGGTTTGATGCAACTCATGCCCGAAACGGCGAATGCTATGGAGGTGGCGAACCCTTTTAGTGCGGAAGAAAATATCTTTGGGGGAACCCGTTACCTGAGTCTTCTCCTGGAGCGCTTTAAGAACGACGAAATTTTGGCCCTTGCTGCCTACAATGCTGGCCCCCAAGCGGTGGAGAGTTACGGAGGCGTTCCTCCTTTTCCTGAAACAGAGTCTTTTGTTGCAAAGGTGTTGGATTATTATGAACAGTATAAGTCTGGCACAAAATAATGAGCAGCGAAACAGACTGAAGCATCTCAGCTTGAGCCGATAGAAATAGGTTCTTTTTTTAGTCGTTTCAAAGCCCACCTGCTTTGCTGGTGGTATAGTTAAGCTTTGCTAGTGAAATAATTATTTACTATACGGCTTTTTAGAGGAACTCGGTTGTGCCTGTGTGAGGCCACACCCCTTTTCTCCCTCCGGGCCGTAGGCCCTACTGGTTTTGAGATATGGCCTCTCGAAAAAGGGCATGCCCTCACTTCACACCCCTGTGGGGTGTAATCAAAGCCGCGCCCTTTGGGCCCGGATTATTTACTTTTTTCAGAAATTTTGGATGGCTTTTGTCCCGTTTCCCATATCCAGATTTGTAATCAGCAACACCTGTTTGCGAAGCTCCCTTTCCCTAGGGGAATTGAGGTATGCTGGGCAAGCAGACTCAGGCGGGCAGGTCGCATTGAGCCTCTGACCTAGATCACTATGCGCTGCGCCTATTGCCAAATTCCATCCCGGAGGGCATCGGAGCCTGGTTTTGAAACGAGGGTTTATGAAAAAGGATCGTGATGGGGAGGTGATATTCAATTTGCCAAACACCCTGACCATCCTCAGGTTGCTCTGTATTCCCCTCGTGGTCATATGTCTGAGAGATCCCGGGAAATGGGGCAGTTCTCTTGCCGCCCTGTTTTTTGGATTAGGCTTTGTAACAGATTTCTTAGACGGTTTCTTTGCGAGAAGGTATGGCGAAATCACCACATTGGGTAAACTTCTTGATCCCCTGGCAGACAAAGTTCTTGTAGCAGTAACAATGGTTATGCTGATCCCCTTGGACCGAATTCCTGCCTGGATAGTGATGCTTATTATCGCCAGAGAGATAGCTGTGACAGGATTGAGAAGTATTGCGGTCAATAGGGGCGTGGTGATTCAGGCGAGCGCACTGGGAAAATATAAGACCGCCCTCCAAGTGACTGCCACAATAGGTCTCTGTCTCCATTATGAGTATTTCAATATTGATTTCCACGAGGTGGGGATGATCTTCCTCTGGATTGCGCTCATCTTTACCCTCTGGTCAGGATGGGCCTATTTTCGCCATTTTCATCAGTTCATTTTCCCCAAAAAAGGGGAGAAATAGGGACAAAAAGAGGGCCGTTGCGAGGGTAGGCTCGGACGGGGAAAGGCCCTGATTTTTCGTTGACAAATGATTCTCACACTATAAAATGAAAACACGTCTGCGGGAATAGCTCAGCTGGTAGAGCCCCACGTTGCCAACGTGGTTGTCGCGGGTTCGAATCCCGTTTCCCGCTCCATATTCGGCCATACCTCAGGCGGCATAGCCAAGTGGCTAAGGCAGCGGTCTGCAAAACCGTTATTCACCGGTTCGAATCCGGTTGCCGCCTCCAATAATTTAAAGGAGTTAGTCAATTTGGCTAACTCCTTTTTCAATTACTGCCACCATTTTTTGAGTTGCTTTACCAAATAGGGAGAAAGGTCAATTTTTCGTTTCTGTTTCTCTAATTTCAAAAAAGTTGGCTGACCCTTTTCGGCGCGGGATTCCAAAAATACTGTCTTTTCCACTCAAAAATACAGTCTTCACCCCATTGCATTAAGCGGATTGATGTTATTTAAATTCTGGTGGTGCATGATTATGCACCACCAGATGTGGTTCCCTTTGAGTCCTGAACCTGCCAACAAAGCCGAAACTCAAAGGGCAATTACCCCTCCTTTCCCCCCTTGGGTGCCCCGACATATCACTCAAGGGGGTCTTCATTGGTGCCTACTGAGATTCCTTTGCTTGATTAAAGGTTTTGAATCGGCTACTCTGGTCATTGCAGGAAGGCCTTGGGCGTGTTCCCAGAGGGGGTGTCTTATATTGAAAATAGGGAGACTTTCCTATGACAAAAAAGGAAAATGAAAGTGAAATGGTCTCCTCCTTTAGTTCAAGTACTGAAGTGGATGTGGAGTTTGATATTATCAAGGAATTGAACAAAACCCTGGATGAAATCGGAAAGTCGATAGATAAACTGGATATCCATGGTGTGAAGGACACTTACCCCTACTTGCGGTTTCTGGTGAAGGAACTGGAGGAAAGCCTCTCCGGGGAATTTGAAAACCTGAGATACAGAAGATTTATCACCAAGAAGTCGGAGTAGATATCTACAGTCCTCCCCAGTCTGCGAAACCACATGGCTTGCCAATCAAGTCTTTACGGTGTTTCCAACCCATGTCCCTTGCCCCTAACTCAGCGTCCTCGGAAGCCCTCTTTTCTGCAAACGGTGGGTCGCCAGGGATCGTGAAATCCTGGATTAGGGATTTTCCGAGATCCGCAGCGTTGTCCTGAAAAGGCCTATGCGAGTCCTTCTTATTTCCAAATTTCCTCATTGCTCAACCCCTCAGTCATCCCCAGCACACATCCTTTTTTAGTTTGACCAGGAAGCTATTTTTTGTTATAATTTCAGGCATATAGTGAGCCCATGACCATATTATGTCGGCTTTTCTATTCGCCTGCGCCGAAGGTTCCTGGAGTGACTCGACTTGAGCCCCTCGGCCGTGAAACTTTCGGAAGTGAATTCAAGGCCGAACTGCTCGGCCACAAGTCTTGTAAAAGCAAAGCGGATATCTCGCTAGCTGGGCTGCGGGGAGCCGTATTGGCTTTTCTGCGGCCCTTATTTTGGGAAAAGCAGAATGCGCAGAAACCACATGGCGCAGTGGGGTGGGTCCCTTTGACCGATAATATTAAAGTCTACGGAGTCGTCGCATTCAGTCTCATGGAGGAGGTGCGGTGCCCGGGAAATTGATCTTAAAGGCGGCCTTGTTCCTGATCGGCGCATCGACCTTCCTGGCCTATTTGATCGTATCGAGCTACCACTTTAACGAACTGAAGCCAAGGATATCGAGGCTCGTCTGGGACCTAACTGGCCGAGAGTTGACCTTGAGCGGCAACATCATGTTCAAGATTGGATTCAGGCCGGCGCTGGTGGTTGAGGATGTGCACTTTGAAAATGCCTCGTGGGGATCGAGGCCTGAACTGGTCAGGATCCGGCGTTTTGAACTGCAAGTGGCCATCCTTCCGCTCATTAGGGGAGATATTGACGTTCGACGTCTTGTTTTGGTGGAGCCTGACATCTTACTGGAGACAGACAAGTCAGGCAGATGGAACATCGGGGTTAGAGAAAATAGGGGTGAAGCACATGAGCGAATGAGGGAGGCAGAGAAGGGACAAGAATGGGAAGTACCCTTCTTTGCTTTAAACCAGTTGCAGATTAAAAAGGGTCACCTCGTCTACAAGAACGGCCAATCTGGGAAAACTTATAGAGTAAGCCTGGACAGCGTTAGTGCTGCCGCCACGAATGCGGCCAGCCCTGTGGACCTCACGCTCAAGGGTGCTTACAGGGGTAGGTCGTTTGAGCTTAAGGGAACGCTAGGACCGCTGAACTCATTTGCTGATCCGGAAAAGACATGGTCACTGGATCTGGTGGCGAAGACGGGTAGCGCTACCGTTAGGGCCAACGGTGCGATAAAGGACGTGGCGAATGCCAAGGGTTTCTCCTTCATCGTGAGGACGGAGGGGCAGTCAACCGCTGACATTACGGAGCTGATCCATATTACCAACGTACCCGACCTTAGACCCTTCAAGGTAACAGGGAGAGTATTTGACCTTAACGGCAAGCTCACTATCGAAAACATCAATGCGCTTATGGGCACCGAGGCGTTGGCCAAGGTGGATGTTGTAGGCGTTATAAAGGACCCTCTAGCCAAGGGCGGAATCGACCTTAAGGTGGCTATCAAGGGCAAAAATCTAACAACCCTGGAAAAGCTTCTCGGAAAGCGACTGCATCTTGAGGGCCCTTTCAATGCGACGGGCAGGTTAACAATTACGGACGGTCGGCTGGCCGTTGATAATTTCAATGCGCAAATGGGCCATTCGAAGTTGGCAAGATTGAAGCTGAGCGGAACCGTTAATGACCTCTTAGCCCAGCGCGAATTCGATCTGAAGTTTTACATGCACGGGAAAAACCTGGCAAACCTGGAGAAGCTTCTAAAGCTGTCAATTCCCCTCAAAGGACCGTTTATGGCGTCTGGCCGAGTCAATGATCTGCAACGCAAGACGTATAAGTTTTCAGATTTCAAGGGTACCCTGAGAAATAGCGATCTTGGTGGGTCGGTGGAGATAAAGCTTGATGACAAAAAACCAAGGCTGACCGCAGTGCTGTCTTCTCAAAAACTGGACCTCCGACCGTTCTTATCAAAGCAAAAAAAGGGGGATCGCGGCGCAAAGAGGGCTGTTAAGGCGGCGGGAAAGGAGAAGGCCTTCTCGTCTGACCCGTTGACTCTAGACGCGCTGAAAAAGGCTGACGCTGAGATCATGATTAAAGCAGAGCGGTTCCTGATGCCTCGGTTGGCGCTCAGAGACCTTAACGCCCAAATATTCCTCAAAAATGGCCGTCTCAGAGTGAGGGAGGTCAGATCCGTCGTGGGCGGCGGGACGCTAAAGGGCCGCCTGGACCTCCGTCTGCGGGGAAAAGGGGCGATGGTGGCTGCGGTGCTAAGAATCGACAATTCTGATCTAGGCCGGATGCTTAAAGATTTGAAGATTACCGATATCATCGAGGGTAAAGTTGATATGGAAGTGAACGCTCGTGCGCAGGGTTCGTCTGTTGCTGCGCTGATGGCAGGACTAAACGGGAAGATCACAATAGTCATGGGAAACGGCCGGATGAACAATAGGTACATTGACATGCTTGGCGCAGATGTGGGGTCTAGCCTAGGCAAGTTGCTCGATTCATCCAGCGAAGAAGACTACACTGAGCTAAACTGTATTGTCTGCCGTTTCGATATCAAGCAGGGGCTCGCTGACAGCTCGGTATTGGTGCTCGATACCAAGGCAACGAGCTTGATAGGGGATGGAGAAATCGATTTGAAGACAGAGAAACTGGATCTGACCATGCGATCCTATCCCAAAAGAGGTATTGGCGTCAGCGGGGTGGGCAAGCTCAGCCTGAGCATAGGAGAGTTTGCCAAGCCCCTCAAACTTGGCGGCACACTGAGAAATCCTGCATTTGTCATGGATCCAAGCCAGACCGTAATCACCTTGGGCAAGGCGTTTGGTGGCATGCTTCTGCTTGGACCACTGGGCCTGGGTGCCGCTCTGGTGAGCGGCAGGCTAGGGAGTGACAACCCGTGCCCAGAAGCTATCGAGGTTGCGAAGAAAGGGCCAAAGAAACCTGGACCAAAGAAGCAGGAAAAAGAGAGCAGCATCATGTTGCACCGGGAAGAGGATTACTTCTAAGGCACGAAAGTGGTCACCTCCTTAACCGCTATTCCTCATCAATAGTGATGTCCAGCAAGTAATTCCCTTGGCTTCGACCATGCCATATCTTTCTCTTTTTGATAACGACCCCCTTGCCTTTGAAGACGGCTATCGGTGAGTAGCACTGTAGTTCCGGCAGCCGCAGCCCAGGTCTAAAGGCATCTAGCAGATCCCTCCGCTCACCTGGTATGTTGACGCTAATCGTATTACCCGACTGCGAGGTGACCTGAAACTCCACCATATCTCCCTTGCGGGGACCATTACTTACTTCAACGTACACTGAAGAGATGTCGAGGAAGCCCTCCTCGTTTTCCGAATCTTGGCTGTCCGTCTGAGATGTTTCGACCAAGTAAGGGAGTTCCCTCTGAATGCCCTTCCTTTCCAGGAGATTCGCAATAAACGCTCGTATGAGTTTCAACTCTTGCGGCGTCAAAACGTCTCCGGATATCACCCATTCTTTGAACTGCTCAACCGCCTCATTTGGTGAAGAAAGCTCCATATAGCATCTGATAATGTTCTTGGCCGCAACAACGGGTAGCGTACCTTCCTCGAGAAGCGTGTGGAATTCTTCCAAGGCTCGCTCATACTGGCCGAATTCCGCCAACGCCACAGCGCCTTCAATCCTGGCCGCTTCTTTTGTCTGTGAAACAGAGAACAGGGCCTTGATCATATTTTGCTGCTTTTCAGAGAGTTCGGGTTCTCGTGTGTCCTGCTTTTCTAAAGCCAGATTTTCTTCCAGCGTCTGAATCTTATCTCTGACAGCTTCTTTGAGTTTTCGATGGTTGGAGAATTTTTTTTCTTCGATGAAGTGAAGGATCTGCAGGTATTTTTCTTTGGAATGCTCTAAGAGGCCCTGAGTTCGATAAAGTTCCGCTTCTCTTGCTAAAGACCTTAGATGTTCTTGTACAGACATACGGGTTTTGTCCCTACGGTTAATGGCCAGAAGGGAATTCGTGTCAAAGCGAGAGGTACCAACCTCCGATTTGATAGAATTCAGTCTTTTATGTTTTCATCGCTTACAGGAGAATAAAACAACGCAGCAGCAATCCTATTCTATAGCAATTGTTGTTCCTTAATTGGTCGAACACATAACTCATTGAAACAAAACACTTTATTTCAATTGAGTAATCGTGAGGAGGAGAGAAAAGTATACAAATTGTGACACTTTTTACACCAGAATTTCATCTTAGGCTGTTTGTTGCACTTTATTAAAGATATTGAATTAATTAACCAAAAAGTTAGAAGAGAGAAGCATTTCTTAGGTGGTTGTAAAATGATATTTCAATAGTGAAATTAGTATTTTAGGTAAATCGTATTTTTTTAGATACATATAAGGTTAATTATTTAGAGATGACCCAATGTGGTAAGGGCGCAAATGACTCATGTCAGCAGAAAACCTTTGCACCTGGAGTCACCATATCACTCACCTTCGGGCGGATGCCCCGCAGCTTGCCGCGGGGAGCGTTACAATGTCATCCCTTTTTGTCCTGTGACCCAATTTTGCATGGACAGGAAGGTCACTTAGTAATAATAGTCTTTTAAAAGGGCGAATTATGGAATACACAGATGCATTTATCAGGGCCTACCATGATTTCAAAAAGACGGTCGATCTGACCAAGAGCGGGATTTTGCCGGATTTGGATGATCTCGTTTGGTGCATGCTTATGGGGGTTCCCAAAGTGCCTGCTGATGAGGAGTCATCGGAAGAGGCCCAAATGA
>CP070840.1:1492076-1495753 GCA_020342025.1 Deltaproteobacteria bacterium
ATCGAGTGTGAAGTGATAGATCCCAGGACCATCCTCCCCTTGGACCACAAACCCATCGTAGAGTCAGTGACGAAAACAAACCGTGCGGTTATTGTACACGAGGCGCCCAAGATCGGTGGTGTGGGAGGAGAAATTGCAGCCGTCATCGCTGAGAAGGCTTTCAACGCGTTAAAATCGCCGATCATCAGAGTGGGCGCCCCTTTTACGCCGCTGCCGCGCCGTCCCCATGAGGCACTTTACTTACCCAATAAAGAAAAGATCATCCGTGCCGTGAAAGAGCTCTTTGCCTAGAGAGGGAATTGGGACGAAACCTTCATCTTTCTTGTATTGATTGCCCATTTTTATCATGGAAGGGGGTGATAGCTAAGCAAGACTTTAGGGAGATTAGCTTTTCGCATTTACTTAACCCCAAAATCTTAATTAGGAGGTTTGAAATGAAAAAGCTCAGATTGCTCATGGTCTTAACCTGTGTCTGTTTTTTATTAACCGCGGTTGCCCAACCCACAACGGTTGGCGCTAAAGAGATTGTCGTCAATTACGCGACATTTCTACCTAAGACACATCCCGAGACGGTATCCCTTCAAAAAAATTTGATTGCGGTCATCAACGAGCGCGGCAAAGGCAAAGTGGTCTTCAAGTATCGCGGCGGACCGGAGACTTTTCCGGCGCGTGATATTGGAGATGCCGTGCACAAAGGCATCGTGGATTTCGCCACGGCTCTGTGCACCTTTTATCAGGAACTAGCCCCGGGAGTCGCGGCATCGAGGCTTTCCCCTTTCGAGGCCACGGAAGAACGAAAAAACGGGGTTTATGACTACATTGACAAGATGCACCAGCAGGGTGGGTTCAAGTACGTGGGCCGGTGTAACCCCAGCAAGGGGGGAGATACCTATTTCTACACCTACATGAACAAGAAACCGATGAAGCCGGAAGACTTCAAGGGACTGAGGATAGGGGCCGCCGGATCGGGCCGTCCCGCCGTCGAATCCATGGGGGCCGGCGTGGTCACCCTCAAGTTAAGCGAGTATTACACGGCCATGGAAAGAAATCTGGTGGACGGTGTTATCTCGGTTCCCCTGGCGGCGTGGGTCGCCTGGGGCATTCACGAAAAGACCAAGTATGTCATCGACCATCCGTTCTTCCAGGCTACGGGGCTTTTTGTCGCCAATCTGAAGAGCTGGAACAAGCTTCCCAAGGATGTGCAGGATCTGATCATGGGAAGGATGATCGAATTTGAAGGGGAAGCGGTCGCGTATGAAACTCGAAAGGAACAGGAAGCACGGAAGGCGTTTGCAAAGGCGGGCGCGCAGTTTTATCAGTTCTCGCCGGAGACGAGGCAATGGTACTATGATAAGATTTATGAAAGTTCGTGGAAGCATGAGATAGAAAGGCACGGAAAGATTGTCAGTGACTTTAAAGCCCTTCTGGAAAAGGCAAAGAAGTAAGTCCATAAAGACGCGGTTTGACCCTTGAGTCTCAACCCGCCCTCTCCCTATTCCCGGGGAGAGGGCGAAGGGTGTGGAAAGTGCAAAGTTAGTGGAATCAAGAGAAGCGAAAAAGGATACCGGGCGGATCGGTGTTGAAAAAACAGCGCTCGTCGTCATCGACATGCGGCGGGCTTTTTTGGATAAAGGCGCGCCGTTGGAGTGCCCAGACGCCGAAGCCCTGGTTCCCGAGATCGACGAAATCGCCGCTGCGTGTCGGAGCCTAAGGACCCCCTCATCTCTGTCAAGGTGCTCCGTTTCAGGGAAGTGAGGGAGACGTTAGCACACCTGGCAGGGTAAAAGCAGAGTTGACGCTTATATACATTTCATACCGGTTGCGGGTCGGGAGGTAGGCAAATGCAGGAAGGGTCCAAGCCGGTCTACGAGATGAAAGTCGAAAAGAACGTCCTGGTGAGGATGAGAGACGGAGTGAGAATAGCGTGTGATGTCTATTACCCTGATGCCCAAGGGAGGTTCCCTGCCGTTCTGAGCATGGGGCCTTACGGCAAGGACATCCAGGCCCTTAAGGCGCCTCCCCAACCTCGCCACAGGAGTGAGTGGGGAGCTATTGAAGCCGGAAACAGCGGCTTTCTGGTATCCAGGGGCTACGTGCATGTTATCGTCGACGTCCGGGGCACGGGCTTTTCCGAGGGAAATTACGACATATGCCAGATGAAAGAGCAGGAAGACGGATACGACCTTGTGGAGTGGATTGCGGAACAGCCATGGTGTAATGGCAATGTGGGGATGATAGGCATATCCTATTATGCTTTTATTCAATACCTGGTGGCAGCCCAGCAGCCCCCTCATTTGAAGGCCATTTTCCCTCATGACGGCTGGGGCGATATGTACAGAGACGTGTCGCATCATGGCGGAATCCTCATGCTCGGCTGGCTGCCGAGGCAGTTCACAGTAGCCATATTGGAAAGGAGTGCCGTACCGGCGTCCCTGAGCCTTTACAGTGAAGATGAGTTGAACCGGCGAATCGAAAAATGGAAAAACGACGAAGTGGCCAATAAGCATGGGGACCTCTATAATTCGATCATCCTGCCCCATTTCAAACCCTTGCTTTTCGACTGGGTGATCAACGAGTTGGACGGCCCTTACTATTGGGAGAGGTCGGCCCACACCAAGTTCGACAAAATCAGGGTGCCGACCTATCTGGGCTCGGAAGTGCATGCCTACCCAGTGGCCATGCATTTACCAGGGGCTTTCAGCGGTTGGGCGGGCATCGACGCACCCAAGAAGCTGGCTATACGGCCTGCCGCCCCGGAAGTGCCTTTCCACGAGTTCCATGACGAAATTGTGAGGTGGTATGATCACTGGCTGAAGGGCATAGACACAGGCATGATAGACGAGTCTCCGATAAAGATTTGGGTGAGGGAGGCGGAAGCGTGGAAATATTCCAATGATTGGCCGCTGCCGGAAACGATATGGACCGATTTTTACCTGTCGGCGGATCACCGTCTCCGAAAAGAAAATCCGGCTTTTCCTGAAGCAAAACCGGACAGATTCACCCACAAGCCCGTCTTACCACTCACCCGACTCGCTTCGCCCATCGACCCTATGCCTGAGTTCCTCTCCTACACATCCTATGCCTTTGAGGAAGATACCGAGGTCATCGGTCCCATGGCTTTATATCTCTACGCCTCCATGAGCGGCGAGGATGGGGATTTCATTGTGAAGGTGAAGGATGTAAGCCCCGACGGATCCGAGTTTGTCCTGTCCAGAGGTTGGCTGAAGGCTTCCCACAGGGAACTGGATGAGGAGAAATCCCAACTTTGGCAGCCTTACCACCCCCATACCAGCGCCGTTCCCGTGATTCCTGGAGAAATCAACCAGTACGCCATTGAAATTCGACCTATAGCGAATCTGTTCAGGAAGGGACACAAGATAAAGCTGGAAATTTGGGGTTGTGACTATCCGTCAGACCCGGTCGATCTCACCCTCAGTTGGCCCTTATGGAGCCATTTATCTTATGACAAAGAGGTTGCCTACAAGATTTATCACGGTACGAAGCATCCCTCCCGCCTTATTCTTCCAATAACGGGATGACGGCAAAGGAGTACCATTTTCAGGGTGTTGATTTATTCGACTTGGTTAGGTCATGAGGTCAAAGATATTCCGAAAACCATAGCGAATGTTCTTACGGAGTTCTTATGAAAGCCGGCACTGTTTTTGACAGGATTCTCG
>CP070840.1:1495853-1499003 GCA_020342025.1 Deltaproteobacteria bacterium
CTCGCTTCCGATAGGTAACCAAAGGTAGAGTAATAGCCGCCACCATTGGAAATGACCGAGGCCATGAACTCGGCCGGGTCATGAGCCCTAAGATAAGCGGATGTATAAGCCACCAACGTGTAACTGGCCGAGTGAGGTTTGCAGAAGCTGTAACCGTCAAAGCCCATGATCATCTGCCAGACCTCTTCCATAACTTCCTGGCTCACATGGCGTTCCTGGGCCCCGTGTACGAAGCGGGCATAAAAGTCCCGCAGCTTTTTCTCTTTATGCTTATTACTCACCACCTTTCTGAGGGTATCCGCCTCTGAAGGATCAAAGCCGGCCAGGTGAATGGCCGCCTGGCTCAACTGTTCCTGAAAGACCATGACACCTAGGGTTTCCTCAAGGACAGGTTTTAAGAGGGAGTGGGGTGGGTCCCAGGGCTCGCCGTGGAGTCTTGACACCCAAGTCTCGATGCTCCGGTTTGAGGCTGGCCTTATGATGGAGGTGACCACCACGTTGAGGTGGAAGTGGTCCATCCGGAGATACGCTTCAAGTGTGAAGCCGGATCTGACCTTGGTCAAAACCTGTCTTGTGGCTGGGCTCTCGAAATAGAAGACACCGAATGTGTCACCCTGGTAAAAGATCTCCACGGTCTTGGGATCATCAATGGGGTTCCAACTCGCGTAGTCGATCCGGCGACCGTAATTTTTCTCCACCAGAGCCAGGGCATCTCGGATGACGGCCAGACTCCGGTTGCCCAGGATATCGATTTTGACCAGTCCCCCGTCCTCCACCGAATCCTTTTCCCACTGGAGGACCTGAACGCCGCCGGCGGAGATCTCCACCGGGCAGCGGCGGCGTATTTCATCGGGAACCACCACCATGCCACCGCAGTGGACAGAGAGATGGTTGAGATGGTCTTCAAGTTGGACCGCCGCACTCAAAATTTCATCCCAGGGTTTTTTGAGCTCGATTCCCCTCATCTTGGGGTGGTTTTCCAGTTCCTTCCAGATTTTCCTCAAATGCCACCCAAAACCGATACGGCTTGTCACGTGGTTGATTTCTGCTTCAGTCAACCCAAAAACCTTTGCCACTTCCCGGATGGCCGATCTGGCACCAAAGGTATTGTGATTGGCCACCATGGCCGCACGGCGGTTGCCATATTTGCCAAAAACATAATCAATGATCTGGTCCCGTTCATCCCATGCGAAGTCCACATCGATGTCCGGCGGATCCTTTCGGCCCGGATTTAAAAAGCGCTCGAAGAAGAGATTGTGCTTTATGGGATCCACATGGGTGATCCCCAAGGCATAGGAGACGATGGAAGCGGCCGCACTGCCCCGGCCGCAGGACCGAAGGGCATTTTTGGTTATGTCGGCCACCACGAGAAAATAATGGGCAAAGTTTTTCTCCCGGATGATCTTCATCTCATGTTCCACCCGCTCTCTCACTGCCCGGGTGATCGATCCATACCGTTGTCTGCATCCCTCCATGGTGGCTCGATAGAGACAGTCGTAGGCCTCCCTGTCCGTCATATGCTCAAAATGGGGGAATATGATCTGAGAGAAATCCCACTCAGTCAGGCAAGCGTCGGCCACCTCAAGGGTGTTTAGGACGGCCCGGGGGGCATGGGGAAACTGATCCTTCATGGACTGGGCAGAATTGAGGACATTGTGCTCCCGGCAGGTCTCCTCCACCGTGAGACGGGAAATTTTGCTGTTCAAGGCCACAGCCCGAAGGATCCGATGAAGCGGAAATTGATCCTTCCCGATGAGGTAGACCCGATTGGTGGCCAGAGGGGGAAGGGCGCTCTCACGGGAAAAGGCGTAACATTTGTGCATGCTGTAACCCGGAGACATTTCCACATAGAGATCCTCCCTTCCCTCCTTTTTAAGGGCCTTGAGCAACCTCAAGTCGTCGGAGAAGATGATAAGTCCCTGGCGCCGCTTTTTTAGGGATTGGACCAGATCGAAGTCCTGATGGCAGTGTCGGTCAGAGATGATCTGACAGAGATTGGCGTATCCCTCGCGGTTTCGGACTAGTAGGACCGCCCGATGGTCATCGGTCGTGAGTTCACTGCCCACAATGGGTTGGATCCCCATTTCTTTGGCTGTCTGGAGAAAGAAAATGAGCCCGTACAATCCATTGGTGTCGGTCAAGGCGAGTCTATCCATCCCTTGCTCTTTGGCGGAGCGGCAGAGTTCTTCAATGGTGGGGATCCCCCAACCCTTGGAGTAATGAGAATGGATATGGAGATGGACAAAATCGTTCATGAAATTTCACCACGGAGGCGGAGAGAGCACAGAGAATTTTTAGCCTATCGGGAGATACCGATAGGCTAAAATGGCCTCTATCCAGGTACTTTAAATGATCAAACCGTCTGATGCCTTGTCTTAAGAATTGTTTATGTTCATTCCGGATGATTTCTTCCTCAGATTTTTCAAAACAGAGTGTTTAATTTGTTCCGCCTGAAGCGGAACAAATTAAAAAGTTTCTTCTCTGTGTGACTCTGTGGTGAGATCAAGCTGCTCTGCCATACTTGATTGCCTCATCTCCATACCTTTCCCTGATGCGATCTAAGGCATGGGTCACCAGGGTCGTTTTCTCTGGATCGGGAGGTGCTGCGGGAAAAAGGGGGAGTTGGGAGGAGGGGGCTGAGAAATTCTGAAACCAGACCCTCATGAATCTCACACCCACCCGGCGCTGACAGGCCTTGAAGAAGATCTTCTCCAAGAGGCTATAGAGATCAAGGTCCCAGAAGCTCCCATGGGGGAGCGTTGTCTGACGTGTGACCTCCACCTGGTCCGCGTATCGAAATATCAGACCGGCCTTGCGGGGAAACAATGCCCTGCTTCTGAGTCGACGGGCGCACTTTTCCACCAACACATAAAGGATTCCCAGCAGTATCCGGTCATCGTTCTCGTCTCCGGGAAGGGTGATCTCTTCAGTGACCGTGGGCCTGATGCGCGGAGGGTAGACCGGGGTGGGGTCTATGCCAAAGGCTCTCTGATGAATGACGTAGGCCTGGCGGCCAAAGACAAGTTTCAGACTCCCCATATCCATGGCCGCTATTTCCCGAACCAGGGTGATATTCAGTTCTTCCAGGAGGATTCTACGGCGAACATGGCCTATACCGGGCAGTACATCCACCTTTAAGGGGGCCATAAA
>CP070840.1:1499103-1510489 GCA_020342025.1 Deltaproteobacteria bacterium
ATGAACTTACTCGGCGTTGTTTGAAAGAACTGGCTGTAAAAGAGTTCCCGGTCAATATCCAGACAAAGTCAAAACTTGCTCTGCGCGATCTGGATGTGTTCCAGGAATTTGAGGAAATTGAAGTGGGATTTACGATCACCACGGAAAATGAGCGGGTGGCAAAACAATTTGAACCCAGGGCATCTACCGTAAAGAAGAGGTTAGAAGCACTGGAGAAAATCCACGCCTCAGGCACAAAAACGTTCGCCTTCGTTGGGCCACTTCTTCCCGGAAACCCTGAGAAGCTCGTCCGGGAGCTGGAAGGCAGGGTGGACAATGTTTACATTGACAGAATGAACTATTTAAGTTCAATAAAGGCCTTTTACGAGCAATTGGGTTTCGAGAGGGAGACAACGGACCGGTTCTTCCGAGAATACAAGAAGCGACTCGTCTCTGAGTTGAAGAAAAGAAAAATGAAATATGAGGTCCTGTTCTAGGTTTTTTTATTTGATGGCCCTCACATGAACGAGACTGTGTCGCAATCGGAGAAAGCTGTCATTCCGGGCGAGCCCCGCAAGCTTGCCCCGCACCCCTGTTTTAACAGGGCCAGACCCGATACTAGGTTGGGCGAGACCCGGAATCCAGGAGAATCGCAGAAGATCAAAGCATTCTGGATCCCGGCTCGCATCCAGCTCCGCGGGACTTGGCCGGGATGACAGATAGCGGCACAACCTCAAAGGAGGAGGGTTCGGTGCGGCTGAATATGCCATTGGCAGTGTTGTAGGGAGTGAAACACTGCGATTCTCTTGACCAAATAACTAATAACCGATAACTAATAACCAATCATCTTTTTTGTTGGTCGTAACGTGGCCCGCGCCATACTTTTCTCATGATATGAGGGGAAATCGCACATGACCGAATGGATACCATTCAAAGAGGGCGACTATATCGTGGAGCAGGCCTTTTTCTTAGCGCCTGATGATTCAGCCGTTCTTTTAGATGATGCGGTCATCAGGGTCTTTCAGGATAGACGGGGCCAGCGCCACATGAACGGCAGCTGCCGCGTAATAAACGCTCTCTTGGTCAAATTGCTGGATGACCATAACGAAATTGACTTAGTGTTAGATTTGGGGGCAGAGTTCAAGTATCAGCTCAAAGATCCCATCCTGAAAGGGGGTAAGGTCTTCTCCCCTGACGTCAAATCCACCCTCCAATTTCTTCCCAAAGAACCCTGGACACAGATACAGGAAGACGAATTCGAATCCCTCTATTCCCGACTCAACTTCCTGACTGTTTAATCAGATCGCGATGTGGGCCTAAAACGCCATGCTCAATGCTCCATGCTCTGTGCTTTTCTTAACGAATAGCTTCCACCTAGCCGCGTCAGCGGCAGCACTTTCTCTTGACAGATCAGGAAGATAAAGATAATTAACATGATTATTTAGGCATCTTTATTCACCCCTATTGGAGGGTTGAATGCCCCAACATTTTTCAAACAGGTGCGATCTAGAGCTCCATTAGCCCAGAAGGAGGATGGAGCTTTTTTGCTTTAGGCGGCAAGAAATCGTTTTGTTCCAAACGTTCTTTTTTTTTCGGATAAGAGATGAAATGCCCCAAATGCCAGTTTGAAAATCCAGACGGTGCCAAATTCTGTAATGAGTGTGGTGGCCGGCTGGAACTTGCCTGTTCACAATGTGGGAAAGCGAATCCGCCCGGCAGTAAATTTTGTAACGAGTGCGGACATGATCTCAAGGAATCCGCAGAAACGCCTCCCATTGATTTCAACCAACCCCAGTCTTACACCCCTAAATTTTTGGCCGATAAGATCCTAACAACCCGAAGCTCCATGCAAGGGGAGAGGAAACTTGTGACTGTGTTCTTTGCTGATGTGGCCAATTACACCTCTGTGGCTGAAGAGCTTGATCCTGAAGAAGTCCACCAGATCATGGATGGATGTTTCCAGATCCTGATGGATGAAATCCACAGATATGAGGGGACCATCAACCAATTCACCGGCGACGGCGTCATGGCCCTATTTGGTGCGCCTGTGGCCCATGAAGACCATGCACAACGGGCCTGCTATGCGGCTTTATCTATTCAGAAAGCGATAGGGGAGTATGGAAAGAGAATAGAGCGGGACCGCGGTGTAGAGTTCAAAATCCGCATAGGACTTAACTCAGGGCCCGTGATCGTAGGTTCTATTGGGGACGATTTGCGCATGGACTACACCGCCGTTGGAGATACGACCAACCTGGCTGCCAGGATTCAACAGGCGGCAAAGCCCGGTGAAGTCTGGGCGAGTCAAGAGACCCGTAACATTATCCAGGATTATTTTCATAACGAGATGGTGGGTGAATTTCCTTTGAAGGGTAAGGCTGTGCACCAACCCCTTTATCGCATGGTATCCGAACGCCCAGATGTGCGTACCCGTTTTGAGGCAGGACTTGTCAGGGGGATCACCGAACTCGTCGGTCGTCGTCCGGAAATGGAAGCCTTGAGGTCAGCGTTCGAAAGGGCGAAAGAGCGGGAGGGGCAAGTGGTGGATCTGGTCGGAGAGGCGGGTGTTGGGAAAAGCCGCCTCGCGTATGAGTTTCACGCGGTCCTGAGCAAGAAAGCGACCTTTCTCACCGGTATCTGTGTCCAGCACGGCAGGAACATCAACTTCCTGCCAGTCATCGATGTGGTCAAGGAGGCCTTTCGCATTGAAGAGGGAATGACAGAAGAAGAGGCTAGAAGTCAAATTGAGGGGATAATCTCAGAGGATCTTGCGCCGATGATTCCTTTTTACCGGAGTCTGCTGTCTCTCAAAGTGGACGATCCTCTTTTCAAAGCCTTGAATCCAGAAGGGCGGAAGTTTGGCACGTTCGAGGCAGTGAAGAGTCTTCTTATCGGTCTGAGCGAACAAAAGCCCCTGGTCATCTTTCTTGAGGACGTGCACTGGATGGATAAGATTTCTGAAGAATTTTTTGCTTATTTTTCTCACTCTATCGTGAAACACCCGATCTTGATGCTTGCAGCCTACCGTCCCGAAGGAGCCCCGTCCTGGGCTCAGGGCACCCACTATCAAAGGTTGGGCCTGGAGACCCTCAGCTCAAAATCTTCCATACGGCTTGTGCGAAATATTCTCGGTGGGATAGCGTTGGACCCGGAGCTGGAACAAAGGATTGTGGAAAAGACGGGCGGAAATCCCTTTTTTGTTGAAGAGATTGTGCGCGAGCTGCTGGAGCGCGGTGATATTGGAAAGGCCGGCGATCGGTACATCTGCAAAAAACCCATCGATCAGTGCGAGATCCCGAGCACGGTCCAGGGCGTGTTGGCGGCTAAAATGGACCGTTTAAGTGAGGACCTGAAACGGACCATGCAGGTAGCAAGCGTCATCGGCAGGGATTTTGCCTTTCGACTCCTGAAGAGCATCATGGAA
This sequence comes from Deltaproteobacteria bacterium, assembly GCA_020342025.1. The sequence continues at coordinate 1,502,504 of CP070840.1, forward strand.
CTGGGGGAAGAGTTGAGGGCTCACTTAACCAACCTGGTAGGACTCGAGATTCTTTATGAAAAAGTTCTTTACCCAGAATTGGAGTACATCTTCAAAAACGCGCTTACTCAGGAGGTGGCCTACGATAGTTTGCTTAAACAGAGGCGACGACAGATCCACGGCCGCATTGCCAGGACCATTGAAGAACTTTACACTGATCGACTTGACGAACACTACGAGATGCTTGCGCATCACTATGAAAGAAGCGGAAATGCGGCGAAGGCTGTTGAGTATTTGATCCTCGCCGGTGAAAAATCAAATAGAAATGGCGCTGCCCCGGCTGCGTGTGAATTTTTCAGAAAAGCTTTTGAGATTTCAGAAAGCGCAAGTATTACACTGGATTCGGAAAAGAAGGTGCGAGTGCATCAGGGACTGGGGTCGGCCAGCCAGGTCATTGGAGATATCGACACCGCGTTGGCTGAATATAAAGTGAGTGTGGAAATCAGCCGCCGACATGGTTTGATCGAGCATGAAATGTCTAGTTTGGCTGGGCTTGCTTGGACGATGTGGTGGACGCCCATTTCAACCATGAAGGATGATGTGATCAAGTTCTTCGAAGAAGCAATCTTACGGGCCAGGGAGGTTGGTAATAAAGCGATTGAGAGTCAAATTTTATCGGTTAAGGGTATTTATATTTGTCTGTTGAGCCGCAGGTATGATGGATCAGGAGCATACAGAGGGAACCAGATCATAGTCGATGCAGAGGGGATGGCCTTGGAGACGGGGGATCCAGAGACGATTTCCAGGAACCGCGGTTTGCGCGCATTATCAGAGAGATGGCTTGGCAGACCCAGGAAAACGGTGGAGTTGACCGAGGGACTGCTTGAACTGATGCGTAGTGTGTTCAATTTGAATCAGCTTTCTGGTCTGATCTTCATCCGTGGCGTTGCGCTTGCAGAGATAGGCCGAATTGAAGAAGGCATGGAAGCTCTCAAGGAAGGTATTGATATTTGCGAAAAGCTTGGCGGTGAACTTATGCTCGGAAGGCTTTACAACGCTCTGGGCTATTGCTACCAGGAGATTTATCTCCCTGATCGAGCATGGGACCTGAATGTGCGAAGCGAGGAGGTCGCGCGCAAACTGATTGATCAGTATCCTATGGGCCGTGAAATGGCTGGGGAAGTCGTGGCGCAGGCGAGCATCAACTTGATGGAGAATCTGTTCGACCAGGGTAAGCCAGATGAGGCGTGGCGTAGATTGAAGTCTTTTGAGAAAGAAGTGAAAGGCAGTGATTATGTCCGAGCACAGGATCAACGAGGATCCCGTATGAGTTATCTGGCCGCTCAAATTCTTGTGTGTCGAAAAGACCTTAGTCAGGCAGAGATGCTCATTAGGAAGAACCTGAAGAAGGCTAGAGAAGACCACGCCAAAAAGAGAGAGGGCGGGTTTCTCAGACTACTTGGGGAGGTTCAATTCAGCCAAGACGAAATTGACAATGCCCTTAACAGCCTTAAGGAGGCGATTCGAATTCTCGAAGAGGTGGGTAATCCCCGACAACTCTGGGAGGCCCATGCTTCACTGGCAACCGGACTTGGCAAACTTGGACGTACCAGCGATGCGAGGGAGCATTGGGGGGCTGCGGCAGAAATAATTCAGAATACAGCAAAGGGTTTATCAGATCGCGAACTTCGAGAAGGTTTCCTTAATTCAAAGCCGGTTCAAGAGATCCTTTCCAAAGCGGAAAACTAACCAGGGTTTATGAATGCGGTTTTTAAGTGAAAACATGTGAAACTTATCTTGCCGATTTCCGCTCAAGGCTGTTTTCGGTAATTCAAGGAGGGCGTCATGAGCGTTAAGATTATGATCGAAAGGAAATTCAAAGAAGTCCCTAATGAGGAAGATTTGCGGGCCATTGATGAACTCAGAATAAAGGCGCTGCGACAGAAGGGATATATAGGCGGAGAGACGATCGTCAATAGTGATAATCCTAAAGAAGTGCTCGTGCTATCTGCCTGGTCCAGTTTAGAGGATTGGGAAAAGTGGGTGAAGGACCAGGAGAGGAATGCGTTGGAGGTTAGGTTGGCATCCCGTCTGGAGGTCCCCGCAAGGATCAGGGCGTTCTTGCCAAGTGCAGACTACGCCAAAGAAAAATTCGGTTAGTGCGGCGACACATTCTAGGAATAAAGTGATTAAGAAGGGGTGTGGTATTTTGTGAAAAATGTACACGCTGCCGCATCACATAAAAGGGTGCATTGTTAATATGTTTAGGTTGTTGGTCTTTTTTTTCTTAATAATTTTTTCATATACTTGCCCGCTTAGTTCTTATGCCCAAGAGAGAAGGCCATACAGAGATCCAATAGCCATCCAGGTTGTACACCTTGATTACGCCGAAGCGGAACACCTGGCCTCTGTTTTGGCTCCCCTACTGTCAAAGCAGGGTAGGGTGGTGGCTTACTCACCCACAAACAGCCTTATCATTAAAGATAGGGCATCGATCGTCAAAAACCTTGTCAAGATTATCAAAGGAAAGCCTGTCCCATAACTCATAGCTTCGCGTCATCCCAAGGATCCCGGCGAAGCCCCTTTCTTCTCTCCCTTTTACTCATATTCGTTGTTTTTCCTAGGATTGTTACTTCTGAGGCTAACTTCAAGGCAACCTACCTTCAACAGGTCGGAATTTGCTTCAAGGGGGAGGGGGGGTGCACATCGGATTTTCATGATTATTTTTGTAAAAAAGAGATACGTGTCAAGTACCCCCGATAAGCCTCGTAATAAAAGGAGCGGTTAAAGTGAAGATCGAAAACATATTGTTTGGATTTTTCCAGGCTTCGCGGCCCTCTCGCGTGGTTGTGAGCACTACGATGGATACTACGGAGGGCACGGCGGATACTACCACGGACGCCGCGCCCAATACGACTATGGGGGTCATTTTGAGCCTCATTATAACAGGCATTGCCATTCCGGGGGCTTTTACCTCCAAGGCTGTTAGTATGACAAAATGGTCGTAACCCACAACAAATTGATCAGGAGGTTAGATTGTGTTTTCACCAGTTGGAATAGTAAGTATGGGCGCTTATTTGCCCGCAAAGAAGATTAGCACAGAGCAGAAGAAAACATTATCGGTGTATCTCAGGGAGGAAACACTATTTCCGCGAGAGTATATCGAACAAATAGATAATCAGAATCAGCTACCAGGGAGAATTGAAACCAACGTGGAGGGATGGGAGAATCAACCCTGGTTTGAAACATGGCTCGCCAAGTTACCTACCAATAAGCGCGCTGATCCCTTTCAGGGTACGAAAGAAAGACGAAGAGTCCCCCCAGATCCTGCATCATTACGTGAGTCGGTCATTCCACACCCCATGTTGCCATCAGATGCAGAAGCCCTTGCTGGGGCTTTAGCGCTTACTAATGCTCATATTGACAAGGATGAGGTTGATCTTCTCCTTGTTGCCTCACAAGTACCCGATCTACTCCTGCCCTCAAATGCGTCCTTAGTACAACATAAGCTAAAACTAAAAAATGCAGGAGCGTACCACGTAGATACTTGTTGTTCCTCTTTCGTTACGATGACAGAAATCGCAGCGGGTCTCGTCAAGGCGGGCTTGAAAAAGAAGGTTCTTATCATAGCGAGCTACATCGATTCCCTGGTAAATGACAAGTCCGCGTATTTTTCGGTGAACACGGGAGATGCGGCAGCGGCAGCCGTTATTTCGAAAGTTGACAGTGGATTTGGTTACATCGCCTCCCATTCGACCAGCTACGGGGAGAGACACGATGGCATTATACTTCCAAGAAGGCCACCGGAACTTTTCAAGTCAGCAGGTCATGACCACCCCTACGAACAGACATTCGTGACCTTTTACGATGAGAATGCCAACAAAGAAATCGCAAGGAATGCACAGAAAGACATGGTGAATGTGGTAAAACAGGTCCTCAAAAAAACTGCTCTATCAATCACTGATATAGACTTCTTCGTGACCCATCAGCCTGTGCATTGGGCACCTGAGGTATGGAGGGAGGGGCTGGGAATACCAAAAGAGAAGTTCTATGAAACATTCAAAAAATATGGAAACATCGCCAACTGCGCTGCTGCAGTGAACCTTCTCGAAGCCATAGAACTGAAACGAGTAAAAGAGGGTGCTACTGTCCTAATCGCTTCTTCAGGGGCTGGAGAAAATTACATTGCAGTACTAGAAAAAATTACGCCGCAACTCATAAGTTCCCTCAACAGCAAAGGCTAAAGAGATCTGTGACCATTAACAGTAACGCGGTTGAACCTAGCGTAATTATTTGTTTTGATTTTGTCATCTTTAAAGACCTGGAAAAAGGTTTAAGCGGGTGAAACAATCCTCAGTTATGAGAGGGTCTTCGGAAACGTGGTTCCCGTGCGCAACGCGTATTGGCGTTCTTAATTACGATGACTTGGCGATTGTGGTATACTGTCTCGAAGCAACGACCGAGTTTCAAACCCGACTGAGCTCCCGTAAGTGCCAAAAATATAACGAATGGGCAAATCGATTCGATAAAAAGAACGGCCCCCAACCGCAGGGCCGTTAATGCGCATGATGATTGTAAGAGAAGAGCTAGTTAAGAGGGAAATGAAGAGCCGGTCATATGATATGAGGTATCTTACTCGATTTCTACCCACTGAGGAGTCTGATTATCCGATCCGTAGTAAAGGGTATATTGCCTTTGAACGGGCTGCCACGTCATTCTTGTGCAAGCAGGAATTTGTGGAACCAAATCATATAACCTACTTTAGGATCATTGTCTGTCTATGTTTACTTTTTTTCTCTTCTCACCTCTCCACCCTTCAGATTCTCATCCTGGCCACACTAGGGGGTCTCTCAGATTTCTTCGACGGGGCGTTTGCAAGGTCAGCATCCAAGAAGACGAGACTGGGGATCATTCTTGATCCCCTTGCGGACAAATTCCTGGTATTCACCCTTCTTTATATCCTGGTAACGAGAAAGGTGCTCGATCCCATATTTGTGCTTTTGATCATTATGATGGAGGGACATCTAATCCTCATCCCCGCTCTATCCTGGTTTTACGGTGTGATGAAAGGCAAGAGTCACGATATCAAAGGAACTTCCAAAAGCATGGATGGCAATGACTTTATTTTGAAATCGAACGCCGCTCTTATGGGTAAAATCAAGGTCCATCTCTATGCTTGCGGGTTGCTGAGCCTATTTCTGGGCAAGGCATTTGAGTCTTCAGTTATCTTGAGGGTTGGAAATTGGCTTTTGGTTTTGGGGATAACGGCCGGGGCTATCGCGCTCTCCACGTATGTTGTGAGATGGCTAAAGCAGCCATATTCCTTTTCTTGATTCTTCTTGAGGCTGTTGGAAAACGCCCATCTGCCGCGTTACCCTTATCCCTCGTCACTGCGGCGTACTTCTATGTACGCCTCACTCCTCGGGATTTCGGAAGCCTTGCATATGGACATTTTCCATCAGCCTCTCAGAAGCCGGTTTTTCGACAGTTTTCTTGCCATTCTGAGTACTCAGAAGGCATTGACCTAACCCTCCAAATACTGCTAAAGCTGTAGCTCGAGGATACATGATGGAAAAACGTGGTTCTTTTGCCTTTATCGTCCACTCACATAATAAGGAAAATATCCTCTGCAGAATCGAAAGGAGCGTCTGATATGACTGATAAACAGGAGAGAATCGTCATTATTGCCACCCACGCTGAGGAGAGTCCGGACAAGGCCACGATCCCCTTTGTCATGGGAAGCACGGCCTTGGCCATGGATGTGGAAGTGAGCATCATCTTGCAGGTCACCGGGGTTTATCTGGCCTTGAAGGGTTACGCAGACCACGTGCATGCCGCAGGATTTCCCCCTCTCTTAGAACTGCTGGAGACCTTCTTTGAGGCTGGAGGCAAGCTCCTGGTCTGCTCGCCCTGCATGCAGGCCCGCAAGATCAAGCCTGAGGACCTGGTACCCCAAGCTGAGGTCATCGCCGGAGCCTCACTCGTCTCAGAGGTCCTCTCGGCAACGAATGTGGTAAGTTATTAGGGGGCCTCGATTCGGTAAAATAAGTGATTTCATTATAGTGCCCTTTTATATGCGCCGAGCAAATCATAAAATATTCCAAACACCAATCTATCCCTTATCAATCAGAGATCCACATGAGCAAAGAAGAGAGGCATTTTGGGCCTGTATGGTTCATTCCCGGTGAAAACCGAGGCAAATATCCTTTCTGCCATTCCATCTATATCGAAGGCGCAAGGGTCTTGATTGATCCTGCCTCTGACAGAGAGAGGCTCGTTCAGCTGCGAGAAGATCCTGGGGTCGAGACGGTTTGGCTCAGCCACTGGCACGAGGATCATTTCATGCATCTGGATCTATTCGATGGTCTCCCCCTGTGTATCTCAGAGGCGGATGCCCCACCCCTTTCAAATCTTGAAGTCCTTATGGATGCTTACGGGATTGATGAAGATACTCGGGAGCACTGGCGCCCTATCTTTGAAAATCAATTCCATTTTCGCCCACGCAAAGCGACCCGCTTCCTCATGGGAGGGGAGGTGATAGATCTTGGAACGGTTAGCGTGGAGGTGATCAGCACGCCCGGTCATACGCCCGGTCACCTCTCCTTTTTTTTCAAGGGACCTGAGATCCTCTTCCTGGGGGATTATGACCTGAGCAAGTTTGGGCCGTGGTACGGAGACGTACAATCAAGCATCCAGGGGACCATCGAGTCCGTGGAACACTTGCGGCATATCCCTTCAAAAATGTGGCTCACATCCCACGAGAGCGGCGTGTTTGAGGAGGCGCCAGCAAAGATTTGGGACGAATACCTGGGTGTTATTGCTGAGAGGGAAGGCAAGCTTATAGATCTCCTGGAAGAGCCCCGGACCATGGAAAAGATTGTGGAGGCCTGGATCGTCTATAAGAAGCCACGGGAACCCAAGGTCTTTTATGAGTTTGGTGAGCGGGTACACATGAAGAAGCACCTGGAAAGGCTTATGGGGCAGGGCATGGTGGCGCTTAAAGGAGATAGATATACCAGGGTGTGAGAAGGGAAGGCCATCTTGGGTTTAATTATTTTGGGGCTGGACAGGATCAGTAATTCGTAGTAGTGTGGCTCACTATACAAGAAAGATCACGCGAACCACAACTGAAGCGGTGGGGGAACCGAAAATGAGAGGGCATGGATGATGGAGACAGGGAACAATTCCGTAGAGATCAGAGAAAAACGAAAAGGTAACAGGGTCAGGTATGAAATCCCGGATTTTGTCTACGCAGAGTTCAGCCTGCGAAGAAAAGACCCAAAAAAGGATAAATCATATGTCCTGAAAGTCATGGATTGGTCGAGGAATGGACTTGGCATGGTTGTGACTCCAAAAGATTTCGACCTGCTCTATCAAGTAAAAGTGGGAGATATCCTGCAAAACATGGCCTTTTTTGCGGAATGGGCTATGGTCAAGGTGAATGGGACTATAAGGCATAAGTCGGTGATCAATGAGGGTAAATACAAAGGGTGTTTTATGGTAGGCATTGAATCACCTGAGATCCTGGAAAGCTGTAAACCGGTTAGACATTGAAGTTGCATTCAGCCGCAGTCATAAGACGTTTGAGGCAGAGGCATTCCCCCTCTGCCTTTTTTTGCCTTTTAACTGCATCATTCGGATGGCCAAAATCAATGCTTCTGCGATGCGGTATAGAAGCCTATTATCCTTGACTCTAACCCCCCCTTACGGTCTCATGAAAACCAGATCTTCTCTTCAATGGAGTGGAAAAGAGAATGCCTGAAATTCGGGTTCATGAAAAGATTTTTGAGGCCTATCCCACCTTCCGCCGCGGGATAGTGGTTGCGAAGCAGATGCAAAACTCCGGACATTCGGAGGAACTCGAGGCCATGCTCAGACAAGTTATTGCAGAAGCTGCTGAGAGGCCCCTTGACCTGAAAGCGGATCCCCGGACCATGGTTTGGAATGAAGCCCATCGCCGATTTGGCTCTAATCCCAACAAATATGCGCCAGCCCATTGTGCTTTGC
>CP070840.1:1510589-1520688 GCA_020342025.1 Deltaproteobacteria bacterium
AGGACCGTTCATAGCGGATTTCCCAGGTATAATCTCATGGTAGATACCCACTTTATGGCCGAGATGTGTGCTGGTATTCTGGTTGCCGTAACGGATAATGACCAATTTGATGGGGCCTTGACCCTTGATCTGGCGGATGAGAGTGAAATCTGTCTGGGCATGGGGGGGCGTGAATTCAAGACGAAAGATGGAGAGATCGTATTGAGAGATGAAAAGGAGATCGTGTGTGTCCTTTGCCAGGGTGCGGATGAGAAGACCCGGGTGACGGAGGAGACCAGGAATGTGCTCTATTATGGCTACGCCGTCCCGGGGATTGAGGCACGCTATCTCGAGGAGGGCCTAAGAATTGCTGCTGATACAACGGCCGAATTCGGTCGGGGTAAAGTGGAATGGATCGAGGTTTTGGAGGGGGGGTAAAACAAAAGTAAAAAAAACGTTGACAGCCAAAAATTAGTCAAATATAGTTATTTTTTGATTTGTATTTTTGAGAGGATTTTAGCCAGGCATGGATTTAGTGAGCATTACCATTATCATAATTATGGGGGCAACGGGGATACTTCTGTCTTCCCTGTTGCTTCTCCTCCTGCTGGGTAAGCTCAAATTCCCGGGCCTGATACTGCCATAGTTTAGAGACACCAAATTTAGAAAATCCGTTATCAGGCCCGCCTGATAACGGATTTTTTTTTGAAAAGCGGATGAGGAGAAGGTATGAGCAAAAAAATTGTCGTGTACGATACCACGCTTCGTGATGGGACTCAGGGAGAATACATCACCCTCTCGGCCGAGGACAAACTCAGGATCGCACGAAAACTGGATGCGTTTGGGGTGCATTATATTGAGGGTGGATTCCCAGGCTCAAATCCCAAGGACGCCAGGTTCTTTAGAATGGCCCGTAAGGCCGCCCTGAACAACACAAGATTGACCGCCTTCGGTAACACCAGAAGAGGCAACAGCACCCCAGAGAAGGACCAAAATATCAAAGCACTTCTAAAGACAGAGGCGGAAGCGGTGACGATCGTTGGCAAGAGCTGGGATCTCCATGCCACAGAGATTTTACGGGTCTCCTTGGATGAGAATCTCTCTATGATTGAGGATACCCTGGCCTTTTTGAAAAAGCAGGGCAGAGAAGTCATCTATGATGCGGAGCATTTTTTTGATGGGTATAAACACAATCCGGCCTATGCCCTGGAGACTGTAAAGGCGGCCATCCGTGGCGGGGCAGACACAATCGTTTTATGCGATACAAATGGCGGAACGCTTCCCCATGAAGTCCAGACCATCATGGCGGACCTGATCCCTCATATCACCCTGCCTTTAGGAATCCATGCCCACAATGATTGTGGTCTCGCCCTTGCCAATTCTCTGGTGGCGGTTCAATCAGGCGCGGCGATGGTTCAGGGGACCATTAACGGTTACGGGGAGCGTTGTGGAAACGTGGATCTCATCTCGGTGGTGGGAAATCTTCAGCTCAAAATGGGCTATGAATGCGTTGCGCCAGAAAAGTTGAAGCAGTTGACCGAACTTTCCCGCTATGTGAGCGAGGTAGCCAATGTTCCCCCACTAAACCAGCGGCCCTTTGTGGGCAAAAGCGCCTTTGCACACAAGGGTGGCGTTCATGTCAGTGCCATTATGAAGAACCCTGCATCCTACGAGCATATGGACCCTGAGCAGGTGGGTAATCGCCGACGGGTCCTGGTTTCAGATCTTTCCGGCAAGAGTAATATCAAGTACAAGAGCCGGGAAATGGGTATCAAGCTGGGGGGCAATGGGTACGATAGCGAGAAGATCGTGCAGGAGATCAAGAGGTTGGAAGACCAGGGGTATCAATTTGATGCGGCTGAAGGGTCTTTGGAACTTCTGATGAAGAAAGTGACAGGCCAGTTTGAGGACCCTTTTACCCTTGAGTCCTTCCGCGTGACCATCGAAAAAAACCGTTCCGGGCCCAGCACTTCTCAGGCAACCATCAAGATTTCTGTGGGCGGGGATCAGGAGATTACCGCAGCAGAAGGAGATGGCCCGGTCAATGCGCTTGATAATGCGCTAAGAAAGGCCCTGAACAAGTTCTTTCCACGTATTCGGGAGATGGGACTGGTGGATTTCAAGGTGCGTGTCATTGACGGGGGTGGTGGAACAGCCGCCAAGGTGAGCGTCAAGATTGAATCCAGGGACGCCCGCGAGATCTGGTCCACAATAGGCGTGTCAGAGAATATTATCGAAGCGAGCTGGCAAGCCCTTGCGGACAGTGTGCAGTACAAGCTTTTAAAAGAGTTGAACGGAGAGTAACAGATGTACAAGAATTTTAGCCATGGGATGGGGAGCCACACCGCAGATTTCCGCGATCAAGGGAATCTGCGGAGGGTCCTTGCTGGATAGCCTATTCATTCGTTTTCGTCAGAATACTTTCCAACCCCCTCCCCAACCCTTCCCCTTGAATGGGGAGGGCAGGGTGGGGGTGGAATCCACTTGGCACTTATTCAAAAAGGAGTTTATCCAATGAAGGATCAGGTCATTATTTTTGATACAACACTTCGTGATGGCGAACAGTCGCCGGGGGCCAGCATGAACGTGGCTGAGAAGTTGCGTCTAGCCACACAGCTTGAAAAGCTTGGGGTGAACGTGGTGGAAGCGGGTTTTCCTGCAGCATCTCCTGGAGATCTGGAAGCCGTTAAGATGATTGCCCATAAAATTCGTAGCGTTCAAGTGGCAGGGCTTGCCAGGGCATCCAAGGAGGATATTGATCAAGCCTGGGAGGCCATCAAGGATGCGGCTCACCCGAGGATTCATACCTTCATCGCCACCTCAGATATCCACCTGGAACACAAGCTAAAGATGACCCGCGAAGAGGTGATAAAAGCCGCGGTGGAATCGGTCAGATATGCCAAGAGATTTACGGATAACGTGGAATTCTCCGCAGAGGACGGGTCAAGGAGCGATAGGGATTTCCTTTGCAAGGTTTTCGAGGCGGCCGTTGGGGCAGGTGCCACAACCATAAATCTACCGGACACCGTGGGATACGCCCTCCCCCACGAGTTTGTGGAACTGGTCAGCTATGTAGCCAACCACACCTCCAATATACACAAGGCCATATTGAGTGTGCACTGCCATAACGATCTCGGGCTTGCCACAGCAAATACCCTGGCAGGGCTTAAGGCTGGAGCCCGTCAGGCAGAGGTGACCATTAATGGGATCGGTGAGCGCGCAGGGAACACTTCCCTTGAGGAAGTGGTGATGGCCCTTTACACCCATAGGGATCACCTGGGTCTGAACACCCAGATCAATACCAAAGAGATCTATCCCACCAGTCGGCTTGCCTCTATGATTACCGGAATCGTGGTACAGCCCAACAAGGCAGTGGTTGGAGCGAACGCCTTTGCCCATGAGGCGGGAATCCATCAAGACGGCGTGCTAAAGCACAGGTTGACCTATGAGATCATGGAACCAGAGACCATAGGCCTGGCCACGAATCGTCTGGTTTTGGGTAAACACTCGGGGAGTCATGCGTTCCGAGATCGGCTTAAGGACCTGGGCTATGATCTGGAGGAGAAGGATTTCAAACGGCTCTTTAAAAAATTCAAGGAACTGGCAGACAAACGCAAAGAGATCCTTGACGAGGACATTGAAGTTTTGGTTGCAGAGGAGATCTTGCGCGTTCCAGACAGATATAAACTGGACTACCTGAACGTGGTTTGCGGCACGGTGGCAGTGCCAACGGCCACCGTGAAGCTGAAAATAGATGGAAAAGAGGCCCAAGGCGCAGGGTTTGGTGTGGGTCCCATTGATGCCACGTACAACACCATTGCCAAAATAACGGGAACCAGTTCAAAACTCCTGCGCTTTACGGTTACGGCCGTGAGTGGCGGCATGGACGCACAAGGGGAGGTGACCGTGCGTCTCCAGGAGAACGGGCTTGTGGCCCTCGGAAAGGGCGCAGATTCAGACATTATTACGGCAAGCGCCAAGGCCTATGTCAACGGACTCAATCGTCTCGAATACTTGAAGGAGAATCCGTCTCTCATGCCGGATCAGAGGAGCCTTTAGTCTTTACTAAAGGGGGGCGAGGTAAGGATTGCCTCTCAGCCGAGGACTTCGAGTGAGCCCCAGTCTAACGGCTCGCCGGGTGCTTGAAATGACATTTTTTGAAATTTAGATTATATAAGAGATCCATTGAAAGGTAGGATGGGTGGCCGAGGGAGATCATGCCACTCATCCTATCTATTTTAATATGGAAGAGTTGCGTATGAAAAGCGGAATGACCATCACAGAGAAGATCTTGGCAGCGCATGCGGACATGGATTCGGTGGGTCCGGGGGATATTATTCAGGTTCGGGTGGATCTGGCCTTGGCTAACGATATCACCGCGCCCCTGGCCATACGTGTTTTCAATGAAATAGGGACAGGCAAGGTCTTTGACCCGGGGAAAATCGCACTGGTGCCGGACCATTTTGTGCCCAATAAGGACATCCCTTCCGCTCAGCAGGCCCGGCTCATGAGAGAATTTGCCAAAGAGCAAGACATCAAGAACTACTTTGAGCTGGGGGAGGGAGGAATCGAACACGTGATTCTGCCTGAAAAGGGCCTCGTTGTTCCCGGCCATCTAATTATCGGAGCAGACAGCCATACCTGTACCTATGGGGCCTTAGGGGCCTTTAGCACCGGGGTGGGAAGTACGGACCTTGGCGTGATCCTTGCCACCGGCAGGACGTGGCTCAAGGTGCCCTCCACCATAAGGTTGAACTATGAGGGCCGTCTGCGGCCCTGGGTGGGAGGTAAGGACTTGATTCTTTTTACCTTGGGAGAACTGGGCGCGGACAGTGCGGTCTACAAGGCACTGGAATTTGGGGGAGAAGTCATTGGGAAGCTCTCCATGGATCACAGGTTTACCATGGCCAATATGGCGGTGGAGGCGGGTGCAAAGAACGGCATCGTGGAACCGGATGAGACCACTTCTAGCTATGCAAAAGAAAGGTGCAACAGGAAACCGTTGCTGCTAGCGAGCGATCCAGGGGCAATATATGAGAAGGTATTAAAGATAGAAGTGGATGACATTGAACCGCAGGTGGCATTTCCCCATTCCCCGGACAATGTGCGCCCCGTGTCTCAGGTTGGGGAGGTCCCCCTTGATCAGGTCTTCATAGGGTCATGTACCAATGGGCGGTTCGAAGACCTCAAGGAGGCGGCAGCGGTTCTAAAGGGCAGGTCAACGTCTAAGGGAACAAGGCTAATCGTACTGCCCGGTTCCTCCCTCATCTACAAACAGGCCCTCCAAGGAGGGATTTTAGCGACACTGATTGAAGCGGGTGCCGTGATCGGCCCGGCCTGCTGCGGGCCCTGCCTTGGAGGCCACATGGGTATCCTGGCGGAAGGTGAAAAGGGGCTCTCCACGAGCAACAGGAACTTCGTCGGTAGGATGGGGCATCCGAAAAGTGAGGTCTATTTGGCAAGCCCCCCAATAGCCGCCGCCTCTGCTGTACTGGGAAGGATAGGATCCCCGGACGAGCTCTAATTGAAAAAGGCTAGGTGAAGACATGATATTTGAAGGTAGAGTCTGGAAATTTGGAGACCAGGTGGATACGGATTTGATCATACCTGCAAGATTTCTGACCGTCTCTGATGAAGAGGAACTTGCGAGGAATTGCTTTGCTGATTTGAGGCCTGATTTTGTGGAGAAGGTTCAGGCTGGTGATGTGATCGTGGCCGGAAAAAATTTCGGTTGTGGGTCATCCAGGGAGCATGCCACTTGGGCCATCAAGGGGGCCGGTATCCGGCTTATTATAGCGAAGAGTTTCGCCAGGATATTTTACAGAAATGCCTTCAACATAGGTCTTCCTCTCTTGGAATCTGAGGAAGCCTCAGATGACCTTGTGGAAGGCGATCAGGTCTCGATCAATCTTGCAACAGGGGAAATAGTGAATGAGAATAAGGGCCAACGTTTCTCGGCAAAACCGATCCCCGATTTTATGATGGATATGATTAAGGCTGGGGGATTGGTGAATCACATTATAAATAGAAAATGATCATTCCTCAACTGAGGGGGCAATCCTCTCCTCGGAAAAGACCGCATGCCCCTTGTCTTGCTTCCTCAATTGATCTAATCTCTGATCAATCACCCAAAAACACTTTCTTATTCTAGAGGGCTTAACTATGGGAAGAAAATACAACATTGCTGTGATTCCAGGAGATGGAACAGGACCCGAAGTCGTGGCAGAGGGGATAAAGGCACTCAAAGCAATATCCCAAAAGTGCGGCCTCCAATTGGCGCTCCAGGAATTTGACATAGGGGGAGAGAAATATCTGAGAGATGGGACCCTATTGCCAGACGAGATTCTGGATGAATTAAAGAAGAAGGATGCCATCTACCTGGGTGCCATTGGCCATCCCGACGTGGCACCAGGCCTCCTGGAGAGGGGGATACTCCTCAAAATGCGCTTTGAATTGGATCTCTACATCAACCTGAGGCCGGTTGTTCTTTTACCTGGCGTGGACACGCCGCTCAAGGACAAAGGTCCTGAGGATATTGATTTTGTTGTTGTCCGAGAGAATACAGAAGGGCTATATGCGGGCAGCGGTGGATTCTTTAAAAGAGGAACTCCCGATGAGATGGCCATTCAGGAATCCATTAATACAAGAAAGGGGGTGGAACGTTGTATCCGTTATGCCTTTGCCACCTGCAAAAGGAGAAACAAGAAGAGGCTACTTACGCTGTGCGGAAAAAGCAACGTTCTCACCTATGAGTCGGATCTGTGGCAGAGGAGTTTTGAGGAAGTGCACAAGGCGTATCAGGAGATTACAACGGCCTATCAACATGTTGATGCCCTCTGCATGTGGATGATCAAGAATCCAGAGCAGTTCGATGTCATCGTAACGAACAACATGTTTGGGGATATCATCACGGATATCGGTGCCATTATCCAAGGAGGACTTGGGATTGCTGCCGGAGGAAATATCAATCCTGAGGGCGCGTCAATGTTTGAGCCCATAGGGGGTTCTGCGCCAAAGTACACTGGGCTAAACGTGATCAATCCGCTGGGGGCCATATCTGCTGCACAGATGATGCTGGATTATTTGGGAGAGGAAGAGGCTGCTGGCCTTCTCCTGGAGGCCATCAAGAAGGTGGTAAAGAACGATCTGGAAAGTCTGGAAGCAGGGAAGATGGGATATGGGACGAAGGAGGTTGGGGATTTAGTTGTAAGTTATATCTGATGCCTTAGAGGCTGTCGGAAAACACCCATCTGCTGCGTTACCCTCATCCCTCGTCACTGCGGAGTACTTCTATGTACGTCTCGTTCCTCGGGATTTCGGAAGCCTTGCATATGGACATTTTCCATCAGCCTCTCAGAAGCCGGTTTTCCGATAGTCTCTTAATGTTTATGCCATTAAGGGAAGGGGGTTCGTACGGTCTGAGGCGACCTCCCCTCGTAGAGTAGATACGGCGTTTCGAAAAGAGGCATACCTTCATCCCATGATCCATTATGGGGCTCGAGCAAATCAGGGCCTTTTATGGATCTGCAGTCTTTATTAATTTCTAACATGAACCCACAATCGCACTTTGAGACCGGATATACGCCAGAAATAAGATGGGTGAAGATGCTGAGCGAATATCTACCCACGTGCGGTATTAGATTGCGCGAAAATCCCAGTGTACTGAACGTAGGTTGTGGAAACAATGTGAAGTGGAACTATCTTGGTGTGACACTTTACCTGGCAGATCAAGGTTTAGGGATGCCGAACTACGTGGGGGTGGACATGGAAGAAGGGGCCTTTGCTGAAGCAAAAGAGGCCCTGGATGGACTCGTCAGCTTTGTGGCCGGTGATGCTCAGAACCTCTCCGATATCCTGACAGGCACATATCAACTCGCAATTCTTGAACATCCCGATTTCACCACATCTCCTGAACGATCTAAGGTTTGGCAAAGAATATTACATGAAACAGGGAAATTATTGGATGTGAACGGCGCCATTATCTTGACAAGTTTTTGGCTGAATGATCACATGCCTGCCCTGGTGGCCGTTGAGAGGGCTGGATATGAAGTTGTTTATAATGGGAGAAACAAATTCCCTGGAAAGAGGTTTGACACGGCTGAGAATGGAGAAGCATTGGAATTTGACAAGTATATTATCGTGGCGAAAAAGGGGGCTTCCGCAGAATAGCGACCCAAGGTGAGTAGAGCCTGCGATGAGGAGAGGATGAAAGATCTAAAGATTGCTGCGGTTTGCATGAATTCCGAGGTGGGTGAAATAGAGAGAAACCTAGATCGGACAGAAGCATTCGTGTCTAGGGCGTCAGATTCAGGGGCTCACATCATCTGCTTTCCCGAGCTTTCCATAACCGGCTACGTCCTCAAAGATCCTACCAGAGTCTACAGCGATGCGTTACTGGATCAAATTCTTGAAAGGGTTGCAGGAATGGCCCGGGAGAAGGGCCTGATCATCATCGCCGGCCTCATAGAGATGGCAGACGGGAAAGGCCTTATATCAGTCAGGTCGTGGCCGGTCCGGAGGGATTACTCGGCTTCTATAGAAAGACCCACCTTTCACCCAAGGAAAAGGAGACATATCAAGCTGGGGAGGAGATCCCTGTCTTCCGCTGTGACGAAATGGTTTTTGGAATTCAACTTTGTTACGAGGCTCACTTCCCGGAGATAAGTACGGTGATGGCCCTCAAGGGTGCAGAGATTATCTTTATGCCCCATGCCTCTCCACGAGGGAACCCCGGAGAAAAACTCCAGAGTTGGCTAAGGCATCTTCCGGGCCGGGCGTTTGACAATGCCCTCTATGTGGTGGCCTGTAATCAAGTGGGAAAGACTGGGCAGGGGTTTAACTTTCCTGGTGTGGTGGTGGCACTCAGTCCTGCGGGAAACGTCATAGGGGAGTACGTGGGGACTCATGAGGAGATGCTCCTGGTAGACTTTCAACGTGATGAAATAGAGGAAATCCGGAAACACAGGATGGCATACTTCATCCCCAATCGAAGACCGGAACTGTACTCAGAGCTGAGTTCTAAGTCTCGCTGAGCGGATAGAAAAGGCCAATCAAGAAAAAGGCACGTGGAAAGCATGGCTCTCGTTGTGCCTTTTTTAGTCTCGGAAACGTGGAGTACGCAACTAGGCGTATTAGACGCAGCCTGTAGGTTTGGGCAGCCCAGCCATCTTACAGGCGCCTTTGCCTGGGCCAGAGGGGAATAGCTCGTAGATGTATTTGAGCTTGAAGCCGGTTACCTTGGACAGAATCCTGACCATGGGCGCAATACCGTTCTTCTTGTAATAGTCCTGAAGAACCTCGATGATCTTATGATGCTCATCAGTAAGTTCCTCAATCCCTTCCGTCTGTTTTACGTGCCTTACCCAGCTCTCGTTCCAGTTATTGAAATCATCGATGAAACCGTCTTCATCCACATTAAAAGAGTTTCCTTCAAAATCTACCGTTGGCATACTTAAAAACCTCCTTCATTATTGATTATCTATAATAATTTTAGTGACTTAACAAATGATAAGTATTCCTGTATAACTTATATTTTTGATCTTGTCAATCCCTCTTTTTGCGATCTTGTAAAAAATTTCTCTTTTTGCGACTTTTTGCTTCAACGGCTTCCCTGAAAAGGCTTTTACCCCACAATGTGTTACCTGCCGCATGGAGATGGGTATATGTGGCCAACAGGTTTTTTTTGACCAAACCATCTCTTTCCCCATCGAGACCGCGTCCCCTATGCACCTTAAAAACAGAATGGATGTGCCCTGTCTCATCAAGCAATGGTCTGGAGTAATGAAATTCGTGTCCCCTTAAAGTTTCCCCAACAGGGTAATAGGGGTTTTGCTCTGTCACTTCGAGAATGGTATATCCATGGCCTTGGGGTTTTTTCTCCATCACGCACCTTAAAGGCAGGGCAGCCACCATGGGATAGGTTTTCTCATTTACCAGAAGGCTCTCAGCCAAGTATATCAACCCCCCGCACTCTGCATAAACGGGCAATCCCGTTTCTATCCTCTCTTTCAAGGACTCCCTGAACAGCCTATTATCGGCCAGGGCCTCTGCCTGGGTTTCAGGAAAACCACCGCCTATGTAAAGGGCATCCAGATCAGGGAGTTCTTTCGCCTCCGTGGAA
>CP070840.1:1520788-1525420 GCA_020342025.1 Deltaproteobacteria bacterium
AAATCCCGAGGAAAGAGGCGTATAATGAAGTACGCCGCAGTGAAGAGGGATGAGGGTAACGCAGCCCTTCGATGCTTCGACATTGCTCAGCATCGACCCTGAGCTATGTCGAAGGGTCGACTTTGCTCAGGGCCGTGAGCCTGCCGAACGGCAGATGGGCGTTTTCCCACAGCCTCAACAATGACTCTTAGAGCCTACGATGATACCCCTTCGTGACACCATTCAGTCCAGGAATTACCCGGTGGTCAATACCACCATTATTATCATAAATGTGCTCATTTTCTTTGTGGAGTTGGGGCAAGGCTCAAAGCTGGATCAATTCATTTTCAACTATGGGCTTGTGCCAGCCCGCTACTCGGTGCCAGAGATGGCTGCACATTTCAGTTTTGCGAAGCAGGCCTTTGCCCTTCTATCATTCATGTTCATTCATGGGGGGTTCTGGCACCTGCTTGGCAATATGTGGTCCCTCTATATATTTGGCGACAATGTGGAAGATCGTCTGGGGTCGATAAGGTATCTTATATTCTATCTGCTCTGCGGGTGGGCGTCGGGGCTGTCCCATCTTTTCACAAACTGGCACTCTCAAATTCCTACGATCGGCGCAAGCGGGGCCATTGCGGGCGTCATGGGGGCCTATCTCATACTGTACCCCCGGTCAAGAATTCTTACCTTCATTCCCATATTTTTCATCCCCTACTTCATAGAAATTCCTGCGTTCTTCTTTCTAGGAATATGGTTTCTCTTACAATTCTTGAGCGCTGCAGGAACCCATGGACAGACAAGCGGCATCGCCTGGTGGGCACACATCGGGGGTTTTGTCTTTGGCATTATCTTCTTGAAGCTCTTCTTGAAGGTTCCAGAATTAGGGGTGAGCGAGAAGCTGCGGGGGGCAACCCCAAAGAAGAAGACGCCTCGTCTGCAGGTCATTCGGACCATGGGATCAGCAGACGATCCCCATCTCTACGGTCAAATCAGCATCACACCCAGAGAGGCAGAGCTCGGGACCCGCAAATTGGTGAACATCACTCGAGGCTCCCAAAAGCGGCCATTCAGGATAACGGTCCCCCCCGGCGCAAAGGATGGGACCGTGCTTCGTCTGACTGGGTTGGGGAGAAAAATAGAAAATGGACAGAGGGGTGACCTTTATCTCAAGGTGTTGATCAATCCCTGGTGATGAAAAACTCGATCTTTCGACATACACAAGGGATAAGCCAAAGGAACGCGTTTCTGTAAATCATGATTTCCGCTGTGAACTCAAAAAAAGTTGTCCTCTCCAGGGAGTTACTCAAGCTTTACTATGATGGCATGAGCGGCGAGGTGGTTGTCACAGACAAACTGCGGACCATAAGAATCTATTTAGACGAGGGGAATGTGGTGTACGCCGAGGGTGTTGATGAAGGCAGAAAGTTGGTCAGGGAGATTGCGGAAAAAAAGGGACTGGATCCGCGTCACCTTGAAGAATTGGAGCAAATCAGTGAAAAGGCGCCTCAATACCTGGGCAAAACGCTCCTCGAGAGAAGGCTTATATCGGAACCCGTATGGAAAAAGTTCCTTGAGATAAAGGTTAAGTATGCGCTGGCAGCGGCCTTTGGGATGGACGCCGCAGATGTGATATTCCGTGAAGTTGATTCTAGTATTCCTCCAAATAATCTCATCGATTACAACATGATACAGCTAATTCTGGATACGATAAGATTAATGGAAGACCTAAGGACTTTTGAAAGACATATCCCAGGAGATGAGGCCGTATTCACCCTCTCGGAGGGGGCCAATGAGTTCCAGGCCATTATTCCACTGAACCCCTTTGAACTCACCATGTTCTCTCTGATCGACGGGCAGAAAACCATAGGCGAGATCATAGAATCAAAAGGCCTGGCAAGGGAAGATGTGTATAAAACTTTCTACCTTCTCCTCTGCTTTGATCTCATTACTCTGATCTCCACACAGGATAGGGAAGCGGAGAGTGAAGTGGATTATACCAAAATTATTAATATCTACCTGGATCTTTTGAGGATTCTCGAGACCAATTTTCGTAAGGAAGTGGGGAAGAGGTTTGAAAGTATCCTCCATAAATGTCTCAATGAATTGACTGGCCAGAGCAAAGAACTCTTGCGTAGTCTCGATCTGTCTAAAGATTATCAAACGGGTGTCGTCACGCAAATATCTAAACGATTTGCCGAAAAAGAGAAAGCGACGGAAGGCCGATTGGTCTTGTCCTCATCCTTCAACAAGTTGGTCTTCTTGTTGATCATGAGGATGCAAAAACTGCTCGGGAAGGGTTTGGTGGAAAGGTCTCTCAAGGAGATGATGAGTATATTACAAGATGTGGAGCGATACCGGCGGGAACCTGAAATTATGGACTATGTGAGAGGAAACCTGAGGGACTATTTTCAGCAAATAAGCGCTTGAAGAAGAATAACGATTTGCCCTACTACGGTATAATGTAAGGTGTCGAGTATATACTATGGATCTTATCTTTCTTGGTACAGGTGCGGCCTGGGGTCTTCCGGAACTGAACTGCGATTGCATGATATGCCGCGAAATGCGGCGAAATGGGGAAAGGAGGCAGCGGACGGCGTTTCTCCTCTCAGGAAAAAGCAACCTCCTGATAGACTGCGGGCCCGATATCGCTTTCCAGCTCTCAAGACACCAGATCGATAGATTAAATGCTGTACTGATTACCCATGAGCATGGGGACCATTATATGGGATTGGACGAACTCTTTTCCTATAAACGGACCTGTGCAAAGGGCGATTTTGAGCCCATACGGACCTATATCACGGAGAAGAGCTGGGCAGTGGTCAGGGACCGCTTTGGTTACCTGGAGAAGATGGGTGTGATTAAAATGCACGCCATAGAGCCCGGGAGGGCCTATGCTTTTGAGGAATTTGCCTTCGTGCCGTTCAAGACGAGTCATGGACCCTTTGCATTGGGATCCGTGGGGTTCATTATAAAAACCAGACCTCGAGGGACAAAGGAAGTTCGTTTGGTGTACACGTCCGACTTCGAAGACCTGCCAGAGCCTCATCCTGATCTGATTCATCCTCACTACCTGATCATTCAGTCTTTTTGGCTTAATGAACCCCTGGAGAATAGGCCGCATCACATGAGCTTTCAGCGGGCTCTCCAATATATAGAGCTCTGGCAGCCCAAATTAGAAACCTTTCTGGTTCACATGGGCGATGGTGATATGGTCCCAGGGGATCCCGCAAATAGGATGGCAAAGAAATTTGAATCCGCTGATCCTTTGAGACATCCCGAAAGCAGAGACCCCTATCCCGTTCCCCTCAATCAGGAGCAGTGGCAAAAGACCATAGATCAGATCGTCGTGGACCGCCATTTAGCCTTCAAAATCACGGTGACCTACGACGGTCTTCGCGTTCAACTCTAAATCTGCTGGCACGTCACATCCCCTTTTCTCATTTACGCCAACTACTGAACGGGAAGTTATCATAACTAGTGCGCCGTATCATATATTCCTGTCATATGGAGTGATGGCCTGTTCCTGAAAGACGATATCTCAAAAAAAACTCCACTGAGCATCGCCGTGGTCTGATCTTTGAGGGTTTACGCCCAAAAGCCCCTGGCAGAATGTATCATCCCGACCTATACAGAGTCCTTTTAAACCCTCTAAGATTAGACCACTTCCTCCGAACGCCTTAGATATCGTCTTGAAGGAATGGGCCATCACTCAGTGGATGCGAATGCACATTTTTCTTATTTTGCAGTCTATGGTACAGCGTACTAGCCGGCGACAGACCAGCTCTGCCCCGGAAGAGAGATGGTCTTATTTATAGTTTGTAAAGGAGGGCTATGAAAGCACTAGTACTTCAAGATGTGAATCAAGCTGAAATTCAGGACGTGCCCGAGCCTCAACTTGGCCCTGGCGAGATTCTTGTTAAGATTGAGGCTTCGGGCCTTTGCACGACGGACCGCGATCTTATTACGGGACATACGCCCATTGCCCAATTACCACGTATCCTGGGACACCAGGGTGCTGGAGAAGTGGAGGCTCTTGGGGAAGGTGTGCATGATTTCAATGTGGGTGATCGCGTCGTCTCATCCATTGACGTGGTTTGTGGCGACTGTCCTTACTGCCGACGCGGGCGCCCAAACCTGTGCCAGAATCTGAAGCGAATCGGTTTCGAGCTGGATGGGTCCCATGCCGAATACGCTCTAATCCCACAAGCGAACCTGATTCCTCTTCCGGACACGATTCCCTTTGATCAGGGCTGCATCCTGGCCGATGCGGTGGCAAGTATGTACCATGCACTGGTTGTGCGCGGGCAAATGAAGGCTGGTGACAAGGTGGTCTTGCTGGGGATCGGGGGTGTTGGTATCCAAGGCATACAAATAGCCCTGTTAGGTGGCGCCGAGGTCCTCGTGACGAGCCGGCAGCCGGGAAGACTGGAGAGTGCCCTGAAGCTGGGCGCCAATCATGCCGTCAACCCGGAAAAAGAGGATGTCATGGAGGCCGTCACCGAGTTTACCGGCGGTGAGGGTGCGGACATCGTGATGGATGCCATTGGATTGAAGAATACGGTCCAGATGGGCGTAGAAATGGCTCGGCCGGGTGGCAAGATCATCCTTTTCGGTAATATCCAGCCAGAGTTTAAGGCCAGCTTCACCGAT
>CP070840.1:1525520-1530072 GCA_020342025.1 Deltaproteobacteria bacterium
AGACACGATTATGCGCGGGAGTGGAAGGAAAGGACTGGAGGAAAAGTCGTCGGTTACCTTTGCACCTATGTACCCGCGGAGATTCTCTACGCTGCGGACGTTCTCCCTGTGAGGATTTTGGGTGGGCATAAACCTTCCAGTTTGGTTGAACCCCATATTTATAGCAGCATGTTTTGCCCCTTTTGCCGTGATTGCCTCAGCCAGGGCCTGGAGGGGAAATATGATTACCTGGACGGGATCATGATCGCCCAGTCCTGTCTGCACATTCGCCAGACCTTTTGGAGCTGGGAAAAGCACATCCCCATAGATTATTCCTATTACCTTTACATGCCCCATAGCACCCAGAGCAACGGCCGATACGCGTATCTTCACGGAGAGCTGGTGCGATTCAAGAAGTCCCTCGAGGACTGGATTGGCCACGAAATCACCCCGGAGGATTTGGACAGGGGAATTGAGATTTGCAACACCAACCGCCAGCTATTGCGTCAAGTCTATGACTTCCGTAAAAAGGAGGATCCGCCGATCACGGGTTTGGAAGCCTTAGAAGTGGCCCTAGCAAGCCAGCTCACTGACAAAAGAGAGCATAGTCAAGCATTGGAAGAGCTA
The DNA here is from genome assembly GCA_020342025.1 of Deltaproteobacteria bacterium. The sequence goes on from CP070840.1 coordinate 1,526,127, forward strand.
ATCAAGGAATTGCCAGAGAGAAATTTAGATCGCGAAACAGGGACACGACTGATGATTGTGGGGAGTGAGGATGATGACCGTGAGTTCTTTGAGATGGTGGAGCGCCGTTTAAGCCTCCCGGCCACATTGGTGATTGAAGAGCATTGCACGGGCAGCCGCGACTTTTGGAACCAGGTTGTCCCTCAGGAGGATAGGATCATGGCCATCGCTGCCCGCTATCTCGACCGCCCCCCGTGTCCCAGTAAGGACTGGCCAGCACGTAAGAGGTTTGACCATATCGCTGAACTGGTGAAGGACTATAGTGTGGAGGGGGCCATTCTCATGCAACAGAAATTCTGTGATCCGCATGAGTTAGACATCCCCGCATTAACGAAGTTCTTCAAGGAGGAACTGGGTATTCCCACCTACTTCCTTGAATTCGATATCACCGTACCTGCCGGGCAATTCGCCGTGCGCGTTGAGGCCTTCTTGGAAACGATGGTTGATCTTTTTTGAGGTTGAGAATAGTGGAGGTTTAATGAGATGGGTAAAGAAAAGGTGTACCCTACTGAACCATTGAGGTGCTGGGACAAAGCCAAAGAATTGCGTTTCAAGTATTACAAGGACTATGTGGAGGCCAAGGAGAAGGGAGGAATTCGGTGGAGTGGTTCGGCCTGGGCCTTTCACGCCATTCCTTCGGGGTTAGGCCAGGATGTGTACTCAGTCACGGGTGAACCCTACGGCGCCACAAATACCTATTTTGAAGATTTCTCTCTCCAGTGCCTAGAGGCCGCCGAAAAAGCTGGAATAGCGCGTGACCTGTGTGGCTATTTGCGCAATTATTGGGGGGGGATCATCCTGGACAAGTTCGTACTGCCCGATGGCACCATCTTGGATGAATGGCCCGTGGCGGACTTCCTCTTCTCATCACACGTCTGTTGCTCTCATGCCAAATGGTATCAGCATGCGGGTGAACTGGAAGGGGGGTTACCTCTTCGGGCCATAGATGTCTCTGTCGGCCCCTATCCCAACATCCCAGACAGGGAAGGGGCGTTGAGATATGTAGTTCAACAAATGAATGAATCCATTGAAATGATGCAAGAAGTGACCGGGAGAGAGTACAGTGATGAGTTGCTCATCGAGGCCATTAAGAATGAATGCCGATCTTTTTCCCTCTGGGCGGAGGTATGCACCTATAATAAGAATATCCCCGCGCCTTTGGACGAAAAAACCATGTTTAGCCTTTATGTGCTCACCACCTTAAATCCTCAGCGAAAGGAAGTAGCCGATTTTTATCGCGAATTGAGAGACGAGGTTAAAGACAGGGCTGAGAGGGGGATTGCCGCGGTGGCCCAGGAAAGATTTCGTGTGATTACCGATTCACAGCCCCCTTGGGCAGCCCTCCAGGTCTTTCGCCATATGGAAAAGGTATATGGGGCCGTCTCCGTGGGATCATGGTATACGTTTGGCTTGATGGGTGCCTTCGATGAAGAGGCGGATGGCAACGTTGTTCCATACCGAACTCCGCAAGATCGGGGACTGAAGCTCAGCACGCGTGAAGAGGCACTCCGTGCCTATGCAGATTACAGATTGAGGAATTGGGGATGGCGTATCTTTCAGTCCGTGGATGAGCGGCTCAGAATTACCAACCAACTGGTTGATCAATGGAAGGTGGACGCCCTGATTTCTCACCTTAATAAGGGCTGTGAAGGCACGTCTATCGGGATACTGGAAGCAAGATTGGATTTATTGAAAAGGAACATCCCCGTTCTGACTTTCGAAGGAAACATGGCTGACACGAGGGATTTTGATTTGGAGAGGACGTTGGCTCGAATCGATACCTTTTTGGATGGTCTGGGACTCAAGAAGCTAAATTAAAATAGAGCATTTAATATTTAAGAAGGAGGGTATGAGTATGGATTTAGGTCTTAAGGGAAAGAATGTGATTGTGACGGGTGGCGCGTCTAACATTGGACGTTCCATCTCCCTCACCTTTGGCGAGGAAGGGGCAAACGTGGCCATCGTGGATCTGGATGAGGAGAACGGCAACAAGGTGGCCCAGATGATTCAAGACAAGGGCCCCCAGGCGAAGTACATCAAGGCAGATGTAACCAGATATCCTGAGGCGGAACGGGTGGTCAAGGAGACCGTCGACGCATTTGGCGGCGTGGATATTCTCGTAAATAATGTGGGCTGGGACGATTTCATCCCTTTCCTGGATATCCCGGTCGAGAAGTATGAGAAATACCTGGACCTTAACCTGCGTCACGTGATCTATTTCGTTCGCGCCGTGCTTCCCACCATGGTCGAGCAGAAAGGCGGAAGTATCGTCAACATGGGTTCTGACGCGGGGCGCCTCGGCGAATTTCGTGAGAGCGTCTACGCAGCGGCCAAGGGTGGCGTTATCTCCTTTACAAAGAACACGGCCAGAGAATTCGGCAGGTTCCAGATCCGTTCCAACTGCGTATGCCCGGGTGCCACCATGCCTGAGGAAGAGGAGAAGGGGAAATACAGCCTGTTCCGAGAGGATAACGTCATAAAACTTTTTCCCCCAGAGGTTCAAGAAAAGTTGGCAAAACATGGTTACCCGTTGCGTCGCCTCGGGAGGTCGCAGGACCTTGCCAATATGGTGGTTTTCATCGCCTCTGACCGGGCCAGTTGGATCACGGGCCAGACGATCAGTGTAAGCGGGGGCTATACCATGTTCTAATATTCTCATCGAGTCAAAAGTCGATGGAGTGTTATCCGTTACGCGTTAATTGTTATGCGTATTTTTGCTCAATCAGAGTAGGAAATCTAGGGGAGGAGGAGAGTCTATGGAGAAGAAAGAGATTACACCTGAGGAACTGAGTGCCATCAAGGCCGTAGATGCCATGTGCCGCCCATTTTATCCCAGTCGAGATGTGCTCAAGAAAATGTTTTCCAATTATGAATTCCAAATCATGGCCATCACCACCTTTGGTGGCGTGCTCAAGAAATTTGGGATCGAGAAACCTGAAGACGCCTGGAAGGCGGTGGCAAAGATGGGTCCCAAGGAGTCTGTGGCTGAAGTGCTCGCTGAGATGGATGAGATCGGCGTGGACTATATTTGCATCGACCAAATGGGGGTGTGGTCACAACATGAGTATCGCTTAGATGTCTATGTGACCCTGGAGCAACTGGCCCAATGGAATGAAGAGTCAAAGGGTAGGATCATTGGCGGCTGCACCTACAATGCCCACAAAATCGAATGGAGCCTGAAACATGTGGAGAGGGCCGTAAAGGAGTTTGGGATCAAGTATGTGTGGGTTCATCCGGGCAGCTATGGACTCCCCTTGGATGATAAGCGTTTCTATCCCCTCTATGCCCTGTGCCTGGATCTGGATATCCCTGTCTGCATGCAGACAGGCCAGTCCGCCGAGCCTTTGCCCAGTGATTACAGCCGACCCATGAGGGCCGATGAAATCGCCATTCATTTCCCGAGCCTAAAGATTGTGCTCACCCATACGGGCTTCCCCTGGGTGACGGAGTGGATTTCCATGCTTTGGCGACACCCCAACGTCTATGGGAACATCGGCGCTTATATGCCTTCAGCCCTTGACCCGCGTCTGGTATCCTTCCTGGACAGGGCAGGGAGGAGAAAGGCCATGTGGGCAACCAACGGGCTTGGGCTCACCCGATTCAAAAAGGAGTTTCTTGAACTGCCCATCCGCGATGAGACCAAACAAGCCGTGCTGAGAGACAATGCCCTGAAAGTCTTTAAACTGGGATAATAAACGGTCTTGGCCCTGCCTACGTTGTGGGGTTAATTTCTCTTGTCTTGGTCATTACAAAGTTTCTTAGGAGGGAGTGTGGCGAGGGAGGGAGAACCCATTTCAAAAGACGGGTTCTCCCTTCCACGTTCGAATCACCTCCTGTGTCCCGAATCAATCCCCCAAATAAGGTATTACCCCGCAGAAATCGGTGACTCCCCAGGAACTCTCAGAAA
>CP070840.1:1530172-1535131 GCA_020342025.1 Deltaproteobacteria bacterium
CTACTCCGGCCAGCCCTTTTTCTATGCGGCCGCACTGGCAAAGGCTGCGGGTAGGCCCGTTAAAGTATGTTTCACAAAAGAGGAACATCTTGGTGCATTCGCTTTACGGTTAGGATCCCGGTTTCGCGGGAAGGTGGGGATGAAGAGGGACGGAACAGTAACGGCCGTTTCTGGGGATTGGTTCGTGAACACAGGGGCATTCTCAGATATGGCGCAGGCCCAGATCGCTGTGGGTTGTGGTGAAGCCCAACTCATGCTGAGATGCCAAAACTGGGACGTAAAGGCCAAACTCATCTGTACGAATCGAAACCCTTCAGGGATTGTCAGGGGTTTTGGTGGCCAGGAGCTTGAGAGCGCATTGTTTCCCATTCTGGAAACGGCCATGGCAGAGGCCGATCTTGATCCCGTTGAATTTTACAAAAAGAACTATGTGAAACCGGGTGATGGTTATTACTGGCGAGATGGAAAATGGTATGTCTGCAGGGGCCGGGATTATTCGAATGCCATAGAGAAAGGCGCTGAGGCCTTCGACTGGAAAAAGAAATGGGAAGGGTGGTTCAAACCTACTGCAGTCAAAGATGGCAAACGCGTAGGTGTTGGGGTCGGGGTGCACGGGAATGCGGATGTGGGGGAGGATGTGTCAGAGGCCTACGTGAGGCTGAACCCGGATAATTCAGCGACCATACACGCATGCGTCGCTGAACCGGGGGTGGGCCAGAGAAGCAGTCTCTGTAAAATGGTCGCCGAAGTCCTGCAACTTTCCATGGAGAATGTCACCATAGCGCCCGCTGACAGCCTTATCAATCCGTTCGATTTCGGACTTCTCGGCTCTAGGGGCACTTTTGCCATGGGATCTGCCGTGATAGCCGCTGCAGAAGACGCCAAGAGAAAACTCCTGGAACAGGCTTCCCCCATACTGAAAGCGCCTCCAGACGATCTGGAAACCGAAGATGGCATGGTATATGTCAAAGGCAGACCGGATGCGGGTATTCCCTGGAGGAAGGTGCTGGGTCTCATGCAAACATGCACGGGTTTCGGCCGATTCAACCCCGATTATACCGTGCCTAACTTTCTGATCCTGTTTACAGAAGTTCAAGTGGATACGGCAACAGGCAAATTGGATTTACTGAGGGTGGTTATCGCCACCGATGTGGGTCAAATTATCGATCCGCCTTCCCTTGAGGGCCAACTCCATGGCGCCCTGGGGGCGGCGGGAATAGATACGGCCATATTTGAAGAGACGATCCTTGATGAAGCGAGCGGGCATATACTGAGCCTTAATATGATAGACTATAAATGGCGTACGTTTCTTGAACTCCCTCAATTCCAGAACGTGATCCTTGAGACCCCTATCGAAACCCACCTTTACAGGGCAGTTGGCGTGGGAGAGATATCCACCTCACCTGGCCCCAGTGCTATCCTCATGGCCGTCTCCAATGCGGTGGGCAAAAAGATGAACGAATACCCCCTCACACCCGACAAGATCCTTGCCGCATTGGGCAAGATACCAGGAGATCGTAAGCGGTGAAATCTTTCGAACATTTCAACGCCACATCTGTGAATGAAGCCCTCTCCTTGCTCGGGGACTATCAGGGGAGGGCAAAACTGATCGCGGGCGGAACGGATCTTCTCGGGAGCCTGAAGGATGAAATTCTCCCCGACTACCCTGAAGCGCTTGTAAACATCAAGACCATACCCGGTTTGGACCACATTCACGAGGATGAGGAAGGATTGAGGATGGGCCCCTCCGCAAAACTGGCCGAGATCGCCCGATCGCCATTAATCAGGAAGAAATATCCCCTTATTTCCGAAGCGGCTGAGTCGGTAGCCACCCCTGAAATCCGCAATATGGGTACATTGGGCGGGAACTTGTGCCAGGACACACGCTGCTGGTATTATAGATATCCCCATGAGATGGGCGGACGGATCCTGTGTTATAGGAAAGGTAGCGGCCCCTGCCATGCCGTGAAAGGTGACAACCGCTACCACGCCATCATGGGAGGCAAGGCCTGCTTTGCGGTGTGTCCATCAGATATGGCCATTGCCCTGACTGCCTTGGATGCGAGTCTTCAGATCGCTGGCCCAAAGGGGGAAAGGGTCGTCCCGATCAAAGACTTCTATAATGTCTTGGGGTGCGTTCTTCAACCCGACGAGTTTCTAACAGAGATCCATGTCCCTCAACGCCCAAAACCGTCAAAACAGACATTCATCAAATTCACATTAAGGAAACCTGTTGACTTTGCCATCGCAAGCGTCGCTTCTGTGATCATGGCGGAAAACGGTGTCTGCAAGGATGCCAGGTTAGCCCTTGGCGCAATAGCCCCCACGCCCGTGAGGGCTACGGAGGCGGAAGATTTCATCAAGGGTAAAGCTATCGATGCCAAAACAGCGGAAAGAGCAGCTGTAGCGGCAGTGACCGGCGCAAAACCCATGAGCATGAATGCCTACAAGATTGAAATTACCAAGGCGCTGGTGAAAAGAGCTCTGCTCTCCTGAAAAAAATGCGGCGCGTCTGCACCACCCGTTGTGGCTGCCTAGGAGGTTTCTATGGCCCCAATAGTAACCCACATAGATCGATCGAGAGACCTTATCACTCATGTCTGCACAGGAAAGATCAGTGTGGATGACATCTTAGCGGCAGCCCAAGAGTACTTCTCCGAAGAAGTCACCAAGAATGTCCTTTGGGATTTTGCTGAGGCGGAAGTGGACATGCGGCAGCCTCACATTGATCGGCTCATGATCTACCTGAGGAGCTTACCCTCAGAGGAACTGGAGAAAAGACGCGGGGGTAGAGTTGCCATTGTGGCCCCGAAAGAATATGTGGTTGGGGTCATGGAGCAGTTCAAGGGATGGTCTGAGATGGTAGATGCGCCGTTTGTGTTTCAGATGTTCTACGATGCAGAGGAAGCCTTGGCTTGGCTTGAAAAATCCCCCAAATAACTCCCGCTTAGCTACATACTCGACTGAAAATCGCAGAAAAAATCTTGCATACTGCATGGAACATAATTTTCCCCTGATAAATGTCATATTTTGCAACCCAAGAATTCGGCCGGTAGCCTAAAAGACTTTCGATTATAATCTGTAATCTACAATTTTTGAGAATTGCACGTTTTGGCAAGAAGTCTTCACTTTTGGAGTGGAAGAATAAACCACAACATATTGTGGATGTCGCCTATCTTCGTTTTATCTCTGCAATCTTAGTTTTGATTGACCTTTCTGCCCTTTTTCAATATAAATTTAATAACTGATGTCATTTCTCCTCAACCAGCCAATTCCTGCTCAAAGGAGGCTTTACATGGAGAAACCTCTCAAAATGTGCCCGCCTATCTCCTGACCGGAGCTTGTTTCTTCTGTTAGGAGTTTGAAATATCATTCTTGTAATTTCAGCTTTACTATTCAATAAGCAAAACAATAGGGTGCCAACCTGTTTTCAAACAAGCGGCAACCTTGAGTAACAAGGAGTATTTTATGAAGTCAAGAGTATTTTCTGTTACTTCAATCGAGCAGATTGAACCGCATCTTCAAGATATTCGCCAGGAGGGATTAACCCCGACCTTGGCCATTGTCTTCAGCTCCGTTATTCATGATCTAAAGGACCTGCGCACGGTTTTCACTAAATATGACATTGAGATTTTTGGCGCAACCAGCAGTGGAGAGATAACCAATGACGAAATCCATGAAGAATCGATTGTGGTGATGTTGCTCGATATTAACCGTGACGCCTTTCGGCTAAACATCTTTGACGGGGAAGGAAAAACCTCCTATCAACTGGGGCAAAGCGCTGCGGAGTGGGCCAAAACTGTGTATGAAAATCCTGCGCTTATGGTGATGACCGCTGGAATTTTTACCAATGGCGACGAGATTGTTAATGGGATTACCGACACGATGGACCGTCAAGTACCGTTATTTGGCGGCCGCTCTGGTGACGACCTGAGATTGCAGGAAACATTCGTTTTTAATGCGTCACAAGCCATCTCAAATGGTGTTGTGGCTCTGATCTTTGACCAGAATACCATCGATTTGCAAGGTGTTGCAGTCAGTGGGTGGAAGGGAATAGGTACGCCAAAGACCATCACAAAGGCGGAAGGTAATATTGTATATGAGATCGATAATGAACCCGTCATAGACGTGTATAACAAATATCTTAACATTGGTGATGATCTTCAGCTCGCCCTTGAGTATCCTTTGCTCTTGATACGCGATGATGGCACGTTTGTAATGAGGGTACCAGGGGCCCTTAACGAGGACAAATCAATGGTTTATGGGGGAACCATGCCTGAAGGCTCAAAAGTGCGCTTTAGCATGCCACCTGGTTTTGACATTATTGATCACGCCATTGAACAAATGTCAGAGTTCCACCGACAAATTCCCAAGTCAGATGCAATCGTGTTATATTCATGCAAAGCACGTCATATGGCACTCGGTCCAATGGTTGAGGATGAAATTTCCGCCGTTCACAAGCTGTGGGAGGTTCCAATGGTTGGATTCTTTACTTACGGTGAAATAGGTCCTGTGCCTCAGGGACGGTGCGATTTTCATAATCACACACTCGTGCCTGTCCTGATTAAAGAAAAGTAGATTCTTAATAGGGTCCCTGTATGAACGCTTATCGTGACAAGCTGAAAGATACTATCGAGCAGTTGAGTGTTCCGAATGATGAAAAAAAGGTGCTGTTGCAATTGCTCGGCAGAATTGAGAAAGAGCTCAAAACAATGAACTTCAAGGTGGAAAGGGCATTGAAAGATAAAAAAACCCTTTCAACATTACTCTCCCGAACCTCGGAAGATCTTGAAAGATCATCTGAACTTATCAAGAAAATGTTCGGACGCTACCTCTCGACTGAGGTGATGAACACTCTCCTCGAGGATCCTTCGGCGCTGGAATTGGGAGGGGAAAAACGGAAGGTCACAATCATGATGACCGACTTGAGAGGCTTTACTGCCCTCTCCGAGCGACTCA
>CP070840.1:1535231-1538754 GCA_020342025.1 Deltaproteobacteria bacterium
ATCCCCGGAAACTCTGCTACCACGTTGCTACCATAATATTCAAAAATACGCTAAAAAGATAGATACCAACGCAAAAGAAAAATCGCCAATTTTCTAGTTATTTCTGTATGTTAGTGTTTGGTAGTGTTTTTTGTTGTAGACCCTTTAAAATACTCACACGGTGGAAGTCAAGGGTTCAAATCCCTTACCGCCCACCATGCGAAATCAAAGGGTTACTGGAGACACTGGTAACCCTTTTTCCGTTTACTCACCATGTGCCCAATGGAGATTTTGCTTTCCCATCTGCGGGCTGTTGCTCGATGGGCGGATCCTGGTAAACGCCGGGAACTTTTTTCAGCACAGCGTGCCATTGGCCAAAAAGGCCATGGATTGTCTGGAGATTGACAAAACGCCGGATTTCGGCTAATTCTGGCCCAGGTTTCGCCATGAACATTAACCCGGCTGAGGTGGGTAAACCCATGAATTGAAATCCCCTGATTCATTAAAGCACACAATGGAAAAGGCCATGAGAAAGAGTATATGGATTATTTTTTGTCTTTTATTAACGTCTTGTGCCACACCCCCACCTCAGGCGGCATTGCCAGTCATAGAAGCAGACAAGAAAATGCTCGAAAACTGCAATTACTTGGGCAACGTTGTGGGCTCAATCAGGGTGGCATATGGATTCATGTCCTCGAGAGACAAGGTAGATAATTGCAAACGATCAGCGAAAGAGCAAGCATTTCAATTAGGTGCAACGCACATATGGTATAGGGTTTATGGCGAAGATCCAAGCGGGGCCCCTTTTATAACGGCACAAGCCTTTAGGTGTCGCGAAAAATAAACGCTCCCATCGAGAGGCTCGTTTGGAAGATGCTGCAACGTCCAATTTCTCGATACGAGGGATCAACTTTTGGGATTTTCGTACGATAATATGCCCATGAAAATCTTCTTCTACGGAATCCTCTTTCTGATGCCATTCACTTCAGCCTGTTCAGCCACCCTGCAGGAAATCATCACGTGTGATCCGCCTCAGGCTCATATCTATTGGGGGAAAACGAAATCTGACTTGAAAAACACAGGACACAAAACTCCATACTCAAGGTCTATCTCTGGATCCCATTGGGAACCCTGGTGTTATCAGGTCAAAAAAGAAGGGTACCACGACTCAGAGACCCTTTGCAGAGAAGAGGAGGGCTATCGTTATCTTGACTTTCGCCTCGTCCCCTTTAAGACGACCATTACCTCTCAGCCGCCCGATGCCATCATCTACTGGGGGGCATCTGAGGAACAAATAAGCAAGACCACATACAGGACGCCTCGAACCGTGACCGTAAAGGATCACCCCGACGGGGCAAGTTGGAAGGACTGGTATTACCAGGTGAAGAAAGAAGGCTATCATGATTCTGAAATCGTTTTCATGCCTCGACAGGCAGACGACCGCCAGATCCATATCGAGCTCAAACCCCTTTCCCCCAATCAATCGCGCAAGACAAAATGACCCAACAGAGAAACAACTCTACCCATGGATCTGACCTCATAACAGAGGGGAAGGGGGTTCAAGAGAGATATGTGTCCCCGTTTTGAAGAGCGGAGCAGAACAGGGTGTAGACCTGGATTAAGGAGGAAATATGGAGATGGAGGAGCCAAGGGAAGTAACTGTAACCATGAACGATAGATTTTTCACTATTGATTTGCCCATTGAAGACGAGAAACTCATAGCGAGCGTTTTTCTTGGATTGGCGAAATATGTAAACAAAGTCTCTCCGATAAAAGTAAAACAATCATATGTTACGTTTTCAGGCACACAAGAGGTGGTCAGCACGCTAATTTCAAAACCTCAACAAATCGCTGAATGGGGAAAAGAAACAAAAGGGTTGATAGCAGGTCTACGCAAACGCTAATGGTCTCTTAACGAGCCCCATCAGCCACCCCTCCGTTTCTCACCTCTAATCCACTGGATCCGGGTTCCGTGATGCACAAAAATCTGTCACCCTTGCACACCTTAATGTGCATCTGTTTGGACTGATCCACTCTGCCGTTTGCTCCAAGTGTCAGGGAATACAATACAATTCATTCTTAGACGTCCTCGGCATCGTTTTTGCTAATAATTTAATTTGGGGGTTTTTACTTACCTGGGGGCTAAGCCCTTCGATTCATGAGGACGATGACAAACCTGTCCGGACGTGGGCTGGGCATGCTTCACGCAAATCGCTGATACCTTATGCTCTCCTGTTGAGCTCCCTTTAGCGCGTTCTTACCTGTTCTTAGATTTCGGCCAGACTTACGACTCTCCCCCACAAGGGACGTTTTTCCATGCCCCGGATCTTCAAAGACCCCTGGGTCGATTCCCCTTCCATTCTGCCCTCGCCTCTGCGGAAGATTTGCCCAGGAGGCGGGTGTCGGTGTGAATCCAGCGAGCCAAGGCGGGTGAGTGAATAAATACGGCATTGAATTTATGAATGGAGGGACTAAGGGATTTCGAATAAAAAAATCAGGGATCCGCTGATTGTTTTTTATCGGCGAATTAACCTAAGATGGGCTCATCCCTGTGGCTCGTTCTAGTCGGAGGGCGGGAGAGGTGGATGTGAAAGGATTAATATTGACTCTGTATTCTTTTTTATGAGAAAATATAGCAAACTTAAGAACTGTAATACCAAGTTGAGTTTAGTTTTCTTGAAAGAGGAAAATCATTCATGATTAAACTCTATATGATGGACGGGTCAGATGAAGGTCAGTCTTTTGACCTCAAGACTGATATCGTCTACGTGGGACGCTCGCCCGATAATCACATCCCCATGAAGGATAAATTCATTTCTCGCAAACACATAAAGATACTTAAGAAAGGTGACAAATACTTTGTTGAGGACCTGAAAAGCAAAAACGGCACGTTTGTAAATGGACAACAGATACGCCCTGGTGTTGAACATGAAGTGGGAGAAGGGGTTCCCATTGTTCTTGGCATGAGTGTCCTTTGTCTGGGCAAGGCATGTTTAGAGGATGTGATTCCTTTTCTGGATTCCATCGATCTTTCCAAGGAGATCACTGAAAGTGAGACGATCGTGGTGCAGGACAGGCCAATGACTTCGCAGAAAAACATGGAACTGATTAACAAGGTATCCGAGGTCCTCATACAATCAACAGATATCAATGAGATTTTAGAGAGGATCCTAGATGCCATTCTGGATCTTCTCAAAAGGGTAGACAGGGGAGTTATTATTCTCATTGATCCAGAAACAAAGACGATTTCAGATGTCATCCCCAAGAGTCGAATGCCTGGTGATGCTACCCATAAGATATACAGCCGGACTATTGTTGAGCGTGTCATAAGAGAGGGCAAACCGGTTATGATGTTGGACACCCTCAGTGAGGATGAATCCGATCGTTCTCAGAGTATGGAACTGATGAGGGTGAGGTCCGTAATGTGTGTTCCCTTGATCAGCAGATCTCAAATCAGGGGGGTCATCTATGTGGACTCGGTGAACAGACCCCATGGATTTCGCAATGACGACCTTTCCCTCCTCACCGCCTTGAGTAGCTCGGC
>CP070840.1:1538854-1546603 GCA_020342025.1 Deltaproteobacteria bacterium
CATTATTTCGCCTTCGGTGGGGGCCATTATCGTGGGACCTCTATCACAGCCAAAGGCCGTTTTGGCGGACGTGGCTCCGCTTTTGGCGGCAAAGGCCGTTTCGGCGGCGGGCGTGGGGGGAGATAGCGCGCTGGCGCGGCGAGTTAATTGTTATTGGTTATTTGTAGCACTTAGCGCAACGCGTATGGCACAAATTTGATGGAATAGTGTTCACCGGTTCTCATCCTGTTTCGCTTGAACACAATGGAGTGATTCCAGCTTTAGCAAGGCCTCGAAGCACTTGTTGCATGATATGCATGTGGCCCTGTGGTGATCGCCGCTTTTCCAGGCATTCACAAGACCAGGTTCCCTTATAAAAGGGCGGCTCAAGGAGACAAAGTCCGCTTCTCCGTTCTTGACGATCTCTTCCATGAGTTCAAAGGTCCTCAGTCCGCCCACCATCATGACGGGTACGTTCACCTGATTCTTGATCTCTTTGCACCACCCCCGGAAATAGGCCTCGCGTTCTACCCTATTAATTTTGGTCCGGAACTCCGCAGTCTCATACCCCTTACCTCTCAATCCCGAGCTGATCTCCAGGGCATCATATCCCCATTGGGCAAGCCGCTGAGCGGCCATTTTTCCTTCGCTGAATTCAAGCCCGCCTGCAAAGCCATCTTGAACCCCAATCTTGACGAGCACCGGGTAGTTTTCTCCCACCTTTGCCCTGATGTCCTGGTATATCTCCTGGTGAACGCGAAGACGATTTTCTAGGGTGCCCCCCCAGTCATCTTCGCGTCGGTTTGTAAAAGGAGAGAGAAATTCACTCAGTAGATAGGCATGGGCAGCGTGGACTTGAACCGCGTCAAACCCGGCTTCTCTTGCTCTTTCGGCCGCATCCCCAAATGCACCTACAACATCCCAGATCTCATCCTCCGTGATGGGTCGGTAACTATGATTGAAATAGGGATCGTCTTCAACAAAGGAAGGCGCTATGGCTTCTCCGTCTTTGGACTTAACAAACTTCGCTCGCTCTCTTCCCGCATGAAACAACTGAATGGCGATCTTACTTCCCCGATCGTGAACAACGGCCGTCAAACTTTTGAGCCCCGGTATGAAATCATCGTTGGTCACAGAGTTTTGAAACAGGGAGATTTGACCCGAAGGATGCACGTGGGCAATGCCCGTAACAATGAGCCCTATGCCGCCTTCGGCCAGTCCTGAAAAGAGCTTGATCTGTTTCTCAGAGACATAGCCATGTTTATCCGCGCACCCATCATAGGTGGCTGAGCGCACAAACCGGTTCCGCACTTCCATCCCTCTAATCTTCACAGGTTCGAATAGAATGCTCATCTTTCTCCTCTAAATCGTTTTCAAGGTCCCTGTCCAGGTGGCGAAAGCAGGGAACTTCAGGCCCTTTTCCTCTTTTCTGTAAAAGATGACATAGGTCAGATTCTTCCACCCAATGAAGCCCAGGCCCTCCTTGGTTTTGTGATATCTTCGACGCCAGGTTCCCGTATTCAAATAGACATGCTCCTTTACGCCTTCGGGGCTTTCGACAACCCTTACGGGCATTTGAAGGGGTTCATGGCTATGGCCATAGACCACGTATCTTATGCGGCTGTCCAACTGTGAATATTCGGCCGGGGCCGCTTCGGAGAGGTTATCCTTTTCAACGTGCTTGTTCACCAGTTCCAGGAGCGGCAAAAGTCTTTCAGAGGGGAAGACCTTAAACTTCTCGAGCAAAAATAAGAACGCCTGTACCTGATCCGCTTCATCCCAGAAATCCGTCCATTTATCGTGATGCCTGTACCATTTCTTTACGAACTTCAGTTTATTGAATTCTTTTATGATTTCATCCACCGAGTCCTCAATCGCTTCCTTTACAAAGAGATTCTTTTTGACCTGATAAAGGAGCCATTCCAGGATGGCTGAGTAAGGCCTTACATTTTCAACCTCTTCCAGGTTCCGTCTCAGGGCCTTCTGCTCTTCTTGTGGTAGACTCTTGACGGCTGGTTGTTGCATAACCTTCCATGGAAGTCTTGCCACCAGTTCGGTGGTGATAGGGTCTCCGATGGGCACCCTCATGTAGTCACTATGGCCGTAGGACGTGCCTCCCTCATAATTGAATTTGTCATATTCATGTCCATGGCGGCCAAAGACGCCATAGTCCACATCGATGAAATGGTGGTCAAAGGGGGCTCCAGAAAAAGAGATTCCAAGATTTTTGCACACCTTTTTTCTGAGACTCGCGTATTTGTTACATAAGCGGTCATGGTTCCCTGACAGATATATCCTCTCCGGCTCAACGGGAAAACCGAACTTGGTCCTGAGCTCACCGCCGAGCAGATCAAATGTGTCTCTATTCTTCCGGCTGATGGCATCTAAGATTGTTTTGGCATGGGCCTCAATCTTTTTCTCATTGGTCCCCCATGGTCTCTCAGCTTCGGAAAAAGGGAACCATTTCTCTGTTCTCAACAGATCAAAAATATCACCTAAAAATATAATCTTGATCTCTTCCACATTTCTTTTATCATCAATGAGCCGATTTGCCGCCCAGCTGATGTCTTCCAAAAAAATTTCAAATGCCGCCGTGGGCACGTTGTGTTCGCCTGCCGTTCCATCCACAAAATGCAGATCACTGATAAAAACTAGCATCTTGCACCTCCTCCAAAAGATTGGAATGATGGAATAAGGATCTTTTCGTTTTCCCATACCCACTATTCCATTCTTCCCTCCGGGCCGCAGGCCTACGGGCCGGAGGCCATTATTCCATGCTAATAGGCCATTCCCCTCTCTTTTGCAGGACATCCCTGTACACACCGAGTGCCTCGTTCACCGCGGGCATGCCCGCGTAGGTGCCCACCTGGAAGAATACCTCTGCCAGCTTCTTCGGGTCACAGCCCACATTCAAGGCGGCATTCACATGGAGCCTCAGCTCATCTCTGGCACGGAGGGCTGCCAGCATGGCACAGGCCACCATCTGTCTTTCAGGCAACGTGAGGACGGTTCGGGAATAGAGGTTGCCCGTTATGAACTTGGAGAAATCGTTGGCCAGTTCTTTGTCGAAATCTCTCCACAGAGAATATGGGGGATCTAACTTGGCTCCTCCGGCGAAGAGCTTTTTTGCCGTCTCCTTTGTTCTCTTTTTGATCTCCTCATCACTCATCATGCGGATCCTCCTTTAATATGGCATAAAGCCCCAGCAAAACAGGTTTTCACCCCAGTTGAATAGGCTATACCTTACAACGGGGTAAACGTTTCACCGGGGCAAGCATAATGTATCGAGAGACAAGATGTTTCCTGTAGAAATTGCTTTATTCCTTTCAAAAGTCAAGAGTTATAAAGCAAAGCGCCCCACTGAAATAGCCACCGATGGTGGCGCGGGGCAGGCATGGAGCCTAGCGCATAGCCTCATGAAAAGGCGAAGTAGACGGCGATATTTAACACAAAGACAGGCCGGGCAAAGCTCGGGCCATCAGCCGAGGTCACATTTTATGGTATTCACGAATTGGAAAAGAGCCTTGACAAAAAAAAAGCGGGTCTGCTAGTTAGATGAGAAGTTAATTAATTGATATTACTATTTTTTTGGTAGCATAAACCATCATCGTTATAAAAGTTTTGCTCAGAATTTGCCGATCGAAGCAATAAGGAGAGAAATCATGGATTTCGATCTGACTGAAAAGCAGAAGCGCCTCCAGGACACAGCTTATCGGTTCGCTGTTGAGGAAATTCAACCCATAGCCAGGGCGTGCGACAGGGAAGAGAGACATCCGAAGGAAGTTTGGAAAAAGGCGAGTGAGAGGGGACTCGTCGGGGTTACTATTCCTGAAAAGTATGGAGGGCCTGGACTTGGGTTTGTGGGTTTAACACTCGTAACCGAGCAACTAAGCAGAGTAGATCTGGGAATGTCTCTGGTCATTGCAGCCGCAACCTTTGGTTCTGAAAATATCATGATGTATGGCACAGAGAAGCAAAAGAAAAAGTATCTCCCCCTTCTTGTCAATGGCGAAGCCATATCGGCCGGGGCATACACGGAGCCGGACGCGGGCACAGATGTGGCCTCCATAAGAACCATGGCTGTTAAGGAAGGAAAAGAATACGTCATTAATGGAAACAAAATTTTCATTACCAACGGCAGGGTTTGTAACTGGATGGTTGTTCTGTGTGTAACCCATCCCGAGGAGGAAAAAAGATATGGAAGACATAGCCTTATCCTGGTTGAGTCGGACAGGAAAGGCGTTGAAGCCAGTCAGTTAAAGGGGAAACTGGGGGTTAGGGCGAGTGAGACCACTGAGATTGCTTTTTCAGATGTCCGTGTTCCTTGTGAAAACCTGATTGGCGAGGAAGGGAAAGGATTTTACCAACTTATGCACTTCTTTGATGCAACCAGGACTATGGTCGCTGCTCAGGGCGTGGGTCTTGCTCAGGGCGCATTGGATAGGACAGCAAGATATATTCAGGAAAGAAAGGTGCAAAATAAACCCCTTGCTGCAAGCCAATCGATACAGTTCCAACTCGCTGAAATGGCTACCAGGATCGAACTGGCACGAAATACCACCTATAAAGCCGCCTGGAAAGTTGATCAGGGTCGAACGGATCCAGCACTCAATGCCATGGCCAAATATTTCTCCGGGGAGATGGCCGTCTGGGTATGCGGTAAGGCCTTGGAGATACATGCGGCGTTCTCTCCTGAAGCGTTGTGCGACGCGTATGACATCCAGCGGTTTTTTCGTGACGCCAAGATATTGGAAATCTATGAGGGGACGAAAGAAGCGGAAAAGATGACCATATCAAGGAGACTGTTTTAGGTATTTTTTTGATTTTTGATAGGGTCTTGGGTATCTTGTTTTGGTTAAAGGAAGGGGGGAGGCAAATTGAAAGGAATCACGGCTTTCGGCATCTATTTGCCATACTACCGGCTCAAGCGTGAAACCATCTTCGAGGCGATGGGGTGGTTCAATCCTGGTATTGCGGCGCTGGCTAGAGGAGAAAAGACCGTTGCCAATTACGATGAAGACAGCATCACCATGGCAATCGCTGCGGGCATCAATTGTTTGGGGGATGTTGACAGAAAGAAGATCCATGCCCTGTACCTTGCTTCCACAACGCTACCCAATAAGGAAAGGGGAAACGCCTCTATTGCGAGTGGGGCATTAAATCTCTCCTCGAATACCAGGGCTGCTGAGTTCTCTGGATGTTTGAAATCTGGAACAACGGCCCTTATTTCGGCTCTTGGTGGGCCAGATTCTGAGGTCGCCCTCGTATGTGCATCGGATTGTCGCCTCGGCAAGGCGGGGGGCACGCAGGAACAGCTGTTCGGAGATGGTGCGGCCGCGTTCATGGTGGGAAGTGATGGGGTGATAGCCTCTCTTGTGGGCCATTATTCTCTCTCCTATGATTTTGCAGATTATCGGCGCATGGAATCGGATAAGTTTACCCGAACCTGGGAAGAGAGATGGATTCGGGAGGCCGGCCACGCTAAAATGATCCCCGAGGCGATTAACGGCCTCCTCACCCGTTGCAAACTTCAGATAAGTGACATGGATAAGGTGGTCTACCCTCCTCTAAGGATGAGAGACCATATGGCCATTGCCAGGGGATTAGGTCTGGAATCGGATAAGGTTCAGGCGCCTTTCTTGGAATCCATAGGAAACACCGGATCAGCCCACCCTTTACTCATGCTGGCAGCGGCCTTGGAGGAAGCCCAAGCCGGTGACAAGATTCTCGTGGCGAGTTTTGGGAGCGGCGCGGATGCGTTGCTTTTCCAAGTTACAGAGGAAATAAAAAGCTTAAAGGACAGGCCCCAGTTAAAAGAGAATCTGGACTATAAAAGGGACCTCGGCAACTACACAAAATATCTCTCCTTTAAAGGCATGCTCCCAAAAGAAATAGGCATACGCGGTGAGGAGGTGGCCCCAACGAGTCTCTCTCTTTCGTGGAGGGAACAAAACGCTGTCTTGAGGCTGGCTGGCTCAAAATGTAAGGCCTGTGGGACGCCCCAATTTCCACGGGAGAGGGTGTGTGTCAACCCCGACTGTGGAGCCGTGGACCAGATGGAGGATTATTCCTTCTCAGACAAGAAAGGACGCCTTTTTACCTACACGGCGGATCATCTCACCTATTCAGAAGACCCACCAGCCATTTATGGCATCGTGGATTTTGAAGGGGGAGGAAGATACTGGTTTGATATTACGGATTGCCAGATGGAGTCGCTAGAAGTTGGACAGGCCGTTCAGATGACGTTTAGAAGAAGATACGTGGATGAGGCTCGGGGTATTACCGGCTATTTCTGGAAGATCATGCCTTTTAAGCGTTAGTTTAGTACAAAGGCAAAGAATTGAAATGTCATTGCGAGGAGTCTGGCAGTCAGGGAGACTGAGTCCTGGACGACGAAGGCGTTCGGCCTTGAGCTCACGGCCGAGAGGCAATCTCACGGTAAAAGATGAGTTTGCCACGTTCCTACCACTCCGGGCTTCGCTCGCAATGAGATTGTAATTATTCCCTTAGAACGAGTTAACCGAATTTTAAAAGGGAGTCATAGAAATGGCAGAAGGGATCAAGAACAAGGTGGCCATTGTGGGTATGGGATGCACCAAATTTGGTGAGCACTGGGATAGGAGTGCGGAATCATTGGTGCTCGAGGCCTTTCAGGAGGCCACGGCCGACGCTGGGATAGAGAAGAAAGATATCGATGCCGCATGGCTCTCCACCTGCTTTGATGAGGTCAACGTGGGGAAGAGCGCCATCCCATTGGCAACCGCTCTAAAACTCGCCTATCTCCCCGTGACGAGGGTTGAGAACTTTTGCGCCAGCGGAACGGAGGCCATACGCGCCGCCTGTTATGCGGTCGCCTCCGGATCCTGCGATGTGGCCCTGGCCGTGGGGGTTGAAAAGCTGAAGGATATCGGCTATGGGGGCCTACCCGATTTCAGCCAGCTCAGGGGGATCTATAACCGGCTCATCTTTCCCAACCAGACCGCGCCCGGGCAGTTCGCCATGTTGGCCACGAAATATTTTGATCGATATGGGTTGAGTCCTGAAGAGGGCAAACTGACTCTGGCCAAGATATCGGCTAAGAGCCATGCAAACGGGGCACTCACACCCAAGGCACATCTGAGAAAAGTCGTGGATGTGGAAACGATCATGAAAGCACCGATGGTGGCCTGGCCCCTAGGTCTCTATGACTGTTGTGGGGTCACAGAGGGTGCGGCTGCGGCCATTATTGTCCGTGTTGAAGATGCCAAGGCCATTCGCCCCGATCCCCTTTATGTCAAGTCCTTGCAGATTGCCGTCAGTGCAGAAGAGGAATATAGATATCAGCAATGGGATGGCACCCATGTGGAGACCACATATCGTTGTGGGGTGAGGGCATACGAAGAGGCCGGGATAAAAAGCCCCCGAAAAGAACTCAGCATGATGGAGGTCCATGATTGCTTTTCCATCACGGAACTGGTGACCTATGAGGATTTGCAGATATCTCCGCAAGGCAAGGCGAAGGAAGATGTTGATGAGGGGTTTTTTGATTTACATGGGGAAATACCTTGTCAAAGTGACGGAGGCCTCAAGAGCTTTGGACACCCCATTGGGGCCTCTGGGATAAGGATGGTCTACGAGGTATACAAACAACTCCAGGGGAAGTGTGGGGAACGGCAAATAAAAAATCCACGACTCGGCCTTACACACAACCTGGGCGGTTTTCCTGCAAACTGCGTCATCGGGATCACCATCTGGGGAAATGGGCTATAACCTCTGATAAATAATCGTTAA
>CP070840.1:1546703-1550131 GCA_020342025.1 Deltaproteobacteria bacterium
CGTTGAGGTCAAAACAAAGGAATCCATCGGGGGGATAAGCGACAAATCAGACGCTAGTCGCGAGCGCACGCCCCACCAGGCCCCTGGGATATGCCGATTCTTGTATTCAACGCTGCTAGCAAGGTCGACCACAGAAATTCCGTCGTCGGACGCGAGCATCGCTTTAAGCTCCTTGGGGCTGAGCGACTCCTTCTCCTCGAAGCCGAGGATCTTCGACTGATGTGGACCCGGCACCAAGGGCCCATCGCCGATGCCCCCGGCCAATACGTAAACGTCAGTCCAGCCCATCTGAACCAGCCAGGAGGCACTCATGGTGGCACGCACTTCGTTGTCATCCACGAGAACCAACCGCGCATTCCGCACGGCCACGTATTCATCGGTGGTTTGTACGAGCTGTCCGCCCGGCGCGTTCCGTGCGCCTTCTAAGTGACCCGCCTCGAATTCCTTCGGCAAACGCACATCCACCACGTAGAGCGTTCTCGTGTCAGTCTCCTCAGCCCACGCATCCAGGGTGTCACGTTTGACCTTTTTAACGCCAAAGCGGTTGGCCACCTGCTCCGCACAGGCCCGGGCCTTGCGCAGACCGGCGGCTGACGGGACAGGCGCATGCCGCTTCTGTCCGTATTCCAGCTCGAATCCCGCCAGTTGCCAGCCCATGGTGCCATCCTTTAGGGCCGCCACAGGGTTGGGAATGCCAGCGTTGATTAGGGACTGTGCACCAATGATGCTTCGAGTGCGGCCTGCACAATTGACTACGACTTCTGTTTCCGGATCCGGGGCCACATCATGGACGCGGTAGACCAGCTCCGCCCCCGGCAAGTCGATACCACCAGGGATACTCATCCGCTGGTATTCCTCTTTGGGGCGTGCATCAAGAATGACCACGTTCTGGCCCGCGTCTAGCTTGGCCTTGAGCTCCATGGCAGTGAGCCTTGGGGTGTGGTAAGTAAATTCCACAAACTCACCAAAGGCCTTGCTCAGCACATTGACACCGGAGAACAATTGGAAGCCAGCCTTACGCCACCCCTCGATCCCGCCCTCCAAAATGGCCACATTGGAGTAACCGAAGGAAGCCAGGCGATCTGCCCCCCTCTCAGCCAATCCTGATTTGTCCAACGGCCCCTGGTCAACCAAAACGATGCGGGTGTTCTGGCGCGGCACCAAGTCGCCTAATTTGAGTTCCAGATGACTCAAGGGAACGCAGCATCCGAACAGCGGATGTTCATTGGCAAACACGCCTTGCTCGCGCACGTCTAAGAGGGCGAGCTCCTCCTTATCATGCAACATCTCTTTGAGTTGTATAGGGGTGATGATTTTCATCTTTCATCTCCCCTTACTACAAAGCCCGCTGGTGGTCAATCTCGATTACCATATAAGGAATATTTACAGAGAAGGCCAGAATGCTCCGCCCGTGAGGGGGCTGAACTTTACTGGCCTTCTTCGCGACTGAAGATCATAAAATACACATCAAGCGTTTAATGTCTTCAGGTATGGCTTCAAAAAAGCGGACAATGCCGGACCGGGCACGAGAAGCAATTCCTTATGTCACTGAATCCCCTTCATCTCGCATCTCCTTTAAGGCCTTGGGTATCTGTTTTCTAATGAGTTCCTCCCTCTCAAAGGCGCCCATTTCGCAAAACTTCTCGTAGGCATGATGGTTCTTGCTCAGCATCGGGGTCTTTGTCTGCAGTTCTGGTGCCAACGCTTCAAAATGAATGACAAAATCCACCAGAGCAAATTCCTCACCAGGGTAGCTTTCCAGCCAACCCAATCTCTTCATATATTCAAAGCGGATTCTGTCCAGGAGCAAGAGGTAGCGGTCCACAACAGCCATCTTTTGCTTTGATTCCAGCTCCTCGAACTCGAATCCAGAACCTAGATTCATGAGGTTCATGATGAGATCGTAGAGATAGAAAGGGCTCTTTTCCTTCCCCTGGGCCAAGAAGACGATGCTCCTCAGGGAAAGGTGCGAGAGCTGTGTCTTTGCGCTAAAGGACTCGCCAAGCTTGCTCACCCAGTTGCGATATGCCTTTTTGACCGCAAGGTCCAATCGGGCTTTTTCTAAGTCAACAACTTTTTTCATTTTTCTATGCTTGCCAGTTGTCTCCCTATCGAGTAAAGATCCTGGGCTCTCCGAGGCGTAGGCTCTACGAGCCGGAGGCCCAGAGAACCAGGTTTTTGACTTCAAAGCAAATACCCACACTTCACACAGGCTCTTTCCCGCAGCTGTTTGTATCCACACTCTGGGCACATAATAAAATCTTCTAATGGCTTTATATGCAGAGATCTGTTCATTGTCTCCTGTTCTTCGAAGAGTCCGTGCTCCTGAATATTCACCCTGCCTCCGGCGAGCTGAACGGCATCAGCATATTGCCTCGCCTCCCTCAGGGTCATGTCCCCCTTTAAAATAACAGGCGCCTTGCTGATCATCAGATCAACGTTTGGGATAGATACCCCCAACCTGGACATTCTCGCCCTAAAAGCCTCTTCGTCTCCCACCAGTCCCAAGAACAGAACGCGATATTTCTTCGTCACCAATCTTCACCTCTCTCCATGCGGTTCCCGCTCTCCTTTACATCTCAGGGAGTGATCAAGATGTCATGGCATGAAAGGGGTTCAACTGAGGCAGGCTTTTACAAAGCCATAGAAGAGGGGGGAAGGTAATTCCATTCTGGATTTTAATTCTGGATGGGCTTGGGTGGCCGCAAAGAATTTCAGGTCTGGCAGTTCGATAAATTCCACCAATCTTCCATCACGGGAACAGCCTGAAAAAACCATCCCCTTCTCCGTTATGATTTGATGATAGTCCGGGTTCACCTCATATCGGTGTCGGTGCCTTTCCGATACCTCAGTAGATCGATAAAGGGAATGAACGAGAGTCCCCTCTTTGAGTACAGCTGTATAGGCCCCAAGCCTCATGGTCCCGCCCTTATCCACGATCTCCTTCTGCTCAGGAAGGATATCGATTACAGGATGGGGGGTATCTGCGTCCATCTCCGTAGAGTTAGCACTTTCCAGGTCGCACACATGCCTTGCAAATTCGATGACAGCCAACTGGAGCCCGAGACAGAGGCCGAGAAATGGGATGTTCCTTTCCCTGGCCACACGGATGGCCTCGATCTTACCCTCAGTCCCCCGATGTCCAAATCCGCCGGGAACCAACACGCCATCCACGCTGTCCATGAAAGACGTGTCCTTCAGGTCTGTGGTCTCGACCCATTTCAGACTTATCTTGCAACCTAGATGGGCTGCACAATGATTAAAGGATTCAATGATGGAGGCATAGGAGTCCTCCAGTTTGGTATATTTGCCGCACATGGCCACCGTAATCTCTTTTTTGGGATGCCTTAGATTATCAATAAACTGCTTCCACCTGCGCAGGTCTGGAGGGCTGTAAATGTTCAATTTCTTGTGAAGGATCTCTGCAA
>CP070840.1:1550231-1555138 GCA_020342025.1 Deltaproteobacteria bacterium
TACAGCTTCTGCAAACCTCACTCGGCCAGTTACACGTTGGTGGCTTATAAATCCGCTTATCTTAGGGCTCATTACCCGGCCGAGTTCATGGCCTCGGTCATTTCCAATGGGGGCGGCTATTACTCCACTTTTGGTTACCTATCGGAAGCGAGACGGATGGGACTCGAAATCCTGCCCCCTGATATCAATCAGAGTGAGATCAAATACACAGGAAAGGATAGAAAGATCCGAGTCGGCCTCATGCAATTGAAGGACCTCTCCCAAGAGGCGATGGAGGTGATCATCCATGAGCGATCCAAGCACGGTCCTTTTCTCTCGTTGGAGGATTTCCTGGACCGAACCAGGTTTCATCTCCACCTCCAGGATGTGAGGATTCTTATCAAGGCGGGCTGCTTTGACAGCGTTGCCCACGGGGCCACCAGACCTGGCCTTATGTGGCGAGCCCTCCGCTTCTTCGACACCCCTACCCCTATCGGAACTTTCCCCTTTGAAACGAATCCTCATCCAGCTCTCCCCTCCCCTGGCGGCCTCCGGCTCGGAAAGCCTACGCCTCGGAGAGGAGAGGGCCGGGGGAGGAGGAAATACGAACCCACCCCCTATCCCAGAAAAGTCATGCTCCGACATGAGATGGACACCTTGGGCTTCCTTCTTTCGATCCATCCTCTCGACCGCTACAAAGATCTCCTCAAACGACTCAAATATGTCAGAGCTCGAGATCTTCATGACCATGTGGGGAAGCAGGTGACCACCATCGGCTGGCAGATCACCAGCAAAACGGTTCACACCATCCGCGGTGAACTCATGAAATTCGTCTCTTTTGAAGACCAGACAGGGATCTATGAAACCGTTCTGTTTCCCAGGGTATACAACCAGTATTGTCACATGCTGAATGGCTCTCGACCTTACATCCTGAGGGGAAAGGTGGACGAAGATCTCGGCGCTATAACCGTCACAGTCCACTGGATAAAACCATTAGGGGACGTCTATTGATATATTGATTGACAACAAAAATGGACTTAACCAATATATCAATAGACGTCCCCCCTTATGAAAGGAGAGTAATGAAGTGCCTGTCGTCACAACCTACAGACGTTCTTTCAATGCGAAGAAACTAGACCCCTATCCCGTGGAGATCCTGAATCGGGTCGATAGGCCAACCACCAAAATCATCGATGAGCAGGTCCAACGGGTCGATGAGAGGGAGAGCGGTTTCAACCGTTCCAGGCGAGGTGTCTTCGGCCCTAAGCTTCAAGTGGAGGTGGGACGCTTTGTCCCAAAGCACCCCGTCTCAGGGGCCTTGAGTCATATGGCCGCGGCCTTAGCCGACCAAGTGGATGGTAAGGCCGTGGAGTCAAGAGCGCCTCTCCCTGACGATCCCGTGGCCATGGCGCGTCACATCAAGGAGATGGCCTATTTCCTTCGCTCTGATATCGTGGGGATCTGTCATTTGCCAGCCTATGCCGTCTATACGAACTCTTTTCCCGGCGGCGAGCCGGTGGAATTGAATCACAAATACGCTATAGCAATCATTATTGACCAGGATTGGAAGACCTTTAAGGCCTCCACGGGACATGACTGGATCAGCGCAGGCCAGAGCTTCCTCTCCTATTCCACTTCTGCATTCATCGCCTGCACACTGGCAGAATACATCCGACGTCTGGGCTACCCCGCTCGAGCCCATCACGCCCGCAACTATCAGGTGGTGGTCCCGCCCATTTTGCTGTGGGCTGGCCTGGGGGAGATGTGTCGGATAGGAGATATTGTGCTAAACCCTTTCTTGGGGCCCCGTTTCAAAGCGGCTGTAGTCACCACTGATCTTCCTCTTGCCGTGGACAAGCCCATTGACTTCGGCCTGCAGGATTTTTGTGCAAAGTGCAAGAAATGTGCTCGAGAGTGCCCTTCCGGATCCATAAGCTCTGGCGATAAAGTGATGCGGAACTGTTACGAGAAATGGCCCAACAATGTGGAAAAATGCACGGCCATGCGTGTGGGAAACAAGCATGGAGCCAGTTGTGGTACTTGCATCAAAGTGTGCCCCTGGAATAAACCCTTCACGCCATTCCATCGTTCTGTCATGTGGCTTATGCGGAATTTTCCCTTTGCCAGGCGCTTTGCCGTCTGGGGTGACGATCTCTTGGGCTACGGCAAGCCTGAGGAAGAATACAAATGGTGGTACGATCTGGAAGATGTGGACGGTGTGCTGCGTATACCCCCTAAGAGTCGGGATGTGGAATTCTATGAGGTGGAAAGGGCAGAAGTCAGCGGAGGCCCCAGTTCCAACTAGTTTCCGGAAACCTTTCCATTGACACACATCTCCCCTGCCTTTACACTACCGCCATCTCATTTTCACGGTTCCTTTAAGGGACAGTCATTCGCCTGTGACGAGGTTGAGGTT
The DNA here is from genome assembly GCA_020342025.1 of Deltaproteobacteria bacterium. The sequence continues at coordinate 1,552,627 of CP070840.1, forward strand.
TGAAGAAACTTTTGCGCGCTTTTTTTATTTTGTTTATGGTGTTGGCCCTGGTGGCTGTGTTAATGCCCAACAACGCAACGACCCGTGAAGAACCAAATGTTGACGAATATGGTCAAGACGCCTCCCAAGAGGCAAAGCCCCTTGAACCGACCGATCCCCATTCTAATTTGCTCGCCACCTTAGAGGTGACCAGGGATTCCTGCTACGTCTTCCTCCAACCCAAGCATAATTCGCACTATTTTGGTCCCCTCCTTAAAGGCGAGAAGGTCAAGTGGCTTGATACTCAGGAAGACTGGATCCAGGTCTGGATACCGAGGTTTAGGGTGTCCGGTTGGATACACAATACGAAGGCCAAGGAAACTGGCGAGACAACCCCAAGCCCAGTAAAGGTGCCGGAAAATCTCCTCAGCACCGTGACTGTGGTGACAAAACTGGCCAATATTAGAGAGAATCCAACGACAGCTTCAAAAATCATTACGGTCGCTAAAAAAGATCAGGAATTCTGGTTATTGAACAATAAAAAAAGTTGGTATCAGATATGGGTATCAGATCTGGAAAAGAAAGGCTGGATCTTTAGGACGCTCGTCACCAAAAAACAAAAGAAGACAACGTCTCCCTGAGTTTTATCGGGACTGTGAATATCAAAGATTTACTATTGTTTCGAGTGGTTATGGCTGGAAAGCCCTGAACGGAATTAGGTTTATCGACCTTAGCTGATCAATTTTTCGGCTATCTCGTGTGTCTGTTGAACGATTTCCTGGGCCGTAGCTTTGTCCCGGCGCAGCAAGTCTTTTTCTGCTTTAACTGAAATGCGCGTTACGGATGGCGTTATTTCCTTTAACTCGATCCTGATTTCTAACTCATCTGCGGTCGCAAGGATCTCCTCCCCATCCTCGATGGGCCTGGCCTCATCCACGACGATCTCCATTTTGCACAAGGCAACCAAAAGGGCCTTTTTTATCCGACCGAAATCATAGCTGACGGTTTGGATCACTGCGCCTGACACAAGGTACTCTGCCGTCACGTAAGCACTCGCTCCTACAGCGCTAATTATCTCCAGACACCCTGTGAGCATAAATAATGAGAGTGCGATTAAGAACGTCTGAAATGTGAGGATAAGATTTCTGTTCATGGCTAATGCAGCAAAGGGTTTAACAGGCTCTTGATTTTGTGACCAGATCTGTCAGGCAATTTGCATTATGCTGCAAAGCTTATGCCATAAAATAACTTTCAGATAATTTTAATACTCCCTGTAGATGAAAATAATAATAGGTATTTCAGCATGTTAAAAAAGGCCACAGTCCATCTCTTATCGCAGATTAAAGGAGAGCGTGAGGCCTTCTTAGATTCTGTCAATTTTTGTCGTTTTTTACCTAATATGCGCAAAATTTGTCATGAAATAACCACCCAAAGCCTTACTTTATGACTTCTGCCTCTTCACAGGAGACACCACATCCTTCTTCACCCACCGTATCCATCAAAAAGCCTAATATTTCTTCTCTCTCGCTCATCTCATGCTCCTTTCATTAAAGTAACGTCTTCATACCGCTCTGCTAAGCTCTCAGGAATCTATGTCAACGGCTATGCCAGAGGCAGAGGGATGCATATGGGCAGCAGCCTGTTGACATTGCACATAACAGACTAACTTTTATATAAGGTTAAATTCACCTAAACCTGAAGGCCCTAGAGGGGTTGGGGGATCTGAGAATGGAAAGGCTATTAGGAATTTATGAGAACAAAAATGGGTTCATTTTCGTTTCAGATACGGAGGCTATTTGTTTTGAGTTTCATCTCTCTTTTCTCACTGAATTGTGCTGCCCAGCAGACTGAGCAAAGCAAACCTCATCACAAAAAAGATGGCTTCCGCAACATATATATTTCAGATGGCTCTAGGTTTTTCGACTTTTTGAAATGGCGATGGAATCGACTTGGAAAGGCTATCCCCGGGCCCGAGGATTATGATTTTCCTCTGGCCAAGAACGACCCCGCATTTCTCCGATCCAACAACGAAAAAGTCACTCTCACCTGGATTGGCCATGCCACGGTTTTGCTCCAGTTGAAAGGAAAGAACATCCTGACAGACCCCCATTTCTCCGAACGGGCCTCACCTGTACAGTGGGCTGGTCCGCACAGGGTGGTCCCCCCAGGAATACCTCTCCAAGAGTTGCCGCCTATTCATATGGTCGTTATTTCCCATGATCACTATGACTCCCTGGATGAACAGTCTATAGTGAAGCTCCATCAACGCGAGGGTGGGAAAAAGACCCTATTTCTTGTCCCATTAGGGTTTAAAAGCTGGTTTGAAGGTCTTGGGATCAAACGGGTCATTGAGTTGGATTGGTGGGATAGACACGAGGAGGCAGATCTAAAGATTACTGCGGTACCTGTTCAACATTGGAGTAAAAGGGGGCTCTCTTCCCGCAACAAAACCTTGTGGGCTGGTTGGGTGATCCAGGCCAATGATTTTCGTTTTTTCTTTGCAGGAGATACTGGTTATGCACCCCATTTCAAA
>CP070840.1:1555238-1560269 GCA_020342025.1 Deltaproteobacteria bacterium
CTGAACACAAAGAGAAATGCCCAGCCTGGGAGTTTAAAACCGGAAAGCTCTGTTGGCTCATCAATGGAACGATCTGCGAAGGAGAAGTCCAGACCAATTGGGAAGAAAAAATGAAAATCTGCAGATCGTGTGAGGTCTTGAGTTTTTTGCTTTAGATAAGCAACCCCTCGCACGGAACCTTCTCCCCTCAGCCCTTCAGCATAAGAAGATATTTTTGAGTGGGCAAGGGGAGAGTCATTTATGGGGCATTGCAAAGGCCACGGGGGAGAAAACCTGAGACGTTTTTTCTCCGTTTATCAAACAGAATGGCCACAGAACTATGAATCGGAGGCATGACATGAAAGAGAATAATTCTTACCGTTTTCAGACGCGAGTGATCCACGCCGCACAGTCGCCGAAAGGATGGCAGGGTGCGACGCTGCCCCCCATCTTTCAGACCGCATCCCATTCGCACGAGACCGCTGAGAATCTTAGCCAGACCTTTGCGGGCATGACCACGGATCACATTTACATGCGTCTCACAAACCCGACCAATCGCATTCTCGAGGAGAAATTGACCGCCCTGGAGGGCGGCAAAGGGGCCGTGGTCATGTCTTCGGGCATGGCGGCCATTGCCAATACCTGTATGGCGCTTTTGCGCACCGGGGACGAGTTTGTGACCGGGAACTCGTTGTTTATGTCCACATACCTCCTTTTTGCCAATGTGTTTAAGAAGTATGGCATCACGGCACGCTTTGTGGAGTCCACGGATTTGGAGGCCATTCAAAAGGCCATCAACGACAAAACGCGTTTTGTTTTTTTGGAGACAATCGGAAATCCCAAGATGGATGTCCCGGATCTGGCTCGGGCCGCAGAAATCGCCCATGCACAGGGAATCCCCTTGGTGGTGGATAATACCCTGGCCACGCCATTTCTCTGCCGTCCCTTTGAGCTGGGGGCAGACGTGGTGATCCATTCCACAACAAAGTATCTCAGTGGCCACGGAGACGCCGTAGGGGGTGTGGTTATTGACGGGGGGAATTTCTCCTGGTCCAGGGAGCGATTTCCCGACTTTGAGCCTTTCATTGACAGGAAAGGGCCACTCGCCTTTTTGGACAAAGTATGGCGAGAACACCACATCAATTTCGGGACCACCCAGGCCCCCCTGCACGCTTATCTGACCATGATCGGCTTGGACACCCTGGTCCTCCGGATGGAGCGGCACGTGAGCAATGCCATGGAGGTGGCCCGTTACCTGGAAAGCAGATCCGAAGTGGCTTGTGTCAACTACCCGGGTCTTGAGGACCATCCTTTCAGGGAGACTGCTTTGAAACAGTTTGGGGGAAGGGGCTTCGGTGGAATGATGGCCTTCAATTTAAGGGATCAGGCCGCCTGCTTCCAATTCATCGATAAACTCAAATTGATCTATAACCTGGCCAACCTGGGTGACTGTAAGACCCTGGTGATCCACCCCTATTCTTCCCAGTATGTCTCTTTTGAAGAGTCCACCCGGCAGGATCTGTCCATCACCGCCGATTTGGTCAGGCTTTCGGTGGGCATCGAGGCGGTGGAAGATATCTGTGCGGATCTGGGTCAGGCGTTGGACAAAGTCAAGTGAGCTAAAGTGTCTAAAGTGTCTAAAGTTAAAGGGAAGTACACATGGAATGATGGACTTTTGCAATAATGGATTAGTGGGATAAAAGCTGAAAAATCATTTCCAATTGTCAAATATTCCTTTGCATCCATTACTCCATCACTCCATTGCTCCATGTGCTGAAGAAAGCGGAGTTTCACATGAGTGAATACATAGAGCATGATAGTGACGGCGTCTCCGTAGGAATTGTGGAGAGGAAGTTGTTCACATTCGCCGAGCCGCCCCATGAAATCACGCTGGAGAGCGGGAAGAAGCTCGGCCCAGTGACGATTGCCTATGAAACCTACGGCACATTGAGTCCTGATAAAGACAACGTCATTCTTATTCTCCACGCCCTTTCCGGAGATTCGCATGCTGCGGGTTATTACAGGGAAGACGACCCCAAGCCGGGCTGGTGGGATATCATGGTCGGCCCAGGGAAAGGGATTGATACGAACAAATATTTTGTCGTCTGTTCTAATATTCTGGGCAGTTGTATGGGCTCCACCGGACCCTGTTCTATCAATGCAGAAACCGATTATCCCTATGGCCTGGATTTCCCCTTTGTCACCATTGGTGACATGGTGCAGGCCCAAAAGGCCTTGATGGACCATTTGGGCATCAAAAAGATTCTCTCCGTCATTGGTGGCTCCATAGGGGGCATGCAGGTATTGGAGTGGTGCGTGAGGTATCCCAAGATGGTGGTTTCAGCAATCCCACTGGCCACCACCACAAAACACTCTGCCCTGGCTATTGCCTTTAATGAGGTGGCCCGGCAGGCGATCATGGCTGATCCCCATTGGAATAACGGGGACTACTACTCTGGGCCAAAACCAGATCTCGGACTGGCTGTGGCCCGGATGATCGGTCATATAACCTATCTCTCTGACGAGTCCATGAGACATAAGTTCGGCCGTAGATTGCAGGACAAGAGCGATTTTTCCTTTAACTTCAATGCGGATTTTCAGGTGGAAAGCTATCTCCGCTACCAGGGGACAAAGTTTGTGGAGCGCTTTGATGCTAATGCCTTCCTATATATTACAAAGGCTGCCGACTACTATGATATGGAAAGGCAACACAACTCTGGATCAACGGTAAAGGCCTTTTCCAAGGCAAGGGCCAAGTTCCTGGTGGTCTCTTTCACCTCTGATTGGCTCTACCCCACCTACCAGTCAAAAGCCATGGTCCAGGCCATGAAGAAGAACGGACTTGATGTGAGTTTTTGTGAGATAGAGGCTGAGTGGGGTCACGATGCCTTTCTCCTGCCCAGTGAGCGATTGACGGCCTTGATGAGAGGGTTCTTGGGACGTGTCCACAATGAAATCTGAGAACGGCATAATTCGCTTCGATCTTCAGATCGTCGCCTCTTGGATTGAGCCCGGTAGCAAGGTGCTCGATCTGGGCTGCGGTGAAGGGGATCTTTTGTACTACCTCAAGAAGCATAAACAGGTGGACGGCACAGGCATCGAGCGAGCTGAGGCCAAGGTGGCCCATTGCATTGAGAAAGGCCTTTCCGTGCTCCAGGGAGACATCAATGAAGAAGTCCTGGATTACCCGGACAAGACATTTGACTACGTTATCGTGAGCCAAACCTTGCAGCAGGTCTATGAACCGGACAAGTTGATTAAATCCCTTTTGCGCATTGGAAAAAAAGGGATCGTCAGCTTTCCCAACTTCAGTCATTGGGGGGTCCGCCTTCAGCTCCTCGGCACTGGCTATGCGCCCATCACAAGGCAACTCCCTTACGAGTGGTACGATACCCCCAATATTCGGGTCATCACGATCAAAGACTTTAGGAAGTTTTCTAAAGATGTGGACTTTAAAATCCTGAAAGAGGTGGCCATCAATACCAATTCCCATGACAGGTACGGAAATATTGTCACGTTCCTGCCCAACCTCCGCGCCACCTACGGTATTTTCTTAATAGCAAAGGATCAATCCTCATGAGTGAGGAGGCCATAGAACCAAACATGCAACTATTCGCCAGGTGGGGCCGCCTAACCTGCAACTGAAGCGATCAGCAGGCTGGGTCTTTCGTCCTTCATGAAATAGGGACTCTCCCAGGCATCTGCCTGGCGTCTAAACCAAAAGATGGGCTGAAAAAATCAGCCATTTGACCTAAGTCAAAGATCCTTTAGCCTTTTACTGATAGGATTACTTTTTGTTGGGGCTGATGGGCTTACGGGATTGACCTCGCATCCCAAAAGACCCAAAACCTAATTTAGATAGGCTGGCGAAAAGGATCGCAGTCAACGGAGCACAGTGATGGGGGGGTTATTTATGAAAGAGGTGGAGATAGATGAGCGAAAGATAGAGGTGGCATCTACCGTGGATGCGGTGGGGCTCTTTTGCCCCATGCCCATAGCCCATCTCCAACTTGAACTGGAAAGCTTGAATTCAAATCAGGTGGTGGAGGTTCTGGCTGATGATTCTGGATTTGGGCAGGACGTGGTTCACTGGTGCAAAGAGACCCAGAATAAGCTTCTCTCTCTCACAAAGAACGAAGAGGACATCTTTGTTGCTTATGTGGAAAAGGCGTAAAGTAAAATAAAATCTTAAAAGGAGGCCATACAATGAGAGATAAAGTTGAAAAAGCCCTTAATGACATCCGGCCCTCTCTTCAGGTAGATGGTGGGGACGTGGAATTGATAAACGTGGAAAACGGTATTGTGAAAGTGAAATTAACGGGCGCCTGCGGTGGATGCCCCATGTCACAGATGACATTGAAACAGGGCATAGAAAGCCACGTAAAAAAGGCTGTCCCTGGCGTATTGAGTGTAGAGGCCGTCTAAGCCTAGGAACTGATATGTGAAGATAGGAGACATATTATGCCCGTCTTTATTAGAATACCGACCCCGTTGCGGGGATTAACAAACGGCCAAAAAGCCGTGGAAGTGGAAGGCAACACCGTCTCGGATGTCCTTCTAGATCTGGATGCCAAATACCCTGGGATCAGTGAAAAGCTGTATGACAAAGAGACCCTGCGCCCCCTGTTCAACCTTTACCTCAACAACGAGGATATTCGGGTCCTTCACAAGGATGAGGGTAGGTATGAGATTGACGTGAACAATCCTGTAAAGGACGGAGATCAGTTATCCATCGTTCCTCCTATAGCAGGGGGGATCAGGAAGAAATAGCTATGCTATCTCTGAGCAAAGAGCAGATAGAACGCTATAGCAGGCACATTATCCTTCCGGATGTGGGCGGCAAAGGTCAAACAAAGCTGCTCTCTTCTCGCATACTCCTTCTGGGTATGGGTGGGCTCGGATCTCCGGCAGCCCTCTACTTGGCTGCTGCAGGCGTGGGGACGCTGGGGCTTGTGGATTTCGACACCGTGGAGTTGAGCAATCTGCAGCGCCAGGTCATCCACACGACAGATGATCTGGGCAAAACCAAGGTCCAGTCTGCCAAGGAAACCA
>CP070840.1:1560369-1569968 GCA_020342025.1 Deltaproteobacteria bacterium
ACCACTGACCCGCCCGCCTCGCCTGAAGGCGAAGCCGATGGGGGGCAGGCAACGGACCATACTATGCGCCCATCCTTCCAGCCCAGACTGATTAACGATCCCTTTTCCGACCCAGGGCTATACATCCCTTTTCTTTACGAAAAGAGGGCCCTGTTATTTGATTTCGGCGAGCTACACGGCCTTTCCGCAAGAGACCTGCTCAAGATTACCCACGTCTTTGTGACCCACACACACATGGATCATTTCATTGGGTTTGACACCTTGCTGCGGATTTTCCTGGGTCGAGAAAAGGAACTCCATATCTTTGGGCCATCCGGTTTTTTTACCCACGTGGAAGGAAAACTGGCCGGCTATACCTGGAATCTGGTGGATGAATATGAGACCAACTTAACGCTTAGTGTCACGGAGGTGCATCCAGATGAAACCTTGACGAGGATGTACGTTTGCAAGGATCATTTCGAAGCCCAAAGCCAGCAGATTAGGCAACCCTTTTCGGGTATCCTCTGGAAAGAGCCCTCCTTCCACGTGGAGGCTGCAATACTTGACCATCGAATTCCCTGTCTCGGTTTTTCTCTGGTGGAGAACTTTTACGTGAATATCATCAAAGAGGGACTAAAGGAACTGGGCCTTTCTGTGGGTCCATGGCTGAATCGATTCAAGAAGGCCCTTTATGAAAAAAAAGATCCAAGTGATGAATTCCTTGTGACCAGGGAGGAAGCGGGAACTGTCATCAAGGAAAGGACATTTGCGTTAGGTGAGTTGGCCCAAAAAATTGCCACCATCTCTCCAGGACGGAAAGTCACCTACATTACAGACATCATTGGGAGCCCAGAGAACTATGAAAAGGTGATAAGCCTGGCGGACAGGGCAGATTATCTATTTATTGAGGCGGCCTTCCTGGATGGCCATAAGGAGATAGCCCAGAAGAAGTACCACCTCACGGCAAGAGAAGCGGGGGAACTGGCAAGACTGTCAGATGTGAAACATTACACCCTCTTTCATTTCTCCCCACGCTACAATCACATGGCCGACGAATTAGAAAATGAGGCCAGGGAAGCAGCAAAGAAGGAGTGAAGAATGAAGAATGGCGTATTGGAGTGGTGGAGTACTGGAGTACTGGTGAATAAAAGCGGTGAAGATCTTTTCCCTCTATTTCCATTACTCCGGTACTCCAGTACTCCATGATACCTAACTGTTTAGCGCTTCGAGCATCGCTTCATGGATATGGGGATTGGCCGCCACAATGCTCTTCAGATACGGCGTAAAAGGATCACCGTCGTATGTGGTTACTTTACCGCCTGCCTCTGAAACGATGATGGCGCCCGCCGCTGTGTCCCAAGGTTGGAGCCTTTCTTCCCAGAAACCATCAAACCTGCCTGCAGCAACATAGCACAGATCAATGACCGCAGATCCTGGTCTACGAATACCCTGAGCGCGGACGATCATTTTTTGAAATAGCTCCATCACCCTCTGCGGGTTCTCATGCACATCGTATGGGAACCCTGTTACCAGGAGGGAGTCTTGGAGGGTTCTGGTCTGGGAAACGCTGATCGGTTTTCTGTTAAGAAATGCTCCCATCCCCTTTACCGCCTCAAATTGTTCATTGGTGCAGGGGCTATTGACCACACCAAGGACGAGCTCTCTTTCCACCTCAAGCGCTATGGATATGGCAAATACGGGAAAACGATGGGTAAAATTGGTCGTTCCGTCGAGAGGATCGACTATCCACATCCTATCGGAAAGGTGATTGAACTCTCCCGCCTCTTCAGCAAGGATGCTATCCTGAGGGAAATGCCGGGTGATGATATCAAGGATGATCTTCTCCGATTGAAGATCCGCCTCCGTGACCAGATCTATTTCCCCCTTCTTTTCTATTTGGCTCACCTGACCGAAGAGGCGGTTCAGGATTATTCCTGCCTCTCCAGCGGCTTGGCGGGCAACTTCGCTTTCTTTTTCCCACATGATAATAAATTTTACCCTAATGTATGGCTTGGTCTAGGTTCCAGTGCTCCAGCACTCCAATACTCCACTACTCCGATAGGAACGAACCCCATGTTCAAGTAGCATACTCCCATGTCCACCGTCAAAAAAATAAGGCATCCCGTTGAGCTTGATGAGACAGGCAGACAGAATGCGCTTGCACAGAGCAATCTGTCATCAACGCGGTAAATAAAGATTACGGCACAAAGGGGTTTGCTTTCAGGTATCAATACTGAAATCAGGGGGTTTTGGATGATGCCTTCCCGGTGATCAGGTTAAAACTGCTTGACAACGCTATTTTTGGCTGGTAAACAGTCATGTTTTGATTTTATTCGCTCCTTGTTCCGCTTCCAGCCCGTAGGGCTTCCAGGCCGGAGGGTAGAGCCTACGGCCCGCAGAGTGAGCGGGACCGACTGTTTCCTACCAGGGAGAAGACCGTGAGGAGAATAGACCATGAGACACTACGAAACGCTTTATATCGTCAACCCGGAATTGGACGATGAGAATTACAGGGCTGTCATCGACAAATTCAGGGACCTGATCGAGAAGGAAAATGGTGTTGTTGTCAAGCTTGAGGAGTGGGGCAAACAGAGACTTGCCTATCTGGTAAACAAATTTGATCAAGGGGCCTATGTCCGCATAGACTACTGTGGCGGATCTAATATTACCGCTGAACTTGAGCGGGACCTCAAGCTGGATGATAGGATCCTGAATTACCAGACCGTGAAGCTGGCGGACGATGTGGACCCTCAGGCATTGTTACAGAAAGAAGAGGAGGCAAGGAAAGAGGCTGCCGCCAAAGAAGAGCAGGCCCGGGGGACAGAAGAGACAGCCCAAAATGAGGACATAGAATCGGATAGATCGGATGAAGAGGTGAAAAATGGCATATAATAGAGGGAGAATGACATATCACAGAAGGAAGATATGTAGGTTTTGTGCCGATAGTAGCCTTGCCATCGACTATAAAGATTCCAGAATGCTGAGGTACTTCACCACTGAACGTGGCAAGATCATTCCCCGGAGGATTTCGGGCAACTGTGCTAAACACCAGAGGATACTGACCGTCGCCATAAAAAGGGCGAGAAATATCGCTCTCCTCCCATTTACCACATCCACAATCAGATAATACGGGAATCTGGCTAAAGACCCCCGCAGTCGAGCGCCCGGAGTTCTATCTCGTGCAGGCGGGGAACCGGGTTGTGCCTGAGATCAGACCATTTACGGAGGCTGCTTGGAGTGACAAAACACTAGAAAATGACGTCGGCTACGCCCTGCTGCAAATCGGCCAAAGAAATGCTTGCCCCTGGTTTTGATCATTGCCTTTTCCGGGATTTTTGGTAAATAGAGTTCATGAAACTTACCCATGTCATGGGCTGTGCCGGCCCAGTTATCCTTCTTCTCTTCGCCTCTGCTTGGATCCCTTTTATAGGGCCCTTTTTTAGTCTTCTGACTCCCCTGCCATTTCTCTACTACGCAACCAAGTTAGGCCTCCTTGAAGGACTGAAAGTCGCGGGTCTCACTCTGCTTGTTGTGGGCCTGACGGCCAAGGTGGCAGGCTATCCACAAATCATAATTTTCTGCTTGGAGTTTGGATTGGTCGGTCTCATCCTCTCAGAGATTTATCGAAGGAAATATACGTTTGGCTTCACCATGTTGTGGGGAACCTGCGCCACGCTCATCATTGGAGCCATTTTTTTGACTCTGATCGCTCTTTCTCAGAAAATGGGCCCAGTGGAGATGATCTTGGGATTTTTCAAGGAGAACTTGGGGGCAACGATCCGTGCCTATGAAGAGATGGGACTTGAACCGGAAAAGGTGGCCCAACTCCGAGAATATGGCAAAATTTTGACGGATATACTCTCAATGATCTACCCAGCACTCTCTATCGTAGGCAGCGGTCTTGTGATATATATGGCCGTAGTCATTAGCAGGCCGTTATTTCGCCTGGGAAATGTTCAATATCCTGCCTTCGAACCGATGGATCAATGGCAATCCCATGAACTCATGGTCTGGGGTGTCATAGCCGCAGGTTTTGCTTTATTTTTGTCCATAGGTGGTATAAGATTCGTGGCCATCAATGGCCTCATCGTGATGGCGGTTATATATGTTTTCCACGGTCTCGCCATCGTCCTGTTTTTCTTTAATAAATACCGTGTGCCCCATTGGGTCCGATTCGGGGTATATCTTCTGATTCTGTTCCAGCAGATTTTTTGGTTTGTACTGGCCCTGGCAGGGCTCTTTGATCAATGGATAGATTTCAGAAGAATTCATAAAAGGGCAAGGGCCTGATGGCTTATTGGAATGATGGAATGCTGGAATAATGGAAGGGTGGGTTCAAAGGCGTTCTTGATAATGAAAATTGACTTTCTTCCAACTCTAAACCCAATATTCCACTACTCCATTACTCCAGTACTCCATATGCGAGTATAGCGAGCAAATTCGGTTAGGAGGACGCAATTGTGAAAGTAATTTTGAAGCAGGAAATGCATGATTTAGGCCTTGAAGGTGATATTGTGGATGTGTCAAAAGGTTATGCACGTAATTACCTCATCCCTAAGGGGATCGCCCTGGAGGCCAACGAGCAGAACAGGAAGCTCATGGAGACAAAGCGGAAAAAAATCGAAGTAAAAAGGGTGGAGGCCAAAGAACAGGCCGAGAAGATCAAGGAAAGGATAGCTGATGTGGAGATCACCATCTCCCAAAAGGTGGGGGAAGAGGACAAGTTATATGGGTCAGTGACCAGCATGGATATTGCCAGCCATCTTGAAAAGCAAGGAATTACCATTGATCGTCGAAAGATCGTCTTGGACAAACCCATTAAGACGCTGGGCGATTATGAGGTACGCGTAAAACTCTATCCTGGGGTTACAGGCTCTATCAAGGTTGTTGTTATTGCGGAAGAACAGCCTCTAGACAAATAATATTGAATCAATAGTCATAATAACATTCTCCTGGCCCTTGGCATACACGCCGTTCGGCGTGTGGGCCGAAGGCCGATTCCGTAATGAAAGGGGGCTGAGTTACAGATGCTTCAACCAAAAGAGAAAGCGACTCCGGCGTCAGTAAAAGTCCCCCCGCACAACATGGACGCCGAACAGTCCATCCTGGCCGGTATTCTGATCAACAACGATGCCATGAACCAGGTCATGGACATCTTGTCACCCGACGACTTCTACCGTGAAGCCCATATGCATCTGTTTGATGGGATGGTTGATCTATATAACAACAATGAGCCCATCGATCTCATCACCCTCTCCCAGCACCTCACAGGAAGAAACCTCTTGGAAAAGGCAGGCGGCGCAGAGTACCTGGCTTCCCTTGTAGATGCCGTGTCCACATCCGCTGGCATTCAATATCATGCGGAAATTGTCAGGGAGCTCTCTGTGAGAAGAAAGCTGATCAATCAGTGTTCTATTATTTCCGAGTGCTGCTTCCAGGGTTGGCAAGAGACGGATGAACTCTTGGATCAGGCAGAGCAGTCCATATTTGATATTGCCGAACAAAAGATCGGCGAAGGTTTTTCCACCCTGGAAGAGGTCATCAAGGGGAGCTTTAAGAAGCTGGAGAGCGTGGCAGAGCATGAAGGGTTTGTTACGGGGGTGCCTACGGATTTCCGCGACTTCGACCGGCTGACAGCAGGATTGCAGCCCTCAGATCTCATCATTATTGCGGGTAGACCCAGCATGGGGAAAACGGCCTTGGCTCTCAACATAGGATATAATGCGGCGGCAAGGACAAAGAAAGCAGTTGCCGTATTCTCCCTGGAGATGTCCCAGCTCCATCTGGGCATGAGGCTTCTGGGCTTCCACTCCGGCATAAATGCGACGAAGTTGAGGACCGGCTTCTTGAAAGACACGGATTGGATGAAGTTGACCGAATCGGCTAACGCCTTATCGGAGCTCCCCATATACATCGATGATACCTCAGGACTTAGCGTCCTTGAAATGAAAGCAAAGTGCAGAAGGTTACTGAAAAAACGGGATTTGGGGCTCGTCATTATTGATTATTTGCAGTTAGTCCAGGGAAGAAGGTCCGCAGAATCAAGACAATAGGAAATATCTGAGATATCCAGCTAACTGAAGGCCCTTGCAAAGGATTTGAATGTTCCGGTTCTTGCCTTGTCCCAATTGAACAGGAAGGTGGAAGACCGTCCCAACAAAAAACCCCAACTCTCAGATTTGAGGGAGAGCGGGGCCATAGAGCAGGACGCGGATGTGATCGCATTCATTTACAGGGATGAATTGTACAACCCCACCACTGAAGAAAACAAGAATGTGGCGGAGATTATTCTGGCCAAACAACGAAATGGACCAACCGGCTTTTTTAGGTTACAATTTCAACAGGAATTTACCCGTTTCAGAGATTACGTGGAAGAGGAACGGTACGCATCGTAAATAAAATTCATTTTGTTATTCTGTCATTGCGAGGAGTCCACGAGTGTCTAAAGCCGCGGATGCGGCGGTCGGGGACGACGCGGCAATCTCGAGCAAAGATATTTGAATCGCTGGTTTTCAGAGCACTGAGATTGCTTCGCCCATGAACCTAGACGGGGCTCGCAATGACCATGCACGAAGGATCTGTCTTTTACATAACCTAGCCTGAAAACCTTTTAAACTTCCTAAGTTTGGGAGTGAGCTATAGACAAAGTTCATGGTAAAACGGGTGGCCTCAAGGCCAACCAGCTAAAACGCCTTCAACGACTTTATCGCCGAAGAATATCCAGTCATGAGATCATTTCCCGTGAACTGACCCGCCAGATCGCGAACCTTTCATTTGAGATACAGAGACAAGTGGCCCTGCTCATGACCCGCAACGGTGAGGTGGTCTACGTCATTGTGGGTGATAACAAGCGCATATGGATCCCTGATCTGCAAAGGGAACGGCTGGGGGTGGGGCGACTTAAAGGCCTCAGGTGTATCCATACCCATCTAAATGGCACATCCCTTTCTAACGAGGATTTAACAGACCTGGTCCTTTTGGGCCTCGATCTCATGGTCTGCATCCAGGTGGGCGACGAAGGGATCCCTGGCGCGATTTCCTATGCACACATTTTGCCTCACAACAGTGCAGGGGAGGGGTGGAACGTAACCACGGTCCCTGATATGGGACAATTGAACGTTGACTTTCAGGAATTGATACAATCCCTCGAGGATGAACTTGCCAGGACCGAGGGGAGTCGGGCGCTGAAGAACAGAGAAAGGGCCGTGTTGGTCGGGGTGACAGAAGGCCCTACTCGGAGAGCTCGGGAATCCTTGGATGAGTTACGGGATCTTGCCATCTCCAACAATTTGGAGGTGACCGATCTGGTTATCCAACACATTAAAAAGGCAAACCCTCGTCATTTGATCGGAAAAGGCAAACTGACTGAATTGGTCCTCAGATGCCTTCAGACGGGTTCCGGCCTTCTCATCTTTGACAAAGAGCTGACAGCAGCGCAGGTGAAGAGTCTAACGGACGATACGGAATTGAAGATCATTGATCGAAGTCAGCTCATTTTGGATATATTTTCTAGGAGGGCGGTCACCAGAGAGGGTAAGATCCAGGTAGAATTGGCCCAGCTGAGATATCTGCTTCCTAGGCTTGCAACAAAGAATACAGCCATGTCAAGGCTGACAGGCGGTATTGGTGGAAGGGGCCCAGGTGAAACCAAGCTGGAAATTAACCGACGTCGAGTCAGGGAGCGTATTGCAAGGCTAAACAGGGAGTTGAAAGCCATAAAACAGCAGCGAGAGGATCGCCGGAGGCTCAGAAATACCCGCGGGCTGCCTGTCATTTCCATAGTGGGCTACACCAACGCGGGCAAATCCACCCTTTTGAACAGCCTAACCCACAGCCGGGTAGCGGTTAAGGATCGCCTTTTTGAGACGCTGGATCCGAGCAGTCGTCGGCTCCGGTTTCCGCGTGAGCGGGAGGTGATTATTACGGATACTGTGGGATTTATCAGGGCCCTGCCGGAAGATCTCATGGAGGCCTTTGCTGCCACCTTTGAAGAACTTCACGATGCGGATCTATTGCTCCACGTGGTGGATGCAAGCAGTCCCCGGGTGGAGGAACAGATCAAGGCTGTTGAAGATATTCTTGAAAGGTTGGACTTGAAAAGGATTCCCATGCTTTTGGTCCTAAATAAAACCGACCGCCTCAGCCCTAGCGAAGCGGTCGCTTTATCCAAAGAGTGGAAGGGCATTGCACTCTCTGCCCTTGACCCCAAAACATTCTCGGGCCTCCTAGATCAAATGGAGCGCATCATTTGGCCGCGCTTTTCCAGCCCCTCGATTTCAGTTGAGTGCCATCCTTCGCAACAATCAGACTCTCAGTCTGGCCAAGGGAATTAATAAACCCCGTCCCCTTGACAGGATTCATCACAAAGACACCCGTAGCAAGGGCGTCCGCGTCCATGGTCGTCGGGGCAATCACAGAGACACTGGTGCTCATCTCCGGGGAGATTCCGGTTCGGGGATCCACGATATGATGAAACATCTTTTCCCGATCAAAATAGATCTCATAGTTCCCAGATGTGGCTATTGCCCCAGTATTCATATGGACAATATCTGGATAGTTCCTTTTCTTTAGAGGATCCTGAATCGCCACAGTCCAGGGTTTATTGTCCGCCCTGGCTCCCATCGTTCGGATATCTCCACCCGCATTAATCAAGTGATTCTTTATGTCATGAGCGGCTAATCGTTCTGAGGCCCTATCCACGATATATCCCTTGGCAATACCATCCAGGGTGATTCCCATTCCAGGTTTCTTAAAGGCGATGGCACTTCCTTTGAGTTCGATATTATTTGAACCCACAAATTCGAGGGCTCTTCTCAGTTCCTTATCAGTGGGGAGGGCCTTCTCATTCTCACCCGTCTTCTCTTTAAAGAGGTCAATAATGGGTTTCACCGTTATGTCAAAATTCCCCTGGCTGATCCGATGGTAATAAAGGGCCCTTGAGACTACCTCCGCCACTTCAGGGGGTATGTCTTTAAGATATCCTTCGCGGTTGAGTTGGCCAACAGCCGTGCTCTCGTCATAACGATTCATCAGCGCTGACAACCTATCCATCTCTTGAAAGGCTTGGCCCATCGCCTCTTCAGCCTCATCCCGAGAGTCGTGTATGAGGGTCATAGAGACAAACGTGCCCATGGCCAGACGGGTTTTAGAAACCTTGTGCATCTTTTTGTTAAACTTTACCGCTTCTGCGGTGATCGGAATAACACCAGCAGATGCCAGACCCAGGCCGAGCAGACCTGAGAGCTTCATAAAAGACCTTCTATCAATACGCCTATCTTCCATTTTGTTCCTCCACTCTAAGATTCTCAGACCTCAATGGAGCGCTATTCGTGATCTGAAACTCATAATCGATAAATAATAACCAGTAACCGATAACCAATAACTAATAACTGATAACTAATAACAACCCTCAACTGCGAGGAGTTTTTTACCCAGTAGCTACTTTGATTTCCTCTGCTTTACGGGGACGATAGTATCGAAAGATATTTCGTGGACATTTCTCCACGCAGATTTCTTTGCATTCAGGCCCGTATTCAATGCACTTCTTCTGATCAATGATCACCACATTCCCTTCCATGCTAACCGCCTCAGCGGGGCACACCTTAACGCACATCTTGCAG
>CP070840.1:1570068-1577752 GCA_020342025.1 Deltaproteobacteria bacterium
GTTCGGTATAGGGGCCGTCCTACTCCTGGACGCGTTCCTGGCGCTGCCGGTGGCGCTCCTGGTCAACCAGCAGGAGAACGGGGCCATCGTCGCCGGGCCTCCCCTGGGGCCCGCATGGCTGGGCAACCTGGCCCTCGTCCTCTTCGTGATATGGCTGGTCCCACTGGTCCTGGCCCGCCGGCGGGTGCTGACGTCCCCCTTGACCACCACCGTGCTCTCGAGGATAATCGGGGAAGGGGTGGCAAGGCGGGTGAAGGCCAGGGAGAGGGTGTTGTATGATATGGCGGCTAGACGGGAAATAGAAGCTGCTTAATTTAGAAAACTTTAATGGCCCCAATTCCTTCCCCTTAAACTGGGAAAGGGATTGGGGCCTTGGGATTCATTATGAAAGTAAAAATTGATTATGACCTGTGCATGGGCGATCGCAATTGCAACAAGGTCTGCCCCGAAGTCTTTGAATATGATGAAGACCAACTTGTCTCAAGGGTCTTAGTGGACGTAGTCCCAGAGCCACTGGAAGAGAAAGTCCTTCAGGCTGCAAGGGAGTGTGCCCCTGGAGCCATCATCGTGGAAGAAGACTAGGTGCCTTATCACAGAATCTCCCCCTTTCCCTCTGAGGAATGCGGCAGGTATCCATCTGGAGCCTAGCCAGAAGATTTGCCTGTAAAGGTACGGAAATTCAACGCGCTAACTTACTCTGCTGTGAAATCCCTCTAAACCATTGCGTATCAGTACGCCAGTCTAAGACCATCAAAGGCCTCAGCGAAATATGATCAAATCCTGCCGTCAATATCATCACCATACCAGTTACCAGCGGGATAGAATGACACCCCACTATCTTGACTGGCAAAACCAGCCCAGCGTTTTCAAGGACTACCCGGGCGTTACCCCCATCTCTTTGCCTTCGGATCTATCCCTTCCAGAAGAAAAACTCTCTGTTCTTCTAAAATCGGGACAGGAGGGGGAGAAGGTCGAGAAGGTCGAGAAGGTCGAGAAGATGGATGTGGAAGTTCTTTCTCTGATTCTCCGCTTGGCCTATACGCTCACGGCAAAGGCACGTTCTGCGGGGGGCGATTACTATTTCCGCAGTGTGGCCTCAGCCGGTGCCCTCTATCCCACCGAACTCTACATAGCCACCCATTCCGCGCGTGGCCTGGATGATGGCCTCTATCATTTCGCCATCCACCGCCACTGCCTCTATCGCATTCGCGAACAGGACATCACCCCTCACGTTGTCCGTTTCACTCAAACACCCAATAAAAGGGTACCGCACCTCACTTTCTTCCTGACGGCCATTTTCTTCAGGAGTGCCTGGAAATATCGTGATCGTTCCTATCGGTACCACCTCCTGGATACGGGCCATCTTGTGGAGAACCTGGTGCTGGCCCTTAAGGCCCTCAAGCTCCCTTTCGACCTCTGCTATGAATTTGATGACGGTAGCATCAATCAATTGTTGGGGCTTGATGAGACAAAAGAGGTCTGCTTGGCTGTGGTCCATGTTTTGGGGACCGATACTATGGCTGATGCCCCCGTGGAGGAGATTGGCGAACTCCCCAAGGAGATGGGAAGTGCGAGTCAGGTGGCTGCAAAAGAAATGGACTACCCAGCCGTTTGGGAATTCCATCAGGCGAGTGCATCTCTCATTCCAGAAGCAGGGCCAGAACGGGAAATGCATCATGAAATGGGCGTTGTTCCTGAGACGTGGACAAGGGCCCCTCTCCCTTCCGCCTGGCCAGAGATCATGAATTACTCCGAGGCCCTGTACAAAAGACGTTCCAGGCGCAATTTCGTGAAAGAGCCTCTAAATAGAGACCATGTGGGGGCGCTAATCGATTCAATCTGCGCAGAAGATTCGGCCTATTTAACAGAGAGCGCAAAATACCGCCGAACAGTGGCTCTCGGTTTCCTTGCGGGTGATGTGGAGGGCATGGAGCCGGGTTTCTATATGCTGGACACGACAGAGGCCTCCCTCGGTCTCGTCACACCTGGAAATTTCATGGAAAGCATGGCCCACATCTGCCTGGATCAGCAGTGGCTTGCCAACGCGGCCTCGCACTTTCTGTTCCTAACGAATCTGGAGCTCATGGATCGGACATGGGGGGCCCGCGGATATCGGTATGCCATGCTCAGTGCGGGGAGAATGGGACAGAGGCTCTATATGGACGCAACGGCCATGGGGATGGGGTGTTGCGGTATCGGGGCTCTCTATGATGGAGAAGCCGCTGAACTGCTCGGTCTCAATGACGCGTCGAGACTCCTCTACCTGGTGGCCGTGGGCCCTGTGAAGTCAAAGATAGCGGTCACCTAAAACTTCCCGACGCAAGCTTCCTGAACTCCTGCTCAGAGAATGTTCAGACGGATTGATCCTCCCACAAACCATCAACATGTCGTGAGTAGAATGAGGGATCGCAGACCGGCATCGGTGTGATCGCTCAAAGGCTTTTAAGTGAATTATTTGAGGGCCTCAGATGCCTTCAGATATTGCTCGCACGCTTCCTTCTTTTGCTGGTCCTCACCAGCTTCTTTCATGCACTTCTGGTACTGCTCCACCAGTTTGAGTCTTTCCTTGTGGACCTTTTCTTGTGCCTTATAGGCCCTGTCTTGGGAGCTGGAGCAGGCTAGAGTCATCCCCACGATCAAGGCAAGAAGAAACATGTAAATCGATTTCATGGCTCCTCCTTTTCTTTTTAGACTTTTAGCAAAAATACGTGACACGGGCTTTCTTTCATGACCAACTAATATAAACAAGCGAGGCTAGTAAGTCAAAAAAAATAGGAATAGGAGATATGTGAAAAGGGGCCCGAGAAATTACGCAATTTATCAGAACCTGGGAAGAAATGCATAATTGCACTGGCTTCCCCCGTACCGCACTATTCTCAATCTGGCGTCGCATTAAGTTGGATCATTGCATCGTATATTGGCAGCCTTTGTCGGGTAAACTCGCCAATCCATTTGTCGTAAATTTCAAGTATCTTTTTTGACCGGTAAAGTTCAGATATCACGCGATCTGCAACAAGACGAAAGTCCGCATCATTTCGCCTGACGGCAAGTGCAAAAGGCTCAAAGGAAAACACGTTGGAATCAATCACAAAGCTCATTGGATCAGGTGCTTTTGAAGCGATGCCAATAAGCACGATCTGGTCAGAAGAAAAGGAATCGATTTTCTTATTTCGTAACGCATCGATTCCTTCTTTCGCTGAATTGAAAAAGACAACTTCCGCATCTGTTGATGTATCTTGAATCAGTTCTTTCAATACGACGGCGGTCGTTGTGTCTTTCACCACTCCAATTTTCTTTCCAGCAAAGCCGGCAGAATCACGGGCCTTATTATCTTTTAAGGTCATTAGCGAAGCGCCGGTGACAAAGGTAAGTTGCGTAAAGTCAACAATCTCACTCCGGGAAAGCGTTTTAGTCGTTGAACCACATAATATGTCAATTTTGTTATCGGCCAGGGCTTTAAATCGCTCTTCAGCTGTTACGGGAACATATTCAACCTTTACATTCGCGCCAATTCTGTTTTCAACTCCAGTGACGATACATTTACAGAGATCAATTGAATAACCAGTCGGGTTGCCCTTCTTGTCTAAAAATGACATGGGTGGTTCAGACTCACGATAGCCAATTCTGATTTGACCGGATTTTTTAATCTGTTTGAGGGTGCCTGTGAGTTCTTGCGCTTCCAGCGGGCTCGCGAAAAAAACGACCAATAAAATAATTGCCAGTTTCACTCTCATAATGGTTTTCCCCTTTCCTAACCCATTTTCTTTTTTGCTTCTTCTTTGCGCTGGAGTTTGTCCATGATCAACCGATAGGCCGTGTAGTATTTATAGATATTGCTCACGTACTGTACTGTCTCGCGCCCAATTCGCTTAGCGGCCACCATTTCCACATTGCGAAACCACACATTGGGATCGAGGCCGGCCTTTTTGGCTTCCCTGCGAAGCTTGGCAACCCTGGCCGGGCCCGCGTTATAGCTTGCAAAGGTAAAAAGGGTCTTGTTCGCCTCATTCATGGGTTCCTTTTCAAAATACTGATCCTTGAGAAATCGGAGGTACTTCACCCCTGCATGAATGTTGTTCCCCAGGTCTTCGATATTCGGTATATTCACATTGGGATCCTCTGCCGTGGCCGGCAGCATCTGCATGACCCCAACGGCACCGGCCGGGCTGCGCTGGCTCTGATCGATCCGGGATTCTTGGTAGGCCAGGGCCGCGACCATGAGCCAGTCGAAATCGTACTCGTCTGCATATTTCTTGAAGAGCTGGACCGCGTCTTTGAATCTTTTGAATTCTTCCTCAAAAAGGGCGTTCTTTACCCATTTTATGTTTTTCAGGTAGCGCTTGGTGACCACATTGAAGAGCATTGTCCCCTGCTTGTGACCCGCAACAAACCTGTTGACCACCTCCTTCAACTTGGGGCTGTTCTTCCGAAAGGCCCAAGCCGTTTCGCCACCCGTTCGAACGGCGATATCGGGATAGAGCTTCACATTTTCGAAAATGGGGCCCCACGCCGCTGCCTTGTGCTCATCCACCACAATGAAGGATACTAAGCTTGCGTTTGCCATTTCAAGAAGATCCTCATCCTCGAAGTTCTCGTCCGCTGGCGATATCTTTACGGGTTTCTTGCGTGACTTCTTAAATTCTTCATTAAGGCGTTTCAGGCTTTCATAATAGCTGCTTGAAGTCCGCACGAAGACTTTCTGGCCCGCCAGATCGTCCAAGCCTTTCAGTGTTGGGGCTCCCTGCCCGGCAACCACGATCTCTCTGACACCTTTTACAAAGGGATCTGAGAAGTCGACGATTTTCAGACGCTCCGGTGTAATGGTGATGTTTCCCACTGCGATGTCGCCACGGCCGGCTACGAGGCCGGAGAAGAGTTCATCTCGCACCGTGGGGACCATGACCACATGAACTTTGAGGCGCCCCGTGCCCAATTCCTTGTTCAGCCATTTCTCAAAGATTTGCATTCCTTCGTAGGAAATGCCACGCTGAGTGGCGCCGTCCAGGAAGTAGTAAGTCTTGCTGTAAGGGACCAGGACGCGGATCTTGTGTCTCTCCAACATACCGTCAAAATTGCCGGTCCACGATTTTTCATGCTTCAATAGCGATTCACTCGCCCTTGCTCCGGTATGGACAAAAATAAGCACAAAAAATGTGGCAAAAAGCAGGACGAGTGGTTGGAGTAGAAATCTTTTTGGCTTTGCGCCGCAGCAATGACGAAATTTCCAAATGAATAACATCATCTCTGAAACTCCCTCTGAGTCTGATATGGGCAGGGCAGTTATCTCACGATGATCTCTTTTCCATTTTCATCCATATAGGAAGAGTAGTGGGTCCCGTTTTTTTGCCTGATCATGCCTCTCACGTATTGCCCGTTATCATCATAGATCATGACTCCGGTATTCCCTTCCTTGAAACCCAGACCGGCCCGTTCCACTTCATTCTCATCCATGATGACAAAGCCGTATCCATTTTCGTCTCCCCCCATGGCCATAGTTTTCTTCCCTTTTTCATTGACCATGGCAAGGCTGGGTAAACCCTCATCCATACCCAAACCGATTCGGGGTCTTCCTTCTTTGTCAGCGACCAGAATACCGCTCCCTCCTTCATCAGCGGTAATTCCTATACCCAAAACTCTTTTTCCCGCCTTGTTAAGAATTCTTATTCCAGTCCCCGCCTCTTTCCTGAAACCAATACCTATAAGCTCTTGGCCTGCACCATCGACAATGATTATTTCCTCTGCAATGATTTGACGAAAATGTCCGTCACGTGTTCCCGCCTTGGCCCCCATCACAGCGAGAGCCAGAAGAGATAAGACCAAGACGAGCATACAGCTCTTCAAACATCGATTTTGCTTCTCAATTCTTTCCATCCGCTCCTGGAGCGTCGCTTCTTCTCTGGGTAAAGATCTCATGTCTGCATCTCCTTTCCTAAGTCACGGTAATCTGTTTCACAAAAAGCCTATTTCTTCTTTTCCTTCTCTATGGCATCATTGACCAGGGCTCCTCCAAGAGCGCCTACTCCCGCACCGATCAAGGCACCTTTCGCGCTGCCGCCTAATATCGCCCCGCCAACGGCTCCCGCCGCTCCCCCACCAACGGCTCCCCTCTGGGCCGCTGTCATGTCGCTGGCACAACCACCAAAAAGGATGGGGATGAGTAAACATAGGATTATAATCGCAACTCTTCTTTTCATGATACATTCCTCCTCTCTATAGGGTTAAACAGAAAGCCCGATGGGAATTCACAGGGAGCTCCACGCCGGGGATCCTTCGCTCACAAGGTTGTAGACTGACCCATCTAGCGGAGTTTTTCAGCCGCCTAGACCGGTACTCCAAAAACAGCTCTTCCTCATTATACGAAAAGCGATGTGCAACGATTCAATATAACTATTCCTACCAGAGGCGTTATGTCAATGGATTAGCGTTTCTCCGCTTTAGGCTCTTTTGGGGTCTCCACGAATTGACCACAGTCGCGGTCGGCGTCCCAGGAAGTCTTTCAATCCCTCGACCGCCCTCTATCTTATCGACGAGTATGGACTCGTCTATTTCTGCCCCAGGTAGAGATCGCGCAAGGCTTTCTGTCTCGCAGCATCTATGCCTAACCCATCAGAAAAATACTTCTCGATGCTGCCGTACTTCTTTTGCATCTCGTCGAATGCGGCATTGAGGTACTCCTTCTTCACGCCCAGGATGGCCCGAGGAATCGCCGGGTCTCCGCCGCCCGCGACAAAGGCATCGATGGCCTTCTTGTAAGCGGGGAGGATGTAGTCGTTGCTACGCAGGTAATCCTCCACGACCTTGTCCTTCGGTACACCGAGCAGGGTCAGCAGGGCCGCGGCAGCCCATCCGGTCCGATCCTTGCCGGTTGTGCAGTGAAAGAGTGCGGGCAGTTTTTTCTGGTCGCCAAGCGCCAAGAACAGCTTACGGAACTCCAACTTCGCGCTCGGCAAGGAGACAAACTCCCGGTATGACTGCTGAAAACCCGCTTCCACTTTGCCTCCGCCGAGGGCGGCATTTGCCCCCTTCGGATCCTGCATAAGCTTTTCAAGCTGTGCCGGTCCCGCCTGTGGCGAGTCGGCCAGCACGTCCAGAACGACGTAGTTGACGCCAAGTGGCAGTTCCTCCGGGCGTTTTTTCCGCTCTTCGACGGTGCGCAGGTCGTAGGCATTCTTGAGTTTGAGATTGGCAAGCTTCTCCATGTCGCCGGGACTGATCCCGCTGAGCTGATTGGAGCGATACACAAGCCCTCTGGCGACGGTCCGGCCATCGTTGGTCTTGTAGCCGCCCATGTCTCGCAGGTTCGGCACAGAGGTGATGCCGAGACTCTGGCCCGGTGTCGCCTCGGTTTTCCCGTGGCTGGCCCCAAGCGGGGGGGTGCGGTCGTAGGCGCTGAACATCTTCGGATCCAGCCCCTTGCGATCGAAGATGCCCTTGAGCGCGATACCGGCAATCTGCGGGCCGTCCTCGGTCATGGTCACCCAAGTCAGCATATCCACGTTGCCCGGGCCGTCGTGGACGAAGGCGGCGCCGGCAGATGCCACGGTGATGTACTCGTGGCCGTTCAGGTGGTCGTTGTCGTAGTTGTGCGTGTGTCCGGCGTAGAAGGTGTAGTGCCTGTCCTGAATGGCTTGGTCGTTCTCCTTGAAGCTCTCCGAAGGGTTGTCCCAGACGGGCTCGTGTAGGA
>CP070840.1:1577852-1581183 GCA_020342025.1 Deltaproteobacteria bacterium
ATAGCCGATAAGATGAGATGCAAAGCTCCCAAAAATATAATGTCTCTGGGGTTTAACCTGGATCATCACGCCCGGCAGGTTAAAGAGATTGGTTTCTACGATCGCCAGTTCACCGCGAGAAACGTTTTTTTTGATGAGAACGGGTTTGAAAGGACGGTTGTGAGACTCCTTGCCCAATCTATCCAGTGCCGATTGTGGCTCAAGACCGATCATCAACTTCAAGCTCTTCAGAAGGTGCTCTTGATCTTGGATCTGTTCAGGAATTATGTAGAGATCATAGGACGGCCGGTTATCCACCAGCAATTCTCCATGGCGATCGAAAATCATTCCCCTAAAAGGGGGGATGTCCTGAAGCTGGATCCGGTTATTCTCCGACTGAACCCTATAGCTCGGTCCGTTAAGTATCTGTAAAAACCAAAGCCTCAGCACCAAAACAGCAAAAACGGCAAAGACACACAATGTCAGTATTCTTAGCCGCCTGTTGAAGACCTCTACTGAAACCGAGTCAAATCCTGAACTTCTCATGGGAAAGAATCCCTCAAAGACTGGAGTGTCGGAGTACTGAAGTAGTGGGCAAGGAAAAGAAGAAAATCTCTCTCATCTTTACCCATGACTCCATTACTCCATGGGAACATGGGATCATGGGATCATATCTGATCTTCCGAGGTCTCTCTTATGCCCCTTAACAGAAAATACTTCAAGTGATTGAAGAAGAAAAATAAGAGTGGCCCCAGCAGGCCTGAGCATGCAGCCGATGCGGCGAAAACCCAGAAAACCAAATGGGAAATATGAATCTCCAGGGGAAAAAGATTCAAGAAAGCGATCAGCAAAATCCCCTTTAGTAGAACGGCCAGCGATATAATAATGATCTGACCTTTTGCTGCGCGGAGGTCGAAGAGGTAAGATCCAAGATTCATACCCAGAAAGAGGGTCAAATAAAGCAGCGTGAAGAGGCCCAGCAGACCCCCTGAGAAGATGTCAATCAGAAGTCCTTGACTGAGAGCGAAGATTCCTGCCCCTGTCTCTCCATAAAAGACCAGAAGATAGGTCATGATTATGATCACAAGATCCACGTCAAAGGGACCGAGTTGGACATGGTTGATCAGATTCCCTTTGATGAGGACAAAAAAAAGGGATGCAAACCAGAGTAGGAGATACAGGCCTAACCTTTTTCTTCCTGTTGGCTGACTAATGGGTCCTCCTTCAAGATAACGAGCAATTCTTCCAATTTCGAAAAATCCACCACGGGCCCCACTTTGATATCTTTAAACAATTCCCCAGGGATGTTGACCACCTCCAGCACGTCTCCCACAGGAAGTCCCTTCGGATAGACACGCCCCAGTCCTGAGGTAACCACCTTATCACCCACCACCACATCACTTGTCTTAAGCATGTAATCAAGTTTGCAGAGCTTTAAGGATAATCCCTTTACAATTCCCTCATCCCTAGAGCGCTGGATAAGGCAGTCCACTGCACTATTTTGATCTATGATTAAGAGGACCTTGGAATAGTTGGGAGACACGGATACCAAGCGGCCCACCACGCCGTCCGCATTGACCACAGGCATATTAACTTTCAGCCCGGAATTCTTTCCTTTATCAATGATCACCGATTTGAACCATCCGGTAGGATCCCGGCCGATGACCTGGGCAGCCACCACAGGCCAGTTTATGGTTTCCTTGAACTGAAGGAGTTTTTGAAGACGGTCTTGAGTGGCCAGGGTTTCCAGATAGCGAGAGTTTTCCATTCGGAGGGTCTCTATTTCCCTCGTTAGCCGATAGTTTTCATCACGCACATTGATAAGATCAAAATACTTCAGCCAGACGCGTTCTATAATATTAATGGTCCCTTTGATGAGTTTTTGAATGGGGGCGGTAGCTTCAATAATGATCTGTTCAGCCGGATTCCACGATCCCTTCCCACCCAAATTTGAGGAAAGAAGCAGGAGCGTTAAGAAGATGAAAATGATCCATATCCAGAATGTTCTGAACCTCTTTAGTCTCGGCAATTATTTTAATTAACTCCGACCGTCTAAGATTACTTAATCATGACCTCTTTTAAAACGGAAATGCTGTCCAGGGCCTTTCCTGAGCCGAGCACCACCGTAGACAGAGGATCTTCTGTGATCGTGATGGGAAGTTTTGTCTCTTCTCTCAAAAGGATATCCAGATTCTTGAGCAGGGAACCACCGCCGGTCAGCACGATCCCTCTGTCCACAATATCTGCAGCCAGCTCTGGAGGGGTCTGTTCGAGGGCGATGCGCACTGTCTCCACGATGGTCTCCACCTGTTCAGAGATGGATTTCCGCACCTCATCCGAATCTATGGTCAAAATCTTCGGTATACCCGTGACCAGATCGCGGCCTTTCACCTCTATGGTTTCCACTTGATCGCTGGGATAAGCATTTCCTATGCTGGTCTTAATGATTTCAGCCGTGGACTGTCCTATGAGGAGATTGTATTTCCTCTTGATATGCTGCAATATGGCCTCGTCCATCTTATCGCCGCCAACCCTCACAGACTTGCTATAGACAATCCCTGCCAGAGATATGACAGCCACCTCTGTCGTGCCACCACCAATATCCACGACCATGTTGCTCGTGGGTTCGGTGATGGGCAATCCTGCACCGATGGCCGCCGCCATGGGTTCCTCTATGAGAAACACCTCCCTTGCCCCTGCCGATTCTGCGGATTCCCGGACCGCCCTTTTCTCCACTTGGGTGATGCCGGAAGGGACGCAGATAATGATTCGAGGCCTCACAAGGGTTCTCCGATTGTGCACCTTTCTGATAAAGTGACGTAGCATGGCCTCTGTGATCTCAAAATCTGCAATAACCCCATCCTTCATCGGGCGAATGGCCACAATGTTCCCAGGCGTGCGCCCCAACATCATCTTTGCCTCTTTGCCCACGGCCAGAATCTTGGACCCACCTTTTTCATCCCTTCTTACAGCCACCACGGAGGGCTCACTGAGAACGATCCCCCTCCCTTTCACATAGACCAACGTGTTTGCCGTGCCCAGGTCAATGGCCAAATCGTTGGAGAACAAGCCCAGTATGGGATCCAATAACATTACGGTCTCCTTTCAAAAACATTGTGGATTTTCATTCACTTAGACAAACTAACTCGTGGAAAATATAAAATTCGAAATGAGCAAACGGAATTTATGCGCTTGACAAATATGTAACCATATATTTTACTTATAAAGTTTATAGGAAATCAATGCAAAAAGTGATGTTAGTGGAATCATGAAAAGGACATATCAGCCCAGCAATATAAAAAGGGCCCGCACCCATGGCTTCAGGGCCAGAATGCGCACCAAGGGGGGTGCC
>CP070840.1:1581283-1585611 GCA_020342025.1 Deltaproteobacteria bacterium
ATCTTCCTCACCCTGACCTTGTGAAGGGGCATCAAGAGGAGGTTGGCCAGCGGTTTGGCCTTCATGTGCGGGCCGGCATTGGGGGTCCAGATTTCAAGGGTTCCCTCATCATCAAACCGTGCAGCGACTGCAAAAGGCTCACCCTGGAAATAGTTGTCCTCAGCCGCAGTAAAGGTGTCCTCCCTGACTATGTAAGAGTCTTTGAAGCCTTTCTCGACGTCTCCCACGTGGATTTCCACGTGGATGTTGATATTGTTCCGAAATTCGTCATGGATGAGAGGGCCTTCAGATGCCATGGATTCAAGGGGATCATACACGGCAGGGAGCTCTTCTAGATCCACTGATATCAGCTCAAGCGCCTCCATGGCGGTATCTTCATCCACAGCAGCCACTGCGGCAATCTCCTCACCAAAATATCGCACTTTCTCCTTAGGCAACAGTTCCATGTCCTGGGTATAACGAAAGACGCCCCATTTCGCCCCTGCCGTGTCCTGGCCCGTCACAACGGCCTTTACCCCTCTGAGTTTTTCCGCCTTTGACGTTTCCACGTGAAGGATCCGGGCATGGGCCAATGGACTTCGCTTGACCTTACCCACAAGCATCCTCGGAAGCTTGAGGTCACCGGAAAATTGTGCTGCCCCAGTGACTCTTGACAGGGAATCGACCCTGGGTACTCTTTTACCGATTAATGAGTAATCCTTGCTCACCGCCTTTTGACCTCGATCTTATTTGACTCCCTTTCGACGCCCCTTTGAAAAATTTGCGGCCTGATGCCGGATAGCAGATTCCAGATACCGGATAAAGTTTTTTTGAAGATGAATTGACCCAAACCTCTGTTATCAGGGATCCGGTATAAGACATCCGGCATCAAGTATCAGTCCCACCCCTTGCCACCTCCATTATCGCTTCCACGATCTTTGTATACCCGGTACATCGACATATGTTTCCGCTAATGGCCGTGCGGATATCCGTCTCGCTCGGCTCGGGGTTTTGGTTCAGAAATGCCCTGGCCGACATGAGAATTCCCGGCGTGCAAAAGCCACATTGCACGGCGCCATGATCCATGAAGGACTGCTGCAACGGATCGAGTTGACCATCCTCCATACGCAAGCCTTCCACGGTTGAGATTTCTGATCCCTGGACCTCTGCAGCAAGGGTTAGACAGCTCCTAATGGGCAGCCCATCACACAAAACCGTACAGGACCCACAGACGCCTTCCCCACAGCTCTCCTTTGTCCCCGTCAGTTCCAGATCCTCCCGCAACACCTCTAGAAGTGTACGATTGGGAGGCACGTACAGATCATATGCTTCCTTGTTTACGATCAGGGATATGGGTATCATTTTTTTCATGATCTTGCTCGCTCAAGTGCCTCCTTTATTGCCCTCTTGGCCATCGCACCGGACATCTTCTGTCGATACTCAAGGGTAGCCCCCAGGTTATCCACCATAAAGGCAGACGCGTGTTTCCGAACCTGATTGGCCGTCTCGTGGATAGATCCCGTATCCTCAGGTTTTTTGCCCAACAATATCCCTGCGGCCTCCTTCAAGAGAAGGGGGGAGGCCCCGGCACCGCCGATCGCTATCCTGGCATCAGATATTTTACCTTTCTCCACAGCCAGCGATGCAGCGGCAGAAACCAAGGCAAAGTCAAGGGCTGAACGGTAAGTCAGCTTTTGAAAGCTACTCCCCTGGCCCTTGGCTGCAAGTGGCACACGAATCTCTGTGACCATTTCGTCAGATTCAGTGGCAAATGGATTCTCGCCCTTACCTGTAAAAAATTCCTCAATGGGAAGTATCCTTTTCCCCCTGGTGGATTCAAGCATGACTTTTGCTCCCAGGGCCATCAGCGCGCAGGCCCCATCGGATTGGTTGGCGGACCGGCACCGGTCACTGTTCTCTTCCGCATAACAGGTCTCCCCATTATCCTTGTGGCACCTGGTCCTCCCTGCACGCCAGAAAGCGGACTGGTTGTAATAGAGACACCGCGTTTGAAGGCAAAGATTCCCCCCGATTGTACCCCGAAAGTGCTGGACGGGGGGTGCGCCAATCCCCTTGATGGCCTCTAAGAGTGCAGGGTAATTGGCCCGGATGAGGGCTGAATCCAGCAGAGAAAAGAGGGGGGTCATGGCACCGATCGCTGCCATCCCTTTCTCTTGGCGCACAAAGCTTAGCTCCTTGAGATTTTTCAAACTGATCAGGAATGCGGGCTTCACCAGACGCTGTTTCATCCGGGCAATCAAATCGGTCCCGCCTGCAACAACTCTGGCCTTTTCAGCATGGGCGGCCAGATATTCTAGCGCTTCCTCTAGGTTCCTGGGCTCAAGATATTCAAAGCTTGGAAGTCTCAACGAACTAATCCTCTCCTTTTTTTGCTCTCAGTGCAGCCAATATCTTCTCAGGCGTCATGGGCAAGTCTCTGATCCTCACACCTATGGCATCGTACACGGCATTTGCGATAGCCGGTGCTGTGGGGACGAGGCCCGGTTCTCCCACCCCTTTGGCCCCAAAGGGCCCCGCTTCGTCGTTGGTTTCAATACATTCCACATGGATTGGGAAGTTGATATCCGCAGGTGACAGCACTTTATAGTCCAAGAAATTGGGGTTAATATTTCGGCCCCTTTCTTTTTTATAATCCTCCGAGAGCGCATATCCCAGACCCATGACAACACCGCCGTAGATCTGTCCCTCGATGGTCTGCTTATTAATCACTTGGCCCACATCATGGGCAGCAACAAACTGAACCACTCTAACTTCTCCGGTCTCCAGATCCACTTCCACCTCCACACCCTGGGTACCGAAAAGGTAGGTCTCTGAGAGGTTCCCTCTGCATGTGCTCATATCCACCATCTGGTTGCATGGGTCATAGAACGCCTCTGCTACGATCATGGTGCCCTGCTCCCTGTAGTGGGCCTCCCTTAAGATCTCCTCGAGCTTTAGCTGAAGCAGCGTATTATTAGGTTCTTCCTTGAGGAAAACAATATTTTCCTTTAGATCGAACTCCGAGGGATCACATATTCTCTCATAATTTAGGTCAGGTAGTTCAAAATCAGAATCTTTCTTCTGTCGTCCTTTGAGATTAAAGTGTACCCGGGGCATAAAGTGCTCTGCGGCCAGTTGAAATATCTTCTCTCTAGCCTTTTGTGCGGCCATGATGGCTGCATTCCCAGATGTGAACGCCCCACGGCTGGCATGGGTCCCCACGTCCCAAGGACAGGTAGCCGTGTCCACCTGAGCGATTGTGATTCTATCCGGTGTTACACCTAAAGCCTCTGCCGAGGAAAGGGTAAGGGCTGCGTTAAAGCCCTGTCCCATTTCAATGCCACCGGTCATCACGGAAACGTTGCCGAAGTCATCCAACTTCATGATAACGCCGCATCCGTCCGAACGGTAGACCCTGGCGCCCCCACCCACATGGAGCAGGGAAGCCATACCCACACCTCTTTGCTTGCCGTTAACTCTCTTTTTCTTTCCTCGCTTCTCTTTCCACTCCAGTTTCTGTGCGACTGTTTTCAAACAGTCTTTTAGACCGCACGTTGTGATATTAAGCCCCATGGGAGAAATCTCATCAGGGATGTTGCTGTTTATTACCCTGAATTCATAGGGATCCAGTCCGGCAACCTCTGCGAGTTGATCCATATTACTTTCCACAATCCAGGTGGACTGCGGGTTGCCATCTCCCCTCATGGCCTGGCAATACGGGTTGTTGGTGTAATACATCTTTGCTTCATAAGAGACATTGGGCACGCGGTAAAGAGAGGAAAAGGTCATCATCATCACACTTGGGGTCGTTGCGCCCCACGAGGTGTACGCCCCGTTGTCCAGGATCATGCGCACATCCCGAAACGTGAGTTTCCCTTCTTTGTCGCACCCTTGGACAATATTGGCCTTGGTAGGCTGTCTTGGTGAGGTGGTTTTGAACTCCTCTTCCCGATTCAGCACAATCTTGACCGGTCTGCCTGTTTTGTAAGCGAGAAGAATAGCAATATATTCATAGCAGTGCGTATCAAGGCCCGTTCCAAAAGCGCCTCCCAGAGTTGGAACGATTATTCTTGCGTTTTTGCCCTTAAGGCCCATAGCCTCCAGCGCACTATTAAAATCGTTCTGGGCTAAGTAAGGAATCTGGGTCTTGCAGTGAATCAGCAAATTGCTGTTGAGATCAAACTCTGCGATGCATCCAGCGGTTCCCATGCAGGCTTGATGGACAATCGGGGTCTCAAAATAACCTTCTGCGACGTATACTGCCTCCTGCTTGGCCCTTTCAGCATCGCCAGCAATAAAGTTCCAAGGGACTGGGACCAGATTGTCTTTTTTGGGTTTCCCTCTAGAAT
>CP070840.1:1585711-1595453 GCA_020342025.1 Deltaproteobacteria bacterium
CCGTCCCAGCTTATGCAGCCGATGCCCCGACCCGAGTTGTTCCCCTCGTTCATTTTGAGAAGCGCTAAGACCTCTTTGGCCCGGGGATTCCCCTGCCTGATCATTCTCAGATAGAGGTAGGGCCCGTCCGCGTGATTATCCACGGTCAGAACCTCTTTAGCCATGCCCCGATCATGCAGATCCTTGGTCCTGTCCATAATCAAATCCACCACTTTTCTGGTCTCGGCATGATCCAGGTCTTGGTCGATCAAATCGGACCCCCGCCCCGCATAGACAAGGTGGTAAAAACAGACCCTCGGTATATTCGACGCCTCAAGGAGATGGAAAATCTGGGATACCTCACCCACATTCATGTGATTTATGGTGAACCGAAGCCCAACCTTGAGCCCGGCATCTTGACAGTTCCTTATGCCTTTCATGGCCTCACTGAAAGCGCCCTTTTTGCCGCGAAACCGATCATTGATCGCCTCCATGCCATCTAAACTGACACCCACGTAGGAAAGGCCTACACTTTTCAGTTCCTTTGCTTTTTCTTGGGTGATGAGGGTTCCATTGGTGGATATGACGGCCCTCATGCCCTTGGCCACGGCATACCTGGCCAGTTCTACCAGATCAGGGCGGACCAGAGGCTCGCCACCAGAAAAAAGAAGGACCGGTACCCCGAACTGTGCCAGGTCATCAATCATGGTTTTGGCCTGCTCGGTGGTCAACTCCGTTTCACGGCTTCGAGCCACAGCATGGGCATAGCAGTGGATACATTTTAAGTTGCATGCCCGGGTCACGTTCCAGACCACCACCGGCTTCTTATCCGCAGAGAACTGGAGCAGATGCGAGGGCAAATCACCTGACCGTCTTCCATAACGAAGCGCATCAGAGGGCTCTACCGTCCCACAATAGAGTTTTGAGATGCCTATCATTTTCTCATCCCTACAGGTTTTAGTTCTGGTGAGAACTCAAAGAAGAGAAGACTTATGAGAGGAAGGGCCGGATCGAATTAACTCTCCTTGCTCTCCGAGTGATGGAGATCATATTCTTGCTGATAGTACTTCTTAACAAGCCCGTTGATATACTTTTCCATATCAGTCACAGCCTCTCCACTAATGACAAAATCTTCAATGCCCGCTCGATCCCTAACCAATTTGAGGCCGTACTCAAGCTTTTTTACCAGCTTTAGTGCTAAAGACCTGGGTTCTTCCTCGGTCTCAATGGCTTGACGGATTATCTCATCAACGGCGCTCTCATCAAAAGTGATGTTTGTCTCGAGTTGGTCAAATAGGTTGTCTTCTTCCATTTTGATTTGCTCCACCATCTGCACGAAATCATTGAACGCCGTATTTATATCACAAATGGTCTTCAGATATATTTCTGCGATTAGCCCAACCCTCTTCTCGTAGAGTTCCAAGCCAGATGTTTGACGAAAATCCCTTACCCTACTGGCAACAAACGCCTTTATATTCTCCAGCTCTTGCCGGACTCCCCGTTCGAACCTCTCCAATCTCTTAGGATCATCCGGATTCTGTTTCAGAGATGAAAGTTCCCCTTCAGGGTCACTGACCAGCTCCGGGGTAACCAGAAGTACCTTGATATCTGTGGAGGGAAGGTTCTTCTCAAAAGGGATAAGGACCTTTTCCATGGCACTCACCAAGCCCCGGGCGCCGGTTTTCTCCTTAGCAGCCATTTCAGCTATCTTGGCCAAGGCCTCATCCTCAAATTTTATGTCAATTCCATAGGCCCTGAAATCCTGTCTCTTGCTCAGGATGATGGGGTTATTGGGGTTTTTTAGAATTTCCACCAGGTCATCTTTGGTCAGTTCGTCAAAGACAACAACCACGGGCAATCGGCCTACGAATTCTGACTCGAATCCAAATTCAATCAAGTCCTGGGCCGCCACCTCTTTCAAGATCTCCC
Source organism: Deltaproteobacteria bacterium (assembly GCA_020342025.1). The sequence continues at coordinate 1,587,620 of CP070840.1, forward strand.
AGGGCACCTCAGTTGGCCGCACATCCGCTTCAAAGCCTATTCCCTGGCGTTGGAGTCGCTTCTTGATGATTTCAGCCAGTTCACCAAAGGCTCCACTCATGATAAAAAGGATGTTCCTTGTATTGACCATCTTCTTCTCTTTTTTCCCGGTTCGCCTGTAATGCTCGATGGCCTGTATTTGGGAGACAGGGTCATGGGGGACCTTTAGGTCCACCTCAGTCTCTTCCATCGGCTTCAGCAGGGCCCGTTGGACCCCTGTCCGGGATACATCATGGCCAATGATATTTCTGGCAGAGGCTATTTTGTCGATTTCATCTATATAAATGATGCCGTTTTCCGCCAGGTCTATATTATCGTTCGCTTCATACACCAGATCGCGCACCAGATCTTCCACATCGCCACCCACGTAGCCGGTCTCACTGAATTTGGTGGCATCACCTTTGACAAAGGGAACCCCCAACTTTTGCGCAATAAGTTTGATGATATAGGTTTTGCCCACCCCTGTAGGGCCTATCATAAGGACATTGTTCTTTATCATGCCCACGCCCAGGGTCTTCTTTTTCTCAGAATTCTTCTTCAGGTAGTTTATCCTGTTGAAATGGGTGCAGATCTTTGTGGCCAAAACGGCCTTGGCCTGGTCCTGTTTCACAACGAAGCTATCAAGATAGGCCTCTAACTCTTCAGGTAGCATATCGAATGAGGGAACGCCTCTTTTCTTACCTGCCGCTTTTCCCTCGTCGGTGGCTGACTCCTCCCCCTTCGGAAAGATGAAAGGTGAAATAATCTTGATGCGGTTTCCATATTTCTTGGATAGGTATTCGCTCAGCTCCTTTTCCAGCTCTTTCTGGTCGGGTAGCTTTCCACTCCCCCCCTCATTCACGCCGTCAATTTGCATGGTTACCTCTCATTCAGGATTTCAAAATGTTGGGTTAGCACTCTTGAAAAATTCAATGAATCCAGCTAAAAAGCCTCATGCTCAATATATGCATCTGGGGTTACCATTTCAACCCCACAACGCGCATGGTAACATATTGACTCGTTTTGCGTATTCAATTAGAGTACCTCAAAATCTGAAAAAAAACAAGGAGTCACAGATGGCCGCCAGGCTGGAAATAAGGCTCAAAGACCGGTTGATGGATGCAGAAGGGGCGGGCGTAAGAGGCAAAGCAAAGAATTATTTCGCCTTTGAAATGGAAGATATTCGTGTGATCCGTGTCCTGACCATAGATGCTGATCTGAATGACCCTCAGTTGGAGATGCTGAGGACCCACATATTTACCAACCCCGTCACGGAGGAGTCATCCTTTTCACCCATGGCCAAGGCCTTTGACTGGGTCATTTGGATAGGATTCCGGCCTAGCGTCAGAGACACGGCCGGGAGCACAGCGGTGGAGGCCATTGAGGACTTGTTGAAACTCAAATTCAAGCCTGATGAGGCCGTCTACACCTCCAAGCTTTACGTGATTAAGGGGAAACTCCTCCAGGTGCAGGTGGAGAAGATCGCCTCTGAGATCCTCGCCAATGACATTATACAACAGTGGAGGATCTATTCCCCCAACGAATGGGATTCCCAGGAGGGCATAGGCATTATTGTGCCCAAGGTGGTCCTGGATCATAAACCGCAGGTGAGTACCATAGCCATAGGCAGCGATAAAGAATTAAAGAGGATCTCCCTGGATCGTAATCTGGCCTTACAGGAGAGTGATATCCCTGTTATCCGGCAGTACTTTTTGAGAGAGGACATCCAGGCAGAAAGGAAAAAGCATGGCCTCTCGTTGCCCACTGATGTGGAACTGGAATATATCTCTCAGGCCCGCAGCGATCACTGCAACCACAATACCTTCAAAGGACTCTTCAGATACCACGATCTTTCCAATGGCCACAACGAGATCGTTGATAACCTCTTTAAGACCTGCATTGAAGCCCCGACCCTGAAGATAAAGGAGGAAAGAGATTGGGTCGTCTCGGTTCTCTGGGATAATGCGGGAGTGGCTCGCTTTCATGATCAGTACTACGACACCATCACGGGTGAGACGCACAACAGTCCTTCCAACATGGAGGCTTATGGCGGGGCCATTACAGGAATCGTTGGTATTTACCGCGACCCCATGGGGACGGGCAAGGGCTCAAAACTCATCATGGGGCTGTATGGATACTGTGTGGGCCCTCGAGACTACGCAGAGGACCTGAGGCCACACCTCCATCCGCGACGCCTTCTGGACGGCGTCATTGAGGGCGTGAGAGATGGAGGGAACAAGAGCGGCATTCCCACCCCTTTCGGTCAAGTGCTCTTTGATGAGAGCTATCTGGGCAAGTGTCTTGTGTTTGTTACAGCTCTGGGAATCATGCCTGCCAAGGTGGACAACCAGTCATCCCATCTTAAGACCACCACGCCCGGTGACCTTATTATCATGTCAGGAGGGAGGGTGGGAAAAGACGGTATCCACGGTGTTACGGCGGCCTCGGAGACATACGGCGAATCAACCCCTGCGGGCCATGTCCAGATCGGAGACCCGTATACGCAGAAGAAGATGCACGATTTTTTATTGGAAGCGAGGGATGAGGGTCTCATTTCTTTCATTACAGATAATGGAGGAGGAGGGCTTTCTTCTTCTGTGGGGGAATCCTCCCGTTTCAGCAATGGCTGCCGGGTAGATTTGGGCAGGGTCCCCTTGAAGTATGACGGTTTAGACCAGTGGGAGATTTGGGTCTCTGAATCCCAGGAACGAATGACCATAGGCGTAAAGCCTGAACACCTGGACCGCTTTATGGAACTCTCTGCAAAACATGCGGTAGAGAGCACTGTTATTGGGGAGTACAATGATTCCGGCTACCTCAAACTTGATTACAAGGGCAACACCTGTGCCTTTATAAGGGTGGATTTTTTGACCTCTGATTTTCCCCAATGGGAGTTTGATGCGGAGTGGATCCCGCCAGAGATGAGGGGGCTTAAAGAACCTGTTTTAAGTGAACCCAAAAGATATGGTTCTCTTCTCAAGGATATGCTTTCTCGTCCTAATCTCTGTTCGAGAAACTGGATCGCTAAACAGTATGATCACGAGGTCCAAGGGGGCAGCATCATCAAGCCCCTGGTGGGCAGGAGAAGGGATATGGTGAGTGACGCTGTGGTGGTCAGGCCCGTTCTCCACTTAGAAAGAGGGATTGGCGTTGCACAGGCCATAAATCCCCATTTTTCTCAGATTGATACCTACCACATGAGCGCCCTGACCATTGATGAAGCGGTCAGGAGGGTGCTGGCGGTGGGGTGCGATCCGAACCAGCTGGGGGGCGTAGACAACTTCTGTTGGCCCACGATCCAGTACGACCCGGCACAAAACCCAGATGGCAAATACAAGGCGGCTCAATTGGTCCGTGCCAACTGGGCCTTAAGGGACACCTGTCTCGCCTATGGTATACCCCTGTTGTCGGGCAAGGACAGCATGTATATTGATGGCAATTTGGAAGGTCCCTTTGGTGAAAGGCGCAAGGTGTCAGGATTGCCTACCCTACTTTTCACGGTGTCAGGTATTATTAAGGATATTGGCAAATGCGTAACCATGGACGCCAAGTTCCCTGGCGACCTTGTTTATGTGTTGGGTGAAACCAGAAATGAGCTTGGCGGTGGCGAGTACTATCAGATGATGGGCGAGGTGGGTCTCCACGTGCCAGAGGTGGATGCCAACGGGCTTTGGCCCCTCTATCTCTCAATGCACAAGGCGATTCAACAGGGACTCATCTGTTCCGCGCACGCCGTGACAAGAGGGGGGCTGGGCCTTCACTGGGCGTTGGTGGCCATAGGCGGGGAATTGGGGATGGAAATCCGTCTCGGAGATGTCCGCTCTAGCAACGGCCTCACGAATACTCAAACACTCTTTTCAGAGTCAGCGGGCCGGTTTATAGTGACGGTTGATCCTGCAAAGCGAGGGGCCTTTGAAGAGATCTTTGATGGCCTGATAATCAGTCATGTAGGTGTTGTAACAGAACCACCCATCCTTCGTATCAGAGATGCGGAAGGGGCCCCCATCATCGAGGAAGAAATATCCCAGTTGAAGGATTGCTGGAATAGCCCTTTTGGGGGGTTGATATGATGCCTGTTAAAGCGCTGGTGCTCACTGGTTTCGGTTTAAATTGTGATTACGAGACGGATTACTCCCTTAAACTTGCAGGCGCTGAATCCCATAGACTGCATGTGAACGAGTTGATCCATGCAGGAAAATTCGGCTCCCAGACCTCTCTCGATGATTACCACATCCTTGTCGTTGATGGCGGATTTAGCTGGGGCGATGATCACGGAGCCGGAGTCCTTTTGGCATCAAAATTAAAGTTTAACATTGGGGAGCAGATCGAGGAATTCATCCAACAGGGCAAATTGATCATTGGGATATGTAATGGTTTCCAGGTCCTCGTCAACTTAGGTCTCCTTCCCGGGTTTGGAGGAAACTACCAAGAAAGAAGAGTGGCTCTCATTGGTAATGATAGGGGCAATTTTATCAACGCGTGGGTGAACTTGAAACTAAACCCCAAATCTCCATGCATATTTACGGCCGGGCTATCCCACATGGAATTAACGGTTAGACATGGCGAGGGAAAATTTTATGCATCGGATGAAGATATTGATCTTCTTTTTAGGAATGGCCAGGTAGTTATGCAATATGCGGATGAACGGGGTGATGAAGCCAAGGGACAATGGCCCATGAATCCCAATGGTTCCTTAAGAGACATTGCTGGAATATGTGATCCCACCGGACGCATTTTCGGTCTCATGCCTCACCCAGAGGCGTTCAATCACTATACCAACCATCCGGACTGGACGAGACGCAAAGAGGCCCTTCTGCGTCAGGGGAAAAGCATTGAGTCACAGGAAGGAGAAGGGATTCATATCTTCCGCAATGCCGTTGAGTACATGAAAAATGCCATTGAAAGTGGCGCGTTGAACGCTTAGAAGACTGCCTTTCCTATTCCACCTTCACCGTTACCTTACGAGGAGAAACCGCTTCAACCTTGGGCAGTCTGAGTCTCAAAACGCCATCCTTCAGGTCCGCCTCAATCTTGGACTGATCGATCATCTCAGACAGAGTAAACTCTCTCAGGTATTTCCCCGTATCATATTCTCTCAATACCTCTACTTCGCCTTGGCCTTCGGGCGCCTCTACCTCACCTGCCAAGGTGAGAATATTGTCGCGAAGGTCAATGTCGAGATTGTCTGCCTTCACGCCTGGAATGTCTGCCACCAAAGTGATCTCGCGATCTGTCTCAAAGATATCTACCGCCGGGGTAAAGGTAGGTCCTGGTTTCGTCCTTTCAGCAGGCACAGGCACTGCTCTTTTCTCTTTTGCCTTAAGGGCCTTTGTCTCGATTTCGACCATGATATTTCCTCTTCAACGTGATTTATGTTTTTATGACGCTTTGATTGTGATTTGCTTGGGTTTTGCTGCTTCTGACTTGGGAAGAACAACGGTTAAAATCCCATCCGTACAACGGGCCTCAACCTTTGACGTATCAATTTGCCCAGGCAAGTTGATCATCCTGCTGAATTTTCCCGCTTCCCGTTCTCTTCTATGATAATTGGCATTTTCATCCTCTGGGGGTATCTTCTGTTCTCCAGATATGCGGAGACTCGTGCCCGTCACAGAGATGTCCATGTCTCCAGACTTTACCCCCGGGAGCTCTGCCCGAACATAGTAGTTATCACTGCTTTCCGTGACGTTTACCAGCGGGAAAACCCCTGCGGTAGGCTCACTTAATAGGCGACCCGACAACCCCGCAAAAAGTCTGTCCATCTGTCTTCGCATGCGTTCCAATTCCTCGAATGGGTCTCGCCAATCCCATCGAGGCCAGTTTGATACTCTTTTTAGTATCATGGCTCCTCCCTCCTTTATTGTCTCCCCTGTGCCTTTTGGGGGTGGGTTAACTAGTTATTCTTTAGTTAATCCGATTCATATGGTTGTCAAGACATCCCGTCCCCAAAAATATGAATTTGCGCAATTTAGTCTTAGACAAGCTCAGCGGTGTGGATTAACTATTACTCAGAATGGTAGGGTCAAGGAGTATCCCATTGCCCCTCTTTGAACAATAAGGGTTATGGAGGGGAGGTGGTGGCCTTGGCTGATGGCCCTATTAAAGGTCTCCATGTCCTCTATCGGCATGTTATTGATTCTGAGGAGCAGATCTCCCGGCCTGAGACCATACTCTGCCGCCTTAGAGTTGGGCCTGACATTCTTAACGAACACGCCTTCCTTCAGACCATATTTCTTTCGGCTCCCTTCATCCACTTGATCAATCTCTATTCCCACACGCCGATAGAACAATTGCCGTGAGTAATTAAGGGGGAAGGATGAAGGTTGAGCTGAAACGGTCCGCTCTTTACCCTTGCGGAATATTCTCAACCTCAGGGTATCGCCCACGGTATATTCGCCCAACGCATCGCGATATTCCGACGGCGATGATAGGGGCACATCTTCCAAAGAAAGGATGATGTCTCCCCTTTCCATACCCGCCTTTGCTGCTGGGCTTTCATCAACCACATCGTTTATAAGCACACCCACACCTTCCTGAGAAAGGCCGAAATGCCCCTTCAGTTGCGCGGTAAGTTCCTGTATTTCAACGCCTAACCATGGGAACCTCACCCTTCCCTCCCGGATGAGCTCCCGCACGATGCGCTTCGCTTTGTTGATAGGAATCGCAAACCCTATCCCTTGCGCCTTCTGGTATATGGCTGTGTTGATCCCTATGAGATCCCCTTCGATATTGAGCAAGGGGCCGCCGCTATTCCCGGGATTTATGGAAGCATCCGTCTGAATGAAATGCCGATAGATATGCTCTTCAGTGCGAACAGACCGTTCCAGCGCACTCACCACGCCTGTGGTCACCGTGTGCGAAAGGCCAAAAGGATTCCCTATGGCAATCACGGTTTCACCAATCATCAGGTCATCTGAATTGCCCATCTTTATATCGGGAAGCCTTTCTTTCACATTGATTTGCAGAACGGCCAGATCTGAACGCGCATCCAGGCCCAGCACCCGGCCCTCATACTCCTTTTGGTCAGAGGTAATCACTTTGATCTCTGTCGCCCTGGCCACCACGTGGTGATTCGTAATAATGTATCCTTTGCTCCCATCTATAATGACCCCTGAACCCAGGCTTGTTCGGGTATATTCCCGAGAAAAGAAATCAGGGAAAAAATCCCTGAAAAAATCATCTCGTGAAAAAGGAAACATGGGACCCACACGTTCTTGGACAACCGTACTAATGTTAACCACAGCAGGACTCACCTCTTCTACAGCGATAACTATAGCACTGCGACGCAAGGACTCCTTCGCAGCAGCGTTCGCTTCATTCAGGACCATCGCGGTTACAAGAAGCAGGAGTGCAATGCTGTACCCACCTCGCCACATTTTCCTCACTCGTTGATGGTTAGCCATTTGTCGCATGCTCTCGCTACTTTTCTTCTCACTTTTCTTTTCCCGCCTGTCACGCTTTTCCCGCTCGTCTCGCTTTTGGCTCTTTATGCTGTCTTCTGTCTACTGTCTTCTGTCTTCTGGTTTTCCAACTTTAGTCACTTTAGCCGAAGGCCCTGAGCGCAGTCGACGCGGCACTTTAGTTCACTTTAGTCACTCTGTATTTAGAAACTCCCTAATGATATCAATCAACTCCTCCTCGTACCCCGAGTAGAAATGATCCGCCCCCTGAATGGCCCGCAACACGGCCTGCTCGTTCCACTTAGGGAGCATCTCTTCCACCCTTTTGTATTCGGCGATCTCATCCCTTGTACCGCAAATGACCAGTTTAATCCTCGGACTGTATTCCAGGAAGCTGAAATCAACAAAGCTCACAG
>CP070840.1:1595553-1598352 GCA_020342025.1 Deltaproteobacteria bacterium
ATCCATACCTCCTTTAACCAAACGGTTACAGCAACGGGACGTCTGAGCAGCAGCAATCCGAACCTTCAGAACATCCCCGTAAGAGGGGAAGAAGGAAGAGAGATTCGAAAAGGCTTTGTGGCAGAGAACGGGCACTATCTGCTTTCAGCCGATTACAGCCAGGTGGAACTGCGCGTGTTTGCCCACTATTCAGGAGATCCGTCTTTTGTGGAGGCATTTGAAAGGGAGGAGGATATTCATGCCCGGACAGCCTCAGAGATTTTAGGCGTCTCAAGAGAGTCGGTAACCTCGGACATGAGACGGATTGCAAAGGCCATCAACTTTGGCATCATTTACGGCATGGGCCCTCAGAGGCTGGCCCAGGAATTGGGGATAGATAATAAAACGGCTAAAAACTATATTGATGCCTATTACAACAGATACCAGGGTGTGAGCAAATACAGGGAACGGATGATCGGCCTGGCCCGGGAAAAGGGGTATGTGACCACCCTTTTCAACAGGAGGCGGTACCTGCCCGAGATTAATCATGGCAAACAGAGGTTCAGAGCGGAGGCCGAGCGCATGGCCATCAATACCCCTATTCAGGGGACAGCCGCGGATCTGATCAAGAAGGCGATGATTAATATTCATAATAGGTTAGAAAGGGAAAGTCTCAGGACGAAAATGTTACTCCAAGTCCATGATGAGCTTGTTTTTGAGGTGAAAGAGGATGAAATTGATCTCGTTCGCTCCATGGTCAAGGAGGAGATGGAAGGGGTCCATCCCCTTCACGTGCCGCTCAAAGTGGATGTGAAGGTGGGAAGGAATTGGGATGAGGCACATTGAGGTGCCCCGCCGCCGCCTGTTTGGGTCGAATCCTGGAGGATGGCCAAGTAGTGCGAGATGAACGCCGGAAAGACCTGCTCAGAAATGGCTATGGCGGGTAAGCTAAAGTGAGCTAAAGTGCCTAAAATTGATGAGATAGATTTAGGTGAAAAGGTGACTTCAGAAAGAATAATCCTAAAGAACTGTTGGCATTTTTGTCATTTGCGCTTATTATTTATACTTTTTTAATCTGATTTACAAAGCAGGATGTGTCTGCGGCCCCTGCTTTGGGGAAACATGGGAAGGTCATGAGGAAGTCCAGTTGGCTAATGACCAAGACAAATGACTAATCGCGGAGGCGCTCCTTAGTATGACTTATGTTTTTGGCCCGGTCCCATCCAGGCGACTGGGCCTCTCCCTCGGTGTTGATCTCATACCCGCGAAAACCTGCAGCTACGATTGTTTATACTGCCAGGTGGGCAGGACAACGCAGAAAACTGTCCAAACCAAGGCTTTCGTGCCTATCCATGAGGTCCTTGATGAATTAACGAAACGGCTTGAGATAATCACACCTGATGCCATCACCCTGTCCGGATCGGGTGAGCCCACACTCTATTCGGAAATAGATCAGGTTATCGCCGCCATCAAGAGGATAACAGACACAAAGATAGCCATCTTGACGAACGGATCCCTTTTCTGGCAAGAAGTTGTCAGACGTCGTGTTTCTGGCGCAGATATCATTATGCCTACGTTAACAACAGCTTTCGAGGAAACCTTCAGAACCATACATAGGTCGCACCCAGAACTAAGCGTGGAAATTATCATTGAAGGATTGAGACGTTTGCGCCAAATGTACAACGGCCAAATCCTCCTGGAGGTGTTTCTCCTTGCCGGAATCAATGATAGTGAAAAGGAGTTGGAAGGACTGAGGGAGGTCATTGAGACGATCTCTCCGGACAAGATCCAACTGAATACTGTTGTGCGCCCACCCGCGGATCAGAGTGCCATATTGCTTGACATGGAAAGGCTGAAAGAGATAAGAGACTTCTTTGGCGAAAGGGCAGAGATCATTGCCGAGGCGCCATTGAGAAAAACATGGGGGAAGCACGACCCCATGGTGGAGAGCATTCTGGAGATGGCCAAAAGAAGGCCATTGAGGGCCTTGGATATCGCCACCCTATTTGATATGCCTTTAGAGGAGGCCGAGGGCGTTGTAAAGGGACTTGAGATCAAGGGGACCCTTCGTCAGCAGGAACATTTGGGAGAAGTATACTACACGCTAGGATGATAGAAGGTTGCCATATTGCATTTTGCTTGGTACGAGATTTAAAGCGCGGGAAATGGTAGAGGTTCGTTATGGAGAAGGAGATGAATGTGAAGGATTCCGAAGGTTATTATGTGGGCATTGATGCAGGATCTGTGAGCCTGAACTGTGTGGTTGTTGATCAGAAAAAGGAAATCGTTTACGAGTCGCCCTACAAGCGTCACCTGGGCAAGGTAGAAGAAGAGGTTCTGGCGCTTTTCCAGGATCTGTATCAACGCTTCGGTCAAGAAAAGATTAAGGCCGTGGCATTTACGGGCAACCATGGAAAGAAGATCAGCCAGAGGGTGGGTGGGTTCTATGAGTTTGAAACCATCAGTGAGGTCCTCGGATCTTTATTCGTTCGACCGGATTCAAAGAGTATCATCAGCATGGGGGGGCAGGATATTGCCCTTTTTCAGGTGAACCACGACGGGGTGAGTTGGGAATTGGAATATTTCAACACAAACGGGCCATGTGCATCCGGTACGGGCTCATTCATCGACCAGCAGGCCCAGCGCTTGGCCACCGCCATCTATTCGGAGAAGGTGGTTATCTCCCAGGACCAGACGGATAGCATTTTGGAGGACTTCATCAAGCTGGGACTTAGGAGCAAAAAGCCTTCGAATGTGGCTTGCCGCTGCACTGTTTTTACCAAGTCAGATATGATCCACCTTCAGAATAAAGGGGAGAAG
>CP070840.1:1598452-1604743 GCA_020342025.1 Deltaproteobacteria bacterium
GCTGCGAGGATGCCGAATCCCCTGAGGTCGCAGCGGAGGCAGGAGCGCGGGAGGGGGGACGGGCCATTTTCGCCAGCACCGTTACTACGCTCGTGATTTTCCTGCCCCTTGTATTCGTCCGCGGTGTCACAGGCATCCTTTTTCAGGAGCTGGCTTACGTGATCATCTTTGCGTTGATCTGCTCGCTGACGGTATCACTTAGCCTGGTGCCCATGCTGGCATCAAGACTCCTGAAGTCATTCATGCAGCCCCGCAAGGACCAAAGGGCCCGGATGGTACGATTGATCGCTGCCTCGAACAGCTTTTTTGCAGGTCTCGAAAACGGCTATGTCAACCTGTTGCGATGGGTGTTGTCACATCGTCTGATCATCGTCTTTTCGGCGGCCGCCGTTCTCGGGGGAAGCCTGCTTCTTTTGCCCATGATCGGCACCGAGTTTCTCCCGCCCAGCGACGAGGGCGAGGTCCGTGTCACCGGCAAGATGGCAATCGGCACCCGGCTGGAGCTGGTTGATCAGCAGACACGCAAAATGGAGAAGATCGTCTACCCCGCTGTGCCCGAGGCGGTGGCGTCCGTAGTCAGTGTTGGGGCTTCCGGCTGGCGGGCCGCGGCGGCCTCAGAGGGAGATATGCGGCTGTCTCTGCTGCCCGCCGCCCAGCGGAATCGGTCCAACCTGGAAATCGCAGGAGACCTCCGCCGCCAATTGGATGGCAAAGTCCCTGGGATGGAAATTCGCATCCGTGCACCGCAGGGCCAGTTTTTACTGGAGAGGGTCCTTGGCGGTGATGAAGGGCTGACAATAGAGATCCGCGGGCTTGAGCTCGACGTTCTAAACGCCCTGGCCCAGCGCATCGCACAGGCGATTACGGCCGTGCCGGGCATAACGGACGCCCAAACCAGCCTCGAAGCAGGCGTGCCCCAGCAGGAAATCCGGGTGGACCGAAACAAGATCGCCGATCTAGACCTGACCGTTCGCGATGTGACACAGCTCCTTGAAACTGCAGTGGCTGGTTCCAAGGCAGGGGAGTACCGAACCGGGGGCAACTCCTATCGCATTTTTGTGCAGCTCAAGGATGCCGAGAAACGTTCCCTGAACGAGATCCTCAACCTTACATTGACCACCGGGTCCGGAGAAAAGGTGGCGCTTCGTAACGTTGTTACCACTGAACCGAGTCGCGGCCCACTCCTGATCGACCGAAAAGACCAGCAGCGAATGGTCACGGTCCAAGCCAACGTGGCAGGACGCGACCTGGGCTCTGTAGCCCGGGACGTACAGACCCTCCTGGATCGAATTCCATGTCCTGTCGGCTACGACCTGAGGGTCGCCGGTAATTTCGAAGAGCAGCAAAAGGCGTTTGGCGAGCTGGTGATCTCAATCGTACTGGCCCTGATCTTCGTGTACATGGTGCTGGCCTGTCAATACGAGTCGGTTCGTGATCCGCTGGTCGTCATGTTTTCCGTACCGCTGGCGGCCGTGGGGGTTTTGGTTACGCTTTTTATCACAGAGACCACCCTAAACGTTCAGTCATACATCGGTTGCATCATGCTGGGCGGAATCGTGGTCAATAACGCCATCCTCCTGGTGGACCAGGCCGGTCAATTGGTTCGCAGCGGAATGAGCACGCGCGATGCCCTATCTGAGGCAGGCCGCCGCAGATTGCGGCCCATTCTAATGACGACGTTGACGACGATCTTAGGCTTGCTGCCGCTGGCCCTCGGCATCGGAGAGGGAGCCGACGCCCAGGCCCCGCTAGCACGGGCGGTTGTCGGAGGTCTCACAGTATCGGCGTTGATCACATTGGTTCTTATTCCGGCGGTTTATTCATTGTTTCATCCCGAAACGAAAGAAAATCAGTAAGAAAAAATTTGGTAAGCATATATCAATGACGGATGCTGTCAAAACAACATTAAAAACTGGATATTATGGATTACTGCAAACTCCATAAGGGCTTACAAGCTGCTTCTTTCCAAATTCTGTAAGGAGTTGGGAGCCGAAAACGGGTCAGAGAACAGTAAACAGAATACACAACTGAAGGGTCCCAAAACTACATTCTCGGATCAAATTAGAGTTTATGTCTCGTCTTTTCCGGTGCCGGATTTTCAATGATATTTGCCATAATGTTCAATCTCGGCAAATTGCAGGATACCTCTGCCAATCTAGCGCTCTAAAGCGTTTTTTCTTATCTGAAACAACACCCTGTCCTGTGAAGGCAGGTAGGGAGCCCTTCAGAAAGTGGGCAAGTTGAACCTCTTCAGGATTTTAGTAAGGTGGTGTTGCAAATCATTAACCGGAGGTTAATTCAGGGCCATTGGCAGAATGTGTCACTCTAAGGCGTTGAATAAAAAAGGGATATTCCGTGGAGAAGAAAGGGTCTGTTTATTTGGCTGTGGTGTCTATTATATTTTTGTCGCTCATATCTGGATGTGCGAGCGGTGGTAGACTCGGAGTACAATCTGGGTCCGACACGAAGGTTTTCCTGAAGGATATAGAAGAGAACAAGGATAAATATATCATCCACGCTAACGAGTGGCCCGCCGGAGAGGTTTCGGCCATTGTTTTTGATCCAAAAGACGACAACAGGACCATTGAGAACGATGGGTGGACCAAAGTTACAAGTCAGGAGCAGTTGTCAAAGCTGATCGCAAAATCCGACAGGCTTATCTTCAGACAGTTTTTCAAGATTGTGGGTCCAAATGATGACCTCTACGGTTATTTGCTGGGTGGGGAACGATATGTGTGGATCGAAGTAGTTGATGAGAATACATTTAAATTACACAATACACGTTGGTCCCCAGCCCGTGAAGACCGCTATTACCCATTTCAATTCTGACCCCTTTATGCCCGGTCTTATGCAAGCCCCGCCTCTATAATGGCGGCTTTTATGCGTTTCTTGTGGCCATCTTCCAGGGGAAGTAGGGGAAGGCGGGGCGAGCCTCCATAATAGCCACCCACCTCCATGGCATATTTGACGCCTGCAACGCCGGATTTTCCAGACACGGCTTGATTAAGGCGGAAGAGCTTGGAATGAAGCTTTCGCGCCCCTTCCATATCACCGCCTTTGAATTTTTCATACAGGGCACAACAAGGTTCAGGAAAGGCGTTTCCTAGGGATACCACTCCCCCTGATGCCCCAAGGGACAAACCGATGAAAAGGGTGTTCACCGTGCCGGCGAGGACGTCGAAGTTGTCTCCACAAACCTCCAGGTACTGGGCGATGCCAGCGGGAGATGTGTCTTTCATCCCCCCAAGGTTGGGATGTTGGGCGATGACCTCTATCACCTTGGCAGACAGGGTCATCCCGGTGAACCCGGGGGCATTATAGGCGAAGACGGGGATGTCCAGGGCCTCGGCCACATCCGTGTAATAACCGATCATCACCTCGTCAGTAAGGCTTTTCTTGAAATAGCTGGGACTCACCAAAGAGACAATATCGGCTCCCACCTCTTGCGCCTTTTTTGAAAAGGCGATGGTCTGCCGGGTGGATTCATATCCCGTTCCAGCCATGACAATTTGATGATCCGCCTTTTCTTGTATAACCACGTCCAGGATCTTCAACTTTTCGTCCTCGGTCAGGCTCTTGTTTTCTCCGTTGCTTCCCAGGACCAGGAAGCCGCTTAGCGGTGTTTGCTTGTATCTTCGCATATTCTCTCTCATGTGTTCCAAAGAGACTTCTTCATCCACAAAGGGTGTGCAGATGGGTGCAAATATTCCGGATACTCGTTTTGTCATGTTCACTTCCTCCAAATCATGTTGATGCCATCAAGACGTCATGATGTCTAACCGCAGAACTTGGCCACCCGTCTGGCGACGAAGTCCACCATTTCCTGTGTTGCCCCGCCGAACTCTTTGGCCGTGGCAAGCAATGCGGGATGGCTGTTGAATTCCTCGGGGGTGTACCCTTCCTCCGAATAACCCCTTTCAAAGTACGGAATCCTCATCAACTTGTCCATCACCTTCCCGGGAATGGGATCATGGATTTGATCGTGGAACGTCAGGTGTGGGCCCTTGAAAAAGAGGCCTTCCAGATAGGGAGGGGGACACGTATATACGATATTGGCGCCGGCCACCTTCTCAATATGCCAAGAGCGCACTTCACCATCCACAATGGGGCTCATTCTCATGGAGCAGAGAAGCATTTTGCCGGGATACTCGCTGTTTTCATCCACCAAACGGCAGGCCTTTTTGAAGACAGCGATCTCAGCCCAGCGCTCATCCGGCTCGGTCAGCTCGATGTCATGCTCCAGGGCGTCTTTCTGCAAATCGCCCAGGGTCCCGAATCGGGAACTCATGTCCGTGATTACGGAGCGCCATTTGGAAAGATCTATGCCGTTCTCTTTGGCCTGTTTCGTGCCCTCCACGATAGCGTTCATGCAGGTGACAAACTGGGAGATCACAAAAGAGAGGGTATTGTTGGTAGGAATGGCCTTGGCTGTCAGTTGTCTAATCACCTCGTATCCCTCGGCGGTTCCAGGGACCTTGATCATCACATTGGGCGACAGGGCATGTAGGTCCACACCCTGAGCCACCATCCTGTCCACATCGTGGCGTATTCGTGGATCTACCTGGCCCGAAATGAATCCGTATTTGTAATGGCTTGCCTCAAAAATGGGCATGTAGGCCTCGGCGCCCCTTTTCACGATCTCCTTATAGGTGTCCCAAAAGACCACCTCGGCGTCGGTGCAGCGATCCTTCTCAATCCGATCGTCAACCCACTTGGACCAATAATCAGGGTTGTCCTTGATGGCCTTGTATGAAAGAGGAGGATTCGTCGTTACACCCCGGAAGATGTTGTCCACGGGTTTGTTGCCCCTGTTATATAGTCGGTCCAGCCATGCGCGCATCTCTTCCTTGTCAGAGGCCTCTTTGATCATCTTTGTCCGCCAGTTATCATAAATCAGGGGGGAAGAATCCCACCATATTTCTGCTTCTGGGTTCACTTCCCATAGTTTTTCAACAACACTTTTTGACGCCATTATGTTTCCTCCTTATGCGACACGCATATTTTCCAAATCATCTTCTGAAAAATTTTCGTCCTGGCTGCAAGGACCTACCCCGACTGCACAGAGCTGGAAAACGTGGAGTATTCATGCTATTGACGCAGGAGACTCTGTGCAGTGTTTTCATCGGTGATCAAAACATTCGCGAGCTTGCCCCTTAGTGCCCCAAGGATGCCGGGAACCTTTTCTCGCCCCGTTGCAACACAGATCTTGTGCCTAATTCTTCTCAGCTCATCAAGGTTCAGTCCTATGGTTCGATCATCCAGTTCATTCCAGCACTTCTGTCCGTTTGCATCGAAGAAGCGGCCGCAGATGGCGCCCACGGCCCCGGATTCCTTCAGCTTCAGGGTGTCATTCCTGTTCAGAAACCCTGATTTCCAGAGCAGGCCCCCGGTGCCGATCATGCCCACCCCAAAGAGCACGAGGTCCGCCTTTTTGGCAATGGTAAGGGTTTCTTGAATCTTCTTTTCTTTGAAAAGGGTATCCCTGATGGAGCGGTTTCTGACGATGACCGGGGCCGGTATGACATGTGCTTTGGCACCAAGCTTTTGGCCCAGCATCATGGTCAGCATGTTGTTGTCGGTCCCTTCAATGGTTCCCAAACCCCCACCGATCTGCACAAGGGTCAGGTCCCTCACTTCCACGGGCCGCAGATTGCTGACCACGTGGTAGACTGTAAAACCCCAGGTCACGCCGAATACCTTGTAAAGTCCCACGATCTGACTGAGATAACGGGCCGCCACGTCACCCACTTGATCCAAGACAGATTTTTCGCTGAACTCATTGAGACTCACAACAATGGCTTGGTCCAGATCAAATTTCTTGGCCATCTTGATCTCCAGCTCTGTCAAATCACCCCTGGGATCGTTTATGGTGATGGAAACGAGCCCCCTTGTCCTGGCTTCCTTCAAGAGGCGGCTTATTTTGAAACGACTAACCCCAAAAAATCTGGAAATCTCCTCTTGTGTCCTCTCTTCCTGATAATAGAGATAACAGATTTTGAGGATGTCTCGTTCGCTGAGTTCTCGCATAGAATCTGTAGCTATGGCGGTAAACGGTTAACTTCCGGCCCTGTTCTGCTGCGGGGCAGAACGAAGCTCCTGAACCAGGGTTTTGCACACCTGCAGAATGAGTTTAATGTCCGTATAGAACCCGATCATTTTCATGCCTTGGTCCACCCAGTATTTTGCCTTTTCCACAGAGCTGGTGTGGATGCCAGGAATGACGCCCTTCTCCTCAGATACCTGGATCACACGTCGGATCGCCTTCTCAACCTCAGGGTCCTCGCTCTGGCC
>CP070840.1:1604843-1610707 GCA_020342025.1 Deltaproteobacteria bacterium
CCTGAACAGGGGTCTGGCAGAAGATCTCCCCTATGAGGATAACGAATTCGACTTGGCCGTCCTCATCAATACCCTTGAGTTTTTGGATGACCCTCTCCAGGCCCTAAAGGAGGCGGGTAGGGTGGCCAACAGAAGGGTCTTCATTGGGGTGATGAATAGCCTTTCCTGGCACTGTCTTCGCGCCAAATGGCAGGCCCTATGGGGTGACTCTCTCTTTGAGCATGTCAGATTTTATAACCTGTGGGAACTGAAGACCTATGTTCAGATGGCCTTTGGTCGTGTTCCCATGGAATGGCGCTGCACGCAGGCTTGGCCCTCTTCTCTGGGAAGAATGGGGCTCTTCAAGGGTGATCTCTGGAATCTGAAGCATTGCCCCGTCGGCTCGTTTCTAGGGTTCTCAGCACAAATCAAATACTGGGTGAGGGCAGATAAAATCCCTTTGAAAATGAGAATGAAGAAGGCGAGAGAATCCGTTGCGAGCGGGCTTACGATGGAGAACGTTAACTGCGTGAAGGAAACATATGGAGAAGAAAGAGGCCTATCTGTATGAGAAAAAGGAGAATAACAGGGTTCGCTGTTTTCTCTGTAGCCACAAGTGCCTCATAAAAGAGGGGGCCATAGGGATCTGTGGCGTTCGCGAAAACCAGGGCGGAACCTTAACGAGCCTGGTCTACGGGAAAGTCATAGCAAGACATGTGGATCCCATCGAAAAGAAACCCCTCTTTCACTTCCTGCCCAGCACCCGTTCATACTCCATAGCCACGGTGGGATGCAATTTTAAGTGTCTTTTTTGCCAGAATGCAGACATATCCCAAATGCCTGCAGATCGGAAGCAGGTCTGGGGGGAGGATATGCCCCCCCAAATGATCGTGGACGACGCCTTGGCCAACCGATCCGCTACCATTTCCTACACCTATACGGAGCCAACCATCTTTTACGAACTGGCAGCGGACACGGCCCGGTTGGCCGTCGCGAAAGGGATAAGAAACATCTTTGTGACCAACGGATACATGACAGAGGAATGCTTGAAGGACATCCATCCCCATCTTCATGGGGCAAACGTGGATCTTAAGTCGTATACGGATAGGTTCTACAAGGAGCAGTGTGGGGCCAAGCTTGAGCCTGTCCTCCATTCAATCGCAACAATGAGAAAGATGGGTGTGTGGCTAGAGGTGACCACCCTGCTCATTCCCGGGCTCAACGACTCCAGAGAGGAATTGAAAAACCTGGCCAAATTCCTCGCGGATCTTGACCCGAACATACCATGGCACATCAGCCGATTTCATCCCACTTACCGGCTCACAAATGTACATCCCACGCCTGAGCAAAGCATCCATATGGCCAGGGACATCGGATATGAAATGGGCCTGAAATATGTCTACACGGGAAATCTCCCTGGGGACGAAGGTGAAAAGACCTTTTGCCATGGATGTGGAGAACTTCTGATTGATCGAACGGGTTTCTTTGTCAGCAAGAACAGAATAAAAGATAATCGCTGCCCCCAGTGTGATGCAGAAATCCCAGGGGTGTGGGTATAGAACGGCTTGATTTTGCCCCCTCGCTCTGTTAGGTTGAAGCGTTAAGGAGGGCTTTATTAGGTTCTTCTTAAACCGACGACCCCCGCTGTGCATACGAGAAATCGCCTTCTTCCACTCAGCGGGGGTTTTTTAGGAGAGATATCATGAAGCAGGAAGAAGAACTCGTTCTTAAAGTGACAAAGGAGATCGTGGTAAAATTCATCGAGATGGGCCGGCTGTCCATCAACTCCTTTGATGAAGTTTTCAAGCAAATACACAAAACAGTCCGTGATTCTCTGACAGAGACTTCTACGAAAGGGAAAACTAAGGAATAGGGAGCCGGAGAAATAGTGTTGTGTCCCACAAGTTCCTTTAGATTGTAATTGCACCCCCACCCCACCCTCCGCCCCGAGAGGCTGTATCGTAATTCGTCATCCCGGCCAAGTCCCGCGTAGCGGGATGCGAGCCGGGATCCAGAATGCTTTAATACTACGCCACGTTCCTGGATTCCGGGTCTCGCCCACAATCGTTGGGCTCGCCCGGAATGACGGCTTTGTCGAGTTGTGACAAAGCCTTGGAGGGGAGGAGCGGGAGGAATCGCAATGTCCATGTAGAGATTACTGTTGTGTTCATATTAGTATTCGACATTGACTAAGAACAGGCCTTGAGGGGGGGCCTTTAACCCGGCCCTGCGTCTGTCCTTTGACTGGAAAACCTCCCCAAACTCATCAAATCCCCTCTTTCCCTGCCCCACCTCCACAACGGTGCCTACAATGTTTCGCACCATATGTCTTAGGAAGCCATCCGCCTCAAAGACAAAGCGTAATAGACCCTGATCAGGGCCTCGCAGCTGAGCCCTCATCATTTCTCTAACCGGATTTCTGTTTCCACTCCCTGTGGACCGAAAAGAAGAGAAGTCGTGCTTTCCACTGAGTGAAGAGATGCACTTGTGCATCGTTTCAATGTCCAAGCCCCTTTCAAGGTGCCAAACATAAGAACGAAGAAAGACGTCCGGCTCTTTGCGGTTTAGTATTCTGTATTCGTAGGTCTTGCTCTTGGCACTGTACATGGCGTGGAAGTCAATGGGGACATATTCAGCCCGTTTGATGAGGATATCGTCGGGGAGGAGTGCATTGAGTCCTCGCCGGAGTGAGCTTGGGTCGATCTCGGTCTCGGAAATGAAATTGCAGACCTGGTTGAGGGCATGCACACCAGCATCTGTCCTTCCTGAGGCGATCAACCTAACAGGCTCACGGGTCATCACTTGAATCTTTTCTTCTATGATACCCTGAATAGTAGGCCCATCCACTTGTCTCTGCCACCCGTGATAGCGGCTGCCATCGTATGCCAGGATGAGCCTTATATTCTTTTTTTCGTCCATTGTCCTGTGGGGAATCCAGTCCTCATCGCCTTACGTCCTCCCTCTGTGTCGAATTACGAGAGACAAAAAAAGGGAAGCCAGAATTGATGGCTTCCCCGTGAATTAAGCATAAGAATGTAAATGAAGGAACCTAAAAGTGGATGGGGCAGGATTTAGCGTTTCGAATACTGGAAGCGTTTGCGAGCGCCCGGCTGGCCATATTTCTTTCGCTCCTTCATCCTCGGATCCCTGGTCAATAACTCCGCCGTTTTGAGAGGAAGCCTGAAGTCAGGATTCATATCCACGAGGGCGCGGCTTATCCCGTGCCTGATGGCCCCAGCCTGCCCCGCAACACCACCTCCCCGTACATTGGCAGAGATGTCATATTTACCCAGGGTGTCGGTGAGTTGGAGAGGCTGGAGGATGCGCGCCTTGTCCGATTCCCTTTTTACATAGTCATCAAAGGGTCTCTTATTGATGGTTATCTCTCCCTTTCCGGGTTTCATCCAGATTCGGGCGATAGACTTTTTTCTCTTTCCTACCGCGTGATATAGCTCTTCCGCCATTTAAATCTCCAGTTTTTCCGGTTCCTGTGCCTGATGCGGATGATCAGCTCCTGTATAGATTTTCAGCTTTTTAAGTTGACGGCGTCCCAGACTATTCTTGGGCAGCATTCCCCTCACAGCTAACCGCAGGACCTCCTCAGGTTTTTTGTCCAGAAGCCGCCTGGCTGAAATCTTCTTCAAGCCCCCCATATAGCCACTGTGGCGATAGTAGTATTTTTGATCCAGTTTCGAGCCTTTCAGGGCAATCTTGTCCGCATTGATCACCACAATAAAGTCACCTGTGTCCGCGTGGGGCGTGAAGATGGGTTTATGTTTACCCCTTAAACGGGCGGCTATCTGGGTGGCCAGCCTTCCCAGGATCCTGTTCTCTGCATCCACCAGATACCACTTTTTCTCGATTTCCTGTTCTTTGGCAACAAACGTTTTCATACTAAAGTCCCATTCTGCACAAAAACACTCTATTTAAGCAAAATTCCAACCCATGTCAAGCTATTTTTGGCCTGATACCCATTGACAAAGGAAAAACTCCTTGATAGAAGATTTTTTGTTCAAGTGCGCCCGTAGCTCAGCTGGATAGAGCGCCGGGCTTCGAACCCGTAGGTCGCAGGTTCGAATCCTGCCGGGCGCGCCAGAAACAGAAATGGGGAACTGGAGTACGGGAGTACTGAAGTAATGAGTTGAAAATGCGAAAAAGGCGCTTTCCTCAGTTTTGGCCCAATACTCCAAAGCTCCATTACTCCACTATTCCATTAGTCCATCTTCTTTTCAGGGCCTGTAGCTCAGCTGGTAGAGCAGTTGACTCTTAATCAATTGGTCGGGGGTTCGATCCCTCCCAGGCCCACCAGAAAAATCAAGGGGTTAGCTTAGTTGCTGACCTCTTTTTTTGTGTCAAAAACGGTAATTTTGCCCGAAAATGTGCCCATTTGAGATTTCAAGTACTCTTCTTGCTTCTGAGCAGCAAGCCTTAGATCGGTGTCGCTAACAGGGTTAACGTTGTTCGCGGCCGCACCAAGCGATTTCCCCCCTTTCCTTATGGGGTTTGTAATATTTCTTGAATAGTAACAGAATCACCATAGCTCCCACGATGACTAACGATAATCGTCAATTTCTTTTCCCCAAAATCAAACTCGATAACTTCTAGCTCTACTTCTGGTTGTTGGACTGTTCCAGTTATGACACCTGGAACCTGATACCCTTCCCGTTCAAGATTGCGGAAGATCGTGAATAGTGCACTCCCGAACTCCCTAGCAGTATTAATGTCTTCTCTCCACGTCTTTGAGGCCCAACTCACCTTTCCATTTCTAAAATTCACATGACCTAGAATCTCCAAGCCAGACCCCGCTTTCTGTACTATACGCCAACTGTACTTCTCAGGGTACTTTTCCAATTTATAATTTTGGCGGAGCTTATTAAGTATGTCCTGCTTTGGCATACCAATTCTCATATCAATGCCGCAGAGGAATAAATGAGCTTCCTCTGAAAGAGCCATTTTCGGGAAAAAGAAAAAAAGACAGCTACTAAATTAATCCACAAAAGAAATGCTCTTCTCATTTAACCACCTCCTTTCTTTTTATCTGCCCTCATAGCCTTCGTTAGAATTTCGACTGCCAGAGCATTCATTGAAACTCTTGCGCTTCGCCTGATAGTTTCTCTCGCTGCCTTTTCCCTGATCCAGTCAAAAACCTCTTTAGGCATCCTAATGGTCCATGTTTTCAATTTATCGCCTCCTTTCGTTTGTAAACATTGTATACAATGTAATCTTTGGCGTCAAATATGTCAAACCCTTTTTCAAAAAAGTTAGCCCGCCCCTTTTCGGCATTAGTTACAATCAAAAATACTGTGTTTTCGCATTGAAAATACGGTCTTCACCGTATTGACTTTAAAGATTAGCGATTTTATTTGTCTTACGAACAGGAGATTTTTCTCCGTTTCCATATTAATCAATCTTTCCTCCTGTTTAGCCCCCTGAGTTCACCATTATTACCCCTCTTTTTTCCCCTGCGGACTCAGGGGTATCTTTTACCTCTCGGAGTTGATTTGACTATTAGATGGACCTTCCCTAGCCGACAACCTATAGCGAAGGGGCCAAAAATGAGGGACTTAAAGGAGTTATTTTTAGACCTGGTGGTTTACTTGGGAGTCCTGGCTTGGCTTGTGGGGTACATACTCTGGATGAAGAGTTCAGGTTGGTACTAGTGAGTACGCCTTAATCCCACTTCCACTCATCTCCATCACGCAAATCTTCTAACGAAAGCCTCTCCCCACATTTGGGGCAGTGCTCCACCCATATCCTCTCACCAGGAGGACGAATACAGAATATCGTCCTTCCATCAATCCACCCTTTTACCCATATCGCCTGACCCCAGGTGTGGACTTTCTCAGTTTCTCCTTTCATTGGCTGGTCTCTGAGTATGTAAACTC
>CP070840.1:1610807-1613870 GCA_020342025.1 Deltaproteobacteria bacterium
CACCTGCTTAATGATGCCAGTCCCCCTTCACCCCAGGAGATTACGCGAAAGGGATTTCAACCAGAGCCTGCTTCTGGCACGTTATGCCGCTTCTTTCCTCGGCGCAGAACTGGACTTTCTCTCCCTGAGAAGGATAAGATATACGGAACCTCAGACGGGTCTCAAAAGTGATGCGAGGAGAAAAAATGTCCGCAAGGCCTTCCAGATTGTGGACAGGGAGGTGGTGAAAGGGCGAGCTATTTTGTTGGTGGATGATGTGGCGACCACGGGTAACACCCTGAACGAGTGCGCCCGAACGCTCAAAAGGGCAGGCGCTAAAAAAGTATTTTGTCTCACACTTGCTAGAACCTCGGGTCAATAAAATCATTGAACAAAGTGAAAAGGATTTTATAAATGGAAGACTATCGGTCGAAAATAAAAAGCCTGGAAAAAGCAAAGAAGGAAATTGACCGGCTCAAGTCAGAAAGAAAAAGAGTCGTTTTCACAAACGGCTGTTTTGATATCCTCCATCCCGGTCATACTCGTTACTTGCACGCTGCAAGGCAGCTGGGTGACCATCTGGTCGTTGCGGTCAATAGCGACAAATCCGTAAGAGCCATCAAAGGCGAGGGTAGACCCATCCTCTCTCAGGATGCCAGAATGGAACTGCTGGCAGCGTTGAGCTTCGTGGACACCGTCGTCATCTTTGAGGAGGATAATCCCTTGAAAGTGATCCGGTATCTAACACCCAACATCCTCGTAAAGGGTGGAGATTGGAAAGAGGAGGAAATCATCGGCGCCCACGTGGTCAAAAACAAGGGTGGTGAGGTGGTGCGCATCCCTTACATATCCGGGTTTTCAACAACCGAAATCCTTAAGAAGGTAAAGAAATAGCATGCATCTCTATACAAAGATTTTTGAATTTGCCGCTTCAGTAGGTGCCCTCGAAGGCTATGTCTATCAAAAAGAACAAATAGACACGGAAGCCTTGCCCAAATGGGTGGATAATCTGCTTGCCGCATACGAGCACCTACCATCTGAAGTTCTTGATGAGTTTCAATCTTCACTGGACCAAACCATTGGCAGGGGGATCAAGTCACTCGCCTCTTTGCTGGGAGAAGAGCATGAAATCGTCGTCAAGCTGAAATCTATGGTCGTTGGGAGCCTGCCTGATTCACCGGATGATTTCCAGAAAAAGAAATGGTTCCATCAATAACCGAGTAGCGGGTATCAATTGAAAGACGAATGGGTATTGAACGGTAAAATCGTCAGTGGTGTCCGAAAGGCGACCCATTTTACCCAGCTTGATTGGGTTCAGGAGCAGTGCGCGGAGAAATTGGGTTTCAGGCCCTACCCTGGAACGCTGAACCTGGAGATCTCTGAGCAAAGTTTGCCCATCATTGAGGCATTGCAGAAGGAGAAAGGGGTAGAGTTGATTCCTCCTAACCGGGAATTCTGTGCTGCCAAGGCCATGCCCCTTTCCATTGGTCACATTACAGGAGCTATCATCATACCTGCTGAGGACGTCAGGGTCCACGGCAAAAACGTCATCGAGGTCATTTCACCCTTAAGACTGAAAGACGCTTTGCGCGTTGATGATGGAGACCCGTTAACGCTGACGGTCAAGAAGCCCAAATCTTAACGCCCAAACGAGTGCCATAAGGAGGAGGCATGCCTTTTGCCGATAACCAATTCAGATGTGCTGCCGTGATCTTCGATCTGGATGGGACACTGATCGATTCAGCGGACGTCTATCTGAGGATCCTCAATGTGGCCTTTGAACGGCTCAATTTGCCTCTTTTTTCCAAAGAAGACATCTCAGATCTTCTTATAGAAGGCGATTTTGATTGGAACCGGATACTACCCTCTGACTTGAAGGAGAGAAAAGAAGAAATTACCTCAAAATCAATGGAGATAATTCGAAAAATTTACCCGCAAATGTTCAGGGAAGAGGTGACATTGATCCCTGGAGCGGCAGACATCTTGAGGGAGATCTCGATGGGAGGCATGAAGATGGGACTCGTCACCTCTACACAGGCAAAATATTTGGAGCCCAAGCTCCATTCCTTGAAGATGTCTGGAACTGCAAATTTGCTGCGGGTGATAATTACCACGGACCAGGTTCCCAATAAAAAGCCGGCCGCAGATCCACTGATTGAGTGTGGGAAAAAATTAGGCGTTGACATGGAAAAAATACTCTATGTGGGTGACTCGCGCGTAGACATAAAGGCCGGGAAGGCGGCAGGAACAAAGACTATTGGTGTCCTGACCGGAGTGGACGACTATGACTCCTTAATAGCAGAAAACCCAGACGCGATTTTAGATAGTGTGGTTGGACTACGGGATATATTACCAGGCTTAGGGCATTCCACATTTAAGTGAACTAAAGAACCCCAACAGGCCGCCCCTCACTGAACTTTTTAACCCTTTGGATGGAATTGCTCTATGAAAAAAAATGGATAAATGTTATAGAAGGTTCTGGGTTTTGACGCAAAAAGCTCTACAAAGACAATCTTAAATGTAAGTGCGCCCATAGCTCAGCTGGATAGAGTGACGGACTACGAATCCGTAGGTCGGGTGTTCGAATCACCCTGGGCGCACCAGTAATATCAAGGGGTTGTGCACTGACATAACCTCTTTTTTATTTGAGATATCGGAATTGGGTGCAGATAGGGTGCAATGCAGAATATTGCTCTTCCTTTAACCCAACTCTTCACCCATATCGCCTGACGACAACTTTGGACTTTTTCCCCTTCTCCCTTCATTGCCTATCCTCTGGGTGTGTAAATTCCTACCAATGGATGGAATTCAATTACCCTAAAATAGGTATTTGGTTTCATGTCTGCGCTCCAACACAATTCTAAGTCCTTGAAAATGGTGAAGTTGTTTCGGCAATGATTTTGGCATTACCTTTGCTGTATACCAAACCGGAGGAGCTTATAAATCTTTCCTCCTAAGCCCCTGGGTCTTCCTTACCTCCTGATTCAACATTGAGAATCTCAGGGGCTTAACTTCTCAGGATTCAGAGATACTGTCACATTCTTTAAATATGCCGAAAGGAGTGTAAATGGAACAAGTGGTACC
>CP070840.1:1613970-1623402 GCA_020342025.1 Deltaproteobacteria bacterium
GAGGCCTTTGCTAAAACAGCAATGCTGGAAATCAAAATCTTGTCATTCCAGACTTCCCGTCTTAACTTCGCACTAAGCCGAATTCGTGGCACCATAAACGGGAATTGTAGTACCGAATTGGATCTCAAATGGGAGAAAACAATCCAGGGGATATTTGAGAATGAACATAAGTGAGATGTTAGCCAGAAATTCGAGGATATACCCTGATGAAACAGCGCTCATCGAATGCAATTCTGGTGAACGTACCAGGCGAGTCATCACTTGGCGACAATTTGATGAGGATGCTAATAAGATAGCTAATGCACTTATTTCCAGGGGGATAAAAAAGGGTGATAAGGTATTACATCTAATGTTCAACTCAATTGAGTGGCTTACTGTCTATTTCGGCATTTTGAGGACGGGGGCGTGGGTTGTCCCGCTCAATTATAGATATTTTGGCAAAGATATAGAGTATTGCGCCGATATATCGGAAGCTAGGATGATAATATTTGGAGAGAAATTTGTAGATAGGATTGAATTTGTGCGATCCGATCTCTCTTTTATAGAGAATTATATCATCGTCGGTGAAAAGAGATTGGGGGGGACTGAAAATCTCGATGATGTACTGAAGTCATCGTCCCGTGAGGACCCGAAGATAGAGCTCACTGACGAGGATGAGTGTGGACTTTACTTCACATCAGGCACTACGGGAGTTCCCAAGCCGGTTCTCTTAACTCACAAAAACATGGAATGCGCTGCCGTGACTGTAAGTGAAAACGAAAATAAGGCGCATAATGACAATTTCGTATTCATGTCCCCGTTATACCATACGGGTTCAAAGATGCGTTGGTTTGGTAACCTTATTGTGGGTAGTCGAGCCACCATGCTAATAGGGGTTACTCCTAGGGACCTATTCCAAATGATGTCTGAAGAGAAAGGAACGATTCTCATGCTCATGGTTCCCTGGGCCATGGATATTTTGCTGGCGTTGGACAAAGGGGAACTGAGGAAAGAAGACTACGACTTAAGCCACTGGCGGCTGGCAACCGTAGGTGCTCAGCCAGTCCCACCCAGTTTGGTTAAACGTTGGAGGGAATGGTTCCCGGAAGTGGAATTTGATATTGGGTATGGACTCAGTGAGTCCACGGGGACGGGGTGCGTACACTTGGGGACAGAAAACTGGCCAAAGGCCGTCGAGACAGAAAACGTCAAGGGTGCAATCATTGGTAGAGCAGGATTCAATTGGGAGGCTCGTATCCTCAGTGAAAATGGAGAGGATGTTCTTCCTGGTGAAGTTGGCGAATTGGTTGTCAAGGGATCAGGGGTTATGAAGGGATATTACAAGAATCCGGAAAAAACGGCCAAGACGATCAAGGACGGCTGGCTGTGTACTGGTGATCTGGCTAGGATGGATAGTGAGGGATTTATTTACCTTGTTGACCGTAAAAAGGATGTCATTATTACGGGTGGCGAAAACATCTTTCCGGTGGAGGTGGAAGAGGTCATTCACAGACATCCTAAGATCAAGGACGTGGCAGTCATAGGACTGCCAGATGAAAGGCTCGGGGAGATCGCCGCAGCTGTGATCGAAGTTAAACCCGGGATGTCTCTCACAGAAGAAGAGATCATATTGTTTTGTGAACAAAATCTTCCAAGATATAAGCGGCCTAGGCGCATAATTTACGATAAAGTGCCTCGAAATCCCACAGGCAAAATAGAGAAACCCGTACTTAGGGAGAAATATGGCGGCTCAAAAGACACTTTCAAAGTCTGATTATCTTGATTTTCGAGTGGGGTCGGACCAAGGGAATGATTTGAGCCAAAATTGGTAAATTTTGGCGGCCGGGAAGGAAGAGCAGGGGAGGGCATTTTGGTCCCCAGGCACCAGCGACCCACCCCCTGAATGTGCCCGCATCTTCAGGGGCTTTTCTTTTCTGCCCTTTAAAAAGAAGAGTACAGCCCTCTTTTAGTAGATATTCCAATCGTTTAGCTTGTTTGCCAAGGCTGTTGCCGCCCATGGAGAGGTGGGTTGACCGAGTCCTACTTGGCATTGTGCTCTCTACGTGGACGTGGGGGAAAGGGGGATTCAGAAGCTAAGCCAGCGCTTCACCTCCAGTGACTTTTGGCGCGCCTTTTCCATGATCTCGTAAAGATCTATGGTCAAGAGTTTCCTATCCTCCATGAGCAAACGGCCATTGATGATGGAATGGGTCACATCATTACCTCTGGCCGCATACACCAGATGAGAAAAGGGATTGTACATGGGGGTGAGATGAGGCTTTTTCGTATCCAGGATAATCACGTCCGCTTTCTTGCCCTTTTCAAGAGAACCAATAATTTCGCCCATTCCTAGGGCCTTTGCCCCCTCGACGGTGGCCATTCTCATCACGGTGAGGGCATCCATAACGGTCGTGTCCATGGTGCTTATTTTGTGGAGCTTGGCCGCCATATCCATCTCTGCAAACAGGTCAAGATTGTTGTTCGAGGCACAACCGTCTGTGCCCAATCCTACGGTCACGTTGCTTTTCAGCATATCAGGCACCGGGGCGATCCCGGATGCCAGTTTCATATTGCTCTCCGGATTATGAATCGCTTTCACCCCATTTTCAGCGAACATCTTGATATCCTCTTTAACCAGATGAACACAATGATCCGCAATGAGGTGAGGCCCCAGCAGTCCCAGAGATTTCAGGTGCTCCACGGGGCCCTTCCCATACCGTTGCTTTACTTCATCCAGCTCGCTTTGGGTCTCAGCCACATGGATGATTAGAGGAACGTTGTATTTCAATGCAAGTTCATTGGTGCTGGAGAGAAGTTCAGGGCTACAAGTAAAGAGGGAATGGGGCTCAACGGCGATGGAGACAAGGGGATCACCCTGCCATTTGTTGATCAGGTCTTCTGTGTATTTGAGCCCGTTTTCCGTGGGGCCATAGTTGGGGGAGTCGAAGTCATAGAGAACTTCTCCCACAAGGGACCTCATGCCTGCCTCTTTGGCGGCTCGTGCCACCTCGTCCTCGAATAGATACATGTCACAAAACGTGGTCGTACCGGACAAGATCATCTCCGCGCAGGCAAGAAGGGTCCCTGAATATACAAAATCGGCATCCATCCTGCTTTCGGCGGGAAAGATATAGTTGTTAAGCCATTCCATTAGGGGAAGGTCATCTGCAAGCCCTCTGAATAAGGTCATGGCTGCGTGGGTGTGGCCATTGATCAATCCTGGAAGTATGAGACCCTGCTTTGCATCGAGGATTCTCCTTGCCCGAAATTCCTTCCCATCGCCGCTACCTACGTATGAGAGGGTATCTCCTTTGATACCCAAAACACCGTCCTTAATGATGGCATTCTGTCTATCCATCGTTAAAATGGTTCCGTTTTTGATGAGAATATCATAGTGCTGCAAGGCTACTCTCCTCCCTTGTTCCTCCATTCCAATGGGGGCGGGGCCACGAAAGTTCATTGAGGGCTTCGGATTTGCTCATTTCCTATGTGGGCAGGGCGCCTATAATCTTTTCCCATAAAAGCGATAGCTTTGGCCCCGCCTTTTCTGCATTGGCAATCACCTCTTCAATGGAGGTCTTGCGCATGGAGTCGGGTATATTCACATTCGTTATGGCCACAATGACCATGATCTTGAGACCGCAATGCACACCCACAATGACCTCCGGGACTGTGGACATGCCCACCGCGTCAGCACCGATCATTCTCAAGAAGCGCGTCTCAGAAGGTGTTTCCAGGCTCGGGCCAACAATGCCCACATAGATTCCCTCCCTGAGAGGGATCTTTGCCTCTGCGGCCTTTTCCCTGGCCAGCCCGATCAGATCCAGGTCATAAACTTGAGACATGTCTGGAAAACGGGGGCCGAATTCATTCAGGTTCGGGCCGATCAATGGATTTCTGCCGGTGAGATTGATATGATCTGTGACGATCATGATGTCAGCCGACTCGAACTGCGGGTTTAAACCCCCCGCAGCACTAGAGATAAGAAGGGTGTTAATTCCCAATTTTGACATGACGCGCACGGGGAAGGTGATCTCTGTAAGGCTGTATCCTTCATAGACGTGAAACCGCCCCTCCATGGCGATGACCGGTTTGTTGGCCAGTTTGCCGCAAACAAGAGTGCCTTTGTGCCCCGCAATGGTTGACCTGGGGAAATGGGGTATTTCTTCATAGGGGATACGAAAATCCACCTTCATTTTGTCCGTCAACGATCCCAGGCCCGTCCCCGTGATCATCCCAACTTGTGGAGGTGTGGACACTTTGGAGATCAGAAAATCGGCGGCACTCTGAATTTCGGAAAACATGGCACATACCTCCTCATAGGCCTCTTCTTTACTCCCCATAATTTAGTTATCTATAATTGTCAATAAGTTGTAAAATCGCTATCCGATTTTTCAAAACGCGGCGAGGCCCCTCATCCGAGCTGAGTGCCAGATGACGTGCCTGTCCATCCTCGCTCCTTTTATCCTTGACCGACCCACCGCCGGGCGAATACAATTCTACTCCCTTGCCCCTCCTCTTCCCATTGAACCCATCCTTGAGAGGGGAGGGAGCTCTAAGAAGCCTAAGATGGTTCAATAAAACAAGTTTAGAGGTTGAGGCTTGGTGCAAAGATGAAAGCATCCAATGGGAGAGGTCAATGTGAATTGGTCGATAAGGTCATCCGCCAAGGGATCTGCGTAAAGTGCGGGGCCTGTGTGAATCTTTGTCCGTACTTCGACTACTTCGATGGCAGAATCGTGGTTACGGATGACTGCCACGCGGACACCTGGAGATGTCTTCAGCTGTGCCCCAGGGCGGAATATGATGATACCTCTTTAAATAGGGGGGGCGCCGCGCAAGGGGGCAGATCAGAAATTGGGTCTTTTAAGGAGATCTTTATCGCCCGCACAAGAGATGAGGAAATAAGAGGAAGGGCGCAATATGGGGGGTTTGTTTCATCCTTTCTTGTATACGCCCTTGAGGAACGTCTCATACGGGCAGCTATCCTGACAGACAAGGGTAATGAAATTTCTCCCAGTGGTTTGGTAGCGAAGGAAAGCGCTGATATTCTTAAGTGCGCAGGGTCCAGATATACGGCCGCTGCTGGATTGGCCGCATTTAACAGGGCCATTAAAGATGAGGAAGAAAATCTGGCTGTTGTGGGGCTTCCTTGCCAGATGGAGGCATTGGCTCGCATGAGACTGATGCACCCGGATGGCGAGGAGAGAGACAGCCGTGTGAGCCTTAAGATAGGCCTTTTCTGCACATGGGCCCTCGATTATAGAAAACTTCA
The DNA here is from genome assembly GCA_020342025.1 of Deltaproteobacteria bacterium. The sequence continues at coordinate 1,619,225 of CP070840.1, forward strand.
TAATTACTTAAAGACGCTCGGCATCGCTGGACCCATTCAGAAATATGATATTCCTCCGCCACCTGCCCAGATTTTTCAAATTCAGACCGAGCGGGGCTGGCAGGCGTTTCCCCTCGATGACATACGTCCGTCTATTCAAGAAGGGTGCACCTTATGTCAGGATATGACTGCAGAATGGGCCGACATCTCAGTGGGGACTGTGGAAGGCATGGAAGGGTGGAATACTGTGGTGGTCCGAAGCGAAAACGGTTCTCAGCTGCTGAGCGGGTTTATGGAAACGGGTCTTCTCGAGACGCGCGAACTTCCGGAAGAGAATCTAGAGCATCTAAGAGAGGCCTCCCTTAATAAGAGAAAAAGAGGGTATTCAGCAAAAGAAAAAAGAGGGCGGAAAAGCTCATGAGCGAGATTAGCCAGCGAAAGGGCGGATCTCTGGTGCTCCTTCAGGGTAACGAAGCGATTGCCAGGGGGGCCCTTGAGGGGGGTGCCGTGTTTTGTGCTGGCTACCCGGGAAACCCCTCTTCAGAGATCATAGAGACCCTTGCAGAGGCTTCCAAAGATCTCCCCATCTATGTGGAATGGTCTGTGAATGAGAAGGTCGCCCTTGAAGCGGCCACCGCAGCATCCTTTGCTGGATGCAGGGCTCTCGTCAGCATGAAACAAAACGGGGTCAATGTGGCCTCGGACTTCCTCACGAATCTCAGCCTTTCGGGGACCAAGGGCGGGATTATTCTCATCAGCTGTGATGATCCCTCTGGCATCTCCAGCACAAACGAGGAAGACTCGAGGGTCTACGCCAGATTGGCCGAAATCCCTCTGCTCGAACCGGCGACGCCCCAAGAGGCCTTGGAGATGACCAAGTGGGCTCTTGAGCTCTCTGAAAAGATAAAACAGATCGCGATGCTCAGGAGCGTCTCGCGTCTCTCTCATACACGGTCCAATGTGCTTCTGGGTGATCTGCCCGATTTCAAACAGATGCCCCACTTTGATCTCAATTCCCCCTTCCACAACTTTCCCATCATCGACAAACACATACAGAGACACCAAAAGCTGGAGCAGACACGCGAGATGTTCGAAGACTCGCCTTTTAACCAATATGAAGGCCCTTCCAACCCAGAACTCTTGATTATCGCCTCAGGTTGCGCATGGACCTATGTGAGCGAAGCTTTACATATCTTGGACCTGTCCGACAGAGTGGGCGTACTCAAATTGGGAACCACGTGGCCCTTACCCAAGCGTTTTCTGAAGAAACACCTCCAGAGGTGTGACCAGATCCTCTTCTTTGAGGAGGTGGATCCTTTCTTGGAAGACAATGTGAAGTCCTTGGCCGCAGACATGGGCAAAGAAATTGGCCTGAAGGCGTTCATGGGCAAGGCCTCTGGGCATGTTCCTGACTACGGTGAGCAGTCTCCAGGGGTCGTCATGGGCGTGCTTGGGAAGATATTTGATCTTGATTGGGAACAGAGGAGATACAGAGACAGAGTCAGCTCCCGGGCAGAGGACCTGGTCCCGCCCAGGGAATTCGGATTTTGTGCCGGGTGTCCGCACCGAGGATCCTACTATGCCATTAAGACGGCCCTCGCCTGGGACGGAAAGGAAGGATTTGTTTCGGGTGATATTGGTTGTTATGCCATGGGCGTATTTCCCACCGGCTTCAATCAGGTCAAATCGGTGCATGCCATGGGATCGGGCGTGGGACTCGCCTCTGGTTATGGCAAACTGGAACAATTTGGTTTTGATCAGCCAGTGATCACTGTGTGTGGGGATTCAACCTTCTTCCACGCCGGCATACCAGCGCTTATAAATGCCAAATTCAATGCGTCAGATATCTTGTTGCTCGTCTTGGATAACAGCGCCACAGCCATGACAGGCTTTCAGCCTCATCCTGGAACGGGGAAAACAGCGATGGAAACGGCCACAGAACCTGTGGATGTGGAGGCATTATGCGAATCTCTCAACGTGCATGTGGAGACGGCTGATCCCTATGACATGCGCGATACGGCGAGGACCCTCTACAGGTTGATGAAAATGGATGGTCCTCGGGTCTTGGTCTTGCGGCGAAAGTGTGCCCTGGTCCAGAAAAGAGAAGAAGGTTTTCCATACCTCATGGACGTTGACCTGGAGAAATGCCTGGGAGAAGATTGTGGTTGCGGGCGCTATTGTACCCGCATTTTTCGATGTCCTGGTCTGATATGGGACAAGGAAAAAGGCAAAGCGAGGATCGATGACGTTATATGTGTGGGCTGCGGTATATGTGCAGAAATCTGTCCACAGAAAGCTATAAAGATGGAGGCAAGGGTTTAGAGCAACTCTTCACCGCAAAGGCGCAGATTTGAGAGGTGGTGAACAAAAAAACTATCAAGAAGGAAGTCAGCGTGCCTCATAATCTCATCATAACCGGTGTGGGCGGTCAAGGAAACGTACTCGCCTCACAGATCGTGGGTAGGGCGGCCGTGGACAGGGAATTCAAGGTCACTATTGGGGAAACCTTTGGCCTCTCGCAACGGGGCGGTCCGGTTATGAGCCACATACGCCTCTCCAAGGAGAGACATTATGGTCCTCTTATTCCTCCCAACATGGCCCATGTGGTCATTGGGCTTGAACCCCTCGAGACCATAAGAATCCTGCTGGAATATGGGAACGAAGAGACCATTTTTGTTGTGAATTCGAGGCCTATTCACCCCCTGAATGTCATTGCCGGAGACGTGGAATATCCTGATCCGGAGAAAATAAGGTCCGTGATCGCCGAATCAGGGGGTGCGCTTTATTGGCTTGATGCGACCAAGATGGCTGTAGAATTGGGCGATCCCATCCTTCTCAATATGATCATGCTAGGGGCCCTGTCTGGACTCTCAGTTTTCCCTCTTGAAATCACAGACTTCAAAAGCGCCATAGAACGGGTGTTCGCCCCATCGAAGCTGCAAATAAATTATAAGGCCTTAGATATGGGGGTAAAGCTTATCACGGAATATGAAAATTGATCTTCATATACATTCTAGAAACTGCTCCGACGGGCGAATGACTTTAGAGGAGATATTTGAAGCGGCAAGCCGCAGACACGTTGATCTCATCTCCATTACCGATCATGACTCCATCGACTGCCAAGAACCCGCAAAGATCCTGGCTGACCGATACGAAATCCGTTATGTTTACGGATTAGAACTGAACGTCAACTTTTCCCATCCTGAATACAAAAATTCCAAACCCATATCCCTTGATTTCCTCGCCTATCAGTATGACATACACCACCCGCCTCTCGCAGAGAAGTTATCTGAACTGAGGGCATACCGAAGAAAAAGGGCGAGGCAGATCCTCGACAAAATCAATCAGGAGCTCTTAAAGGAGAATTTAGAGGAATTCACTGACAGGGACCTGGAAGAGATCCAGAACGCCGTGGATGGTGCATTTGGACGGCCTCATATAGCGGACTATATGGTCAAAAAAGGTTTTGTAGCCAACAAGCAGGAGGCCTTTAACAAATACCTGGTCAAATGCAATGTTCCCAAAATGCCCCTTTCCCTGCCTGAGGCCTCCAGTCTTGTAAAAGGGGCGGGAGGAAAGTTGATCCTCGCCCACCCAAATGACCCGAATGGCACGTCACTCGTATCTTTCACGGCTTCTCTGGACGCACAGCAAGAAATAATCAGAGAGCGTATGCTACCCCTCATAGACGGTGTTGAGTGCTGGCATCCCAGGCATGACCAGGAAACGATAAAGGCATACCTCGCGTTTGCCAAGAGCGAGGGATTGATGGTCACGGGCGGATCTGATTGCCATCAACAACCCCTCATCTTGGGCACTGTCCCGGTGCCACCATCTGTGGCAGAGCAGTTTGTTTTGGACTAGGCGCTGGAAACAACGAGATTGAATCGTTCCGGACCCAGCTTCGCTGTATGCGGGACTCGGAAAGATGCGTTTCTTTTGACTAATGACCAATGACCGGTGACCCCAGTGAAATATGGGCCGAAGGCCCATTTCACGGGGCAAGCAAATGACCAATGACGAGAAAGCCTTCCATGATTCGGGATCTTTTGGATCCGAGCTCCCTTCCAGACAAGACGGATAACGTCTCCCTTATTCAAACCCATATCTCCATGGTGTTTGTGGGAGATGAATTTGTCTACAAGGTCAAGAAGCCGGTGGATTTCGGATTCTTGGACTTCACAACCCTGGACAAGAGA
>CP070840.1:1623502-1626967 GCA_020342025.1 Deltaproteobacteria bacterium
CTGAAGGAAAAGTCAAATATTCAGCCATGTGTAATGAGGACGGTTGTCTCATTGACGACGGTGTGGTGATCAAAAGGGGTGAAGACGACTACTATTTTACCACGTCCACAGGCCGTGCCGACACCACCATTGAATGGATCCGCTATCACACTCGATACGAGGGATGGAATTTTCATCTGGTCAATCTTACGGACGCATTTGGTGCCATCAACCTGGCGGGACCCAATGCGCGATCAGTTCTTGGAAGCCTCACCGATGCGGATATCTCGCACGATGCATTCCCTTTCCCCGGATATCGGGAGTTCGCCATTGAAAAGGGCATTCCTGTGAGGGTGATGCGGTTGGGATTCGTCGGTGAACTCTCTTATGAAATCCATATGCCCGCATCTTTTATGCAGACGGTCTGGGATTTATTGCTGGATGCGGGTGAGGCGTTGGGTATCAGTCCTTTCGGATTGGAGGCCCAAAATACACTCCGTCTTGAAAAAGGACACATCATCATTGGTCAGGAATCAGAGATCCGGGCCACGCTCCACGATCTAGGACTTGGTTTTCTCTGGTGCCGAAACAAACCTGAAGCCAAGACGGTGGGTGCACCTGCCCTAAGGTTTACGGAACACCAGCAGGGGCGGATGAAGCTGGTGGGTTATGAAATGGAAAACCCCTTCAGAACCCCGAAAGATGGGGCTATTATTGTGGATGACGCCATTCGGGGTCACGTTTTTACGGCACGTTACAGTTTCATTCTTAACAAATCGATCGGCTTCGCCCTGGTGGAGGATGAACTTGCCGAAACGGGGGCCCAATTGGCCATTTTTGAAGAGGGCATGGGGAAGAATCGGCTATATGCCAGGGTGGTGCCCACACCTTTTTACGATCCCGAAGGAAATAGGTTGAAGATGTGAGATGGGAACCATGGAATTTTACCGAAGACGTTCCCCAATGAAATTTTCAAGTCCGCCCAGCAAAAAAGAGAGACGTGACGGCTGGGAGGTGGCGCTTGAATACGAGGATCAGGGGAACGGGCCTTTTCTGATCGATCTGAGCCACATTCCTAAATGGGACGTGCAAGGTGCTGACCTTACACACATCCGCCCCATGGATGTGGCTATACCAGATCGTCCCGGGGATTGTATTCTGAAAAATGGGATATTGGTCAATCGCATGAACGCCACGCAAGCGATCATCTGGCACTTCTCGGATGCGTACCCTGCTTTCCCGCAGGAACCCGCCTACACAGATGTCAGCGACGGCTACGCACTTATGGCTGTTTTGGCCAAAGACCTGTTCCCTATCATGGAGAAGGTGACCCCTCTTGATCTGTCCACGCCGAGCAAGGCGCCCCCTTTCTTGCTTCAGGGGCCTGTCTTGCACGTGCGTTGCCAAATCGTAGTGTTGGGCGAAAAAGGAGATGGTGCAGCGGTGCTGATCGCCTGTCCAAGGGGATACGGGCAGTCTGCGTGTGAAGCCCTATTGGATGCTGGAATGGAGTGGGGACTGCGTCCTGCCGGAGAAACCGCTTTTCGCGATTCGTTGAAATAAGGATGAGTCTTAAGAATTAAAAAGGAGGCGTTGGTGAAAAATGAAAGTTGCCGTGTATCAGACAGACCCCGTTCTCTTAGATCTAAAGGCCAATCTGGAGGGAGTTATCTCCAAGATCAATCATGGTCGGGAGCAGGGAGCTCACTTGATTGTTTTCCCGGAGTTGGCCTTAACAGGATATTTCGTTGGCCATAGGTATCATGAAGTCGCGCTGCGAGTCGATTCCAAGGAGATCAGAAAAATCGCAGCTGCCACCAAGGGTACCGCTGCTGTGGTGGGATTCATAGAAGAATCACGTTCTATGAATTTTTACGATTCTGCCCTTGTGGCGGTGGATGGAGAAATACTGTTCGCCTACCGCAAGCTCAATCTGCCCAACTATGGTAGTTTTGAGGAGAGGAAATACTTCGCTCCTGGAAAGCAGGTACCTGTCTTCAGACTCCATGGCTTTGCCATCGCTACTTTCATCTGCAATGACATGTGGCACCCATCACTCCCCTATCTCGGTGTCTGCCGGAAGGCCGATATCTTTGTTACCATTATTAATTCATTAGACGGCTCCATGGGAGATGAATTTAGTAATATAGAGACCTGGGGCATCATCAATACGTTTTATTCTCGTGTTTTCGGTATCTACAATGTGTGTGCAAACCGGGTAGGCGAAGAGAGCGTAGAGAACAGAAGGGCACCCGAGAATGCTTCATCAGAAAAAAACAAAAAAGGTAAAAAGCCTCGCTCAAGAAAACAGACGAAAATCCACCGATTCTGGGGCGGCAGTGAAATCGTGAATCCGTACGGCCAGACAGTGGTCAAGGGTGCCCTTTATGAGCCAGACGAAATCTTTGGTGAAATTACCAGGGATCTATTACGGAAAAAAAGGATTTTACTCCCCTACCTGAGAAATGATGATCCCTACTTTACCCACCGTGAGCTTGAGCGCATTTTGTACAGTGAAAAATGGTCCCATGAGATGTAGACGGGGAGTAGACCCACCATCTATTCCCCAATGATTTTCAGGAATCGCGGGACGCCCTTAAAATTCTAAGATGGTTATTTGGACTAGCTATGATCAAACCTGGCATCTAGTAGGGGCCAACTTTCAGTTCGTTAGGCTTTCCTCACCTATAGAGTTTCTGATTACCATTTATAATATTGACTCTGACACTAATTCAAATTGAGATGGTATGCTCTATAGGTAAGCTAGAAGCTAGCATCGACATAGAAAGTATAGTGGGGAGTCTGCGCATATAAGAGCGAGACAGATCGCAAAAGGGCTGTTCAATAGATTAGCTAAATGATCTAGCTATCATTTCATGTCGGATAATCCATTTCTATGTAAACAGAATTACATAAGAAATAGTAACTATTAAATAAATATTCGTTTCCACCCTTTATCTCAACAAACAGACGCCACTGGTTTGTGACACTTCACGCCCTGAAATTCCCTAATTTTGGTCTCAGCGCTACACCCAAAACCCCCATTAGGAGCCCTTAACTCAAGCCGCCCTCAAAAACTGTGCATTACGAACAGTGTAATTGCAAAATATTGGCTCTTCATTCTTCCACAATTATAGCGGAATCCTTGAATCCTAAAGCATTTTGACCACGTTCAAGATATGGACATTCTAACCAGAAACCGCTATTTTTCATAGCCAAGGTAAAGGGGGAAGATATTATGAATAAGCCACAGACGATTTTAAATGTTGATCTTAGTAATGAGGAAACAAGCGTGGAGCTGCTGGAGCAATCTATTCCACGCCGATTTATTGGAGGAAGGGGGGTGGGAGCCTATCTGCTATACAATAGAGTGCCAAGAGGAGAAGATCCCAAATCACCAAAAAACGCGCTAATACTGTGCACAGGCGCTGGGGTAGGTATGGGAATTCCAGGAGCAAACAGAATATCGTTTCTGACTAAATCATC
>CP070840.1:1627067-1634425 GCA_020342025.1 Deltaproteobacteria bacterium
GACTATTTAAAAGAGTATTTCCTTAAATCAAAGAGGGGAAACAAGAAGAAAGCGATTACTCAAAAACGGAAGACCCTCTTGCCCATGATCAACACGAGCGTCAAGATCGCGGCCGGCTTCATTGGGGGTATCGTCATCCTGGACCGACTGGGGGTGAATACGACGCCCATCCTGGCTGGCGCTGGAATCGTAGGCCTGGCCGTCGGCTTCGGGTCCCAGACCCTGGTGAAAGACCTGATCAATGGCCTCTTTATCCTTTTTGAGGAGAGTGTCCGAGTGGGAGATTATGCGGACCTGGGGAAAAATGAGGGTATCGTGGAGGCGGTTGGTTTACGAACGATCAAATTGAGGGATGTGAGGGGCAATGTACACGTTGTTCCCAACAGCTCAATAGATACCGTGACCAACATGAGCAAGGAGTTCTCAAGGACGGTCATTGATATTGGCGTGGCTTACAGGGAGGATGTGGACGAAGTTATGGACATATTAAGGGAAATTGGGGAAGAGATGCGGAATGATCCGGAATACGGCAAGAATATTCTGGAACCCATAGAAATCTTTGGCCTACACAAATTCGATGACTCGGCCATCGTAGTTAGGGCCCGGTTGACGACCAAGCCTCTGAAGCAGTGGGGACTGAAGCGGGAGTTTAATCGACGGGTGAAAAGGGTCTTTGACGAGAGAGGTATCGAGATTCCCTTCCCCCACCGGACCATTTACATGGGTGAGCCAAAGCAAGGTCCTGCGGCGCCCTTGCACATTCAGGTAAAGGAAACAAAGGGACCAGAGCTTCCCGCCTAAAAGTTACTAAGGGAAGCACAAAACAGAATATATAAGACCTGTCATTGCGAGGAGCCCTAGGCGACGAAGCAATCTCTGCAATAAGTTTAACCTTGAGATTGCGTCGCTCCCTTCGGTCGCTCGCAATGACAATAGTTGCCATTATTAGATGTAACCTATTTTTTGCCCCCAGCAGTAAACCCTTCTGAGGCCTTCAGTTTAAACGCTATCATGGGCTGCTTACTGAGGACTTCAGTACGCGATGAAGGGTCCGGGCGGGGCTGGCTCGACGCCCCGCCCCCATGCTTCACCGCGCATCATCTCACAATAGAGTCGAACCTTTCGCCTAATCGCCTTCGGGTTTTTCACTCTTAATCGTACTGTGCCATTCATCCAGCTGGCGGGCTGCCATGTCTCGCCCACCAAGACCGAAAGCAATTGCCGCGGCGACAGCGATTGCGCCAAAAAGCAACCCAAAGGCCAGGCTGATGATCTCATCGGCCAAACCCATCTGCTGCAGTGCCATGGCCCCAGCTACCATAATGATGGCGATCCGTGCCACGGCTGCCAGAACTCTGGCCTGTAGGGTCGCGCTAGAAAGAACGGCCTTTGAGGCCACATTGGCCAGGAACAGGCCGAGGGCGAATATGATGAGACCCAGAACAATATGACCAAAGAAAACCATAAACTGGGAGACAAGTTCGGCCAATTCCCTGAATTCCAGTAAACCCAACGCTTCAATAATCGCAAACAACATAATGGCTACAAGGACCAGGTACCCCACGATCTGTGACGGTGTTCTTTCCCCTTCTGCGGGTTCCTTGCCTAATCCTAGTCGGGCCAGGATCGCATTAAAGCCTAGGCCTGCCAGCAGGTTTGCGATGAGTCCAGCTACAACGCGTCCCACCACATAAGCGACGACCAGAATCAAGATAGCAGCAAATATGGAGGGCGTGGCTGCAAGGATCAGGTTCAACATGTTGCTGGCTGGCATGGTTATGGCTTCGAGTCCCAAGGCATTCAGGGAAGCAATGAGCACGGGAATAAGGATCATGATGTAAACGACCAACCCGAGGACGCCAGAAAGTTTTTGTTGACCAAGAACCTGAGCCAGACCCGCCCTCTCGCTCAGCCGGTCTATGCCAATGGCCGCCAAGAGGCTACTTACAATCCTTTGTAAAATCCGGGCGCCAAACCAACCCACCGCGATAATTAAAGCGGCACTAAGAATATTGGGAAGGAAGGCGAGTATCTTGTCGATCATCCCTCGGACAGGCTCCAGAAGCCCTTCCAAGGCCAGAGAGCCCAAAATTGCTGGGAGGAAAAGCAGAAACACGAGCCAGTAAACCGCATCGCCGACCGATTTCGCCAGAGGAATAGGCTTGGCCTCATCGGGACTCACCTTGCTGCCCAGACGCTCATCAATCTTGGCGGCATTCATGGCTCGAGTGACAATGAGCCTCAAGACACTGGCCACTACCCATGCCACAAGAAGCAGAAGAGCAGGACCGAGGAGCCTGGGCGCGTATTCAAATATCTGGACCAAGAGTTTATTGAGCGGCTCGGTGATCAGGGTAAGGCCCAATGTCTGAAAAAAACCCACCAGGACAAAAAGCATGAACAAATAGAAAAACGCCCTGGATATCCAACGTGCCGATTCCGGCGGCTTGGCCCCTTCTTCTGCGACAAGCCAGCGCGCCATTCGCTTGTCCATATCGAGGCGTTGTAGGCCTCGACGTATAAGACCGGATAAGAATAAAGCCACAAACCATCCAATAATCAGGATGGCGATGCCCCCGAGCAGTCGGGGAATAAAGGTACCAAACAACTGTGCCATTTGATCTAACATGCCCTGCATGGCTCCACCTCCTCTTCTTGTTTTTCATCACTAGGCCATGAGCGACCCTGCCAGCAACTGACCATCTCATTGCCGTGACGGCCTTTGTCAGCCCGAAAATTAATAAAAACTTCGATAATTTAAAGCGATGAAAGAAATGGATTAAGGCTCGGAAGTGGCATTCCCTACGAAGAACATCTTTAAATGGACCTCATGCTTCAGCACAGCCCAGGGCCAATGTGGAGGGGTACTTGTGAAATGGGTAATAACGGATCTCCTAAGAGACGGCTGATGCCGAAGGAGCAACATCTTACTTTAATAGCGCGTAAAGCGCCATAAAGCAACCCCGAAATTCTTTCTCACATATAAAATCGTTGACCATCTTATTCCAGTTTTATAAAAGCATGGCGATGTGGTCGCATAGGAAGTAACAAATCAGGACGAGGGATTTTGGCCTATTATCCTAAAACCCAATCTTTATGGTACTGCTGTGTTAACATATATCCTACTCATCATTGGATTTGTTTTATTGCTCAAAGGCGCAGATCTTCTCGTTGATGGGGCTTCATCTATCGCCAGGCGATTAAATGTCTCTGATTTGGTCATTGGATTGACGGTTGTTGCCTTTGGGACCTCAACGCCCGAGCTGTTTGTAAATATTATCGCCAGCTTCAGAGGGACCACCGACATTGCCATCGGGAATGTACTGGGAAGCAATATCTGCAACGTGTTTCTTATTCTCGGGGTGTCCTCTATGATCTATCCCCTGTCTGTGACAAAAGGGACGGTGTGGAAAGAGATACCCTTGAGCCTTTTGGCCGCCCTTCTCCTGGGGATTTTGGCCAATGATCGTTTGATAGATAAGAGGGATCCATCGGCCTTGACGAGAATAGACGGACTCGTCTTTCTCTCATTCTTCATCATCTTCCTTTACTATTCATTCAGCATTGCAAAGCGAATAGAGGGGATGGAAGAGCATGTGCCTGCGAAAGAGCACGGATTGGGAAAGTCGCTCCTTCTCGTCACCTTAGGCTTGATTGGTTTGACTTTGGGAGGTAAGTGGATTGTGAATGGCGCCGTTCAGTTGGCCACCCGCTTTGGAATGAGTCAGTCTTTGCTGGGATTGACCATTGTTGCCGTTGGCACATCCCTCCCCGAATTGGCCACTTCAGCCATGGCTGCGTATAAGAAGAACGTTGAAATTGCCGTTGGGAACGTGGTGGGTTCCAATATTTTTAACATATTCTTCGTCCTCGGCATCAGCTCAGTGATAAAACCCTTGCCTTTTCAGACAAAAAACGACGTGGATATAGGCGTGGTCATCCTAGCCAGTCTGCTCTTGTTTTTTGCCATGTTCACAGGGAAAAAACGATCTTTGGACCGATGGGAGGGAATCATCTTCCTTGCTCTGTACGCGGGATACATCCTATTCCTTATTATCCAAGGGTAGAAGCTAGAAGAAATGGAGTAATGGAGTGCTGGAGTATCGGAGTATTGGAAAGGTTGGAATAATGGAATGACGGAAAAGGCCCTTTCTTGAGCTTGACTCCTGTCCATGAGCCTTATATCCTGAAACGGACTGCTCTGGCCCAAAGCCGTGCTCGGGGTCCTGCTTACAGGATGAAGAGGAGTAAATTCTCTCCTGGAGCAGTCACTACACATTGGGCCTCTGAGACCCAAATATTGTATTATGTTGTATTATGCAGTCACACGGGTTAGTTTTGAGCGTCCGCCTTGAAAACAAAAGAGTTGATCCATGTCCAAAATAGCTAGCGAGGATGTCTCATCTACTAAGTTGCCCGGGCCTCCTCCAGTCATCGAGTCCTTTGAACGCTTCTTCGAAAAGGCGGTGAGGGGAAGCTACCCCCTCTTCTTCACCGCGCTCCTGGCGCTCTTATGGGCAAATGTTTTTTCCGCCTCCTACCATTCCCTGTGGCACGCCGAGCTCACCATCTCTCTGGGGCATTTCCAAATCACAAGATCGCTTGTTCACTGGATCGATGAAGCCCTCATGACACTCTTCTTCTTTACGGTGGGCTTGGAAATCAAGAGAGAACTTCTTGTGGGTGAACTGGCCTCCTTCAAGCGGGCACTGCTTCCCATCGCTGCAGCATTGGGTGGTATGCTTCTCCCTGCTGCCATTTACGCGGCCTTTAATTACGGCACGCCTACAGCCAAGGGATGGGGCATACCCATGGCCACGGACATCGCCTTTTCTTTAGCTGTGCTAGCCATCTTAAGGAACAAAGTGCCATTGGGCCTCAGGGTCTTTCTTTCTGCCTTTGCCATTGCAGATGACCTGGGCGCTGTACTGGTCATTGCCCTCTTTTACACGCAAGAGATTGTCTGGCAGTACCTCCTGGTATCCGGCTTGTTTCTGGTGGGACTTGCCCCGGTCAACAGGCTCTGGATAAGGTGGACTTTCGTTTATGCCCTTTTGGGCATTGGGGTGTGGTTCTTCATTCTCGGTTCGGGTGTCCATGCAACCGTGGCAGGCGTTCTGGTGGCCATGTTCATTCCTGCCAAGGCGAGATACGACACGGACACCTTTCTCAGGCAAGTCAAATCATATACGGAGCAGTTTGAGTGCGAGCCCGGTAGTTGCGGTTATACCATTTTGTTGAATCAGGAACACCTGCAAGCCGTGCAAGCGATTGAAGAGGCTTGCCATGACGTTGAAACCCCCTTACAACGACTCGAACATGGCCTTCAACCTTGGGTATCCTTTCTGGTGTTGCCTTTGTTCGCCTTGGCCAATGCGGGTCTCGTTCTTGAACAACTCCACGTCACGGATGCCATTACGCATCCGGTCACCTTGGGAGTGACGTTAGGTCTCGTGTTGGGGAAACCGATCGGGATTTCTCTGTTTACCTATTTAGCATCAAGAACCATGAAGGCGCCTCTGCCTTCGGGCATCCGTTGGTCACACATATTCGGCGTAGGCATGCTCGGAGGGATTGGTTTTACCATGTCGCTGTTTATCTCCGGGCTATCGTTCTCCACAGCCGAGTTCGCCGAACTCTCAAAGCTGGGGATTATAACGGGCTCTTTAGTCTCTGCCGTGTTAGGCCTGCTACTGCTCAGTTTGATAAAAGCCCCATTAAAAAAGGCTCCAACTGTATAGGGAGTAAACCGCTTCGACCAAAGGTGGGAGCTTGTTCTTCGACTTCCAAACTGTTTCCGCCCCGCTGAGAGACTGTATCACCATCTTTTTCTGTCATTGCGAACACAGCCATCGATTGGGGACGATTGATAGGCATGAGGACCAGAGCTTTGCAATCGAAACTAAAATGCATTGGGCACATCTATAGACACCTCCTGGTTGCCGTCGTTCCAATTTTCACCTTGGCAGGTCTCTTCAGCTCGCCGACTTGGGCAGGCCCTATTCTCACAATAGGCCTCTTGGAAGAGCCGAAGACGCTCAATATCTGGGGGGCAAGTGATGGCTGGTCTCGCAAGGTATTGGGACGCATTTATCACCCCCTGTACATTCGAGAGCCCAAGACGCTTAATTTGATCCCGTGGCTGGCAGAAGGCGAACCTCTCTTTGATGAGGCTGAACTCTCATATACGATTCGGTTGAGGCCGGCCAAGTGGTCGGATGGATCCGCATTCACCTCCGAGGATGTGGCTTTCACCGGCAACACGATCAAGGAGTTTAAGGTTCCCCGTTATTACGCGAACTGGCGGTTTATCAAGAAGACAGAGGTTGTAGATAAACACACGGTCAAATTTTTCCTTGAAAGACCTGCGGCCATTTTTCTTGGCAGGACACTCACCACCCCTATTGTTCAGAAAAGAGAATGGGAAAAGGTGATCCCTAAGGTGAGAAAGGCCAAAAAACCACTCGCTGAATTACTCAAGCAGAATGTGAAAAGGCCTGTGAGTACTGGACCCTTCGTCCTCACCAAATGGAGAAAAGGGGCCTATCTATTCCTCACAAAGAACAAACATTTTTTTGGGCAGGATAAAGAGGTAGCGGGACATCCCTTAGGACCTCATATTGATGGGATCGTCCTGAAAGTATTTGGCACCACCGACGCCGCCATTCTGGCCATAAGAAAGGGGACCATCGATATGTTCTGGTGGGGACTTCAACCAGGCTATCTTGAAGACCTCCAGGAGGACGATAACATAAAAATCTTTTCCACTGAAAAAAGCAGCCTCTATTTCCTGGGTTTCAACCTGAGAAAAAGGCCTTTCAATGACGTTCACTTAAGACGTGCGGTGGCCACGCTGATCGACAAGGATTTCATCGTCAAGAGGATTCTCCAGGGATATGCCATTAGGATGCACTCCATCGTGCCCCCGGGGAATATGTTTTGGCACTGTCCGGAGCTTCCAAAGTATGGAGAGGGTTTAAGCAGAAAAGCCCGCATCCAGAAGGCATACAAGATCCTGAAGAAGGCCAAATATAGTTGGGAATCACCACCAGTCGACGCCTCTGGAAAAATTTCCAAGGGGGAAGGAATCATTATGCCCGATGGAGAACCCATGAAGAGGCTAACCATTCTGACCCCTCCGGCTGACTATGATCCACACCGCGCCATGACAGGTATAGGGGTCGACGTCCAGCGCGCCCTGGTAACAGGCACGCGCCATATCCTGATCGACCGAGCACATGTTGGCCAGCGCCCCGTGCAGTTTCAGGTGGCGCACTTGCGTGCCCACCGCCCGCGCCATGCCCTGCGCCGCGCCCAGCTGGTAGCGCACCATGTTGCGCAGCGAGGCCAGCGGTACC
>CP070840.1:1634525-1637283 GCA_020342025.1 Deltaproteobacteria bacterium
ACGCGGAAATAAGAGCGGCAAACATTCCCAGCATCAACTTGGTCGGTTCACTGTCCAACAAAGCCGGATCAATCATGCCCTTGCTGAAGGTATTGGTTACATATCCGCCGGCAAGCACGGCTCCAAGTGTATTGGCAATAATTGATATGAGTACGGCCTGTTTGAGGGTGACGGATCCAGACCCTACCGATGTTCCCATGGCATTGGCAAGGTCATTGGCGCCAATGTTAGCCGCCATGTAGAGTCCGACTAGAGTGGCAATAAACAGGACAATTAAATCTAAGCTCATATTCTAATCAGGGGAGGATTCAGAGCATTATCTCGGCTAAAGAATAATTTTCGTACTGCAAATGTGGAGCACAGCTGGGTGCAGTTGGAAATCCGCTGCATACTATTGGACTCATTACCTCTTGTCAAGAATATCAATGATCATGTATAGGACGGAAATAAGCCGTGGTTTTTCAGGCAATTATGACATCCGTATAGATGTGGGAGGGTAAAAAGAGGTGGACGACCTGAGAAGGCCGATCTATGTATGCATCGAAACGGACAGGCGTGAGTAATCTCATGATGAATCAGAACCGAAAGGAGGGGTGATGATAGAAGTAACGATTCCAGGGTACAAGACGTTGCAGTTCAAATACCTCGTCTTGGATTATAATGGGACCCTCGCGGTTGATGGAGAACTTTTGCCGGGCGTCAAAGAGGCGTTGAAGGGCCTGGCTGAGAAGCTTCAAGTTCACATCTTGACTGCAGATACCTTTGGAAAGGTTCGATCTCGCGTTGAAGGCGTGCCATGTGAGCTTTCGATCCTTCCTGTTGAAAATCAGGACAAAGGCAAGCTTGCATATGTGGAAAGACTTGGCGCAGAGCATACGGTGTGCGTAGGCAATGGTCGCAATGACCGCCTCATGCTCAAAGAAGCCGCACTCGGTATGGCGGTCATACTCGGGGAAGGGGCAGCCGTGGAGACCATGGTCGCAGCCGATATTGTTTGCACCACGATCCTTTCTGCCTTAGAACTTCTGACCAATCCTCTACGTCTAACCGCTACCTTGAGATCATAGCTGATGGCAATTATCTCGAAAGGCCTGCACCGTTTAGATGAGGATTCGTGTGTACTGGTGATCGCCCAGTTAAAATCAGGCACTAAAAGGGCATTGACCGAGTTCCACTTTGGCCCTTGGCTGGCCGGAAAAAGTTCTTGGAATCACCTCAGCCTTTAATCCGAATTCATCTAGGAGATGGGCCAGAATTACAGTCGTTTCGGCGGTCAGCTTCGCACATCCGAGCGGGTTCTGCTGTTCCTTAAAACCATTCAAAAGTGTTTGGCAATTGAGAGATCCAAATTCATTAAGAAACTTTCTTTTGAAGTCCTTTATCAGTGAACCACAGCTCTTTAAACTGTCACCGCCATTTTCCCTGCCTAAAAGGTATCCTAGAGCCACAACTCCACCTGTGAAAGCACCACAGAGTTCCTCGTTAGAGCCGCCGATACCTCCACCAAAGCCTGAAGCGGATCTTATCACAGCGGGATATGGCTCCTCGGAAAACATGTCTAAAATTGTTTTCGAAATGACTTCGGCGCAGTGAAGTCCTGACTCAAAGTGTCCGTAAGCCTTTTTTCTAATCTCCTTGCTTTCCATTGTCTCCCTCCCTTTTTATCTCAATAATTCGAAAACTATCGAAATATATAGTCAAAAAAATTTTTTCATCCCAATGGGGTCATTTTTGATCGGATTTCTTTCGGTCGGCACCGCACATCTTTTCCATCATGGCACAACAATCAAAGCTCCCATCTTCGACCCCACAAAATTTTCGCATCATCTGGGCCATATTTTCAAAATTACAGCATGAAAATTTGGAGTGGGAACCCTCCGGCCTCTCTGGTTTTGCTGATTTTGTCTGTTTAGGGTCTTTCATTTTCCCTACCTCCTTTTTTTGAGATGACCTAACTTTTAGGCTTTTGCAGATATAGACGTTTTCTGTTGCAACAAGGTTACAAAAAAATCCCATGAAAACGTCTCAAAAATCAAAGTTGAACGGCCCCAGATATTTCTCCAGCCTCTCTCTGCTCTTGTTATCCAGTGGTGGGCAATCATCAGCGCCTTTCACGCCTTCCGCGACAAGGCTTGAAAAGACCATGCACGTGGGCTGGCCGCATTCTTGG
This sequence comes from Deltaproteobacteria bacterium, assembly GCA_020342025.1. The sequence continues at coordinate 1,636,696 of CP070840.1, forward strand.
CAGTTCGTTTTGGGCAGCATTTTCAAAATGGCCAGCAGCTTTGGTTTCGGTGCCCCATCATAGCTCGGCTCGATTTCCGCTCGTTTTTTCCACGCGTCGTTGATCTCTCTTTTAAGCCACTCAATTATCTTTTCAGCCTCCATCTCATCTTTGAGGGCGTTGACGGCGATCTTTTTTGGATGAAGGGTGATGAGCTTTCCGTGCAGTTTGAGTGATAATGCGGGTGGATCTTTGAGGTAGTCAAAACCTCCGAGTGTAGAGTTGAGATAGGGCAGAACCTCGCTTATATCCTGGTCAAGATGGGCAATGCAGTGTAACGACTCAAAACTGGGATTACATTCCGGCCGGAAAATCTCTTTGCGGTAACTTTTTAATAGCATGGTAACCCTCTTTTTCTCCTCTAATTTCCCCTTTGTCGATTTTTTGGTTTTCCCCAAGGCTTCATTTTAGCGCCAGGTTCCTCGTCTTTGTCATCAGCCGCAGGTGCGGGGAGACAGACCATCACACTCCGCTCATCCTTCTCGAAAGTGCACTCCTGCTGCAGTATTTCTTTCAAGGCCTTTCGGGCTCTATGGAGCCTTACTTTGG
>CP070840.1:1637383-1644578 GCA_020342025.1 Deltaproteobacteria bacterium
TACAGGGCACCGCGCGGCTGACCCGTGGTTCCGCTTGTGTAACAGATGAAGAGCGGATCATCATCGTCCACCTGCACATCCGGCTCATTTGTGGGATAGCGTTCCAGCAGGTTAGCCAAAGATTTCATGCCGGGCAAGGAACCCTCCAAACCGATGAAGTGCTTTACGCGCGGGATCCGAGGTCTCAGGGTATCAACCAGGTCACCGAATTCTGCGCCGACAAAAAGCACAGTGGCTTCGGAGTCGTTTATTAGGTAATCTATCTCATTTTTCGATAATCTGACGTTAAATGGGGCGACAATGAATCCGCCCTTTTCGGCTGCACCAAATGGGAAAGTGTACTCGGTACAATTCCAGGAGAGGATACCAAGCACCTCCCCTTTTTTTACCCCCAAATCATGAAGGGCGTGTATTAGTCTGTTTACCCGCTTATTATATTCCCCAAACGTTATTTTCTGGTCGCCACAGATGAATGCGACCCGATCGGGAAAAAACGACGCGTTCCTGAGGATGATATCTCCTAGCAATCCCACCTTGTATCGACAGGACGCCTTCAATATGGCTTCTGGCTGCTGATTCATTTATTGCCCTCCTGAGCATGAAGCTGTTCGGGCAGGCTACCCTCCCCACCCCTCAAACTTACACCTCCGGATCAAGAACGTCAGAGATATTAATCTCCAGCATTTTTATACTGGCCAAAATGCGGAGCAAATTCCTGTCCATAGCGGGAATGTTCTTACCCATCTCTTTCAGTTCTTGGGCTGTCTCTTTCAGGAGTTTAATTTTCTCGTCTATCCCTTCCAAGTCAATGAGTTCTGCCATCGGCTCTCAAGCTCCTCTCTCTTTTTAACGGAGTGCTGGCGTATTGGAGTAGTGGAGTATTGAATCATTTTTTACCATATACAGCGTTATTCTCCTTGATCATTAGATGATCAATTCCATACCCTTAGTCTCTGATACCCGCGGTTCTTATTTTTTCGCATATCCCATTACTCCATCACTCCGATACTCCAATACTCCACTCTTAGTGTTGCTCCCTCAAGTCTTTGAATCTCTTTGCCTTGACTTCATACCTGGGCAACGTGCCGTACTCCTTGAATTCCAGATCGTATCGGAGATTCGTTTTGAGTCTCAGCTGATCCACCAGCTGGGCCTCGATCTTGTCGCGTTGGTTTACACTGTCCGGTAGCAACTCTACCTTAAGGCTGATCTTGTCCACATCCCCTTTCTTATCTACCACCACCTCATACTCATCGCTCAATCCGTCTATGCCCCTGACCACCTCTTCAATGGCGGATGGGGCAAGAAGGACGCCTTTGACTTTGGTAATATCATCTGCCCTGCCGACCACGCCCCCTTTGACCACCCTGAAACTGCGGCCACAGGGACAGGGCTCCGATGCCCACTCTATGATATCCTTGGAATCGAAACGGACGCAGGGTTGGGCCTGACGATCAAGGGCCGTAATGATCATCTTACCCCTTCGTCCTGGCTCATCAATAATCTCCCCCGTTTCCACATCCTCTATCTCCACGAGAAAAAGGGCCTCGTTCACATGCATTCCGCCCGACTGGGCGGTGCATTCGTAAGACCAGGCCCCGATCTCAGTAGCACCTGCGTGGTCGTAAACCTTGGCTCCCCATGCCTCCTCCATCCTTTTCTTGGTACTCGGTATGCTGGCTCCCGGTTCACCCGCACACGTAATCTTTTCAATGCTGAGTGTTGACGGATCGATTCCCAACCTGTCCCTGGCTGTGGCCGCCATGCTCAGCATGTAGGTTGGCGTACCCATCATGGCTGTGGCTTCCAGCTCCTGAATCTTTAGAACGCGAGCCTTGGTGTCCAGGACACCTCCAGGGACCACTTCGCACCCCAGCTTCTCAGCCGCGTAGTGGCCGGCCCAAAAGGCCACAAAGACGTTGTACCCAAAGGGGATGAAGACACGATCGGTAGGGCGGTAGCCCTGGGCCCAGAGAATAAAAGCCCAAGACTCCCCAAACCATTCCCAGTCGGCCCATGTATCGGGCTGGTAGATGGGCTGACCGGTCGTGCCGCTTGTCTGGTGGAATATGGTCACCTCCTCCAGCGGCACACAGAGGGCATCTCCGTAGGGAAAGGGGGCCTTCCGCTGTATGTCCCGCATCATGGACTTTTCCACCTTCGGGACATGCCTGATATCATCAAAAGAGCCTATGTCATCAGGCTTGATCCCGGCCTTTTCATAAAGAGCTCTATGGAACTTAGACCGATCATAGGCCCACTGAAATATTCGTTTGAATTTCTTGAATTGAAGCCTCCGAATTCTTTCTTGAGGCAGTGTTTCCAAGAGTGGATTCCAGTATTCCTGCTCTGTAAACATAAGAACTCCTCCCAAGAGACTTATTTGGAGCAATGGATTGATGGATTAATGGAGTAATGATTAAAGACATCTGGAAAGAGTATTAATTATACACATTCAAACCCAACACTCCAGTACTCCACGACTCCAGTACTCCAGTTTCTTCTCACCGCATCAGGCTGGGCAAAAACAGGGCGATCTGGGGGAAAAAAAGAAGAATGATGTTACAGACGAGCAGGGCCAGCACCATGGGCAAAACACCCTTGAATATCACTTCAAGGGGGACATCCTTGGCTACCCCAAAGACCACATAGACGTTGACCCCCACAGGAGGAGTAATAACCCCCATTTCGGAGATCAGCACGATGACCACGCCAAACCATATGGGGTCGAAGCCGAGGGCCTCTGAAACGGGGAAAAAGATGGGAATGGTCAACATGATCATGGCCAGAGCATCCATGAAACAGCCCCCGAAAAGATAGACCAGGACAATCACCATCATAATGGCCTGTCTGGGTAGAGGTAACGAACCGACCCAAGCGGCCAGGTCATAGGGCACCCTGGTCACAGCCATGAAATGGCCGAATATGACAGCCCCGGTCACAATCACCATGACCATACAGCTAATGCGTGTGGTGTCTGCCAATGACTGGACAAATCCCTGCCAGGTAAGTTGTTTTCTGATAAGGGCGAGCAGTATGGTCAAAAAGGCACCCGCCGAGGCCGCCTCCGTAGGGGTAAAGATACCGAAAAAGATGCCGCCCATGACCATCCCAAAGATGAGTAGCGTCTCCAGCACACCGTAAAAGGACCTGATCTTCTCTCTCAGGGGGGTCTTTGGGCCGGGCGGGGCCAGAGAGGGGTTTCTGCGGACCCGCAAATGGATGGTCAATATGAAAAGGATAGAGAGAAGGATGCCAGGAAAAATGCCAGCGAGAAAGAGCTTTCCGATGGACTGCTCAGTGAGTATGCCGTAAACGATGAAGATGACGCTGGGCGGAATCAAGATGCCCAGGCTTCCTGCCGCTGCCACCGTCCCCGTGGCCAGGCTCATGTCATACTTATATCGCTTCATCTCGGGCAGGGTGACCGTGGCCATGGTGGCTGCCGTTGCGTTGGTCGATCCGGATATGGCGGAAAATCCTGCACAGGCCGCTACGGTGGCCATGGCAAGACCGCCCTTGCGACTTCCTACCATGACATAGGCAGAATCATAGAGCCTTCGGCTGATGCCCGAGTGAAAGGCAATTTGCCCCATAAGGACAAAAAGCGGAACCACAGTCAGATCATAGGATGAAAAGACCTCAAAAACATCCCTGGCAATAAGACTCAGAGAGGCATCCAGATTGACCACATAGCTGAACCCGAGGAATCCCAGAAAGCCCATCACGAAACCCACGGGCATTTTGGAAAACAGGAAGATAACCAGAACGATAACACCGATGATGCCTATTGTGGTTACGCTCATTTGTGGGATCCCTTGACCAAGTTCTTGAGCAGGTCTGTGAGTAAGACGGGACAGACCGCCAACGCTGCGAAGGCGATACCATACGCGAACGGATAAAAAGGGAGCTGGAGGGTGAGAGACACCTCCCCACTCGCTTTAAGATGACTGCCATACAGAAGCGATCGCCATGCGATTAGAATAAAAAACAGGAGTCCGCAGGAATTGGTGATGGTTGCAATGACGGTTTGGACCCTCGTCGGCAAGAGGTCCACCACAAAACTCACAGCCACATGGCCCTTCTCCACAGTCGTATGGGCCATGGCAAAAGCGACGGCTACAGTCGCCATATAACCGACCAGTTCATAGGTTCCGGCGATTGGCCGAAAAGGCGTTAGGAACTCCCAATGGGTTGAGTGGTAAATGGTGACGCAAAAGCGAAGGGCCACATCGGCACAGGTAAGAAGCATCATGGCGACGATAGATATGCCTGCAACCCAATACAGTATCCTTGCCAGTTCTCCGGAAATTTTCTCTAGAAAGCCCACTTTTTCGCCATGCGGTTATTTAGATGCCGTGCACGTCTAAGGACCTCTAATACACTCTAGATGTCTTCATAAGCGAAGATCTTAGCATTCATGTCAGGTTTTGAAATATTTTTTAATTCCTATAAGTTAACACGTGATATCGGATGCCGGTCACCGGATACCGGGTTAAAAGGCATTCGTTTTAGTTTACCCGGTATCGGCCATCCGGGATCTGTTCGGGTCAAGAAATGTGATATTTAATCCACCAACTCGTGGGTTTGAGATGGAGCTTCGCTAGTATTCGGCGTAGCAAATATCACAGGTGGACAAAAAAAGTCAATGCACTCCAGGCCTAAATTTTTTTGCCGATAATGGGTCCAGTCAGAGGTGTGGTGACCCGTCGCTCCGTTCACAGGGGATCTTCCCACGAGGCCAGCCGACTCCCTTTGAGCTATAATGAGGTTTAAGATATCTTTGTTAAATTGGCTTTAATTTTGTCAAAATTGTATGCGAAATCCATGTTTTGGCTTGACACATTGCTTTTCTTCATTGTATTGGAACAGGTTACAAAGGGTTCTCAATTTCAAAAGGAGATAAGGATTAGGTTTTAGGGGACTTTTCTTTTATTCAAAAACTCTTTCGCAAAGGGGGAAATCATGAAAGTGAAAATTTGGTTTTTGGTCTTTTTTCTTGTGATCACCCTGGGCGTGTTTTTTCTTCCTGGGGGCAATTCCGCGCAGGCAGGGCCCATAGAACTCAGATATGCTAACCTTTTCCCTCCTGTACATTTACATTCCAAAGCATTTGAGGCCTGGGGAAGTAAGATAGAAAAACTGACTGGCGGTAAGGTAAAATTCACCTATTTTCACGGTGGGACTTTACTCAAGGGAGACAAGATTTATGATGGGACCCTGAAAGGGATAACCGACGTAGGAATGTCCGTTCTCGGGTACAGCCGAGGTGTCTTTCCTGCCCTGGAGGCGATCGACCTCCCCATGGGTTACACCAGTGGGATGGTGGCCACCTTGGTCATCAATGACTATGTGAAGAAATTCAAGCTCGATGAACTTCGTGATGTGAAGGTCCTCTATATGCATGCACATGGACCCGGCATTCTCCACAGCAAGAAGACGGTGCGCAAAATGGAGGATCTCAAGGGTCTGAAGATCCGCTCCTATGGCTTTAACGCGAGGGTTGCGGAAATGCTGGGCGGCGTTCCGGTCGCCATGCCCCAGCCGGGGGTCTATGAGGCACTCCAGAAGGGTGTGGTGGACGCCTCTCTAAGCCCCTATGAGGTGCTAGCGGGATGGAAACAGGCCGAGGTGATCAAATGTACTGTCGAGGCCTGGGGTATTGGTTACACGGCTGGCTTCTTCGTATTCATGAACCTCAAGAAGTGGAAATCCCTGCCCTACGATGTGCAAGCCGTCATGGAGCAGGTCAGCGAAGAGTGGATTCCCAAAACGGGTGAGACGTGGATTACACTGGACAAATTGGGCAAGCAGGCTACCCTTAAGCGGGGTAATGAGATCTTTACCCTCTCTGCCGAGGAAGATGCCCGCTGGTCCGATGCCGTTCAGCCCGTGATCGGTATGTACATTAAGGACAAGAAAGCCATGGGACTCCCGGCTGAGGAATACGTGAATACCATAAGGGATTTGATCAAAAAGCACAGCAAATAGTTCCTACCCTGACGAGCAAAGGGGTTGCCAACCGATCCGTCATGGCAACCCCTTTTTCTTGTGGGGCTCCCAAATCTCTCATCCTGACCCCAGGATTATGTTTGCGATCTCTCCCTATTTCGCCCCATTCTTGTTTTGATGATCTCCTTCAGCCTGTCAAACGCCGGCCAGATTGCGCTTGGTATTTTGGCTTGACACCCCATCGCCGATTGACTACAGGTAATTGAAAATACGGACGAAAATTCTGAAGACACTTCGAGGAGAGCAAAATGCATAAACTCCTTTTAGATGCACCAGGAAAAGAGATGCTCCTACTGGGCAATGAGGCCATTGCCCGTGGCGCCCTGGAAGCGGGCGTCGCCTTTGCCACCTGCTATCCCGGCACACCCTCTTCCGAGATCCCGGAGCAATTTTTCGCAATCAGCAAGGAGACCGACCTGTACTTTGAGTACTCCACCAATGAGAAGGTGGCCCTGGAGGTGGGAGCCGGAGCCGCCATATCGGGTCTGAGGACCATGGTCACCATGAAGCACGTGGGTTTGAATGTGGCTGCCGATCCCCTAATGACCCTGGCCTATGAGGGGGTCAAAGGGGGCATGGTCATTGTGAGCGCAGATGATCCCTCCCTGTTTTCCAGTCAGAATGAGCAAGACAATCGCTATTACGCCCGTTTGGCCTCCCTTCCCATGCTAGAGCCAACAAACACCCAGGAAATGAAAGACCTCACCATTGCGGCCTTTAATCTGTCAGAGGAACTGCAACTTCCCGTTATCTTGAGGACCACGACCAGGTTGAACCACATCAGGGGGGTGGTGAAGCTGGGAAACTTAATGCCTGTTCAAAGTAAGGCGACCTTTGAAAAGAATCCCTTCCATTGGGTGGCCGTGCCCGCAGTCTCAAGAAAGCTCCATCATCTCCTTTTGGAAAGATATGACCGTGCCACGGATCTATCGGAGAAGTCCCCGTACAATGAGATCCTCGGTGACGGGAAATGGGGTGTTGTGGCCAACGGCGTGAGTATGAACTATGTGAGAGACGCGGTGGCCGATTTGAATGTGGCCCAAAAGGTGAGCTTCCTTAAGCTTGGATTTTCCTGGCCCCTGCCGAGAAAGCTTTGTGCAAAGTTCCTCAGCCAGGTGGAGAAGGTATTGGTGGTCGAAGAACTGGAACCCGTCATGGAGAATGACCTGAAGGCGATCGCCCA
>CP070840.1:1644678-1647532 GCA_020342025.1 Deltaproteobacteria bacterium
CGCCGCGCCAGCGCGCTATCTCCCCCCACGCCCGCCGCCGAAACGGCCTTTGCCGCCAAAAGCGGAGCCACGTCCGCCAAAACGGCCTTTGGCTGTGATAGAGGTCCCACGATAATGGCCCCCACCGAAGGCGAAATAATGGGCACTGGGACGGCCTTTAGCCTTGGGAGGTTGCCATCCAAAAACCCGTTTTTTGTGGGAGCGAGGGTTGCGGTCCCATATGGTTGGCTTATTGTTATGGCCTTTGTGCCGAAAAGCTGAATGGCGTTTCTTGGCGTACGGTTTATCCAAATGATACCTGTAGTGGTAATTTGGATGGTGTTTTATTAGATTCAATTCCGGGTAATAAGGTCTGTTATGAAACCCCGGGGGGTATTCCGATACGTAGCTGTTCTTGGGCCCATCACTACCGCTGACATTTGGATCATAGCTTTCTGAAGAATCGGGCTCTTTCTCTAAAACCTCTGCCTTTTCTCTTTTGGCTTGAATCTTGTCCTCCTCCAGATCTATTTCTATTTCAGGTCCTTCTCCCCGCAGATCTTCTCTTTCTGGGCTTTCTTTCTCAGGAACCGTCCTCTGTGAAATCGGAATATCTTTCAGGAGCATTTTTGCCGCTGGAGGGAGAGAATAGTTGGTGAAATGCGTGATGCCATTCTCATCAACCCACGAATAGATGTCGGCAGATGACGTGGAGGCGCAAAGGCAGATAAAGAGGATGAGACTGGATATTGTTAGGAATTTCATTAGTATTCCCTTCTTAGTGGTTCCATTTTCGATATGGACTACATATATATGTTAAGTTAAGAAATTGATTGCCAGGATCAAGGTTCTTTGGCTACTCATGGCTTGGTCCATTTTTTCTTGACAGGGATGGAATATCTGATATGGTCCTAATTCTCCTAGCATTATAGTATTAATTTCTTGAACGGGCACATGAGGCAAACACATAACTCTAGGGTCTCTCTGGAGCGATTATGAGAGAGTGTTTCCACAAAGCCAAGAAAGCAGGCCTCTGAGGGGATTTTTAGCCTTCCAAGAGGCTTTTTCGTTTTTCAGGTAAACAAAATTAAGCGCAAAAATCATGGAAAGGAGGAATAAAGGATCACCAATAGGGTTCGTCATGGCGCGAAAACAAGGGCGCCAACCCTCTGAGGACTTGGGCGGAACCATTCTGCTCCCAGCAGTTCTCGGAGGATGGATTTAAGCGTTCATTAAAATAAGAAAAGGAGGTTTATATGGCTTCTCTCAGTGTCAACGGCAAAAACTACATTGTGAATGTCCCGGATGACGCCAACCTGATGTGGGTTATAAGGGACAATTTGAAACTCACTGGCACCAAGTATGGTTGTGGGATCGGGCAATGCGGTTCATGTACCGTCCATATTAACGGCGAGGCGAAAAGGTCATGCACACTCACCGTAGGGGATGTCCAGGGGGAAAAGATTGTCACCATAGAAGGACTGCCCGAGGATCATCCGGTAAAAAGGGCATGGATACAGGAACAGGTTGTCCAGTGTGGTTACTGCCAGCCCGGCATAATCATGCAGACGGCATCCCTCCTTGCGAAAAGCCCGAACCCCAAAGCGGAAAAAATCATCGATGGCCTGGAGGATGTGATTTGCCGATGCGGTACTTATGCCCGGGTTAAAAAGGGTGTAGAAACGGCCATCCTGATCATGGGAAAGGAGGGGAAGTGATCATGAAAGCATCTATGACTCGAAGGGAATTTTTAAAGGGATCCATGGCCGCCACCGGTCTTACCATCGCGTTGTCGGTTACCCCCTTTGGATACAGGTTGCTGAACGCCGCGGAGATGAAAAAGGATGAACTGGCCAACTTGGACGCCATTGCATGGTTTAAAATCACTCCCGACAACATGGTCACGATATACTCGGGAGCATCAGAGATGGGTCAGGGGACCCACACCGCCCATGCCATGATCATTGCGGATGAACTGGAGGCGGATTGGAGCCGGGTGAAAGTCGTCCAAGGAGGGTCAAGGAAAGAGTTCATAAACGAACTCTTGCACGGCCAGATTAGTGTGGCGAGCTCATCCGTGAGGGTATTTTATCAGCCCTTGCGGGAAATGGGCGCAGCCGCGCGGGCCGTGCTCGTCAAGGCGGCCGCGTCCACATGGAATGTGCCGGGGAACGAATGCAGGGCATTCAATGGGACCGTAAAGCACGCCAAATCCGGCAAGAGCCTCACCTACGGGGAGCTATGCCAGAAAGCGGCCAAACTCAAGCTGCCGAGCCATCCCCCCTTAAAAAAAGAGAGCGAGTTCAGATACATGGCCAAATTCATGCCCCGGGTCGATATCCCGCCGAAAGTCAGTGGCGAGGCTGTTTATGGCCTTGATGTGAATCTTCCGGATCTCCATTATGCCGTGCTGGCCCGTCCGCCGGCATACGGGGCAAAGCAGCTTTCCTTTGACGAAAAAGCGGCCCTGGCCATAAAGGGCGTGAAAAAGGTCGTCCCCACACCGCACGGCCCTGCCGTATGCGCCGAATCACTTGATGCGGCGCTTAAAGGCAGAGATGCCCTTAATGTGCAATGGGACAAGGGGTCCCATCCGGACATGGACAATGATTACATTGAAAAAAGTTACATGGCGGGTTTGGACAAGCCGGGTTCTACAGCCGCAAAAAAGGGCGATGCTATGAGTGCCCTAAGCGTAGCCAATAAGAAAGTTAAAGCCACCTATTTCGTGCCCTATGTGGCCCATGCCAACATGGAACCCATGAACTGTACGGCTCATGTCCGCCCGGACGGGTGCGACATCTGGGCGCCCACACAAATCCAGACAGTCCCACAAGCGATTATCGCTCCAAAGATAACGGGGCTCCCTCCTGAG
>CP070840.1:1647632-1651927 GCA_020342025.1 Deltaproteobacteria bacterium
CGGCTGTATCCGCAGGATAGCGCCTTCGTTGAGGTAAGACCATTAACAAAGGCACGGCGCGATATCCATTGGGCCGGGTTTAATGAGAGGACGAACAGGCTGGCCAATGCGCTCATGAAGAAAGGCATCAACAAGGGGGACAAGGTTTTTGTGTTGGGACGAAATTCAATCCACTGGCTTGAGGCCTATTTTGCCGTCATGAAGACGGGGGCGTGGGTCGTTCCTCTGAATTTCAGATTTATGAATGAGGATGTTCACAATTGTGCCGGGGTGGCCGAACCGAGCGCCTTTATACTCGATGATGAATATGTGGAGCGAACGGTCCAGATCCGTGATTCCTTGGTGACGGTACGAGACTACATCTCAATGGGTAAGGATGTGTTTCAAAACGTCGAACCCATCGAGAGACTCATTGAAAGCGGCGCCTCTGAATCTCCGGGAGTACCGCTAAAAGACGAGGATCCCTGTTCCCTCTTTTTCACCTCTGGAACGACCGGTACGCCCAAAGCGGTCTTGATCTCCCAGGCAAACCTCATGTGTACGGCCATCCTGGAAGCCACCAACCATTACATCGAGCATGGGGACAGCTTTTTGATGATGCCTCCCATGTATCACCTGGCCATCGGACACCTGCTGGGGGTGCTCATCGTGGGAGGGCGAACCGTGCTGCTCACGGAGAAGATCAGTCCCGAATATGTTTTGGAAACCCTATCCAATGAGCGTATATCGATCCTGTTTCTGCTGGTGCCCTGGGCCTTAGATATTCTTGATGCCTTGGACAAAGAGGAATTGCGCAAGGAGGACTATGATCTGAGTGCCTGGCGCCTCACACACATGGGGGCCCAGGCCATTCCGCCGAGCGTCGTTCAACGAATAAAGGCCTACTTCCCTGAAATGCAGTATGATACCTCGTACGGATTGAGTGAAAGTACAGGTCCGGGTGTGACCAATCTGGGCATCGAAAACGAAAGAAAGGTGGGTGCCATCGGAAAGCCGGGCATGCTGTGGGATGCCCGTATCGTTGATGAGCGGGGTGAAGACGTCCGGCAGGGCCAGGTGGGAGAGCTGGTTGTCAAAGGTGGCGGCGTGATGCTGGAATACTATAAGAATTCAAAATTGACGGCCCAGACTATTCAGAACGGCTGGCTGTATACAGGGGATTTGGCCAAAATGGATGAAGAAGGATTCGTGTACCTTGTGGATAGGAAGAAGGATCTGGTGATCTGTGGGGGCGAGAACATCTATCCCGTGGAGGTGGAAGAGGTGATTCAGCGCCACCCCAAGATCCATGACGTTGCCGTGATCGGAACCTCTGATAGAAGACTGGGCGAAATCGTTACGGCCATCATCCAGCCTGTATCCGGTGAGAAGTTGACGGAACAGGAAGTTGAGGCCTTTTGTGAGGAGAACCTTCCCCGTTACAAGCGGCCCCGGCGTATTATCTTTGGTAGCGTGCCACGGAGCCCTACGGGAAAGATAGAAAAGCCGAAGCTAAGAGAAAAACATGGGTAATCCTAGGTGTAATGGTGAAAGGATCTAAGAATGAACGTAGCCAAAAACCTTGAAAATGCGGCATTCTATTTCCCTAAGCGGACTGCCGTCATCGAAAATGACCAGGAGATCAACTTCCTTGAATTCAACAGGCTCTCCAATCGGGTCGCTACAGCACTACTGAGCGTAGGGATTCGGCTTGGCGAACATGTCGCCCTTTATGCACCAAACGCCTATCAATGGCTTGCCTTCTATTTCGGTGTCCTCAAAGCGGGGGCCGTGGCGGTGACTCTCTCAAGCCTATTGAAGAGGGATGAGCTGCGTCGGATCATGGATAATGCCCAGCCCAAAGTTCTTTTTGCAGGAAAGGAACAGTTGGCTGAATTGGGTGATCGTAAATACTATCCCTACTTGAAGAAGATTTTAAGTGAGGGAGGCGACGTGCGTTACGAGGGCTTGGTGGAGATGGGGTCCGATTCTTTCGGTGCGATCGATCTGGATCGTCACAATACGGCGGCCATCCTTTACACGGGGGGGACTACGGGCATCCCCAAGGGTGTCATGTTGAGCCACGAAAACCTAAACACATCCATTCATAACGTCGCACATTACGAGCGCTCAACCCATAAAGATCGAGCCCTATGTTTTCTTCCCCTCAATCATGTGTTTGGACAGATTCACATCATGAATGCCACTGTTTACAGCGGGGGATCTCTCGTCCTTGAATCATCCTTTGACCTGGAGAAGGTTATAGAGACCATTGAACGGCATAAAGTGACCAAGTTCTTTGCAGTGCCTACTGTTTATATCCGGCTCCTCGCCCTGAAGGACTTGAAAGAGAAAATGGGATCCCTGAGATATACCTTCTCAGCCGCGGCAAGCATGGCGGCGGAGCTGGTTCGAGAATGGAAGCGCCGCATGGATTTGGACATCTACGAGGCCTATGGCATGACGGAGAGTGCCTCCATGGTGACGTACAACCATTATTATCGTCACGTGATTGGCTCTGTGGGTACACCGGTCACTAACGTTGAGGTCCAGATCAGGGATTTGGAAGGCAATGTGCTGGGAACAAAGGAGGAGGGAGAGATTTGCATCCGCGGTCGCAACATCATGAAGGGATATCTAAATCAGCCGGAAGAGACGCGATCCGTATTCTGGGACAATTGGTTCCGAAGTGGGGACATAGGCACGATGGATGAAGATGGGTATCTCTATATCGTTGATCGGCTAAAGGATATGATTATTACGGGCGGTGAGAACGTCTATCCACGGGAGGTGGAGGAAGTTCTCTACACCCGGCCTGAGGTGGAGGAGTGTACTGTCATCGGTCTGCCAGATAAGGAATATGGTGAAAGGGTAACGGCCTTTATTATTCCCAAGGAAGGTCAGCAGGTGGATCCCACCCAATTGAAGTCCTATCTCAAGACCAAGCTCTCACCTTTTAAAGTTCCCAAGGAATTCATCGCCGTTGATGAGCTACCCAAGAGCAGTGCCGGCAAGATTCTCAAACGAGAGCTAAAGCAGAAGGTTCTGGCTGACAAGCCAGAAAATCCACAGTAAACAGCTCATAAGTGTTTTAACAGAGACTGACTTGTGCCTGGCAAATGGAGTGATGGAGTATTGGAGTTCTGGAGTGTTGGTTAAGCGCAAAAGAAAAGATCGTTTTGTTTCTTCCGGTCCAATACTCCAGTACTCCATCGCTCCAGTACTCCAAGAAATAATAATTTCCGTTGATCAAATTTCGACAACTTCTATTAATTACTGGGGCAAACAAGAAGAACTAGGACTATCCAGCAAGTTGCTTCAGCCTCAAAATGGCATTTTCAGGACAGAGCTGGGCACAGACGGCGCAGCCGGTGCAAAGGTGTTCATTGATCATAACCTGGCCCGCTTCCAGAAACATGGCAGGACAACCCAGTTTGTCGATACAGATATGATGGCCCTTGCATTTCTCGAGATTCACATGAAATGGCCTGGATGGCCTCTTCTCGCCGATCGCCTTTGCAAACAGAGGGCAGAATTCCCTGGAAATGATGACCGAAAGCCCGTCATATGCGAGCGAGGCCTCGACCGCCTCTATGGTCTTTTTAACCTTAAAAGGCTTTACCACATGGACGTCCTTGACCCCGCATCCCCTCACAATGTCTTCAATGAGAATCTGTGTGCGTTCAATGCCCAGAGGCTTGGTGTCAACTCCAGGATGGGGTTGATGTCCGGTCATGGCCGTGGTGCCGTTGTCCATGATCACCAAGGTGAATGTATGGTTGTTGTGCACCGCATTGATGAGTCCTGTTATTCCGGAATGGAAAAAGGTGGAATCACCGATGAAAGCGACCACCTTCTGGTCGGTAGCCTTGGAAAACCCGCATGAAGAGCTTACAGAGGCGCCCATGCAGATCACAAAATCGGCCATGGAAAGGGGAGGGAGCATTCCGAGGGTGTAGCAACCGATATCTGAAGGGTAGACGGTCTCCGGACCATATACCTGCTTCACGGCATAAGAGGTGGCCCTGTGGGGACACCCTGCGCAGAGGGTGGGGGGCCGGGCCGGAAGCTCCGGGAGATCAGACAGATCCACCATGGTTGGGGGTTCATAATCTACACCCAGGTATTCGGCAATGGCCTCCCTGACCATACCGGGATCATATTCAAGAAGGCGCGAAAGCCTGCCCACCCCCTTCCCCTTTATGGAAAGGCGGAGTCCCTCCTCTTGGGCGATCGCCTTCAGGTCATTCTCCAGGACGGGTTCCAGTTCTTCAACCACCAATACCTTCTCCACCTGGCCAAGGAACTTCGCACAA
>CP070840.1:1652027-1657129 GCA_020342025.1 Deltaproteobacteria bacterium
CAAACCCCAAAGCGACAGGCTTAACTAATCTTGACACGCCATAGCTCACAAAGGCCCACTGTGGCGAGGCATGGCAGCCGGCACAGCTCATTTCATGCAGTTCCTTGCCCTGTTCCAGGGTATCCTCCTCAAAGGGTCCTTTCAAACGGGGTGAAACGACGCCAAACGCCTTTACCCAGTAACTCTCAAGGGTTTCCAGTTCTTCTTCATCGTCCGTATCCGCATAGGCCTCCACCATGCTCTGATAGCGGCTGTACGAGACGATTTTCGTGCCTTCCAAGAGAGTTCCTGAGACCATGATCACGGAAAGGATGATAATGGCGTAATGATCCATCACATCTGTGCTCAGGCGAGACACCTTGAGAACAAATCGGCGGTAGAGGGAAAGAGCCAGCCCTACAATCACCACGGCAAAAAAGAAATTTCTTAGGAACAGAAAGGGATTGAGTGTGGCCGCATAATCTGGAAATAGGGGGGCGGTGATGAACCTATCCAGGGCGTGCATGAGAAGCAGGAGCATAAATCCCCCATATATGCACATGTGCATGGCCCACCGAAGAGGGTTCTCTCTAAGTATCCTGATCTGGAACAGCACGTCTAGGACAAAAACCCTGAGGAGGGTCAGGATTTTCGGGCTAAACAAGACGAGAATAAGCCCTTTAAGCGTGGCAGACACCCTTTCAGCGGGCGTGATTGCCCTGGCTTTCCCCCCCACTTTGTAACGGAACCAGGTTGAGATCTTGTAGATGAGGCCGAGACCGAAGATGGTGAGAGAAATGTAGAGTGTGAATGTGAAGAACATTTTTGACTTTCCTCTTGAGGGGTTTGCGGCCAGAGGCCCGGAGATCTCAACAAATTCTTGATAATCGATGACCTATACTACTCTGTAGCAATAATCGTCAACGAAAAAATGTCCTTTGCAGGTCCCCATCTTTATCTAAAAGAATACCATCCTATTTCGGGGGGGTTAAGCGGTCGGAGACGGTGGATTGGGGGGGGGGGGGACGAGAGGGATTGTTCCTTTGTGGAAAAAATGATAAAGAGGGAGACCTTGAGATCAGATGCCTCGAAACAAGAATAATGAGAGGGAATGGAGGGAAGCTATGGACCGAAAAGAGGTGATGAAATTGTTCAACAAGAGGCCGCGGATTGGATCCCTGAGCACGGCCAACCGAAAGGGGGAGGTAAATGTGGCCATATTTGGTTCACCACAGATGATTGATGAAAATACGGTGATAATGGGGATTGGCCAGAATCGATCCTTCGCTAACCTGCAGGAAAACCCAAAGGCCGTTTTCATCGTGGTGGAACCTGGCGAAACGCTCATGGATTGGAAAGGCGCCAGGGTCTATCTTGAGGCGATGGATATCGAGAAGGGTGGGGGCTTCTACCTGCAGATCAAAGAGAATATCGCCAAGTCAGCCGGGAAGGGGGCTGCAGACATGATACACGCAGCTGTTCGTTTCAAAATCACTGAGGTGAGACCTATTGTGGATACGGGAAGATAACACCGATTTCACTCTTCTTCACCCTCGTCGGGGAAGCGTTTCTTGATGGATTTCAACACATCAAAGCAAGAAAAGAAGGCTTCAGTGATTTCCGGGTCAAAATGCTTCCCTGATGACTGATGCATCTCTTCAAGAATCCGGTCTTCGTCCCACGGTTCTTTATAGGATCTGCGTGAACAGAGGGCGTCGTAGACATCAGCGACCGCCACGATCCTGCCGAAAAGAGGGATCTCCTCTCCCATTTTGGGCCGAGGTTGACCATTGTTCCCCTCATAACCGAGCAACGGCTTCTCCGTGTGGGGATCGATGTGCCCGGGATAACCCGTACCGTCCCATTTCTCATGGTGGTTAAGTGCCACCTCGGCAGCGATTTCGTCAAACTCCGATTCGATATCCTCAAAAAGCTTGGCCCCTTTGTACGTGTGGCTTTTCATTTCCTCGTATTCGTTCATGTTTAGGCGCGCAGGTTTCTTCAGGATGAGATCAGTGATGGCGATCTTACCCACATCATGGAGCATGACTGCCAATCTCAGCACGTCTTTCTGTTTCACCACCTGTTCGTCCTTATGGAAATGGCCTTTACTCTTGGCCCATTCCTCAAAAAGCTCTGCGGAATAAGCTGCCACACGGTTGACATGGGCGCCTGTTTCCATGGGATCCCTTAATTCTGCCATTTTTATCATTCTAAGAATGATATTCCTGGTCATTTGAGCCCGCTCCACTTCATGGGCAGCACTGGTCACAAAGGTGGTAATGTGATCTTCGTCAGATTTTGCGAAAGGAATGACGTTCCCATCGTCATCCTGAGCGTTTATGATCTGCATCACGCCGAGCAAATCTCCACGCCGATTGGTCATGGGAACAGTGAGCATGGAACGGGTCTTGTAGTTTGAGATCTCATCAAAGTGATAGTCAAAGGTGTAAGGGGGACTGTTGTTAATGTTGTAAACATCGGGAATGTTAACCACTTCATGTTTTTTCCCCACATATCCGGCAATGGAGTTCTTATTAATGGGGACCGAAAAGGTGTGATAAATGAGCTTCTTTCCAGGGCTCAGTCTTCTATGAAGGGTATCATTCTGGGTGTAGCTAAACTTCAGTTGATCACCATTGCTGAGATAAATGGATCCGGCATCGGCATTGAAAAATTTTCTGGCATTCGTGAGGATTCTCTCCAGAAGGAGATCGAGATCTTTCACCTCGCCGATATCCTGAATCATTTTTGTAATTGTATTCAGCTTTTCTTCTGCGCTCAGCACGATGAGACAGATACCTTCTTTAGCGATTTAGGCTGGGTGAAACTGTATGCACAGGTTTGGCACTAGCCAGCCCCAGGAAAACAAAAACCAACCATAAATTTTCCCACGATTTACGGAATTTTGTCAAGAAGATCCATGATTTCCCGTCGCTTTCGGAGCCCTGAAACCCACTGCTCGGGAAGGCCTTGCTCTCCCAGATGGGCACCAAGGACCATTCCAACGATCATTGCCCTTCCTGCACTGTCGCCTCCGGCCATGACCGCTTGGACCAGGGCCTGTTCCAGGTTGTCCTCATATTTGGCTATGAGGTGAACAACGCCTGCAAATGCATCGTCCACATGACAGCTCTGGCCAAAACGGGCAATGGTTGAAACACTCTCCGCGGCTTTGGATTCGATTCCATCTCTTACCCAGCGCCATAGGGGAGAGTTATCAAATCTCTCATTCGATACCTCTTCCAAGGCAGCGATGGGTGATGTGCCACGCAAGACCAACCATGAGACCCTTCCAAAGAACTCCGCGCCATCGATAACATGGCGATCGTTGTGGGTCATCCTGGTCTGATCCCTTGCTGCCTCCACAAGTGTGTCCAGGTCATCACGATAGCAGAAGACAATTGGAGCAACCCTGGATGCCCCTGAAAGTTCATTAGATGGGGACCCTGCATCCTGTGGCCTCTTGTCCAGGGAAAAGTTCTGGAGTGTGGCCTTTGTGGCTTGATCGTAATACCCATCATAGCCTTCAAAGAGTCTTCGCCACCGCGCTGCAAAATCGTCAAGTTGGAATCCTCTTTTTGCGGCGAGGGATTCTAGAAGCACGAAGGTTTGATCGCCATAGTGGGTGAATTCACCTCTCTCCTTTGTGGGATGATAAGAATCAGATGCTGGCTTAAGGAAGGTGTCCACCCTCCCAAACCCTTTTTCTATCCGCGCCGTATCATAAATCCAGTGGACACCCAAGCCGAGGGAGTCCCCCACAAAAGAGGATAAGACCATGGTTTTCCCATTCTCTCTCATTCGTTCATCTCCTACCGATATTTATTTGAAATCCCTCTTTTGGACTTTCTAATAGCGCTTTTCGTTAGTGAGGCATGGGGTGTTCCCGCAAGGCGATATCTCAAAAAGAGATTCCACCGCATTAGAACGCGATAGATATGGGCTTGAGGGAACACCCCATGCCTCAGTTTAGATACCATAAAGCTGCGCTACGAAAACTAGCATAGAACCAGGACGTGCACAATCCTGAAAATACCTGCCTCATCCACCATCAAGGTATTATCTGCGGCGTTGCCTTCGATCGCTCCTCCCCCCGCCACCCGCCTTCGCGAGTGCAGGCTTCGCGGGGGCAGGCTTGCGGCGTATTGCTCTATACGCCTCAGTCGTCGCTCCTCGGCGCCTAGCATCTAATACCTTGTTGGTGATCAGGAGTTTTCCAAAATCTGCTGATTTCAGTAATGATAAATGAATTAAATGGCGGATTAGAGTACATGAGTAGAAACGGCTTCTCTTCCCCTTTCTTGCCGCATATTCGCCTTGACGGACCCTTTGGACCTTTGATAAAAATGTATTATGAACCTGCTTGATATTATTATCCTTGCCACAATGGTTTTTCTCATCTTAAAAGGCATGCTGCGCGGGTTTATTAGGGAAATGGCCTCCCTTGTGGGCGTCATTGTGGGCATCTGGCTAGCCAGTGTTCTTCAGCCTCAGATGACGGGTCATTTAAAGGCGTATCTCCCTTCAAGTCAGTCTCTTCCGTTGATCAGCTTTGCTCTTGTTTTCGGAGCTGTTCTCTTTGCATGCAACATTCTGGGGTGGGTCCTTAAGCTTTTCTTTCAAAAGACCTTTTTCGGTTGGGCAGACAGAAGCCTTGGTGTGGGGCTAGCTACGATCAAAGGAGTGATCCTCACTTACCTTGTCCTCGTCATGCTCACCTTTTTCCTTCCCAGTAAGACACCTCTTATTGCCGAATCCAAGCTGTCCAAATTTATCATTGACTCTTACCAGTCCATGGTCCGCCTTGTTTCCCCAAGTCACTACCAAAACTTGAAGAGAAAGATTGCGGAGAAGACAGAGGAAGTGGGCGAGGTCGTGTCAGAGAAAATCGAGGACTTAGCCAAATAAAAATGGATGCGCATAAACTGTCCAAGGCCCTGTTAGCATTACATGACCTGGTATCCAGGCTTCGCGGCACTGACGGCTGTCCGTGGGATGCCCTTCAAACAGATGCCACCATCAAGATGTATTTGCTTGTAGAGGCCTATGAGGTTCTAGATGCCATCGAAAGGGGAGAGCCCGTGGATGTATGTCAGGAATTGGGTGATCTCCTCTTCCAG
>CP070840.1:1657229-1660680 GCA_020342025.1 Deltaproteobacteria bacterium
TAGTCCTTCTTCCAGACCGATTTTTGGTTCCCAATAAAGTTTCTCTTTAGCAAGGCTGATGTCAGGCTGGCGTCTTTTGTGATCATACATGGGAGGTTGGTGAAATTCAATCTCTTATTTAGACTGGGCCAGCCGAATGATGGTTTGGGCCAGATCCAGAATTTTTTGTTCTTCCGGATTGCCTAGATTCACTGGGCCTATAAAGTCATCCGGTCCATTCATCATTCTAATGAGCCCTTCAATCATGTCCTCCACATAACAGAATGATCTCGTTTGGGTCCCATCTCCAAAGATGGTAATCGGCTCATTCCTTAAGGCCTGCATGATGAAATTGCTGACCACCCTTCCGTCATTGGGGTGCATTCGCGGGCCGTAGGTGTTGAAGATGCGCACAACCCGAATGTTCACCTTATTCTGCCTGTAATAGTCGAAAAAAAGGGTTTCTGCACACCTTTTGCCTTCATCATAACAGGACCGAAGCCCTATGGTGTTCACATTTCCCCAATACGTCTCGCCTTGCGGATGGACCCTCGGGTCTCCATAAATTTCACTCGTAGAGGCTTGCAGAATCCTGGCCTTCACCCTTTTTGCTAAACCCAGCATGTGTATGGCACCCATCACATTGGTCTTTACGGTCTTGACGGGATTGTATTGATAATGGATAGGTGAGGCGGGACAGGCCAGATTGTATATCCGATCCACTTCCAAGAAGATGGGGTTGACCAGGTCGTGTCTGATCGCCTCGAAGCGCCTGTTATTCATGAGATGGAAGATGTTTTGCCTTTGTCCCGTGAAATAGTTGTCCAAGCAGATGACATGGTTGCCCTCATCGAGCAGCCTTTCACAAAGATGGGAACCTAAAAAGCCGGCCCCTCCTGTGACCAATACTCTTTCCGTGTCATACAAATTCAAAGCCATAAATAGTCGCCTCGTAATTTTTATAGTCTATTGAAATTACGCATCCTCTAATAAAATGTGATTTGTGCTACCCCATGCCATCGGCTGCGGCACCTCTAGGTTCCCCGTAACATGGACCAATTCAAAAATAGATAGAGTACAGGGATGGAAAACAAGAGGCCGTCTATTCTGTCCAGCAGGCCTCCGTGTCCAGGTAGGATTTTCCCTGAATCCTTCACTCCATGATTCCTCTTTAGCATGGATTCTGCAAGATCACCTATTTGGCTTGCGATGGAGAGGAAAACGATAAGGGCCACGATGCTGATGTTCATCGGGTGTAAACGCAGTATCTGTAAAAACCAGAGTGCAGCTATGACGCTACAAAGTAGCCCACCCACGGCCCCCTCCCAGGTTTTGCCAGGGCTAATGGCCTCATAAAGCTTATGTTTGCCAAATAATCGCCCAAAATAGAAGGCACCCGTATCGTTAACAAAGCTGACAACCAAGAGGAAGAAAATCCAGAGCTTTCCATTGGGCTGAAGGTCAATCATCCACAACAGAGACAGCGGGAGTACAATGTAGACTGGCCCCAGAACAGATTTACCCATATCCGCCGTCCACCCCGGGTTAGGGGACGGGTGGGTTAACATGAAAAAAGCTATGGGAACAAAGGCCCAGAGGGCGATGATGACAGGTGCTATCAAGACTTGCCGCGTGTAATAGACGGCAAAGAGCAGGATTGTAAGCACGTAACCTGCTGTCCGGACAAATCTTGGCAGGTTGGCGGCAGTCAATGCATAAAACTCAAAAAGGCCCACAAGGGAGGCCATAAGCAAAAGAATACAGAAGAGCCATCGGGGGCCAAACCCAAGGATATAGATCAGAATCGGTATGGCGACTATACCTGTAATCCATCGCTTTAGGTGCATCTAAAAATTCAGCTCCCCTGCTTAGAGTAGTGCCTAAAGTGTCTAAAGTGAACTAAAGTGTCTAAAATGGAATATTAGGGTTCGATCAACTCGGCCAAATTCAGTTGATTCCCCCGGATCGAGGAAAACAGCTAGGAGACCGCCACAAAGCGAAGGGATATTTTGAGTTCCTTAACTTTAGGTACTCTAGGCACTTTAGGCAATTTAGTTCACTTCTTTCAAGAGTTGCTCCCCGCTGGCTCCGAACCTTCTCTCTCTCTTCTGAAATTCCTCTATGGCCAGGAGGTACTCCTCTTTTCGGAAATCAGGCCACAGGGTGGGAGTGATGTAGATTTCCGCATACGCAATCTGCCATAGCAGGAAATTGCTTATCCTATATTCACCGCTCGTTCTGACCAGCAGATCTGGATCGGGCATGCCTGCTGTGTAAAGGGAATCCGCAATGAACTGTTCCGTAATCTCCCTCTTGGAAATAGCCCCGGACTCAATGCCTTCGGATATCTTGTGAATGGTGTCAAATATCTCTTGCCTTCCACCATAACTGAGGGCAAGGGTAAGAACCATATCTGTGTTCATGGACGTTTTATTGGCCGTCTCGGAAATGAGTTTTTGCACATCTGGAGGCAGCTTGCCGGTCCTTCCAATGGTCTGAAACCGGATACCGTTTTCAATCATCTCACCCAGTTCGCTCTTGAGAAATCTTTTTAAGAGTCGCATTAGGGCTTCTACTTCATGTTTTGGCCTTTTCCAGTTTTCTTCGGAAAAGGCATATAGGGTGAGCCATGATATGCCGATCTCCCGGCTCGTTCTAACAATCTCCCTTACGGACTCTGCACCTTCCTCATGGCCACGTATTCGGTTCAAGGCCTTTTTCTTTGCCCACCGGCCATTTCCATCCATAATGATGGCCACGTGCTTTGGTAATCTGTGAGGATCAATGCCTGACATCATCAACTCATCCAACCCATTATTCTCTTATTTTCTCTGGCTTCTGGTTCGTAAAGGCCATGGGCCAATGGGGGCAAGGCCCCAAGGTTTCATCTCTAAGCTCCTGCCCCAGGTCGTTATATTAAGATTATAGCATATTAAGGACAGCGTCGTGAAATTAGGAACGGTGGGCGAATCGTCCCTTGGTTTGCAAAGCGATGCTCAGTGCTTCGGTTCGCAGATACTGTGTAGTATTCTGAAGAGTGTGATGGAGATTTTTGCTCACTCAGCACTGAGTCCTGAGTGAATAAGTTTGTCATCGAACTTATGAATCGAAGGACTCAGTTGGAGGGGGTCTGATCAGAATTCGATGATCTCTTTTTCTTTCTCGGCCGTAATGTCGTCAATTTTTCTTGTGAATTCATTGGTTGTATCTTGTACCTGGTCCTGGCACTTATACATCTCATCTTCAGAGATCTCTTTTTCATTCTTTAACTCTTTGAACAACTCGTTGGCGTCTCGCCTGTGATTCCGGACAGAGATCTTCGCCTCTTCAGCCATCTTCTTTGCCAATTTTGCTAACTCCCTCCGGCGCTCTTCCGTGAGGGGAGGAATGGATATCCTAATGATTTTACCATCATTCATGGGGGTCAGGCCGAGTTCAGACTTCAGAATGCTTTTCTCTATCTCCCCTATAA
>CP070840.1:1660780-1663464 GCA_020342025.1 Deltaproteobacteria bacterium
GCGTCGGAATACTGGCCACAGCAACCCAGGATCACATCGTCAAAGAGATTGGGGTCAATGCCCGTGCGTTTGATGACCTCTTCCATCACGATCCGGGCCAGTTCCTGAGCAGGCAGGTTGCGAAAAGCTCCCCCGTGACTGCCGATAGGAGTCCGTACTCCTCCTACAATGACGACTTCTTTCATTCAAACCCCCTTACTGGATCAATTTTTTGGTTTGTTTGGTTTCAAGAGAAGCAAAAGCGAGGGCCTTCGGACGAGTTCCAACTTGTCCCTCAATCACCCTCGCCTGTACACAGACGTGTAACAGGGAAAAGCTCCGTGGCAGCAGCAAGTGCATCGCGGGTTTCTTCCCTTCAATGGTCTCTGGCTCCGTCGCCGTTGACGAAACATGGTTTATCAACTCGCTTGATAGACAAGAGTTTGTGAGTATATTGTACAATAATTCACGAAAAAAAGCAAACTGCTCAGCTTTGGTGATGCATGAAACGTGATGAGGGATTCAGTTTACCTATGGCTTTAGAAACCGACGGCTTGCCCGTCTTTTCTGGGATCGGAAGCGCCACAATAGCCGTCAGTTGATTTGTAGATCAACTGTCCTCCGCCAAACGAAACTCCTGCTGCACTTTGTATTTTGTGTCCCCGCTTCCTTAAATCTCCCAGAACCTCCGGCTTGAAACCGGATTCAAAAGCGACTTCCCTATCCTTGAAGACACGCCAACGAGGAGCATCAACAACTGCCTGGGGATTTTGAGCGTAATCCAACATACGGATCATGACTTGTGCATGACCCTGAGGCTGCATCAGTCCCCCCATGACCCCAAAGCTCATGAACGGTTGACCGTCTTTGGTCACAAACGCCGGGATGATGGTATGGAGAGGCCGCTTTCCTCCTTCAACTTGGTTAGGATGTCCTCTCTCCAGGCTGAAACAAGCTCCTCGGTCTTGTAGACTGATTCCAGTATCGGGTACGACAATGCCTGATCCAAAATCAGTAAAGTTAGACTGGATGAAAGAAACCATCATGCCCTTTGCATCGGCTGTTGTTAGATAAACCGTATCCCCATTTTTCGGGATACCATAGTCAGGGTCTCGAGCTTTATTCAGGCTAATGAGCCTTGCCCGTTGGGACAAATAGTCCGGGTTTAATAGAGCCCTATAGTCTATGTCCATGCTAGATGGGTCCGATACGTACCGATGGGCATCTGCAAACGCTAGTTTCATAGCCTCAACTTGTAGGTGTAGGCTATCTGCCGAGTCTACCGGATAGTCCTGAAGGTTCCAGTTTTCAAGGAGGCCCAGCATGAGTAAGGCTGCGATGCCTTGCCCATTGGGCGGTATTTCATGTAGGGTGAATCCACGATAGTTGATGGATATGACCTCTACCCAATCCGGTTGATGGCTGGCTAAATCCTCTTTTGTCATCAAGCCACCGGTGGCTTTGGCATGGGCAACTATTTTTTCTGCCAGGTCCCCATGATAAAAAGCAGCCCCTTTTGTTTCTGCAATCCGTTCTAAGGTCTTGGCCTGAGCCTTGAATTCAAATTTCTCCCCTATCTTGGGTGCTCTACCATTTGGTAAGAATGCAGCCGCAAATTCAGGAAAATCTTTATATGTCTCGCGGGCGGAACTCCACTTTTTGGCTGTGATTGGGGAAACTAGAAAGCCGTTATAAGCATATTCTATGGCTGGTTCAAACAGGTCCTCAAAAGGCAAACGCCCGAACCGGTCAGAGAGTTCTACCCAAGATGATACCGCACCGGGAACAGTGACTGAATCCCATCCCAAGAGAGGCATGGATTCGTATTGAGAAAAGTGCTCAAAATTCCAGGCAGCAGGGGACCGCCCGGAAGCATTGAGACCATGCAATTCCTTCCCATCCCAAACGATAGCGAAAGCATCGCCACCGATGCCGTTCATAACGGGTTCTACTACCGTTAAAGTGATGGCGGTAGCAATAGCAGCATCCACAGCATTGCCCCCTTTGTACAGCATTCTTAAACCAGCCTGGGCGGCCAAAGGTTGGGAGGTGGCAACCATATTGCGGGCCATGATGGGCATACGCTGAGAGGCGTAAGGGAATTCCCAGTTAAACTGTATCATTAATCATCTCTTATACTCCATCAAATGTCTCTTCGCCTGAAGGGGCCTCTTCTTGCCAGGCTGGATCTCCACGAAATGCCTCAACAAGCTGTTGCTTCCTGTCCTTCGACAGCCACGCTGCCTGGATGCCCTGAAGGATCAAAGAGCGTATCTCGTCACGGGAAAAGCCCAGTTTACCCTCAAGGAGCAGGAATTCCTCTGCCAAGGAGTTGCCAAACATCTTGGGATCATCGGTATTGATGGTCACCATGATCCCTCGCTCGAAGTAGCGTCTTACCGGGTGCTCCTCGAGGGAGGGTACCACTCCAGTTCGCACGTTAGAAATGGGACACATCTCCAGGGGGACCCGGTGCTCAGCAAGGTAGTCCAGCAAAGCCTCGTCTTCTTCGGCGCGGGTTCCGTGGCCGATGCGGTCCACCCGAAGGCTACGAATGGCTCCCCAGATGCTGGCCGCGCCTGCTGCTTCACCAGCATGGGCGCTGGTGTGAAAGCCGAGCTGCCGAGCCTTTTCATAGACCTCCTCGAATAGCTCTGGCGGAAACTGTTGCTCCAAACCGCCAATCCCAATACCGACCACCCCCA
>CP070840.1:1663564-1672149 GCA_020342025.1 Deltaproteobacteria bacterium
GCAAAAGAGAAATCCCTGCAGGTTAATATTTTTGATTTTCAAAAATATCTGAGTGGTCTCTATGTGGAACAAGAGGTCATGGACAGCCTACTGGGGGATCGAGATGTGGCAACCACAAGCCTGGAGGATATCAACCGATTACCCTACCTGAATTTCCCCCTCGATGATGAGGTCGCCTATGACCAAGAGAAAGTGTGGTCCCAGCTCTTCTCCATCTATTTTAGTGAGATACTTCTAGAGCCTCTGATTCCCGACTCAGTGAAAACGGAGTGGAAGAAGAGATTCTCCATCAAGGGCTACTCTCCAGACTATATGCTTATGTACCTGGTGCAAAAGAGGCCTTTAGAAGCGACCACGTCTCAGTTGAGCAAGGACGTTGAGGAGTCAAGGCTGTCGGGGTGTGCATTACCCCTTCTCGCCGATTATAAAGATTCCTTTGATTACCTGACACGGACGCTAAAAGTCCTGAACAGGATAAAAAGCAGGCGTTTCACGGGGATGCCGGAGATCTTTATGGCGCGACTGAGACAGCCCTTAGAAAACAAGAAGAGACGGTACCTCGCTTTGAATGATGTGTTAAGGCTCATGAGCAAAATAAATCGTCTGGAGAGCATAGAGGCCTATTTCAACCCTGATAGGATTGAGGGCGCTGAAACCAAGGTATTGGAAAATCTGGAAACCCTTCCCTTTTTTGGCTTTAGCTACGGAGAATTGAAGGAGATCTTTCTTATCATCGTGGGCCATACAGCTATGGGACGGGTGCTATCCGGAAAAATGAATGAAAAGGCCCTGAAGCCCATCTCCGATCTGGCTCGAACATATGGGCAATCGCAGGCCCTCAATCTCCTCCGGTACTGCCGGCTCATGAGCATGGCTGAAACCGCAGCATCTAAAAGGAGCGATCTTGATCAAGAGCAATTGGCCGAGCTCTTCGACCTCTACGAGTTCATGGTGAGGGTGGTAACAAGTGGAGAAATGGACTGGGACCGGCTTTTGGATGAGAGGATCAGCTCCATCGGCGGGATTCACAACAAAATCATTCGAAAGATCCTAAAGATGATGAATCATTTTCAGTTCCTCGACAACTGGTCTGAACTTAGAGACAAAGGGGAAATGGAGAAAGAATCGCTGGCTGATTACGATGAACAGAAACTGACCCGGATAGAGAATATCATCAAGCTTGTAACGGTCATAGAAGACTTCGAGAACATGTTTCTAAAGGGTGATCCGTTACGGCTGCCCATATTTTACCGCAAATTCCTTGATATGGAATTCCATGGCACTGGCCATCTCTTTGAAAGAATGGACAGCGAGCTCGCTTTTATTCTTTTATGGATAACCGTGAATGTGTCCCGTGGTGAAGTGATAAATTTCAACCCTATCCTGGGAGACGTGGGGTCTTCTCATATTGACGGTCGAGTGAAGAGGGTGGAAGAGGAGGCGAAGGTTATTAACACCAGTTACTTGGACCTGGCCACACTAGCACAGTTGGGTGAGCAGCTATACGAAACCGGTACGTCGTTCATTTTGGGGACCGGCTTCCAGCTGAAAGTGAACGAAAGGACCCAGGCCCTGGATATCACTTACATAGACTTGCATGAAAACATCAAGCGTCTGGAATCCCTAAACAAGAAGTTCAAGGGTCACAAGATATCCGAAATACCTATAGAAAATCTCACGGCGTTAGATATTCTCTTTGCCAACTTGGAGAGCTTTTATCAGAGTCACTCGAGACTGCTTTCTCAGAATGACCCACAATTCAAGATACCCGCAAGACAAGAAGGGTGGTTCAGCAAAGTGGAGAAGCTGCGGGAAGACCTCAGGTCCAACTTCATAAGGGTCATTTTCCATCCAGAGAATATATACACCGACCTTGACCTCCTTTACCGTCACTGTCGTTCTCTGCTAGATTTCGTTCTTCCTGAATTGATGGCCCTTCAGGATTTGAAACTTCCCGGAAAGATTTATCTCAAATCTCCCATTATAGATCACACCCTCGCCAGCACCAGGAAGATCGAAGCCTTGGTGAGAAGAGATAGGGAGAGTTTGCAGGATACTAAGTTCCTGCACAAACTGGCGCAAAGGGAGTTCGGACCCTTGGCATCAGGGACTGTTGGTCTCAGTGAATCTCAGATCGAGACACTGGAGGCAATCATAGGGCATCTGGGAGGCAATCAAGCCCTCTTTGATGCCTTGATCAAGTCCTTCATATTCCGGGACCTGGGTTTGGTGCCGGCACTCAGAGAGAAACATAAGGATGAGATCAATCCGGCGAATCATGCCCTAACAGGTGCCTTTTTTTTGGAAAAGGAGAAGATACCCCTCAGGTATGGCATGGACAAGCGGGCCCAGGAGTACCTGTTGGTCCTTGTGCGAAACCATGATCTTCTTCATCATATGATCAGGGGTGAATTTTCTGTTTACGCCATCCAGGAGGTGATTGATTTAGGGGACAGAGACCTGTTTGATGCATTTTTCATAAGCTCATTCATCATGTTCTCAGCCATGAGGGAGGATCTCATCCTGGAAGATTTGGCAGCACGCCTGTTTCTACTAAGAGACCTCAGCCATAAGATCATGAAGGGAGAAACGACGCTGGAAGATCGGCTTGATGAGATCTATACCCGAAGAGGGCGCCTTTACTATGCCCTGGAGGAATATGACCAGAGCGGTCTCCCAGAGAATATGACGCCCGTTGAATACCTTGGGTCATGGAAAGGAGGTGAGTCCGAAGAGGCGCATTATGTTCCTGCCGGGAGAATGATTTACGCCATGGAGAGGATTTTCAGGTTGCGGGGAATAAGGTATGTTGAATTCCCCGACTTAGCAAGCCTCCTGGTCAAAGTCCCACTCAAATTTATCTACAAAAAGAGAAGTTATCACGGGATTGGTTATTCCTCCTTTGAAAAGGAGCTCTTCGAGGCCCATCGCATATACAACACCCTCAAGGGTTTACCAGAGAGGGTAAGGTATTTCATTTTAGAGCACTTAGTTACTGATGAAGTGCGCATATTTGGATTGGAAAATGTGGGGATCTATCTGAACTACGAAAACTTGATTAAGCTCCTTTTGATCGCCCTTTTAGGTTCACAAGAGTTCGAACGGGATCAAAGGCCCGTGTGCCTGAATTTCCTGCATATGGCAGATGAGATTGAGAAACGCTATGAGGCCGTGAATGAGACGCTGAGCAACATCTTGGTGGAAAAGCTATGGGACGATACGTATCCATTGAATCACTTTTTCAAGGCGAAGACGGGCCTTGTCATGGAAAAGGACATCTCTCAAAGGGTGCTTTCCATGGATTTCGTGGATAAGATCAACATATACCAGAAAATAGCCTATATGGGAACCATCACTGATGTGGAACAGCTCAAGAACTACTTCCACAACAGCCTTCGATCGTTAAGGAGAAGCCCCTTTTATACTGAAGACTACGAACTGCACTTGGAAGAGGCCTATGATAAGAGATTGGTGGAGATTACAGACCTTATGCTGGATCAGGTAAAGCAGCAAATGGCTTTGCTGAATGACTTGAGAGAAATACAAAACCTCTTCTCCGATCTCATTGAGCGCACCTTGGAAATCGGATTTACGGATGACCAGAGAAACCGACTGAGCGATCTTTATGAGGTGAGAAAAGATCAGATAAGGCGGAAAAAGCTGGAGGAGATTAACGCGCTCATTGAAACGATAGATGACACGCATGAACTCAAGGATTACTGGGACAGTGTGAAATGGTATCTGATGAATAATCGGCCGTTCCTGGGAAAGGAATTTGAGAATCTTATATCGAAGAGATTTGATGAGGCGGCGCTAAGATTGAAAAAGGTTTGAGCGAATGAAGGAGCATTTACCTGCCGGTGCCATCTAGCGATTCCATTTAAGGCGCCAAAACAATCTTCCCAAACTGCTCACCCCGCTCCAACAATGCATAGGCTTCACGACCCTTGCTCAACGGTAGCACCCTGTCCAGCACGGTCTTGAGCTTACCCTCCCACAGCAAGGCCGTTACATCTCGGAAGTCCTGGTGCGTCCCCATGGTGCTTCCAATGAGACTGATCTGTTTGCCAAAAATGTAGCGAATATCTATCTCAGTCTGGGGTCCGCTCGTGTTGCCGATTATGACGATTCGCCCGCCACGGGCAACGGCTCTCATACTGGTGTTTAGGGTTGCCCTGCCCACGTTGTCCACCACAACGTCTACGCCTCGCTTGCCTGTGAGCTTGGTTATCTCGCGTGCCCAGTCTACCTTTGAGCGATCCAAAACAACATCAGCACCCAGTTCGTGCGCCCTCTCTCCTTTTTGGGCGTCGCTTGCCACAACATAGACAATGGCTCCGGCCAATTTGGCAATCTGTATCGCCATGCTGTTCACCCCGCCTCCAGCGCCCACAACCAGCACAGACTCCCTTGCGCGAAGCTTAGCCCTATGAATGAGCATCCGCCAGGCCGCCAGCGTAACCAATAGAGGCGCGGCAGCTGCGGGAAAATCAAGGGTATCAGGCATGGATGCCAGATTTCCTGCCGGGACTGTTAGGTACTCGGCAAAACCACCTTTCGTCTGTTCACCTAAGATGTGGTAACCGGGACTGATACTATCCTCCCCCCGACGGGTAAATTCGTCCTCCACCGTGTTGATGCCGGGATCCACCACAACGCGGTCACCCACCTGCCATCCGGCCACACCTTTTCCCAATCCAGCCACGACACCAGCCACATCAGCACCACCCCAGTGGGGCAACGCCAGTTTCAGGCCCGGCCACCCGCGCCGCACCCACACATCCAAGTGGTTAATGGCGCAGGCCTTGACCTGAAGGAGAACTTCGCCCTGCTTAGGCTTTGGTTCAGGCACGTCTGCTTGCTGGAGGACATCCATTTCGCCGTGTTCATAAAAACAGAGCGCTTTCATGTCTAAATCTCCACCTCTCTTCTTTCCTCGCCCCATTTTTTTATCAATTCTCTGAATATGATCAGTTTCTGGACGTCTTGGGTCCCTTCGCCCAGCGAGGCAGCCCAGGCATCCATAGGATACTTGTGGATAGGATGCTCAAAGATCACGGAAGCGGCCCCAAAGAGGTCAGCCGCCCAAAGGCCCACCTCGCGTGCCAACATCACGCCCAAATACTTGGCCATGGAGGAGCCGAGCCGAAAATCCTTTCCCTGATCTTTTTCCCAGCAGGCCTTCCATAACATGAGCCTTGCAGATTCAATCCTCGCGTAAAAGTCAGCGATCTCAAAGGCCTTGGCCTGAAAGTCGACGATCCTTTTCCCGAAGATCTGCCGCCTCCTGGCATGATCAAGCGCCAAATCGAAAGCACCTGTTGCCGTTCCCAGAGCCATGGCGCTGATAAGGATTCGGCTGTCTGTGAAAATCGACAAGACCTGTTGCAGTCCCCTACCACGATTGCCGAGGAGATTTTCACCTGGCACAAAAACATCTTTAAACTGGAGCCTCGTGAGATCAGAAGGAATCCAAACCTGTTTATGGAGTTTTCGACGAGAAACCCCCTCAACGGAAAGATCCACCAAAAACATGGAGAGTCTTTTGTTTCTAGTCTCCTCAGGATCTGAGACGGCCGTGATAACAGCCAAATCGCTGATCGCTCCGTTTGTCACGTAGGCTTTGCTTCCTTTGATCAACCAGCCTCCCTTTACCTTTGCGGCCTGGCAGGCCACATTGGCCACATCACTTCCTGCTGTGAGCTCGGTATTCCCGAGGCACATCAAGGTTTTTCCCTGTATGGCTGAATCGAGATGGGCTCCTTTCTGTTTCTCATTACCGAACAGC
Organism: Deltaproteobacteria bacterium; assembly: GCA_020342025.1. The sequence continues at coordinate 1,669,353 of CP070840.1, forward strand.
AATAACCCTTTAGTTCCTAAGGATGTGTGGGCGCCAAAGGCCACGGCAACCCCAGGCGAGAGTTTTGAAAGGCTCTCCACCAGAATAGCCTGTTTCAGGGATGCTTGCTCAAGGAAGTGATGCCCATTTTTGTCGAATCCGAGCCACTCATTGCCAGCCAGATCCTTAAAAAAACCCCGAGGGACAGCCCCCTCATCGTACCACCTGGAAAGGTGTGGCCTCAGATCTGCGTCAAGATAGGCTTCAAAGTTTTTCAGGTCTTCCGCATATTCGTCAGGAGCTAAGAAATGCAAATCCAAATCCATCTATTTCCCTCCGTGGATCATCTCGTCTAATAACGTGTTGAGTTCGTCTTCTGGCAGAACCTGTTTTTCCAAGGCAACTTCTCTCACGGTCATTTTTTTCTCATGGGCCTCCTTTGCGATGGACGCCGCCCTGTCATATCCGATAACCGGCACCATTACGGTGGCTATGGCAAGACTCTGTTCCAAATGGGCGGCACACCTCTCTGAGTTCGCTGAAATTCCGTCCACACATTTTTCTGCCAATGCTCTTGTTGCGGAGGAAAGAAGATGAATCGATTGCAGGAGATTGTGAGCGATGACCGGGAGCATGGCATTAAGCTCGAAATATCCTCCCTGCCCCGAAAAAGTGATAGCCGCATCGTTGCCGATCACTTGCGCAGCCGTCTGGATGACGGCCTCAGGGATCACCGGATTCACCTTTCCTGGCATAAAGGAAGAGCCGGGTTGAAGGGAAGGAATATTGATTTCTCCCAGCCCACATCGGGGGCCGGATGAGAGCCACCTGATATCGTTAGCTATCTTGATGAGGCTAACGGCAAAGGTCTTAAGGACACCGCTGGTTTGCACAGCCCCATCTTGTGCGGCCTGGGCCTCAAAATGATTTAGGGCCTTTTTGAAGGGGCAACCCATCTCTCTAGAGATGTGGGCGATGACTCTGGGGGCAAACTCGGGGTGGGTATTCAGTCCCGTACCTACTGCCGTACCCCCCAAGGTAAGTTCCGATAGGGCCTCTTCCGCACCATGGATTCTACTTACACCCCATTCCACCTGCCTGGCATAGCCGCTGAATTCCTGGCCTAAGGACATGGGAACAGCGTCCTGCAGGTGGGTCCGGCCAATTTTTCTCACATGGGCAAATTCTTCGGCCTTGCCCTTCAAACTCTTATGAAGATTTCGCATAGCGGGAATAAGACGGTCTGTAAGGGTGGTTAGGGCCGCTATGTGAATGGCAGAGGGGATAACGTCGTTGCTGGACTGACCTAGGTTGACGTGGTCGTTGGGGTGTACTGGGCTTTTGCCGCCCCTTTTCCCAGTGAGGATCTCGTTGGCACGACCAGCGATCACCTCGTTTGCATTCATATGGGTAGACGTACCTGATCCCGTCTGGAACACATCTATGACAAATTGGTCATCCAATTTGCCCACTGTGACTTCTTCCGCGGCCCCGACAATTGCGTCAGCCAGTTCCGCATCCAGCAATTGCAGCTCAAGGTTAACCCGAGCGGCATGCTTTTTTATCATGCCCAATGCCCCTATGAAAGGCGAAGGAAATCTGAGACCGCTGATATCAAAGTTTTCTGCGGCCCGCTGGGTCTGCGCCCCATAATAGGCCTCTTCAGGAACCAAGACCGATCCCATGGTATCTTCTTCTTCCCTGGATTTCATGATCCTACCCCCGCTTTATAAAGTTATTTTCCAAAGGATGTTTGTCAATAGTTGTCCTTGTTCCATTAAAAGGATAACTGATCTAAAGAACGCAATAAAAGGCGGCCTTCTCCACCTCATAAAAAAACTTCCCAAGCTCTGTCATGGCGAGTCTCGGCCACAAGAGGAGGCGAAGCAATCTCGCATGACGGATTGCTTTGTCGCTTCACCAGTTGCAATGAAAGCCTTTACCAACCTGAGAGAGTGAGTTAAGTATCGTTGATCTGACTGGGGCTTAATTATCAAAGGGCCCTAGTATAAGGATAGAACTTCGTCTTTCTTAATCTTTTCGCCGGTAGAGTATCCCGACGCTGAAGTCATCTCCAAGAACCCTATCCATGGCCTGCCTATAATCTGAGGGGTTGTGTTCTTTGGGCAGTGGATGAATCCAACTTTTGAGATGCTCCCAAGTCTTGAATTGCTTATCAAAGGTCACGCAGGTTGTGTACAGATGGAAGAAGGAAAACCCTTTATGCCGAATCCCCTCAATCAAGGCCTTTGTAATTCCTTCAGGATCACCTGCAAACAGACGGGCCACGAATGAGGCCCCATAGGAAAGGGCTAAAAGGGTGGCGTTGAGAGGTGTGTCCGTGCTGCCATAGGGAGAGGCTTTGGTTTTGAATCCTTGTGGGGTGCTGGGAGAAGGCTGGCCCTTGGTGAGACCATAGATGGAATTATCGAAGAGCAGGTAGTTGACGTCCACATCTCTCCTGGAAATGTGAGGGAGATGCCCCCCTCCTATGGCCAAGCCATCACCATCGCCACCCACGGCAATCACCGTCAGGTCCGGGTTCGCCATTTTCACGCCTGTGGAGACAGGCAGTGCCCTGCCGTGGACGGTATGGAGTCCATAGGTATTTGTAAAAAATGGGTAACGACCAGCACACCCAATGCCTGAGACGGTGACCACTTTGTGATGGGGAATGCCCAACTGTTGGATGGCGTTGTTCAGCCCTTGGTGGATGCCGAAATATCCGCATCCTGGGCACCAAGTGGGCAGTTCGTCGGATCGCACGTCAAAGATACGAGACTCTTCGATCTGCTTCACTTGTTCGGCAAGAACGTGA
>CP070840.1:1672249-1681879 GCA_020342025.1 Deltaproteobacteria bacterium
CCAAGGGATTTTCGAGCGTAATTACGAGACTAACGTTTGTGGTCGTTCTGCTTTACTTTACGCCGATGCTCTATAAAATACCCCAATCTGTACTCGCTGCGGTCATCATGATGGCCGTCTTGGGATTAATCAATGTGTCGGGTCTTATCCATGCGTGGCGGGCACAATGGTACGATGGAGCCATAGCCATCATCACCTTCGTTTCTACCCTTGCCTTTGCCCCGCATTTGGATAAAGGTATCCTTACAGGGGTCGGGTTTTCAATCTTGGTTTTCCTGTATAAAAGTATGCGCCCACGGGTCGCCATTTTGTCGCGATATCGGGACGGTGCATATCATGATGCCTGCACATATAACCTGAGGCAGTGTGAGCACATTGCCATGGTTCGCTTTGACGGTCCTCTGTTTTTCGCAAATGCCACTTACCTGGAAGATCAAATTGCCAAAGTTCGGCAATCCATGCCCAAACTGAAACACATTCTCATCGAAGCCAGCGGTATGGATGATATGGATGCCACAGGTGAAGAGGCCCTTTCCCTGATTGTTGATAGAATCAGGAGTGCAGGTTACGAGATATCATTCACGGGTCTGAAGAAGAACGTATTAGATGTGATGGAACGGACTTTCCTCTACGAAAAGATCGGCAGCGAGCATATTTTTGCGACGCAGACCGCTGCCATAGAGTCCATATATAAGCAGGCTCACAGGGCTACAGAGGAAAGGGAATGTCCTTTGACAAGGTTCTGTCCCCTTTCTTCTGGGCCTGCCGTCGAATGAGGAGATAGGCGATGTCTTCAATAGCCATTTTTAGTGGAACCTTTTGTCATGGAGAAGAGGTGGTCAAGGGCGTGGTCGGGTCCCTTGGTTGCGAAATCGTTCTGGATCAACATGTGACGTCCGAGGCGAGTAGGCGCTTTCAAATATCAGAGGAAAAATTCCAATATGCCCTTTCTGGAGAAACATCACTCTTCAAGAGATTTTCCCGCGAGAAGGAGCGCTGCATTGCTTTTCTAAAATTGGTTTTGGCCCACATGCTCAGCGAGGATAACCGTCTCTTTTTTGGTTACGCCACGCATCTTATTCCCAGGGAGATAACCCATGTGCTCAAGGTGGGGTTAATTGCTGAAAGGAAATACAGGACAAAAGTGGCGGGGGATGAGAAGGGGTTACAAGAGAAGGATGCCGCCAAGATCATTTGCAAAGAAGATGAAAAGGTCGTTTCGTGGGTAAACTACCTCTTACAGAAAAATCCTTGGGATGTGGATCTGTATGACATTATTATTCCTATGGACAAAAAACGCGTTGACGATGCGGTCAAGCTGATCTTGGAGAATGCTGAAAAAGATGTTCTAAAAATAACGACTGCATCAAAAGGGGCCGTCCAGGACTTCACTCTGGCTGCCGAAGTGGAAAACATCCTGAGCAGGGAAGGACACCATGTCTCTGCTTCAGCGAAAGAGGGTCATGTCACCCTGACCATTAAGAAGCACGTGCTTTTGCTTTCCCGTCTGGAAGGGGAGTTAAAAAAGATCACCATGGCGTTGCCGGGTGTAAAGGAGGTTGAAACCAAGGTGGGCCCGGATTACTATAAAAGCAATATCTATCGGCAGTTCGACGTAAAGAAACCATCCAAGTTTATGCTGGTGGATGACGAACGGGAATTCGTGGAGACCCTGTCTGACAGATTGCTGATGAGAGACATGCCTGCCACCATTGTATACGATGGCGAACAGGCCTTATCCTTGGTTGAGCAAGAAGAGCCAGAGGTCATGGTTTTGGATCTGAAAATGCCAGGGATTGACGGCATGGAGGTTTTGCGTCGCATTAAGAAGGAGCATCCCCACGTGGAGATAATCGTATTGACCGGGCAGGGTTCAAAAGAGGATGAGGAACTCTGCCTGAAACTTGGCGCATTCGCCTATTTGGAAAAACCGGTGGACGTTGAAGTATTGGCCCAGACCATGCGTGAGGCCTATCAAAAGGTGAGGGAGCGGATTTAAAATGGGTGTGTGGGACAAGATTAAACCCGCGTTCTGGGACGAATCGAAACCCCTGGCAGATTCTCATATAAAGATTTTTGACTATGCCAGGGTGTGGAAGTATGCGGTCATCGGGGCGTTTACGATCGCCCTGCTTCCATTAGTCATTATGTTGCTTGTCAATCACTACGAGTACAAGAGAGTTTTTAGGCCGGAAATGAAAAGCCCCTTCTACTGTTTAGTCTCCAATACCCAACGATCTATGGCTTCGTTTTTTTCCGGTCGTAAGGCCGTCCTCCATTTCATCTCCGATGACATTCACCTTGAAGAGGTTTCCGACCAAAAGCTCGGTGAAGTCCTTGCCAAGCTGAAAAACATCTATGGGGAATTTGTGAATCTGGGGATTATTGATCTAAAGGGTAAACAAAGGGCCTATGCCGGTCCGAGTCATTTGCAGGATGGGGACCACAGTGATCAGGTCTGGTACAAGGAGGTGAAAAAGCGGGGGATTTTTGTGGGTGACATTTTTCGTGGGTCTGACGGGTCCCCATACTTTCTGATTGCGCTGAGATATGAAAAAAATCCCGAGAATTCTTTTATCCTGCAAGCAAGTATTGACGCCAGAATTCTTGAAGGTTTGGTTAGCACCTTGGCGCTCGAGATACCATCCATGGATGCCTTTATCATTAACAAGGAAGGTATTCTGCAGACCTCCTCACGTTCATATGGGAATGTTCTTGAAAGGCTCTCACTGCCTATTGCGTCGGGTTCAACCGAGCCTCAAATCCAGGAGATTGAAAAGGAATCGGAACGTCCCATCATCGTAGGGCATTCGGGAATTCAAGGTACGCCGTTTAGATTTGTGACAGTGGCACCACGGGAAGGGCTGACTAAGAACTTGTTCCACCTGAGTAAGCGTTTTGTCGTTGTATTGAGCATCGGTATTCTGTGCGTGTTAGGGATTTTGTTGTTCGTTGTAACGGCCTTTGTGGATCATATTTATGAATCAGACCGCAGAAGGGTTGCTGTTTTGCATAATATCCAATACACGAACAAGATGGCCAGCATCGGGCGGCTAGCGGCAGGGGTTGCCCATGAGATAAACAATCCTTTGGCCATCATCAATGAAAAGGCAGGATTGCTAAAAGATCTGGTCTCCATGAACAAGGATTACTCCCACGAGAGATTTCTGGGCATTGTGGACTCCATCTTGTCTTCAGTGGAAAGGAGCCGTACCGTGACTCATAGTCTGCTAGGATTTGCCACACACATAGAGGTCCGGTTTGAAATCATCCCTCTTGACCAGGTCATCAAACAGCTCCTGGTATTTTTGGGAAAGGAGTCTGAGTACCGTCGCATAACCGTAAATCTCGTGGTTCAGGATAATCTTTCGCCCATTGAAAGCGATGTGGGGCAACTTGAGCAAGTCTTCTTGAACATAATCAACAATGCCTTTGATGCGGTGGGTGACGGAGGGAGGATCGACATTGAGCTATTTGCTGATGGACCAGATATGGTGAGCGTTCGGGTCACGGATGATGGTTACGGAATCTCAGAAGAGAACCTGAAACACATCTTTGACCCCTTCTTTTCCACAAAAGGGGAGAAGGGTTCAGGTCTCGGTCTTTCAATCACCTACGGGATTGTGCAGAAACTTGGAGGAAGGCTGGATGTGAAGAGTAAAAAGGGAGAGGGAAGTACTTTCACCGTGACTTTGCCCACCAAGAAGAAGGAATCTTCATTCAGCGATGAGGAGAAAGATAGTGAGGGTATTGCTGGTAGATGATGAGGATGAGATGATCACCGCCCTGGCGGAACGACTTTCTCTACGCGGAATAGAGGCAGACTGGGTGACCTCTGGGGAAGATGCCATTACCCGCGTTATCGAAAAGAAATACGATGTTGTGGTTCTTGATGTGAAAATGCCCGGTATGAGTGGTCTTGAGACCATGGAACGCGTTCAGAAAATCCAGCCAGAAGCGAAAGTCATATTTCTCACCGGCCATGGGTCGGTCTCAGATTTTAAGTCGTGCATTGAAGCCGGGGCCAGCTTTTATCTAATGAAGCCGACGAATATCGAGATCCTCATCGAAAAGATGAATGAGGCCATCAAGGAGAACTGAAGGGATATGCCATGAGCAACGATTGGGAGCTAATCGGCAGGACGGGACTTGCATTTTTCGGCAAAATGACCGCCTCAATCTCCCATGAGATTAAGAATGTTCTGGCCATTATTAACGAAAATGCGGGACTCTTGGAAGACATCACACTGATGGCCGTGAGGGGAAAGCCCATTAACCTTGATAGGCTAAAAACCCAGGCGGAAAGGATTAAGAACCAGATTCGCAGAGCCGACGTGATCGTAAAGAATATGAACCGGTTTGCCCACAGTGTCGACGAATCACTCATGAGCGTGGACTTGGCTGAACTCTTAGAGTTTCTGGTCGTCCTTTCGAGCAGACTCGCTTACACACGAGGTGTGAAGCTGGAACCTTCATCCATGGGGAGTTCAGCGACGATCACAACAGACCTTTTTCTGCTGGAAAATCTCCTCTGGTTATGCCTGGATTTCGCCATGGAGATGGCCGGGACTGGGAAAGCGGTCCGTCTCATCGTAGAGAAAACTGGAGATGGTGGACGAATCAGATTCACTCAGTTGGAAACCTTGAAAGAAGCACCTGCAGATAAGTTTCCCGGTGAAGTGGAAAAGGCCCTTCTCGTGTCCTTAAACGCCCAGATCAGGAAAGACGTGGAGGCCGGAGAGCTTGTTCTCTCCATTTCAAAAAAGATTGAGGATTGAATCCTATGCCGCTACCCATGGGGGAGCAAGTCTTTATTAGCAGAGGAAACATATTAAATGTCTGAAAAGGTCTTACTGGTTGACGATGAAGAGGATTTCCTGGATATCATGGCCGAGCGGATGCGGGTTCGAGGTATAGAGGTGTCAACAACCACTTCCGCCACAGAGGCCCTCGCGTTGATAGAGGAGGAGTCCTTCGACGTCATTGTCATGGACCTTATGATGCCAGAGTTGGAAGGGACGAAGGCCCTGAAGGCCATCAAAAGCAGGAACCGGGAAGTGCAAGTCATCCTGCTCACAGGCTATGTCACCCCGGAACAGGTTGTCCAAGCCGTGAAGCTCGGAGCCATGGATATCATGGAAAAACCGCCGGATCTGGATGCTCTCATTGAAAAAATTAAGAAGGCCCGTGACGGAAAAGGGAAGATAGTTGCAGAAAAGCAAGCTGAAGAAAAAACAAAGAAGAAATGAAGAACTATTCGAAAAGGAGGATTGAAGATGAAACCACGTGTATTGGTAGTGGATGACGAAGAGGAACTCGTTCAGACCCTGTCCGAGCGTTTAACTGTTCGTGACTACGATGTGACCACATCCTTGAGCGGCGAGGATGCTGTGGAAAAATTGAAGCATTATAATTTCGACGTGGTCGTTTTGGATGTGGCCATGCCCGGCATGGACGGGATAGAGACCCTGCGCAAAATAAAGAGCCTAAAGCCATTGACCGAGGTCATCATGTTGACCGGCCATGCAACCGTGGAGTCGGCCATCGAAGGGATGAGGCTGGGGGCCTTTGATTTTCTCATGAAGCCATGTAAAACGGAAGAGTTGTTTGCCAAGATAAACATCGCTCATGAGAGAAAAGCTGAACAGGAAGAGCGCATCCGAACAGCCAAGGTGAGCGACATTATATCCTCACCCCGGTCTGTTTTGAAGGAATCCTAGTTACAAGGGCTTATGTAACAAAACCATTGAGGCGTATTTCCGCATTTTTCCCAGGTGCATTGGTTCTACAGGAGAACGGTGGATCTCCTACGGTCGGTTCTGTTATGCCAAAGCTTTATTTCGTACAAGTGTTCATCTAGAGACGAGCAATAGCATCTCGATAGAGAAGTGCCCTAATTTATCTTTTTTATGTGTCGCATCGACGTTTGAGGTTTTTAGAAACAGAAAAATGCCAGAGAGAGAAAAAACATGGAATCAGCTTTACCAGAAAAAGCGAGACTTTTAGAACGACTTAAAAACGGTAAGTTTAACGTGCCTGATTTTATTTATGTTCCGGCGACCGACTTCAAAAATGGGAACTTTAAGGGCTTGGAGGATTTTCTTCGCAATCACCGTGAAAGCTATAAGGTCATTGCAAGAAGTGCCCACCCTCAGGAGGAGTACTTTAAACCTGGGACTTTTGACTCCCTGGAGACGTATGCTGATTTGGAGGGTATTAAATATGCGAGGAAGCGGATCATTAATCTAGCGATGACCTCTCGTAAACTCACCGTACTCAGACAGCAAAAATTTAATAACGCGCCTGAAATCGATCCGAATGAAATGGGAATCGTGGTGATGCCCTTCATCGAGGGCACAAGCGTCATGGCAAAAAGGCTGGGCGATCATTGGGAGTTCGGTTACAGTCGCGACAGGATACACAAAGTCCAGAGTGAACCTTATATCACGACAACACCTTGTGACAGGGAACTTCTTCAGGCGTCTGAAGATATACAAAGATATTTAGGCTTCAGATGCGAAATCGAGTACATCATTCCAGCAGATGGTGAAATCCACGTGGTACAGGCAAAAGATATCTCCCACATTGAGACCCTGGAGCAAAAGGAAAGCGAGAGATCCGTCAAACTGGACGGTGTCCGCCGGATCAGAAAGAGGCGAAACTATCGTGAACGCCCCCTCTACGTGATGGACAACAGGGCATTTTACATGAGCATTATCGATAAATGTGAAGATATGGTTCATGGATGTGAAGGACCGCAGCCAAGCATTGAAGAAATCATGGGGATGATTACAGCATTTGAGGAAGAACTTGAAGATTTTGCGTTGAAACACCAAAGGTTTGCCGTTCTCGGATTATCAATCCGTATCCCGGAAGCGCTATCCCAGATAGCCAATCATTATCTTGACGAGACGCCCGAATTACAGAAAAAGCTCTCACAGGACCTCTATAATAACGTGTATAAGAGAGACTATTTTTTGTCAGAGGCCGATACACTCATCGCAAAGGACATGGTAAGGCTCAATCTACGCACTCACGATGCCTATGGCATTGATACAGTGAGGAATCCCCTCTGGTCCGTGTATTGGTATGTGGGGCGGCACGAGCAAATAGTTGCGGAACTTAAAGCATTGGGGTTCAAGACGGGGGATACTATTGGCATTGATATCGATTCTGAAGAAAAACCGACGTTATATCGTTGGTAGGATTTGCCCCTAAGCCCGTTTGCACAGTTTCACCTGAGATCGTTTCCCGCCTGGCCTTTTTTCTCCTCCACACCGTCCCCTTAATCTCCCTCAATGGTGCCTGCCAGAATCATAGGAGAGATTTCGGAATCGACCCCTGTGGACGCCCTCGAGCCCCTGAGAGGGAGCCGAAATTCGGGGCGTCAGCTTTTCCTCTCGGGGTTGCGCCTTCGAGGGTGCCCATAAGCTAATTCATCGAAAAAAAGCGAAACGGTTTTCGGGCCAAGCAGTATTTGACATCCGATCAATATTGATGTAGAAAGCCTTGTGAATAATTACACGAGGTAAAAACCATCCCAAGAAAGCCTGTAGGCATTTTAGGAGGAGGCTTGGCGTGAAAACCATATCCGTAAAAGTCATGATGGTCCCTCTGGCAGAATATGCAACGGTTTCCGAAGAGGCCACATTATTTGATGCGGTCCTGGCTTTGGAAAAGGCCCAGGAGGCTTTTGATCCCAAGAAGCATCGACACAGGGCGATTTTGGTGTTCGACAAGAAAAATAAGATCGTAGGGAAGTTGGGACAGCTAGATATCCTGAGAGCTTTGGAGCCAAGATACGCTGAAATGGGGGATCTGGGCACATTATCCCGTACCGGTTTTAGCCCTCAATTCCTGAGGTCCATGGTTGAAAAGTTTGCCCTCTGGGACGAGTCTCTCCGCGATATCTGCAGCAAGGCAGCCAGGTTGAAGGTGAAAGACATTATGTATACGCCCACTGAGGGTGAATATGTTGAGGAAAGTGCATCACTAGGCGACGCCATACACCAACTGCTTATGGGCCATCACCAATCTCTGCTTGTGACCAGGGGGAAAGAGATTGTGGGCATACTCCGGCTGGTTGATGTGTTCAAGGAAATTTGCGATACGATGAAGAGCTGTGCGCTATGATCCCGAGTCTAATTTAGAAAAAGCATATTGTAGGAGGAATCTCCTGTTATTGAGATAGGCGGTGGGCAGGTGAAGAACTGTATCTTGTTTTCGCAGGGGAAAAGCGCAGTTCGGAGAGGGTTCTACGCTCCTATCTTAGGAGGATTTATTTCTATGACTTGCTAGGGCGACACCGATGAAGGAGGACTTAACCCTATGAGCCAAGAAGAGGAACATGATGTGGGTAAAGGCGGGATACTGGCCAACAAGCTTTTGTGGATCTGTATTGGGGCCGGTATTTTTATCTTGGTTGGGTTTATTTTGCCCACGCCACAGAGCGTGGTCGGTACGGTAGAAAAATACGGGTTTGCAGAGAAGATGATCAAGTGGGAGGTGGCCCATGACGCCACTGAAGCGGCTCACAAAACCATGGTCGTGCTTGGCATCATTCCCATGGCCGTCATCTTTTTTGCCACCGAAGCGATCCCGATTGGGTTGACTGGGGTGCTCATGCCTATTCTCGCCTACTTCCTCCATCTCCTTCCCCGCAATATGATTGGTAAGACCTTTGCAGGTGATGCCCCCATGTTTCTGCTGGGGGTCCTGGCCATGGGTGTGGCCGTGGTGGACGTGGGACTGCACAAACGGCTGGCCAGTTGGCTCCTGGGTTGGACCAAAGGATTCCTGGTTCCTATCTTCGTGTTGTGTATAAGTATGGCGGTCGTGGGCTCCTTTATCTCGGCCCATGCCATGTGTGCCTTCATGACCCCGGTGATGGCCGCGGTCTATTTTGGTGCCGTGGCGGCTAGAAGCAAAGGGGGAAGGCTGGAACACGATCCGGCCCTGGCAAAGTTTTTGCTGTTTGCCCTCTGCTATGCCCTGAATGTGGGGGGTGTGGGCTCGCCCGCAGCCGGTGGCCGTAACGTGATCATGATGGGATTCTGGAGCGAATATAAGGTGCCCATGGACTTTTTCACCTGGATGAAATACGGGCTCCCCATGGTTCCGGTCCTCGGTGTCATTGTCGCCCTTTACATGCTTGTTCTGTTTGGTAGAAAGATCAAGACCAAGGATCTCACCCCTGGGCTGGCAGCCATCAAAGAAGAGACCCGAAAGATGGGTAAGATGACTTATCCAGAGTATGTCACCTTTGGCATGCTTCTCTTAATCCTTTTTCTCTGGATCGTGGGCGGGGAGGAGCTCGGACTGGGCGGACCGTCGCTTCTGGCCCTTTTGATCCCGGTTATATTCAAGACTACGGACTGGAAGAAGATTCTGGGGGGCATATCCTGGGACGCCTGGTTCATGTACTGTGGCGCCTTGACCTTAGGTGCGCTCCTGAAGGAAAGCGGCGCGGCCCTCTGGCTGGCCCAAACCTTTCTGCAGATTCTTGGATATATTGGTATGAGTCAAGGCATCGGTCTTTGGGTCGGTCTTTCCGGTCTTTCCGGTTTGATGACCAATTTTATGTCTGATGCGGGAACCACTGCCCTGCTGGGGCCGATTGTCATTCCTATA
>CP070840.1:1681979-1685527 GCA_020342025.1 Deltaproteobacteria bacterium
GCCCATGGTGAAGCTTCTAGGCAAATGGCTGAAGGTCTATGAAGATGAAATAAGCCTATTCTTCTGGTCAGCCCTCCTCCTCTTTCTCATTCGTTCCTCCAATATCATTTTCAATAATTTTGCGGAGACGGCTTTTCTTAAGCGTTTTGGGGTAGAGTACCTGCCCATGATCTTCATAATCAATTCCATAAGTACATTTCTCATTATGGGCTTAATCGCCGGCATCATGAGCCGGCTACCAGGCAATCGTCTTCTATCCTACATGCTCGTGATATGTGGCACCACAGTGGCTGGCCTCCGTTTTGTCGTCCCTCTCGGGTTGGAAATTCTCTATCCCATCCTCTACATTTTGAAGGCCCAATATGAGGTCATGTTGGGTCTCTTTTTCTGGAATCTTGCCAATGATCTCTTCAATACAAGGCAATCCAAGCGCCTGTTCCCTCTCATCACCGCAGGCGGTGTGATGGGAGGGGTTATTGGAAGTTTCGGGACCCCCTTTCTCGCAAAAACGATCTCCATAGACAATCTTATGTTTATCTATTTAGGAACGACCCTCATGGGGGCTGTGGTGGTCCGGCGCATGGGTACATTATTTCCTATCCTGCTCCCTGAAGAGGGAAAGACCAAAAAGGTGAAGACGCGCCTTTCCTTGAAAGAGGAGTTCAAGAGGGTCTTCCCCATTGTCAAAGAATCGGCCCTGGTAAAGATCCTCATCCTGTTGACGCTTCTGCCCAATGTGGTCATACCCATCATCAATTTTCAGTTCAACTATGCCATAGACGAGGCCTTTGCCACAGAAGGGGGGATGATCAAATTTTTCGGTTTTTTCAGAGGTTCACTAAATGCTATTAGCTTTATTATCCTTTTGTTTGTGGCGAGAATCTATGGACGATTGGGTCTTCCCATTGCCCTCATGTTTCACCCCTTCAATTATGTGATTGCCTTCCTCGCCTTTTTATTCAAGTTTGATTATTTCTCGGCCATGTATGCACAGTTCACCACAAGGGTTTTGAGAAATACCATCAACAATCCCGCAAGGGCCGTGTTGATGGGGCTTTTTCCCGTAGAATATCGGTCCCTGATCAGGCCCTTCTTGAGGGGTACCGTGGTGAGGGTCGGTACTTTGCTCGGATCAGGAATAATCATTGCTTGTGCAGGAATATTCCACCCCCGGTTCCTTTCCATAATCGCCCTTGTCTTTATGGGGGGCTGGATTGCCACAACGTTTGTTTTTAAGAGATCGTACTCGCGGATCTTGTTGGACCTCATATCTAGGAACATGCTGGATCTGAAATCCCAGGAAGAACAGGATGTGAGTCGCATCTTTTTGGATAAAAAGGTCCAATCTCAGCTGGTGGATGCCTTCTTATCTTCCAAGGGGAATACCTGTCTCTGGTACGCCAACCTGATAAAATCCTTGGGCATGAAGGATCTGGATGCCCACATTCTCACCATCATCAAAGATCAGGATGACCGGACCAAAATAGGGCTACTTTCGCTGCTTTCGCCGGAGGCGGGCGAGAGCGCCATACGCATATTAGAGGCGTTGACAGATCCGGATAAAACAGATTTGAGCATTGCGGCCCTAAAGGCGGCTGCACAACTCCCGCCGGATCTCACATCCCATTTTTTAAGGGGGGTCTTTGAATCAGTCCACATTCCTGAAATGCAGGCCTATGCCGTTATCGGTCTCTACCGTCAAGAGCCGCAAAGATACAAGACGGTAATCGATTCCTGGTTAGCCTCAGAGGAAGTGGCTGAGCAACGGGCCGGCATTGTCTCTGCCGGGGCCTCAAATAATAGGGCCTATGTCCCCGTCCTGCAAAACCTGCTGGAAGAGGTGGAGGATGAATCCCTTATTACTCTTATCCTGGAAGCCCTTCATCAACTGGGGGCCCCTGAGATGGATGCCCTCGTTTTTCCATACCTGGGGCATTCATCCGATTGGGTCCGTGAGGCGGCCCTGGAGGCCTTCACTGTAAAAGATGATAAAGCCATAAGGGCTGTAATTCCCTTGTTGGGGGATAGATCGCCGCGCGTACAGGACCTGGCCATGGTGAAGCTGCAAGAGTCTTCTTACCAGAATGCGGAACTTCTCATCGAATCCCTTGTCATACCCAACCGGAAGCTCCGGGAAGGGGTTTTTTCTCTGTTGGAATCCTTGGAGATCAAGGACATGGATGTGTTCCGCTTTGCCCGTTCTCAGCTGGAGAGGGCGTATAGGAACCTGGCTGAGGCTGAAGCCCTTCGTCCACTTGAAGGGGGCGAGGGGAGGGACATGTTGGTTGATCATCTGGTTCAGAAAAGGGATGCAAGACTGGAAACCATCCTGAGGGTCCTGGCTACCCAGGATAGATCAGGACGGATGCGGATCGTGTGGAGGGGTATATACTCTGCCGATTCACGTCAGAAGTCAAATGCCATTGAAGCCCTCGAGGATTTGGTGGGGCATTCCCTATCAAAGATGATGCTGCCCCTTGTGGAGGACCTCTCTCCAACCGAGTGCCAAGCTATTGGAAGAAAGAATTTTGAACTCCCGGATTTTGATTCCAATGCGGCTATGCTGTATCACCATCTCCTTGCCAAATACGATTGGGTCACCGTTGTGTTAACTCTCTACCTCATCGGAAAGCAGGCATTTGACGGTGTCCACAAGGAGATTGTCGAAGGCTTGGCAAAATCGGACAACCCGCACATCCAACAAATGGCTCAAAGCGTTTTGAGTGGAAAACCAACACATGTTCGCAGTGAGGAGGCTGACATGGAAACGAGCAGCAGCATCCCGGACAAGATTCTCAGGCTAAGGGGGATCCAGATATTTGAGGGCCTCTCAGTCAGTGAGTTGGCCGCGATAGCCTCAGTGACTGAAGAGGTGGTCTATCCCTTGGGGACAGTGGTTATTAAAGAGGGCGAAACAGGAGAGACCATGTACATGATCATTGCGGGAGAGGTATCTGTCAACAAAAGCCAAGAGGGCGGATCTGAAATCGAACTGGATCGCATTCTCGCTGGGGACTATTTCGGAGAGATGGCCCTCTTTGAAGACGTGGTGCGGTCTGCCACAATTCGTACCGAAGAGGAGACCCGTCTTCTGGTCCTCCACAAGCAGGAATTTACAGAGATCGTCAGGGAATATCCTCAAATCGCACTTCACATATGCAGGATATTGAGCCAACGCATTCGTATCCTACATGAAAAGATAAAGGGTGAGGAGAAATTGATCGAGGATCTGGATGCGAGCTGCAAATTAGAAGAGTAAATTTTCGCTGAAGGCAGTTCGCAAGGAACTGCCCTGCCGTACAATCTATTGATTGGTGAAAACGCCTATTTTATGGCCAGTGCGTTCATTGATGAATTGAGCGGCCAGAACCATATTATTCTTGTGGGTCAGCTCTAAGGCAAAGGTGTTGTCCATCCTAATGGTTACATAAATTTTTTGGCCCTCTGATCTTTCAATCAACCCTCTTATTAATCTATCCGCCACATCATAATTTCTAAATACCGGGTCCACCGAGGTATATCCCCTCTCAAGATATCCTGATAGATCC
>CP070840.1:1685627-1692729 GCA_020342025.1 Deltaproteobacteria bacterium
AGAAGGGGTGGAGGACCTGGCCATCACACTCAAGTTTCTGGGTTATAAGATGGGTGTGGTCACCGGGGGTTTTGATTTCTTTGCAGATCACCTAAAGGAGAAGCTCGGTTTTGACTATGCCTATTCGAATCGCGTGGAAATAAAGAAGGGAGCGCTGACTGGACGTGTGGAAGGTGGAGTCATAGACGCTGCAGAAAAAGCCCGTATCGTGAATCAGATCGCCTGTGACGAGGGGATCCTGCTTGATCAAACGGTGGTTGTGGGCGACGGGGCCAATGATGCCCTCATGCTCGGTCAGGCTGGGTTGGGCATAGCCTACAATGCAAAGAAGGGACTGGATCGGGTGGCCAATGTGGCTCTCGGTAGAGCCCGTATGGCGCATATTTTCCATCTCCTGGGAATCACCGAAGAAGACATCGCAGAGGCTATTGAATGTAAGATAGCATAGAATCTACTTCATCCTGAATCTCGCGCACTTCCTGAGAATCTTTGAGACTATTGAAAACATGAGAGAGAAGCTGGTCTGGTTGCCCACATGGCATCAGGCAAAAATCATCTGCAAAAATCTCAACATCAGTCAGACCGAGATAAATGCCTCATTATGCTCCCCAGGGGCTGCGGGATTAGGGGATGATACCGTAGCCATTTACATGCTGATCTTGGAGAAACTTTAAGAGGGACTGAAGGAATAGCCTGGCTGCTCGCCAAATGAATGAGAGCCGATCGTCTAGGCCAATATAATAATCAGCCCAGCCACTTTGCCACACGAAACCCGACAACCGAAACCGTCCCACAGAGAACCATTCCCCAGATGATGTCCACGATGACAATAGGCACTGGCCAGTCTTTCAGGGTAGCCAGGTTGGTCAGATCGTACGTTGCATAGGTGAACAAGCCAAACAAGGCGCCCCAAACTATCGCCCTCATCAGTGAGTCCTGCGCGACCGCCGGATATACGGAGAAAATCATAACTCCCAGTATGAATAGGAAATAGAATATCACGGCGGCCGTCCAATTGACCCTATCGCTGAAAAACCTTCCCAAGTGCTTCTGATAGAACTTCTTTGCAATCAACCCGAGCCAAAAGAGGTCAATGGCAAGGAACACAACGGCCATGAGAAAATAAGTGAGTATCATGTGTTTGATTGACATATGTCACTCCTGGTCACTTCCGTGAATTGACTCTCCTTCGCCAGAATACCCCGCCTGAAAAAAGCGGTGAGGTTTACTATTTCAGATCCTCCCGTCTCTTTTCAAGGTTATTTTGAACTTCATGGGCTTTAGACAAAATTTTTGGGTTCCAGGAAAACCAATAAGAAAAATCAGGGTTATCTATTGACAAGCTGCGAATTAGAATTAAATTCCCAGCATAACACTAGGAATTAAAATATATAATTTCCCCCCAAAATTCGGAACTAATCTCTATCATTTACTCCAATGTACACCACCTAAGAAAGTTAAATGAGTTAGAGGAGGAAGAAAATGGAAATAGCAAAAGAAAAAGAGATTGTAACCTGGCCTGATTTCGCAATAAGCCTTTATGACAAATTGACCGGCCGACAGGCTGAAATCAGTTATGAATTTGAAAATCTTGAAGTTTCCGTGCCGAACAGCTACGCCAGCGACGCACTACATGCAAATTGGAAGTTCAATGGTACGGTAAGAATACGCTCCAAAGATGGGAAGGATGCATAGGGCAATGGCAGGAGCTATAGAAGTTTTTGCAGACCTTGATGTTTCGGTGAATGGCGATCATATCAGTGTAAAGGCTGATGGGGATAGCATATCCATCAGCCTGCCAGCCTTTGGTAGCGTCAGAAGAATTAGGGGTATGATGTTTGACCGCCTACAGAATATTCTGACATTTCTCAGAGGGCAGGGCATACAGGTCCTTATTTTCGCTGGAAACACGAAAATCGCCACACTTGGGGCCAAGGAGCGACGGGCTGTCTAGAACTCTGACAAATATTCCAAGAGGAACTCCGGAAAGTTCCCACAACCCCTAAGAAAACGCAAGGAGATGAAAGCCATGTATGAGAATGCATGTAAATTACTCGCATTTTTTATCGGTCTGGTCGTGTCCACCCTAGCGATTTTATGAAGAGGAAAAGAGCAAAATGAAACACGCAGTAGGTTTAGATAGAGCAAGAATGATCATCCAGGGTTGGTACAACCAATTCTGCAAAGAATACGGCAGAGCAGCTGTTATTTTAGATACAGAAGAAGAGGAATATGCTGGTTCAAAGGCCTATAAGGTGGTGAATAATATCACTGGTGGCAAAACATGGATTCCATGGAGTACGGTCATTGATTATGAGACTTCCGGGAGTGTAGGAATTCCGGGTGACTTGAAAACGATCGTATGGGATAGTCTGCAGGATCTAGGATAAATTCCCTAATCAGGCATGTTAATCATCTAACTTTCCCTTTCGGAGCAATTCTTCCTGCCTCATAGGCATCGCGTCAATCATACTGAAAATCTCGGAGACCGAAACGGGGACTGGTGAGCGAAGCTTTGCGGTGCCATCCTTACCAATGAGAATTATCGAGAATTCACCCACTCCCACATCAAACTGGCGTCTCATTCGCGGTGCCACCCTTTCTGACAGAGACCTATCGCCCGCCCGAGTCTCTCCCTTTTCGAATAATTCAAGGATAATCAGATCACGATCCAGAATGCCGTCTTCCTGGCCTTTAAATTCTCGCATTTGTCGCTCGTACGCGTCAGTATCCGGAGCGGGGGCGAAAACAAGTATGATGCGATTTTTCCATTGGTAGGCGTCCAGATCAAAATCCATACTTGAACCTCCTGTGGCGTACGGGACCCCAAAAAGAAAAGGGCTCGCTGAACAAAAGAATGCAAAACGTAAAAATCCCCCAGAATTTCCCATCCCAGACCTCCCAATCTGTTTTAAAATCACACGGGTAAAATATGTACTGAAAATCGTGTATTCAAGCCCCCGTTTAAAGATTCCTAAATTGGGGAAATTTTGAGAAGCGAAAGGGACTTCACAATTAAAGTGAGGTTATGCTAAAGAGGATAGACACTTTAGAAAACATGATCACAGACCTTGACGTGGAAACATATTGTTTGGAGTTTGGAGTAAACATTTGGAAGGGGGATCGATCATGAAAAAGTTGTTGTTTGTACCACTCATGCTTCTTGGCATAACAAGTATCGCCTCGGCGAAGGGCGTCCCTGTAAGTGAAGAGACTGAGACATGCCTGGAGTGTCATTCCACACTGCATCCCGGAATTGTCCAAGAGTGGAAGCGAAGTCGGCATGCGAAGCTCACGCCCGCCGAAGCCCTGACGAAAAAGAAGTTGGAGAGGAGATTTTCGGTCAATCAGGTCCCGGACAAACTGGCCAACGTGTCCGTGGGATGCGCCGAGTGTCACACCATGAATGCCACAAAACATAAGGACACCTTCGAACACGCCTATTATCAGGTGCACATCGTGGTAACTCCTGAAGACTGCGCCACCTGTCACAAAGTAGAGATGGAGCAATATGGCAAAAACGTGATGTCTTACGCCCGGATAAACCTTCTAGAAAACCCGGTTTACGTGAGCCTAATGAATGAGGTAAGCGGTACCCATGGATTGAAGGGCATGGAGAGGTCCCTCAGCCCACCGAATGCCAAAACCAATGCCGATGCGTGTCTATTTTGTCATGGGACGAAGGTGGAAGTGATAGGGCAAAGAACTGTTGAATCGGACACGGGTGAGATGGAAATTCCTATTCTTTCTGGTTGGCCCAATCAGGGCGTGGGCCGGTTGAATCCTGATGGCAGCATGGGGTCTTGCTCCGCCTGTCACACGCGGCACCAGTATTCCATCGAGATGGCGAGAAAACCCCATACCTGTTCCGAATGTCACAAGGGTCCTGACGTACCGGCCTACGCCGTCTATCAGGTGAGTAAAATGGGCAATATATTTTCAGCCCTTAATAAGGAATGGAATTTTGATGTGGTTCCTTGGAAAGTGGGGAAGGACTTTACAGCGCCTACCTGTGCCAGTTGCCATATGAGTCTTCTTGTGGGGGCAGATAACGAGGTCATTGCCGAAAGGACGCATCAAATGAACGATCGAATTTCCTGGAGGCTTTTTGGCGTCGTCTACGCCCATGCCCATCCTAAATCTCCCAACACCTCCATTATCAGGAACAAGGCGGGATTACCCTTGGCCACGGAACTGACCGGTGAGCCCGCATCCGAATATCTGATTGATGCTGATGTGCAAAAAGAGAGGCGTCAGGCGATGAAGAGGGTCTGTCTCTCTTGTCACGGGAGCGGATGGGTAAACGGACATTTTGACCGTCTTGAAAATACGATCAAGACCACGAACGAGATGACCCTCACCGCCACCAAAATTCTGCTTTCCGCCTGGGAGAAAGGGGCGGCCAAGGGGTTGGCTCAGAAAGATGGTATCTTCAACGAGGCCATAGAGAGAAAATGGGTGGAGCAGTGGTTGTTTTATGCAAACAGCATCCGCTTGGCTTCAGCGATGGCAGGGGCTGACTACGGCGTTTTTGCCAACGGTCGGTGGTATCTCTCCAAAAATGTTCACGAAATGCTTGACTGGCTTCACTTCAAACTAAAAGAGAAGTGAAGCGTTCAACGTTTTATCCCCCTTGATTCGAATTTTGTAGATCCCTAGCCCAAGGAGAAAGGCAAGACCTGCGGCGAAGAAAAGCGTGGGAAAGCCGGCCCACTCCCCGATGTAGCCGAGTACCACAGAGCCAACAAAGGCCCCCGCATCAATGCCTCCTGTGAAGACCCCATTAATCTTCCCCCGGATCTCGATGGGTTCATTACGTATAGCCAAGGTGTTAAGACATGGAAAGAGGAATCCGTGTCCACATCCAGACATGAACCCCGAGAGCCCGAGGACCCAATACCCGCCTAGAAAGATGAGCATAAGAAGCCCTGCTCCCGTCAGGAGGAGGGCATAGGGGATGATCCTCTCTTCTCCAACCCTATCCGCAAGTCTGCCTCCAAGAAGTCTTGTGATGACCGCAGCCGAAGAGTAGCAGATGAAATATAGAGAGATGAACGCGACCTCCCGCTCCTTGGCAAAGGGGGATACGAAACCGCCCGCAGCAGACAAACCGAACCCAAACAGAATGGCCAACAGAGCCACGGTCAACGTCTTTCTTGTTTTAAGGACCGAGAAGAAAGATGGAGAGGATTCCTTGGAGCCTTGAACAAAGGACTCCTTGAGAGGGAGGTGGAGCAGTAGGCCAAGGACCCCCAACCCTGTGGCAGTAAGAAACAAGGCAGAAAAGCCAAAACCCCGGATGATCAGCTCGGCAGTGAGGGGTCCGATGGCCAGTCCTGAGAGCCCTGTCACCCCGAACATGCCAATGCCCTCATTTAGGCGTTCCTTGGGGACGATATCCGCTATATAGGTGAATGAAGATGTAAAACAGAAGGCCAACCCCACACCATGTATGACACGCACGAAGAGGAGAGGAAGGTAGAATTTAGAGAGGTCCCCTTGAAAGAGCAGGTAGGTGAGGGGAAGAATGCTGAGGATTAAACAACCGATGGTGTAACTTCTTTTCCTGCCGATTCGATCGATCAGGACAGAGATCCAGGGACGGCAGAGGACAGATGATAGGGCGAAGGCCCCCATGACAAGACCTATGTCTGCCTCGGAACCGCCATGATCCTTGATGAAGAGCGGGAAAAGGAAAAATGTGCCAAAGCTGGAAACCGTGAAAAAATTGGCGAAGGACATGAGGAGGAATGAGGGAGTATACAGCATGGCAGGGTTAGCTTTTTTGTTTTTCTTTAATGAGTCGTTTAACTTGACCCAGGCATTTTGTGACTGGGATTTCCTTAGGACAGACCTCGGTGCACCACCACATGGTCCTGCAACCCCAGATACCATCTTCACTGTCGATCTGGGCCAATCTGCTCTCTGTGTCTGTATCACGAGAATCGGCAACATATCTGAAGGCACGCAGAAGCGCAGCGGGACCTAAGTATTTTTCATTTGTCCGACTGATGGGGCAGGCTGATGTACAGGAGGCGCACAGAATGCAGCGGAGCGCAGGCTCAATGGATTTCTGGTTATCGGAATCCTGAGGCCTCTCCTTTTCTGGTGGTTCCTCATCATTGATCAGGTAGGGCCTGATAAATCGGTGGTTGTTAAAAAATGGATCTAGATCGACGACCAGGTCTTTAATGACCTTGAACAGGGGCAGGGGTTCGATCACGAAATTGTTGGCCGTTTTGAAATCTCTGATAAGTTTTTGACAGGACAACCCAATCCTTCCATTTATCATCAGGGCATCTGAGCCACAGATCCCGTGCGCACAGGAATAGCGGTAACTCAGGGTGGGATCCTGCTCCCACCTTATCTTGTTGAGGCAGTCCAGGATCTTGTCCTTGGCCTCTGCTTCGATGGTGTACTCCTGATAGCGGGGCTCTTTATCACCCGAGGGATCGAAGCGGTAAATGATAAATTCACACCTCATCTTAGTATTTCCTTTCCTTGGGTTGGAATCGGGTTATGGTGACAGGTTTATAGGAGACCTGGGGTTCTCCCGGATCAAAAAACTTACACATGGTATGGACGAGCCACTTTTCATCGTCCCTGTCAGGGAAATCCTCTCGATAATGGGCCCCCCGGCTCTCCTCCCGTTCAAGGGCACCGAGACTGATCACCTCAGCCAGATCTAACATGTATCCCAGTTCGATCGCTTCCAGAAGATCCCTGTTGAAACAGTTGCCCTTGTCTTGAAGGGATATATGTTCATAGCGTTCCCTGAGTGCCCTGACTTTCTCAAGGGCCTCGCGCAGCCCCTCCCCTGTGCGAAAGACGGAAACCTTGTCCATCATCACTTCCTGCAAATCGGCTCGAATGTGGCTGGAACTTTCCTTGCCATGGCTTCCCATCAACGCGTTCATCCGATTGGCCATCTCTTCTTCAGGCTTGGGGGGAAGTTTGGTGAATCCCATGGTAGAAACAGCCCGATTCATCTCCTTGCCCACCCGTCTTCCAAAGACCAATAGGTCAAGGAGGGAATTACAACCGAGGCGGTTCGACCCGTGCACGGAGACGCAGGCACATTCCCCTGCAGCGTAAAGCCCTG
>CP070840.1:1692829-1698812 GCA_020342025.1 Deltaproteobacteria bacterium
GGTTCAGGCCTGAGTCGAATGTCTCCTCTGATGAGGTAATCCCTCAGTATTTCATCTTTAAATATGATCTCATCCGCCTTTCCAGGATCTTCCGCGGGGAGGCCATACCTCACTTGAAGCCTGGCCTTTTCTTCTTCCTGGTCAATGAGAAAGATGGCTCCGCGTCTTAATTGCAGGACCTTGAGTATGTGTTTCAGGGTCACCATCAGGATATTGTTCAAATCCATGGTAAGGTTCAAGGTGAGAGCAATGCTGTTCAGAATGGAGAGTTCCAGGTTTCTCTGTTTGAGCACGTCCTCTGTGAGCTTTCGACGTGTAATGTCCTTGATGATACCCTCGTATTCTATGTCTCCGGTCTCAGGATTTCGATAGCGTCGGCTCGATATCAAAACATGAATAGGGGAGCCATCCGCCTTCTTGAAATCCACCTCAAAGTCCTTCACGTATCCCTTATAATTTATTTCTTTTAGAAATCTATCCCGGTCCTTGGGATTTAAGTAGAGATTGCGGGCCGAACCCGTTCTCAACAACTCTTCTTTGCTTCGGTACCCCAGAAGGTCTACCCCCGCCTGGTTCATATCCAGGAGTTCACCCGGCGGGTTTGTCGTGTAGATCATATCGTGACTACCTTCAAAAACACGGCGATATTTCTTTTCTCGTCTGACAATCTCCTCCTGAAGTCGCTTCAATTCTGCGATGTCCTTAAATATCTCGATGCCTCCCGTAATTCGGCCTTCGCTATCGCGGAAAGCAGAGGTGGAGCATATAATGGGGATCTCCTGGCCTTCAATGTTCTTTATCACATAGTCTCTGTTGTGGATGTCGCTCCCATCTGCTACAGCCCGCTTCAGGGCACAGTCTGTTTCGCAGATGGGGTTCTTGAACACATCCTTGCAGTACATGCCTACGGCATCGTAGGCCGAGAAACCTGTAATCTTCTCCGCCGCCGGATTAAAAAAGGTAATGCGATATTCCTCGTCTGTGGTGAAAAGCCCATCCGGAATTCGGTTCAAGATCTCAACAAAGCTCTCCTCCTTATGATAAATCTGTTCAAGGGCCTTGAAATTGTATTTATGTACCTGCTCAGAGAGGAAATGATTCCAGCCCCCAGCATGTTTTACTCCCTTGTCTTTGAAGTAGGAACAGACAAGACATGCAGAGAGTTTTTGGAAGAAGCCCTCTTCAAGGAAAGTGGTGCAATGGGTCCTGGGAATGAGCCAACATTCCAGGCCTTGTTTCCCATGAGCGGGGCAGAGCACTTTAGAGCAGGACAAAAACTCCCAGCAGGCCTTCCCGTTGACGTAATCCCTTTTATAAAAGGGTGCGATGAGGTGCCCGTCTAGCAATGAACTCACAATAAGAATCTCCTTTCGCCCTGCACAGGGGTTCTTCAGCGGAAAAGGTAAAGAGCCCGTCGGGGTAATCCTCTCCATAGAGGAGGTCCATAAAGGCGCCCGCAACGCCTCGAAGCATGTAACATTTCCCCGAGCTGGCAGGGCCGTATTGCTGAAGATAACCGGTCGCCTCGTATGAGTCACTCACCTGTATCAACAATTTCTCATTAGGCGTTAACTCTTTGACCTCCAGATCTCCCCAGCCAAAGGCTACAGCCACGGCCGTAAACCCGAGGAGCTGATCTTCCCTTGTTTCTATCATGGGTTTCACCAGTTCCTCCCATTCCCGGGAGTTGCGGATCCCCTGAAATGTGGCATAACCACACTCATGGGCCGCTTCAATGAGGAGGGCATCTGATTGGCCCTCCCGCTCTGTCCCCATCTTCTTTTCAAAGTCAAAGGAGAGCTTATTATAATACTGCACGAAAAAAAGGGAGAGATAGACCCCGAAAAGGGGGATAATCCCTTTTGCATC
The DNA here is from genome assembly GCA_020342025.1 of Deltaproteobacteria bacterium. The sequence continues at coordinate 1,694,699 of CP070840.1, forward strand.
CCTGATGCGGCTTCCCTCCATGACGGCATGGACAATCTTGCTTCCTTCAATGGCCACTTAGCGCTCCTTTACCAGGAAGACACACTCCTCATCCCGCTTCATTTTGCAGTATTGCTCCTCTACGGTAAAGTGCCTGAGGGGATGGTTGTAAATCACCTCCATAACGCCGGCAATCCATCCACGAGAAAAATGACATCCAGGCACGTCTCGTCTCCCATGTTTGGCAAGCCATCCGGTCACATGATGGCTAGATGGACTCACAATTTGGCCCCCTCGGGCGCCCACTTTCTTGAAATGCATGATGCCCAGCCCACAATTCTGATAGATGGTCCCGACCAATTCTAATTTTGATTTTATCGTTTTGATTTGCTTGTACTGATCAAGGAAGGATTGAAATCCGTAGAAACTGACTTCCTCTGCCACATCATACAGCAACTGGATTCCTTCATCCCCCAAGGTGTCCTCCAGCATTTTTTGGAGGTTGATGTTATAATGATGGCAGTGCATGGCAATAGGAAGACCAGAGAGAATGACCCTGTGGCCTTCCCGGGCAAGCTCACTTCGCCAGTCAATGAGCATGATGAGGCTCCTGAATAGGAATAATATCGAAGCTTTATCCGAGCTATCATATGGAAGATACTCTCCGGCGTCAAACAAAAAACCAGGTTTAAATCCCCCCTGGCCCCCCTTTATGAAAGGGGGGAACTGATTAATCATTCCAACAAGTAAAGATTTTCCCCCTTTGAAAAAAAGGGGACCAGGGGGGATTTTCACGAGCGAAACATTTGACAAAAAAGAACCTCATCATATAAGAATGCTCCAAAACTAGCCGTCTTCAAAAGAAAAGCTGTCGACACTTGTGACAAGTTTTGGGAAGCCGAGTGATGGGTACAAGTTAACTTGCGATGCCGGATACCTGTTACCGGATACCGGATAGCAAGAGGGAATTCTTTTTAATTCATCTGGCATCCCGGCCTGCCAGCGCCTGCCCGTCCCGGGTCGGTACGGGCTGGGGAAGGGCAGCTAATGGCGGGCAGGCAGTATCTGGTATCTGTTCGCCTCAAACAGTGTAACATTCATTACACCAACTGGTCGTTTTGAGGGGGACCTTCGCTAGAACTGAGGTGAAGCTATTTACTACACGAAGCAGAGATCGGGTTTTATAGAACAAAAGGGCCTGGGCCTTATCCATGTCTTTCATGGACAGGGTGTACGAAAGACGAGCAGTGCGGTGGGCCTGGCCATAAGGGCGGCGGGTAATCATCTCAAGGTTGATTTTGTCCAGTTCATGAAGTCCGGTGACTCGGGAGAGGTGGCCGTAATTAAACAGATTCCCCAGATCAAGTATTATTGTCCAGGTGAGCATCCTTACGTTATGTCCCATGGTCCGGAGGCCGTGCACCGCGAGCATGCCGAGAAGGCCCTTAATTTTGCATTGGGCGCCATTGGAAGGGGCACTCAGGTCCTCATATGTGACGAGATCTTGGACACCATTATATTCGATATACTCAAGAAAGATCAGGTTTTTGACCTGATGAAGAGGTGCAAGGGAAGGGTGGAATTGGTCTTAACGGGTCGATATGCCCCGTGGGAGATTCTGGGGATGGCTGATTACGTGACTGAGTTTGTTCAGATAAAACACGCCTATTACGAAGGTTCAAAGGCAAGGAAAGGGATTGAGTATTAGGGTTGGAATGAAAGAATCCGTTTTCAGTATATGTGGTATGTGTACTGTGAGGTGCCCCATTCGTGTGGAGACTGAGGGTGGCCTCCTGAAATGGATTGAGGGGAACCCTCATGACCCTGGGATGGCCGGCCGCCTCTGTGCAAAGGGATCGGCTGGCATGGCCATGGAATATGATTATGAAAGACCCCAGCACCCCATGATCCGAGAAGGACAAAGAGGGGAGGGCAAATGGAAAAGGGCCACATGGGGTGAAGCCCTGGACTATGTCACAGAGAAAATAAAGACCATCATAAAGGAATATGGGGGCAAGGCCGTCGCCCTAAGTGACCGAGGGGGTCCTTTCAGGGATATCCATCGGAGCTTTTTGAGGGCCATTGGGTCTCCCAATTACTTTGATCACGACTGCACATGTGGGAAGAACGTTCAGCACGCGGCCATATCACTATTTGGTTTTGGGCGTAAGAGCCTCAGCTATGATTATAAGCGCTGCAAGCATCTCATTCTCTATGGCCGCAACATGTTTGAGTCCTTAAGGGTAAAGGCCGTCGGCCATATTATGGAGGCTCTGGATGCGGGCGGCAAATTGACCTACATAGACGTTCGAGCCAGCGGTACGGCCATGAAGGCGACTCGCTTCTGGATGGTCAGACCGGGGACCGATTATGCGCTAAACCTGGGGATTATTCATGCCATTCTGCGAGATAAGCTCCATGATGCTGAATTCACCAATAAATGGGTGGTTGGCCTGGCGGACCTGGAATCTTTTGTGTCCCCGTACACCCCGGAATGGGCGGCCTCAGAGACGGGTGTTCCTGCCCGAGAGATTATGGATTTTGCCCATGAAGTGGCTAAGGACAAACCCTCTGTCATCTTCCATCCGGGTTGGATGACCGCCCGCTATTTGGACTCCTTCTATAGCTCCAGGACCGCATATATCCTCAATGTGCTCATGGGAAGTATGGAGGCTCCCGGGGGTCTCTTCTTTGCCAAGGGACCGGAAGATGTGGGGGCCAAGGAAATGAATGTCCTGCTGAATACCATTCCCCAGCCAGGGGAGAAGCGAGTGGATGGCTGTGGGTGGAAATACGGGCATTTTGAGCCTGGCCCCGGCCTGCTTCATCTGCTCTATCCCGCCATTCAGAGTGGAGATCCTTACCCTATCAAGGCCTACATCGTGTTCCGTCACGATCCCCTTCTCTCCCTGCCCGATCCTGAAGCGCAGAAAAAGCTCCTCGATAAGCTGGATCTGCTGGTGGCCATTGACAGCAACTACAGCGAAACAGGGTGGTACGCTGATGTGCTTTTACCCTCTGCAACCTATCTTGAGAAATCCAGCATGCTTGCCACCGGAAAAGGGCTCAAACCCCAGTTTCGTATGCGCAAACAGGCCCTTTATCCCAGGGGCGAAGCCAAGCCAGATTGGGAGATCTTCAAACTCTTGGCTGAACGATTGGGTGTGGGCAGGTACTTCAAATTCACAGATATGGAGGCATTCTGGGAATGGCAACTGGAAGGAACCGGCGTAACCGTCGCTGACCTGGAGGAAAAGGGATTTGTGGAACTGGTAGACAAACCCGTATGGTGGGATCGCACGCAGGACCTGAAATTCAAGACCCCGTCAGGAAAGATCGAGCTTGTCTCCAGCCGACTCGAGGAAAACGGCATACCCTCTCTCAAACCTTATGAACGACCAAAGAAACCAAAGAAAGGGCATTACCGCCTCGCCTTTGGTCGGAGCCCTGTCCACACTCACGGAAGGACAATCAACAACCCCGTGCTGCACGAGATCATGCCCGAGAATGTACTCTGGATGAATGCGAAGGAGGCAGAGCGATTGGGCATAGAAAACAATGACCTGGTACAAGTGACATCTGCAGATGGAAGCTATTCAGGCACGATCCGAGCTCATGTGACAGAATTCATTCATCCTGAGGCGGTTTTCATGGTTCACGGGTTTGGGAGAAAGGTCCCGTGGCAGACTCGTGGATATAACAGGGGGTTGGGGGATTACCGATTTGAAACAGGGCTTTTGGATGTGTATGACCCTGCTGGCGGTGGAATCGCCCTGCTGGAGTGTCAGGTCAAGGTAAAAAAGGTTGAGTAGGAGGCTGTCGGAAAACGTCCATCTGCCATTCGACAAGCTGATGGCCCTGAGCAAAGCCGAAGGGCTGCGTTACCCTCATCCCTCGTCACTGCGGCGTACTTCTATGTACGCCTCATTCCTCGGGATTTCGTCCCGCAGCGAAGGCTGCGGGATGGACATTTTCCGTGAGCCTCTCAGAGGCCGGTTCTTCGGCAGTCTCAAAGGATCCTTACCAAAATTAATGGCGGAATAAAAGCCTTTTCGATGGGTTCACTCGTTTAGCATAAAATGAGCGAGATGGCTATCTCAAAATGATGATGCCTTTCTCCTGCTTTCCCTTCATA
>CP070840.1:1698912-1701475 GCA_020342025.1 Deltaproteobacteria bacterium
AGGGCACTAATGAAGAGATCCTTATCCACCTCATTTTTCCGTTTTAATCTCTTTTCGACGTGCTCCACGGAGTACCTAGGATTTATCCTGAGGGCACCTGCGTCAAATCCCTGATGGCCGTGCCTGGTTGAAATCATGGTTCTTGACAAGCGGGAAGACAAATATATAGAAAAAAAGGCAACTTTTTGATCGAGGGAGAATAAAAATGAACGTGCTTAATCTCTATTTTTCATCCACTGGAAATACCGAGAAGGTTGCTTTAAAGATAGAAGAAACTGTCCAAAAATTAGGACACAAGGTAAATACTATAAAAATAGCCGAGAAGGGCACGGAAATGGAAATCCTTGATTACGATTTTGTTTTCGTCGGGTCCGGTGTGTACCAACAGCTCCCAGGCAAACCCTTGATGGAGCTTTTCAGAGAACTTCTTCAGGCATATGTCAAGAAAGGTGAAATAAAACCTGGTTCTCCGAGAAGGCCTAATGCGAAGACCGTTGTGTACTGCACTTATGGGGGTGCCCACACGGGCATTAACGAAGCCATTCCAGCCGTCAAGTATATGGGACAGTTGCTGGATCATTTGGGCTACACCATCGTGGGAGAATGGTATGTGGTTGGCGAATACAAGCCGGAGAAATTCCGTGAGCGCTCAATGGATGGACGTTTGGGCGACATACGAGGCAGGCCTAACGAGGAAGACCTGCGGGACGTGGCAGAGAAGGTGAAAGGGATACTGCATATTTGAATCTCCAAGAAGATCATCCTCAGATTCTGTTTTGCTTTTGGAATGGGATGTAACCCGGCCAACCGCTTGGAATTACCCATAAAAGCCAGAATCTAGGATTTGCGCAACAGCTTTTGAGGCCTGACACGTCTTTTTTGGACCCCGAAGAGGCCCGGACCAACCTCTCTTCAATTGATGACAGGTGACACAATATATAGGGCAATTTCCTGCTTGACACACAATATATTCTGATATAATTTATTCGTGTGCCTCAAAGCCTAGGGAAAGGGGTAATGGCCATGCTAAAGAAAAACTTCTCAAAAACCAAACGTAAGTGCCGGGTGACCTTCGACTTACCCCCTGAAGTGGGTGCAAAAAGAGTCGCCCTTTGCGGGGAATTCAACGAATGGAAACCCAAAGCCCATCGAATGAAGCAGCGAAAGGACGGCAGTTTCAGCATTACCGTCTCCCTGCCAGCGGGCCAAAGTTACCGATTCAAGTATTTGCTGGATGGCCAGCGCTGGGAAAATGACTGGTCTGCGGACGCCTACGTGCCCAACAACTTCGGCTCCGAAGATTCCTTGATCGAATTGTAGAGCTCTCAGGAGAGGAAAGCTTCTGGACTTTAGCGATTTGTCGGGCTATTTGATCTGGCTCAAAATCGCATAGACGGTTTGCCGTGCAACAAATAGGGGTCAGGCGCACACTCTAGAAACAACAGAGTCAAGAGTGTAAGCCTGACCCCTTTGTCTTCACTATACGATTGCCTGTCGAATCAGGTTAACCCCACTCAGCAGGAATACAAGGAGAAGGATGCGCCGGAATCTAGCCTCCGGAATGTGACTGCGCAACCTCTGCCCCAACATCAATCCACCGAATGCGGGTACAGCCGCGACCGCAGACCAAATGAAGTCCAACGGACCGAGGACCTTGTAAAACGCAAGGGCGACAATCATCGAGATGATCCCAACGAGGAAGGACAAGCCTATCGTCTCAACGAAATGGTCCTTTGGCAGACCGAGTGAAACCAAGAATATCGTCAAGGGAGGGCCAAAGAAACTTGACATACCGCCGATAAAGCCAGCCATGAGACCCACCAAAGGACGGGCATAAGGCTCCACCTTGGGAGAGAGACGCCAATCCAGTCGCCACTGTGCGAAGAGTGTGAAAACTAAGATGCTGCAGCCCAGGAGGAAGCTCACCAATTCCTTGTCAGCCTCTGCAAGTACTTTAACCCCAAGAGCCGTTCCTAGCGGCAGACAGATCAGCATAGGCCAGAACCGCTGAAGACTGCGCATCAGATAGCCCCCGGAAAATGCCTGCCAGAAATTGGTAAGCAGAATGGGTATTGGCATCAAGGCCACAGGAACAGGCGGGCCCAAGAGGAAGGACATAATTGAAACGGCCGTTAGAGGGAGACCAATGCCCACCACACCCTTGGTAAATCCACCAGCAGCCACTGCAAAAAAGACAAACCCAAGAATATAGAGATCCCAACCCTCCATCGCTTACAAGGAACATTCATCTGTCAGCGTGTGTGCACTGCGTTAAAAAAGTTCATCCTCAGATTCTGCTCCACCTTCCCTTGGTTTCGTAAAGATAATCTTGTACATCTCCTCAAAACCCTCAAAGCAGATGCGGCACTCATCTTTCTCTTCTTCCCCTGCACAGGTCTCACATTCCGGTTCTTTGGGGAGAGGTTCAAGATGAACCTCAAACCCCGCCTGCTTGTACATCTCCACAGCCTCGCTCAAGCGGGGTTCACAGGCCACAAACCGTCTGGTCCACCCTTCACCTTCCAGCATGGTTGTCTTTGATTTCTGTTCATTCATGCTGTGA
>CP070840.1:1701575-1711344 GCA_020342025.1 Deltaproteobacteria bacterium
GGCACAACTTCAATATAAAACGTATCGATCCAGCATATATGATCATAACTGGAAATATTTACCTGAATGGGAATTTCTGTATTTGCCGGGCAATCTTCAGAAATACTTATTGAATATGGGGATTTTGGTATTGAACTTTCTCCGGGAAGTATATCTTCAAAACTTCTAGTGTTACCTGAAAAAGAAATCCGCGGATCAACAGGGATTAAAGTAGCTTCTATATTTGTCGCTGTGGCTTCTGAACCATTGTTTTCTAATATCAATTCTAATCTTAGATAATCACCCGGATTGGGTTCAGTATCATTACCTCTAAAATAATAATCGCTTATAGAAACAGGGCCAAATGTGATAAACCGGATTGAAGGATGATAATCAAACTGAACATCAAAAATTGAGTCATAAGTAAACAGATCAACAGTATATGAATCTTCTGATAATGCTGTAGTTAATATACTATTACCCCATATATTATCGGAAGCATTGCCATCATGATGTTGTCCATCATCAAGATACCCAAACAGGAGTCCATCCTTGTTAAGGGGCTGGTGGTTTGGTCCAATTTCGATAGCATGGAGGAAACGAGCAATTACCGTGGGATGGGGTTTTCCTTCATAAAAATCTCTGAGGACGACCGCATGATTCTTGCCGATGTGATCTCCCGCTATACCAAGTCCCCAAAAAGCAACGAGCCCAAAGAAGAACAAGAAGAATAGGAGCACAATAGCCAAATAATCCCGCCATCAAAACCTTCCCTTCTATATCTCTCACAGACCCGCCTGCCAGCGCCTGAAGCGCAGCTGATGGCGGGCAGGGCTCTCAAAGCCACAGAGTCTTATTTTATCAGACAGGATAGACAGGATTTTTTTGATCATCGACTGGAGGATAGCTTGAGCGCCCCGTGAAACGGGGCCTCCGGGCGAGAGGCTGAGGTCTCTAGCGACCCCGTGCACAGCTGAGGGGGAGAGCGGGCCCGCCCGCCTCGCCTGAGCGAGCTCAGTCTCGCGATGGCGGGCAGGCGATAGAAATGGTTCTGGCATTTATTTTATGATCAGAGCTTAACGACACAATCTGGCCCCGCGGGATGGTTTTTGAAACGACTAAGGCATTTCGAATGGAAAAATAAGGGATTTCCCGATTGAAACGATTTGAAAAAAACATGTACAATGCTTACCTTCTTTAAGATTCCTCCCACGTCTTTTCGGACCAGTTTGCGAGGGAGAACAGGGGTTAGGGGATTGTCTTAAGTGTGTAAAGTTCTACCAATGTGTGGCACTGGATTTCTCAAATCCAGGTATTCACCTACATACCTTTGCGTTGAGCTCACCAAAAGAAAGCTCCAACTCCTTTAAATCTAGAGAAATTTTCCAGTGATTCGAATTGGTATTTTTCTTGCTTCTCTTGGACTAATCCGTCTTGAGGATCTTGAAGGATTGAGGGGGCAGGTTAGGAAGGTATGATCACACTCAAGAAATCAAGCTATAGGGGCAGGGTCATTGTGGGTCCCACCCATCACCTGTTGAGGGCAAACCGAACAAAGACCCATGCGGGACAGGCTGAGAAAAGGAGATTTAGACGACTTCAGGCGCCGCAGAACGCATTCGCTCTCCTCAGAGGTCCAGACGGCAGATTGGGTCAAATCATAGATATCAGCAAGGGTGGCTTGGCCTTTCGTTATGCGGGCAACGGCGGACAACCCAAAAGATCATTTCAGTTGGACATATTCTTGGCCAGTAAGGGTTTCCATGTGGAAAAATTATCTTTTAGAACTGTTTCGGATTTTGAAGTAAATAATCAAAACCCTGCCAATTCTGTAATCATGAGGAGACGTGGCATTCAATTTGACGAACTCAATCAAGGCCACGTTTCTCGACTGGAATATTTCATAGAAAATTACGCCTTGGGTCCGCTGTCCTGAGACGTTTTCGGATCTTGGAAGCAAGTCCAATGAGAAAAGACCCATGCTCTCTCATACCGGATACAGTTATGGCGATTTCAGACAAAAGACCTGATGAGCCCAACATTACTGCTCGGCTGATTGAATTGATCATGAAGCTGTCTGAAGATGAGCAGCGCAGCCTGCTGAATGACCTGGAGACGACCCACTTTCTAAAGAAGAGAAAGCACGATAGAAAACCTTACTTCTCGGTCGTGGATTATGCCAGCCAGGGAGGGGCCTACACGGATTTTATTCAGAACATAAGCGCTGGCGGACTATTCATTGGGACCAGCGCACCATTCCATGTGGGACAGCAGCTCTCACTCGGTTTCCCACTGCCCATATCCCACAAACATATCATCATCGGCGGTGAAATTGCCTGGGTGAGTCCCAAGGGAATTGGCGTGAAGTTCAATTCAGTGGACCTGGAACTGGAGGCCATGATCAGAAGCCTTGTGGATATGATTTAGTTGACGAATGGCGACGCACCCCCATCAGAGGTGGCTTCATGAGTTCGCCAGTTTGCAGGCACGCCCTTTCATCTATCGTACCACCGAAGTTTCTTCCTCATATCATCACTTCACCTTCCCCAAAATGCAAAATCTTTCCTCTAGTTTAGGTATCAATGGTGAAATCAAGATGTTATAGGGCATCCCGAATGGCCAAAAAGGCATGTGATGCCGTTCGACAGGCTCACGGCTCCGAGGAGCAAAGACTGCCGCTTATAGAGGAATACGCCGCAAGAAGGTGGGATTGATAATTCTTTACGCAATTATTTGCATGATCTTCAGAATATATTATATTTGGAAGAATTAAGACAGGTCGGACAACTTCTTGAGGTGTCGACGAGATCTCAACAATGGACCTAACTTGGATAAGTTATTCATGCTTATGTAGGTGTGTATGAAGACGATTCGTGAAACAGGTAGCCAGGTGGTAGAATGGAAGGGTAAGTGGGAATACGAACTGCGGTCAAACGGGGACATCATTGGGATGCTCTATTTTGAGGAGAAACAAGTGACGAGAGCCTTGGCCGAGTCTGCAGAGGGGACCTGGCGGTTTAAAAAGAAATGGTTTCCTTTTGATAAAGTTATTCTGTACCAGGGCGATTCCGATGCCGAGCTTGCCGTGCTCCGCACCAAATTGTCAGAACCAAAGAGTTTACTGCAATTTCCAGACGGGCACGTGTTCTACTGGCAGCCCACCAACACTTGGCGCAACAAGTGTGTCTTCACTGATGCATTCGGAGAGCATCTCCTTCACTTCCACAGGAACTCCAATCCATTCACCATTCTTGCGATGCCTAAGGGGCAATCAACGGGCAGCATAGAAATTACGCGATTTGGCCTTTATACGTATGAGCTTCCCTTATTACTCCTTTTGGGCTGCTATGTCATGATCATAGACTCCATCTAGCATCCTTCATAGCCGGGCCAGGGCGGCACAACTTCCCCACGAGACTGTCAAAAAACTGGCTTCTGAGAGGCTGATGGAAAATGTCCAGATGCAAGGCTTCCGAAACTGGGGACCCGCCCGCAGGGTGGGGAGTCCAAGCGAAGCGTGGACAAATCCCGAGGAATGAGGCGTACATTGAAGTACGCCGCAGTGACTTGCCCTGTTAAATCGGCTTTGCCGTCTCGCGTAACGAAAATTTAACAGGGCGGGGGAATAGGGTAACGCAGCCCTTCGACCTTGCTCAGGGCCGTGAGTCCTTCGACTCGGCTCAGGACCGTGAGCCTGTCGAACGGCAGATGGGCGTTTTCCGACAGCCTCTACACCTCTCGAAATCTGTTCAATTTATAATATATCCCACCCAGGGCCATCAGGTCTTCGTGGGTACCCTGCTCGCGGATACGGCCATGGTGCATGACCAGTATGCGATCCGCCTTCCGGATCGTCGATAGCCTGTGGGCCACAACAAGGGTTGTACGCCTCTCCGTTATCCTGGAAATGGCTTCCTGGATCAGGCGTTCGGTTTCAGGGTCAACGCTCGAGGTGGCCTCATCGAGGATGAGCACCTTGGGGCCATATGCAAGGGACCTTCCGAAGGAGAGCAATTGGCGTTCACCGGCCGAGAGGGTTGACCCTCCTTCACTAATTTCCTGATCTAGGCCATTCGGCAGTCTCTGGATAAAGCGGTCCGCATTTGCCTGTGTTAAAGCCCGTTCCATGACCTCCTTGCCCACCCCATCTCGCCCTAAAGAGATGTTTTCCTTGAGGCTTCCTGCGAAAATAAATACATCCTGCATGACCAGGCCGATCTGGGAGCGAAGGTCTCTTTTTGACCATTTCCGGATGTCAACACCATCCAGATAGATGGCCCCGTCCCCCGGATCATAAAACCTCTCTATGAGATTAACCACCGTGGTTTTCCCGGCGCCAGTGGCCCCCACAATGGCGACCATTTCGCCAGGTTTCACTTCGAAGGAGACATCATGCAAAACGGGGTGATCTTTATGATAGGCGAAAGAGACTCCCCTGAACTCCAAGTGCCCTTGTACATTGGGAAGGCTTATGGGGTGTTCGGGCTCCGGTATCTCCTCTCTGTGATCCATGAACTCGAGTATGCGCTCCGTGGAAGCCATGGCCGATTGCATGATATTGTACTTTTCCGAGATATCCCGAATGGGTTTGAAAAACATCTGGATATAACTGATGAAGGCCACCAGAGAGCCAAGGGTCAGCTGCTCCCCGATTACCTTCCCGCCACCATGCCATATGATCAGGGCAACGGCAAAAGCTGAAAAGAGCTCCATGATGGGCATAAAAACGGCGAATACCCGTATCTGTTTCATCCCGGCCAGGTAGTTCTCATGATTTATCCGGGCAAAACTCTGAATCTGGAAATCTTCCCTGGCAAAAAGCTGGATGATTTTCATGCCAGTCAGCCGCTCCTGTATAAACGCGTTCATCTTCGCCACTTTTGCCCGGAGTTCCCTGAACGCCTCTCGTGCCAGATGGCTAAACAGGAGCGTAAGCCCAAAGATCAAGGGAAGGATAACAAAGCTTACCAGAGCGAGTCGCCAATTGAGATAGAGCAGGACCACCAGAATCCCCACAAGGATAAAGATGTCCTTGAACACGGTAATGACCACCGACTTAAACATCTCATTGAGGTTTTCAACATCATTGGTCACCCTTGTGACCAGTCGTCCTACGGGGTGGCCATCAAAGAAGCTCACGGCCTGAGACTGCATCCGTCGGAACAACTGAAGACGAATATCCTGCATGATATTCTGGCCCGTGAATTCCAGCACATAATACTCTCCATAGCCCAATGCAAAGGAAACCAGCATAATCGCGAGAAGGACCACCCCCAAAAGGGCTACGCCTCTTAAGTCTCTTTCCCGAATGCTTAGAATTTCCCCCCGGCTCAGGTTATTCAAAGCTTCAAGGGGGACGACAACAGAGCCATCCCCCATCCTGAGGAGAGCATCTCCCTGTTTCATGAGCCTGGACGGATCCATGTCTTCGGGGTCAATCTTATAGTACCGCTCCGTTGAAATCATGCCCTTGCTTCTGAGTCCATGAAGAACCGCCGGATCTATTTTCTTGATATCTGTGTGTGAGATGAGGCCATATGACCGGTCTTCACTCCTTTCTACTATGAGACCCCGCGTTCTCATAAAATCGCGCTGATCAGTCCTTCCCATGGCAGAAAGTCGGACTATGTACCAGGATGAAAGGATATATCTATCGATGGCTATCTTCGAGAGATAGGGTAGGGCCAGATTCAGGATGGTGATGAGAATGCTCAGGCAGAGGCCCAGAGAAATCACCTTTTTGTATGGAAGGGCATAACGGGCCAGCCTCCTCAAGAGCCGCACATTATAGGGCTTGCCCAAGGGCCCCTCTTCCATATATCCGTAATCACCCCACATGAGTAACTCGCCTAGTGTCTAAAGTTTTTGAAGTGCCTAAAGTGATCTAAAGTTAAATGAAAAATCTGATTCTCGATTGCTCGGGATTCATCCTACCTATTGCGACTGACTGGTTGTATCACCATGATTGATGGAGTGTTGGAGTAGTGGAGTACTGGAGTGTTGCATAGTTAAAAAGGAAAAATAGCTCTTAATTCCTCACAAACCATCACTCCATTTCTCCATTACTCCACTACTCCAATCCCCAAATCCTTTGCCAGAAGCTGTTTCTCATAAAGCCTGGCGTATTCATTCCCTGTTTCCATAAGGGTTTTGTGGTCGCCCACCTCCACCAATTTCCCCCGGTCAAGAACGACGATGAAGTCTGCCCGGCTTATGGTGGAGAGCCGGTGGGAGACGATCAAATTGGTTTTCTCCGCCCTGAATTCCAGGACCTTGTTTAGAATTCTTTCCTCTGTGCGTGTATCCACCATGGAGAGGGCATCATCCAAAATCATGATGGGGGGGTCGGAGAGAAGCGCCCGGGCGATGGTCAATCGTTGCCTCTGACCCCCAGATAGGGTAATGCCGCGCTCTCCAAGCACTGTGTCCATACCATTTTCAAGGGCCTGGATCTCATGATAGATCTCCGCTGCCTTCAATACGGCCTCCAGAGATCCTTGAGAAAAACCGCTTCTGCCGAAAAGGACATTGTTTGTAATGGTGTCCGAGAAGAGTATGCTTTCCTGTGTGACAAAACCTATGGACTCCCTCAACGTCTTCAAGGGGATATCTAGAACATCCATGCCATCGATAAGTAGCGTCCCCCTTGGTATGTGGAAAAGTCGGGGGATAGCCTGGAGAAGCGTGGTTTTCCCAGAGCCGACTCGACCTACCAGGGAAACCGTTTGACCCGATTCTATAATGAGGTCAATCTCCTTTGCAGCATATGTCTCTTTCCCAGGGTATTGGAGTGAAAATCCTTTGAACTCGATACGTCCTCTGATTTGTGAAACCCTCAGAGGCGAGGAGGGCTCCCTGACTTCAGGGACCTCGTCAAGGACTCGATTGATGCGGCGCATGGACGCGGCGCCCCTCTGGATGAGGTTTGTGACCCAGCCCATGGCCATCATGGGCCAAGTTAAAAGATTTAGATAACCGATAAAGGCCACAAAATCCCCTGTGGTGATTTGTCCAAGAATCGTCAGCCGACCCCCCATCCAAATGATGATGGCCAACCCCAAATTGGTGAAAATGGCCATCATGGGGAAAAACAGGGCAATGGTCTTGGCCAATTTCATGTTCTCAGAAACATACGTTTTCCCCTCTTTTTCCACCTTTCCCTCTTCCCATGGCTCTCTGCAGTAGGCCTTAACGACCCGGATTCCCGCAAAGGCCTCGCGTACCCGTTCCGTCAAATCTGAAAAGGTTTTCTGAACGCTTTCATAACCTATGGACATTCGGCGGGTTAGGATCCAGGTGAGATAGATGATGATTGGGGTAGGAATGAGCGCAATCAGAGTTAGATAAGGGCTGATGGATATCATAAACCCGATAGCTGCTGCGCCCAGGACGAACCCATCCGTGAGAGCGACCATCCCCATCCCCGTGGCCCTCCGGATGGCGTTGATGTCATTGGTGGCCCGGGCCATAAGGTCTCCTGTCTTTGTCCTGTGATAAAAGGAGAGGGAGAGGCTCTGAAGATGCTTGTAGAGCTTATTTCTCAGCCCTTCTTCTACTCTCCTGGAATGGCCAAACAGGAGGTGGCGCCAGACATAACGCAGAAGAGCCATGATGGAGGCAATGAGTAGGATGGTCATGCCATACCTAAGAAGAATGCCAGACGTGGCCGTCTTAAAGGTGAGGGCGTCGATGGCCCTTTTGATGACTAGGGGGATTAACAGCTGAAGAAAGTCCACCAGCAGGAGACAGAAAAGCCCGAAAGCAATTCCCCACCTGTTTTGGGCGAAATACTCTTTTAATGGATGGAACGTCTTGAATGTATCAGCTACTCGAAGCATCCCTCGGTGACCTGATCACAAAATACGGGATTGGACTTTCATCCCCCTTACCGTTATGATTGTTTTTTTACAGGGTAATCTAAGGGTGATCAAGGGTTTCGTCAACTTTACACCCGGTCCACACACTATTTCTATGATGGCTGAACCGAAAGAATCCACGTGCGGTTTAAAACAGCAGGGCCTCAGACCTGGGAGCTGCCGGGTCAAGACAGGTGGAAAACATGCACTCGCATGCCAGGCTACCCTAAAAAAAGAAAAGGGGAAATGCTATCGGCTCATCACCTCCATTCATCTCTCCCGTCCTGAAAACTATCTCTCCATCTATCAATCCGGGTGTAATTTCTCCTGTCGGAAATGTCACTCCTGGTATTTCAGTAAAGTGAAAGATGGCCGTTGGTATTCGCCTGAGGATATTCTCGAACAATCCGTGGCCTATGAAAAGATCGTCAACCTCTGGGAACCGAGAGAAAAGGCCACATCCTGGCATGCCCATGATAGTTGCAGGTGCTGTGGGAGCTGTATTCTGCAGAGGAAGAGACCTGACTCTTGCCCTAATGTTCTCCCTCCAGAATCCATCCTCTTGAGCCCACAGGGCTTTGGACCCGCCAGAAACATCGTCGCTTTCACCGGGGGCGACCTCACCTGCCGACCCGAGTTCTATGTCGAATGCGCCCGTTTAATTAAAGCAGAGACCAGACTCTGGGTGTTGATCGAAACCAATGGTTATGGGCTGAATTCCCAGAATCTTGAGGACTTGAAAGAATCAGGAGTGGATGCCTTTTGGCTCGATATCAAGGCCTTTGATCCGGAGAAACACAAATGGCTCACGGGATGCAGCAATGAACATATCCTGAAACTGCCTGGAGAGATGATCAAACGGGGGTTTGCCTTGGAAGTGCTCTCCCTGTACATCCCTGATCTTGTGGAAACAGAGGAACTGGTGAAGATTGCCCAACGCTTGAACGAGGCAGGTCCTCATATACCCTTTACCATCCTCGCCTTTTTCCCTGAACACCAGATGAAGGATTTCAGGTGTCCCACGGTGGAAGAAATCGTAGATGCCTATCACGGGGTGAAATCGGCTGGGTTGAAAAACATCCGTATTGGCAATGTGGGCGTCTTTGCGCGCACGCAAGAAGACCAGGCGTACCTTATGTCCCATGTGGATAAGGGCTCGTTTTGAACCTGGAGTACTGGAGTGGTGAAACTGTATGAAGAGGACCTGGAGATCATTATCCATTACTCCATCACTCCATTACTCCATTACTTTATTCTTTTTTAAGGAGGTTTCACCATGAAAAGTTATCGTAAAGAGTTGTTCTTCCATGTCCCCACCAGAAGGGCCTTCATCAATATAACCCCCCAGGTCGAAAAGTGTCTGAGGGAGAGCGGCATCAAGGAAGGCCTCGTTCTTGCGAACGCCATGCACATTACGGCATCTGTATTTATTAATGATGACGAATCGGGTCTGCACCATGACTATGAGGTCTGGCTGGAGAAACTGGCCCCCCATGAACCCGTCTCCCACTACCGACACAATGTGGGTGAGGATAATGCGGATGCCCACATGAAACGACAGATCATGGGCAGGGAGGTGGTCGTTGCGGTCACCGATGGGAAACTGGACTTCGGCACCTGGGAACAGATCTTTTATGGGGAGTTTGACGGTCGGAGAAAAAAACGGGTGCTCGTGAAAATCATCGGAGAATAATAACGCTGCTCAGTTCCTCCCCTTTTGCTCCAACCCCCACCCATCTGCTTTCTAACCTTCACAAACGCTTTACTGAGCCAAATTATCCATATAAGTCTTCCGAAAGGCAGGGTCATCACGGCCCTGCTTTTCTATTGCCCTTCTTTTCATATTCAATTGTCAAAGGACACCGCATAAACCCAATTTCCTGTCACACTTTTCGTTGTATAACATTTGAATTACGCATTCTTGATTTCACAAA
>CP070840.1:1711444-1717339 GCA_020342025.1 Deltaproteobacteria bacterium
AAAAGCTCATTTTTACCAGTCCCCTCTTGCCTAAAGATATTCCAAACCTCACAAAGGAACTATCCTCTCGTCTCACCTCGGGTGTCATTACCACGCTTGACAGGCCTGATTACAAGACCGCACTCAAGATCCTCCAAAACAAGTCTGCCGAGCAAAACCTGGCGCTGTCTGAAGAAATACTTCATCTCTTCGCGAAACATCTGACCCAGGATATCCGTCAGATGGAGAGTGCCCTCAGGTGTCTAAAGGCCAAATCCGAACTCATGAAAGCCAAGATAAATCTGGACCTGGCCAAAGAGGTGCTCAGATGCCATGTCTCTGATCAGGAATCGACCGCCATGGAAGATATTGAAAAGATTGTCTGCCGCTATTTCAAGATTGACCCGGTCGTGCTTCGGTCAAAATCGAGGAAAAAGATCCACGCCTATCCTCGCAGTATCTACGTCTATCTCTGCCGCCATCATACGGAAGCAACTCTCGAAGATATAGGCAAATCCATTCAACGAAATCACTCCACCGTCCTGTATGCTTCGGAAGTTATTGAACATAAGATAAGGGTGGACAATGAGGTGAAAAAACATGTAAACTTTCTCCGACAAAGGCTACAAAGTACGACAAAATGATTTCTCACGAGCCATTGCCGTTGAAAACCCTGGGCCTCTGGTCCCTATTCCTCCTTTTTGCCCTCCTTGCGGCCTATATCATTTTTGCTGCAATCGTCTCTATCTGGGTCGGTCTGAGCCACGTCCAACAGGATGGATTCTGGATGCCCATCGTTGCTGGAATCCTCTCCATGATCTTGGTCTTGTGGCCATTTTTTCGTCTTTCCAGGCTCATTCTCAATTCAATGAAAGAAAAGGATACGATCAACATTTAGACCAATACCTCTCTCCCGCAAAGATATTACGAACCCTCTTCCTCGTAAAAAGATCTCAAGAACTCCTCATCCTTCGGGGACAGATTGAATCTTAATGCAGCCGCCGCAATAAGCCCTGGAATGGAGCTATTTTCATTTTCCTGTCTTTCTGCAGAGATCCACCTGATGGCCTGTCGGAGTTGCTCCCCTTTTGGCTGGATTGTCGCCATATGGAATTCCCCCCTTTCGGAATTGACACTATCCAAAGTTGGTCCTGAACGCTGAATTAATCTTAATGATATCTGTGGATTTTTCCATAAGAAAATTAAGGGTCCCCTTGCCACCCAGTTGGATTTTTTGAGATTGCAGAGATGAATGATTGGTCGTATATTCCCGGATTAAGTGGACATGAAAAAGACTCTCTTTAAATGCTCTTTGTTCACAACGATGTTGTTGGGACTTCCTATGCTGGGTATTATACTCTCCAACAAGGAGATCACCACCTACCTGGAGTTTCCTCCTCTTACCTCTTACGTGAAGCATGCCCCCTTTTCCTGGCCCGTTTTCTTGGGCTACACGATTTTTGTGCTGGCCGTGGTAAGTCCTTTCCTCATGGGGGTAATAAGGGTAAGAGCCGGGAAAAGGGATACGCCATCACATGCTTTTCCATTCCCCTGGTGGGGAGGTTTCGGCATCCTATTAGGCCTCGTCGCATGGATATTAGCCTGGAGCCGGTTTGACTGGTTTTTCAGATTTCAGCCCCATACTTTCACCCCTTTGTGGTTAGCCTATATCATCACCATCAATGCCCTGACATACCATCGAACTGGCCATTGCATGATGCGCGACCGTCCCCACGCTTTTTTCCTGCTCTTTCCCGTAAGTGCAGCCTTTTGGTGGTTCTTTGAATACCTTAACCGGTTCGTACAGAACTGGTACTACGTGGGGGCCCAATTCGGTCCATGGGAGTATTTTTGGTACGCCACGCTGCCCTTCTCAACCGTTCTCCCCGCTGTCATGGCAACCCAAGACTGGCTGCTCAGTTTCTCCTGGCCAAGGAGGAAATTCCAGAACTCCTTATCCATCAAATTCAATCGGCCAAAAAGGTTAGCCTGGGCCATTCTTTTCATTACAGGTGCTGGGCTAGGAGGCATCGGCGTCTGGCCCAACCACCTCTTTCCTCTCCTCTGGATATCTCCTCTGCTCATTATCGTCTCCCTTCAAAGTGTTTTTGGAGATGGCCACATCTTTTCACGTGTTCCTCATGGAGACTGGCACCTTGTGTTTACCGCCAGCCTGGCGGCCCTCATATGTGGTTTCTTTTGGGAAATGTGGAATTACTACAGCCTGGCCAAATGGAGCTACAGCATCCCTTTCGTCCATCGCTACCAGGTATTTGAGATGCCCATTCTGGGATACGCAGGCTATCTCCCCTTTGGCCTGGAATGTGCGGTAATCGCCCACATATTCACGGGAAAAGAAGGGCTTTGCTGTCCGAAATAGATTCGCGTCCACCGACCCTTCCCGGTTCGGCCTGCGTAGTCTTAGCGACTACGGCGAAATAGGCCGAGAGGGAGGGGAAACCAGGGCAAGCCTAAAGAACGGAAGAATGGATGAGATTTGCAATTGATAGAACTTGAAAAGGGTTTTTATTGTTAATACTTTTGAGTGAGAACCCTATTTTTTAGACCTCTTTTCAAAGATCAGTTTCTATCCTTTGACCCAGATATGAAAGGAGGGGTGACATGGAACCAGACTTCGAGCAAATTCAACTCGCCCAAAAAAGGTTCAAGGGGATTATTCCCTCTTCACCTCTTATCCGGGCCCGATATCTCAGCGAAACACTGGGCTCAGAGATCTTTCTCAAGCTAGAAAACCTCCAGGAAACAGGATCATTTAAGGTGAGGGGAGCCTACAATCGCCTTCTTCAATTGGGTCCCAAAGAAAGGGAGCGGGGCGTCGTCGCCGCATCGGCGGGTAACCACGCCCAGGGTGTGGCCTGGGCGGCCAAAAAGTTGGGTATTGGCGCGACCATCGTCATGCCTGAAGAAGTATCCATAAAGAAACTGATGGCTGTGAAGGAATATGGAACGAAGATTATCCTTTATGGACCCAATTATGATGAAGCATACGCCCGTGCTGTTGCGCTCTCAAAGGAGACGCGAAAGATCTTAATTCCTGCCTTTGATGATCCCTACGTTATTGCGGGCCAGGGAACGATCGGGCTCGAGATTTCCCGCCTGTTACAAAAAGATACGGCTATCGTGGTGCCTGTGGGAGGGGGTGGACTCATCTCCGGCGTTGCCATTTGTGCAAAGTCCCTCTGTCCAGAGGTCCGTATCATCGGTGTCCAAGCCAATTGTTGTCCCTCAGCCATCCACTCTTTAGATCAAGAAAGACCCGTGGCCGTGGAGGTGACGCCCACACTGGCCGATGGAATTGCCATAAAAAAACCTGGGGACCTGACTTTTCCCATCTTGCAAAGGTATGTGGATGAGATGGCGGGCGTAGATGAAGAGGGGATTGCGGGGGCCATTATGACCCTTTTGGAGAAGGTAAATATTGTTGTTGAAGGGGCAGGGGCCACACCCCTTGCAGCCCTCGTGGACCATAAGGTCTCGACCAAGGCGAAACGCTATGTCCTGGTGATCAGCGGCGGCAACATTGAGACGGGTATGATTGATCGCATCCTCCAGAAAGGCTCGGTCAAGATGGGGAGACTCATCCGGATCGAGGTCAATCTTTTGGACGTTCCAGGCTCCCTTTGGGGTCTCCTGGGCATCATTGCCGAAGAGAAGGCGAATATCCTGCATATTTTCCATGATCGTCTTGCCCTGGACAATCCTATCGGGGTCTCCCGGGTGAAGCTAAACCTGGAGACGAGAGGGCGTGAACATGCAAAGGATATCCTGGTCAGACTCAGACAAGAAGGATACAAGGTAAGAAAGATACTCTAGCGACGCTTCGCCTCCCGGCTCCGGGAACACGAACAGATGCGGGATCCGCCATGTGGCCTGCCCGCCATACCTCTAACGCAGGCGAGGATGGCGGCGATGCTCAGTGGAATCTTTTTTTAGATATCGTCTTGAAGGAATGGGCCATCGCTCAGTGGATGCGAAGACACGATCTTCTAGTATTGAAATTTATGGTACAGCGCACCAGCATGCTTTGGAGATATCCGGAATACTAACGAATCTCTTTAAGAAGCTGAACGAGATGTTCGCACCGCTGCATTTTGACTGCATTCAAGTGGAGGTGTCGTCGGTGTGCAACGCCTCATGCCCCTATTGTGTGCAGGCTTGCTATAAGGACCATTGGGAAGGTGGCCTTATGGACATGCGCACCTTTGCGCGTTTGGAGCCAGGCTTCAGCATGGCCGACATGGTCTTTCTGCAGGGTTGGGGTGAACCCCTTCTGCATCCCAAATTCTGGCAGATGGTGAGAAGGGTCAAATCTTCAGGAGTCAAAGTGGGATTTACCACAAACGGCACGCGGCTTGACGTGGATGACCTTTCCCAATTGCTAGATTCTGGTGTGGACATTATGGGTGTCAGTCTCGCGGGAATCGCCCCCGACACCCATGAGCGCCTCAGAAAAGGATGTGATTTTGGACACGTGGACGCGGCGCTAAGAAAACTGAAAGAAATGAAGGAAGGGCACCACAGCAAGGGCCCTCGCGTACACATCGCGTTCATGTTATTGCGATCCAACCGGCATGAACTGGAACAGCTTCCCCGTCGGGCTGCAGAGTGGGGGGTGCGTCAGATCGTGGTGAGCCATCTGAATCTTATTGGGAGTGAGGCGATGCAGGAGGAATCCTTACTGGCCCACCCAGAGCTTTGGCTCGAGGTGGCGGCGAGTTTGGAGAGGGCAAAAGAGCAGGCAGCGGAAAGGGGTATTGAGCTCTATTATCATGCACCAGAGTTGGAAAAGCCCTGCCCCCTCTGTACCGAAAATGTACTCAGGGCCTGCTTTGTTTCCTACCGAGGCAATGTGTCGCCCTGTGTCGCAACAAACCTAAGTGTCAAGGAGGGAGCAGCCCCTCTCTATTATTTCAATGATCAGGCCTACCCCCTGGAGAATTACATCTTCGGCAACATCAATGAAAGTTCTTTGCGGGAGATCTGGAACTCTCCTAAGGCGAGCAAGTTCCGCGCGGATTTTGAGAAACGTCTAGAAATGGAGGACCCGGGTATGCGTTGCTTGGCTGCGCCCTGTCAGCACTGCTACAAGCTCTTGGAACGATGAGGGAGGGAGACGGATACTTCACCGCTAATGATTTTTCTTTCCTTCCCGGCGTTATCTTGGATAACCAGCGCCCCATTGCGATCGATGCGCAGGGCCTTTCCATGGGTCTTTTCCTTGGGAGACACGATCTCCACATTCCGCCCTATGATCATGGAAGCCTCGTTCCATGTCCTGTAAAAATCTTCTATCCGTCCTGACAAAACCTGCCCGTAGTAAATCTCAAATGTCATCAAAATGCTGACCAACAAATCGTTTCTGGAGATCTTAGACCCTGTTTCCGCCAGAATGCTTGTGGCGGGATTGGAGTCCTCTTGTGTCTGATCCGGGCTCCAGTTCACATTCAGACCAAGGCCGAGGACAACATAGTCGATGTCTTCATGACTCATGGAGAACTCCGTGAGAATGCCCCCCAATTTCTTGCCCGCCACAAATAGGTCATTGGGCCATTTGATCGCCGATGTGAGACCGGTCCTGCTCCTGATGGCCTCAATGGTGGCCAGGGCCAAGATCATCGTGGTAACGAAAACCTGATCCTTGTGGATTTTAGGCCTCAGCAGAAGGGAAAAGAGGAGATTCACATACCCCGGTGAAACCCAGCGCCTTCCCATTCTCCCCCTGCCCGCTCTCTGCTCCTCAGTCAGGACCAGGGTTCCTTCGGGTGCCCCTTGGGCTGCCAGCTCTTTCGCTACTGTGTTTGTGGAATCCAGGGACCGCTGGAATATGATGTTCTGGGCAAACAGGGATGAGCCCAATTTATCGAGGATGGTGTGAGGATGAATGGAATCCATGCT
>CP070840.1:1717439-1722270 GCA_020342025.1 Deltaproteobacteria bacterium
AAGCTGGTCTTGAGATCTCGAGGTTGCGCTTATGAAATGCCCATACTGTTCAAAGATCGATAATAAGGTCATAGATTCCCGATTGAGCAAAGATGGCAGGATGATCAGGAGACGGCGGGAATGTATCGCGTGCGAGAGACGGTTTACCACCTATGAAAAGCTGGAAGAAGTGCTCCCCATGGTGATCAAGAAAGATGCGAGGCGAGAGCCCTTTAATCGGGAAAAGATCATAGGGGGGATGAAAAAGGCATGCCAGAAGCTGCCTATTAGTATCAACCAGATTGAGGAGTTTGTTGACTCCTTGGAGCTCTACTTCCAAGAAATTGGACACAAGGAGATCGACAGCAAAGATATCGGGGAGAGGGTCATAAAAAAGTTAAAGGAATGGGATGAGGTGGCCTATGTCCGGTTTGCCTCCGTCTACAGGCAGTTTAAGGATATCAATGAATTCATGGCGGAACTGGAAGAGATTCTCAAGTCCAGAAGGGAAAGGGAAAAATCCTAGATATCATTTCTTCAAACGGTGTCCCTCTGCATATTCAAGGCATCATACTTGCAGCCAGGTTTCATCCCTTCTGCAGGTATTCCCAATGTGCGTACCACATTGCTAATTCCCAAAGAAACGTCACATGATTTTACAAAACCCTCAACAAACCTGAAGGCGGCATTAGAGTTTCATTGTCATTGAACGTGGTGGACGAGAAATTTATGAGGGCGGCTCTCCGCCTGGCTAGAAAGGGCTTGGGGCGAACGTCGCCCAATCCGGCTGTAGGGGCGGTCATTGTTCGCAATGGTAAGATCATCGCATCCGGTTACCACAAGAGGGCAGGCTCCGGCCATGCAGAAATAGAGGCCCTGGCGAAAATAGGGGGAAGAGGAAAAAAGGATGATACTCTCTATGTGACGTTAGAGCCTTGTAATCATCATGGAAGAACGCCACCTTGTACTGAGGCCATCCTACGCAGTGGGATCAAGAAACTGGTGGTTGGGATGAAAGATCCGAATCCAAAGGTCTCCGGTGGCGGGTGTGAGTTTCTAGCCGAAAAAGGGGTTGAAGTCAGGACCGGGATCCTGGAAACGGCATGCCGACGACTCAATGAGGCCTTTTTGAAGTTTGTCACAACAGGTCGGCCCTTTGTGGTTGCCAAATCGGCCCTGACCATGGATGGGTGGACCGCCACGGCCACAGGTCATTCTCGTTGGATAACCAATGAAAAATCCCGGCAGTTCGTTCACCGCCTCAGGGATAGGGTGGATGGGGTGTTGGTTGGTGTGGGAACCGTGCTGGCAGATGACCCCATGTTGACCACTCGTCTCAAGAGGGGTGGGGGAAGGGATCCTGTCCGGATTATTGTGGATACAGACCTTAGAATTCCTGATGAGGCGAAAGTGCTAAATAGCGACTCCTCTGCCCTGACGCTTATCGCCGTTGGCGCGCATGTGCCACCTCAGCGCCTGAGGAGAGTAGAAAGAAATGGGCTTTTGAACCTCACCTGCCCAACAAAGGAGGGCGGGATTGATCTTGCCGCTTTGATGGATATCTTAGGAGGTATGGATATCGTCTCTCTTATGGTGGAAGGGGGTTCCGCCATCATGGGTTCCATGATTCGGGAAAGACTGGTTGATAAGTTCTATATCTTCAAGGCACCAATAATCCTGGGTGGGAATGACGGCATCCCCATGGCTTCAGGACCCGGCCCCCGGGAGATGGAAAATTGTCTGAGAATAAAGCATATCAAGCTAAGGCGATTTGGGGATGATATATTGGTCAGGGGTTACCCGGACTACTAATATCTAGCCGTGTCCATAGTCCGTTGTCAGGGGCTCGTTTTATCTTGTTTTGGCTGCAATATTACGATTACAGGACTCATGAATTCGAGTTTGCGACGAACATGAATGAAGTTGTTTTGAGTATTGGACGACGGACGACAGACGACTATCAACGGACGAGGTCAAATGTTTACAGGATTAACTGAAGGCATTGGTAAAGTTAAGGAGATCCAACGTGTACGGGGGGATATGAGGCTGACCCTTGTGCCCCAATTCGATATGTCCGATTCTCGGGAGGGAGACAGCATTGCTGTGAACGGGGTTTGCCTCTCCATTACTGGCATAGAGGGAGGGGCCTTCTCTATGGATGTATCTGGTGAGACCATGTCCAGGAGTACCATGGGCCAACTAAAGCCAGGGGATGAAGTGAATTTGGAAAGGGCCCTCCGTTTGGGAGACCGTTTGGGGGGACATTTGGTCTCTGGGCATGTGGACGGTGTGGGCAAGATTTTGAAAAAAGAGCAAAAGGAGAGATCCTGGCTCCTCAGGATAGGGATTGATGAGGCCTTGGCAAGGTATACCATTGCAAAGGGATCCATCGCCGTGGAAGGCATAAGTCTGACCATAAATGATTGCCAAGATACCTATTTTGAAGTTAATATTATTCCACATACCGCTCAGGAAACCACTATTTTGAAAAGAAGGCTGGGTGACCTGGTCAATATAGAAACAGATATCATAGGAAAATACGTGGAGAAGTTCTTTCGAAAAGAGAGCTCATCTCCACAAGCAAAAAGCTCCTCTGTGATTAATGAGGAAATGTTAAGAAAATATGGATTTGGTGATTAACTGAGATGCCCATAGCCAGAATTGAAGACATTTTGCAAGACCTTAAAGAGGGGAAAATGATCATTCTCGTTGATGATGAGAACAGGGAAAACGAGGGAGATCTGACCATGGCGGCTGAAAAGGTGACACCGGAGGCCATTAACTTCATGGCCAAGAATGGGCGCGGACTGATTTGCCTCTCTTTAGCCCCTGAGATCGTGGAACAATTAAATCTCCCGTTGATGGTCTATGATAATCGTTCCCCTTTTAAGACCGCGTTCACCATCTCCGTAGAGGCACGGCATGGCGTTACAACGGGCATCTCTGCAGCGGATAGAGCACATACCATACTCACTGCTGTGGCTGATGATGCCCGGCCTGAAGACCTGATTCAGCCTGGCCATGTCTTTCCCTTGAGGGCAAGGCGCGGGGGCGTGCTTTTCCGGACCGGGCAGACGGAGGGGTCAGTGGACTTGGCCCGTCTGGCCGGCCTGAGGCCTGCGGGAGTCATCTGTGAAATTATGAATGACGATGGCAGCATGGCTCGTCTGCCTGATCTTGAGAGGTTTGCAGAGATACATGAACTCAAGATTGCCACAGTTGCAGACATCATTGCTTATCGGATGAGAAAGGAGAGTTTTGTTCAGGAAGCTGCCGAGACCATTCTGCCGACACCTTTTGGAGATTTTAGGGCCATCGCCTTTGTTAATGACATAGATGATTATGAACACCTGGCCCTGGTGAAAGGCGAAATTGATTCAGAAAAAGAGATCCTGGTGCGGGTTCATTCCCAATGTCTAACCGGAGATGTTTTTGGATCTTTTCGCTGTGACTGTGGCGCACAACTGCAAAAGGCGATGGAAATGGTCCAAAAGGAAGGCCTTGGAGTCATCTTGTATATGCAACAGGAGGGCAGAGGTATAGGCCTGGCAAATAAGCTAAAGGCCTATGCCTTACAGGATAAGGGACGGGATACTGTGGAGGCCAACGAAGAGCTGGGTTTCGAGGCAGACCTTAGAGATTACGGGGTTGGTGCTCAGATACTCGTTGCGCTCGGTGTTCGAAAAATGAAATTGATGACCAATAACCCCAAAAAGATTATCGGGTTGGAAGGGTACGGGCTGAAGGTGACCGACCGGGTGCCTATTGAATCGGAGCCCAGAGCAGAGAATGTGAATTATCTTTTGACCAAGTGCCAAAAGCTAGGACACCTGATGAAGATGAATGTGGAGGAGTAGGCGGCTGTTTTTCACACTGATTTACTCCAGGTTTTTGGCTAAGAATGGCTTTTTCCGTAAGGGTAACCATTTAGTAATTTTCAAAAATGTTGGCACAGTCGTTTAAAACAATGAGTCATATGTCCGGCAATGCCAGTCCCCTCCCGCCGGTCCTTAGGCCCTGTGGGTCGGAGGCAAGGTGATATATATTTGGCTCATTGCCTTGGAATAAGGGACATCAGTTGCCAAAGTTCCTAAACATGACGACAAATTTAGAAGAAGGGAGTTCTTATGCCCAAGATTCTGGAAGGGAAGATTTCGGCAGAAGGTTTCCGTTTTGCCATCGTTGTTAGCCGCTTTAATGAATTCATCAGTTCAAAGCTGGTGGAAGGCGCCGTGGACGCCTTAAGCCGGCACGGGGCCAACGAGGAGCAGATCTCACTGGTCAAAGTGCCGGGGAGCTTCGAGATTCCACTCGCCGCACAAAAATTGGCGGAGGGAAAAGAATACGACGCTGTTATTTGCCTGGGCGCCGTGATCAGGGGGGCCACGCCCCATTTTGAGTACGTGGCAGCAGAAGTATCCAAAGGAATTGCCACGGTAGCCCTTGAAACCAAGACCCCAGTCACCTTTGGCATCCTGACCACAGACAGTCTGGAGCAGGCTATTGAAAGGGCGGGCACCAAATCGGGGAATAAGGGCTGGGATGCTGCCATGGCAGCCATGGAGATGGTCAATCTCTTCAGAGCGCTGGAATAGTCAAACTCCCTTTAAATCAATTTCGAAATCCACGTCCTACCCCGAAAAAGGGGATCTTCCATGGGCCTGGATTCTTTACGAAGGCGTCAAAGATCAAAGATGGGGAAAAGACGTCGAGCCAGGGAACTGGCGATTCAGGTTCTTTTTCATCTCGAATTTAACCCTGATGAACCGGACGGAGCATTTCAGCTCCTCTGCGAGAACTTCAGCTCCGCCGTGTCCATCAGGCCTTTTTCCAAGGGATTAGTTCTTGGGGT
>CP070840.1:1722370-1734833 GCA_020342025.1 Deltaproteobacteria bacterium
TCTTATAACTTACTGGATTCACATGGCCCATCTCTTCTTAACATCCTCCCGTCCCGGATCAACCGGGAAAAATCTGGTTATGCGATTGTGGATTCCTCTTATTTCTTGGTTTTTTTGGGCAAAATATGGGTCACACTCCCCAGAAAAACCTCAGCAGCCTCTCCCAAGGTCTCTGAAAGCGTCGGGTGCGGGTGAATCGTCAATCCCATGTCCTCGGCAAGGGCCCCCATTTCCACGGCCAAAACGCCTTCGGCGATCATCCCCTCCACATCTCGCCCGGCTAGTCCTAGCCCCAATATGCGTCCTGTCTCCGGATCAACCACCAACTTGGTCAAACCATCGGTTGCATCCATGGTTATTGCGCGTCCCGAAAACTTCCAGGGGAATCGTTCCACTCTCACCGGGCGATTCTGTTTGCGGGCTTCCTCCTCCCTAAGACCGCACCAGGCGACCTGGGGATCGGTATAGACAATGGCGGGGATGGCGCGTGCATCGAATGCAGATGGCTCTCCAGCCAGCACTTCAGCAGCCACCTTCCCTTCCCGTATCGCCTTATGGGCGAGTAACGCTCCGCCGGCCACATCTCCAATGGCAAAGATCTGCTGATCGGAAGTGCGCCGTTGTTCGTCCACAACCACAAAGCCTCTCTCATCCAGTTTGACGCTCGTGGTTTCCAAACCGATCCCTTCGGTGTTAGGTTTCCGGCCGACGGCGATGAGCACCCGGTCAAAACTTTGTTGTGGTTTATCCACTTCTCCTTCCAGAGTGATGTCAACCCCATCCTTGCGTTCTTTTAATGAGGCGATCTTCGTGTTGAAGTGGAGGGCCTCGAACAATCCCTCCAGCCTGCGGATCAGGGGTTTCGCCAGATCGGGATCGGCAGCGCGCAAAAGTCTATCACCTCGCACAGTGAGCGTGACCCGACTGCCCAGTGAGGCATAAACCGTTCCCAGCTCTAAGGCCACATAACCCCCACCAAATATGAAGAGGGATTCGGGGATGTCCACAAGGTCTAAGGCCCCAGAGGAATCCATGATTCGCCCACCCTCTGAGACGGTCATCCCGGGTAGAGGCGCTGGATGGGAACCCGTGGCCAAAATGGCGTGTCGGAATTTGATATGGGTGATGTCTGAGTCTTGCAAACGGACCCGATCAGATCCCTCGAAAACAGCACGGCCTTGCACAAGTTGGACGCCGCGCTTGTGACTCATGGTCACGAGTCCGTCTGCCAGTGTGTCAATGACTTTGTCTTTCCATGCCCGAAGTCCGTCCAAGTCAATCTGTGGCTCGCCGAAGCTGATTCCCATGGACTTTGCGTGGTGGGCATCGTGAATGAGATCTGCCAGGTGAAGGAGTGTCTTGGAAGGGATACAGCCTCGGAACAAGCACTCGCCTCCTGGACGTGGCGCCATGTCAACCATGGTCACTTCCATGCCCAGGTCCGCAGCCCGGAATGCAGCCGCATATCCGCCTGGTCCGCCACCAATGACCAGTAGCTCGGTCTCTTGCGTAAACTCTCCCATAACCATACTTCTTATACCTCTAAAGCTGCAGCCCAGTATTTTTTTATGGTCTCGCGACTCTTTTTGAATCGCGAAGAGTAAATTCGAAAATCGAAATCCGAAATTCGAAACAATTTCAAAATTCAAAAATCCAAATTCAAAACAAACTCAAAACTCAATTGGTCTGCTGAGCGGGCTTGCTGTTTAAGACATTGAGATTTTGGTCATTCGGATTTGTTTCGAATTTCGATATTCGGATTTCGGATTTAACAGTTAACCATTTCAGAACTTCGAACTCATTTAGTCAGCTATCGTCTTCAAAAGGCGACTAAATCATGGTTATCAGCAGCTCTTCCGGATCCTCCAGGGCCTCTTTGAGAGCTCGGATAAACTTCAAAGCATCAGCCCCATCCAGCACCCTGTGATCAATGCAAAGCACAATGGGCATCATGAGCCGTGGTACGATCTCATACTCATGCTTGTCTTTTTCCTTCACCACGGCCTGCATACTTGCTGAGCCCATACCCAGGATAGCCACCTCAGGATAGTTAATGATGGGAGCAAAGAATCCCCCGCCCATGGGGCCCACATTGGTGATCGTAAATGTACCGCCCTGCATCTCCTCGAGGGTCGCCTTTCGTTCGCGGGTTCTTTGTACCAGGTCATTCAGTTCCACAGAGAGTTCCACAATACTTTTGCGATCCACATCCTTGACGACCGGTACGATGAGGCCATCATCCGTGTTCACGGCCACGCCGATGTGGAAATAGTGTTTGATAACGAGTTCTCCTTCCCCCGTATCCAATGTGGCATTAAACTTCGGATAGGTCTTGAGCGCTGTAGCAACCGCCTTCAAGGCAAACACCGTGGGTGTCAGCTTACCCCCCTTTGCCTCGATTTCGGCCTTATGGTTTTTGCGGAAGGCCTCCAGTTTGGTCACGTCCACCCACTCCTGATTGTGGACATGGGGGATGTGTGACCAAGCCAATGTCATCTGTTTGGCGGTCGCCCTGCGGATGGAACGCACAGGCACGCGCTCAACAGGCCCCCATTTAGAAAAGTCAGGCAAAGCCGGCACAGGAGCAGCCATGGGCACCCCTTCCGCAGGCCTCTCCTTTGGGGGTTCAGGAACTTCTTCAACCTTCTCACCCTTCTCAGCAAAGGCCCTCACGTCATCAGCACTTACCAATCCCCCTGGGCCGGTGGGGGTAACCTGATGAATATCTACGCCCAGTTCGCGAGCCAGGCGCCGCGTTGCGGGTGAAGCGGGTACAGGCCCCTCTGCGCGGGCCGGTGCGGGCATGGGAACCATCTTTTCGGCAGGCTCGGCAGGCTTTTCCACCGGCCTTTTTGCTTCTGCGGCCTCTTCCTCTGCACCATTGCTAAACGTCATGAGCACATCACCCACTTTAACCATGTCACCCTGCTTAACCAGGATTTCCCTCACGGTACCGGTATATGGGGACGGGATCTCAACGGCTGCCTTATCCGTCTCCACCTCCAGAATGGGATCCCCCTCTTTCACTTCGTCTCCCACGGATACGAGTATAGCGAGGACTTCACCTTCGTGAATCCCTTCTCCCAGATCAGGGAGTTTGAATGATCTGGCCATCCTCTATCCCTCCCTTCTTAATAAGGGCAGCACAAAATGGATTACATTACAACTGTCATTGCGAGGAGCGTCAGCGGTTGCGAGGCAGAGCCGAAGCAAACTCGGAGCCCGACCTTGACTAACGAGGAAAAGTGCCAGCCAAAATTACGACTATTAGATTCCTCGCTACGCTCAGAACAGGCTCCGCAATCTCTGCAATAATTTTAACCATGAGATTTCGTCGCTCCCTTCGGTCGCTCGCAATGACAATAGGTGGCGTTATTAGATGTAACCTATTTTTTGCCCTCCACAGTAACTCTTGGTAACGTTCAAAACTGTTGGCATTTGCTTTTGTTTGGTCGGCAGCTTTGCCCGAGCCCCAGGCAGGCTTATGGATGAGGTTACGGGCCTTTTCGAAAAGGAGCGTGGCCTCAGACGGCTAAACTGCACAGGGGGGTCTAAAAATAACTAGGCACTCAGCATCTTTCGAGCTGCATTGGTGATGCGCTGGGCCCCAGGCAGATACGCTTTCTCCCGGGCGAATAATGGAATAATCACATCAAAACCTGTCACACGGGCGATGGGGGCTTCCAGATAAAAGAAGGCCTTTTCCACCAGGCGGGATACCACCTCGGCGCCAGGGCCAAAGCTTCGCGGTGCTTCGTGAATCACCATGGCATGTCCGGTCTTTTGAACAGACTGAACAAAGAGCTCCTCATCAAGGGGCGAAATGGTGAGCAGGTCTATGACTTCTGCTTCGATTCCGTCTTTCTCTTGAAGCGCTGCGGCTGCCTCCAGCGTGGGACGCATCATCGCACCATAGGAGACCATTGTCAGGTCTTTCCCCTCTCGAACGAGCTGGGATTTGCCAATGGGCATGGTCTCCTCTTGCTCAGGGACCTCCTCGCGGAAGGCCCGGTACAGGGCCTTCCCCTCATAAAAGACCACGGGATCCGGATCACGAATGGCGCTGATGAGAAGGGCCCTTGCGTTTCGGGGCCCTGAGGGGATCACCATCTTCACTCCGGGCATATGTGCGTAATAGGCCTCACGACTTTCCGAGTGGTGTTCCAAGGCCCGAACCCCTCCCCCATAAGGCGTACGGAGCACCATGGGCACATGCAGTTGTCCCTGAGAGCGCCATCTCATACGCGAGGCATGAGACTCGATCTGGTGAAAGTTCTGGTAGCTAAATCCTGAAAACTGGATCTCGGCCACCGGTCTCAGTCCATAGATCGCCATCCCGATGGCCATACCAACGATACCTGATTCAGCCAGAGGGGTATCCAGCGACCTCTGATCACCAAACTGATCTATGAGTCCGTCGGTGACACGAAAAACCCCACCGTCCAGGCCCACATCCTCACCCAACACGATAACCCTATCATCCTTTTCCATCTCCTGGCGGAGAGCCAGGTTTAATGCCTGAACCATTGTCATCTTAGCCATGGCTTGCCTCCTGTTGCGTCGCAGCCAGTTCCTGCGCCAGCTCTTCGCTCTGTTCCACAAGGTGGGGTGGCATCTCAGCATAGGCATGCTCAAACATGTTAAGGGGATCGCCCGCCGTCTTCATGATCTCCTCGGCCCGGTCCACGGCGGCCTGAATCTCATCTTTGATCTCGGCTTCCAGGGCCTCAATTTTGTCTTCTGAGAGCAGACCTTTAGCCCTCATATAATTTTGGAAGCGAATTATAGGATCCCGCTTTTTCCAGGCATCCACCTCCTTTTCCGTTCGATAACGTTTGGGGTCATCTGCGGTGGTATGCATCATCATCCGATAGGTGACACACTCGATCATGGTGGGTCCTCCACCTGATCGTGCCCTTTGTAGCGCTTCCTCTGCCGCCGAGTAAACAGCCAAGACGTCATTGCCGTCCACCTGTATCCCTGGAAAACCGTAGGCCAAGGCCTTCTGAGCCAGGGTCTTGGAGCGGGTCTGTTTGGAACGGGGCACGGAGATGGCCCACTGGTTATTCTGGCATACAAAAATCGTCGGGACCTGGTAGACGCCTGCAAAATTGAGCCCCTCATGAAAGTCCCCTTCTGAGGTTCCCCCATCCCCGAAAAAGGCCATAGCCACGTCGTCTTTTTGGCGATACTTTATGCCCCATGCCAGGCCCACCGCATGAAGGACCTGAGAGGCTACCGGAACGGCGACAGGAAGGTTGTTGGATTCTACCTTTCCATGTGCGCCTTCACTGAACCCGCCAAAGCTGAGTATGACGCTTTCCATGCTCCTCCCACGCCACAACTCAGCCCCAGTCTCGCGAAAGGAGGGGACAAACCAGTCGGAGGGTCGCAACAACGCCACCGCCCCCATTTGGGCGGCTTCCTGGCCTGTGATGGGCGCAAAAGTACCGATTCGACCCTGTCTTTGAAGACTGAGAAGCCTCTCATCGAATCTTCGCGCCAGAAGCATGGCCCGATGCAGCTTCACTAAGAGGTCATCAGGGATCTCCGGTTCGAGTTTCTTGTCCAGTTCTCCTTTTTCATTCAGTATGGAGAGATATTCCACCTTAAAATCAGGGATATTTATCTTTTTTCTCGGCATGGAACGACTCCTTTCACTAACCGACAACAGAACTCGGGTTCTTAAAATCCATTTCACATTTTCTGACTCAGTCCGGAGGCAAGAGATAAACTGATACCGGATGCCAGTCTCCGCCTGCCCGCCATCAGCTGCGCTTCAGGCGCTGGCAGGCGGGAATATCGGATAAAGAAGAAGTCATCTTTTCATATCTTTCCGGCATGGGGCATCCGGTATCCGGCATCATTTCGCTTCAACGAATGAGATCTTGCATCCGATAACCCATCGCCTTCCGACAGAGCTCCGCTGTATCTCAGTAATCAATACCGGGCTGAGGTTCGATATCCTTCTGGTAGGCGTGTTTCACTTCCAGAACCTCGCTTACCGTGTCGGCCACTTCAATCACCTCGGGATGCGCATCCCTCCCTGTCAGGACCAGGTGCATCTGAGGCGGCTTCTTACGGATGATCTCCAAAACCTGCCCAAGATCCACCAACTTCAAATGCAACGCATTGTTGATTTCGTCTAGGATGAGGATATCTGGCGGGTCTGCCTCCATCTTTTGGTGCGCCAGACGTATGGCGTCTTGTGCGTTCTTTCTGTGTTCTTCATACGGGTACGGATTCCCTTGAATGCCACAGAAGCCCTTGCCCGTGGCAATCAATTCCACGGAGCAGTTTAACTTCTTTATTCCGTCCCACTCCCCTGCGTAGATGTCACCTTTCATGTACTGAATCATAGAGACACGCATGTTATGTCCACACGCCCGCACCGCTATTCCCAGGGCGGTTGTCGTCTTCCCTTTACCATGGCCGGTTATCACGACCACAAGCCCTTTCTTTTTTTCAGGTTCCAGGTGTGTGACTTCAGGCAT
The DNA here is from genome assembly GCA_020342025.1 of Deltaproteobacteria bacterium. Next base: position 1,728,865 of record CP070840.1, read on the forward strand.
TTCGAACCTCCAATTTGGGCTCACTGTGTAGGCGCTCTCATCGTGTATGAAGATTCTTTGAGCAAGCGCAGCCATAAAAAAATAGCCTCAACAAAACCGGCCTTTTCAAGGCTTTCACCTCACGGCTCATTTAATACGTCACTAACAAATTAACGCCAAAAAAGCTCAATTCAAGGGGTTGATCCTAAAATACTCTAATGGCTTCCAGTATTTCTCCCCCCACCTCCATAGGTCATCCCCCTCTTTGCCTGGATGATAAAAGACCTCGTTGGAAAGGGGGTTGGTTTTTATTACACTGAAGTCGTGGAGAGGTTTCTTTTCTTACAAGAACTTCGGTGGTAATTCCTCATGGCCCTGGATCTTCAAATCCTTCAATACCATCATGGTCTCCGTGCCGTGGGCGAGCAACTTCCCTTTCTCATCTTCAACAGACGCTTCAGCCAAACAGAGGCTTTTGCCCACCTTTATACTTTTGCCTTTCGCAATGAGTGATCCGGATGAAGTCGGACCCAAGTAGTTGAGTTTCAACTCCACCGTCGTTATTCCAAAGTCCTCATCAATCTGGGGATATACGGCCCAGAATGCGGCCGCATCCACCACGGACGCATAAACCCCTCCATGTACCATGCCGAACGGCTGAAAATGTTTTTCCCCAACAACCATCTCCAGTCGGGACTCACCCCAATCCAAATTCGTAATGTGCATAGAGATCAAGGTAAAAAAGGGACTTCCATTCACCTTGCTGGCAACGGTCTCCAAATAGGCTGGATTGATTCTCTTCACGGTGATCCCCCTTCCCATTTAATCTATCCCTTGGCCTCGACCGTCTCCACTCGAACGCGTGCCGTCCCCTTTTTGTAAAACCCAAGCTTTCGCGCAGCACCGGCACTCAGATCAATAATTCGGCCTCGCACAAAGGGACCTCGATCATTGACCCGCACGATGATGGATCGGCGATTTTCAAGGTTTGTAACGCGTACATGGGTTGGCAGAGGGAGGTATTTGTGTGCAGCGTTTAGGCCATTGGGATCAAAGGCCTCGCCATTTGCGGTCATGTGCCCCCCCTTCTTTCGGCGGGTCTCATACCCATACCAGGAGGCCAAGCCCTCTTCCCGGTATTCCTGGGCCTTTGCCACGGACATGGGAACATACCTTTTGCCGTGGACAACGTATGGTGAATTCTTGACGCGACCCTTCTTTATGGCGTCTTTGGGAGGCAGGTCGTCAATGGTTTCGATTTCTTCATGGGTGAGGGGCCAATCAAACGGGGCCTTGACCACTCTGAATGTAAAGCCTCCCAGCTTATAGACCATCTTGCCGGTTCCGATGGTAAGTTTGGTGGCCCCTTTGGTCACTTTGTAGGTGGTGGTTAACGTCCCTTTGCCCACATCATAAGTCCCTTTCCCCACTTTGTAGGTCCCCTTGACAACACTGCAGGTTGAAAGGATCAAGACTGTGCAACCCAGAAGAACAGATACCCACGCTGCCATTAAAGCTTTTCTTCCCGTGTCATTTAATCTGTCCAATTCACATCACCTTAAACGGTTAAGTTTATTCGACGAAGCGGTAGGGCGGGCCACCGTGCCCGCCTTTTTCTGGCCGCCACGGTGGGCGGCCCTACTCATAACGAACCACGGATTAGGGACCACTGGCACGAGCCGTAAGGGTCTTTCATATCTTCAGCACCGCCTCCGTAGCGCTCCTTAAAGCATTCCCCAAATTACCGGGCGTCACCGCATCACCTACGGCCATCACCTCTTTAATCTTACCCTTCAGAATCTGTAACAGGTGGTTTTCAGGATCTGATTGCACAGCAAATATGACTTGATCTGCTTCCACCTCAACCTCTTCTCCATCTCTCTTTTTTAGTCGTGCGCCATTCTTCTCAATGGAAAGCAGTTGGGTTTCCGTATAAATGGTTACCCCCTTCTCGGACAGCCTCGTTAGCAAACGTTCTCTGGGTATCTTCTTCATTTTGTTGAGGACTTGCGGCAATATCTCCACCACCGTTATCTCTTTTTCAGGACCACCGAGCCAGTCCGCGGTCTCACAACCAATATCTCCGCCCCCCACGATGACCAGCTTATTGCCTGTAGGCACTTTCTTCTCATACAGCGCACGAGCATCCACAACGAGATGGGATTTACTTCCGGGAATGGAAGGGCGAACGGGTCGCGAGCCTGTAGCCACAATAACCACCCCTGGATCAAAATCCATAACCCTCGATGCGTCAACCTCTTGACCGAGACGAACCTTTACCCCACTATGATCGAGACAGTGTTTCAGATACCGCAGCGCCTCTGACATCTCTTCCTTAAAAGGGGCAATGTTCATCAGTCTCGCCTGACCTCCCAGCTCATTGGCTCTCTCCCACAATTCCACTTCGTGTCCTCTCTGGTGGGCCATTAGAGCTGCTTGCATACCACTGGGACCACCCCCGATCACAAGCACCTTCTTTTTTTCTGAGGCGCGTGAAACCCGCCACGCATACTCTTGGCCTGCAAAGGGGTTCACCGTACAACAACGCCCAATTCCCGGGACCCCCTTTTCTGAGCAATCTTCAAGGCAGTAGACGCATCCCCGGATGTCATCTATCTTTCCGGATGCCGCTTTCTGGGGTAGATCAGGATCAGCGATCAATGCCCTTGCCATAGCCACAAAATCTGCCTTTCCCTGGGCAATAACCGCATTGGCCATATTAGGGCTGTTGATCTTGCCTATGGCGATTACGGGAATGCTAACGGATGATCTCACTTGGTTTGCCAGTTCCACAAGGGGTCCCGGCACACTGTCGTGTGCGGGTATGGTCCTGAATTTGGTCTTCTTGTTGCCCGCATTGGCCACAATCGCATCAGCACCTGCCTTTTCCAAGAGCCTAGAGATCTTCCTCGCCTCCTCCACAGCCAAGCCCCCGGGCACAAACTCATCACAAACCAGTTTCACCATCACCGGAAAATCCGTGCCAGCCAAGCCCTTCACTTGTTCGATCAACGCACTCAGAAAACGCGTCCGATTCTCCAGCGTTCCTCCCATCTCGTCGGTTCTCTTGTTCAATAGGGGAGAGAGGAGTTGGGCAATCAGGTCGCCGTAGCTTGCCTGAATTTCCACGCCATCATAGCCGAGTTCCCTCGCCCTTTTGGCCCCTGTGGCCATGATCTCTCTTATCTCATAGGCCTCTTCAGGGGACATGGTATTGGCCAGCGGAATGAGCCACACCTCTCCCTTTTTCTTGGCGCCAGGAACCGCTTCCTTGGATGCCCTCTCTTTGGGGTAATTGAGATGCATAAAGGCCTTGGCCCCTTCCCCATGGATAACGTTTAGAAGCGCAGATATGCCTGTGGCATAGCCCTCTCCATCCATACGAAGCTCCTGAGGGCCTTTATAAGAGCTTGGATAATCCAAACATGGGCAATCAAGCACAATCAGGGCAGCGCCGCCCTTGGCCCTGGCCCTATAAAAATCCATCATTTTGGGATTGACTTTGCTCTCGGTGGCGTACTTTGTGGGGAAAAGGGGCATGATGATTCTATTCTTGAGATGACACGCCCCAATTTTTCCCGATTTAAAAAGGTGGGAAAATTCCATTTCCTCACTCCCTACCGGTATGTGGTAAATGTCTTTGGTGCCTTCTACTGCATTTGGTTGGGGTTTCAGGAGCCTTAAGCGGTGAAACCATTAAGGTTCTACCATCAATGAGAGGGAAATGGTGGTCTGATCTTCAGCACTCCTCCTTGAGAGAATTTCTCGGATAACTTCATTGCTTTCTTTCCCATGACCACCTATGGTTATCCACTGTCCTTTTGAAACGGATACTCGGGTTGAGGCCTCTGAAAAACGGATGACGCCTTTCTCTCCTGGCTCCTTATAGGAAACTCTCGGGATGATCTCAATGTGCACACGCTCTTTCGTGACAACGGGCCTCACCTCCATGCCTGTTTCTATAATCTGAAAGTCCACTTTCCTGACAGATCGTGCGTATCGACGGCACAAATACCCCCATCTTTCTGTGTAGGGAATCTCTTCTCCCACGCGGATGTAAGCTGCATCGCCAGAAAGGACGCGCACAAATGATTCCACGCTCTGTGCCACCCTCCCCCTCCTGTCTTGGGCGCGCACGTGCACCCCTTCCTTTTTGCTTCCCTCTCCTACCGAAGCGGACCAATTGTCCCCAGAAACCTTGCCGGATGCAGAGATATCCCTGTTTTTTGAAACCCCTGCCTGCTGAAACCTGAATCGAATGGTGACCTGCTCTACCGGTTTGTCGATATGGGCCAAAAAATCACGAATCTTCTTCACCGAAACACTATCATCCGATACAACAATGGAATTTGTACGCACGTCAGCGCTGGCCCTGCCCTGTGGTGAAAGGAGCGTTTCCACCATAGGAAGCACTTCGGAAGCCTCTCTAAAATTGACGCTTATCACGGCCGTCTCTGCCAGGCATCTGTTTTGGGGGGAGATATGAGAAAAGATCAGGAGAAAAAGAAAAACCAAGAGTGCTTTTCTGCCATTCATAAGCCCATCGTTTTGTGAGACCAATAACAACATAGAAAAGAGCCATTCTTCACAGATGGCGAATTTCTTGCGAATATACAGTATATTAGGTGAAGTTGAATGGCCTGTAAAGAGAAAAGTCTCGTCCGGTTTTCCTTTGACAGTGACTACATTTGCACAATCTGATAAGCTGCTTTGACATCTATCCAGGTTTTGGCTGACAACAATTTTCTTAAGAGTATAAGAGATGACTCCGACTCCCCATAGCCCCACCTGCGAAATTGTTACAATAGGTAGCGAACTCTTGTTAGGACAGATCATGGACACCAACACCTCCTATCTGGCCCAGGAGTTGGGGCGAATCGGCGTGACCACTCGCTTTCGCACATCCGTTGGGGATAGGCTTGAGGAGATCAGCCAGGTCATCTTGAGCGGCGTTGGGAGATGCGACATGGTCATGACCACGGGTGGTCTTGGACCCACCCTGGATGATCTAACCCGGGAGGCTGTGGCCAGGGTGGCAGGGGTGAACCTGGAGTTCAAACAGGATCTCATGGACCTGATAGAAGAATACTTCCAGCGCGCCGGTTATAAGATGCCTGAGAATAATCGGAAACAGGCCTATGTACCAGAGGGCAGCCAAGTTATTCTGAACCCGGTGGGAACAGCCCCCTGTTTTATCGCAGAGGCAGACGGAAAACCCATCATTTGCCTACCAGGCGTTCCTCGGGAGCTCAAATATTTGTGGGATCGGGAGATTTCGGCCTGGATCCGGAAGAGATTTGGGCTTGTAGATCAAAAGGTCACTTATAGGGTCCTGAAAGTGGTGGGGCTCGGTGAAAGCGGGGTCGACCGATTGATCGGCGACCTCATGGGCGTGGGGAAAAACCCGGAAGTGGGGCTGCTGGCTTCTTCAGGTGAAATCAAGATCCGCATAACGGCCACAGCCAGAGACGATGTGGAGGCCGAAGGGCTGATTCGACCCGTTGATGAGGAGATTCGATCCCGCCTGGGAAAAAAGATTTTCGGGGTTGACGATGAGACGCTGGAAGGTGTCATTGACTCCATGCTCCTCCAAAAGGGCTTCACCCTTGCCATTCTGGAGACGTTTACGGCTGGGCTGGCCGCCCAGAGGCTGTACCGAATTCCCTCATCCCTGTTGCTGGACAGCCGAGTCATCCCTGATCAAGAGCGGCTGCTGAGTCTGTTGGGCAAGAGTAGTGGGTCGCTGGATATTAGGACTGCGTTGACCCTGGCCCGAAAGGTGAGGGAGATAACACAGGCGGATGTGGGGCTTTCTATAGTCGGTCATCTGGAAAAAAACGAGGGGAGCTCTGCCATGAATGGGTTTGCCGCTGCCATTGGGGATGGGTTTGAAAAGGATTTTTCATGGCAGATGGGCGGCCACTTCCGCACCCTCCAAGAACGGGGTGCCGTGATCGGCCTCAATACGTTGCGCCTCGCCCTCCTTGAAA
>CP070840.1:1734933-1740686 GCA_020342025.1 Deltaproteobacteria bacterium
ACATATGAAAAAGGAGAGGTCTTATTCAGAAAAGGTGAGATGAGCGATTCCATGTTCGCCATTATTTCAGGGGAATTGGAAGTGGTAGATACTTTGGATGATGCGGATCCGGAAGATATCCATGGAAACAAAAAGTTCATTCGTACCCTCGGGGTTGGTGACGTGGTCGGAGAGATGGGCATGCTGCGGTCATGCAAAAGATCTGCCACTGTCATCGCTAACACTTTGACTGAACTGCTGCAGATTAACGACAGGATGATTAAGCGACTGCAATGGCTGTATCCCCCAACAGCACAGAAATTCTTCTTTAATCTCATGTCCATCATTTGTGATAAGCTGGAATTTACCACCCAATGCTTGTCAGATGTCACTACTATTGATTCCCTCACCGGACTTCAGAACCGGGAATCTTTTATGGACCTGTTGGAAAAAGAAATGGCGAGAAGCAAAAGATATAATACAGCTCTCTCCGTGTTCCTGATGGACCTGGACAACTTCAAGGGAATCAACGTGACGTACGGTCTTGCAACCGGAGACCGGATATTGTCGGAAGTGGGCCAGTTGGTTCTGAGGCATGTGAGGAGCAGCGACCAGGCCTGCCGCTGCGGCGGACAACAATTTGGCGTTATGCTCGTCAACAGCCCCTCTTCCAAAGCCCAAACCGTGTGTGAGCGCCTCAGGCAAGACCTGTCCGCACACAACTTTGAAAGCCATGCTTCATCCCTGCACATCTCCGTCAGCATCGGTCTTGTCTCTTTTACCCCTGAACAGGATTACAGGCCTGATGACATCATGGAGATGGCGTCCAAAGCCCTCCAGAAGGCCAAGACCCTCGGGCGTAATCGGGTGGAGGCGTATAAGGAATAAGATGATTTCCCTTGTTTCGTGCTTAATACTATGCTAGTTTTATTTTTGTGAATTTCTTCACCATCCAAATATATGGCTCGAGTTTATGTCTATCACGGCAATTGAACAGATCCTAGTCTTGGGGGTTGGCAACATTCTCCTCAGCGATGAGGGAGTGGGTATCCGCGTTATTGAAAGGATACAGGAAAGATATGAGTTTCCCGATAACGTAAATGTCCTAGACGGTGGGGTCCTCGGTCTTTCTCTTCTGGGGGTTATCTCAGAGGCGGACCATCTCATCGTGGTTGACGCCGTAAAGAATGGAGGGGAACCCGGTGCCCTCTATCGGTTGAAAGGAGATCAAGTTCCGAAACGTATTCTTGCCAAAAATTCGCTCCATCAGGTGGACTTTTTAGAGACATTAGCATCTTGTCAGGCCTTTGATAGGATCCCCGAAACCGTCATACTGGGCGTTGAACCCGAGGACATTGAAAACCTGGGCATTGAAATGACACCTGTGGTTCAGGCAAAGGTCGACTCCCTGGTTGAGATGGTACTCAAAGAACTGGATCGCCTCGGCGTTCGCTATCGGTCTAAGAAACTGTCGAAAAACTGGCTTCTGAGAGGCTGATGGACGTTTTCCGACAGCCTCTAAGTGAGAAATAGAGCATGTGTCTGGGCATACCTGCCAAGATTGTCAGCATTAAAAACCGGATGGGCACGATCGATGTCGATGGTACCCAGCGAGAAGTGAGCCTACTTTTGCAGGAGGATGCAAAGGTGGGAGACTATGTCATTGTGCATGCGGGATTTGCCATCCAAAAAATAGACGAAGAGGAAGCGCTTGAAACCTTGCGGTTCCTTCGCCAAATCGTCGCTGAACTTGATGAGAAATTTGGATAACCCGAATGATTTTATTTCTTGACAACATTGAATATCCTTTACTATATATAGCCGGCTGATTCGGGCAGTCACCTCGTCTTGAGGAAACGAGTGTAACATATCGAATTAATTTGGAAAAGGAGGGGAAGATACTAATGAAAAAGGGAATTTGGAGTTTGGGGGTCGTTGTTCTCACTGGCCTTATGTTTCTCACTGTTGGCGCACTTACGGCTGCGGACAAGCCTGCGCCCCCCGATGAGGTCAAGATTGAAAACACGGGTTATAAGGACGATAAGAAGGGGGCGGTAAAACTAACCCACAAGAAACATGGTGTGGAATATAAGGTGGCCTGCACGGAGTGCCACCACGAGTACAAAGATGGGAAGAATGTTTGGAAGGAGGGGGAAAAAGTAAAGAAATGTTCGGAGTGCCACAGTCCTCTTAAAAAGCAGGGCAAGGCCCTCAAACTAAATTTGGCCTACCATAAGAACTGCAAGGATTGTCATAAGAAGATCGTGGAGCAGGATTCGACCAAGAAGGCGCCTTTCAAGAAATGCAATGATTGTCACGAGAAAAAGTAAAAAATTCAGACCATTCTTATAAACCTGGTGGATCAAGCAAAAAAGCCGCTCTTTTCAGAGAGCGGCTTTTTTGCTCATGATATTCCCTGTGATATAAAATCCCCCCTACCCAACCTTGCAAGAGGGGGTAGAGGGGATTTGAAATGGCTTTTTTAGATGACTGGAAGTTTTTTTTACGTTTCCGTGACTGTTATGGCCTCCTGATCACACACCTCCACACAACTCTCACAACCGAGACACTCTTCAGCGTTTACCGGCACGGATTTACCATCCTGCATCTCATAGACATCAGTGGGACAGACCTCCACACACTCCTCGCAGCCTTCACATTTGTCATGATCCACCTCTACTTCGTACCCCATTTGCTTCTTCCTCCTCTATATTGAAATTTAAATATTCATTAATAATTTTAATAAGTTATAATGATGAAGGACAGGCGCATTTTGCCCTCTGAACACGATGGTGGAGTTATGTAACAAAGTAATATAAGAGGTGTCAAGTTTTTTTTGTGAAATTTTTCCTTACTTGACCGGATGCCATTTCCTCATTACCATGAACGACTAAATAGGACCTGTTGAGCAGGTATTTCGTTTTCGCGCAAGAGAGGAAGCCCATGATAAAATATAATGGAATTAATCACTTAGCCATGGCCACGGCAGACATGGACAAGACCATCCGCTTCTGGCGGGACCTATTGGGCATGAGGCTGGTGGCGGGGCTTGGAAAGCCTGGGTACAGGCACTACTTTTTCGAGATATCAGAGAATGACCTTATCGCCTTCTTTGAATGGCCCCATGTGGAACCTGTGCAAGAAAAAGATCATGGCCGCCCTGTCAAAGGACCATTCATATTTGACCACGTCTCACTGGGGGTGAAAGCGGAAGAGGATCTCTGGCAATTGTATGACAAACTCCAGGCAGCTGGATTTTGGGTCTCCGAGATGATCGACCATGGCTTTATACACTCCATCTACACATTTGATCCCAACGGCATACCCATCGAGTTCAGTTGCAATGTGGAGGGCACCGACATCCGCAAGAAGCCCAAAATGGTTGATACAGTGCCCTCTGACGTCACCAAAGAAGGCCCTGATCCGCGCTTTGACGAGTGGCCTCGAGTGGAAAACCCCACACCCCCAGAAGATCGCCACGTCTACCCCGGAGAGGGCACACAACTCGTGAAGGGTGAGCCGTCTGCTTGGTAAAGATTGAGGCGGGTGCTTCGCAACGGCTTGGGGGTTATTCGACCCTTTACTGGAGTAATGGAGTAGTGGAGTGATGGAGTAATGAAAGAACAAACGCGTAACCCATTCTGAACCTGCCTCTCCTCCCAGTACTCCAACGCTCCAATACTCCAGCACTCCTCGGAATGGCCATGAAAAAAGGCCCATTCCAAATGGGAATAGGCCTTTTTTCAATGAGCAATCCGATTAATTAATAGCCTGCCACCTCCTCCTTTACTGAGGAAGCTATCTTGAATAGGACCGTAAGAATGAAAAAGCCAATGGCCCAAACCCCTAAAGTGATGAGAACCTCGGGAAGCGTGGGCCAGTAGTCTGTGACCCTTTCAAAGGGATTGGGGGTAAAACCACCGATAACGAGCCCCATCCCTTTATCAATCCAAGTGGCAATAACGACCGAAGCACAACCCACGATCATCGTATCCTCCTTCCGGCGTGTGCTCGGATTGATCAGGAGGATCAGAGCAAGAACGGCGAATGCCGTTGCGGCCCACATCCAGGGCACGAGTCTCCCATTCCCTTCAAGTCCAGCAAAAAGAAACTGAAAGTGAACCATATGGCCCGGTATCTGGCTGTAAAAGGCGGTAAACAGTTCCAGCAAAAAGAAAAATACGTTGAGAATCATCGCATAGGTGACAATGCTGGCTAGCGTGCGCATCTGCTCCTTACCCGGATCGAACCTTGTAAATCTCCTTACAAGAAAACAAATAATGAGAAGAAGCGCGGGACCGGAGGCAAAAGCGGAGGAGAGAAAACGGGCTGCCATAATGGCGGTCAACCAGAAGTGTCTGCCGGGGAGCCCCTGGTAGAGAAAAGCAGTGACGGTATGGATGCTAAAGGCCCAGGGAATGGAGAGATAGATCAAAGGTGTCACCCATTTGGGATAATGTATGCCCTTGCGCTCCGCACTCAGTACGTTCCACCCGATGAGCACATTCAGTATCAGATATCCGCTCAACACGACCATATCCCAGAAAATGATCGAATTGGGTTGCGGATAAAGCATCACATTGAGTACCCTCATGGGCTGACCCAGGTCCACCCAAAGAAATAGAATGCACATGGTGACAGCCGCAATGGCCATGAACTCGCCCAAAATGGTAATCCGGCCAAAGGCTTTGTAATTGTGAATGTAGTAGGGCAAGACGACCATCACTCCCGAGGCGGCCACCCCCACCAGGTAGGTGAACTGAGCGATATACAACCCCCAGGATACATCCCTGCTCATGCCCGTGATTTTCAAGCCCTCAAAGAATTGGTAAAGAAAGTTGCCAGCACCTACCCCTATCACCAGGAGCAAGAATATGAGCCATCCCCAGTATGTCTGACTTCCTCTTATCGCCTTTTCTAACATAACCACCTCATATGATGTAATATACGTTAGGTCCTGTACCCAGTTCGGGTTTTCGTTGAATGCTGTAGTGCTCGCGGAGAACCGTTCTTACTTGAGAATCTGGATCCGCCAGGTCGCCAAAGTTCAAGGCACCCTCCTTGATCTTGTTGGCCGCCTCCACACATGCCGGAATCTGACCTTTTGCCAATCTCTCCGCGCACAGATTGCATTTTTCCACCACCCCTCTGACCCTGGTGGGGTATGTCATATTGGTCGGGAAATCCGGATTCAGATCTGCAGGAGCCTTTCGCGGGTCCCCATAGTTGAAGCTTCTCGCACCAAAGGGACATGCGGCCATACAAAATCGGCATCCGATACACCGATGCTGGTCCATCATGACCACACCATCCTGTTCCCGCTTCCATGTGGCCGCTGTGGGGCATACCCGACAGCAGGGCGGGTTGGTGCAGTGGTTACAGAGCAGGATGAAGTTTCTGCCGTGATACTTCTCCGTTGCATACTCATGGTGCTGGCCCGGAAAGGTATGCTCATAGGTTTCTTTCCAGATCCACTTGATCTCCTGCTTGGGGTTTGCCACCTTGGGGACATTGTGAATGCGATGACACGCCTCAATGGCCTTGTCCATGATCTCCTCATCCATCTTGGTCATGTCCACCGCCATTCCCCACTTCTGCCCCACTGTCAGGGGAACGTTCTCCTCGGCGGCGTCAAGGTGACCGGGAGCAAGAAGTTCAAAGGCTGCTTTACCTCCAAGCCCCAGTAAGGCGGAAAACCCAGCAATCCTCAAAAACTCTCTTCTGTCCATACCCATTACGTCGTCTCCTTGGGTTGAATATGGCAATCCCAGCAG
>CP070840.1:1740786-1743884 GCA_020342025.1 Deltaproteobacteria bacterium
ACCAGGGCTGTAACCACACCCGGTCCCACGTCCTCCTCATCGCCTCGTGACACAAGGGGTTCGAGAACTTGTGCAACGGCTATGGGCTCTGGCACACCCTTCAGGCGATGGCTCCCAAGGTCCTTCAGGACAAACGCACCCTCTACAAGGCGCTTCGTCATGGCACTGATCACCACCGTGTCGGGCTCTGCGAGACGTTCAAGGCGGGCCGCAATATTGGGCGTTTCCCCCAGAGCCAATTGTTCATGCCGGCCTCCACCGCCCATTTCTCCCACGACGACCGGTCCGGTGTGGATGCCAAGGCGCACGGCAAGCTGGACGCCATACTCGGACTCCAGGCGGCCATTCAGTGTCCCCATGGCCTCGACAATCCCCAGGGCTGCGCGCACGGCGCGGTGCGCGTCGTCTTCGTGGGCTTTGGGGTAGCCAAAGTAAACGAGAAGCCCATCACCGAGATACTGTGCAATGTGGCCGTCAAAGCCCTTAATAACGTCAGCAGCCTTTTCTTGGTAGGAGCGCACGACCTCGCGAAGGTCTTCGGGATCGAGCCGGGCGGACAGGTTGGTCGATCCAACCAGATCGCAAAACATCACGGTCAGTTGACGCCGTTCCGCCTCTGGGGCCCGAGCCTCCACCGCAGGGGCTGTCGCCTGGATGTGGCTCGTAGCTGCTGCCGGCATGGCATGCAGAGGCCCTGAATCATCTTTGGGAGAGGCCTCTTTGGGCTCGCTAAGATTATGCCCGCATTCATCGCAGAAGATGCTGTCTTGCTCATAAGGGTTTCCACAAGATGGGCACACCATTTCCAATTTGGTACCACATTTCTTACAGAACTTGGCATTTTCTCTATTATCAACTCGGCATTTTGGGCATTTCATTTTTGGATGCCTCTGAAATGCATTTATTTGAGAAAAGGCTGACTTAGTCCAGGGGTTGAACTTCAGACTCCTAACAGAACAGCCGCGCTCCGCTAAGAGATAGGCGGGCACATTTTGAGGCTATTCTCCATTTGAAGCCCTCCCTGCTAGGGCTTAGACGGTTTACGGATGGAAGGAAAACTTAATTAAATGAACACCAAAGCGCTTTTAAAGTCAAGGAGAAACAGTTTTGAGGATTTTGTCAGAATTATAAAATTTAGCATTTAGAGGCAGAGGGTGAGACCACAAGATGTTGGGGTTGCTCCAGGTGAACCCAAATTGCAGTATTCTTGCCATAATCTTGAATCTCACCAAAGTGCATATTACATCTGGAATACTTGAACATTGAGATGGTCTAAAGCGCTCAAAACTAGCCAGACACTTGAATTACCCAATTTTCAACAATGCTGAATTGTACACAGATTAAATTCTGCATAGGGCGGAACGAATCACGCAAAGGTAGGGTGGTAGGGGGCAGTAGTTTCGGCCCGCACTCTCGGCAAAGCCTTTATCATGTGGATTGTTTGACTCACATCGGAAACAACTCATTTTGGAAAACTCTTATTATAACAGTAAATCGGAAGATCGTGTGCTACGGCTGCTAGACAGCGGTTGCACGAGACACATGAGGCTTTGTTCATGATCCCTTCTTTAATTTTATTTACCAGAAAGGGCTCCCTGATAAATGGGCGCGACATGGAGATAAAGTCCGCATGATCGTTTTCCAGTACCTCTTCCATGTGACTTACTGTACGCATTCCGCCCACCAGTAATAGAGGTATATCGCCCAGAACAGGCCTGATCATTTTGGCGGCTTCCAGATTATAGCCTTCTTCGAGATTATATTTGCCTTCCAGTTTGCCGATCATCAACCGCCCGATGGGTTTCTCCCACCAGGAAAGGCTTTTGAGCAGTTCAGCAGTGGGCACATCACCCCTGGACATATTCATGTACGAGTAGTTTGTAGTTCCGCAGCTCACCTCTACCCCCTCTACTCCCAATTCTGCCAATCGCCCGGCATATCTTGCGGCCAGAGGGGGCCTAACCCCTTCCTTAGGCGTGTAGTCATTGGTGGTAAGTTTTATCAGAATCGGAAAACCTTCCGGCAGAGCCCCTCTAACTTCCCTGAGCACCTCTTCTAAAAAGCGAAATCGATTTTCCTCACTGCCGCCCCATGAATCTTTTCTCATATTAAAAAATGGAGATAAAAATTCGTTTATTAGATATCCGTGCGCGGCGTGAAGCTGGATAGCATCTGCACCCGCTTCCACCGCGCGCCTAACAGCTGCCCCGAAGGCTTGGATCATTTCCATGATTTCGTCTTCGATCATTTCTTTGGGCTTTACGAAATTTATTGGATCCCTCCCTCTGCTTGAAGGGCCCAATGGCGTCCGGCCAATCATATCCTTTGTGGTTTGCCTTCCGCCATGCGCCAATTGGAAGGCAATTTTGCCTCCTGCTCCATGCACGGCATCCACCAGTTTCTTCAGGCCCCTTATCATATTGTCATGATGTATGGCAGTTTGATATTTAAAAGCGCGTCCTGAGGGATGAACATACATCATCCCTGTGATGATTAGTCCCACGCCACCTTTGGCGAGCCTCACGTATCTCTCGATAAGCTCATCACTGGCTTCGCCGGTTTCTTGGGCCGTGCCTTCGTAGGTAGCCGAATTCACAAACCGGTTTGGCAGTTCGACGTTTCCGATGTTCTTGGGTGTGAATAGAATTGACATCTTTTTCTCCTGTATATTTCTGGCGCCGAAAATGTAGACCTCAGCTCAGTTTAAAGATACCAGCACCTTAGTCGAGACACGTTAATTCCATAATAGCCCACACATTCTTCAGGAGTTTTGCACATTTCTGATTATCAAACTGGCACTTTGGCCACTTCATAGTTAATGCCCTTCATAGAATGGAAAAAAGGTCGATTTGGGAAAACGGACCGGACTTACTCTGGTACGCTAGATTTATTAGAAATGTGCTTTCCTGTCAACGGAAGGCTTTCCACTAGATATTGTGGTCACTCTCTGATGCCCAAAAGTGATGGTTTCTTGCCAAAATCTACAATCTGGCAAAAGTGAAGGTTACGAACGCTAATCTTCACTTTTTCGAGGTGCTATGGAGGCTAGATTCATAGCGGTGTCTCTTGGTCGGGCGGCTCTTAAGACTTCTTATCGT
>CP070840.1:1743984-1755106 GCA_020342025.1 Deltaproteobacteria bacterium
CAAGCCCTTCTCAACTTGGTGTTGACAGTTCTTTTTTGGATTCCGGGGATGATTCATGCTCTGTTCGTTGTAAATGGTTATTATGCGGATCAGCGGACAGATAGAGTTATCGAAGCCTTAAGAGAAAAGCAATCCCAGTAGCTCGTATCAGCGCCTTTGGGTCTTATCCAAGAAGGAGGATATCTTATGACTAAATCCATCCTGGGAATGGAGCTTAGGTTGGCCGCTCTTTTCACGATTCTATTGTTTTTACTTGGTTGTGAAACCACTTATTACAAGACCATGGAGAAGCTAGGCTACCACAAGCGAGATCTGATGGTCGAGCGGGTTGCGGAGGCCCGGGACGCTCAGAAAGAGGCTAAAGAGCAGTTTGAATCGGCCCTGGAAAAATTCAGTAGTGTTCTGAAGTTTGAGGGAGGGGAGTTGGAGGAAAAATATGAGAAGCTTAAGGCGGAGTATGAGAAGAGCGAGTCAAAAGCGAAAGCCGTGCGAGATCGTATCGAAGCTGTGGAGGATGTGGCTGAAGACCTGTTTGATGAATGGCAAGGTGAATTGAGCCAATATACTAACCAGAGCCTGCGCCAAAGCAGTGAACGTAAATTGAAGCAGACCCGGCGGCAGTATTTGCAACTCATCAGAGCCATGAAACGGGTTGAAAGGAAAATTGATCCGGTCCTCTCCGCCTTCCGAGATCAGGTCCTGTACCTAAAACATAACCTGAACGCACGCGCCATTGCCTCATTGAGAAGTGAGTTGGTTTCCGTCGAGGCGGATGTGGCCTCTCTCATCAAAGAGATGGAAGCTTCGATCGCAGAGGCCAATACCTTCATTGAGGCCATAGAAAAGGAATAGCGCCTTATGGGTCCTTACGAGACGCCTGACAAAGAAGAGGTGGACAGGATCAACCGACTCCAGCGCAAATTGTTTGATGAACTATATCACTTGTTTGATCCTCCGCTTCCAGTTGGGGTGCCGGCACGTTTAGAGAGAATTGTTGCATCGGCTGAAATAGTCAAGGGTGACAATGTTTTGGACGTGGGTTCTGGTACAGGGATTCTGGTGCCATTGATTCAAAAGCATGAGCCAGCCCGCATTTTCGCCTGCGATCTTTCAGGGGCCATGCTGAGGCAACTAAAGAAGCATTATCCCCCTGTGGAGGCCATCGTTTCAGATATCAGAGAGCTCGCCTTACCCGATTCAATCCTTGATGTGGTTTTCATCAATGCATGTTACCCCAATATTGTGGACAAAGTGGGAGCCTTTGCCAATCTTGGCAGAATGGCCAGACCAGCGGGCCGTATGGTTATCAGCCATCCATTGGGCAAAACATTTATTGATTCTCTAAAGGAAAAAGTCCCCTTTCCCCTGGATGATTTCCCGGAAAAGTCTGAGGCCGACATCTTGTTTGGACCTTTTGGATTTGGCGTAAAAGAGTTTATTGACGAGCCAGAACTCTATATCCTCGTCCTCACAAAACAGAATTAGCATCCTTACGAAAATCCCCTTGCTCCCTTTACAAAAGGGAGGTCTTCAAAGGGAAGTGAATTGGTGAAAATGTGGGCAGGTTGCGATGACGGAGCAGACTGCGAGCGTGGCATAAGGCGAAAGAAAAAGACTCAGGTTGTTTATGAAGAAAGAGATGCTGGAAATGGAGAAATACGTTCAACGAGCAGAAGAGCACAAAATGGTTGATGCCAAGATCATTTCGCCTCACGATATCTTTTTTGATATCCGAGCCATATTGAAGTGTCGATGGGGTTGTGAAGATTTCTTCGAGAACAATATAAGATGCCACACGAGAAATACCACCTTTCAAGAGCGCGTTGAAATGGTCAAAAGATACCATCATGTATTATTGGTTCATTCCCATGATCCCAGAGAATTGAGCAAAGCAGTCCTTGAGATGGAAAGGGCCGCTTTCCTTGACGGATACTATTTCGCCTTTGCAATTAGAACGTGTAACCTTTGTAAAATCTGCACCGTGCAGCAGGGAGAGCCGTGTCCGACCCCTGACAAAGTAAGACCTTGTGACCAGAGCTTTGGTATTGATGTGTACAAGACCGTACGCAATCTGGGACTACCGTGCGACGTCTTGCAGAGTAACACCAGTGTCCAAAATCGTTACGGCTTTGTCCTGCTTGACTAAATCCATGAGGGGGGCCTTGTATGGCGGTCAGGGAGATTCTCCTTCTCGGCAATCCAATCCTCTATGAGATTAGCAAACCAGTCCGAAAGCAGGGGGTGACTAAGATTGCTGGAGTCGTGAAAGACCTTCACGACACAATGATGGCCTTCAGGGAGCGGTACGGCGTGGGACGGGCCATTGCTGCCCCTCAGATCGGCGTGATGAAACGACTTGTTTACATGTACATTGATGACCCCGTGATCTTCATCAACCCTGTTTTGGACAACAAAAGCGAAGACATGATTCAGGTCTGGGATGACTGCATGTGCTTCCCCGAGTTGCTCGTTAAGGTACGCAGACACAAGAGGTGCCGTATCAGATATCAGAACATGGACTGGGGCAAGGAAAAGATTTGGCTGGAAGATGATCTCTCCGAGTTACTCCAGCATGAGATTGACCATTTGGACGGGATACTCGCCTTGTCACGAGCCGTCGACAACCATTCATTCGCCTTGAGAAGCCAGAAACAGCTTTTGGAGAGACAAAATGCCTCTTCACTTGGAAAATGAATTTGACCCATCTCAAATTCCTCTTATCCTTGACCAAATAGCTGCTGCATGAAAAACTTACCCACACGCAAAGCATTCGCCCTTGCCAATTGGAAAATGGCGATGGATATCTCCGAAAGCCTTGCTTTTGCACGCGAGTTTCCAGCGGTGATCGGTAGCCTTGCCCAATCGGTGGATATTGTTCTCTGTCCGCCATATACTGCCCTCTACGCGTTATCGCGAGTCCTGACTGACACACCGATTGATTTGGGAGCACAGAATTTACACGCAGGGACCGGCAAAGCCCACACAGGAGAAATTTCTGCCATGCTACTTGCCGATGCCGGGTGCAGATGGGTTATGCTTGGCCATTGGGAGATTCGCCGGCGAACGGGTGAAAGGGATGTGGACTTCAACAAAAAGATGCGGGTGGGGTTTCAGGCCGGGCTACGTCCTATCCTCCTGATGGGAGAAGGGAACAAAGAGCAGGGAGAGGCTGAAGCGGTACTGGCATCTCGTCTTCCCATCCTATTTGACCACTGTGAGCCGGGGCAAGTGGCCCAGGGGGTCATTGTTTACGAACCCGAGTGGACAATCGGGGCACAAAAACCCGCGCCGCCCGATTACATCGCCACCAGCTGCGCCTTCATCCGAAATTGGATTGGGCAAGCGTTCGGGAAGGATGTGGCGCAACAGATGCGCATTATATATGGCGGTAGCGTGGCCCCTGAGCATGTGGAGAATCTGCTTGCGTCACCAGACCTGGATGGATTGGGCGCAGGCCGTAAAGGCCGTGATCCCTTCGCTTTTGCTCAGATTGTGCGATTGATTGCAGCGGCAAAGGGTCTGACTCCTTAGATGGCAAGAGGATCCGAATCGCTCGTGATAGGGCAGTTTTAACGCACCCACGGGAAAAATTGAAGACATGGAGGGGTTGCCATATGGGCCAACTGGAGGGAAAGGTAGCCATCATCACCGGTGCGAGCAAGGGGATTGGCAAGGGGATAGCGGGAGCCTTCGCGAAAGAGGGGGCAAAACTCGTGATTGCCTCCCGAAACAGAGATAACCTGAATGCAACGGCCACTGAACTCCGGGCCCAAGGGGCCAATGTCCTTGTGGTTCCCACAGATGTTACCGACGAGGAACAGGTGGTAGATTTGTTCAACAAGGTCATGCAGGAGTTTGGTCGCCTCGACATTTTGGTAAACAATGCGGGGATCTTTGACGGCGGGCCCATCGAGGAAATATCTCTCGAGACCTGGCAGAAGGTCATAGACGTCAATCTTACCGGCCCTTTCCTTTGCAGTCGGGAGGCCATGAAGATCATGAAAAAACAGAATGCGGGTCGAATCATTAACATCGGCAGCATTTCCGCTCAGATGCCACGCTTTAACTCATTGCCTTACACGACCACAAAGCATGGGCTCGTGGGGCTAACCAAAGCCACGGCTCTGGAAGGCCGAGCTTTTGGTATCGCGGCCAGTTGTCTTCATCCCGGCAATGTGGCCACCGAACTGCGTCAGGCCAGCAAAGAACTTATGGATGAAGAGCCCATGATGACCATTGAGGATGTGGCTATGACGGCCGTTACTATGGCGGCCCTACCCGGTAACGTGAATCTGTTGGAGGCCATTGTACTGCCGATTGATCAAGTTTACCTCGGCCGTGGATAAAGGAGAACAGGCATCATCTTTCTTGAATGAAAGGGAACGTGTGAACCGATGCAAAGGAATACATGATTATGTTTGTCCCAACTGCAAAGGGGAACTGGAACTGAGACAAGAGACTCTTGTCTGTCTACCCTGTCAAGTGTCTTATCCCATCATTAAAGGGATTCCTGATTTTATATCAGAAGACCTGTCTTATAGCTTTAATCCTGTTTTCCGCAGGCTGTGGGCCTTTGACGTACTGGCGCCCGTGTACGAGTCATTCTTTTGGTATAACTTTTTTGTCAATTTTGTGGGTGGATTTGGTAGTACATCACGGAGCAAAATGATGCACAACATTACGGCGTTGGTACATACGGATGAAGGCACCATTCTGGACGTGGCTTGTGGGCCTGGAATACTTAGTCGCGGCATCGCCTCATCCCCTGTTTTTGTACATGGAATTGACGCTTCTATGGGTATGCTCCGGAGGGGCGTCTTCTACACCAAACGAGACCAAATCGTAAATATGCGATTTGCCCGGGCCAAGGCGGAGGAATTGCCGTTTGGGCCCGCCTTCTTCGATGCAGCCATATGCGGCGGAGCACTCCACCTTTTCAGAGACCCGTTGTTGGCATTGCGGGAAATCGGCCGCACCATGAGGGAAGGGGCACCCCTTGCGGTTACCACGCTCATAAGCGGCCAAAAGGGTATTTTGCGTTTTCCACCTGTCCGTAGGTATGCAGAGCAACATCATGGGATTCATGTTTTTGAGATAGATGAACTTGAGCAACATCTCTCAGACGCTGGTTTTGAGCATTTTGAGCCAAGAATTTACGGATCGCTCTTGCTGTTCAGGGCGCGAAGGGCCAGGGTGACCGGCTAGAGAAAGGAGGTTGCATGGTGAGACAGCAATCCAGATGGGCCAGGCGCCTGATAAAATGTCCAGAGGGAAGAGGTGAGTCGGGGCTTTTTGTGGAATGGCGCCTCCAAAAAGATGGAGAGATTGTAAATAGCGTCAGCTGCAATAATCTCCAACTCTTAGATCTCAGCGGCAGTGATTGCCAGTGGTCGTGTTGGCAGAAAATCCCCCGAAAAGAAGATTGATCGGATAGTTGGATCATTGGGGAAGAATTAGGAGGTTGGAATGGAAAATCATTCCTGGGTGCAGGAGTTTGCGGTTTCCATAACGGTCTGTGATCCTGAGGGGATCATTCTGGAGATGAATGACAAGGCCATAGAGAATTTCCAGGAACAGGGAGGCGAGAAATTGATGGGCACCAATCTTTTTGACTGTCATCCTGAACCTGCACGCACCAAACTGAAAAAGCTCATGGATGCCCGTCAGGCTAATGTGTATACCGTGGAGAAAAATGGGGCGAAAAGGCTTATTTATCAGACACCATGGTATCGGGGTGAAAAGTACCGCGGCTTTGTGGAGTTAATCCTGGAGATTCCTGCCCAAATGCCCCATTTTGTCCGTAACAGATGAGCGATATTCAATGGAACGTGAAGAGCGAAGAATTACCACTTCACCAGATAGAAAAGGTACCCTGGGGACATTCCCCGGTGTCTTCACCCCTAGCATCCTGACGATCCTCGGTATCATCCTGTTCTTGCGACTGGGTTATGTGGTCGGTAATGCTGGTCTCAGCAAGGCCCTCATCATCATTGGTCTTGCAAATTTGATATCCGTCTTGACCAGTTTCTCCCTCTCCGCTATCGCTACAAACCTCAAGGTTAAAGTGGGCGGACCCTATTATATTATTTCTCGCACTCTTGGTGCGGAGTTTGGCGGGTCCATTGGTATTGTTCTCTTCCTGGCTCAGTCAATCTCAATCGGTTTTTACTGTATAGGTTTTGCGGAGGCGGTGGTCAGCACGCTTTCTGAGGCTTCAGGGCCCCTTCCCCAAATCATCGCTGCACTCGCCGTATCATTGCTTTTTGTCTTTGCCTGGCTGGGTGCAGACTGGGGGACCCGGTTCCAGTTTGTAGTCATGGCCATCCTAGGCGCTGCCCTCGTCTCATTCTTTGTAGGCGCTCTGACCCAGTGGAACGATGCAACGTTGGCCCAGAATTGGCCGTCACCTGCTTCCGGCCCCGGCTTCTGGGTCCTTTTTGCCATCTTCTTCCCGGCCGTCACCGGTTTTACCCAGGGTGTGAGTATGTCCGGGGATCTCAAGAATGCGGGCAGGAGTCTTCCTATGGGCACCCTCCTTGCCGTGGGGGTATCAATCATCGTCTATTTTGGCGCGGCGTTTGTATTCGCGTCAGCCTTGCCCAGCAATATTCTGGCTGGTGATTATGGGGCCATGAAGCGTGTGGCGGTTTCTGGCTTGCTCATCAATGCCGGTGTGATTGCGGCGACCCTCTCTTCTGCCATGGCCTCATTTCTGGGTGCCCCCCGTATCCTTCAGTCTTTGGCAGGCGACCGTATTTTTCCGTTCCTCTTGTTATTCGCCAAGGGTTCGGGCCCCACGAGTAATCCCCGGCGGGGAGTTCTCCTCTCGGCTGGGATCGCCTTTGCCACTATTAGTCTCGGGAAACTGAACCTTATCGCACCGGTGGTATCCATGTTTTTCCTTGTATCCTATGGACTTCTCAACTACGCGACCTATTACGAGGCAAGCGCCTCCAGCCCCTCTTTTCGCCCCACGTTTCGCTGGTTCGACGCCCGACTCAGCCTTGTGGGATGGTTGGCCTGCCTCGGGGCCATGCTGGCTATCAACGTGAAGGCAGGGGCTGTGGCCATCGCCATTCTATTGGCCATTTACCAGTACCTCAAGCGAACCGCTGGCCCTGCTCGCTGGGCCGACAGCCGTCGCTCTTACCACTTTCAGCGCATACGGGAGAACCTTCTTGCCGCGGCCACGGAACCGGAACATCCCCGAGATTGGCGACCACAACTGCTCGCGTTTTCCCATGGTTCCCCCAGGCGTGAATCGCTCCTGCGCTTTGCGACCTGGTTGGAGGGCGGCAGCGGCTTGACCACGGCGGTCCGAATCCTGGAGGGTGAAGGCGTGAAGATGCTCAAGCTCAAAGAGGAGGCGGAAGAAGAACTGCGCAAAAGTATCGCCCAGTTCGGTCTGAAGGCCTTTCCTTTGGTGGTGGCTGCCCCGAACCTGCAAATAGGGATACAGATCTTAGTGCAGGCATTCGGTATTGGGCCCCTGAAAGCGAACACCATCCTCCTCAACTGGCTTGAGCAAACGCCTAAAGGGATCCTCGGTCTGGGAGAGTTGCGGTACGCAAGGAATCTACGTGAAGCCTTCAGGTTTGGTTGTAACATCGTCGTGCTGGATGCCAAGGAGAATGCGTGGGCCGCCCTTGAACGCTTGTCTTCTGATGAAAGGCGTATCGATGTCTGGTGGGGGGACGATGCCACCAGCCGTCTTATGCTCCTGCTCGCATACTTGATGACGAGGAGTGAGGAATGGGATGGTGCCAAGATTCGGGTCCTTGCTGCCAGCCATGAGCGGGCATCAAAGGAAACCATCGAGGGATTGCAAAGGACCCTCCAAGAGGTGCGGATCGAAGCGGACCCTGAGATTGTAGACGCGTCCAATGTCAATGCGATCGTGGAGAGCTCCGCTGATGCGGCTATCGTATTCCTCCCCTTTCGACTTCGGGATAATCAACTACTGGGTCCTTTTGATAATCAACTTGATGATCTTATCCTTCGTTTGCCTGTTGTGGTTCTGGCACTAGCCGCCGAGGATATTGATCTGGACGCTGAACCGGAGGAGGGGGAGGTCGGTGAGCTTGCTGCAGCCCTTGACATTCTTGCTGAAGCTAAAAAGAAGGCCCAAGCGGCGGAAAAGGCGGCGGCGGAATCAGCCGAGGAGGCCGAGAAAAAACTCCAGGAGTTGGAGTCTGCCCTATCATCTGGCGAGGATAAAGACATCATGGCGAGGGTAGAGGCGACTCTCGAGGCCAAGGAGAAGTCCAGCAAGGCCGTTCGTCGGGCGGCAAAGGCTATGGCCAAGGTGGAAGACGCTGCTCGTGAAGCCGAGGCGCTTGGAGCAAAACCTGATCAGGAGGGCGGAGAGTCCGATCCAGCGTCAAAACCGGGAAAAAGCAAAGATCCCAGCTTACCATAGGACAGTGCCACAGAAATCCAGCCGCAAAGTTCACACCACAGGATCTTTCTTTCCATCGAGGCAGCCCTTAATATTCTCCATGACACGTCCCAACGCACCTCTGCTTGTCTCCACAAACTTCCTGGCCTGTTTGCCCATTCTGTCGCATTTCTCCGGATCAGCCAAAAGCTCTTTCATGGTTTCAAAAAGGTCTTCTCCATCCCGTACACTCCTGCCTCCACCGACTTCAATAAGAAGTCGGGACATGAGGACAAAATTGTCGGTGTGTGGCCCGAAAAGGACGGGCCTTCCGAAGCTGGCAGGCTCCAATAGATTATGCCCGCCTATAGGCGTCAGACTCCCGCCTACAAAACTTATTTTTGCTATGCCATAGATCCGCTCAAGCTCCCCTATAGTATCCAGTATCAAGACATGGTAAGACTCGCCTTTCATTGGAATCTGAGTCTTCAACAGAGACTTGGATCCTTTGTCCATAACCAGCCGGTTGATATGCTCAGCCCGCTCCACCCTTCTTGGAGCAATGATCAGGCGCAGGGTGGGGAAAAATCGGCGAAGTCTACCAAACACGTCCAGAATAATATCCTCCTCCCCCCGGTGCGTGCTACCTGCTACCCATATGTCGTTTTCAGATTCAAGATTCAGGGTATGCAACCAGTATCCGTATTCTTCTTCCCCCATCGCTTTCCAATCACGGTCGAACTTGATGTTGCCCACGGTCTTTACCTTCTCCTCCTCAACCCCTATTTGTAGTAGTCTATCCCTGTCCAAGTCTGACTGCATCATGCATGAATCTATGGCATTCAACATGCGTCGAGCGAAAAAGGGAAATCTTCGATAAGACCTAAAGGTGCGTGGAGAAATACGACCATTTACCAGTACAGTCTTGGTTCCCCTCTTTTTAAGATACCCGATGAGGCCAGGCCATACGTCTGTTTCAACGAGAACAAAAAGTGAAGGTCTTATGAAATTGACCACTCTGCGTATAGACCACCAGAAATCCAGGGGCATTGTGAGCAGGACCCGCACCTTTCCCTGCAATTCCTTGCTTGCAATTTCCTTTCCCTGAACAGTTGTCACCGTAAAAACGATATCCTTTTCAGGATATTGCAGCCCCAGCGCTTTGACCAAAGGAAGAGCTGAAAGGACTTCACCCACCGAGAGGGCGTGTATCCATATACTCTCTGTTTTAGGGGGATGTGCGGGCAACCCTATGCCCAGTCTCTCAAGAATTCCACGTCGCCTTGTGAAGAAAAATAGGGGAAGGGACAAAATGAGGAAACAGGTCCATATGAGATGATAAATAAACATCAGGGCGATCATCAGTCCGGGTTGGTCTCCCTCCTTAACGAGATTCTCGAGGCAAGAGAGGGTGCATCTGAAGCGACCGACAAATAATGGATGCCAACAGTATCTTTTTTGAGCGTACTTTGGAAAAGCGAAAGGACAGTCTAAACTCTTACTGGGAGCTCGATGACAAATTTAGTTCCGTGTGGCTTATTATCCTGAACACGTATGAAGCCGTTATGATCGCTTATTATGGTGCTCGCTATGGTCAATCCTAGACCAGTGCCATGTTCCTTGGTGGAGAAATAGGGCTCGAAGAGTCTCATCTTGTGCTCAGGTGGGATCCCTTTTCCATTGTCTGATACCTCGATTCTTACCATCTCCTGTTCTTTATCATAGGAAAGATCAATGACTATCTCCCCGTCTCCGTCAATGGCAGCGATGGCATTGTCCAAGAGATTAATCATCACTCTTTTCATCTGTTCCTTATCCACTTTGAAAATGGGTACTTCGGTGGAATCATTAAAAGTAATTTTTACGTTTGCCTGCGCCTCTTTATAAAGGCCTATTGACTCTTCTATGATTTGGTTGATGTTATTGGGCGTGGGATTGGATGCGGGCATCCGGGCAAAGCTGGAAAACTCATTTACAAGACGCTTCAACTCCTCCACCTGGTTGATTATGAGATTTGTGCATTCCTCAAACACCTGACCATCATCTCGGGCCACTTTGTCCCCGTATCTTTTCTTGAGCCTCTGAGCAGAGAGTTGGATAGGGGTGAGAGGGTTTTTTACCTCGTGAGCTATTCGCCTTGCCACTTCACGCCAAGCAGCCATTCTCTGGGCCTTTTCGATCTCGCTCACATCCTCGAAGACTGCCACCAGGCCCAAGTATTTTCCCCGATCATCCCGAAGCACATTAAGGGATACAAGCAGAGTCAGCGTCTTGTTCTCGACAGATAGCCTAATCTGTCGTACCATAAATCCTCTTCGGAAAATGCTTTTTTCCTTTAGAAATCCATTGATCGCTTTCACATATTCACGTCCTATCACTTCCCGGTAATTCTTCCCAATGATATCTTCGGCCTTTATGTTCAGCATCCTTTCTGCCGACTTGTTAATGGTAAGGATCTTTCCACTGCCATCCGCAGAAACCACGCCAGCGGCCACGTTGGCAAGGACAATCTCCATATAGAGCCTTCTCTGCTCAATTTCCATGTGGCTTTTCAGCAATTCCTCATAGGTCTCCTCCAATTTTTTCTTGCTGTTCTTCAAGTCCAGGGTCATTCTGTTGAATGAATTGACCAGGACACCTATTTCATCCTCTGCCTCCAGGTCTATGAAGAAGTCGTAGTCTCCCATGGCAATACGGTTTGTCCCTTCCGCTAGTTCCTGAATGGGAACGGTTATGCCTTTTGAG
>CP070840.1:1755206-1758103 GCA_020342025.1 Deltaproteobacteria bacterium
ATGATGCCAGATATCTTCCAGGGTGTTTACTTTGGAAATGTGGCTTCCGTGTTTAGAGGCAAGGAGATATTCCAGTTGAGGAGAGAACTGGGTTTAGAACTGGTTGATTATTACGGTAATTCAAAGGCGGACATCGTTATTCCCAACCCTGAATCGGGATGGGGAGTGACCATAGGGATTGCAGAAGGCCTGGGAAAAAACCTATTCCCCGCCCTCATAAAGCTTCCGCAGGCTGTAAGGACCTTTCAAGAAGGGGAAAGCCAAACCAGATCCAAGGAGGTGGGGCTGAAGTTTGGTGGCATTGATTCCCTGCTCAAGGAGAAGTCCGTTGCCATGGGAGATGATAGCATTGTGAGAGGAAGTGTGAGTGAAGGCGGTTCTATTTGGGTGGTCTACAATGCGGGTGCAAAGTATTTGGAATTCTGGGTCTCCTATGGTCCCATGTTTTTCCCTTCATTTAAGGAATGGCATCGCGGCATTGAGTGTTTACATGAACTGGCTGCACAAAGGGCCTTTGAGAACGAAAACCCCTACGACAAATCGCAAGAGGAGATCAACAAGACCGTGGCAAAACTCATCGGCGTTGATGAAGTGAAATACAACTTGCAAGAAAAAATTAAAAAAGTGGCTGGTGATGGCTCTTTCCAGGCCTTAGATGCGAGTTACCCCATATCCGAGGCGTTTTGGCCTGACTGGCTCAAAAAGGAAGTGGAGGAGTTTTGGCGGTGTCGCCGGTCTAAATTTTCCTGAGGATTTAGCAAGTACAGCTTGCAAGGTAATGAAGAAGCGTTATATTATAAAAGAGCCACAAAATGCATGGCAATAAGGGTTTATATAAAGGAGACAATATCGATGAACCCCATACTTCTTGAAGTGGTTGCCCCCACGCTCTCTGGCGTTGAGATGAGTTGTCGGGGGTGCGGTTTCATCCTCGGCACCATAGGGCTGAGAGATAAATATCGGGATGCCTGTGTTGAGGAATATCCTCAGGAATGGAAGCAGGCCACAAGTTACTTGGCCCAGTGGATTCACCAAATTTCTTCTTTGTATCGGCATCGGATTAAGATTAAGCTGATAGATGCCCAGTCCCCGTTGGGTTTTTGGAAACAGATAAGACATAGGGTCTTTCGATTTCCGGCTTTTATAGTAGATAAGGAAAGCACTTACATAGGATGGGATCCCCAAGAATTAGAGACCCTGATTGACAAACGTATCCGGAACGGCGTGGAGTCCGCTTAACGTGGGTTTTAATTGTTTGGGAAAAGGGCCTCACTGAGCTTAGCGACCATTTCTACGCCCCTTACCTCTCTTTCAAATAGGGGAATTTCGGCGCGCACATTTTCAAAAGACTCCTTGACTTCCTCCCTATATCGGTCCTGCATCCTGATGCGGTTTACAACGAATTCTGCCGCATCGTCTCCTACCTCAGACTTGTCAATGGCCTGATTGACGATCACGCCGCCGATCGGTATTCCGAAATCCTCGAACCAGCCTATGAAACGTCGAATCACCGCAATGGGAAGGGACTCAAGGAGGGTGACGAAAAAGAAGGCGCTCTTCTGATCATCTATGAGGAGGGTTCTCATGTGATCGATACGGTCACGGAAAGTAACAAGATAATCAAGGAGGGGGTCTTCTTCCTCCTCGACTTTCTTTTTCCGAAAAGAGAGGCTCAGTCTCATGGTTTTGGCCTCCTCTCGACTCTTCATCATCTTGTCCACCCAGAGGGTGTAAACCTTGGACATGCCCAGTAGCCTTCTTGCATTTGCCGTTGGTGCGGTATCGAAGACATAGAACTCGAATGCGTCATCGAATATGATGTTGATCATATTCTCGAACATGGCCGATTCTTCAAAGGCTGGATTCATGGTGGCAGACTCGATGAAGTCCTCCGCCTTCGTAGGGATGTCGGCAAATTTGAGAAACCATCCAATTTTTTCCCGGATCTCCTTCTTCGATTTCTCTATGGTCTCCCTTGTATCTATCTCTTGAACATGGAGGTTATCGGTCCCGGGTATCAATACGGGTCTTCCAAAGACGTCCATCTGAAAAAGATTGGAAAGGCTGTGAACGGGATTTGTAGAGGCGAGGAGTGTCTTTTTACCCTGCTTTGCCATCCAATGGGCCACTGCCGCCGCCACGACGGTCTTGCCAACGCCCCCCTTCCCCCCAAAATAGATGTAGCGCATTTCGGGATGGTCAACAAAAAAATTCGCCATCGTGCTCTTCATGACAATTTCTCCTCAAACATCACTTCAGCAAGATTTCTAATGGTGTCAAAACCCTTTATCTCGGAATCAAACTCTGGGACCCTTGATAAAACGGAAGCGCCAAATGTGTTATCGATCAGCTCGAGGGCTCCCACCTGCATTTCGATCCTGTTTTTCAGGTAGGTGGGGATATTCTCTTGTAAGAGGGCCCTATCAATGACACGGTTAACCACGTATCCAGCGAGGGGCACGTTATACTTGGCAAAAAGCTTTGCTGCCTTTTCAGTGTCCACTACAGTCATTTCCTCAGGCGTCAGCACAAAGAAAAAAGCGGTCTTTTCCGTGTCCGTCATGATCTTGGAAGAGGCGCCGATGCGATTCTTAATATACATCAATTCGTTATATATCTCGTCCTCTTGGCTTTCTTCCTCCCGTTTCATCGTGGCAATGGCCTGATCGTACTCGCGCATCTGCTCTCTCAGACCCGTAATCTTGTCCAGCCAGGCGTCATACACAGCCGCCATGCTCAGATAATAAAGGGCGTGGCCAAGGGGCACGAGGTCATAGATGTAATAGTCAAAATCCCCTTTAACGACGATATCTACGACCGCGTCGAAGATGGCGCTTTCTTCCATGGCGGGCTCTGCTGAGGAGGCCTTTATGTAACTCTCAATCTCCTCTGGGATC
>CP070840.1:1758203-1761509 GCA_020342025.1 Deltaproteobacteria bacterium
ATATCCAATGTAATAATTCTAGAAAATGAACAAACCCTTCTTCTTTGGGCTTCCTAAAAGAGATTAGCTATCAATGGAGGGCTAATATGGGTACAAACGCCATTCATTTTGCCGCCGAATTTTATGGGCGTTTTAAGGTATTCCATGAACTCATGTCAATAAAGGTTCGGGAAATCCTCCTGGTGGCCAGTCCCTATGATGCGTTCATACTGGAGGGTGATGAGAGTCTCGCATCGAGGATCATAAATGAGTATAGAGGCTTGAATCTGAGTCAACCCCCGAGGCTGACCCGGACTTCCTCGGTCTACGAGGCTCTATCACTCTTGAACAAAAAGCAGTTCGATATGGTTATCACCACCCCGCATCTGGACGAAATAGATGCCTTCGCTTTGGGCCTAAAGATAAAAAAGATAAAGCCGAACCTCCCTGTTATTCTTCTGGGTCACAGCATCAAGAATATTTCTCCTCCAAGACATAAGGATCGTAGGGGTATTGACAAGGTTTTTATCTGGTCCGGCAATTCCGACCTGCTTCTAGCCCTGGTCAAGAACGCCGAAGATCGCTTAAACGTCGAATCTGACACCCAAAAAGCCATGGTGCGTGTTATTATCCTGGTTGAAGATTCTCCCCTATATTACTCGACCTTACTCCCCCTTATCTACAAGGAGATTGTGAAACAGACCCAGGCTGTGCTTGAGGTTGGTCTCAACGAAGAACACAGGCTCCTCACCATGAGGGCAAGGCCCAAGATACTTTTGGCTACCAGCTATGAGGAAGCCTTGGAGCTTTGCCAGAAGTTCCGTTCCTTTCTATTTAGCGTCATGGCAGATACCCGTCTTTTGCAAGGCAATAAACTGGTCGCTGATGCGGGTGCCATTTTACTTTCTCAAATCAGAAGGGAATTTCCGAGCCTCCCCCTTCTCCTGATGAGTTCGGACCCTAAAAACAGGGAAAAAGCAGAGGAGGTATCCGCTACCTTTCTGGATAAGAATTCCCCAAATCTTCTTGGAGAGATACACGACTTTTTCCTTGAACGATTGGGTTTTGGGGATTTCATCTTCCGCATGCCTGACGGCAAGCAGGTTGAGCGTGCCTCCAACCTTAGCGAGCTCGAGGCCAAACTTTCCCAAATACCGGATGAGTCCTTCCGCTATCATGCAGAGCACAATCACTTTACTAACTGGATCACGGCCCGTTCTGAAATCAGCCTTGCCTCCAAATTACGTGAGCTTCGGGCCTCTCAATTCTCCAATACCAAAGAGATGAGGGAGTATTTTATTTCCACCATCCATGAACTTCGCAAATTCCGTCAAAAAGGGGTGGTCGCCCAGTTCAAGGGCCCTTATTTCGATCCGGATACGATGGATTTTCTTAAGATTGGGCGAGGCTCCCTGGGCGGCAAGGCCCGGGGCCTCGCCTTTATGTCCATCCTACTAAACGAGAACCAGGAACTTCATGAGAAATATTCGGAAATCAACATTGAAATTCCCAAAACTCTTGTGATCAGTACTGAAGGGTTTGAAACTTTTGTAACCCAGAATAATTTGGGACGACTTGCCAGGAAAGACACCTCCGATGAAGAAGTTACAGTTGGGTTTTTAAGAGCAGAGATGCCGGAGTGGCTCATTAAAGAACTTGAGGCCTACCTTTCTAAGGTCAAATACCCCCTGTCTATCCGTTCTTCCAGTGTGCTGGAAGATGCACAGTTCCAACCCTATGCCGGGCTTTATGAAACCTACATGATCCCCAATAATCATCCCCATCTTTACATTCGACTTCAGCATCTCATCAAAGCCATAAAACTGGTGTACGCCTCCACCTTTTATGAAGGTCCTAAGGCATTTGCCAGGAATACTTCTAGTCAGCCCCAGGAAGAAGCCATGGCCGTTATCATTCAGAGGTTGACCGGAAGGGAATACGGAGACTATCTTTATCCAGCCATCTCGGGTGTGGCCCAATCCCATAATTTCTATCCGGTTTCCCATATGAGACCCGAAGATGGCATTGCCCAAATTGCCCTTGGGCTGGGTAAAACCGTCGTGGAAGGAGAAAGGTCCCTGCGCTTTTCACCCAAGTATCCAAACATCTTGCCGCAACATTCAACCGTTGACGACATTCTTAGAAACGCGCAGCGTGCTTTCTATGCCCTTAGGATCAGAAATTACCCTGAGGGGCTGAGCTTCGACAAATATTCCAACCTGGAGAAAAGAGAGCTGGATGAGGCTGAAACCGAGCTTCCAGTAAGAATGCTTGCGAGCACCTATATCCCAGAGGAGCAACGCATCAGAGACTCAGGGTATATTCCGGGTCCCAAGCTCTTAACATTTGCATCGGTCTTGAAATACAATATTCTTCCTTTGCCTGAGTTGTTGTGTGATTTGCTGGAGTTGGGGCGGAAGGGCATGGGATGTCCCGTGGAAATAGAATTTTCAGTAGATCTGGGTTCTAACAAGAAAGAGAAGGGTATTTTCTCTTTTCTTCAGATAAGACCGATGGTGGCCGATACAGAACGTTTTGCCGTAGAGATCACCCGGCAAGAAATGGAAGAAGCGATCTGTTGCTCCACCCAATCCCTTGGGAATGGGAAAAATGAGGTCATTGCCGACATTGTCTATGTCAAGCCAGATGACTTTAAGGTGGAAGCTACCCCGGAGATGGTGGAGGAGATCGGCAAGATAAACGCCGGTTTGCTTAAGAAAAAGCGTCCATACCTGCTGGTGGGTCCTGGAAGGTGGGGCTGCCTGCTCCCATACGACGCTCCCGTACCCCAGCAATTCAACCGACGCAACCGTCCCGGACACCACGTCCAGGAGGCGAAGGCTTCCCGGCTCCAGATCGGCGAGAACGATCGCAAAGAGCGCATCGTCGTTCTGGGTGAATCTCACGGGATGCCCCGAACCCGTTTCGCCCTCCGGCCGAATCCACGGCCTCGTGCCATAGATTGCCTCGCCGTTCACGGAAAGCCAGTCGCCGAGTTGCCGGAGCCGCGTCGCCTGGATTGCCGGAAGTTCGCCATTCATTTTGGGCCCCACATTGAGCAAGAGATTGCCGTTCTTGGAGACGATGTCGACAAAGCTGTGGATGAGTTCCTCCTCGGACATGGTCTCGCTTTCCGACTCGAACTGATTGTACCCGAATCCCAGCCCCAACCCCCGGGTGACTTCACATTTTTCCTCCTTGATCCCCTCGATGGCCTGGTATTCCAGTGTCCTGAAATCATAGTGCGGCGGAGGGAGGCCCTGCAGCGCGGACAGGTCGCCGCTCAGCCCTGTCAGAAATTTCAGTACCAGGTGAAAGAAGAGGCGG
>CP070840.1:1761609-1771565 GCA_020342025.1 Deltaproteobacteria bacterium
CGGCCCTGGGTGGGTGGAAAGGACTTGATCCTCTTTACCTTGGGAGAACTGGGTACGGACAGTGCCGTCTATAGGGCACTGGAATTTGGGGGAGAGGTGATTGAAAAGCTCTCCATGGATCACAGGTTTTCAATGGCCAATATGGCCGTGGAGGCGGGTGCAAAGAATGGCATCGTGGAACCGGACGAGACCACTTCTCGTTATGTGAAAGAGAGGTCCAACAGAGATCTATCACTGCTGGCGAGCGATCCAGGGGCAAACTATGAGAAGGTATTAGAGATAGGTGTGGATGACATTGAGCCACAGGTGGCATTTCCCCATTCCCCGGATAATGTGCGCCCCATATCCCAGGTTGGGCAGGTTCCCCTGGATCAAGTCTTTATAGGGTCATGTACCAATGGGCGGTTCGAAGACCTCATGGAGGCAGCAGGCGTTCTAAAGGGTAGGTCCGTGTCTAAAGGAACAAGGCTAATCGTGCTGCCCGGCTCCTCTCTCATCTACAAACAGGCCCTCCAAGAAGGGATTTTAGCAACACTGATCGAAGCGGGTGCCGTGATAGGTCCGGCCTGCTGCGGGCCCTGCTTGGGAGGCCACATGGGTATCCTGGCGGAAGGTGAAAGGGGGCTCTCCACGAGTAACAGGAACTTCATCGGCAGAATGGGGCATCCGAAAAGCGAGGTCTATTTGGCAAGCCCCCCAATAGCCGCTGCCTCCGCTGTCCTGGGAAGGATAGGATCTCCGGACGAGCTCTAATCGAAAAAGGCTAGGTGAAGAGATGATATTTAAAGGTAGAGTCTGGAAATTCGGAGACCAGGTGGATACGGATTTGATCATACCTGCAAGGTTTCTGACCGTATCTGATGAAGAGGAACTTGCGAGAAATTGCTTTATTGATTTGAGGCCTGACTTTGTGGATAAGGTTCAGGCTGGGGATGTCATCGTGGCCGGAAAAAATTTCGGTTGTGGGTCATCCAGAGAGCATGCCCCTTGGGCCATCAAGGGGGCCGGTATCCGGGCTATTATAGCGAAGAGTTTCGCCAGGATATTTTACAGAAATGCCTTCAACATAGGTCTTCCTCTCTTGGAATCTGATGAAGCCTCCGATGACCTTGTGGAAGGCGATCAGGTCTCCATCAATCTTGCAACAGGGGAAATAGTGAATGAGAACAAGGGCCAGCGTTTCTCGGCAAAACCGATCCCCGATTTTATGATGGATATCATTCAGGCTGGGGGATTGGTGAATCAGATTAAAAATAGAAAATGATCATTCCTCAACCGAGGGGCAATCCTCTCCTCAGAAAGGAGCCCATGCCCCTTGTCTTGTTTTATCAATGTATCTAATCTCTGATCAGGCACCAAGAAACACTTTCTTATTTTAGAGGGCTTAATTATGGGAAAAAAATACAACATTGCTGTAATTCCAGGAGATGGAACAGGACCCGAAGTGGTGGCAGAAGGGATAAAGGCACTCAAAGCCATATCCCAAAAGTGCGGCCTCCAAATGGCGCTCCAGGAGTTTGACATAGGGGGAGAAAAATATCTGAAAGATGGAAACCTGCTGCCAGACGAGATTCTAGATGAATTAAAGAAGAAGGATGCCATTTACCTGGGTGCCATAGGCCATCCCGACGTGGCGCCAGGCATCCTTGAGAGGGGGATACTCCTCAAAATGCGCTTTGAATTGGATCTCTACATCAACCTAAGGCCGGTTGTGCTTTTACCCGGCGCGGAGACGCCTCTCAAGGACAAAGGTCCTGAGGATATTGATTTTGTTGTCGTCCGAGAGAATACAGAAGGGCTATATGGGGGCAGCGGTGGATTTTTTAAAAGAGGAAGTCCAGATGAGATGGCCATTCAGGAATCCATTAATACAAGAAAAGGGGTGGAACGCTGTATCCGTTATGCCTTTGACATCTGCAAAAGGAGAAACAAGAAAAGGCTTCTCACATTGTGTGGGAAAAACAACGTTCTAACCTATGAGTCGGATCTCTGGCAGAGAAGTTTTGAGGAAGTGCACAAGGAGTATCAGGACATTACAATAGGCTATCAACATGTTGATGCCCTATGCATGTGGATGATCAAGAATCCAGAACAATTCGATGTCATCGTGACCAACAACATGTTTGGGGATATCATCACGGATATCGGCGCCATTATCCAAGGTGGCCTTGGGATTGCTGCAGGGGGAAATATCAATCCTCAGGGTACCTCCATGTTTGAGCCCATAGGGGGTTCTGCGCCAAAGTACACCGGACTGAACTTGATTAACCCGATGGGAGCCATTTCTGCGGCGCAGATGATGGTGGACTATTTGGGAGAGGAAGAGGCGGCCGGGGTTCTCCTCGAGGCCATTAAGAAGGTGGTAAAGAACGATCTGGAAAGTCTGGAAGCAGGGAAGATGGGTTATGGAACGAAGGAGGTTGGGGATTTGGTTGTAGGTTATATTTGATGCCCTCGAGATTCCACAATGCAGCCAGGGCTTCGTAATTTCCAAAACGCTCTCGCTTTTCGAAGATTCCGTTTTCGGGGACTGAGCTCAGCCGGTGAAATAATGGCTTAATGTTCACGCCGGTAATGGAAGTGGGTTGGTGTAGTCTGAGGCCACCCCCCTTTTCTCAAGGCGATATCTAGTACCTTAGGGACGGTGGTCCAATATTTGGGGTTTAACTGAGCGAGAAGAAGACTCCCAGGCGTTCTGGGGGGTGAACCCCAAATATTTGACCACGGCGGAATACGGTGGAATTTCTTTTGAGATATCGCCTTTCGAGAATGGGTGTACCCTCATCCCATGAGCGCCTATGGGACTGATGCAAATCAGGGTCCTCTGGGCCCGAATTCTTTACTAAGTTCTAAGATGAATCCAGAATCACACTTCGAAATCGGATATACGCCTGAAATAAGATGGTTGAAGATGCTGAGCGAGTATCTGCCTAAATGCAATGTTCCGTTATGTGAGAATCCCAGCGTTCTTAACATAGGCTGTGGGAACAATGTAAAATGGAACTACCTTGGGGTGGCGCTTTACCTGGCAAATCAGGGATTAGGTGTGCCCAATTATGTGGGGGTAGACATCAAAGAGGGGGCCTTTGCTGAAGCAAAAGAAACATTGAATGGACTTGTAAGTTTTGTGGTTGGCGATGCGCAGGACCTAACAGGTTTCCTGACAGGCACATATCAACTCGCTATTGTTGAACACCCGAATCTCGCCACATCTCCTGAAGGACCTAAGGTATGGCAAAAAATATTTCGGGAAACGTCAAAGCTATTAGATGTGGACGGAGCCGTTATTCTCACAAGCTTTTGGCTGAATGATCACATGCCTGCCCAGGTGGCCTTAGAGCGGGCTGGATATGATATCGTTTTTAACGGAAAGAATAAATTCCCTGGAAAGAGGTTTGACACGGCCACGAATGGAGAACCATGTGAATTTGATAAGTATATAATCGTGGCGAAAAAGGACTCTTGTTCAAATTAGCGGAATCAAATAAGCATGGTGTACGATGAGGAGAGGATGAGGAATCTCAAGATTGCTGCTGTTTGCATGAATTCCAAGGCGGGTGAAATAGCGAGAAACCTGGACCGGACAGAGGCATTCGTATCAAGGGCGTCAGATTTGGGGGCTCATTTAATCTGCTTTCCCGAGCTTTCCCTAACCGGTTATGTGCTTAGCGACCCTGTAAGAGTCTATAGTGATGTGCGACCGGATCAAATTCTTGAAAGGGTTTCAAGGATGGCCCAGGAAAAGGGCCTGATCATCATCGCCGGCCTCATAGAGATGGCAGACGGGGAAAAGCCTTTTATCAGTCAGGTGGCGGTAGGTCCCGAAGGGTTGCTCGGCATTCATAGGAAAAGTCACCTTTCACCCAAGGAAAAGGAAATATACCGGGCCGGCGAGGAGATCCACGTCTTTTGCCATGGAGACACGATCTTTGGGGTTCAACTCTGTTACGAGGCCCACTTCCCTGAAATCAGCACGGTGATGGCCCTCAAGGGTGCAGAGATTATCTTCATGCCCCATGCCTCTCCGCGAGGAAACCCGCGAGAGAAACTCCGGAGCTGGCTAAGACATCTTCCAAGCCGGGCCTTTGATAATGCCCTTTTTGTTGTGGCCTGCAATCAGGTGGGAAAGACTGGGGAAGGGTTTAATTTTCCTGGGGTGGTGGTGGCACTAAGTCCTGCGGGAAACGTCATGGCAAAATATGTGGGAACTCATGAGGAGATGCTCTTGGTAGACTTGCAAAGTGATGAAATAGAGGAAATACGAAAACATAAGATGGCGTATTTCATTCCCCATCGAAGGCCGGAACTCTACACAGAACTGAGTGCCAAGTCTCGTTAAACGAGGTCCACACACGGCGGGATGCGAACGATGATCAGGAACAGATGACGGTTTAGTCCAATAAAGGAACACTTGCCATCTGGGCAAGCTCAGAGTTCAGTGGCTTTGCCAAAAAGCCTCGTAGTAAATTCGAAGCATGAAATCCTAAATCCGAAGCAAATCCAAATGACCGAAGTTGAAATGACCGAAACAGTCGAATGTTGCATTTTGAAATTTTCATGTTTTGAAAATTTGAACATTCGGAATTCGAATTTGTTTCGATATTCGAATTTCGGATTTGAGATACTTTCCTATAAATCATCCCCTTTCGAGGGATAAAACAATGCCGGGTCCTTTGGGCCTCCGGCGCGTAGAGCCCGGATTATTTGCTCACGGCCTCAAAAGGGGAGATCAGAAGGAAAAAGGCACATGGAGAGCATGGCTCTCGTTGTGCCTTTTTTATGCTCGGAAACTTAGAATACGTGACACAGAGTATTAGACGCAGCCCGTGGGTTTGGGCAGACCAGCCATCTTACAGGCGCCTTTGCCCGGGCCAGAGGGGAACAACTCGTAGATGTATTTGAGTTTGAAACCGGTCACCTTAGACAGGATCCTGACCATAGGTGCAATACCGTTCTTTTTGTAATAGTCCTGAAGGACCTCGATGATCTTATGATGCTCGTCCGTAAGTTCCTCGATCCCTTCCGTCTGCTTTACGTGCCTCACCCAGCTCTCATTCCAGTTATTGAAATCATCGATGAAACCGTCTTCATCCACATTAAAAGTGTTTCCTTCAAACTCTACTGTTGGCATGTTTAAAAACCTCCTTCATCATTGATTATCTTTAGTGATTTTAGTAACTTATAATACAAGAAGTATATTTGTATAACTTATATTTTTCATATTGTCAATCCCTCTTTTTGCGATCTTGTAAAAAATTTCTCTTTTCGTAGCTTTTGGTTGAAAGTGCTGCATTGAAAAGGCTTTTCCCCCACAATGTGTTACCTGTCGCGTGGAGATGAGTATATGTGGCTAACAAATTTTTCTTGACCAATCCATCTCTTTCTCCATCGAGACCGCGTCCCCGGTGCACCTTAAAAACAGAATGGATGTTCTGTCCCCCACCAATCAATGGTCTGGAGTAATGGAATTCGTGTCCTTTCAAGGTTTCCCCTACAGGGTAGTATGGGTTTTGCCCTGTCACCTCAAGGATCGTGTACCCATGACCCTGGGGCGTTTTCTCCATCACGCATGTTATGGGCAGGGCCCCCACCATGGGGTAGGTTTTATCCTCCACTAAAAGACTTTCAGCCAGATACATCAATCCACCACACTCCGCATAGACAGCTAATCCCATCTCTATTCTATTTTTCAAGGAGTTCCTGAACGTGCCATTATCGGCCAGGGCCTCTGCCTGGGTTTCAGGAAACCCGCCTCCTATATAAAGGGCATCCAGATCAGGGAGTTCTTTTGCCTCCAAGGAATCCACTTGCACCAGGATCGCTCCCAAGTCTTTCAATAGCTCCAGATTCTCCGGGTAATAGAACCAGAAGGACCTGTCCCGGATGACGCCAATTCTGGGAGGATCACCATTAAAATAGCCAGATGGACCCGTCTCCTGTTGCTGATCAATTCTATCCAAGGGCTCAACCTGGCGAGAGAGTCTCCAAATGGTCTCTAGATCCAGGTTGTCCTCAACCACAGACCTTACCCAGGTGATCGCCTTTTGAGCCTGCCCCCTTTCCTGATAGGGGACAAGCCCCATATGCCTCTCAGGGAAAAGCCCTCCCTTCAGTTTGGGGACTGATCCTAAAACAGGTAGATCACAATACCGTTCAATGGAATTCCTTATGAGGGTCTCCTGACGCGGCCCAGCCACCCTGTTCAGAATCACTCCAATGAGTTTTAAATCCGGATCAAATCTCTGGCAGCCCATTATGATGGCTGCCACGGTTCGGGTGGCCATGGTCACATCCGCGATGATAATGACAGGCGTCTTTAACAACTTCCCCAATTCCGCCGTGCTGTAAGATCCGTTCTCATCAAAGCCATCAAAAAGACCTCGGTTGCCTTCAATGATGGATATATCCGCGTCGGTTGAATGGGAGACAAAGGACTGAGTAATTTGAGTGGGGGTCATCAAGAAGGGATCCAGGTTATGGCAAGATCGCCCTGCGGCAAGCGCCAGCCACCCGGAATCGATAAAGTCAGGGCCTTTCTTAAAGGGGGCGACCCTGTAAGCCTTTTTGCGCCAGGCTGCGGTCAGCCCCAACGATAAGATGGTCTTTCCGGAGCCCCCTCTCAAGGCGGCAATGATTATGCGTGGTAAAGTATCGAGCATGATTTTACGGAACGGCCACTGGCATAGTCTCGGCAATATATGTGATCAAATTCTGTTTCCCAGGGGACTTGAAATGGCGCCCCCCGGACCGCGAGCACCTAGAAATTGGCACTTCTATACTGTCAAGAAAATATAAAATATTCCAAGTAATAATAACATGAAATAATACGATTCTTTTAATATGATTTTTTTATTGACAACTTCCAGTGATTCTGAGTATAGATTTATGTGCCCATATTCACAAATAAAAGAAACTATAATATTTTCAGGGGCTTATCGTAACTTTCGGTCGTCATGGGACAAGGCCTTTTCGTCACATGAGAGGCCTACTTAGATGGCCAAGTGGTCTTTTGAGATTTTCAGGGAGGAGGTGAGTTGAAGCTTACAAGCGTTTGTTAGGGTTGCCCCTTGTATATTAGGATAACCTTTCATTTTCGAGAAGGAGGCATTGATAATGGCTTTTGAACCGAAAGAACCACAAAAAGAGATAAAGTACAAAGACCTAAGAATCTATTCTGACAAAGAGTTGAATAATTACACGGACGAGGAGCTCAAGAAATTCAAGATTAAACATAAGGTTCCCATGTGTGACGATTTGGAAAAGGGTCCGTGGCCAAGCTTTGTGGCCGACGCCAAGCGGGAGGCCCTTCACAGGAGGAAGCTGGGTCAAGATCGTTTGATGATCGAACAGGACGTTGTTGAAGACCTGCTTGGCCAGCTGGAGCTCTCCTTTGAACATGGTGAAACCCACTGGAAGCACGGTGGTATCGTCGGTGTCTTCGGTTATGGTGGTGGTGTTATTGGCCGATACTCCGACCTTCAGGACAAATTTCCCTCCATTGCTCATTTTCATACCCTGCGCGTGAATCAACCTGCCAGCAAGTTTTACAATACTGACTACTTGAGGACCCTGTGTGACCTATGGGAGTTCAGGGGCAGCGGCATGATGAATCTGCACGGCTCAACGGGCGACATCATCTTTTTGGGGACCTTCACTGAACAATTGGAGCCCATCTTCTTTGAGTTGGGCCATGTGCTTCAGCAAGATCTGGGTGGTTCAGGATCGAATTTGCGCACGCCTTCTTGCTGTCTTGGCAAGGCCCGATGTGAATGGTCCTGCTATGATACCCAGGATATGTGCTATGAACTGACCCACTATTACCAGGATGAGTTGCATCGCCCGCAGTTCCCCTATAAGTTCAAATTCAAATTTGACGGATGTCCCAACTGCTGCGTGGCCTCCATTGCCCGTGCTGACATGTCCTTCATTGGCACCTGGAAAGATAACATCCGAATCGATCAGAAGGCGGTAAAGGCCTATATTGGCGGTGAGATCGAACCTAACGCCGGTGCCCATAAAGGTAAAGACTGGGGCAAGTTCGACGTTCAAAAGGAGGTAATTGACCTCTGTCCGACCCAGTGTATGTGGATGGAGAATGGAAAGCTGATGATTGACGACAAGGAGTGCAACCGCTGCATGCATTGCATCAACGTCATGCCTCAGGCCCTATGGCCAGGTAAAGAAACCGGCGTGAGCATTCTGCTAGGAGCAAAGGCGCCCATTCTTGAAGGCGCCCAGATGGCTCTCCTGACTATTCCTTTCATAAAGGCCGAATCTCCGTATGAGAACATCAAAGAAAAAGTCATAGAACCGGTTTGGGACTGGTGGATGGAAGAGGGCAAGAACCGTGAGCGTCTAGGAGAACTGATTCAGCGGCAGGGTGTGTCAAAACTTCTGGAGGTTTTAGGCATACCAGCCATGCCGCAGGTAGTGAAAGAGCCACGCTCCAATCCCTACATCTTCTGGAAAGAGGAAGACGTACCCGGCGGATTCAAGAGAACGATTGATGACTATCGAACGAGACACAAAAGATAGCTAGAGAATAGGAGGAAAAAACCATGGCATTATCTCAGGATAGATTGGGACGTTTTAACCCAAACAAACCGATGGAAAACAGGGTCACAGACCTTGGCCCGAGGCACTTCTGGCAGTACTTTCCTCCCGTAATCCAGAAAAATTATGGGAAATGGAAATATCATGAGATCCTTGAACCTGGGGTCTTGGTTCATGTTTCGGAAACTGGAGATAAGGTGTTTACCGTCAGAGCGGGTGGATGCCGTTTTATGACCGTTGAGCACGTGCGGGAGTTGTGCGACATAGCAGACAAACATTGTGACGGTTACCTCAGATTTACCACCCGTAACAATATAGAATTTATGGTAGAGACACAGGATAAATTGGAGGCCCTTAAAAAGGACCTAATGAGTCGGAAACATGTCTCCGGAAGCTATAAATTCCCCATTGGGGGGACAGGTGCAGGGTTGACCAACATTGTCCACACGCAGGGCTATATCCATTGCCATACACCGGCAACAGATGCCTCTGCCATGGTCAAAGCGGTCATGGATGAACTTTTTGATTACTTTGGGCAGATGACTTTTCCCGCCCAGGTCAGAATTTCCATGGCGTGCTGTCTGAACATGTGCGGCGCAGTCCACTGCTCCGACGTTGCCCTCTTGGGCTATCACAGGAAGCCACCTATCGTAGACCATGAGGTTCTGGAAAATGTTTGCGAGATCCCCCTGGTCATTGCGGCCTGCCCCACGGCGGCCATTTCACCCGCCAAGACCGAAGCGGGTAAAAAGACGGTTAAGATCAAAGAGGAACGCTGCATGTTCTGTGGAAACTGCTACACCATGTGCATGGCCCTTCCTCTTACGGATAAAGAGGGCGATTGCGTGACCATCATGGCTGGCGGGAAGGTCTCCAACCGGATTTCTCCTCCCAAGTTCTCTAAAGTGGTCGTCCCGGGTGTCCCAAACAATCACCCACGCTATCCGGAAGTTTGTGAATCCGTGAAGAAGATCATCGAAGCCTATGTGGCCGATGCCAAGAAGTATGAGAGAATCGGTGATTGGGCGGAGAGGATCGGCTGGGAAAGGTTTTTCGAGAAAACCGGTCTACCCTTTACCGAGCACCTTATCGATGATTATCGCCTTGCCTATGATACCTACAGAACTTCCACCCTGTTCAAATACAGCGATGCGTCATGGGCCGTATCAAAGGCGGTTGGGGGCTAAAGAGCCGCCAACACACATCAATTAAAGGAGCACTATTATGGATACGGAAGACTTTAAAAATGCGATCATCGAGTTTGCTGAGAACAGTAAGAAGACCAAGTTCTATTTCAGTGACATTGAAAAGGCCGTTAAGAAAGTTTTTCCCGATGCTAAGACAAGGGAGATCAAGAAGGCGGCAACTGCCCTGGTCAATGAAGAGATACTCATTTTCTTTTC
>CP070840.1:1771665-1774869 GCA_020342025.1 Deltaproteobacteria bacterium
CCATGGCCTCGAGCGGCTCTTGGATGGGCAGCAGAGGGCAGGAGTATATAGAGTACCCCGGAAACAGCGGCCATAGCCGCGAACAGGAGGAAGGCCCATTGATAGCTCCCGGTGGCATCAAAAATCATTCCCCCTGCCAGGGGGAATAGGGATGAGCCAAGAGCCTGAAAGACCTGCATAGCCCCGAAAATGGTGCCGTAGGAGCCCAGACCGAAAAGCCAGGTCACAATGAGGGGTCTCAGGGTCACTGTCCCTCCCATGGAAAAGCCAAAGATCAGCACAAAGGCCCACAGGAGAAAGGGGCCCTTGGTGAACAACAGGATGACCAACCCCAGGGCCTGTAGGAGGAAACAGCTGGAAACGACCGCCCTCGGAGGCAATTTGTCCATGAGATACCCGAAGATAAGCTTCCCCACCAGACCCACGGCAGCGGTGATGCTGAATAGGGTGGCTGCGCGGGCCGAGGAAATGCCCATATCCCTCAGGAAAGGAACCTGATGGCTCAGCGTACCGAAGACGGTTCCATACACGAGAAAGAGCCCCAATGAGGCCATCCAGAAGACAGGCGTGCGCAGGGCCTCCCTGGCCGTCCAGATGGGTTCAGAAGGGAAGTCTTCCGGGAAGTTGTCTGCCTTCTCGCCATCCGGCAAAAGGCCCATCTGTTCCGGTCCTTCCTTTACAAAAAATAGGAGCGGGAGCATGGTGCCCAGGGTACATGCCCCCAGTAACAGGTAGGCCGTTCGCCACCCAAAGGCGGTAATCAGCGCGTTTGCTATGGGTGTGATAATCACCCCTCCCAGACTTATTCCTGCGGTGGTTATGCCCACGGCCGTGCCGCGCTTTTTCCTGAACCAGCGCGAGAGGAGATACCCATAAGGAATGGAGGAAAGGGAGATATGGGAGACCGCGAGCAGCGCATACATGGCATAGAAATAAGAAAGCGAACGGGTGAGAGAGAGGAGTGAGAGAAAAAAAGCGGATCCCATCATACCCACGAACATGGTTCTGGTGGGGCCGTAGATGTCCAGAAACCGCCCCACCCAAGGGCTTGTAAAGGCAATGACTCCCCAGTAGACGGTAACAATAACGGAGACCTGGGTGCGATTCCAGCCGAACTCTTCCATAAGAGGGTTGAAGAAGATACCAATACTGTAGAACCCTATTCCAAAGGAGACGGCTAGGGCCATGAGGCAGATTCCTACGATCCACCATCCGTAAAAGATCCTCCTCCTCACATCCCAACCCCTATATCATGACGTTCATGCCAAGGCCTAATGCATGCCTCCCCATGGGACCGCCCTGAGGTGAAACGGGCCATAAAGGATCGACAGAATGACAGGAGAAAAGGCGTGTCCTGAAAATTTGATAACGTTTTATACAGAGGAGAGACGCTTTCTCGAGGAGGGGAGATTTGAACGGCCATGGGGCTGATCACGGCACCCCGATGAAGAGGTATGCGTCTTTTCAGGTTCAAGGTACGTATACCGAACTAAAGGAGCTTGCACTCATGATAGATGCATGGGCAGATCATCATGAACAGATAATGAGTTAACCTTATGGTTTGTATGGACCTATGATAGCGATGCTACAGATGTTCTGGAACGGGCGGCCACCCAGGTTGTGGGTCAATCCGTATCGGGGATTTTCCATCTGCCGCTCTCCGGCACGGCCCATGAGCTGGAGGTACATCTCGTAAAGCATTCGGAGACCCGAAGCCCCAATGGGATGCCCAAAGCACTTGAGCCCGCCATCCAGTTGACAGGGAATCTTACCATCCCGGTTGTAGAAGCCATCCAGAAAATCGTGCCACGCATTACCCCGATCGGAGATGTGCAGATCCTCGCAAGTGACCAACTCGGTGATGGAGAAGCAGTCATGGACCTCCATCATGCTGATCTCTTTGCGGGGGTTGGTGATGCCAGCCTCTTTATAGGCCTTTGTGCTGCATTTGTTTGTGGTCATGAAATAGGTGCCGTCCCATTCATTGTAGCCCATCTCCTCGCCACTGCTCAGGGCCAGTTGCAGGGCCTTGACCGTCACGGGATTCTTGATCCCCATGTCTCTGGCCTTTTCCACCGTCGTCACCACGGCGCATGCCGCCCCGTCGCTCACACCACAACAGTCAAAGAGCCCCAGGGGATAGGCGACAATAGGGGCATTCATCACCTGTTCAATGGTGACAGGCCTTCGAAGATGGGCCTTTGAATTGAGGATGCCATTATCGTGGCTTTTGACCGATACCTGGGCCATGGCCCTCTTCAGGTCACTGTCGGGGATGCCATATTTAGCCGCGTAGGCCGTCGCCAGCTGTGCAAAGGCACCCGGTGCCGACATCTTTGGATACCAGAGCCAGTACAGGGTGCCCAGGTTGGAGCCTCCCTCTGGCAACCCACCATATCCGGTGTCTTTAAGCTTTTCCACGCCCAGGGCGAGGCAGATGTCATAGGCCCCTGAGGCCACGGCATAGACCGCACCTCGAAAGGCCTCTGTACCGGTGGCACAGAAATTTTCGGTCCTGGTGACAGGAATAAGGGGCAGCCGCAAGGTTGTGGACATGGGCAGGGCGCTCCGGCCCACATTGACTGTATCGAGGCAGGTGCCCAACCAGGCTGCTTCAATATCATCGGGCTCAATCCCCGCATCCTCCAGGCACTCGGTATAGGCCTCCACCATGAGTTCCTCAGCCCCCA
Organism: Deltaproteobacteria bacterium; assembly: GCA_020342025.1. The sequence goes on from CP070840.1 coordinate 1,774,356, forward strand.
CGTCCCAGCGTTCACCAAAGCGTGTGCACCCCATACCAATGACCGCCACTTTATCCTTGATCCCTGCAGCCATAATCTATTCTCCTATGCCTTGAGCTGGCCTTCATGCGTCATATCCAGCGTAAGGCGACCTTGTAACCATGTTTTACGGAACGGGGACAGCCTTCCAGAAATAGCCGGTGAAACCTCGCTCCTCGTCGTCGTAACGCTTTCGAAAACTCATGGCCACCTGCTGACCCACGCGTACATCGGAGAGTTCACAGTCCGTGAAGTCGGCCATGAAACGACCGCCCCCTTCAAACTGGATCATCCCGTAGATCCCTGGCGGATCCACCGATACGATGAGATGATCTCCCGTGAAACTGTTCACGTAACCGGGCACATCTGCAAACTCATAAGGCTCTTGGGTCCTGACCGCCCGGCATTTCTGGTTGACACAGATATCCATACGAGGGAACTGGGGCGTGCCGCACTTCCTGCACTTGCCACCCACCAACCCGAGGAGCATGTCACG
>CP070840.1:1774969-1777597 GCA_020342025.1 Deltaproteobacteria bacterium
CCCGCAACACGGCCTGCTCGTTCCACTTAGGGAGCATCTCTTCCACCCTTTTGTATTCGGCGATCTCATCCCTTGTACCGCAAATGACCAGTTTAATCCTCGGACTGTATTCCAGGAAGCTGAAATCAACAAAGCTCACAGGGGGCGAGACCATGATCAGCCTCTGAGCTTCTGCGAATTTCTCTAGACCCAGGGCGTTCACCCAGGCCCCGAAGGAATAGCCCACAAGATCCATATTCTTTTTCCCCATAGCCTTCAGGGCTGCCTTGACATCCTCCTGCTCCCCCACTCCATTGCCGAAATCCCCCTCGCTGTTCTCAACGCCCCGGAAGTTGAACCTCAGGGTGCTGTAACCCTTTTCTTGATAGGCATGGACAACGGCCCTGACCACGTTGTTGTGCATGGTTCCGCCGTAAAGGGGGTGCGGATGGGAAATCACAACCCCATGATCCCCCGGGAAATCTGCGAGCATACCCTCTATTTTCAGCCCGTCTGCCCCAAAAAAAATCCGTTTTTCAGCCATGTTCATCCCAACGGTGTCACCATTACGATTACTATCTGGTTCGGTTCAGCATTTCGCCTTTGGCCTTAAGCCTATCTTAACCAGGGATTGCTCTTTTTTTCTTCTTCAATAGTGGATGAGGGTTTAAAACCATAATCATGTCCCGGCCAGACAATGGTGTCACCGGGTAATGCAAGAAGTCTCTCTTTTATCGACGTCATAAACTGTCCCATCGACGCACCGGGCAAATCGGTTCTGCCTATGCCACCCACAAAGAGGGTGTCTCCCGTGAAAACGTTCCCGTCGCCAAGAAGGCATATCCCCCCAGGGCTGTGTCCAGGCGTATGAATGACCTCCAGGGAGACATCACCCACCGCAATCGTGTCACCGTCCTTGACAGTGATATCGGCAGGAGGCGAAGGAGCGAAACCAAACTGGCTAGCATGAGCCCGTCCCTGGGGTGAATTAAACATCTGATCATCCAACTCATGCATGATTATCTTTGCGTTAGTGAGGGCTTTGACCTTGTCATTGCCGCAGGTATGATCGGGATGGCCATGGGTGTTTACGATATATTTCAAGTTCAGCGCTTTTTCCTTGATTCTATCTGCAACCCGCTCCTCCTCGCCGGCTGGATCAATAACGAGCGCCTCTTTGGTCTTGGTGCATGACACGATGTAACAAAACACATCCATGAATCCCACTTTCATCTGTTCAATGTTCATCAGCCTTTTCCTCCTGAAGTGCCTAAAGTGACCTGCCCGCCAATGCCTCCTTTGCAGAGAATCCATAAGGTTGGGCTAACAATGATGCGTGAATAAGCACACGGCATCGCTCGTTAATGGCTATGGCAGGCGGGTCTAGAGTGAGTGAAGTGACCCTTCGACTGCGCTCAGGGCCTTCGGCTAAAGTGAATAAGGTAGATCAGAGGAATCTCCCTATAAACTCCCGGAGCGACCGCGGCAAATCCCCCCCTGCCCCCCTTTACTAAAGGAGGGTTGGGGGGATTTTGAGAGATTGCTTCCCCCCGCTTACGCGGGGGTCGCAATGACACTTAGTTATCGCGTCTGTATCAGTTCATGAAGCGGGGAATTTCTCAAATAGGGAAAGCATCTGTTCTTTGTAGGCTTCAGGGAGCCCTGAAAAATTCTCTTTTGAAACCTCCACGAACTCCGCATTGCTTCTTACCAGCAGCCTCCCTTGCTCATCCCTGATCTCTGCCCTTGCCCTTATCTTAGGGGGTTGGGAGTCATCCATGAGCCTTCCTGTCACCTTTAGCGGGGTCCCCACCGCCACGGGCCTCACATACTTTATATCCATCTTACGGGTTACGAGAAAGACCTTTTTAACATACATAATGGCCCAGGACATGACTTCATCGAGGAGAGTTGACACAATGCCACCGTGAACCACGCCTTCCCATCCTTCGTATCGTCTACCTAGAGTAATATCCGTACAGACGGCATTCCCCAGACGATAAAATTGAAGATTTAGGCCTATGGGGTTTTCCGTTCCGCAGGCAAAACAGTTGTGTCCTCGTGGCTTTGGTATTTCAATTCTTTTTTCTGCCATTTTTACTTCCTTCCCCGCTCATTATCGTTCCTCACCAACAGGGTGTACCAGGTCCCCTCCTGATCCCATTCCCGAGCCACGTATAGAGCCCGCTCACCTAATTGGTCTCTTGTTTCCCTCACCTGACTCCTCAATAGCCCGGAGATAATGAACCAGCGTTTCTCCATAAAGCCTTCCTTTTCTAAGAGTTTCACGATCACGCTATGGTGGAGGTTCGCCACAACCAGGTCTGCCGTTTCCTCTACAAAATCCTCTGCCATGCCCTTTACCACCTCTATCGACCCTTCAAGGCCATTGAGCCGCACATTTCTCCGGGCCGTCTTGACCGACAAGGGATTCAGGTCCACAGCCAACACCTTTTCTGCGCCCAGCCTGGCAGCTGCTATTGCCAAAATACCTGTTCCTGTACCCAGATCCAAGACTCTCCCCAGCGAAGACTGTCCATGAAGATGAGCCATAGCCTTCAGACAATCTTCTGTGGTTGGATGGAGCCCTGTTCCAAAAACCACCCCAGGATCCAGGATGATTTCCGTTTTTCCATCTTCCACAGCCAC
>CP070840.1:1777697-1783094 GCA_020342025.1 Deltaproteobacteria bacterium
CTCCATGGCCCGGTTTAGATATGTGACTTTCCCTTTGAGATCGGTGGTTACGATTCCATCAACGGAACTCTCCATGATATTTTCAAGGAATTCTTTGGTCTCCCTGAGTTCTCTCTCCAAGGCCTTTCTCCGGGTGATGTCCCGAACAATCTCCACAAAACCTGTCACCTTGCCAGGGGAATCCATGATGGCCGTGATTGTGGTATGGGCTGGAAACCGGTCACCATTCTTACTGACCCGATCCATCTCCAGGTCGCAAACGCCTTCGGTTCTGGTCCGCTTTGACATCTGCTCTTGAATGCCCCTCTCTCGATCCTCGGGGAGGATGGTGATGCCGATATTCTCCTTATTGAGGACCTCATCCCTGTTCCAACCGAAAAGCTTTTCTGCTCCCTTATTGAACTGCATGATCTTTCCGTAAAAGTCGAGTGCCACAATAGCAATTTCTGTGGCGCTATCCAGGATACTGTTGAGGAATCGAGAAAGATCCCGGTATCTCTCCCTTGATTCCTGGAGCTCCTGCGTCCTCACTTCTACCATCTCTTCCAAATTTGTGGTGTAGTCCTGTATCTGACTTATCATCTGATTGAAGGAGGTTCCCAAAAGGCCAATCTCATCGTCACTCTGCACGTCTACCCTTTGAGAGAGGTCCCCACTGACCATCCTGGAGGTCACCTCCGTGAGTTCCTGAATGGGTCGCGTCAGCACCTTTGACAGGGTGAACGTAAGAAAAAGGGCCAAGCCGATGGCCACAAGGACTATGATCAAAATCAATCGTTCGGTCTTGTAAAGCGGTTGATAGATTTCTTCTTCATAGGTCCCTGCCACAATAATCCAGTCCCAGGGCCTGAAGTATATGTATGTGGCGATTTTTTGCCTCGGTCTTTTTTCCCCCAGTTCCGGGTTCACCCAAGCGTAAGATTTTTCGCCCACCTTACCTTCTTGCAGCTTTAAGGCATCGGTGATCATGTCGCGAATATACTCAAGACCCGCAGAGTCTCTAGAGTCAATAATATTCTCCCCTTCCTTTGCTGGGTGAATCTTCAGGGTCCCATTGCTGTCTATGATATAGGCGTAACCTGTGTCTCCGACCTTGATCTTTTTTATCTCCTCCTTCAGGGAAGGGGCACTTTGCTCTTTGATCCCCACATAGATTGCCCCGATAACCGTCCCCTGCTGGTCTTTGATAGGTTCATAAGCAGTGATATACCAGTCGTCCACCACAAAGGCCCGTCCCCTAAAAGTCTGCCCGGTCAAAATCGCCTCTGCCACAGGGCTATCCGGAGGAATGAACGTGCCAATGGCCCTTTCCCCGTCCTTACCCAAAACATTGGTGGAGATGCGAAGAAGGCGATCGCCCTCAATCCTTTGGAAAACGGTGCAGGTGCCACCCACAAGGTTTTGGACCTCATCAACATAATGCGTGTCTCTGCTTAAAGGAGAATCGCCAATCGTCAAAAGAGGCACGCTGACGGGATACACCTCATTGGTGAATTGATTCATCGCATCAAAGTGGATTTTTTCGTCCGGCACGATTTTGATTTCTTTGCCGTGTAAATAAAGGAGTCGTCTGGCCACGTTCAGGTCGGATATCAGCTTTGTCTGAATAATCTCCTGCTGGACCTTGCACATGGAATAGATGTTCCTGACCAGATGTTCCAAATCTTCCTTGGACGCCTTTCTAAGGGCTTGACCAGAAAGCATCATTGAGAGGAGAGAAACGGAAAGGAGTGGAAGTAAGACCAGGAAGAGGGTCACGCTAATCAGCTTGGCACGGATTCTCCAGTTGCGAAAGCGAGGTATGATCATGGTGATTCTTTCTAAAGGTATTGATGCATGCCCGTCGGTTTATATGCCCATTAGAGCACAAATGTCCTCTTCATGCAAAAGCAATTTCCATGCCGTTGGGAAGCGACGAGGAGAAGTGGGTATTAGTACCTCGGGTTGGGGAAGGTGATCATACTCCTGGGTTTTCCTACCATCTGATACATGATGGGCGAGACCCAACCTTCTTCGAGCACATCATCATCGATCTCACTGAGGATGCCGTCATGGATAGCCCAACTGCGGCCTCTAATGTTCTGAGCAAAGTCGGGCTTGCGGAAGGGCGTGCTATTATCCAACTTCTTGAACAGCTTTCCTCCGGGTTGAAAAAAGTCGTGAATCCTTTTCATCTGGGCATATCTCGAGAAGTAGCTGAAGCCATATCTCTCATAGGTAATGGCATTGTGATAGAAGAGCGCTTCCAGTCTTATGCTCTTGATATCAAACATCCGGCAGAAAGACTCGAGCACGAGGATGACTTCCTGAGTCAATTTTAGGCCCTTTCTGACCTGCCCGGGAAAAAGTCCAGCCTCCATGGCCTTCTTCTCCTCAGCTATGTTCCTGGAAGCCCATCCGAAGAGCGTATCCCGACCTTGCTTATCCATTTGTGTGTTGAACCTGGGAGAGGCTGGATCATTGACAATAAGAAAATCCCAGTCAATCTGGGTGTAGTCGTTTGAATCTGTAAGCTGGATGGAGTAAAGGGGGTCCCCCATACCCGGCAGCTTCACTTCAATCAGACAGGTCCTGTCGCCCTGAGGAGAGAAGAAGCGGACCACCTTCCCCCCTTTATCGTTGCAAAGAGTAAGAGGGTCGATCCCGAAGTGATGATAAAGGGAAGGGGGGATGAGAATCCGGTAAAGCCCCTCCTTTTCTGGGTTTGAAAGCTCGCTGATTCTTTGAATCCAGGGCATGGGCACTGTCTCCCATCTCCAATGTCCTTAGACAATTTTAGCGAGGATGTCAAAGGAAACAATTCGGAAAGGCTACTGGTCAGATTATCCTTTTACATTGACCCGGTTTTTCCCGACGTGTTACTTTCCAGTTGTAAAAAAGAATCCCCCAGAAGGCTGGAAACTTAGGATAGTACAGGTCAACGAAGTGGGTCAGAAGCATTGGGAACATGAAGATGTTCGGGCGGTTGGGTCCCTATTTCTCTATTCAGATGAGATGAGTCGGTTCGATTTTGGACCGGACCACCCCTTCAAGCCGGAGAGGGCGGCCAAAACCTACGAGCTGTGCACCCGTTACGGTGTCATGAATCACCCCTGGATGAAAGTCCTCCAACCCCAAACTTTAGACCCTGAACTCCTCCTCCTTTTCCATGAATCTAAGTATATCCGGCTCCTGGAGGAAGCGAGCCAAGGAATAGTGCGTCTCGAGATGCTTGAGTGCGGTCTGGGGACTGCCGACAACCCCATTGCGCTCGGGATCTATGGATGGTCTGTGCAGGGAGCCAGCGGCACCCATATGGGAATGCAGAACCTCCTAAATGGCCAAGCCATGGTTGTTTTCCACCCTTTGGGTGGGTTTCACCATGCGATGCCGGACCACGCGGAGGGCTTCTGTTATATCAATGACATTGCCATTGCCATTCGATCTGCCTTGAAAAAATCGCCGGCACTGAGGATTGCCTTTGTAGATTTTGATGCCCACCATGGAAACGGGGTCCAGGAAGCCTTCTATGAAGATCCCAGGGTGCTCTTTATTTCCCTACATGAGACAGGGAGGACCCTCTACCCCTGGTCGGGTTATGAGACGGAGGTTGGGAGAGGCGAGGGCAGGGGGTTTACGGTAAATTTTCCCTTGGAGCCCGGTACCGATGACGAGGTCTATGGCTTTGCGCTTGAGGCTGTCGTCTTTCCTCTGCTTAAGTCATTCGCTCCGGATATCATTGTGGCCGAACTGGGCGCTGACACCCTCGTATCTGATCCCCTTACCCACCTGAAGCTCACCAACAATGCTTACCAAAGGGCCGTTAGAGGGATCATGGATATCTCACCGAAGATCTTGGGGCTGGGCGGCGGGGGCTACGATCTCTATCGTACCGCCCGATGCTGGACCTGGGCCTGGGCCATTCTAAACCGGCTGGAGCCCGTGGACGAATTTGCCGGCCTCGTGGGGGGAATGATGTTCGGCCCGGAAATGGAAGTGGGCAGTCTCTACGATCACCCATACCAAAGCAAGGGCGAAGTCAAAGAAAAGGCCTTTGAGGAGGCGCGAAGGGTAGCAGCATACATTCAGAAGGAGATATTCCCTATCCATGGGGTATAGAATGGTATCAGATTTTCTTCAGAAAGGGCAGCGGGTTTAAAATCCGGATTTAAGAAGCGCTTGTCATGGGCAAGATAATTCTAAAGGTTGTGCCCTTACCCACCGTACTCTTCACCTCAATGCTTCCGTTATGGGCTTCCACAATGCCTTTGACAATGGAAAGGCCCAGACCTGAACCCCTGACCTCACGAGTTTTTGGATGTTTGACCCGATAAAACTTATCAAAAATCTTGGGCAGTTCTTCCGCCGGGATTCCTACGCCCGTATCCTGGACAATGATTTCCACATGATCACCAGCACCTATTGCCATGACAGTAACCCGCCCCCCGTCAGGAGAATAGTTGATGGCGTTGGTCATGAGGTTACTAAGAATCTCTTCCATGTTTTTTGGATCTGCCACGATCGGCTTTAGGTTTTCACAAGCATAGCTCAGGACGATCCCCTGTTCTTTCGCCCTTAGCTCCATCAACGCCACCATCTCCTCTATAATCTGGCCGATATCCGTGGGTTCTCGCCGCTGGACAATTCTTCCCTCCTTAATCTTAGCCAGATCAAGCAGTTCGTCGATGAGTTCCAGGAGGGCATCTATCTTCCTTATCCCCTTGCTCACGAGCTCTTGCTGTTTTTCCTTGAGCGGCCCTGCCCGCCCACCCAAGAGATAGTCATTCGTGACTTTCATCAAGGTAAGAGGGCTTCGAAGTTCATGGGCGACCATATTGACAAAATCGGACTCCATGTCGGCAAGCCGTTTCAAAGGTGTGATATTTTCGAACACGGTCACCGTTCCCACAACGCTCCAAAATAACTTTCTGTCCGGGCCAAGTGCCGGTGCTGCGGTGGCCCTCAGAATATTTTCCCCGACATGGATTTCTTGCGAAATGGACTCATCTTCAGAAAGCTCCCCGCCAAGAATTTTCCTTAGCGTTGCGTTTAACGCATTATTATTTACGATCTGGGTAACTGGGAAGGGATTTTTTATCTCCTCCTTCACGCCCAGCATATGTAATAGAGCGGGGTTATGGAGTATGACTTTCAGGTTCCGGCCAGTCACCATAATTCCATTGGCAACGGAGTTAATAATGGTTTTCAGCCGCTTTTTCTCGGTATTGAGATCAAAAAGGACGCGAATAAGTTCTTGTTCGAAAAGCTTAGCCCTTTTCTCCATCTCTTTCTTTTCCGCGGTCCTTTTGATGGTGAGCAGGAGCTGATCAACCTGAAACGGCTTGGCGAGGAAATCACAGGCGCCTTTTCTCATGCACTCCACTGCGGTCTTCAGGTCGCCATGTTTTGTTGTAACAA
>CP070840.1:1783194-1786162 GCA_020342025.1 Deltaproteobacteria bacterium
CCCATTTCCCTTTCTGGAACAAACGATCACATAGCTCGTAGGCCATGGAGTGTAGATATATGGAGGGAATGCCCCATTCGGTCATCATCCTCCAGGGGCTCATCCCGGTCCCGCCGGGCGCGCCGTCAATGGTTAGAAGATCAATTCTGGCATCGCTGGACCAGCGTATAGCCATGGCCAGTTCTCTCATGGGATAAGCGCCTGTTTTTAGCGTTATGCGTTTGGCACCAAGATTTCGTAACCTCTCCACCTCCGTCATGAAGCCTTCTTGGTCAATAAATCCGAGGCGGGAATGTCGTTCGAATTGCTTCAAGGGTCCAGCCCTGAAAGCCGCTTGAAAAGCGCGTATTTCCGGATCCGGGGTTACGATGTACCCGCGCTTCTTCAATTCTATGGCGCGATCCAGAGAGTTGACCTTGATCTCTCCCCCGATACATTTTGCTCCCTGGCCCCATTTCAACTCCATGGTCTCTACCCCGAGTTTGTCAATGACATATTCGGCTACGCCGTTGCGGGTATCCTCCACGTTCATCTGGACAAGAATATCTCCGTAGCCTTCATGGTAGCGGCGATATTCTTTGATGCGGCGGTCCATCTCCGGGGATTTAGATACCTTGCCATGGCTGCCAAATTCCAACTCCGGGTCGATTCCGCATACATTCTCGCCACAAACCAGGGTGATACCGCTTATGGCTGCCCCTATCGCAAAATGTGACCAGTTCTTCCGCGCAATATCCGTGCTACCAAGGGCACCGGTGAAGATGGGCACCTTCATTTTGACTTTTTCTTCAGCACCGAAGGATGTTTCCGTATTGACGGCTGGAAAAGTGGCCTTGTCGGGATCCGGATCTACCCCCTTTGCCCCAAATGCGTAACCCATGATATTCAGATGGGAATAATCAACTGGGTAGTCCTTGTCCGCGCCGGCGGTTACGCTCCCGAAGGGTTCGGGGTAAAGGAGCTCTCTTCCGCGGAAAGTGGCCCTAAACATGTCACAGTTTCCCTTGCACCCGTCAATACATCTGCTGCATATGCCGGACTGGGGCACGACATCTCGGGAACGGTTTTTTGTCTGTAATGCCTCATTAGAATTTGCTCGTTGTAGATTCATCTTCATCTTTCTCCTTTACTAGATTTAAAATAAAAAAGGTGCCTATCCCCCAAAGGAGAAAGACACCATTGTCATCCTCTTCTTAATAAATTCCGCACACCTTTGTGCAGAAAAACATTAAAACTATAAATCTGTTATACTGCCCCCGCTTTCCAAATATGTCAACAGGTTTTTATCAGAAATTTCCCGGATTTTCCAAATATGAACCCAAACCTGGGCTGATTCAACGCCTCTAAATGTGAAAATCCGCCTTTCTTTCAAGAGGGGTAGGGAATACCATTAAATATGAACCAATCGCCGACTGCGCTTGGCGCTGAAGGAGGCACATCGGTTGTTTTTAGGGAGCAGCAAGAGAGACGGGCATCAGATCTCATCCGAGAGAAGGATGGCTTCCGCCACATTGCGCATGGACTTGCGGGAGTCCATGCTACGTTTCTGCATCCAGCGGTAGGCCTGCTCCCCCGTCATATTGCGGCGGCGCATGAGAACCTCTTTGGCCCGTTCCACCAGTTTGCGGGTCTCCAATTCCTCCTGGATTACCTTTTCCTTGACCATGAGCTCCGTATTAAAAATGGCCACCGCGGCCTGGTTGGCCACAGTCGTTATGAGATTTACCTCTGTTTCAGAGAAGCTGTGGGGTTTAGCGGTAAAACAGTTCAAAACGCCGATGACCTTGTCCTCTTTCACATGCATGGGCACGCTGACCATGGAGACCAGGCCCAATTTTCTCGCCATCTCCTTTTCTTTGAATCGAGGCTCCTTCAGGACATTCTCAATAATGAGGGGCTGGTTGTTGGCGGCCACAAAGCCAACCACCCCTTCATTCATATTCAGCGATCTGTCCTTCACGTAATCGGGATCAATGGCTTGGGTGGCTTTGAGCCGTATCTTTTTCCCTTCAGCATCCTCGTCCACCAACCAGAGGGAGCAGATCTCCACCCCTGTGACCTTTGCGGTGACCATGACGAGGAGCTTGAGGATATCCTCCAGGTAGAGGTCGGAAGTGATGGCCCGACTGATGTCCATAAGGGCCTTGATATACTTGTCGTAGGTTTCTGGGGCTATCTTTTCCATGGATTCAAAATGAATATCTAATGGAATTTGTGGGACCCAACGCTAGGACAATGTATCTGAAATATAACAACTTTTCAACTGTTTAGCCTCGCTTCTGGGAGACGTTCCTTGAGGTATTCTCCGAGCCTGCTTATAAAATCAACTTCCCAGCCGCCATGGTACACGATGAAAGAGGCGATTTCACTGGCCAGGATGGCATACTTGAACTTTGGTGGGAGTTTCCGAACCCGTGCCCTGTATTTCGGCGTTTCACGGATGAGGGCTGGGAGGTGATTCAAAAGCACTTTGCGGAACAGAGATTGTTCTGAGAGTTCAGGTTGATCCTGGAACAGAGCGAAGAGCCTCGCATAGTGCCCATTGATTTCTCGGCTGAGGGCATCGCTAATCTCTGTATAGAGGACTTCACCCCCGTATTCGTGATAGCGCTTGAAAATGAGTTTTGCCTCCTCTTCTGCCCTCTTATCCAGGATCTTGAGCACATCTCCCACATACGCCTCTTTGTGCATGAGGAACTCCTTCTCCTGCATAAGGAGGTTGGCAATGATCTCGTAAGAGGATGAAATGACACCACACTTGTTTGCCGATGCGTCACGCAGGACAACGATACCTCGTCTCTGGAGTTCATCACGGGCTTCCGGGGTGATATAGGAATTTGCCCCCTCACAGATGATTCGGGCGGTGGGGACCGCACCGTTTACAAACAGGCTTTCCCAGTTGTTCTTGTCAATGGTCTCGGGTCTCCCCCCGCATGGAAGAAAAAGATCCGCTGACACGGAAAAGACG
>CP070840.1:1786262-1799887 GCA_020342025.1 Deltaproteobacteria bacterium
ACAGGCCCGTGGCCGTGGAGGTGACGCCCACACTGGCCGATGGCATTGCCGTAAAAAAACCTGGGGAACTGACTTTTCCCATCTTGCAAAGGTATGTGGATGAGATGGCGGGCGTAGATGAAGAGGGGATTGCGGGGGCCATTATGAACCTTTTGGAGAAGGTAAATATTGTTGTTGAAGGGGCAGGGGCCACACCCCTTGCCGCCCTGGTGGACAATAAGGTCTCGACCAAGGCGAAACGCTATGTCCTGGTGATCAGCGGTGGCAACATTGAGACGAGTATGATTGATCGCATCCTCCAGAAAGCCTCGGTCAAGATGGGCAGACTCATCCGGATCGAGGTCAACCTTTTGGACGTTCCAGGCTCCCTTTGGGGTCTCCTGGGCATCATCGCCGAAGAGAAGGCAAATATCCTACACATCTTCCATGATCGTCTGGCCCTGGACAATCCTATCGGGGTCTCCCGGGTGAAGCTAAACCTGGAGACGAGAGGGCGTGAACATGCAAAGGATATCTTGGGCAGACTCAGACAAGAAGGATACAAGGTTAGAAAGATACTCTAGAAATGGAGGACCCGGGTATACGTTACCTGGCGACGCCCTGTCAGCACGGCTTCAAGCTCTTGGAACGGTGAGGGAGGGAGATGGATACGTCACCGCTAATGATTTTTCTCTCCTTCCCCGCATTATCTTGGATAACCAGCGCCCCATTGCGATCGATGCGCAGGGCCTTCCCATGGGTTTTTTCCTTGGGGGACACGATCTCCACATTCCGCCCTATGATCATGGAGGCCTCGTTCCATGTCCTGTAAAAATCGTCTATGTGTCCGGACAAAACCTGCCGGTAGTACATCTCAAATGTCATCAAAATGCTGACCAACAACTCGTTTCTGGAGATCTTAGACCCTGTTTCGGCCAGAATGCTTGTGGCGGGATGGGAGACCTCTTCTCTCTGATCCGGGCTCCAGTTCACGTTCAGGCCAAGGCCGAGGACAACATAGTCGATGTCGTCATGACTCATTGAGAACTCCGTGAGTATGCCCCCCAATTTCTTGCCAGCCACAAACAGGTCATTGGGCCATTTGATTGTCGGTGTGAGACCGGTTCTGCTCCTGATGGCCTCAATGGTGGCCAGGGCCAAGATCATCGTGGTAACGAAAACCTGATCCTTATGGATCTTAGGCCTCATCAAAAGGGAAAAGAGGAGATTTACATACCCCGGAGAAACCCAGCGCCTTCCCATTCTCCCCTTACCCGCTCTCTGCTCTTCAGCCAGGACCAGGGTTCCCTCGGGTGCCCCTTGGGCTGCCAGCTCTTTCGCTATTGTGTTTGTGGAATCCAGGGAGCGCTGGAATATGATGTTCTGGGCAAACAGGGATGTGCCCAATTTATCGAGGATGATGTGAGGTTGAAGGGAATCCATGTTTATCATTGGTTAGTTGTCCTAATCTTCCTCCATCAACCTGGCCACGCCCACTACTTTTTCCCCCTCTCCCAGGCCGATCAATTTCACACCTTGGGTATTTCGTCCAATGACAGAGATGTCTGCCACCCTCAATCGGATGATCTTCCCATGTTCAGTAATAATCATGAGCTGGTCTTGATCGGTCACTTGATAGGAATAAACGACGGGTCCATTTCTCTCGCTTGTCTTAATGGTCAGTATTCCCTTGCCGCCCCTTGCCTGCCGGCGATATTCTTCTGTTCTGGTCCTTTTCCCATACCCGTTCTGTGTCACAGTCAGGATAGTGGCTCCCTCCTCCGTGAGGGCCTCCATCCCCACCACATAATCTTCCGGTTCCATCCTGATTCCGATGTTTCCTTCCGCAACCCTTCCCATGGCTCTCAAATCAAACTCCTTGAACCGTATGGATTTCCCTTGCCGTGTGGTCAGAAAGATGTCATGTTCCCCGCTCGTCACCCGAACAGCGATCAGTTCATCCTCATCCCGGATCCTTAGGGCAACAATCCCCGTTGATCTGGGATGACTATAAGCCGCCAGTTCCGTCTTCTTGACCAACCCCTTTTTTGTGGCCATAACCACGTACTTCCCTTCCTCGAAATCCCTCACGGAGAGTGTGGTGGCGACACGCTCCCCCCGCTTCAAATCGAGGAGGTTAACGATCGCCTTTCCCCTGGACATCCTTCCTGCTTCAGGGATCTCATGCACTTTCTTCCAGTAGACACGTCCTTTGTTGGTAAAGAAGAGAAAGGTGTCATGGGAAGATGCCACAAAGAGGCTCTCAACAAAGTCTTCTGCCTTGGGTCTAACGCCGGTCAGGCCTTTTCCGCCCCGTCGCTGTGCCCTGTAAAGACTGATCGGGTTCCTCTTGATATATCCCTGGTGGCTGAATGTGACGACCATATCTTCCTCGGCAATAAGGTCCTCCAGGTCTATCTCTCCGGTCTCCTCCAGGATTTCAGTCCTGCGCTCATCCCCATATTTTTCCCTAATTTCCTGCATTTCATCTTTGATAATCTGCAGCACCATGGCTGGACTTTCAAGAATGGCCTTAAATCGTGCGATATTCTTGATCAGATCTTGGTATTCGGCATCCAGCTTCTCCCTTTCCAGTCCTGTCAACCTTTGCAACCTCATATCTAGAATGGCTTGAGCTTGGATATCAGAAAACTCAAACTCAGCCATCAATCTGGCCTTGGCTTCCTGGGGGTCTGAGGAGGATCTGATCAACTCGATCACATCATCCAGGAAATCCATAGCCTTCTTTAGTCCCTCAAGGATATGGGCACGCTCTTCTGCCTTTCTGAGGTCATATATGGTCCGACGAATGATAATCTCACGACGGTGATCGATAAAGAGCTGGAGGATCTCTTTGAGCCTTAGGGTCTGAGGTTGCCCATTCACAATGGCCAGCAAGATGATCCCAAAGGAGATCTCCATCTGGGTGTATTTGTACAGGCGGTTCAGTATCACCAGGGGTTTCCCATCCCTTCTTACGTCTATGACAATTCGCATCCCGTCTTTGTCTGATTCGTCCCTGATGTCGGACACCCCATCCACCTTTTTCTCTCTGACCAATTCCGCAATCTTCTCCAGGAGCTTTGTCTTATTCACCTGGTAAGGGATCTCCGAAATCACGATCCTTTCTCGGCTCTTGCCCACCTTCTCCACAAAGGCCCTCGCCCTTATCTTGATAATTCCCTTTCCCGTCTTGTAGGCCTCGTAAATCCCCTTCCTGCCAAGGATAAATCCCGCCGTGGGGAAGTCTGGTGCCGGAACGAGCCCAATCAACGCCTCTAGGCTCACGTCGGGCTGATCAATCACCCTCATGATGGCATCGCATACCTCGGAAAGATTGTGAGGCGGGATGTTGGTCGCCATACCCACAGCAATTCCCGAGCTGCCGTTGATGAGTAGGTTGGGAATGGTTGTGGGGAGGATGGAAGGTTCTGAGAGGGAGTCGTCATAATTGGGATTGAAATCCACGGTCTCTTTCTCAATGTCGGAGAGGAAATCTTGCGCTAACCGAGTCATCCTCACTTCCGTATAACGCATGGCCGCAGGCGGGTCACCATCTACGGATCCGAAATTGCCCTGGCCATCTACCAGGCGATACCTCATGGAAAAATCTTGTGCCAAGCGCACAATGGTGTCATAGACCGCCGCATCACCATGTGGGTGGTATTTCCCAATCACGTCCCCAACGACCCTTGCCGATTTCTTAAAGGGCCGATTGAAGTAGTTCTTCATCTCATGCATGCTATAGAGGACGCGTCGGTGAACAGGCTTAAGACCATCTCGAATATCGGGAAGGGCGCGGCCCACGATCACACTCATGGAGTATTCGAGATAGGACTTCTTCATCTCATCTTCAATGTTCACAATATTTGGACTTGCGTTGGCCACCATATTTCTCTCCTCATCAATTTTCTTATCCTCGCGAAGAAAGGACCCATCAGAATTTGAAACAGAATCTCATATATCTGTCCAGCTCACTGCCCGAAGGTGATACCTTGGGAGTCAAAACTGGTAATCCTTTGTGTGGGTGAATCCCTGTTTCAGTGATTCGTGGATGGGTGCTGTTCAATGGAGGTATGTTCTGGATCTAAAGAATAACGGGGTTGGAGGATCATATATCCAATTCAGTCACTTCCAGTGCGTTATTCTGAATAAATTCCCTTCTTGGTTCCACCTTATCTCCCATGAGGACGGTGAAGATATCATCCGCCTCCAAGGCGTCCTCTATTCGTATTCTAAGCAAAGTTCTTTTCTCCGGATCCATGGTGGTGGTCCAGAGTTGCACGGGATTCATCTCCCCGAGTCCTTTGTACCTCTGGATTGTTAAGCCCTTTTTCGACCCTTCCATGAGTTCAGTGAGGAGATGCTGCGGGTCATCGATTTCCCTTTTTTCAGCCTCGCCAACCATAATCTGGCACCCTTTGTTCACCTTCTCCATCTCCTGGGAGAGCCCCATTAACTGTGTCAATTCGGCGGAGGAGAAGAACTCCCAGTTGACGGCCGAGGTCTGTCCACCGTTTTGCATTTCGCTCACAAGAAACTCGTAGTAACTGCCTTCTTCGCTCAATTGAATGTCACTAACTCCAAACTGGTTTTCCTCAAGCCTCTGGAAGAGATTCTCCATGAACTTCTTGTTCTGAAACTGTTTTTTGTTTTTTACGCCCTGTGATACGAAAAACTCAATAAATCTGGGACTGTAGCCCCTCCTAGAGAGTTTTTTCACGTTTTCGTAAAATTTGATGACGCCGCTGAGTAGCTTCACAAGCCTATTGCCTGAGATCACCTCACCGCTCTGCAGTAGGACCTTCTCCTTCTGTGAGATCCTTTTCAATAGGAATGCATTAAAACCCTCTTCGTCCTTTATATAAAGCTCCTTTTTTCCGGCCATCACCCGGTAAAGGGGCGGCTGCGCCACGTAAAGGTGCCCCCGCTCAATGAGCTCCGGCATCTGTCTGTAAAAAAAGGTGAGAAGAAGGGTCCGGATATGGGACCCATCCACATCCGCATCGGTCATGATGATCACTTTATGGTACCTGAGGGAATCGATATTGTACTCACCGTCCCCAATTCCCGTGCCCAGGGCGGCGATCATGGTCCGGATCTCTTCGCTGGAGATCATTTTATCGAAGCGGGCCTTCTCCACGTTAAGGATCTTTCCCTTTAGGGGTAAAATCGCCTGGAACCTTCTATCCCGGCCCTGTTTTGCTGAACCGCCCGCTGAATCCCCCTCCACGATGAATATCTCGCTACGACTCGCATCCCTTTCCTGGCAGTCGGCCAGCTTCCCCGGTAGCGAGTGGTCTGAAAGCACGCCCTTTCTCCTGGCAAGCTCCCTGGCCTTTCTCGCAGCTTCCCTCGCTCGGGCCGCATCAATCACCTTGGAGAGGATAGACTTTATAACGGTTGGATTTTCCTCAAAGAAACTGCTCAACCCCTCATTTAAGAGATTTTCTACCAGTCCCTTTAATTCACTATTTCCCAATTTTGTCTTCGTCTGACCCTCAAATTGCGGGTTTGGCAACTTCACACTGACCACACCCGTCAAGCCCTCTCTCACATCTTCTCCTGAGAGCTTATCTTTAAAATTTCTGGCCAGATTGGAGTTTTGCAGATATTGATTGATACTTCTCGTAAGGGCTGACCTAAATCCACTGAGGTGACTGCCGCCCTCTCTGGTATTGATGTTATTCGCAAAGGTGAAAAGGGTTTCTTTATAGGAATTGTTGTACTGTAAGGCTATGTCAATGAGCACATCATTTTTCTCACCCGATATGTAAATAGGCTTCTTGTGGAGGACTTCCCTGTTCTTATTGAGATATTCCACAAAGGACTTAATCCCGCCCTCATACATAAAGTCCTTTTTCTTGCCTGTCCGCTCATCGGAGATCTGGATTTTCACCCCTTGTGTTAGAAAAGCGAGCTCCCTCATCCTCCTGGCAAGGGTCTCGAAGTCAAATTGGACTTTTTCGAAGATGTTCCGATCTGGCATGAAATGAATCTTGGTGCCATTCTTTTTTGTATCACCCTTCACGCTCAGTTTTGTTTTGGGCTTTCCCTGCTCATAGCGTTGGGTATAGATCTTGCCGTCACGATAGATTTCCGCTTCCAAAAACTCGGAAAGGGCATTTACGACAGATACCCCCACGCCATGGAGCCCACCAGATACCCTGTAGATCTTGTGATCGAACTTCCCACCGGCATGCAGCTTGGTCATCACAACTTCCAGGGCAGGCATCTTTTCTGTCTCGTGTATATCAACAGGAATACCTCGCCCATTATCCAGCACGGTAATACTTTCATCCGCCAAAATCTGGATATCAATATGGTCACAATACCCAGCCATCGCCTCATCTATGCTGTTATCTACCACTTCGTAGACGAGATGGTGTAGACCCTCGAAACCCGTATTACCCACGTACATGGCGGGTCTTTTCTGGACGGCCTTCAAGCCCTCCAGGACCTTTATATCAGCAGCATCATACCTTGAATTTGCGTTTGCCATTTTATAGCCTCATGGGCATAATCAAGCCCAAAAACCCCTTATCATCTTCCCCTCTTATGAGACAGGGACTGGAATTATCAATAAGACCCAATTCTACCGTTTCACTGTCCATAGCCTGAAGCACGTCTATGAAATATCTCGCATTGAATCCCACTTCCAGACGTTCATTCTTATATTCAACGACGAGATTCTCCTGAGCATCTCCCAGGTCTGGATTAATGGAGACCAGTTCCAAATTATCGTTCTCCAAAGTCACCTTCACACCCCTGTAACTCTCGTTACTCAAGATAATCATTTTTTTCATCCCATCCAATAGAGAAACTCTATCAATTTTTACAAAATGCTTTGATTTTTGAGGAATAACTGCATTATAGTCTGGAAATTTACTTTCCAAGAGACGAATCACGATGAGTATGTTTTCCTTTCTTATGACACAGTTGTTCTGCTTAAACCCCAGTTGAATAGCTCCTTCCTCCGCGGCCAGCTTACTCAGCTCTAATATCCCCTTCTTGGGAATCATCACCCCACCATTCATCTTCAGCTGTGCCACAGCCTTAATTTCTTTATCTATCATGGACAAACGGTGACCATCGGTGGAGACCATTCTTAAAAGGGTCTTATCCTCTTTGGCCACCTTTTCCGTAAAGACCCCAGATAGCTTGAACCCAGCCTCCTCCAAAGTGACTGAATATATGGTCTTATTGATCATTTCTTTTAAAACATCCCCTTCAATTTCCACGGTAAGAACTCCCTCTGGTTCCATGAAAACGGGGTACTCATCTGCGGGTAGACAGGCGAGATTAAATCGTGCGTCCTCATCGGATATGGATACCCAGTTGTTCTCTTTTTCCCTAATGTGAATCTCAGATCTTTTGCTCTCTTTTAGGATTTCAAAAAGTTTTCGCCCAGAGATCGTTATGCTTCCAGGATTGATTACGTCAGCGGGGAGTCCTTCTTGATAGCTTATCTCCAAATCGGTTGCTGAAATGTTCACGCTTGACTCATCCGTTGAAAGCAGAATCATTGAGAGGATTGGCATGTTGCTTCGCTTTTCAATTATGCTCTGGACACGCGAAATGGCCCTGTAGAGTTCATCTCTATCTATTTTTATTTCCATTTTCCCCTCCCTATTATTTATTAAGAATAAAATTCTAATATCATAATCATACTATAGGCATGTGAGTTTGTTTAATAATGCTTTAAGCCCATAGACATACAGGATAAATTATTGATAAGGTTTCGTTAGACTTTCCAGTCTTTTTCTAATCTATATGGCCATTTTCTTCCATCATTTAAAAATGACGTCCTTTTTGTTCAATTGTGTTCAAAAGATTTTGAAAGAGATATGACCTCACCCCAATAAATCCTCCAGTTTATTCAGATCTTCCCGTGTCTCCTTCTTTCGAGCCTTATATTTCTCAATCCGATTCACGGCATAAATAACTGTGGAATGGTCCTTATTTCCAAAGGCATCTCCAATCTGTTTGAAAGATGAATCTGTGTATTTCCTACAGAGATACATGGCTACTTGTCTTGGATAGGAGTAGATTCTCTGTTTTTTGTTTGAGATGAGTTCAGATAAGGAGATATTGAAATAGCCTGCCGTGATGGATTTTACGTCTTCCATTCCTGCTTCCTTTCTCTGATCATCTTTAATGAGAGATTTGACCGTGGAGATGTTTAGGTCTCCACGGTTGAGCGAAGCGTAGGTCTCAATCCTCACGATATTCTTGACTAGCCCCTTGAAATCTCTATTGGACTTGGCGAGAAAGAAGATCACGTCATCCGGGATAGCAATACCATCTTCTTTTGCCTTTTTCCTAATAATATGAATCTTAGTGCTCTGATCTGGGACCTCAATCTCTGAGATGAGCCCCGAGCCCAATCTTGATTTCAGGCGCGCGTTCATCCTCGGCAGTTGATTCGGGGGGCTGTCCCCCGAAATCACAATCTGTTTCCCAGCCCCATAGAGGGCGTTAAAAATGAAAAGCAATTCCTCTTGTGTCTTTTTGCGGTTCCCGAGCAACTGCACATCGTCTAAGAGCAGCAAATCTAGACCACAATATCTTTCCCGGAACGCCTGAAGATTTTTATTCTTTATGGAATAAGTAAAATCAGAAGTGAATGTGTTTGAAGTGAGATACCTTACGTGAGAATATGGGTTCTTATTGAGTACATGGTTTCCTATGGCGTTCAAGAGATGGGTCTTCCCTAGGCTCAGATCAGAATAGATGTAGAATGGGTTATATTGTTCAGCCGGTTTGTTGGCCACCTCTAGGGCCGATGAACAGGCAAATCGATTGCATTCTCCCATGTGAAGCCGACCGAAGGTCATGGACGGATCTAAACGGGGATCCCCATAGACTTCCCGTTTCTGGGAAGGTTCCGCGTCAGGGGATTCTACAGTGTCAGCGGGGTGATCATAGATGAAATGTAATTCGGGTGGTCGATTGAGGATGGCTTGAAAGGCATCTCTTATCTGAATGTAATATTTCTCTCGTAGCCAATGGGCAACAAATTTGTTGGGGACGCCAATGATCGCTAAGTCGGGACTGGATTTTCTGAGCGTTGCTTGAGAAAACCATGTTTTAAATTCTGATTTGGATAGTTGAGATTCCAAAGTTTTGGTGATTTGCTCCCATATGTCTTTTTTTTTTGACATCACAAAAATGGTATTTATAAGGTATTTAAAAGCGCCCTCACTTTAAAAAAATTTTATTGGAATATCAACCAAAAATATCCGGATAAGGAGGCGACAATGCCCTACTCAATTGGCCTTGCTGGTAAAGGGGGGACAGGGAAAACCACCCTAGCCGGTATGCTCATTAAGTACCTGGTAGAACAGGGAAAAACCCCTGTCCTGGGTGTGGATGCCGATTCAAACGCCAATCTCAATGAGGTTCTAGGACTAGATGTGGAGGAAACCCTCGGAGAGGCAAGGGAAGAGATGAAGGTGGGCGTGGCCGCGGGGATGACGAAAGATGTGTTCATGGAGATGAAGCTGGAGCAGGCTGTGGTTGAGGCAAAGGGTTTTGATTTGATTGTTATGGGAAGGCCAGAAGGGGCGGGTTGCTATTGTGCCGCCAACACATTACTCACCCAATACCTGGATAGGCTGATCAATAACTATGCCTACGTGGTGATCGATAATGAAGCGGGCATGGAACATATCAGTCGACTAACGACCAACAACATTGATCTTCTGCTCATCGTCTCCGATCCCACTCGAAGGGGAATTCAATCGGCGGCGAGAATTTTGGAATTGACCGATGAGTTGGCACTGGATATCAACAAGAAATTGCTGATCATCAATCAGGCGAAAGAAGAACAGTTGGAGACTCTTGAAGGGGTCGTCAGCCAGTATCCGTTGGAGTTGATTGGGATTGTGCCTGAAGATCTGCTCGTGCGCGATTTTGATCTCCAGGGAAGGCCAACCATAGAACTTGACAGGAAAAGTAGGGCGCTGGAAGCGGCTTATGCAATTTTTGAAAAGATTCTGAACAGCAGATAGCCAATATTCGAGGCGGTCATTTGAGGTATCACCTTTCCGAGACCGGCATTGCTTCGAATGAAAAATATGGAATGCTAACACTTATGATCTATACCTGTATATTGTAATTAATTTCCTGCATACCCCAATATATGGGGCTCAAGGTCTCATATAAGCTTTTCATTTTATTCAGAAAAATTACTTGACAAGCATTTTTCTCTCATTTATTCTCCAAATTTGTTCCTCTGAAAAGAGGTAATTTTTTTGCGCTCTTTTGTTATATTTTTCACATAGTTAAAAATATGTGATTTCAATATGTTAACAGAATCCAGAAGAAGAAAAAAACCGTCTGCAATGGGAAAAGGAGGTAAAGAAATTGGCCTTTGAAATACCCAAACAGCCCTATTCGGGAAGGATCGGGGAGACCACAATAGGTTCGGAGAGTGCTGCACTCACATTGGGCGGGGAGGAAGCCTATCCCTTTCACCTTTTTGAAGGAGACATGCCCAATGCGCCCAAGATCGCCATGGAGGTATGGGACTATGATCCTTCGGGGGAGTGGCCCGCCGCTGCCGTCGAACCGTTTAAAGATGTCATTTCTTCACCTGACGCCTGGGCCAAGAAATGTGTGGATGAATATGGCGCCGACATCATCGTACTCCAGATGAAGAGCACGGACCCCAATGGTATGGACAGGGGGGCGGATGAGGCCGCCCAGTTGGCCAAGAAGGTGATAGAGGCCGTTGAGGTGCCCGTCGTGGTGTGGGGTACGGCGAACAACCATAAAGATGAGGAGGTCTTAAAGAAGATCTCAGAGCAATGTCAGGGCAAGAACGTTTCTCTGGCACCTGTGGAAGAGGGGAACCACAAGGGCGTGGGGGCCAGCGCCATAGGGTATGGTCACACGATTGTGGCCTCATCTCCCATCGATGTGAACTTGGCCAAACAGCTCAACATTTTGCTGGGCAATTTGGGCGTGCCGACCAATAAGATTGTCATTGACCCCACAACAGGTGGACTGGGATACGGCCTGGAATACTCCTACTCGGTCATGGAGCGCATCCGTATGGCCGCTCTCACCCAAGAGGACGATAAGCTGCAGGCCCCCATGATATCTAACGTTGGAAACGAGGTGTGGAAATGCAAGGAGGCGGGCCAACCCCTGGAAGAGGTGCCCACCCTAGGTGATCCGGAGAGGCGAGGTGTTCTCATGGAGGCGGTGGCGGCAGTGAGCTATCTCCTGAGCGGGGCTGACGTGGCCATCCTGAGGCACCCGGAGAGCGTCAGGCTCACGCGATCGTTTATCGACCGTATGATGAATGGCGGCATGGCCACCGATGTGCCAGAGATTTCCAAGAACTTGGAACTGCAGGAAGTGGATCTGGTCTCCCTATCCCCAGAACCAAACCTGGCTATCGCGGAAGCGGCCGTCCCTGCCAAAGAAAAACCTGCCAAGCCGAAAAAGAAAGAGGTCAAAGCGGCTCCAAAACCGGAGAAAAAGGAAGAGAAACCGAAGGTGGCCCCGAAGCCTGAAGAGAAGGTGGTGGAATTGAAGCCTAAAGAAAAGGCAGAGGCAGAATTGAAAGCCAAAGCAGAGGCAGAATTGAAAGCCAAAGCAGAGGCAGAGGCCAAGGCCAAAGCAGAGGCAGAAGCGAAAGTTAAAGCGGAGGAGGAGGCCAAGAAAAGGGCCGGGGAAGAGGCGAGAAAGAGGGCGGAAGAAGAAGCGAAGGCCAAGGCAGAAGCGAAGGCCAAAGAGAAGGCGGATCTAGAGGCCCTCAAGGCTCAGATGGCGAAGGAGAAGAAAAAGCCAAAGGCAAAAAAAGCCCCGGAAGAGGAGGGGATAAAACCGACTGAAATGGAGTTGGTGGATAGATTGAGCCTATCCCTTAAAAGGATGCACAGACACAGTTAGACGGCGTTATTAACCCTTATTGAAAAAATTACCTCTTAAGAAAGGAGGACGAGAAAGGATGTCGAAGTTAGTCGCTTTTGCAGCAATTCAGGGAGCCTATAATATCGTTTCTAAGGCAGAAGGAAAGTATAAAAGGGCCCTGGAGACCTTTGGCGGGGGCCAGAAACTGGAATTCCCCAATACCGCTTACTTCTTGCCCATTATCTATTCTTTGACCGGAATCAAGGTGACAGACCTAGATTCCGCCAAAAAGCCCCTTGAATTCGCCCGCAAGCTGTTACCCCCCCATGTGAAGAAGGACTGTCACCTTCCCTATCTGGGAGGATTGCTGGATGCAGGTATGGCGGCCCTCTTTGCTGAGGAGATTGTGGAGGCGATTCGCTATGTGGAGGACCCTGATTTTTACCAACCTGAGATGGAAGATCCGGATGTGGAGAACGGCAAAATCTGGCTTGGGGCTGCCGACGACGCCATTATGAGAAAAAGGGGCGTGGAATTTGTGGACGGAACGGCCCCGGGATTTGCCGCCATTGTGGGGGCTGCTCCCGATTCGGCCACAGCAAAAAAGATGGCCGAGGAATATCAATTGAAGACCATTTATGTGTTCATGGCGGCCAATCAGAATGGGACCACGTTTGCAGAGCAGCTCCTGGAAGAGAATGTGCAGATCGGGTGGAACACCCGCCTCGTCCCTTTTGGGCCGGATATATCCGCAGCCGTGTTTGCCCTCGGCTTTGCCAACAGGGCCGGCATGGCCTTTGGCGGGATCGAACCGGGTGATTTCAGAAAGCAACTCGCCTACCAGAAAGACCGCATCTTTGCCTTTGTCAACGCACTGGGTGAGGTGAATGCGGAGTGGGCCGCTAACGCCGCTGGTGCCATCAACTGGGGTTTCCCCACCATCGCAGATACAGACATTCCAGAGGTCTTGCCCACCGGTGTCTGCACCTATGAGCACGTGGTCGCCAATGTGACACACGACGAGATGCCCCAGAAGTCCATTGAGATCCGGGGTCTCAAGGTAACCATCACAGAGATTGATATACCCTTGGCCTACGGCCCAGCCTTTGAGGGAGAGAGAGTGCGTAAGGACGATCTCTATGTAGAGATCGGGGGAGGCAAGACGCAATGCACTGAACTCACCAAGATGGCGGACATGAATGAGATCGAAGATGGAGAGGTGGAGTTGATCGGCCCGGATGTGACAGATGTCAAAAAGGGTGACACGCTGCCTTTAGGCATCTATGTGCAGGTGGCGGGCCGCCAGATGCAGACCGACTTTGAGCCCATCCTAGAAAGGCAGATCCACCACCTGATCAACTATGCCCAAGGCCTCATGCATATCGGGCAGCGGGACATTGCCTGGATCAGGATTGGCGATCAGGCCATAGAGAAGGGTTTCACCCTGAAGGATATCGGCACGATCCTCCATGCCAAATTCCATCAGGACTTTGGAAACATCCTGGACAAGGTGAAGGTCACTTTGTACACCAAAAAAGAGGATGTGGATAAACTCACAAAAAGGGCCAGGGGTGAGTACAACACAAGAGACGATCGTGTGGAGAAGATGACCGACGAGGGCGTGGAGACCTATTATTCCTGCACCCTCTGCCAGTCCTTTGCCCCCAGCCACGTCTGCGTGATCAGTCCTGAAAGGACGGGTCTTTGTGGCGCCTACAATTGGATGGACTGCAAGGCCTCTTTCGAGATCAACCCGACAGGTCCCAACCAGCCCGTAGAAA
>CP070840.1:1799987-1805205 GCA_020342025.1 Deltaproteobacteria bacterium
CCAGAAGTACAAGGATCTTCAGGACATCATCGCCATACTGGGCATGGATGAACTCTCTGACGAAGACAAATTGACTGTGGCCAGGGCAAGGAGAATCCAGCGGTTTCTCTCGCAACCCTTTCACGTGGCTGAGGCCTTTACGGGAAGACCGGGCGTGTACGTGCCAGTTGCAGAAACGGTCAAGGGCTTTAGGGAAATCATTGAGGGTAAACATGATGACCTGCCGGAGGCAGCCTTTTATATGGTTGGCAACATAGAAGGCGCCCAGGAAAAGGCCGAGCAGATGGCTGCGGCCAGCAAGTAGAGGTGATGGCATGGGACGTTTGTTTCTGGAAATCGTGACGCCCGAAAGGGTCCTGGTGAGCCAAGAAGTGGACATGGTGGTTGCGCCCGGCACTGAGGGGGAATTTGGCGTACTGCCAGGCCATGTGCTCTTTCTGTCAGGTATTGTCCCAGGAGAACTTCGGTATACGTCCGGCTCCCAAAGGGAGTCTATGGCTGTTACGACCGGTTTTGCCGAGGTTTCCAACGACAAAGTCTCTGTGCTGGTTGATGCAGCGGAGAAGGCGGGCGATATCGATGTGGACAGGGCACGCGATGCCATGGAAAGGGCTAAAGGGAGACTGGCAAAGGAGAGAGCGGCCGAGGACATAGATTTCTTGAGGGCAGAGAACGCCCTGAAAAGGGCCATTGCACGGCTCAAAGTAGCAGAAAAAGGATTATAACCCTTAAAAACCCTTCCATTAACCGGAAAAGAGGCCCCGAGTTGGTTTAAACAACGTCGGGGCCTTTTTTATTGATTTTTTTCCAGCTAGAAGATAAAATGACAAATCTAGAATTTCTAAATCGATTTAAGAGGTTGAAATTTATAGGTTTTTGCGGGATTAAATTAGGGGTGTCATGGGAACAGCCGAAGACATGGATCAGTTCCAGCTGCTGGAAGAAAAGATCGATTCACTCATACAGTATATCGCCTCGCTAAAGAAGGAGAATGAATCCCTGGCAGAGAAGCTACATATTCAAGAGGGGAAGCTCACAGACATTGCGCAGGAAATGGAACAATTGAGGGCGGCTAGGGGTAAAGTCAAGCAGAGGGTTGTCACCCTGTTGGAGAAAATCGAACAAGCGGATATCTAGTGCCGGGGAGAGACAAGTTTGGCGCAGCCTGTAAAAGTCAGAATCCTTGATCGCGAGTATCTCGTTACGAGCGAAGAAGATCAGGAAGAGGTACAGAGGATAGCCGAATACGTAAATGAGAAACTGAGAGAAGTGCAGAATAATACGGAAGGGCTATCCGATAAAAAAACGGCCATATTGGCTGCCCTGAATATTGCGAGCGAGTATTTTCAGCTATTGAAGGAACAGGATGATCTGTTATCCCGCTTACGGCAGCGAACGGAATTATTGATCCATAACATTGATTCCGTAATGGGATAGGCGTTCCCACCGCTGGGTTGTGGAACAGCGGTAAATTTTACGACACGCCTAACAAATTTTGGGAAAAGGGACTGCCTGGGCTGGGATTCAGCCATATTTTGAGGTATAAAGAGGACTAATCGCACCAAGGTGAATGACATATCGTATAGCTTACAAGGTGAAATTAAAACGATCTAAGACAAACATACCATGCTGGAGTGCACCAATCAGACAATATTTAAGCTATATTTGGGGGCCCATTTCTCACATATCGGCCCCTCTATCTAATTGTCTCCACACTTAGGCAGCATTAGTCCCTCAGAAATCCTCACCTCTTTTTTCTCAACACTTGGAAATTGGACAGGTCGTCCTGAAACGGCAAGACGTTTTTTGCACCTCTAGCTCGTCAAATGGGCTGAATTGTGAATGCACGAGAGTGATCTCCATTTGACTTTGCTGAGCGAATGGGCATGCATTGAGATCTTTGACAAATCATCAATTGACGCGTTCTGTAACAACACCATGAGAAAGGTGACATAATATGATCACAAATATGATAACAATTCAAATGATAGCTGCTACGGTGGCCGGCGTCATTCTCGGGGCCATCATAGGCTACTGGGTTCTCAAAAGAATGGCAAAGAGTGAGGTTGACTCTGCCAAGAAATACAAAGAGAAAACGATCAACGAGGCCCACAGAAATGCCAAGACTATCAAAAAAGAGGCCATGCTCCGAGCCAAGGATACTCTTTATCAGATGAAGCTGGATTTTGATAAGGAGACCAAGGAAAAGAGGGAACAACTCCTGGCGCTGGAAAGACGGTTGTTTCACAAAGAGGAGATCCTAGACAAAAAAAATGAGCAGTATGAACAAAGAGAGAAGTCCGTTGCCAAGAGAGAAAAGGATGCCGCAGGCATTGAAGAAATCGTGAGGAGAAATCAAGCGGAATACGAAAGGCTCATCGCTGAGCAGCGCCGTGAATTGGAGCGGTTGGCGGGTATCTCGAGCAGGGAGGCAAAGGAATTACTCGTCAGATCCATGGAATCTGAGGCCAAACATGATGCGGCAAAGCTCATTCGCAAGATTGAAAACGATGCCAAAGAGATGGCTAAACGGAAGTCCCAGGAGGTCCTCGCACTGGCTATTAAGAGATATGCGGGTGAGTACGTGGCTGAAAAGACCGTTTCTGTCGTCAATTTGCCCAATGAAGAGATGAAGGGTCGGATCATTGGACGGGAAGGTCGGAACATCCGGGCCATTGAAGCGGCAACTGGCGTGGATCTTATCATAGATGATACCCCAGAAGCGGTCATATTGTCCGGTTTTAATCCGGTCCGACGTGAAGTGGCAAAAATTTCCCTGGAGAGGCTGATTGACGATGGAAGGATTCACCCTGCGCGAATCGAAGAGATCGTGGAAAAGGTCAATGGAGAGATTGAGGCGAGCATCAAAGAAGCGGGTGAACAAACGACGTTTGATGTGGGCGTACACGGGATCAACCCGGAGCTGGTGAAATTGATCGGTCGTTTGAAATACCGCTCCAGTTACGCACAGAATGTACTGCAGCATTCCAAAGAGGTGAGTTTCATCTGCGGCGTGATGGCCTCTGAACTTGGATTGAACATAAAACAGGCAAAGAGGGCCGGATTGCTACATGATATCGGTAAAGCAGTGGACCACGAAGTGGAGGGTCCCCATGCACTGATCGGGGCTGATTTGGCAAAGAGGCTTGGGGAGTCAAATGAGGTGGTTCATGCCGTGGCGGCACATCATGAGGAAGTCCCTCCGGAATCCGTTTTGGCCATTCTGGTCCAGGCCGCGGATACCTTGTCAGGTGCAAGGCCAGGGGCACGTCAGGAAATGCTGGAGTCTTATGTGAAAAGGCTGGAAGACCTGGAAAAAATTGCAAATTCTTTCAATGGGGTAGGTAAATCCTATGCCATTCAGGCGGGCCGGGAGATTAGGATCATGGTGGAGGGGGATGCGATTAATGATGATCAGGCCTTTGTCCTTTGTAGGGACATTGCCCAAAAGATAGAGAATGAGTTGACCTATCCCGGACAGATTAAAGTAACTGTTATTCGGGAAATCAGGGCGGTGGATTACGCCAGGTAAACTGCTCGCATTTATCATCTATCCTCTCACATTTAGCATTTAACATTTATCATTCTTCAAATGGTAAATGATAGATGATCAATGATCGATGTCTCTTAGGTGGCTGCCATGAATAGTAAGACCTTATTTGACAAAAATGGAAATCCCGTGGCCTATATTGCGGATGATTACAATACGACCATTTACCTGTGGGATGGATCTCCTGTCGCCTACATTTATGAAGGGGAGCATGTTTACGGGATCAATGGCCGCCACCTGGGGTGGTGGCTTGATGAGATCCTGTATAATGTGGACGGGCATAGGATCGGTTTTGCATCCGGCACCTGCCCTGTTGCCATTGGAAAAGAATCCCCGAAAAACAAGAAGCAGCGAGTAGAAGAAATCAGGCCGAGATGGAAGGCGCCGCCTCTGCCTAAATTGCTTTTTGATTTTGCCAGTCAAGATCTGGTGGACTTCTTGAGGGAGGGTCAGATCGCTAGGTTTTATGAAGAGCCTCTACCCGAGGAATCTCAGGAGAGCGAGACTTAGGGTTTTTGCCAAAATCCCGCCTGAGATTTACTCTCCTTCGCCAAGATGCTCAGTCCGGAAGGGGGGATGAGTGGCGAGATGGGCCCTCCACAGCTTAAGGCTATGGAGAGTTCCTCCATCCATTCAGTATGCCCGCAGCGTGTCGTCGCCATAGCGGCTCTGGCGCGCCCGCGACTTTCCGCGGGGAGGCTTCACAATCCTGTCATAGAACCTGCCTATTTTCTTCTCTGTTTTTTTTGAAATATACCAATGATGAGGGGCTGATATTCAATGGGCCAAGAGGGAGAAATTGTTTACCTGGTAGACGGGAGTTCCTATATCCATCGAGCCTATCATGCCATCCAAAATCTCTCCAATTCGAAGGGTCTTCCCACAAATGCCACATTTGGCTTCACGAGGATGATCCTGAAGCTTATTGAGGAAAAAAATCCGAAATACCTTGCCGTTGTACTGGATGCGAAAGGGCCCACGTTCAGACATGAGATCTATAAGGATTATAAGGCGACCAGGCCACCCATGCCTGAGGATCTTGTCCTACAACTCCCCTACATCCAGGCCATCTTGAAGGGTTTAGGCATAAGAACCATAGAAAAAGAGGGCTATGAGGCGGATGATGTTATCGGCACGCTGGCGAGAATGGGTGAGGAGAAGGATTTCCCGATTCTCATCGTGACGGGGGACAAGGATTTCAGACAACTCATATCCCCTAAAATATCTTTGTGGGACACGATGAAGGACAAGTATACGGATTATGACACCTTCACAAAGGAATATGGCTTGGAGCCCGCTCAGGTCATCGATCTCATGGGCCTCTCCGGCGACAGTGTAGATAACATCCCTGGCGTGCCTGGGGTGGGGGAAAAAACCGCCCTGGGCCTGATTAAGGACTTTGGTTCTCTTGAGGGCGTTTTCGAACGTCTCCAGGAGATCAAGAAGAAGAAATTGAAAGAGAACCTGGAGATGTCTCAAGAGGAGGCAGTCCTGAGCAAGAAACTGGTGACCATAGATCAGCACACCCCCATTGATGAGGACATTGCAGATCTGAGGGTCGAGGGGCCCAAAAACCAGGAACTCGCTGAAATATTTCGGGAGCTGGAATTCAAATCACTCTGGGAACGATTCGCCGTACGTGAGGAGCATGCAGAAAGGGATTACCGC
>CP070840.1:1805305-1807852 GCA_020342025.1 Deltaproteobacteria bacterium
GGAGATAATGGACTGTGACGACCACGCCCTCATTTTGCATGCATTCGTGATCCAGAAGCGATACCGCCAGGTGGAGAAAGGCAAACTCAAGAAGCCCCAGTGGTATCCCTGGGCATTCGGTCAGGCATGGGGATACAAGTTTCGTGGAACCAAAAGGAGTCATGCCGTCAATATCTGTATAACCAGGGATGAAAAGGTTCTTTTGATCGACTCTGTTAGCTGTCTAAATAATTGATGGAAATATAGTCTGATATATGCAAGATGTGTGAGGGAAGGGAAAGGAGTCCCCTCACGTATCTTGCGAGATCCACCGAGGGGACTCCTGCCCAAAACCTAAAAAGGGCAGGATCAATGCTACCAGAATTACTTCAAAAAGCCAATTTTTTTTCACTTCTTCACCGCATAGATATGGATTTAGCAAGAGAGCACCGGCAGGGTGGGTGTCCATATTGCGGTGGTCCGTTACATCAAGCCAACTATCCGCGTAAACCTCGGGGAGGCCCCGATGATATTGCTGAAGACTGTCTCATCCGTCTAAGCCTGTGTTGCAGTCGGGAAGGATGCCGCCGCAGGAGCCTGCCGCCATCGACCCGTTTTATGGGGCGGCGGGTTTACTGGAGCTGCGTCATTTTAGTCGCCATGACGCTTCGGCAAAACAGGCCGGATGGGATGAGTGCCAATAAACTCAAGAGGTTATTGGGAGTTACCCGAAAAACGCTTAATCGGTGGACTTCATACTTCAGAGAGGTATTCCCAACAAGTGCCCAGTGGCATCGCCTTCGCGGCAGGGTAAGCTCCTCGGTGCGGGACAGTGAGTTACCCGGTGCTCTTTTAAGATTTTTTCTTCTTAACAGTGAATCACCGCAGAAGGGTCTTATAGCCTGTCTTTACTCTCTGGCCACAGCTTGAGTTCGCATGTTGGGCACGCACAATGGGGGAATATTTTATTCCCGCAAAAGATGGGGAGTTTTTTTACTCTGGCGTAGGTGGTATAGCGGTTCTGTTGCCCCAAAGAATTTTTTCTTTGAGGGAGATATCCTAATTTTGGAAAGGAGCCGCAAAATGAGCAAGAGATCCAAGAAGCAGTTGACCGATTGGGCCCAATTTCGTTTTTCTGTCATCGGGGCTCTTCTGGCGAGGCCGCCTTGTAAGGGAGATTTGCAAAAAGAGATCGAGAAGCTTGCCGGCCGTGTATATCTCCATCCCACCAAGGATGCATGGGTATCATTTGGCGCTTCCACGATTGAGCGTTGGTATTACCGTGCGTTGAGTGCTGAAGATCCCATTAAAGCCTTAGGCCGCAAGATCCGTTCCGACGCAGGCAAGGCAACCGCCATGAGCCCCCAGTTATTGGATGCCCTTGGGAAACAATATGCTCGATATCCCCACTGGAGTTATCAACTTCATAGCGATAACCTGGAAGCTTTGGTGCAGGAACAACCACATCTGGGAGTCATGCCGTCCTACTCGACGGTCTTTAGACGAATGAAAGAGCGGGGATGGTACAGAAAGGCCGCAAGCCGTCGCAATCCGACGCCAGGGCAGAAGCTGGCTCAAGAGCGCCTTGAACAAAAGGAGGTTCGTAGTTTTGAGTCTTCCCATGTCCACGGACTTTGGCACCTTGACTACCATAAAGGATGGCGGCGGGTGGCAGATTCAAATGGTCTTTGGCACACCCCACAAGCCTTGGCCGTACTGGATGACCGTTCCAGGCTATGCAATCATATGCAGTGGTATCTTAGTGAAAGTGCCGAGACCCTATTCCACGGATTAACGCAGGCATTTCATAAACGAGGCCTTCCCCGGGGATTGATGTCGGACAATGGCTCTGCGATGAAAGCCCATGAGACCGAAAATGGCCTTTTACGCTTGGGGATCATACATGAAAAAACCCTTCCTTATAGCCCCTATCAAAATGGGAAGCAAGAGGCCTTCTGGGGGCAGCTCGAAGGGCGTCTGATGGCCATGCTCTCCAAGGTAGAGCCTCTAAGCTTGGATTTCCTGAACAGGGTCTCACAGGCCTGGGTGGAGATGGAGTACAACCGTTGCCTGCACAATGAGATCGGATCTTCTCCTCTTGATCGTTTGCTTCAAGGCCCGGATGTCTCGAGGCCTTCACCTGACACTGAGGCGCTTCGTTTTGCCTTCACAACGCAAAAGAGGCGTACTCAGAGAAAGAGTGACGGCACTTTGCAGATCGAAGGGGTGCGCTTTGAAGTACCCTCCCGTTTCCGTCACTTTCAACATCTCTACGTGCGTTACCAGAGTTGGGATCTTAGCTCCGCCTATCTGGTAGATCAACGCACCGGCGATCTTTTGGCCCGTATTTATCCTCAGGATAAAACCAACAATGCCCATGGCTACAGGCGCAGCTTAGAACCACAAGCTGAAGCCATAGCGTCTGAAGCCGATTCAGAACCCGTCCCACCACTTCTACGAAAACTTATATCCGACTATGCCGCTACCGGTTTGCCCCCGGCTTATATCCCAAAAGATGAAATGGATAAGGAGGATCACAATGAATGATAAAAAGTTGCTTGCCATGTA
>CP070840.1:1807952-1811492 GCA_020342025.1 Deltaproteobacteria bacterium
CGATTGGCTTTCTCAGCATGCGTGACGATAACAACCGGGGCGTTTCGGAGAATCACATCCTGCCCATCTTTCCAGCGCCCAAATTCCCACTTCACAAGCGAGTCAGGGATGGTGCCCATCCAATCGGCTATGAGACCTTTAAGATTGCGCAATTCATCCCTGTTGTTGAGGACCAGCCATTCCACGCACTGGCAATTACGCCCGGATGGGGCGTATCGAGCGATCTCAATGAGCCTGGTCAGCTCTTCCTGGGGGACTGGCTTGTCCTTGTAAACACGTATGGAGCGACGATTTCTCAAGAAATGCTCACAATGCTCGGCACTCAATTGGAGGTCCTTTTTTATGGGGGGACATTTTTCCATGGCCATCTCGCGGTGGGAAAGGCTGCCCGTTGGGCAGACGGCCACGCAATGTCCGCACCTGATGCACAGTTTCTCTGCCTCGGGAATGGGTTTTGGATACCCGCCTTTCTGGAAATCAATGAGTCCGGCCGGGCAGTCTGCAGCGCAAATGCCGTCCTGGTTACAGGTCTCTTGATTGACTTGAAACAGGTCCATGCTCAATCTCCTTTCCCCTCTCTTTTCTTTGGAACGGCGCGCACTCTCATGGTTATTTCGCCCCAACCGCCCCGATGAACCCCCACGTCGGGGCAACGAATCGTGTCGTGAAGGACATCCGTTTTTCCGTCAAAAAAGGCCTGCCACATGCGATCAATTAATGTCTTGAAACTGGATATGGCGCCGATACAGAGTTTCTGTGGGCTTTCCTCATTAATCAGAAATCCAAGTCCATCCACAACAAACCGATCTCCTGCCCTGTAGCCTGCGGTACAATTGTGTGATTCGAGAATGTCTATAATGATGTTGTGTGTTGCAAAGGCAGGCGCCTGCTCCATTGCCTTCACGTGGTTGGGGTTGGAGCGGAAAACCTCTAATTCTTCATCTGTGAAACCCAGGTGCTCTTGAAAATTCTTCCACCGCTTTTTTTTCTTTGATGCGTCATCTTTTGTCATGTGATCCTCCTCTGCGTTTTGTCACGGCCTTATCTATCATCAGCGATTTCATGTGATGCCACGTAATTATAGTTTGTAGGACATGTCTGCCGGCTGCAACTTGGATGAGACACAGGAGGGGTAGTCTGGCAGTTGGCCATACGTGGGATCTTCCTCCCATCCCGGTATTCTCGCCGCCCTCTTGGCCGCCGACTTGTACTTTCCCCAATCCGCACCCGCAAAGACAAACATCCTCTGGGCCGCCAAGGATCCTTCCCCGTGGATCCCTCCTATTTGAAA
The DNA here is from genome assembly GCA_020342025.1 of Deltaproteobacteria bacterium. The sequence continues at coordinate 1,809,244 of CP070840.1, forward strand.
ATGGGGATTCGTGATGTCCTTTAGCAACCTTATGGCCCGAAGCCTGTGTTCGGTGGGTATGCCCGCCTTGCCTGCCAGGTACTTCTCCAGCCATGGACGGGTCTCTTGGTTCTCCCAGTCACTGTACGTGGGTACGGTATCTGCAATGCCCCCGCAGATGTCATGGGCGGTCTTCACAGCCTGGTGGTAGTTGTCTGCAAACAAGTATTTCGCTGTATTTGTGTAAACCATATTGGGGCTCACCAGATCGGAATCTGCTTGTTTTTCGCAATAGATGCAAGAGGCCTTGCCGATGACACTCACGGCCTCCGTATACATGGCAAGCCAAGCCAGCTTATCCCTAATGTGCGGATATCTCTCTATCCCGTTGTATTCAGCCATGAGTGCGGCTACGCCCGTGAGGATTTCCAGTTCCGTCGTCATGCGGCATACGCCAAACAGACGATGCAAAGTGGCAAAGGCATAGGTGATATCTCTGGAAAACTGCCATTCACCGCACAAAAACACCCTATCCCACGGCACAAACACATCATCAAAGACAATCATGCACTCAGAGGTTCCGTGCCCATAGGAGGTGGTCACAGGATAATCCCAGGCAGCCGCCTCATTTGCCTCTCTCATGGGCGGTTCTGAGGCGATCATGGTGATCCCTTTCGCATTCAGGGGTGTGGCAAAAACAAGGGCATAGTCTTTGTCTTCCTCGCCGTGGGCCCGACAAGGCATAACGATGGCCTCATTGGCGCCCGGTGTGGAGCTGATGTGCATCTTTGCTCCCCTCACAATGATCCCATCCTTTTGCCGATCCAAGACCCTCACATAGTAGTCCTGATGGCCTTCCTGCTTGGAAGGACGAAGGCTCCTGTCCCCCTTGACATCTGTCATGGCGCCGGTGATTCCCAGATCGTTTTGTTGCAAATATTTTCGATAGGCCTCCACCCGCTCCACGTAGCTCGTCCCTATCTGTCTATCCATCTTTTCCGCCACAAGCCTGGAGGCCTCCAGGGCGTCGATGCCCATGCAGTGCAGCTGGGTTCCCCCACCCGTTCTCCAGGTGAGCAAGAATATATCCCTCCGCGTCAAGAGATCCTCAGCGCTCTTTGGGGAAATAAACATGGCATGGACGTCTTCGCCCTCTCCATTTTTCGCCACAAAAAGATGACGATATTTAGGGTCATGGGGAAAGTAATAGTCCATGGAGGCGCTCCGAATGACATTCCGAAGAAGGGGGTGCGTGGTGACGTCCCCTACCCTCTCCCCAAGGCAGTAAATGACCCTTCCATCCCTTAAGCTCCCCAGGTATTGCTCCACAGTCCTAATCATGAAAACCTCCTCACAAAATCGTAAAGCCTTGCGAACCCTTTTTCCTACATGCCCAGACCACCATCCACCAGGATGACGGCCCCGGTCACATAGGACCCTTTGAAGGCCAGAAAACTGACCACCTCTGCGATCTCATGGGGCTCCCCGGGACGGCCCATGGGTATGCGCTCCACCTCGCGTCTGAGTCTTTCCCCATTGCCAAAAAGAGGGGCTGTCATGTCTGTATGAAGAAAGCCCGGCACAACCGCATTGGCTGTAATCCCTCGTCTGGCCACCTCTTTGGCCAGGGATTTGGTGAATCCAATGAGACCCGCCTTTGCTGAGCCGTAGGCCGTATCGCCAGGAGACCCGTGGAGCCCGGCAGTGGATGAAATGTTAATGATCCTGCCCCAGCGTCTCTCAACCATGGAAGGGACGATATGCCGGCAACAGTTAAAGGCCCCCCTGAGGGCAACGTTAAGCACCAGGTCCCATTCTTCCGGGGCGATACTTTGAACCCTACCCCCCCTGTGGAGGGCGGCGTTATTCACGAGAATGTCTATGGGGCCAAGTTCTTCGACCGCTCGATCTACCATTAGCTTCACTCTGTTTTCATCGGCCACGTCCGCTTCTACGGCTAAAGCCCGCCTGCCCATCTCTCTTATCTTTTCTACCACTTCTTGGGCCGCGTCGGGCCGCGATCTGTAATTGACCACAATGTCTGCGCCCTGCCTGGCCAAATCCAGGGCAATCGCTCTCCCAATCCCCCTTGCCGACCCTGTGACCAGGGCGATTTTCCTATCAGAAACCACGACTTACCCCCTTCCATGCAACGTTATAGTGCGCTGTACCATAAATTTCCATATGAGAAAACGGTGCCTTCGCATCCACTGAGTGATGGCCCATTCCTTCCCTCCGGGGCGTAGGCCCTATGGGCCGGAGGCAAGACG
>CP070840.1:1811592-1815621 GCA_020342025.1 Deltaproteobacteria bacterium
GCCTCCTCAACGGCATATTCATCGAACACGTGGGTGACTTCTATGAGATTGGAGCAGAAGATAAATGTCCTGATCCTTTCCAAGATCTCATTCAGGCTGTAAAGAAAGAGCAAAAGGAACCGGGAGACCGCTTTAACAGAACGACTCACATCACATATGGCAACCACATCAGGACGATCGACCTTCCGCTTCTTCCACTTGGGTTCAAAAAGAAGGCCCCCATAGATGATGTTTTTTCTCAAGGTGTTCTTGAAATCAAGCAGACCCCTGTTGGCCTTCTTTCGCCGCCTGGAATAGAGTGTGTTCAGTCGCTTGGTCATTTTCTGAACGATAAGGCGCATGCGGTGGAAATCGCGCTGTTCTACGTTGGAAAGCCCTATGTTTCTCAGATATTGTTCGATCATTTCCTCGGTTGCCGAGCTGGCAAAGAGATCATACTGTCGCTCCACGTAGTTCCGTACCGTTTCAAACAACGCCTCTTTTGTCGCTTCCAATCTTTTGGCCCTTTCCTTCATGTCCTCTAAACGAAGCCGTTTGATATCACGATTCAACACTTCTAGACCCATTTGCTGCATGATCTTCTGGATGTACAGGCCCTTCTGGGTAAAGAACTTTATGCCCGTGATGTCCACATGACGCGCGGCATTGCTCATTGCGACAGAAAGACCCGCGTTATCCCCAGAAAGGAGCATTTGTGTGAGGAGGGAATCCTGTGTGTCCAAATCTGATTCCAAAGGCGCATCAGAATCCGCTTCCCGGGTCGAAAAGGCATCAAAAGCAAAGAATTGTTCGAAGCACTCCTCGAAAATCTCTTTTTCTGTTTGCGACTTTGCCAGGGCCACAGACAGGGCATCCTTCAGAACTTCCCTATCTCCATATCCCATAAGCGCAACAGCGCGCATAGCGTCTGTGCTCTCGGATATGGAGATTCTTATCCCCGATCCACGCAAGGCGGAAATGAAATGCTCAAGGAGCTGATCCATTTTTCTCTTTTACGCCCTTACTACAGCTTTCTCTGTGAAATCATAGATGTGTTCTTCGACCGTCCTGATGTCTTCTTCATACTTCAGAAATACATTAAGGGTCTCTCTGACCAGGTCCGGACTCAGCTTGTCGGCATGGAGGAGGAGCAAGACCCTAGCCCAGTCAATGGTCTCGCTAATGGAGGGAACCTTCTTTAAATCCAGTTTCCTCACCTGTTGGATGAAGGAAACCAGCTGTTTTCTAAGTCGTTCCGGGATTCCGGGGACACGCGTGTGAATGATCTTTCTTTCCAGTTTGGGGTCAGGGAAGGGAATAAAGAGGTGCAGGCATCGGCGTTTCAGGGCTTCACTCATCTCCCTGGTATTATTGCTTGTCAGGAACACAAAAGGTTTAGATACGGCGGAGACGGTACCGATCTCAGGTACGGAAACCTGGAAATCGGAGAGGATTTCAAGCAGAAATGCCTCAAACTCCTGGTCCGATTTATCCACTTCATCCACCAGGAGCACACATCCCTCCTGCTGCTGAAGGGCTTTTAGGAGTGGTCGCGGTTCAAGGAATGGGCGGGAGAAAAAGATATCGTCATGTTGATGAAGTTTTTCAATGGACTCTGTCAGTCCATCAGACTTCTGAACGAGATCATTTAATTTATCTTTCAATATTTGGGTGTAGAGTAGCTGTTTTCCATATTTCCATTCGTAGAGGGCTTTGGACTCATCGAGTCCTTCATAACATTGCAGCCGGATGAGTGGGACCTGGAGGTAAATGGCCGCACTCTTTCCAAGGTCTGTTTTGCCCACGCCTGCGGGCCCTTCAACCAGGATAGGTTTGCCAAGGTGGTAGGCCAGATAAAGGGTTGTGGCGATCTTTTTCGTGCAGACGTATTCCACGGCATCAAATCCTTGTTGGATCCTCTCGATGGTGGAAAATTTCTCCTCATCCAGCCACTTCATGAAATGCCCCACTTCGCATAACAACTTACAGATTAGTATTTCTCTATGGAGGGTAAATCCAATGCCCCTTTAATAATATACAACAGATCGGAAGAAATCAAAACGGTTTTCGGTGAAAATTCCATTCTTCGTCAAGCGCAAATTTTTAAACCGTTTCCCCAAACCTCTATGATGTCATTGCGACTTGCCCGCGATTGGCTTCGCCTCAGGCGAGGCGGGCGGGGTGGAGCGAAGCCGTTCGGCCTCGAGCCCTGTGGCAATTGGCTCACAGCCGAGGGGCAATCTCATTTTTCAGAGAATTGAAAGAGATTGCCGCGTCGTCCCCGACACAGTCGGGTGCTCCTCGCAATGACTTGGGATTTCTTTTTTCAGGGTGGGGGTGGTCACCGACTTCTTTCGGACACAGATGAGCCGGAAAAAGCAAGAAGCACATCCGAGACCAGATTTACAAGTCCCCAGATGGCGTCTGCTGCAAGGTGATGCTCTATGGACCGGTCAAAGAGGATAGAGAGGCGCGGTTCGAACTCCTCATCTCCTTTCCACAGGAGATAGTAGAGGGGCACTTTGGGAAATGCCTGGAACATATATGCGGCGTCAGCCAGTTCCAAAACTTCACCCCGTGCGTGTTCTGCCGCCTCTTTGAAGAGATCCAGATCGTTTCCATAACGATCCAACAGGGGCTGTGTCTTAAGCTCATGGGGTCCTGTGAAAAAGTGCCCGCTCTTGAGCTCTTTGACGCTGACCAGCTCATGGCTTAGGGTCTGTGGCCCCACATTAAGAAGATACACAAGACACACCAATTCCAGAAGCGGGTTTTCCATGCGGTCCCATTGGCCATGGCTTTGACGACGCAGACACCGGTTTTCCGCGTCCACCAGAAGATACTCTTTGAGAAAGGGAAGCAGCAGACCCGTTGGCGGGTAGATCCTTGCGGCGGCGTACCCGCAAATCTCTTCCATATCGCCCTTCCTGAGCTCTTCCCAATATTGTGCAGGCACTTTCAGGACATCACCTGAAGGGGTCTTGGCCTGTACTCCCTCTTTACGCCTTCTCTCCTGCATACTCAAAAATCCTTGACTAAAGGGATAAGGACCTGCCCTGAATCTATCACAGGGAAACGCTTCACAGTCCCTTGGGCAGTATTCTATCCGGTTCTCTGAGGCACATGCAAGGATGGGGCATGGCGAACCTAGAACTCTCACTTGTGTTACCATCTTTTTTAGCCCCTCCTCGCTCGTTCCTGCTCCGCACGTGGAACAGAATCTCAGGAGATTCAGTCTGCAAACATCACAGTTTATTCCACAAGCACCCGTGGGCATGATAAATCCTTATAATGGTCGTCCCCTTATACTCTTGGAACGAGTAAACAACCCGGGCCCAGAGGACCAGGTTTTTGAGTTCAAAATAAAAACCTATCACAGCACTATTCTCTGATCAACTTATAATCCCACTCATCCCTTGACACACACCCATCTATTTTCTAAGCTCCAGCACGACTCGTGGCATGTTTACCCGCCAACGAACTGTGGCGGGTAAAATACCATCCCACATCGAAACTGTATAGGGTGGGGATTCATTCCCCACCGCTTATCCCCCTACCCGGGGGCTCGCAATGAACATGAGAAATCGAAAAGGGTGCCCATGTTTAAGAAGCTGATCTACCTTTTGGCAGGAGTTTTCCTTCTGGTGATTGTTTTATGTGGAGCCGGTTATTACTATTTTGTCAGACTTCCTCTTCCAAAAACTGAGGGAGAAATACGGATCAACGGACTTCATGCGCCGGTAAAAGTTTTCCGGGACCGCTGGGGCGTTCCGCACATCTATGCAGAAAACGACCATGATCTTTTCATGGCACAAGGCTTTGTACAGGCCCAGGATCGCCTCTGGCAAATGGAGAGCAACAGACGTCTGGCCGCCGGACGCCTCAGCGAAATCATTGGGCCTCCGACCATCGCATTGGACTGTCTCGTGCGTACCTTAGGTCTGATGCGGGCTGCTCGCCGGGAGGTGGCCAGTTACGATGCCTCTCATCTTAAGATCCTCAACGCCTTCACGGAAGGCATTAACGCATTTATTGATCATCGGAAAGGCC
>CP070840.1:1815721-1818338 GCA_020342025.1 Deltaproteobacteria bacterium
CCCTGCCCTCAATGGCGCGCGTGAGTGCATCATCAAGTGAGCCGATCGTTCCTCCGTGTTCCTTTTGATAGTTTTTTGCCACATCATGGGAAGCAAATGCCAATTTGCTTACAGGAGTCATGGTTCCGGGAAGGTCGCTTCCTATCAGAAAGTAGGCTCGATGCGCATTGATGAGTGTCTTCATGTCATAATCCGCCACCTCCCACCGATCAATATCAGTCGGCCTTTTTTGGTATATCTTGGAGGCGCAGTGGATACTGCAATATCCCTTTGTTTTTCCGTCTGATAAAGTTAGCCAGTGGCTTGTCTTCCAGAACATTTTCAGATTCATGCTGCAAAGAGGACACCATTTTTGTTCCTCAGCATGTGCCGCAGAAAGAAGACATAGTCCAGATACGAACACAAAAGCCCACGCAATAAAGCTCTTTCTCATAGCTCATTACCTCCTAAAGTACACGAAGAGAACTCGTGTCTATTGTGCCAAATGAAAGAAAGGATTCCTGGACATCAGATCAGATCAAAAACAAGTTCTTAGGAGGTTTTTCCGGAGGACTTGAATAGCCCCTTGGAAGTTGGTTGAAAGGTCCTTGAGATATCCACATATAATTTAGGCCCGTGCCAAGAACGGCGTTGCACACTAGGCAGAGGGGTTTTTGCGTGGAATGTGGAATCGTACCGGTGCGGTCTGGCGAACAAGGCGCATACTCTGCCAGTTTCACCGGCCTCTTTGGCCTAACTCTAAAGGGGTTTTTCAGAAACTTACCCTTATACTGCCAGGCATGTAATTTGGCGGCCTTCTCTCCAGCAAACGCGTGGATTCTATTTCTGGTGTGGGGCGTTGTAATGGCATCACTTTCCACGTAATACGCAAGCTCCGCCCTTATCTTTTTCCCAGTCACTTCATCGGTAACCCAGATAGAGTAGAGCCCCTCACTGTTTTCCACCAGCCAGATCTGAGCACTGAGAATACATGAAAAACTGTAGGGGTTCTCATCTTCCCTTATGATTGTCACTTCGTACAGGGGATCTATTGGGAATCCGTCTAGAGCGCATCTCAGTGCGGAGGAATGGTGTTGGAGGACAACAACCAGCGTGGGCATAATTGCCGCAAATACGAGTGTAGCGAGTAGAAGGGTTCGTCTCATCTTTTGCGCCCGCAGTTATTTCATCACAAACTGATGGCTTCCTTGATCCAATTCAAGGTAGCAAGGCAATTCACCATTCTTTAAAACACCAGGTTAATGAACTAAAGGCATGATTTGTGCCAAACCGTGGAGGATTGCCTAACAAACATAAGTTGTTGATATACACATATTTACAGGAACATCCATGCAGTGTTGTGCTTCAGTTAAAAAGGAGTAATATTGCAGTACTGCAATATACAATGCTAGATATCGTTGCAAGTTTGAAATGGTCTCATGTCTTCATCGCCTCTGAAGGCGGAACGATGGCTGTCCTCCATGTGGAATATATGCTGCCAACCATCGTCAAGATTAGGGCCATCATGATGCTCAGAATAAATGGAATAGGGAAAATTCTCGAGGGTATGGAAAAAGGCATCAGTATGTCTCGTGCAGGCACGAAAAAATGATCCATCCCAGCCCCGTTCAGGAGATGTATCCACCCTGCTGCAACGAGGATAATAAAGGGTATGCTAATGATGCTCAGGATGAGATTCTCCAAGGCCACCATCTTCAGGACCTCCTGTGTCTGCCACCCGAGGGCCTTCATGACGCCAATCTCTCGTCTCCTTTCTGACAGACCGAATCCGGAAATGACGCCTATGGCTGGAATGGCAAGGGCGAATACAATGGCGTAGAAAGCCGTGAACACGCCTGCCTGTATGTTGAAGCCCCTTCGCGTGTAACGGTCCATGAGATCCTTCGTCTGAACCCTCAGAAGAGGTTGATCAGCCTCTTCTTCGTTTTGAGACATCTGAATAATGATGTCCACGATTTGTTCATATCCCGGTCGGGTGTAAATTATGAGGTCTGTGGCCTTGCCCCTTATCCCAAAGAGATTAGAGGCATCCTCGAAATTCATCACCAAGAGATCTGCATTCCAGATGTTGATCGGAGAATGAAATAGGCCGACAATCTTGAAGACCTGATCAGGCTTTCTTTGGATGGAAAACCGAGTGCCAAGATCCAAGTTGAGATAGCCTGCCGCACCCCCCCCAAGAATAACCTCTCCTTTTCCTCCTAGCGTTTTTCCGTCTGTGATCCGAACAAAGGATGGAATAGAGGTAGCGGGAATGCCGAGAATAACTAACAGTCTTCCTTTCACATATGTACGCCCGATCACACGAGGAACGACCTTGGTCACGCCTTGGAGTCTCCGGAACCGATCGATCATTCCCAGCTCAATGGGCGCATTGATCCCGTAGTTATCCCTCGCCACGTAGATATCACCACCCTCCTTTAGGATGCTTACATATTGTGCTTTTATCCCTTCACAAATGGCTATTGCTGTAACGAAAGGGGAATGAATGGCATGCAGGCAGATAAGGACGATGACACTGCGGACTGGGTTTCGAAGAAGGCATTTTTTGGCGGCTAAAAGGATGGCAATGTGCTTGCTAAAATTGGGTTTGGTTTCTTGATTCGGTAAGTGATCA
>CP070840.1:1818438-1830078 GCA_020342025.1 Deltaproteobacteria bacterium
ATCTGAGGTCAGGGCGTTCATAAGAAGTGCACCACAGAGTGAATTATTCTCCGATTTCATGGAATACCGGCGACTGGAAGATTTCTGATCTCATGGCTTTACTCTGTTGAGTCCCACGAACGTGCCGCCGTTTTTCTGGCACAGGGCCCGCATCAGGGTGGCAAAGCGTTCTCCGGTCTTTCCAATTCCGCGGGCGTCGGCGATGAGGACGGGAAACCCTACCGCATGGATACGAACCAGGCGTTCACCTCCTGGACCCGCCCGATTGATTCTATCCACCTCTCGGATAACTGATTCAGGGTCATAGCCGCTGTATTCATCACCAAAAACGTAGAGGCTAATTTTCTTCTTCGGATCGTAGTAGGTTCTGATAGCCGCAGTAATCCCTTCAACCGGACTGGAATTGCTGAAGGGCCGCCAGGTTATCATCGTTGAAATGATGGCTTTGCGACGTGCCGGGGTATCCGGAATCCACCTGTCGCGGTATTGTGTGAACATATAATCGCCCATGTCGTTCATGATCTGGATACCCTTCACTTTAGGGTACACCTCAAGGGTCTCTTGCAGTTTCTTGCGCGCCAGGGTCCACGCGAACCGCTGCATGCTGCCCGAGGTGTCGATGATAAAGATGATGTATTCACTATCTACCGGAATGCCCCCGATCGACCTGTCCACTTTTCGAGGCTGTCTCTTCTGCAGCCTCTTCATCTCTTCGGTCAGATCCTGTAAGGCCCTGGCCAGCTTGCCCTCGATGGTATTCTGTACGGCGGCATTCTTCTTGGACGCGGCAAACTCCCCTTCAATTTTAGATAGGTCACCCTGAAGGCGAGCTATTTTTGTCTTCTCTTCTGAGAGTTGCTCCTCTTTCCCTTCCAATTCACGGTTCAACACGTGGGAGTCGCCCCGAATTTCGTGGATCTCCTCTTCAAGTTTGACAATCACCGATTGAAGATCTTCCCGCACTTTTTCTATGATCACAGGCTGGGCAAACTTGGACAGAACAAAGAGCAAAATGATGGCCCCGAACCCGCAGCAGATGCAATCCAGAAAGGAGAGGCTGAATACCTCGATATCTCTTCTGCGCAATTTCATTTCACGGCCAATCCCGGGACGGGCAAAAGAATGAACCGCTGGTCTCCGCAGCCAGACGCCAAAAAACACTGGCTGCAAGGGGATCCCCTTCCATCGGGTACATGATGACGTTAACAGGGACTCCTGCAGGCAATTTCCGCACAGCCTCTTTAAATAGATTCAAGCGCTTCTTACCAGAGACCCTTTTGCTCAGGGGTTTACTCGTTCCCATGGTGGGCAGGCTGTCTGTGAGCAGGAAGATATTATCTGGCAAAGGCTTCATCTCGGTCAGAGCGTTGACGGCGTTCACCAGACTGGTCCCCTTTTGGGGGATCACCTTACGTAATCGATCAATGGTCTCGTTCAACCTATCCACATTGCCCGCATCCAACCAGGTCCCCCTTGTCCCCTCAATCAGTGGTGAAGAGGACTCGTTAAAGGTGTACACCTGGAATCTGCTGGTGAGAGGCAGATGCGTGATCAACCAGTCAACCGTAGCGACCGCCCGCTGCCATTTTTCAGATTTCAGCTTCTCCACATCTTTGAGGTTACGCCTGCGTATGATCTGTACAATCGTATCGGCAAGCATGCTGGCGGAGGTGTCCACGAGCATGAAAATCCGGTTTCCACCCATTTTAAGGTCCGTCAGGTACTGACGATCGCCCACTCCCGGGAAGCGGCGCAACTTTGACCCATATTCATCATCTGCCTTGCTTCCCGCCTCAAGCCGCTTCACATCCTCCTCCATCGACTTGAGGTCTGCCTTCAATTTATTGATGTGGGCCTTGCTGGCAAGGGTCTCATTCTCAAAGTAAGCCAGCTCCAGCTTTTTTTCTTGGATCAATTCAATGATTCTCCTGGAGAACCCTTCGGTTTTGGCCAGTTCTTCCAGGATTTCTTCGAGGGTATTTCGTGCCTCGATGAGATCCTTTTTACCATCGAGCACCTCCCTCTCCATTCGGGAAACTTCCCCACGCAGATCAGAGGTGACCTCATCACGGTAGGCTGCGCTTTTGGCATTCACAATCACAAATAAGAGGATCACCGCTCCCAGCCCGCAGCAGATGCAGTCGAGAAAAGAGAGGCTGAAGACGCTTAACCTTCTATTTTTCATCTGTCTCCACAGAGGTTATGAGTTGGAGTTGTTCCCCAGGTGTTCCCACCCGGATGACCTGCCCGAGCCTAAGCAAAGCAGTCCCAGAGACCTGTTCCCCATCAACAAAGGTTCCATAGGTGCTGTGATCCGTGAGAATCACCTCTTCTCCGCGCCGTAGAATGGAGCAATGCCTCCTGGACACACCGGCCAATTCACCCTCTATGCGCACGTCAACCCCTTCCTGGGTGCCGCCACTGCCGATAACCAGAGGGCGATCAGAGAGGGGGTACGCGACGGTACGGTAGAGTACGTGGGTAGGAGAGATGTCCCCAGGGGATATGGGTTTCACAGAAAGATGCCCTTCCTCAGAAGCTCTTTCTCTCCTCTGCCAAGGCCGGCTGTTCAACAATGTGACCCCAACCTCTGGGCTGGAGAAAGCTTGGCAGAGATTTAGTGCTCCAAAGGCGCCAGCCCCGGGTTCCAGTTCCCTTTCCTGGGCACCATCAAGGGTGGCGAGCATTTCCCTGCAACCCGGCAGAGACCCGATGCGATGTGTTACCTGAACGGTCACGGGCTGCCCAGGTTTTCCATGGCGCTTTCGCATGAGGTCAATCATTTCGCCTATTTCCTGGAACACCCCCTGCGCCTTTGCTGCAAAGAGTTCACGTGACAAGTTGACGCGATAACTTTTAGAGCCCACGACCATTTCGAAAAGGAGAGAGGAATTCTGTTGAAGCCCTACCATAACAGCTGGAAGCCTGTCATAGAGTTCCTGCTCTGTGGAGGCCTCGTGCAAGGGATCAAAACGGGTGGTTCGGACAAACGCCTCGGCAATGGCCTTTACCCATTCAGAGTAGAGATGGCGCAAGCCCCTTTTCTTCGCTGTTGCCACGTCCTTCTGGGTAAGGCGTTCACCCTGGTCAAGGAAAGCAACCTCTGATCTGTGCAGGTGGATGTCCAGGTGCAACAGGACTCGCTCAGGACATGGCGTGGACGCGGCAGCCACGGAAAGGGACACCATGCCTCTCAAAGGAATACTGAGTGCCTGAGTGATTCCCAGGATAAGCCCCAGTTGATCCCGGGCAAAGATCGCTGGGACCGCCATGACCATTTCATTCCTGCGTCCCCCGATCTTTTCCCATATATGAGCCAAATGGGCATATGCCATCTCCGCGTGGCTCCGTGCATATTGGTTGGGTTGTTTCAAGGGCTCCTTATTTAATTGATCCCAGAAGCCGAGATTGACCTGGAGTGGATGGAGTCGCGCCCGCCGCTCAGCTGCCCTGCCGACGAGCAACTGGGTCTCGTCCGGCAAGGCGAACCCAGGGCTCTCCCGGTCCTCTCCATCCAGCTGAAGCAGTCCCAAAGGCTCTTTTGCCGCCGCCATGATGCCCACGTCGCTCAGTTCCAGTGCAATCATGCGCATTTCCAAGGCCTTTTATGGGGTCTGCAGATGGCGGGTGAGATGCTCTTCACAGTATGCCTCGGTGTCCAGGACATAGCGTTCTTGAAGCAGTTGCAGATGATGCACCAGAAACATGAGAACCAGGCTTAAGAGCAGAGCAATCAATGTGGAATTAAAGGCGACGCCCAGGCTCTTGGTCACCCCGAAAATATCGCCTTCGATCGCCTTGTGTGCCTGTCCAAGGGCTTCTCCAATACCTCGGACCGTGCCAAGAAATCCTATCGATGGGATTGCCCATGCAATATACCTTATCATGGACAATTCCGATTCCAGTCGTTCTCCTTCTGAGCTGCAGTAGGCATGGGTGGCCGCCGAGGCATCCTGGATATTCCCGGTGAGACCAAACCTCTGCAATGCGGCCAGCAGGGCCCTTGGGAGCAAGGCGTCCCGTTGACGGGGGGGTAGGGCCTGGATTTTCCGTGACCAGTCACGGGTATCCTCAGGCAGGATACGCATGCCTTCTGCCAGCGGGATCAGATCCTTTCTCAGAAGGGCACGGTGTTTGATGGTCATCGCCCCCTTATAGGCTATGATGGCCAGGGCCCAGAACAGGAGAATGAAGCAGGCCTCCTGTTCGTAATCCCGTATCAGCACATAGATAGAGCGCTCGGTTACATAGGACTTATCCTCCGCAACAAGGGCCGCCTGTTGTGCCAGGACCGCATCCGCTTTGGGACGGATGACCCCCACGTAGAGGGCGTGCACCAAAATGACCAACACGATTAATGAGAATAGCTGGTAGATAGATTCAAAGGATATGGGAAAGGACTTTTTCATTTTCAAAACCTCATTTTAAAGATCTATTGACCTCCAGAGAACTGGAAGTGTATGGAGGTGAAGGGGATTCGGTTTGAGGCCAAGCTTCGCTAACCTCTATATGTCCGCCGGAAAATCCACCGCCTGATCTGCTGGGATTTTCTCTGAGGGTACAAATTCCTTTAGCGGCCACTTTTTTCTCTTGGGTTCAGCTTGAGACTTTGGCGTTTCTGGCAAGGGTTTTTTCTCCTCTTCTGGACGAGCCTGTTCCTGTTTCTCTTCAGCCACAAACCCTTCGCTTTGGGGAACTTTGAGGGATAATTGTTGCCCCGTTTTCACACCCTGCATCGATTCTCTGATTGACGTATGAGAAAAGACCGTTTCAGGGACTCCCCCATAGAGAATCGTACTCAGCATGAGTCCCAACAGAGACATCCGTCTTTTCATCTGATAGTGCATGATCACTTCTTTTCCCTCACATCATCCGAATAACGGCAAACCCTAAAGCCCACATCCGGACGCTTGCCATTGCTGTAATCGCGGTACGCCAGCCTTAAGGCACTGATACTTGAATCTTTCCAACTGGACCCTTTGACCACCCGATGTGCTCCCTGCATGGGCCCCAGGGGGTCCGTGATTGCCTTCTGACCCGAATAGGCATAGATGGTGTAATAATCATGACACCATTCTGCCACATTTCCACCCAGATCATACAGTCCCAAACTATTTGGTTTGAATACGCCCGGCGGCGCCGGTCCGGGGTATCCGTCATCATAGTTTGGCAGATAATTGGGTAACAAGTCTTTGGCCGAGGCATCGGCGAAGTTGCCTGATTTTCCTGTGGGTGGAAAATCATTTCCCCAGGGGTATTTCAGGAAAGGCTTGTCCTTTTCATATCGGGCACAATACTCCCATTCTGCCTCCGTGGGAAGGCGATAGCCTCCTCCCATGGGTTCAGCGGCCACCCATTTGCCATCTCGCTTAACATAAGAGGGCGGTAAAGAGGCTTTTGCACTCAACCAATTGCAGAAGAGAGCGGCCTGTTCCCAGATCACCTCTACAACGGGCATTTCATCCCGGTTTAGACTGAGCTTTTTGAACCAACCCGAATGATGCTCAGCCAGATATTCCCTGAACTCTTTGTTGGTCACCTCTCTCACCCCCATGTAAAAGGGCCTTTTCAGCTCCACCCTTCGCAGGGTCTCATTGGATCGGCGTCCTTGCTCTCGTCGAGACGCACCCATAGTAAAGAACCCGGGCTTAATCAAACGGAGCGAGTACCCATTATGCGTTTTAATGACTGAGGGGGGTGCAACTTTCTCGGGCACCTTTTTTTTCAAGGCGACCCTTACCTCCTGTGGAAATCCGGGACGTGGGGTGATCTTTGTGAGAAACGATTCATACCCCTCCTTCCTGATCTCTAGCTGGTGTTCTACTGCAATGAGCCGCAATTCTGGACGGACCGGCCCCCAGGATTTACCGTTGACAAAAAGCTCGGCATCTTTTGGTTCCACCATAACATAGAGCACCCCCTTGATGGGGACTAATTCCACGGTGAGCTTTTCCTCTTTGGCAGAAGATACCCCTATTTTTGTGGTTGTCTTTTCATATCCCGCCTTAGAAATATGGACAACATGCGTGGTCTTTGGGGCGAGAGGGATTTTCAAAGGCGTCTTTCCTGCGTATTCACCTCCCACGGTCACGTTTGCCCCAGGGGGTCTTGTGGACAGGACAAGAATGCCGTCTGCGGGCAGCAGCTTGATGTTGTCCAAGACCTGGGGCTCATTTGGTTTCACCGTTAACTGGGTCCGCCACGTTTTGTAACGATCGGCGTTCACCTCCAGTCTGTAGGTTCCAGGGAGGAGCTGTACTGTTAGAGGCGTCTCTCCCACCTCCTTGCCATCAACCATAACCATTGCGCCTTGAGGGATTGAGCCGATGGTCACATCCCCCCAGGCCGGTAGGAGGGCAAACTGTAAGGTCTGAGATACTCCGCAGCCCTCCACATCCATGTGGGTTTTCAGGTCTTGATAGTTCTTCGCAAAAATCTCCACGCTTCTGCGGCCTGGCCTCACTTTCAGTTCCTGGACGGGCGTCGTCCCCACCTCTTCACCATCAATGTGTATCCGTGCGCCCTCAATCTCAACTGAGGACTGCTCCTCCTGATAGGCACGCAGGGATACCACTCCAGGAAGCTTTTCCATTTGCAGCTTCAGTGTCTGGCTCCGTTCACCCGCCACTTTTATGGATTGGCTGAGAGGCTCATAACAGCGTTTCAAGGCAGTCAGCGTATATTCTCCGGGTCGCAGCAGGTAATAAGCACCCCATCTCGGCGCTACTATACCTCCACGGATGGTGATTTGGTCCGGCTCCGGTTCAATGCTGATAACCACCTGCCTCGCGGTGAAGACGAACCAGGCAGAGGCGGAAAGTATTGAGAAAATGAGGATGAGAATCAACCAGGCCAACCCCCTGAGCGGGAATTTTGGCCTTGCTTGTTGATGGCTAGGGTGGAAGGAGACTGGTTCAATCTCCATGGATGAATCTGATGGTCTGCTTGGTACAGGCGGAATCGTCTTGGAGGCATCGCCCGGCTCAGTGACTTGAAATACCATCCCATCATCTTCCACCTTGAATAGAATCTGGCTTGGACCTATTTGCAGCCTATCCCCATGACGCAGGAAGACAGACCCTTTTAGCCTCTCACCATTGTGCCATACGGGGATCCCCATCTCTGCAGCTTGCACATAGAAGCGTCCTTCAGACCACCCGATATAAGAGGCTTCCTCATGCTCACCCAGGCCTGCAATACGGATACCGGCTGAAAGACTGCCGCCGATGAGAACGGGGAAGTCATGCTCACCCAGACTTCTCTCGCCCCTGCTGTCCCTTATTTTGCAGAGAACCTTCAAATCTTCTCCTTGCATACCACAGTGATGCGAACAACTTTCTGTCCGGGCTTGACCACGATCTCTTGCCTCACATCTTTGTATCCTTTTCGTGTGCCCACCACGGTGTACGTTCCAGGGCGCAGGTCCAGATCTCGGTAGGTGAAGCGTCCAAACCTTCCCACCTTATAGACGGCCACCTGTGTAAGATTGTCAGACTCTAATGTCACTTTAACCGGCGTCTGTGCCGTCGTCACCAATTGATCCAGGCTTTCTATTTGTGATGTGAGGCGCGGACCCATGGGTTCAATCTTCCTCGCCTCCTGCAGTAATAAGATCGCATTTTGGAGATGGCGATCCGATTCTAAGACACCGGGCCGCTCTAAATAAAAACTGAAGCGCTTATCCAACGTAACGCGCTCCTGTGAAAGCATCTTTCCCTGAACCGCAAATTGAATGGCGGGATCTATCCTAATGACTGCCACATAGGATTCCAGGGCCTTTTCCCAGTCTTCTGTCTGCTCCGCGGCCAAGGCCTCTTTTCGCAGGGTTTCGATGCGGGCGAGTCTAATCGCCTGATCCACCTGGGCCAGTGCGTCCTGAACCTCAATGGAGCCTGTTTTGAACGACTCTGCCTTCAGAAAGGCTTTCCGGGCCATTTCGTATTCATTACTTTGAAGGGCTGCAAATCCTGATGACATGAGCTGTTTAAACTGCTCCTCTGCGATCAAACCCTTGATCCTGTCAAATCCCTGTCGTGCCTGATCCGATTCTGGGTCCAGTTTCAGGGCCTCCTGGTAGTCCGCCAGGGCAAAAGGGAGATTGTCTAATTTCTCATGGCGCTTGCCAGAATCGATCAACCGGATAACCGTCTCGATCTTCATCGCCCTTTCTAGATTTTTCCTCGCAACCGCGTTTGTCGGATCTATCATCAAGACTACCCTGAAATTATGCTGGGCCCCCTTGCCATCCCCCTCAGCAACGGCGATGCGGCCTTGTTCGAGAAAACGACGCAGCGCCTCTTCGGTCTGGCCTGCAAGCTCATTTGCCTTGGTCAAGGCTTCCCCATATTTATCTGAAGCGGAAGCATACTCTCTGTTCATGAAGAGTGCGTCCGCCTCCTGCCCGGACTCTTGCATCTGGACGTAAAGATGGCCTCCCCACTCCTCGCCCCCCTTGCTATCCAACGCCTTTTTTGCCACGAGGTAGTCTGCAAGCCTTTGCTCAGCCTCCTCTTTTTCCAAGGCGACTTGTGCGGGAGGTCTGGCTTGGAGCTGCTCCGGTTCAGCCCTCTTGATCTGGAGATTGTCTCCTGCTTCCTCTTTTTCTGATAGCGGCGTCACCTCCTCATCAGGAACCAGAGAGACCTGAACCGGGTTTTTCGAAAGGTGGTGCCATAAGAGTCCCCCTCCCGCCAGGAGGACAGCCAGTGCAAGGAGCAAGGCCGTCATCTTCAGAAGATGCTGACGCCAAGGGCTGGGCACATGAGGTGTTGCAACTTCCTTAGAAACTTCTGCGGGCGTAATGATTTCACCCTGCTCAACAGGAGATGGGACCCTTGCATCACGTTGAGGCGCAAGGGCGGGTGGTAACGTATGATCGGAACTGAGATCCAAGACCTTTCGCAATTCTTTTTCCACTTCGCCCAAACTGGACGGTCGCTCCTCTGGGTCTTTGGCCAACAACCGGCCAATCAACAGATCCAGGGATTCGGGTATCCGTTTCCCCGTTCCCGTCCTCTCCAATTGTTCATTGACCATAGGCGGGATCTCTCCACGGATCCTCTCGGGTGAGATCTCCGGGTAAAAGGGAGGATGCCCGGTCAGGAGGTCGTACATGAGTATTCCAAATGCGTAAATATCATCGGAAGGGTGCGGTCTGCGGCCATCCAATTGCTGCGGGCTCATGCTATATAACGAACCCCCCGTGGTTATTTGGCGTGCATCTCTATCTGACTCCAGCACTGCCGCAATCCCAAAATCACCGAGCCGGGGAGAACCCTGCTGGTCAAGCAGCACATTAGTCGCCTTTAGGTCACGATGGATAAGGCCCATGCCGTGGGCATATGACAATGCGCCCATAACGGGCTGAAGTCGCTTGATGACCTCGAGATAGGAAAGCATCCCGAATCGGCTGCGATAGACATGCAGGTCTTCCCCTTCGATGTATTCCATGGAGATGAAGACCAGCTCATCAGCGCGGTGAAAGTCAAAGATGCGCACGATATGGGGATGGATGAGCCGCCTCGCATTTCGGCACTCCCTCTTTAGCAGTTCCACCAGGTCCAGGCGTGTGGCCAAGTGGGGGTTTAGTACTTTGATGGCCACATTAACCTGAAGTTCCAGATCCCGAACGAGCCACACCTGTCCCATCCCACCTTCGCCCAGAAGTTCCATCAGTGAAAAACGGGAAACAAGAGTTTGATCTTTTTGCAGACGCGTCATTCCGATGCGGCCCTTGTCCAATACAACTCCAGATCTTTTACTGATACCGCGAGTTTCCACCAGTCGCTCAAACTCCCGGTAGCAGCGGTTACTAGGGATTTTCTGTTTTTTAACACAGGCGCCAAGAAGTGGCTCAGGTTAGTAACAAATGGAAATGCTCCTGCTCTGGGTGGCGGTCAGTGAAGCTCCTCGCGGCAAGCCGCGGGGCATCCCACTCTATCCGCTCAACCGGGGGCATGGGGGTCTCTTTTCAATACCGAGGCGTATCACGCCGAGCGCGTCAGAGAAGCTGCCAGGTAGGACGGCCGGGGGACCTCTTCAGTCATCCCCATCGGTCTCATTGACACGGCCCTTTGACGGGGCGGCCCGCCGGCCGCCTTAAGGTAGGAGGTGCGCCGCATCAGAGCTTCTAACTTTCGGTTTTGAAAAGAGACCTCCATGTCCCCGTTAAAGATTGCCATTCATCCGTGCCCTAAAGGGCGGTGCATTCTGGCATGGTTACGTAAAAGGGCTTCGACCTTCACACGGGGTCAACTGCCTTTTGGGTGGTCTGTCTGCGGGCTGTCCGTCTTGCCGAAGCCGGTCTCCTCGTAGTAAATTTCCCGCAACAACTCTCGCCAGTGCCTATATTGCTCCTCAGCAGAACCGGTCAGCTCATATTTCTTCCCCTGAAACTCCAGGACCACGGGTTTCATCTCGTTTCCAAACGACTCGCTCAGTTCCTGAATGGCCACGCGATGGATTTCAGCCTGTTTCGAAATGTTAATGCCATCATATAACACCGCACCTCCACCCAAGAGCAGACCTTCCTGTATGGTATATGTATTATCCGCACCCCCTACAGCAAGGGCTATAGCAAGGGCCATCATCAATGCCCCTGCAGCCTGCCGAACGTAGGCATCCCGTTTGATCTTACGTATGGCAATCTGTTCTGTGAGATTAGCCTTCCGCCATTCTTCGTAGGCTGGCCACATCTCGTTGTAGAAACCCTCATAATATTCATTCAAGGTATCCACATACATGTGATCCCGGTCCCGAACTTGAAGCAGACGCACCATCATAGGATCCTCATCAGCGGGCAATCGATTGATGCTGAACTTCTCTTCTTTGTCCCTGACCAAATAATCCCCAAAGGCATCCGGAGCAAAGCCGGCCGCAAATCTCAGCCTGGAAATGCGCCGTATCTTTCGAATTTCATCCTGGCTCAATTCTTTCTTGTAGGCCGCCATGTCATTGGCGATGGCGTTGTAAAGATTCTGGAAGGCATCCTTCTCCCCCGGCACGTTATCCTTATAAAAACTCTGTTTGGCTTCTTCTTCGTATGCTTTACGAAACCAGGTTTGGCCAGCCGCGTCAATCACCTCGACCCTCAGGACCAAATGCTCCCCGTTTGACTGGAGAATCTCACCTCTTATGAGCAGATCCACGTCTGGGGTCTCGACGGGCATAACCCGCACGGCCCCCCAGTGACTACTTTGCTGCAAGGTGTTTTTCAGGTGATAAGGAATGAAATGGCGCTCTGCCTTTCTTACGTCTGGGTGCGTACCCTCCTCTTTTGCCTTCTCCTCCGTGAGTTCGTCGCTATGAAAAACGGCGATCCCCACATCAAGTAATTCTTCTTCGGGGATCTCCTTTTGGGCCTGAATGATGGAAGTGGGACCGACCTGCTGTGCGTTGTATGTGGCGCAACCATGGAAGATAAAAAGAATTGCACCAATCAGCAATCCAATATGTATGGATCTCTTCATGGGGACTCCTCACTATCTACTTTCTCTCTTGTAGTCTTCATATTCCTTCCACAGCTTTGCTTTGAGTTCCGGATCGGTCTCTTTTTCAGCCGCTTCACGAAGCTGTCGGGCAACGATATCGTCATCATGGCCGTCATGGGTGGGACGCTTCTGCGTAAGGGTTTGACCTTTG
>CP070840.1:1830178-1832840 GCA_020342025.1 Deltaproteobacteria bacterium
CAATATCACTGGCTAACCTGTGGATCTGATGCGCCGTCTCGACACTGCGTCTCCCGGGCTCAACCACCACGACCAATCTGTCTACAGCCATGGCCGTACCCCGCCCCAGATGTTCTAACCCCGCCTCCATATCCAGAACCACTGCCTCATCGCGGGCCAGGACAAGGTGCCTCACCAGATTTTTCAAAAGCGTACTTTCTGGGCATATACAGCCCGCCCCACCCTTTTTTACGCCTCCCAGGACCATGAGCCTTATCCCATCCACCTCCACAGATAGTTTTTCAGGGAGATCATCCACCTTGGGATTCAGCTTAAAAAAACCGCCCATGGTGCCCAGTTTGGTCTCTGTCCTCTCCTCAATGAGCTGCTTCATTTTTGAAATGGGGACAATCTCTTCACTTCCCTTAACCCCGAGGGCTTGGGCCAGGTTAGCGTCGGGATCCGCATCGATCGCAAGTACCCTTATCCCTTTATCAGCCAATGCCCTTATCAAAAAGGAAGCGAAGGTGGTCTTGCCCACCCCGCCTTTACCACTTATTGCAATTTTCATCTATTCGCCTCTTGCTTATTATCATTCTTCGACAGGTATGTTGATCTGATTACAAATATAATCATTCCATCATCTTGTAATAGGGACCCAGAACCGTTAAAAAAGAAAATGTTTATACTATCAACCCCATTTTTACAACACCTTTCTGCCCAAAATGGACATTTAGGAGCACGCATGACATTATTTTACGCTAGTTCTAATGGTGGAGTGTTGGAGTAATGGAGTATTGGAGTATTGAATAAAATATAAATGATTTTGTTAGATCCCGTTTCAGCAACACTCCAGTACTCCAGTACTCCATGTATCAGGGACATGAAATTCGAAATTACCATAGAAGGAAAAGCTGACACCATATCAAAGCTCCGCCAGAAGCTTAAGCCAATTTTGCCGACCACAGGAAACGGCGTGGGACTTGGGAACGAGAGCGATGAAAAGGCGAGAATCGTTTTGGTGGAGACCCGGGAGAGCCTCCCTGTTAGGCTCCTTAAAATCTCTCGCATTATCAGCAGACTGAAAAGAAATCGTCTCCTAGGGGCAGATTTCGATTTGAGAGTGCGGAATCTTGCCTATTCTGAGCCAACTGTTGAGAGACATCTGCTTGAGAAACCCTTCAAACCCACACCATCTCTCAGCATTCAACTCTGGGATCCTTCCTTTCCCCCGGCTACAGATGCCGAGACAATCAAAATCTACCCTCATCACTCCTTTGGCACAGGACAGCACCCCACCACGCGCTTGTGTCTCATGTACCTTGATAATATGAATCAGAACCCATCCCCCAAGTGGCGACTTCAAGGCAGAAAAGTGCTCGATTTTGGGTGTGGCACCGGAGTCTTAGCCATTGCCTCCGTAAAAATGGGAGCAAGAAGGGCCTTGGGTGTGGAAATCGATCCCCAATCTGCGCAGACGGCAAAGAAAAACGTGGATTTAAATGCACTTTCCAAAAAAATTCTCATCCGAGAGGGATCTTGGGAGGTTGTCCAAGGGAAGTATGACCTGGTCCTGGCCAATCTTGTTACGGCCGCCCTTTTTAGAACAGGGAAACATATCCCCCGTCACCTTAAAGACGATGGAAAGGTTGTGATCTCAGGATTCAGCCCCAACCAGCAAGAGGAGATGGAGGAATCTTTCATCAAGTGGGGACTTGCAGCCACAGATAAGTCAAGCCTGGAAGGCTGGTGTGCCATGCTCCTGGCGAAAACCTGAAACTTTCACCACAGAGCCACAGCCTCCGGCCCGTAGGGCCTACGCCCCGCAGGGAGGGCACAGAGAAAACTCTGAAAATTATTAGCCACAGACCCAAAGGACAAGAATTTTAGACAGGATTGACAGGATTACACGGATGAGCAAGAGATTCGCTTAAGAGCCTCCCGCAGCTCTGCGGGAGGCTCTTAAGCGAACAGGGCAAGCCTGATAGAAATATCTGCGTAATCTGCCGATTGAAATCTGCGTCCAAAATTTTGTGCTTGCCCCGTTGAATGCGGAGCCTATTCAACTGGGGTGATCAAAAATTCTGTCTTCTGTCTACTGTCTTCTGTATTCTTGATCTTCCCCTTCCCCTCGCGCTTTGCGCTATGCACTATGCGGTCTACTATGGCGAAACATTAATCAATATCAAAGCGAATGCCCTGTGCCAATGGAAGCTCCTTGGACCAGTTAACCGTGCATGTCTGCCGCCTCATGTAGGCCTTCCAGGCGTCCGATCCCGCTTCCCGTCCGCCCCCCGTCTCCTTCTCTCCACCAAAGGCCCCCCCTATCTCCGCCCCAGACGTCCCAATGTTCACATTGGCAATGCCGCAGTCGCTTCCCATATGACTCAGAAAGGTCTCTGCTTCCTGGAGATCATTGGTGAAAATGGCTGAGGAAAGCCCCTGGGGGACCATATTCTGAAAATGAATCGCCTCCTCAAGGGTATCGTATGGAATGAGATAGAGGATGGGCGCAAAGGTCTCTTCTTGGACAATGGAAGAATCGGCCTTAGCCTCACAAATGCAGGGTGTGACATAGGTTCCCTTATCAAAAAGGCCGCCCGAAAGCACCTCACCACCATAAAGCACCCGACCCCCTTCATCATTCAGCGCCTTTAGCGCCAACTGCATGGCTTCCACAGGC
>CP070840.1:1832940-1842170 GCA_020342025.1 Deltaproteobacteria bacterium
GCACCACATTGTATGTTGTCAAGGACTGGGGATTAGGTGTTCAACCTGTCTTTGGTTAGCCCCTGGCTGTCCTTAGGAGGAAAGGGTTCGGTTGCAGGGGCTTTTCTTTTGCCCTCCATATTGACAAAAACGCTAAATTAGGAAATTCTTTGGGGGATTTGGCAATGATCATTGGCCTTTAAGCGAAAAAATAGTAAGCGCTAATGAACAAGGCCCTATTTCCACGATGGAGGGCTCCATGCTAAAGGCAAGATGGCCTACTGTTATTTTTCTCATCACCGCTTTTTACAGCTGTGCAACAACGCAGGTTAGCCATGATTACGATTCTTCAGCGGACTTCTCAACCTATAAAACCTTCGCTTGGCTACAAAAATCCCAAGAGAGGTCAGGGGAC
Organism: Deltaproteobacteria bacterium; assembly: GCA_020342025.1. Next base: position 1,833,335 of record CP070840.1, read on the forward strand.
ACTCGGATTGACAACCCCTTGATAGACGCACGAGTTCGTGCAGCCGTGGACAAAACCTTAACCTCAAAAGGCATCAAAAAGATTTCAGGGGATTCAGCCGACCTTTATGTCGACTATGACCTCTCCCTGGAAAAAATCTTTGATTTGCAGCCAATGAGGGGTTCCATCAGTTTCGGTGGAATTGGGATACGTAGTACAGGCGCCAGTGAGTACGAGAAATATACTCTTGTTATTGGCGTTAATGATGCAAAAACAAGAAAACCGGTATGGCGAGGATGGGCCACCTGCAGGGTAAAGGAACAAACTACCCCAGAGCAAACAACTGAAACCATCAATAAAGCAGTTGAGAAGATTCTAGCGCAGTTCCCTCCCCAACAGTGATGATAACATCCGTTTGACTTGTAATAAGTTTCAAACGACACAATAAAGCGCAGGAAATAGCGCTTAAATTGAGAGGGTGATATGGAGTAAGACAAAGACCCAATTTCTCGTTAGAGAGTTTGAGGGTTTTGTCTCTGTGGTGAATGGGAATGAAATACACGCCATTCGTTTTTATTATCCCTATCTGTCTATTGGCCTTTTATTTGATATGGAGACTTCTTAGAAAGACTATTTTCTGGATATTTCTGTTGATATTAGTCGCTCTCACATTTCTTCTATTTCATTTGAGATTTGGTATACCACTTCCAACCTTCTGAGAACCTTTATCCAGGAAGCCCACATGAAATGAACACTAAGAATCTATTTCTCAAGAGAGGTGGGGCTGTTTTTTCTACGCCCAGATCAGAATAGGAAGATAGCCGCAATGAGGACACGATGACCATAAAGAAGACACAAAATGAATTGTTCAACCTGGTCAAAGAAGACGTAAACCACCAGTTTAATTTGCTTGAGGAAAAAATAAGGTCTCTTATTGAATTTGCGTCAGCATTGAAACAGGAGAAGGTGGATCTCTTGGAGACGTTGCGCGGTCGGGAAGAAACCCTGGATTCTTTATCTAAAGAAGTCGCAAGCCTCAGAGCGGAAAGAGAAAAAGAGGAACACCGGATTTTGGCTCTTATAGAAAAAACGGATACATGTATGCTTTGAACTGAGCATAAATAATAAGGCTCTCAGCGGTTGAGCGCCAAAAGCCTATTATTTATAGGATTAGAGGATTATAAAGCATTTAAAGTTTAATGATTAGATCGCAAAGACAGCGTCATCGTGCCCCTACCTATATGTCAATCTCAACCTCCTGCAAATGCCATCCAGCATAGCTTATATCTACAAAGTAAGAGTTGAATTTAGACAACCGGTTATAAAATATGGATATTTCCAAGCTTCCTCCAATGACAAGCCTCTAGATATGAAGGGTACGACTCTTTTTGCGCCTACCTGGTCTGTTGAATCCATCGGTATCGATGAAAACTTCTAATCTGTCAGAAAACAGGTCAAGGATCTGGTTGATGTATTCATGAATGCCTACTCGTCTGTAAACAAGGGGACATTGTTGAATAATTTGAGGGGAATTCAAGCCTAGAAGTGAAGCAGGACTTCTGCGATCACCCACCCCACAGCAAAGCATATAGGCAGAGTGAAAATCCAGGCCGTGAGAATTTTGCCTGCAAGCCCCCACCTGACCGCCGAGAACCTCTTTGTGGCTCCCACGCCCAATATGGAGGTGGTTATCACATGGGTCGTGCTCACGGGGAGGCCGAAATGGCTTGATACGATGATGGTTATGGCCGCTGAGGTCTCTGCCGCAAATCCGTGAATGGGCTGTAGCTTCAACATGCTCATCCCAAGGGTCTTGATCACTCGCCATCCCCCCAGGGCTGTTCCCAGCCCCATGGCCAAGGCGCAGGTGAAGATGACCCAGATAGGGACCTCCAGTGAACCCAGGAAGCCGCCGCTCACAAGGGCGAGGGTAATGATTCCCATGGCCTTTTGCGCATCGTTAGATCCGTGGCTGAAAGCCATAAACGCCGAGGAAAACAACTGAAGCACCCCAAATGTCCTGTTCAATGATCCCGGGGAGAACTTCCCAAAAAAGATGAGAAGCAGTTCCATGATCAGATATCCGAAAATAAGTCCGACGGCGGGTGAAATGAGAAGGGAGAGAAATATCTTCTTGAGCCCTGGGAGATTCAGGATGCCTGCACCCCCGTAAGCCACACAGGCACCCATGAGGCCCCCGATCAGGGCATGAGAACAGCTGATGGGCATCCCGAATTTTGTCATCGCCGCATTCCACAGGAATGCAGTAAGAAGCGCAGCGATAACCACGGTATTTGTCACTGCGGCTGGGTTTACAACACCTTCCCCAATGGTCTTGGCAACCGCTGTGGAAAAGAAGGCCCCCAGGATGTTCATAGAGGCAGCCAGAATGACCGCCTTGAGAGGGGAAAGGACCCTTGTAGAGACCACAGTGGCAATGGCGTTGGCGGAATCGTTCCACCCATTACTCACATCGAAAAGGACCGCCAGAAGGACGATGATGAGAATCGCTTCAAGCATATTTGAGAACTATCGCTTCGAAGGTATTCGCCACGTCCTCACACTTGTCAGAGGCGTCTTCAAGGATTTCGTACACCTCTTTCCATTTGATGATCAGGATGGGGTCTTTGACTTGCTCGAACATTTTCCCCAGGGTTTCCCTGAACAATCTGTCATTGCGGTTTTCAAGCTTGTGGATTTCAACACACAGATCCTGGATGTAGGAGTATTTCTTGGCCCTCAGGTAGTTCAGGGTTTTGTATACAAGTTCAACCGTCGAGGCCAGGGTCCTGGCCATGGCAATCGCCTCCTTTGTCGGCTCTTCGATCTTGAACAAGTGCGCCCGCTGCGCTGCACCCCAGATGAGATCGAGAACATCGTCCATCCTCGCTGCGATGGCATAGATATCCTCCCTGTCAAAGGGGGTTAGAAACGTCTTGTTGAGCTTTCTTATGATTTCCTGGGTCAAAAGATCATTATCGTGCTCCAGATCGGAAATCAATCTCACCTTGGCGGCCATGTCCTCAAAGCTCTCAAAAAACTCAACGAGAGCGGCCGAGGCCTTTAGGAGGTTCTTGCCGACGCTGTCAAAGAGTTGGAAAAACTCTTCCCCTTTATTCAAGAATTTCATAGGTCTTAGCCTTCCGTATCCCGAGCTCGCACTAAAACATAGTTAACGACTGAAATCACGCTCCAAAGTTTGCCCCGCCCTCCCGCGGCATCTCTTTTTCAAAGATCTTGCGGGCAAAAACGGCATCATCTCCACCTTACACTTGAACGGGGTGGAAAGGAACTTATATTTATCGAAAAGCGGAATTGGTGCGTTTCTTGATTATCTGGCAGGCTTACCCGATTTCGTAACCACGATAAACAGCTCCAGCAGTGAAGGGATTTCCATCACTTGCCAAGACATCCGGGATTGAGAAGGTCTTTCAAGTAACCGATATTTCCCCTGCCCTCTTTTAGTCCATTCTCACCTGCTGAGTTATTTGCTTATTTATGCCCATCCCTCTTTCCACTCTTTCATGGTTAACCTCCCTGATAGAGGTTGAGAAACAGTCTGGTTGTTGTCAGTATATTTCAAATTTCGCAAGTCTTCCGTCGAGGCCTCCGCTCTTGAGTGCCTTTTTCCACGAAGGCCTGAGCCCGATGTGCGGGATGAACTCCCGGTTCCCGAAATAGATGTAGGCTCGTGAGCCTTTGCACTTCTTTTTTAGAAAATCTCCTAGCTCTTTATATAGGCTAACAAGGTCCTGATCTTTCCCGAGTCGAATGCCGTATGGGGGGTTGGTGATGATGACCCTCTCACCCCAATCCTCGATCTCTCGAAAATCCATCACCAGGAGTTTGATTTTGTCGCCCTGAGGCAGCATTCTCGCATTTTTTCGCGCTGCCGCCACCGCCCCCGGAGAAATATCGCTTCCCAGGATGAGATCTTGAGGCACATCACGAATCCCGTCAAGGGCCGTTTTTTTCACTTCACGCCAAAGCGCTGCATCAAAGTCAGGCATGAACTCAAAACCGAAGCGCTTTCGCAGCAACCCGGATGGGATCCGGCCATGGACCATCAGTGCTTCCATGAGGAGGGTACCGGAGCCGCACATGGGATCATAAAGGGGTTTTGAACCATCCCAACCTGAAAGCCTTATGATGGCAGCGGCCACAATCTCCTGCATGGGGGCCTCCCTGCCCTCATCACGATATCCCCTGCGGTGGAGCGAGCCGCCCGAGGTGTCCAGGCTGATGACGGCTTTGTTGTTTTCGATATGGAGGTTGATCCACACGTTCGGATTCGTTCTGTGGATACTGGGTCTTTGGCCGAACTTCGTCAGGAAGTGGTCTGCAATCGCATCCTTGAGTCGAAGGCTGGCATATTGGGAGTGCTTTATGTGGCTCTGGGACACATGACTGAAAATGGCGAAGGTCTGATGGGGAGCGAAAAAATCTTCCCATGCGATTCCTTTTGCTTTTCTATAAAGGTAATCCGTATTGTGACAGCCAAAACTTGTAAGAGGTGCAACGACCCTGCTGATGAGGCGGGAAGCGTAGTTAATGCTGTAGAGACTTGCCTTGTCCGCGTCAAAGAAGATGCCCCGGAAGCGCGGCTGGATGTTTCGGGCTCCCAGTTCCATGAGTTCTTCCACGGCGAGCTCCTTGACCTCTTCCTGAGTCTGGGCAAAAAAGCGACCCGTTTCCTGGTACTCATATATGGTCATATGTGGAAAAATAGAAATTGTTTGGATTTTGTGAACTTGGCAAAGAGCATGGCATAACTCCCTTTTGCATCAGAGGCGAACAATCGCCCTCTATTTTCGGGGTGCATCATGCCTTCAGGATTCGCCCTGTTCGTTTTCATTCACAATCAAAACATCGCCTAATCATGAGTTACATTCTCTGAAACCGCCTCTGATATTCTTTTGGTCGAAGGCCTGTTTGTTTAAGAAATATTTTTCGGAAAGTGCTGCTGTCTTCATAGCCGACGCGGTAGGTGATTTCATCGAACGAGAGCTTCTGGCTCTCGAGCAGTCTTTTGGCTGCCTCAACCCGAACCCGCTGCAAATAAACCAGAGGGGTGTCTCCGGTCGCCGCTTTGAACCGGCGCTCGAATGTCCTCCGGCTCATCCCGAACCTACTCGCCAGTTCCTCATACGGATAATCTTGATCGAAATTCTCCTCAATGAGCTTCTGCACAGCCAATATCCGACGATCATTGTGGTCTTTTTGGAATTGAAAGATGGCATAAGGGGCTTGAAGGCTGCGTCCTATATCGGAGATCAGGGCCTTTGAGCTTTGCAGCGCTACCTCGTGCCCGCAGTATTTTTCCACCAGATAAAGGGAGAGATCCGTCCCTGCATTCATGCCCCCCGAGCAAAACAGGTCCCCCTCATCGGTAATCAGCCGCTCCGGTTTGAGGTGGATCTGGGGATATCTCCGCCTGAACTCATCTGCAGCGCCCCAGTGAGTCGTTGCTGTTTTTCCATCCAGCAGCCCTGTTTCCGCCAGTACGAAGGCGCCAGTGCAGATGGTTGCGATATGGGTGCCCCTGCGATAATGATGTTTCAGCCAATCCACCACCTCGCCTTGATACTTCATTGTCTTGGCAATATTCAAGATGGAAGAGACAATGATGAGATCAGTGGAGGCCACGTTGCGGATGGAACCATCGGGAAGCATACGGGTTCCGTTCAAACATCTAAAGGGTTCCCCGTCTGTGGTGACAATCTCTGTCTTGAAAAAAGGGGTCACCTCTTGCCCTTGGAAGTAATTCCAAATGACCCCTGCCTGATAAAAGACATCCATGGGACCGGTAACCGTTGACGCCATGGTGTTAAACATGGCCAAAATCGTGACTCGTTTCATTCGCCACCCCCCAAATTGACGTGATCAACCTTTTATATGTCATATATGCCACTTTTGCTCATCTCAATCAAGCGATATTTTTAGGCAGAATCCAGACCGACGGGCAAGGTTCTTCGGGTCAGAATCCCTTGAATCGCCTGATTTCGTGAAAAGGAGGGCAAATAAAATGAAATGGACTACAAACGATCTGTTAGATGCATACCGGCGAGCCGACTTTCCCAAACGCCTGCACCTGTATTTGCAATATCGTGATCTGAGGTCCGAATTTATGGAAATAGAGCGAAATGGTCTTCGCCCTGAAGTGCGAAAGAGCAGGCCTCGACACAAGTGCTTTTCCGTGATTCACGCAGACACTCTCTCCCACCTGACGGGCGGATGTGTGAAAAGGCTCTTCGGGATGACCTGAACTGAAAACTGGAGTGGAGAGATGGGAGCCTCAAAAAATTGAGTCCACAACAACGAGTCAATGTGTAAAAGGGGTCAACTCCGCTCAGGAGTTTTAGTCTGTGCAGTCGAAGCGTTCACATTTCGTGATAACCTGCGCTTAAAAGTGGGATTAGGCCACAACCGAGAAGATGGGATCAATACGGCCAGGAGTTCATCACCTGATAAACAATTGGTGCCTGGGGCGAGGATCGAACTTGCACGAGGCATAGCCTCAAGGGATTTTAAGGACTTTACGTCCCCGAAATTTCCTTTAATTATTTCGCTTACTTAATGAAATCGCCTTCCCTTTTTCTTCCATTTTTCTTCCATACAGTTTTGGAATCCGGTTTAAAATCTCCCGCCTGTGCTCAAGATCTCCTGGTTCTGCATACCACATGGGCATAGAGTAATCTTTCCAATTTCCCTGTACTCTCAGGCTTTCCACATCCCCGCCTTTCCGCAAGAACTCGCTTGCCCATGTGCGCCTGAAGATATGCCAGGCCTTGTTTTTGGGAAGTATGATCCCCACTTCTTCAAATGCTTTCCAGATGGTGCCATAGAGGTATGATTTAAACGGCTTGCCGTTGAGATGGCAAAAGACATACTCCGCCCGTGGCCTTTGGCGCTTGATGATCTCCATGGCAGTATCATTCAACGGAAGTTCCACGCTCTCACCATTCTTGGGATCCGTTATCCATGCAACTCTCCTGGTCAGATCAACCTCATCCCATTTAAGGCTTGTGATTTCTCCTATGCGCCATCCTGTATTAAAGGCAAACTCCACCATGTCTTTTTTGACAGGGTGCTCTATTTGATCTATGACCTCTTGCACTTGCTCAGGGCTAAGGCATCCCGGCTTTTTCCTCTTGGGGATCTTAAAGGAACTCGCTTTTGAGAACGGGTTTTCGCCATTGTACTGTCCCCACTCTATGGCCTTCTTGAAAACTTGCCTGGCCAGGATCAACTCTTTGTTTACTGTGGATTTACTGACACTCTTAATCCTGGCCATCTTGTACTTTTCAATCAGGAAGGGGTTTATGTCTGACATTAATTTCCCCTTGAAGGCCCGCTTCAATGCCTGGGATCTCTGGATATCGGTCTGCCATGATTTCTTGTTTTCCTTAGACCACTTGAGATATTCGGTTATAATGCGCTCAAAAGAGACGGCCCTGGCCTTGCCTTTATAACCGTAAGTCTTATCAATATCTCCCCGTTTTGCGTCTGTAATTTCCGTGGCTCTAATATCAGCCGCCTCGGCCTCGGTTGTAGCATTTTTCAAGATCTTTTTTATTCTATATCCAGTTTGTGGGTGAATATAGTCTATGCCATAACTTAGACCTTTCTTGCCTTGGATGGTATAGACGCCGTGATATTTCTTGCTCTTTGCCATCGGTGACCCTCCTTCCTGTGCCATGTTGGACACTCTGCTAAGATTGCCATCAAGTCACCCCCTTTTTTCAACCATTAAGAAAATATCTGTCCAGCCACCGGTTTTTTCGTCGGCTACTTCGTATTTTCCGGTTATGGTGTTGTATCTTGCGACTCTATTGCGAGTCATATCTTGATATTTAGGACAAACTACATAAAAGACCGCTCCTGCTATTATCAATATCAATCCCCACTTCAAAACATCCAAAAGTCTTTCCTTCATTTAATCACCCCCTTCCTTCTTTTCTTCCAGTAGGGTCATGGCCGTTGACCAGATCATTTTGGTTGATACGGCCAGAGCTATAGCCAACAAAATAAAAACATCGTACGTGATGAGGCCCTTGGTGGGTTGGAGGGATGCTGGATAGTGGACAATTGGGATGAGATATATAAGGAAAATTGAGACAACGATGAGGGGTATGTGGAATTTCATGAAGGACTTGAAGGCTGTTCTTATAGCTTCATCAAGGGAAACAGAATTACTTAGCCTTTTCATCTCTTCCTCCAGGTATCTGCGGTCCAAATCATTGAACTTTTCTACCAAGAATCTTTCTTGTATTGGATTGAGATTATGAAAGCGTGAGAGCATTTCCTCCGCTGATAGGGCGGCGAATTCGGATGTAAAAACTTCTTCCAGTTTTAGTCTTTGTCTGCTCCCTAGTATTCTTTCCTTTATTGAGCCTCTAAGCCTTGTCTGATTTTCGAGTTTGTAAACCGCCAGTAAACCTATGACCCCAATTATCGCCCCATAAGCCTGAGCTATCGTGCTGAAAAGCCAATAAAGAGTATTTGCATCCATTTTTGCTTCCTCCTTTCTTCCCTATGCCACACCGGACACTCTGCTAAGATTGCCATATTGCGCTCCTTTCTTAAATTTCCTAATTTTTTTATTTTTCTAAGCTAACTCTTTTAAAAAAATAACATTATTTTTTTTGATTTTCTTAATTCAATACGATCCAAGCCTCGACATTTTTCTATTATTTTGCTTGAAATTCCAATTAGGAACATTAACTTATTAATGTATATTATGAGCGTTTTATTTTCCTTCAGTAACGAGATAAACATGAAAAAAAATAGACGATCTGGTTTAGACCGAAGACAATTCTCTTATGCGGCCCACATCCCTGAGAGACGGTCTGGCAAA
>CP070840.1:1842270-1850199 GCA_020342025.1 Deltaproteobacteria bacterium
AAGCCATCAAGATCGATGCCCTCCCATCCTAAAAGGTGCAGTTGATCGTTTAACGCATCAAGGTTCCGAGGAGGGGCTGTCGCAACAATACGCGACACATCCCTAACAAACGCGGGGACGGAGGTGAGCTCTATCCCTTCAGCTACCAACTGCTCTATCAGGAGTTGTATAAGGTAATCCATAATATACCTCAATTCATTGAGTTCCGCTGATCACCACCCTGTCATGGGTGTTAAACCTAGTTTGAACCGATTCCCAACTTTTTGGATGGGAAACAGTTTTTCGGTTTAGGATTTCAGCTACTTTCTTCTTAAGCTCAGTCAGATTGGTGAAACTCTTCAAGATGTACCTGTCTAAGCTGGATAATTTAGAATCGGCTGCGTTGTTGTCACGGGCAGTCACGATAAGGACTGGTGTATGAGGAGCCCACCTTTTGATCTGGCGCAGTACGTCCCAGCCCTCACAACCATCAAGATAGAGGTCGAGAAGGACGAGATCCGGTTTCGACCGCCTAAGATGCAGGATCACCGATTCAGCGCTGGGGACACTCACGACGCCGTAGCCTTCATCCACGAGTTCCTGTGAAAAGAGCTCTCCAAGGTATGGTTGGTCATCCACAATTAAAATGTTCGACATGATGATCTCCTTGCCATTTCATTGGTTTACGACCCAGCTCTGGTATTTAGCTCAATGACATTTGGGTCTACCACCAAACTCCTTCCTGTTTGACTCTGCGAGTTTATCCAGCCAACGCATTAACCAGTTTTTTGGCTTCCCCAGTCTGCACTCCAGATATCGGTCCGGGTTTTTTTCAAAAGCCTTGCGGCAGGCTTCGGCGCAAAACCAATAGCTGTGTCCCTGATATAGGGTGACCAATTTTGTTTGCCCGGGAGCAACATTCATTCCGCAGACAGGGTCGACGATAGGCTCAGTTATAGCTTTTGTGGGCGTGGCTAAATTCGTCATACCTAAACCTCCTTTTTCTGAATTTTGCTTTTCTGCATTAAAATGAAGCAAAGGATGTGCCACATTGTGGTAATAAGAAGCTAACTAATTAAAACTACACGTGTTTTTGTGCGCCGGATCGTTGAAGGAAACACGGGTCCTGCATTTGAATATTTGGGAGGCGGATATTTAATATCCGATTTTTTGTCTAACAGGCGTATCCACGCGGATAAAAAGTATCCATCGCTAAATAGTATGGTTAAATCTAGGTGGGGCAGTTTGACATGAAGATAATGATGCTTCCGCTTCTTCTTTGTCCCCAAGTCCAGGGCCTCTGACGCCACGCTCTCTGTTTGGGGATCAGCAGAGGTTCTCCTTCAAAGTTGGCGTTCATTATTTTTTCTAAATTTTGGTGGAGAATTCAAAAGTCCATCAAGAGTTTCGCTAATTCTTTAAATGATTATATTATGGGGAAAGAACTCATTGGGGATCGGAGAGAAACTCATGAAAGCAGAATTCAAAAACAGACTATTAACGGGTTTGGGTTTTATTGGAATTGGGGGATTTTTGTATCTGTACGCTGTGAAATTATTTGGTCAGCACGGGAAGCCTCCCACAAGTGTGTTTATTGAAGACCTTGTGGGCAGAAATGGTCTGATCGTTGTGAATATCCTCATTTTGGCCTGTTTTTTAGCCCTCCTGCCCTATCGTGTCCCTGGTAGGGAAAGCCACTGGAAATCAAAGGGAGCTTTTGTCGGATTCTTCATTGCCCTATTTACCGAAATGTTCGGCCTTCCCCTCGTTATCTTCATATTCTCCCCATTTTTCGATTATCCCTTTATTCTTCCTTTCAGCCGAAAAATGCTTGGTGGTTTTGGAATGATTGCGGGCACCTGGCTTACACTGGCAGGAATAGCACTCGTTTTCTTGGGGTGGCACAAAATTCACAAGGCAGAGGGTTTGGTCACGGACGGGGTTTATGGATACATCCGACATCCGCAATACGCGGGACTCTTTCTCATTATGTTCGGCTGGTTAATTCACTGGCCCACCCTCCTCACACTGATACTTTTTCCCATTCTCGTGGGCGTCTACTACGGGCTCGCTATGAAAGAGGAGAAGGGTTTGGAGGAGGTTTTTGGGGCACAATACCAAAAATATAAGGCTCGCACCCAGCGCTTTTTCCCACGTCTGGCGGCAAGGAGCGACGCACGAATTCCTTCACCTTGAGTAAATTCAAATATCGGACGTAGGGCAGGCGACTCTGCCTGCCTCACTGGTCGGCGCAGTGGCCGACACTACGGATTTCCCAAATGACTGAAATTTCAACTTCCGATCTTACTAAGAAAAGATATGACAGGCTTGCTCGGTTCTATGATTTTCTAGAGGCCCCTGTGGAGCGGCTGCGGTTCGCCGGGTGGAGGACAAAACTTCGAGGCCGCGTTATTGGAGAAAGGGGTTTAGAGGTGGGAGTAGGGACTGGAAAGAACTTTCCATATTATCCCAGGAACGTAAAGATGACAGCCATCGATATTAGCCCCAACATGCTGGTGCGAGCCCGAAAGAAGGCGTCGGATCTCGGTCTGGAGGTGGACCTCAAGGAGATGGATGTCCACCACCTGGCGTTCCCGGATCGTTCCTTTGACAGCGTTTTCGCCACATTCGTCTTCTGTTCTGTCCCAGACCCAGTGCTGGGGCTTCAAGAACTGAAAAGAGTATGCAAACCTGACGGGAAGCTTCTGCTTCTTGAACACATGCGACCAGGGAACGCGTTCCTTGGTTTTCTCTTCGACATATTTAATCCCATGGTTGTTCGGATGATGGGGGCAAATATCAATCGAAGGACCATGGAAAACATCCGTATGGCTGGATGGCGAATTCAGGTGGAAGAGTACCTCTCTTCTGACATAGTCCGTTGGATAGAGGCAGAGCCGTAATTGATAGGAATTCGGTGTCGGCAGGCAAAGCCACCACCCCTCTTGAACTACAGGTAATGGCTTCGCCTACCTGCGTGGGGCGCTCCTAGACCTCGAAGATTACTTTTCTTTCTTGAGGAACTTTTCTGGATCCTTTGAAAAGGCCTCCTTGCAGCCTGCCGCACAGAAATAGTACTTCTTCCCTTTGTAATCATATGTTGCGGCTGCCCTCTTCTCATCCACAGCCATTTTGCAAACAGGATCAACGGCCATCATATTCACCTCCTTTTAATGAAAGTTATCCGTTATTGGTTATCCGTCAAATAGTGATTACTGTTCACCGGTCACGGATCAGTTTAGGCCTTCAAATCGTTGCAAATTGCGGTACCCTGAATCTCCTCAATCTGAGGGCATTGCTCACCACGGTCACTGAACAGAGTCCCATAGCCGCCGCAAAGTCGGAGTTGTAATTAATACTGACCCGGACCATAGCCCCCCATTCTTCCGTCCCGGTCCATTCCGCGGCTATATTGCCCCTGGGGGGCGTCGTAGTTCCTCCGGTTGTACTCGCCGCCATATGGGGCAGCGGGGTCAAATTCGCGCATCTCACGGCCATGCCCGATCCGTCGCTCTTCCAGCTCGGCCCTGAGCCCCTTAATTTCATTGTGAAGCGTTCTCACCCTTTCCATGTCAGGGTTGGGGGAGTTCAAGAGGGCATCCAGCTCAGCGGATTTGGTCCCAATGGCTTTTCTCAGCTCACCCGTCTCTCTCTGATATTTCTGCTCCAATTCCTCCCTCTGGCTTCTCTGCTCACCTGCCGGATCTTGATACGCCCTCCTGTTCTGCCACTCCTGCCACCAGTTCTTGATTGATTCTCCCCAATTGCCCATCATTCCGGATCCTCCCCCTCCATGTCCTCCCATTCCATGCCCCATGGCGAGTACGGGATGGGCGGAGAGAGCGATCACCGTTATCAGACCCAGAACCATGACTAGATTTTTCATGATACCTCCTTGCCCTTCCCTGATGGCAGGACGGTATAGTCCCCTTCCCGGAGATCAATGACATCGTCTTCGTGTTTTTGGGTTAGCTTATCACTGGGAGTGTCATGATTGGGGTGGGAATCATGTGAGCCGTGCCCACCGCAACACCCCATTCCTCCCATTCCACCCTTTCGGAATAGAAGACGGTAGAAGAACACACCAATAATGACGAGCGGAATTATCCTCTCCATATTTTCATCCTCCTTATTTCTAAATTTGTTCCCTTGCTACGGACCTTGTGGAAAGCCCTATAGCCTGAAAAGGACCCTTTTCCTTGGATACCTTCACGCTGTTGATCAGTGGCACTTGGGCCCGCTAGCCCCGAACTGTTGATCGTTGGCCTCTCTCAACCGGTCGATATAGCGCCCAAACCAGCTCTTGCGCTTCTTGGACTCCAGATACTTTTTAGGGTTTGACTCAAAGGCTGCCCGGCAGCCGTCAGCGTCGAACCAGTAACTGTGGCCCTGAAAAACCGCTACCAGTTTTGTCTCACCGGGGCTCACCTTCATCCCGCAGACCGGATCGATAGCGTCAGCCGCGTGTGGCTTTGTTCTTCCGAGATCTGTCATTTATGGACCCCCCTTTCGAGTTTTTCTGTTTGCTGACTAAATTAGCAGCAAACTCCATGCCACAACGTGGCACAACTTCTGCAAGTGCACTGATTCAGGGAATTCTTTTGATAGAGGTGCAAACTGAAAATTCATCTTCTCTAGCGGGTCTTACGAATAGTGGATACATTGTATCCATAAAGGGTATCCAGATGAGGAAAAAGTGCCCGGTGAGCCAAAACTGTCGATACCGTGATGAAGGACAAGTTGACAAAATGAAGATCGTGGCAAAATTGAGCATCGTGGTCTTTATGAGATGTGGGTTGGAAGAGCCGGCAGAGATGGAAAAAGAAACATTAAAACAAGATGAATTAGCTGTATCTCCGTTTAAACAGGGAATTTTGGTCAGGAGCCGCTCTTTTAGAAGTGTATTGCTCTGTTTTCCACTTGTACGGCAGATCAATTATTTCACCCGGCGTTGAAATAGAATACAAAGCATCGAAAGCAGCTATCAACACGGTCCTCTGCTGGGCCACGTTGAGAGGCTCACCCAAAGGGTGGCCGAATGGCCAACGAAGGAATACGGTTCGGGGCGGTTTGATCTTTTCTGCAAAGCTTCGGACGATGGAAATACCTATGGTTGAGATACCGGCCGCTTCAATCTCCCTCTGGATCAGCCCCACGGACTGATTACAGATGCCTCAGCCCGGGGTTAGAAGAACGACGTCAATTGCGTCTGCTTTAAGTTTTCTGGACACGTCGGGAGCGGACCGATGAACAAGCGTTTCAATGTGCCGGCCGAGTATATGGCCCATGAAACCATAATGGAATCTAGCCACCTGGCCAATGACTCCCTCACTCTCAAGCTCCTGGAGCCTTTCGATGGGGAAGACGATGTTGATGTCTTGATCGGCGTCCGAGTGGTCGTAATAGTCATGGGTTATCATCAGGTCGCTCACCGGCCTAGAGACCTCAATAACTCTGAATGAAGGATCTCCTTTGCGATCATGCATGTCAAAGGGTGGCTGATCCGGATGATGCACTCCGGCCGTTGTGACAATGGCCACTTTACACTTTGATAGGGGCTTTCGGAGGGGCGTCCAGGGTACGCCTTTTGTTTGCACGGTAGAAAAGGCCTCAGTGAGCCTCCTACCCAAAGAGGGCAAACGGGTATAAACTTTTGCGAAACTCTGGTTTGTGATTCTTAGCAGGGATGACATCTTTTTGTTCACTTTCTATTCATAAATCTTTCTGAGAATCTTCTGGCTCTTTCCCGAAACGAATCGTGGGAATGCCAAAAAGGGGATAGTCTTGATCCACATTCCCGATGCCCAAGCCGAGAATCCCTTCACTGCAAAACATTTGAGCGGCATCAAAAAAATCATTGTAACCATAGGGTGCTACATCGTAGTCTGCAAGGGCCATTAAGGGAATCTTTCTCTCATTCATCAACTCTTGAAAGTGTTTATGGGTGATTGCCAAGAGTTGAACGCCTTCAGGGCCCAAACCTGTCTCGTTTTTAAAATTCTTACGAGCCTGGGAGACGGTAAGAGACTGGAGCTTTTCACCTGGCTGGAGTTTTGCGTAATAGAAGCCCCTGTGTCTGGGGGGTGCCTCAGGACGTAACCGGATATGATCTGCTTTGTTAAAATCAATATACTCACATTGCCATGTTTTCTTCCACCAGCGCTTTTGGGCATATTCCCAGGCCACCTTTCCTGAAAGTACAGGATCGGCGTTACCAGCGCCATCATCTCCAAAGCCATAGGAAAGAATTACACCTATATAGCCTTGACGCCTATCGGCCTCTGTCATTTGCGGAGGTTCCTCGATGTTATCAAACTCCTCATCTGTGATGCCCCATCCCATCTTGCGATTTGCCTTACGCCAAGCTCTAATCTGTCTCTTCAACGGCAGAATCAGGCTTTGTTCTTCAGGGCTTGACTCCAAGACTAGCCTTTTAACCTGTGGCAACATTGTTCAAGAATCCTCTTACTGCCTGTGTTGAGTTTCTGTTGTGCCTCAATCGCTTTAGGCCCACTTGCTCCTCGAAAAGGGAAACATGCTGTAAAGGTGACCCCTTTTTCTCGGTTTGAGTGGAAGGAAATAATTCCTCCGTGAGCCTCAACAATCTTTTTTGAAATAGCAAGGCCCAAACCGGTCCCTCCCTCCTTTCTTGACACGAAAGGATGAAAGATACTGTTACGATGCTCCTCCGAAATTCCGGAACCGTGGTCCACAACGTGAATCGACACCATTTTTCTATGAGAACGGACCTTCACCTGTACCCGCTCTCCCTCTGGGGAGGCCTGAACGGCATTTGTTAGTAAGTTCAAAAGGAGCCGTTTGATTTTTGCGCGATCCAATAGCACGAAAGTGGGAGATGGGCTCAATTTTGCCTCCAGTTCCACACTCGCAGCCTGGGCCATGGGCCGCACCGTCTCCAGAGTTTCCAGGACCAGTTCATTCAGATGAGTCTGTTCGCGCTGAACTTCCAGGGGTCTTCCGAACTCGAGCATGTTCTTGACGAGCGCCTCAAGGCGCGCCGTCTCTTGCATAACAATCTCAAGTTTCCTTCGATCAGAATCTTGGGGCTGTAATTTGCCACAGACCTGTCCTGCAAAACCTCCAATGGCAATAAGAGGTGTTTTCATATCATGGGCCACTTCAGAAAGGGCGGCTCCCATTGCAGCCAGTTTTTCTATCCGTACAAGGGTCTTCTGTTTCTCCCTTTCCCTCTCAACGAGAATACCAAGGATGAGAGAAACGGTAACAAAAAGGAGTCCTTCCAAAAGCTTATCAAAGTCTTCGAACGAGAGACCTTGCCAGTTCTTCATTACAAAGGGAACATAGAAGATGGAAACACTGAGTGAGATGGATATGGCGCCCCTCAGTCCAAACCAGAAGCTTCCCAAAACAAGGGGCAGATAGAAGAGCATCCTGTAAACAGCATGGTAGTATTTCAAGTCAGGGAAGGTAAAATAGTGCAGGAAGAGTATGCCTCCCGTCAGCAGGCTAATAAACGCGATCCTTTTCCACCTTTTATGGGCAGCCATGGCTTTCCATCCTATTTATCACAAGGTTAGGTGGCCAGATCTCTCTTCTTTTCTTCAAACTCTTCTCTATTGATTTCACCCTTGGCATAGCGTTCCTTGAGGATGTCAAGGGCTCTTGAAGAACTGCTATACATTAATTCGGGTCCTTTCTTTGTGCTCTGTATGAGCCATTTGATAAGAAAAACCAGACCAATGATAATAAGGACCCAGAAGATGAACATAAAAATCATACCAAACCATCCCATCCCCCATCCGCCCATCATGCCGGGGCCCATGTGCCAGCCTTCGTATCCTCCCCATTGGTTCAAAAAATTTGTTAAAAATGTGTATATAGTACCCATTTAACGACTCCTTTTTGTAGAGGGCTCTCGGACGCTTTAATATACCGAACGCATCCAACCAGAATATGTGTCAACGGCAA
>CP070840.1:1850299-1857540 GCA_020342025.1 Deltaproteobacteria bacterium
AATGGCCACATGATCGGGCCTGAATTCCTCAAACTGTCGCCTCACCTCTGCGGCGAACTCCATTCTGTTATGGAGAATGGGGACAAGGCGCACGTTCTGCCACTCAATCTTGTCATGCGTCATCCTGGTCATCCAGCATATCCTCAAAATAGAAGGCAGCCGTGGAATCCAAAATCATGGAAGCGGCTTCTCTCATATATTCCAGCGTCCTCTTTTTTCGTGCCGTGTAGGTCAAACGCTCACCGCTTTCCACAAGTCTTTTCAGGGCATAGCGAGCGATATTGATGCCATCCCTTACAGAATAACGCTCATCCGCTTCGTGGGCTGTCTGGAGAAAATCGACCACGTAATCGAGGATTTCTTCTTCGGCAAAGGGGAGATTAGCCTTTAAGATCATCATTTCTTCATCACGCTCGGGGAAGTCAATAAGGATCTGAGGTTGGAGCCTGGAGTGAATATACTCGGGAAGCTCAAACGTGCTCGCATCATCATTCATGGTGGTGCAAAGACGGAAGTCTGGGTGGGCCTTGATCTTGATGCCTGCCACAATGGATTCCACGTAACGCCGGTTGTCCATGAGGGGCGCCAACGAGGCCCAGCTCTTTTCACTCATTCTGTTTCCCTCGTCAATCACCGCGATACCACCCTTGATCATGGCAGAAACCACAGGACTTGCCATGTACTTCACCTTTCCTCCTTCGGATATGACCGGGGTGACGATCAGATCCTCTGGTCTTGTGTCCATGGTGGCCTGGAAAAGATAGACGGGCCTGTCCAGTGTGCGGCCGGCATGGTAGGCTAAAGTGGTCTTTCCCACACCCGGCTTACCCACAAGCCTCGGATTCAGAGGTAGATCATCATCACCAATCACCAACCAGGCGGCAATAACCTGGGTCACCAGTTCTTCCTGTCCTACCCAGACCATAGGGACCTGGTCAGGCTGAGTGAGATGGAGCTCAACCCCTTCTATTGTCACTTTTTCCATCTGCCAATGGCCTCCTCCCTGATCCACCATCAAGGCATCATCTGCCATTCGACAAGCTCATGGCCCTGAGCAAAGCCGAAGGGCTGCGTTGCCTTCGATCGCTCCTCCCCCCGCTTCCGCGGAGGCAGGCTTGCGGCGTATTACCCCATACGCCTCAGTCGTCTCTCCTCGCCGCCTTACATCTAGTACCTTGCTGGTGATCAGGAATGCTACACAATCTACTGATATCAGTCTTCATACCCAAATAGACGGCACATTTTGGCTCCTCTAGCAGCCTTCCTGTCATAATTTAAAGTATAATCCTCGCAAAATAGGATGGCAAGGCCATAAATGGGGGGCTTTCGAGTTGTGTAACCTATAGGAATTGCATATATTTCATCGGCGGGTCGCAGCGTTGCTTTGCGGATCAGTAAATTTAATATTACCCTCCCCTTTGCTCAGTGGAATTTATTTTGATATATCGTCTTTCAGGAACAGGCTATCACTCCATACGAAAGGAATATGATACGGCGTACTAGATTCTATTATTTTTTCTCCAACGTACTGGGAAAATGCGGAAATGGGGAGTAAAAAAAGGCTTTGGTTTATGCGTGGTCTCTGTTTGAAGATAGGATTGTCTTTCGCCTTTCTAGGAATGCTTTGGCCCACATTTGGAAACGGGGCTGAGTCTGTTCCTGTATTCGTTAGCATTGTTCCCCAAAAGTACTTTGCGGAGAAAATCGGGGGTGAGTTGATCAAGGTCTCGGTCATGGTAAGACCGGGCGCTAGTCCGGCAACCTATGAGCCTAAACCCAAACAGATGGTCGCCCTTTCCAAGGCCAAGATCTATTATGCGATAGGGGTGCCCTTTGAGAGGGTGTGGCTGAAAAAGATTCGTGCGGCAAACCCCGAGATGCTTGTTGTGCACACTGAGGAAGGCGTGGAAAAAAGGCCGGTGAAAGCCCATCATCACGAGGAAGGAAATGACGAAATCCCTAAGAAAAGGAAACAGAGCACTGCCGATGAACATCAAGGGATCATGGACCCACACATCTGGCTTTCCCCCCCGCTGGTCAAAATTCAAGCCAAGAATATCCTAAATGCCCTGCTGTTGATGGACCCGACTCACGGCACGATTTACGAAACCAACTACAGAAAGTTCATCGCAGAACTGGAGGCTCTAGATGCCCACATTAGAGGGATTTTTGCGGTAAAAGGAGAGAGCGTGGCATTTATGGTCTTCCACCCTGCCTGGGGGTACTTTGCCCGAAACTATGGACTGGATCAAATCGCTGTGGAGATGGAAGGAAAGGAACCGAAGCCTGCTGACCTGGAGCACCTGATCCATCATGCCAGGGAACGAGGCATTAAGGTGATTTTTGTACAACCAGAATTCTCCACAAAAAGTGCTAAAGCCATCGCCAAGGCCATTGGTGGAGAGGTGGTCTTTGCGAATCCCCTAGCACCGGACTGGGCCAGCAACTTGAGAGAAATAGCCTCAAAGTTCAAGGCCGCCTTAAGGTGACCCTATGGCGCCAACTCTCTGGCTGCGGCGAACACCCTTTCCCTGTTTACGGGGTGCACATGTTTTGCGATCCATTCGCGGACCTTTTGCCCTGACGGCTGGGACTGCTTGTAGCCCATAAATTCAAGTGGCAAATCAAGGGCATCTGCGACTCTTGTGGCTAGTGTAGGCCAGATTTCACCAATATCTCCTACGATAGGGAGACTGCCAGGAATTCTCGCGAATCCGGACATCTCCATCCTGAAAGGGATCCGCATCAGCTTGGTCTTGGGAAGTCCTCTATGGACCGCGTCGCTTACCGTCCTGGATTTGCGTTCCTGTATCCATGCCTTTTCCAAATTGGGGTCCAAGTCAATGCGAACGATCTTCTTCTCTTCAAGGGAATAAGTCCAGCCCCCCTCCCAATCTGCCCATATCCCGTGGCCCGTGAATGTTTCAAAGGGACCATCATGGATCTCCTGAGAGAGGGCAAGGGCAGATTCCACAATCACATCAGCGCTATCGAGAAGTGTTGCGATGCGGAAGCAGCGCTCTGAAATGGACACGGAGTCTCCAATGGCTAGACCCACTTCCCCGCCTCCAACCAGTTGAGGAACAGTAACCAGAACGGGAATATCGTGCTCTGCACCCGCCCCTATCATCGTGAGGCGATCGGCTCCATAGCCAGCCATCTGTTCAAAGGGGACCCCGCACCGCTTTGCCAGGGCAAGGATGTCGCGGGCCAATTTTTCCGTGCGAAGTCCCGTGGGGTAAGCGATGTTTCCGGCAACCTTGATTATGGTGTTCCCTTTGGCTCCGCGCAACCTGCTGTACAAGGCTAAATCGAGCGGGATTTCACGTTGAAATTCCTCCAGCCTTGCGTTAGAAATCATGCTGACCTCAAAAAAGCCATCCACAGGGAGTTTGTTTCTTTCAAATCCAGAGGCCACACCATCAATACGTTTGACCTTTTCCAGTGTACCCGCCATCTCATGGTTGATCACCGCAGAACTGGTCAGAACACCGTCCACAATGCCCTTATGAATCAATTCTGCGATAAGCGTCGTCACCCCCTCATGCAGGTTAGGGCCACTGCCCACCACAGCGACCACCTTGCCCTCTTTTTTCTTGGCCTGAACGATCCATTCAACGGCGCGTTTCAACCGGCGTTTGGCTTTCGGGGCGAGGCCCTTGTACATATGTTCAATAACATTCCGATCAATTGACATGAATACGCTCCTTTGTACACGTCAGTGGTCAATTGTTTGTTGTCATTGGGAAGAGGAAACAACGGAGCACGGACAACAGACAACGGGGCCTATATTAGTCTGGCCATAACCCTTGCGTGCTTTTCTGCCGCGTTTTGGTTCCTCATGACGGCTTCACGAGCCTGCTCTCCATAGGTCTCCAAGGCATCAGGATGGTCGAGAAACCATAAAACCTTTTCCGTCAACATCTCAGGACTTGAAACAGGAATGCCCGCCCCCACTTCCTCCAACAATGCTTTTGCGTCCAAGAAGTCTTCCATGGAGGGGCCGTAAAAGACCACCTTGCCCCAGACCGCTGCTTCAAGGGGATTCTGCCCACCAAGGGGTACAAGGCTAGCCCCGCAAAAAACAACGGTCGCCACACTGTAAAGCTTAAAGAGTTCTCCGAAGGTGTTCATGATGATGACGGGTTTTGTGCGCGGGATCCCATGGCCATCCAGTTTGCTCCGGAGTTGATATTCCATGCCACGTCTTTGAAGGAGGGATTCGATTTCAGCCGTTCGTTCAATATGTCTGGGCGCTATAACTAAGACCATATGGGGGAATTGCTTCAGGATTCTTTCGTACACATCCAGGAGCATGCTCTCCTCGCCTTCTCGTGTGCTGCCTACAACAAAGACAGGATCTGAGGCCTCAAGATTCAATGTTTGTCGCATTTCCGTCTCCATGAAAGGATCTGCCTGGCTCGCAAGAAGATCGTATTTGGCGTTACCGTTGATCACAATTTTGTGCGGCTCGGCTCCCATCGCCTCAATGCGATCAGCGTCTTCTTTCAGGATCATGCTGAAGACATCCACATACCTCAGGATCTCACGAAAAAAGGGCTTTAACTTAAGGTACCCCCCGATCGATCTCACAGAGATCCTACCATTAATCAGAGCGGTTTTGATTCCCAATCGCCGGGCCTCAACAATCCATGCCGGCCAGATCTCCGTTTCCAGAAATGCCAGGACATGAGGTCGTAGCCTTGACAGGGACATCTTTACGGAGAAGATCGTATCTATCGGCGCATAGACAATAGGCATATCTTCTCCAAATGTTTCTCTCGCGATTCTAATGCCATGGTCTGTGGCTGAGGAAAGGATGACGGAACAGCCAGGTACGAGCTTTCTGAGAGATTTCACAATGGGGGCCGCCACCTTCACCTCTCCCAGAGATACGGCGTGCAACCAGAAACGGGGGGATTCTGGAAGATTTTGAACCCGGATTCGAGGAACAAATCCCAGACGCTCTTTTAGACCCTTTCTATAACGTCCGCTCAGCCGCGTATATAACCAGAAGGAGGGGAAACAGGACATGAAAAGGCCTGATGTCAGTATGGTGTATGCTGTGTATAGAGGATTCATTGTCTTCTATAGAGGCTGTCGGAAAACGCCCATCTGCTGCGTTACCCTCGTCCCTCGTCATTGCGGCGTACTTCTACGTACGCCTATTCCTCGGGACTTCGGAAGCCTTACAGCTGGACGTTTTCCATCAGCCTCCCAGGAGCCGGTTTTTCGACAGTCTCATAGATAGACTATTTTCTACCGTTAAAATGGCCATCTGTCAAAATTGAGTTAGTCCTCCTGAATGAGGGGAAAGCGTCTCGTACAAGAGCTTGCCAATGAATAGTTCTGTCGTCTTTGGCGGGACTATTTATCTCTGTATTTCTGTGTGTGCCTGCCCGCCAGCTCGCTCAGGCGGGGCGGGCGGGTCTTTGGCTAATCTTTATTAGAAGGTCTGCAAGGATCCAGCCCAGCACGGCCAGACATTCCATGTCCAGCCATTTGGGCGCTGATTTGTCAAAAAGGACCTTGCAACTCGCCGGGAATTCCGCATCCTTGTCGTAAAAGACAAGGAGCATGGGAACCTTGGGGAGGGCTTGGAAGCAATAGCAAACATCCCCCGTCTGGAACCCCTCAAAAGGTCCCCCATCCAGCTCCTGAGCTGCCTTCTCTAGGTCGCTAGCTCGACCGGCAAAGTATTGGGCAATCCGTTCTTCCACATTCACCTGAAAATTAGAGATAAAAAAGGCGGAGTCCTTGAAGTCTCTATATGACATCCACTCCCCTGTGAGCTTCCCCTGACCTGCCTGAAGTACGTAGTGACACAAAACGATTCTGATGGCGACGTTTGGTGCTTTCTCATTGAGCTCCCATATTCCCTGATTGCTTATTCGGTAACACTGGCCAAGGAAATTCATCTCAAGCTGATCCCCCTGGTATAGGACACCAAGGTCTGCAGATACCTTGGACAAGTCAACATCTGCCAGTTCCCTCAAAAGTTCCTCATACACGAGCTCGTAGTTATCTCTGGTGATCATAGCTGGCTTTCAACTCTTGTCTTGATAAACGAGGAGGCTTGGATTATAGATTGTTCTCGAGGATAAACCAATAGAAATTGACCCGGGGGGAGGGCGTGAGATGAAAAAGATTGTGAGGGCGATTATCAGTGTGACGGATAAAGCGGGTGTGGTGGAGTTTGCCAAATCACTCTCCAAATTCGGGGTTCAGATATTGTCCACAGGGGGTACGGCAAGAGTCCTTCGGGATGGAGGCCTTTCTGTTACAGACATCTCTGAGTACACAGGTTTTCCCGAGATGCTGGATGGCCGGGTAAAGACCCTTCATCCAAAAGTGCACGGCGGATTGCTCGGCCTCAGGGATAATCCAGAGCATGTGCGTATGATGAGAGACCACGATATAGAAAACATAGACCTTTTGGTGGTGAACCTCTATCAGTTTGAGAAGACGGTGGCCAAGGAAGGGGTCACCCTGGAGGAAGCCATTGAGAACATCGATATCGGTGGGCCGGCCATGCTCCGGTCCTCGGCCAAGAACTTCAGGGATGTGACAGTCATTGTGGACCCGTTGGACTACGAAGCGGTTTTGGAAGAGATGGAAGAGCTGGGAGGGGCCACTTCCATTCAGACCAGGTTTCGTCTCGCCAAGAAGGTCTTCCAACTTACACACAAATATGACGGCGCCATCAGCGAATATCTTGAAAAGATTGAGCTTTAACCTATTTAAAACCGCAGACACATGCAGACATATTAGACAGGATCAACAAGATCGACTGGATCGAAAGATGGCAGGCAAGATCGCTTAATGGCCAATGTGGAGCAGCCGCAAGGGTCAAAAACAAGCCAGCTTCTTTTTGACATTTACGGGGCTCCACATCATTCCCGATGTTTTTCATCGGGCACCGCGCTACGCGCGGGGGCCATAAGCGATCGAACTCCATCTAGGAAATCCCGTTAATCCTGTGAATCCTGTCAAGTGAGACTCTGTCTGTCTGCGGCCAGATTAAACTAGGCGGCTTGATCAACGTCGAACGAAGCTCAAACTCACTCGTGAAGACTTTGTGGCTTGTCTTCCTTGTCTGGGCAGGGGGCATTCTTGTGGACGAGACGGTCTTTCTTCTCGCAGAAGATGGCCTGAAAGGTGCGACAGCTCCCAGAGCCGTCGGTCCCTTCATCTTTCGGCCAGTTGGCATACAGGCAGTTTAGATCACAGAATTGCATAAC
>CP070840.1:1857640-1860456 GCA_020342025.1 Deltaproteobacteria bacterium
GTCTGAAACAGAATGTTTGCGTGTAATGGATCAATCCGTCTAAATTTCTATTCCTGATCGCCCTCTTGATATCCTCAATTCTCCCCTTCATGCTGTAAGGATACGTATAGCGAAGATATTGTTCTACCATATCCTCATCGCCATAGGGCATGCTGAATTGCCTCTGGATCTCATTGAAAACAACCCTGCCCCCGAAAGATTCAATACGATCATACAGGTCATTGAATATGGGAGGTACACCCAAAAATCCGAGCCTCACCTCCTCTTTTATCCGCTCCCTCTGTTCAACGCCTCGGAGAAACTCATCCAGGTCCCGTTCAAATCGGTCAGGATCTGATTTGAAATCCGAGCTACTCACCAGGAAGAGGTGATTCTCAAAACCGGTGACCACATTTTCCTGAAAGGTGAGTCTATCCAGTTCTCCTAATTTCTTTCGGATCCCATCCAGCCTCCCCTTTGCCGCTCGAATATCGGACCAGGTGGCGCCAAGGCCGCGCCTCAACTTCTCCATCTGGGCCATTAAGAAATCCCTGTCCTGATCTGGGGGGTAATCAAAGGGGATGATCTGCACACCTCTTCGGGTGAGAACTTCTGCCAGCGCAACCGTATTGCTGCAATCCCCTCCGGTTACCGCGATGACCCTCTTCACGTCCTGGTTTATAACCGTGGCGTAGATGCCCTTTATCCATGCGCAGATGTTGGGGGCAAACCCAGCTGATTCCGCCTGAGTGATCAGTTTCTCGGGTCTGTCTGAGTTGACAAATACATTATTCAAATCCACCGGTTTCAGACCAGCGGCAAAAACAATTTCAACGGGAATGGTGGAAGTAAGACCGATAACGGATGAAGGCTTCGTAGGCTGGGCCAAAACCTTAAGCCTCCACGGAATGGAATTTCATGCGAGGGATCTCAAGACAGGTCAATTTGTTCCCGTAGACGGCCCCCGTATCCAGGCCTATCTTATTATCCATCACCAGGGGTTCAGCCAAGGGTGTATGGCCAAATATGACCCTCTTGCCAAAGTCATGGTCGGAAAAGATGAATGGCTCCCGAATCCATATGAGGTCCTCAGTGGACTGTTTCTCAACCTCCACACCGGGTCGGAAACCGGCATGAACCACATAATAATCATCGAGCTCAATGTATAAGAAGAGGTCTTGGAAAAAGGCCACATGTTCGGGAGGAATGAGGGCGTCCGTCTCCCCCCTTTCCTCCGCTTGGTAGCTTTCCAAGGTGGTCATTCCCCCATTGAGAAGCAACAGCCTCGGGTCCCCACTGCTTAAGAAATCCAGCAAAATATTCTCATGATTCCCCATGAGACATTGAACGTGGGGAGAGGAATCTGAAATCTCAATAATAAAATCGACCACCCCTTTGGAATCCACTCCCCGATCGATGTAGTCTCCGAGGAAGATCAGTCCGTCTTTCTCAGGTCGCCACTTGATCTTGTCCATCATCCGCTTCAGCGGATCCAGGCAGCCATGAATATCGCCGACGATAAATATCCTTTCGTTTTCCATCACAGTCCAAAAACCAGCCGAATTCGATCCCTGGGGTCGAGTCGCGTCAGACCCGCTTTCCGCGCCATCTCCGTTGTATCTCTGAACTCCTGAGATGACAAGCGGCGGTTGATATGTTCATCCTGATGAGCCTCTCCGCAAGGCCTGTATTGATCCATAACATTCACGTAGGTGTTGGCAGATATTTCTCTGACCAGAAATTCAAATACCTTTTCAGAGCCGGCAATATTGTCTGGCATGACCAGATGTCTCACCAGCAACCCTCTGTTTGCCAGGCCTTGATCGTCTATGATCAGGTCTCCCACCTGCCGATGCATCTCTTTGAGTGCCCTCATGGCAACTTCCGGATAATCGGGGGCCTCGCAATACCTCTCTGCCCATTTCCCATCCCAAAACTTGAAATCGGGCATGTAAATATCAAAAACCCCATCCAGAAGCTCCAGCGTTTCCACCTTGTCATAGCCGCCGGAATTATAAACAAGGGGTATTTTCAGGCCTTGCTCCACAGCCAGTATCAAGGCCTCAAGCAATTGTGGAACCACATGGGTGGGCGTCACAAAGTTGATATTGTGGCAACCCCTCTCTGACAGTTGAAGCATCATGGCTGCGATGTGTTCAGGCTCAACTTCGACGCCTTCTTTCAAGTGGCTGATCTCATAGTTTTGACAAAAACTGCAGAGCAGATTGCATGAACTGACAAAGATGGTCCCTGACCCATATCTTCCCACCAGGGGTGATTCTTCACCAAAATGCGCATTATAGCTCGAAACCCGAGCCTTCCTCCCCGTTTCGCAGTAACCCAATTCCCCCTCCAAGCGGTTCACCTCGCATTCGCGTGGACAGAGGCTGCACGACGCCATAAGGGCGATCGCCTTTTCGATGCGCCCCGAGAGCTCCCCTTCCCTAAACAACTTCAAATAGGACGGCTCCATACTCGTTTAAACCCTTCAAGAGGGTTGGGTTTTATGGGCCTTTTGAGAGGATACACTTGTCGCGAAACCCCTCTCAGGCTCAAATGCGTTTTTCGGCATGGATTTCCATGTATTGGTGGGCCTGGTGTGCCTTTAATCCAGACTCTGACCAAAAATCCTGAGCAGCATCAAAAAAAGGTTGATGAAGTCAAGATATAAGGAGAGTGCACCCAAAATGGCGCCTTTTCTGATCACGGCCCCGTCAAGGCCAGCAGGCTGAGCAAGTGCCATATTCTTTATTTTCTGCGTATCGTAGGCCGTCAGTCCCACAAAGACAAAGACCCCAATATAGCTCACAATCATGCTCATGGCACTGCTCCGGATA
>CP070840.1:1860556-1867258 GCA_020342025.1 Deltaproteobacteria bacterium
CCTTTGCCACCTGGCGGCGACAGAGCCACGATCGACTGACAAGAAATTTTGTTGGAAGGGAAAAGGGGCAGGCCTCAACAGCGGAAGGGTTTGCCCCATTCTGATTCTAATAGGCCGCGATGGGAAATCGCCCGCCCCCGTCCTTAAGGCAAGAATTATGGAAAAAAAGCCATCGGATGGCCAGCTATTGGGGCATAACACGTAATGGCAGACTAATAGGATTAATAGATCCCATCTTTTCAGACTGCTCAGGCCTTAGGAGGATTCAATGGGAGCCAATCGGTCAGTTGAAAAAATTTCCTGGATGCCCCACCCCACCGCCCCAGGGGTCAAAATCAAACCACTCATATCTCAGAAAGAGCACGGCTTGGACGTGACATGCATGTTAGTTTCTGTTCCAGTAGGAAAAGAGGTAGCTGAGCATACCCATGAAAATCAGGATGATGTTCTATATCCGATACGAGGTAAATCAACTATGTGGGTCGATGGTACTGGAGATTTTTCACTTGAACCGGGAGTGATAGTGCGAGTCCCAAAAGGAACAAAACACAAGATAACAGAAGTTTCGGAAGATCTGTTGATTTATGATGTGTTTTGTCCGGCACTTATATAAAGAGAACTCCTCTTCTCATTGACTCATAACCCCTATTTATCTATACTTCCTTGTACAGACCTTTATCTTGCCTGAAAAAGTGACAGAGGCTCTTTCGTAAATTGGATTGGCGTAAATTGAGGCACAGGGGTGATTTGAAATGAAAGATCTGATTACTTATATTGCCAAAGCGCTGGTGGACAAGCCTGAGGAAGTGGTGGTCTCGGAAAAGAAGGGAGAGCAGATCATTGTCCTTGAGCTAAGGGTGGCCAAAGAGGATCTCGGAAAAGTGATTGGCAAACGCGGGCGCACAGCCGAGGCCATGAGAACCATTCTAACGGGAGCCTCTGCCAAGTTAAAGCGGCGCTGCATTCTCGAGTTAGTAGAATAAATTTCAGGTGAACAACTCTACAATGAAATTCTCCTAGCTTGGATTTTGGCATATGGCAGGTATGTGCATTCAATCCAAGACTGTCGGCATATACCACAACATAGAGTGCCTCCCATCCCCTCACTTGAGCCACGCCTAGGGCCAAGCACTAATTTATCCCCCTGCCGGATCTATTTCTGAATGGGGGATTCTTTTCCCAATACTCCGGAGAGGCCTTGGGGCATTAGTTCAACAGTAATTCTGTTCCTTTAATCCTGCGTTCTGAAGGAATTTTCATCAATCCTCTATTTTCCCATGATTTTCCAGAAACAAGGCTTGGCATTTATGAGCAGCTTCTGCAGAATCGGGCTGTTGCAGGCATTCTGAAACCTATAGATCCATGAAGTTTTTCATGAAGTGGAACAAGGCGGAAAGCAGAGTAAATTGCCTGCAGAATTCAGAAAGGGAGAGCTCATGGTTTCGAATGGCATTTTTTGGGTCAAGAAAGATTTGACCTGAACCCAGGAAGTTTACTAAGCATAGCAGAGTTAGCAAATCCGCTATTTTATTCTGCCACCAGACAGGAGGCTGCAGATGACCCTCACCAAAGAACATTTTGTCAAAGCCGTCTATAACCACCTCGGGTGTTCAAGATCTAAATCCGCCAAACTGATTGAATCCTTGCTTGAAATCATAAAGAAGACGTTGGGAAATGGTGAGGATGTCCTGATCAGTGGCTTTGGCAAATTCTGCGTCAAAGAGATGAAAGAACGGGGAGGTCAGAACCCTGCAACCGGGGGTGATATGATGCTTGGAGCAAGGAGAGTCGTTACGTTCAGATGCTCCTCAGCGCTCACAGAGAAGATAAACGGGGAAAGGTGAGGTCTTGATTGCTGCTTAACTCTCCAAGCTCCAGATATCTTGATGGAGAAACCACTCGAAATATGTTCGCCCAGGTCGACGGAGGTGATCGTAAGAAATATGGGATCGGGCAAGCGGAGCAAGTATGTTGTGGTCGGGAAGGGGTGACAAGCCCGCCCTAGCAGTCCTCTCGAGTCTCCTTTCTATTCCTTTCCCCTTCTCTCCACCTGTTCTGTGTACCAATCAATCTGGCGGCAAACGCCCCTGATAACCTTCACCTCCCTGGCCCTCAAAGGAAGTCGCGAGAGGAAGCGTCGGATATTCATCATCCAGTGTTCGGGATTTTGTGGATTAATGAATCCGATCTTCAAGAGTACGTCCCGGAGATGACCATACATCCCTTCCAGTTCAAACCTGTTGGCAAGGCGGGGCAGGGGGGCGGTGTCCGGTTCGCCACTGGCCATGAAAATCTCATAACAGACGATCATCACAGCATGGGCAAGGTTTAGGGATGAGAAAGAGGCGGTATTTATGGTGACAATCTTATGGCAGTATCGGAGCTGGTCATTCGACAGGCCCCGATCTTCGGGCCCAAAAAGGATTGCAACACGGTTTTTTTGTGTGATGGGAACCAGATCCCGGGCAAGACGACGGGGGCCTGCCATGGCAAGCCGGCGGGTCCCAAGCCGAGCCGTGGTTCCCACAATGTATTGAAATGGGCCAAGTGCATCCCTGAGATCGTCGTGGACTTCCATCTGTTCCACCACCTCAATGGAGGTGCCCGTGGCGGTCTTGAGTACCCGGGATAGATCGCAATTCTTAGGGTTCACGATCTCCAGGTGCGAGATACCCATATTGGCCATCGCCCGAGCAACAGCCCCAATATTCTCAGGAATCTGGGGTTGGGCAAGGATGATATGAATATGATCCAGATTTACACTGGCGGCCATGTATCCACACTCGCATTCTCGTTATCTCGAAACAAGTCTAAGTTAATCTATTAAAAAAACAAGTAAAATTCAAATCTGACTGAAAGGGGGTGCTCTGGAGCCTTTATTCGAAGAATTTCTGGCAAAAATTAGTTCATCAAGAAAAAAAGATTGACAAGAGGCCTTTTTTGCCAATAAATGTAGAACTTCGGTATAAAATTATAATTCTGCACGGAAACGGAAGATGAATCGCAGTGACCAGAAAATTGTCGTCATTATAAGGGTAGCAGGGGTAGCTGTATCCCTGTTGCTTCGCCACCTGGTAGTAACAAGCAAACTACCGGGCCTGATAATGCGATAGTTTTAAAAGCTCGTTCATCAAAATCCGTTATCAGGTCCCCACCTGATAACGGATTTTTTTTGGCCAAAAAGGAGATAGTGATTCCTCTGGGCCAAAATATGGAACCAAGCGGTAACCACTGATGACTAATAACGAATAACGAATAACAAAGCAATAAAGGGGGTGTTTATCATTAAACTAACAGGCGCACAGATCTTAATGAAGGCATTGCAAGAGGAAGGGGTTGACACCATATTTGGTTATCCAGGTGGTGCGGTCGTTGACCTCTATGATGAGTTGGTTAAGACGGAGATCCAGCACATCTTGGTCCGTCACGAGCAGGGCGCCGTTCATGCTGCCGATGGTTATGCACGGGCATCGGGCGGTGTTGGGGTATGCCTGGTAACCTCTGGACCGGGTGCCACCAATACGGTGAGCGGTATCGCCTCAGCGTATATGGACTCCATTCCCCTTGTCGTTTTTACAGGACAAGTCCCTAGCCATTTGATAGGGAATGACGCCTTTCAAGAGGTGGATATTGTGGGGATTACACGCCCATGCACCAAACACAATTACCTCGTGCAGCGTGTCGAAGATCTAGCGAGAACAATCAAAGAGGCATTCTATATTGCCCGATCGGGACGTCCGGGTCCAGTGCTCGTGGATCTCCCCAAGGATGTGGTACAGGCAGCCACAAACTACAAGCCCGTGAAGAGTATCCAGCTCAAGTCTTACAATCCCACCTATGAGCCGAACATCAAGCAGTTGCCCAAGGCGATTAAGTTGATCAAAGAAGCCAAGAAGCCTGTCATCTTCACAGGGGGAGGCGTCATCCTCTCTCAGGCCTCAAAAGAGTTAACGGAGCTGGCCAGGAAGATCCATGCTCCAGTCACGGCCACTCTCATGGGCCTGGGGAGCTTCCCTGCCAAGGATCCATTGTGGCTCGGGATGATAGGGATGCACGGGACATATCGAGCAAATATGTCGTCCGCAGAATGTGACCTCCTGATCGCCGTAGGGGTCCGTTTTGATGATCGGGTGACAGGGAAGACGGATACCTTTGCCCCGAAGGCCAAGATCATTCACATTGATATTGATCCCACCTCAATCCGAAAAAATATCCCGGTTGCCATTCCCATCGTGGGCGATTGCAGGATTACGCTCCGAAAACTGAACAGCTTGCTCAGCAAAGAAAGAATGGGCCATCTCAAACAGAAGAGGAAGTTGTGGCTGAATCAGATAGAGGAGTGGAAGGCGACCAAACCCCTTGCCTATGAACAGAAGGAGGTTACCAAACCGCAATTTGTGGTGGAGAAGCTCTATGAATTGACCAAAGGCAAGGCCATAATCACCACTGAGGTGGGGCAAAATCAGATGTGGGCTGCCCAGTATTACCACTTTGACAGTCCAAATGCCTTTATCACTTCAGGGGGATTGGGATGCATGGGTTTCGGATTACCCGCAGCCATAGGTGCTCAAATTGCACAGCCTGACAGGCTGGTGGTGGATATTGCGGGCGATGGAAGCATTCAGATGAATA
Source organism: Deltaproteobacteria bacterium (assembly GCA_020342025.1). The sequence goes on from CP070840.1 coordinate 1,865,189, forward strand.
TCCAGGAGATGGCTACAGCGACGCAGTATAATCTTCCTGTCAAAATAGTCATCCTGAACAACTCCTACCTGGGGATGGTGCGGCAGTGGCAGGAACTGTTCTTTGATGGGCGGTATGCCTGCACTGATCTGAATCATGCCCCTGATTTCGTAAAACTGGCTGAGGCCTACGGTGCTGTGGGATTGCGGGCTACAAGGCCTAATGAAGTTGAATCCACTCTCAAAAAGGGTCTTTCCATCAAAAAGCCGGTCATCATGGACTTTGTTGTGGAGTCAGAAGAGTGCGTCTATCCCATGGTGCCGGCGGGCGCACCTATTACAGAGATGTTGTTGGTTTGATAAGTGATCTGAAGTGACTAAAGTGAGCTAAAGTGACTAAAGTGCCTAAAATAATAGCTGTGTGAGAAAGAGGTGGGTGCGAGTATGACAAATGAAGAAGTAAAAAAACACATCCTATCGATCCTTGTTGACAATCAACCCGGGGTGCTTTCGCGAATTGCGGGCCTTTTCAGTGGCCGGGGTTTCAACATTGAAAGTCTTTGTGTGGCGGAAACAACAGACCCCCTCGTTTCCCGCATTACCCTGGTGACCATAGGGGATATGTCCATTGTTGAGCAGATCAAGAAGCAACTCAACAAGCTCATTAACGTGCTCAAGGTGATAGATTTTACGGATACCGCCTTTGTTCAACGGGAGATGGCCCTGGTCAAGGTGAGGGCTAAGCCAGAACACCGCGCTGAAATCCTGAGAACAGTCGATATCTTTCGCTCCAGGGTCGTGGATGCGGGCTCTCAATATTACATCGTTGAAATTACAGGAGATGAAGGAAAAGTTGCAGCATTCCTGAACCTCCTCAAACCCATGGGTATCAGTGAAATCGCAAGGACAGGGGCAATAGCCCTTCCCCGAGAAAAGAAATAGTCATTGATAATTTTTTTGACAGGATTAACAAGATCAACAGGATCTCTTTTTCTAGTTTCAGGCCCGGCAGGTCCAAAGGGATTTAAACTCTCGCCCGCTCACCCGATGCATCGGGATCGCCAGGGCCCGCCCGCCGTCGCTGAAGCTTTGGCGCGGCAAGCAGAGTACGCTGAGAGTGGGAGATCATATTGAAAGATTTGATGGATTAGGTGGTAGGGATTGAGGCCTGCGATGCAGGCATATCAAGCAATCAAGCTAAATTTGCCTCTGCGGCAATGGGTCCTGATCCTTCCATCAGGGAAGGATAAAAAAGTAAGAAAAATCGTGTCAATCCTGTTTATCCTGTCTATTAAATTTAATAAATAATGAGAGATTAGGAGGAGATTTATGGCAAAGATTGATTTTGGCGGTGTGGTGGAGGAAGTGATTACCTCTGAGGAGTTTCCAATCGAGAAAGCAAGACAGGTCTTGGAAAATGAAATCGTCGCCGTCCTCGGTTATGGCGTTCAAGGGCCGGGACAGGCCCTGAATATGAGGGACAATGGTATCCCCGTGATTGTGGGGCAAAGGGAAGGGGGAGCGTCATGGCAACGTGCCGTGGATGACGGCTTCGAACCAGGCAAAACCCTCTTTTCCGTGGAAGAGGCCGCCGAGAGGGGGTCGATTATCCAGTACCTGTTATCGGATGCCGGGCAGATGGCCGTGTGGCCAAAGATCAAACCCTGTCTCAAGGAGGGTGATGCCCTCTATTTTTCCCATGGATTTTCCATTGTGTACAAAGATCAGACCGGTATTGTTCCTCCAGATAACGTGGACGTCATACTGGTCGCCCCCAAAGGATCGGGGAGGACCGTCCGTACCAACTTTATGGAAGGCAGTGGGATCAACTCCAGCTATGCCATCTTTCAAGACCACACAGGGCGGGCACTGGAAAGGACCATGGCCGTAGGGATTGGCATCGGGTCAGGCTACCTGTTTCCCACCACATTTGAAAAGGAGGTACACAGTGATCTTGTGGGAGAAAGGGGCGTCCTCATGGGTTGTCGGGCCGGAGTTATGGAGGCCCAATACAACCTGCTGAGAAAGCACGGGCACAGCCCCAGTGAGGCATTTAATGAGACGGTGGAGGAACTCACCCAGAGTCTCATAC
>CP070840.1:1867358-1870893 GCA_020342025.1 Deltaproteobacteria bacterium
TCGAAGGGTTTACCCTGAGCCAAGCCGAAGGGCCCGCCCTGCAAATTGACTGCCAGGGTCCGTCAACGTATGCGCTAATCAGTCGTCAGCTATCTTCTCAACCTGTCTTTTCTTGAGCTGGGGTCAACAAAATTTCCTCTTTCTTTGTCTTGACAATTGTGATAGGCTTCTTAACTTCAGACGAAATGAAAAACATCTCTCCCAGGTTGGTTCGTGCAGGATACCCCCCCTGGGTGTTGCGGCACGGAAAGGAAACGTCTCGTGAGAATTAGGTGTATGCATGGTCTGATTGAAGGGCAGTGCAGCATCTGTGAGAAACTGAGTGAAAAGTTGCAAACGGAAAAGCTGCAAACAGAAATGGACAAGTCCTCTCACAAGAAGGCAAAAAAGGCCAAAGCCTAACATCTTCGAATCCGCAAAGGATCAAACCTTTTAGCACCCCTCCTCAGCATCATATTGGCCGAGTGGTAGAAACTTGACCAAAATGGTGACCCAAAACATCAAACTGCCTACAACAATAATCCCCGTGGAAAAGGTGTAGGCTTCGCCCATGTACCCCAAAAAGGACGGAATAACGCCACCGCCAATAACAAAGGCCGAGGGCATCGCCAAACCAGTCGCCACGCTGCGCATATGAGGTGGTGCGATGCGGGATAGGGCTGCAAAGGCGGCTGGAAAAAATGAGGTGAGAAATGCGGGTTGTAAAAAAATCACCAACACCAATAAGCCACCCTGCAGGGTACCAATGAATATTGTGAGGATCCCAGCACTCAACAGCACGAATGTCATCACTCGTTTTTCGCCGATATGGTCAGTGATCCAGCCGGATAAGAAAACCAAGAAGAGACCCGATATTTGAGAAAGACCCAGCAGGGTATTGGCCCACGTGAAGTCCATCCCCCTTTCGTTGATCAGGAAGAGGGGCAGCATGGTGTACAAACCGAAGGCACCACCAATGGCCATGGCGAAGAACCCCACCATAATCCAAAAGGAGGACCTGGTGATTAATGATTTAACGATACCAGGCTTCGGTAGCTGACCGGGGAAATTACCCCCTGGACGGGAACCCAGGTAGATGAAAGCGGATAAAAAGCACAAAACACCGCACATGACTAAAATGCTGCGCCATGAAAACCAACCGGTGAGCAAGGCGGCAATTAATGGGGCAGAGACAAAGCTCAACGGGGGTGCTGTCTGGTGCACACCTAACGCCTTTCCCCAATCTTCTCGCCTTACCTCTGCGGTGATGGTTGCAATCGCCGATGGTATGTGCAGCCCGCCAGCGACCCCTGCGAAGAACATCAGGAATCGAACGGCCAGGATTGAGTTCACCAAGTGAAAGAGCACCAGCGCCACACCCATCACCAGCGCCGAGGCCGTCAGGGTACCCCTGTGATAGATCCTTGAGGAAAAGAACCCGGAACTGACCTGACCGCAGAACATCCCGAGGGAAATCATCAGGAATAATGTACCCGCCTGAGTGTGGCTTATCCCCAAATCCGTTTCAATGTTGGGCATCAATGGGGCAAAAATGATTCGGCCCACGAACGTCAGGTAAAAGAGCCAGGCCACAAAGAGGGTGATTCTAAGGCTCGCTCGAAAGGACTCCGGAATTGGGCATTGGGTGGCCTCCGCTTCTGGTTGCAAGATATCGATCATCCTTTTTTATTACAACAGAGCAGGGACGATAGTCAACGAACTACAACTGGAAATGATACACGTTGGCGAAGGGGTGCAATTGATTTTTGCTTTGCTTGAATCCTTTAAGACATGCCCTAAATTACAAAAAAAGGCAGAGCCATTTCTAACCCTGCCTTTACATCTATCAATCGAGAAAATTATAGTACTAAGGAACCGATTCGGCTAATGGCGCCAATGATGAAAATCACGCCACCAAAACCTGCTTCTATGATCTCTTCTTCCAGATCTCTTAGCTGTCTGCATTTCCTGCATAATATTGCTCATCGCTGCCTTCCATAAGGCCTTTCGAATCGCGCTTTTCTCTTCGCATGAGATGATTCCCTCCCACCTCAAATGGGTGGTCAACCGCGAAATGCACCGTACCATGTGGCCAGGGTTATCGGCCGTCTCCTGGCATTCACTGATCAAGTCACTAATATATTCCCCGTCTTCATCTTCTCTGTCTAAGACACCCGTGCGAAAAGTGCCAATAACGATCTCTTTAGGCTCCTCCTGAATCTCCAGATCCCCAATCAGCTTCATGATTACCACCCCTGAGGGAGACCCCGAATACATAATTTGGAGCTCAGCCGTGCATACATCCTCATCCGATGGCGTATACGTGAAATTTACATTTAAAAGATCGCCAGGTGCAAGGGTTTGTATGTAAGGGCCATTATATTGGAAGTTACAGCCAGCCTCCTGATTAAATAGCAGGATAAGTCTGAGGTCGTAATCACTATCATTGCTGATCACCACTGGAATTTCGCTTGGCTCGTTTAACTGCAAATCTTCAAATTCCACGACGATGTACCCTTCCTCACTGATGTACCCTTTGTCACTGCTCAGATTCTCATCACCCCGAGCGAGATCTGGAAAAAACATGCCACAAACAATTAAGGCCACGAAAATGGTTACCATCCTCATGGCCATGCGCTTTTTAACCATTTTCTAACCCCCCTTTTTCGTAAAATACGGCCCCCCTGTTTATTGGCTCATACCTCGTAGAGCCTAAGCAGGAGCGCGCTTTTGCGAGCACCCCCCCTAAGTCAGTTCGCCAAAGGAAATGACTCAAGTGCTCTGGGGGTTAAAAAATGCAATTCTTGTTCCAAATTCGCTAATTCAAAAATATGATTGCAATATCAAATGGTTACAAGACTGCTGGATTTGCGCAACCTAATAAAATACCCCTGATGTTTGCATAAAAATATCACATCGACTGATACAGGTGGAAAAGGGCCGTGAAGTTGGGGATAGCTGTCTGCTACTCTTTCTTCTCCTTCGTCTTACGGGCCATTTCTTCCAGGATTTTCTCCAAGTTTTCCAACTCCCTGCCGTATGCGGCCCAATTCCCTTGGCGCAAGTATGCCTTGGCCTTGTTGTAGAGCTCCAGAGCGGAAACACCTAGACCGGAAATATCCTCAGTTTGAGGAAGAGACGGTGAAGCCAATGGTTTGGTGACGACTTCCCCACCCAACACATTGCTCAAGGCCCTATCAAGATCTTCCGCCATAACCAGGCGATTGCTAAAGGCCACAATAACCCTCTTTAATTCCGGTAGGGAAGCGGCCCCTGCTCCTTGTGAAGCACCTGGCCCCCCTCTTCTGCGGGGTCTCCCAAAACCTCCAGGTTGCGTTGATCCTGCAGAGGACATTTCGCTCTCTTCCTGTTTTGCTTCCAGGTAAACGGGCTCCACATAGATAAATGTATCACTGATGGGAATGGCCAGGAGATTTCCCCGGATGACTCTGGACCCCCTCTGACCCCATAGGCTCAACTCCCGGGAGATCTCCGTTTGCTGATCCACCCTGGCTTCAATCTGCATCGGTCCATAGACCAGTTTTTCCTTGGGTAA
>CP070840.1:1870993-1876462 GCA_020342025.1 Deltaproteobacteria bacterium
AGAAAGCCAGGTCAAAATGCTTGAGCGATCCTTGTCCAAATTGACCAGACCTGCTACCTCAAGGAGCACAAAAAGGGCCTATCACGAAGTCCGCCAAGGAGATACGCTCTCTCGAATTGCACAAAAGTATGGCATTACTGTAAAACAGCTTTGCCTCCTTAACAAAATTACGTCCAAAACAGTCATTCGTCCGGGAGATAAACTTTTAGTGTCTCCAGGCGGCTAGCAAAGACCCATATAATCCTTTTGCCTTACCCCAGCGTCTTGTGGATTTAGATTGCAGTCCACCAGGGGAAAGCGTCTGATTCTGACCCCATCCTGTTTCAAGAACGGAGCACAACCATGTTAAACCGCAAAACAGCTTTGATCACGGGAGCGGGCACGGGAATCGGCCGATCAATCGCCCTCCGTCTGGCAGCGGCGGGCGCCGATATAGCGATTAATTACTCCCGTTCCGAAAAAGAGGCGCTACAGACACAGAAGGCCGTTGAAGAATCGGGCGTCCGGAGCCTAGTTTACAAGGCGGACGTGGCCGACGACGGTCAGGTGCGGGCGATGGTGGGGGAGACCATCAAGAAACTGGGCCGACTTGATATTCTGGTAAACAACGCCGGCGTCACTTACTTCGTTGAACACGCCGACCTGGAGGGTTTGAAGGGGGAATACTGGGATCGGATCATGGGCGTGAATGTAAAGGGCATGTTCTTCTGCTGCAGGGCGGCAGCCGAGGAACTGAAGAAACGAAAAGGATGCATCATCAATATAACCTCCATAGCAGGATTGACGGGCCTGGGCAGTTCGATCGCCTATGCCGCCTCAAAGGCGGCGGCCATCAGCCTCACCAAGTCACTGGCCCGGGTCATGGCTCCAGAAGTGCGGGTGAACAGCATTGCCCCGGGCGTAGTCCTGACCCGCTGGGTGGAGGGACAGGAAGACCACGTTCAGCGACTGGCCGAAGGCAGTCCCATGGGCCGGGTCGCCACGGCGGAAGACATCTCCGAAGTCGCTTACGCACTGATTACCCAGGCCGGTTTTGTAACCGGACAGAGCATCGTCGTCGATGGGGGCATGTTTATGTGAATCGACCCGCCTCAGTCTCAGAATCATGAATCGGCTAAGGGTGGAATGACTTTAATGGTAGGCTATATAAGGATCAATCTGTAGCCATAGCCTGCATGACTAACTCTGTGATGTCCAGAACGTTGAGATCGATCTTCTTCCTTCTCGCCCTAGATTTAATGGTGCGAACACACTGTTGACCTGAGGTCACCACTGTTTTGGCACCCGTCCTCTGGATCTCCTCAATTTTTTTCTGGGCCACCGTTCCTGAGAGATTGGCATCGGCCGTCTCCAAATTCCCACCTCCCCCGCAGCAGATACTCTGGGCCCGGTTCTTCTCCAGTTCGACAAATGTGAGGCCGGGAACGGACTTGAGGATGTTCCTCGGCGCATCGTAAACCCCACTGTTTCTGCCCAAATCACAAGGGTCGTGATAGGTCACCCTGGTCTTCATCTCTCTCAGAGGAATAGTGCCGTCCCCTATCAGTTTCTCCAGGAATTGGGTGGCATGAAAAAGCTCCAGATCCGTCTCATAATGCTCCATCCAGGTCTGGTAACAGGAGGGACAGGAAAAGATTGCTTTCTTGGCACCCAAAGCCTTCACCCGCTCAAGATTGTGCGCCATCAGCTCCTGCATTCTCTCGGGCACCCCTGCACCAATCAGTGGGAATCCACAACACCACTCTTCGCCTCCCAGAATGGCAAAGTCCACATCCGCAGCATCGAAAATCTGAACAAGGTTCTTGGGAATGCTTTGAACCATGGGAAAGAAGGAGGCGACACAACCCACAAAGTAGACTGTCTCTGCTCTCTCCTTCTCATACCTATGCTCAGGGACGTCCTTAATAAGATCCCTCCACTCTCCCCGTTCTTCGTTGTCCTCGTCGGAGATGTTGTGCTGCGCCACCAGGGATTTCACCAGGTTTTCCATCGCAGGATGGAGTCCTTTCTTGTTGGCAATTTGCTCACGCATGCGGACAAAGACCTTTTTCAAATCAACCCCACTCGGACAGGTCACCGAGCAAGCGCCGCAGAGGAGGCACTTTGAAAAGATCTCCCGGTAATGGTCGCTCAAATCCAGGTCTCCCTGGCTGTAATACCTGGCCAACTGAATCTTACCGCGAGGTGAGTACTTCTCCAGGAGCAGTTCTTTGCAGACAGGACAGGATGCGAGACAAAGTCCGCACTTGATACATTGTTCAAACTCTTCAGCAAAATTATTCAGTACCATATTTGCACTCTAACCACCCTTTTAACACTCCCGCCTCAAAACGATTAAGCTTTCCTATCTGTTACTTGAAAATTGAAACTCGAAACTCGGAATCGCAAGAATTTGTTTTCTTTCTATTTTCTGCTTCTGATGAATGCATTAAGTTTAGGTCCAAGCTCATTTATGAGTTCCGTATATCCACCAATTTTTTCTTTCTTAATAATCTTGCCTCGAATAAGTTTGCGCAGCCAGGCTTTCGTCTCTTCAAATGATCCCCTCGCATACCGATAAAATAGCTTTCTGTCAGGTGGAGTATAGCGACCATAACCCTCCGCCAAATTAGAAGCGATGCTATCAGACGCCTTTATGATTTGGTATCCAATAGTTTGCTGAACTTTCTTAGACCATGTCTCAAATCCGAACCAAATCCGATCAGATACTTCTTCGGCCAATTTATAAATATCCAATTCATAAACCTCTCTCATTACTCCCCTCCTTCTTCCAGTTTCGAGTTTCAAGTTTCAAGTATCTGTGCCTTTGGTCATCATAATTTCTTAAGAAACTGAACTAAAAACTTATTGGTAAGAGAGTGAACTACAAAAAGCTGCCGGGGTTCAGGATGTTGTTGGGATCAAAGACCCGCTTGATGCCACGCATGATCTCAATGGCACGCTCACTAAATTCCATATGCATGAACCTATCTTTTGCGATGCCGATACCGTGTTCTCCTGAGAGGGTGCCACCCATCCCGATGGCCGTCTCATAGAGTTCATCCAGGGCCTTATCAACCCTGGCCATCTCATCCTCGTCTCGAAGATCTGTCATAATGAGGGGATGGAGATTCCCGTCCCCAGCATGGGCCAATACCCCGATCTTGAGCTGATACTTTTCTGTAAGCTCCACGATTTTCCTAATGATGTCAGGAAGCCTTTTCACAGGCACGGTGGCATCCTCCACGATGCAGTTGGGCCTTAGACTTGCCACGGCTCCAAATGCCGTTCTCCTTGCCTGCCACAATTTGTCCGCCTCTTCAGGGGTGCCTGCCTTCTCCACGACAACGGCTCCCCTCTCTTTACAGAAACGCTCAATGATCTCCCCTTGCCTTTCAACCAGCACGTCTTCTCCATCCACTTCGATCAATAACAACGCGTCTGCGTCCTCGTGAAACTGTGCGCCTCCGTAGTCTCCGATCACATCCAGAATGACCCTATCCATGAGTTCCAGGGTCGTGGGAACGATTCCAGAACCGATGATGGCGGAGACCGTCTTTGCAGCATCATCGAGATCTGAAAATGTGGCCTGTAGGGTGGCCTTGGCTGGAGGCAATGGCACCAATCGAACGGTTATCTCTGTAATGATACCCAAGGTCCCTTCAGAACCGCACATGAGCCTGGTCAGGTCATAGCCACTCACGCTCTTTAACGTCTTACCCCCTGTATGGATCACCTCCCCCGTGGGCAACACCACCTCGAGGCCCAGGAGGTAATCCCTCGTTACTCCATATTTCACGCCCCTCGGCCCTCCTGCATTCAGGGCCACGTTCCCGCCTATGGTGGAGACGAACATGCTGGCTGGATCCGGCGGATACATGAGTCCATAGCCCGCCACTTCTTTCTGCAGATCAGCATTGACCACGCCCGGCTGTACAACGGCACACATGTTATCAGGATCGATTTCCAAGATCCTATTCATCCGATGGAACGCGATTATGATACCCCCTTGTCTCGCTACCGAACTGCCACAGATATTGGTTCCGGCTCCTCGCGGTATGATATTTATTTTTTCTCGGTTGGCCAGGTGCATGATCTCTGAAATCTCCTCTGCACGCCCTGGAACAATGACCGCATCTGGCATAAACTCTGGCAAAAATCCATCATAGGAGTACGTGGCAAGATCTTCGGGTGTGTCCAGGAACCACGCCGCACCCACGATGGCCCCAAATTCATCAGCGATGGCCTTTGAAATCATCTAAGCTCTCCGTAATTCTTGGAATACTGGAGTAATGGAGTGCTGGATTACTGGAACAAGTTGAGGTTTGAGGACCTCTGCGTTTGAGGATTCCATTACTCCAACACTCCACCACTCCAATACTCCATGAGTATTATAATACCGGGCCCATTTGCCAGGGTACAAACTCATTGTCCCCGAAACCGAGGCGCTCGCTTTTGGTCTTTTTCCCGGACGCCGTTTCAATCACCAAATCAAAAATGGCCTCACCCATCTCCTGGACCGTCGCCTTTCCATCCAGGATGAGGCCGCAGTCCATGTCCATGTCTTCCTCAAGCCGGCTACACATCTCGGTATTGGAAGCCAGTTTGACGGTGGGTACCGGCTTGAAGCCGCAGACCGTCCCCCGCCCGGTGGTAAAACAAATCAGGTTTGCACCCCCTGCCACCATGCCCGTTATGGAGGCCACGTCGTAACCCGGCGTGTCCATGAAGACCAGACCCTTGACCGACACCTCTTCAGCGTACTCATAAACTTCCACCAGATTGGTGGTGCCCCCTTTTGCCACCGCGCCCAGGGATTTCTCAAGGATCGTGGTCAACCCGCCCGCCTTGTTCCCTGGTGTGGGATTGTTGTCTATCTCTGCTCCCAGCCTGGAGGTATATTCCTCCCACCATTGAATGCGGCCAATTAATTTTTCTCCCACTTCGCGACTCACCGCCCTGCGGGTCAAAAGATGCTCGGCTCCGTAGATCTCAGGCGTCTCACTTAGAATCGCCGTGCCCCCGTAGCTGACCAGGAGATCCACCGCGGCTCCCAAGGCGGGGTTGGCCGTTATCCCAGAGTAGGCGTCAGAGCCTCCACACTCCAAACCCAATACGATGTGGCTGACCGACACGGGCTCTCGCTTCACCCGGTTCGCTAAGGGGAGCATTTCGCGGATAGCTTCAATTCCACGGCGCACGGCGTCCCTTGTCCCAGAGGTCCCTTGGATCTCTATGCTTTGAAGAAGAGGACCTGTTTTTAGATTCATATTGTTGATGAGACAGTCCAGCTGATTCACCTCACAGCCCAGCCCCACGATAAGTATGCCCGCGAAATTGGGGTGGCGAGCGTAACCGGCCATCGTGCGCTGGAGCAATTGAAACCCTTCGCCGTCGGGAACCATGCTACAACCGCTTCCGTGCCCCAAAGAGACGACGCCATCCACATTGGGGAACTGCGCCAGAAAATCGGAACCGATTGCATCGGCT
>CP070840.1:1876562-1880258 GCA_020342025.1 Deltaproteobacteria bacterium
AGCGATGAGCTGACAGCTTTTTTCATGGCCCGTCGAAAGGAGATTCTCCGAACGAGCTGCAATGCCACATTCTCGGCCACCAATTGGGCATCAACTTCAGGCTTTCTCACCTCCTGAATATCTATCATGGTTTCCCTGTTTATCTTCTTCTCCAACTCCTTTTTCAGACTCTCAATCTCGACACCCTTCTTACCAATGACTAGACCCGGCCTGGCGGTATGGATCTTGATCCTTATCTTGTTGGCCGCCCTCTCAATCTCGATCCGTGAAACGCCAGCCTGAAAGAGCCGCCTCTTCAAGAATTTCCTTATGTTGTGATCCTCCAGGACAAAATCACTATATTCTTTGCCGGCAAACCATCTTGAATCCCAATTTCTATGGATACCCAACCTGAACCCTATCGGATTAACCTTTTGTCCCAATGCTCACCTCCATCGGATGTCTTATGCTCAACAACCTTTCTATCAATAATCGGTTCCTTTTATGCGCTTTATCCCTCATCCAAAATAACGGTCAGATGGCTCGTCCGTTTCCTAATCCTTGTGGCCCGGCCCATGGCACGCGCTCGAAACCTTTTCAGGGTGGGGCCTTCGTCCGCAAATATCCGTTTAACATAGAGTCTATCCACATCCATTTTTAGATTCTGTTCCGCATTAGCGACGGCAGAGTTGAGTAGTTTTTTCAACACAAAGGCGCCTCTTTGGGGGGCAAAGGAGAGTTGATTCAATGCTTCCTCCACTTTTTTCCCTCTTATTTGATCCATAATCAATCTCACTTTTCGAGGAGAGATCCTCATGTATTTTGCCACGGCCCTTGCTTCCATTATTTCTTAGCCCCTCTTAAGCGTGATTTCTTATCTCCAGCATGACTGTAAAAAACTCTGGTTGGTGCAAACTCACCCAGTTTGTGCCCCACCATGTCTTCCGTTATAAAAACGGGCAAAAACTTCTTTCCGTTATGGACGGCAAATGTAAGACCCACGAATTCCGGCAGGATAGTCGATCTTCTAGACCAGGTTTTAATAATCTTCGTACTTCGGGTGTCCCTTGCCTGCATCACTTTCTTCAAAAGGTGATCATCAACAAAAGGCCCCTTTTTCAATGATCGCGGCAAATTTTCTCCTCCTTAATCCACTCTTCTTACTTTCGCTTCTTGACGATGAGCTTGTCGCTCGTCTTTTTTACCCTTCTCGTTTTATACCCTTTGGTGGGCACGCCCCAGGGTGTCACAGGATGACGCCCTCCTGAAGATTTTCCTTCACCCCCTCCATGGGGATGATCCACCGGGTTCATGGCAACGCCGCGCACGTGTGGCCTTTTCCCTCTCCATCGCGTCCTCCCAGCCTTGCCCAAGCTTATGTTCTCATGCTCCAGATGTCCAATCTGGCCTATTGTCGCCTTGCAATCTAGGGGGACCATTCGAACCTCACCCGATGGGAGCTTCACTTGAGCATATTTTCCTTCCTTCGCCATCAGTTGGGCGTAGCCCCCGGCACTGCGTACAATCTGTCCGCCGTGCCCCACACTCAGCTCAATATTGTGAATCTGAGTCCCCAACGGAATATCCCTCAAGAGCACCGCATTGCCTGTTCTTATCTCTGCCCCTGGGCCTGATAGGATCCTATTTCCCACTTCAAGTCCCAATGGGGCCAGAATGTAGCGCTTCTCGCCATCCGCATAGTGAAGGAGCGCAATACGCGCTGAACGATTGGGATCATATTCAATGGATGCAACCTTAGCCGGAACGCCATCCTTATCCCGCTTGAAATCAATAACCCTATACGACCGTTTGTGACCACCGCCCCTGTGCCGCATGGTAATTCTTCCGAGAGCGTTTCTCCCCCCTGTCTTCTTCGATGGCCTCAACAGGCTTTTCTCCGGCCTCTTGCGGGTAATCTCCTCAAAGGTGGAACCCGTCTGAAATCTCCTTCCTGGTGAGGTGGGTTTATGCTTCTTAATGGCCATTACACTCTCCGTAACAGATCGTGTCGTATAAGATGTTCACTGCAATGAAACAAAGTAATTCGCATCTAAGCAGATCCTCGGAGTGATGGAGTATGGGAGTACTGGAGTGATGAAAAAGACCATAATTCCTCTTTATCCATTACTCCAACACTTCATTACTCCATTACTCCAATTCTTCTACATTCCCTCAAAAAATTCTATGGTTTCTCCTGGCGCTAATTTCACAATCGCCTTTTTCCAGTCAGCTCTTTTCCCAAGGTTCCTCCCCACCCTGCGGCGCTTCCCTTTCATATTCATGGTTTTCACATCCACCACCTTGGTCTTGAACAGGGTTTCTACGGCACGCCTGATCTCCACCTTGTTCGCCTTTTTGTCCACCTTGAATGCGATTTGGTTCTGAAGCTCTTTCTGGAGAGACCCCTTTTCCGTGATGTGCGCTGCTTTGATCACTTTGTATATATCCATTAGGAAAGCAATGCCTCCTCAATCAGGCTAATGGCCGCCTGATCCAAGAAAAGGTGTTCATGCCTTAAGACATCATAGACATTGAGTCCTTGATACCTCATCACCTTCACCCAAGGCACATTCTTAGAGGATTTTTCGAGAACCTCATTTTTCTCATTGGTCACAATCAATGCACGGTCCACGTTGAAATTCCCCATCGCCTCTACAAAATCTCTAGTCTTTATCTCCGGGAGATCAAAACCGCTGACCACGATCAGGCGATCCCTCTGATATTTGTCTGTCAGTGCCATACACAGGGCAGACCGTCTCACCTTTTTGGGTACCTTGCGAACATACTTGCGCGGCGATGGTCCAAAGGCGACTCCTCCACCCCTCCTGGTGGGTGATGAGGCCTGACCAACCCTTGCCCTTCCCGTTCCTTTTTGGCGCCAAAGCTTTGTCCCTGAACTTTTCACCTCCGATCGGCCTTTTGTGGAGGCACTCCCTGATCTTCGATTTAAGAGCTGGCTCACCACCACCTGATGAAGCACATGTGTCTTGATGGGCGTATTGAAAACGTCCTCATTCAACTCCATCTGAGTCGTTTTTTTACCTTGGAGGTTATATACATCGACAACGGCCATTGCGTATCTCAATCAGTCTAACGTCTTGGAATTTATGTAATCAAATGAAATTATTGACAATATTATGCTATTCTATTTTGCGCCATCCCTATGGAATAATGGAATGGTGGAATATTGGAATAGTGTTGGCAAAAGAGGGAAAAACCATTCAATTGGGGACAATTGCCAACAATACCTTTAAACCCATCATTCCATGACTCCATTACTCCAATATTCCAACTGTGAGGCGAAGCGGAGCCAGCTCATATCTTGGCAATTTCGATAATACTGTTTCGGTGTCCGGGAACAGACCCTTTCAGGGCGATCACATCCATTTCAGGTCTCACATCCAGAATTTTCAGGTTCTTAATGGTGGTTCTTTGGTATCCCATCCTCCCCGGAAGCTTCCGCCCTTTGTGGACCCTCCCTGGAGCGGCACTTGAGCCAATTGAGCCTGGAATTCTGTGGGAACGGGAGCCATGGGTCTCTCTTCCCTTGGAGAAGCCCCACCTCTTAATGACACCACTAAAGCCTCGGCCTTTACTCCTGCCCGTGACTTGTACCAATTCCCCAATTTCAAAGATATCCGCTTTGATCTCTTGCCCCAGTTCAAATTCTTCTGCACTCTCCACCCGTATTTCCCTCAGGTGGACAAAGTACTTGTC
>CP070840.1:1880358-1884733 GCA_020342025.1 Deltaproteobacteria bacterium
GTAAGCGGGTGCGGGGCTTGGTGGAGAGAAAAGAGGGTGCCCTGAGAATTCTGTCTTGGAGAGTGGAGTAGTCGTGCCTGGAAAAATTTTAGGCCTTGATATAAGCGAGGATTCGATAACCGCCGTCCAGATCTTAAGCGGTCTGAAAGGCTATCAGGTCACCGCCTGCGCACAGGTTACCATTGAGGAGGATGGTGGACTTGAAGACGCCCTAAAAGGACTGTTCGAACAGACGGACCTTAAGAGTGATACCTATCTCACCTCCATCCCCGCGGAGAATGCCTCCTATCGCAACCTTCAAATGCCCTTTAAGGAACCAAAAAAAATTCGGCAGACAATCCCTTTTGAAATTGAAACGGTGGTCCCTTTTCACAGCGAAGATCTGGTGGTGGATTTTACGATTTTAGAACGAGCAGATGAAAGTGAAGTCCTGGGCGTCTCCGTAAGAAAGGCCTATATTGCCGAATATCTGGCGCAACTGCAGGCTTATGGCGTTGATCCGGACGTTCTGGATATTAGATGCGTCCCCACAGTCTCATGGCTCCTAAAGCAGGAAGAAACGCCTGACGATGGGCTCTTTCTTGAGATAGGCGCGAAAAGGAACTTGATGATCCTCTATCTTAAAAGACGTATTGCCTTAATTCGCACCTTTGCCACTGACGGGGTTGCGCCGGCCACTTTCAACGCTGATGCCCATACCCATGAAGTGGAGACCTCGGCCCCTGAAGAAATTGAAACTCGCCTGAGGACCTTTTGCACAAACGTACAAAATACGATGCATGCCTTTGCGTGGCGGATGAAGAAGGAGATTCGTCCTGAAAAGGTCTTTTTTACCGGCACTGGAGCCCTTTATCCGGATACGGGAGCGCTCCTGGAGCGATTCCTGGATACTCCGGTGGAACAGGTCAACTTGGGGAGTAACAGAAAGGTTCGTATGGAAAGCAGTGTAGCTCGGGTTTGGAATCCTGGATTGATGGATAATGCACTCGCCCTTGCGCTGCGGGACGATAGGCAGGGCCAAGGATTCAATTTCAGGAAAGATACCTTCGAGGTAAAGCGGCACTATTCCGCACTCAAGGGATGGATTCGAAAGGCCGCCCTATTCCTCATCATTATCCTCTCCCTTTTGGCTCTTGATCTGGGTGTGGAATACTATTTTTTGAGCAAACGCTATACCATGCTGGATCAAAACATCAAAGAGGTCTTCAAGAAAACATTTCCTGAGGCGAGAAGGACCGATTACGCTGTGGAACAGATGAGGGTGAAAATCAAAGAAATGAAGGAATCGCCCCGACTAGGACTCAAGGCAAACCAAGGGGTTCTCCAAATTCTAAAGGATATTTCACAACGTGTTCCCACGTCCATGGATATGCAGGTTACCAGGCTGGTGGTCGATCCTGAAACGGTTCGGATGAGTGGCGACACAGATACATTTAACGCCGTGGAAACGATCAAGAAAAGTCTGGAACCTTCATCCTATTTCAGTGCGGTGACCATCACGTCAGCCAATCTTGATAGGACGGGCAAACGGGTTCAATTTGAGATAAAATTGCAGCGGACAAACTAAAAGAGTGGCGCAGGGTATGTAATTATGAAACTTGCAAAACGAGAAAAATATTATGTTGGGATAGCGGTATGCGCCTTAGTGCTCTTTCTTCTTTTCCAATTTCTTATCTTTCCTTTCTTTGAAAAGAGACAACGCCTTCAGAGTGGGGTTATAGCAAAGGAGAAAGCATTAAAAGAGATGATGCTGCTAAGCGCCGAGTATCAGGCCTATAAAGGAGATTCGCAGGCGATACAGCAGCAGCTTGCCAAGCGTAAGGGGGGATTTACCCTATTTGCCTTTCTTGAAGGGGCCGCTGGTGAGGCCGGGGTCAAAGAAAACATAGAATATATGAAACCTTCCACGGCCAAAGGCACGGGGCCCTACAAAGAATCCATGGTGGAGATGAAATTGGAGGCCATTACCCTGAATCAACTGACGCAATACCTGCATAGAATTGAATCGCCAGAGAACCTCATAAGTATTAAGAGAATTTCAATCAAGCAAAACAACAAGGAAGCCGGATACTTGGATGCTGTTTTGCAGGCCCTAACATTTCAGTAAAGAATGGCGTGGTGGGCCAGTTGTTTTTCTTGTCCCCACGATTCCATTATTCTCTCCGAGCTGGAGGCTCTACGAGCCGGAAGCGGGGCTGGAAGCGGAGCTGGAGGCCAATATTCCGTTTGTTGTATAATAGAGTCTTTCAAGTATTGGACCCCTTATGAAGCAGTTCATACGCACCAATAGAAAATGGTTAGGATACGTGTTGTACGCTGTTATTATAACCGCGGTGCTCTTGTATCTTCGTTTTCCTTCAGAGGTCATCAAGGATTATTTAGAAACAAGAACCGATAGATCCAATTCGCCATTCGCTCTTTCCGTTGGGCAAGTATCCCTTTCTCTACCCTTTGGCCTGAAGTTGCAGGAGACTCAAGTTTCGAAAAGCATAACTCCCAGTAAAGTTATCTTCCGAGCAGACCGCCTTTCTGTCAGGCCCAGCATCGGGACCCTCCTAGGAGGAAAATTGAAACTCTGTTTTGAAGGCCTCGCCTATGACGGTGTATTAAGAGGTTGTGCCCAATTTGATGAAAGGAGGCTGCAAGCCCCTTTTTCCGCCTCCATTGCATTGAAAGATATCCGTATGGGCAAATATGACCTTCGGAGCCTCATTGGTCGTCATATGGAGGGAAGACTGGACGGAAACGTTGCTTACGATGTAAAAAACAATCTCTTAATCGAAGGGAGTGGAGAGGCGGATCTGAGGCTATCCGATGGCCGCTTGCAACTCTTGCAACCCATTCTGAGCCTGGATTCCATCGATTTTAACCAAGTCTCCATAAAAATGGCCCTCCAAAGCCGGAAGATCAATTTGACGCACGTGGCCCTGGAGGGGCCCAATATGCGTGGCACCCTATCGGGAATCATCAGTCTACAAAAAGAAATTGGGAAGAGCCGTCTTGATCTGAGAGGAACCATAGAGCCTTTTGCAGATTTCTTTAAGAGTCTTCCTGGCACTCGAGATATGGTGAAATTGTTCCAGCGGCGCCTGAAAAGGGGAACGCTCTCATTCATCATTCGAGGAACGCTTACAGAGCCAAGTATTCAATTCACATAATTTTATGACGAAGCTTTACTCCACCATTTTCAACCTCGTTGCCCTGTTTGTGGCCATTTACATCGGCGTAGATCTTTTCTACAGGGTCCTCGGGGCAAACCTCAGCCTTGTGGATAATGATGTGATGGTGACAGAACAGATCCAGAGGGACAATAATTATAGAAGGCCTCCTTTGAAAGATTTCAGGGTGGTCATGGACAGAAACATATTTGGTTCCAAGGAGGGGGCGGGGGAAGGGATAAAACCGACAGACATTGAAACCCTGGAACCCACCACTTTGAAAGTTGTGCTCTTAGGCACAGTCACAGGCAGTCAACAGAACGCCGTTGCTGTTATTGAAGAGACGGAAAAAAGGAAACAGGGCCTTTACAGGGTAGGAGATAGTGTCCAGGATGCCATCGTAAAAATGATTCTTAGGGGGAAGGTGGTCTTGAGGGTTGGCGATAAAGATGAAATCCTCACCATGGAGGAGTCCTCCTCAAGAAGGACCTCCTTAGAGGAAGAGGCCTCTTCAGCAAGGAAAAGACCTCAACCCTCAAGGCCTTCAGGAAGAGGCGCTTCAATAACAGTGCGTCGTTCAGATGTCCAGGATGCTCTTAAGAATATTAACACCCTCTTGTCTCAAGTGCGCATACGTCCCCATTTCAAGGATGGCAAGGCGGACGGATTGGCCCTGAGCAATATAAAGGGCGATTCCATTTTTGCAAAATTGGGATTGAGGGATGGTGACATCGTTCAGGGTGTAAATGACAGGCCCATAAGAAGCCCTGACGACATTGTCTCCTTTTACAATAAATTGACATCAGGATCTCCCATTTCGCTACAAATAAATCGTAGAGGACAGGAGAGAACCATAAACTATAGAATAAGGTAAAATTGTGTACACCTCTTTCTTTGGTTTTAAAGAAAACCCGTTCAGTTTGACTCCAGATCCACGATACCTCTTTCTGAGCCGCTACCACAAAGAGGCCCTCGACCATCTGCTTTACGGAATTAACGAACGAAAGGGTTTTATCGCCATTACAGGTGGAATCGGCACAGGCAAGACAACGCTCTGTCGCGCGCTCCTGAGCCAACTGGATGCCTCCACCAAGAGCGCCCTCATACTGAATGCGTTCATCTCTGATATGGAGCTCTTAAAGACCATTAACCAGGAGCATGGCATTGAGGTGGATCCGCGGATTGAGAGCAAAAAAGACTATATTGATAAACTCAAC
>CP070840.1:1884833-1890699 GCA_020342025.1 Deltaproteobacteria bacterium
CATTCCCCTTAGTAATAAGTTGACGGAAATGGGCTTGAAGGATCTGGTCCTGGATCCAGGGTCAAGGGAGATCAAACAGGCCTTTCAGGACCAAGTGGTCATTCGAAGGGCGCCACTGAAGGCAGGAAACCGATCTTTGGGTTTCCCTACGATCGCGTTTCCCTGTGAAATGACAAGCAATTTGGATATGGAGACGGTGATCGCCGCCATGCTGATCGCCAAGTACGCGGGCATTGTGGTGTTGTCCGATTTCAGGGGAGATAGCCTATTTCCCCTTCTGCTGGAAAGGCTGAATATTTTCACCGATCCTCAACGTCCCATGACGGTAACCCAAGGAATCTATGAAATTGGGGGCCCGGATGAGAATTCACCTGTGCTTGTCACCACCAATTTCTCTCTCACCTATTTTATCGTCAGCGGCGAAGTGGAGGGAAGCCGGATCCCCAGTTGGCTCCTCATCATGGACACGGAGGGCCTTTCGGTGATGACGGCTTGGGCCGCGGGCAAGTTTGCGGGAGATGTGGTGGGCAGTTTTGTCAAGAAGTGCGGCATTGCGGACAAGGTAGCCCACAGAAAAATCATTATCCCAGGGTATGCTGCGGCCATTAGCGGGGATATGGAGGAGGAACTCCCTGACTGGGAGGTGATCATTGGTCCGCGAGATGCCTCGCTAATCCCTAAATTCTTGAAAGATATGGCCCGGTAGATTGGGAAGGGAGTAGAGCCATGCTACTAATTGGAGAAAATCTAAATGTGATCAGCACGGTCATTGGAAAGGCCTTCAAAGAGAAGGATCCAGGCCCCATCGCGGAGGAAGCCAAAAGGCAGAAAGAGAAGGGCATGGATTGGATCGACGTCAACCTGGGACCCGCCAGAAAAGGGGGACCAGAATTGATGGACTTTGTGGTAAAAACAATCCAGGAAGAAATTGGTGATACCCCACCCCTCTGTCTGGACACCTCCAACATAGAGGCGATGGAGGCGGGGTTGGCCGCACACAAAGGGAAGGCTATCATCAATTCTATCATGTGCAGGCCGGAAAGATATGAAAAGATGATCCCTCTTGCCGTAAAATATCAGGCAAACATGATTGCTCTCATGTGGGGGCCGGAGGGACTGCCTAGAGATGAGAACGAAAGGGGCGCCTTGGCCGCGGAACTCATCTATGCGGCCAATGAGGCGGGTGTCCCCAATGAAGATATATTTGTTGACGGCATCGTCACACCCGTGAACATCCAGCAGCCCCAGCTCATGAGCCTTTTGGTCTTTCAGGAAATGCTCCAGGATATGTTTCCTGGCATAAAATCCACCTGCGGCCTTTCAAATATTTCTAATGGCCCACCAGATCATCTCAGGCCCATCCTCAATCAAACTTATATGGTCATGCTTGAGAGAAAGGGCATGTACTCCTGTATTGCTGACGCCTACGATGACCCACTGATCGCCATCGCCAGGGGCGAGAAGCCGGAAGTGGTGGAGATCATCCATAAAGTGATGGATGGAGAGGTGATAGATACGGGCGCTCTCCCCAAGGAGTTGCAGGACTATGTGAAGACGGCCCGGGTCATCCTCGGTCATAGTCTCTACTCCGATTCGTGGCTCGAACTCTAAAGTCTTAAAATCAAGAGCCGATCCTACGCAAAGTGCCTCAGATAGAGCGGGGTGCTTGATTAAGGGCATTTGGAAACTTGAGGATCTCTCCATATCACACAGATATGGGGAGATTTTTTTTGGGAGGGGAAGGCATCATATGGTTTTCATTGAATAAGATGCGCTTGCCTTCTCGGGTGTGGATTATTATAGTGGTAATGATAGTGCTTTCTAATGGGTCTGGCCAATCTTCTGGAGCCTCCGGAGACAGTAAAAAATTTGGGTCGATCGCAGCAGGTATATCGTGAAAAATTCAAAGGTAATTATTATAGCAAACCACAGCCCACTCGATAATGACCAAAGGATCCGTGAAACGATGTCCGCGGCGCAAAGCCGGGCCGATCGTATTGCATCCAGGTTTTCTGATCTTGACCTTCCGTCCATACAAAGAGGCGTGAACGAAAATATGAAAAAACTCTATCTCACCCTGGACGGTCGGTATATGGACCTATTTGACTTGATGAATTTCTTGAAAAATCAGCACAGACCACTGACACTATCATCTGACAATGTGACTGAACATTATTCACTCTCAAATAATATTACTTTGAACGGCATCTACCTCTACCAGTACCTTCTGGGACACGGGTACGATCCTTTACTCATTCATAATTTCGCCATCTTAAATTTGGAAGAAACGCTGAAAGAAGACCCTCTGGCGGTCTGTATCTCATCCAATTTTATCCTCTTGGACGACATCAAACATATGGCTTCTGAGATCAAAAGGATTGACCCGGATATTGCTGTTATTGCTGGAGGGATGCTTGTTAAGAGGCTTCTGGATCCCGGTGAGAACCTTACGTCTCTCTATCAGGACTCCTTGAGGGCCTTTCACGGAAAAGTGGATGCCTTTGTGATTGAGGCACAGGGTGAACAAACGCTCATCAGAGTGCTGGATTCTCTGTCCAACGGGAGTCAGTTGACGTCTATTCCCAATCTGGCAATTTTTGACGAAAGTGGAAAGATAAGATTCACGCCTCGGGAAAAGGAAGACCTCCCTATCGATGAGACGACAATAGCCTGGGATAAAATTCCCAGGGACTATCTTCGAAAAACACTCCCTGTAAATACCAGTCGGGGCTGTCATTTCCGTTGCCGCTTTTGCACCTTTCGTTGGCTCTTTCCCGAAGTGCATTATAAATCCATGGACGTATTGAGAAAAGAACTGAGGCTGATCAACAAACTAGGCTTTGTGGAACACATTCGTTTCACAGATGACAATTTTACCGGCAACAAGGCCAAGTTGAAAAAGGTATTGGAGATGATGATCTGGGAAGACTTCGATTTTTCCTGGTCCTCCTACGCCCGCGCCAGCGCCCTGGACGCACAACTTGTTAAAAGGATGAAAGAGGCCGGTTGTGAATTTGTCCATTTGGGGATAGAATCCGGCAGCCCGGCCATCTTAAAGAACATGGACAAAAAGCTCGATCGTGAGGAATCGATCAACGCCATCAAAATGCTTAATGATGAGGGAATAGGGAGCCGCGGTAGTTTTATTGTCGGTTATCCAGGGGAGACCGAGGAAACCTTCATGGAAACCGTTTCTCTCATCAATGAAAGCGGCCTACCCTATTATATTCCCTATTTATTCGTTTACAGCAAAAGAGCCCTGGTTCACGAGGATAGAGAAAAATTCGGTCTGGTCGGTACAGGTCGGACCTGGAAACAGAATACTATGGATGCAGTGGGAGCGTCGCATCTCATGGCAGAGATGGTAAGAATAATCCCTAAGAGTTACAGTGATGGAATGACACATATTGAGGAAATCTGTAATCTCCTTCTGGGCAAGGGATATGACCACGGAGAAATACTTGAACTGTTCAGGCTGAAAAGAGAACTGCAACTCGTGGTGGACGAATTGGGATCAGAACGGCCCTTTCACCCCAGGGTAAAGGAGATTTTAGTAAAGATGGAATCTTTCATTCAATGAAGTGGGCGGTTACGACTGATAAGAAGTGGCTTTTTCTTGGGCTGAGTGGAAAATTTTCGGGCATTGGAGAGAAGAATCTAGCCATATTGAAAAGTGCTGCCGTGGTCAGTCTTTGCCACCTGTGATAGGAGGTCCTAATCTAAGGTGAGTCTCGATGCCATCATAATATCTGATACGGGTCAAGATGGTTTATCCAGGCCGAATGCCCTTAATCCGCCGTCCCTTAAGTTGGACGGAAGATCCGCAACTGTGCAGGCCGTATTGAACTATCTTGGGTATGAAGACCAAATTGTGCCACCGATCGAGACTGACGGGAATAGAAGCTGGTGGTCAGCGCCCAGGTACAACGGGATTTTCCTCCTGAGCCACCTGATCAGGCATGGCTTTGATGTGCAGCTGATTAACAAATATTACGAGCAAAGAGATCACTTTCTCCATTTACTTCAGCAGGCACCGCGCGCGGTGATTATATCAACCACATTCATTCTCACAAAACAGTCCCTTGGCAGACTTGTTGATGATATTCGCTCTTCGGCGCCTGACATTTTTGTTATCGCAGGCGGACCCTTCGTATACAAATCTTACATTTTTTTTAAAAGATCACAGGAAGAGCACTACGTTAAAGGAGGGGCCGAAGATGACTTTTTGTTTTTCAACAAAAAAGAGCCCACAGTAGACCTTTATGTTATAGGCCGTGAGGGGGAAGATATTTTGTGTGAGGCCTTGAAGCGGATAAAGCAGAATCGATCGGTTGATGATCTTCCCAACACCGCACGCTTGGTGGGAAAAGCGTACTCCTTTACCCCGTTCAGGGACGAGGTCTCAAATGGGGGAAAAGCCCCTGTAGACTGGAAAGTTCTCCCGGATAGTGTTTTCAAAAACAGTGTGGTCCCCATGCAAGCGAGTGGGGGCTGTCCCTATAAATGCACCTTTTGCACCTTCAGAAAAGATGACAGGATCTTCTATATAAAACCTGTGGATCAGTTGGTTGGGGAACTCAAGGCTTTAGCAAATTGTGGGGTTCGATATGTCCGCTTTATAGACGACAATTTTCGCCTGGGGAAACCAAATCTAGATAAATTCTGTATGCGTGTCATTGAGGAAGGTATTGACATTCACTGGATGACCATGATCAAGATAAGCACGCTGAAGAATATGGATGCGGGGCTGCTAAGGCGAGCGGGGTGCATTGAGGTGGCGTTGGGCCTGGAGTCCTCAGATCCAGAAGTCCTACGAAATATGAACAAGAAGGCAAACCCAGCCATGTACCGGCCCGTGGTAAAAAAGCTTTTGGAGGCGGGCATCAATTGTTCATGTTATTTCCTCTTTGGATTTCCCGGTGAAACGGATGAATCCGCCAGACGCACGCAAGAATTTATAAGAAGCATGGAACATCCTGAACTAGAGGGCGTACTTTCATGGAACTTGTATTCTTTCTGCTTAACCCCCCTGAGCCCCATATATGAAGCGGCATTGAGGAAAAAACATGGATTGTCAGGATATATGGACGAGTGGAAGCATCGCACCATGGATTCCGCGCGAGCAGAGGAGCATGTGAGACGAGCCCTTTTAGAATTTGATAATTCCTGCCCCGTCTATCGGGGAGACAATCTGGATATCATGCTTAATCTTACCCCCGATCAACGTAAAAGCTTCTTTATTGGCCGATATAGGCTAGCCAAAAAGGCACTGAGAGACGAGATCAAAAAGGATGAAATCTTGAGTGCCCTCAAGAAAATACTGATCCCCACCTCCCAGTCAAAAACACGGACACGTCCTGTCGCCATATAGCCATAACATGTACATGTCCCCCTGGCATTTTCATGGCCACCGGATACAAAATCGGCAAAATGGCCATTGAGCTGAATCCTGGTGAAGGATGGAATCTGGGCAAGAGGGGAAGAAAGGTGGTGGCGAGGCTTGCCTGGCCAATTGGGGACGCCCCTTTCATGTGGGCGGCGAAATATGGTAAAATCAGACCTCAATTGAGCGAAAACGCTCAATTACGTGTTACCTGTTATTTGTTATCCGTTATTGGATCGCTGTTTTTATCCGGCGGAGGGGATTTATATCTCTACTGAACTGAGATATCATTCCGGGTAATCAGCCCTGATACGTATAACCAATAACGATTAACAAATAACGCCTAATCGATTCTTGAGTCGAATAGGGTCAATCAGTTAAGCTTCAGGGTCTTGCCTTAGCCTGGGAAAAGAGGGCTATGACAGATATGAATGATCATGAGTTGGATACCTTTGTAGCGGGTGGCGGGCCTCAGGTTTTCCG
>CP070840.1:1890799-1900948 GCA_020342025.1 Deltaproteobacteria bacterium
CGTTATTGCCTGGGGCGTCGTCCCTACCTACACCTTCACTGGGGAGGAGTCCGTGGAGGGCCTCTTTTCAAGACTGGAACAGGGCCTTAACCGCCTCTATACCTGGGGCCTGGAGCCACAAACCGTGAGGGAAAGTTCCATCCTCACCCCAGCCTGCGGGATGGGGACCATGGAGCAGAGCTCAGCGAATCACGTCCTGCATCTGCTCTCTTCTCTTTCCAAAAAATGTGGTGATTCGGGGTGAAGTGTCCAGCACGCCACCCCATCACCCATAGACATCTCCAATCAACGGCTGCCGAAATACCCATCTAAAATGCGATGCCAATGATCACGAGCGCCCTAAGCCTAGTGAGCGAAATAAACTTTTCTGAAACCCCGCAGCGCTGACCTAAGCTTTTCCACGTAATCAAGATCTGTTGTCTGCTTCGCCTTCATGGCATAAAAGAGCATTTGGTGCAGCAACTCCAGTTTCTCAAGGTACCTCCGGTACGCATCCATATTAGCCTTACCTTCAGGTGCTACGCGCTGGGTCATGAAATACTCATGAACAATTTCCTGTATCCGACCCGCGTGTTCATCCTTGTTATTTACCCACCGCACGATCTGATTGTAGTTTTTGTCCCCCGCTTTCGAGAGCTCAACAATTTGCTTCATGGCCTTCTCCACGGTCCCGATATCTTCTTCTATCATGTCGAACCTCATCTCATCCCCATAAATCCCGCACGGTATCTGGCAGTGCGAGAGGGCTGATTGAGAAAAAAACAAGGACACGAACAAGAAAACACCCACCCATACAAGTTTCTTTTTCATCCCTTACCTCCTTTCAAAATTCCGATTTCCACCTCTTTGCTATAGCATACAATATTTCCATCAATCCCTGTAAAATCAACACCTCAATCCCTAAAATAAAATCTCCAATGCGAAACCAAATTGAAAGTGGGCGCTCCTGTGCAACTTCTTCAAAATCGCCCCAGCTGATGCAGAAAATGATAGACCAAGATCCCCACCGATGTGGAAAGATTCAGGCTGCGAACAGCGCCCCAGATGGGGATTTTATAGCAAGGATAAGAATTCCTTATGCCCACGGGCAGGCCAGAGGTCTCTGGCCCGAAAAGGAGATAATCCCCAAAGGTCACTTCCGCCTTTGGGTACCCTTGAGAGGCATGTCTGGTAAAAGCAATCAGATTTGCTTGGCCCAGCGCTTCCCGCCTTCCTAAAAAGACCTCAAAGCTCTCATGATGCCTTATATCCACCTCATGCCAGTAGTCTAGGCCAGCCCTTTTGAGATGTTTGTCGTCCACCCTAAAGCCAAGAGGGTGTATTAGGTGCAACCTTATTTGCGCAGCAGCGCACAACCTGGCCACGTTTCCTGTGTTGGCCGGGATTTCAGGCTGGTACAGAACTACGTTCAGAGGGGGATTTTCAATAACCCTATGCTTCATTTTTGCGATATCCCTAGCCATTGACCTGTCTTTCCCCTCTTTTCTCACTTTAACATTCAATTATTCCAAAACATTGATCTTACTTTGCCAGTTTTAACGTGCTCCCGCAACCATTGTGTCTGGCTTTTTCCGTTCATCGCTCCGCGCTCCGTCGATTCTCCCAAAACCGGACCCTAGGGCAAACGTTCAAATCGCTTGAGCCCCCTGGATTTCACCGCAAGCCTCACCGGGTTCCATATGTCCATTCCCCACAATAAAACCGACAATGGGATTTGCGTCACACAACATAACAAATTGCACTTATACACTTTTTCTGTCAAATATCACTGGACGAGAACGAAAAGATTATTGCATATACAAGCTCGCGTATTCATCCTGATTTCAAGACCTGCAACCTGCCCGCCGAGGCCCACCCATAATGATCGGGCTCAGGCCCCGGGTTTTCGCGTGCTGAATTGTCAAAGATTTATTGTACATTATTGTTAATATCATTGATCGATGATAGAGTGTTTTGCAATGTTTTTTCGGGAGGCAGCAAAGTGAATATTGACCCAGAATTGCGAGCCATGATCACGGTTTATGAGGCCTTAAAGGATCTTGATGACGAGGCAAAAATCCGAGTCATTGAATGGGTCTCGGGAAGATTTGAATTGGAGGACTCCGAGAGACTCCATCCTGAGGAGGACCGGGGCCCCGAGGAAACCAGGTTTGAGGAGAAGGGTCTCATGGATTTTGGGTCCGTAGCAGACGCATTTGCTGAGGCGAACCCTAAAAATACCGCTGACAAGGCATTGGTCGTGGCGGCATATTTACAGGCGTCAAAAGGGGGGGCTGACATCAGTGGCCGAGAAATAAACAAGGAGCTTACCCAAATTGGGCATGGTGTTCACAATATCACAAGAGCGGTTGAGCCACTGATCAAAAACAAGCCACAATTCCTCATTCAAACCCGCAAGGAAGGGAAAACGAAGCAGGCTCAGAAGAAATATAGGGTCACCAACGAGGGCTTTACGTTTGTAAAAAGACTTATCAACAGGGTGGAGGAAGGTCAATAGCCCAGGCTTCTCCCTCATCGGTCACCTGAAACTTGCCTAGGGAAAGGGGAAATCTATAATAGTATAAGAATTTCCTCGTGAATGGGAAAATTCCTCGTCCAATGGAGCTGCCCAAAAACAGAAAACTCAATTTATTCGTTTTCACCCCAATTCGCTGAAGTCCTTAAAGACGCCTCTATTTCTCGATGCAGAGGACCATCCTCTCGCCACAGAAAACAGCTGTTGATCACGTAGGACAAACTTTCTATCTCTTCCAAAGGGCGAGGCGCTGGGGGCTGGCCGGCCAATTTGTGGGTCCAGTACCCATGAACAGCTTCCTGGCCCATGACCATGACCAGGTGCGCCAGGTGGGCACACCCTTCAACCCCTCCAATCATCTTGTGAACTATTTCACCAAAGCCGCTCTTAATCGCCAGCCCAATGACTTTCTTAATACTATCTTGCGTGGAATGACAGAGTTCATGGGGCACATGCCGCATTTCAGCTTCCGCATCAAGAACCCTCGGAGGCATCCCACCCACCAGAAGACGAACAACCATATGGTGGACTAACCCCTCCTTCCTCAGGTCTCCGTCAAGGCCGTATCCCCTCTTGAACCGTTCATCTTTCAGCCAGCCTTCCACGATAATTCTGTCCTCCTCAAGGGGATAGGTCTTGAGATCTAAGGACCGGCTGTGTATGGGTTTAACGTCAATCTTTTGTCTCAGAGAAGGCATTTTTCCGTGACCTCATTCTACAAACGGCCTCAGAGCGCCGCAGTCCGGGCATTGCCAGTTCGTCCCACTGCACGTGAACCCCCAGAAATTTTCTTCCATGCAGGCATTGCATATTTGAAAACCGCAGGGACAGACCCAGCAGAAAGGCGCGCTCTGCCCGCAGCAACTACACTGATATTCCAGTTTCCTTCGCCTTTTCCTTTTCTCTTTGGCCCGTGATCCCATATCAGCACTTATAGCTCAGCCATTGAAACCGGATAATCCTGACGGCTTATCACGATCTTGGTATTTTTCAATCCGCATCTGCTCAAGGCCTCTTTGGCCTCCTTAAATGCCCTTAGCTCATCGTTATTAACTCGGCTTAAATGGGCTAGAATGACCAGGCGCAGATCTTTGTGCGCAACAGCCTCCAGCAACTCTCCTGCCTGCTGGTTCGAGAGGTGGCCCTCAGGACCTTTTATCCTTCTTTTCACCTCCCATGGATAGGGACCATCCTCCAACATTCTTTGATCATGGTTGAACTCTATAATCAAGGCATGGCAGCCCCTCAAACGGTCTTCAACGACCTGAGTGCTTCGACCTAGATCAGTGATCAATCCCAATCTCACGCCATCTGAAGAAAGGACCAGACCCATGGGATCCGATGTGTCATGGCACTTGGTGAAGGTCTCAATCGCGAGATCGTTGATGGTTATTGTCTGACCCGTATGAATGGTCATGGGCCTTGAAAGATTCCCCAGAGTTCTAATACTTTTTCTAAACGTGGAGCGGTTGATATAGACGGGGATATGGAGAAGACGCGCCAGAGGGCCTGCACCCCTCATATGGTCCACATGTTCATGGGTGATGACCAGGGCCTCCAGCGCTTTTGGATTCACCTGGACCACCTCCAGACGCCTCATCAGTTCACGACAGCTCAACCCGGCATCTATCAAGATTCTTGTCTGAGCGGTCTCCACATAACAGGCATTTCCCCCGCTCCCTGAGGCCAGGACAGAAAAGCGCATAAGCTCATTTGATCCTTTCCAAAATTCCACTTACCTCCCTTTATGAAAGGGGGAACATGATGCTGCCATTACTGAGAACAAAACCAATTCAAATAGTTAGGCGTTGGGCCGGCCGGGGGCATGGGGGGTCTCTTTTCAAGACCGCAACCCAATAGAGGCCTGTCACCCTTACCGCCCCCATGGCCTGAACATCTGTTTCCGGACAGGCACAGAGAAGGCCCGTCATTCGGGCCACCTTACGCTGTGGGGCTTGCACCATAATGATGTCGGAATTTGGTGCCGTCCCAAAAACCACCGGACAAATGGTTGTCGGCTTGAAAAGAGACCCCCCGTACCCCCGGGAGAGGATGCCATTCATCCCTGTTGAACAGGGCTCCCTCAGGGAAATTCAACAGGGTCCGCCATGAAGAACCGGACATTCTGGCATGTTTTGGTAAAGGAGAGATCTTTCAGGTCACACCGCTATGACCAAAACCACCTTGTCCCCGCCCTGTCGAGTCAAGCACACCCACTTCCATAATATCCGCCTGGTAGACCTTGGTTATGATCATCTGGGCAATTCGATCACCTCTCCTTATGGTGAATGGTCTTTGCCCCCAATTGATCACGATAATGCCTATTTCCCCCCTGTAATCTGAATCGATTGTACCAGGGGAATTGACCATTCCAATCCCATGTTTAAGGGCCAAGCCGCTCCTGGGGCGAATCTGGGCCTCATAGCCATGGGGAACAGAGACGGCGAGTCCCGTAGGAATCAGTCTTATTTCGCCGGGATTCAATAAGACAGGCTCTGTTACAGAGGCCCGGATGTCCATACCCGAGGAGCCCTCAGACTCATAGCTGGGCAAGGGCAAGTCGTTCGTTTCGTCCAGGCGTTTAATCTTAATGGGTATCTTCTCCAAAACACCCCTCAAAGTGTCTTAATCACTCATCCTAAGACTCCCCGCAAAGGAGAGACCAGAGTTCAGATCCTTAATGGATGCCGCCGGAGGCGGAAAAAAGGGAGGTGGGAGGGTTGGCCACTAATTGAACTGAAGACAAGCCAAATCAAGGTCTTCTCGTTTTGTTTGGCCAAGGGTGACCAATGAGACTTCATCGTTCTGAAAGGTATCTTTTGCCACAGCAACGACTTCATCAACCGTAACCTCTTGCAACTTGCCCACGAGTTCGTCATAACTCACATATCTTCCAAAGACGTAATCATTCTTGGCAAGACGCATCATTCTAACATCCGTATTCTCAGCCCCAAGCAGAACGCCCCCCATGAGATGCTCACGGGCTGCCGATAGATCAGATTTGGAGACTTCACCATTCCTAATCTTTCTTATTTCCCTATTAACAATCTGGAGCACATGATTCACTTGTGAAGGGTCCGTGCCCACATAGACCCCCATCAGGCCCGTATCCATGTAAGCTGAAAGAAAAGAGTAGAGAGAATAGGCAAGACCCCTCTTTTCTCGAATTTCCTGAAATAGACGGGAACTCATGTTGCCGCCCAGGATTGTATTTAGGACAGCGCCAGCGAATCTCAGATCGCTTGACAAATTTGGCGCCTTACCCCCCAGGCATATGTGGACCTGTTCCAGGTCTTTCCAATGGCAAGAGATGTCAGAATGCACCTGGGGAATACTTCTTGGATTGTCTTCGTTGCCCACTTTAATAGACTTAAAAAGGGGCTCAAAGTGTGCGACCAGGGCATCATGCTCAATGTTACCCGCAGCCGTAATAATAATCCTGGTTGGCGTATAAAACCTGTTTATATAATTGAGTATGGTCTCTTTCTTAATGCTGGAAACCGTCTCACCCGTGCCGAGAACGCACATACCGAGGGGATGGTCAGTCCAACATAAACGGTTAAACAGCACATGAATACGGTCCTCTGGCGTATCCTCCATCATATTGATTTCTTGGAGGATGACCTGTCTCTCACGATCCATGTCCTGAGGGTCAAAAATCGAATTAAGGAAGATATCGGAGAGAATTTCTGCCAGGGTGGGGAGATGTTTGTCCAAAACCTTTGAGTGGTAACAGGTATGCTCTTTGCCTGTAAAGGCATTGGAAAGGCCTCCAATGGCATCCAGTACCTTGGCAATCTGTAGACCGCTCCGGTTTCTTGTGCCCTTGAAGATCATGTGTTCGACAAAGTGGGAAATTCCATTCTCCCTTTCCATCTCGTCACGGGAGCCCACGCCCACCCATATCCCGAGAGAAATGGAGCGAATATGCTCCATCCTTTCAGAGAGAATCTTGATCCCGTTCTCTAAAACCGTCTTATTATACATTATCAGGGCTTTCCTCTAGAGCAGCTTTGCGGGAGAGGCTTATCCTTCCGTTGCTGTCCACTTCCAGCACCTTTACCAGCACCTCATCACCCTCCTTGAGGATATCGGTCACCTTATTCACCCGGTTTTTGTCCAGTTGAGAGATGTGAATCAACCCATCCGTCCCAGGAAGAATTTCCACAAAGGCGCCGAAATCCATGATCTTTCTCACCTTGCCCATATAAAGCTTCCCCACTTCTGCATCCTGCATGATATTGTTGATCATATCAATGGCAATTTTTGCGCCTTCACCATCCGTGGATGCGATGACCACCTTGCCATCATCGTCCACATCAATTCTGGATTCGCTGGCATTGATGATCTCTTTTATGGTCTTGCCCCCGGGGCCTATGAGGAGTCTCACTTTCTCGGGTCTTATTTGTATGGTGGTGATGACAGGGGCATATTCAGAGATCTCGCTCCTCGGCTGGGAAATGGTTTGACTCATCTCGTCAAGAATAAACAGCCTCGCCTCTCTTGCCTGTTCAAGGGCCTTTTGCATGACCTCTCTCGTGATACCATCGATTTTTATGTCCATCTGGAGCGCCGTTATACCATTACGGGTGCCAGCCACTTTGAAATCCATATCCCCATAATGGTCCTCATCCCCTATGATGTCCGTGAGGATGACCAGTTTCTCCCCCTCCGAGATAAGCCCCATAGCCACGCCTGCAACCGCATCCTTTATGGGCACTCCCGCGTCCATTAGTGCGAGAGATGCCCCACAGACGCTGGCCATGGAAGAGGAGCCGTTAGATTCAAGGATTTCCGAGACGACCCGAACAGAGTATTGAAAATCATCCTTGCGGGCCATGACCGGAATGAGGGCCCGGCGAGCCAGTGCGCCATGTCCAATTTCTCTCCTTCCTGGGCCAGTGAGTCTTCTCGCCTCCCCCACTGAGTAAGGTGGGAAATTATAGTGAAATATGAAGTCTCGATACTGGTCCCCATAGATGGTGTCAATTCTCTGCTCGTCCATCTCCGTTCCAAGGGTGGTCAAGACCATGGCCTGGGTCTCACCTCTGGTAAAGAGCGCAGACCCATGAACCCGCGGTAGCACCCCGACGATACACTCGATGGGTCTTACTTCCGTGAAGGGGCGCCCGTCTATCCGCCGCCCGTCTTCCAGGATCATCTGGCGTACCATTCTTTTCTCCAGATCATAAATGATTTCCCTAATCTCTGAATCCTTTTCTTCATACGCGTCGGAAAGGGCTTCCAGCAAGGAAACAAAGGTATCATCCCTTTTATTCTGGCGTAATTTTTTATCCGCCGTTGTGATGACTTCCTGGAGCAAAGGCGTTGCCAATTCAATGGCCTTATTCTCCATTTCCCCATCTCTGGCGGGAGGAGAAAAATTCCTTTTCTCCTTTCCCACCTCTCTTTTAATTTCTATCTGCATGTCCAGCATGGGTTGAAGGGCATCGTGTCCATAGAAAATCGCCTCGATCATTTCAGATTCTGAGACAAATTGGGCGCCCCCTTCTACCATCACTACACCAGCCTTGTTTCCAGCCACTATGATGTTGATATCACTCTCCTCCTGCTGACTGAGCGTGGGATTGGCTATAAACTTCCCGTCTATTCTCCCAACACGGACTCCAGCTATCGGTCCATCAAAGGGAATATCCGATACTTCAAGGGCCGTTGACGCGCCCAGCATGGCCAGCACGTCCGCTTCATTCTCTTTGTCTGTGGAGAGCACGCTGGCAATGATCTGGGTCTCATAGCCGTAGTGATCTGGAAAGAGAGGTCTGAGAGGCCTATCCATGAGTCGGGCAGTAAGGGTCTCCCTCTCCCTGGGCCTTCCCATATCCCTGCGGAAATAATTTCTAGGAATTCTGCCCCCCGCATAGGACATCTCCTGGTACTCCACGGTTAAGGGGAGAAAGTCTATCCCTTCCCGAATCTCATTTGTGGAGACGGCGGTCACCAGGACCACGGTTTCTCCCAGTGTCACAACGACGGAACCACTCGCCTGCTTTGCAATTCGGCCGGTTTCCACGTATAGGGTTTGACCGTTAATATCGATGGAACTGCTCTTAATCATTTTCTTGTTCATCCTTTCTCCATATCTGGAACTTCATGAGTATCCTATAATCCATACTAGGATCTGATCCTGCTGGGTAAAGCCTACTTTCTGATCCCCAGTTCTTTGATGATATTTTTATACCTTTTTACATCTGTCTTTTTTAAATAATTCAATAGTCTTCTCCTTTGACCCACCAATTTTAGCAGACCCCGCCGAGAGTGGTGGTCCTTTTTGTGTATCTTAAAATGATCGGTGAGATAACTTATCCGCTTGCTCAAAAGGGCGATCTGAACCTCGGGTGAACCTGTGTCCTTTTGATGGAGCTTAAACTGATCCACAATTTCTTTCTTGACTTCTGGCGTCAACACCACGTTTTATCCCTCCTTCTGAATGGATTGATGTTTGAACGAACGAACAAACGGTTCAACGATTTAAAACAATCTGGACTCAGTTGAAGACCCTCATAATCTTTAATGATGCCTTATTCTCTAATGGTTGGTGCACTTTGGCGATGGCCACCAAACCCTCTCTATCCACCAACTTCATATAACCTTCAAAAAAGAGAGGAAGATCAGCCATCGCAACCTCCTCACATCCAGGTTGATGCCCGTTTCTGATCCGCTGAGCCATTCCGCCCTCCACTCTTGCCTCTTTCATGTCAGGTAGGGCCTTTTGTAGAGGTATTCGTATCTGTTGGACGAGGAGATCCCGGGATAGATGCGCCAACTTCTCTAAGCTGAGGGCATCTTCCACACGGAAAGACCCGCTACACAATCTTCTAAGGCACCTGAGATGGGCTCCAGGCCCCAGTTCCTTTCCCAGATCTGCGGCAAGCCTCCTCACGTAGGTGCCCCTGGAACACGTGACCCTCATAGTCACATCTGGGAGGTCAACGGAGGTGATTGCTAGCGAATGGACTTTCACCTTTCTCTTCTGTAAATCCATTTTGATCCCTTCCCGTGCGAGCTCATACGCCCGTCTGCCCCTGTAATTGACGGCAGAAAAGGGGGGGGGAATCTGTTCGATCTCCCCCACGAATCTCCGGGCCACCTTTCTTATGG
This sequence comes from Deltaproteobacteria bacterium, assembly GCA_020342025.1. The sequence goes on from CP070840.1 coordinate 1,900,434, forward strand.
ATTCTGTCTCAAATTCAGGCACCAAGCCCTTGCTTACAACACGTCCGGTCAGATCCTGTGTATCTGTTTCAACGCCTAATCTCATCGTAGCCTGATAAGCTTTATCCCCTGCCATGAGGTAATTGGAGAGCTTGGTTCCCTGACCCAACAAAATGATCAATAACCCGGTGGCGAAGGGATCCAGTGTACCGGCGTGACCGACCTTTTTGACCTTTAGGAGACGCCTGACCCCCTTTACCACATCAAAAGAGGTCTTGCCCTCTTCTTTATCTATCAGGATTATGCCATCATAGGGATTTCCCATCTACTCACTAGTCAGGTGTATCACCTGAGTCTTCTAACTTTAGTTTCTCAAAAAGCCTCTCCATATGGTCACCCTCTGCCAAGGAGGGGTCGCGCTTGAATGTGATGTCAGGCATATATTTAAGGTCCATCCGGTGACCTATCTCTTTTTTTATAAACCCCTTAGCGCTATCCAGGCCAGCCTGAGTCCTCTCAAAGTCTTCCCTGTCCCC
>CP070840.1:1901048-1915282 GCA_020342025.1 Deltaproteobacteria bacterium
ACTTTGAGGCTTTACGCCCATAACCTTATCGCAGAATTTCCCGTTTTTATTTAAGAGATCTTCCTTAAGGCCTCAAAGATCAGAACACCGGCTATGAGCGAAATAGATATCACCTTGAGGAGATTGGCATGGCCGGAAATTCGGCTAGCTGATTCTTCGCCAATGCCGAACAGGAAACATCACATGGCAATACCTCGAAAGGGTACCAGAATATGGACATTTGTCCTTGGAATTGGGGATCAGGTATCAATATTTGATAAGGTTTGCTTTATGTTGGGTCTCTAGTCATGGCCAAAATGCATCCTGAACGCATTGAGGGTTACGAGCATGCCACTGAGGGGGAGAAGAGGGTCTTTCGATTTCTGAAGGAGGCGGCAAGGCCTGACAAAGATTTTATCTGCTGGTATGCGCCTCCCATTGGCGCTAAAGGGAAAGAGCCCGACTTTGTGCTCTTCTGCAGGACGCTCGGAATCCTGGTCCTCGAAGTAAAAGACTGGTCCAGCCAACAAATCATGTCCTACACGCCCGACGAATTCAAGATTCGCGTTAAAGAAAAAATACATAAAAAGAGGAGCCCAGACAAACAGGCCAAAGGATACGTGAACGCCCTGATGGAAATGTTGAGAGACGTTCCGGAATTTGTATCTGATATGGGCCCACATGCGGGAGGTTTAAAGATTCCCATAGGAAGGATGGTCATCTTTCCTAGAATTGGCCGTGATGAGTTTTTCCACAGGGGTCTTCAGTGGCTCATCCCCATGGAGCGGGCCATGGTGAAGGAGGATCTGGCTGCAGACGGACAGATCCTGTGTGATGAAACGGGAGGGAAGTTCAAACAGAGGATTTCAGATGCCTTTCCATTCCGATACACAGGGTTAGCGCCGAAAGAAATAGAAAAACTCCGTTCTCTTATCTGGCATGAGGACCAAATAAATTTGCCGCTTCGCAAGGGCACTGGAAAGAACTGGTTCCAGAGAGAGGTTCAGGCACTTGATGAAGCGCAGGCAAGGTTGGCTAAGCGTCTAAAGTCAGGACACCAGATCATCAAAGGCCCTCCGGGCAGCGGCAAGACCCTGGTCCTGGTCCATCGATGTTGTTATATTCACCAATATCACCCACAGGTGAAAAATATTCTCCTGGTCTGTTACAACATTGCACTCGTGAGCTATCTCAAAAGGCTCATCCAGGAGAAAGGCATAGGTGTGGGCAAAGGCGGAATTCATGTTTCCCATTACTATGAGCTTTGTTCCCAGATTCTGGGAGAGCCCGTCCAGTATGAGAATGAGGACAACGAGTACTACGATGTGATTGTGGAGGAAAGCATTTCCAGGGTCTCTAAAGGAGAGAGTCGTCTCGATCACTATGATGCCATCCTTATTGATGAAGGGCAAGATTTTAGCAATGAGATGCTGAAGACCTTGTTGGGCATACTACGGTCAGGCGGAGATCTGATTATAGCCCTGGATTCCTATCAGGACCTGTACAGCCGAAGAGGCTCATGGAAGTCCCTGGGTATACAGGCCGTAGGTAGGACGAGTTACCTGGGTAAAGTATATCGGAACACAGCCGAGATCTTTGATTTCACCCAGCGGTTTATTGGCGAAACCGAAAAACTTGAGAAACAACTCGCCCTTCTTCCAGATGATCACGCCTTGCATGGAGACCCACCAGAATTGCAGCAGTTTCTGGATTATGACGGAGTAGAAGACTTCCTTGTTAACGATCTTTCAGGATGCCTGGGCCAAGGGGAGTACAAGAGATCAGAGGTGGCCGTCATCTATGATGACAAAGTTTATGGCATGAATCGATTTGCATATGACAACAGGGCGTTGCCCATGCGCGTTCAGAAGAAACTAGAATCTTGCGGTATCCCCAACACATGGGTCTCCCAGGATGTGAGGGCCAAAGAGATGTATGACGTAACCACTGACCGCGTGTCACTCATAAGTGTTCACAGTTCCAAGGGACTTGATTTTGATCTCGTTTATTTAATAGGTGCAGATCGAATCCAGCCCACCGAATTAACGCGAGCATATCTCGGCAATCTCATTTTCGTGGCCATGACACGGGCCAAATACCGGTTGGTTATTCCATATGTGAAAGAAACGGAATTCATAAAGCGAATGAAGCATTGCCTTACAAAATAAGTGTCATTTCGGGGACGTTATTGAATCCCCCCAATTCGAGCGGCAAATCACCTGCCAAATTTCTTTTTCAGCACGTACCTTCCAAAATTTCTGCGACTGGCGTAAAATATATATATCATTAAAAATGCCACTTGTGTGGTTCGTGAAGGTCATTTAGAAAAGCATTCAAGTGATGATAAAGGTGGGATCAAGATGATTATTGGATTGCCAAGAGAGATAAAAGAGGACGAGTACCGGGTCGCCATTACGCCGGGCGGGGTAAAACAACTTGTGGCCGCAGGACATGAGGTCTTGGTGGAGGAAGATGCGGGAGAAGGAAGCGGCTTTGGGAATGACAGTTATGGCTGGGCTGGGGCTCGACTGGTGCCCAGGCCCGAAGACGCTTGGGGAGCAGATCTTGTGGCCAAGGTCAAAGAACCCCGACCGTCTGAATACGAATTTCTGCGCCATGGATTGGGCCTTTTCACGTATCTTCATCTTGCTGCCGAAAAGGAGCTGACGCTTGAAATGCTGGATCGCGGTGTTATTGGGATCGCCTATGAGACGGTGGAATGTGCTGATGGCTCGCTGCCCCTGCTTACCCCCATGAGCGAAATTGCAGGGCGCATGGCCGTGCAGGTGGGCGCCCAATATTTGGAGAAGACGCATGGTGGTCGGGGGAAGCTCCTCGGGGGAGTCCCGGGTGTCCGCCCTGCTGATGTGACCATCATTGGCGCAGGAGTCGTTGGAACCAATGCCGCACAGATCGCCTTAGGGATGGGTGCCAATGTGATGATTCTAGACATCAACACAGACCGCCTTCGATATCTGGAGCAGGTCATGCGGGGTCGGCTCACAACCCTTAGCGCAAATCCTTTAACCATTGCGGAAGGTGTCAAATGGGCTGATTTACTTGTTGGTGCGGTTCTCGTGAAGGGCGCCAAGGCACCGCGCTTGGTTACCAGGGCCATGGTGGGAACGATGGAAGCCGGAAGCGTGGTTGTGGATGTGTCCGTGGATCAAGGGGGATGTATTGAAACCATTCGTCCTTCCACCCACTCTGATCCGGTATACGTTGAGGAGGGTGTCGTGCACTATGGAGTGACGAACATCCCCGGGGCTGTCCCGCGCACCAGCACCTATGCCCTTTCCAATGCCACACTCCCGTACTTAATGAGGCTGGCCAATCAGGGCATAATCAATGCTGTCCGAAAAGATGCCACTCTGGCGAAGGGCGTCAACACCTATCTGGGAAAAACCACGTATGATGCTGTAGCAGAGACCTTTGGCCTTGAATACACGCCTCTGGAGTCCATTATATCGTGAGAGCGGTGTGCTCCTAGATTTGCAGAGGATCGAGCACGAATGATAGATTTGTTGAAAGATATCTATTCATGGGCGTCTCTACAGCCCATGTTTGTTAAATTGGGCATGATCATCCTACTGAGCGCGGCGGGACTGTATGTGCTAGGCTACATCATGAGCATTCTTTTTTGGTTCTTCCTCAGAGCGACCGAGGATCCGAGTACAAGACATGAGATAACAACAGAGGAGAGGATTGCCGTGCACAAGGGGACGGGGAAGCACCTGTAAACCCTAGGATTCTGGGACTCTACTCAAACTTATGATACGGGCACAAGAATTTTTCTTGTCGTTGCCAGATTTTTCTTTCCTTTTCTTGGTCAGCGTGATAAAGAAATACCTGGATAGGTCAATAACACCAAAGTCCATCGGTATCATTGCCAAGAATTTTTAGACACAGGGACTAGTTGGCGTGGCCTATCCATTTTTTGTTTCGGTGGACCAAGCCATAGGCGCTGGCGGCAGAGCTTGCGCGGATGTGGGAAATGTGTGATGTTGTTGAAACCGTGAAACGAGACTACGTGATCAAGCGTTAACCCTTCTTTCATCGGGTAATTTCCAGGCAGGGCCAGTCCGGCCCTGCTTTTTTTTGCCTCGCGCGTTTCTGTCGCCTGTCCCTTTTTCAAATGACCGTGGGTTCAAAGATGCACAGAAATCTGTGAACCCTGCACATTTCCTTGTGCATTTGGTGGGAACAGTATTGCGGAAGTTTTGTATAAGTATTTGAGAATTATCGATAACTGGGTTGAGGGCTTCCTGGTATCATTCTTGCTTTTAAGAAAGACGGGAGGTCCATGCTTCACCTTTGGCCAAAAGCATTTACGGTGAGGTTAAGAGGAGATCGGATGGTCAGAAAATGGATCATCGCATATTGTGGCCTGGCGATTCTGCTCAGCATCGGAACCGCACTACTTTTGTATTATATCACTTAAATGAATAAACCTCTTCCTTCAGGGATCGGATTTGGGCGCCTGATTTTGCCGCTTTCGAGTTGAGCCCTATACTCGCCTTGTTTCTCAGCCGACGGGGTTGCGGTCCATTTCTCCAGCCCGCCAAAATTTTATAGCCTGCCCCCGGTGTCGTCCCCTAAAGCGTGACCATTTCTCCACCCCACCGCGGGTGAAATTTCAGCGGCCATTTCCACATCCAAAGGGCAGTCCCCATTTTGGAATCTGACAAAAATTGATAACGAGATTTGGACAGCATCCTGTTAACATGGAATATCAACCACTTAAGAAGAAACAGGGGAATTCGAAGCCAAAAATCAGGGAATTTTTTATGGCTGAGCTCTTTATAAATTATTTAAAATACTTGACTTTTTCGTAAACTCCTTCTATAATTACAATAATCTCTTCTTATTTCTAAGTCTTGGAGTTGTCCCGCGTGGATGCACTCCCCGCTCCCGGCAGGAGATTTACCCTTTTGTCGGGAGCAACTATTTTGGGACACGAGCCAAGCAAACAATCCGCCTCCCCAAAAATCGCCCCAAAACCCTGCCACGAGATTTAGCCTAGTGGGCCATCCCTGCGAAAGGGTCCCCCCTCAGTTCTGAAAGGACATTTTCTGTGTTTAGAGCGTGAAGTTTTTGGTAAAGTGGGGTTCCACCTTGTCATCTGAGGAGGGCAAATGTATGGATCGGAGGAGGATACACCGTGAATAAAGAGCCAAGACCTTACCGCAAGATGGCCAGGACATGCCGAACCCGGCCAATAGATAAAGCGCGTCTGGAATGGCCACCATTGCCGCCGTTGACTGCGGAGCTAGCAGAGCTTCGATGGGATTTTTTATCGGAGAACGAAATGCCGTTGATTGCAGACCTTTGGAAAGAAGGCTACCCAGAACTTATGGGCTCTTCTTTCGATTTCTTGTTCCATCCGGAAAGATACAAGGGGAAGATTCTGTTGCGGGAGAACTACGAACAGGACAGGCGCGACCGCGACCGCTGTATGTTCCGCTGGGAAAAGGGTGGCAAGATCGTTGGAGCGATGATGCTCACAAAATGGGATGAGAACAGGCAGGTGGAGTTGACCATCGGCACAGTTCTACCCCGATACAGAAAGGTGGGAGGCATATTCATCCACGGATTTCCCATCGTGATGGACTGGCTCCAGCGAAGCGGGGCAGAGTACCTGACCGCCTTCTGCGAGACCTGGCACGACCTCTCGCAGCGGTTGCTGGAGGCGAATGGTTTCAAGATCTGCGGTATATTTCCGGGGCAACATGTGCGATGGACGAGCGGAAACCGCCAATATAGAGGCTGCACCGTGCATTACTACCGGTTTATTGGGCAAGGGGCGGAGTATGTCACCCATCCTGAAGAGTGGCGTCTTTCGGAACGGGCCAGCCGGGTGTGGGAGGTCCTTGCCAAAATGAACGGGTCAATTTGAAAAGTCATTTGAACAGAGGATCAGATATTCAACTGATCCTATCCATAATACCCAAAGGGTTATATCAATGAGGCCTGAAGAGCGAGCGGAACTCGACCGCATGTTCAATCCCCGGGGCCTGGCACTGTTCGGGGGTGTGAGCACAGCCTTTTCATTTGGACAACTGGTTGTCCTGAGCCAGCTCCGTTACGGATATAAAGGAGGGTTTTATCCCATTTCCGAGAAAGGCGGGGAGATCTCGGGTTTCAAAATCTATAGGAGTTTGGGCGAGGTGAGAGGGCCGGTGGATTTGGCCGCCATCTCAGTCCCGGCCAAAGCCGTACCCGCAGTCCTCCACGAATGCTTGGATCACGGCGTGGCGGGTGTCCAAATACATTCTGCGGGTTTTTCCGAAACGGGTGAGGAGCAGGGTGCGGCCCTCGAGGCCGAAGTGGCGAGGATAGGGGCCAACGGACTCCGGGTGCTTGGACCCAACTGTTTCGGCATTCACAGTCCTCGCGCAGGGATTACCCTGTTGCCTGGTCACGGCTTCTCCCAAGAACCCGGGCCTGTAGCCTTGATTTCCCAGAGTGGTGGCGTGGCCACAGAGTTCGGTTATGAGGCCCAGTTCATGGGTCTGGGTTTGAGTAAGGTCATCTCCTATGGGAATGGTTGCGACCTGGATGCGGTGGAGCTGCTCGACTACCTGGCTGATGATCCGGAGACGGGCTACATCGCTGCCTATCTGGAGGGCGTGAAGGACGGACGACGGTTTTTGGAGATTCTAAGAAGCGCTGCGCGAAGAAAGCCGGTGGTGCTCTGGAAAGCTGGTCTCACCCCGTTGGGAAGCAGGGCAGCCTTGAGCCACACCGGGTCTATGGCTGGAGAAGACATGGTCTGGGAGGGTGTTTTGACCCAGGCCGGGGCCGCGTCTGTTCAAGGGCTGGACCAAATGATGGACACCCTCGTGGCGCTCAAGTACCTAAAAAATAGGGGGAGACGCATCGCCCTGCTTGGCGGCGGGGGAGCCCTTGGCGTTTTTGGCTCGGATCTGGCCTATCACTGGGGCCTTGAAATCCCCAAATTCAGTGAGGAGACGCAAAAAAGGCTCAAGGTCTTCTTTCCGGCCCCTGGCAATAGTATGGCGAACCCCCTGGACACGGGTTCGCCAGCGGTGCCTACGGAAACCGTTCAGGCCCTGGCCAGAGAGATTTTGACCAGGGAGCCAGTGGATGTGTTGATAATAATCATGCTTCTGCGCACGCTAGAAGTGGACCTGCCCACATTTTCTGGGATGAATGAACAGGAACCGCCACCGCGAGGGAGTTATCTTCAGAGCCTGGTGGAGCCGTTAGCTCAATTGAGGGAGGAGACGGGAAAGGACCTGGTCATGGTCCTGAATAACCGTACCTACCAGCCCGAGGATGTGGGGGTGGAGGCCTTGTCTAGACAGATGCGCCAGCGGTTTCAGGAGGTAGGTATCCCGGTCTATTCCAGCACTGAGAGGGCATTGTGCGGCATGAGTTACGCACTGACCACCAGATTAGGTCATAAGAGATAGGTCTTCTTCAGAAGGGGCATGGCCTCAATCTTATCACGAGACAAGCTGAAAAAAGATTGTGGCCGTGTCAAAACTCTTGAAAATGACTCAAAAATAAGGAATTTCGAAGCTAAAAATCAGGGTTTCCCTGATTGCGATTTATCTTTTCCAAATCTAATATGGACGCATGTGAAGGATTTTTTGCGGCTGTTGGAGGCCTGAAAAGAGGATTTTCTCAGTGGTCCATTTCATTGTGGGATGAAAGTGTTAATGAGCAAAATTGAAATCGTCGAACGAAGGAGGCATAATAGATTCCAAGCAGAAGATGGTGCTTATGCTGCGATCAGACCCCAATATGACAAAATTGGCCAAATCATAGACGTCAGCCGAGGGGGGCTGGCATTTCGTTGTATGGTTTCGGGTAGCCACGAGGATGAATCTTCTGAAATGGACATCTTCTTGATAGGAGATGGTTTTTATCTGGACAAGGTGCCGTTTAAAACCGTTTCGGATCAGGGAATGCCAAAGAGATTATCTCCCGGCCCCCAAGCAATGCGGCGCTGTGGCGTGCAATTCGGAGAGCTTACCCAAACGCAGGCCCTTAAGCTGGAAGAGTTCATCCTGAAACACACCATTGACGAGGCTTGAGGTTAGATCATATCAACCTTCCTTCCTTTAATCACTCCCCCATTTCCATGACCTCCCCTCATAGTCCGTTGACTATCGTCCCTGGTCCGTTGTAAAGAAGCATTATCTGAACTGGAGAAGAGACGTGTCAAACACCCAATAAGGTATGCTTTCATAGGACCTGCTCTTGCGGTTGATATCCAGAAACCCATACGCCCCTTAATTTCCTTCACCAAGTTTCGAAGGCCCCATGGAAAAGGGATCCAAGGAAACAGACAAGTATTCTCGAGGCAACCCTCACGCACGGCTTGACTGGCCTCTAAGGCTGAGTGAAAAGATCGTTGTGGCACCTCCATATGGGAACCTCTCAGCAGGAGAGAATGAGTTGGTCATCAGGATAGACCCAGGACTGGCGTTTGGGAGCGGAACACATCCCACAACGGCCCTTTGCTTGAGTATGATTGAAACGTACTTGAAAAAGGGAGATGACTTCCTGGACGTGGGGACCGGCAGTGGCATCCTCATGATCGCTGCGGCCCAGTTGGGAGCAGAAATGGTGGTGGGAATCGACAAAAATGAGAGGGCGGCGCAGATTGCCCGTCAAAATCTTATCTTGAATGACGTGGAAGAGGGGCGATTCCAGGTCATGGTGGGGAATCTTCTGGAGGGTGTGAAGAAACGCTTCGACATGGTTGTTGCCAACATCCTGACAGAAATCGTTGTGGATCTCTTGGATGACATCGGTAGGGTTCTAAAGAAATCGGGCCTCTTTATTTGCTCGGGGATGATTGAGAGAAACACGCATCGGGTTGTTTCAAAGATGAAACGGCGGGATTTGGAAGTTGTGGAGATGCGTACGAAAGAATACTGGGTTTCCATAACCGCAAAGCAGAAGGCGTAGATTTGGTGGGTAATGATAACTCCATGAACTGGGTGGAATGGGTCCGAGCAAGACGAGCATAAGAGAAAGAGAGGTATAGGAGAGTATTGTGAAAGAGGAAATCAAAGAGAGGATTTTGGAAGCCCTTAGAGGAATTCCTGAAGGCCACCTGGCCGATGCGGTGATCAAAGAGACCATCCGTTGCGTCCTGTACCAATATTTGAAGGAACAAGGACTTCAACCCATCCCCGCGTTTCGTAACCCTCGCTTTCCAGAGGGGCCAGTGGACATGGTGGGAATGAAGGGGGATCAACAGCTAGAAGTCGCCTTTTGCAGTAATCCTACTGTGGAATTGCAGGACGTGAAGAGCCTGGATCGGGTGCCCTGCGAGAAGAGAATAGTGATCAGTTTTTCTCAATTGGAAAAAAAAGTTAAGATGAGCACCTTCTATCTCAAGCCGGGGATAGAACATATTTACATTTACGACACAGAGCAACGCTAGGGTGGGTACAGATCGAAGTGAGAAGAGGCCTATTTTAGAGATTTCCTTTTAAGAGGGACAAGGTCGATTTAAGAAACGCTGCCGTTGGGGTCTAGAGAAGGGCTTCCTTTTCAGGTGGACTGAGCAGGTTATGCTCAGGCCGCATCATGGTATTCGAGCATATAGTGAGTGACAATGGAGACCACGCAGTTTTTGCAAAGGACAATTGGATTGGATTGGGCATCAAAAAATTCAATTCTAACGGTTACGTACTTTTCTTCAATCTCATCTGACGGCGCTTCTATTTCAGATTGCATTTCTGCAATCTCTTGTCCACTCTCAATAGGTTTTTCACAAACATAACACTCTGCCATTGTTTCACCCCCTTTTCCAATACGGAATATTATACTATTCGGGGAGAATTATTCCAAAGGGAAATATGGGATTGGGACTAAGTTATAGACGATATCCTAATGGCCTTTTATTCGTCGAAGTGCTTTAAAACACTTGACTTTTAGGTGACATTTCTCTATCATAAGTCTATCTCTTCTTCGTGCTATCCTTAGGGAGAAACGCCCCGAAAAGGCGCACACCTATCTCTCGGCAGATCCTGGCTGTTCTGCAGGGGGCCTGCGAAATTCACATCCGAGATATCCGAATAAGGTAAGAACTATGCCTCACCGTTTCAGGGAAACCATTCAATTTTATTTGATTGACTGCAAGACACGGTTGGGCAAGCTGATTGATGCTTTCATCATCCTGAACCTTTTTATTTGCGCCATCTTCGTCATTGACACCTATCCTGTTTCTGCGGCAAACACCGCCTTTTTGTGGAAGGTGGAGGTTATCATTGTCCTGTTTTTCATAGTTGAGTATGCAGCAAGGCTTTATGGCGCAGAAAGTAGGCTCAAGCAGTTGGTGGATGTCTACAGCATAATTGATCTTATCGCTATTCTACCCACGCTTGCGCTGCTTGTTCTTCCTGTATTCGGCATCACGCTCAATTTTGGCTTTGTGAAGCTAATCAGGATTTTCAGGGTGTTCAGGATCTTCAGATTTCTAAGATTTACCGCAGACCCTTATTTCTTCTTCGGTAGCATCACCCAGCAGCTGCTGAAAGTGGTGAGGTTGGTTCTGACCATACTCATGATTTTTTTCATTTCTTCGGGACTGTTTTTCTATGTGGAGCAGGACATAAACACGAAAGTCAAGAACTTCGGCGACGCGTTCTATTTCACAGTGGTTGCCTTAACAACCGCAGGATTCGGTGACATCACGCCCAAATCCGATGCAGGAAAGTGGGTCACCGTCCTCATGATATTATCAGGCATCATCCTCATTCCCTGGCAGATCAGTCGCATTGTCAGGGAGTGGGTACACATGGCGTCAAAAGCGGAGATCGTCTGCCCGGGGTGCGGTCTGCGCTACCATGAAAGGGATGCCTCCCATTGCAAGGCCTGCGGACATCTTATTTACCAGGAGTATGACGGAGACTAGCCTTGGGAATGCGAATGTATCTTAGATCAATTGTACGAGAAGGTGGGTGGAACGATGGAATATTCACTATATTTCGTGTCTGAAGACAAGGCGAGGCGGTCGAGCGAGTTTTTGGGGAAGCATGGTTTTGAACTGCATAAGCTGGGGTGGAGTCGAGCCAATGATTCATACTATGTGGTTGTAAGAAAGCCTATTCAGCCTGAGGAAGCGGAGCCCTTGCTCCGGGCCGCCTGCAAGAGATTTGGTGGGGTCTATAAGGACTACTTTTCTGAAACTGGACAGATAATAAAGCCAAAATGAGAATGCAGATCTGGCACCATCCTTGAGGCAGTGCCCCTTTCGTCATGGAAGGGAAAGCTCCTGTTCTCTTTGAACGGCACACCTGCTCGCATATTCAACCAACCATTCAAACACACGCCATCCAACCAGAGGGCCTCTAGCCGCCACTGACGTGGCCCTGGCTGTTTTGGTGCCTCCTTGACGCCCAGGCGCATTTCCATTATATGCGGTCTCAGGAAGGACGGAATGATGGTCGAAAAATCTGGTTTTGATGCGATTATAATCGGGTGCGGCATTGCCGGCGCTTCGCTCGCCTACTTTCTCACTCAGCGGGGCATGACTGACGTTCTGGTCCTGGAACGGGAGGAGCAACCGGGGTATCACGCCACAGGACGTTCTGCCGCCGTATTGGTGGAGTTCGATCTTATCCCCTCGGTCCAGCAGTTGAAGATACTGGGCGCTCAGTTTCTCCGAGACCCGCCAAGCGGTTTTTCAGAGAACCCTCTGCTTCGGCCGTCAGGAATCCTCGTTATGGTAAAGGGACCATTGTGGGAATTGGCCCAGCAGATGGTCCCGGGTTTAAGGCAAGAGGGCGTTTTGTTGGATCTACTATCGCAGGATGAGGCCTTGTCCATCGTCCCGGTCATCTCTCCTGTCAACTTTGATGGCGCTATCCTTTTTCCCGAAGACGGACACATAGATGTACATGAACTCTTGTGGAGTTACCTGCGAAATGCGAGACGCCGGGGGGCGGAGCTTCACCTCGGTGAGGAGGTAAAAGGACTGAAGGTGGGGCGGGGTAGGTGTGAAGGCGTCATCACCAGCGCCGGAGCATATCACTCTGCCTGGGTCATAGACGCTGCTGGTGCATGGGCCGGAAACATCAGGGGGTGGGCAGGTCCGTCCTCTGTTCAGCTCACACCCTATCGCCGTACCATCATCACTTTTGCCGCTCCTGAAGGGCTGGAGGTGAAAACATGGCCCCTTGCTGCTGATCTGAGCCATGAGCTTTATTTCTCTCCTGAATCAGGAGGGCTGCTGGCTAGTCCGATGGATGAGGAGCCAGTGGAGCCCTGCGACGCCCGTCCTGATGATCTGGTGGTTGCAGAGACAATCGAGCGCCTGAAGCAACTTACGCCCCGGCTGGTGCCCAAGTCCATCATCCGCAAGTGGGCTGGGTTAAGGACATTTGCGCCCGATCAGGCCATGGTCATTGGTGAGGATCCCTTACTGAAGGGGTTTTTCTGGCTATCGGGCCAGGGCGGGGCTGGCATAGAGACGAGTGCCGCAGTGGGTCAAATTGCATCTGATCTGATATTAGAGGGCCGGACGGGGCTCATGGATGTGAAAACCATCTCTCCAGGAAGATTCTAAACTCTCGTTTTTCTTGACTTTTAGATGATATCGAATATTATGTAAACCTATCGCAAACCCTATGTTCAGCCCCTTTGTGCTACACACGATAAGGCCTGGAGAAAAGTGCGATGTCCCCCTCTGCAGACAGTCATAAGAAATATGGACCACGACTGATCCTCCTTCTCGTGATTCTCCTTCTCCTTTGCGCCAATGCCTGTACAGTAAAACATGCCAATGTGACGCCTGGTGTGATTCCCAAAGGGAAATTGATCACATTGCAGGATGAGCAGTATGGCGAAATCTTGTTCGCTGACTTGAAGAAGAAAAACGAACTCTGCACCGATGACCGCCGATATGATCAACTGGTGACGGTCTGCAACCATCTCACCCAGGTTGCTGAGGCGGACCACAACCCGTGGAAACTCCATCTCTTCCGCAATCCGGATGTTATCGATGTCCGCGTTGTGCATGGCAACTATATTTTCGTTTGGTCAGGCTTGCTGGATGTGGCCCAAGACGAGGATGAAATCGCGGCAATGCTCGCCTATGAAATTGCGCATGCCCTGACCCGTCATACGGACCCTGTGAAGTTTACTATCTGGTCAGAGGTCTTCTTTGAGACCGCATCCCTTGCCACCAGCATGGCCATTTTAGTTGCCAGTCAAGGGACAGTGGCCATCACCGGATCGGGTTGGATGAAATGGCTCTATATGAAGGCGGCAGACCTCATGCCCCTTGAACGCGAATATAGCAAAGAGGAGGAACGGGAGGCGGCTGAGGTGGCCTATATGATCCTTGTCCGGTCCAAGTACTCTCCACAGGCTATGGTTAAATTCTGGAAGCGCGTTCTAGGAAATGAAGCCTTGCAGGGCAAGGTCAAACGGCTCAACCGTGACCTTCCCCCGCAGGAACGGGTGGCGATCCTGGAGGAACTTCTGCCAAAGTACGCAGGACAACAAGAAGAGAAGAATAAAAAACAGGAAACAGAGCCCATCGAGGCAACGCTGCAAGCGAGCGCGGAATGGGAGGCATTCTGACCCCATCAAAACGGGATCAGCGCTTTCCTCCTAGTGGATGCGTCGCATGATTTGGCCGAGGAATTCGGCAGGGAAGAATTAGATATTTCCTGAGGGGCTCTTTCCTGGAAGTCCCTTGAAATACTTGACTTTTTTGTGGTTCTCTCCTATCATTATCCACAATCGCTTCTTCATTTTTTTCCGCACGGGAATACCCTATGAGACGCACCTTCCCCTATGCTTGCACTGAGCGGTATATAAAAGGAAAAGGATAAAGGATTGTGACTATAAAATGTTCAGCGTGTGGCCATGATGTGCCAGCCGGAAAAGACAGATGCATCTATTGCGGGGCACAGCAGGAAGGCGTTGTTAAGGCTGATGAGGGTGCAGAAGCAGACGTGCATACAGAAGATTCCGCCAAGGCGTCCATAGAAGATGTCCCGTGGCAGTTCGCTCTGGAGAAAACAAAGCGCAGAAAACCCTTGGGTCTCGTCGCCCAGATCATCATCTTCTTTGCTGGGTTCGCTCTCATGGGCATTATCGTATTGCTGCTGAGTTAGCAATGGCCACACAGCGATGCCTCAGGACATCCTGAGTTTCAATGATGGCTACGACTCTCCTTTCGCGCCACCCAAGAGTACAGAAATTGAAACGTGATAATTTACCCTCATTCCACGGCAACAAATTCTGGACATGGAGTTGGT
>CP070840.1:1915382-1925205 GCA_020342025.1 Deltaproteobacteria bacterium
CAAGGGAATAGGCCGCGGTGTAACCTCGCGGATTTTTGATGACGTCTGGGGCCCATTCCTGTATAGAATAGTCTCACCTATTATTGTAATTTCCGTAAACATTTAGATCTTTGAAAACCGCGAAACGATTCTGTCCGGTGCCCTGTTCTTCATCATCCGTAGCTGTGTGGTACCGTTTCTGAAAGAGTCATATCCGAAAAAGAAATTCCAAGCTGCTTCGCCGTGGTCTGATTTTGAGGGATCCTGCCCGCCCGCCTGCACGGAGCCCAATGGATATGCTCTTGAAGAAAGGGTACCACGCCGCTGCGAGCCACGAAATACTTTATTTTCGAAGATCTAAATTGTTACGAATTTCCTTATTTTATCGTTTTTAATCAATTGGTTTGAGAGATCATGTATTCATCTATCCGCTCCTTCACCTATTCAAAGGGCAAAATCTCCTCTACCTCGAGCCATCTCATCCTAGAAACACCCCTTGAGATTATCATAAACGGCGAAACAAGCACCCTCATCATGTTTACCCCCGGTATGACCAGAGAACTTGTAACCGGCTTCATCTTTACAGAAGGCTTCATTGATAAAATATCGGACATCCGGGAATGTACCATCTCTTCTGTAGGCAAGGAAGATGAAGAGGAGGTCATTGAGGCGAGGGTCACGATCCCATCAATAGGTTCGATAATGCCTACGACAAAATCCACAAGAACTTCATATTCCAGCTGTGGCATTTGCGGCAAAGACAACTATTATGATCTAAAAAGAGGGCTGGGGCGCGTAAAAAGCAAGCACCGTTTTTCCATGGAAGTATTAGGACGATGGCCCGTGACCATGGAGCAGTATCAGCCCCTTTACAAAAAGACGGGGGGTGCCCATGCCGCTGTTCTTTTGGATTCAACAGGAAATCCAATCATTTGTAGCGAGGACATGGGACGTCACAATGCCGTTGATAAGGTCATCGGTGCCGCCCTCATGCAAGAGCGCTCTTTCCAGGATAAAATCATAGTCTCAAGCGGCAGGGCCAGTCTCGAGATGATTCTCAAAACCGCTCGGGCGGGTATTCCCGTTTTCGTGGCCATGTCCCGACCCACGTCAAGGGCCGTAGAGGCCGCTAAGTTCTACAACATTACCCTCCTAGATATGGCGAAGGATTCCAACCGCATATACAGTCATGTCCGTCGCATCGAAGGATTCTAATCTCATGGAATCACACTTATCTGGCATTACAGGCGTTATCCTGGCTGGGGGCAGGAGCAGCCGCTATGGCAGGAATAAGGCCCTGGTGGAAATGAATGGAACGCGGTTAATAGAACGCGTGATTAGAGTCATAGAGCCTCTCTTTGAGCATCTGATCATTATCACCAACACCCCCCGAGATTACGCGTATCTTAAACTTCCCCTGGTCGAGGACGTTATCAAGGGCCTTGGGCCACTCGGCGGAATTTTTACCGGGTTACAGACCATGTCGGACGAAGCCGGTTTTTTTGTGGCATGCGATATGCCTTTTCTAAATGGTCAATTGATCCACCACATGATGGACGTCATGGAGGGGTTTGAAGTGGTCGTGCCCAAAGTAGATTGGAAGATAGAAGCACTCCATGCCATTTATACCAAGCGATGTATCCCTGTTATTAAAGCATTGATTGACAAACAAGACTATCAAATCATCAAAATCTTTCAAAGCGTTCGCGTGAGGTATCTGAGTAAAGAGGAGATTCGGGATTTTGATCCAGAACTAACATCCTTCTTTAATATCAACAGACCAGAAGAGTTGCTAACCGCAGCCAAATCAAAAATTGGAAAAAGCAAGCCCAGGTCATAAAAGAGGGAATTTGGGACGTAAATCTAATTTTAATTCATAGAGGGTTACACAAAAATGGTTGAATTAATCATCGCTGTCGGTTGCGCACTTGTCATTTCAGCAGGGTGCTCGCTTTTCGAAGCGGTTCTTTACTCTGTGCCCTTGAGGCACGTGGAAACAATGGTACAAGAGAATAAGGCGAGCGGTAAAATTCTCAAGGAATTGCGAGGGAACGTCGATAAGCCCATTACGGCCATATTGTCTTTGAATACCATTGCGAACACCGCCGGTGCAGCTGTGGCAGGGGCGGCGGCCACAGTGGTTTTCGGACACCAGTGGCTGGTTTACTTTTCGGCATTCTTCACGCTGGCCATCCTGATTTTTTCGGAAGTCATACCCAAGACAGCAGGTGTGGTCTATGCCAGATCTCTTGTCCCCTTTGTGGCCCTTCCGCTGAAAATGCTGGTGAAAGTGATGACCCCGTTTATATGGTTGTGCAGTCACGTCACAGGATTAATCTCCCGGCACAGAACTGGCGAATCCGTGTCTCCCGATGAACTGAGGACCATGGCTCGCATCAGCCTCCAGACCGGGGGCATAGAGCACTACCAGGAGAGCGTCATAGACAACATTTTGTCCCTGCAAAGAAAAACCGTAAAAGATGTGATGACACCAAGGACCGTCATCTTCTCCCTCAGTGAACATCTCAGCCTGGAGGAGGCCAGCCAAAAATCGGCCGAATGGGAACATAGCCGATTCCCCGTGTATGACACAGAAATGGAGGATGTGGTGGGCATTGTACTCACAAATGAGTTATTCATCGCCCTTTCACAAGGCAAAACGGACTTGCCTCTGACCGAGCTCATGAGACCGGTTCATTTTGTGGTCGAAACAGCCAAACTGAATAATGTCCTGCTGGAGTTCATGGAGACGAGGCAAAAGCTCTTCGTGGTGATCGATGAATATGGGGGTCTCTCGGGACTGATTACGATGGAAGATATCTTGGAAGAAATACTCGGGCGGGAGATCATTGACGAGTCGGACCAGGTGGCGGATAAGCGAGAGTTAGCAAGGCGACGCCGAAGTCTCCTCATCTCCAGATCTCAAGAGAGTTGAGGTATAACACCCATGAAGATGACAGGTTCAACCCTTTGCTTCCCCGACACCGGAAAATCTTGTTTTGCCTGTTGCCCACCCGTACGCCCTGCCGGCTATGAACATATCCAGCACAGAAACATTATCAGGAGGATGCTTCTTGAAAACAGCGAGGCCTTCAAAAAGCATGCAGGGGAAAAGATTCCGATCACAGGTTTTAGCTGCTGGGCCCTCGGATATCTGGATAATAATCACAGGTTGATAGGGTGCCTCCTTCATCCCGCCCAAAATGGGGGCGTTGATCTCAGATATAGGGCAGAATATGGAGAAAAGTGTGAAAGGGAATTCTGCCCCGAGGCTAAGGCTTTTTCTGGTTTGGCGTTGGATGATAAGGAATTCTGGCTTCACTTGGCTGATGGCCTCGATTCCTTTTCCTATTCTAGCAGAAAGCTCAATCCCCTGTTTGACATGATGAACTGGGGAGGGAATCTGCTCGGCTCACTTGCCTCAAATGAAGGTTATCGGGCCTTCACAAAGGAATTTTTTTTTCAATCCTACCCCTTCTTCTCCACAAACAGCCCTCCCAAGCCCAACGCTTACCTTATCAGGTGGCTGGTAGATAGAGAGGGAATCCATATCCTTAAAAGCCACACCTTCAAATCAAGGTTTGAAAGGTTTTCCGGGCGCATTTCAAAGGCGCTATGCCAGGCCACACAACCGAACCATCCCCACCAGCCCGGCGGCTTCCACACCCATCTTCTGGATCTTGATAGCGATTTCTTAAATCTTCTCAGGTTGTCAGCACGCCTCACGAAAACGACCAAGCAAGATGCGCTGGCCCTAAAAAAACTGGTCGACGGTGAATTGGAGAAATTCCGGCAAAGCATGGGAAGAATATGAAACCATGGAAAAGGAAATCATAGCCCTCGTAGAGGAGAGGGGACCTCTGACCGGTTCGGAAATTTTGGAGTCTTTGGGCGGTGATGGCCTTTTATTGTGGCGCACCTGCAAGCTCTCCAAAAGTCTGAACATCCGGAACGTGGGGATGAGGTACTTGAGACTCGATCGCCGGATCCAGGGCTTCGCCCGCCTCTCTCCTTCCATATTAAGGGAATTCCTGACCTATTCGGTCATCGGCCGTTCCCGAGATGACGCCACTCTGAATAAAAAGGCCAAGGAAGTTGCTTCCCACATTGAGGCGGTGAGCCGGGCCAAGTCAGAGGTGGCTTACAGCGTGGTTTCATCCCTGATAGGTAAACTGGAAAGTGAACTCCAGATACAAAATCAAGTCTGTTTTATCATCTCAGGGGACATTGTCTACAACATGGCCCACGATGTTCCACGGCCTGAGAGAAGCACTGGGAAATTGGTAAAAGGCTCTGACATGGACCTGGTGGTTGTCGTGGATGATCAACTCCCAAAGGCGTCCATGGACAGGTTGGACGACGCCATCTACCAGGAAAAATATAGGCTTCTCATCACGCCCCACCTGAGAGAAGAAATTGACTATATCGTCAAAGATTTAGACCGTGTGAGGGAACAGTTGAAGTTTGATACCTTCAAACATATGGTCGCCTGTAAACTTCTCCAGGAAGGCACATTGCTCTACGGCAGCGAGGAGGTCTTTCATCTGATCAAGAACATGTTGAAAGACCACGGAGTCATCCAAAAACTTAAAGCACTGGAGAAAAGGGCCCGAGTCTTTAGAAAAGAGGCAGAAGATTACCTACTGATAGAGGATCCTCACAAGATCAGAGAGGAGAGCTTAGACCTTTTCTACCCCACGGAGGAGTCAGAGGAGTTTGAATAAAATCGCTTCGCGATTTTATGTAACGCCTGCCCGCCATCCCGCTGAGCGGGACGAGGCGAGCGGGCAGCTTCATCGCTGATTTCCTGTCTTTAACTCCTTCACTTTAGGCACTTTTACTCAGTTCAGTTGTTCCTTGACCACATCCGCAATCTGCCGGGCATATTCCTCAATTTCTTCTTGACGCTCCCCCTCAACCATAATGCGGCATACGGGCTCAGTCCCAGAATAACGCAACAATACCCTCCCCCTTTCCCCCAACTGTGTCTCCACGTCTTGCTGTACAAGTACCAATTCAGAGACAGAAGACATTTCCGGTTTCTTGTTCACAGGCACGTTTATCAGAACCTGAGGAAAGACGGTCATCAATGTGGAAAGCTGGGAGAGGGGTTGACCGGATATTTTCATGGCTGACAATAGTTGCAGGGCGGAAAGTAAACCATCTCCTGTCGTATGGTGCTGGAGAAATATGATATGACCCGATTCCTCCCCTCCCAATAAAGCCCCGCTTTTCCTCATTTTCTCCAGAACATACCGATCCCCCACCTTACTGGTAATATGCCCTATGCCTAGTTTCTTTAGTGCAACACGAAAACCCATGTTACTCATGACCGTGCTGACGACAAGGTTATTTTTCAATTCACCTTGATCTTTGAGCATTTTTGCGCAGATGAGTAAGACCTGGTCTCCCGTTAGGACATTCCCCTTTTCATCCACCGCAATCATGCGGTCGCCATCCCCATCAAAGGCAAGACCTAAATGAGCCGATGTCTCCAGGACCCTCTCTCTTAACCTCTCAGGATGCTGGGAACCGCACTCCTGATTGATATTTTTTCCATCTGGTGCAACGAACAGGGATTCCACCTCCGTGCCTATCCTTTCAAAAAGAATTGGTGCAACACGGTATGTTGCCCCATTGGCACAATCCAGGACGATCTTCATGTTCTCAAAACTATATCCTTTGCGCAGGGTGTTCTGAAGAAAAGAGAGGTACCGCTCCCCCGCCCCGTCCATTTCTTGTTCTCCAGCCAATGCCCCCTTCCCCTCAAGGGTAGAGGGCACGGTGTCTGAAAAAATGAGATCTTCGATTTGGGACTCTGCCTCATCACCGAGCTTGTCGCCTTCATGGGAGAAGATTTTAAAGCCATTGTATGCATACGGATTATGGGAAGCCGAGATCATAATCCCTGCCTCTGCCCCAAGGTCCCTTGTTACATAAGCGATCCCTGGGGTGGGAAGCTCTCCCGCCAGAAGGGGTTCTGCTTTCAGGGAGAGAATGCCGGAAACGATAGCATCTTGGAGTAGCTTTCCTGATAATCGGGTATCGCGACCAACGACGATTCTTGGTTGGGTGCCTTTCCTCCCAAAGTAACGCACCACAGCCCGACCCACTTTACACCCCATTTCCGGGGTCACAGGCTCCTCACTGAAAATCCCCCTAATGCCATCAGTACCGAATAGTTTACGCATGTTTAATGCCTAACTTCCCATCAATTAGAACTCCAAAAGCAAGCGGCTCCTTTTCTTAACACCATTATTTTACCATATCAAATGAAAATGCGGGAGCAGCCCCCACGCCACCTTTTGGCTTGACCCCTTTATCATCTTCTCCTATACTGCCTTTCCGTTTTCGTTCTTGGTGTCTTCTTTGCACTCGTTTGCCAATCAAGACCCCACGTTGAGGGAAATTTCCTCTAATCCAAGGTAGGTCTAAACATTACAAATTAACCGAAATACTTCATTGGGAGGTCATATATGGGAAAAGTAGGTATCATAGGCGTGGGCCAGAGTGCTTTTGTCCGAGGATATCCCGGATCAATCAGGGAGCTGGCCTTTGAAGGTTTTAAAGAAGCGATGCAGGATGGGCAGATAAAGAACAAAGAGATAGATGCTTCTCTAATCTGTTCCGCACCTGAATACGACAAGCAAAGATCTCCGGCCGGCGTGTTTGCAGAGTACCTGGGGCTTATCCCACAGCCCACCTGTTACCTGGAAAGTCTATGCTCTTCCAGCAGCACGGGACTAAGAATTGCCTATTCAATGGTCAAATCCGGTCTTCACGATGTGGTGGCGGTGATCGGGTTTCAAAAGATGTCAGAGATCTCCTCGGCAGAATCGCAGGAGAGGATGGGACGTGGGGCGGATATCCAGTGGGAAAGCCCGTTTGGAACAATGATGCCCGCATACTATGCCATGTTTGCCAAGGCACACATGGAAAAGTACGGAACGACCCTTGAGGATCTGGCCCTCATCAGGGTGAAAGCAGCCACCTATGGGCAGATCAATGATAAGGCGGTCTACCGGAAGCCGGTGACCTTTGAAATGTTCTCCGATCCTGCAAGCCCCATGTCGGGTCCAGTGGCGAGTCCTCTGCGTGTCGGCGATTGTTGTGCCAATGCGGATGGGAGCTCTTGCGTCATCGTTGCCAATGAAGAAAAGGCAAAGGCCCTTTCCAAGAAACCTGTTTGGATCTTAGGACTGGGCGCTGCCTCGGCCAGTGTCAATCTTGCCGGAAGGGAACTGTTTACCGGGTTGACCGTTGCCCAGCAGGCCGGCGAACAGGCTTACAAGATGGCGGGGGTTACCCCGAAAGATATCGATGTGGCCGAAGTCCATGATTGCTTCACCATTGCTGAACTTATGGCCTATGAGAACTTAGGGTTTGCAAAGCCAGGTGAAGGCAAAGAACTGATCGAGAGCAAAGCCACATACAAGGAGGGAAGCATACCTGTCAATGTGGATGGCGGCCTGCTTTCCAAGGGGCATCCCATCGGCGCGACCGGTGGGTCTCAGATCCGAACTATCGTTCTGCAACTCAGAGGCGAGGCGGGAGACATGCAAGTCAAGAATCCGGAGATAGGCCTTGTCCATAATATCGGTGGCGTCGGCCTCTACGGAAACGTCACCATTCTGGGGAGGTAAAACCATGGGAAAAACGAAAAAGGAAATAGATGATCGATTCAGGAGATTCGGAACGGTAAGCTTTACCTCCATCACAAAGGTGAATGACTTTATTGACTACTTGGATCAGGGTAAGGTCATGGGCACCCGTTGCAAGCACTGCGGGCTCACCTTTTTCCCGCCCAGAGCAGACTGCCACCAGTGTCTTGATAGCAATGTGGAGTGGTTTGAGGTGTCGGGAAAGGGCAAGCTGGTCAGTTATAGCAAGCTGGAATATGCCCCCGTGGGATTTGGAGAGGATTTACCCTATTGTATCGCGGTTCTTGACTATGGGGATTATAAGGTCTTCGGCCGGATTGCGGACCATGTGCCAGAGGAACAGATTAAAGTGGGCATGGCGATGAAAACGGTCGTTAACAAGCTACCCAACGGTCAGGTAAATTACGTCTTCCAAAAGGCATAAAAGGGCCTTTGGTCGGAGAAACGGTCGCTCCGCACAGTCGCCGTCCCTACGTAGGGCGGGGCACCGTCCCTGACCAGAAAAGGCGTGCACCTCCCTATGCGAAGTTTAAAAACCCGTGACCCTATCTAAGAGTGAACATCCCGGATGGCTGGAGCTCTCTATTGAAATAGATCCAGTTGCCCATGAGGCCCTGAGCGCCTTTCTGTTTGATCTGGGATGCGAAGGGATCATCTCTGAAGACTCTCCACACCACGCCTTCAAGGCCTATTTCTCCTTTCAAAAAGATTTGGAAGATATCCATAACAAGTTAAATGTCTTTCTCCAGACACTGGAGGATATATTCCCACAGGTCCGTTCTCCCAAGCTAACCTTTGGCAGAATAGAGGACCAGGATTGGAACCGCCAGTGGAGAAGGTTCTTTCATACAGATCGTGTTACCGCGCGGCTCACAGTCGTCCCGGCCTGGGAATCGATTCCCAATGACATTGAGGACCACGTGATCAGGATTGAACCTGGACTTGCCTTCGGCACGGGCCAACATCCCACAAGCCGCATGTGCCTTGAAGCCATGGAGAGGGTCTCTCTGCCCGGATCATGGAGCCTGCTTGACGTGGGTACAGGGAGTGGAATCCTCGCCATATACGGGGCCAAGCTGGGAGCCAGCAGGGTAGTGGCTCTCGACGTGGACCCAGAGGCCATCCGCTCGGCCGAAGGGAATATTCGGTTGAACCATCTTTCTGGGGCCATTGAGCTTTCTTCCGTGCCTTTAGAAAAATTGAAGGATTGTTTTTCCCTTTTGACAGCCAACCTGACCCTTGGTCTAATCCTCCAACTCTTTCCCCATTTTAGTCGTCTCCTAGATCCTGGGGGTTGGCTGATCCTTTCGGGCCTATTGATTGATCAGGCCAGAGAAGTGCAAGATAACTTTCCTAAATACGGTTTTTCGGATTATGAGACCCTTCATCAGGCAGAATGGGCCTGTACAATTGCGAAGAAAGAAAAGGGGACTTGAGCACCTTTTACCGCCATTGCCATTTCGTATACCCAACCACGAGGAGTAATGGTTTCCACGATCATTGAGGTGGGCTTTGAGACGCTTTTTTGTTGAGGAAATAGAAGCAAAGGACGGACTTTGCACGATTAGAGGGTCTGAGGCCAAGCATATGACCAGGGTTTTGAGAATGGGCCGCGGGGACCGATTCATCCTTATGGATGGCAAAGGCGCCCGTTTTCGAGCCGTCATAGAATCTGCTGGACGTCGGGAGGTCCTGGTCACCCTTGAAAAGCCCCTTCCTCAACCCTCCCCCTCCCCCATAGAGATCACTCTCTGCCAGGCCCTTTTGAAATCTCGCGCCATGGATTATGTCATTGAGAAAACGTCGGAGTTGGGCGTTCATCGGATTCTCCCCTTCTCATCTGAACGTACAGTGGTCAGGCCTACCAAGGAAAGGTTTGCGAACAGGAGAAGACACTGGCGTGAGATAGCTCACGGTGCGGCCAAGCAGTCCGACCGGAAAACGCCTTTGGAAATAGGCCCTCTGTCTACTTTCGAGGAATTGATGGGGAAGTGCAGAGGAGAGAATGCACTGAAGGTCATCCTCTGGGAACAGGAGCCGGCAGGGGATCTGAAGGGCGTATTGAGGGGATCTCTGCCTGTGAAGAGATTCCTGGGCATGGTGGGGCCCGAAGGCGGCTTTTCCCAGGAAGAGGTCCGGGCCGCTGGGGAAGCGGGGTTTGTATCTGTCTCATTGGGACAGAG
>CP070840.1:1925305-1930494 GCA_020342025.1 Deltaproteobacteria bacterium
CATATCCAACTCCTAAAGCGAGATTTCCTGATTTGTGCAATTATAAATACACCCTCGCGAGAAAAAAAGCCAGAGTCCTGTTGGCTCTTCTTCTGACGCCTTGCTGGTGATCAGGAATACGCCATAACCTGCCGATTTCAGCCTTGATACCTGAATGGAACGGTGCATTTTTGGGGGGTTCTTAACGATTTGATTTTGTGTTAGTGTAAATCTGTTCTGCAAAATCAAAGGGGTTTAAATTGCCCACAAAAATTAGGTCTGTAGATGGGGAAGTCCGGATGAAACCGTTGGCCTTGGAAGAGAATGAGATCCTCTTTGGGGCGGATCCCACAGAAGGGATCGTGGCCGTAGAACCTTTGGGAGAGGAGGTGATGCGCCTCTTTATCCGTCAGGAAAAACAGCTGGTGAAAAAGGATGAACCTTTCAAGCCTTTCTTGCTTGTGGAGGATGAAGATTTGATGGAGGGCTTTAAAAGGCCCTTTCACGTGGAACAGCTCTCCGGCCCCAACGATTACCGTTGCCTTCTCATTTTGGAGAGCTGGGGAGACTGCCAAAAGGCCAAAACATATCTACAGAAGCAGACGGGGGAACCCCCCTCCTCTCTGTATGCCCCCTATCTCTTCCTCTCGGATCCTGTCCATCAGTTTCTCCTGCTAACAGGAAAGACGTTTTTCAAGGGGCTTCCCTTCAGCCATCTTCACCGGCTGGCCCTGGACATTGAAACCGCCTGCACCCCAGGATACGAATTCCCTAACCCGGAGAGGGAAGGGGACAGGATCATCTCCATGGCCCTTATGGACAATCATGGGTATTCAGAGGTCCTCTTTGGTCAGGAGATGGGGGAGAAGGAAATGCTCATGGCCTTGGGAGAAAGGATCTCCCGCCTGGACCCTGATGTGTTGGAGGGGCACAACCTCTTCAACTTCGACCTGGAGTATATAGTGGCGAGGGCACGGATGCACCGCGTTGAGCTCCCATGGGGAAGAGATGGAAGCAAACCGCGTATCCGGCGATCACGGTTCAATGTGGCAGAGCGCACCATCGATTACACCCGCATGGAAATCTTCGGACGACACGTGATCGATACCCTCTTTCTCCTCCAGTATTACGATGTAACGGCCCGGGAACTGGAGAGCTATGGGCTCAAGGTGGCTGCTCAGCATTTTGGCCTGGCCCCTGAGAACCGCACCTATATCGAGACAGACGATATCGATTGGTATTATGAGCACGAACCTGAAACCCTAAAGCGCTACAATCTGGACGATGTGAGAGAGACCCTGGCCCTCTCTGAACTTCTCGGGTACTCTTTCTTCTTGCAGGCCAGGATCTTTCCCTTCTCCTTTCAAAATATCTTTGTGCGAGGAAACGCAACGAAAATTAACGCCCTCTTCCTTCGAGAATACCTCAGGCAGCGGGCCTCTGTGCCCAGGCCAGAGGGGGGAGGAGTGGTGGAGGGCGGATATACGGAAGTGTTTGTCACAGGCGTGGTGCATCATGTGGTCCACTGCGACGTGGCCTCCCTTTACCCCTCCATCATGCTCTCTTTTGACCTGAAACCTTCCAAAGAGACCCTGGATGTCTTTTTACCCTTGCTAAAGGACCTGCGGGATTTTCGTTTGGAGGCAAAGAGGCGGGCCCAGGAGGCCCAGTCCCCCCACGAACGGGATTACTACCAGGCGCTGCAGCAGACCTTTAAGATCCTCATCAACTCCTTTTACGGCTACCTGGGCACGGAGCTTCACCCGTTTTCTGACCCAGAGGTGGCTGCAGAGGTGACTCGTCAGGGCAGGGATCTGATCCGGGAGATGTTGGCGTGGCTTAAAAAGGAAGGCGCCACACCCATTGAGATCGATACGGATGGCATCTACTATTTACCCCCACCAGGCATTGAAACCGAGAAGGAGGCCAGAGCCATGGTGGAACGCCTCTCTCGCAGTTTACCTGGAGGAATTGAGGTGGAAATGGATGCCCAATATGAATCCATGTTCTCCTACAAGAGTAAGAACTACGCCCTACTGGACAAGGCAGGGAAAATGCTCATTAGAGGCAGCGCTCTTCGGTCCAGGGGGATGGAGAAATACCTCCGGGAATTTCTTTCCGCCATGATCAGGCGCCTGCTCGAGGGAAAAGGTGGGGAGGTACGTCAGCTTCTGGAGGAATATCTGGCCAAACTGGAGAAACATGAAATGGACATCTCCTGGCTGGGCAAGACGGAGACCCTTGGGGAATCTCTCGACACCTATCGGCAAAAGGTGCAGGCCAAAAAGCGCAATCCCGCTGCACCATATGAGCTCGCTTTGGCTTCAGGCAGGGCGTACAGGGCTGGAGACCAGATTTCCCATTATGTGACAGGGGAGAAGAAAAGGGTGCGTGTCTATGAAAACAGCAAGCTTGTATCCAGTTATGACCCCTCTCAACCGGATGAAAACATCGCCTATTATAAGGCAAAGTTGTTGGCACTGTTCAAGAAATTTAAGGAATTTGTGCCTCCTGATTAGCCATTCACGCCCTTCTGCCTGACTCGCTCCCGGAAGATTGCAGAAGACCTAAGCATGATTAAATTACAAGGTAGTAGAGAAACGAACACGGAGGAAAAAGGAACTGAAGAGAACAACGCCGTGGAGAGAAATCCGCTTCCAGCATGAACTCATTGATAAGGGCCTGGAGTCATTTGCGAGGGATTGGGCCAGGCTGACTGGCAAGGTAGCCGGGTAAGGGGGCAAAGGGGTCTTTCTGCCAACGGGGTTGCCGGCCCGAGGAGAGTGTGTCCTGATGTCATTGCGAGGGAGTGAAACGACCGAAGCAATCTCTTCCGGATAGAGATTGCCGCGCCCTTCCCCGCCGAGACTCTCGTCCCGTCGGGACGGACTGGGCTCGCAATGACTAAGTAAAGAGTATTATGGGGTTTCCAAAACACAAAACCAAAGTCAGGGGAGGCATGATATGGGAAAGAGGATCCTGGTGGCATTTGATGATTCAGACAATTCGATGCGGGCAGTGGATTTTCTTGCCCAGTCCTTCACACATGATCATGAAATCATGCTATACAGTGTGCTCCCAGATACTGCTGCCATCTGTGAGATGTATAGCCCTGAATTAACCCCCTACTTTCTGTCCCAGAGGGACGCCTTCTGCTCCATCGAGGATGCAAAAAAGGACTTGGTTGAAGGGGCCATCAAAAGGGCTAAAGACCTTCTTCGCAAAGCGGGATTTGAGCAAAAAAATATCACCGTAAAAGTGGAGACCCAAAAGAAAGGGATCGCCAGGGATATCATCAATGAGGCGAGTTCCGGTTATGATGCGGTTGTATTGGGAAGAAGGGGACTGTCGGGGATCAGGGAGTTTCTTCTCGGCAGCATTTCCCAAAAAGTGCTCCACTCGGCAAAAAACGTCTCAGTCCTGTTGGTAGATTAACCTCCGCTCCTATATGGGAGGTGCAATGGTCACCAAGACACGCATGTCCGTTTTTGCGCGCACGCCATGGGGCTCTGCGATTTCAGAAACCAATACATCCCCCGGCTCAGCGGGCAATGTGCTCTCATCCTTCCCCAAAAACTCCCCGCTCCCTTCAAGAATCGCAATACTCACCTGGCCTTCAATTTCATGGGAATGAACAGGGAGTTCTTGTCCCGCCTTGAAATTAAAATTCAGGATCTTGAAGTAAGGAGAGTCATGTACTAGGAGTCTTTTAAAGGCCAACTCGTCGAATCCACTTTCCTTGTATAAACTGACTCTTTTCATATGTATGTGCTCCTTTTTCTGCTAATTCCTTAGCCCCTCGCCAGGGGAGGGGGAACTTTGCCTAACATAACTTTGTTGCCCTCCCCCTTGATGGGGGAGGGCTTGGTTGAGGGTGATAGTGAATCTTTACAATTCAATCCCTAACCTTTCCCAGACGGATTCGCCTTCCTTGATTTCAACCGCCTTCAGGCGAGGGTACGTGGTAAAAAGGAAGTACGCCAAGGGAAGGACCCCGAGGACGATGATGATCAGGTCGGGAATGACCCGCAGATTCCCGAGCGTGATGACAGCGGTCCTCTCGAAGAAAGAGGCGTCCCTGGCCACCCAGAGGCCATCCTTGAAAGAGGTCCAGGCCTGCATGACGCCGATGGGAAAGAGGGTTCCGAGACTCATCAAGAACAGTCCACCGTTTAGCCCCCAGAAGGAGAGCTTCAGGATTCCATCCTTCCAATGGGCCTTGTCCACCAATCCCCTCCAGGAAAAGAGCAATAAGGCAATGGAGAGCATGCCATAGGTCCCGAAAAGGGCGGAGTGGCCATGGTGCATGGTCAGGTAGGTCCCGTGCTCATAGTAGTTGACGATCGGCAGGTTGATGAGGAATCCGAACACACCTGCACCCAGGAAATTCCAAAACGAGGAGGCCACCAGGAAGTACAATGGCCACTTGTAGGGAAATTCCTTCCCGGCCTCGCCTATTGATTTGTACTCCTTCAAGGATCGAACCACCAGGGCGAGCAGGGGCACGGGCTCCATGGAGGAGAAGATGGCGCCCCATCCTACCCACCAGGCAGGCCCGCCATACCAGAAGTAGTGATGGGCCGTTCCAATAATACCGCTCAGGAAAGTGATGGCCGCGGTGAATAAGGCCACCATGAGCGCTGCTCTCGCCGAAGCCAACCCCATGGCGACCAACAGCAAAGAGATGATGGCTACGCCGAAGAACTCAAAAACGCTCTCCACCCAGATGTGGACCACAAACCAGCGCCAGTAGTCAGCCACCGTCAGGTGTGATCCCTTGCCATAAAAGAGGCCGAAACCGTAAAAAGCCACGACCAGGATCGCACTGAAAAGATAAAACCAGATGAGAGAGGTGAACTCATCCTTGTGCCCCAGGCCGATGTGATGGCCAACGGCCCTATAGACGATCAGGAGCCAGGCGATCAGGCCCACAAAAAGCAAGATCTGCCAGAGTCGGCCCAGTTCCAGAAATTCCCAACCCTGATGGCCAAACCAGAACCAGGCATTCCCTAGCCACCCTTTGATGCCTGCAATTTCTCCTAAGAGACTGCCCAGGGCGACGACAAGGATGGCCACGAACAGGAGTTGGACGAGCAGCCCCTGTTTTGCAGGCTCTCTTCCCCCGATAATGGGTGCCAGATAAATGGCAGAGGCTATCCACGTGGTGGCGATCCAGAAGATGGCCAACTGTAAGTGCCAGCTCTTGGCCC
>CP070840.1:1930594-1956764 GCA_020342025.1 Deltaproteobacteria bacterium
CGTCCTTTTCGCGACTTATTAGTGGGGGAAACCGCAGCTCCCGACTTGTCGGGAGAATGCGGAGGGGGCAGAACTCCCCCGCAGATAAGTCGCTGAAAAGACCAGGCCGGGAGCCTCGGTATGAAAGAAAAGGCATCAGGAGCCAACCATGGGGATCAGACTGAGGTTTAGGCAACAGACTCTTTATTCTTGACATTTCTTGACTTGGAAAAGTGAAGCTTCCCGCGGCCAGTGAGGCATCCGCTCCCAAGATCGATTATTCGGTTTTGGCCTTGTGTTTCTTGCCTACGCTCCAAGCCTTGGCAAACGGTTCTCCAAGTCTCCAGTAGCGGGTGTCGGGTTGTGAGAGTATCATGGGCTTCATTTTCTTAAAATCACATTTACCATCGGAAAGGAATCTCTCTTCAGTATAGGTTCCTATGATCTCTCCGATGAAAATTTCATTCAACCCGCTTTCCACGATGTGGACCAGCTTGCACTCCATGCATAAAGGACAATCTCTAATCATGGGTGCCGTCTCTAGCTCACCATAGAACAGATCAAAGACCTCGGATTTATCCGTTTTTTTGCCCGATACGATCCCGCAATAGTCAGTCGCCTCGACCATATCTTCAGAGGGTAAGCAAACACTAAAGGTCCTATTCTCCTTAATTCCTGGATTGGTGTAATGATTATTCCCCAGCGCAATGGCAATCCTTGGCGGTTTGTAGCTGGCCATACAAAACCAGGCGACTGTCAAAAAATTTGGTTTATCATTAACGTGTGCTCCAACTAAGACAACAGGCATCGGGTATGCAGGGATCGTTGAACCTAAATTTATCTTATCCATTCTATGATACCTCCACTATTCTGGTTTTTGCCTTGAGAATCCCAGGCGAATTCACCGCAGTTTGCAAAAACGTATCATCCGTAAAAATGAACGTCAATAGAGTTGCCCCCTTGCTTAAAGCCTCCCTTTTCCTGCTTTCCTTCGATAGTATTCATGGGCCTGCCCAGAAATACCGTGTTTTTCATGTAAAAATACACACTTCACCCTATTGATAATGATCTGACGCCGCGTTAGTTTCGTGCCAGGTGACAGTGGTAAGGGGAAGCCCCTGTAAATTGGGTAAATCTGCCTGACAAACCTTGAATTCAGAGAAATAATGAGTATTAAAGGTACAATTTCTTAAAGTCGCCCTGGAGTCTCTATCCAGAATCGAGATCGGTCAGGAATGCAAACAAATTGCTAACGAGTGACTAACGATTTACGAACACCTTGAGACTATCGATAAAAGATTCTACCTCAGTTCTAATGGGTAGAATGGGAGACTGATTAAGAATAATCAGGAACCAGAGATAGAAGTGGAAACGGTAAAGAAAACAAATGACAGGAGAAAAAATGATTAACAGAAAAGCGTGACAGTGGGAGAGAGCATATGGCCCAGATTCACTTAACATTTGAATCTAGATGGGGAAGGCAATTATTCACTAAAATGGAGGCTTGAAATGAGAACTACATTGTATTTGTTCGCTTTTATGGTTATGACGGCACTGGGGGCAGCGCCTGTCCTGGCGCAGGACAAGCCGGCAGACAACATGCAGATCGTCCGGGAAAAGATCAGGGCAGACAAAAAGCTGGTTGTGGCGGAGACGATGGGAATGACAGAAGCAGAGGCCAAGGCCTTCTGGCCGGTCTATGAGGCGTACCAGAAAGACCTGGCAAAAATCAACGACCGGACCATCAAGCTGGTCGACGATTATGCAGAGAGCTATGGGGCCATGTCTGATCAGGCAGCGAAGAAGCTCATGGACGAATACATGGCCATCGAGACGGAACGCCTGACGATTCGCCAGTCCTACTTGCCCAGGTTCAGAGAGGTGCTACCCGAGATGAAGGTGTTGCGCTACTATCAACTGGAAAATAAGATCCAGGCGGTGGTCAGCTACGAGCTGGCGGCAAGTATCCCGCTCGTGAGGTAAAACCGGGGCCTTGACCCCATTTTAGTTTTTACGACAGGATAAAGGGATGATTCCAGGGTTCATTCTGAACTCATCTCAGTTGCCCTGTGACAAGAAATTGTGAATAAATAATCATTGACCGAAAAAAGGGGAGGACATTGAAATGAATAGGAAAAGCAACAAAATGTCGAAAATCGTATGTGCAGCTGTTACCGGTCTTATGCTTTTGGGATTAAGCATGCAGACAGCATCGGCGGAGCCTGCTGAGCAACAGCTACTCGTGGACAAGGCTCGTCTTACTTTCCAGAGCTTTATGGGAGACAAAGATATGTCTTGGCTACACGAAAACCTGGACCAGGCCAAGGGATTGATCATCGTTCCAAGCGCACTCAAAGGGGGGTTCATTCTCGGCGGCTCTGGGGGGAGAGGTCTACTCGTGGTAAAAGATGAGAAAACGGGCCAATGGAGTCAGCCGGGATTCTACACCTTGGGCTCTGTGACCTTTGGCCTTCAAATTGGTGGCGAGGCCGCAGAGGTGATTATGATGGTGAGATCGCAGAAAGGCATTGACAAGCTCCTGAGCACATCCTTTAAGCTGGGAGGCGATACCTCTGTTGCTGTTGGTCCGGTAGGTGCGGGGGCCAAAACGAGTATTACTGCAGATATCCTTTCATTCGCACGGTCCAAAGGGGCCTACGCCGGAGCCAATTTTGAAGGTGCCGTCATAAAGACCCGGGATGAATGGAATCAGCTCTATTATGGGAAGCCCGTAAGACCGACTGACATTTTTGTAAAGCGCTCGGTGAGCAACCCGGGCTCAGCTGAGCTCCGTGCCGCGGTCGCCAAAGCGGCATATGCCGCAGAACAGAAACCGCGTTCTCAGGCTGAAGGGCAGTACCACGTGGTCCGGAGTGGGGATACCCTTTCCAAGATTGGTAAACAGTATGATATCTCTGTGGATGAAATATGCCGTCTGAATAACATGAAGAAGAGCGACACGATTCACCCGGGTCAGAAACTCCTGGTCGCCCACTAGGGCAAGCAAGGATTTGATGCCGTAAACCCCGCCTATCTCAAATAGGTGGGGGTTTTTAATCTGTGGGATTTTCCTCATACCTATTTGGGCCGTATTGTGCAGAAGGACCAGGTGTTCCCAATGCCCCCCAGCATCTCCACCCACCCACTAAATCTGTCTTTTCTGACCGCTTCAATCAATTTAGGATTGTACAGAGGAATATAGGGGATGTCTCGCATGATGATTTTCTGCATATCCCATATCAGGGCCCTTCTTTTATCCACATCCATGGTGCGGGAGGATTCATCGGCGATCTTGTCGAATTCGGGATTGCGATACCCACACATATTCCAACCCCGAGGCCTATCATTTTTTGAGTGGAAAAAATTCCTCAGGTAGTCTGGATCCAAAGAGAGATTGCCGTATCCCAGCACAAAAAGATCAAATTGACGATGTCTCTTGACCTGATCCATCATGGAGCTGAAGCCCATGGGTCTGGATAATACGGGGATGCCAATCATTCTGAGCCACTCCTGGACCATAATCCCCACCATGGCACGAAGGGGATCATAGTCTGCTGGGGGCGTGAGAATGGTGATACGTTTCATGGGGCCTCCATTGGGCAGAATGATTCCTTCCCCCTCTACCACCTCCCCCTTGGCGTTCACTGGGGGAACTTTCCAGGTGTATTTAGCATGACTGAGGATCTCATAAGCCCTCCTAATGCGGTCTTCCCTTTTGAGCCCCCCGCCGTACTCAGGAAGCCCGCTACAATACCAGAAGGTGTTTCCTGGGGGCACAATGGAGTCCATCTTTGTGGCATAGCCCTGGAGTATTCTCCTGAGAATAAAGTCTTTATCAATTAGGGTGGCCACGGCATGTCTAAAGTGAACGTCGTCGAAAGGACTTTTCCTAAGGTTGAACCCCAGGTAGTAGAGCGCACTTTTTTCATTTGTAAAGATTCCCACGTTTCGCTCTTTGAGGAGATCCTCAATGTACCCCGATTGAATTCCCCACCAGAACATGTCAATACTCCCCTTTCTCATGGCCAACATTGCCGCGTCAGTGGTGCCAAAAATCTTGAGGATCATCCCATCAATGTGGGGGCCCAGAACAAATCCTTCCATTTCTTTCTCTTCCCCAAAAAAAAGATCATTCTTTTGAAGAAACAAGTAGGCCCCCTGTCTCCAGTCCTTGAGGAGGAAAGGTCCTGTTCCCACCGGCCTTTCCACATTATATTTCAGTAACGGGTTCAACGGCTTCTCCTCCCGTCTGGCGGCTTCCACCACCTTCGTCCATTCTTTTTTTTGCACAATAGGGGTGGTCAGGGTCCTCGTAAGGAAAATGGCCTCGGGAGCACCAAGGTGGAATTTCACTGTGTGCTCGTCCAGCGGCTCTATCTTGTTAACAAACTTCCAGGCAGAATAATATCGCGGAACGCCGAACTCTTTGATCACATCCCCGGTGAATGCCACATCTTCTGAGGTGAATGCTGAGCCGTCCGACCACTTGGCCTTTCTGAGTTTAATGGTGTAAGAGAGTGTCGCTTCATCATACACAGGCTCTCCTTCTGCGAGCCATGGGATGAGTCTCAGATTCTTGGGTTCCCGAATATAGAGGGGTTGATAGATCTGGCTCAAGACCTTACGAGACCAGCTGTCACTGGCCAGCCAGATGTTAAGTGTCTTGGGCTCTTCGAGTACACCAATCTTAATAATGCCTTTCCCCCAGACCACCGTGCCAAAGGGGCCAAGGACAAAAATGACCTGTAGAAGAAAAACTAAGAGCCGTCTCCAAATGAAGTGGAGTTGTTTTGAACGCGCTTGCACGGCTTGACCTCCTTCCTCTTTCATCGCCTTTAGACTCATTTATATTGCATCATGACAAACAAAAAGGGGAGCAAGAAGGCTCCCCTTTATATTCTCCTAATGCCTATTCAACGCCCAGCATCGCTTATCACGATTGATTCATTATTGGATGGTACTGCACACCTGTTCTATGGCCGCTGCCAGGGCCTCATCTTCTTTACGGATATCTTCAAGCGTCTTAGGCAGGACTTCAGGCGGCTTTTTTTCCAGTCCATACTTCCACTTGAGGAACTGCTCTCCCGTGGTGGGATAGATCGCACCAATCAACAGATCATAGTCATCCTTTGCCAGATCTCCTAACCTTTCCCTCGCCTTGTCCAACTCCGGCTCCAGATAATCGGCTGCCCGACCAGTGATAGGGGTCTCCCCCCGTTTGTAGCCTCTTAGAACTTTCTTCTGCACCTCAGGATCTACTGGCGTGGGTGTCTTTCCATAGAGCCCATAGACCATGTCTTTGACCTCGTTGGTGACCATCTTGTATCTGCCGAAAAGCACGTTCAATACCGCCTGAACCCCAACGATCTGGGACGTGGGTGTGACCAAGGGAGGTGTTCCAAGCTCCTTCCGCGTAACGGCCACCTCTTTGAACACCTCGGGCAAACGATCCAACGCTTTGGCCTCTTTGAGTTGGTTCACCAGGTTGGAGAGCATCCCCCCGGGAACCTGATGGGCCAGCACGCCCGTGTCAATGACCGCCATCTTGTGCTTGGCCAGATAGTCGCGATACTTGGGTGCAATGGTCTCCATATAGTCACCCAGTTCGAGCAGAAGACTCAGATCAAACCCCGGATCCCTGGTGGTTTCATACAGGGTGGCCACAATGGGTTCCACGGCAGGCTGGGAGGTCCTCAAGGCAAAGGGGGCCAGGCAGGTGTCAATGATGTCCACCCCTGCCTTGATGGCCTCCAGATAAATCATGGAGGCCATGCCGCTCGTATAGTGGGTATGGAG
Source organism: Deltaproteobacteria bacterium (assembly GCA_020342025.1). Next base: position 1,936,370 of record CP070840.1, read on the forward strand.
GTGGATGGGGATTTTGATCTCCTTTTTGAGAGTCGTGATGATCTTGGCTATATCGAAGGGGGCCATGATGCCGGCCATATCTTTGAGGCAGAGGGTGTCTGCTCCCATATCCTCGATTTCCTTGGCTTTACTGCGGTAATAGTCCAGATTGAATACGTCGCCGCCCATGCGCCTTTCGGTCAGAGAGTAGCAAATGGTGCCCTGGAAGTGCTTGCCGTTTGCTTTGATCCTCTCCACAACCGTTTGGAAATTGCGGAAATCGTTTAAGGCATCAAAGACACGGAATACGTCGATGCCCACTTCGCACGATTTATCCACGAAGAGTTTTGCCACATCATCCGCATAGTTACGGTAGCCCACTAAGTTCTGACCTCTCAACAGCATGGAAAAAGGCGTCTTTTTGATATGCTGTTTCAATGTCCTGACCCGTTCGAAGGGATCTTCGGCCAGGAATCGGTGCATGGAATCGAATGTTGCGCCTCCCCACACTTCCATGGCCCAGAAACCGACGCTATCCATTTTTTCAGCAATGGGGAGCATGTCCTCTGTTCTCATCCTCGTGGCCAGTAAAGACTGATGCCCATCTCGAAAGGTATTGTCTTGAATCTTAATGGGATTCTTGGGTCCCGATTCCAAAAAATCGTTCATAAAAGACCTCCACTTATAAGATAAAACTAAAAAAACGTTTCAAGTATTTTTCTTGTCGGGTTGAAGGGAATTTTTAGGATAGGATCCAGTGAATAACATCATCAATATGGATAACTTGTCAAGTTGAAAATGTGGCCGCCGGGGACCCAAAGTCCCTGCGGCCTCCCCCTTCCTCCCCAACCCTCCCTGTTCGAGGCCTCCGGCTCGTAAGGCCTACGACTCGGAGAGGGGAGCTTGGGTGGAGTTGCTTTTCCGGCCAAGCAGCGCCAGAATAATCGGGCCCAACGCCACAAACACCCCCATGGCGAAAAAGGCGGCCCCCCAAGAGTGAATGCCCTGGCCACTGCCCGTGGCATCTAAAACCACCCCTATCGCCAAAGGAGCCACAGATGCGATGGCGAAACCCAATAGGGACTGGATTGCCATAGTGGCGCCGCGCCGTTCAGGTTCTGCGCTCAACACAGCACCCGTATGAATGGCCCCTGAATCAGCGGTTACAAACATGGTATAAAGCACGCATAAGCCTGCAACAATGGGGTAGGGGAGTGCCGCAGTAAAACCAAAGCCAAAGGCAAAAAGGGCAGACCCCCACATGATGAGTGTAAGAATCCTTCGGCGGCCGAATCGGATGGCCAGTTCTGAGCCCCCCACGTTGGCCGCGACGGCCACGAGAGCGGCCAATGCGGCAACGGTGGCAGGCGACCAGTGACCCTCCTCTGCGGGCTGGAGGCTCAGGCTGAAGGCGAGGAATGCCACCATCCAGGAACGCATGGCGAAAAGCTCCCACATATGTGCTGCATAAGCCAATACGTAAGACATGGCCTTTCGATTACGTAGGACAGGCCGGAAATCCAAGAGTCGGGTGCGGGGTGACTCGCCGGGTTCAGGAGATTGGGGCCGCACTGTAGTGCCAGCAAGGGCCAGAGCCACCCCTGCGCTCGCTGCTGCAAAAGCAAAGGCCCAGCGCCAGCCAAAACGAGCACCCAGTTCACCTGCGCCAAAGAAAGATAGGCTGGTGCCTATGCCGAAAGTGGCCGTATAGATGGCGACGGCGCGCGCCTGGGCCGTTCCGCGCAGACGGTCCACCAGCACCTTGAGCCCTGGAATGTACGTCCCGGCAAGTCCTAACCCGCCGAGGGCCCGGAAAAGGCAAGCTGTCCAGAATCCATCGGCAAACAGGGCGAAACCGAGCGCCGCCAGTGCAGCCACCACCGCGGAAGCAAGATAGACACGGCGTGCGTCTATTCGGTCCGTGAGACCGGCCAGCACGGGTACAGTGACCGTGTACCCGGCGTAATAGATTCCGTTGATCCAGCCCGCCTCGGTGTTGGTCAAGCCCCATTCCTGAAAGAATCGGGGAAGGAGGGCGGGAAAGGCAAAGACGCCCGCCATGCCAAGCACCTCGGCAACACACATGATAAGGATTAGCCGTGTGGAAGATTGGGAGCTGCGCATGACCGATTATATAGTCCGTAATGTTTTAAAGCGGAAGCAAAAAACAGGGCGAATTCCCGGGAATTGGTGAGAGGCCGTTCCATGCTCAATATTATTCTTGACAGAGTTGGAATTTCATACAATATACATTATACAAAATGCAAGGGTAAAGACGGGGGTATAGGAAATGGCCAAGAATGCGCCCACAAGACAGGTTCTGGAACGCCCGAACCTGAGAGACCACATTTACGAGATTCTCAAGAAAGAGATTATTTTGAGAAGGATCAGACCGGGCGAGAAAATCAACGAAGAGGAATTGGCCAAATCTTTACAGGTGAGCCGTACACCTGTTCGCGAGACCCTGCTTCGCCTGGAACACGAGGGTATCGTGAAAATCATCCCGAGGCGAGGCGCATTTGTGGTTTCACAATCCAAACAGAAGGTTATGGACATCCTTCAGGCCAGGGAAGTACTGGAGGGGTTGGTTGCGAGGCTGGCCACAGAGAATATGGACGAGCGAATCCTTAATCGACTTAGGAACTGTCTCAAAAAGATCAGCTCCACAACGAACGATGAGGACATGCTGCTCAAATACCCTGCTGCGGATGTGGAGTTTCACACTCTTCTGCTGGAAGCGTGCAAAAATGATGTGCTCAGAAACATGATGGAGATTGTGAACAGCCACCTTCAGGTGATCAGGTTGCGAACCGTGGTTTTACCGGGCAGGGCAAAGCAGACGGTCAAGGAGCACTACAAGATTTTGGGGGCCATCGAGAAAGGGGATGCGTTGTCTGCTGAAAGCATGATGAGGAAGCACGTGGAAAGTGTACGAAAGGACGCCCTAAAGAATATTGATCTAATGGAATAGAAAGGAGTAAGCGCATGGCCTAATTTAGCTATCAGTTGGTGGAGGACGTGGCTAAGGAGCTCTATATTAGGGCACTAAAATATCTCCCTCCTGACGTGAAGGAGGCCTTACAGAAGGCCTACGAGAGGGAGACCCATGAGACGGCCAAGGAGATCTTTAAAACCATCCTCAAGAACCTAAAGATTGCCGAGGAAAAGAGTCTTTTGATCTGCCAGGACACGGGTCTTCCCATCTATATGGTCACGCTGGGAAGTAAATTCCCGGTGGATGGGGCCAAGGTGGCCAAGGCCCTGGATAAAGGGGCAGAGCGGGCCACACTGGAACACCCTTTTCGGGGCAGTTCGACCCATCCGCTCACACGGGTAAATCCTCAGACCAGCGTGGGCAAAGGACTGCCGGTTATCCATTGGGAATTCGATGAGGAGGCAGACTATCTGGATATCCTCATGGTGCCCAAGGGGTCCGGTTCTGAGAATATGAGCGCCATGCAGATGTTCATACCGGCCGATGGCGTCAAGGCCCTGAAGAAGTTCGTGATCGATAGAGTGATCGCATCCGGGTCTAATCCCTGTCCTCCTGGGATCATAGGCGTTGGGATAGGCGGCACCGCTGACTTGGTAAGTGTCTTGGCCAAAAAGGCCATTGTGCGCCCCGTGGGTTCGAGCAACCCAGACCCAGAACTCGCCCAGATGGAGAAGGATTTAACAGAGGCGATCAACGCGACAGGGTTGGGACCGATGGGCCTTGGAGGCGATACGACCACCCTGGCAGTCCATATTGAGAGCGCCTACACCCATATCACACAAAATCCTGTCGCTGTGAACACCCAGTGTTGGCCGGCCCGGAGGGCCCGCGCAAAGATATTTGCAGACGGAAAGGTGGAATACGGTTTTTAGATCCGGAAAGGAGAGAAAAAATGGCACATTACAATCTGACCACACCCCTTTCAGAGGATGACGTGAGGCAGTTGAAGGTCCGTGACACGGTCATTGTGAATGGCCATATTTTTGGCATTCGCGATGCAACCCAGATTCGCATGTTTGACCACCACCAGGCGCCCCCGGTGGACCTCAAAGGGGCCATCTGTATACACACAGCCCCGAGCTTGAGAAAAGTGAGGGACAAATGGGAGAAGATCTCTATTGGCACAACCACCAGCACCCGTATGGAACGGTTCACCCCGCCTCTCATCGAAAAATATGGCGTGCGGGCCGTCGTGGGAAAGGCGGGTTTGCTGGAGGGAAGCCTGGAGGCGATGAAGACGTTCGGTGCCTGCTATCTTGCCATTGTGGGCGGTGCGGCAGCCCTTGAAACTACCCAGATAGAGGAGGTGGAAGAAGTCTACTGGGAGGACCTGCACCCTGAGGCCATCTACAAGTTTCGCGTGAAGGACTTTGGTCCCTTGATCGTGGCCATGGATTCGCACGGGAATCATCTCTATTTTGATGTGAAAAAACAGATTACACAGAAGCTGCCTGAACTGTACAAGAGGCTGGGAGTTGAGTAGGAAATTACCAGTCATTGAGAGCCCGAACGGCTTGGGCTTCCTTCATAAGCCTTGCAATGACGTGATCGTTGGTGCCGCATTACTAATACAGACGCGATAACTTATGCGTCATTGCGAGGAGTTCCGCGCTTCGCGGGACGACGAAGCAATCTCGAAGTGAAGGGCGAGATTGCCACGCCCTTCGGGCCCGCAATGACAGTTGTGACGATATTAGATGCGCTTGTGTTAGTTTAACACCGAAGCACAAAAATTCATGATTGAGCGCCGTGATCCGCAGGGATCTATAAACTATTCCTGAATGAGGACAGGGAGAAATTCTTATGGCGAGCAATGAAATGACTCTTTCCCTGGCATTTAAAGCCAAAACACAAGTCTGGACCACGATAGGGATGTGGGCCTGGATTCTCCATCGCCTTACTGGGCTCGGGCTGGTACTCTATATCTTCATTCACATTGTTTTGATGAGTTCATCGCTTTTAAGGGGACAACAGGCCTTCGACGCCATGCTCTCATACTTGATGGGTCATCCCGTTTTCCAGGTGTTGGAGACCCTGCTACTGGGTGCAGCCCTTTATCACGGCTTCAACGGCATTCGAATCCTCTTGTTTGATCTGGGCTTGGGAATAGGGGTGAGGCGTCAGAAACTGTTGTTTTGGATCTTCATGATAATAGCAGCCATTTTGTGGGTATGGTCTATTGCCGTAAAATTCTAAGAGACGAGGTTGGGTAGCAGTGAATGCTTGGACGTGGTTATTGCAGAGAATCAGCGCATGCGTGTTGCTGATCGTTCTTGGATTGCACATTTGGTTTTTGCATATTGCTCACAGTGGAGAGGTGCTTAACTATAGTGATGTAATCAAAAGACTAGGGACACCCGTCTTCATCACAATGGATATTCTTTTGCTGATTTTCGGTCTCTACCACGCCATCTATGGCGTGTATTCTGTTTTCCTTGACTTCGGGTTCGGATTGAAAACAAGAGTAATAGTCCTTGGCTTGCTGGTCATAGCAGCCATGAGTTGCTTGGGCTTGGGGATTTATGGGTTTTGGGTCATTATTTTCTAAGGAGTGTCTAAAAGATGGCTGAGGAACTGAGTGTCAAAGTCTTTCGCTTCAATCCGGGTAGTGATGTTGCGCCTGAATTCCGTGACTTCCAATTTCCAAGCTTTGAAAATATGTCCATCCTAGATGTGCTCATGCACATCCAAAACTATCTGGATAAGACCCTATCTTTCCGGTTTTCTTGTCGCGTGGGGATGTGCGGTTCTTGCGCCATGTATATCAACGGAAGACCCCGGTTGGCCTGCAGAACGCAAGTGTCCAGTCTGAAGACACAGAAAATAACCCTCATGCCGCTGCCCAATTTCCCGATTATTCGCGATCTGGTGGTGGACATGGCGCCTTTTTTCCAAAAATGGAAAAAGATCAGGCCTTATTACGTCCCGAAGAAGGAGATCACCGAGCCGGCCATTGTGCCTCCGGGCGCAAAGGAGCGGGAGTTCATTGACGATATGTTGGACTGTATCACTTGCGGTGCCTGCTACTCCGCTTGCTCAATGGTGGCCACAAATGAGGAGTTTTTGGGGCCGGCCGTTCTTAACCGGGCCTATACATTAATCGCAGATAGACGGGATGCCATAAGAGTGGAACGACTCAAGGTCGTGGACCGCTCACTTGGTGTCTGGCGTTGTCATACGCAGTTCAACTGTGCGGAGGTCTGTCCCAAGAACATTGTACCCACGAAGTCGATTCAGAATCTGAAAAGACGGTGTGTGCTGAGTAAATTCGGCATCTTTAGGTGAGAAACCTTGGAGTAGTGGAGTGCTGGAGTACTGGAGTAATGCAGAATTTTGAGAAATTTAGGATCTTTCCATCCTTTCCCTAAATACTCCAACACTCCAATACTCCAGCACTCCAACAAGGGCCGTCTCAAGAATAGACGGTTCTGATGGATAGCATAGACCGTATTTATATGGAAGCACTCTATTGAAGGAGTCTTAAAGCGTGGAAGTCATCAAGGCGGATGCGTTGATTTTGGGGAGCGGTGGTGCAGGGTTGTTTGCCGCCTTGCATCTTTATGATAACAATCCTCATCTAAAAATCATTCTCGCCACGAAAGGTTTGATGGGCAAGAGCGGATGCAGCCGGATGGTTCAGGGCGGGTTTAATGTGGTGTTGAATGAAAACGACTCTTTGGACAAGCACTTCGAGGACACGTTAAAAGGGGGCGGCTTTATAAATGATCAGGAGTTAGCCTGGACCTTGGTTAATGATGCACCCAAGACAATTCATGAATTGGAAGTGAAGGTTGGCTGTTTTTTTGATCGCGCTGAAGATGGAAACATACACCAAAAGGCCTTTGCTGGACAGTCTTTTGACCGTACTGTTCATGTGGCAGACTTGACGGGAATTCAAATTATTGGCCGTCTCACCGATCAAATATTCGCACGAAATATTACGGTTCTGGAAGAAACCCGAGGACTGGATCTGCTAACCGGTGATGACGGAAAACGGGTCGTGGGCGCGGTGCTCGCCAATATCAGAACAGGCGAGATTTTCGTGGTAAATACCAAGGTGACGATCGTGTCAACGGGGGGTGCCGCGTCCATGTACAAAATCTCAGCGCCTTCCGTTGATAAGACGGGTGATGGAATGGGCATGTGTTTCAGGGCGGGCGCTGAGTTTGTTGATATGGAGATGGTGCAATTCCACCCAACCGGCTTGATCGCTGGGCAGTCTCGCTTGAGTGGCAGCCTTTTAGAAGAAGGTCTCCGAGGGGCCGGTGCTCGGCTTTATAATGGGTTGGGTGAACGCTATATGGAAAGATACGACCCTGAACATTTGGAAAGATCAACTCGAGACCGGGTCGCTAGAGCTGGCTACATGGAGATCATGGCAGGGCGGGGTACAGAAAACGATGGGCTATACCTGGACGCAAGCCACCTGGGCGCCAAATTCGTAGAGGAAAAATTCCCTGGTATGGTGGAGAGGGTCAAAGATATTGGCAAGGACTTGGCTCGGGAAAGGGTGGAGATCACCCCCACCTCCCACTACCAGATGGGTGGGGTGAAGATAGACATCCATTGTCGAAGTAATCTGAAAGGCCTGCTGGTGGCCGGCGAAGACGCGGGCGGGACCCACGGTGCCAACAGACTGGGTGGCAATGGCATATGTGATTCCACGGTCTTCGGTCGCAGGGCAGGAGATATGGCCGCAGAATTGGCCCTGCAAGAAAATCTGCATCCGTTCAGGGAATCTCAAGCAGAGGAAATCAGGATGCGATGGTTAAGGCCCTTTCTACTCGAGTCAGGCTTGGATATATATCCTATCCGCGATGAGATGAAAGACCTTATGTGGGAAAAAGTGGGTCTCGTCCGAACGGGCATACAGATGGAAGAGGCAATCCGTCGATTGGGTGAGCTCGAGCAGGATTCTGAGCGTGCTCGGGTGGAAAACAGGCAGCTCGTCAGATACAACATGGAGTGGAACAACATCATAGATGTGACCAACTCGATCACGGTGTGCAAAATGGTGGCCCATTCCGCTCTACATAGGGCGGAGAGCAGGGGGGCCCATTATAGGCAGGACTTTCCAGAAACGGACAATAAGAACTGGCTATTCAATATACATCTTGTGAGAGAAGGTGAACGGGGCATGTCACTCACCACCAAACCCGTTACCCTCACTCGCCTCAAGATGGAAGATCTAGAAGACCTTAAATAGAGAACTTAGTTCGCTTCGCTCACAATTGGAATCTTGGAATACTGGAATGTTGGAATAATGGGTTCTGGCCTCCGGCTCGGAGAGGAAAATGTGGCAGGGTTTATTGGCAAGTTTTATTTGACATGGAAGTTGATAATGTTAATAGAAAAAATACTTCCTTTTAAAATCAACATTCCAATATTCCATCATTCCATCATTCCATTTGCAGGATCGTCGTTTTAGATCAGCGAGGTTAGTCCATGACCGAATTTATCGGTTTTCCAAGGCCCGATGGGTCGGCGGGCATACGCAATCATGTCCTCCTTTTAGGGCTGGATGAGGCAAGCGTGAATGTTTGTCAAAAAGTTGGTGGATTGGTCAAGGAGAGCCTGCTTGTTCTCTCTAGGACTGGAGACAGTCGTGTTTTGTCTGACGTGGCGAGGCATCCGAACGCGGCGGGAAGTGTGGTGGTGGGGGAGGGCTTAAAGGGGCAGGATAAGGAGAGCCTTGTTTCCGATCTGGAAAGGTGGGGAAAACCACTCGGGGTGATTGACATGGGTGGACTGGATTTCATGGAAGCCATAAGCAAGGCGACCCAAACTGCCATGGATATTGTCCAGGATGTGAGCACCCATCGGCGGGCGTTGGTGAGGTTATCCAAACTATCTCCGGTCCTGTTCCATACACATGATGATTGGACGACAGCGGTATTCGTGGGCTTCTTAAAACGGCTTAGAGAAGAAAATGGGCGTTCCTTATGGGTGGGAAAAGGGACCAAAAACCAGAAGGATATGAATCCGGAGATCAAAAAGAATCTGGCAGGAGAGGTGGGAATGGGAGAGGTTCCTGGGCCGGATCCTGGAGTTTACCGGTACATAGGTCCTGAAAGCGACGAGGCGATTTTAAGGACTGTCTTGGTATCTGGTGCCCAGATTATGGCATTCCCCTCAGGAGAGAGGGGGTTCATGGCCAATGCCCTCATTCCGGGTCTCAGTTTCTCGCTTGGCCGAGATTTGGGCACGGACCAAATTTGCGACTTGGATTTAGGGCAAAAGGAGGGCAAAAATCTCTCGCCTGAAGATACAAGCCTCCTGTTGTTCAGTGAAATCCTGGCTACTGCATCAGGCAAGGTGACAAGGGATGAGCTATTGAGGGATGTGCTGATCATTGGCTAAACGGGTGAAGATACCTTTTCTTCTATACCGAGGCTCCTGGCCTGGTCATCTCAAGGAGTTGCGGACGGGTGATTCCTCCCCCCTCCCTGTTCTTCCCGATCCTGCGGATCGGAAGGCCAGGGGGTCCCCCATTCCGTAACACCCTGAGATGACGGAGACCTCCCGCGAGGCATTTCAGAAAAGGCATCTTCACCTTATATATAAGTCCACAAAATGATTTGAGCAGCAGACTGAGAAGTGTTAACGCTGCTGAACTCGCTTTGCGAGAGTGAAGAATTCATGAGTTCATATATATTTTCAATAACAAATGATATATAGATAACAAATACTTAGGATATTTTTTAAAAGTTCCTTATGGAGAATAGCTTGGAGAAGAGGAATGAAACGTTATGATCCAGAGGCTGTGAAAGAGGTGGTCACAGAGATAGCTAAGGCGGCTGGCGTGCCTGAACAGGACGCGGAAACGTTAGCGGACTCTCTGGTTGATGCAGATATATCTGGGCTGTCCACCCACGGAGTTTCCCGTGTGAATATTTACATGCGCAGGATCCAAAAGGGATTGATTGACCCGAAAGCAAAAATCTCCTTTGATAAGAAAGGCCGTTCCGTAATCGCCGTAGATGCGGGAAATGGCCTGGGTCAGGTCCAGGCTTCCAAGGTCTTGGAAGAGCTGATTTCCATGGCGAAAACAGGTGGGATTGCGGCGGCAACCATACGAAATTCACAGCATTTTGGTGCGCTCTCCTACTACTGTAACCGGGCCGCGCAGGAAAACATGATCTTGATAGCCATGACCACTGCGGAGCCGTCCATGTCTCCTGAAGGGGGATGCGCGGCCTACTTTGGAACAAATCCCATAGCCGCCTCTTTCCCCACCGGCAAGGCGTTCAATTTTGTCAGGATCGACCTGTCCACGTCTCTTGTGGCTCGGGGCAACATCATCGCTGCGCAGAAGGAAGGCAAAGCCATTCCATCAGGGTGGGCGCTGGATGTGGAGGGCAACCCCACCACCGACCCGGACGAGGCCCTCATGGGAACGGTCCTCACCATGGCCGGTCATAAGGGATATGCCCTGGCTCTGCTTGTGGAGCTCTTTTCCAGCGTACTTTCGGGGGCGGCCATCGGGTCTTCCATTGGGTCCATGTACAAGGATATGGATCGAAAACAGGATGTGGGGCATTTTTTCTGTCTCATGGATATCAGTGCCTTCATGGATGTCTCCCATTTCAAGAAGCGCGTGGATTCGATGATTGATGAGATCAAGGCCTGCAAAAGACGGCCAAATGTGGAGGAAATTCTCATTCCTGGTGAGCGGAAATTTCGGGTAGCCCTTGAAAAGCGGGAGCATGGAATTCCAATAGGGGAGCAGACCTTTAGAGAACTTGAAGTGCTGTGTGAGGAATACAAGATTCCATTCAAACTGAAAGAAAGAAGAATGGAGTAATGGAGTACTCCAATCTTCCAGCGGAGCGACATGATGAGAGACGTTTTGGTCACCGAAAATATTGTGGGTTCCGAGATGGAATCCTTGAAGGGTCGCTTTGATGTGGCTTTTGAGCCTGAGTTGTGGCGCACACAAGATAGATTGCAGGAGATGGTCGCTGATTTCAGGGCCCTCGTCGTGCGGAACCAGACCAGGGTGACCTCCGGCTTGATCGGGTCAGCCCCCCATCTTCAGGTTATTGGCCGCGCAGGGGCCGGGCTGGATAATATTGACCTGGATGCAGCCACCTCTGCAGGCATTGTGGTTGCCTATACGCCGGAGCAGAACGCCCTGTCTGTGGCAGAGCTGACCATCGGCATGATGCTCGCCTTGGCAAGGAAGATTGTTCCGGCTGACCGTACCACCAAGGCAGGTGAATGGAAACGCCGGGAATCCACAGGCATTGAACTCTATGGAAAAACCTTGGGCTTAGTGGGGCTTGGTCGGATTGGATACCGCGTGGGAGGGAGGGCCAAGGCCTTTGGAATGGATATTGTGGCTTATGATTTATATGCGAACCCTGACGCCATCGCGGTGTCAGAATCATTTGCACGGATGATGGATCTAGATGAGTTATTGGGCCTGGCTGATTTTGTCTCCTGTCATGTACCGCTTACGGCAGAGACTGTAGGTTTGTTCGACTACGAGAGGTTTTGCAGAATGAAATCGACGGCCTACTTCATTAATACCTCAAGGGGAGAGGTGGTTGATGAGGAGGCTTTGGCCCAGGCCCTTAAAGAAAAAAGGATCGCTGGTGCCGGACTGGATGTGCGTCAGAAAGAACCCCCCGACAAAGGCCCTCTCTCAGAGATGGACAACGTCCTCTTGACACCCCATATAGGGGCCTTTACAAAAGAGGGCCAAGAGCGGGTGGTCTCATCGGTCTGCCGGGATGTGGCGGCCATATTGGGAGGTGGGGAAGCCAAGAACTATTTTAATATTTCAAAACCAAAAAGAGTGTGATAGAGGGGTGAGAAAGGAGAATGAATCATGATACAGTTTCTAGTTCACGAGAAAGAGGACACGGTGGGCGTCGCCACAGTGGACATCAAGGCAGGGGAGACGGCAAAGGGGCTTTTCATGGACACCCAGGAATCCATCGAAATGAAGGCCCTGAAGGATATTCCCCTGGGCCACAAAATTGCGTTGAAAGGCGCTAAGAAGGGCGACACGGTGATCAAGTATGGACAAGACATTGGCAAGGTCGTGGCCGACTACAAAGCCGGAGATCACGTTCACATTCACAATCTGAAGACGAAGAGGTGGTAGAAATGGAAATTCCAAAATTTATGGGGTATCGAAGGGAAAATGGTAGAGTGGGCGTAAGGAATCATGTGATCATTCTCCCCTTGGACGATCTTTCCAACGCATCCTCCGAGGCAGTGGCCAACAACATCAAGGGGACCATGGCCCTGCCTCACCCTTACGGCCGACTCCAGTTTGGCGAGGACCTGGAACTCTTCTTCAGGACGCTCATTGGCACGGGGGCCAATCCCAATGTGGCTGCGGTGGTCGTGATTGGCATTGAGCCGGAATGGACCCACCGGATCGTGGAAGGGGTAGCGAAAACGGGAAAACCGGTGGAGGGTTTCTCCATTGAACGCTATGGGGACCTCAAGACCATTGAGATGGCCTCTCGCAAGGCCAAGGAGTATGTGCACTGGGCCTCAGAAATTCAAAGGACAGAGTGTTCCTGCGATGAGCTTTATGTTTCCACAAAATGTGGGGAGTCGGATACCACATCAGGACTCGCCTCCAATCCCACGGTGGGTAATGTGTTTGATAAGCTCAACGAGATGGGGGCGACCACCTGCTTTGGGGAGACTTCTGAAATCATGGGTGCGGAGCATGTGTGCGAAGAACGAGCCGCCACAGCAGAGGTGGGCGAGGCGTTTATGAAGACCTTTAATGCGTACAACGACATCATCCTGCAGTTCAAGACGGATGATCTATCCGGTTCACAGCCCACCAAAGGGAACATCAGGGGCGGTTTGACCACCATCGAGGAGAAGGCCTTTGGGAATCTGCAGAAAATTGGGAAAAAGGGAAAATATGTGGGCGTACTGAAGCCGGCTGAAGCCCCTGCGGGCAAGGGATTGTGGTTTATGGACACGTCCTCGGCCGCCGCTGAAGCGGTCACACTTTGGGCCGCATCGGGTGCTGTGGTTCATCTCTTCCCCACGGGCCAGGGCAACATCGTGGGTAATCCCATTCTGCCAGTGATTAAGCTCTCAGCCAATCCTCTCACATGCGAGACCATGAGTGAGCACATTGATCTGGATGTCTCGGCTATTCTAAAGGGCAAGATGACCCTGGATCAAGCTGGAGACAAGTTGATAGAGCTGATGGTGCGGACATGCAACGGTCGGTTTACAGCGACAGAAGCCCTCGGCCATCGAGAGTTTGTCCTCACTAAACTCTATATAAGCGCCTAAGAGGGGGTGAAGAAAAGGGGGTAGAGGCGCTTTTTTGTGACGTTGCTGAACGTGTGAGAAGGAAAAAGGGGCAATTATCGTAGGGAAACCAAACAGATAACCTTTAGCTTGCAAGGAGGTGACGAACCATGAAAATGATCAGATTGGTGGTGGCGACGCTTATCGTTTTTTCATTTGTTGGTCTCTATTTTGTGCCTCCCCAGACAGCATATGGGGCATGCACCGTAAGGGTCGCACAGCAGTATGGACTCTGGTGTGCTATCAATACCATTGTGGTCAAGAAGAAGTTGATAGAAAAGTATGCACCAGACTGCTCAGTGATTGAGACGAGGTTTGCGTCTGGGGCTGACGTGAGGAGCGCACTGATTGCAGGGCGTTTGGAGGTGGGTATATCCGGGTTTGCGCCTTTTATTAAAGGATGGAGCAAAGGGGCCCCTACCAAGACGGCGGATGTGATGACCTCTTATAAACACGAGCTTATTACCTATCACACCGATGTCAAAGATATCCACGAGTTTGTGAAACTGGCCAAGTCCAAAGACGGATTCAAGATCGGTGCACCCGCGCCGGGGAGTTCGAACCACATTGCCTTACAGTGGTATCTAAAGAATAACGGCTATGACCCCAAGACCCTGGATACCTACATCGTCAAGATGGGGCATCCTATTTCATACCAATCCCTAATCACTAAACAGATTGATGCCCATATCACGAGCCCTCCCTTTGCCGTATTGGAAAGGGAAAAAGGCATGAAGTCCATAGCAGGTCTGTGGCCCAATCCAGGGGGCTGGATGCCGAATGCACAGGTGGTGGTCAATACCAAATGGGCCGACGCGAATCCAGAGGTCTACCAGGCCGTTGTAAAGGCCTATAACGAGGCTGCGGCTTGGGCGGCCAAGAACCCCAAAGGGGCAGCAGAGATTCTGGCGCCCACGCTGAAGATGTCGGTGGAGGACACGTTGAAGCAGTTCGAGACGGAGGTTCGCTATGATGTGTCGGAATACAATATTGAAGAGCAACTCTTGCGGTATTCCGCCTTCATGCATGAAATAGGCCTGATCGAAAGGATGCCGAAGACGCTGAGCGACTTCGCCATGCCGGAACTCGTGAAAGAGGGTAAGTGATTTAAAACCAATAAGAACCGGGGTGGGGGGGGCCGCCCTGTCTTAAGTCTCTCCCCACCTTTGTCCAAGAGGCTGTGAAACGATAGAAAGGAAATGCTCCCGGGTTCCCTTTTATTTTTGAAGTAAGGAGCTAAATGAGCAAGGAATATTCCAACAGTATAAAACTGAAGGTCGCCGGCCTGTCCAAACGATACCAAGAACCCCCTGTCCAGGCGCTCAAGGACGTGAATTTTGAGGTCAATGACGGGGATTTTTTCTGTATCATTGGGCCTTCAGGGTGCGGGAAATCGACCACCCTGAGGTTAATTGCAGGGTTTGAACCGCCCACACAGGGCCAGGTTCTTCTGGATGGTAAAGAGGTGAAAGACCCCGGCCCTGACAGGGCCATGGTATTTCAGGACCTTAACCAGCTCTTTCCCTGGAAAACGACGCTTAAGAATGTGGTCTATCCCCTTGTTGTCAACAAGCTCTATTCCAACAACGAGCTAAGATTCGAAATGGGGAGAAAATACCTCCGGATGGTGGGGCTCAGTGAGAATTTCGACTCCGCATTTCCCCATCAGCTCTCAGGCGGGATGAAGCAGCGGGTGGCCATTGCCAGGGCTTTGGCCTTGGACCCCAAGGTCCTGCTCATGGACGAACCTTTCGGGAGCATAGATGCCCAGACGAGGACGGGGCTGCAGCAGGAGTTGCTGAGGATTTGGGAGGAGACCAAGAAGACCATCTTGTTTGTGACACACAATATTGAAGAGGCCATTCTATTGGGGACGAAGATCCTGGTCTTGGGCACAAATCCGGGAAGGGTCCTTCAGCTCTTCGAAAACCCTATCCCCCCGCCGAGAATTGCCACAGATCCAGGGTTCTCCTCGTTTTGGGAAAAGCTGTACGATCTTTTGGGTCATAAGGATGAGTAAGTTTTGGGTCGCATCTCCTTTATAAGAAGGACGATTTACCAGGCCTCTTTTGTGGCCCTTGTTATCGCGGTATGGGCCTATTTCGTCAGGGAGCAGGCCACGGAAATGACCATGCCTCCGCCCTGGGTAGTGGGAAAGGTCTTTTTAGATTTCCTTCTTTCTGGTGAACTCCTTTACAAGCTTTATTATACCGTGTTGGCCATTGTGGTGGGTTTGGCCGCCTCGCTTGTTATTGGCGGTGTCATGGTCACCGCCGCACTCCTTTTTACAAGGGCCGCCTATGTGGTAGAGGTCCTCACCACCATTTTTCATCCCATGCCCTCTGTGGCCATGATTCCGTTGGTTATTGTCTGGATAGGAATCGGGTTTGAAGGGGTTGTGGCCCTCACCATCAACTCCTGCCTGTGGCCCATTCTGTTGAATGCCTATACCGGCTTTCGGGCTGTCCACGTCACCTACATGGAGGTGGGCCGAAATGTGGGGTTGAAGAAGCTCAAACTTATATGGCACGTGATGATCCCTTCGGCCCTGCCATACCTGCTTGCCGGTCTCAAGGTGGGCTGGGCCAGGAGTTGGAGAACGGTTGTAGCCGCAGAAATGGTGTTTGGGACGACCTCGGCCTCAGAGGGGATTGGGTGGTTTATCTTTGAGGCCCTTCAATATGTCAACTTCAGTCAGATATTGTCTGGCGTATTCGTTATCATCCTCTTTGGTATCTTTATGGAACGCGGGGTCTTCGAGACCATCGAGAAGAAGACTGTGATCAGGTGGGGGATGTCAAAATAAGTTTGGAGTATTGGAGTAAGGGAGTGTTGGAGTAATGGAAAATAAGACCGGAAAACCTTTTAAAACCAATACTCCGATACTCCAGCACTCCATTACTCCATGCAATAGGGAAACCCTTTCATGAATAAAACCCCAGAAGCCGTTGCGATTCCGCAGAGGCCGGAGCCGGCCAGACTAAAGGAATTCCTTGCCGGCAAAACAGCCACGCAGATTGGCTGGTTGCTATTTTGCGTCATTGCCTGGGAGATTCTTTTTCGTGCCCAGATTACCAGCGAGCTCCTTTTCCCTTCTATCCTTGACGTGATAGCCCAGTTCTGGACGAGGTCGGGTGAGCTGTCTATGAGGGTCTTGACCACCCTGAGCTACATTCTCTACGCCATGGCCATCTCTCTTTTCCTCAGTTTCTTTCTCACATTCTTATCCATGAGATCTCGGTATGTGGCCAGTGTTATGGAGATGATCCTGGCCATGATGCACCCCCTTCCCTCCGTAGCCCTGCTGCCGCTCCTCATTATCTGGTTCGGATTGGGCCCTTTTTCTCTGCTCATCGTCGTGCTCAATTCCGCCCTCTGGCCCATCTTCCTCAATGCCTACACGGGATTCAGGACGGTTCACCAGACCTATATCGAGGTGGGGAGGAACATCGGGCTTCGAGGTCTCAAGCTTTTCTGGCATGTCATCCTGCCCTCGGCCCTGCCTTACCTTATCACCGGATTTGAGATCTCCTGGGCCAGGAGTTGGCGAGCGGCCATTGCCGTCGAGCTGGTCTTCGGCGCAGCCACCACTTCAGGGGGCATCGGCTGGACCATCTATATGTCCTACTTTGATATGGAGACACCCCTGATGATTGCCGCCATCTTCACCGTTGCCATAGTGGGTGTTCTGGCAGAAAAGCTGGGTATGGAAAACCTGGAAAAGAAAACCGTCCTGAGGTGGGGTATGATCCAGAGGACCGAAACCATGGGCGCACAGTAGGGAGCGAACACTAAATAGTCTTTCCCATATAAATAGGCCACTCCTTGACATATGAACTGGATGCCCGCCGGAGTATACCCCGCACTAGAGGCGGGGCGGGCAAGACCTCGGTGGCTACTGTCATTCCCGCGACAGCGGGACTCCAGTTATCTTTAGCTGAGCAATCACGCCCAATATATTCAAGACATTATCTCCAAATATGAGATTAGAACTCCACAAGCACAGGATAGAAAGCGTCCAATGGGGCAAATCGACCCAAATCCAGGGTCGTACCTTATTTATAAATAAAGCAGAACTCACCAAAGCCCTATCCCAAGGCTCGAGTCCGATCCCTGCCGTGGACATTTGTCGGCCCGGGGAAAAGGTGAGGATAACAAACATCCTGGATATTGTTGAACCTCGTGCCAAGGCAAAGGGCCGGGGGGAAGTGTTCCCAGGTTTTTTGAACGCTTCCGAAAACGTGGGGAATGGTGTGACGAAGGTGCTGGAAGGCGTCGCCGTCATGGAGGTGGCCTCCATCCCGCGAGTCCAGGAAGGCCTGGTTGATATGGGGGGAGTGGGGGCAACACACTCTCCGTTTTCCCGGATGAATAACATTGTCCTCATGTTTGAGCGGGCTAATGGGACCGCCTTGACCGAATTTGAAGGGGGGGTAAGACTCGCCGGGTTGAGGGCCAGTGCCTATCTGGCCAGAAAGAGCCTGGACAGGGAACCCGATGAGAGAGAGATTTTTGAATTGGACCTGGAAAAGACCGCCCCGGAACAAGCAAGGGGGCTTCAACGGATCGGTTATATCTATATGCTCCAATCTCAGGGATTCCTCCGTGATACCTTTCTCTATGGCCGCAGTGTGAGCACATTAACGGCGACCCCCATGCATCCCAACAAGATCATGGATGGGGCCATTGTCAGCGGTAATTACGTCATCCCCTCCAATCGTAATCCCACATACTTTCATTTGAACAACCCTATCATAAGGGAACTTTTTCTGCGCAACGGCCATGATCTCCTATTCGGTGGATTGGTGATCTGCAACGAACACAGCCGATTGGAAGACAAGGAAAGGACGGCTGAGGAAGCGGTAGAAACCTTAAAGCAATTTAATGCTCAGGGGGTCATCATTACCAAGGAAGGGGGCGGGAACGCGGACACGGATCTGATGCTTATGTGCAGGTCCTGTGAGTCTCAGGGCATTCGGACGGTTCTCCTGGGCAATGAAGGGGCGGGCGCAGATGGGAGGGATCCCTCCCTCGCCCACATCACCCCCGAGGCAGACGCCTTTGTGACCACCGGCAATAATGATGAGTCTGTTGCCCTTGACCCTGTGGATAAGCTTATCGGACGCGGACCCCTGTCCGGAATCAAGGAAAACCTAAAGGGGGAATTGAATGTCCCTGTCTCACGGATCCATGGTGCAGCCAACCTTTTAGGATATGGTATGCTGACGTGCACGTTAACCTGATTTCAGAAGGGTTTTAAGCCTTCTCTCTTATCTCTTTGAATTTCTTGCCGATGGCCTCGGTATCAGCAACCATCTCCATAAAGCCGGCCTGCTGTTCGTAGACATCGGCAGGAATGGCCTCTTTCACCTCGGGCTCGAGGATATGATAAACGGGAAGTCCCAACGAGACTCCTCCCAATGGACCGGCGAAGCTGGGGTCACCCAATGTTACGGTCTCAGCGGTAATTTCAGCACCCTCCAAATCGGTTGCCCCAAGGACCACCACCAAATTGTCAGCCCCATTCTCATCTGCTAACCTTTTGATGGCGGCCTGATTCTCCATGTCCATGGCTCCAGCGGCCGTTCAGACAAAACATTCAGTCACGGCGAAAATAATCTCCGCACCCGCAGCCTCCAAGCAGGCCGCGATGGCAGGACCTGGCACACCGTCTCTCTCTCCCAAGATGATGGCCTTCTTTCCTTTAAACATGCAGTAAACCTCCTTATTAGGTTTGGAGTATTGGGCATCGAAAGAGAAACAATTGCTGTTCCGATTCTGGCAAGCTTCCCTGACGATCATCGCTACGCTCGTCATTGCGAGCGGTAGCGAAGCAATCTCTTCGCGGCGAGATTGCCACGTCCTCCTGCTTTCGCAGGAGTCCTCGCAATGACATTGCGACAGGCTTGAGGATTTTTTGAACATTTGACACGTATCGATCTCATAACCCAATCTTCCATTGTTTCAATAAATATCAACTCTTCCCCTTTTTCCCCGGATTTGCCTCAATAAGGAAGGACATGCCATCCGAGAGCTGGGACATCCTCCCCAAAAACAAGCTCCCTTTGGACACAAACATGGCATTGCCCATTTCTCCCCGCTTGATGGCATCGATGGCATGGCCCAGAAAGGGTACGGCAGCCGGTATATGCCCTTGCGTGGGGGAAAACCCCGGCATACCATGCTTCAGGACAAATGCATTGATCTCGCTCTTGTCGATCTCTTTTCTCAGTGCCGCTAGGGCGCCAATCATTCGATAATTATTCAGGGGGACGTTTCCGCTGCCCGACGGGACAGTGACTTCAGGATTGTGCATTTCTGTCCCGTACTTGTCCACCTCGGTGACCTTCATTCCTATCCTTTCCAGAGGCTTCACCACCAGCGACTCCATGATGTGCTGTTGAGACGAGCCTGAGCCGATGTCATGCTTACCCACGCTATCCAAACGGAGAACAGGACTCTCATGGTCGTCTTCTGTAATCAGAAAGGCGATACCGCCCAACACATCTTCCAATATGGGCATATCATTTGAGAGGTGGCCTTTGAACTTCATGCCCAATTTGGCCAGACACCCCCCACCGACGACCGCAACTCTCTTGAAAACGCCCGATTTAACCAGGCCTGCGGCGTTGACGATGGCATAGATGGGAGCTGCACAAAAGGCCTTGATGTCACAGCCTGTTGCATTGATACATCCGCACATTTCTCCGATGGTCTTAGAAAGACTTCCACCTCCCCGGTTATACCGATCGCCCACGGCCTCCTCGGAACAGCTGAGAATGAAATCAATTTCCTCTGGGTTGGTTTGAGCTTGCTCCAAGAGGTGCTTTAGCACGAGGCCACCAGAGGCCTTGGCCATCAGGTTTTCCATCAATACCTGGGCTTTCAGCGTCTCGTCCTGGTCATGATGACTGTGGAAGCAACCCACCACAAGCCCTTGGTGATAGAGGGGCAAGGACCCCTGTCCTTTGACCTTCTCCTGGATCCGCTCCATATCCACACCAGCTTCAAATTTCTTGGCATCCATCCCCTCCCATAAGGGATGTCCTCCCAATTTCTGGCGAAAAAGGGGCGTAGCCCCTTTCTCAAACCAGATGAGATCAAAATCATCAGCCAGTTTCAAGA
>CP070840.1:1956864-1959662 GCA_020342025.1 Deltaproteobacteria bacterium
CAGGACCCCAAACCACCAAACATTTTTGCCTGATGTCGAACCCCAATTTGTCTCATCTCCACCCTCGTTCGAAATTTCTGCACCAGATCCCGGACCAGCTCCCGAAAATCTACCCTACCATCAGCCGTAAAATAGACCATAATTTTGCTACCATCGTAAAGGCGTTCAACAGAGACCAGGCACATGGTCAGAGATCTCTCCTGTATCCTATCACAACAAAAGGCGTAAACTTCTCTCTCTAATTGGCATTTCTTCTGGAATTTCTCCACATCTTTAGGCGTTGCCAAACGGAATACCTTCTTCAAGGGCCTCTGCGGCAGATCCTTGCCACGGGCTCTTGGATCAGTACAAACAACCCCAAGGGCTAGGCCCTGTTCCGTCTCAACTAACACTTTGTACCCTTTCTTCAGGACAAAGTGTCCGGAATCATATTCATGGATCTTTCCATATTCAGCAAACTTTATTCCAACAACTTTATTCATAAGGCGTCTCCGCCTCCCATTCAGCGATTATTTTCTTGGCTGGCAAGCCTTCTCAAGGACAGAATGGTATGTTCCATCACGATGTCCACATTCCGAGTCTGCAAAAGGTCCCTCTGAGAACGATCCACCATGTGAAAACTCTCAATCAAGTTTTCTATCTTAAAGTGTCTGGAAATATTTTTCAACTTCTGGGAAAAATCCACATTGATAAGGAAATCTGCCGAGCAGTGTAGTTTTGTGAGAAGCAAATCCCTGTACCATGATTTCCAAATACCAAGCCAATCAAACGGATCCCACTCCCCCTTCCCCATCTCGTCGGAGTTCGATTCCCTCGGTCTTCGTTTATGTTCCAGGGCCATTTCGAACGCTTCTTCTGAGGAGAGTCCTGGCAACTGAATGAGACGGGAAATAAGGTACTCTCTCTTCTTGATGAACTCCTCCTCACACATGCGAATGGCCTTTCCCAGGCTCCCTTCAGAAATCTTGGCCAGCACATGCGCTTTATCCCTCTCCAAAGACTGGTAATTCACGAGCCAGTTCGCTATTGTAGGTGCAGGGATGGGCCTGAAAAGGACCTTCTGGCATCTGGAAACAAGGGTGGGAAAGAGCGCCAGGGGTTCCATGACATTTAGAATGATAACGTTGTTCGGCGGAGGTTCCTCCAGGGTTTTGAGAAGCGAATTGGCCGCCTCATCGGTCATCACTTCGGCTTTGAGGATAATGCTTACACGATACCTTCCAGAGATCGGTTTAAAGCTGAGGGTACGATTCAGGTCCCTAATCTGCTCTATCTTAATGTTTTGACCATCTGGTTCTATGAAAACCAGGTCCGGAAAATTTCTGCTCTTTACTTGGCGACACGTTTGACACTGCCCACAGGCTTCTTCATTCACCTGCTCCTTGCAGTTTATTGCCTGAGTGAGGGCCAAAGCTATGGTCGTTTTTCCAATCCCTGGAATACCCGCGAAGAGATAGGCATGGGGTATCTTGCCCCTGGCCATAACGCCTTTCAGGAAAAGGATGGTCTGTTCCTGACCGATTATCTCTGAAAATGGTTTAAAGGCTGTCTGATTGGGCATGGATCACTCTCTAAGAAACCTCTATCTATAGGCTATCCAGATTGCCTTAAAGACTCCCCTATGGCCTAACACCGGATCCCGGATACCAGTGGCCGCAAACCCGAATAAAAGGAATTTTTTTCAATCTATCCGGCATCGGGTATCCGGTATCCAGAATCAAATATCCAAAAATGGTTCGATATGCTGAAATATTTTTCCCTCCACCTTATTTTTGGGCAGGGTAGCATCTATGATAACAAACCGATCCCGGTTTTCCCGAGCCAAGTCCAGATAGCCTTCCCTTACTGCGTTGTGAAAAGCGAGTGCCTCCCTCTCAAATCTATCTTGGCCTTTCTGGAACTGGGTCTCGTTGCGCCTTAGAGCCCTGCCAAGGCCCATATCAACGGGACAATCCAGGAGATAGGTGATTTCAGGCCGAATCCCCCGTGTGGCCTTTTCATTTAGGATACGAATCAGTTTCATGTCCTGCCCGCGGGCTTTGCCCTGATACACCACAGTAGCGTCGAAAAAACGGTCACATATGACCCATTTCCCTTCCTCCAGCGCTGGTCTTATGACCTCCTGCACATGCTGAGCCCTGTCGGCCGCGTATAGGATCAGTTCAGTAAGGGGTGATAGGTCCTTGTTGCGGGAGTCCAAGAGGATCCTTCGGATCTTTTTCCCTATCCCGGTCCCTCCCGGCTCGAGAGTAGTGACTAGAGGAATCCCACGTCTTTTCAGCCTTTTTACAAGACGCCTTACCTGTGTTGTCTTACCGCAACCCTCTATGCCCTCAAAAGTAATGAACAATTGCCACCCCTTATTCTTTAGGAAATCGCCTCATCAGCTTCTCCGTGCCATGTACGCAATTTGATTGTGCATCTTTCCATAATATAGCCAACTTCGACCGATTTTGGCTTATAAATGATTATTTTTCTAGCTCACCATAGTAGGATCCTTAATCAACAGTGGATTGCCCAAACCGTCGCAAAACGCCGATTCCCTCGGTAACCCTCTCATTTTTCAATGCAACCTGCCCGTCAACTATGACAATACGGATCAGAAGAAGGAGTATAGAAAAAAAGGTTCGGATAATCAAGAAACCTATTCTCAGGTATCAGGGCCTTGTCATGCAGACTATTGTAAGAATTGGGGCCCGTATGTTGACAAAGGTAAAAAGATGACTAATTTGTTTTTCCCTGATTGGGTTTCTGTCCCCCTAGAAAGGAGGGATTCCGATGAAAACGCATGACAAAAA
>CP070840.1:1959762-1979902 GCA_020342025.1 Deltaproteobacteria bacterium
CCCCACTTTAATATTCCGTGCCCCTGCCAGAGCCGGAAGTAGCATTAGCGATATCACTATGACGCACCCTAATAGAGCAGCACTTCTCATCAAATGACTCCTTATTCCCATAATGACCCTCCTTTCAATAAAGAATTGAGAAAGTTATTAATTTGGCTAAATAGGATTTGCTGAAATGACTCTATGAGCGCCAGGTCTATTCAGGCCGACACATTCAAAAGGTCAACTGCGGAAGAATACCTTCCATCTTGGAGATTGGGTATGCTATTAGACGTTAGATAAGCTTTTTCAGGGCGGTAGTATAAGGAAAAGGATTTTGCGTGTCAATGTGATTTGTTGACTTTCAAAGGATTGAAAAGTAGATGACACAAGATTTCAAGGTTCCCGCCAGTGAGATGAATTGAAGAGAAGATGACGAATTATGACACTGCCTCTCAAGGCAGGGGAATATAAACGATGGCATTCATCCTAACTGGTGGGCAGGGAGGGAGTTACAGGGCCTTTAGAATATCTTTAAGTTCGCTTTTTATCTCCTTCAGGAGCTCTTTCTCCGCAGGGGGCGGGTTTAACCTGTTCTCCCTTAGCTTCCTTTTGGCCCCTTCAATGGTAAGCCTTTCCTCATAGAGGAGCTTCTTTATCTTGAAGATCGTTTCCAGGTCCTTCTTTTGATATGTCCTCTGGTTGGAGTCGGCCCGATGGGGCCGGATTTGGGGAAATTCGCTCTCCCAATATCTGAGAACATAGGGTCGGACGCCTATAATACGACTCACCTCGCCTATTCTAAAATATTTTTTATCGTTAGGGATCTCCATAACCTCCTCAACCCTCCCTTAATCGACCACCCGTCTTTTGCCCTATCTGATTGATGATGGTCTCATGCAAACGGTTGATTTCCTGTCCGTCCAAAGTGCCTTTTTTCGACCTGTAGCAGATCCTGAAAGTCAGGGCCTTTTCGGAGGGGTCCATCTTCCCTCCTTCATAAAGGTCATAAAGGTTTACAGCTTCAATGAGTTCTCCACCCTCACGCTCTATGATTTTTTTTACTTCAGCACTTCCCACTCGCCGGTCCATGATCAACGAAATATCCCTGAAAACCGCAGGAAACTTGGCATAGGGCACAAAGGCCTTCTTCCCTGGCAGCTTCTCCCAGAGAGTCTTGATATCCACTTCAAAGATATAGGCTATGATCGATTCCAAATCATATCTTTTCATAACCGCAGGCAGAATTTGGCCCACATGTCCTATGACGGAGTTTCTGAATAGTATTTGGGACGAAACCTCAGGGTGATAGTAAGGTGGAATGTGGTCTCTTTCGAACCGAAATCCATCAAGTCCCAGGGCGGTCAAAAGGGCCTCAACAGCCCCTTTCATGTCGTAAAAATCCCCGATCCGCTCCTCCTGATACCAGGCCTTCTGATCCGACAAGCCCGTCATAATGGCGCCCAGGAAAGGCACTTCCTGGGGAAGTTCCTCCCTTTCACTACGAATAAATACCTTGCCCCATTCAAAAAGCTTCACATCCTTCTCTCCATGGTGAATATTGTTTCGGATGGCATCCAAAAGCCCCGGCACGAGGGAAGTTCTCATCACGGACTGATCTGTACTCAGGGGATTTAACAATTTAACGAAGGACCGAAGGGGGCTATCCTTTCCCGCCCCCAAGAAGTCTGCCGAATCTGGGGATATGAAGCTGTATGTGATAATCTCAGTGAAACCCAGGCGCACCATGATGTCTCGCGTCTTTTCGGGAAGTATAAGCTCGGGAGCATCCGCTTCATCAGAAGGCCTTATATGGGGAGACGTCACGAGAATCTTGTCATATCCTTCTAGCCTGGCCACCTCCTCCATAAGGTCTACTTCTCTTGTGATATCAACACGATATGTGGGCGGCGTAACTCGGATCACATTGGGGCCCATCTCTTCCACTTGCAACGCCAAGGCCTTCAGATAACCGGCTATAGTCTTCTGGGAAAGCGAGGTCCCGAGAAAATCATTGGTCTTGTCAATCCTCAAATCAATGATCGGAGGGCTGAAAGATCTCGGATAATTATCGACTAATCCTTTAACGACCTGGCCACCCGCTAATTGGTGAATGAGCATCAATGCTCTCCTCAGGGCGGTGATCACGCCATCAATGTCTATTCCTCTTTCGAATCGGTAGGAAGCCTCCGTGGAGATGGCAAGCTGCTTCGAACCTCTTCGTATGGTTATCGGGTCAAAATAGGCGCTCTCCACCAGCACGTTTGTGGAACCCGCAAAAATCTCTGAATTGAGACCACCCATGATCCCTGCAACGGCCACGGAACGCTCTCCATCACAAATCATCAGGATTTCTCTGTTCAGGATATGGGACTGCCCATCCAGGGTGCTGAATCTCTCGCCATCCTCTGCCCTTTTGACCACTATCCGGTTCTCTCTAAGCCGATCATAATCAAAGGCGTGTAAGGGTTGGCCCATCTCCAACATCACATAATTGGTCACATCGACCACATTATTGATACCTCTCACACCTGAGGCATGAAGACGGTATCTCAGCCAGAAAGGGGATGGCCGCAGTTCAACCTCACAAATCATCCCTGCTGCATAGCGGGGGCATCCCACAGGATCTTCAATAGTGACATTTGTCAGATCTTCAATAGGCGTGGCAACTTCCCTAATTTCTATTTCAGGTGCCTTTAGTTGCTGTCCTGTTATGGCTGCGATTTCTCTGGCAACGCCCATGACGCAGGTGCAGTCGGGTCGGTTGGGCGTAACACTGATATCGAGGGCCCAATCTTCTAAAGGTACAACCTCAGAAACTCTGGCTCCGGGTGACAGGGCAGAGGGTAGAATCATAATGCCCGTGTGGTCATCGGTAAGGCCCATCTCATCTTCTGCCAAGAGCATGCCCACAGAACGTTCACCCCTTATTTGGCTTTCTTCGACGACCATTCCTCCCGGTAACTGGGTACCGGGAAGAGCCAAGGGGACCATTGCGCCTGTTTCAAGGTTGGGAGCACTGCAGACCACGGGCACTTCTCCATCGCCCATATCCATATGACAAATAAACAGTCGATCAGCATCAGGATGGCGCCTTACGGATAATATTTTTGCCACCAGGATCTCTTCAAGAGACTGGCCCAGCGGCTCCAGAGCTTCCACCTCCAGACCGGACATGGTCAAGCGTTCAGCCAGATCCTGGGCTGACATATCAATGACCACATAGTCTTTTAGCCAGTTTAGACTCACGCGCATAAACGTTCGGCTCCGCTTCGCTCCGCAATTGGAGTAATGGAGTGTTGGATTCAGCTCTTACATGCATTACTCCAGCACTCCAATACTCCAGTACTCCATTGAGCTGACTTCTGTCCGACAAATCTCGGCAAACCTACAACTCAGCAACTATTCGAAGTTCTCACACCCTTTAAAACTGTCTCAAAAAACGCATATCGTTCTTAAAAAAGAGCTGAATATCATCAATGCCATATTTGAGCATGGCGATTCTTTCTATTCCCATCCCAAAGGCGAAACCTGAGTATATCTCCGCATCGTAGTCCACAAACCGATAAACCTCTGGATCCACCATACCTGACCCCAAAATTTCCAGCCACCCTGTATGTGAACAAGTCCGACAGCCCTCCCCTCCGCATATGACACATTGGATGTCCACCTCTGCACTCGGTTCCGTAAAAGGGAAAAAGCTGGGCCTGAAACGGAGTGCTGTATCCCGCCCAAAATACTGATGGACAAAGCTGGTGAGCGTGCCCTTCAGGTCACCAAAGCTCACACCCTTATCCACCAGTAACCCCTCCACCTGGTGAAACATGGGCGTATGGGACACATCAGAATCTCTCCTGTACACTTTGCCCGGGGCAATCACGCTGACAGGAGGGGATTGTTTTTCCATGACCCGGACCTGCATAGGGGACGTGTGGGTCCTAAGGACCACGTTCTCAGAGATATAGAAGGTATCCTGCATATCCCTGGCAGGATGATCGCGTGGGATATTGAGGGCCTCGAAATTGTAATAGTCCAGTTCCACATTGGGGCCCTTCACGATCCTGAAACCCATGCGCAAGAATACGTTGCAGATCTCTTTAGTCACTTGGGTGATGGGATGAAGATGTCCGATGGCAGGTTGCCGGCCCGGGATGGTAATGTCCAACAGGGCTGCTTCTTTCACCTTATCAGACTCTATTCTATATCGGGCCTCTTCATAGAGCTTGAATAGATTGGCCTTTATACGGTTTGCCAGCTGACCCACTTCGGGCCTTTCCTCTGCAGGCAAATCCTTCAATTGCTTCATTGCGGAGACAATGGGGCTCTTTTTCCCGAGATGCGCGATCCGAAATTTCTCCAAACCGGATTGATCATACACGCCCTCAATTTCCTTGGCTGCCCTTTTTTCCATTTCAAGAAGCTTCTCTCTCATCTGAAAACAACTTCTCCTGTCATGGAAACGGCCCATCACCATTTAGGCCCCGCCTGCAACACCAAACGGGGCCGGATAACGAATCTAGCTTTTGGTCCGCTACACCATTTCTATTTGACCATATCCGCCACTTGGGCGAAGGCCGCAGGGTCATTCACTGCCATATCAGCGAGAATCTTTCTGTCCAAATCAATTCCTGCTTTAAGGAGTCCCCCCATAAGTTGACTGTAAGAGAGTCCGTTCTCTCGGGCTGCCGCGTTAATGCGTATGATCCAGAGTCTCCGAAAATCCCTTTTCCTTGCCCTCCTATCCCGATAGGCGTACGTTCCCGCCCTGTTCACAGAGATGGATGCCGTCTTGAAGAGTCGACTCTGGCCCCCTCTGTAACCTTTTGCCGCTTTCAAGACTTTCTTTCTTCTCTGTCTCGCTTTAAAGCCTCTTTTTACCCTTGGCATAATTGAACCTCATTAAAGAATTTCTCCAGCGAGCCCTCGTAAAGCATGATTTTCAAGGGCTTGGTAATCACGGATCAGACTTTGAGACTTTTTATCCATAAGGAATGAGTCTCGTGATGTTCTGCCTGTTTGACGAATGAACGAGACCCGATTTGCGCAGCTTACGCTTTCTTTTCGTACTCTTCTTGGTAAGGATGTGATTGGCAAAGGCCTTATTTCTCACAATCTTACCTGAACCTGTGGATTTAAATCTCTTGGCTGCTCCACGGTTGGTTTTTATTTTGGGCATTGTCAGTCCTCCATTTACTTTAGCCGTCTATACAAAAAGATATGAATATTTGTGTGAAATATTTGTAACCATTTGACGCATTGTTGTCCTGTGGTCTGTACAACCCCCCTCCATTGGCCCCCCTATGTTGATGTGGCCCCAGCAAATTGAACGCTATTCTTTGGAGGCGTAAATTGATTGTATGGGAATTTCTTTTTTTGAGCGGTGCAGCCGTGTTGCATAAAATCCTGAAGCGATTTTATAATTTGCAGTGACGGATCTACTTGGGGACAATAAACATGGATAGATTCCGTCCCTCTTCTCTGGGAGGTTGCTCCACAGTTCCTTGATCCATGACTTCCTCAGCAACCCTTTCAAGAAGCTCTTTGCCCACATCCTTGTAAGCGATTTCCCGGCCCCGAAAGATCACGGTTACCTTGACTCTGTTTTTCTTGTCCAGAAACCGTCTCAGATTCCGGATCTTGAACCCTAAATCATGTTCCTCAGTATGTGGTCTGAGTTTGATCTCTTTGACCTGAAAGGCTTTTCCTTTCTTTCGAGCCCCTTGTTCTCTCTTGCTGGCCTGGTATTTAAATTTACCATAATCCATGACCCTGCAGACTGGAGGGTCTGAATTGGGTGACACCTCCACAAGATCCAGCCCATGCTCACTCGCAGCGTCCAGGGCCTCTTGGATGGTCACAATCCCAAGCTGACTTCCGTCCAGGGCAATCAGCCGCACCGTCTTGGCATGGATCTGACGATTCACCCTGATAGAATCAATCTTCTTAACTATAGCGGCTACCTCCTTTGTTTAATTTCTTCATCAATTAAGGCGGCAAGTTCATCCCCCGTCATAAACGGAAGATTCTTACCGCTCCTCAGTCGGGGAGTCACACCCCCTTTATCAGATTCCCTGTCACCTATGATCAACATATAAGGAATCTTCTGGAGCTGCGCCTCTCTGACCTTTAAACTCAACTTCTCGTTCCGAAAGTCCGCATCCGTCCTTATACCCTTGTCCAGTAAGGACTTCAACACCTTTTCACCATGAGGTATATTTCTGTCCGTTACTGTGAGCACCTTCGCCTGCACAGGGGAAAGCCATGTGGGGAAGGCGCCACCGTAGTGTTCTATGAGCACACCAATAAACCTCTCTAGGGCACCCAGAATCACTCGATGGATCATCACAGGTCGATGTTTCTGCCCGTCTGTATCCATATAAAACAGATCAAATCTTTCTGGCAATGTAAAATCACACTGCACGGTTGCACACTGCCATTTTCTCTCCAAGGCATCTTTGAGCTTCACATCGATCTTGGGACCATAAAAGGCCCCATCTCCCTCATTAACCTGGTAGGGCAAGTCATTGTCATCCATGGCTTTCATGAGGGCAGTGGTCGCCCGGTCCCAGTCTTCATCTGAGCCAATGGACTTCTCGGGTCGCGTACTCACTTCCAGTTCATACTCGAACTTAAAGATTTCCATAACATCCTTCACAAAGGCAAGAACGGCCTTTATCTCCCCGTCCAGCTGTTCCGGAGTACAGATGAT
The DNA here is from genome assembly GCA_020342025.1 of Deltaproteobacteria bacterium. The sequence continues at coordinate 1,966,451 of CP070840.1, forward strand.
GTGGGCATCATCCTGTGTGAACTCCCTAACCCTCAGAAGGCCATGCAATACGCCGGATCTTTCATGCCGGTGAACCAAGCCCAGTTCGAAGTATCTCTTAGGCAGGTCCCTGTAGCTCCTAATTTTGGAGTTGTAGATGAGCATATGGGCCAAGCAGTTCATCGGTTTGATACCGTAGGATTGTTCGTCGATCTCTGTGAAATACATATTCTCACGGTAGTTTTCAAAATGTCCCGACCTTTTCCATAACTCTGTTTTGAGAAGCTGAGGGCCTTTTACCATCTCATATCCACGCTTCAAATGCTCATGAATCTCAAAGTCCTCCAGAATATGGCGTAGCATATACCCCTTCGGATGCCAAACAACCAAGCCGGCCCCTATCTCCTCATGGGTACTGAAGAGGCCAAGTTCTTTGCCCAGTCTCACATGGTCCCGCTTCTTGGCCTCCTCCAGTTTGTGGAGATATTTTCTTAGCGCCTTCTGTTCCTCAAAGGCCACCCCATATATTCGGCTCAACATGGCCCTTTTCTCATCGCCGCGCCAATAAGCACCCGCCACTTTTGTCAGTCGAAAAGCCTTTATCCTTCCGGTAGAAGGAAGGTGGGGTCCACGACACAGGTCAGTAAAACTCCCTTGCGTATACAGGGAAACCCTTTCTTCACCCAGGTCCTGGATAATTTCCACTTTATAATCCTCCCCTTGGTCCCTAAACAGTGCAATCGCCTCTTCGGCTCTCATTTCACTTCTCTTGAAGGAGAGGTCTGCCTCCACGATCTCTCTCATCTTCTCCTCGATCCTTGGGAGATCGTCTTCCCGGAAGGGCCGCTCATAATCAAAGTCATAGTAGAAACCGTTCTCAATGGCCGGTCCAATAGTCACCTTCACGCCAGGGAAAAGCTCCTTGACGGCCATGGCCATGACGTGAGAAGTGCTATGTCGTAAGATCTCAAGACCCTCTTCTGATTCCAAAAAAATGGGCTCCAGTTCCACCTCAGCGTCTATCAAAGTGGAAAGGTCCCGACGTTCACCATCTATCTTGACGGCGATCACCTTCTCCAGGTTTGCCATATGGAGATGCCGCAAGGCCTCTTTAGCTGCAATGGACTTTGCTTCCACTTCTCTGGTTAACTGATCTTTCAGATGGATTCTAAAGCGCTTCATCATTCGAATACAGAAAGAAAATAAGGCATCCAAAATGGGCCTGTGGCCACCCCAGATGCCTCATTAGAATCTTGATTTAAAAATACAACTCTATGCTAAAACCCTATCTCTTTTGCCTGGACTCAGAAATACCCTGCGTTCTTCTCTGCGATTCCTGGATCTGCACCGTTACAAATGAGTGGGCAGGCATTCGTCACTTCTTGGTGCTATTCCGTGAGAGTTATTGAAATCACTTAGAAAATCGAACAACTCGTTGTAAGATACAAGAATGGTTGTGAAAAGTCAAGACCCAAGTCTCTCAAGTCCCGGTTTTCCATGAACTTTTTCTATGCTCGGCCCCCTCCACGAAGTGCCCTGATGAGCCCTTTAGGAATTTGCCTTCAGTGCGTACGCCAATAATCCGGACTCAAGGGTCCGGGCCTTGGTTATGCCACGGAGGCATGTCCACACATTAAAAGGGGCTGGCTCAAACACCAGCCCCCGAATGTCGCGGTTCCCTGGTAGGCACGACGGGATTTGAACCCGTGACCCCTACCGTGTCAGGGTAGTGCTCTCCCCCTGAGCTACGTGCCTGTATAGGTCAGTTCATTATCAAGTCCCTCTGCCGCTGTCAAGTGTTATTGCCCCCCTGATGCACCGCCTCCAGATCCCACGGATTGCCATAATGAGAGACGAATTTCACGATGGATTTAAGCCCAGGATTCTTCTGTGCCTCGGACGGCCGCTCCCCTAGCGTTCTCCAGATCCCTCTCCCATCATCCTGAACCAGTAGTACATATAGTGGAGGCCGGAGGTTATCGTGAGGAGAGCGGTGAGATAGAAGATATAGGGATAGAACTGTGCAAAGTCGGACAGGTAGCCCTGGGATAGGACAGCAACGATCGTTATGAACTGGAGCCAGGTGGTGACTTTACTCACGGCAGAGGGCTTGACCATGAATTCCATCCGGTTCAACGAGAGAACGATCACTCCCAGAAGGATCATTATGTCCCTACTGAAGACCAAAACAGTCAACCACGCGGGCAAATGACCTGTGACAGAAAGTGTGACAAAGGCGGCGACCAGGAGTAACTTGTCCGCGATTGGATCCAGATAAGCGCCAAGTTTACTCCTCTGATTCATTAGCCTCGCCAGCATCCCGTCAAGTCCATCGCTTAGCGCGCACAACAGGAATAGGATGAGAGCCGGCAGAAACCGGTCATTGATCAGGTAAATGACAAAGACAGGTGCCAGGATGATCCTGATGGTCGTGATGAGATTGGGGACTGTCATGGCCACTATCTTATAAGGACAACGATTTCTCCCTCCTCGGTCTTGGCCCAATCCGCCTTAAAAGGAAGATTCTCATGACTTGATACTCTGCCAAGAAACTTTTCCTCATCCCCAAGGAACTCCACGGCCAAAGACATGGAATCCCCTCTGAGTCGAGTCTGCCTTACAGATTTGACACCGGGCACGTTCTTTTCAAGAAAATTCTTGAACTCTCTAAACTGCCTGAAACTCCTCAGACCTTTCACTGTGAGTGATAGTTTTGCCGTTTTTGTTTCAGGGAGTTCTATGGCCATCATGATTTCGGGACTCAAACGGCTAGCCACATTGTTAACGGCAATCTCAATGGTCTCCACCATCTGCTCCATGTCACGGGTGTCCCCACCCATCCGCTCGCTCTGCATGTCCCGACCGATCATGATCCTGTTCTGCACATGAAGCGCCTTGAGTACGATGGAGACCTCACCTCCCCCAGTGATTTCACAACTGCCCCGAACAACCACATCCGCAGAGAAGAGTTCGCCCCATCTGACGGCATCCTCATCTGACAAATCCAGGGCCTTCATCTCCGGAGAATACTCCCCCTCTGGAATTTTCAGCAATCGGCTTATGGGCTGAAAGCCACGTTCTTGAAAGACCCTATGTAGGGCCAGTTCCACTGGACTCAAGGCTGAGTCGGTTTCAGGGTCCTTCCACCAGTAGGCGGTCTTCCCTTCTCTGGTTTGCGTCTGAGAAACCAAAAAGAGGACCTTGATGGGAGGACCCTCCCTTGGGATTGCACCCATTTCCCTCAACTTCTCTTCCATGACTTTGTCATTTATTTTGACCCGAACAAGGATCTTGTATTCCTTATCCATTTTCTCTTCAGCAAGGATATGGAAGTTTTCAATCTCTTCCCTGGCCTTTGGTATGACATCCTGGAGGAGTCTTGGGAAATGATTAATCATAGTCTGGCTCCCCAGCCGTCTCCCCAGATACTCTTCCACCCCCTTAACCAGGGCCTCAGCAATGGCCATCTTTCTCGCGTTGGCCACATTGCCCTCTATAATGGTGCCCGTACCGATCACCAGGATTTCGTTCTGTACCGGTTTGGTGTCAACCTGAGCAACGGACAACGCGTTATTGCAAACAGAAAGGAGTGACCCGATGAGGATCTTCACCAAAACACCTTTTAGTCCGCGATGCGTCATAGCCTATCGTTCTCCTCCGTTCCAGAAATCTGCCTGAATGGCCTCCTCTAATGAGGGTATGCTTTCACCCGGCTCTGCATATTTAAATAAAAAGATTCCCAGGTCAAGGGTTAACCATCTGAAAGACCTCTATCTTCCTGATGATACCCTCCATGTCCTGAGGCTTTACCCAGACCATTTCGGGATCGGCTCCAAACCAGGTTAACTGCCTTTTAGCATACCTCCGCGTGTCCCTCTGCAATTCATGCGTTGTTTCATCCAGTGCACAGGCGCCTTTCAAGTACTTGACCACATGCCTGTATCCAAGTGACTTCATGGGCTTCAGTTCGGGCGAGTAGCCCTGCTTCAGCAGCCTTTGCGTTTCCTCCACAAGACCACCCTCTATCATTTTCAGGGACCGCTGATTGATTCGCTCATAAAGTTCTTTCCTATTCAAATCGATACAAATTTTGAGGGCCTCGAAGGCGTTATCCCTAAAACCATGTCTTTGAATGAGAGACGAAGGGCGTTGTCGGGTGAGGTGAATAATCTCCAGGGCCCGTGTGATCCTCACCCTATCGTGGGGATGGATCTTACGGGCGGACTCTGGGTCAAGCTCTTTAAGCTTTTCATAAAGAAACTCTGCGCCCTGTTCCTTCCATGTTCGGCCTAGTTCTTCCCTGAACCCTAGATCCGCGGGAGGACAATCAAGGAGCCCACCCAGCAGAGTCTTTATGTAAAGGCCCGTTCCACCCACCACAAAAGGGACTTTGCCCCGGGATGCCATATCCTGCAATTGGGGAATGGCTAGAGATCGATACTTGGCTGCGTCAAAATCCTCGTCTGGATTGACCACATCAAGGAGGTGATGGGGGACGCCTCTTCTCTCTGCCATTGTGGGTTTGGCCGTCCCCAAATCCATGCCTCGGTAAACCTGCATGGAATCGGCATTGACGATCTCCCCTCCCGCATGTAGGGCCAACTCAACGGCCAACGAGCTCTTCCCAGAGGCCGTAGGCCCGGTAATAACGATCACCTTTGGCTTGTCATTGGTCATCGCTCATAAGCCTTGGAAGGATAAAGGCCTTGTCCGACAAACATCAGTTCACTTTAGTCCCTTTAGATCACTTTAGGCACTGCCCTCACACGACCCTCTTGAACATCTTCTCTATCTCGTAATAGCTCAATCTCTTGAGGATAGGTCTGCCGTGCGGGCAATTTGTGGGGAGATCCATCTCTTCCAATTGATTCAGGAGCAGAGCCATTTCTTCATGAGACATCCTTTTTCCCGCCCTGATAGCGCCGTGGCACGCCATGACTGTCAATATTTTCTCCATGGCCTTCGCACTTGAAAGATCATCCTCCTCCTCCAGCACAGGAATAATGTCATACAAGAACTTTTCCCACTGCGCATGAATCAGAGAAGAAGGCACCGATCTCAACAGGAAGGTATTCCCACCAAAGTGCTCCAGTTCGAGCCCCAGTTTCACCAGTTGATCCAGCTTCTGCTGGATAATTCTTGCTTCATTGACTGAAACTTCCAATTTATGAGGGATCAAAAAGGACTGGCGTTCAATTCGCATGGTCTGATACGCCCCCTTAAGGGCCTCATAGACGATCCTTTCATGGGCCGCATGTTGATCCACCATGAGAAGACCATCTCTTGTCTGGCAAAGGATATAGGTGCCCTTCAGCTGGCCGATGACATGGGGCCCCTCTCTCACAAAATAGGGCTCTTGAAATACCTTCTCAGGGACACCCGACCTCTCATATGAGGGTAGCGAATACGCCATGGGGGGCTCCGCCATGTCCACGCCACTTAAAGGCTTCTCCGCCGTCTCTCTCAGCTCTCTGTACCCCTCATCAATGCCCGTCTCAAAAATAGCATGAAATCGCTGCCGCAAGGTGTCCTCAACGGACGATATGATCGTCTGATAGACCAGACGGCTATGGCGAAAGCGTATCTCTTGTTTCGTGGGGTGAACATTGATATCCACCAACGAGGGGTCTACCTCTAAAAAGATGACGACCTGCGGATAGCGTCCCTTCATGAGACGTTGCCCATAACCTTCCATGACGGCCCGCGTAACAAGCCTGTCCCGGATGCTCCTGTTATTAACGTATATGAAAATACGATCCCCCCGGCTTCTGCTCAAATCTGGTGGGGCCAGATAGGCTTTGATCTTGAGCTCTCCGGCCTGTTGATCAAGGTCTACCAAGGTCCGAGCCACGTCCCGGCCCATCAGCACCGAAAGACGGTTTAAATCGTTCTCTGAAAGGGGGAGATTTAGGATGGTCTTCGTCCGGTCCTCCAGTCTGAAATGGATATGGAGAAATGGCAGGGCAATCCGGGACAAGGTATCGATAATGTGATCTGCTTCTGTCTTATCGGCCCGGAGGAACTTTCGCCTGGCAGGCACATTGTAAAAAAGGTCTCTCACCTCAACGATTGTTCCGGCTGGACAGCCTATTTCATCCACGGATCTCAGTTTACCCCCATCCACTTTCACCCTGTGACCGATCAACTGCTCGGCTGGGCGTGACGTGATCTCCATCCGTGATACAGAGGCTGTACTGGGCAGGGCCTCTCCCCTGAAACCCAAGGAACACAGGGAGAAGAGGTCTGAGACCGACCTGATCTTACTTGTGGCGTGCCTCTCCAGGCACAGCAGCAGGTCGTCCCGGTTCATCCCCACGCCGTTATCACTCACCTTAATGCGTCTTTTCCCTCCATTTTCAATCGTTACCTCTACCCTGGTGGATCCTGCGTCAATGCTATTGTCCAGCAGTTCCCTGACAACAGAGGCAGGTCTCTCGATGACTTCCCCCGCGGCTATCTGAGAGGCTACCTTTTCTGGAAGTATCCTGATCGCATTCATGGCTCTCGTGAGACCCTTTTAAGGGATAGAAGGGCTTCAATCTTGTTCTATTAACATGGAACAAAGGCGTGTGCAACGGAGAGAGGACGGGACAGGTAACTTTCTATTTCTGCCCTCCCGCTCTTTTTTGTTCCCGTGTCACAACCATGGAGCAAGGAGGGCGCCAATCCCTACAGCGTGAGGAGCTCTTCATCCACATTGAAAAGATGCATGGGACTGGGAATATTGAAGATTTTTGAGAAGATGCCGTTTCGGGCGGCCAGACGAAGATTTCTGCTCCCAATGGGGTCGTAGGATAGACAGGTTGATGATTCTGTATTTGTCAGGAAATCTTTCACAAGACGAAATGCCAGGTTGATCATAAAGTTCAAATAAACCGGGGAAATCTGGTACCGGGATCCTCTCCTCACGAGGCCTACGGGTTGTGAGGCGTTTAGAAAATCGGACAGTTTCACGGACTGGGTAAAAATATGCTTCCTTGTCCTAAGCCCGTTTCTGCTTGTTCGTACGGCCGATCTGAGGAGTTCGTCACAACCCAACTCCTCCCTGCTCAACAGATCTCTCGCAATTCTCGTGTAAATGGGCCCGACGAACTGATCTGCCTTCGCCTCCACATAGATATGCCCCATCCGCTTCCATGCGGAGACACTGTGAATCAGTTTGGGCACATAGTAATTGTGGGCCACCACATCTGCCGCGAGATGAGAAAGGAACCCGTATGCGTAGGCTGTCTCCCTGTCATCCCCTGCTTCCTCGAAGAACCTGAAACCTGTGTCCCAGTTGTGGGAATGACCATCTTTACTTTTTTGCCCTTTGCCCACAAAGAAATCGGCTGAAAGACTCCCATAGAGATACTCCATGGGAAACAACTGAATAACCCTCGCCACAGGAGGAAGTATATGTTTCAATTCATCCAGAATAGTACATCCAATCACCGTATGTATAGCGGGCCCCCATGCCCAGGCACCCTCAGTGTGGATGAGTTGGTATATGAGAGAGATAATGAGAAAAAATAAGATTTTTAATAGAAACATCAATCCAGTACCCTTCTTATCACCTTTAGAATTTTTAGTTAAGCTGGTCATTATATCCACTTATAAAAAAAATTGCAAAAACTCTTACATATTCTCCGACACAGAGATAGGGCAATCCCCTAAGCTTTTTACATGGATTGACTACGCCTGAGTAAGGTTGTATGCTTCAACGGCTTAAGCTTTTCCAATTCTAAACAGGCACATACGCCTCCAGCACAACATCCCATCCACATGGACAAGGAAGACTGGCAAAAAAAGGGGGAAGGCCACCGACAGAGATTGCGGGACAAATTTATGGAGGCCGGCCTTGAGAGATTTTCAGACGAGGAGGTGGTGGAGTTCCTCCTCACCCTGGGAACCCCCAGAAGAGATATGAAGCCCCAAGCCAGGGAAGCCCTGAAAAAGTTCGGCACCCTTTCCGGAGTCCTCTCCGCGCCCAGAGAAAAACTGAGGGAGATCAAGGGGATCGGACCCAAAAATGCCCTTTACTTGAATCTTGTTCATCAGGTTGCCAGGAGGTATCTCAGAGACCGGGCAAAGGGAAAGGCCTTTTTCGGTTCATCAAAGGCGGTCTTCGACTATTTGTTTCATTCCATGCGGGATTTGAAAAGGGAGGTATTCAAGGTCCTCTTTCTTACCCGCAAGAACGAATTGATCTCTGACCAGGACGTGTTCCTGGGCAGCTTATCGGGGAGTGCCATCTATCCCCGGGAGGTGGTCACCCTGGCTTTAGAAAATTCAGCGGCGGCCCTGGTTTTCGTACATAATCATCCATCTGGAGATCCCACCCCCTCCATCGAAGACCGAAAACTGACCAGAGATCTGGTGTGGGCGTCCCAGCTCCTGATGATCCAGGTGCTCGACCACGTGATCATAGGAAACAATACCTATTACAGTTTCGCAGACCAAGGCCTTATCAGGCAATACGCGGAAGAATTTGAACAGAGAGTCACCTCCTAGACGAAGCTCTTTGCTCTTTCCTCCTTACTGCTGACTCGTCCCCCTTTTTGTTCATGCCAATTCATGGGCAGCTTCTCTCATGAGTCTTCCGATGGGCATTCCTTGCGGACACCTCTGTTCCGCCACTGAATAATCCATGCTGGCCATAAGGCTTCGCGTTTCTCGTGATATTTCTTGATAAAGGGACCTGCCCTGATCCCGATCTCCATAACTCCGACTGTACATGAGATAGCGCATCACATCGCTTATCGGGGCATGGCCTTCCACGGATGCTTCACAGATATGTGCACAGCCCGCACAGTAACCAGAGGCGGTTTCATGGGCATATTGTTCCAGCAGCCTCATATCCCGTGAGGAAAGCTCTGTCCTGTCCATAGCGGCGGCCACGTTGGCCATCAAGATGGTCAAATTGTCCATCTCCGAACATATACTGGCAATATGGCTGTTCTGCCAGACGGCCTTGAGCCTGGCCTGTTCCGGAGTAAACCCTTTTTTGAGGAACTGCTTCGTCATCTTTGACGCCGTTTCAGTTTCCTCTCCCACACTGCCAACAATCCCCCATGACCGGACGGCCTGCGTCTTCATAGCGGTGAGGCCAATTCCTGCCTTTACACATGCATCCACGGCTTTCTTCATTTTATCGGTGTGCATGAGCCTATAATTGTAAGACATCATGATACCGTCGATCCAACCGAGCTCAGCCGCTTCCATCATGGAACTTTCCATAAAAGAGTGGGTACTGAACCCGAAGAACCGGATCTTTCCCTCGTTTTTCCTTTTTTCAACCCAACCTCTGAATTGGTCAAAAGGACGCAGTTCTTCTATCCCCCGAAGCATGTGGACAAAATAGAGATCGATGTAGGAGGTATTCATCCTTCCTAGGGATTGATCGAGACTTCGGGATAGTCCATCCACGTCTCTGGATCTAGACTTTGTGACGAGAAACACCTTTTTCCGGTCTTCACCGTATCTCTCAAAATGCTCCCCGATGGCCCTCTCGCCCTTGCCTCGACCGTAGGTCTCTGCCGTATCCCAATAAGTGACCCCCATCTTAATGGCCTGTCTTAACAGGACTTGGCTGGAGGTCAGATCCCCCGAGCCCCCCATGCCAAGCATGGAAACGTTCACCCCCGTTTTTCCAAAGGGTCGGGTGGGCACGAGCAGCTGATCAGAAGTTTCTGAAAGAGACTTGCCTGCAACTTTTGCTAGAGGGCTCATGGAGGCGAGCACCGATCCCACACCCGCTGCACCAGTCGTTTTCAAGAAATCCCTGCGCGACCATTTATTTTCTCTTTTTGACATTCTCAATCTCTCCGTTCATGGGTTTAGAACAACCAGTGCTTGCCAAGCGTCATTTCCAGTTTTCTTTCATAATCTCTGCCATCCGCCTTCCGTCCTCTTCTCATTTATAGTATATCAGATCAGCACCTGTGCCCTAACCCTCGTATCGGGGAAAGTCAGTGTAGCCCACATCATCAAAAGAATACCAAACCTTTTGATCTGCCGGCGGGTTCAAGGGCCAGCCATTGGCGAAACGTTCCACCAGGTCTGGATTGCTGATAAAGGGCCTCCCAAAGGAGATCAAGTCTGCATGCTTGGCCTGAATCGCAGCTTCGGCTGTCTCCTGGGTGTAACCACAATTCCCGATGAGCGGACCCTCAAATACCTCCCGGAATTCTGCCAATGTCATTGGGTTTCCAAGTTCATGAAAGCCAAAAGCGAGACCATCTACCACGTGGAGGTAAGCCATTTTGTGCTGGTTTAGCTGTTTTGCAACATAAATAAAATTCTCACGAAAATCAGCTGAGCCCATGTCGTTAAAATTGCCGTTCGGTGATATATGCACACCGACTCGAGCAGGAGGCCAGACAGTGAGAATCGCCCGTATGATCTCATCCAGGAACCGATAGCGATTCTCCAAGCTTCCCCCATAGGGATCGGTTCGATGATTGGTCTTGGACTGTAAAAACTCGTCAATGAGATACCCATTAGCTGCGTGTATTTCCACGCCGTCGAACCCCGCTCTCTTGGCTCGCTCAGCGGCAAGCCGATAATCCTCCACGATCCCTGATACTTCCTCCGTTTCCAATGCTCGCGGTGTCTCATAAGACTGTTTGCCTGTGGGTGTATTAATGTAGCCCTCACTAATTTTGATGGCTGAGGGGGCCACAGGAAGTGCTTGATTCTCGTGAAAGCTGCTGTGGGAAGCCCTTCCGCAGTGCCAGAGCTGCAGAAATACCGGTGTTCCTTTGGCATGAATGGCATGGACAACCCTCTTCCAGGCGTCGGTTTGCTCATCCGAATAGATTCCTGGACTGTTCGGCCAACCGATTCCCTGCTTGGAAATGACCGTCGCTTCTGTGATGATCAGCCCCGCGGAGGCTCGTTGAGCATAGTACTCTGCCATCAATGAATTGGGTAGGCGCTCCTGCCCTGCCCGCGCTCGTGTCATCGGGGCCATAACGACCCGATTCTTCAACAATACGCCACGCAAGTCGAAAGCGCTTGATAAAATAGCACTATCGGTATTCCCCACCATATTTCTTTCCCTTTCTTCATCTTAGGATTTTTGAACAATCTAATCACTAATGCCCTGTTTTGAAGTGGGTGGGCGGGTTTTTACACTCCTCACTCCTCATTGCCTACTCCTTCCTCTCTGCCCTGAGCCCAGTCGAAGGGCTCACTCCTTGCACCATGCTCCATGTTTACCCCGTTCATTTGACAGTTTATCCCTCTTATCCTATCTTCTCAGGACCCATACCATAGACCCGAGAGAGGAGGGGCCTGACGTTGAAATATGCCATTGAGGTGAAGGGACTGAAAAAGACATTCGTATCCGGGTGGCTCCGAAGAAGAAGGAAGGAGGCCCTCAGGGGGGTAAGTCTCCACGTACCGGTAGGTGGCTTCTGGGGCCTTCTGGGGCCCAACGGGGCTGGCAAGACCACCCTCCTTTCCATCCTGTCCAACCTGCTTACGCCCGAAGAGGGCGATGTCCGCGTCATGGGATACAATGTTCGGACCCAAGCCATGGAGATCTGCAAGCGCATCAACCTCTCTTCCGGGCACGCCAACTTCCTGTGGAGCCTGAGCGTTAAAGAAAATCTCCGGTACTATGCCATGCTCTATGGCCTTTCAGGGCGCCGGTTAGAAAGGCGAGTGGAAAATCTCCTGGACCTGTTTGATCTGAGAGAGTTTACCAGGGTGCGGTTCGATGAGCTCTCCACGGGGACCAAACAAAAACTCGCCCTTGCGAAGGCCCTTTTGAACGAACCTGAACTCCTGCTACTAGACGAGCCCACCGTGGGGCTGGACCCCGATGTGGCCCGCAGAATACGGGAAGCCATTAGAGGTCTCCACCAGGAAAAAGGCACCACCATCCTGATGACCACCCACAACATGAGGGAGGCCGAAACCCTTTGTGAACAGGTGGCCTTTATTACAGACGGAACCATTCGGGCCTTTGGGACACCTCAGCACCTCAAGCGGGAAATGCGCCTTGCTGATACCCTCCACATCGAGTTCCAGGGGCACCTGCCTGTGCAGGGGCTCAGGGACCTGGAAGGGGTATATGCCCTTCAGAAAGGTGAATCTTCTTGTAAGATCCAGGTGGACGACCACCGACAGAGGCTCCCTCAGATCCTGGATTTCTTCATCGCCCAGGGGATCTTTATCCACAATATTCAAACAGAGGAGTCAGACCTTGAAGATCTCTTTATCGCTTTTGCAAAATGAATTCACAAAGGTGAAGGCCTTCATGTTCAAAAACTGGATCATGACCAAGAGGAACGTTTTTACCCTCTTCGAGATACTCTTTTGGCCTTTGGTGGCCTTTCTTTCCGTGGGGCTTCTTGCGGAATTCGCTTCACTCTCAACAGAAATGAAGGCGTTTATTCTTATCGGGGTCATTTCCATGAGCGCCGTTCAGGTCTGCCAGCTGGATGTGGCCTATGCCTTGCTCTATGACGTGTGGAGCAAGGCCATAAAACACGGTTTTATCGCGCCGGTGGGAATTCGCCATCTCTTGCTCGGTTCACTGGTGGTGGGGATCATAAGGGGCGGAGCCGTCTATTTCCTCCTGATGGGCGCCAGCTACCTGATTTTCGATTTCAATTTCACGGTCCCCGGCCCTTTACCCACTTGCCTCTTCATGTTCGGGCTCTTTCTGAGTGCCACCACCATCGGAGCCTTTGTGTGTATCCTGGTTTTCACTTTCGGCCACCGCGCCGAGGTGGCGGCCTGGTCCCTCGTGAGCCTCATGCTCCTGCTTTGCGGTATTTACTACCCCGTCTCCATACTGCCAAAATGGGTAGCGACCCTGGCCGAACTCATTCCCCTGACCTACTTTCTGGAGTATTTTCGACAATTCTATGGCTTTGAGCCCACCTTTTCCCATGTTCTTGCGAAAGGTTACGTAGGAGTGTTTGTCTATCTGTTCCTCGAGGTCATCTTCATGGGAGCCGCACTGGGGAGGGCCAAAAGAAGGGGCATGCTCCTGAAGCTATCAGAATAGGGATTTGGGAGAAGGACGGGAAGGAACGCCTTAAGCTCTATGCACAGCAATATACGCCTGATTCTGATTGTTTTCTTACTGAATTTTGTCCGCTACGGCATGGTTTTCCCCCTTGTCCCTCTGCTGGCCCATGACCTGGGTGCCTCCCCTGCAGTGATCGGCGTTATTGTGGGCGCGTTCGGCCTGCTTTCGTTTTTCCTCTCTATACCTATCGGCGGGTTTGCGGACAGAGTGGGCGTGAAGCGTGCCCTGGCCCTCGGGGTGCTCTGCAACATTGTAAGCGCCGTGCTGCTCATCCATGCGGGTCACGTCTTGACCCTGATAGCCTCTCAGGTTGCGGGGGGACTGGGTTTCCAGCTTCATATCGTCTCCAGCCAGGCCTTTATAGCCTCTATTGAGTCCCCAGACCGGCGTGAGAGTGAATTCGGGTACCTCACTTTCAGTGCAGCCTTCGGCCAAAGCCTGGGGCC
>CP070840.1:1980002-1990759 GCA_020342025.1 Deltaproteobacteria bacterium
CCGATACACTCCAATACATCATTGTGGAAAGCCAGAAGGATGGTAAAGAGGCCGTTGATTACTTGAAGCTCAAGGCGAGTGGCAGGAGTAGTTTCGTCCCTATCACAGAGTTGAACGGGCAGAAAGATTATAAACAGCATAACGGCTTCCCTCTTCTCCGGGATCTTGTCTCAGTCCCCGACTCGTACAAACCCCTGATCAGCATACTTCTGGGTAATGCGGCGCTGGTGGAGGATCTTGACCAGGCCATCTCTGCATGGAAAGAGAATGGCAGAGATCAATGCCTGGTTACCCCAGACGGAGACATGGTTGACAACCGGGGAGTTATTAGCGGCGGCAAGCTCGCCAGTACTTCCCGTGGCCTCCTTGCAAGGAAGAGGGAGATCAAGGAACTGGAAGAGAAGGTGAAGGAATGTGAGGGAAAGGCGGAGGCGCTCAAAACCAAGCTCAACACGGTGAGCCTAGAATTGGAGGGGAAGACGAGTTCTCTGGATGACCTGATAGACGAAAAGTCGGATTGCCAGGAGAAGGTCAACGATTTGGACAGGGTGATATTCCGTTTGGGACAAGAGATGGATCAACTTGATAAATTGTCCAGCCGGATTTCCGACGAGCTTGAAAAGATAAGCAAGGAACAGATTCGACATGAAAATGCCCTGAGCAAAATTAAATCTGAGCTCCAGTTGTCTGAAGACAACAGGAAAAAAGAGGAAAAATACCTGCACCAGAAAGAGGTTGAACTGAAGGAGAGTGAGGAGGAGTTTGAGCAGATCCGAAATGAATTGGAAAAGCTGAAGCTGGATCACAGACTCTCCCAGGAGGAGGAAAGGGGCCTGTTGCGGGAGATAGAGCGCATTGAGGATTTCATCCATGAAACCCACCAGAAAGTGGAAAAGATAGAGGAAGATGTTTCGCAGGGAAAGCAGAAATATCAAGAGCTTCTAAAAAGTGAAGAGATGTTACGAGGAGGATTGGAAGGGCTCCATGAGAAACTGGAAAAGGCGAGAGACGCCGTAAATGGAGCGGAGCAGGATCGGAGTCGATTTCAGGCCGAGATTCGGGAAGAGGAAAAGAAAGGAGAGGATGTACGGGCTGCATTGGAGATTCTCAGAGAGAAGATAAATACGGCAAAGCTTGAACAATCAGAGATCAGGTTCAGGATGAACAACCTGGTTGAGCTGGTCAGAGAGAAATTCAACCTGAACTTGTTGGAAATCTACAAGGAGTACATGCAAGAGGGTTTTTCTGAACTGGAAACGAGGGAAGTACTGGAGCGAAAGAAGAAATTGAAAGAGACCATGGGCGAGGTCAATCTCACGGCCATTCAGGAGCATGAGGCACTGAAAGAGAGGCACGACTTTATGACCACACAGCGGGAAGATCTCCTGCGGTCCATTGAATCACTGGAAAAGGCCATCAGAAAGATCAACAGAACCTCTTTAGAGAAATTTAGGGAGACATTCGATGAGGTGGATAGGAAGTTGAAATCGGTCTTTCCAATCCTCTTCAATGGGGGCATGGCAGGCCTTAGACTGATAGATCCTGAAAAACCCCTAGAGAGCGGTGTCCTTGTGGAGGTCCGTCCGCCGGGCAAGAAGTTGAGCCATATGGGCCTGCTCTCTGGAGGTGAAAAGGCCCTTGTGGCCATGGCTCTCCTATTTTCCCTTTATCTAATCAAGCCCAGTCCATTCTGCCTGTTGGATGAGGTGGACGCTCCCCTGGACGAGGCCAATATTGATCGCTTCAATGAGCTTTTGAAAGAGATCCGGAAATACTCACAGATCATCCTCGTGACCCACAACCGCAGGTCTATGGAGATTGTGGACAGGCTTTACGGGGTGACCATGGAGCGGGCAGGCGTATCAAAGATGGTGTCCGTGGATCTCCAGGAGTTTAGAGAGAATTAGCCACCAGCTCGCGCGTAAGCAGTAGGTAGTAAGGAGTGAGGCGCATGGATGAGGAAGTTTCAAAGTGCCCACGCCTTAGTGCCTACTTTTTTTTGAGCCAAATGGGGTTGGCTATTTGAAATACCTGTCGAGAACGTGCATGTTGTTTCGGATGGAAGGCGTATTTTCGGCCTTCCCCGTGGCGATATATTCAGCGAGTTGCAGCACGCCATTCTCATCGGGCGCGTAAAGGATGATAAAGGGGGTTACACCTGCCGCGGTTTTTCTGAATTCATCTGGATCGCCCCCTCCCATATCACCAAACACCCGCTCGTAGAACTTGAACTGGGGTGAATTGAGATTGACCAGCGCGCACTTTATTTGCGGGTAATGCTTGGCAAGATCCCTGAATTCCTCTATCTCCCGTCTACACCGTCTGCAAACCAGTGTGGCTGTCAGGAGCACCAGGCCTTTCTCTTCAACAGGCGTTGAAGGAAGAAATCGCTCGAAGTTATCTTCCCTCATAATGAAAAAGTTCCCGTACTTTTTTCCAATTTTAAAACACTCGGTTTCGAGGCCAAACCGCTCGTAAAACCGGTAAGCAAGGGTATCTGCAACCTCCATGGCCTTTTCGGCATCTTCTGCCCGCGCAGATGCGTAGAGTTTCAGTTCCTGGCCGTAATAGACTTTCTCCCCATCACCCATGACTGCCCTTCTGAGGGCCCTGGGATCCAGCTCCAGACGCTTTCCGGCCGGGTCCTTCACAAGGGTTTCGAAGCCGTTCTTGGGGAGGACCTTTTCGCTCAGTTGGCCCAATTGCAGGAGGCTGTGCGAATCACCCGTGTTAACCCATATGCCTTGGGCTTCTTGATGGTGTCTCCTGCCGAGATGGACATCATAATCTCCAGAATCAAGGGGAAATAGGGTGATGCTATTGATGTTCTCTTCAACACTGCCGATGCAGCGCCACTCAACGCCCTTGAAAAATGATCCTTCCTCGTCCGGATTTCCATTTTTGTCACAGCGTAGCGCCCCTGCCAGGCCCGTGAAGAGAAGTCCCGTATTGAACTGGCTATAGAGGGTCAGATCTGAACGTCTTTGGCTTTCCACGGCTTCCACCCTTAGCTGAGCAAAATGAACCCTGGCCTTTTCGTAAAGGGATGCGGTTGCTTCATCCACAGGTTCCAGGTTCTGCCATTCAGGATCATCGAATTTGCCACCTCTATCCCAGAAAAGCATCCTTTGGATCTCTTCATCCGTCCCGATCCAGGATTGTATGATCTCTATATTTTCCAGAGTCACGTTCTCAGCCAGAGATTTTCTCTCTTTGGCATTGAGCTTGGGCATGAGACCCTTATGCTGAGGGGTCATCTTTTCCATCAATTCCAGTTCATGGGGGGTAAATTCGTTCATTCTGTTCTCTCCTGAGCCACCTGCGTGATGCGATCCGTTTTGCCCACAAAATAAGAGTCACGAAGCGGCGGGCAAAAGTTCCCGCCCGTCTCCTCGATCATGTTCAATCCCTCTTTAGGGTTGCAGATTTCCAAACTTAGCAGTAAGAATGACCAGATCTTACCTTAGTTAGAGCCATTGAAATTATCAATTATTTTTGAAAAAGAATCGATTTGACTAATAATGGGTCGCCCCATTAATAAGGATCGTCAAAACGACAGAGCGGAGAGCATTTCTGGGGAAGAAAGGAGATATTTTCCATGGAAGTCAAAGAAACAGCCGCTTGCGGCATTTCTCTGAGGGAATTTGCCATAGAATTTGAGACAGATGAGATCTTAGACATTTATAGAATCCTGAACTATGCGCAGAACGAGGAAGGATTTTTCGACGAGGACTTTTTGGATGATCTCAAGTCACAAATGATCTACATCATAGGCGCATCCGTTGAAGATGAACCGCAGGAGGAGCTGGAAGAGACTATCCACTGGGAGGAGGGGGACGCCTCATACGATCTACACTTCAGTGAACCTGAGGGCGCGAAACTCTTTCAAATTCTGAACGGTGTGGATCATCCGGGAGAAGGTTTTGACAAGGATATGAACGAGAAGCTCCTGGGCCAGATGATGGATATGGCCCCGAGCGTCCTTGAAAACATCACGGTTATCAACCGATAGAAAAAGGAGACCAAACCTCGTGAACGTCATCGTCTTGATCAACGATACCTGGCGTTGGGACTATCTGGGGTGTTACGGAAACGACTGGATAAAGACGCCCAATTTGGACAAGCTGGCCTCAGAGAGCGCCCTATTCGACTATTGTTACTCTGAAGGCCTGCCTACGGTCCCCACGCGTACCACATTCTTTACCGGTCGGTTTACATTCCCTTTCCGGGGATGGCAGCGCCTGGAACCCACGGATGTGTTGCTCGCCGAGGTTTTGTGGAACAAAGGCTTTCACTCTGCAATGATCACGGACGTCTACCACCTCCACAAGCCGTCCATGGCCTTTGAAAGGGGTTTCGATTATACCAAGCATGTGCGCGGGCACGAGGGTGATCCCTACGTCGTGCACGAATCCGTAGAAGTGAATGTGGACAAATACTACAAAGGAGATGGGAAAGACAAAGCGGTCAAGGCCCAACTCACCCAATACCTTCGAAATGTCCACGACTGGAAAGGGGAAGAGGACACGTTTGTGGCCCAGTGTGTCAGAGAGGGGATCAAGTGGCTGCAAGATCAGTCCAAGAAGGACAACCTGTTTCTCTGGCTGGATTGTTTCGACCCCCACGAACCCTGGGACCCTCCGGCCCCCTATAACCGGATGTATACCGACTCCAGCTACAAAGGTCAGGACATCATTCACCCTATTCCCGGAAACGTGGAAGGTTATCTCACGCCTGAGGAACTGCATCACATCAAAATGCTCTATGCCGGGAAGGTGACCCTCTGTGACCACTGGATCGGCATCTTTCTAGACAAGGTGAAGGAATTGGGGCTTTACGACAACTCCTTGATCATATTCACCACAGATCATGGCGCACCCTTTGGGGAGCACGGTTACATCAAGAAGGCCCAACCCGGGCTTTATGAGTACCTGGTACACATTCCCCTGATCATCCGGCATCCAGAAGGCCTGGGGGCCGGGAAACGCTTCAGCGCCATGGTAGAAACCACCGAGATCTTTCCCACCATCTTGGACTTCTTGAAGGTCCGCCAGCCACTTAAGGTTCATGGTCAGAGCCTTCTACCCATGATGGCAGGGGAAGTGGAATCCATACGGGATTACGCCTACATGGGGCACTTCAAGAGGAATTGGAGGGTCAGCAGTCAAGAATGGGCCTTCATCTTGAATTTTGATAAAGGGAAGGCAAACGAGCTTTACCATTTAAAGGAAGACGCTGCAGAGCAGAACAATCTCATCTCCGAGAACCCCCAAAAGGCGATGGAACTGGAACTGGAACTGCGGAGGTTTGTCTCTGGACTTCGTTAATTCAACATGCAGAGAATGGCGTGCCAGCGAGGCGTATGATGAGGCTGTTCAGAAAGAAGAAGGCAAAAGAAGAAAACAAGGAAGGGAGTCTCTATGAGAGGCTGCGGCAGGGGCTTTCAAAGACAAGGTCCGGCCTGACAGGTAGGCTGGATCAGCTGGTCTTTGGTAAGAGGGAGATTGATAGGGATCTCCTGGATGAGCTGGAGGAGATCCTTTTCACGTCTGACTTGGGCGTGGTCACAACGCAGGAATTGATTGATCGGGTTCAGGCGGGGGTGGCGAGGAAAGAACTTGATAATCCTGAAAAGCTGAAGGATTCGCTGAAGGAGCATATCCGTGCTTTCCTTCAGATACCGGAAGTGGAGCGTAAGAACCCTGGCCCAGGGGAACCCCTGATCATCATGGTGATCGGCGTGAACGGTGTGGGCAAGACGACCACCATTGGCAAAGCCGCGCACAGCTTCAAGGAGCAGGGCAAAAAGGTCATGCTGGTGGCAGCCGACACATTCAGGGCCGCAGCCATCGAGCAGTTGGCCGTTTGGGGGGAGAGGGTAGACGCGGAGGTGATCAAGCAAAAAACGGGCTCTGATCCATCCGCGGTGGTCTTTGATGCCATTTCCGCAGCGCAGGCGAGAGATATAGATGTGGTCCTCATAGATACGGCAGGCCGGCTTCATACCAAGACGAACCTTATGGATGAGCTTGAGAAGATCCAGCGTGTTGCGGGGCGGAAGCTGCCCAGCGCTCCCCATCAGGTGTGGCTCGTGCTGGATGCAACCACCGGTCAGAATGCCCTTTCTCAGGCGGAAATGTTTCACAAGGCCTTTGGCGTTACAGATATAATCCTGACCAAGCTGGATGGGACAGCCAAGGGGGGCATCGTGGTGGGCATATGTCACCAGCTTGGACTCCCCATAAGATTTATCGGGATCGGCGAAAGGCTAGATGATCTGAGGCCTTTTGAGGTTGATGATTTTGTGAACGCCCTATTCGACTAGTTTCCGTTCGGAAACGCTCCTTTTTCACAATCTCCCGCCCGCCTCGCCTTAGCGGCTCGCGATGGCGGGCAGGCTGCGTCGATCTGCGGGATTTGTTTGTGCGGCATACTCAACGTATGCCTCCGCACAATCCCTCGTTCTCCTTGAACTTGCAAAAAATTAATCGTTTCCGCACCGGAAATGCAATTAAAGTCCAGTCCAGTAAGTTCAGTAGCTCAGCCACTAAGAGTAGATTTTGTGAAACAGGGGGGAGCGATTCGGATGAGGGAAGCCAAGATGGAATAGAGATTTGATTTGAATTTCTTGGTGTGGAGTAATATTGTACGGATTCCCTAATTTCGCCATTTGTAATTATAGGGAAAAGCAAGATTCATACAGGGTGTATTAAACGGGAGGAATGCCGTGAGATTACCAAAATTTAAATACGTGGAACCCAAGAGTATCAAGGAGGCGTGTGCCATCCTGGATGAAGATCCAGCGGCGAAAGTTTTGGCGGGCGGGACGGACCTCTTGGTCAACATGAAGCACAGGGTGGAGGTGCCTTCCGTGGTGGTAAACATAAAGCGCATATCTGGCCTGGACTTCATAGCGCAGGACAATGGCACCTTAAGGATAGGGGCCCTCACTCCCCTGAAAAAGATCTACTCCGCAAAACTCGTGAGAGAAAAAGTAACCGCCCTTGCCCAGGCCGCCTCTTCTGTCGGGTCCTATCACCACCAGAGCATGGGGACCCTTGGAGGCAACCTGTGTCAGCAAAACAGGTGCATGTATTTCAACCAGTCCCAGTGGTGGCGGAGTGCCAGGCCCACCTGCTACAAAGCGGGCGGAGAGATCTGTCACGTGGTCAACAAGAAAGAGATCTGTTATTCGAGCTATTGTGGGGATTTGGCTGCAGCACTTCTCGTCTTGAATGTGCAGGTGATTTTGGAGAGTAAAGGGAAGGCAAGGGAGGTACCGCTGGAGAGTTTTTTCTCCGGGGACGGCAAAGCCCCGCTTGTTCTCAAGAAAGGGGAAATATTGACAGAGGTGACCATCCCGGGGGGAGCCATGAACGGGTTTTCCACCTACATCAAATTCTCCAATCGCGGGAGTATAGATTTTCCCATTGTGGGCCATGCCTTTTGGGCGTCCGCGGAGCGGAAGGAATATAGAGTTTCCTTCACGGCCGTAGATAAGAAGCCTTTAAGGGCTCCAAATGTTGAAGATTCTATGAGAGGAAAAGATCTCAATGCAGAGGTGGTTGAAGAGGCGAGCGGTCTCGCCCCCAAAGAAGCCAGGCCGGTCAAAAACAGCGTTTATTCTCCCTCTTATAAGAGAAGAATGATGGGGCTACTTCTTCGATGCAGCACGGATGAAGCGATAGGGAGGTCAAAGTAATGAAACAGGGTGTTGAGCTGAACGTTAATGGTGATACGTATGAGGTGTTGGTGGCTTCCAATCAGACCCTTCTTGAGGTGCTCAGGGACAACCTGGGTTTGATTGGCACAAAGCGAGGATGCGACCTTGGGGCCTGCGGGGCCTGCACGGTCCTTATAAATGGCGAGGCTCATCTCTCGTGCCTCATGCTGGCCATGGATGGGGTGGGCAAAGAGATCCTCACCATAGAGGGTTTAAGTGGGGACGGGGAACTGCATCCCCTCCAGAGCGCTTTTGTGGAAAAGGGCGGGCTTCAATGCGGGTTCTGCACGCCAGGTATGATCATGACCGCCAAAGGCATATTAGATGAAGAGGAGCACCCCACGGAAGAGATCATAAAGAAAAAAATGGCTGGCAACCTTTGCCGCTGCACAGGTTACAAAAAGATCATTGAAGCGGTGATGAGTGTGGCCGGATAGGGAAGGGAAAGGGAAGCCACAGATGGAAAAAGAACTGAACGTTGTCGGGAAAAGGTTGCCCATGCATGATGCGGCGGTAAAAGCGAAGGGGACCGCCCAGTTCACCGATGATCTTAAGCTTTCCGGGATGCTCTTCGGTAAGGTATTAAGGAGCCCTCTTCCCCATGCGAAGATTTTGAATATAGACACCTCAAAAGCGGCGAAGCTGCCCGGCGTTAAAGGCGTGATGACCGGTGAGGAAATCCCGGATCGAACATACGGCATTGTGCCGAAGGCAAAGGATGAGTATGCACTTGCCAAGGGGAAAGTGCGGTACATAGGTGACGACGTGGCCGCGGTCTGTGCCATTGATCAGGAGATTGCAGAGGAGGCCGTAGAACTGATCAAGGTGGACTATGAGGAGTTGCCTGCAGTATTCGATCCGTTGGATGCCATCAAGGAAGGAGCCCCTGTCATCCACGATGAGGTACCGAACAATATCTCTGCCATGATGCACAAGGAATTTGGGAATGTGGAGGCGGCCTTCAAAGAGAGTGACGTGGTCTTTGAGGATACCTTCTACTCTCAGGGAGTCAATCATGCGCCCCTTGAGCCCCACGCGGCCCTTGCCCAATATGATCCACTTAGGGGAGAACTGACCATCTGGTCCTCCACCCAGATTCCCTTCTACCTACGCAGAAACCTATCCACCACTTTGCTGGTACCTGAGGGTAAGATCCGTGTGATCAAGCCAAAAGTGGGGGGCGGCTTCGGTCAGAAGATCGATATGTTTGCCAAGGATTTCTGTGCCTGTTGGTTTGCCATGAAGCTGGGAAGACCGGTCAAGTTTGTCTATGAGCGGGAGGAGATCTTTATTTCCACCCGGCAGAGGCACCCCATGTACATTACAGCAAAGACCGGGATGAAGAAAGATGGGACTATCCTGGCCCAACAGTTTACGGCCTATGCGGATGGCGGGGCCTACAACAGCACGGCCCCTCTGATGATCACCGTTTCAGGGTTTTTCCTGATGATCCCCTATCGTGTGCCCAACCTGATCTACCACGGGCATCATGTCTACACCAACAAGCCGGTGGGTGGGGCCATGCGGGGACACGGTATTCCTCAGGCACGATTTGCCGTGGAGCGACAGCTGGACATGATTTCAGATCGTATGGGCATCGATCCGGCAGAGCTCAGAATCAAGAATAGCATCCATGCGGGCGAGCCACACCCGGCCAAGTTCATCATTAATACCTGCGGGTACGCGGACTCGGTGAAGGAGGCGGCCCAGGCCATAGGCTGGAAAGAGAAGAGGGGAAAACTCCCCTTTGGAAGAGGTGTGGGACTGGCAGGAGGATCCTTCCCCAGCGGTGTGAATAACATGAGCCACATCAGTTCCGGATCCGTGGTTCAACTGGGTCGCGACGGGGCCGTGAACGTCCTTTCAGGGGCCGCAGACATCGGCCAGGGCGCAGAGACGGTAATCAGCCAGATCGTTGCAGAGGAGCTTGGCGTGGCCCTGGAGGACGTGAGAATAACGGCGGCCGACACGGGGATCACCCCACTAGACCCGGGAACCTTCGGCAGCGGTGTGACGGTAAGGGCAGGCAATGCGGCAAGATTGGCGGCCCTCTCTGCAAAGAACAAGCTTTTCGAGTTTGTGGCTGAAAAACTGGAGGCCAATCCAGAGGACCTGGTGGCAAAGGAGAAAAGAATCTTTGTGAAAGGGTCTCCTGAGCGGGGAATGACCCTTTCTGAGGCCATCAAGGCCTATCAATATGAGGACCTGCCCATGCCCATTGTGGGCAGAGGATCCTGGATGGCGCCCGTCACCGAGCCCACCACCCTGATCAAAGAGAATGGGAACTTTGCGCCCAATTACTCCTTCATGACCCAGGCGGCAGAAGTGGAGGTGGATCTTCAAACAGGCCAGGTGAAGCTGGTGAGGATGGTAACGGCCCATGACTGCGGAAGGCCGATCAACCCCATGCTCGTGGAGGGTCAGTTGGAAGGCTCTGTGGTGGGAGGAATGGGTCAGGCCCTTTATGAACATGTGATTGTGGAGAAGGGGCAGGTGATGAACCCCTCCTTCCTGGATTATGGTTTTCCCACTTTTATGGAGATGCCGGAGATAGAGGCCATCGACATTGAGACAGACGATCCGCTGGGGCCCTTTGGGGCTAAGGAGGCGGGGGAGGGAACACAGTTGTCTCCGGCCCCTGCCATTGTGAATGCCATCTACGATGCCATAGGGGTTGACTTCATGGATCTCCCCATAACCCCGGAGAAGATCCTCAAGGCGTTAGAGGCGAAGAAAAACAGAAGCTGAAAGAACTATTACGATCCTTTTTCATCATTTTCCCCTTGACATTACCCGTTTTCGTTTCATATAAAGAACATGCGTTTTCTATAAGAAACAAATTCGGATTCCAATATGTCCCCCCCCACATTCAAAAGAGTGCCTGCATTAGACAAGTGTTTTGCCATACTGGAGTTGCTTGCCCAATCGAAAGAACCCATGGGTATCAGCGGCATATCCGCCAATCTTGACCTGAATAAGAGCACGGTGTTCAACATCGTACACACGCTCATGGACCTTAAAGTCCTGGAGAATC
>CP070840.1:1990859-1994171 GCA_020342025.1 Deltaproteobacteria bacterium
GGGTTCTCTGCCTTTTGAATCTCTTTCCGGAACACGATATTCACGGCTCCTTCAGGCCCCATAACCGCTATCTCGGCAGTGGGATAGGCGTAATTGATGTCGCCTCCGTGGTGTTTGCTTGACATGACATCATAAGCGCCCCCATAGGCCTTACGGGTAATCACCGTAACCTTGGGAACTGTGGCCTCGCAGTAGGCATAAATGATCTTGGCTCCGTGTTTTATGATCCCCCCATATTCCTGATTCACGCCAGGCAAAAATCCAGGCACGTCCACAAAGGTCACCAAGGGCACATTAAAACAGTCACACATCCGCACAAAGCGGGCACATTTCATCGACGCGTCAATATCAAGGCACCCTGCAAGGAATCGAGGTTGATTGGCAACAATCCCCACAGCCCTGCCGTTGAGCCGCCCAAAACCGACCACCATGTTCATGGCGTAATGCTTTTGGATCTCGACAAAATAATTATCATCCAGTACGGATTGAATAATTTCTTTTATATCGTAAGGCAGTTTGGGGTTTGTGGGCACCACGTTGTTCAGGGATGGGTCTGTACGCTCAGGATCATCGGTGCATTCCAATCTGGGAGGCTTCTCTTGATAATTCTGAGGCAGGTAACTGAGGACCTCTTTCACTCTGTCCAGTGCTGCCTGGTCCGAGTCCTCAGCAAATTGGGCCACTCCGCTTTTCGTGTTATGGGTCATGGCCCCTCCCAGGTCCTCAGAAGTTACCTCTTCAGACGTTACGGCCTTGATGACCTGGGGACCCGTTATGAACATATTACTCGTCTTTTTCACCATAATGATGAAATCAGTCAGCGCTGGAGAATAAACGGCGCCTCCTGCACAAGGTCCCATAATAACGGATATCTGGGGGACCACCCCAGAGGCCCAGACATTCCTCTTGAATATTTCCCCATAGCTTCCCAGGCTCACTATCCCTTCCTGAATCCTGGCCCCCCCGGAATCATTGAGACCGATGATGGGGGCTTTGCTTTTGAGTGCCAGGTCCATAACCTTGCAGACCTTTTCACCGAAAGGACCGCTCAACGATCCGCCAAATACGGTGAAGTCCTGTGAAAACAGGAACGCCCTTCGCCCATTTATAGTTCCGTAACCTGTGACGACCCCGTCACCAGGTATCTTCTTCCTGTCCATCCCGAAATCATGGCAACGGTGGACCACAAACTTGTCTATCTCTTGGAAGCTCCCCTTATCTAGAAGATAATCAACCCTCTCCCTCGCGGTCATCTTGCCTTTAGCGTGTTGCGTATCAATACGCTCTTGACCACCTCCCAATTCTGCCTCAGTATTTCTTCTCTCCAGTTCTTTGATCTTTTCTGTTATATCCATCTGGGAGACTCCAAGAAATGGATCATTGTTGCTTGGGGGTTATTGGAAATAGGTGGGCACCCTGGGTTTTAATAGCTCCCTTTACTCTAGTACGATCAAAACGGCATCTGCTTCCACAGCATCGCCTTTGTTGCATCTCACCTCTTTCACCGTGCCAGATGACGTGGCCACAACAGGCAACTCCATTTTCATGGCTTCAAGGATGAGCACTTCATCATTTTCGTTGACCACGTCACCCACGTTAACTTTCACATCGAGCACCTTTCCGCCCATCGGAGCAGTAATTTCACTCACAGCAAATACCTCCTTTAACCCTTGATTTTGACCACTCTTTTAAGAGAAAAGTCGAGCCTTTTATGAGATTCTCCCTTGCTTGGGATGCTTGCCTTGGCAGACCAGTTTATGTCCCCTCCCCCTGACAGAGGAGAATACCTAATTCCACTTACAAACACGGCGTGATGGCCTCTCAAGAAAGGGAGCGAACCTCTGACTTTCACTAATTAAGGTCATCTTATAACATTGAAAATGAGTTGGTTGTCAAGAACAAACGACCACAAAACCTTCCTGCAGACGGCGGAATGTGCCACCCGGGAATTAGGCGCCCATTACCCCACCGAGGGAGTCCATTATTGAGAGCGCCTCCCATAGATTCCTTGACTTTAGTCACCCAATTCACTAAAATAACTAAATTACGCTTAGTCTTAATGGATAAAGCCCAAGGGAGGGCCAGAGATGCCAGTCTACACGTGGGTCGCGGAAACCAAAAAGGGCAGGAAGCTGAAAGGGGAGCTGGAGGCTGCTGATGAGAGGATAGCCCTCAGCCAACTTAAAAGACGAAACCTTACGGTCAAGAAACTGAAACCAAAACCGAAGGATATCTTTGAAAATGTATCCTGGATGCAGCCAAAGGTCAAGAGTAAGGACATTGTTGTCTTTACAAGACAATTTTCAACCATGATCGATGCTGGGCTGCCCCTGGTCCAGGGCCTGACCATTTTGGCAGAGCAATCGGAGAACAAGACCTTTAAGGCTATTCTGAAGGAAGTAACCAAAGACGTGGAAGGGGGTTCTACCCTGGCGGAGGCCATGAAAAAACACCCCAAAGTCTTTGATGAACTCTTTGTGAACCTGGTCGCTGCCGGTGAAGTGGGAGGTATTCTGGACACTATCCTGAGGCGTCTGGCCGATTACATTGAAAAGGCGGAGAAGTTAAAAAAGCGTATAAAAGGGGCTATGACTTATCCACTGGTGGTTGTGGCCATCGCGATCATAGTTATCGCCGTCATCCTCATTTTTGTCATACCTGTCTTCGAAGACATGTTTGCCGGTTTTGGAGCGGCCCTTCCCGCGCCCACCCAGTTGGTGGTTAACATGAGTCGGTTTATAAAGGGAAACTTTCATTTCATTTTCATCGCTCTGGCTATCGCTATAGTCGGCCTGAAGCAATACAGGAATTCCAAGCAGGGAAGAAAGTCGACGGACGCCCTCCTTTTAAAGCTGCCCGTATTTGGGGATCTGCTCAAAAAGGTGGCTGTTTCAAGGTTTACGCGTACCCTAGGCACCATGATCCAGAGCGGTGTGCCCATATTGGATTCCCTGGAAATTGTTGCAAAGACATCGGGTAACGTCATTCTAGAAGAGATTATCTATGAAGTGAGGGGCAGCATTGCCGAAGGCCAGACTATCGCAGAGCCCTTATCAGAAACGGATATATTCCCTGGCATGGTGGTACAGATGATCTCCGTGGGCGAGGCCACGGGTGCCCTTGATACGATGCTGGCGAAAATAGCCGACTTCTATGACGATGAAGTGGATGCTGCAGTAGAGGCACTGACTTCCATGTTAGAGCCCCTACTCATGCTCTTCCTCGGTGGGTCTATTGGCGGATTGGTTATAGCCATGTACCTGCCCATCTTCCAGATGGCCGCAGCTATGGGATAACCTGATGTCAGCATGA
>CP070840.1:1994271-1999028 GCA_020342025.1 Deltaproteobacteria bacterium
ATAACCCTTCTTGTCATAGGGTCGCTTCTCGGTTCCATTCCCGTCATTGGCCTTATTTTCGTAAAGGTCACCCTCCTTATTCTGGCCTTATCCACCAATATTACCGCCATCCATAGAATGATCCATGTGAGAAATCAGTTCTTGAGGGAGAATCAAGTCGAGTGAAAGACCGGCTTCTGTGCCCACACTGCGGAAAAATGGTGGAAAAATACCGTAACCCCTTTCCCACGGTGGACATTATTGTAGAGTTGGAAGGCGGCATCGTGCTCATCCAAAGAAAAAACCCCCCTTATGGTTGGGCACTCCCTGGAGGTTTTGTAGACTATGGCGAGAGCCTAGAAGAGGCAGCCATCAGAGAGGCTAAAGAGGAGATCTCCCTCGATGTGGAACTCGTCTCCCAGCTGGGAGCCTATTCTGATCCTGATCGGGACCCCAGACAACACAACATCTCAGTGGTTTTTGTGGCCAGAAGCAAAAGCAAGGGAAAACCTGTGGCTTCCGACGATGCCTTAGAGGTTGGAATTTTTGATGCAGACTCCCTTCCCGAGGAGCTGGCCTTTGATCATAGCAGAATCCTTAAGGACTATTTTAGACATTAGCAACCCATAGACCATAGGGCCCATGCCATCTTCATCATTTCACCCATTTGCTCCCGCCCAGTCAGTATATAGTTCCCGTCTTAATCTTAGAACCCTCTTTTCATCGTTTCCTGGTGCTGAAACTGGGTGATGAAACGATTTTGACCATACACGCCTGAAAAATGGAGTTGAATCTGGAAAACTGGAATGGGATAATTGTGTAGACACTTGAGCCTCTGACCTATTGGATGGCCTCCTGCCAGCGAGATCATAGATGGTACCTTGATGGCAGATCAGGGTTAATGGCAAGGTTGATCATGCTCTAAAATCATGTTAGATTTTTAAATTTAGCCAGCTCTGATGGCACTTGCTCAAGATGCTCTGGAACGGTAACGACTATGGCCAAATTAGATCTTGTGGACATATTTAAGAAAAGAACCCGCCACCCATTTCGGCCAAGGGCTTCTGATATCATTAGTAAGCTTTTTCCGGATTTCAAGCCTTTCAACAAGATGGGGGACGCTCTTGTGGAAGGCACCTGCCTTTTCCTGAATAAACAGCTTTTTGTCATTGGACAGCAGAAACCGAAGCCCTCGGATCTGAAGAGCAGTGATGATTTAAAGAAGCTGAATTACGGCATGATGACCTCTGATGATCACGCGCAAGTTCTCAACCTACTGAAGGAAGCGAGAAAATCAGACCCAGAGAAGACGTTTATTTTCTCCTTAATAGACACCTATGGCGCGGACATTTCCATGTATTCAGCGCAGCGTTTTCAGGCTTTTTTCATTTCCCATCTCATCCGGGAGTTTTTGAGCATCCCTATCCGAACCATTTCCCTGGTCTTGGGGGAGGGGGGTAGCGGCGGCGCTCTCGCCATTCAGGTCACGGACGTAAGAGGACAGATGGATGACGCCCTTTATGCGACAGCTCCGCCCGAAAGCATGGCCTCTATTGTCTTTCGTGATCCCACTCGCATCAGCGACGCACTCTCCATCCTGAAACCAACGGCCAGAGACCTCAAGCGCCTGGGGGTGGTCGATCGTATCGTTCCCTCCCCCGAAGAGGTGACCAACTGCCAGGAAATGGCGGATAACATCAAGCACTTTTTGATCAAATCCATCAAAGACCTTTCCCGTTCACGAATCAAGAAGCTGATCAAGAAGCGGGAGGCAAGGGCGAAAAAATATGGTCTCTCAAAAGAGAGTGGAACCCTCTATGACATAAAACGCTACATCGAGACCCCTATAAAAAAGGCTTTCCATAAGACACCCCCGAATATCAAGATCGTAAACTACTCCAGCCTCACAGAGGTAAGCGATGACTATGGAAAAGTGGAACTGCAAGAGACCACCAATGAATTCATCGAATGCGGGGCTGTGCATGGTAAAGAGAAGCGGGAAAGGGGTTGCGGAAAACTCATTCCCTTGAAGACCTTTCTTGAGAATTTCCACGTCTGCCCAGAATGCGGATATTCATATATCCTGGGCGCGGAAGGATGGATAGACTGTCTTGCTGACACGGGGACCTTTCATGAGCTTTATCGCAACCTGACCGTTGACCAATTGTTGGAGGAGGAGGCTATTACCGATTACTACCGCGATTTCTTGGCTAAGCAAGAGGGCCGGTCCCACTTCAAGGAATCCCTTGTTGTGGGCAGTGCCAGGATCCACCATTTTAGAGTGGTCATGGCCATAAGTGAATTTTACTACTGCGGTGGGTCAATGGGGGTCGTCTTCGGAGAAAAATTCAGGAGAGCCGCAGACTATGCGATTCAGGAAAATCTGCCGTTTATTAGCCTTTGCTGTTCAGGAGGAGCAAGGCTTTATGAAGGGATATCGGCCCTCATGCAGATGGTCAAGACCATAGAGTCGGTCAACCGGCTAAAAAGGCATGGCCTTCCGTATATTTCCGTCCTGGCTGACCCCTCCACTGGGGGGGCGATCGCCAGCTATGCCGCCCTTGGGGATGTGATCATCGCGGAGCCCGGAGCCCTGGTCATATTCGCCGGACCAAGGGTGATGATGTCTAGAGGATTTGAGGTGGAGGAGAGGCTGGTTCGTTCAGACTATTTGCAGCAGATATCGGGTGAAATATACAACCACCTGGACTACTATCATGACCTGAGAGGCATTCAGGAAATTTCAGAGAGGAAAAACATGAAATTGGCCATCGCCAAGTATCTGGAGTTATATAAACGGACCAGCTTTCGCACAAGGAAGAAATCAAAGAAAAAAGAGATTGCAACCCACCTATTTTAGAAAAAGCCCGCCTATTTACCGAGCTTGATTGTGTCGGAATTTCCTTTTTTAAGTCCCGCCAACAATTGTGGCGGGACGTTGTATGACATCGTGAAGTGATTTTATACCTTGTCCAAGAATTCCCTAAGGCCAGGCCGGAGGTAGACCCCACTGAGATCAAACCGGTTTACGGCCTTTGCCATCGTCTGAATCTTATCCTCTGTGGTGGCCGCAGCGTTGAGAATCAGGACATATTCTCCCTTGATCCGGCAGAGGCCTCCTGGAAAAAAACTGCCCTCCCTCTTTAGGGCTTCGTAGCGAATCTCTATTCCCAGTGAGTGAGCCAATTCCTCTAGCTGGCCCAGAAGGGTATCCTCATCCAATCCTGCTTCCCCCTTCGAAAAGTCCAAAATCTCGTACCAGAAGGAGCGCTGAGACTGTTCCTATTGGCTCAGCCTCTTCATATCATCTACCAGTCCCTGGACCGCTGCCGCCGAACTGTGAAGCGCCTTTTTCTCTTCATCGGAGAGCGTTATCTCTAAGACCTGCTCCACGCCATTGGCGCCCAATTTGACTGGCACGCCAATAAAGAGATTAGCGATGCCATACTCCCCTTCCAGATAGGCTGCACAGGGAAGGATCTTCTTCTTATCCTTCAAGATGGCTTCTGCCATCTCCACGGCTGCAGAGGCGGGGGCATAGTAGGCACTGCCCGTCTTTAGGAGTCCCACGATCTCAGCGCCGCCCTTTCGTGTTCTGTCCACAAGGACTTTGATTCTCTCGGAAGACATCAACTCTGTGATAGGCACGCCTGCTACGGTGGAATAACGGGGCAGAGGGACCATGGTATCCCCATGTCCACCAAGTACTAAGGCATGGATATTTTCTACAGACACATCCAGTTCCATGGCAATGAAGGCCCTGAAGCGGGCAGAGTCCAGGATACCGGCCATACCGATCACCCGGTTTTTGGGGAAGCCGCTGCTATCAAAGGCCACATGACACATGGCATCCAAAGGATTGCTCACAATGATGAGCACGCAATCTGGCGCCACTGCAGCAACTTCCTTACAAACGGATCCCACAATTCCCATATTGGTGGAAAGCAGATCGTCCCGGCTCATGCCAGGCTTCCTGGCGATGCCCGCGGTGATGATAACAATATCTGAGTCCTTCGCTTTGTCATACTCAGCGGTACACCCGTCTATGGTACAATCATGGCTCTCGATGGGCGCCGCCTCGCAGATGTCAAGGGCCTTTCCTGCAGGCATGCCCTCCACCACGTCCACCATAATCACATCAGCCAGTTCCTTTTCTACAATGCGCATGGCCGTGGTAGCGCCCACATTGCCAGCTCCAACAACGGTCACTTTTTTCCTCATGATGCTGCTCCTTTCTCGATGAATGGTAAACCTTTTGCGCTCCAGCCTCGAAAGCTTTACGCCCCATACTGAAACCCTTCCCCTGGGCAGGGGCAAACATATCAGAAACGCGAGTGGTAATTGGAGCCCGACCTCCGTTATCACCAACTGGCACCCAACCCATGGTAGGACAATCGCTCAAGTACCTTAGAAAAAATAATCTTCTGGGTCAAGAAGAAGGACTAGAGTTGGACGAGAAGCCGAGCCCTTTGCTCGTGAAATTATGATTCTATGTTCGCGCCGGTAAAGGCGCTTTGCACTTTTATTGTGAGGCCACGCCCCATTTCTCAAGGCCGCATCTATTGTCAGAGTGGGCGGTGCCCCAATATTTTGCGGTTTAACAAAGTGAAGGGAGACTCCCAGGGGCGCAGTGGCGCAAAGCTCAAAATATTGGGTCACTGCGGGGCCCGGTGGAATTTTTTTTTAGATACGGCCTTTCGAAAAGGGCCGTAGCCTCATACTACTAGCCCCTGTAAGGCTTGAGCAAAGCCGGGCTCTCTGGGCCCGGATTCTTTACA
>CP070840.1:1999128-2003335 GCA_020342025.1 Deltaproteobacteria bacterium
CAGTGCAGACGCGGCATTCTTCACGCCCTTGATCCCAGCAGGGTCGGAAGCAGGGCCCAATATCACGAAATCGTTATGCATGACCGCATACCGCTGAGTACCATATCCCTCGACCACAAATTTTTCCTCACGCGCCTTGGCATGCACAAAAATGACATCCACATTGCCGTCCGTGCCGTCCTTAATAGACGCGCCGGTCCCCTTGGCGAAAACCTTGGCGGAAATACCCGTATCTTTCTTGAACTCGGGCAGAAGAACGTCTAAGAGCCCGGAGCTTTCCGTGCTGGTGGTCGTGGACATCTTGATGACCTTCTCCTCGGCACTACCTGTAGAATCTAATGTCCCAAGGCAGAAAACAACCGCTGCGATTATCAAAAAATACCCCTTGTTCATCATACTTCCCCCCATAACTCGTAATATTCTCAACATCATCCGGTTGAATCCTCGTCTCATTTGGCATGCCCCCTCCCGCCACTTCCAGCCCCTTTCAATACCCTATAAAGTTAATATAAGTCAATATTTTTGTAATATCTTATCTGGCAAGTTTATATTAACTGAAAATGACTTATTTAACCTTATAGGGTATCCGTTGGGGGTCTGGTTTCAGTTTTTACGGATGGAAGGTTGCTGGGATGGCCCTATTATTGGTCTTTGGAGGAACTCCGCTCGCACTGACCATAATAGATCCTAGAGATAGGAAGGTCCTGCTCCTCGGATTGGTATTTTCAGGAATGACGCTCGGGTGCCATCTTACGGTTGGCTTCACTGTGGGTATTTCCCTGGCTTAGGCCCCCAGATCGAAACCCTTGCGGTCTGACGCTATGCGCTATGCTGCCTGCGCTTTGCGGAATTTGCTCATCTATAAACCCACCTTTTCCCTGCCCTAATCATAAACTGACATTCAAGTATGGGGGGCATTTTGGCCCTTAACCCTTGAAAATCTAGATCAGGGTAGTCACTGAGCCTAGTTCCACCAGTCAGGTTAAACCGAATGACCAAGTCTTCGTGGAACCGCCAGAACTGACCTTTTATAGCCTCTTCCAGGTCCTTTTCGCTCCTACCAGCCGCCTCTATGTCAACGATCTCCATATCGTACACGGGTAATGGCATGAATCGCGTTTCGATTCTGTCGTTGAGGACCTCCCCCATCACAAAGCCTTTCTCTTCATTCATTTCTGCAAAGCTTATCCTCTGGGTGGACCCAGGATAGACGAAGTTAAGTGCCGGTTTTAAGGGGTGAGAGAGTATTTGGTATCGATGAATATGCCCGGCAGCAATGTACTCGAAATCAAGGGGGACCGTTTGCCTTGAGACCGTATCTGGGCGGCCTTTGCGAAAGATAAAATCAACGGGTCCCACGGTGGCCTCATCAAATGCCTGGTGGGTCACCAAGATATTGAAATCGGATCTCAATCCTGAGTATTCCGTTTCCTCCAACGCCTTCAGGAAAGTTCTTCTGGAGTCTTCTCTAATAAAGGGAAACCCTGCAATCCCCACTGAATAGCCGTTCAGGGTCAAAGAAAGGGATTTTGGCCCATCAAAGACGAAGACGTTTTTGTTTCCATGGAAGAGATCGAATGGCAACTCTGACCTCTCATGATTGCCGGGGATGAGCAATACGGGAATCCCCGCATTCACAAGGTGCATGAACGGTCTAGTAAGGTCATCGAGGATCTCTCTCGAGATGTAGTACTTGTTAAAGAGGTCTCCGCTATGGATGAAAAGATCTGCCTCCATCTCGATAGCGGTCTCTACAATCGTCTCAAAATTCTTAAAGATGGCGTCAGCCCTGTTCTGTCGTCCTCGGGGGTCAGACTGGGCTATCTTTGTAACCTCAAATCCAAGATGTGTGTCCGCCGTATGAATAAACTTCAAAATGCCCTCACAGACAATTCAAGAATGATTCCCGATGCATAATATTATATCCAAATTAATTTGTCATTAGAGGGTAATGGGAGGATTTCACATTTCCAAACAATAGCGCGTGATGTGGTAGCCGTTCAAAAGCCATATGATGAGGCTAAAATGTTATTAACTCTCTGTAATTGTTGTTTTTTTTGATCATTGTGTTTGGGAAAAACGTCTTTATTTTTCCCTCCCAAAAAACCAAATTTTTGTCACATCTGTGTTAGATCTAATAGTTAGGTATTAGAGAGTATTATTACCCCGCCTATGAGTATTAGCTAAAAATCAGAACTTTTACCGATTGTTTTCCTTGCGTAATTACCTTTAAATATTACGTACCCAGAACAAAAAAAGGAGATTCCATGACAATGACGTACAACCGCCGGCGAGCCTTTCCGGTCATTAGCTCTCTTCAATACAGGTTTCTGGCCATGACCCTTATTTATAGCTTCATCATTGTTGGCTTTTTTGCCTTTGCCGTCTTTGCTCCGGATGTTTTCGAGATGCTTGACCAAAGCCTGAGCCAGGAGATCCGAAGCAGCGCTGCCAGTCGGGTGCTGGCCAAGCATACATGGGTTTGGCCTGCCATTCTCTCACTTATCATTCTGCTCTCCTTACACTCATTCCGCGCATTCCATAAAGTCATCGGCCCGTTGTATCGGTTTCGATGGGCCTTTGAACAGATAAGGAACGGAACCCTACTATTACGTGTTAAGACCAGGGACAAGGATTACTTGCAGACGGAGGAAGAGGCACTCAACAAAATGTTAGAGGTACTTAGCGGAAAACTGGAGATCGTAAGAGACGCCAGCCAAGAGGCCTTTCAATCTATTGAAGAACTAGAACAGGCAGCCAACATGGGCAATGGATGGACAAAGACCCAGCGGGATCTGCTTCGCGCGCACCGCGAGCATCTGGAGCGGCTGGTCACCGAGGTTCAGTTTTTTCGGTCTGAAAATCAAATTGATGAAAGTGCGGAGCAAGATGTTTGAGAAAAGTCAAGATGCACCTTCGGAGGAATAGAGAAATGGGACATCTTATATGGCAACGGGCCTTTAAGGGGATGAGAGACGTTAAAAACGGATTTACCTTGCTTGAATTGTTAGTGGTCCTAACAATCCTTTTGATCCTCTCTTCTTTTGGCATGTATCTCTATCATAGAAGTCTTGCGTACGCGAAAGACACCGTATGTCAGACGAATTTACGGGCAGTACAAGAATCCATAATACTTTACACTGCGGATAACGATGCTCTGCCCGGAACCCTGGGTGATCTAAAATTAGACCATCTTGAAAAGGGTTATGCAAAGGCCATCGAAGGTAGACGCTGGCTCGTAAAGGCCTGTACCCTTCTCATTAAATTCGATACATCAGACCACGCTTATGCGGCATTCTTGACCTATGAAAATCTAAAGAAATACGGCGCCACTGAAAAGATTTTTCACTGTCCGGGTGATCGCAATGGGGGCGCTTCCTATGGGATTAACGGCGAGCTGCAAGGCAAAAGCTGGTCTGCGATTAATGAGCATGCGATTGTGGTTGCCGATTGTGATAGCTATGTTTTCCATTCGTTGGATCAACTCTCAAAGAGACACGACCACAAAGCTTTTGCGGCCGTAAAGATTGGAGAAGTGGTTGAACTGGAAGAAGGCAAAAAGGTTGCAGCGATAAAGGAGGAAAAAGAAGAGGCGGATGACGACCAAGGAACGCAACCACCGTATGTACGACCCGATAATTTGGTGACTGAAGATCTTCATACGCCCATTTCGGATAATGTTCCTGCAAACCTGGACGAGACTGTCAAACACTTCGATGATTTAGTGACTAACAATCCTGATACGCTCATTGCTGATAAGGCAGAGAATCTTCGCAATAAATTACGTGCTTCCCTAAGTGAACTCTCTAAGTCTCCACCTGATATTCAAGCTGCACGGGAAAACATTGCGGGAGCAAAGGGAGATCTACAAGCTATGATCGATGACGGACTTATTGATCCAGAAGATGGTTTAGCTCTCATGAACCAGTTGATCAACCTTTCTAGTCAAATCTAATCATTACGGATGGTAAATATTCTCGTCGGGAGAATGATTAATAAGATGAATTAGAAGAGAATTAAGTAAACTAGGGAAAGCGAAATACTTCTTATGCTTGGCTCTATTAAAAAAAAGGATTATTTTCATCCCTTTATCATTTGGATTCTCCTTCTACTCTGGTATTTGATCTTTGCGGATAAATTCTTTACCGCCCCTCAGAGTAAGCTAGATAACTTTGTTGCAGAACAGTCGTTCTGGTTCTTTAACCAA
>CP070840.1:2003435-2010853 GCA_020342025.1 Deltaproteobacteria bacterium
CTCCCTTTGACCGCTCGGGAACCTCTCCATTACCGACTCATTTGGAGCCAGCGAAGGGAATCGAACCCCCGACCTACTGATTACAAATCAGTTGCTCTACCAACTGAGCTACGCTGGCGTGTCTTGTCTGCAAAAAGCTAAACCTAAAGGATATTTCTATAAAGGGAATATATCAATGGCGATTACAGTACATTATATGGATTTAGAGGGGAACAATGATAAAATAAGCAGCTAAGCTCCGTTTTTCTTTTAATTTTTCCTTTTTATTAATATTTTTGATCACGTCCTACCATTTTTTGGTATCTTAAACGTTATAATAAAAATTGCAACCAAAATATAATATGTAGACCCCCAACCCTTGGACTTCCCCGCTCCAACAACAAGATGAACGCCGGGGCATCTGACAGAATATGATAAACTCATAGAATCTAATCTTTATTTTATTTGACTTTTTGAAAATATTGATTAAGCTCTTGAAGCATCTTTTTCTTTGTGGTATCAGTACGTTTGATTCTTAAAAGAAGAGGCAATAATCAGCATAGCAGATAATCTTTAAGGAGGGACTGAAATGATGGCTTTGGCTGGAGGATTGATAGCATTAATTCTGGGAATCATAGGAATCATCGCCTGGTGGCCCTATTTTGTAAAGGCCCTGGCGGCCGGAATCCCTGTGGTTCTGCTCTTGGGCGGCGCCCTAGCCACGTATTTGGGTATTGAAGAGATAAAGGATAGGAAAGCCTCAGAGAGTTTTGAAACGGGACCAACCGGCTTGCAGGATGAGGTTCAGAGCCTCAAGCAAGAGCTAAAGGAACTAAAACAGGAGAAAGGCGCGGCTGAAGAGAAAGAAGAGACGAAAGAATAAATGTGGCTATGAGAAAGGTTGGGCAAAACCTCCGGTTTTTGTCCACAAAGAGGAGATCTGCAGCGTCCGGGATTGCCCAATGGCCCAACAAACACCTGGGCGAGTCAAGAGTTCGGGAGGTGGTCTGCGTGAGGCGGGCTAGAGATTAGGCCTGGCATCATCCTGATGATGCTGAAGGCCTTTTTAGTCTTCAGTAATTTCCAGCGCGCTGAAAAAATACTTGATCTCAAAATCTGCTGTTTCTTCAGAGTCTGAGCCATGGACCACGTTCTTCTCTATGTCCGTGGCGAATTCCTGTCTGATTGTCCCTTCATCAGCCTCCATGTAATTGGTGGCCCCCATCAGCTCTCGATATCTCCCAATGGCATCCGCTCCTTCCAAGACCATGACCACACAGGATCCGGATGACATAAAATCGGTGAGGCTTTCATAAAAAGGTTTTCCTTTGTGGACCTTGTAAAAGCCTTTGGCCTCAGCCTTCGTCATCTTTATCATTTTCATGGCCACGATTTTCAAATCCGCCTTTTCCAATCGCTGAACGACCTCTCCAATCAGACGCCTGGAGACGCCGTCCGGCTTGATGATGGATAGGGTTCTCTCTTTCATAGATCTTTCTCCTCCTGAGACAGACCGTTGCATCATCCAAATTCTACAACGGTTGTGTTTGAGCGCTCTTATAAAAACAAAGTCTTATGATCCGTCAAGGAATTTGTTATGTTATAGTAGGAGAATTAAAGGACCCCCTAATCTCACACCTGAGGAAGACAGAAAGGAATATGTCAAATGCCAGAACAAAAACGTACCCCTAAGGGAGAAGAAAGGATGGACCCTGAACATGAGTTCAAATTCAACTGTTCCTCTGGTGTATCCTGTTTTACCCAGTGTTGCCAAGACATAACCATTATTTTGACGCCATACGATGTTTTGTGTCTGAAAAAAGCGCTCTCTATCTCTTCCGATGAGTTTCTGGATAAGTATACGATAATTCTCCCAAAAAAGAATCGCCTGATTCCCTTGGTCATCCTCAAAATGAACGAAGGAGACAAGAAGTGCCCCTTCGTTACAAAACAGGGATGTACCGTCTATGCGGATAGGCCTTGGCCTTGTCGGATGTTTCCGTTGGATATGAACGATGACGGAACTTTCTGTCAGATTACCGATTCCTCACGCTGTCTAGGCCTTCAGGAGGAGAAGAAATGGAGAATTTACGAGTGGCTCTTAGATCAGGGCGTCGTGCCGTACGATGAGATGAACAGGCTCTTTTCTGAGATCACCGCACCCCTTAGGGCACAGGAACCGACCATTCAGAACCCAGACGTCGCTAAAATGGTCTTCATGGCCCTATACAATATTGATAAATTCAGAGAATTCATATTTGATAGCACATTTCTTGATCGATTCGATGTTGATCCTATAAAAATTATAAAAATACAAAAAAGTGATGAAGAGCTTTTAAAATTTGCTTTTGATTGGATAAAGTTTGGGATTTTTGGCCAAATTCTTTTCAAAGTCAAAGACAAGTCAAAAGAGCAGTGACTAAAGTGAACCAAGGTGCCTATAGTGTCTAAAGTGACGAACATTTCGTTTTTCACGTCATTGAGAGGGACTCCCGCGGAGGGCGGAGGACCGAAGCAATCTCCTTACCATTAGCGACTCAAATTAAATACATCCCGAATGAAAGCCCGAAACCTATGGATGACGGCAAAAAACAAGCCCTGTTTAGACCCGTGGTCAAGTCCACGTTTCAGTTCCTCTGCCACAAGGATATTTCCTGTTTCACCGAGTGTTGTGGGGATCTGGACTTGGTTCTCACCCCATATGATATTGTGCGCATCAAAAATCGACTGCACATCCCTTCCCCTGCCTTTTTGGATAGATACACAGAGACAAAGTGGAACAAACATCCTCGATTCCCCATAATAAACCTGAAAATGGATTCGGACCCACACCATAGATGCCCTTTTGTCACCGCCGACGGATGCACCATTTATGAAGATCGGCCGGGTGCTTGCCGCATCTATCCAATAGGCCGGGCCGCCCTGAAAGTGGACAAAGAAAAAGAGACCCGGGAGAAGTTCTTCCTGGTGGATGAGGAGCACTGTCTCGGGTTTCTTGAAGATCGGGAATGGAGTCTGGAGGAATGGATGGCCAATGAAGGTGTGGATGAATATAATGCCATGAACGATCAATGGTTGGAGATCGTCACTTCTCAGAAAAGCCTTGGTAAAAAAGAGGACATTCCGCGAAAGATACAAATGTTCTATATGGCCTCATATAACCTGGATAGATTTAAAAGGCTTATTTTCGAAACGAGATTTTTCGATCTCTTCCAGGTCAAAGCTGAAAAGATAGAGGCACTAGCCACTGACGATGTGCCGCTGATGCAATTCGCATTCGATTGGCTTAGGTTTAGTCTCTTTGGGGAAAAGACGATTGAAATAAAATCGTAGAGAAGATGTTTTAAGCCACCTTTTGAAGCTCTCTGCCCCAAACTGCCGGGACCCTAATCCCACCTCCAGTCTAGGTATTCTTACTGAAGTCAACCGGTTTCGGAGAGTTCCTGATCACCAGCAAGGTATCAGATGTAAGGCGCCGAGGAGCGACGACTGAGGCGTGTGGAGCAATACGCCGCAAGCCTGCCCCCGCGGAAGCGGGGGGAGGAGAGATCGAAGGCGACGCCGCCCTTCGGCTTTGCTCAGGGCCATGAGTCCTTCGACCTTGCTCAGGACCGTGAGTCCCTCGACTCTGCTCAGGACCGTGAGCCTGTCGAACGGCCTGTCGAATGGCAGATGATGCCTTGATGGTGGATCAGGCAGGGAGCTTCTCATTTGACTGGTGATTTCCCCTCATGATAAAATTTGTCTCTAGATTTACTTCAGCCTGATCGGACAAGACATGGAAGTTAATGTGAGGCAGAGGAGGGTTTGTTCTTTTGGGTATGCGAAAAAATGCTTTTGGGTCTGTGGCCGCGTTGTTCTACTGAAAGATTGATCTCAAGATAGCCTGATGAAACTTGTCTGCACAAAAGGAAAAGAGAAAGACAGAGTCTGGAATCTAAAGGAAAGCCGCACCATAATTGGTCGCGATCCTGCCTGCGATATTCCTATCAGTGATCCCAAATTGTCCAGGATCCATGCCGAGATCGTTCGAGAGGGTGATGCCACCATATTCTACGACAAGAACAGCTTGAACGGCTCCTATATAAACAATGATCGGGTCGCGCGTCAGGTCATCATTCCTGGTGATCAGATAGAAATTGGTGAGACCAGGATTCAGGTCCTTAAAGAAGATCGGCCTCCAGAGATCAGATGGCAGGAGGGAGGGACCCCGTTCGTTACTTCGGTAATCCCCCTCGACATATTGTCAAATCAATTAGAAGAAATCACCGCCTCGCCCAGACTCATTCCGGAGGCGGATGAGAAAACCGCGACAAAAAGAGGAACCCTCATTGAAAGGTTGCTCAACAATCTTGAAACTATCTATGAGGTGGGCAACGCAATAAATTCCGTCCGCGCTATTGATCAACTACTCGACCAAATAGCGGAGAAAATATTAGAGGTCTTTGCTAACGTACAAACCGTTTGTATTCTACTTGCAGATAAAGGCAAAGATTTTAGGCCCAGATTCGTCAAGAATCGGGCTGAGGTAGCACCACATCCTTTTCAGATAAGTCGTAGCATTGTCGATCAATCTGTAGAGCAACAAGTTTGTATTTTGGCAAACGATGCTTCCCAGGACGCTCGGTTCTCGGGAGCAGAAAGTGTGATAGCACTGAATCTACGTTCCGTCATGTGTGCTCCTTTGGTAAGCAAGGGGGCTGTATTGGGCTTGATCTACCTGGACAATCCGCGAAAACCGAATTGTTTCGACGAAAACGATATGGCCCTCCTCTCGGCTCTGGCCAATCAGTCGGCGACCGCATTAGAGAACTCCCGCCTCTACGAGAACCTCCAGAAAGCATACCATGAATCCATACTTGCGCTGATGAACACCGTAGAGGCAAAGGACCCTTACACACGGGGGCACTCCCAGCGCACGAGTCGTTACGCACTGGGTATCGCGCAGGAGATGAAATTGAGCGAGGAGGAGTGCAAAAAAATTAAGACTGCCGCAGAACTACATGATATCGGCAAAATCGGTGTCAAGGATCTTATAATCGATAAAGACAGTGCCCTCTCGACTATGGAATTTCACACCATCCAAGCCCACGTTCTCACCGGCGAGAATATACTCAAGCCCATTGAATACCTCAGTTTCGCCCTGCCCACGGTTCGCTACCACCACGAGCAGTATGACGGTTCTGGATATCCTGATGGCCTAAAAGGGGACGACATCCCCTTGGGAGCCAGGATTGTGGGCGTGGCCGATGCCTTCGACGCCATGACCACGCAGCGACCCTACAACAAACCGATGCCCATGAAGAAGGCCCTTGAAAAGCTGAAAGCCTTGAAAGGGAAACAATTCGATCCTGCTGCCGTTGACGCTCTGGACCGCTTTGTCACCCAGAACCTCATCTGATTCCTGTCGGTTCTAAAGGCTTGGAAACCCAATCACCTAAACCGATAAGTATTTCAAGGATTAACCCGCTCAGGTGAGGCGGGCGGGAATTTGCGCAAAAGGGGACGTTTTTCAAGGGTCTCCCACCCGCTCCCCGATGTATCCAGGCAGTTCACGAATCAGGGCGTCGATCTCCTGGCTATGCTCACTGAGGAATTTGAACATACGATCCGATTTTGATTTCAGGACGAGCCCGTTCTTCTCTTTAATCTCATCCCCTCTGATCAGCATGCCATTTTCATGGAGATAAGATATGATGGTATCGTCGGCGTCCAGTTGAACATCAAATCTTTTCTTAAGGTAGTCGAGCCAATAGCCAAACTCTTCCGCGTGCTCCAAATGATCTACGGGTATGCCCAGCTCAAAGCCCAGTGGGTCCAGGGTGCCTGGCATCAATTTGGAACCGGCCAGGTAATCAAGGACATGAGCCAGCTGATGAATTAAGGTGGAGTCATCTACATCTGGAGATATGGCGAGGTAGATATGGTCGGGATCCGTTTTTAGGGTCTTGTAAAGGTTTATGAAAACGCCCCCCTCCTTACCTTTTGCTATCTTGGATTGGGGGCTTCCGAAGATGTTCAGATCAGCGTAACTTGTTAGGTCCACAAACTTGATCCCGATGGCATTTCCTGTGAGTTCCCCCAAGTCCAAAGCCTCTGCCATCTCCTGTG
Organism: Deltaproteobacteria bacterium; assembly: GCA_020342025.1. Next base: position 2,009,526 of record CP070840.1, read on the forward strand.
AACGGCCATAACTGACTGGTGGGAGAGAGGTGATTTGGGCGCTCATCTCCACGGTTATCTCACCCATGCCATCCAGAACCAGCTCATCTTCTCTGCCCATATGGCATTTCTTGAACTTCTTCCCACTACCACATGGGCACGGATCATTTCTTCCTACCTTTTTCATTCTATAATCTGATCCTTGTGGGCCTTATGGGACCAGACTGGGAGAGGTCCTGATGACCCGGTTGCAGGGTCCATGCGATGCCTGTATGAGGCCTTCACTTCCTGAGACTCCATCATCCAATCCCAGCCGCGGACAAAATAGGGGCATTCATCATTGAAGCAGACCCACTGCCAGGGAGAACTCCAAGTGGAGTGGGGTGGTGTCCTCCATTTCTTCATGTCCTCGCCACAATGGGGACATTTGGCCGTCTCTTCTCGGTTCATTCTTGACTCCAATCAAAAAAGAACCAAACCCCACGAGGTTCCTTCTCGAGGTCTGGTTCTGGGTTTTAGGTCCAACTGAAAGGACTAGGGGCTTATGCAGCCGTTTGCTGTTGCTGAAGATATTTCTCTTTGACACTGGTGGCATAAAGGACGACCGGCCGAAACATGAGATGGGCCCACTTTGCAAAAGGCACCTCCAGAACCAGCATGGGCACAGCTACCATCAGATGGACCACATAAAGAATGTAGGTGGTCAAAGGCCAATCCAACAGGCGCGTGAAATGGATGAATATCCCCGTAAGGGTAGTCAGTTGCAAGAGGATTAGGAACATCCAATCCGTCGCATGAGAGTTCTTATAAGGGGCCTTTTTCTTCTTGATTCGACCGATCATCGCATAGGTAGTCCCATAAAGGAGGGCAAATGTGGCATAGTATCCCAAGAGCCGCCAGGGGTGAAAAAAGGGATAGATCACGTCACGCTGGAACCGAATGGGCTCCCATGCGAGGCCTATCAGTTCAATTCCCCCCGCAAGGAATATGACCACCATCATGAAGATGGCACTGTAACCTGTCATAATCAGGAGATGTATCACCCATTGCATCCGGTCTGTACATTCGCCAAATTTCTTCTGAGTAATGAAATTTACAATAAACTCTTTTGCTTGTATGACATAAAGCTCAAAGGGGATCTTCCCCTTCAAATCACCCATGACATTGGTGAAACAACGCCAGGTGTTGGTGAAAAGGAAAAAGCTTAGAACGATTGCCATAATGATGTCTGCGATTTCGATGGCTGGTGCTGGCCAAACGGAATTGAGATGGGCATGCTCCATGTTTGGGTTAGGCGCGTGGAAAATCCAGAGTGCCAACCCAACAAGCACGGCCAGAATGCTGATGGC
>CP070840.1:2010953-2014241 GCA_020342025.1 Deltaproteobacteria bacterium
CCCTGACCTTATTCACATCAAACCCTTTCCCGTCGTCTTCAATAATAAGAGAGATAGATCCCTCATTTTCTTTCACAGCAAAGGAGACCTGCTTGGCCTCTGCGTGTTTACCAATATTGGTCAGGGCCTCCTGAGAAATCCTGTAAAAATTTGTTTGTGCTTCCTTTGATAATAAGTCATCGATGTTGTCGATGTCAAAAGATGTCACAAACGAATACTGTTTTTCAAAATTCTCCGTGAGCCATTGAAGGGCTGACGTAAGGCCAAGGTCTTCAAGTATGGAAGGACTCAGGTCTCTGGAAAGCCGTCGTACGTTTTCGATAATTTGGTCTATGTGCCGGTTTGTCTCTTCACATTCTTCATGCAGGGATGACTGGCCCTTTTGCAATTTGCTTTGAATAGATCTCATACGATGTTTTAAGAGGGCAAGGGCCTGCCCCAATTCATCATGCAACTCTTTTGAAAGTCGCATCCGCTCCTTCTCTTGGGCCTTCATGAGTTGAGAAGACAAGGATCGAAGCCTGTTCTCAGACTCCCGGAGCGCTTCCTCGGCCCTTTTCAGATCCGTTATATCATGGGCAACTACGGTGGCGCTCCTGGGCTTTCCCTTGTCGTACACCAGTCTGGTATTGAGAAGGGCCCAAAACTCTCTGCCCCCTTTCCCTCTGAGTTTGTATTCAACCATATCCAGAATTTCTTCGCCGGCGAGCACCTTACCCAATCTCTCCAGATAAAGCTTTTGACTCTCTTCAGCCAGGAAATCGATGGCTTTCATAGTGTCAATTTCATCGTTTGTATACCCCAGGAACTCATACAGGACGTCATTCAGGGCCACAAGCTTCTGCTTCTCAACATCAAATTCAAAAATAGCGGCGGGGGCATGCTTCACGAGCTGCCGGTATCTTTCTTCGCTCTCCCGGAGAGCAGCCTCCATTCGCCTCCGCTCCGTAATGTCACGAGCCACGGCATGGAAGCCCAAAATGCGACCATTTTCTAGAATTAACTGGGCATTCTGCCCCAGCCATATCTCTTTTCCGCTTTTTGTTATGATGGGAAATTCATAATATGTACTGGGGATGCTTTCCTTGAACTGTGACATGTAGAATTCCTCTGCGTCCTTGCGATAATCAGGGCGTATTAAATCCGAGTAATGCCTGCCTAGAAGGTACTCATGCGGATACTCTGTGGTCTTGACGGCAATCGGGTTGAAAAAAGTAAAGTGTCCGGTCTGATCCGTTTTATAAATGATGTCATTTGCATTTTCCACCAGATATCGATAAGATTGTTCACTTTCCCTTAAGGCTTGTTCCACCCGCTTTTGCTCAGAGATGTCTGTCACTATCCCGAGGATAGCCCTCTCCCCTTCATAGTTCATCAATTTCGTCGTTATTATGGCCTCAATTCTTTTGCCCTCTTTGTTGACCAGGGTATATTCATATGGCTCCACCTCTTTACCATCCTTATGCCTTTTGAAGGCTGACTCTATTTTATCTACGGATTCCGGCGCTATGAGGCATAGAAAGTCAAAATCCGGGGAATAATACTCGTCTCTAGTATATCCCATAATCTCTTCGCAGACCTTGTTGGCGTAACCGACCTTTCCCTTTTTGTTGATGAAAATCATGTTTGGAGACTGCTCCGAAACGGTTCTGAATTTCTCCTCGCTCTCCCGAAGCGCCTCCTCAGCCCGCTTGCGCTCTTCTATTTCCAGCCTCAACTGGTCATTGGCTTTCGCAAGATCGGCAGTACGCTCCTCCACCCGCTTTTCAAGTTCGTCACGGGCCTTTATGAGAGATTCCTCGGCGCCCCTGCGCTGCAGAGCTACCGCTGCCTGATGTATGAATGTCTCTACAATATCTTCCCCCTCCAGGCCACGACTGCTTCGACGCGTAATGATCATGGCACTGCCAAACAGTTCTCCTTTGCTGGCAAATCCTATCCCATAAATGTCACCGAAGTTGAGAAGGTCCTCAATTCCACGGCATATTCCTGCCGGGATTTGCCCAAAGGAAAGCTCATACAGTCCCGGGGGACCCGTAACCAGTTTACCCTTGGCCAGTTGAGACCTTGCCTCTTCATCCGTTATTGGAAATGACATGCCCACAGGGTTCCTTCCAATGAGTTTGAGAACGGCCTTTGAATACTTGCCGAGGCCTTCGACGGCGCGGGTGCAGAGGGAGTCTGTTTCTTTATCGTATGCGTTGATGACGATCACACAATCACCAACGAGTTCTTTGAGCCTTTTCCCTATAAGCTCATAAATACTTTCCTCAAGCGGAAATTCAACGAATTCCGTCGACGTTCTTGACAAAAAGCTTAGACCCCGGGTGTACTTTTGAAGGACCTGATCATCTCGCTTGCGATCAGCTATCTTTCGCTCTAACTCTTCTACCCTTCTTTGCAAGTCTTCATAGGTTGGTTTTCCAGTCATTAGAAAATCCCCCCTGCCGGCCTAAAAAGCTAAAGGCCATAGTCTAAATAAACCGGCCGACTCTGTTAGGTTTCAAATCTGGTTTTGAACCAGGTGCTTTTCCTTTGTTGACCAGAAAGAAACCACGACAATATATTCAACCCAATTCAGAATATTCTAAATGCCTCTTTATTCAAAAAGAGCTGAAATGTCAAAAGGCCTTTTCTCAAAACAAAAGGGGGACGCTGGTGAAAAAGCAAATAACTCTTTAGGAGTATAGCGAACAGGTGGAAAGCTAAAAGGCTGGGAGGCTGGGGAGCGAGAATAGTTATTCGTTATAAGTTATTAGTTATTGGTCACAAGCACAGCGCATAGAGCATGGCGCATAGAGAAAAAGAGCTGGGAAGCTGGGATGCTTAGAAGCTTATGAGCTAATGAGCTGATAAGCCGATGGCTATTGCTGACAGTTATTCGTTATTCGTCTCCAGAGGAAAGACCTTTATTAGCATGGTTTGCAGTCCCTCACCGACCTCAAGTGACTAAAACATTTGCTCCCACAGGCTGAACTTCACGGTTTCGTAACCGGCCGGGGCTAAGTCCCACTTTTCTCCGTAAACATGGACCCCCTTGACTTCTTCGCCGCTTTCGTCGTATACCCTGCCCCCCTCCAAGATCCAAGCCAGGATGCCCCCCTGGAGGTTGACGACGGTGATTCCCTGCTTGGCCATTTCACGGGCGAACACGCCGCTGCGGTAGCTGATGGTGCAGTAGGCCACTGCCGTCTTATCCTTGTATTGATCGGGATGATTTAAGAAATCCTGCTTGGAGACGGCACCAGGAAGCATAGAGACAGCCATTTCCGCCGGCTTGCGGGTATC
>CP070840.1:2014341-2020909 GCA_020342025.1 Deltaproteobacteria bacterium
GACCACATCTTGGAGTTGTGTCGTAAAGGGGATTGGAACGCCGTCAAGGAACTGGTGGCCGGATCAAGAGACTACATCATACGGATTCTGGTGAACGGCATTGTCCACAAGGAGTTCTCCATGACCAAGGCCATGGAGACGGCGGCAGGTGATGAGATCAAAAGGATGCGGTGTCATCTCGGCGTCCTTGACACGATGATTACAGTGGCTCCACTCTTGGGCATTTTTGGAACGGTGCTCGGCATCATCACCTCCTTTGAAATCCTGGGGTCCACCGGCATCGAGCATCCTCAGGCCGTCACCGCGGGTATCGCCCAGGCCCTCATCACCACGGCCGCGGGGCTTGGTATTGCCATCCTATCCGTGTTCCCTTTCAACTATTTCAATTCCAGGGCGGAAAGTGCTGCACTTGCCATAGAAAAGTATGCCACCAGCCTGGAGATCGTCTATGAAAAGCTTGTCCAGGTATCCGCTGAGGAAGGAGGGGAAGCAGGATGAAAGTGGCTTTGCCAGAGCGAAGAAAGTCCCGCATCGAAATGCTCCCGCTCATTGATATCGTTTTTCTACTGCTCGTCTTCTTCATCTATGCCATGCTCTCCATGGCCGTTCATCGAGGATTGCCGGTGATGCTGCCCACCTCATCCACGGCCAAGATTGACAAGCAACTCATTCTTTCGGTAACAGTAAGGGCAGATGGAAGTATCTTCCTGGATAAGGAATCCATATCCCTTAAAGATTTGAAGGAGGCTCTACGGCAAGCGGCCAGGAATAGCAAAGAAACGGGTGTATTGCTGTTTGCGGATAAGGCCGTTCCTTACCAGGAGCTCTTTCGCGTTCTGGATCAGATCCGGTTGGCTGGGCTAAACCGAATTTCCCTTCAGGCAGAGCTGGAGAAGTAGGGGTGAAACGTCTGCTATTAGCCGGAACCGTGGCCGTGGGTTTACACGGACTCCTTTTCAGTATGGAAGCGGAGTGGATGAAAAAAAGTATCTCCTACCCGTTGCCCACAGGCCCCATCGCCCTTGCACTCACTTACAGGCAACCCGAAAAGAGACTCACGTTGCCCAAGAAAAGCGCTGAAATTATCCAGAGAGCACAGGTCCCCAAGCAAAAAGAGGAGAAAAAGGAACAGGCCAAACCTGAACCCCCTAAAATAGTCAGAAAACCTAAGCAAATCCAGAAACCGAAACCACGGAAAAAGCCCACGTCCTTAGCCATCGCAAAGAAGCCTCAACCAGAGATGGAACCCGAGCAGGTATCTCAACCACTAAATGAACCCCTGGCTGATTACGAGGCCTTTGACATGGATCACACGGAGTCGGCCTTATCTCCAGAACGCGAAGAAGAGCCATTTCAGGTGGCGGCTTTACCCTCTGAGGCAGATATGACCCCGGAGCCGTCTCTTTCAGGCATAAGGGAGGCCATTCCCCTTTATCGAGAAAATCCACCCCCCAAGTATCCCAGAATCGCAAGACGAAAGGGCTATGAAGGTACGGTTGTCCTGGAGGTCCTTGTTAATCCAGAAGGCAAGGTGGCGAACTGCCGTTTGGTCCGGTCTTGCGGGCATTCTGTTCTCGACAAGGCGGCCATGAAGTCAATCAGGAATTGGTTATTTCAACCCGGGATGAGGGGGGACAAAAAGGTGCAGATGTGGGTCAAGGTCCCTATAAGATTTCAACTGAAGTAACCTGCCATCGTCAAGGAAAAGCCCTTAAAATTATGCCTTGTGATACCGGATACCGGTTTCCGGATACCGCGTGTACTGATTCTACAACAAATGTTAGGATCAAGTATCCGTTATCCAGCATCTGGTATCTGGCATCAGGTATCGGGGATCAAGGATAGGGGATCCGGCATCCGTTAACGGCCCAATTTCCGCCAGTTATCATAGACCTTCGTGCCATATAGTAGACCCTAAATCCACCATCTAATCTAGGCATCGGGACTGAAATGGGCAGCTTATGAAGTATTCCTGATCACCAGCAAGTTATTAGATGCAAGGCGCCGAGGAGCGACGACTGAGGCGTATAGGCTAATACGCCGCAAGCCTGCCCCCGCGGAAGCGGGGGGAGGAGCAATCGAAAGCAACGCCGCAGATGATGCTTTGATGGTGGATCAGGCTACCCCCTTTTACCTTGACACCCAAGATCGTTTCCCTCTACACTTCCGCCTATAAAATCCGAGTTCCTATCGCTTTTAGCACGATCTCTATTTGCTGGAAACCGTTGTGAATTTTGCCACTCCCATAATTGTCAAAAGGATAACTCCCTCAGAAATTAAATCCATAGAAAAGAATCCAAATAAAGCGGAAGCCCACGCCAAAAGAAAGAATATTTATAATAATGTCAAATACGAGAGCGGATTTCAGAAGAATGGATAACAGGGGGCATAAAATAAAGGGGGTGATAGTCTTTTGTTTGAGCGGTGTATTTTTTTAGACGGTCTTTAATCTAAACCTTATCGATTAAACAAGGAGGGGAATTATGAAAGGAAAAGGTTGGTTTTTGGTCACTTCTTTTCTTTTGGTCTTTGTGGCATCACCATTGCTCAGTTCTTATGCTGCAGAGATTCAACTCAACAGCGCAACTTTCTTCCCGCCTACCCATGTTCATTCCAAATTGCTCGACGCGTGGGGAAAAGAGGTGGAAAAGCGCACGGGGGGCAAGGTTAAAATCACGTATTACCCCGGTGGAGCACTGCTCAAGGGGCCTCAAACTTATGATGGAATCGTAAAAGGTGTCGCCGATATAGGCATGTCTGTCTTCGCCTATACCCGGGGGGTCTTCCCTTCCATAGAGGCTGTTGAGAAGCCCTTGGGATATCCCACTGGATCGGTGGCTACCTATGTGATTAACGATTTTGTCAACGAATTCAAGCCCAAAGAGCTTGATAATGCGAAAGTCCTTTTTCTTCATGCCCACGGACCAGGACTGTTCCACAGCAAGAAACCTATTAACACGTTGGAAGACATGAAAGGGTTGAAGCTTCGAGTCGGAGGCAATGTGGCCGACACGGCCAAGGCATTGGGCGCAGCACCCGTTGCCATGGGACAGGGTGGCACCTATGAAGCCCTGCAGAAAGGAGTCGTGGAGGCCACGATGGCCCCCATGGAGGTCTTGCAGGGGTGGAAGCATGGGGAGGTGACCCAGTACACCACCTTAGCCTATAGCGTCGGCTACACCTCTGGATTCTACGTCATGATGAACCTCAAGAAATGGAATTCCCTGCCCAAGGATGTGCAGAAGGTCATGGATGAGGTGAGTGCGAAGTATGTTCGCAAATATGCCGAGGCATGGGATGCCACTGACATTGAAGGGAAAGGATTCTCCCTGGGCTTGGGCCGCAAGCATATCTCCCTCTCCGAGGAGGAGAGCGCCCGCTGGGCCAAGGCCGTCGAGCCGGTGATTGAGGCCTATATAAAGGAGGCCGAAGGTAAAGGGTTGCCGGGCAAGGCGTATATGGATTTCCTAAAAGCACGTATTAAGTATTATGGTGAACAGTAACAGTCGAACGGTGGGGTAGCCGAAACCCTGTTGAAATAACAGACGAGCGGCTACCCCACTATTTATTTTATGAGGTGGAGTTGAAGATGAGAGGTCTTCCTGGGTTGACTCATGGGACATCTCGAATTCTCATGTGGGTGGCGGGGTGGAGCCTGGTGGGGATGATGGGTCTGACCTGTGCGGATATTGTCTTGCGGCTTTTCAGGCATCCCATCCTGGGAACCTACGAGATCGTGGGGTTTTTAGGGGCCATGGTTGCCGGCTTTGCCATGGCTCAGACCACCATTGAGCGAGGTCACGTGGCCGTGCAGATCGTGATTATGAGGTTTTCCCCGCGGTTACAGAGGACCGTCTATCTGATCACCCATCTTCTGAGCCTCTTGCTGTTCGGCGTTCTTGCCTGGGAGTCTGTGAGATACGGCAATGACTTTCGGGCCTCAGGGGAGGTTTCAATGGTCCTGGGGCTGCCCTTTTACTATGTCGTCTATGGGATTGCCTTCTCTGCGGCCATTGTCTGTCTTGTCCTCATTGTCGACATCTTTATGGTAGGGACCAAGCGCGTAGAAGCATGGTACAGCTGGGAACAATAGGTCCTCTTTTATCTCGTTAAAGCTTATCGTATGGTTTTATCTTCTTTGCAGGACAGCGTTTTCCTCCCGCTTCAAAAAGGAGAGACCGAATGGACCCCTTGACGACAGGTTTGATCGGCCTGGCTATTCTTGTCATTCTCCTCTTTTCCCGTATGCCGGTCGGATTTGTCATGGCCCTGGTGGGATTCGTGGGCTTTAGCTATCTGGTCTCCCTGGAGGGGGGATTGCGGATTTTTGCCAAAGATGTGTTCGACATATTTGGCTCGTATAGTTTGACCGTGGTCCCCCTCTTTATCTTCATGGGGCAGATCGCCTTCTATGCCGGCATAAGTCGCAGGCTCTATGATTCTGCCTACACTTTTTTGGGACATTATCCGGGCGGCCTGGCCATGGCGACTATCGGGGCATGTGCTGGTTTTGCCGCCATCTGTGGCTCCACCAATGCTGCGGCCGCCACCATGGCCTCAGTGGCTCTGCCAGAGATGAGAAGTTACAAGTATAGCCCTGAGCTAGCCACGGGTACGGTTGCTGCGGGTGGGAGCCTGGGGATCCTCATACCCCCAAGTGTGATCTTCATCGTCTACGGTATTATGACCGAACAGTCCATAGGGAAACTTTTTCTCGCTGGTATCCTCCCGGGTATCCTGCTCTCCACCCTCTTCATCTTAACCATCTATATCCGCGTCCGCCTCAACCCCGAAATGGGGCCTCCAGGCCCTAAAGCGAGCGTGAGGGAGAGGGTGAGATCCCTTGCTGGGGTCATGGAGATGTTGCTCATCTTCGCACTGGTCATGGGGGGATTGTTTTTCGGCTTCTTCACCCCTACCGAGGCCGGAGCCGCCGGCGCCTTTATTACCCTCTTGCTCGCCCTGGCGAGGAGACAGCTAAGCTGGGGGGGGTTTTTGACGGCCCTTTGGGAGAGTGTGCGTATCTCTTGTATGGTCCTGGTCATTGTAGCGGGAGCGACCGTCTTCGGGCACTTTCTGGCCGTCACCAGGATTCCCTATAACCTGGCGACGTGGGTGTCAGGGCTTCCATTGCCTGCATGGGCCATCATGGGGGTGATCGTTTTTATCTATCTCATAGGCGGGTGCTTTATGGATGCCCTGGGAATGATCATGCTCACCATCCCCATCTTCTATCCCGTTGCGCTCACCCTCGGTTATGATCCCATCTGGTTTGGGGTGATTATCGTGCTCATAACAGAGATGGGTGTCATCACGCCACCGGTCGGGGTCAATGTCTATGTGGTCAGTGGTGTGGCCAAAGATATCCCCCTCGAGGTCATCTTCAGGGGGATACTCCCCTTACTCGGGGCCTTGATCCTATGCAACATCATCTTGATCATTTTCCCTCAGATCGCCCTCTTCTTGCCCTCCTTCATGCGATGAAAAGGCAAGACGGACCTGGAGTCACAAATAGAACAGGCAAGGAATCGGTGGAGACTGCCTTCGTTATCAGGCATCAGGCAATGGCCCAATCTCCGGCACGCCCTCCTCTTTAACCTTTCGCCACGGTCTCTCCGCGCCGAATTGCTCATCACACCATCGGGCACAATCGTTTAATCTCTCCTCGAGAATGCGACGGTATTTCTCCAAGGCCTCTCCCCTTGCGTCAGGCGGAATTCCAATGGCTTCACCGTAGAATACGGCGATCCGGGCAAAAGGTTTTGGAACCATATAGCGGTCCCAGGAATTAAACATCCAGCAGCGGTCAGCCCCCCAGGCCACGGGAATCAGGGGGACTTCCGCATTACGGGCAAGAAGTATGGAGCCCATCTTGGCTACGCGAGCGGGCCCCTGGGGTCCGTCTGCCAACATGCCCCCTATCTCCCCATTCTTCATACGCTGCACCAGTTCTTTAAAGGCCCCTAATCCCCCTCGGGTTGAAGAGCCTCGGACATTTTTATAGCCAAGCCACCTCGCTGTTCGTGCGGCATATTCCCCATCCCGACTCCGGCTTATCATGATGGTCAGATGACGGGAACCGAAATAGTGGGAATGATAGGACATGCGTTGGTGCCAGGTGGCATAGAGGGCTTTTCCTCCGGACCGGGCAATGGTCTCATTATCCCTGTCAACGCCTTCCACCTTGACCACGCGGCATGTGATCATTAAAAGCTTAATCAAGAGGGCGGAGAGGGGCGGAATAATCCTCAAGAATATGGCGTCATACCAGCGGAACGGATTTCGTGTCTCAGATTCCAAATACAGTACCCCCAAAGAGTCCCTTATGATAGACTCCCTCAGCACACATGACAAGGGGTACTCAAAAAAAAGCAGGGCCCTATGTGCCCGCATGGAGGCGAACCAATGGAAACAACCCTCAATAGCAAGTCCGGAGTGATCCCAACCGGAACCACCACCTTTTACACCATGATTGGAACACCCATCATCCAGGTAAAATCACCTTTATTTTACAATCGCTATTTTGCTGAAAATGGAATTGACGCTGTAATGATTGCTATGGACGTGC
>CP070840.1:2021009-2028615 GCA_020342025.1 Deltaproteobacteria bacterium
GAGCATCATTTTTCCTCTCCTTGACCACATTTGGAATCAGGGCGCCGTAGTGATACCTGGCAATGGGTTCGTTATCAATGAGCCCTTCTATGGTTTCAATCATTTCATGAAAAGTCAGGAAATTCGCGTCTTCGGGTTCTTCGATTAGGCCCCTTCGATAGAGCCTCTTTCCACAGGCAATAATGGCATTCCGTAATGCGGCGGTAGAACCCTGGTCAATGTAAAACCCATGGTCTTCCTGGAAGGCGTAGGCCCCCTGCGCCCCCTTGAGCAAACGCCGGAACTGTTTCTTTTCTTCAGCATCTTTGAGCTTGCTCTCAAAATCTGAGATGGCTTTCTTCCGCTGGTCACGGGTTTCCTCCTTAGATTTTTTGAAATCCCATCCCGTGTCCATTCGTGCATAGTAGCCTTTGATCGTGTCTAAGACAGGTGTGGGATCTTCTCTCCAGGTGGGCGTTGTCACATCTAGGTGAGCGGCTACGACACGGTTTCCATAGATCTCCAGAAAGCGATGGAACTTTTCCAACCAATCCTTGGCCGCCTCATTTTTACCCAGTTTCTCCAGAATCTTATTGCTTTCCGTGTTCAAAATAAGATCCTTGAGGCCACGCTCTTCCGCAAACTTGGCGAGCCCCCACAGCTCTTCATCCGTTTGTGTGGCAATGCTTTCAAATCCCGTCAGCATGTTCACAAAATCTTTTTCTTCCACTCCGCGTTTATTGCAGAAATCCTCAAAGGCGAAATAAACAGCATCTGCCGGATACATCATGCGGAAGTGGAGCTCCCAGTTTTTTCTATTCAGTTTCTCCGCCCTTTTGAAGTGCTCTAACAGATGCGGCAGGATCAATTTGTCCGTATCCACCCCGTTCAGAGTGTCTAAATTTGATATCACTTCCTGGATCAACTTTTGATAATATTCATCCCAGTTATCTATGCAGTATTCAACCAATTTGCCGAACTCTTTCTCTCGCTCGCCAATCTCTTTGGGGTCATCGATCAGGGCAAAACCCAGATAGACTCTCCCTTTATGTATTTTCACATGACCTCCTTTTGAGGGCGGAAGTTTGGTCATCTCCGCAGCCACGTGGTATCCCCAGGCATGATGTGCCTGGAGAGTAGTCATACCCATGGGAGATATGGCATAGGGCTGATGCAGATCATCCCTAAACCAGAAGATGGATTTGTCAAATTCTGTTTCCGGCCTCAGTGTCCTTAAAGACGATATGCTCCTGTCTATCATTTTCATAACCCCCTTTATTTAATTTTTGAAAATTGTGTCGATTAATTAAAATATTAGGCCTTGGAATTAGTAAGGGTTTTGTGCCATCCACATGGAGTGATGGAGCAATGCTTTACCCCTGCCAAATGTCAAATAGATCCGCTCGAGGAAGACAAAACTTTGACGGCCCTAACCTCTCAACCACTAAACCACTCGACAACTCAACCACCCAACTTTTACTGACGGCGAATGGGGAAAAGCTCGAATCCCAATTTCATCTGCAGTGTGCCCAAAATGCCTCTCGGGGCGAAAAAGATCACCCCAATGGTGATCGCGCCCAAGATAATCAGGTTATAACCCACATATTCGGAAAGGAATTGCTGCAAAAGTACAAATATGATGGCTCCAACGATCGGACCCCCTACAGTCCCAATGCCTCCAATAATTACGATAAAAAGTAATTTGACTGTCCAACCAATCCCAAAGGCCTCAAAGGGCTGGATGAATATGGTGTTCAAATATAATATACCCGCTCCTGCACCTGTAATAAACGCACTGATCAGAAAGCATGTAAGCTTGCACCTGAAGATATTAACACCCAGGGCCTCTGAAGCCACATCATTATCCCGAATCGCCATGAGCGCCAGGCCGAGCTTTGAACGGAGGAGGAAATAGACGAGCCCAAGAGAGACGAGACAGATGATCACGGCCGCGTAATAGACAGAGACCATAGAGAGCCGGTAGGCGGGCTGGATAAACAGCCCCATGCCGTATCTCACGTAACCCCAGTTGCTGAAGCATATTCCCAAGGCCTCTGCTATGACCCAAGTCCCTATGGCAAAATAGACCCCTTTCATCCTGAAGACGGACATGGATATGCATAGGGCAAGGATCACGGACACCATCCCACCAAACAGCACACTCAAAAAAATGGGTACCCCATAATAGAGAGAAAGGACGGCAAGTGTATATCCCCCCAGTCCAATAAACATTTGCTGCCCCAGCGAGACCATACCCGAATAGCCTGCCAGAAGATTCCACATGGAGGCCAGGGCCACATAGACACATATGAGCAGCAGGACATTCACCACATAACGGGATGCCAAGTGGGGTAGGATCGCAAGAGCTGCCACCAGGAGCGTGAGCACGGCAAGACGGGTGCGATGGCCGGACATGGCAACAGCTACCTCCCTCCCAACAGGCCCTGAGGCCTTACAGTCAGCACCACGAGCAGGATAACGTAGCCGCTCAATAGCTGAAATCCCGGTCCGATGACGCGCCCACCCACCAACTGGGAAATACCCAGTATCATACCACCCAAGAAAGTGCCTGGGAGACTTCCCAGGCCACCGATGATGACGACACCAAACGCGATGATCAGGTACTGGGTGCCTGAATGGGGATAGAAGGTGAAGGTCATTCCGATGAGAACCCCGGATGTGGCGGCCGTCACTGCGGCGATGCCCATGGCCACGGCATAGATCTTTTTGGGATTAATGCCCATCAATTTTGCCCCGGACAGATCCTCCGAAGAGGCATGGATGGCCCAGCCCAGATACGTCCTCTTCATGAACTGGTGGAGAAAACCCAAGACAAGAAGCCCGACCGCAAAATTGACCAGGTAGATCAACGGAATGTTAAATAGCCCCAATACATTGACGCTCTTAATCACCAACCCTGTCTTCAATGTGCGTGCATCCGGCGTGAAGATCAGCAACAGAGCGTTTTGCAGGATGATGGAAAGCCCAAAAGAGACCATGAGGAAAGGCTCCATCTGCTTTTGCATGACCCTGTTAAAAAGAAAAATCTGTATGGAATAACCGACCAGAAACATGAAAGGGAGAACGAGGAATAGGGTCAGCAAGGGATGCACGCCCAGCAGCTGCAAGACGACAAGGCTGAAATAGCTGGAAAGAATCATGTACTCCCCATGGGCCAAGTTCACCTGCCGCATGATTCCAAAGACCATGGACAGCCCTATGCCAACGACCCCGTAGAGTCCCCCCAATAAGATGCCGTTAATAATCGGTTCTAAATATGCGGCCATTCTCTCTTCCCTCGTTTCCTAGAATTACTAGAATTAATAGAAGTAGCCGTTTCGGTTACGGAGGATAGAAAGGCGAGTGAATCTAAAGACCAAAATATGCCTTTTTCACCGTTGCTTCTGTGAAGTGCCTTGGGCTTCCTTTTAATGTAATCTTCCCCTCTTGAAGGATATAAGCGTAATCAGCCACCTTGAGACTCCGCTTCACATCCTGTTCAACCAGGACCACCGTCATGCCCTCCTGATTCATTTGCCTGACGCTCTTGTAAAGTTCTTTTACCACAAGAGGACTCAGCCCTAATGAGAGCTCATCAAAGATGATAAAATGGGGCTTTGACATGAGGGCCCTGCCAATGGAGAGCATCTGCTGCTCTCCGCCGCTCAGGTCCGTTCCTTTTTGGGTTATCCTCCCTTTGAGTGCCGGGAACAGCTTAAGCACATTTTCAAGGCTATCATTCCTTGCCTTGCGGGCCCTGGACGTGTAAGACCCGATCAGGAGGTTCTCTCGAACCGTCAAGGCGGAGAAAATCTTTCGGCCCTCTGGAACCAAGGCCATACCCCGGGCTACAATCTCGTGGGATTCCAGGCCATCGATCCTTTCCCCGTCGAAATGGATTCTTCCGGAACCGGGTTTCAAGATGCCGGAGATGGTCTTAAGCAGGGTGGATTTCCCCGCACTGTTTGCGCCCATAAGGGAAACAACCTGGCGTTTTTCCACATCGAGCTCGATATTTGATAGGGCCTGGAGCTCTCCGTAATACACATTCACATCCCTGATCTCGAGTATAGGCATTAATCTTCCTCAGCCCCAAGGTAAATCCTCTGGACTTCCTCTGATCTAAAGGCCTCTTCGGGTTTCCCGCAAAACAGGTTCCGGCCAAAGTTCATAACGAGTAACCGATCGGGTCCCTTTTGCATGGCCATGATGATGTGTTCCACCCACAGTACAGTCACGCCGCCTTTTCGTACGGAGTGAATAATTCCCAGGACTTCCTCCACCTCTGTCTCGGCAAGACCCCCTGCCACTTCATCCACCAGAAGGAGAGCAGGATCTGTGGCGAGGGCCTTGGCCAGCTCCAGACGCTTCCTGTCTAGAAGGGGTAAAGCCCCTGCAATGGCATATCTCTTGGGCAGCAACCCCGTCTTCTCCAGGATCTCTTCACACCTGTCCTTGGATTGATTATAACCCATGTTTGCGCCATAGATGGAGCCAACCAACAGGTTTTGCAAGACAGTCATGTTGAGGAAGGGTTTAGGAATTTGGTAGGTGCGGGCTATGCCCATGCGGCATTTCTTATACGTGGGATCATAGGTCACATCCTTCCCCTCGAATATAACCTCTCCCTTGTCAGGTCTGATTTCACCCGTGATGAGATTGAATGCGGTGGTTTTCCCTGCGCCGTTGGGCCCGATGATGCCCAATATCTCACGACGCTCCACTTCAAAGCTGAGATTGTGGACGGCTGCCACCTTGCCGAACGATTTGTGCAGTTTACTAATGGTGAGTATGGGGGCCATCCGCACTTCCCAACCTAAAGGGCAAGCCTGTTCCTTTGGACGAGTCGGCACTCAGGCCTATCTCGTTGAGGAGCCCGAACACCTCTCCTTGCCCCAATTCCCAGATTCATTGCTACAGGCCCCTCCCAAGAGCTCGGGAAGGGCCCGCGGATCTTCTATTTAGTTATGGGGAAGACCATCTTCCCAGTGGTTGGAATATTGGAATGCTCCTTGTTGTACGTTATCTGGAGATCCCACGGCCACTTCGTGCCTTTTACCCATTGGCCTCCAACCAATGGGGTCAAGGCAAAATTCTTTTCATTGAACTTGATGTGCCCCACTATGGTATCGAGATCCGTTTCTGCCAGGGCCTTTCTGATCTTATCTGCCTTCAAAGAGCCTGCCCGTTTGAGGACATCGGCCGCCAGCTCAAAAGCGGCATAATCAAAACCGAGCGGCTGGGTCCATTGTCTCTGAGTATCTTTCGTCCAGAGGTCGCCAAGTTCTCTGCTTGAATACCCTGTCAAAGAAGATTTGAAGGGATGAAAGGGTGTCCACCAGATCTCAGAGGTAAGACCGTTGGGGAGGTTACCGCCAATGGCCTCCACCGCGGCGGGGAACAGAATCGCCTTTCCGATGGTGGCAATCTTCGGAATGAAGTCCTGCTGGTGACATTGTCTCCAGGCAGTAGCCCAGTCGGGCGGGATGGGCACGCCTGTCAGGATTTCCACCTTTTCTTTTTTCCATGTGCTAATAAATCCACTGAAATCCTGCATGCCGTAAGGAAATCGTCCCACGTCCACCACCTTGTAACCCATCTCTTTGAGCTTCTTTCCAAACTCGACGGCCCATACGGCGCCGTCCGGGTCATTGGGCCAGAAACCGCCTACCACTTTGTTGGTTCTGTCGGCGAATTCACCCCACATACCTGTAAAGACGGTAATGATATCCCCCAGTCCCCAGAAAAAATGGAAGGTCCATTTATATGGTCCTCCTGTCAGCCATGGCTCAATGGGAGCCACAGAGGAGATGCAGGGCACCTGGTATCTTTCGCAGATGGCCCCGACGGGATTGACCGTGTCCGGCGTATGCAGGACGACCATGAGATCGATCTTGTCCTGCAAGATCAGCTTGGAGGCCACCTCAGCAGCCTTTGTGGGGTTGCTTTCCGTATCCATGGCCTTGACCTTGATCGGAAGCTTCTTACCCAGTTCCTTGAGCATTATCCCACCATCTTTGTTGATCTCGGAAACGGCACGCTTATCCACCCAGGCAGACGTCTCGCCAAAGGGTGCGATAGGACCCGTCATTGGGGCTGGATGTCCGATCAGGATATAGTCCCTCTTTTCAGCCAAAACGTTTCGAGGCAGAAAACCTGTGCCAGCCGCAGCAATTCCCGCAGCGCCTACTGTTTTGATGAAGTCTCTCCTTGTTACGCCTTTTTGCCAAATTTTTGCCTTCCCCATTCTTTCACCTCCATTGAATGTGCCGAAAGTTTACACTTCCAACAGTTGACAGGTTTTAGGGTTAAAAGACTACTCCAGACTAAATAACTTTATGGCATTTTTTGACAGAACTTTCTCCTTTTCTTCGTTAGAAAATCCCACCTTATCTAAAGTCTCTAGATTTCCCTCCACTGTCCCCGAAGCCCTGTGGGGATAGTCGGTCCCAAAGAGCAGATGATCAACGCCCATATACTCATAGGCGCACCTTATGGCTGGGACATGCATGGAAAGGGTATCCACATAGACGTGATCTTTATAGGCTATTGAAGGAGGCAGTGAACAGTCGACACAAATTTCTTTGGAGTAACGTTTAAAAGCGGTATCGATGCGCCCCATCATATAGGGCGCCATGCCCCCCAGATGAGAATGAACAACCTTCAAGCCGGGCAATTTTTCGAAAAAGCCTTGTAAGAGCATGAGCGTGAGAGCCATGGTGGTGTCCAATGTGAAACCATAGAGTTGAAGGGGCAGTCCTGCCTTTTGCATGGCCTCTGTTGTGAGCGGCCTGAAAGAGGGATGGATCTTGACGGGCAGCCCATACTCGGCCGCCTTTTCAAAGACCGGGTAAAACTTTGGTTCCGTGACCATTTCCCCCTCGATACTGGAATACATTTGGAAACCCTTTGCCCCTAGCTTCTTGTAGGCTCTCTCCATTTCTCTCAAGGCCTCATCAATATCTCTAGGGGGAAGTGTGGCCAGGAAATAGAAGCGCCCTTTGTGTTCCTCGCAAATCTCTGCGAAGATGTCGTTGATCTTTTGTGCCCACTCGATACTCTCTTTCACGGGAAGCTCAGCAACGCCTGGGCAGGTATGAGAGAGGACCTGGATATCAATCCCCGCCTCGTCCAGGTCCGCTACTCTTGCCTTTATATCAAAATCCCCCGCCATATCCACGTGACTGGGCGTTGAGGTGCCGATTTTGGCCACGCCTGAGGTGGGGCTTGTCCACTCAAACTGGGGCGCTTCGGTCCTCTGAGATAGATAGTCCAGCCATGGTTTCGAGTAAAAATGATTATGGATGTCAATAATCTTCACTCCGTTTCTCATGATATGCTCCTTTCATCCAGCTCCTCGATTTTCGCCTATTTGAACAGATGCCTGGCAATGAGTAGCTTCTGGATTTCTTCTGTGCCTTCCTCAAAGTGATAGGAACGTGCATCCCGGAAGTGCCGCTCCATTGGATAAGCGCGTGTATAGCCAATACCTCCATGGATTCGAAGCGCCATCTCCGAAACCCGGGTGACCACTTGTTCTGCAAAGAGTTTCGCCATGGCGGCTTCCATGACGATATCCTGCCCCTGATCGAACTTCCACGCGGCCTCGTAAGCAAGAAGCCTTGCA
>CP070840.1:2028715-2040622 GCA_020342025.1 Deltaproteobacteria bacterium
ACGCGCGTCAGGGGTCTAACTAATATCTGAAACAGTCTTTCTGAAAAAATATAGGAAATGACAAAGCCGATCCCTACAGCAATGGCGCAAGTAATGAGCCTTTTTCTCAATTCCTCCAGATGGCTCAAAAAGGGCTGTTTTTTCTCCTCAATCATCCTTTTTTTCCTCGGGAGAGGCCTCTTCCCCCTTTTGCGCTGATGGTTCGGCTTCCTCTTTAGCCTTTTCATAGTCGGCCAGAACCTCATCGAAATCGCTGTATTTCGGTTCCTTCTCCTCTAATTTGTCCAACCCTGCCAGATCTATGGGCTCATCCAAGCCACTGACGGAATCCACCAAATCCTTTTTCACTTCCTGAATATCCTCATCCAGATCCAGGCTATCCTTGATCTCCTGGGTCGCTTTTCTGAATTCGGCCATCCCCTTCCCAAGGGCCTTGGCCAGGTCAGGCAATTTGCTCGGGCCGATTACAATCAGGGCTATAACCATGATAATAAGCAATTCTGGCAGTCCAATGCCAAACATTTTGTCCTCCTATTACAAACCCATGGTGTGCTGGAGTCCTGGAGTATTGGAGTACTGAGGAATAATCGTTGTAAAGATCCTTTTCCTCTTTTTCCATTACTCCATCAATCCAGTACTCCGCTACTCCACGGGTGGGGCGAAGCCCCCAATCATAAATCGACCAACATCGCTGTCTCATCGCAATCCGGAAATTTCGGGCATTTCAGGCAATCACCCCATATCTTTTGAGGTAGAACCGACTTTTCCACCTCTCTGAAGCCCAACTTGGAAAAAAACTCTGGAACATAAGAGAGGGTAAAAACCCTTTGCAACCCCAACGAACGGGCCTCTTCTAGACATGTTTCCACCAGTTGAGAGCCTAAGCCTTTTCCCTGTTCATCTTTGGCAATGGCCAGCGACCGAATTTCAGCCAAGTCCTCCCAGCATATACCAAGTGCGGATACGCCGATAATCGAGTTCTGTGAACGCTTGTCTTCTACAACAAAATGATCCCTCAAGTGATCATACAACTCGCTTAGAGATCGGGGTAACAAAAGGCCCTGATCCGCATAATAGCTCAACAGCCTGTGTATGGGTTTAACGTCCTGTATGAGGGCCTTCCTTATCATAACTTCACTCAATCCTGGAAACAAAACCTTTTATGCCTGCTTCCTTTTCCAGTTTCCTGGCATAATTTTCTGCCGCCTTTCTGCTGGGGAACCTTCCACACCTTACCCTGTAATAGGTCTTGCCTTTCACCTTTGCCTCGTGGCAATAGGCTGGGTATCCGCGCTGTGCCAAATCACCGATCAACTTCTCAGCCTTGCTTTTTTCATCCAAGGAAGCAAGTTGGACTGTATATTTCCCCTTGGGAACCGATGGCTCCGAGCTCTCTTTCCTCTCCGGGCTTGCCACTTTTGAGGTCTCCACTTGATTCCGACCCGCCGCTATATGAGCACCCGATGATTCCCCTTTTGGGGATAATTCCTCTGAAGAATTGGCCTCCTTGGCGTTGGTCTTTCTCCTGGTATCTTTCTCAGGACGTCTTCGTGGCACCGTGTCCTTCGGGGTCTCCAACTTCTTGTCGGAGAGTTTATCGTAGAATGCCAGCTTGGGATCAGAATCGGACTTCTTGGGGGGGTGTGAATCCTGTGATTTTTCGCGGCTTACCATCTGCTGCAACACGCCTATTTGATTCTTTAGGTCCGATAGGGCAGTCACTGCGCCGGGCAGGAACCCTCGACCCACAAGGATTCCCAATACAAATATCCAGGCCAGAACAAAGAAGAGGCACCCCCCCCAAAGAAAAATGGATAGGGGCGTAAGCTCGATTTGATATTTCCTAGATCTCTTTTCGGATCTCGATCTTTTCTCGGCCATTCCTTGGTCAGTCCCAGTTCAATTTATCCGCCATACTTTTGTGGAGACGATCCCCCTTTAGACACCAACCAAAACCAGACGCCTAAAACCTGTACCCCATATCACATCCGTTCGGGGGCGCTGATACCGAGCAGCGTAAGTCCATTATACAATACAATCCGTACTGCTTCAGCCAGAAAAAGCCTTGCCTGACTCAGGGCCTTATCCCTGCAAACAATGCGGTATTCAGGTGTTTTTGTCCCCAGATTAAAGTATCTGTGAAACGAAGAAGCCAGCTCTGTGAGATAGTAGGTCAAGCGATGTGGTTCTAAAGTCTTGCATATATCTTCCAGTAGGGAGGGGAATCCAGCCATGAGGCGAATGAGAACCATCTCTTCATTCAGGGTCAACCCACTCACAACCTGATCCGGTTTTTGGGGGAGTGAGATGCCCTCTGAATCAGCCTTCCTAAAAATGCTACAGATTCTTGCATGGGCATATTGGACATAATAGACCGGATTTTCACTGTCATGCTTTTTTACAAGGTCGATATCAAAATCAAGGGGTGAATCGTGATTCTTGGTAAGAAACACAAACCGCACAGCATCCACTCCCACCTCCTCCACCAACTCTTTGAGGGTGACATACTGTCCCGCCCTCTTAGACATCTTTATCTCTTCTCCCCCTTTCCAAAGCTTAACCAGCTGGATGAGCAAGACCGAAAGCCAGTCCTCATTCAGGCCATTCGCCTTCAAAGCGGCCTTCATCCTCTGCACGTAACCATGGTGGTCCGCCCCCCAGATGTTGACAGCCTTTGAAAAGCCTCTTTTCCACTTCTCCAGGTGATAGGCAATGTCTGAGGCAAAATAGGTATAATCACCATCGTTCTTTCTCACGACCCGATCCTTGTCGTCCCCAAGAGCCATGGTTCTTATCCATAGGGCCCCGTCCTTCTCATAAAGCTGCCCCTTCTTTCTGATGGTTTCCAGGGATTCATCTAGCAGGCCGGAAGCGTAAAGGTCGCTTTCACTGTACGAGACATCAAAAGTCGTCCGAAAATGGGCAAGTTCCCTTTTGATCTCCTCGAGCATCTTTTCCTTGCCCCACGCTGCGCAGTCCGTTACGGCCTCATCCGGTCTTCTTTTTGCCAGATCAATCTCCCCCGCCACTTCCTTGGCCAAATCTAAAATATACTCGCCATGATAACCGTTCTCTGGGAATGGATAAGCACCATCAGACATCTGCTGCCACCGGCTATAAATGGACTCTCCCAGCAGTCGCATCTGCTGCCCTGTATCGTTGATATAAAATTCCCGAACAACCTCATAACCGCAGAAGGAGAGAATCCGGCAGAGGGTGTCTCCCAATGCGGCACCGCGTCCATGTCCCAGGTGGAGGGGGCCCGTTGGATTGGCGCTCACATATTCCACCAGTATTTTTTCACCCTCTCCCAAGTCACTCCGGCCATACTGCCTATCCATCACGATTATCCCGGCCAGGAATTTCTGCCACTCCTCTGTCCTGATAGTGAAGTTTATGAAACCGGGCCCTGCTATTTCCACTTTTTCAAGAAGATGCCCATCATCCACCAAGTGGTCGACGATAACGCCCGCTATTTCAATGGGCCTTCGTTTCTGGGATGAGGCAAGGGTCAAAGGGAGATTGGTGGCAAAATGACCATGATCCGGGTTGTTGGGGACCTCTATGACATAGTCCGGCAGAGGCGTTTCACGAAGTTTCTCTTTTTCGAAGCATCGCCGAATCGTCGTTTTCAGAATATTGTCTAACGCCCTCTTCATCCCACGTATTCCTTCCTGTTTCCCACACCTATGGAACAAAAGACCTCATAGGAGATGGTTTCCGTCCAACGGGCCATATCATCGCCAGTTATAGTCTCCTCTCCTTGCCTGCCCAAAAAGACCGCTTCGCTCCCGGGCGTAATATCTTTTAGTCGGCTCACATCGCACATGGTCATGTTCATGCAGACCGTACCCACAATATCTACTCTCTTGCCCTGGATCAGGACTTTTCCTATGTTTGACAAGCTTCTGAGCAGACCATCTCCATAGCCTGCCGAAAGGACGGCTATTTTTTGTGTGCCTTTCGTATAATAGGTTCGCCCATAGCTTACCGCCGTATGGTCAGGCAAATCCCTAATCTGGACCACCTCTCCCTTGAAATTCATTACAGGCTTCAGGGGCAATGGGCTTTTAAATTCTGGTGAGGGGAGCCCCCCATATAGCACTATCCCCGGCCTTACCAGACCAAAATGGGCCTCTTTATGGGCCATTATACCGGCACTGTTGGCCAAATTGTTCAGGGGGAGTTCAAATCCCATGCTACGGCCCATATGAATGGCCTTTTTGAAATTCTCTATCTGCATTTCAGTAAAGTTACTTCCAGGGTCGTCCGCAGAAGAAAGGTGTGAAGCCAGGCCTTCCAAGTGGAGTTCCTTGTACTGTGCGATCCTTTTCATGAACAGCTCCAACTCCGAGAGGGCAATGCCAAGCCGACCCATCCCTGTATCCACCTTTAGGTGGACATGAATCCCCTTCCCTTTTCTGGCACCCTCCTTTGCCAGCGCCTCAGCCATTTCCATATCGAAGAGCACGGGGATTAGATCCTTTTCCACCGCTACCCTCGCTTCTTCCTTTGTCCGGACCCCACACAGGAGGACTATGGGCCGTCCTATGCCATTATTTCTAAGTTCCAAGGCTTCATCGAGGTGAGCCACCCCTAAATAGTCAACCCCATTGCTTTCCAGGACCCTAGACACCGGTATCAAACCATGGCCGTATGCATCTGATTTGACAATGCCCATAATCCTCGTCTCTGGAGCGAGGAGCGTCTTGACCTGTTTCAGGTTGTGTTCAAGGGCGGACAGATCAATGACTATGCGGTTTGGCGAGTTGATCATGAAATCATGTACAATCTTTATAAATGGTTAAAAATCCTCAAGACGTCTAATCAAGTCTTGACTCAATTAGGCTAAAAGCTAACTGATATTGGAACATATATCAAGCACTATGTGGAAGCGAAAGAGCTTTGGTTGACACAATAATAGGTTGAAACTATTATGAATAAAATGGTTTGACATTAAATGTCATTTTGTTTAACTTACCCCACTTAAAACCAAGCTGGCTCACTCCGCTCGCCAATGTGGAACGGGGGATCGGAGGAACGCAGGAATGAAGAGAACCACAAGGCCGTCCCCCCGTACCTCGCCATACGAGGCATTTTCAATCACACGCGCCTTTGTTGGTATGAATTTTTCGCAGCGGGGAAGAGACACTGTTCCATGTACAACATTGAGGATTACAACTATGACCTGCCGGAAGAACTGATTGCACAGGTTCCCGCCACGAGTCGTGACAGATCTCGTCTCCTTTTGGTGGAACGCTCTAAGGAGTCGTTTTCCGACCATCATTTTTTCGATCTTCCCAGGTTGTTGGCGCCTGGGGACCTCCTGGTTGTCAATAATACCAAAGTTGTCCCTTCCAGGCTTTTTGGCCGTAAGGAGAGTGGCGGGCAGATCGAGATACTGGTTCTGGAACACCCCAATTCGGATGCTCCAACATCTAATACTCGGTGGTGCCTGTTAAGATCATCCAAGCGCCCCAAAAAAGAGAGCCACCTGCTCTTTGAAAACAACATCTCCGGTACGGTGAAAGATCTCGGAGAGGATGGTCTCGTGAAGATCGACTTTCATGGTGTCTCATCCATCGATTCCCTGCTCCAAGAGAAAGGCCACATGCCTCTCCCTCCGTATATAAAGAGAGGGAAAGGTGATTCTCGAGCATCCACGGACAGGGAGAGATACCAGACTGTCTTCGCGCTCAAGCCCGGTGCTGTGGCAGCACCCACAGCGGGTCTACATTTTAGCGAGGGACTGATTGGGCGTATAAATCAGGCAGGATACGCTCTGGTCTATGTGACTCTCCACGTGGGACACGGAACCTTCCGTCCCGTGAAGACATCGGATATAAGAGATCACAGACTCGGAGAAGAGGCATACATCATTGACCCTGATGCTGCCAGAGCCATTAATATGGCCAAAAGGGATGGAAGCCGGGTTATAGCTGTGG
Source organism: Deltaproteobacteria bacterium (assembly GCA_020342025.1). The sequence goes on from CP070840.1 coordinate 2,034,661, forward strand.
GAACCACGGTTGTAAGGGCCCTGGAAACGGTTGCAGGGCGAAACGGTGAAGTTGCCCCTGGCAGGGGAAAGACGGATCTTGTCATTACCCCCGGGTATTCATTCAAGGTGGTGGACGGCATGATCACAAACTTTCATTTGCCCAAGTCATCCTTGCTCTTCCTGGTCTCAGCCTTTGGGAGCTTAGATCTGATCAAAAAGGCATACGGATGGGCCATCGAGAAAAAATACCGCTTCTATAGTTATGGGGACGCCATGTTGATCATTTGAGGGCCCGTTAATCATCTCGCTTTTGAATGCTGAAATAGACTGATGACTATCTTCAAAACGGGAAAGGGCCGTCAGTTGTCCGTTGGAGGTGGTCTGTGGTGATTCTTTTGCCACCGACGACGGACTACTTACAACTGACTACGAATATTTTGGAATTTAAGGTTCTTAAGAAATCTCTGAGGAGCAAGGCCAGGTTGGGGGAGATCAGGACTCCCCATGGGCAGTTTGAAACCCCCGTATTCATGCCTGTGGGAACACAGGGTACAGTCAAGGCTGTCTCCTCTGAAGATATGAAGGAGATGGGTATCAAGATTATTTTGGCCAATACCTATCACCTTTACTTGCGTCCCGGACACAGGGTCGTTGAAAAATTGGGCGGGCTTCATCGGTTTATGGGCTGGGACGGACCCATCCTCACCGATAGCGGCGGTTTTCAGGTGTACAGCCTCTCCAGGCTGAGGACCATATCTGAGGAAGGGGTCACGTTTCAATCCCACCTTGACGGTTCGCGACACTTCATTGGCCCTAAAGAGGCGATGGTCATACAACAGGCGTTAGGGGCAGATATCATCATGGCTTTTGATGAATGTGCCCCCTATCCTGCTGACTATGAATATGTCCTTAACTCTGTTAGACTGACCAGTCTATGGGCCAAGAAGTGCATGGCGTACAAAGAGGGAAACAATCAGGCCCTCTTCGGCATCGTCCAGGGGGGGATGTACCCTGCTTTGAGAGAACGGAGCGCGGCAGAATTAACCCAAATGAATTTTGACGGGTATGCCCTGGGCGGACTTTCTGTCGGAGAAGATAGGGATAGCAGGGAACGGGTCATCAAGGAGACCGTAGGATTTCTGCCGGCGGACAAACCCGTGTATCTAATGGGTGTGGGAAAACCGGAAGACATTATCGAGTCCGTCACCCTTGGCGTGGATATGTTTGATTGTGTGCTGCCCACGCGCAATGCGAGAAATGGCACGCTCTTTACCGGCAATGGCCAGCTCGTTATCAAAAATGCCCGTTACACGGAAGATGATCGTCCGGCAGATGAGAGTTGCGATTGCTACGTATGCTCTCACTACTCGCGGGCTTATTTAAGACATCTTTTTATGGCAAAAGAACTCTTGGCCTATAGATTGAACACGATTCATAATCTTTATTACTACAACCGATTGATGGTTGATATACGCCGTGCCATCCGGGAGGACAGGCTGGCCCAGTACCGTCAAAGTTTTTATAAATCCCAAAAAGAGGGGATTTTGGATTAGTTGAGTGGTTAGGCAGGTGAATAGTTCTCCACAACTCAACGACTCAACTATTTGACCACTCAACAAAATCAAACGGAGGTAACATAATGGATACATTGGCATACGCTTTGGGAACAGGTGGTGGAGGAGGAGCAGGTGGACAGGGAGGGGGCTTCAGCACCTTTATTCCCCTTATTCTTTTGTTCGCCATCTTTTATTTTTTGCTCATAAGACCCCAGCAGAAAAAGGCTAAGCAGCATAGGGAGCTGCTTGGGGCCTTAAAAGTGGGGGACAGCATTGTCACCAACGGCGGACTTCACGGAAAGATTACCGGATTAAAGGAAAATGTGGTCACCGTGGAGATAGCCCCAAAGATAAGGGTGAAGGTCTCACGGGGGTCCGTAGCCGGCATGATAAAGGGCGAGTGAAGATAGTTCGCCACGGCCAGTTATCAGACTTTTCTGACGAAAAAAAAGAGGCGATGGAGTAGACCGTGTCAAAGAACTTACAATGGCGTGCGCTTATAGTCGTAATTCTGGTTCTTGGAGCATTCGTTTACCTGACACCCACCTTGACTGTGAGCCCCCCGGAGTGGTGGTCTAGTTTCTTACCCCAAGAGAAGATTCATCTTGGGCTGGACCTACAGGGGGGTATGCATTTGATCCTGGAAGTTGATGCAGCAAAAGCGGTGGAAAGCCACCTGGAGAGGGTGGTGGAAGAGCTTAAAAACGAGTTGCGCAAGAGCAAAATCAGGTATCTGGAACTCCGACGATATGAGACCGATGGCATTGACCTGACGCTCATTAGAGAAGAAGACAAAAAGACTTTCGAGGACCTGGTGAAGGTCAACTTTCCCGATTACAAAATAGATTCGGGTCCGCACAAAGGGGAAGGGGTATCACTTCGATTGGTTCTAAATCCAAAGGCCAAAGACCAAATCATGACGTTGGCCGCCGATCAAGCCCTGGAGACCATCAGAAATCGCATTGATCAGTTCGGAGTCAGTGAACCGGATATCAGACCCCAAGAGAATCATAGAATTCTGGTTCAGCTCCCAGGGGTCAAGGATCCTGACCGGGCCATAGAGCTCATAGGGAAAACAGCCCTTCTGGAATTCAAGCTGGTTGATGAGGAGGGTAGCCTGGAGGAGGCATTGAAAGGCAATATTCCTCCGGGCAGGGAAATTCTTTATCAGATATCCCCGGATCCTAAATTGGGGCAGGAAACAAAAACGCCCTACTTGCTCAAGAGAAGAACCCTGCTCACTGGAGAGTATCTTACTGACGCGAAAGTCCAAATTGACAATCAATACAACGAACCCCAAGTCTCTTTATCATTTAATGCGAGAGGGGCCAGGCTGTTTGAACGGATAACAGGTGAAAATATAGACAAGAGGCTGGCCATCGTGCTGGACAACAACGTCTATTCAGCGCCTGTCATAAGGGATAGAATAGCAGGCGGAAGGGCTCAGATCACGGGGCGCTTCACCATGGATGAGGCGCGGGACCTGGCCATCGTTTTGAGGGCTGGTGCCCTTCCTGCTCCTGTAAAGATATTGGAGGAGAGGACGGTGGGTCCCTCCTTAGGGAAAGACTCCATAGAAAAGGGATTTAAGTCCATGATCATCGGAGGAATTGTCGTCATCCTTTTTATGATCATTTATTATGGCCTTTCTGGTGTCTTTGCGGATTTGGCACTCATGCTCAACATTCTTTTCATTATGTCCGGACTCGCCTTTTTTGGGGCCACTCTGACGCTGCCCGGTATAGCCGGGATTATTCTCACCATTGGTATGGCGGTGGATGCAAATGTCCTGATTTTTGAGCGAATACGAGAAGAATTGAGATTGGGCAAACCAGCCCGAGGTGCCATTGAGGGAGGATACGCAAAGGCCCTGGTCACCATTCTGGATGCCAATGTGACAACCTTTATTGCTGCCCTTGTATTGTTTCAGTTTGGCACCGGACCCGTCAGAGGCTTTGCGGTGACCCTCAGTATTGGCATTGTAGCAAGTTTTTTCACCGCTGTATTCATTACAAGAGTCGTCTTTGACTATCTTTACACTTCCAGGAGATGGAAGAAGATTAGTATATGACCAGATACCGGATGGCGGATACCGGATACCAGATACCCGATTCTGGATTCTGGATACTATAGTTAACGATATAGAAAAGAGTCATTGCGAGGAGCGGAGCGACGTGGCAATCTCTCGAGATTGCCTCTCGGCTGTGAGCTCAAAGCCCAACGGCTTCGCTGGCGCTCGCAATGACATGCGCACCGATGTGATGTTAGTTAAGTCATTCACCATAGATGTTAGGTATATGGAGTTTACGAAGAAAAGGCATATCCAACTTTAGGCACTTTAGATCACTTATTAAAGTAGGTACTCACATGCAATTTATAAAGCCGGGGATTAATATTGATTTCATAGGCAAAAGAAGAATCGCGTTCGCTCTGTCCCTTGCCATGGTCATTTTAACGATTTCTTTACTCATCTGGCGAGGCGGTCCCAACCTAGGGGTTGATTTTTCTGGTGGGATCCTAATTCAAGTCAAATTAGAGACAAAGCGGACACCTTCTGAGATCAGAGAAGCGCTCACGTCACTGCAACTCCAGGATAGCATCATCCAGGAATTTGGCGAGGAGGGGCAATTCGAATATCTTGTAAGGGTCCCAAGTACAGATATTCAACTCTCCGGATTGAGCGACAGAGTAAAGAAGACCTTGGTTTCCCAGCTGGGCGAGGGGGTGGAGATAAGAAGAGTGGAAATGGTCGGCCCAAAGGTTGGTGAGGATCTGAGGCAGAAGGCCCTGTTCGCCATTTTCTATGCCATCCTTTTCATTGCGATCTATATATCTGGACGGTTTGAGCTCAAATGGCTAATGAGTATCGTCATGGCCCTATCACTCGCATTCGTCGTCTGGATCGCCTCCACATTTGGAGTCAGCGTGACCTGGCTGATTCTCATCTCCCTTCTGGTTACCCTTGGACTCTGCTGGGTCCTCAAACTGAAATACGCCATGGGTGCTGTTATTGCCCTTATACATGATGTCACCATTACCATGGGGGCCTTTGCTTTAACAGACCGAGAAATATCTCTCGCCATCATAGCCGCCTTTCTTACCATCGTGGGGTATTCTCTGAACGATACTATCGTGGTCTTTGACAGGATCAGGGAGAATTTAAGACGTTTCCGGAGGCAAGGCTTTGAAGAAGTGATAAATGCCAGCATAAACGAAACATTGAGTAGGACCATCCTCACCTCCACAACCACCTTAATCGTTGTAATCGCTTTATTCATTCTAGGTGGTGGGGTCATCCATGATTTCGCTTTTGCCCTTCTAGTAGGCATTGTCGTAGGGACCTATTCCTCTATCTTTGTGGCGAGTCCCATACTCCTGGTTTGGGAAAGCCAATTTGCCCGAAAAGTCAAGGGCAAGAAAGGAACCCGTTCGTGAAGCATGGCGATGGATGACTTTTTAACCCACAGGACACTCCTGCACTTCCCAGGACCATTCCGATCTGTGGAGCCCAATGGCCGCAAGCAGGAGTGGAAAACCGCATTGTCTGATAGTGGATCGTTACGAGAAATATAAGAAAAGACGAACAAAACGCCGTGCCCGGAGAATAGTCTTTTGGGTCCTGATCCTCTTTGTGATCTTTGCTTTCTACGCGGGCTGGCGGCTCTGGTCCTGCATCCACAATGTCTCGCCTGAATTTAATTTCATACTCCTAACAAAGAATGACGCCCCCCTTAAGCTCGTGAACGGAGAGGTCCTTCGTCTTCATCCTAAAGATAGGCTCAAGATACTGAAAGTCTCGACGAATATATGCTTTAACCGGGGCGTGCGTTTGGTGGCCAGGGGAATTGACGCGAATGCCCTTTTCTTTGAGGAAACCCCCCTAGCCGTCCTGTTGCCAGACAGAGATATATTCAATCAATACAATTTTAGGGTAATAATTAAACAGTTTAATCAAGATCTGGGTCACGTGGACATGGTTGTTGAACCTCATGTAGATGATTGGCTTGAGCGGGCAGAAAGGATTATTGACAGGGAACGTAGAGTGGCCCTTCTGGAACGGGCACTGCAGTTGATGCCCAAGGACGAGCGGATCCGGAACCGGTTGCTTGGAGAATACAAAGCCCTCAAGGATTGGCAAAAGGCTGCCTTGATTCTCGAAGAGATGGCCCAGGAGAAACCTGATGAGGGGTTTCTATATGATCTGCTCGATGTGTATGAATCCTCGGGGAGAACGGACAAGGTCATTTCTGTCCTCAAAAGAATTGTTAAGAAGCATCCTGATGATGTGGAAACCCGACTTCGACTGGCGTCAATTTTGGAAAAAACGGGGAAACTCAAAGAGGCCATTCGAGAGTATGAGAGGCTTTTGAAACGACTCAAAGAAACGGACATGGTGGCCATATATAAGACGCTGGGATACCTCTA
>CP070840.1:2040722-2048295 GCA_020342025.1 Deltaproteobacteria bacterium
AAAGAGATCACATCATCAAGCTTCTTCTTGGCCAGCCCAGAATCTATGGCCTCACATGCCCTTGCCACACCCCCTTCGAAGCCCTCATCAAGACCTGCGGCGACAAAGGCAGCGGCCGCGTTCAACAAGACCATATTCCGCTTTGGTCCCTTCCCACCTTCCAATATCTCTCTGATGACGCGGGCATTCTCTCTGGCGTTCCCTCCTTCTATCTCCTCTGGCTTGGCTCTCTTAAATCCATATTCCTCTGGGGTTATATGAAATGTATCAATCTTGCCCTGTTTGAGATGGGATATCCTGGTGGAGCCGCAAATGCTTATTTCATCAAAGGTGCCCTCACCACAGACCACAAAGGCCTCTCTCGTTCCGAGCCTATCCAGAACCTGAGCCATCTTTATGGTCAGGTCAGGATCATAGACCCCCATGACCTGAGCCGTGGCCCCTGCTGGATTGGTCAAGGGACCAAGCAGATTAAAAATAGTACGGATGCCAATCTCCTGTCTGGGAAGGGCAGGGTACTTCATCGCTCCATAAAATAGGGGCGCATAGAGAAACGCTATTCCCAATTCATGCATACATCGCGTGGCGTTGGCATGGTTGATGTCTATCTTCAGTCCCAGTGCCTTGAGCACGTCGGCACTGCCGCAATGGCTGGAGACCGCCCGCTGGCCATGCTTGGCCACCTTAACGCCGCCTCCGGCCACAACAAAGGCGGTTGCAGTGGATACATTGAACGTATTGGTCCCATCTGCGCCTGTGCCGCAGGTATCCATGATGGTTTCGTCTTCAATGTTTATTTCATCCCGATCAATGTTTACCAAATGATTATTGAGCTGTATTTTTGTGGCGCGGGCTCTCATTGCCTTTGCCGCACCCGTGAGCTCGTCCACAGTCTCCCCCTTTATCCTAAGGGCCGTGATCAAGGACCCGATCTGGGCAGATGTGGCCTGGCCTTTCAGAATCTCATCCATGGCCTCCAACATCTCCCCTTCTGTCAGATCCTGGCCCCTTACCACTTTCCCAATAGCATCCTTTATCATCTGATCTCCCTCCTTTTTAGAAGATATGTAGGCGTTTTAAACAAGAAAGGCCGTGGATTCTTTGACCCACGGCCTTTTTCAATCGCACCAAACAAAAAACCGCGGGTCTCCGGAAGCGAGCCCACGGTTTTCTTGTCTACTTATGCCGGTTTCAGCGGACTCACCTCCTCAAAGAGCTGAGCCACCACCAGCCACGAAAACGCAGCTTCGGACTATTTTTGATCTTCTCGTACATGCACTTTTTTATATAGGCGCCGAAAAGATCTGTCAAGCGAATTCTTATGGGCTTGACAAGCTCCCATTAAATGATCAATTACTCTTACCGTTGGGCCCTTCTTCCCTTTGAAAAAAGACGCGAAAGAGCCTATTATCGATTTATCAAGCTGAATTCAAAGTGGTTCTCATGCGATGAGGAGGGAATCATGAAACGGATTGGGAAACTGCATATACTTACGGATATTGTCCTGCAAAACCGCTTTTCTCACATGGAACTGGCCAAATTGGCCATCCGCGGGGGGGCTGATACGATCCAGTTTCGTCAAAAGAAGGGATCTACGCGTGAGATGATCCAGGTTGCCGGGGATGTGAGAGAGGTGTGTGCCGAGAGTGGCGTCACCTTCATTGTGAACGATCGAGTGGACGTGGCCATTGCCTCAGAGGCGGACGGTGTGCACCTGGGACAGGATGATTTCCCCATTCCCCTGGCGCGGGAGTTACTTGGGAAAGGGCGGATCATAGGGGGTTCCGCTGCCACCATGGAGGAGGCCCGCAAGTGCCTTTCAGAGGGGGCGGACTATGTGGGATTCGGGCCTGTCTATCCAACCAGCTCCAAGGACGATGCAGGACCTGTGAGCGGCGTTTCCATACTGAAAGGCGTGGTTGAGGCCATTCCTTTGCCCATCATTGCCATTGGCGGTGTGATGGCAGCGAATACGGCAGAGGTTATGCAGGCAGGGGCTCATGGCATTGCCGTGATCTCTGCCGTCTGCTGCCAGGAGGATCCGGAACAGGCTACCAAGGACCTCTACAGGGCTCTACATCAACGTGGGTAAGGAGGTCACCATGTCTCAGAGGCTATCTGACATCGGAGAATTCGGGTTGATTGACCGGATCCATGAACTCCTTCAAAAGGAGGGCCTGGAAGCGCCTGGCGTAACCTTAGGCATCGGGGATGATACCGCCTCCTTCCGTCCCCGCGCAGGCTATGAACTGCTGGTCACCTGTGACGCCATGGTGGAGGGACGACACTACCTGTCTGAGCATATCAGTCCTCTAAATCTAGGGCGGCGCGCCATGGCACTGAACATCAGTGACATTGGTGCCATGGGGGGACGACCCTTATATGCACTCGTCTCACTGGGATTGAAGGCGGAGACGCTTGTCGCTGATGTGGAAGCCATGTATCGTGGATTCATTGCAGAGCTCAATCCCTTTGAGGCCTCAATCATTGGTGGCAATGTGACGAAATCTGAACATGCCACGTTTGTCGATATCACCCTGATCGGGGAGGTGGAGCAGGGTAAGATGATTCGCCGTTCCACGGCAAGGGCTGGTGACGCGATTCTCGTCACAGGCTATCCGGGCCAGGCCGCGGCCGGGCTATACTTGCTGCTGAACGCGCAACCCGGTGAGGATTTGAGCGACCATCCGCTGGTGCAAACCTTTAATACCCCTTCTCATCGAGCCCGTGAGGGGAGGGCGATTGCCCAATCAGGATATGCAACCGCAATGATCGATACGAGTGACGGATTCCTCGGGGATTTGGGTCATATTTGTAAAGAAAGCGGGGTGGGTGCCAGACTGACGCGGAAAAGTCTACCCATGGGAAAGGAATTAGGGGAGGCTGCCACCCGGTTGGGCCGGGATCCGTTTGAGCTGGTCCTGGGGGAGAGTGATGATTATGAGCTAATCATCACCTGTCCGCCTGACGATGTGGAGGGGATCCGCTCGGTTGTTGCCGCGGTGAGTGCGGTCCCTGTCACTGAGGTGGGCCGAATCACTGAAGCGGCTTATGGGATGAAGATCGTTCAGCCAGAGGGTACCGAATGCGCAGTGACCCCCGCGGGCTGGGATCATTTCAGTCAATAAGGAGTCGAGTATGTTTGATGAAAAATTGGCAAAAAAAGCTGGAGAAAATCTCAGACGCATGCGGGAAAAGAAGCCCTTGGTTCATAACATCACCAATTATGTGGTCATGAACAATACGGCCAACGCATTGCTGGCTTGCGGTGCTTCACCTGTAATGGCCCATGCTCAAGGGGAAGTGGAAGAGATGGTATCTCTGGCAGGCGCCTTGGTGCTGAATATCGGGACCCTCACCCCCTATTGGATCGATTCTATGTTAATGGCGGGAAGGCGCGCCAATGAAGTGAATGTCCCTATTATCCTGGATCCAGTGGGTTCAGGGGCCACTAACCTCCGTACCGAGGCCGCCAAAAGACTCATCGATAACCTTTCAATCCAGGTGGTTCGGGGGAACGCGTCCGAGGTGCTTTCCCTGGCACAGGAGGGATCCCAAACCAAAGGGGTAGACGCTATTCATAGCGTGGATGAAGCAGCGGATGCCGCTATCGTTTTGGCCAGGGAATTGGATACCACTTTGGCCATCACCGGGGAAGTGGATCTGATCACGGATGGCGTAAGGGTTTACATGGTCTACAATGGACATGAACTTATGGGATACGTGACGGGTACGGGTTGCACAGCCACGGCCCTTATTGGGGCCTTTCTGGCTGTGGATCAGGATTCCGTAGGGGCCGCCACCACGGCATTGGCCTACTTTGGGCTTGCAGGTGAAAAGGGGGCGGACTATGCCAAAGCACCAGGTAGCTTTCAGGTCGCTTTGCTCGATGCCCTCTTCACCATTGATGGAGAGGCCTTACAGAAGGGGGCCAAGATCAGGACCTAGGAAAAGCGAGGGCACACCTGCCCGCCACCCCCCTAGGCTTCAGACGAGGCGGACGGGCGCTCAGGCGCGGGGGATTGATCTCTCGATTCTTTTATGGTAGTATAACCCTTTGAAACTTTTTGGGTTTTGCGGTAAAGAAGAAAAAATCATGACAAAGCTCTACATCCTGGAGGGTCCCAACAAGGGAGAATCTTTCGAGCTGAAAGACGAAACGACCTCCATCGGCCGCTCCCATGAAAACCACATTCAAATGAAGGACAGATTTGTCTCTCGCAACCATTTGGAAATTTACAGGAGAGACGGCAAGCTTTTCCTGAAGGACTTGATGAGCGAAAACGGGACCTTTGTGGATGGTGAACCCATAAAACCTGGCAAAGAATTGGAGGTGAAGGAAGGGCTTCCCATCTCCATCGGTATGAGCGTGCTCTGTTTGGGACAAGGGTGCACGGAATACATCCTCGCTTTTCTGGATTCCATCGAACTTTCCAAAGAACTCAGTGAAAAGGTGGCTGAGGCCCAAAAAGACAGGCCCATGACCGCAGAACGGAATATGGAGTTGATCTACAAGGTCTCCCATGTTTTGGGTCAATCATCGCATGTCAATGAGATGCTGGAGAGGATTCTGGAGTATATCTTCGAGCTTCTCAACAGGATCGATAGGGGAGCCATCATTCTGGTCAATGATAAAACAGGAGAGACGACGAAGGTCATCATCAGAAACAAGGAGGGTCTGCCCCGTAACAGGATGAGGTACAGCGAGGCCGTGGTGGAGCGGGTCTTAAAGACGGGGAAAGCCGTTATGATCCCTGACGCCCAGGCTGAAGATGCATCGGAGCTGGGGGATACCCTGGAACTGGTTGAAATCGGTTCGGTCATGTGTGTGCCGCTGATCAGTAAATCAGAGATCAGAGGTGTTATTTATGTGGACTCCCTTCAAAAGCCATACGGATTTCGGCGAGAGGACCTTTCTCTCCTCACCGCCCTAAGCAGCCCTGCCGCCATTGCCATAGAGAACGCACTGCTTCAAGAGCGTTTAGAGAAATTCAAAAAGGAGAAATAAGCGGCGGGCCAGTCATCGAAGGAAAGAGGGGTTAGCCTCCCTAGAGAGGCTAACCCCTCTCTTATTTTAACCTTTGATGATCCGCGGAATCATCATGTGGTTTTGTGGGCAGATGGATACGGGATTTTGGTAGCAGCAGCCCGCAAAGGCGACAATATATTTCCTCATTTCTGGGAAAAAGACGATTTCATCTACGAATCCCCTGTTGGCACAGTAAATGGGCCTGGAATTATCATAGTATTGTTGTGCCAGTTCATTCATCTTCTCGATAACCGGTCCGAGGGGTCGATCTGCGTCCTTCTCCTTAACCAGTCTCCTGGCAAATGAGGCCGCAGCCGCTGTCTCTCCGTGCATCACATAAATCTCGGTGGTGGGGGTCCCGAGTGTAAACGCATTGTGGTTATTCGCCGTGGGCCCTCCCATGATGTAATGGGCCGCCGCAGTTCCCTTTCTGAGTACAATACAGATCATGGGGACGTCGGTCTGCTCAATGGAGTATATGAGAGACTGTCCCAGGCCCAGCAGTTCCGCCTTTTCCGCAATATCACCCACATCAATGCCGGTCGTGTCCTGAAACCAGACAATGGGAACACGGTCTCGACCGCAGAGGGTGACGAATTCGTTCAACTTGATCAATCCCTGGCGGTAGAGCTTTCCCCCAATGCCGGGGTAGGGCGCATACTCGGGATAGTTCTGGCCCAGAAATCCCTGGCGATTGCCGATAAAGCCCATCAGAAAGCCGTCGATCTTGGCCAGTCCCGTATAGACTTCAGGCCCATAATCAGGCCTGAATTCCATGTGTTCACTGTTGTCAAAAATCCGGGCCAGCATTTCATCAAAACTGTAACTCCTCTTCTGGTTAAAGGCGACGATGTGGTTAATATCTTCCCCGGGAAACTTGGGTTCTTTGGGTACATCAACCCGGAAAAAGTGGGGGTCGTAGGCCGGCACCATATCCATATATTTCTTCAATGCATCCAGGACGCCCTCCTCTGTGTCATAGACCTCTTTGAAAAACCCCGTTTCATTATGGTGGATGGGAACGCTCCCAGGCGGCACCTGTTTGAAGTGGCGCGTGGCTTCGATAAGCTGTTCCGCCCCTTCCTCATCAAAATACCCTTTAGGGCTCATCCCACTCACAATGCCGCCACCCCCAACGGCGATGTTGGCGTCCTTGTGGGCCAAGAGGATGGTGGGGCTGATCCCCTGATATCCGCCACCGGCGGGGTTTGTCCCATATATGCCCGCCAGAATGGGGACACCCAGCTTTTCCAGTTCAGCGTGTCGGAAAAAGGTGGTGCCATTTCCCCTTCTATTCGCATAAACCTCTTGCTGTTCCGTCAATTTCACACCACTGCAATTGACGAGCCACACCAGGGGCACGTGCAGCCTTTTGGCCATGTCAGTCACCCTGAGTTGGTTGTCTGCCTGCCCCGCAATCCAGGCCCCGGCCATCACCTTATTATCAAAACCGATCACTACGGCCCATTTGCCGTTGATTTTGGCCAGCCCATCAATCACGCCCGTCGTTCCCTCCTCGTTAAACTGGGGGTCGTATAAAGTGTGAAGCGGGCACCAGGTTCCCGGATCAATGAGATATTCTATCCTTTCCCAGACAGTTAACTGTCCTCTTTTCTTGACGATCTCGGCCGGTATCCCTGCATTTTTCACCGCTTCCGTGGCTTCAGCCACCTCTTTTTCTACCTCCATGATCTGGGCAAGATTCTCTTTTGTGTCCTCCTTTTGTTTGTCGGTGAGAGGTCTCCCGATGGGGGTCATTTCTTCAAAATAAGGTCTCATTTTTCCCTCCTTCATAAAATCGCTTTGCGATTTTATTATCGATTCGCTTTTCTGATGCCCAGCTGATCAAGCGCAATAATCCATTTGCAGATATTTGAAGAGCCCTCCACCATCTGATAAGTAGGGGCATCCCGGTAGTACCTGGCAACCGGGTACTCTGTGGAATACCCATAGGCTCCCAGAATCTTCATGGCCACTTGCGAGGCCTTTACGGCCACTTCCCCGGCCAGATACTTGGCATGGGCCACTTCCAGGGTGTTGCCCAATTGACCTTGGTCTTTCTGCCAAGCTGCCTTGTAGACCACGAGGCGGGCCGCCTCAAGTTCCGCAGTGATCTGAGCGACCATGTCCTGGTTCATCTGAAACTCACCAATGGGCTTGCCGAATTGCTCCCTCTCCTGGCAATAGGATGTGACCGCATCAAGGCATGCCTGGGCCACACCAATGCCTCCCGCAGCCGCTGACAGACGCGTCTGATTGAGGGATCCGAAGACGATTTTTGCCCCGTCACCGGGATTCCCCAAGAGGTTCTCTTTGGGGACCTTCGTATCTTCCAGAACCACCTCGCCGGTGGGGGAAGAACGGGATCCCAGTTTATCCAGATCTGTGGTGGTTATGCCATTAAAGTTCTTGGGCTCTATGACGAATGCAGACAGGCCCTTGCCCCTTGCTTCCCTATCCGTGTAGGCATAATAGATGAGCACATCCGCAATGGTGGCGTTTGAGATCCAGGTCTTGGTCCCGTTGAGAACCCAATGATCTCCC
>CP070840.1:2048395-2052796 GCA_020342025.1 Deltaproteobacteria bacterium
CAGATTATCATACCTAATGCTGTGCTTCACCTCCAGGTCGGTTATTTTCTTGTCAAAAGAGAGTTCCAGTTTCTCGTAGAGTTTTACGAAAAAGGTAAAAGTCGTCTCTATTCCATTCTCAATGGCGCTATTCATCTCTGGCGTGAAGCATTCCTTCACGGTGAAATAGACCAAGAGATGGTCTTGCACATTGGAGATCACAATGTCAGACAAATAGGCCTTCTCTGCCCAGGCGGGCACGGCCCATTGTGTGGAAATCAGAATAATAATTGTCAGTAAAGTTGTTTTCGCCTTTTTCATGAGACAAATATCTGCGACAAGACTTGATTTCTGCGGTGGAATCCCCGATCCTTTTTATCCCAAATATCAACTCGCCCCGCTTCAGATCTTCTGGGAGGAGATACCTGGGCGCGTCATATGGTCCTTAAAAAAACAGGCGCTTTGGTGAGATATGATATCCAACGGGGCGCCGAAATGCAATACTTAGTTCCCCGATCCACCGTCAAGGCATCATCTCCCCGCCGAGGGGGGATTTGTCCGCGCTCCTCGGGGCCTTACATCTCATACTTTGCTGGGGATCAAGAATACTTCCAAAGCCTCTGATTTCGGCAACCTACCCTCCGTGGCGTAAGCCTTGCGGGGTGGAGGCCCTGGCTGCCCCTCTTGGGTCGGTCCGGCCCGTCCGCCTCGGCTGCAGCCTCGCGCCCGTCCTCCGTAGCAGACTACTGCGGAGGACGGAATGCCGGGCGAGTGGCCCACTTACAGAACGTGAAACGACCCATTTGTAATGTGGGGTTTGAACTCGGCAGAGATGGGCAGTTGGGATATAATGAGCGGTCTTATATCTCTTATTTAGTGATGAGTGGTAGGGGGGTTCTCAGTCTCAGGCAGGGACCGGTTCCAGAGAACCGAATACGGGTATTCTCACACTGTTTTGTGTACACTCTTCAGGATTTCTGAAAGTCATCATTTTCCAGTATTTCTTCTCGTTCATCAATTTCTTCAACATGAACTGATTGAGAAAGTGACCTGATTTCTGAACCTCGAAACGACCAATGACCGGCGACCCGAGAATGGCGATATCTCCGATAAAATCAAGGATCTTATGCCTTACAAACTCGTTTTTGTACCTCAGACCATCCTCGTTGATTATTCTGAAATCATCAATCACGATGGCGTTATCCAGAGAACCTCCTTTCGCCAATCCGTTCTCCCTCAGTATCCGGACATCTTTTAGAAATCCGAAGGTGCGCGCCCTGCTTATCTTGTCAACAAAGTCTTTTCCAGAAAAGCTCAGCTCATATTTCTGGTTCCTGAGCATAGGATGATGAAAATCTATGACGTAAGAGATCTTCAGTTCCTTTGATGGGGATATTTTTATGCACCGGTTACCGTCCTGAAGTTTGAAAGGCTTCTTAATAATAATGAATCGTTTCGGCTCTGCCTGTTCTTTGATACCCACACTTTTCAATAGGAAGATAAATGGTGCCGAACTCCCGTCCATAGCAGGGACTTCAGGACCGTCAAGTTCCACCCTTGCATTGTCAATGCCAAGGCCGAAAAAAGCGGCCATGAGGTGCTCAATGGTTGAAACCTTGTAACCATTGTTACTGATGGTGGTAGAGAGGTTGGTATCTGTCACATTGTCAAAATGCGCATTAATAATCGGATGACCGGCTAGATCTTTCCGGATAAACTTAATACCCGTATCAGGGGGAGCGGGTTTCATGGTCAACTGCACTTTCTCTCCCGAATGGAGGCCAATGCCCGTGCAACCCACTTCATCTCTCAGTGTTCGCTGTCTAAAATCCACTATTCACTCCTTCAATTCATGTATGGACACACAATTCGTTTGTGAAATGGATAGCAAACAATATGCCAAAGGTAATTTAGCCCCGGAAATTATTCCGAGAACTCATGTAAGTATCTGATTTAATTTTAATAATTATTTATAGGTGCTTTTGAGGGCCACGCCCTGATTTCCTCGTCAAGGCGATGCTGTGGTGAGATTACCACACCCTCCCTGTGAAAAAGCTACACAAAAATGGGCTCTCTCATATATTATTTGACTTGTAATCAACAGTATTAGCATATATTATGAAAAAATCAGCTTTTTTAATGAGTTTGTAAAATCTAGACGGGCTGTATTATAAATACTGCTTAAACATGGAAAAAATATATAGATACTTGTTAATATTTTTTCTATTGCTACACGTCACCTCCTTTTTTGGGTGCTATCCAACCCTGAGGAAAGAAGCGCAGAGGCCTAAGGAAGCCCTTAGCCGCATACGCTTTTTTTATCCTAAGTTCCAGGACGATATGGATTTCTCGTCTCTCGCCCAAGCCATAAGGAGAAATCTTGAGTATCTCCATAGATTGGAACCCCAACACATCTTCTATTACGGTCCCCATGAATACACATGCCTCCAGGTGCGCGAGAGCCAAGAAGCCCTTTTGGAACTTGTTTCAAAAAACCCCGATCCAGGGGAGTTGAATGAGAAGATTAGGAGGGATTTCTTGGTTTACAGGGCGGCGGGCCGCGTAGGAAACAATAAAGTCCTGTTCACCGGCTATTATGAACCCCTGTACGAGGGTAGGCTGATCCCTGACGAAACGTTCAAGTATCCCATTTACCAAAAACCCGACGATCTGATAAAGATTGATCTTGGCCTATTTAGGGACGAATATGCGGGCAAGTCTATCATTGCGAGAATTGAGGGCAAGGAGGTTTTACCCTATTTTTCCAGGAAAGAAATAGAGGCAAATAATGCATTGGCAGATAGGGCTCTAGAGATTGCTTGGCTGAAAGACCCCCTTGATGTGGCCTTTCTGCACATACAGGGATCTGGCCGTCTGAAATTGCCGGATGAGAGCACCATCTCTGTAGGCTACCAGGCCTCCAACGGTCGGCCTTACCGGAGCATTGGGCGGTATTTGCTGGATAGGGGCTTACTCAGCAGTGAGGAGATTTCCATGCAAAGCATCCGTCGTTACCTTTCCGAAAACCCTGAGATCCTGGAAGAGGTGTTGAATCACAATCCGTCCTACGTGTTTTTTGGTCTCATGGAGAATGGCCCTTTTGGCAACATTGATGTTCCTCTCACCCCTGGTAGATCGGTTGCCCTGGATAGCAGGATTTTTCCAAAGGGGGCACTCTGCTTCATTTCCACTGAGAAGCCCGTGATTGGCAGCAGTAATGAGATCACAGGCTGGAGCAAGTTTTCCCGTTTTATTTTGAATCAAGATACAGGGGGGGCCATCAAAGGATCGGGAAGGGCGGATATATTCTGGGGAAGCGATCAGCACGCCGAATTGGCTGCAGGGCACATGAAACATGAAGGCGACCTTTACATTCTCATAAAAAAGCCCGCCAAATAGCTCGCTATTTGTCACCTGTCATTCGTCACTTGTCATTCTTAATCGCAGGTCCTGCTTCCGAGAATTTGAGGCTGCGGCCCTTTTCGAAAGACCGTATCTTAAAAAAAATACCACCGGACTTCGCCGTGACCCAATATTTTGAGGTCTGCGCCTCTGAGCACCTGGGAGTCTCCCATCACTCTGTTAGACCTCAAAATATCGGGTCACCGCCCCTTCACACAGTAGATACGGTCTTGAGAAGAGCGGGCGGAGCCTCAAATTCCAAGAACGAAGATATGCGATTACAAATGACGAATGACTAAATAGAGAATTTGGAGAAGTCTGCAAGGCCTAGAAAAAGGCGGGCTAGGTTCTGAAGAATCCCCACTCTGTTATTCCTCAATTGGGTGTCTTCTTTGGTCAGAATCTCCACCCCATCGAACAGATCGTCTACAGGTTTCCTTAGTTGCGCCATGAGGTTTAGGGCCTCAAAATAGTCCCCTCTTTCCACCGTCACACGGATGTCATCCTTAAGCGCCTGATAGGCTTCCCATAGCCTGGACTCACAGGATTCCCTGAACAGATGGGCATCAACCGGGAGCAATTCGTCCTGATTTCTAAGAATATTCGTTACTCTCTTAAAAGTTAGCGCCAGGGATTTAAATTCCTCTGATTCTGTCATAAATTTCTTGAGCTGATCAATCCTGGAACGGAGTTGATTGATCTGGTCAAAATTTACTGAAATGATCGCATCAATCAGGTCTGATTCATAGCCTGATCTCAACATCATGTTCTTATATCTCTCTCTAAAGAAGCCCGAAACCTTATGGGTAACAAGAGCTGTATCAAACTCAATTTCCTCGCGCAGGATGGATATGGACTTTGCGATGAATTCCTCAAGGGGTATGTTCCACTGCATCTTTTCAAGAATTCGGATAATGGCTAGTGCGTGCCTGCGAAGCGCAAAGGGATCGGCGGCACCCGTAGGTTCCATCTCAATGGCAAAAAATCCTGATACGGTATCCATGCGGTCCCCGAGACCTA
>CP070840.1:2052896-2058531 GCA_020342025.1 Deltaproteobacteria bacterium
ATGGCCGTCAGGAGGTCTGATTTTGCAGGGAGTTGGTATCCCGGGAATGAGGGGGACTGCAGAAGAGAAATTGAGGCATTCTCCAAAGACAGCCTGCCCTGTCCTCCAAAGGTAAAGGAGAGAGCAGGAGGAATTGTCCCCCACGCGGGGTGGTTCTATTCGGGCAAGATAGCCTGCAAGGTAATCGATTGCCTCAGGAGCGATAAGACACCAGATACGGTTGTCATTTTTGGCAGGCATCTCCATCCCGGGGGCAGCAATTACATCATGAAAGAGGGGGCATGGGCCACCCCACTCGGAGACTTGGAAATCGACCAGGTGCTGGCCGAGAGGCTCATCTCAGAGTTTCGCTTCAATGTGGAGACCGCGTCCCGTTATGAGCCAGACAACACCATTGAATTACAATTGCCCTTCATAAAGTATTTCTTCCCAGACTCAAAGATTCTGCCCGTCGGCGTACCCCCCACTCTCGACTCCATCAAGATTGGGCAACGGGTCGCCCAGCTATCGGTGGAGATGGGCCGAAAGACTATTGTCTTGGGTTCAACGGATTTGACACACTATGGATACAACTACGGCTACACGCCCAAAGGGGTTGGCGAAGAGGCCGTTAATTGGGTGAAGAACGAAAACGATAAGAGGGTGGTGGATTTGATGGTGGCTATGGATGCACAAGGCGTTGTAGAGGAGTCTTTGAAGAATTATAATGCTTGTTGTTCAGGGGCTGCGGCCACTGCCATTGGAGCGGCGAAAGGATTAGGGGCTGAAAAAGGAGAGAAGCTGGTCTATTCCACAAGCTATGACATCAGACCTGATAGCAGCTTTGTTGGATACGTGGGCATTGTCTTTTCGTAGCAAATTAATAGACAGGAAAGGAACGCATAACACCGGGAGTTCAGATGGGCAAACGAAGAATAAAATTTGATCTTTTGATTCATGATCTTAAGACGCCACTGGCGGTCATTGAAGCAGGAATAACCTCTCTCATTCAAAGGTCAGATAAATATGGACCCCTCACCGAAAAACAGAAGAAAGTTCTGAAGAGGGCCCTGAGGAATACCAAAGTCACACAGACGCTGGTAAACGATGCTATGGAAATAGGGCGATCTAGTGAGGGGATTATACATACGCACAGGTTGTCCCTGTCTGTTCTGATAGAGGAGTCTCTGGTGGAGCTTTTTGATTTAACAGACTATCGTGCCGCGGAAAGCGTCAGGGAGTGTGTGAACCTTGCAGACTTAAAGGAGACCTTGTCTGAAAGAAACATCATGCTCGATGTAGAGGAGGATCTTTGGTGCCAGGAAGTCCACCTCGACGAGGGCAAAATCCGGCAGATCCTGAGGAACCTTCTAAACAATGCCTTGAAGTATCGAAAAAGACTGATTGAAATCAAGATAGAAAGTAATGACACGTCTCTCTTTCTTTCTGTCAGGGACGATGGGGAAGGCATCCCGGTAGAATATCACCAAAAAATTTTTGAATGCTACTTCCAGATGAATGCAGAACGGAATCACTGTGTGAGGGGCCATGGCTTAGGATTAGCGGGCGTCATGGTTCTCTTAGAGGATATGGGCGGTAGATTGTCCCTGGAAAGTGATTTGGGAAAAGGGGCGAAGTTCTTGGTTGAAGTGCCTTTGAGCAGGCCTACATAATCTCTCCTAGCTCTTCTTTAGAGAGACGATTGGTATAGATTTCATCAAACTCCTTCCAGAATTCTTCATTCTTTCTTCTCCACTCAGGGCCGAACTTCCTATCAAAGAACGGTCTGAGCCTAGCGAACCAGGTGCTATCCTTTTCAATTCCTCTCTTGCGTGCATCTAAAATATCCCGAACGAAAGTGGGGATATCCGCAATCTTTTCTTTGGGGATATAAGATTTGGCCCCGCCTTTGACAGATTTGACAAGATAGTCCGGGCTGAGCGCATGTGCTGTAAGGATCAGGGCAGGAATACTCTTTTGCGTAGCCAGCTTCAGGAGATCATAACCCTTCACGCCCATAATATCGAAAATGGCCACATCATATGTATATTTATCAAGAAATTTTTTGGCCGTTTCGAAATTGGGCGCAGAGTCTATGAGACACATATCCAACAATTCCTCAAGTGTCTCCAGAATATCGGGCTCATCATCCACAATGAGAATCCTTTTCCCTTGCAAAATTTCCTCACCCTGCATCTAGACCCTCCCTGGAGTTGAAGATGGGCAACTCGCCCTCGTTGAATTCCCGTATGCGGAAGGGCTTTATAGGATTCAACCGGGCGAGCGCATTACCCGTCGCGCTCTTTGAGTGAGGCTTCGGTCCGCCATGGGCGAATAAAGGTTAGCGAGTGAATGGCAACCGACCAGAAAGAGAATCCCTCACATATGGAAGATATCCTGCAACTTTTGTGAGCAAATCGTGGATTCCCCAATAGCGGGGCTGCAGGGAGCTTCAATATGCGGAGAGATACTAACTTTATAGGGAATCATAGTCAACAGGTTTCTAAGTTCCTCTATCCCCACCATTCCATCATTCCAATTTGACGTGCACAAAACATTTCTTGCCCTTTTTTGGCCTGACATATGACCCCGTGATGTGATATAGCCACTAAGAAGAAGGAGAGAGATAGCATGGAATTTGTTGAAAAGGCTAAGATAATGCTTGAGCGCTGGATAAGCCATAATGATCATCACCAAGAGGAATATGAAACGTTTGCCGATCTGCTGGAAGAGGCCGGCAAGGCGGAAAGTGCCAGATATGTGAGGGAAATGACAGAATTGAGCACCAGAAGTACGGCATGTTTGAAAAAGGCGCTGAAAGCGCTCTAAGAGGCTGTCGGAAAACGCCCATCTGCCGTTCGGCAGGCTCACGGCCCTGAGCAAAGCCGAAGGGCTGCGTTACCCTCATCCCTCGTCACTGCGGCGTACTTCTATGTGCGCCTCATTCCTCGGGATTTCGGAAGCCTTGCATATGGACATTTTCCACCAGCCTCTAAGGGCTTCTTCTGAAGAATGGAGGACTGGAGAGATGGAGTATTGGATTTTGAAATGGAAAGAATTTGGCCTTGCTCCATCTCATCCATCACTCCCATACTCCATGACTCCATCACTCCGTGAGGGTGATGAGAGAAAGAAATGGTCTATAAACACTGAGCATTATGAATTTTTTTGGGGGATTTACAATGTGTGAAGCGAATGCCTACATTTTAAAGAATGGTGAGGAAGAGGTTCTTCTGGAGAACGTGGATCAGGTGGACGTGGAAGGGGATGAGATCAGAATGATCAATATCTTTGGAGAACAAAAGATTCTCAAGGCCTCCATCAAGAGCTACAACAATACGGAGAGGAAGATCCTTGTTGAACCCATCCAATAGCTGGATTATTGAGATGGAGCGTCCCTATACTGCTGAGACCCTCATTAACCCACAGGAGAGATAAGTATAATGGAAAATTTGATAAGTCAGGCGGCTGAGATCATTTATAACTCCAAATTGACCCTTGCGTTGACAGGTGCGGGAATCTCTGTGGAATCCGGAATCCCTGATTTCAGGAGTGCCGGAGGGCTTTGGTCAAAATTTAGCCCGGAGGAGTACGCCACCATAACGGCCTTCAGAGAGGATCCTGAGCGGGTTTGGATGATGCTGAAAGAGATGGGAGAGTTGTTGGATCAAGCCAAGCCCAACAAGGCCCACCTGGGAATGGGTGAACTGGAAAAACTGGGATTCCTTCATTACATTATCACTCAAAACGTGGATAATCTCCACCAGGAGGGTGGGGCCAGTAATGTCATAGAATATCACGGAAATTCAAGCACCCTGTCTTGTCTTTGGTGCGGAAACGCATATAGCGCTGAAGAGAAGAGGGGAGAATATCCGCCCCGGTGTCAATGTGAGAAAATCCTGAAACCTGACGTGGTTTTCTTTGGAGAAGCCATTCCGGCAGAGGCCCTGAATAAATCTTATCTGCTGGCATCCAATGCAGAGGCCCTGGTGGTGGCTGGCACATCAGCTGTCGTCTCGCCTGCCAATACCATTCCCGTCATCACCAAGCAGAATGGGGGAAAGATCATAGAAATCAATAAGGAGAGGACACACCTAACAGATACCGTGAGCGATGTGTTTATTCAGGGTGGAGCCGGCGAGATTATCGAGGGGTTGGTGGCGGAAGTAAAGAGAATGGCAGGTAGCCAACCCTAATCTGGATGGCTTATCTGGGTTTCAAGAAATCCTCCAAGTGTATGACCTTATCCTGTTTCTTGGCCATATCCCATGATCCCTTCACTTTGGCCTTCCGGAGATCATTTATCATCCCCTGAAGTTCTGGATTCTGATCTATGATTCCCTGAATCTGTTTGCTGAGTTTCTTCCAGGTATTATCAAGATCCTCTGTGTCCAGTTCAAAACCGCCCCAACGGGACAGTAGTGCGCCCAAATGGGATAAAAGGCCGAAATGGGTGGTTCCCTGGAGGTAATAGGGGCAATGGCACCAGAGGCTAACACATCCGATCCCCCGTTTTTTGGCTTCGGAATGGATAGTAGAATGAATTGCGCTGGGGCCTTTGTAATTGATTGTGTTTATGTTTTCTGCCTTCAGCTCAGAAAGGAGTTCCTCGCTTGAGGCGAGGGCGGAGATTACCGTATCTGTGTGGAGAACATTATCGTACATACTGCCGAGGCTGACGATGGTTCTCACTCCTGACTTCTGACAGAGGGTCAGGATGGCATCCACAAAATGGAACCATCTGAGGTGCGGTTCGCTCGCCTTTAGAATGATCAGGTCACGACCTGCATGACCAGGCTGGGTGGCATATAGGAACCCTCCTGGCGGAAAGATCTTCTTGAGCAGCCCATCTTCGATCTCCACCACCGGACGATTCTCGTCAAACCGGTAAAAGAGGTCAGGATCTATTCTTCCAAAGCGTTCTGCCTTCAGTTTGCGGATCAGATAATCAACCATCCCCCGTGAGATGTCCAGGGCATTCCCCCAGCCATCAAAACCGGCGATAAAGAGCGGGTCTCTCAGTTCAGGCACCTGCAAGATTTGAATACTTTCTTCAGTCATAATCAAAGGTCACGGAAGTTTCACAACTTTTTAGACATAACAGGGCGTCGTCGAGGTCTGATCTCTTGCCTCTTGTGACCTGCCCTCGATTGCTCTGGCCCGTCCGCCAAATGCCCGCCATTCCATCCTCCGTAACAGATTACTGCGCCCGTCCTCCGTAGCAGGCGACTGCGGAGGATGGAGAGGACGGGCAGCTGCGCTTTCAGGCGGGGCGAACCAAATTCAGTTTGGCACTGGGTTTAAGGATTGTCAAGGATCGCGTTTAATTTCTATTGACAAAGTAGGAAAAATACCTAAAGTATCCAAATTTAGTATGGTAAACTAATATGTTAGAGGGGTTATGACTAAGATTAAAAGGAGAGGAAAAGCGATTGTCCATTGAGATCGAGAAGCCGGTGTTGGAAAAGGCCTGCAGGGAAATGATCGAAACCATCCTTTTGTGTCTCCCCAATGCCTTAAAGGGCACCATCTACAGAGTGGGTAAACCCCCAAATCTCATTGCAGAAAGGATCACCTCCGGAGTCATTGACGAGAAGAGCAAAAAGATCTCCTGGGGTCTTCCAGTAAAATCTGGCTATAACCCTCCGGGGAGGCC
>CP070840.1:2058631-2061361 GCA_020342025.1 Deltaproteobacteria bacterium
CTTTTGAATGCTCCCATAGGCCCTGGGTTCGGTAAAGTTCCGCTTCTTTTGCTAAAGACCTTAGACGTTCTTGAACAGACATAAGGGCGTTGTCCCCACGGTTAATCGCCAAGAAGGAATTCGGCTCTAAGAAAGAGGTCTCCAACCTCGGGATTTGATAGAATTCACTCTTTTATGTTTCAATCTTTTACAGGAGAAAAAATAATGCAGCAGCGACCCTAAGCTAAAGCAATTGTCGTTCCTTAATGAGAAAAATAAATAAGCTATTGAAATAGATAATGTTTTTGGGGTTAAAGTATTTCGAGGCAAGAAAAACTGTATACAAATTATCACATGATTTGCCTTAAAATTCCATTTTAGTCGTTTTGTTGCATTTTAGTAGAGATTTCCAATGAATCAACGAAAAAACTGGAGAGAAAGAGGCTTTTTCAGTGTTGATAAAATTCCAGTTTAGATTGTAAAATCAATGGCTTTATTGGCGCATATTTTTTTAAATACATCTAAGGCCAGTCATTTAACGCCGGGCGAATCTGGCGAGAGCACGAAGTGCTCATTTTTTTTTGATAGGAGAGATAACCGTCCCTTATCGAAGCTTTCATCTGGGGCAAAAATCCCTTATTGCTTGATCCACGATATCAAAATGTCATCCCCTTTTCCCTTATAGCCAAATTTTAAATGGACAGGGCGCTCAGTTAGTAATAATAGTCTTCAAAACAGGCCAAAGGGTCTCCAGAGGTGATGTGGCAAAATAAGAAAGCTGCTTTTTGCGGAACGGGGCGATGAGCAAAGGGGAATCATGAAGCAAACGGATACATTTATCAGGGCCTACCATGATTTCAAAAAGACGGTCGATTTGACCAAGAGCGGGATTTTGCCCGAACTGGATGATCTGGTTTGGTGCATGCTTATGGGCGTTCCCAAAGTGCCTGCAGATGAAGATGCCTCGCAGGACGCCCAAATTACGGCTATTGAGCAGAGGGTAGCGATCCTGAAGGCGGTATTTGTGGAGACGAATAGGAACCAATCAGAGGATTTCATCGACAGGGGTTTGCTTATTTATGACCAGGCAGGAAAGGTGGCCAAAATTCTGTTACAGGAGGCGGATTGAAATGCCCTGGCGTTACGCTCAGGGCGCGGCATATAGGGGGATTCTTCCAAAATTAAGGAAGGTTATAATAATAAATTCCTGCTTGACGAAAGGTTCAGTCTTATAAGACAATATATAACATATTGATATGGCTTCAATAACATGGACTACAATGTGTCTGTTAGCGGGGGGATGAGCGCAAAGATGAAGAGGCTCTGCCGCGTTGCGTTTGGCTTTGCCAACGATGCGCCGCGCCCTGGCGCGGGGTGCTTCACTTCTTCAATATCCAGCAGCCTTCTCGCAGGCATTGCTTACATTGAAGGCGTTGTTTCAGGAGGGAGATAATGCATGAAAGGCTTGTAGGATTCATAAGAGAGATCCAATCGGATGAGCGATACGATTCCTTTGATGAACCTGCCATAAAACAGGGTATTGTCTTGAAAATCCTCTCCTACTTGGAATGGGATCCCTTTGATATAGATGAAATCCAGCCTGAATACGAGGTGGACGGGGGTAAGATAGATTTCTCATTGCGGCATAAGAAGTCCAGCAAGGTCTTCATTGGAATCAAGAAGGGGATAAAAGCCCTCAAGAAATACCAGGAGGAAATATCAAATTACGCATCCAAGGAGGGGGTCAATATTGTCATCCTGACCGATGGCATCACCTGGTGGTTTACCTTACCCCTTGTCAAAGGAAGCCCCGAGGAGAAGAGATTTCATGCCATAGACATGAATGAAAGAAAAGCCGAAGAGGTGGCACAGAACTTTGAGGATTTTCTTTCAAAAAAGAATATTATTTCGGGGAAGTCACTAAAAGCGGCTGAACATATCTATAGTACAAGACTAAAATCACTCTTGGTGAAAGAGAATCTTCCAAAGGCGTGGAAGAAGATACTGAGCGAACCAGAAAAATGGCTTTATGACACCCTTGCGCAGGTGACCGAAGATCTGTGTGGGCACAAGCCGGAGAGGGAAATCGTGGAGAAATTCTTGGCCCTGGAGATCGATGCCAAAGCCGACATATCCAGCACGTTGAAGCCGAAGCCTGCGGCACCTCCCCAACAAAGCCAAGCAACGGTCAAAAAGGAGAAGTTCACGGGAAAGTCCATCGTCTCTTTCACGTTGGGAGGGAAAAAGTACAATGTGAATTCATGGAAGGAGATGCTCATCAAGATCTGTGAAGTGGTGGCCGAGAAACACAAAGAGGGCTTCGAAATTGTTCTTACCCTGTCAGGACCCAATAAAGACTATTTTAGTACAAACCCCTATGAGTTGTTGACCTGTGAAAAAATACCTGGGACGGAGACGTACGTGGACGTTAACTTGAGCGCTACGGGGGTGGTCAACCTCTCTCACAGGGTCCTTTCCCTGTTTGGATATAAAGAGAAGGATCTCTCTGTAGAGACCAGATAGATGGCGCCTTTACATCATCTCCAGTGCACATGCCATGGATACACCACCCCCTCCACAAAGGGTGGCCAGTCCTAGGTTCTTTCCCCGGTGTTTCATGGCGTAAAGTAGGGTAACTATGATGCGGCACCCCGTGGACCCTACCGGATGACCAAGTCCAATCCCAGAACCGTTCACATTGGTGATTTCTCTGTTCAGGCCCAACTCCTTTTCAACGCCCAAGTACTGGGC
>CP070840.1:2061461-2065751 GCA_020342025.1 Deltaproteobacteria bacterium
GAACCCCACAATCTCATGTCTTCGGCCACCTGTCAAAAACCGACAAAGGTTGTGGCCATGAAGGGATCGGATCTGAGGCAGTTGATGCTTGGTAGCACAGAGTTGGGATTTAGGGTATTGGAGAGACTTTGTTTTTTGCTGCGAGACAGAATCCAGGGCGCATACGGAGCTATGGAGAAGATTTAGGCGCGTTTGCTCGTTGTTTCGCTCCCCTGTCTTGAGCATCCGCCGGCGAAGACGATCAGGCAGAGTACAGAGGGCTAGCCTTTTTGGCGTTCGCCTTGATTCCTCTGTGACTTTCCCTCCTTTCTTGATCTTCCCATTGTCTTGTTTCCCTGGTTCAGAGTCATGCTTTTACCCATAATGAAGAAACCCGGGGGATGTGGGAGTGGAAGGGAATGAGCAATGGATGAAAAGTTAGATAGCGAAGAGCAAGTGATGCTAAATGATATTGCCTCCCGCCTTGCATCCTTCGGAAAGGAGAGAAGGCATCTCATCCCCATTTTGCAGACGATCCAGCAGCGACATGCCTATCTCCATCCTGAAGCCATCAAAATGGTGGCAGGACATCTGGACCTGGCCACCTGTGAAGTCTATGGCGTTGCCACATTCTATAACCAATTCCGTTTTCATCCCCCGGGCAAGCATCCCATCAAGGTCTGCCTCGGTACGGCCTGCCACGTGAGAGGCGGTGATATTATCCTCGAGAATTTTGAAAGAAAGCTTGAGATCCAGGATGGGGAAACCACGCCTGATAAGGAGTTCAGTCTCGAACGGGTCGCCTGTGTGGGGTGCTGTGCTCTAGCGCCGGTGGCCATTGTTGAGGAGACCGTCCAAGGGCATATGGCCCCCAGCAAGGTGGAGGGGCTTCTCCTTGGTTTTCAGATAGAACAGGAGAAGCAAGAGAGAGAAAAGAAGAGAGATGAATCTGAAGAGTAAGGAAAAGGTTGATCAACAATTCAGTGCCATCCGCGATGAGGCAGAAAGACGGCGCAAGGCATTCAAGGAGACTCCCGTCCCCAAGATACACATTGGCATGGCTACATGTGGCATAGCCTCTGGTGCCGTGGAAACAAAAAAGGCGTTCGAAGATGTACTTGCCGAACGTGACATGGAAGCCCTTATCCATACCGTGGGCTGCATTGGGCATTGCTATGCAGAGCCGGTCGTTGTCATAGAAACCCCTGGATTTCCCCCAATTCTGTATCATCAGGTGACCCCGGGTAAGGCCAGGATGTTGGTGAAAACCTTCTTAGAAGATGGAGACCCTCTTTTTGAGCACATCTTGGGTGCTACGGAGGAGAATGAACTTATCCCTTCGGTCATGGACTTCCCCCGATTCAACCAAGAAGAGCGCGTGGTTATGGAGAAATGCGGACGCATCGATCCGGAAGACATCTATGATTACATTGCAGAGGACGGATACGCCGCCCTGGTTAAGGCACTGCAAAGGGCGCCCGAAGAAGTTATCAAAGAGGTTGAGCGCTCTGGTCTTCGGGGTAGGGGCGGCGCCGGATTCCCAACAGGCAAGAAATGGGCAATGGCAAGACGTGCCGAAGGAGAGGAGAAGATCGTCATCTGCAATGCAGACGAAGGGGATCCTGGTGCCTACATGGACCGCACCATCCTGGAGAGCAATCCCCATCAGATCCTTGAAGGCATGGCCATATGTGCATACGCCATTGGCGCGCAAAAGGGCATTGTCTACGTGAGAGCGGAATATCCGCTCGCAGTGAGAACGGTCCTTCAGGCCGTGGAGCAGGCAAAGGAACTTGGGCTCTTGGGGAGAGGGATTCTGGGTAGTGCATTTCATTTTGAGATGGAAGTCTTCCAAGGGTCGGGGGCCTTTGTCTGTGGAGAGGAAACGGCACTCATCCAATCGGTGGAAGGGAAACGGGGTATGCCACAGTACCGCCCTCCCTATCCGGTCCAAAAAGGTCTGTGGGGTCAGCCCACCGTGGTGAACAATGTGAAAACCCTTGCCTCTATACCTGTGGTTATGAGCCATGGTGCCGCTTGGTACAGGGGAATCGGTACGCAGAAGAGTCCAGGCACCGCCATCTTCTCCGTGGTTGGAGATGTTGTTCACGCCGGTCTCGTGGAAATCCCTTTAGGTATCCGGTTGGGAACCCTTATTTTTGATATCTGTGGCGGGATTCCCAAGAAAAAGAAATTCAAGGCCGTGCAGATCGGGGGACCCTCTGGGGGATGCCTCCCCGCAGACTTCTTGGAGACCCGAGTGGACTTTGACTCTTTGAGCGACGCGGGAGCCATGATGGGGTCTGGGGGCATGGTGGTTATGGACGAGGATACCTGCATGGTGGACGTGGCTCGTTATTTCCTGGATTTTACCCAAAAGGAATCCTGTGGGAAATGTACCTTCTGCAGGATCGGGACGCATCATCTGCTCCACATACTGAAGCGAATAACAAAGGGGGAGGGCCGTGAAGGTGACCTGGAACAACTGGAGATGTTGAGCCAAGATCTAAGAAAGGGTTCCCTCTGCGGTTTAGGTAGAACCGCATCCAATCCTGTCCTCACGTCCCTGCAGTATTTCAGGGATGAGTATGAGGCGCATATCAAGGAGAAAAGATGTCCTGCGTGCATGTGCCGAGAGTTGACCGCCTACTACATTGATTTGGCAAAATGCGCGCGAGGTTGCGACGCTTGTGTTGGGAGCTGCCCTGTTGAAGCCATCTTTACGACCAGAGATCGAAAGAAAGCGGTGGACGGGAAACTCTGCGTGAAATGCGGTGAGTGCATGGTCGCCTGTCCTCCAGAATATAATGCGGTCAGGAGGGTGTCTCCTCCTGGATTGGCCCCCGTTATTGAGCGCCCAGATAGGAATTGAAAGTTGTAACAATTTAGATCTTTGAAAATAGCGTGTCTCGTGGCGCGCAGCGGTGTGGTTCCCTTTCTTCAAGAGCGTATCCATTGGGCTCCGTGCAAGTGCTCTGATTTTGAGGGATTAACCATGTCCTGTCTATGTGGGAATGATACATTCTGCCAGGGGCTCCCGGGCGCACCCACCCGCCTCGCCTGAGCGAGCTCAGGCTCGCGATGGCGGGCAGGATCCCTCAAAATCAGACCACGGCGAAGCACCGTGGAATCTCTTTTTCGGATATGACTCTTTCAGAAAGAAAACCACACCGCTGCCAAGGATGAAGAACAGGGCACCGGACAGAACTGTTTCACGGTTTTCAAAGATCTAAATTGTTACAAAATCATCAATTTCAAAATATGGATGTGGTTTATGATTAAGCTCTTAGTGGATGACAAGGAAATTCAAGCGAGAGAAGGGGCAACGCTTCTTCAGGTCTGCCTTGAGAACGATATATATATACCCAACCTCTGCTATTTGCCGGAGATGGAGCAACCTCACGCCTCCTGCAGGATGTGCTTTGTGGAAATTGAAGGAGTGGAGGAACCGGTCGCTTCCTGTACGATCCAGGTCCGTGAAGGGTTGGTGGTGAAAACAGCCACTCCCCTTGTAAGGAGATTGCAACGCTCAGCCCTGCGACTTCTTCTCTCAGTGCATGAGGTGGACTGCGCACACTGTCCTGCTAATAAGAAATGCGAGCTGCAAAATATGGCCAAGTTCCTAAAGGTGGGTCTAAAAACGAAGGGCCTGGAACAGTTCCTAAAAGACCCTCATATAGAGGAAGAGCACCCCGTCTTGAACCACTATCCCAACCGATGCGTTTTGTGCGGTAAATGTGTTTTTATGGGCCAAAAAGGGCACGGGAAACCTTTTTTGAGCTTTGCTAAGCGGGGTTTTGAAACGATAATCAGTTTTCATGGCGAGGAGGATTCTCGGAGGCTTACCCATGAGACGTACATGGCCTGTGTGAAGGTCTGCCCGGTTGGCGCCATGACGTTAAAAGAGGACGATACCCATGGCTCTGATGTGAAAGAGAGACCTTAAGGCGTGGCACCCGAATGCCCTTAGCCATCGTTATAAATATGGTCACCTTTTTATTATAAAAATTGGATCTTATATCAATGGCATCACTCATTCTTAATGGTCCGGAGTTTAATAGAGTCCCTTCAGGAACTGAGATACAGGAGAAGAGTGGCAGGCGGAAGAGCGCCATTTTGGTGGACGGGCATGTGGATCTTACCTATTACCTGATGAACCTCTCTGAAGACGTGCCATTGAGTGCCCTGGAGGATGGACCATTTACTCTGCACAAGATCAGGGAAGTGGGCCTTAGACTTTTTTCCAGTGCTCTGTACTGCCAAGATAAATTCAATGGGGAAGGGGCCTTTAGACACCTCAAGAAGATTCTC
>CP070840.1:2065851-2072901 GCA_020342025.1 Deltaproteobacteria bacterium
AGATTAATCTGTCTGGACAGGGATTCAGAGGCTGTCAGGGTATCCAGAGAAAGACTATCCCCGCTGGGTGAAAAGATCACCGTTGTCAAAGGGAACTATGCTGACCTGATCCAAGTCCTCAACGGTCTGGGCATTGATAGGGTCAATGGGATCTTCCTGGACCTTGGTGTTTCATCCCATCAACTGGAGAAATCCGGGAGGGGATTTAGTTTTACTCGGGATGAGCGGCTTGATATGAGGATGGACCTGGATGACAAGCTCACCGCCCACCACATGGTAAACACCCTTTCCCCTGAGGCGCTCGAGAAGATCCTGCGGGATTATGGAGAAGAAAGAAGGGCACGGAAGATTGTCAAATCCATAGAAAGAGAACGCAGAAAAGGGCCGATCGACTCATCCCTGCACCTGGCCGACCTGATCCAGTCTGTGATTCCCGTCCCTCATCACCTTAGAGCGAGGCATCCAGCGACCCGTACATTTCAGGCCCTGAGAATCGCTGTAAACAGAGAGTTAGAAAATCTAAAGGTTTTGCTCGATAGGGTGCCCCCCCTCCTAGATGAGGGAGGGCGTCTGGCCATCATCTCCTATCATTCTCTTGAAGATAGAATGGTCAAGCAGGCCATGGTGAACTGGGAGAAGGGGTGTACCTGCCCCCCAGATCTTCCTTATTGCAGATGCGGCAAAGTACCCCTTTTTAAGCGGGTGCACAAAAGAGGAACCAAACCCGCCCTAAGGGAAGTAGAGATGAACCCAAGGGCTCGCAGCGCCACCTTACGGGTAGCAGAAAGGATTTGAAATGGTTAGACCCATGAAACCATCCGAGGTTCAAAGAAAACGGAATGCCAAGACGGGCATCCGGGTGGGGAACAAGAAGTCCAGGAAAAAGAGAGCTCACATTTCCCCCCGCCAAATTTTTCTCATCGCCTTCCTGCTTATTGTCTTCATGGGGAGCGGTATAGGTTATGTCTGGTCTAACTTTGAAGGGACTCAAATTGGTTATGACCTGAGCCGTCTGCAACAGGAAGAACTGAGGCTCAAAGAGCTCAATCAGAAGTTAAGGGTTGAGCTGGCCACACTAAAATCACCCCAAAACCTGGAGAGGGCCACTTATCGTTTGGGACTCAGACAGCCCTTACCAGAACAAATTGTCTTCTTGCCATGAAGGTAAAGGAAAAAAAGTGGATCCGATTTCGAATTTATCTCGTGGCCTTCTTTTTTCTGGCTGGATTGGGAACCATTCTGGCAAGAGCCTATCAACTCCAAGTTCTCGAAAGGGACAGACTCGCCTCTATCGCGCTTGCGGGTTACAGGGGGACCATCAAATTACTCCCTAAACGGGGCACCATTTATGACCGGGAAGGACATGAACTGGCCGTCAGTGTTGAAGTGGAGTCCGTCTATGCCCACCCAAACCTTGTAAAGAGAAAGAACGACGCTGCCAAGGAACTTTCCAGGGCCCTGAATCTGAATCGGCGGAAAATTTTGGGTCTCCTGCGAGGCGATAGTCCTTTTGTATGGATTAAGAGAAAAATCTCTCCCAAAGAAGTCAAACGCGTGAGGGCTTTGGGTTTAGAAGGGGTTGGTTTTACTACCGAGACCAGGCGCTATTACCCAGGACGGGAGATCGGCGCTCACGTCATTGGATTTGCCGGTGCAGATAACCAGGGTCTTGAAGGTCTGGAAAGAAAGTATGACGCCGTTTTAAAAGGGCCTGAGCACACTTTGGTGAAGATGCGGGATGCCCTTGGACGTCCTTTCTATATTAGCAGGCCAACATCTAAAGGCCCTGAAATGCATGACCTTGTCCTCACCATCGACAAGGACATCCAGTACAGGGCCCAGCAGGCCCTACAGAGGGCAGTTACAAAAACCCGAGCAAAGAGTGGACACTGCATCATATTGAATCCTGAGACAGGGGAAATTCTGGCCATGGCTGTGGTCCCTCTCTTTAATCCCAATATCTTCTGGAAATACAAGCCCGATCAATGGAGAAACCGGGCCATCACGGATTCCTATGAGCCGGGTTCTACCCTTAAGACCTTCCTTCTGTCAGCAGCCCTTGAGTCCCGCATCGTGTCTCCCCGCACCACGTTTTACTGTGAAGAGGGGAAATTTCAGTTCGCCAGCCACATCATTCATGACACCAAAGGGTTTGGGACCCTGACTGTGTCGGACATTATTGTCTTCTCCAGTAATATCGGTGCCGTCAAGATGGGGCAGAAGCTGGGTTACGAAAAGTTCTTAACCTATCTAGAGAAATTTGGCTTTGGCAGCAAGACCGGGATCGATCTGAATGGGGAGATAAGCGGATTTATAAGGCCTTCTAACCAGGCCAAAGAGATCGACCGGGCCAATCTCTTTTTTGGCCAGGGAATGACCGCGAGCTCCCTTCAAATTGCACTTGCCATGGCAGCCATAGCCAATGGGGGCGAACTGATGCGCCCGTTTGTGGTCAAGGCCATAAGGGATCAATCGGGTCGTGTGGTCAAAGAGATGAAACCTCAGGTGATCAGGAAAGTCATTTCGACGAAGACGGCAAGAAATGTGGCTCGAATACTGGAGGGCGTCGTGAGCGAAGATGGGACAGCCCCTCTTGCAGCCATCAGTGGTTACAGGGTTGCGGGAAAGACGGGGACCTCCCAGAAGGTGGACCCCCGGACCAGGTCCTATTCTAATAAAGACTATGTGGCCATCTTCGTCGGTTTTGTGCCGGCAGACAAGCCCAGGATGGTGATCCTGATGACGGTGGATGAACCCGAAGGAAAACCGTACGGTGGTTTGGTGGCTGGTCCTGCATTTCAGGAGGTGGGCACCTGGGCGCTTAATTACCTTGGGATCACGCCTCAAGTTAAACTCGCTGCAGCGAAAATCGAGCCGGAGACGCAAGGGCCAAAAGTATCCAGGTTAATTCATCGACCAAGGACCTTAGAAAAAAAGCCAGGACTGCTCCCCGATTTCAGGGGCCAAAGTATGCGCGAGGTTTTGATAGGGGGGAAGGCTCTAGGCCTGAACGTGGTGCTGGAGGGCACGGGACTGGCTGTAAGACAGACGCCCCAGCCTGGGTCTTCTCTAAAAAAAATAGACACCGTTAAGGTGAGTTTCAGACCACCAAGATAAATGGTGCCGAATAGGGCCCACTTTACGAGTTGCTATATTTTGACTTTGTTACGATACGCCGACGGATGTGCCCAGATGGAATGGTGGAATAATGGAATGGTGAGGAAGAAAGCTGAAAAAGATCAACTCCTAATTGTCAAGAATACCCCTGAACCCATGACTCCATCACTCCAATATTCCAATATTCCAGTGGCGAAGCGAAGCGGAGCTGACATTTAAGTGATGAAACTAGTTCATTTATTAGAGGGGTTGAAGACCTACGATCTCGCCGGTGATCCGGAACAGGAGATCGAAGGCGTGGCGTACGATTCGCGCCAGATCAAGCCTGGATACCTCTTTGTTGCCCTCAAAGGCCATGCCCTGAACGGCCACCACTACCTTGAAGATGCCGTTGGAAACGGTGCGGTGGCATGGGTTGGTGAAGAATTCACAGGCCTGAGGGAGGACCTGCCAAGGGTGCGCGTTCCCAATTCAAGAGAGGCCCTCTCAAAAATCGCTGCCCGATTTTACGACTATCCCTTCAGGGGCATAAATCTCATTGGGATCACGGGCACCAACGGCAAGACCACCACCAGTTATCTCCTGGAGTCCGTGCTCGCGGCGGCGGGCAAAAGACCCGGCGTGATCGGGACGATCAATTATCGATTTCAGGGCAAAACCCGTTCTGCCCCTGTCACGACACCTGAATCCCTTGATCTCATGCGTTTTCTTCGTGAGATGGCGGATGCCCGTGTAACAGATGTTATCTTAGAGGTTTCTTCCCATGCCCTGGATCAACAGAGGACTGGGGATTGCCCTTTCAGGGTGGCCATATTTACCAATTTTTCAAGGGATCACCTGGACTACCACCATACCATGGCGCAATACTTCAGAGCCAAGAGTCTTCTTTTCCAGAGTCTTAACAAGAGTGCGCCGGAAGCTGGTGCCACGGCCATCATCAACATGGATGACCCGAAGGGGGAACAACTGGCCACCCTCACTGAGGCACCGGTAGTTACCTATGGCCTTGCCCAGAGATGGGATGTAAGGGCGGAGCGCGTCTCAGCGGATAAGTCGGGGCTGAAAGCGAGATTGATCACCCCGGTGGGAGACGTGGAAATCCGATCCTCTCTTATAGGAGAGATGAATATCTACAATATCCTGGCCGCTTCGGCCGCTGCCCTATCTCTCCAGGTTGATCTTGATGGGGTAGCAAAAGGAATAGAGAGATTGGAAATGGTCCCGGGACGACTGGAGTTGGTGAAAAACCAGAGTGGCCTGAATCTGGTGGTCGACTATGCACACACACCCGATGCGCTCCTGAAGACACTGACGACCCTGAGACCCATTGTGGAGGGCAGGTTGATCACGGTCTTTGGGTGCGGGGGAGATCGGGACAAGGGAAAGCGGAGTGAAATGGGTTTGGTCGCTGGACAG
This sequence comes from Deltaproteobacteria bacterium, assembly GCA_020342025.1. The sequence goes on from CP070840.1 coordinate 2,070,385, forward strand.
AACAGTGACCTGGTCTTTATTACCTCGGATAATCCCCGCAGTGAAGATCCCCTGTCCATTATTGCACAAATCGAAAAAGGGACCCAAGCCTCGGGCCTCATCCGATTGAACAATTCCCCCCAAAGGCCCTTCACTGGGGCAGGATATTTTGTTGACGCGGATCGACGGCAAGCCATACGTAAGGCCGTTGCACTGGCCGAAAAAAGGGATCTGGTGCTGATTGCTGGAAAAGGTCATGAGGACTACCAAATTGTTGGTGGCCAACGAAAGCGCTTCGATGATCGAAAGGAGGCAGCCCGGGCGGCCTCTGAAGTGGGTCATTAGTCACTGGTCACTTGCCTTGTGAAATTTTTACCCCGCTGAATGTCAAACCTATTCAACCGGGGCCCGCCCTAGCGGAACTATTTCACCGGGGTCATTTGTGATCTGTCGTGGCGTCCTCGGGCGATAGTTATAAGACGAACGTCGCCCCTGAGCGCCAAAGAAGAGTGATAGATGGCTAATGACGAATGACGAATGACGAATGACACCTAGATGGGGCGAGATAACCGCAGGGACAATCATTGAACCGATTCAAGGGGAACTCATTTCCGGCTCCCACGAGGTGGTTCTCAGCGGTCTCAGCACAGATTCAAGGACAATAGCCCAGGCAGAGCTCTTTTGGGCGCTCAAGGGCGAGAGATATGACGGCCATGATTTCGTGAGGCAGGCCATTGACAAAGGCGCCGCAGGCGTTGTGATACAGAAGGGCCATCGGACTGAGTTGCCGGCTCAGAGGAAGCCTGTCCTCATTGCGGTGACCGACACGTTGAAGGCCCTTGGAGATCTGGGGAATTGGTGGAGAAAGGGATACCCTATCCCGGTGGCCGCAATCACCGGAAGCGTGGGTAAGACCACCACCAAAGAGATGGCAGCCAGGATCTTGGGACTGAATGCCCCGACCTTGAAGAATGAGGGGAATCTCAACAACTTGATCGGCCTACCCCTCACGTTGCTGCTGTTGGAGAATGCACACCGCAGGGCTGTACTTGAAATGGGCATGAATCAACCTGGAGAGATTGCCCGTTTGACTGAGATCGCAGAACCGGATATGGGCCTTATCACCAATGTGGGAAGGGCCCACTTGGAAGGACTGGGCGATATCAACGCCGTGGCCCGGGCGAAAGTGGAGCTGCTGGAAAAGATGCCCGATAAAAGCCAGGCTATTTTGAATGGCGACGACGAACTGCTCCTAAGAGTGGCGTCACCCTTTCAAAGAAAGGTGACCACCTTTGGCCTTGGACCAGAGAATCAAATCCGGGCTGAAAAAATTCAGGGCTTGGGTAAGGAAGGGTCCGCTTTCCACCTGCGATTTGCCGGGCAGGCTTACCCGGCTAGACTGCGCGTCCCCGGGCTCCAAAATGTCTTTAATGCCCTGGCTGCGTCTGCCATTGCCCTCTGCCTCGAGGAGTCCCCTGAGCACATCCTCGAAGGTCTGCGTGGCTTTGAGGGAATAAAGGGTCGTTTTATGATCAGCCATCTTCCCGATGGCGTCACCCTTGTGGACGACACCTACAATTGCAATCCCGACTCCCTCAAAGCGGCTCTCGAGTCGGTGAAGGCATTGGTTACGGGTGAAGGCAGACTCATCGTGGGGTTGGGTGAGATGTTGGAATTGGGAGATGAAACAGTCCCCGCGCACCTGGAGGCCGGGCACATGGTGGCGGCAGTGGGCGCTTCTTACTTTCTGGCCATGGGGGAGCACGCCTCGCAAATGATAGAGGGTGCTGTGAACAAGGGCTTTCCTGTAGAGAAGACGACAGAGGCCAGAAGCCATGAGGAAATGGCACAAAAAATAGGGGCAGCCATGCATGAAGGAGACGTGATTCTTCTCAAAGGTTCTCGAAGGATGCAACTGGAAATCGTGGCCGAGTACCTCAAAGGTAAGGATCAAGAGGAAATGTAACGCAGGCAAGAGGTCATCATGCTCTACAAACTCATCTACTTCTTTCAGGCAGACATATCATGGCTGAATGTTTTTCGATACATCACATTCAGGACCGTACTGACCACCCTGACCTCTCTCATACTCTTCTTCTTTCTCGGGGTCTGGGCCATCAATAGACTCCGGGCCATGCAGGTGGGACAGTATGTTAGAGATGACGGCCCCCCCAATCATATCAACAAGGTGGGCACACCGACCATGGGGGGTTGTCTTCTTCTCCCCGTCATCATGGCATCCACGCTCTTTTGGGCTGAACCGAAAAATCTTTATGTCTGGCTGGTCATGTTTGTCATCGTCTGTTTCGGTCTCATAGGATTTGTGGACGATTACCTTAAGACCATTCGGAAGAGCAGCCGCGGACTGAACATCAAGACCAAATTTGCCCTGCAAGTCCTTGTGGCACTGGTCGTAGCCCTTGTCTTACATCTTTACCCAGGTTTTGACTCACGCTTAAATGTCCCCTTTTTTAAGACGATCACGCCGGACCTGGGGTGGGCATATGTCCCCTTGGCCGTATTCATTATCGTAGGGGC
>CP070840.1:2073001-2076302 GCA_020342025.1 Deltaproteobacteria bacterium
CCGTATTTCTTCACAAACTGGATCGAGGTGCCGATACGATCGTGCTGTATGGCTGAGGTCTTTATCCCTGTCAACCGGGCCATTTCCCCAGGATGAGGGGTAAGTATTGCCGTTTCCCTGCAGCTGGATAGGGAGGTTGGATCCTGTGATAGGGCATTGAGTCCGTCCGCATCAATGACCATCGGTAGCCGACTCCCTGCCACTATGCGCCTAACCAGGGTTGTGGTCTCAGGGTTAGTGGACAGGCCTGGCCCCAATGCCAAGGCCGTTTTCCCATCCATGAGGGCCCTGATTTCCTTTTCGGCCTTGAGGGATAGGCTCCCATCCGGTGTCTCTGGCAAAGGTTGTGTCATCGCCTCTGTCAGCTTGCTCTCAAGGATGGGATTCAGGCTTTTGGGCACACCCAGAGTGACCAGCCCCGCACCGGCGCGCAGCGCCCCTAGTGCTGTGAGGGTTGCGGCACCCGTCTTGCCCGTCGATCCGGAAAGCACCAGAAGATGACCCCTGTTCCCTTTGTGGATGTCCTGTTTTTCTATGGCAAATAGACGACTGAGATCACCCGGATCGATCATCAAAGAGCTCATGGGTACCTGCAAGGCCACTGAGTCCGGTATGCCGATATCAATTCTGACCAGCCTGCCCACCAGGTCCACGCCAGGGAACATCAGGTGTCCCACCTTTGGGAAACCGAATGTGGCCGTGAGTTCTGCCTTGATGGCGACCCCCATGATCTGCCCTGTATCTGCGTTGAGGCCAGAAGGGATATCAATGGCCATAACGCGCTTGCCCAACGCATTGACGTATTTGATGACCTGGCCATAGAATCCCTTCACGGGGGAATTTAGTCCAGTCCCCAGGATTCCATCTATGATAAAGTCGCAGTTCCTTATCATACGACGTTTGGTGCCCCAGCTCTTTGCGTCAGGGACTTCCAGAATCTCCAGCCCCATCTGCTTAATGACCTTCAGGTTTATCAGGGCGTCTCCAGAGACTTTGTTTGATTTTGATAGAAGGATAACCGTGACCCTAACGCCCGCCTGCTGAAGATATCTTGCCATCACGTAGCCATCTCCCCCGTTATTGCCCGTACCGCACAGGAGGACCACGTGAGAGGCAGTTGAGGGAGCAAAATGCTCCAGGAATACCCTGGTGGCACCACGGGCGGCATTTTCCATGAGCACTGCGCCCGGTATGCCCAATTCCTGAATGGTGATTCGATCCATCTCCTGTATTTCAGAGGCCTTAACCAGTCTCATCGCTCTTCTCCAGAACCACCATAGCGATTCCGTATTCGCCCTCATCTGAGAGACTCAGATGATAGCTGGTTATTTTTTCCCCCCGGCATATGTCAGAGGATCTCCCGTGAAGTTTAAAATAGGGCTGACCGCCAGGATGATGAAAGATCTCGATGTCCCTCCATCTGATTCCTCTCCGCATGCCAAAGCCAAGGGCCTTGGAAAAGGCCTCTTTGGCTGCAAAACGGAGGGCAAAAGCTGATGCAGGATAGGTTCGCTTGTAACAGAATTTCCTCTCCTCAGAGGTGAATACGCGACCTACAAATCTGTCACCCCACCTCTCCATAACCCTCTCTACACGCTTTATGTTAACCAGGTCGACGCCAATTCCGTAAATCATCAGTCAAAGATAAGTGATCTAAAGTGCCTAAATTGCCTAAAGTTGAAAAATCGCGAAAGCACCCCAGTTGAATAGGCTGCGCATTCAACGGGGCGGGCGAAAGAACGAAAACACGAAAAAGAGTAAAGTTATAAATCAGTTCGCAACTCTCCTAATCTCTAAAGTGACCTGCCCGCCAATGCCTCCTTTTCTAGGTTTCTAAAGCCTCCCTAAACCATGTAAATGCGAGGAGACAGGCGCAATACTCAAAAAGGGCTGTGGCAGGCGGGACCAAAGTGTCTAAAGTTGATGAAACAGAACGAGTCCATCGCTTTTAAATCGCCGCACAATGGAGTAGAAAGTACATTTACATGAATTCGGCCAATCACCCGGTGATGCTGGTTTCCGAAAGGTGATATCTCAAAAGAGATTCCACCGGGCACCGCAGTGGCCAAATATTTGGGATTTACGCCACAAGATTCTTTGGAATCTCCCATGCCCTCAGTTAAATCTCAAATATTTGGCCACCTCCCTCTAGGCCTATAGATATCGCCTTGCCTCCGGCCCATAGGGCCTACGCCCCGGAGGGAGGAAATTAGCATTGCCGGGTGTGGAATGGCGTCGTCCTTAATCTCCCATCAGAAGTCTTTTATGAGGGCGACCATCTCCCTGACGGCCTGCTCAAATCCCACGAAGATGGCTCGCGTCACGATGCTGTGGCCTATGCTGTATTCCTCGATCTGAGGGAGAGACTCAAACCTCTTTATGTTGAAGTAGTTAAGGCCATGTCCCGCACTGATCCCAAGTTTTAGCTTTTCAGCGGCTTCCGCGGCCTTGGCGATACGCATGAAACGCTCTTGTGCCTCAGACTCAGATCGGGCCTCGGAGTAATGCCCGGTGTGAATCTCAACCACATCACCCCCAACTTTTTGGGCAGTCTCTATCTGAGACGCATCGGGATCAATAAAAAAACTGACCTCTATCCCTTTCTCTTTGAGTTGCCCGACCACCTTCTTGTAAAGGTCGGGGTTCGATTTCACATCAAGGCCTCCTTCTGTTGTAAGTTCCTCCCTTCTTTCAGGAACTAGTGTTACCAGGTCGGGTCTGATATTACAGGCAATATCTACCATCTCTTGCACGGCGGCCATCTCCAGATTGAGCTTGGTCCTCACCGTCTGGCGCAGAACACGAAGATCTCTATCATTGATGTGGCGTCTGTCCTCGCGGAGGTGACATATGATGCCATCTGCTCCAGCCAGTTCAGCCATGCCTGCTGCCAGCACAGGGTCAGGTTCATCAATACCCCTTGCCTGCCGAACGGTGGCCACATGATCAACATTGACTGCTAGGCGTGCCAAATTTCATCCCTCCTTCATCAAACTCAGAAGCCTTGCCTGCTCCTTTTCCATGCGGCGCGCGTCTCCAGGCGACGTCTCATGGTCATAGCCTAACAGATGCAAAAGGCCGTGAAGCAATAAACGATAGATGGTCTCTTCCAAAGGTTCGTCCGATGCCTTTGACTCGTGAACGGCCCTCTCCACGGATAAAACAATATCCCCGAGCATGCCAAAATCGTCGTCTGATGCATGCCCGTTGGACATGGGGAAGGCCAACACGTTTGTGGGGCCTTTTCTGCGCAGAAAACGCCTGTTCAGTTGGGCCATATGCTGGTCATCGGTAAAGAGGA
>CP070840.1:2076402-2084625 GCA_020342025.1 Deltaproteobacteria bacterium
AGACATTCATCTCAGGATTCGTCCCGGGACTTCCGGGGCCCTTGCTCACGCCATGGCCCATGTCATCATTGAAGAAGAACTGATGGATATGGAATTCGTGGAGAACTGGACGCGAGGTTTCGAGGAATACAGGGCATATGTGGATGGATTCTCTCCCACAACGGCTGAAGAGATCACAGGGGTCCCCGCAGAGTTGATTAAACGTGCGGCGCGGCTTTACGCCACCACCAAACCGGCCGGCCTTATGGTGAGCGCCAGTCCCACGGTGCACCATACCAATGGCCTCCAGAACCATCGGGCGCTGATCGCCCTCATTGGACTTACCGGGAACTTTGATCGGGAGGGGGGGAATTATGTCTCTCCGCCTGGTTGGCTCTATGTGGACAACGGCTTAGTCCCCCGTCAGGGCGAGTATGAACAATCACGCCCCTGGTCAGAGATGGCTCCTCGGATCACAGAGGAAAAATATCCCGTTTGGAGTCGATTCATCTCTGAGACCCAGGCCATGGAACTCCCGTTTCAGATACAGAATCCAGATCCGTACCCCATTCGGGCTGTGGTGGCCTTTGGTATGAATTACAGGATGTGGCCGGGCTCTGATTTCATGTATGAGAGCCTGAAAAAGCTGGATTTCATGGTGCACGCAGAGCTTTTTATGACCGACACCTGCAAACTGGCCGACATTGTCCTCCCCGCCTGCACGTCATTTGAGAGAAGCGAACTGAAATTCTATGCTGAGAACTATGTCATCTGGACAACGCCCGTGATCAAACCCCTCTGGGAATCCCGTTCCGATGCAGACATCATCTTTGATCTGGCCAAGAGAATAGCCCCGGACGACGACCTCATGCAGAAAGGGTATGAGGCGAACGTGGACTGGATTCTGAAACCAACAGGCCTGAAGGTAAAAGAGTTGAAGACATATCCGGCCGGGTATGCGGTGAAAAATATAAAGAAACCGCCTTACCGAAAGTACGAGAAGTCAGGGTTTCCCACGCCCTCAGGAAAGATGGAATTTGCATCGACCATCATGGAAGAGGCAAAACTTGATTCACTCCCCACATTCCGGGAACCAAAACTGAGTCCCCGTTCAACACCAGAAGTGGCAAAGGATTTTCCGCTGATCCTTACCACCGGCGCCCGACTTCCCATGTACATTCATTCAAGAACCTTTCGGTTGTCCTGGACCCGGGGGCTTCGTCCTGATCCCATGCTGGACATCAATCCGAAAGATGCAGATGAACGGGGAATATCTCAAGGGGATTGGGTCACTCTATCCACGCCAAGGAACTCTATCAAGGTAAAAGCCAACGTGACCGAGGTGGTACCCCCTGGTGTGATCAATATTTTTCACGGATACAGAGAGCCGGAAGTCAATACGCTCGTTGAGCCGGATTACCTGGATCCTGTTTCCGGTTTCCCGGGATTCAAGTCCCTTTTATGTGAGGTAAAGAAAATCTAATGAGAAAAGAGGTTGCTATGATGCAGTTCGGTTTTTCTTTTGACATCTCTCGGTGCAGTGGGTGCATGGCCTGCGTGGTGGCCTGTATGGATCAGAACGATTTACCCGGCAATGGTGGGGCATTCAGGCATGTCACTCAAGTGGAAAAAGGAAACTATCCCTCTGTGCGCATCTCCTGGGTATCCCTCTCCTGTCAGAACTGCAGCGACGCCCCCTGTATGGTGGTCTGCCCTACAAAGGCCATACTCAGAAATCCACGGAACGACATTGTTGATGTGATCAGGGACGCCTGCATAGGATGCCATAGCTGCGCCATGGTCTGTCCGTTCGGGGCACCCCAGTTTCCTTCAGAAGGAAAGATGAACAAGTGCGATCTGTGCATTGACAGGGTAGTGCATGGCATGGAACCGGCCTGCGTGCACACCTGTACGACCCGCGCCCTAGGGTTTGGGTCCATGAAAGAGCTTGCGGAGAAAAAGGCGCAGAAGGCTTCCATAAAGATTTTAGACTCTCTTTTGACGGTCAGTTCTTAAGCAATAAAATCCCTTGTGGGATTTTATAAGGCGCCCCCTGAGTGCTATCAGGAGGCTTAGAGGCCCCCAAGGCCAAAGCTTTACAGTTTTTCAAAGACGTAAATTGATACGATGGAACAAATGAGATGTATTGCACAGATCACATGCTTCGGTCAAGGTACTACGCCGTGAAAATTCCCTCTTTCATCAGGAAATCATTCTGCGTAATGCTTATTCTCCTACTCGCCGCAACTGTTTTTGCGGAGTCGGGGAAAGGAAAGGCCGATATATCGGTCGAAAAATGGAGAAGTTGGATAGGTAAAAAAGTGGATGTGGACTATACGGCTTGTGACCAGCAGGGATGTGTCCTGGTCCGAAACGCAGAGCTGAAGGAAGTGGATGACACGGCGGTTGTCGTCATCGTAGGAGGATCTCCATTCTACATTCCGAAATACATGATAACGCGTGTCGCATTGTCAAAGGCGCAAGGTCAGAAGTTGAAATCAGAGTAAAGAGTTTCCGAAAGGAGGAAAGTGAAAATGGTCATCGATGTGTACAACCATCACATATCAAAATCGATTGAGAAGATTATTGCCAAAGCAAAATATTATGGCGAAGGAAAGGAATTCCCCTATCCACCACAAAATGCGGATCCTGAAGTTCGACTGGGGATTATGGAAAAGTACGGTGTAGATATCCAGGCCCTCAGCCAGACAACGCCCATCCTGCTCGGTCTTAGTGATGAGGATGCCACCGAACTCTGTCGATTGTCCAATCAGGATAACTTTACCCTTTGCAAGGCATACCCAGACAAATTCGTCAATATCTGCATCTTTCATCTTCCAGATATGAAGGGGACCATGGAGGAACTGGACCGTGCCATCAACGAACTGGATTGCCGCGGTGTGACCATCGCGTCCAACCAAAATGGAAAGGGATTGGATTCACCTGAATTCTTTCCCTTCTATGAAAGGGTCGTGGAACACGACTTGCCCATTCTTATCCATGGCACCCATTGGGCGTGTTCCCCTCTAATGGATATGGAAAATGCCTGGCGATTTCTCCACGTGTTCGGGTGGGATTATGACGGCACGCAGGCCTTGTGGCGGCTTATCTTTGGAGGGGTTATCGATCGTTTCCCGACGATGAAGATCGTGACCCACCATCTGGGTAATTATTTCCCCTTCTTTGTTCGGAGAATCGAGACCAATGTGGGCAAATTTCTAAGGGACCAGCTGCCCAGGCACATTTCAGAATACTATGGCAACATATATGGGGATACGGCCGTGGATGGAACGCTGGGGGCGTATATGTGCGGATATGCCTTTTTCGGATCTGAGCGTATGCTTTACGGCTCCGATTATCCCTTTGGACCTGAGGCGGGAGAGGATTTTGTTCGAGAGAATCTCAAAGGCGTAAACGCCATGCCTATCCCGCCGGAGGAGAAGGAAAAAATTTTGGCAGGAAACGCAAAGAAAATGCTGAAGATCGATTGATCGAAGCTGGGAGGCCAGGAAGCTGGAACGCTAGAAAGCTCAAAACCTCTGCAATCTTTGCGACTCTGCGGTGAGAATCAAGAGGAGTCTGAAATGAAAAAGATCGATTTTGAAGCCCACTTCATTACTGAAGAATGGCTCGAGCAGATGTTCGAAAACAAGGGATATCCAAAATATGTGAGGGACGTGAAAACAAATACTTGTCGGATAGAATGGGGTGATGGCGCCATAGAGCCCATTGGAGATATTCTGCTCGACAGATTGCTTGACCTGGGAGAAGGAAGACTCAAGACCATGGATGAGAACGGCATTGATATGCAGGTGCTCACTCTAACCATTCCGGGTGTTGAGCAGTTAGATCCTCAAATAGGTACTGCTCTCGCCAGAAAAACCAATGATGCCCTCTCAGAAGTGATAAAGGGCAATCCCCATAGGTTCTTGGGTTTCGCAGCCCTTGCCCCACAGAGTCCTGAGGAGGCGGCAGATGAGCTTGAGAGAGCCGTGAAGGTGCTTGATCTTAAGGGCTGGAAGACCCATTCCAATTATGGCGAAGACTATCTGGATGATCAGAAGTATTGGCCCATCTTTGAGCGGGCTGAAAAACTGGATGTACCCGTCTACCTTCATCCATCCTACCCCTCCATCCCCCAGCTAAGAACCTCGTACGGATGGGCCCTTTCAGGAGCACCTTTTGGGTTCGGAATTGAAACCGCCATGAGCATGATGCGTCTGGTGCTGAGTGGTATTTTTGATAAATATCCTCGCTTGAAGGTTATTCTTGGCCATCTGGGAGAAGCCCTGCCTTTCCTGCTTGCGCGCATGGATTATCCCTATGTCATCCCATGGTTTGATAGGACGACCATACCGCCCCTTGAGAAGAAACCCAGCGACTATTTCAGAAACAATGTCTTTGTCACGACCAGCGGCAACTATTTCAAGCCTGCCTTTATGTGCACGTATGAGGCCATAGGTGTGGAGCGAATTTTACTCGGCACAGACTACCCTTATGAAGATCCGAAGGAATGTATGCGGTTTCTGGAGGGATTGTCATTAACAGAGGAAGAGAGGACCAAGGTGTACAGTGCCAACGCCAGCCAGATTGGGATTAAAATCTAAGGTTTATTTATAATCCTTTTTCCCCGGATGAGATCCCATACGTATTTGATACACCCCAGGGGAGAAACCATATAGAAGCAAGTCAGTGCAGCAGGTTACAGATTTTTTATTAACCAAACAAACTAAAGGAGGTATGGACAATGAAAAAACTGATTGTAGGCCCTGTTTTGGTATTATTTGTATGCACTATCGGAATAACGGTGGCCCTCTCTGGTTCTGCATTTGCATACAGCAAAGAAGACCCGATGGTATTCAAATGTGCAATTGACAACCCACCATTTGATGTAAAGGCCCGGACCATCAAACGCCTGGGTGATATGGTCACGGAGAGGACAAACGGAAGGATTGTATTCAAGTATTTCTATGGGGCCTCCCTGATCAAGAAGCCGGCATTTGTCGATGGCGTCTCAAAAGGCATTGCGGATATCTCAACGGGACCCATCTCCTTTGTGACGGGGAAAATCCCCTCCTTGAGCCCCTTTGAGATCTATGGTGCCTACGACCTTTCCAGGAAACTGGAAATGGCCAAGGAGGTCCAGCCGCTGCTCATAGAGGTCTTCAAAGAAAAACAAGTATACCCCCTGATGCAGCAATTCACCGGCAACTGTATTTTCACGCACAAGGAAAAATTCCTGAACGCACCTTCCGACTGGCAAGGGGCGAAGATGAGACTGGCCGGGCGCTGGCAGTCCACCCTGGGGAAGATGTGGGGGGCGAGCCCTGTCTTCCTGCCCCCTCCGGAACTTTATCTCGCCTGTCAAAGGGGCGTCATAGACGGGTTCATGTTGATCTACGACATCACATACGGGCTGAAGCTTTACGAAGTCACCCCCTATATCACCGACACAACCTTTTCCAACAACGTTGAGATTATCACGATGAACCTGAAGAAGTGGAATTCATTGACCAAAGAGGATCAAAAGATTCTTATGGACGCTGTGGCGGAGATTGAACCCTGGAATATGACCGAGACGATCAATGTGGTTGAAAAGATAAAGAAGGACATGATCGCCAAGGGTGCGAAAATCCATATCCTGAGCAACGAGGAAAAGAAACGCTATCTGAAAGATTCATATTCCCTCTGGCCTGAGGTTGAAAAAGTGTCCGGAGAGACGGGTAAGCAATTTATGAACATATTGGAGAAGTACAGATAATCATTTTTTGGAACGCGTCATAAATGAGGGGGGGAGGCTCCCCCCTCAAAAGCGCCTTAATTAAAAGTGGAAAAAATGGGGAAAATGGACATATCCAAGCCCTATGAAAAGCTCAGGAAATTAAATTCCCTGTGCGCAACCCTATCTGGGCTTGTTCTGCTCTTCGTTACCTTTAGTATTTTTATCGATGTATTCCTCAGATACTTCTTTAATAGGCCCAGTATTTGGATCACGGAAGTCTCATCGTACCTCTTCCTTTATATCATTTTCTTAGGAACGGCCTATGCCCTTCAACAGGGGCTGCACATAAGAGTCACTTTTCTGCTTGATCAATTTAGCCCCAGAATCATGCGCATTCTTGAACTCATCACTTCCCTGTTCTCCATAGTATTCTGTTTTGTACTTCTCTGGCAGACATGGGTTATGGCCTGGACGGCCTTCAAGGAAGATTGGACTTCCCCAACCATGCTGTCCGCGCCTTACGCCTACATATATATCGCCATGGTAATCGGTTCGGCTCTCTTATGCCTCACTTTTGTGCTCAGAACCATTTTGATTTTTAAAGGAGCAGAGCCTGAAGCATTAAAATGAAAGATTGGAATGAACCATGAGTATCGGTTTAATCTCTATTATCTTGATTGTCCTTTTGGTGCTCTTGCTCGGTTTGGGAACCCCCATAGCATTCTGTCTGGGGTTCCTGGGAATCGCCGGCATCTTCGCGCTTCTTGACCTGGGTGTACTCTATCAAATCGCAGAGGTGGCCGCTGATACGGGGACCAGTCTCTTTCTGCTGACCTTGCCACTCTTTATTTTAATGGCCGAGGTGGTCTCCTTCTCAGGCCTGGGCGATGACATTTACACCGCCGCCCATGACTGGCTCAGTTGGCTCCCCGGCGGTCTGGCCATCAGCAGCATTGCCACATGCACCGGGTTCGCGGCCATAAGCGGTTCAAGCCCTGCAACCGCGGCTACCGTGGGACTCGTATCCATCCCAGAGATGGTCAAACGGGGTTACAATCGTTACCTGGCGGTCGGCTCCATTGCAGCGGGCGGTACGCTCGGTATCCTGATTCCTCCGAGCATTACCATGATTATTTATGGGATTATCACGGAAGTCTCCATAGGAAAGCTCTTTGTGGCAGGGATTATTCCAGGAATAATTCTGTCCCTCATCTTAAGTTCTGCCGTGGGTATTGCTGTAAAGATCAGGCCTGAACTTGCCCCAAGAACAGAGGCCGCAACCTGGAGTAAGAGGTTCTCATCTATTAAACGGGTTTGGGCATTTGTCGTGTTGGCCATCAGCATTGTCGGCAGCATCTATGCGGGTATTGCCACACCCACAGAATCCGCTGCCATTGGGGCAACCCTTGCCATTGCCATTGCACTCCTTTACAGGAGGCTCACTGTCAAGGCCCTGCACGGAGCCCTTTTGAGGACAGTGGGGGTGACCTCTATGATTATGTTTCTGGTCATCGGGGGTAATGTGATGGCTTTTTTGCTCTCTACCCTGACAATACCGCAATACGTGACAGAAATCGTCACCAGCCTTGAACTATCCAAATGGGCCATCATGATCATTATTAATTTTATTCTTTTAATGATGGGGTGTCTCCTGGATCCCATGGCCATCATGGTCATCTCCTTGCCCATCATATTCCCGATTGTGACACAACTCGGTTTTGATCCGGTCTGGTTCGGGATAATCGTGACGATCAATGTGGAGATGGGGATGATCACCCCACCTGTGGGCCTGAATCTTTTCATCTTAAAGGGCTCTGTCCCGGGCATTACCATGAAGGACATCGTGGGCGGCTCACTCCCTTTTCTTCTCCTTCTCATGCTGGGGCTGGTACTAATCATGATTTTCCCTTCCCTCGCCACTTGGCTGCCAGGGCGAATGGGGTTTTAGAACAGGGGAGAGCGTGAGATGCATTTTGGTTCTTTTGTTGAAGGCCCCCTGTTGTAGATCGTCTTCCTCATATTCAATATTCATTAATTTCTTTGATTTAAGGCGGGACGCACTATGATCATTGATTTCTCCTCTCACATTATTACGAGGGCGGCGGAGGAAAGGCTATCCTCAAGAGAGAACTTCCAGCGTCTTCAAAAAAACTTTGCCGCTGAAAGCTCTGATCCAGAAGAGCGGATCAGAGTCATGGAAAAGTATGGCATAGACATGCAGGTCCTGACACAGACAACCCCCGTACTATCGGGTTTAAAGGCAGGGGAAGCGGCTGAAGTGTGCAGGATCACCAATGATGCCATCGGAAAGATCTGCCGCTCACACCCTGATAGGTTTATTCCTTTTGCGGTGGTTTCACTCCTCGACGTGAAGCAGGCTGTTTATGAACTTGATCGGGGCGTTAATGAATGGGGTTGCCGGGGGGTGACCATAGGGACAAATCACAACAATCAGGGCGTTGATGATCCTGAAAATGGACCTTTTTATGAAAAGGTCTGTGAATATGATATCCCTGTTTTTC
>CP070840.1:2084725-2087401 GCA_020342025.1 Deltaproteobacteria bacterium
AATTGAGGACATTGTGCTCCCGGCAGGTCTCCTCAACCGTGAGACGGGAAAGTTTGCTGTTCAAGGCCACGGCCCGAAGGATCCGATGAAGCTGAAACTGATCCTTCCTGATGAGATGGACCCGATTGGTGGCCAGAGGGGGAAGGGCGCTCTCACGGGAAAAGGCGTAGCATTTGTGCATGCTGTAACCTGGAGACATTTCCACATAGAGATCTTCCCTTCCCTCCTTTTTAAGGGCCTTGAGTAACCTCAAGTCGTCAGAGAAAATGATGAGTCCCTGGCGCCGCGTTTTTAGGGATTGGACCAGATCGAAGTCTTGATGGCAGTGCCGGTCAGAGATGATCCGGCACAGATTGGCATATCCCTCGCGGTTTCGGACCAGTAGGACCGCCCGATGGTCATCGGTCGTGAGTTCACTTCCCACAATGGGTTGGATCCCCATTTCTTTGGCAGTGTGGAGAAAAAAAATGAGCCCGTACAATCCATTGGTGTCGGTCAGGGCGAGTCTATCCATCCCCTGTGTCTTGGCGGAGTGGCAGAGGTGTTCAATGGTGGGGATCCCCCAACCCTTGGAGTAATGAGAATGGACATTGAGATGGACAAAATCAGTCATGATATTTCACCACCCGCCGCCGCTGAAGCTATGGCGGGGCAAGCAGAGGCACATCAAGGTGAATAAATGACCAATGTCAAAGCTAAAAGTTCAAATGAATGCCAAAGTCCAAATCCCAAAGCAGAACGGCAAAGAAAAATTTTTGGCATGGAGGCATTGGGGTTTGATTTGTCATTTGGATTTTGTCATTTGACATTTCCATTTGCTCCGCGTGAACCACAGGGCGAGATGCGCTCGCAACGGGGTGTAATGGCAAGTCTCTTTGCCTTGAACCGCATGACTCTGTGGTGAACTCATGCTGCTCTCCCATACTTGATCGCTTCATCTCCATACCTTTCCCTGATGCGATCCAGGGCATGGGTCACCAGGGTCGTTTTCTCTGCATCGGGAGGTGCGGCGGGAAAAAGGGGGATCTGGACGGAGGGGGCTGAGAAATTCTGGAACCAGACCCTCATGAATCTCACACCCACCCGGCGCTGACAGGCCTTGAAGAAGATCTTCTCCAACGGCCCATAGAGATCAAGGTCCCAAAAACTCCCATGGGGGAGCGTTGCCTGGCGTGTGACCTCCACGTGGTCCGTATATCGAAATACCAGACCGACCTTGCGGGGAAACAATGCCCTGCTTCTGAGTCGACGGGCGCACTTTTCCACCAACCCATAAAGGATTCCCAGCAGTATCCGATCATCATTCTCGTCTCTGGGAAGGGTGATCTCTTCAGTGACCGTGGGCCTGATGGGGGGAGGGTAGACCGGGGTAGGGTCTATGCCAAAGGCTCTCTGATGGATGACGTAGGCCTGGCGGCCAAAGACAAGTTTCAGACTCCCCATATCCATGGCTGCTATTTCCCGGACCAGGGTGATATTCAGTTCTTCCAGGAGGATTCTACGGCGAACATGGCCTATACCGGGCAGCACAGCCACCTTTAAGGGGGCCATAAAGGAGGACTCCTGACCGTGATCCACATCCAGTATCCCTTCGGATAGCATGATCGTGGAGGCGATGCTGGAAACCATCTTGTTGCCCGCCACACCTACTGCCCCGGGGAGACGCAAATGGCCCTTAATTTCTCTTCGGAGGCGGCTGGCCGTATCCTTTGCCCGCCCCCATAGACGCTCTGTTCCGGTCACATCCAGATAGACATGTCCTGGCCGCAAGGGTTCCCAAAGGGGTGTATATCGGGCCAACATCTTGGTGAGGACCTGGGAGGCCTTTTCTGTGAGACCGGGGTTGGGGGGGAGGATAGTCAGGGCAGGGCAGAATTTGATGGCCTTTCCGAGGGGCATGCCCTTAAAGATGCCTTCTTTCCGGGCTTCAGCCGAGACAGAGAGGACAAGTGCGCGTTCTGAATGGGGTGGGGCCACGGCCACAGGACGATCCTTGAGTTCGGGATGGCAGGCCCGTTCCACAGCAATGGAAAAAGCGGGGATGTGAAAATGGATAATATGGCGGTACAAGGCGTAACTCCGGTATTAGTCGGGCCAGGATTTGCAATGGTCGCCAGCCTACTTTCTTTTAATTCAAGACCCCTATTGGAGAATCCCAAATGTCAAAGCTCAAAATCCCAATGAATCTCAAATGACCAATGCCAAAGGACAAAGTAAACGCTTCACATCCACAGGTTTGGGCATTTAAGCATTAGGATTTCATTTGGTATTTGGATTTTGGCATTTGGAATTACAGAAAAAACCTGAAGCTTGTCCTAGGGTTCTTTTCTTACATTCTCCACCCTGCATTGTTGGAAAAAATCAGAGTTTAATGATTTCGATGCATTTACTTGTAGTGTCTCATAACCCCGACCACTTTTCCCTCGATACGAAGGTCTCCCTCTTTGACAACAAGGGACGCCATGCCCTTGTGGGCAGGCCTGAGTTCCACATGGTCTTCTCTTTTGTAATACTTTTTAACGGTCGCTTCATTGTTGATCAGGGCCACCACGGTCTCCCCGTTCTCGGCTGTTGGCTGCTTCCTGACCACGACGAAATCCCCGTCCAATATCCCGTCTTCATCCATGGAGTCTCCTTTGACCTGCAGGACAAAGTGGTCGCCACTGCCTATCATGG
>CP070840.1:2087501-2090235 GCA_020342025.1 Deltaproteobacteria bacterium
CAAGTCTTCATTGGGAGACTCACTCCATCCAAACCGAATGGCCCTGCTGAGCAAAAAAGTTTGAATTTGATATCCGCCTGCGAAATTGGGATCGAGGTCTATGACCCGCTGAGACATCTCTAGCGCCTTAAGAGTGTTTTCCTTTTTCTGCCCGTAGAGCTCCTTTTTGGTCCGTAAATACATGTCATAGGCTTCAAAGTTTTTAGTGTGTTTGCGAGGTAGGCGATCCGATTCAGTTACTGTCAAAGCTACAGCAAGTTCTGCGACCACCTTTTGTGTAACCTCGTCCTGGACGGAAAAGATATCCTTGAGCTCCCGATCGTATTTCTCAGCCCACACGTGGTGTTCAGTCTTTCCATCAATGAGCTGGGCAGTAATGCGTACCCTGTCGCCAGCTCGGCGGACACTCCCTTCAAGCACGTAGCGTACCCCCAAATCTTTCGCCACTTCCTGGATCTTCACCTGCTTGTCCTTGTAAAGGAATGATGAGTTGCGAGAGATGACTAGGATTCCGGAGATCTTGGAGAGGTTAGTAATAATGTCTTCCGTGATCCCATCACTAAAATACTCCTGATCGGGATCGCCACTCATATTGACGAAGGGCAGCACAGCAATGGACGGTTTGTCGGGTAGTGGCAGGTTTGGCCTTTCAGGCGCTCCCAACTTTCTAAAGATTTCGATGCTAGGCTGTATGAAGGCCGGATCCTTTAAAGGAAAAGGATCCATTCTTAAACTTTCCAATGACCATCTTGGGTTAGCCTTGAGGAGTTTTGCCAAATACTCCCGTGCCTCTTCCTTCCTGCCAAGTTCCCAGTAACATTCAGCCAAACCACGATACGTATACCACATAGGTAAATCGCCTCTTTGGCAGCGCTCATTGAGTTGAGCAAATATCTCAACCGCCTCTTCAAGGCGTTTTAGAAATACATAGTTTTTCCCCAAAAAGTATAGGTAGATGGCTGGGTAATATGGGCTGAGGCGCATGGCTTTTTCTATCAGCTCAACGGATTCATCGAACCGTCCCGAAAAACACATAGTAGCCCCTAAATCAAAATGCGCCATATCATGGTTTGGATGGAAAGAAAGGGTCTTCTTGTGCTCAGCCATGGCTTTATCATGCTCTCCTTGCATTAAATATAAATGTCCCAATAAGCCATGACCTACAGGGCTTTTTTCATCCAGTTCCAGGGATTTCTGCACATAATCACGACCGAGTTTCATGGAATTGCTCGAAGATTCACTCCACCCTCTCCAAGCATCCATAAGATGGGTGCCTCCCAGTACCCCCCAGGCATAGGCATATTCAGGGTCAAGTTTTATTGCCGCTTCTAGGAGCTCACGCGCCTTGGCGTTATCTTCCTTCCCAAATTTCATGTATAATTCTCTTCCTCTGACAAAATAACTCCACGCCTCAAAATTTTCCGTGGTTCTCTCTGCCCATCTCGCTGCCTCGCCATGGGTTAATTTCACCTGAAGTGACGTCACAATCTTTTTGGTGATCTCATCCTGAAGGTCAAAAAGTTCTAACAACTTCCTGTCGTACTTATCCGACCAGAGGTGATGGCCACTCAAGGCATCGATCAATTGAGCTGTAACCCTTAGCCTGTCACCAGATTTCTGAACACTGCCCTCCAGGACATATTGAACCCCCATTTCCTCAGCCACCTGCTGAACCTTTACATGCCTTCCCTTATAGGAAAAGGTGGAGTTACGTGCGATAACAAACATTTTTGAGCTTATTGACAATGCGCTGATGATATTTTCGCTGAGGCCGTCACCGATATATTCCTGCGCGGGATCGCCGCTCATATTAACAAAAGGCAATACCGCTATAGATGGCTTATCAGGCAAGGGAAGCTCTCCGCTCATTCGAAAATCAGAAACCCTGCTCGCCATCTTTGCTCGATATGTCCGAACTGGCTTCTTGATGTTCTTGACTGACTGTTCTCCAAGATATTCAAATTCCAAGCCTAGTTTGCCTTCAACGTGGTCAAACGCTGTTCCTGAAATACAGATGCCTCCTGCCGAAGCTAGACTCTCTATCCTGGCAGCAATGTTCACTCCGTCTCCATAAATCCTCTCACCTTCCTCAATCACATCCCCAAGGTTAATACCGATCCGAAACAGCATTCTTCGGTTTTCAAGAAGATCCTCATTTTTTTCTTTTAGTTCTTTTTGGATTTCAACTGCGCACTCTACCGCATCCACCACGCTTGCAAACTCAGCCAGTATATTGTCTCCGGGAGAGTCAACTACCCGACCACTGTAGTTTCTGACGATCTCTGCTATCATCTCCCGGTAGGCTTCCAGAGTTCGGACAGTCCTAAGCTCGTCCTCTCCCATCAGGCGGCTGTAGCCTTTGACATCTGCGCTAAGAATTGCACTCAGTTTACGTTTGGCGCGCTTTTCCATCACGAGATCAGCTCTCCAAATAAAATAGCCTCAAAGAGATATAGCAATCCCTTGGAGGCCTTAAACTTTTCACCTTCTGGTGACACGTGACAATAACTCACTCTATAAGGTTAGGGTTACGTTTTTGAGTTAATTTGCCGCCAGATTTATGGAGGATTCAAAGGATAGCGTTTTTTGGCGAGAATGTCTATATGTTGTATGTGCTTGAAATGGCTCAGGATAGCGGATTACTGCTATTAATCGAAAGTCCACGGATTTTCAAGGTTACAAACTGTAATCGAAAGAAAATCCGGTGCCTCAAAACTATAGACTACGATAAGTA
>CP070840.1:2090335-2094170 GCA_020342025.1 Deltaproteobacteria bacterium
AAGAAGGAGAGCCTTGGGCCGAAGGTGTCCACATCCAAGCCCGCATCCAGGGCGGCCTGGACATAGGCGATCCCGTTAGCTAAAGTGAAGGCCACCTCTTGAACGGCCGTGGAACCCGCTTCCCGGATATGATAACCGCTAATGCTAATTGTATTCCATTGAGGAACCTTTTCTGCACAAAAAGAAAAAATATCGGTAATGATCCGCATGGAGGGCTTGGGAGGAAAGATATAGGTCCCTCTCGAAGAGTACTCCTTCAAGATGTCGTTCTGAATCGTCCCTCTCAGTTTCTCAGGGGGAACACCCTCTTTTTCCGCAACGGCCATGTACATGGCGAGCAAAATGGAGGCAGGGGCATTAATCGTCATGGATGTACTCACCTTATCGAGGGGGATGCCGTTGAATAGGATCTCCATGTCCCTGAGGGAATCAATGGCGACCCCCACCTTCCCCACCTCTCCCATGGCCATCTCATGGTCTGAATCGTATCCTATTTGCGTGGGAAGGTCGAAGGCTACAGAGAGTCCCGTTTGCCCATGGTCCAGGAGAAATTTATAACGCCTGTTGGTTTCCTCGGCCGTGGCAAAGCCCGCGTATTGCCGCATGGTCCAATATCTACCCCTGTACATGGTGGGTTGAACGCCTCTGGTGAATGGATATTCTCCTGGAAAGCCCAGGTCGGATAGGTAGTCCATTTGTTCCTGATCAAGGGGGGTATAGAGCCTTTTAATGGGAATGCCAGACGTGTTCACAAAATCCTTCTTTCGCTCTGGTCGCTTAGACAGGCTTTCTTCCACCTTTTTGTCCCAACCTTCGTAAGCTTTGGCCTCACGCTCGGGATCTTTGTTTCCAGCCATAGTAGACCCTCCAGACCTTCGATCTTATTGATTTGCAAGAAAATATTTCATTAGAGAAATGTCTGTCAAATGATTTCTTGATTTCTCTCATGATATCCTTCAAAAGTATTGGCAGGGACTCAATTCCAGCCCAGCTTTACTCATGCCATCCCGCCCCCGATAAGCGGGGCCCTCGAAAAGCCGGAGGGTTTTTTAAAATACGAGAGGATTTGTCCTTGACAAAGAATCACAGAATGATATAGCCACAACTTAACTATTCAACTGAAAGTCTCTTGCGCCCGGAGAAACTGATAATAGGAGATTACGGCGATGTCGCTTAACGAAATCATGGATATGCTCTACGGCATATTCCACACCACTGGCGTGTTCAACTTTCAATGGAAGCTGCTGATCATGTGGGGGATCGGGTCTCTTTTCATGTATCTTGCCATTGCCAAGAAATATGAACCACTGCTGCTTCTCCCCATTGGATTCGGGATCTTTATCGTCAACTTTCCCCTTGTCCCTCTGATGGGCTATTCCCATGGACACGCCCAACTGCTGCAGATTTTTTACCACTATGGACTGGAATGGGAGGTCATCCCGTGTATCATTTTCCTGGGCCTGGGCGCCATGACCGATTTCGGGCCCTTGATAGCTAACCCAAGGACCTTGCTCATAGGGGCAGGCGCCCAGTTGGGGGTTTTTATTACTTTCACGGGCACGGTCCTTGCCGGTTTTACCCTGAAAGAGGCCGCATCTGTCGGTATCATTGGTGGCGCTGACGGCCCAACCACGGTCTATCTTACACAGCATCTCGCGCCTCAATTGCTGGGGCCGAACGCCCTTGCTGCCTATTCCTATATGGCTATGGTGCCCTTGATACAGCCCCCCATCATGAGGTTGATGACTTCTGCTAAAGAGAGAAAGATCCGCATGAGGCAACTCAGGCCTGTGTCCAAACAGGAAAAAATCCTTTTTCCCCTCGTAACCGCCGGTATTATAGCCCTTCTCGTTCCATCGGTGATTCCATTGATGGGGATGTTTATGCTGGGCAATCTAATGAAAGAGAGCGGCGTGGTTGAGAGGCTGACAGAAACCTCGCAGGGTGCCCTCATGAATATAGTGACCATATTCCTCGGAATCTCTGTGGGCGCGACCATGCACGCAGATAAATTTCTTAGCTGGAAACCCCTGTTCATCTTTGGCTTGGGCCTCGTGGATTTTGCGGTCTGCACGGTGGGAGGGATACTCACCGTGAAGGTGATGAATCTATTCTTAAAAGAAAAGATCAATCCCCTTATCGGTTCTGCTGGCGTCTCGGCGGTGCCGATGGCAGCGCGCGTCTCCCAACTGCAAGGGCTGAAGTATGACAAGACCAATCATCTCCTGATGCATGCTATGGGCCCAAACTTGGCAGGTGTTATTGGATCGGCCGCTGCAGCAGGGATGTTTATCGCTATGTTTGATTAATAAAATGGCTTCGCAATTTCATGTTAGGTGGCTGTGCCGCTCAAAGAAGGATGAGAAAATGAAAAAATTGTTGCTCCCAATATTCATCTTTACCATTACAATATCCGCACCCCTATACGCCGAAGATTTTCTTGGTGCTCCACTCATACCTGGGGGGAAGACAATTCAAAAGACTGAGAAGCGACTGGAGATGAAATCTCATCTCTCTCATGATGAAATTGTGGCGTTTTACAGACAAGCCCTAAAAAATGAAAAAGACATCAAGTTTCGTAACTGGGAGGATGCCACGTATATCGAAGATGATGGAAAACTCCTCTGGCATTCCATCACCATCTCAAAGCAGAATAAAGACGTGGCCAACATTGTCATCGTGAAAGATAACTGGACATGGATCATTGGAACGCTTGTCTTGAGATTTATCGGCGTCTTTGTGGTGCTTCTTTTCCTTATGGTGGGGATGTACGTATCCGGGAGCATCATTTCAAGATCGGTCAAAAAGCTGGCAGCCAAGAAAATATAGGTCCCAACGCAACCCTTCAACAAAAAAGCCCCGCTCTTCAGAGCGGGGCTTTTTCTTTTGCTCCAAGTCTAAAGGGGAATGTTCCCGTGCCTCCGCGCGGGAATGGAATCCTGCTTGGTGTTTAGCATCTCCAAGGCCTGTATTAGCCTGGGCCGGGTATTTTCTGGGAATATGATCTGATCAATGTAGCCCAGCTCTGCTGCCCTGAAAGGGCTTGCAAAATTACTCCTGTAATCTTCCACCATTCTCTGTCTTGTTTTTTCTGGGTTCTCTGCCTTTTGAATCTCTTTCCGGAACACGATATTCACGGCTCCTTCAGGCCCCATAACCGCTATCTCGGCAGTGGGATAGGCGTAATTGATGTCGCCTCCGTGGTGTTTGCTAGACATGACATCGTAAGCGCCCCCATAGGCCTTGCGGGTAATCACCGTAACCTTGGGCACCGTCGCCTCGGCGAGCGCGAAGAGCAGCTTCGCGCCGTGACGGATGATGCCACCCCACTCCGGTTCGGTGCCGGGCAGGAACCCGGGCACATCCTCGACGATCCACAGCGGACCGTTGAAGGCGTCGCAGAAACGCACGAAACGAGCTCCCTTGACCGACGCGTTGATATCGAGGACGCCGGCGAGGTGGGCGGGCTGGTTGGCGATGACCCCGACCGTACGGCCACCGAGACGGATGAAACCAACGACGATGTTTTTGGCGAAATGCTGGTGGACCTCAAGGAATTCACCCTCGTCGGCCGCCCATCGGATCAGCTTAGTGATGTCGTAGGGCTTATTGGGGTCTGAAGGCACGAAGTCGTCGAGCTCGGGGATCTCGCGGTCGAGCGGGTCCACATTGGTCACCACCGGCGGTCGTTCGGCGTTGTTCGACGGCAGGTAGGAGAGCAGCTTTCGGATCGAGGCTAGGCATTCGGTGTCACCCGGCGATGCGAAGTGCGCGACGCCGGACACCGAATTGTGGCTCATTGCGCCACCCAGCTTTTCCTTGGTGACCTCTTCGT
>CP070840.1:2094270-2102241 GCA_020342025.1 Deltaproteobacteria bacterium
CTGCGTTACCCTCATCCCTCGTCACTGCGGCGTACTTCTATGTACGCCTCATTCCTCGGGATTTCGGAAGCCTTGCATCTGGACATTTTCCATCAGCCTCTAAGAAGCCCGGTTTTCGACAGTCTCTTGAGCATCTTTAGGGTATGTTACCTGCTCGGCTCGAAATTCAGTGCGTCTAATCCTTTGGCCGGTATTGACTTTCACCATGTTGTTTTCAATAGAGATCGCATAAAGGTCCAGGGCCCGGGGGGCTGGCGTATTTATCACATTGCCCCGAATGTCAAAGGCAGATGAATGACAGGGACAAACAAATTTTCTATCCTCTTCCATCCAGGGAACCGTGCAGCCAAGATGTGTACACTTGCGAGACAGGGCCAGAAAGCCACCGTCTTCGAGCCGGCAAAGATAAAAGTGTCCCATCGGAAATGCACTCACCGTGTTTAGAGCAAACGCATCAACCTGACCCGCTGCAATAATGTCGCCAAAACCTCCCTCTGCCGTACGGGGTTCACGCGGCCAAATGAAAGCAATTATGACCCCTATGAATTCTGCCACCGCAAGAACCCCCAAGCCCATCCAAAGTTTCGTTAAGAAACTTCGTCGAGAAGATTGGGGAGAGTCTGAACTTATTTTGTCGGTTTTTTTCATACCAATCCTTAAATATGGTAGCCACGAAGAAGTTTCTGTTTCTTACCACGGCCACATCAGTTTCATTCCTTCACCCCGAAATAGAGCGCAGGTTATTGTCATTACAACGAACCCAACCATAAGCATGACAAATACGGCCTGTACCGATTCATTTCTCATTGCAGCAAATCTTTTCCGAACCAACAAATAAAATACGATAACCGCCACCAGCAAGAGGAGTGTGGGTAAAAGTCCATGGGTGACCGCTGGACTCACCCCAGATGATCCCGAGTTGACGTGCACAACGAACTCATCAAGGATGATGATGGTTGGTGTGAGAACCAGAGCGACCACTGCGGCTAAAACGGCTGTCCGCTGGCCCACCCTAGAAATAAGCCAGACACCGGTGGCATGGGTTTGATAGGGCAGGTAGGGTAAAATCATCAGGCCCAAGAGCACAGCCGCTGGTATGATAAACACGGCGAACAGGGGATGGATATGGAGTAACATCTCTTGGATTCCGGCAAAATACCAGGGGGCTTTGGTAGGGTTGGGGCTCAGACCAGGATTTGCATGGTCTGCCAAGGAGACATCAAAGAATAGGGAAAATACGAAGATGAAGGCGATCAAGACCAGTGCAACAGCCAGCTCACGAAAGACCAGGTTCGGAATGGTGTACACATAATTCGGCTCGATCTCTTGCTCTTCATCTCTACGCTTTGGAATAACAACGCCTCCAGCCCTTCGCACATGCCAAAAGTGAAACGCCATGAAAAGAATGAGGCAGAATGGAATGATGGATGTGTGAAGTGTGAAGAAGATGAGTAGGGTGTTTGATCCAACTTCCGAGCCACCCCTAATCGCTTTTTGCAGCCACATCCCCAATCCCGGAATGTATTCAAACATACCCGTACAGATGGTGATCGCCCAGAAAGAAACCTGGTCCCAGGGCAGCAGGTAACCGGTGAAGTTTGAGGCGAGGACAGAAAATAAGAGGCACAAGCCAAGGATCCAGTTGAACTGGCGGGGTCTATAAAAGCCACCTGTGAAATAAACCCTCAACAAGTGCAAAAAGACGACAATAACGAGTATATTCGCGCTCCAGTAATGGATATTTCGGATATATTGGCCAAAGACCACATCATTTTGGAGAATCAAGATGGACTCATACGCCTTGCCAGGAGACGGCTCATAGACGAGCATCAGGAGAATTCCGGTAACGATCTGGAGCAGCACGAGCAGGACGGCCATGCCGCCGAGACCCCAGGTGAGTGTGAATTTCAGGGTTTGTTCAGGAACGGTCCGCGGATGAATATGTAAGATCAGATTATTGAATACGGCCCGCCCGGGTCCGTGCGGGTCTCCTCTCTCTTCCGCGATGGGCTCTTCTTTTTTAGATGCGGCGGTGTTCATAGCACTCGGTTATTTCTCGGGTTCTCGGTGATTGTGAGAGGGGTCGGATTGGCACGAAAAAAGCCTAGAAGTGTGAAGTGGTAAAGAGCCGCATACTGCGTGGAGAGTTCAGGCACGCAATGGGACAGAAGATGGACGTGCCTATGGCAAACGACCATACAAGTGCAGATCGAATGCCATATCCGCCTATCTTATGGTCAAGAGGAGTAACCAGGCAGCCCCACCAATCAGGATAATGTTTCCGGGAACAGGGGATTTTACGGATCCTATCTTCCTTCCGTTATTATTAAATACATTGCCTTCGTCATCCACTGAACCAACCAATGTGCCGATCCGATTGAATACCTTTCCATTGGCTTCCACTTTTCCGATAACGTTCTTAGAGATATTGTAAATAGTGCCCCTGCTATCCACTGATCCGATAAGTTTTCCTAAGCGATTATATACGCTACCTTCTTCGTCGACCGAACCAATCGGTGTGCCCACAGGGTTAAATACATTTAATTCAGGCTTTTCCTTTTCATGGCTTTTTGCGAATGCCGGCCCGTTGAGGTACGGCATGAGTGAGAGCGAAATGATGCACATAAGGCCTATTACCAAGCTAATATAGGCCCCTAAGTTCCTGTTTTCCTTCCTGTTAACCCGATGCATGCCGGTTCCTCCTTCATCTATCTCTTCCCTGTTATAACTTGTTCCCAAGCGCCTAACACCTCCGTCTGGTTGTGGAAAACATGTAACCTGCTGGTTTTATTATCAACTTTTGGAAACGATGTCAAATTGGGTACTTTAAGGTCGCCCCCAAATATAAAAAGCTGACCGGTTCATGCAACCAACTCTATTGCATCCGCGCAAATGCCACATCAAATGTTTGACCGACCGCCGGTTGGTGGTAGAGGCCCACAAGAACATCATGCTTTGCGTTGTATCTCAAGGCATAGGCCGCCCCGGGGTATCCAACATCTCTTAGCTCGATAAGAATTTGGATTTTCCCCTCTTTTTGGGTAACCTGCGCCTGTGAGACATGAATCGGACGGGGATTAAAATAGGAGGCCTGCAATTTCCCGTCAGCATGGACATTTCGAATATCAATCACGTACCCACCATCCGGCCGAACCCAGCGGCCAATAAGCTTTCGTAGATTGTCAGGTGTTGCAGTGGGGGCATTTGACTCGCTGGAGGAATCGGACGCTGAAATCGCCGTTTTTTGATCTGCTTCATTCGTATATTTATTGAAAACCAACAGACCCCCAGCAATAGCAACCCCAACACAAACTGTGATAAGCAAAAGTGTGGGGAACCTTCGCCGCTTAAATGGGGGACGCTGGTAAAAAAATAAAAGACTCATTGGATCAATTGATAACCCTTTTCATGGGCGATGGTCTCGCCCCTTTCCACGCAGAACCCAACACCAGGAGGGCTCATTTCCAATCGTATCGCCAGTTCTCTCAACGACATCCCTGCCTCTCTGACAGACCAAAAGCAAAGAAGACTCCGTGCCTGAACTTTGCGTTTTTGTTTACCTTTTGAAAAAACCTCTTGTTCTTCCATTCCGTAGATTTCGGCAACTCTTTTGGCAATCCGATCCACGTCGTAACCTCGTCGCTTCAGTTCGTATCGGCGTTCGTATCTTTCATTGGCTTGGGAAAGCAATGCGTCCACAAACTCCGAATCCCCCAAAATCCGCTCATCACTCATCATATGGCCCTGACCCATGCTTCTCAGCCCCTTTACATCAGACCACCCACCAAGACTACGAATTAATCCGCCGCCGCTCAGCTCGTCCCGTCGGCCCTGCGTTATTCCCGCCTCCACAAAACCCAGATAGGACTTCTTAGCGCTATGAAATGTTTTCCCAAAATAACCAAGAACATAGTCCACGTCCTGCCAAGGCCTCTTCTTTCTGCTCGTCAGGGCACTATGCCCGCAATACGGATAATTATTCAGTTCTTTAAGACTGGAAACAATGCGAGCTCGCACTGGGTTCAGATGAATATAACGGACAAGCTCCTTGAGGTAGACCTCTTCCTGGCAGACAATGGATTTGTAGCGATTTTGAAATAGTTGGCCCTGGCGGTGGTGTCGGCGGTTAAAACTGACTGCGTAGCCTGTAAGGAGTCTTCTCATTAATGTGGAGAGGGGCACTAGGCCAGTTCGAAAAAGAAAATGGGCATGATTCGGTAGCAATACCCACGCGTAACAGGCCGTTTTGGTGTGGGGGAGGAGTTTTGCAAGGCGTTGAAGGAAATCCTCGCGATCCTTATTATTTAAGAATACATCGCGACGCTCTATGCCCCGAATCATGATGTGATGAAAGAGACCGGGTGCGTCAAGTCGAGCTTTTCTTGGCATGGATCGTATTTGCCAGATCGCTCTTTTTGTGTCAATTTATTTTTTTACCAGCGTCCCCCTATTGTTATCTGTCTAATCACCATAACCGCCCGTTTGGATGCGCTCCAATCTGTCTCTTGAAAAGGTGAGGTAATAAACGAATTTTGACGAGCCAAAATCATAAATCCAGCGGTATTCCTGGAATCCCTCTTTTCGGGTGGGCTCTCCACACTTCTCCAATACATCAGATTTGGAATCTCCCATGTTTACAATTCCATCAGTACACCCAAGGGTATCCGCATCCTCGAGGTCGACTGCGAGTGATGAGGATGCGCAAACAAGAAAAAGTATCAGAAACGGCAAAACGACAGAACAAACCTCTCTTCTTCTCATTTCAATCTCCATGTCATCTTATGCTGGCTCGCGTAAACAGGAAACTCCCTTGCTGGGGTTTAAGTGTAGGTAAACTGCGGTTACCTGTCAAAGAAAAAGGGGTATCAAAGCGCAATGCTGGCGCCTTTTTCGGCGCTGG
Source organism: Deltaproteobacteria bacterium (assembly GCA_020342025.1). The sequence goes on from CP070840.1 coordinate 2,099,171, forward strand.
GGTTGATTTTAGGAATCAAAGCAGATAGGGTCCAAAAACATTTAGATTCAGAATTTTTTCGAAATGACGTTGCAAATCCATAGCAGGTGGTTAATTTAGGGCCACACGAAAAAAGTGTAACTCTGGATGTTCGAATAGAAAGGGGCGGTCCCGTGGGAAAGACAAGAATTATTTATTTGGGCGTGATGGGTCTTGTAACGTTGTTGCTTGTCTCCGGATGTGCAAACTATGGCAAACTTAGAGTGCAATATCGGTCTGATACGTCGGCGGCCATGAAGCATATAATGGAGAATTATGATCAATACATCATCCACGCCAATGAGTGGCCTGCTGGAGAGGTTTGCGCCATTGTCTTTGATCCGAAAGGTGACGACAAGACCATTGAGAACGACGGATGGACCGAAGTGACCAGTCAGGAGCAATTGTCAAAGCTGGTCACCCTGTCCAAGAGGAATATCTATAGACAGTTTTTCAAGATTTTTGGGCCAAATGAGGATTTCTACGGATATTTGCTGGGTGGTCCTCAATATGTTTGGATCGAAACGGTTGATGCCAATACATTGAAATTGCACAGTGTGAATTGGGTTCCGCATCGTGGCCATCGATACGACCCCTTTATGTAGTGAGATCTTGCCCTGACTTATCGGGACCTATCAATCACCCAGGATTGAAGATCCGCGCGGCGCGCCGCGCGGATCTTATCTCTATACTGGGATCTTTAGGGCAATGAGGCCTGCCTGGGCCCTTTTGATCAGCATCTGAACAGTGTCACCGGATTTGACCTTGTCTATCTGCGTCTTCACCTCTTTGGGTGTGGTGACGGGCTTGCGATTAACCTCTTTGATCACATCCCCGGGCTGAATGCCTGCCATTTCTCCCTTTCCCCCAGGCTGCACATGGGTCACCAGCACACCCTTTTCATTTTCAGGAAGGCCGGCCCGGCGCGCCTGTTCAGGCTTCAGTTCGGTAACCTGGAGCCCCAGTCCGTTTGAGCCCTTAGCCGCCACCTTCGCAGGCGCGTCTGAATCAACCCGTTCGGTCAGTTCAACAGGAAAGGTCTTTTCTTGGCCGTCCCTGAGGATGGTGATAGGAATTTGCGCTCCCACAGGGGCACTGGCTATGGTCCTGGAAAGGTCACGACTAGATGAGACCTTTTTTCCGTCCACCTCGACGATTATGTCCCCGGTCTTGATCCCAGCCTTGCCTGCTGGGTCTCCCTCGTACACTTGGGTCACAAGGGCACCCTTTTGTTCCTTTACATGGTAATAATCCGCCAGTTCTGGGGTGAGGTCTTGGATACCCACGCCTAACCAGGCACGGGTCACTCTTCCCTCATTTTTTAGCTGTTCAATAATTCCCTTGGCCAGATTGACCGGGATGGCAAATCCAACCCCATCGTTCCCTCCGCCACGGGACATAATGGCCGTGTTGATGCCTACCACTTCGCCTTTCGTGTTGAGAAGAGGTCCCCCGCTGTTTCCAGGATTTATGGAAGCATCGGTCTGGATAAAATCATCATAAAGCCCGGCGCCGATCACACGACCCTTTGCACTGACGATTCCGGCTGTCACCGTCTGCTCCAATCCGAAAGGGCTACCAATGGCCAGAACCCATGTCCCCACCCGAAGGGCATTGGAATCTCCCATGGGAAGGGGTTTCAGATCATTTGATCCGTCGATCTTTATCAAGGCCAGGTCCGTTTTGGGGTCACGACCCACCACCTCTGCATTGAACGCCTTCCCATTGGCCAGCTTCACCTTTATCTCATCCGCATTTTCAATCACATGGTTGTTGGTCACAATATATCCTTCTCGGGCGATGATAAAGCCAGATCCAAGACTCTGCTGTTTGAAATCACTCTCTGGGCCGCCTTTTGGGGAAGGTCCAAAATAATCCTCAAAAGGATTTCGATCGTCAAAAGGGTTGCCAAAAAAGTGTCGAAACACCGGGCCCCCGCCTTTTAATTTCTTTACGGTCCGGATATTGACCACGCCGGGCCGGGCCCTTTCAGCCAGATCACTGAAATTTTCCGGTATCACCTTTACCGCGGTATCTTTTGATGCCGCTGCCACCTGAACTCCAGCGCCCAACAGGGTCCCCACAATAAACAGAATTAGAATGTATCCCGCGAACTTGTTTCTCTTTTTCATCTCTTTTCCCTCCATGTCTTGAGTTTTCCCAGAAACGGCCTTTGCTGTTGGAGAGAATATACACCAGGAAGTTGACCAGAACATGACGCCAACATTACAAATTGGTCATGTTTTCTCAGAATCGCGGAGGGCAAAACGCGCAGCGCAAGGGGCATAGAGCAAAGAGCAAAAAAGGAGTGAGGATCAGAATGGCATATGGGGTGATCCGGGAAGTGTGATGGTGAAGGTGCTCCCTTGTCCTGGGCGGCTCGCCACATCGATTTTGCCGCCGTGTGCCTGGGCAATGGCCTGGGCCAGGCTGAGTCCCAGGCCGTTACCCGTTTGTGGTCTGCTCGGGTCGCCCCGATAGAATCGCTCAAAAATGTGGGGGAGATCCTTTTCAGAAATACCCATCCCCGTATCCTTAACAGAGACGGCAACCCATTTTTCGCCCTCTGTTTGGGCCGTGACCTCAACGCTTCCATCCGGTGAATTGTATTTAATGGCGTTGTCTAGGAGGTTTGCGATCATGCGTTGTATCAACCGAGTGTCGCCCAGGAGAGTGAGGGTTCCCGGGACATGACACCTTATAGTGATGCCCTTGTCTTCAGCAAGCGGATGAAACAATTCACAGGCATCCCGGATGACCTCCGCCAAATCTACCTTTTCCTGTGTCCTTTTCCCCACGCCAGCTTCGGTCTCTGAAATAACCAGCATGGTGTTGATCATATCCAGCAGACGATCGCATTCCTCAATGGTGCTGGCCGCCATCTGTTTGTAATCATCAAGCGTGGTCTCAGTGGTCAGCGTGACCTCTGCAATTCCACGTATTCTTGTCACAGGGCTTTTCAGGTCGTGGGCAATATTGTCGCTCATCTCCTTTATTCCCATAACCAGGTTTTGGATGCGGTCCAACATCTGATTGAATGTGGTTGCTAACAG